>NZ_CP047933.1:0-2543402 GCF_014280095.1 Synechococcus sp. A15-60
AAGGTTTTCCACGTTTTCCCCAACGCCTATTACGGCTGTATGGATAGTTTTTCTAGAAATCAAAAACAGCCCGTAGACAGGCAAACGAAAAAGCCAGGCACCAGGCCCATTGCGCTTCGTCCAACCCTGTGAAACCGTGGAAGCCTTGAAGCGCTCCAGCGAACAGCCTCGCCATGAAACTGGTTTGTTCCCAGTCGGAACTCAACGCGGCGCTCCAATTGGTCAGTCGTGCCGTTGCATCGCGCCCGACCCATCCAGTCCTGGCGAATGTGCTCCTAACCGCTGATGCCGGCACTGACAGGCTCAGCCTGACGGGATTTGATCTCAACCTCGGCATCCAGACGTCGTTGACCGCGTCTGTGGAAACCAGCGGTGCTGTCACGCTTCCAGCTCGACTGTTCGTTGAGATTGTCTCCCGTCTATCGAGTGATTCCCCGATCACACTCTCCACGGATGAGTCGGGTGAGCAGGTGGAACTCACCAGCCTCAGCGGCAGCTACCAGATGCGTGGCATGCCGGCCGACGATTTCCCCGATCTGCCTTTGGTCGAAAACGGCACGGCTCTCAAACTGGACCCTGCTGCATTGGTGAAAGCGCTTCGCAGCACCCTGTTTGCCAGTAGTTCTGATGAGGCCAAGCAGCTCTTGACCGGTGTGCATCTGCGTTTCGATCGCACCAGCCTCGAGGCGGCCTCCACTGATGGTCACCGGCTGGCCGTGCTCAGCGTGAATGAGGCTCTTCAGGCTCCGCTGGAAGTGGCCGATCCAGGCGCGTCTGATGACGCTGCTTTGGCCGTCACCCTGCCAGCCCGCTCCTTGCGTGAAGTGGAGCGGCTCATGGCCGGTTGGAAAGGCACCGATGCGGTGAGTCTTTTCTGTGAACGCGGACAGGTTGTGGTGCTGGCGGCCGATCAGATGGTGACCAGCCGAACCTTGGAAGGTACGTATCCCAATTACCGCCAGCTCATCCCCGAGTCGTTCACCCGGACCCTTCAGCTCGATCGCCGCGCGTTTGTGGCGTCGCTGGAACGCATTGCTGTCTTGGCAGATCAGCACAACAACGTGGTGCGCATCAGTAGTGATCCATCCAAAGGTCTTGTGCAGATCAGTGCTGATGCTCAAGACGTTGGCAGTGGTTCTGAATCGCTGCCTGCTGACATCGAAGGTGAACCGATGCAGATCGCTTTCAACGTGCGCTATGTGCTGGATGGACTGAAGGCCATGGATGCCGACCGCATCCGCCTGCAGTGCAATGCACCCACGACACCGGCCATCCTCTCGCCTGCGGATGATGGTTCTGGATTGACCTACCTCGTGATGCCTGTTCAGATTCGGACCTGACCTTGGCGCTGCCTGATCCCCTGCTGCTCAGTGATCTGCTGCGCCACCGTGTGCGTTGTGATCAGGGGCTCGACCATGGCGTCGGGGTCATGGCCTGGATGCACCCACCTGTGCATCGATTGCTCGGCTGGGTCAGTCGTCCGTCGGCCCTCCGCAATGCGCGGGCTGTCTGGCGTCTCGATCAGTGTCGCGGTTTGGGTGATCAGCAGGTGTTCGTGAAGGGATCACCTGCTGAAACCGATCAGCTCACCTTGGAGCGGTTGCCGACGCTGCTGGATGCCGATCTTCTCGATGTGGAGGGTCAACGACTGGGCCAGGTGGCGGATTTGGCTTTTGTGCCCTCCACGGGAAAAATTCTCCATTATTTGGTTTCGCGTAGTGATCCTCGATTGCCCGGCAGCAGTCGTTGGCGGTTGACTCCTGATCGCATCATCGATCAGCAACCCGGATTGGTGTCCACAGGCATTCGCAATCTCGATGATCTTCCCCAGGCCCGGGCGAGTGTTCGTCAAGATCTGGTGCGGCGCTCTCGCCAATGGCGAGATCAGCTTCAGCACCTTGGTGATCGTGCTGGTGAACGATTGGAGGGTTGGCTGGAAGAACCACCCTGGGATGACGAGCCAGCACCCGCACAGGTGTCCCGCGACGAAGAGTCTGATCCCATGGGTGATCCAGATCTCCCAGATCCCTTGGAGGATTGGGACGATTCCGATTGGCCCCAACAGCCGGAACGAGTGGGGGATCGCCGAGGGGATCGCGACGAAGATCCCTGGGTCTGAGCTGAGCGGTGTGAAGCCGGCCGTCGGCAAGACTGGGAAGAGATGACCTGTTGACTGTGACCCAGTCTTCTTCCGTGGCTGAGGCCTTCGATGTCGCCGCCGCCCTCCGTCAGGAAGGGCTCACGCAGCAGGATTACGCCGAAATTCAGCGACGCTTGGGACGCGATCCCAACCGTGCTGAATTGGGCATGTTCGGTGTGATGTGGTCTGAGCATTGCTGCTACCGCAATTCCAGGCCTCTCCTTAGTGGCTTTCCCACGGAAGGACCTCGCATCCTTGTCGGTCCTGGTGAGAATGCCGGCGTCGTTGATCTCGGTGGCGGCCATCGCCTGGCGTTCAAGATCGAGAGTCATAACCACCCTTCAGCGGTTGAACCCTTCCAGGGGGCTGCAACCGGAGTTGGCGGCATCTTGCGTGACATCTTCACGATGGGCGCTCGGCCGATTGCGCTGTTGAATGCGTTGCGCTTCGGTCCTCTGGAGGATCCCGCCAATGTGGGCTTGATGCAGGGGGTTGTGGCTGGGATCGCCCACTACGGCAATTGCGTCGGTGTTCCCACCGTGGGGGGCGAGGTGGCCTTTGATCCTTCTTACAACGGCAATCCACTGGTCAATGCCATGGCCCTGGGTCTGATGGAGACCGAGGACATCGTTAAATCTGGGGCCTCTGGCGTCGGCAATCCCGTTGTGTACGTCGGCAGCACGACAGGGCGCGATGGCATGGGGGGAGCCAGTTTTGCTAGCGCTGAGCTCAGTTCCGCTTCGCTTGACGATCGACCCGCTGTGCAGGTGGGTGATCCGTTTCTGGAAAAGGGATTGATCGAAGCTTGTTTGGAGGCGTTTCAGAGCGGTGACGTGGTGGCTGCTCAGGACATGGGTGCAGCTGGCCTCACCTGCAGCTGTTCCGAGATGGCGGCCAAAGGTGATGTGGGTGTGGAGCTTGATCTCGACAAGGTGCCGGCGCGCGAGGAGGGGATGACGGCTTACGAGTATTTGCTCTCTGAATCCCAGGAGCGGATGCTGTTCGTGGTCCGTGCTGGCCGCGAGGAGCCTTTGATGGAGCGCTTCCGTCGCTGGGGTCTTCAGGCTGCAGTTGTGGGCCGTGTTCTGGCGGAGCCTGTGGTTCGCGTGCTGCAGCACGGTGAGGTGGCGGCAGAGGTGCCATCGCGTGCTCTGGCAGAAGACACGCCGATCAATCATCACGACCTCTTGCAGGAGCCGCCCGCTGACATTCAAGAGCTCTGGCGCTGGTCTGAAGTGGATCTTCCCTGCCCTTCTCAGGGCCATGACTGGGGGCAAGAGTTGCTGCGTCTTTTGGATGACCCCACCATTGCGAGTAAGCGTTGGGTGCATCGTCAGTACGACCAGCAGGTGCTGGCGAACACCGTGGTGTCTTCAGGGGCTGCCGATGCTGCCGTGGTGCGGCTCCGCCCTCAGCAGGGCGAAGGCTCCCTTGAGGCGTCTCAACGCGGTGTGGCGGCGACGGTCGACTGTCCTAACCGCTGGGTCGCTCTCGATCCCGAACGAGGCGCGCAGGCAGCTGTGGCGGAAGCCGCGCGCAATCTCAGTTGCGTTGGTGCCGAACCGCTGGCGGTCACCGACAACCTCAACTTCCCTTCCCCTGAAACACCCAAGGGGTATTGGCAGCTGGCCAAAGCCTGTCGAGGCATTTCCGATGCCTGTCGAGCGTTGAACACCCCCGTTACCGGTGGCAATGTTTCTCTCTACAACGAGACCAAACAGGATGATGGCAGCTTGAAGCCCATTCATCCCACACCTGTGATCGGCATGGTTGGTGGCGTCGATGACATCAGCACCGTGACCGGGCTGGGTTGGCGCAAAGCCGGGGATCCTGTGTATCTCTTGGGTGTACCCACGGCCGATGGTGAGTCCAGCACCCTGGGTTTGGCCGGCAGCGCTTATCAACAGCTGGCTATCGGCCGCCTGGCTGGTCGTCCGCCTGAGACGGATTTCGATTTAGAAGCACGCGTAGGAGGGTTGGTGCGCGACGCCATCGCCCGAGGATTGCTTGCCTCGGCCCATGACTGCAGCGATGGCGGCTTGAGCGTCGCTTTGGCTGAATCCTCGATGGCTTCTGACTACGGGATCAGCGCTGATCTTGCTGCCGGCGGTGTTCGGATGGACCGGTTGTTGTTCGGCGAAGGCGGTTGCCGCGTCGTGGTGTCTGTGAAGTCGGAATGTGTCCAGGCCTGGGAGTCCTTGGTCGATGCAGTGGAGGAATTACCGATCACGCCGATTGGTGTGGTGATCGATCAACCCAGCTTGATCATCAAGGTCGATCAGACACCCTGCCTGGATCTGACCCTTCAGCAATGCCGTGATGCCCATGCCATGGCGCTCCCTCGTCGCATCGAAGCCGACGCCGAGGTTGCAAAATGATCATCACTCGTTTTGCTAATCTTTTTTGCCCAGTTTCCACCGTTTCAATCATTCCCGAGGAGTCAATCATTTCTTTTGGATTGAATTCTTCAGGGGTGTTGAGTCTGCTTCGTTCTTTTAGTTAGAGGTTGTCATTATGTGTGGAATTATTGGAATGTTTTGCACTGATTCTGTGAATCAGCAGATCTACGATAACCTTCTATTGCTTCAACACCGTGGTCAGGATTCTGCGGGGATTGTCACGATGGACAATCACACGTTTCATGTTCATAAGCAACGCGGAAGAGTTCGAGAAGCATTCCGAACAAGAGATATGCGCAAGCTTCTTGGCAATGTCGGAATCGGCCATGTTCGTTATGCCACACGAGGGGCAGCAGCAGCAGAAGACGAGGTGCAGCCGTTCTATGTCAATGCTCCCTATGGAATCGCCTTTGTTCACAACGGCAATCTGACCAACACCTCCCAGCTTGAACAGGATTTGTTCAAGGTGGATCGTCGCCACACCAATTCCTCCAGCGACACCGAGATGCTGGTCAATGTGTTAGCGACAGAGATTCAGTCTTGCCTTACAGGTCCTGATGTTTCACCGGATCAGTTGTTTGATGCTGTGGCGTCCCTGCATCAGAGAGTCAAGGGTTCTTATGCATCCATCGCTCTGATTGCAGGCCGCGGCATGCTCGCTTTTCGCGACCCTTATGGAATTCGTCCACTGATCCTGGGGCGACGCATTTCGGATCAGGGTCGTAATGAATGGATCGTTGCCAGTGAATCACTGGTGATTGAAAACAGTGGGTACGATATTGTTCGCGATGTGGAACCCGGTGAAGCAGTCTTCATTGACTTTGATGCCAACTTGCATCATCGCCAGTGCGCACCGTCGTCGTGTTTGGTTCCCTGTGCATTCGAATACGTCTATCTCGCCAGACCAGATTCGGTCATGAATGGAATCTCTGTTTATGAGACTCGATTGCGGATGGGAGATCTTCTGGCCAAGACTATTGCTCAAGAGTTGCCTGCCGGAGAGATCGATGTGGTGATGCCGATTCCTGACTCGGCACGTCCCTCGGCTATGCAGGTGGCAAAGCAGCTTGGAATTGAATATCGCGAAGGCTTTTATAAAAATCGTTATGTCGGCAGAACCTTTATCATGCCTGGTCAGGCAGAACGTAAAAAATCAGTTCGCCAGAAACTCAATGCTCTGGGAACTGAATTTGCTGGAAAAAATGTTCTGATTGTGGACGATTCAATCGTGCGGGGTACCACGTCGAAGGAAATTGTTCAGATGGCTCGTGATGCAGGAGCAAATCAGGTCACTTTCACCTCCGCAGCGCCGCCAGTTCGTTTCCCGAACGTCTATGGCATCAACATGCCCTCTCGAGCAGAATTGCTGGCACATGGTCGATCAACAGACGAAATAGCGGATGTTCTTTTGGCTGACCATGTTGTTTATCAAAGTGTTGATAATCTCAAGCAGAGTATTGTTCAAGGGACAAGTCTTGATCAACTTGAAATGTCTTGTTTTGATGGAGAGTATGTGACCGGTGATATTGATGAAAAATATTTGACGTGGTTGGAAGGGAATACCCGTTCCTGATTAATTTACAGCTTAGAATTAAAGAGATAAACGGTTACTCAACTGATGAGTGGCACTAAACGAACCAATTGTTCGTTTGTTTTCAGAGACAGATCGGTCGGTTGATCGGTGTCAGCACTGATGCAGTCGTTCAGGATCCGACCATGACGACTCTGGCTGGTGATCACGCCGACGAGATCACTTGTCGCACACACCGTCACAACAGGATCTAACTTTTTCCCCGTTTTGCTCAGTTGCAGTGCAACGTCCCCAAGATCTCCCCGCTGGCAGCGTCGCAGCGACGCCAGCGACAGACGTGTGAGCCAACCGTTGCCTGTCCCCACCAGGATTTCACTGCTCGTCGCGTTGCCGATGGGATCTGCAGGATGGCTCACCGCTCCCACCAGTGTTTCTCCAGGTAATGTGCGCATTGCCACCGGACCCTGCGCCAGTTTCCCCATCACTGGTAGGCATTGCTCTTCCACCGGTAGGCACAGGACCCGACCGATATCGCTGATCAGCGTGACGGTTCCGCCGTCATCGCACATCACGGCAGACAGCAGTGAGACGCCGTCCTTGAGTTTGACGATGGTCGCTGCACGACCCGATAACTCCTGCATATCGTCCAGTGGCAGTCGCTTGAAACGGCCATCGGTGCTCAGCAGGCCGAGGGACAGTCGCTGATTGGCCTCAATATCGTCGGCTGGTGGAAGTTGGAGAAGACTGATCACCTTGTCGCCTTCCAAGGCAGTGGGTAGGAATCGCTCTAGGACACCGGGCTGTTGGCCGGCGAATTCCCAGCGCACCAATGCCACTCGACCTGTTGCAGTGAGTGCCAACAAACGAGGTGCTGGATGGATTGGCAGAATCAGCTGTGCTGGCGAGGGTTCATCACCCAGATCCGCTGCTTCGTTGAGATGCAGACGGCCGAGAAGTTGTGGGCTCACCACCTTCACTTGACCATCGTTCTGAATTAACAGTTTTGATTCCGATGGAAGGGCATCGAGGGCTTGCTGACGCTGCAGTTCTGCATTGGGACGCTGGTTGGCGGCCCGTTCAGCCAACAGATGATCGCCGCCTTCTACCAGTCGTGTGCGTCGCGGAGTGGCAAAACGTTTTTTGAGTTGGCGCAGTTCCTGGACGAGGGCATCCAGCAGTTGATCGCGGTTGTCCAGCAGCACTTTCAAGCGCTGCCGCTCGGTCCGCAGATCCTCGGCCTCCTGGCGCAGACTTTCCTGTTCCAGGCCTGTGAGACGGCGCAGAGGCATGGACAGAACGGCATCAGCTTGCCGTTCACTGAGATCCAGCTGCACCATCAGGCTCGCCCGAGCGCTGGATGCGTCGCGAGCTTCCTGGATCATTGCGATCACTTTCTGTAGCGATGCCAGTGCTGTCGTTAACCCTTCCACCACTTCCAGTCGGTCTTCTGTCTTGCGCAGGGCGTGACTGGTCCGCCGGATCAACGTCAATTCCCGGTAGTCCAGGAAGGTCTGCAGCATGCGCCGCAAGGACAGTTGCTTCGGCTGTCCGTCCACAAGGGCCAGGAGGATGGCGCCGAAATTGCTCTGCAGTGAGGTGCGTCGCTGTAGATCTTTCAGCACCGTGTCTGGATCGGCGTCTCGCCGCAGTTCCACTACGACACGCATGCCCTCACGGTCGCTTTCATCGCGAATGTCAGCGATCCCGCCGATCTTGCCGTCGTTGACCTGTTCCGCCAGCTTTTCGATCCAGCCAGCCTTGCTGAGTTGGTAGGGCAGTTCCGTGACGATGACCGCTTTGCGTTTGTGTCGTCCCTTGCCCGGCTGCACCTCTTCGATGTGTGCCACACCCCGCATTGGGATGCTGCCACGTCCCTTCAGATAAGTGTCACGCACGCCACTGCCCAGTAGCACTTCCCCACCCGTGGGAAAGTCGGGTCCGGGGATCAGGCTGAGCAGCTTGTCATCGGTGAGGTCTGGCTTGCGGACTAGGGCGATCAGACCATCCACAACCTCGCCAAGGTTATGGGGAGGAATGCTGGTGGCCATGCCAACGGCGATCCCCGCGCATCCGTTCAGGAGCAAAAACGGAAGCTGAGCCGGCAGGACGGTGGGTTCCTGTTGCGAACCGTCGAAGTTGGGTGCGAAATCAACGGTGTCGTTGCCGATTTCATCCAGCAGACCTTCGTTGGCGATCGGCGCCAGTCGCGTTTCTGTGTAGCGCATCGCCGCTGGTGGATCGTCGTCCACGGAGCCAAAGTTGCCGTGACCATCCAGCAGTGGATGCCGACTAGAGAAGGTTTGCACTAGCCGCACCAGGGCGTCGTACACGGCTTGGTCACCATGGGGGTGGTATTTGCCAAGCACATCGCCGACGACACGGGCGCATTTGCGGTAAGGCCGATCTGGGGTCAATCCCAGCTCATGCATCGCGTAAAGGATGCGCCGCTGAACCGGTTTGAGCCCATCACGGACATCCGGTAAGGCTCGACCCACGATCACGCTCATCGCGTACTCGAGGTAGGAGCGCTGCATCTCCTGATGCAGGGCGATCGGTTGAACGCGCTCCTCGGCCATCCGCTCCGGAATCAAGAAGGCAGAAGGCGCTCAGCCTACAGATCTTCTTCCTGAATCACTCAGCTGATTTGGGATCGGCATTGGCTTCAGCCCGTTCAACGGCTCCTTTCAACCTGGGTTCTGACAGCAGAACACCTGTGGCTTGGCGCAGTTTTTGACCCCAGAGCTGGTTTTCCTGATGCCCTGGCAGCACGTAATTGGGGTCGTCGGCCAGCGCTTGGCGGGCCAAATCGATGGATTCCTCATCGCCGCTGGATTGGTTGTTCAATGCCGCAGCCAGAGCAAGCATCGGCTCGGCATTGCGCTTGATTTCCAGCACAGATCTCCAGCGTCGGATCGCTTCCGCTGTGTTTCCCATCTCGAACAACACCAGCGCTTGATTGTTTAGCGCTTCCCAGAAGCTGGGTTTGATGGTTGTGGCTTGTTCAAAGGCTCGGAGGGCTTGACGCAGCTCTGACTGCATGATTCGGGCGTTGCCGAGATCGAAGTAGGCGCCTGCATTCTTCGGGTCAAGACGCAAGCCCTGATCCAACAACGGCACGGCATCATCCGGGCGTTGATCGCGTAAGGCTAGGGAAGCCTCGGCAAACCAGAGTCCTGCGTTCTGTGGATCCAGCGACTTGGCCTTAGCCAGCGATGCTGCTGCTGCCTTGAGCTGATCGCTGCGAAGTTGCGCTTCCGCCAAAACGGACCAAAGCCGTTCGTCGTTGGGCTGGAGCCGAACGGCCAGTGCTGCCAGACGTGCTGCTTCCTGCGGTTGACCGAGACGCAGCAATTGAGCTGCGGTGCGGCCGATGCCGATGCCTGCATTCTCCAATTCCTCGGAGCTGGGTGTGTACACGTAGGGGACCAAGGCCCGGGCAGGGAATGAACTCAGGGAGCCCATGAAACCGATCAGCAGCGTGATGGCCAGGGTTTGACGCCAAGGCCGCCCCGAACGAGCCAAAACTCCCATGGCTGTTACACAGATCAACCAACACTAGGCGGGGTATCTGGTTTCGCTGCTGCCGCATTGCGTCGCCACATCCAGGGTTTGATGCGACGCAGTGCAGAACCCCGCAGACGTTCATCCCAATCCTCATCTGTCCATGCCTGGATCGCTTCAGCACGAAGATCCAGCAGCCAGGGTCGTGGTTGCACATCTGGATCATTGCTGGAGGGGATTCCGGTTTGATTAAACGGGCAGACGTCCTGGCAGATGTCGCACCCGGCCACCCATGGCCCCAGGGCTGTCGCCATGGCTTCGGGCAGTTCCGGCTCACGGTTTTCGATGGTGTGAAAAGCGATGCAGCGCCGTGCATCCACCACAAAAGGTTCGGTGATGGCCTCGGTTGGGCATGCATCGATGCAGGCCCGGCAGCGACCACAACGTGCTGTCGCAGGTTGATCGGCCTCCAGCCGTTCTGTGGTGATCAGATGACCGATCACCATCCATGACCCACGCTCGGCATGGATCAGGTTGCTGTGCTTCCCGATCCATCCCAGACCTGCTTCCTCTGCCCAGGCCTTGTCGAGGAGCGGTTCAGCATCCACGCAGACACGCCAGTGGCAATGCGGACGTTGCGTTTGCAACCAGCGCCCCACTCGGCGCAGCCGTTGGTTCACCACCCGGTGGTAATCACGTCCCCAGGCGTAGCGGGCCACCGCCAGGCGATCTGAGCGTCGTTCGACGGCCACGTGATAGTTCAGCCCGACGGCCAGAAGGCTGTTGGCTCCATTGAGCAAAGTCTGGGCTGATCGACGACGGGGAGCGGCCATCCATCCCATGTCGCCTTGATGACCGGCGTCCAGCCAGCGCTGCAAAGCTTCTGTGCGCATCTGCAATCGTGCACTCCCCGGCAGGCGAGCAATGCCGACCGGGTCAAATCCCTCCTCCCGGGCCCGTTGTTTCAGGGCCCGGCTGAGTGCTTCACGCTCGGATGGAACATCCAAATTCAGACCCTAAAGTTGAGCGTCTTCAGGCATCGTGCCGTGTCCGCTTCCCCAACAGATTCCTCGCTGCGTCTGTCACCTCTGATGCGCTGGTTGGGAATCACGTTGGTGATTTTGCTGGTCTTGCAGATCGGCGTGGTGCTCAGTGCTGCGGATTGGAGCGACAGCATCTATCAGCAGCTGCTGATTGAGCGCTTGGTCAGTCAAACGCCGATGGGGTTTGTCGGACTGTTACTCATGCTGATCAGCTCACGGCTCGACCACCCCCGAACCGCTCGAACGCCGATTCGTTGGGTGGTCTGCGTGGTGTCGGCGGTCTTGGCCCTGGTGATGATCTCCGTGATCCTTTTGGGCCTCGGTGGCAACCAGGAACTGGTGCGTGAAGCGGACCAGACCCTTGACCAACGCCGCGGTCAGCTGGAGATGGCCCGGCAGCAGTCCGCTAATCCCGACAATGTGAAGGTGTTGGGTGAGCAACTCGCGCAGGCCGGTCAGCTCCCTTCTGATGCCACTGAAGAAGAAAAAACCGAGGCTGCGCAGGAGTTCATCGACAAGCAGCTCTCTCAAATGAGTGACCAGATCAAGCAGGCGGAGCGCCAGCGCAATCTGGCCGTGAATCAGCGATTGATTGGTGGAACCATCAGCGCCGTGGTGTTGGCGGTGGCTCTGGTGTTGCTGGCGTTGGTCGCGGTTCTCTGACCGCTCGTTAGGTTGGTGGAACACGTTGGCTTCCGGCCCCAGGCGTTCCTTGGTTCAGTCCAATCCGAGACCTGACCTGCCGCTCAGCGCCAGGCTTCAGCAGGATCTCAAGAATGATCTGATTGCGGGTCTCCTGGTGGTGATCCCGCTGGCTACCACGATCTGGCTCGCCACGATCGTCAGCAAGTTCGTGCTGGCGTTTCTCACTTCGATTCCCAAGCAGTTCAATCCGTTCATCAACCTGAACCCCTGGCTTCAGGATCTGATCAATTTGGCGCTCGGATTGACGGTCCCATTGATGGGAATTCTTCTCATCGGTCTCATGGCCCGCAACATCGTGGGCCGCTGGTTGCTGGAATTCGGTGAGGGAACACTCCAGCGCATTCCTCTTGCCGGTTCTGTTTACAAGACCCTCAAACAGCTGCTGGAAACCTTTCTGCGCGACAATTCGCGCCGCTTCCGCAGGGTGGTCCTGGTCGAATATCCAAGAGAGGGCCTTTACAGCGTCGGTTTCGTTACGGGTGAAGCGGGTCCTTCGTTGCGCTCTGATCTGGGCGACACCCTGTTAAGTGTGTTCATCCCCACGGCACCCAATCCGACCACAGGCTGGTACACCCTTGTTCCTGAGGGTTCGGTTCGGGAGCTCGATATCTCTGTAGAGGATGCCTTCAGAACGATCATTTCGGCGGGCATCGTCAATCCCGATGAACGCGAGGCACCAGTTAACCGCAGTTTTTCCAGCCTGATCGCCCAGCTGCGCGCCTCTGTGGCACCCTCATCGTCCTGAGTCGTTCGTCCGATACGCCTTAACCCATGCAGACCCGCACTCTCTCCCGTGAGCTCGCCTTGCTGGTGCTAGGCCAATGCGCTGAGCGCGATCACTCCGCTGCTGCCAACCACACCTTGGACGTGCTGTTGCAAAAGGCCCTCGACAGCCTGATGCAGCATTGGCGAGAGGTGCTTGATCACTGTGCTGGGGACCTGGAGAAAGCTCAACAGTCTTTGCTTGACAGCGAACTTCAGGACTCTCCGGATGCCGGTGATGCTGCACCTGTGCGCGCGCACCTGCGCGACTCACTCACCAGTGCGGAGCAAGTTCTGAATGGTCTTTCCGCCAGCCTTGAGCTTCCGCGTCTGCTGGCACTGGCCGATCAGGATCGGGTGCGTGAGGAAGCCATGCGCCGCATTCATTTGGTGCTTGACTCTCGGGACACCATTGATCAGCAGTTGGATGGTGTGATGGAAGGCTGGCGTCTGAGCCGATTGCCGCGCATCGATCGCGACATTCTTCGTCTTGCAGTTGTCGATCTCGGTGCCATGAAGACGCCGGCATCTGTGGCTTGCAGCGAGGCCGTGGAATTGGCCAACCGCTACAGCGATGAGCAAGGTCGTCGCATGATCAATGGAGTTCTGCGTCGGCTGCAGAACGCCACTGTCTAGGCGTTTCCCTGATTTCGCATGGTTTACGACTGGTTCAACCGACGCGCCGAGCCGGCACAGTCCGCTCAGCCGACCCCCAGCCCTGAGGACACGGTTAGCCCGGCTCCAGATGCTGAGTCGGTCGAACCGTCGGTCGAGTCCGCGCCGAGTCGATCAGAAGAAGGCCCTCCAACCGAATCGCTGGCGCCGCTTTCTGAACCTGTTGAATCTGGGCCTGTTTCAGATTCGGAGCTGCCTCAGCCTTCTGTTCAGCCATCAACGGAGCAAGCCAACCCTGACGATGACCCCCTGGAGTGGGCCCGCCAGGCCTATGCGCGACTGAAAGCGCAGAAGGAGCAAGAAAAGGCCCAACAAGAACAAGATGGCTCGGCTCCGGCGGCACCCTCACCGGCTCCGGCTGATGTTGCGGAACCTCAGTCGTCATTACCGCCACAACCACCTTCAGCCGAACAGGCTTCTGCTCAACAGGCTTCTGCTCAACAGCCAAGCGATGACGCCGTTGCACGCGAATCCCCTGTTGTTGAACCGCTTGCAGTGGAACAACCTTCGACGGGACTGTCTCTGCTCGAGCAGGCCGCGGCCCAACGTCAGGAACGTCAGCAGCAGTTGGAGCAAGCTTCTGCAACGGAAGATGCTGAGCCCTCTGCTGCAGATCCGTCCGATGAACCCAGCCTTGGGGAATTCGATGACACCTTCACCTGGTCGGCTGAAGTTTTGGCCGCTCAGGGACGGTCTGCGGATCAGATCACTCTTGAGGAGATCGACTGGCTCGGTCGTCTGCGCCAGGGGCTGGAAAAAACCCGCCAGGGCTTTGTCACCGGTCTTCTCGAAAATCTTGGGGATGATCCACTCACTCCTGAGGTGCTTGATGACCTGGAGTCGCTGCTTCTGCGAGCTGACGCTGGTGTGAAGGCCACGGATCAGGTGTTGGAAGCCCTGCGCCGCCGTATGAATGAACAGGTGGTCGATCCCACCGAGGGCATTCGTTTTCTGAAGGAGCAGTTACGCGATCTGCTCGAAAAGCCCATCAAAGACAGCGGTGTTGAACTGCTAGCTCCGCGACGGGAGCAACTGAACGTCTGGCTGATGGTTGGTGTGAATGGTGTTGGCAAGACCACCACACTCGGCAAGCTCGCCAATCTTGCGGTCCGCAGTGGTTACTCCGCCATGATTGCGGCGGCTGACACGTTCCGTGCTGCAGCGGTTCAGCAGGTTCAGGTCTGGGGTGATCGCAGCGAGGTGCCCGTGGTGGCGAATCCCTCCTCCAATGCTGATCCTGCGGCTGTGGTGTTCGACGCGATCGGTGCGGCTCGTTCCAAGGGAACGGATTTGGTGCTTGTTGACACCGCCGGTCGCTTGCAGACCAAGCACAACCTCATGGAGGAGCTCGAGAAGATTCGACGTGTGGTCGACCGTTTGGCTCCCGATGCCCGTGTGGAGTCCTTGCTGGTGCTGGATGCGAGCCAGGGCCAGAACGGACTTAAACAGGCGATGGCATTTGCCAAGGCGGCGGGACTGACTGGCGTGGTGATCACGAAACTGGACGGAACGGCCCGAGGTGGTGTTGCGCTGGCGGTGGCTTCGGAGGCTGGGCTGCCAATTCGTTTCATCGGAGCCGGTGAGGGCATCCGCGACTTGCGTCCTTTCAACAGCTTTGAGTTTGTCGAAGCGCTGTTAGCCGGCCGCTGAGCACTTCGGTTTTCTCAGCGCAGACTTGCTACCTTGCGGGTTCTGCCCGGGGTTGCCGTGAGCAGCAATCCATCAAGGCGCCATCCAGCTTCCCCGATCCGGCAGTTTTTGCCGTCCACCTCGGCAACCGCTTCGTTGCGTCAGTTGCTCGACAGCCTCTCGAAAGAGCAACGTTCCAATCAGGAACTGCTTGTGTCGCTGGGCTTCGCTCTGCGCAGTTTCACCAACCTCAACCGCTTTCTGGAGCTCGTTCCAGTGGTGGCAGCCCGTCTGGTGGGTGTGGAGGGGGCACTGCTCGTGCCTTTTCATGCCGATGGACGCCTGTGGAACGAACAACTGCAGATTCTGACGACCGCTCGTTCGGAACCCGTGCTTCAGGCTCTGAACAAGCACGAACCCGGACGATCATCTGGCTTTGGTTCTGATGATGCCCTGGTGCTGGGCATGGATCGCCTGGTGCAGCGCCAGCTCGGATCGGCCGGTGTGTTTGCCACGTCACTGGTGGCCCGCGGTCGTCAGCGCGGACGTCTTTATGTGTTCAATCCCTCCGGATCACTGATCTGGACGGATGTGCATCGTCGCCATGTGCAGCTCGTGGCGGATCTCGCCGGTGTGGCGATTGAGAACGACCTGATGCTTCAGGAAGCACGCCTGCATGAGCGTGTCGATCGGCAGCTGAGCATTGGTGCAGAAATCCAGGCTCAGCTGCTGCCGGATCACTGTCCGGTGATTGAGGGCGTGGAATTGGCGGCCCGCTGCCGACCTGCTTTTCAGGTGGGTGGTGACTACTACGACTTCATTCCCACACGGCCAGAGTTGATCGGTCGCCGGCGAGAGCGCGGTCGTTGGGCTTTGGTGATGGGCGATGTGATGGGGAAAGGAGTCCCCGCTGGTCTGTTAATGACCATGCTGCGCGGAATGTTGCGCGCTGAGGTGCTCAGTGGCTTGCCACCGGATCGGATTTTGCATGACCTCAATCAGCTGGCCCTCGAGGATCTGTCTCAGTCCCACCGTTTCGTGACGCTGTTTTATTCAGATTTCGATCCGCGCTCGCGTCGCCTGCGTTTTGCCAATGCTGCCCACAACCCACCCCTGATTTGGAGGTCTCAACAACGCTCCGTAAGTCGACTCGATGCACCGGGTCTGCTGATTGGTCTTCAGCCGGATGCGGAGTATGGCGTTGGTTCCACGGTGCTGGAACCCGGCGACGTCCTGCTTTATTACACCGATGGGGTCACTGAGGCTCCCGGCATCACTGGCGATCGTTTCGATGAGGACCGTCTGATCCGCTGCTTGGAGTCGGCCTGCCGCTCTGGAACGGGGTCGCAGGGCATTCTTGATCAGTTGTTTAGTCGCTTGGACCGTTTTGTTGGCCCAGATCGTCAGTTAGAAGATGACGCTTCGATGGTTGTTCTCAAGGTGCGTGAGGAGGTGATGCTGCCGTCTGTTCCTAGGACTTCGGCCTGACAAGCTGAGTAGATCTGTGATGAGGACCGGAGATGGCGGGTGGAGTGACGGGCGGAGGCTCCGCCACCTGGAGTGATCGTTTCGAACAAGGTCTGCATCCGGCGATCGAGCGATTCAATGCCTCGATCGGTTTCGATATCACCCTGCTTCAAGAGGACCTCGACGGATCGATCGCCCATGCCCGCATGCTGGCCAATTGCGGTGTGATTGCCTCTGATGAGGCAGAGCTGCTTTGCACTGGTCTGGAGCAGATCCGTGCTGAGGCAGAAGCCGGACGTTTCCAGCCAGGGCTTGAAGACGAAGACGTTCACTTTGCAGTGGAGCGCAAGCTGATCGCTCTACTGGGTCCAGTGGGCAAGAAATTGCACACGGGTCGCAGCCGCAACGATCAGGTCGGCACCGATCTGCGCCTGTGGCTGCGCCGTCGGCTTGATGAACTGGATCCGCAGATTCAAGGCTTTCAGACCGCCTTGCTGAAGCAGGCCAGAGACCACCGCTCCACTTTGATTCCTGGTTATACCCATTTGCAACGGGCTCAGCCGGTCTGTCTGGCGCATCACCTCCTTGCCTATGTGGAGATGCTCGAGCGTGATCGCCAGCGGCTTCAGGACGTCCGCAAACGCGTGAATTGGTCTCCCCTTGGAGCGGCGGCTTTGGCCGGAACGCCGGTGCCAATCGATCGGCGAAGCACCGCTCAGGCACTTGGATTTGATGGGATTTACGCCAACAGTCTCGATGCGGTGAGTGATCGCGACTTCACGGTTGAGTTTTCTGCAGCTGCATCACTGCTGATGGTGCATCTCAGTCGTCTGGCCGAAGAGGTGATCTTCTGGGCTTCAGAGGAGTGCGGGTTTGTGCGGTTGACGGACCGGTGTGCCACGGGCAGCAGCTTGATGCCTCAGAAGAAAAATCCGGATGTGCCTGAGCTGGTGCGCGGCAAATGCGGCCGCGTGTTCGGGCATCTGCAGGGGTTGCTCACGATGATCAAGGGTCTGCCTCTGGCCTACAACAAGGATTTTCAGGAAGACAAGGAAGCCCTGTTTGATGTGGTCTCCACGACCAAGCAGTGTTTGGAGGCGATGACGATCCTCATTGAGGAAGGTTTGAGCTTTCGTCCGGATCGGCTTGAGGCTGCGGTAGGCTCTGATTTCTCCAATGCCACGGATGTGGCCGACTACCTGGTCGCGCGTCAGGTGCCGTTCCGGGAGGCCTATCAGATCGTCGGTGCTGTGGTGAAGCAGTGTTTGAGTGAAGGCTTGCTCCTGCGTGACTTGAGCCTTGAGCGATGGCAGCAGTTCCACCCTGCGATCGAGGTCGATCTCTATGAGGCGCTTGCCCCACGTCAGGTGGTGGCTGCACGCACCAGTGAAGGCGGAACAGGCTTCACGCGGGTGGAGGAACAGTTGGCTCTGTGGAGCGAACGTCTCGGCTTTACCGCGCAGTGATCATTTTGTGATAACGGGACTACGCTGAAACTGCCAGAGGACCAATGCTCCCTCACCGGACCTTGAACCAATGGCTTGTCTGATCCCTTGGGTCCCTTTCTCGTCAGGTCCAGCAGTCAAGTGAGCATTTTTGTCGGCAATCTGCCCTTCCGCGCTGAGCAGGAGGACGTCATCGAACTGTTCGCCGCTCACGGAGAGGTCACAAACTGTGCCCTTCCTTTGGAGCGCGACACCGGCCGTAAGCGCGGCTTCGCTTTTGTGGAAATGGTCGATGAAGCGGCGGAGGCCGCGGCAATCGACGCCCTTCAAGGTGTTGAGCTGATGGGCCGACCCTTGCGCATCAACAAGGCTGAGCCGCGTGGCAGCGCACCGCGTCGAGGTGGCGGTGGCTATGGAGGCGGCGGTGGTGGTGGTTATCGCGGCGGCGGCGGTGGCGGCTACGGCGGTGGCGGTGGCTATGGAGGCGGCGGTGGTGACCGTCGCTCAGGAGCCCGTGGTTGGGAGGACCGCAGCTACGGCGGCGGTTCCAGCGGTGGTGGCTACGGCGGTGGCGGAGATCAGTCCAGCTCCCCCTATGGCGGCGGCGAGGGTTACAGCGCTGCAGATGATGGCCGCAGCCGTCGTCGTCGTGGTGGTGCCTCCCAGCCTGATAGCGGTGGTTCCTCTTACAGCGGCGGTGACTACGGCGGTTACGGCGGCGCTGAAGGCTGAGTTCGCCAGAGCTCAGCTTTAGAGCCCGGCATCGATCAGCTGCTGGGTGGCTTGTTCCAGCACATAGAGATTGGCACCCGGGCGCTGAGCTTTCTGGCCCAGCTCTCTGCGCCAGTAACGCGCACCCGGTACCCCTTCCACCAGTTGCACCAGATGGCGGCAGAGGTCCCAGAGACGACCGCCGCGTTCCAGGTGACGTTCGGCGTGGGGCATCAGCCCCATCAGCACATGCGACGCCTTCATGGGTCGGGGCGCATCGCCGAAAATCAGGGCATCCATGCTCGCCCAACGCAGGGGATGGGCATAGGCCGCCCGGCCCACCATCGCGCCATCACAGTGGTCAAGAGCGTTCAGACAGTCTTCGGGGGTGTCGAGACCGCCATTCAGTTCGATCAACAGCTGGGGTCGGCGTTGTTTGAGCGCGATGACCCGATCGTGCTGAAGCGGAGGGATGGTGCGGTTCTGTTTGGGATCCAGTCCTTCCAGCCAGGCTTTTCTGGCGTGCACACTGAACCGTGTTGCTCCAGCTGCTGCCACTTGATCCACAAAGGCGGTTAATAGGCTGTCGCTGTCGAGATCATCGATCCCCACCCGATGTTTCACCGTGACCGGAAGGTTGCTGGCGCTCACCATCGCTTCCACGCAGCGGGCCACGCGATCCGGTTCGGCCATTAGGCAAGCGCCGAAGTTGCCGGCCTGCACCCGCGGGCTCGGGCAACCCACATTGAGGTTGATTTCGTCGTAGCCCCAGTCCGCAGCCATGCGGGTGGCTTCTGCCAGCAGGGCCGGATCGTCACCGCCCACTTGCAGTGCGATCGGGTGTTCCTCCGCATCGAAACCCAGCAGTCGCTCGCGGCGGTTGCTGTGATGCAGGGCCTGGGCCACCACCATCTCGCTGTAAAGCAAGGCTCTGCGGCTGATTTGCCGCATGATCTGGCGGAAATGGCGGTCTGTGCAATCCAGCATCGGCGCGATGCTGAAACGCCAGGGAGGTTCCCGATTAACTCTGGTGAGGGGATCCATCCCTCCATGCTGCCTGGCCCTTGGATCTGATTTGTTTAGAACAGTTCCACGAACGAAATGCTTCAGCTCATGACACCCACCTTTGATCACTGGCTGCTGAGCAGACGATCGCTGTTGATGGCATCAGCGGCAGGGGTGTTTGGAGTGTTCCGCGCACCCGAGCAGGTGCTGGCAGCGTCGAAGGCCTCCGATTCAGCCTGGGATCTCTCGGATGCGCAATGGAAACAACGTCTGTCTCCGGAGTCGTATTCCGTGCTTCGCCGGGAAGGTACAGAGCCACCTTTCACGAGCCCCCTCAACAACGAGAAGCGCAATGGCACCTATCACTGTGCCGGTTGTGATCAGCCCTTGTTTTCATCCAAGGCGAAATTCGACAGTGGCACCGGTTGGCCCAGCTTCTTTGAACCGTTGCCCGGGGCGATCGCTACGAAAGTAGATTTCAAACTGATTATTCCGCGCACGGAATACCACTGCAGCCGCTGCGGCGGTCACCAGGGTCATGTGTTCAATGACGGCCCAAGGCCCACAGGCAAGCGCTACTGCAACAACGGCGTCGCTCTGCGTTTCCAGCCCGTTTGATCTGATCGTCGTTGGGGGTGGTCCTGCCGGTTACATGGCAGCGATCACCGCCGCAGAGCAGGGGCTGTCTCGGGTGTTGATTCTGGAAGGAACGCCTGAGCCGCTTCAGAAGGTGCGCATCAGTGGTGGTGGCCGCTGCAACGTCACCCATGCCTGCTGGGATCCACGTGAGCTGGCCACCCATTACCCGCGTGGCAGCCGGCCCCTCCGCGGTCCCTTCAGTCGCTTCGCCTGCGGTGATGCGATCACCTGGTTTGATGAGCGGGGTCTCACCCTTGTGGAAGAGCCCGACGGCCGGATGTTTCCGCAGCAGAATCGTTCTGAGGCGGTGATTCAGTGCCTTCAGAATGCTGCCAGGGCGGCTGGCGTGCAGCTGCGTACGCGGGCCATGGTCCAGCAGGTGCAGTCCCAACTGGATGGGGGATTCGAGTTGGTGGGCCGCGGCCTGGAGAGCCCCTTGCGGGCGCGCCAGTTGATGCTGGCCACCGGCGGCCATCCCAGCGGTCGCAGAATCGCTGAGGCCCTGGGTCATCGGGTGGTTCCTCCAGTGCCGTCACTGTTCAGCCTGTCGCTGCAGGCGAAGCCACTGGTGGCATGCAGCGGCATCGCTATGGATGACGTGAGTCTCGATCTCAAACTCGGCCATCAGCGTTTCCGCCAGACCGGGAGGGTGCTGATTACCCATCGAGGATTGAGTGGCCCGGCCACGTTGCGGCTGTCTGCTTTTGCAGCGCGGGCGCTGCATGCAAGCCATTACCAAGGTGAGCTCAAAGTGGATTGGAGCGCAGGTCTGGGCCGTCAAGGAGTTGAGCAGCGGTTGCAGCAGTGGCGTCAGGAACAGGCCAGGCGCACCCTCGTGGCCGCCAAGCCCATGGAGCATCTGCCGCGTCGGTTGTGGCAGGCGTTTCTGCTGATGGCCGGCGTGGAGGGAGTTCGGCGCTGGGCGGATCTGCCTCTGAAGGCGGAGCGTCAATTGCTAGAGATCCTTTGCGCCCAGTGTCTGTCCATTCGAGGCAGGGGGCCGTTTGGAGAGGAGTTCGTCACCGCGGGTGGCGTGGACCTGGGTGAGGTGAACCTGGCCACCATGGAAAGCCGGCGTTGCCCTGGTCTTTTTCTGGCCGGTGAACTCTTGGATGTCGATGGTGTGACTGGCGGATTCAATTTCCAGGCCTGCTGGAGCGGCGGCTGGCTGGCAGGTCAGGCCATAGCGGCGACTTTGCAGTGACGATCAACTTTCACTGGATCTGATCAAACACGGTGAACATCGGCAGATACATCGCCAGAAGGATGGAGCCCACGATGCCGCCCACCACGACGATCATCGCTGGCTCGAGCATGGAGGTAAGCGCTTTCACCGTTGCGGAGACTTCGTCCTCGTAGAAGTCGGCCACCTTGCTGAGCATCTGGTCCATCTCGCCGGTTTCCTCGCCGATTGAGAGCATGCTCAAGGCCATATCGGGCAGCACTTTCTGTCGTGTTAGCGCGGTGCTCAGCAGCACCCCCTCCTGCACCAGGCTGCGGGAGTCGAGAATGGCGTCGGAAATGATTGAGTTTCCGGTGGTTTCACTGGAGATCTCCAGTGACATCAAGATCGGCACACCTGCGCGGGTTAGTGAGCTGAAGATCCGACAGAACTGGGCTGTCGCCGTTTTCATGATTAGGTCCCCGAACAGGGGGAGCTTCAGCATGAATCGGTCCACAACCCTGCGGCCCTTATGGGTGGCGTAATAGCGGCTGAACATCCACACCATCACCAGCAGGGCTCCGGCAAACACCAGCGCTACCGAGGAGCGCAGCAGCTCGCTCAGGTCCACCATCAGCTGGGTGAACAGGGGTAGTTCGGCGCCCAGATCTTCGAAGATGCCTGCGAAGGTGGGAATCAAAAAGATCGTCATCCCCAGGAACACCAGGATGGCGATCACCAGCACCGCCACGGGATAGCCCAGAGCCCCTTTGATCTGGTTCTGCAGACGGGCGTTGTCTTCCAGCAACTTGGCCAGTCGCTTGAGCGATTCGTCGAGCACACCACCGGCTTCCCCTGCTTCCACCATGGCCACCGTGAGCTGGTCGAACACCTTGGGCCACTTGCGCATGGCTGCGCCCATGGCAGTGCCTTGGTTCACCTCAAGCCCTACAGCCGTTAAGGCCTTCTTGAACATCGGCAGCTTCTGCTGCGTGGCCATCAGATCCAGGCTGCGCACGATCGGCACGCCTGCATCCACCAGCGCGGCCAGCTTGCTGGCCCACACGGCTTTTTCTTTCACTCCCGGCGGTTTTTGGAATGCTTCACCGAGATCCATGGACAGCAAGCCGTTGGCTTTGACCTTTTGGGCTGTTGATGGGTCTTTGGTAGTTGATTGGTTTGGCTTCTTGTTCTGGGCATGAAGGGCCGTCGCCATGATTCCCCGTCTTCGCAGCTGTCGTCGCGCTGTTTGCGGATCTTTGGCGCGGATGGTGATCGTGCGCGATTGTCCGCTGGCGGATTGGTAAGTGGCGGAGAAGATGGCCATCGCAGTGTTTGAGCCTTCAGCTGCCCATCAGCCGTTCCAGCTCTGATGGTTTGCCAGCTTTGATGCGTGCCTCTTCGGAGCTGATTGCACCATTGGCGACCAGATCAGCCAGAGCTTTCTCCAGGGTCTGCATACCCAGCTCTCCCCCGGTCTGGATCTGGGAATACAGCTGTGCCGTCTTGCCTTCGCGGATCAGGTTGGCTGTGGCGGCGGTGTTGATCAGGATTTCCTGGGCCATCACCCGCCCGAACTGGCCTGGAGCTGGGTTGCTCCGGCGACAGAGGGTCTGCGAGAACACAGCCACCAGGCTTCCGGAGAGTTGCACGCGGATCTGGGTCTGCTGTTCGGGGGGAACACATCCACCATGCGGTCCACGGTCTGTGCGGCCGAACTGGTGTGCAGGGTGCCGAACACTAGGTGGCCGGTTTCCGCTGCGCTGATCGCTAATTGAATCGTTTCCAGATCCCTCATTTCCCCCACCAGGATCACGTCCGGGTCCTCGCGCAACGCCGCACGGAGGGCATTGGCGAAGCTGCGCGTGTCTTCATTCAGCTGCCGCTGATGCACCAGGCTGCGGTCGCTCTTGTACACGAACTCGATCGGATCCTCGATGGTGAGGATGTGTTCGGCGCGGCTGTGATTGATGTGATCGAGCAGCGCCGCCAGGGTGGTGGTCTTTCCCGAGCCCGTGGGTCCTGTCACCAGCACCAGGCCCCGTGGTCGTTCGCAGGTCTGCACCACCACCGGCGGCAGATTCAGCCGATCGATGCTGGGAATGCTGCTGCCCAGGGCCCTCAGACAGGCGGCATAGCTTCCCTTCTGTCGGTACACATTCACCCGGAAGCGGGCCACGCCCTTCAGTCCATAGGCGCAGTCAAGTTCCCACGTCTGTTCGAGTGTCTTGCGCTGACTGTTGTTGAGCATGGAGAAGATCAGCCGGTTGCAGCTCTCCTCTAGGAGAGGTTCGTCCCGCATCGGACGCAGTTCGCCGCTGAAGCGGCCGTAGGGGGGCTGCCCACTGGCGATGTGCAGGTCGCTGCCGCCTGCCTCGACAAGCTCCTGCATCAGGTCCTCGATCATCAGCTCCATCGCTCCGTCCTCAGTGACGTGGTGTGAGGCAGTAAGGGCATTCCAGCCAACCTTCCTGGAGCCCGCCACCACATCCACTGCAGGTGAGTGAGCTCAGCGCCCGGGCGCGCCGTTCCGATTCCAGGCCCGCGTCGGTAAGCACCATGCGCCCCACCTCCTCCAGGGTGGTGTGGCCCTCCCGTACCAGATCGAGGCTGTACCCCAGCAGGGTTTTCATGCCGCTTTCCAGAGCCAGTTGCCGCACCATGTCGGTGGTGGCGCCTTTGGCTACGGCTGCCGCAAGCTCTTCGTTCATGCGCAACACCTCGTAGACCCCAACCCGGCCCTTGTAACCGCTGCCCTGACAGTGAGGGCAGTTGTTGGCCTCTATGTCTTGGTGATTGGCCTTGAAAAAGCTCACGTCAGCTTCATGGCTGGCCATCAATCCGAACCGCGCTAGTTCTTCAGGATCCGGTCGATAGGCGATGCGGCAATGAGGGCAGACCCTCCTCAGCAGTCGCTGGGAAACGATCCCGATCAGGGAGGCGCTAACCATGAATGGTTCGACTCCCATCTCATCCAGACGAGCAATCGCGCTGGGGGCGTCGTTGCAATGCAGGGTGGTCAAGACCAAATGACCGGTGAGGGCCGCTTCAATGGCTGTTTTCGCTGTTTCCAGATCGCGGGTTTCGCCCACCAGCAGCACGTCCGGGTCCTGACGCATGAAGGCCCGAAGGGCCTGACTGAAATCGAACCCTTTATCTCGGTTCACCTGGCATTGGGTGATCCCGGGCAAGGTGTATTCGATCGGATCTTCAACCGTGGAGATATTGATTCCTGGCTCGTTGCGTTCCGCCAGCAACGAATAGAGAGTGGTGGATTTACCGGATCCCGTCGGACCGGTCACCAGGATCATTCCGAACGGTTTGGACCCGAGGGCTCGCACCAATTCCAGTGCCTCCGGGTTGCTGATCAGCTTGTCGAGACCCAGCTGGGTGGCGGAGCTGTCCAGTAGTCGCAGCACAATCTTTTCGCCGTACCGGCTGGGCAGGCTGTTCACCCGGAAGTCCACTGTGCGGTTTTGGAAACGACGGCGGATCCGACCGTCCTGGGCGATGCGGCGCTCGGCGATGTCCAGGTCCGCCATGATTTTGAAGCGGGAGGTCACGGCTGGGATCAGCCGGCTGGGCAGGGGTTCAATGTGGCTTTGCAGCACACCGTCCTGACGGAAGCGCAGTTGCAGACCTGCCTGCTGGGGCTCTACGTGAATGTCACTGGCTCCCAGTTGAAGGGCCTGCATCAGGATCCGGTCCACCAGGTTGATCACCGGCGAACGGTCCGCATCGTTGAGGCTTGACTCCAGATCCTCCGGACCGGCTGATTCCGCTGCTGCCTCCTCCGGGTCCTGCTCCAGCACGCCGTCCACGGAGAACTCCTGTAGATAGGAGGTGGCGGTCTCCGCCACGGTGTTGTTTGCACCGGTGTTCGTCGCGCCGGTGTTGGCCTCCATGTTGTTCACCGCAGGGGTGGTCTCTTCCGCGTCTGGATCAGGTGAAGGCTCGATCGGTTCACTTGCATTGATTGCCAGCGTTGGTGCAGGGGTGGCCTGGCCCAACGAGTGGTCTGGAAGAGGGGAGGATTGCAGATCTAACAGTGCCGTCAGCTGTTCGCTCAGCGCGGCATGCCGCGCTGGATTGAAGCCCATGGTTTTCAGCCTCTGCAGCAGGGATGGCGCATCGGCACGGCCGAGATTTCCCGGGATCGACTGCTGCAACAGCAATTCAAGTTCGAGACGCCGGCGATCGTCGATCACGGATCAAGTTCATGGGAGGTGCGGGCTTCCCCCGCTTGTGTGAGGCCTACCTCACCTATCAACATGTCTAGACGTGAATTCGCAACCGGTCAGCATGAGTGGCGATGCTCCCACCCCCGCGCAGGATCCGTCCACGGAAGTTTCTGACGACCAGCAACCTGGCGTGACGGCCTCTGAGTCCACAGAGGCGGCAACCGTTGATGCGGCTCCGTCTCCTGAGGCTGCCGCGTCGGATCCAGCCATTCCAGCTGGCGATAACGAGGCTCGTCTCGTACAGCTGGAACGCGAACACTCCACCCTGCGTGAAGAGCACGAGGTGCTTCGAGGCCAGTACGTGCGCATCGCTGCGGACTTCGACAACTTCCGCAAGCGTCAGAGTCGTGATCAGGACGATCTCAAGGTGCAGCTCACTTGCAGCACCCTGAGTGAAATTCTGCCGGTGGTGGACAACTTCGAGCGTGCCCGTCAGCAGCTGAATCCCGAGGGTGAGGAAGCCCAGGCGCTGCATCGCAGTTATCAGGGTCTCTACAAACAACTGGTGGATGTGCTCAAGCAGCTCGGGGTCGCCCCCATGCGAGTGGTGGGTCAGGAGTTTGACCCCACCCTCCATGAGGCGGTGCTCCGCGAACCGAGCGAAGAGCACGGAGAGGACGTGGTGATGGAAGAGTTGCAGCGCGGCTACCACCTCAACGGCCGTGTGCTCCGTCACGCCATGGTCAAAGTGTCGATGGGTCCCGGTCCCCAGCAGGGTTCTGCCACTGAAGACCCAGCCAAGGATGCCGCTGCCGGCGAGGAGGTCGTCGGTGATGCCAACGGTTGATCCCACACCTGCTTTTACTGTGACCTTCGGGATGACCAGTTGATGGCTGATTATTACGAGCTGCTCGGCGTCAGCAGGGACGCCGATGCTGATACCCTCAAACGCGCCTATCGGCGACTGGCACGCCAGTACCACCCCGACATCAACAAGGAGCCTGGCGCAGAGGACCGCTTTAAGGAGATCGGTCGTGCCTACGAGGTGCTCAGTGATCCTCAGACCCGCGGTCGTTATGACCAATTCGGTGAGGCCGGTCTTGGCGGTGCGGCCGGCATGCCCGACATGGGCGACATGGGTGGTTTCGCCGACATCTTTGAAACCTTCTTCAGTGGGTTTGGCGGTGCAGCTGGGGGTGGACGTCAGCAGCGGCGCCGCGGTCCCCAGCAGGGCGACGACCTGCGCTACGACCTCACGATCGATTTCGATCAGGCGGTGTTTGGTCAGGAGAGGGAGATCCGTGTACCTCACTTAGAAACCTGCACCACCTGCGGTGGCAGTGGTGCCAAGAGCGGCAGCGGTCCCACCACCTGCACCACCTGTGGCGGTGTCGGTCAGGTCCGTCGCGCGACGCGTACGCCTTTCGGCAGTTTCACGCAGGTCGCCGAATGTCCCACCTGCAACGGCAGTGGTCAGGTGATTGCTGATCCGTGCAACGCCTGCGGCGGTCAGGGCGTGACCCAGGTGCGTAAGAAACTGCGCATTAACATCCCTGCCGGTGTCGACACCGGCACCCGGCTCCGGGTGGCAGGTGAGGGCAATGCCGGTCTCCGGGGAGGTCCTTCCGGCGATCTCTACGTGTTTATCACGGTCAAACCGCATCCTTCGCTGAAGCGGGATGGCCTCACGGTCAACTCGGAGGTGAAGGTCAGTTATCTCCAAGCGATCTTGGGCGACACCATTGAGGTGGACACGGTGGATGGGCCCACCAGCCTTGAGATCCCTGCCGGTACGCAGCCCAATGCTGTGCTCACCCTGGAGAACAAGGGCATTCCAAAGCTGGGTAACCCAGTGGCCCGGGGCAATCAGCGCATCACTGTCAACGTGAAGCTGCCCACACGGCTGAACGATGAAGAGCGCGGTCTGCTCGAGGAGCTGGCCGGTCATCACTCTGCGCGTGGTGAGCAACATCACCATCACAAGAGTGGCCTGTTCGCACGCCTGTTCGGACAGCGTTGACCATGACGGAGCGTCTCCCGGACCGACAGCTCGATCTGTGTGGGACGCCCTGTCCGCTCAATTTCATTCGCTGTCGACTCACCCTCGAGTCCATGACTGCTGGCCAGATCCTGCAGGTGGATCTGGATCCGGGTGAGCCCGAAGAGATGGTGGTTCCCGGTCTGCGCCGCGATGGTCATCAGGTGGAGGTGCAGCCCATCTCGGAGGCGAGGGTGCGGCTGATGGTGATCTGTTCTTGTGAGTGATCGCCAGCTTCAGTCAGGCATGGTTGTGGCGCTTCAGGCCAACTATCTGGAGGTGGAGCTGGAGGCACCACCACAGGGCGTTCCCTCCCGTCTGTTGTGCACGCGTCGAACGCGGCTGAACCATCGAGGCGCAGCTGTGCACGTGGGAGATCGCGTGAGGGTGGAGGCCATCGATCAGGATCACGCCCGAGCTGTGGTGGCCGCCGTGGAGCCTCGCAGCAGCTTTCTCACCCGTCCGCCTGTTGCTAACGCAACCTGTGTGTTGGTGGCGGTGGCGGTGGAACAACCCGCTTTCGATCCTGATCAGGTCAGCCGGTTTCTGCTGACGGCCGAACAGACCGGCTTGCAGGTGCTGCTGGTGCTCACCAAGTGTGATCTGCTGGAGCCGGAGGAGCTGGATCAGTTGAAACGGAGGCTGCAGGGCTGGGGATATGAGCCTCTGTTGGTGTCCACCCAATCGGGGATGGGGCTGGAGGCTTTGCGGGTGCAGCTCGCCTCGGCACCGATTTCCGTGCTTTGTGGACCGTCCGGGGTGGGCAAGAGTTCATTGCTCAACGGCCTGTTGCCGGGTCTCACCCTGAGGGTGGGCGCTGTCTCCGGCCGGCTTCAGCGCGGTCGCCACACCACTCGACATGTGGAGTTGCATGCCATTGCCCCCGGGGCTCGAGTGGCGGACACACCCGGGTTCAATCGTCCGGAACTGCCGGATGATGTGCGCAACCTCGAAGTGCTGTTTCCCGAGCTGAGGGCTCAGCTCGAGCAGCATCCCTGTCGCTTCCGCGACTGCCTGCACCGGGATGAACCTGGATGCGGCGTCACACGCGACTGGGAGCGCTATCCGATGTACCGACGTGCGGTGGAGGAGTTGCTGGGACTCAGCCGCCCATCCCGGGGAGGTTGAGGTCGAGACCACCGGTGAGCTCCTGCATCCGTTCCTTCATCGTGCCGGTGGAGCTCTCGTACGCCGCCTGCAGAGCTTCAAGAGTCGCGGCTTCCGTGGCCTCTTGCCCCTCACTCAGCAGGCTGGGATCCAGTTTCACGCGCAGGGGCTGTTGGTTGCCCGAAAGCCAGATGCTGGCCCGACCGTCAGCGCTGCTGCCCTCGATTTCCATGGCATCAAGCTCCTCCTGCAGTTTCTGGGCGTCTTGCTGGATCTGCTGCGCCTTGCGGAAGGCTTCGGTGAGCTGTCCAAAGTTGGGAAGTCCGAAACCGGCCATGGAATCGCTGAAGGAATCGGAAGGTTAGGCCGCCGACTCGAATCCCAGTCGTTTCACTTCCGGATGCAGTTCGATGCCATGGGCATTGGCGACTTCCTGCTGCACCAACTGGATTAAGCGACGGATGTCATCAGCCCGTGCTGCACCGGTGTTCACAATGAAGTTGGCATGCATTTCCGACACCTGGGCGCCACCGATACGTCGTCCTTTCAGCCCCAGCCCTTCGATCAGTCGACCTGCTTTTTCCGGTTCGGGGTTGCGAAATACACTGCCGCAGCTGGGCTGTTTGTAAGGCTGCGTGCTGGTGCGGTGGCTGAGATTGCCGCTGGTGCGCCGTTGCAGTTCAGCAGGGTCGTGCCCAGGCTCCAGCTGGAAGTCAGCGGCGACCACCACAGTGGTCTTCTGCTGCAGAGCACTGTGGCGATACGCGTAATCCAGGGCATCCCGCTCGATCCGTCTGATTGCCATGTCCTCAGCGTTGAGGTCGATGACATCCACGCTGAGGAGATGCTCAGCGATGCAACCACCTTGGGCTCCGGCATTCATCACGGCCGCACCACCCACGGTGCCGGGAATGCCCACAGCCCACTCGAGGCCCTGGAGACCCTGCTTGGCGGCGTGTCGCGCCAGCGTTGGGATCGCTTCTCCGCTCAAGGCCCGAATCCGGCCAGTGTTGGCATTCACATCGGAGCCCTGCAGTCGACGCAGACAAAGCGTCAGGCCGGGAAGTCCTGCATCGGCAATCAGCAGATTGGAGCCGGCCCCAATCACACGAACGGGGAGGTCAGCATCCGCTGCCCAGTGCAGCAGCGCAGCAATCTGATCCGGGTCGTTGGGTTCGGCTAGCCATTCGGCCGGCCCGCCCACACGCCAGGTGGTGTAGCCCGCAAGCGAGACCTGCTTTTGCAGGACGCCGTTGCTCTTGAGTATCTTCAGCTCGCGA
The DNA here is from genome assembly GCF_014280095.1 of Synechococcus sp. A15-60. Taxonomy (NCBI): domain Bacteria; kingdom Bacillati; phylum Cyanobacteriota; class Cyanophyceae; order Synechococcales; family Synechococcaceae; genus Synechococcus; species Synechococcus sp. A15-60. The sequence continues at coordinate 29,421 of NZ_CP047933.1, forward strand.
CTGCTGACTGACATGACACTTGGCCTTGCGCTGAGTTGGCAGACAACCGCGACCAGAGGCTGTTCACATCGCCGGCCCCCATGACCAGCACCAGATCATCGGTTTTGCTGTGGTCACGCACCAGCTCTGTAACTTGATCCATCGTGCTGGCGACATGAATGATCTGGTCGGATCGGAGCTGCTGCATGCAGCGGGCCAGCGCGTCGCTGGTCACACCAGCAATAGCCGACTCGCCAGCTGAAAATACGGGAGCCAACACCACAAGGTCGGCGCTGCTGAGGGCCTGAGCAAAGTCCTGCTGAAATTCGCGTGTCCGACTGAATCGATGGGGTTGAAATACGGCCATCAGCCGTCGTGGAGCCCGTGGCAAGGGGCTGCGCCCGCTTGACACCATCAGATCAGCCATGGCGAGAGTTGCAGCTACTTCACTGGGGTGATGCGCGTAGTCGTCAACGATCAACCGCCCTTCCCAGTCGCCTCTGAAATCGAAGCGACGTCCTGGTGATTTGAGCTGGTCAAGGTTCTGAATCAGTTGGTCCAGTGGAATGCCTTCCATGCGGCAGGCTGCGATGGCACCGACGGCATTACTCAGGTTGTGGAGACCTGGCAGGGGGAGGGTGATTCGCCCGACCTGAACACCTTGTTCATAAAGGTCGGCAATAGTGCAATCGCCTTCAAGGCTGACGGGCAGGGCGGCGAAGTCCACGTTGTCGCTGCGTTGCACGGACCACCAGGCATCCGCCTGGAAGTGTTCACTCAGGATTGGATCGTCCTGGTTGGCAAGCAGGCGGCCGCATCCGGATCCGAAGCGACGCATGGTGGTGATCAGGTCATCCAGATCCCGGTAGTGATCGGTGTGATCCAGCTCAAGATTGGTAATCACGCCTAGAGCGGCGTTGAATTTGATCAGGGATCCGTCCGATTCATCAGCTTCCGCCACGAGGAGTCGCCCTGATCCTGCATGACCATTGGTGCCGTAGCAGGGAACGACTCCGCCGATTACAGCCGTGGGATCTTCGCCAGCGCTATGGAGAAGGGAGGTGATCACGGTGCTCGTGGTGGTTTTGCCGTGGCTGCCGGCCACAGCAATGGAGGGTTGCTGATCGATGAGGGCAGCCAGCAGATCTGAACGGTGCCAGATCGTTAATTTGCGTGCGCGGGCTTCGATTAGCTCAAGATTGCTGTCCGGGATGGCGCTGCTGATCACCACCAGGGGGTTTGCGATGCCGCGTTGATCCAGTTCATCGAAATTTTCGGGGATCTGGGAACTGAAGGTCACCATGCCTTGGGCCTGCAGGCTTTCCAGGGCGGGGGACAGTCGTCGATCGGATCCGCTGACCTGATGACCACGCACCATCAGGATTTGGGCTAGAGCAGACATGCCGATTCCGCCGGCACCCACGAAATGTACCGACGACGGTCTGTCGAGAGGTCTGCTCAAAGAAGAAATTCGTGAGAACGCAGGATAAATCAGCTTTTCCGAGTGACCACTAACTGGCGCAGATTGTCTTTAGTGCGTTGTCGGAAGGCCTCGAAGACCTGTTGAGAAGGAGAAAATCCCCGATTTCTGTATGATCGGCGGCCAAACCCTGTTGCGGATCTGCCGCTTTAACGATGACCCTGCGCGTTGCGATCAATGGATTCGGCCGAATCGGTCGCAATGTGATGCGGGGTTGGATTAGCCGAGGTGCCGATACCGGAATCGAGATCGTTGGCGTGAACGCTACCTCCGATCCCAAGACCAGTGCGCACCTACTCACCTACGACTCCATTCTGGGCAAGCTCGATCCCAGCGTGAAGATCGAGACCACCGACGATTCGATGATCGTCAACGGCAAGGAAGTCAAATTCTTCTCTGACCGCAACCCCCTCAACTGCCCTTGGAAGGAGTGGGGCGTGGATCTGGTGCTCGAATCCACCGGCGTGTTCAACACCGATGAAAAAGCCAGCATGCACATCCAGGCTGGTGCCAAAAAGGTGATCCTCACCGCGCCCGGAAAGGGACCCAAAGTCGGCACCTTCGTGGTGGGCGTGAATGAAGACCAGTACAGCCACGACGACTGGGACATCCTCAGTAACGCCAGCTGCACCACGAACTGCTTGGCTCCTCTGGTGAAGGTGATCGACCAGTCGATCGGAATCAACCGCGGTCTGATGACCACGATCCACAGCTACACCGGAGACCAGAGGATTCTCGACAACAACCACCGCGACCTGCGTCGTGCTCGCGCGGCAGCCGTGAACATGGTGCCCACCTCGACCGGTGCCGCACAGGCTGTCGCTCTGGTGTACCCCGCCGTGAAGGGCAAGTTCACCGGTATCGCCATGCGCGTTCCCACCCCCAACGTGTCCGCCGTTGACCTGGTGTTCGAATCGTCCCGCGCCTCCTCCGTTGACGAGATCAAGTCGATCATTAAAGGTGCCGCTGATGGTGCCATGAGCAAGGTCATCAAGTACGGCGATCTGCCTTTGGTTTCCAGCGACTACGCCGGCACCAATCAGTCGACCATCTTCGATGCTGACCTGACCTTGGCCATGGGTGACAACTTCTTCAAGATCGTCGCTTGGTACGACAATGAGTGGGGCTATAGCCAGCGCGTGGTTGACTTGGCCGAAGTGGTCGCCAAAAACTGGAAGTGATCGCTTTCTGAATCATCTTCAACCCTCCCCAATGGGAGGGTTTTTTGATGGCTTGATCTTCAGTTGTTGCGGAAATGATGGAAACTTTTGGTTTGCACGGGCTGTGCGTTTTCGCTCCAGCGGATAGTGCTGCTCGCGCCCGTGATGCGGCCGACGCGTCGGCTCCCTGCCTGTTTCTCTAACCAGCGCTGGGCCCAGGCAGGGGGCAGGCTCAACACCAGTTCGAAGTCCTCACCTCCTGCCAGACACCATTGGTCCCAGGGGTCACCGAAGGGCCAGTGTTGGGTTCGCGGCAGCCAGGCCTGTGTGAGTTCAGCACCGCAACCACTGCTTCTGCAGAGAGCTTCTACAGCCGCCAGCAGTCCGTCGCTGCTGTCGGTGCCGCCGGCTCTCCAGGCCAGCCCATCGGGTTTGCAGGCCAGCAGGGTGTCGAGGGCATCCAGTCGGGGAATGGGCCGTTGATGCGTTGCGATTGCCAGTGCGCGAAGTTGGGGATTGAGATCTGCAGTGTTCAGAACCTCATCGTTCTGCAGCAGTGCCAGGCCAAGCCTGCTCAACCCATGGGCACCGCTGGTCACGATCCAGTCTCCAGGACGGGCCTCGCCGCGATGCAGGCGCAGCGGTCCCAGACGCCCCAAGGCTGTGATCGAAACCAGTTTCTGGAGGCCTGCGGAACAGTCACCCCCCAGTAACGTCCCTCCGAATTCACTCAAACCATCGGCAATGCCTGTGTAGAGCTCCTCCACCCAGCTCCACGGGGTGGTGCTTGGAGCCACCAGGGTCACGGTGATGCCGTCGATGGCAACGGCTCCGCTGGCGGCAAGATCGGAGAGGTTGGCTGCCACCGCACGCCAGCCCACATCCGCTGCGCTGGTGGTTGCATCACTGAAATGAACGCCATCCACCAGCACGTCGCTGTTCACCAACAAGGGCCTGGAGTCGGAGCGGAGAGAGGCTGTGTCGTCGCTTAGTTGACCGTCCGGTGCAAAGCGCGCCAGTCGCTTCAGCAACTCCGCTTCACCCAGATCCCCCAGGGTCTCCGTCACGGTGCTTAGGCGTGCTCCATCAGACGATCCGCTCCCTCGACCACCTTCACGCTGAGGATTTCATCATCCACACCCAGTTCTTCGAGCACATCGAAGCCGTCCACCACGTAACCGAAGGCAGCGTTGCGGCCATCCACCAGGTTGAGACCAGCGGGCGTCAGCTCCGCTTCGTAAAGGAACAAGAAGAACTGGGAGGAGCCGTCATCGAGGGCTTGATCGGAATGCGCCCAACCCAGCGTTCCGAGGGTGGCGAAGGGCAGCACAGGGGTGGCCTTGTAAAGCCCGACATCCTCGAAGGTCTGGTTGTAGAAGGTGTCGGGTTCGCCTGGAACCCTGATTTCCAGTGGAACGTGGCGTTCCTGCTTGGTTTTGGGATCGACATAGCCGATCTCCGGACCATCCGGATCACCGCTCTGCAGGATGTAAAAGTCTTCAGCTCGATTGAACGGCAGCCCGTCGTAGAAGCCCTTCAGGCTCAGGTCAATGAAGGCTCCTGCGGTCAGCGGAGCGTTGTAACCGTCGACAACCGCGGTGAGGTCTCCCTGAGTGGTTGTCATGACGACGGTGGCCCGACCGGCCAGCCGCGGCAGGTTGTCGAACTCTGCGGGGATGTCCGGCAGACGGTCGTCGATCAACATCGCTTCGAGGTCTCCGATCCGGCTCAGCGCCAGGCGGCGGGTTTCGATGAAGCCGGCCTTGTCGGAGGCATCGACACGCGCTTGCAGCCGATCGAGATCGCTGCTCACCGCATCGAGAATCTGTTCAGCCTGTGCCTGGTCTTCGCCAGGGACCGCCGCAATGATCGTTCTTCGTCGGGTGTTTAGAACCGATTGGGTGCGTTTGATCCCTCGGCCCAGAGCGCTCCAGCGCTTGGCACGCAGGTCGTCGCTGGTGCCTTCCAGCCGATGTTGCAGTTCGCGAAGGTCCTCCTGATCCATCGGCAGCGAATCGCGCAGGATCGCCGCTGGATCCTGCACGGCATTGCCTTGAGGTAGCCCTGCCCAGGCCGGTGAGGCCCAGGTCATGCCAACCACCATCACGAGAGCGAGAAGCCACGTAGTCAGGCGTTGAAACGCCATCCGAATCGCCAAGGAGAACCCCAGGTGCTGAAAGGACTTTGGCACAGCCGTATGATCCCCTGAACCGTTCGGCGGGAATGATCTCCAGCAACGACTTTCGCACTGGCACCACGATCGAGCTTGATGGTTCCGTGTGGCGCGTGGTCGAGTTCCTGCATGTGAAGCCAGGCAAGGGCTCTGCATTTGTGCGTACCAAGCTCAAGGCTGTGCAAAGCGGCAACGTGGTGGAAAAGACCTTCCGTGCCGGTGAGATGGTCCCGCAGGCCATGCTCGAGAAAGCCACCCTTCAGCACACCTATATGGAGGGAGAGGAATACGTGTTCATGGACATGGCGTCATTTGAGGAGACGCGTCTCACGGCCAAGCAGATCGGTGACAGCCGCAAATACCTCAAGGAAGGGATGGAGGTGAGTGTCGTCTCCTGGAATGAGAAGCCCCTCGAGGTTGAACTGCCCAATTCCGTGGTGCTGGAAATCACCCAGACCGATCCTGGGGTGAAGGGGGACACAGCTACCGGTGGCACGAAGCCGGCAATCCTCGAAACCGGTGCACAGGTGATGGTGCCACTCTTCCTCTCGATCGGCGAGAAGATCAAAGTCGACACCCGCAACGATTCCTATCTGGGCCGGGAGAACAGCTGAGCATGCAACTTGATCACGACCAGCTTCACAAGCTGCTGGATGCTCTTGGTGAAAGCGACATCCAGGAGTTCCGCCTGGAAGGCGATGACTTCCGCCTCGAGGTGCGTCGCAACCTGCCCGTGACCACCGTTGCGGCACCAGTGATGCCGGTGGCCCAGGCTGCCCCTGCTCCAGTTCCTCCAATGGATGTGCAGCTCCAGGGCGAGACCGCATCATCGGCACCTCCAGCTGCTGCCGGCACCCGCTCGGATTTGGTGGATGTCACTGCACCGATGGTGGGTACCTTTTATCGCGCACCCGCTCCAGGTGAACCTCCGTTCGTGGAGATTGGTAATCGCATTACGGCCGGTCAGACCATCTGCATCCTCGAAGCGATGAAGCTGATGAACGAGCTCGAAGCTGAGGTGTCTGGTGAAGTCGTGGAACTTCTCGTTGATAACGGCACGCCTGTGGAATTCGGTCAGGTCTTGATGCGTGTCAAGCCCGGCTGAGTTGCCAGGCCGCCTCGATCGCGGCCAGCATGCTGGCCGACCGCGCGATTCCTAGACCGGCGATGTCGAAACCCGTGCCATGGTCCGGTGACGTTCGCAAGAAGGAGAGGCCGAGGGTGGTGTTCACGGCCTGATCGAACGCCAGGAGTTTGACGGGGATCAACCCCTGATCGTGGTACAGCGCCAAGAGCCCATCCGGGCTGTTGGGTGCAGGTGTCTGGTTCCAGGCCTGGGCGGCACTCAGCCAGCAGCTGTCCGGTGGCATGGGCCCTAGCAATGTCACGTTGGGATGCGCAAGCCGCCAACGTTCCAGCAAAGGAATGAGCCAGTCCAGTTCTTCTGTTCCCAGTTGACCCTGTTCACCTGCGTGGGGATTGAGACCCGCCACTACCAGCCTGGGGTTGGAATTGAAGCGAAGGCAGAAGCTTGTCAGCGCATCCAATTTCTCTTCCACCAGGTCAGCGGACAGTCGCAGAGCTACCTGATGCAGGGGGATGTGGGTGGTGGCCAGCAGCGTGTTGAGACGCCATCCCGTCTGCGGAGACAGGGCCGTGAACAACATGGAGGCCCGTTTTCCACCGTCGAGTTCTGCGAGGCGTTCGGTCTGTCCGGGATAGCGATGCCCTGCGGCATGCCAGGCGTGCTTGGCAATCGGAGCCGTTACCAGTGCACATCCCTGGCCCTGTTGCACCAGCTGCACGGCCCGGGTCAACCACTGGAAGCTGGCTGCACCGCTGATGCTCCCGGCACTGCCAGGCTCCAGCGGGCCGCCGGGGATGGGTTGATCGTCCACCTCCAAGCCATCCGGGTCAGCTATGGGTGCCTGGGTTCGTTCCTTGAGTTGCTGAGCGGCGCGTTCCAGGCTGGCTCTGCAGCCCACCAATAGTGGGCTGACGTTGGCCGGCCGTTGTGGATCTGCCAGGGCCTTAAGCGTCACTTCCATGCCGATGCCCGCTGGATCACCGAGGGCAATCACCAGCCGCTGATTAGCGTCGTGGCAATTGGAGGTTGTGGTCATGCTGCGCTGGCTGTTGATCGGTTTGCTGCTCTACGGCCTGGGGACGGCGCTGCGGCAAGGTTGGCTGGAGGTGCAGTGGAGTCAGCTGCTGCATGATGCTGGACTGACGTTCATCGATCCGGACCGGCCGATGCAGTGGCATGAGTTGCCGCTCTTGAACCCGCAACGGACGGAACCTGTTGCTCCGTGAGCCGTTCCTGTTCCAGGCACTGGGCCAGCCCGCTGCGGAAATTTGGATGCACCATCGTGTAGCCAAGCTCCTTGCAGAGCAGGTCATTGCTGACCCGTCGGTTCTCCGCCCAAAAGGAGCGCGCCATGGGGCTCATCTCGGCTTCCGCCACGCTGTAGGGCTTGGCATCCGCCAGCGGGCATCCCTGCAGCTCTGCGGCATGGCGTTGGAGGAGTGCACTGGGTGCCGGTTCGTGATCACAAACGTTCACCACGCTTGGATGGTGCCCCTCTGCAGAGCAGTGCATCAGGTGCAGGCAGGCCGCGGCGATGTCATCGATGTGCACCCGACAGAACACCTGTCCGGGCTTGTCGATCGGCTGAAGCGTGCCGGCCTTGACGGCGGCAAGTGGTGATCGTCCTGGGCCGTAGATCCCCGGCAGTCGCAGAATCTGAACCGGCAGACCACTCTTGAGCCATTCTTGCTCGCAAGCCAGGCGTCGCCGGCTGCGCTCCTGCGTCGCATTGGGCGGATCCGCTTCGCGAACCCACTCTCCATTGGTGTTGCCGTAGACGCCGGTGGTGGAGAGATAGCCGACCCAGCGCAGCGGTTGTTGTTGCAGCAGCGGGCCAAGGGTGCGCAACACCGGGTCGCTGGTCTCGCGGCCAGGCGGGATGGTGCTCAGCAGATGCGTCACCCCTTCAAAGGCTGAGGCTGGCGGCATCAGGTTGTTGGCGCTGTCGAATGGAAGCGCCTTGCTGCCTGGATCAGGGTTGCGTCTGGTCGTGATTACCCGCATCCCCATTGCTTCGGCGAGGGACGCGAGACGGCGACCACTGAAGCCGGCTCCAAGGATGCAGAGTGTTGAGCCTTCAGGCAGTGGCCGGCAGCGGTTGACAAGCGGATCAGGCATGAGTACAAACGTATTAGCAATGGTTTGGTCGTGACTGGTTCCTGTCTTTCTCTGGTGTCTCCACAGCGTTCCATGCTGCCTTCTTGTGATGGCAGTCGTGTGATCAGGGCCTCTGAGCGGCAGTGGATCCCTTTGGGCAGGCTGGTCAAAGCCCTTGTGGCGTCAGCGCTCCTGGGCGCTGCGTTTCTGCTGGCGCCTGAGCAGCCTGAGCAGCAGGCGTCGATTTGTCAGCAGCATCATTCCTTCGAAGCTTGCAGGGTCTGGTAAACAGCACTCCGTTCAGGCCACCTGCAACATCCAGTCGGAGTCGTCTTGATTGTTGAGTGACGGTTCGCCTGGGGTTGAAGGGGGAACTGATTGAGATGATTCCGGTTGTGCCCACTGGAGTAGGCGCAGGGCCAAGCGCAAGTCGCCATCCATCCAGGCTCGGATGGCCATTGCCCGTCGAGGATCGTAGAAGCGTTGACGGCGATACCAATCGAACACTTCAGCGTCAGATTTGTGACCATTGCATGACAGACATGCTGGAACACAATTTTCGGTCACGCTCAAACCTCCTCGAGCACGGGGAAGGATGTGATCAATAGATTCAGAAGGTTTGCCGCAGTAAATACAACTTTTACCGGTATAAGAGTGGAGGGATTGACGCCATCGTCGGACACGCAATTTGGGGCAAAGTTCTTCGAGGAAGACCGCATCCCTGTTGTGCATCCGAATGTCTCGGTTGGTCGAATTCTGACGGGTTCATAGCGATCGTCAATGTGTCCATCGCTGCATTTTTGAATCTTTTCCCGACTGTTTTGAATGTGATTTTTAACGTCCAACGGCTTGTTTTTATTGGCCAAAGCCTTAAAGTGTTTCTTGCTGGTTTTTTGCTACGACATCAATCGCCTCCTGCTGCTGCCTTGGGTTGACCCCAGCAGGACTTGTGCGGGTCACTTACCCCTTTGACGCCGTGACCCATGCTCAAATGGCGAGGATCCGCCCTCGGGGTGTTTGGAGAGGTTCGGGTCGTGGCTGGGAATTTCCTCTGGCAGCCGCCGATTTGCTACTTGAGCGTTTCGGAGGGCGCTTCCGTGTTGAAGAGGAGCTGCTGAGCTGGCTTCACTGGCATCGTCATCCGCTTCCACCGCTTCCGCACCATCGCGTCTTGGTGGCCAGTGCCGATTTGGATCAACCGCTGTTGGATGGACGCATGCCGTTGCCCCATCAGCGCTCGGGCGCGCGCTGGCTGCTGGCCAGGCGTGGGGCGTTGCTTGCCGATGAGATGGGACTTGGAAAAACGCTCACTGCCTTGCTGGCGGCCCGGGCGCTAATGCGTGCTGTCTCGCTGCGTCTGATGGTGATTGCGCCCGTAGGTCTGCACCCGCATTGGCGCCGCGAAGCTGCAGCGTTAGATCTGGAGTTCAGCTTGCACAGCTGGGCCAAGTTGCCCGTTGCGTTGCCAGAGGCCGGCACCTTGCTACTGGTAGACGAAGCGCACTACGCCCAATCTCTGCAGGCGCAGCGCACGCAGGCGTTCTTGAGGCTGGCGCGGCATCCTCGCCTGCGCGCGGTGTGGATGCTGACCGGCACGCCTATCCGCAACGGTCGTCCGATTCAGTTCTTTCCACTGCTGGCAGCGATGGATCATCCGATTGCGCGTGATCAGAAGGCCTTTGAAGAGATCTTCTGTCAGGGACATTGGAGTGAGAGTGGTGGTCAGCGCCGCTGGCGCGCTGATGGTGCCAGCCGCCTGGAGGAATTGCGTCATCTCACCCGCCCCCTCGTGTTGCACCGCCGGAAGCAGTCAGTTCTCGGTCTTCCGGCGAAGACGCGGCAAATGCACCCGGTTTCCCTGGCGGCAGATCAGAACCGAGGGCTGGATCACCGCTTGCGTCTGGTGGTGGAGGACTATCGCCATCGCGTGTTGGCTGGTGAGGTCCGCTCCGATGCTGAATCCCTGGCTGTTCTTACCTCCATGCGCATGATCGCAGCGGAGTTCAAGCTGCAGGCGGCCCGCAGCCTGGTGCAGAAGTTACGCAGTACAGGAGAGGCCATTGTCTTGTTCAGTTCCTTTGTGAGCCCACTTCAGCTGCTTCAGGAGGATCTTGGTGGCGAACTGCTAACCGGCCGGCAGAAACCCGAGCAACGCCAGGAGGCGGTAGACCGCTTTCAAGTCGGCGATTCGGACCTGTTGCTGGCCACCTATGGAGCGGGTGGCTTGGGATTCACCCTCCACCGGGCCCGTCACGTGGTGTTGCTCGAACGACCCTGGACCCCCGGTGACGTGGAACAGGCGGAAGATCGCTGTCACCGCATCGGCATGGATGGTGGTCTCACCAGCCACTGGTTGCAGTTGGGTCTGGCGGATCAGCTCGTGGATGCCTTGGTGGCCAGCAAGGCCAACCGGATTGAACTGCTCTTGGGACCCCGCCAGGTCAAGCTTGATCGTCAACCGTTGCCGGCCATGGTGGCGCGCTGTTTGCAGGATTGCTGACGGACGGTCAGCTCATGTTTCAGCATCGGATCGTGGCGTTGGTCACCTTTGGCCAGCAGGGCTGAGGCCTGCTTCACGTCGGCACAGGCTTCGTCATCACGTCCGATCAGAGTATGAATTAACGAGCGGTCGGTCAGCGGGATGGGATTGCCGGGGTGGCCTTTCACCACGGCATTGCAATGATTGAGCGCTTCATCAAGACGCTGAAGGTCGAGCCCCTCCAGGCAGCTGGAAGCGGCCAATTCAGGATCGTTGGTCGGCTTCGCCGTTTCGCCACCTCGGACGCAGGCCTGGATCAAAAGCAGCAGCCCTGCCAACACCAGGGCTTGCATTATTCGGGCGGGATGCCGAAGCCCAAGCCTTTTTTGCAACACGGTGATCAGTAGCTGTACCGCTCAGTAGCATCCCAGCTCTCCGATGTTCCTGAGTCACTGGCACCGACCGAAGAGTTGTTGAAGCTTGAGCTGCTGTTCTGGGAGCCACCAAAGAGATCTCCGAGGTATTTGCCGCAGTCGGGGTAGTTGCCCGGGTCGGCCACCACCGCTTCGGCGATCATGACGGCGGCATGTTCCGGAGATGTTTTGAACAGTCCACTGCTCTGCCGCTTGATTAAGGCGTAGGACGCTTCCCAGCTCACCTCGTGGTTGTTGCCGTTGCTGCGCATGAAGCAATACATCTGAGCCCCTTTCTGGGCCGGACCGGCCGCAGCGGCTTCAGCAGGACCAGCGGCCAGCAGCATCCCGGCCATGGGAAGAAGGAGAGCAAGGCGGGTGCGGAGGCTGGCCATCGATGGACAGAACAATCGGTCTGCGCCAACGTATCGGCTCGGGTTTTTCTGTCCAGAGCTGGGTGGACTCAGGAATTGCCGACTCCCAGCGGTGTCAGCAGTTTCACCATCAGTGGGAGCACCAAGAGAACGGTGATCAGACGTACAGCGTGCAGCGCAGCCACGGCAGCGCCAACGCCGTAATTCGCACCCACCAGACTCATGCCGCTAATGCCGCCTGGTGCAGCTCCCAAGAGGGTGATTAGGGGGTCGACCCCCAGGAGCCGACTCGCCCACAGCCCGACGACCAGTCCCGTCATCACCAGCGTGAGGGTGATCAGAACGGCCGGTTTCCAGAGGCTTTGCAACTGCTCCAGCGATGCTCGTGTCAGTCCGGTGCCGATCACGGTGCCGATGCCGATTTCTAGAGCCGTGCGGGTGCCTGCTGGCCATTGGGCGGTCTCAATGCGACCGCTCATGCTCACCAGGGCGGCTCCCAGCAGCGCCCCGGCCAGAGGAGCCGCGGGAAGGCCGGTGCAAAGTGCCAGCAGTCCTATGCCGATCCCGGCCAGCACGTAGATCAGCAGGGTCATCAAAGGAGGCATTGCACCCGCGTGCATCAATGCTGTCAGTCTGAATGCAGAGCTGTCGTTGTTTGTCAACGTCTCTCTTGAGCCTGAGAGATGCATGTGTTGTTATCGGGCCAGCACCCTTCCCTTTCCGGATGAGTCAGTCCGTCTCCTTCCGCATCACGCGAACCGCTGAGGATGTTGCGCAGATGCTTAATGCGTTGTCTCAACGCCTCGTGAAGTTGGAACAACGACTGGAAACTCTCGAGCTGGAGATGCGCCACCAGCGCAGTCAGTCGGAGTCCATGCCGGCTGATGAGCTGCAACGTCTTGATGATGTGGATCAGTTGCTGCTCGACTGCCAAGAATTGCTGAGCAGTTCGGAGCCTGAGAGCCGTGATGAGACGGCCGTTGCTGAAAGTCCTGCATTTGAGTCCGGAGATGCGGACCTGCAGATGGCTGCATAAGAGGGGTCAAAAGTGTCAAAATGAAAAGAAAGCCACCCATGGCACCAACAACTCTCTCCACATCCGGTAGTAGCGGCTCTGGTCGTGGCCACCGGAGTCCTCATGCTTCGGCTTCGCTGGCATCCCCTGGGCCCAAGGGTTTCTACGAGGGAGGTCACCAGCTCGAAAAGCTGGAGTTTGCTCTTGCAGTGGCCATGACACGCGGTGACAGCAGCCGTTCTGAACTTCTGCGTCAACAGATTGCTGCATTGGGTGGGAATGCTGAGGAGCCTGGGACCTGACAGTGGCAGTCACGTCAGCGGGCTTTTCATATCGGGATCGATCGCATCAAGGAAATACTTGCATTTGTTGTTGGTGCATTGTTGAAATTCAAGATCACTTGTTAATATCCATCTGATGAATGTTGTGTTGAAGTGACAGCGTCGGTGAAGTCGGTTTTAACGCTTCCGTCATCCGATCTCGATCGGGAGCAATTATTGGTTCGTGCACGTCAATGTCTTGAGCAGGCACGAGTGCAAGCGGAGGAAGGGAATATTGCTGGTTCGGCCCAAACCATCCTCAAAGCTCTTGATCAGGAGCGTCGTGCCGGCAGTGTCGGCCCCCAGGTGATGCAGCTAATCAAGCCACGACCCACAGCCTCTAATTGGGGAAATCGAAGTTAAACGCGAACAACCGTTCAATGTTTGCAAGCGGGTGACCGGATTCGAACCGGCGACGTTCAGCTTGGGAAGCTGACATTCTACCACTGAATTACACCCGCACAGACATGATTTTAACTCATGTCTATAGCTTCAAAGTGCCGAATTGTGTCACTCAGCGATTCAAAGCTAGTGAGGCTGCGCTCACACCTGCACCCATCGTTCCTTTATGCAGTCCAAGGGATTGGAGGACCGATTCAATGGCTGCTACAGCGGTGAGCACATCGCGATCGCACACAAATCCCAGATGACCGATGCGGAACACTTTGCCTTTGAGGTGGTCCTGGCCACCAGCGAGAAGAATGTCGTAGCGGTCTTTGACGGCCTTGCGCAGCTGTTCAGCATCGATGCCGTCAGGAGCGACAGCGGTGATGGCAGGACTTCCGTGACCTTCCGCTGCGAACAGCGGCAGTCCGATCGCTTTCATTGCAGCCAGTGAGGCGTCGCGATGGCGGGCATGGCGGGCAAAGATTGCGTCCAGGCCTTCGGCTTGCATCATCTCCAGAGCCGCGTCAAGAGCGAAATAGAGATTGACTGCTGGTGTGAAAGGGTTGCTGTTTTTGGCAGCTGTTTTTCGGTAAGGACCGAGATCCAGATAAAACTTGGGCAGATTGGAGCGCTCATAGGCCTGCCAGGCGCGTTCGCTCATGGCCACAAAGCTCAGACCCGGGGGCATCATGTAGCCCTTCTGTGACCCTGATGCCACCACATCCAGTCCCCAGGCATCCATCGGGACATTGGTGGCCCCAAGACTGGTGACGCAATCCGCGATGGTGAGGGCGGTGCCGTGAGCGTTCACGTGAGCACTGATCGCCTCCAGGTCGTTGATCACGCCTGTGGAGGTTTCCGAGTGGGTGAGGATCACTGCCTTGATGGCTTTGGCGGTGTCTGCTTCCAGGGCAGCCCGGAAGGCCTCAGGGTTGAGGGGTTGGCCCCATTCGGCCTTCACCACCTCCACCTCGAGCCCGTAGGCGCGGGCCACTTTCACCCAGCGTTCGCCGAACTTGCCGTTGTCGCCGCAGAGCACCTTGTCGCCGCGGCTGACGGTGTTGATAATTCCGGCTTCCATGGCGGCCGTGCCGCTGCCGGTGATCACCAACACGTCGCTGCTGGTTTGGTGCAGCCAGCGCAGTTGGGCGGTGGTGCGCTCCACCACGGCCTGGAATTCACCGCTGCGGTGACCGATCGGGTGCCGGCCCATGGCCTTGAGAACCGTTTCGGGCACCGGGGTGGGCCCGGGGATCATCAGGGTGAGCTTGTCCTGCACGGGCTCAAGGAGTGCCAATCGTCCATCCTAAAAAACGATCCGCTCTTCTCCTCATCGCTGAGACGTCTGCTGTGTCTGCAACCGGGTTGACCTTGCCCGTTTGGGTGGCGGCTGCAGCGCGCGCGGCTGTGCTGGTGCTGCAGGGTGGTGCTGCGCCTGCAAGCGTTGAACTAAGAATCCCAGGCGAACAGGCGTCTCGTTCTGTGCCTGTTTGGGCTGCTGCTCGCCTGGAGGATGGGACTCAGGCGCTGGCCATCACGGTCTGTGACCCAGGCCGAGGGCTTGATCTCACGCGCGGTCTGGAGATCTGGGTGCGTGCAGCCCGCACATCTGCTCCTGGACCCGGGTTTCAAGTGACAGCCGGTGCTGGCGTTGGACGGCACGTCCAGGACGGCGGGCTCTGCATTTCCGGGTTCGCTCGGGAGTTGCTGGACCTCAACCTCACGGATCTGCTCACAGTGGAGTCCGCTCTGGAGTTGGAGGTGGTGCTGCCCCGTGGCCAGGAGTTGGCCTTGCGCACCAGCAATGCAGCGTTTGGGGTGGTGGACGGTCTGGCGCTGATCGGAACGCAGGCTGAGGTGCAGACCAGTGCATCGCCTGATCAACTGGAGATGCTGTTGGCCCAGTTGACAGAGCTGGCGTCTCAGTCTGGCTTTGCTGGACAGCTCACCCTGGTAATCGGTGAAAACGGAATGGATCTGGCCCATCAACTTGGTTTGTCCCAGCAGCAACCAGTGCTGAAGGCGGGGAACTGGATCGGTCCGGTGTTGGTGGCGGCGGCCGAAGCTGGTGTCCGCGAATTGCTTCTGCTTGGTTACCACGGAAAACTGATCAAACTGGCCGGAGGGATTTTTCACACCCATCACCACCTGGCGGATGCCCGCTTTGAGGTGTTGGCCGCTCTGGCGGTGCAGCAGGGCCTGAGCACGGAGCGCATCCGTCCCTTGCTGCAGGTCGCATCGCTGGAGCAGGCCTGGGAATGGCTCGCCTCGCAGGATGCAGGCCAAGCCAGAGCGCTTTGGATGTCCATGGCTGGGGCAGTTGAGCAGCGCAGTCAGGGCTACTTGCAGCGCTATGGCTGTCCGGCCATGGCGATTGGCGCTGCCTTGTTCAGTCGTGATCGTCAGCTGCGCTGGGCAGGCCCTGAAGGCCTGCGGATGCTGGGCCATGCGGGCCTGAGTCTGGAGCCCTTGCTGGGCGGTGAAAGTGGAGGCCCTTCTCTACGCTGATGGATTGGCGATCGTGTTCAGCGATCTCCCGTTCCACGGATCACGTGCGAGATGTCTCAGGTTTCGAGTGAAGGTCAGCGTCAGCCGGCCATCGTCATCCTTGATTTCGGCTCCCAGTACTCCGAACTGATTGCACGTCGGGTGCGCGAGACCGAGGTGTTTTCCGTGGTGCTGGGCTACAGCACATCGGCGGAAGAGTTGCGCAAGCTGTCTCCGAAGGGAATCATCCTCAGCGGTGGTCCCAGCTCGGTTTATGCCGAAGGTGCGCCCCTCTGCGATCCCGAGATTTGGTCGCTGGGCATTCCCGTGCTCGGGGTCTGTTACGGCATGCAGTTGATGGTGCAGCAGCTGGGCGGTCGCGTGGTGGCGGCCATCGGTAAGGCCGAGTACGGAAAGGCACCGCTCGAGGTGGACGATCCCACCGATCTGCTCACCAACGTGGACAACGGATCCACGATGTGGATGAGTCACGGCGATTCCGTGCAGGCGCTCCCTGAGGGATTTGTGCGCCTTGCGCACACGGCCAATACCCCGGAAGCGGCGGTCGCCCACCACGATCGGCGTCTGTACGGGGTGCAGTTTCACCCCGAGGTGGTGCACTCCACCTGCGGCATGGCCATGATCCGCAATTTCGTCTACCACATTTGTGGATGTGATCCTGACTGGACCACCGACGCCTTCATTGAGGAAGCCGTCCAGCAGGTGCGTCATCAGGTGGGCGACAAGCGCGTGCTGTTGGCGCTGTCGGGTGGTGTGGATTCATCCACCCTTGCCTTTCTGCTGAAGAAGGCCATCGGGGATCAGCTCACCTGCATGTTCATTGACCAGGGCTTCATGCGAAAAGGCGAACCGGAGTTCCTCATGGAGTTCTTCGATCGCAAGTTCAACATCCATGTGGAGTACATCCACGCTCGTGAGCGCTTCCTTGAGAAGCTCAAGGACATTACGGATCCCGAGCAGAAGCGCAAGATCATCGGTACGGAATTCATCCGGGTGTTTGAAGAGGAGAGCAAGCGTCTCGGACCTTTCGATTACCTGGCCCAGGGCACGCTCTATCCCGATGTGATCGAGAGTGCCGGCACCAACGTGGATCCCAAGACGGGTGAACGGGTGGCGGTGAAGATCAAGAGCCATCACAACGTGGGCGGCTTGCCTAAGGATCTCCAGTTCAAGCTGGTGGAGCCCCTGCGCAAGCTCTTCAAGGATGAAGTGCGCAAGGTGGGTCGCTCTCTTGGTCTGCCGGAAGAGATCGTGCGCCGTCATCCCTTCCCTGGCCCTGGTCTGGCTATCCGCATCCTTGGAGAGGTCACGGCTGAGAAGCTCGATTGCCTGCGGGATGCCGATCTGATCGTGCGTGAGGAGGTAAAGCAGGCGGGCCTCTATCACGACATCTGGCAGGCGTTTGCTGTGCTGCTGCCCGTGCGTTCCGTGGGTGTGATGGGTGACAAGCGCACCTATGCCTGGCCGATCGTGTTGCGCTGCGTCTCCAGTGAGGACGGCATGACCGCTGACTGGTCGCGCTTGCCCTACGACCTGATGGAGACGATCTCCAATCGCATCGTCAATGAAGTGAACGGGGTCAACCGCGTTGTTCTCGACATCACCAGCAAGCCTCCCGGCACGATCGAGTGGGAATAGGTCTTCAAGGGGGCTGGTGGGTCGCGCTCAGCGCCGATACCCTGAGTCCCCGGCCTGAAGCGTGTGACCGCTGCCCAACAGCAGGATCAGCAACTCCAGCGACGTCTGCAGCAGGACAGCATCCAGCTGGCAGGCAAGACCGTCTACATCAATCCTTTTCTCTACTGGCGTCGTTTTGACAGCAACACCGATCGTTGGCTGCGCGAGCCCGGTCAGCTGAATGAGGATCAGATTCAGCAGAATCGCAGCCGCTTCTACCCCGAATTGGACTGGGCGTTGCTTGATGTCTCCGATCAGGACATTAAGGACGGCGCTGTTGAGATGTTCCTCAAGAGCCTGGAGCTAATCGGCACCTTTCATCCTGAACTCACCTCCGGGCAGCTGCTGGAGGTGGAGCGCAAGATGGCGATCACCAAGAAGCGTTCCTTTGAGCGCTGGGTTGAGAAGTCATACAAGCGGCGTGCACGGTTGGAGAGTCGTGAGAAGCGTCGTTTTGCCCGTGATCGTTTCCTGCGGGGCTGGTCGGAATGGATTGCCCTCGACACCACCCATCAGGCACTGGCACCGATGGTGGCCTTGGTGGTGATCTCTGGCGTGATCGGCTGGTCGTTGGGATCCTCCCGTGCCAGTTGTCCGGCACTTGTGCCTCCAGCGCAGCAGACTGGAGTTCGTTGATCGTTGAGGGCCTTGTTTAATGGCCGACAGCCAACCTCTCGACTCCTTTCGCCTGACCCTGATGCAGGACGTGCTGCCGATGGGTCTGGCTTTTGTGGATCGCGTTCGCACGGATGGTGCAGCCAAAGCGGTGGAATCCGTGGCCACAGGGGAGGACCCTTTGGGTGATCTGCGCAAGCAGGGTGAACCAGCGGCCCGGGAGGTGCGTGAGCGGCTGGATCAGATCAGCCCAGGCCTCGGCAATCCCGTGATGACCGTGCAGGTGGAGGTGAATGAGCCTGATGCGGCGGCTGAGGTGATCGATGCCGCGGGCGAACCGTCATCGGATCGTGCCGATGCTCTGGAGATGTCCCCTGAGCAGCTTCAGACAGTGCTGGGCCGGATCGAAGATCGCTTGAAGCGTCTCGATGCCTTGATGGCGCCGGAGAGCTGAGCGGAATGGCACGCTCGGGCCTGTCGCAACGGGACGGTCAGCGTCAGAGCGGTCTGCGGCAGCAGCCGTTAGTGCTGCTCACTCTGGTGCTGCTGGTGACAGCAGCGATGGTGTCCCGCTTGGTGTGGCTGCAGGTGCTGGAGGGCAAGCGCTATCGCCAGTTGGCGGATGAGAACCGCATCCGCCTGGTGCCCCGTTCCCCGACGCGTGGTCGTCTGCTTGATCGCAAAGGGCGGGTGCTGGCCTCCAGCAAGTTGACTTATTCCCTCTACGTGGAGCCGCGCTTGGTGGACGATGCGTCCTGGCCGGACCTGCGGGATCGTCTGGCGCAACTCCTTGATCTTGATGCGGCCGAGCTCGATCAGCGTCGCGGTAGCGGTGTAGCCCGTGATGGTTATCGCATCAATCTGGCGACTGATCTGAAGCCGGAGCAGGTGCTCCGGTTCCAAGAGCAGTCTCTGGGTCTCAAGGGAGCGCAGGTGGATGTGGACATCCTGCGGTATTACCCCCATGGAACGCTGGCGGCCCACACCCTTGGCTACACCCAGCCGATCACCGAGAGCGAGTACGAAACACTCGCTGAGAAGGGCTACAAGATCCGCGATCGCATTGGCCGGATTGGTGTGGAAGCGGCCTATGAAAGTCATCTCCGCGGTGCCTGGGGCGGCCAGATGCTGGAGGTGAATGCCATGGGTGAGGTCCAGCGCCATCTCGGTGATCGCCCTTCAGTGGCCGGCAAGGACCTCACCCTCACCCTCGATCTCGATCTTCAGAAGGCTGCTGAGCAGGCGCTGGCTGACAAACCTGGTGGCGCCATCGTCGCGATGGACCCCAACACTGGCGCGATCCTGGCTTTGGCCAGCAAACCCACCTTCGACCCCAACTTCTTCTCCAAGCTCGTCACCACCCAGAAGGAGTACGACGCGCTGTTTTCCAATCCCAAGAAGCCATTGCTTAGTCGGGCCATGAATGCCTACGACCCTGGCAGCACCTGGAAAGCGGTCACGGCCATGGCCGGAATGGAATCGGGCAAATTCCCCCCGGATACGAAGCTCAACACCACGGCCTGCATTACCTATGGCGGTCATTGCTTCCCCGACCACAACGGTGCTGGTTTCGGCCTGATCGGCTATGCCGATGCCCTGCGCTTTTCCAGCAACACCTTCTTCTATCAGGTGGGAGTGGGGGCGGGCTCTTTGGCTTTGAAGAAGGCTGCGGATGCCCTTGGTTTTCAGCGGAAAACCGGCATCGAGATCGGTTGGGAGGAAAACATCGGTCTGGTGGGTGATGAGGCCTGGGCCGCGGCCGGACGCGGCTGGGCTGAACCCGGTTCAACGCCCTGGATTCCAGAAGACATGGCCAGTGCATCCATCGGTCAGTCGGTGGTTCAGATCACGCCGCTGCAGTTAGCCCGGGCTTACTCCGTGTTTGCCAACGGAGGGTGGCTCGTCACCCCTCACCTGGCGGATCAGGGACTGAATTGGACTGAGCCACCCCGTCGCACCAAGGTGCTGATTCAGCCAACCACGTTGAACACCATCCGTGAGGGTCTGCGCAAGGTGGTGTCGGAGGGCACCGGTTTCGGCCTCAATGGCCCCGGCATCCCTTCGGCTGGAGGCAAGACCGGCACGGCTGAAGACAGCACGGGTGGCCCAGACCATGCCTGGTTCGCCACCTATGCCCCTTATCCGGAAGGGCAGATTGTGATCGTGGCCTTCGCGCAGAACACACCTGGCGGGGGTTCCGTGCACGCGCTGCCGATGGCCAAAAAGGTGATGGAGGTGTGGAACCGCACCCGCACCCAGTCCTGATCAGGCAGACCTGAATCAGGCGGCCACATTGAGATCCTGTTGCTGCAAAACACCGCGGTAGTAGCCGCGCAGTTGTTCGGTGGCTCCGGCCCAACCCCAGCGCTCGGCTTCATCGCGGGCTGCCTTGCGAAGGGCCTGTCGTTCCAGATCGTTGCCCAGCAGGCGGCGTGTGGCTTGGATCAGGCTCGCGGCACCGCCATCGGCACCGTCGGGTTCGTACAGACAGCCATTGGAGCCATCCGTGATGATGTCGGGGATGCCGCCGCGGTTGGCTCCGACCACCGGACAGCCTGCCGCCATGGCTTCCAGCAGCACCAGGCCAAGGGTTTCGGTGCTGGATGGGAAGAGGAACGCATCACCGCTGGCATAGGCGCTCGCCAGCTCTTCACCAGCCAGATACCCGACAAACGTGGTGGCCGTGTCGGCGAAATGTTTTTCCAATTGTTGGCGGTGGGGGCCGTCGCCCACCAGTGCCAAGCGGGCGTCCGGGAGGGCTTCCAGCACCGGCCGGATCCGTTCAATCTGTTTTTCGGCCGAGAGACGACCGACGTACAGCAGCAGGGCGCCCCGGTCGTCGTGCTTGCCCAGCAGCCGCTGACGCATGGCGTCGCTGCGCAACTGGGGCCGAAATAAATCGGTGTCGACCCCTCGCTGCCAAAGATCGGTGTGCTGAATTCCTTTGTCGCTCAGTTCCTGCACCATGGCGGTGGAGGTGCAGAGGTTGAGCAGGGCTTGATTGTGTGCTGCTTTGAGCAGTTCCCAGAGCAGGGGCTCGAGCATGCCCATGCCGTAGTGCTCTAAGTACTTGGGCAGATGGGTGTGATAGCTGGCGACTAAAGGGATCGATTTGGTCTTCGCCAGCCAGATCCCCCCCAGCCCGAGCACAGCTGGGTTGACTACATGGATGAGGTCGGGTTGGAAGTCATCAATGGCTTCAGAGACGGCTGGGCGGGGTAGTGCCAGCTTCAGCTCGGGGTAGAGCGGCAACGGCATGGCGGGCACCCCAATCAGTCGCGCTCCCATGTAGTGATCGGGGCAGCCCTCAGGGCAGAACACGATCACCTCATCGCCGGCATCCACCAGATGCTTCACCGTCTTGGTGAGTCGGGTGACAATGCCGTCGACCTTCGGCAGGAAGGTTTCAGTGAAGAAGGCGATTTTCAAGGAGGAACCCCGATCAGGAATCAGGAGGCGGTGCTGATCGCCTGAGCCTGTGTTTTGGTCCAGGCGGAGGTGCACAGGATGCGAGCGCGATCGCAGCGGTCGGCGTAGCGGGTGGCGATTTCCACCACTTCCTTCAGGAGGCCGTCATCCAGGGTGGTGGGATTGAGGCCAAGCTCAAGGAAGCAGCGGTTGTCGACGATCAGGTCGTTTTCGACGGCTTCATTGCGCGGGTTGGGCAGGTTGTTCACCCGAGCACCTGTGAGAGCCGCCACTTTCTTGGCCAGTTCACCCACCTGATGACTCTCGGTCATCTGGTTGAAAATCTTCACCCGTTCACCCTGTTCGGGTGGGTTCTCAAGAGCGAGCTGAACGCAGCGCACGGAATCGCGGATGTGAATGAAGGCGCGGGTCTGACCACCGGTGCCGTGCACGGTGAGGGGATATCCGATCGCGGCCTGCATCAGGAAGCGGTTGAGCACGGTGCCGTAGTCACCGTCGTAATCAAAGCGGTTGGTGAGTCGCGGGTCCCGACTGGTGGCATCGGTGTTAGTCCCCCAGACGATGCCCTGGTGCAGGTCGGTGATGCGGACCTTGTCGTTCTTGTTGTAGTAGAGGAAAAGCAGTTGATCGAGCGTCTTGGTCATGTGGTAGACGCTGCCAGGGCTGGCCGGATGGAGGATTTCTTCCTCGAAACGGCTGCCGTCTGGCTGAGGCACTTCCACCTTCAGATAGCCCTCAGGGATGGTGGCGCCGCGATGGGAGCCATAGCCATACACACCCATGGTGCCCAGGTGCACCACATGGATGTCCTGGCCTGATTCCACGATGGCGGCCAGAAGGTTGTGGGTGCCGTTGACGTTGTTATCGACGGTGTAGCGCTTGGTGGCGCTGCTCTTCATCGAGTAGGGAGCAGCCCGCTGTTCCGCGAAGTGCACAACGGAGTCGGGCCTTTCCTCGATGAGCAGGTCGAGTAAGCGTTGGTACTCGTGGGCGATGTCCATGTGCACGAAGCGCATGGGCTCGCCGCCAAGTTGCTCCCAGGCTTGCAGCCGCTCTCCGATGCTTGAAATCGGCGTGAGCGACTCGACTTCGAGGTCGATGTCGATCTTGCGACGGCTGAGGTTGTCGATGATCAGAACTTCGTGACCCTGATCCGCCAAATTCACGGCGCAGGGCCATCCACAGAAGCCGTCACCACCGAGAACGAGAACTTTCACCCCAAACTCCTGCTGAAGCGTTCAAGCCGCCAATGAGGTGCAAGCTACTACAGGGTTTTCAGCTGATCGCCACGGTGACGGCCATCAGAGCCACCACCAGCACCGAGCCACTGATGATCAGCAGTCTGGAGGCGTTGCTGCGGCTGGTGTCCTCCGAGATCACTTCCATGCGGGGTTCCTTCGCGAAGGCGTTCAGGCGTCCGCCGTCTTCGGTTGTGACCTGCATAAGTCCTCGTCGATTGCCGAGACCTTATGAGTCCAATTGCCTAATGACAGGCTTTGTTTCGCCCGCTTCATGTCACTTCACCTCTCTTCACTTCACGAGGCCGCTGGTGGGGGAGCTGGGGTTGGCCTGATCTCGACGCGGTAATCGGCCCGATTGGAACGCCAGACGGCCCGCCTGAACGGCTTGACCCATGGCTTCGGCCATTGCCGGAGGATCGCCTGCCAGTGCGATGGCGCTGTTCACCAATACGGCATCGGCTCCCATTTCCAGGGCAGCAGCAGCTTCGCTGGGGACGCCGATGCCGGCATCCACAACCACGGGGACGTTGGCGTTTTCGATGATCAGCCCGATGTTCGAGGCATTGCAGAGGCCCTGGCCAGAGCCGATCGGTGAGCCCAGCGGCATCACCGTCGCGCAGCCCACATCCTCCAGCCGTTTGGCTAGCAGCGGGTCCGCATTGATGTAAGGGAGAACGGTGAACCCTTCCTTCACCAGAGTTTCGGCGGCGTCCAGGGTGCCGATCGGATCCGGCAACAGGTAACGGCCGTCGGGGATCACCTCCAACTTCACGAAGGTGTTGTCTTCTTGACCCGCCAGCTTGGCCAACTCACGACCCAAACGGGCGACCCGGATGGCCTCCTCTGCTGTGGCGCAGCCAGCGGTGTTGGGAAGCATCCAGATGCGTGACCAGTCAATCGCTTCCATCAGGCCTGCGTGGCCCGCCGCCACCGCTTGCACCCGCCGCACAGCCACCGTGACCATCTCGCAACCTGAGCGCTCCAGGCTTTGCTGCATGGCTTGCAGGTTGGGGTATTTGCCCGTGCCGGTGAACAGCCGACTGTTGAACTGGCGTCCACCGATCAGAAACGGGTCGGTGCTGGACGGTGTCGAAGCCATCATGCGGAGCTGCGGACTGGTGTTGAACCGGATCGGAAGTCGGACGGGCCACGCTTGAGGGCCCTACCGTGCGCCCATCATCCGTTCTCGTCATGCCCATTCCCGTGGACATGAACGCGCCGATCGAGATTCCGGCGACGTTCGAACCGTCTCTCCCCCTGGATGCGTCTGTTCTACAGAAACCGGTCGAGCTTGAGGGATCGGTTCTTCGCTTTGATCCGGTGGCGCGGGCTACAAGTTTGGCAGTGTCGATGCCCCGTCAATGGTGTGGCAGCTACACCTCGTTCACCAGCGGCAACACGGAGGATGTGGTGCTGACCTTGGCCAGTGTGGTGCCGATTGGCCAGATGCTGGATTTGCGTGGAGAGATGCAGATCGGTAGCGTCTCGACTCCGGTTCAGGGCAATTTCAACGCCACCTCGGATCAACTGGATCTGCTGCCCCTGGCCAGCACACTTGCTGACGACATGGAGGTTGGCGGAGATTTTCTTGGCCTTCAGGGCCTTTCTTTGTCGAGCTGGCAGGCTCCGCGACTCACCAATCGCGGTGGCAGCCTCAATCTCGAGCCCAGTTGTTCCGCCTCAGAAGCCCCGGCCGTCCGAGCTCTCTGGTGATCCGCCACTGGATGACGACGATGCCTTGCCGGTTTGACGTTGAAGGGTCCGCTCCAGGCGTTTCAGCCGGGTGCGGGCTGTTTTGTTAGCGGGTTCCAAAGCCAGCACCTTGCGATACAGATCACAGGCGTCATCGCTGTTGAGTAGACGCTCCTGGGCGAAGGCCAGATTGTTGAGCGCGACGGGGTAATCCGCTTTGGCTTGCAGCGCTGATTTGTAATGGCGGACCGCACCCGAGAAGTCCTTTTGGGCGGCTAAAGAAAATCCCAGTGCGTTCTGCACAAGGGCCTTCGCTTCATCAGGCTCGTTACTGAGCCGTTTCGCGGCTTGCCGAAGTGTTGCTGTGGCCTGCGGATAGAGCCGTTTGCGCAGCTGAACTGAAGCCAGCTCATAGAGCTGACCAGCGTCTTTGGAGGAGCTTGCATCCGCCTGCTCGAGCCGGATCAAGTTCATTTCATCGCGACGTACCCGCAGAAGCTGTCGACCGGCGACGACAGCCACGATTGCCAGCAGGCCGATCAGACCGAGCAGGTAAGTCTGCGGCAGAAAGGAGTCCATGAAGGAGGAGGGAAGTCCCGGGGCGGGACCCTACTCAACCCTGGGTTGCATTCACCACATTCGTGAAGCTGGCCGGATCCGCCACTGCCAGCTGAGCCAGCATCTTGCGGTTCAAACGCACGTCGGCTTGCTTGAGGCCGCCGATCAAACGGCTGTAACTCACACCATTGAGGCGGGCTGCTGCGTTAATCCGCGCGATCCACAGACGGCGGAAATCACGCTTGCGGCGGCGACGATCGCGGTAGGCATTGCAGAGAGCCTTCATCACCCGCTGGTTGGCGGTGCGGAAGAGGGTGCCGTTGCTGCCGCGGAAGCCACGGGCTAAACGGAGGATTTTGTTGCGGCGCTTACGGGCGACATTGCCTCTTTTGACGCGTGCCATGGGGAGTTGAAAGGGGAAGTAAGAAGGATCTGAGCGATTCCGTCACCGCTCAAGAGCAGGCCGTCATTCAGGCGTAGGGCATCATCAGAGCCACGCGATCTTCGTCCGTGCGGTCGACGACAGCTTTGGTGCCCAGATGGCGCTTGAGCTTGGGGCTCTTGTGATCCAGCAGGTGATTGCGGAATGCCCGCCGACGCATGAACTTGCCAGTGCCAGTTGCTTTGAACCGCTTGGCGGCTGCTTTGCGGGTCTTGAGCTTGGGCATGTCTCTGGCAGCGCGTGGCACAAACGACAACCATAGAACCTCACCCTCCCCCCAGCCAAACCTCCGGTTCCGGTTCATGCTCAGGTCATCTCCTCCATCGATAGCGATGCCATGGCGATGAACCGGTCTGTTCGAGCCGTGCGCAGTGTCGTTCCATGGGTGGTGTTTCCGCTTCTGGCGGCTGCGGGTTGTCGCGCTCAGGACGTTCGTGGCCCCGTGGTTCAGCCGCCTGCGCCAGTCGTTCCGACCCATCGCAGCGTGCCCCAGCCGCCCTCGGCGCGAAATGCCGTGCTCTGGGTGTCCCTGGACGACCATCTCGGTCGGGGCACGATGCCCGACCGTTCGTCTTCGCCATTGATCCTCACCACGGCAGGCGCGCAACCCTTGCAATTGCAGGATTGGGCAGGGAAGCCTCTGGAGACGGCTGACACGCTGCGCTTCAGCTGGCGTTTAGTGGCCTTGACAGAACCGATGGAGATCGCTCGGCGTGTCGCAGGCCCATACGCCAGTTTCGAGTCGGCGGATCGTGTTGCATCTCGTTGGCGGGATCAAGGGGTGGAGGCTCGGGTCGCCCATCCCGAGGAGTGGGAAGTCTGGGTTCCCTCCGATGCCCCGGATCTCATCGGAATGAGCCTGCGCGATGTACGGGAACGCATTGTTGATGTGGTGCAACCGGTGCTGGAGGGTTTCAGTGGGGGCCGCACTTTGGACGGGCCGTTGCAGGTGATCGCCCCCGATGGCCTCCGCTGGGACGGAGGTGTTCTGCGCGGTCCTTTCCGGTTGCAAGCGGACGCTTACGGCAGCTGGACATTTCTTGAACAGCTCCCGGTGGAGCGCTATCTCGAAGGTGTCGTTCCCCACGAGATTGGGGCTGGATCACCGCCGGCAGCTCTGCAGGCCCAGGCCGTACTGGCGCGCACCTGGGCGCTGGCCAACAGCCATCGTTTCGGCTTGGACGGCTACCACCTGTGCAGCGACACTCAATGTCAGGTGTACAGCGATCCGCGCCAAGCCAGTGAATCGGTGCGGGAGGCCATCCGAGCCACCTCAGGCCAGGTTCTGCAATTGGATAGTCAACCCATCCAGGCGTGGTATCACGCCACCAACGGTGGTGTGAGCGCAGGGGCAGAGGAGGCCTGGTCGATGGATCCCTTGCCCTATGTGCAGGCGCGGGCCGATGGGTCATCGGATTGGGTGGGTTCGATCACCTTGCCCATCCAGAGCGCCGAGGATGTGAGGCTCCTGCTCAATCGTTGGGACGGTGCCTTCGGCGCAGGTCATCCACGCTTCCGCTGGAATCGCCTCTACACCGCTGGTCAGCTCAGTCGTGCGTTAGCGGCAGCGGGTCAGGGTGATGCCCTGCCCACGGCGCTGCGGGCGGTGTCCCGTGGCCCCAGCGGCAGGGTCTTGGCCCTCGAGATGGATCGAGAGGGTGGAGCGGCGCCGGTGACGCTGCGTCTAGATGCAATCCGTCGCACCCTGCGGCGGTTGCCCAGCACCTTGTTTGTGATCCAGCCGGAGGGTGCCGGTGCCTGGCGTTTCCAGGGGGGTGGCTTCGGTCACGGTGTGGGTCTGTCCCAGGCCGGTGCGATCGATCTCGCCGGTCGTGGCTGGAGTGCTGAGCGGATCCTGGATCACTACTACCCAGGAACCAAGCTGGCACCGCTGGCACCAGCACCTGAAACCACCCCTGCTCAGGCCCCCTAAAGTCCCCGTACTTCGTGGAATGGGAGGGTCGTGGCCGCAGGGACTGGTAACCACCGACGCGGCAAGACGGCTTTCTTCCTGGCGGCCTGCGGCTGTGCCGGTGCTGCGCCCCACTGGTTGGATCCTTCCCGCAGCCTGATCCCTGCCTTCACCCTCGCTGTGCTGTTGGGCGGCTACGGCCTGCGCACGCTGTTGCGCCGAGTGGATCCAGCCCTTGTTGGTAGTAACGATGATGGGACGTTGGCTTCCACACCGTTGGATGGGCAGTCCTGTCCCACGGTGGATGTCGTCGTGGCGGCTCGCGATGAGGAAGCAGTGGTCACCCGGCTGGTGGAGCGGCTTTCAGCACTCCGGTATCCCGATCGGCGGCTCACGTTGTGTGTGGTGGATGACGGCAGTGAAGATCACACGCCGGAGCGCCTGAGCGAGCTGCAGAGCCGGTTTCCTTCTCTCAAAGTAATCCGACGGCCTCGTAATGCAGGCGGTGGTAAGTCGGGGGCCCTCAACGCAGCTTTGAAGCAGACTCAGGGGGAATGGCTGTTGATCCTGGACGCGGATGCGCAGCTGGCGGAAGATCAACTGGAGCGACTGATCCCCTTCGCCACAGCAGGAGATTGGTCCGCTGTTCAGATGCGCAAAGCGGTCACGAACCCTGACACCAATTGGTTGACGCGGGTGCAGGCCATGGAGATGGCGTTTGATGCCCAGCTGCAGCAAGGTCGCCTTTGCGGGGGAGGCGTGGCCGAGTTGCGGGGCAATGGCGAGCTTCTGCGTCGCGACCTGCTCGAGGCATGCGGCGGCTTCAACGAAGACACCGTGACGGACGATCTCGATCTGAGTTTCCGGCTGCTCCTCGAGAATGCTCGTGTGGGCATCCTCTGGGATCCGCCAGTTCAAGAGGAAGCTGTTGAATCGGTTCCCGCGCTCTGGAAGCAGCGGCAGCGTTGGGCAGAGGGTGGCCTTCAACGGTTTCTGGATTATTGGCCGGGGTTGTTCTGCCGTCGCCTGACCCTCGCCCAACGCCGCGATCTGGCCTGTTTCTTTCTGCTGCAATACGCGCTGCCTGTGGTGTCTTGGGCGGATCTGCTCACCAGCGCCCTCAGTCGCACTGCTCCGCTCTACTGGCCTTTGTCGATTGTGGCGTTCAGTGTGTCTGGCGTGGCCTACTGGCGGGGTTGTCGCCGTCCAAGCGAGGGGCCTGAGTTACCGCCGCCGGATCTGTTCAATCTGCTGCTGGGGATTGCTTATCTCAGCCATTGGTTCGTGGTCATCCCTTGGGTCACCCTGCGCATGGCGTTGCTGCCCAAGCGTCTGGTCTGGGCGAAGACGAGCCATCGCGGCCAGGAAGAGACGCTTCAGGTCTAAGCACAGTCCCCTTCAGCACAGTTTTCAGTTGTCGGTCTGCTGAGAAGGTTTTGTGCTCAACCGTTCAGGTCCACGTCCAGCACTTGACCGTTAAAGAAGTCGGCGAAGCGCTTCACCTTTTCATCCATCACGGAGGGTTCGCTGCGCTGTTGAGCTTGTGCTTCTGGCGTCGCATCCGGAGCTGGAGAGGTTAGTCCTGGTTCTGAGGGGGCCTGTGGGACAGCCTGGGGTGCTGGCGCTGAAGGCGTGGGTCGCGGGGGCAGCTGGGCTCCTCCACCGCCGGATACCGATGGCGCGGTTGCGGTGGGTGCTGCTGTCGTTGTGGGTGTCGGGGCGGCGGGTCCACTTTTCGCGGGCATCGCGGCCGTCGGTGCGGGGCCGCTGTGGTTTTCCAGCACCAGTTGACGCGTTCCGCCCATGGTGCGGGCGATGGCCTGTTCCAGCAGGGCCACTCGGCTCTGCACCATGCCCATCCAGTTGCCCGCCACCTGCACGACGGCGCGCTGGTTGTCGATGCGCACGAGCTGTGCCTGCTGCGACAACAGCATCCTTGTGGAGGGCAGCTCCAGGCCGGCCAGGATCTGCTGCCACAGTTCCCCGAGATCGTCGGTGGATAGCGCCGGCATTGCCGGTTCGGCAACCTCTGCTTCAGGCGGCGTTGGGCTGGAGGTGTTGGGAAGGCTGATCGCCGTTGGGGCCGATGGGGCCGATGGGGCAGGTGGTGGCGATGCAGGAGGTGGCGGTGCGGAGGCTGCAGCTGTTGGTGCGATGGTTGTTGACGCAGCAGTTGTGGCGGAAACGTTCGCGGTTGCGACAGGCGTGGTGGTCGCTGGTGCGGTTGCAGGCCGGCTGACACTGGCCGTCATCGATTCAGCCAGCAGTCCCAGCAGCAGTACTTCAAGCCAGAGGCGGGGTTGCACGCTCTGGCGCAGTTGTTGCTCGCTTCCACGCAACTGGCCCTGCCACTGCAGCAACCGGGAGCGCCCGATGCTCTTGGCCAGAGGCGGTAGCTGATCACGGAACTGGGGAGAGACGCTGGTGAGCTCCGGCCGCTCAGGAGCAGCGGCCATCAGCACCAGATCCCGCAGGATTCCTGCCAGGCCCTGGAGCACGGATCCCGCATCCCGTCCGCGATCCAGCAATTGGCGCGTGGCCTCCAAGAGCGTCACCGGTTCGCTGGTGCTCATCGCTTTCACCAGTTCCAGCAGCTCCTGTTCAGGAACGGCACCCAGCAGATCCCAGACCGCATTGGCTTCGATGGGGCCGGGCAGCAGGCTCAGCTGATCCAAAAGGCTTTCGGCATCGCGCAGGCCGCCCTGAGCCCTCTGGGCCACCACATGCAGTGCGTCGGCTTCGATGGGAATCGCTTCCTGTTGGGCAATCCAGCTCAGGTGCTGTTCCAGCGCATCCAGGGGAATCCGTCGGAAGTCGAAACGCTGACAGCGGCTCAGAATGGTGGGCAGCACCCGTTGGGGATCGGTGGTCGCCAGCACGAACACCACCCGTGGCGGCGGTTCTTCCAGGGTCTTGAGCAGCGCATTGAATGCTGCGGTGGAGAGCATGTGGCATTCATCCACGACGTAGACCTTCCAGCGCGCCTGAACGGGCGCGAACCGGGAGCGTTCGATCAGGTCGCGGATGTTGTCGACGCCCGTGTTGGAGGCCGCGTCGATTTCGATCACATCCAGGGCAGTGCCCGCCGCGATCGTGGTGCAGAGCTCGCAGGTACCGCAGGGTTCTGGTGTCGGCCCCTCACTGCTTAGGCAATTCAGCGAGCGGGCCAAGATGCGAGCGCTGGAGGTCTTGCCGGTGCCGCGAGGTCCACTGAACAGATAAGCGGGGGCGATCCTGCTAGAGCGCAGGGCGTGGCCAAGGGTGGCGGCGATGGCTTCTTGCCCCACCAGCTGATCCAGGCGTTGGGGCCGGTATTTGTGATGCAGTGGCTGGTACGGCTGGCTCATGCACTGCCGGCAAGACGCTGAGGTTACCGGGGTTTGGGCTCAGCTTTGGTGCTCGTTGCGGGCGATGTGTTCTCCAGCAGGGCATTGAGCTTGGCTTCCATGTCCTCCACGGCCGCCAGCTCATCAGCGATGGTGCGGCCGGTCAACAGAAGCTGGCGGCTGTGGCGATTGACTCGATCATCCGCTCCCTGACCGGGCATGCCCTCTGTCCAGCTCTCAGCCTGTTCGAGGGTGCTTTCCAGCTTGTCGAGCAGACGCAGACGCAACTGCTGCAATTGGTCCAGGCCGCGTTGGGCCCGTTCCCGTGAGCGCTCATCGATCAGGCCCTTGCGCAGCAGCAGCCCCAGGCCTGTCAGGAGTGCCGCTGGCATCAGTTGCCCCAGTGCGAGAGCGCCGAGGCTGCCGGTGTGCAGCCAGTCTTCGACTTGACCGCTGCGGTGGCGACCGGTCTTGCACCAGTTCGCGAAATGCTCGCAGTTGTTGAACAACAGGTTGTAGTTCTGCTCGCCGATGCGGCTCATGGCCCGGCGCAGGGTCACGCTCGTGGGTGAGGCCCCCTCATGGCTGACCACGCTCAGCGCCTGGCCGCGGCGGAACTCATCCACGGGGCTGCGCAGGATTTCCCGGCCTTCCAGATAGTGGGCAACGGTGCCATCTCCCAGGTCAATGCCGTGATGCAGAAACAGCCCGTGCTGGCGTGGAACTTTCAGATGGTCTGCGGCGGCCATGGCCGTGATCAGCGGCTGGCTTCAGTCTGTCGCGCATAGCCATGAAAAAGCCCCGCTTAGGGCGGGGCGTTGTGATGGTTTGGTGGTTTGGATCAGATGCCCTGCGGGGCTTCGTTGCCGAAGTTGTAGGACCAGATCTGGTTATTCATGGCGGCATCGGAGTTGTCGCCAGTGGTCATGGATTGCAGTTCTTCCATGGTTAGGTTTCCGCCCGTGTAGAGGGCTTCTAGGGCACCGTCGGCATAGATGGCGATGCCTTCTTGGCCATGGGCGGAACCTTGAGCAAAGGTGATCTGCTCGGTGGAGACGCCGAGGAACTTGATCTTGTCAAAGGCATCCAGTCCCTCAATGATGTCGGCCTTTTCACCATTGGGGTTGTTGCCATCGGTGCCGTACCACCAGTTGGAGAGGTGTTGGTCGGATTTGATGACGACGAGATCGGTGGAGCCGTCGACCTGACTGGTGTAAGTGTTCCAGCCGAAATCACCGTGGAGTTCATCTTCTCCAACACCGCCGGAGATGATGTCGCGGCCGTTGCCGCCCCGCACAAGGTCGTTGCCGCCTTTGGCATCAATGACATCCCAGCCGCCAAGGCCGTGGAGGATGTCGGATTGCGAGGAGCCCTCGAGGATGGAGCCTGAGACCGTCACGTCCTGTGACGCCGGCAGAACGGAAGAATCAATGTCCATCTGCTTCGCTTGCAGATAGTCACCGTTGACGGATGCACGGGCGACACGGCTGATGGCGTAGGTGTCTTCCCAGGACGCCGCATCCACGGTCATTTCGGTGTTGCCGACGAGCGCATTGGGTGCGTCGCCGAAATCAACCGATTGGATCAGCTGGTTGCCATCGTTCAGCCAGCGGTCACTCAATGCAGTGGTGAAGGTGGGGACCTTGTAGGCGTTGTTGTCAATGGACACCGTGGTGGTGTCAAACAGGCCTGGAATGATTTCGAATTCAGGGGGGAGCAGGTTTTCCCAGTCGAAGTCGGGAATGATTTGATCGGGGGGAAGCAGATCTTCCCAAGGGAAATCGGGGAGGACGGGGAAATCGGGGATTTCGTTGCCGGGAAGTTCAGGAAGTTGAGGAATTTGAGGAAGCGGGACGGGAAGTTGAGGAAGTTCAGGCAGGTTCGGGAATCCAGGAATAGCCATGAGATTGAAGAGAGAAAGAGTGAAGGTGGAGGACGGATGTGCGCCTCCGGTAAACACAAGATCTCTGGAACTCAGGGTTCAGTTGTTGATGCATGTCTCATGGGCCTGTGAGTTTCATCACAGGTGCTGAAAAGCACTGCAAGGCGATGGATTTCGACTGCGTCGACCTGTTATTTCCACGCCAGTTGAGCATCAAAAAGCCCCGCCTGAAGCGGGGCAGAAGTGTTGTGTTGGGTCCGGATAGTTGTTATGCCGATTCCTGCTGACGGTCCGTGCCGGGCAGCGGCAGCACCTTGCCTCCCGTGTGCTCTTCCACCATGGCTCTGGTGATCGTGAAGGCATCGACATTTTTGCTGGAGGGAAGCTCGTACATCAGATCGAGCATCAGCTCTTCCACGATGCCGCGCAGGGCTCGTGCTCCGGTCTTACGCCGGTGAGCCTCCTGGGCAATGGCTTCGATGGCGCCTGCTTCAAAGTCCAGCTGGACGTTGTCCATGCTCAGGAGGGTGCGGAACTGTTTCACCAGAGCATCCCGCGGTTCGGTGAGGATCGACTCCAGGGCGTGCTCGTCGAGGGGATCAAGCACGGCGCTGACGGGCATGCGGCCGATGAATTCCGGGATCAGTCCGTACTTGACCAGATCATCGGGCTCCAGGTGCCGCAACACCTGTGAGGCCTGCAGGTCGCGGGTGGCCTTGCCGCGGCCGCGACTGTCGCTGGGCACAAAGCCGATGGCGTTGCGTCCCATGCGTTTTTGCACCACATCGTCGAGACCAACGAACGCCCCACCACAAATGAACAGGATCTGGCTGGTGTCGATCTGGATGCAGTCCTGGTAGGGATGCTTCCTGCCTCCCTGGGGCGGCACGTTGGCCACCGTGCCCTCGAGCATCTTCAACAGTGCTTGCTGCACACCCTCTCCGGACACATCCCGCGTGATCGAGGGGTTTTCGCTTTTGCGGGCGATCTTGTCGATTTCATCGATATAGATGATCCCGCGCTGGGCTAGATCCACATCCATGTCGGCCTTCTGCAGCAACCGCAGGAGGATGTTCTCCACGTCTTCACCCACGTAGCCCGCTTCGGTGAGAGTGGTGGCATCAGCCACGGCGAAGGGCACATCGAGCATCTCCGCCAGGGTCTGGGCCAAGAGGGTCTTACCGCAGCCGGTGGGACCGATCAGCAGGATGTTGCTCTTGTGTAGGCGTGTGGCGGTTTCCTCGGTCTCGCCGTTGCCATCGCCCTGCCAGGCCAAGCGTTTGTAGTGGTTGTAGACCGCCACGGACATCACTTTCTTGGCGGCGTCCTGGCCCACCACCTGTTGATCCAGGAACCCCTTGATGTCGTGGGGTTTGGGGATGGAGGCCAGGGTCGGAGCGGGTTTGCTGCTCTTCTTGGTCTGGGTTGCTGTTCCTTTACGGGTTGGCTCAGCTCCCTGGCGTGCGCTGCCCTGCGCGTCGATCAACTCTTCATCGAGGATCTCGTTGCAGAGATCGATGCACTCATCGCAGATGTACACGCCCGGGCCGGCGATCAGCTTGCGTACCTGCTCCTGGGACTTGCCGCAGAAGGAGCACTTCAGATGGGCGTCGAACTTGGCCATCAGGCGCGTCGCAGATCAGTCGGAGCAAGGAACCAGATCAAATGGATCCCAGCGTGAACACTGAGCATCGCGACGAAAAGGGTTGGTGTCAGCCCCCCGTAACGATTTCTCCGTCTCCGAAACTGTCCACCACCCGATCGATCAGCCCGTACTCCACGGCTTGGGCCGGCGACATGAAGTTGTCCCGGTCGGTATCTTCAGCAATCTTGTTTAAGGGTTGGCCTGTGTGCTCGGCCATCAGGCCGTTAAGGGTCTCCTTCAGGAAGAGGATTTCCTTGGCTTGGATCTCGATGTCCACCGCTTGACCCTGGGCTCCTCCAAGGGGTTGGTGGATCATGATCCGGGCGTTGGGCAAAGCCAGGCGCTTGCCTTTGGCGCCGCCAGTCAGCAGAAAGGCGCCCATGGACGCGGCCAGGCCATAACAGATGGTCACCACGTCAGGGGCCACCTGCTGCATGGTGTCGTAGATCGCCAGGCCTGCGGTTACGGAGCCACCGGGAGAATTGATGTACACCTGAATGTCTTTCTCAGGGTCCTCGGCTTCGAGAAACAGCATCTGGGCGACCAGGGCATCGGCAACGGCGTCATCCACACCGGTGCCCAGAAAGATGATCCGTTCCCGCAGCAGGCGTGAATAGATGTCGAAGGCCCGGTCACCGCGGCCGGATTGCTCGACCACCGTCGGCACCCCTGGCGAGGATTGGGGATGCATGGAGGTCGGCTGGATGCCCCGCCAGCGGTTCTGAATCGGATGGTGACTGCGGGCGTTGATCACGCTGCGACTGGGGGGCTGAATGAGAGCAATCTATGGGTGCCGATCAAGCATCGGCGTCCGCAGGGTCACTCTTCGCGGTTTTGGTCTTGGTGGTTGAGGCCTTCTTGGTGGTTGTTGCCTTAGCGGTGGTTTTCTTGGCTGCGCTTTTCTTGGCCGTTGGCTTGGCCTCGTCTTCAGCCGCTGCAGGCGCTTTTTCGGTGATGGTGCTGTTCTCTTCCAGCCAACCCAGCAGCTTGTCCTGGAGCAAGTCATCCAGCACCGCCTGACGCAGCCGCTCGGGATCGATGTCCCGTTCGCCGGACAGCTGCTGCTTCACTTCAGCGAGTTTGGCGTCCACATCGGCGTCCTCCACCACCAGCTTCTCGCTGTCGGCCAGGGCCGTGAGGGCCAGGCTGCGGCGCAGGCGTTCTTCGGCCTCGGGACGTGAAGACTCCATCAGGTTGCGCACCAGTTCAGGCGTGAACAGTGACTTCACATCCATGCCCTGCTGGGCGAATTGACCGGCGGTCTGTTCCACCAGATTGCGCACTTCCTGTTGGATCAGGCTTTCGGGCAGTTCCACCTCCAGTTGCTCCACCAGGGCACCCAGCAAGGCGTCGTGACGGTTGCTGCGGGAGCGGCGTTCCGCGTCGTCCTTCAGGCGCTTTTCAAGATCGCTGCGCAGGTCGGCCAGAGATTCCTGCTCACTGGCCTGCTTGGCGAATGCGTCATCCAGGGCCGGAAGTTCACGGGTCTTCAGATCTTTGAGCTCGATCTCGAAGTTGGCTTGGCGGCCCCGTGCGTCTTCTTTGGGGTAGTCGTCGGGAAACTGGCACTCCACGGTCTTGCAATCGCCGACAGCCATGCCCACCACGCCTTCGATGAAGCCGGGGATCATGCGGCCGTGCTCCAGATCCACATCCATCGAATCAGCAGTGCCGCCTTCGATTTCACTGCCGTCATCGCTGTAGGTGCCCTTGAATCCCACCACGGCGATGTCGCCTTTTTCAGCCTTGCGGCCTTCCACTGGAACCACAGTGGCCAGCTGACGTCTGGATTGCTCCAGCATCTCGTCGACGCGCGCCGGGTCATAGCTGACGCTTTCGGCCTCGGCCTTCAACCCTTTGGTGCTTTTCAGCTTCGGTGTGGGGGCCACATCCGTTTCCAGGGTCACGGTGAGGCCTTCACCCGGTTTGAAGCTCTCCAGCAGTTCTTCAAAGCCTCCGCTGAGTTCTGGCTGGCCGAGGGCTTCGATGGTTTCTTGCTCGAGGGCATCACGCCAGATGCTGTCCACCAAGGTTTCCAGTGCATTGGCGCGGATGCGAAGCGCACCCAGCTGCTGCACGAGCACGGTGCGGGGCACCTTGCCTTTGCGGAAGCCAGGGAGGTTCACGTTGCGGCTCAGCCGATTGATCGCTTCCTCGTAGCTGGCCTGACACCGCTCCGCGGGAACGGCGACCTCCACAGCCAGGCGGCTGCCGGGACGGGAGGAGGTGGAGACCTTCAGGCTGGCGGCACTCATTAGGGGACGCAGGGACAAGCAGCCCAATACCTTAATTAAGTGCCTGACCGTGGCCCTCCACGTAAGCTGAGGCCAAGTTTCAGCTGTGCCCCTGCCTCGAGGTTTTCAGGGTTGTCACGGCCGGTGGTTGCTCCACCCCGTATCTGTTGTTGAGTCCCGTCCGCTTGTCCACCGCGTCTTCTTCCTCTGCCTCACTGCCGAATCGACCGCTCACGGTGGCTGTGCTTGGGGCCAGTGGTGCTGTGGGTCAGGAGTTGCTTCAGCTGCTCGAGGAGC
This sequence comes from Synechococcus sp. A15-60, assembly GCF_014280095.1. Lineage (NCBI taxonomy): Bacteria > Bacillati > Cyanobacteriota > Cyanophyceae > Synechococcales > Synechococcaceae > Synechococcus > Synechococcus sp. A15-60. The sequence goes on from NZ_CP047933.1 coordinate 65,843, forward strand.
GTCGTTTTCCTGTTGGTGAACTGCGGCTGCTGGCTTCGGCACGCTCTGCAGGCCAGACCTGCCTTTGGAATGGTCAGTCCCTCACCTTTCAGGAAGTGACAGCTTCCGCCTTTCAGGGCGTGGATCTGGTGCTGGCTTCCGCCGGTGGATCGGTGTCCAAGATGTGGCGCCAAGCCATCGTGGCGGCCGGCGCTGTGATGGTGGATAACTCCAGTGCGTTCCGCATGGAGGACGGAGTGCCTTTGGTGGTGCCGGAGGTCAACCCGGATGCGGCGCTTGCGCACAGTGGTGTGATCGCTAATCCGAATTGCACCACGATCCTGCTTACCCTGGCGCTCGCTCCCCTGGCGGCCCAGCGTCCGATGCAACGGGTGGTGGTGAGCACCTATCAATCGGCCAGTGGTGCTGGAGCTCGGGCGATGGACGAGCTCAAGGACCTCTCCCGTGCGGTGCTGGACGGAGAGACACCAAAGAGTGAGGTGTTGCCCCATTCCTTGGCGTTCAACCTCTTCCTTCACAACTCGCCGCTTCAGCCCAACAGCTACTGCGAAGAGGAAATGAAGATGGTGAACGAAACCCGCAAGATCATGGGTTTGCCGGATCTGCGATTCACCGCCACCTGCGTGCGGGTGCCGGTGCTGCGTGCTCACTCGGAAGCGGTGAATGTGGAGTTCACAGAGCCCTTCCCTGTGCAGGAAGCCCGCGATCTGCTGGCGGTCGCTCCAGGGTTGGAACTTCTGGAGGATCCCATCAATAACCGTTTCCCTATGCCCACCGATGTCACGGGTCGTGATCCGGTGGTCGTGGGCCGTATCCGCCAAGACATCAGCGAAGACAAGGCACTTGAGTTCTGGCTCTGTGGCGATCAGATCCGCAAGGGTGCGGCCCTGAACGCCATCCAGATCGCTGAATTGCTGTTGCCCGCCGCCTGATCTTTATGAGCATCGCTGCAGAGCCATCTCCCACTCCCTTCGGTCGTCTGCTGACGGCGATGGTCACTCCCTTTGACGCCAACGGGTCCGTTGATCTCGAGCTCGCTGGTCGTCTGGCACTGCACCTTGTGGAAGAGGGGTCTGACGGGATCGTGGTCTGCGGTACCACTGGTGAATCGCCAACCCTCAGTTGGGAAGAACAGGGTCGCCTGCTGGTGGCCGTGCGTGAAGCCGTGGGATCACGCGCCAAGGTGCTCGCCGGCACCGGCAGCAACTGCACCTCGGAGGCGGTGGCGGCCACCGCCCATGCTGCAGACGCCGGTGCGGATGGTGCTCTCGTGGTGGTTCCTTACTACAACAAACCGCCCCAGGCCGGCCTTGAAGCCCATTTTCGAGCGGTCTCGGAGGCGGCTCCCTCGCTGCCGTTGATGCTCTACAACGTGCCAGGTCGCACCGGTTCCAGCCTGTCGCCAGCCACCGTTGCTCGCTTGATGGACTGCCCCAATGTGATCAGCTTCAAGGCTGCCAGCGGCACCACGGATGAAGTCACCCAGTTGCGGCTGACCTGCGGGTCAAGGCTCGCTGTTTACAGCGGTGATGATGCACTCACGCTGCCAATGCTGTCGGTTGGCGCGGTCGGTGTGGTCAGTGTCGTCAGCCATGTGGCCGGTCGTCAAATGAAAACCTTGATCGATGCTTTCCTGAGTGGCCGTCACTGCGAGGCTCTGGCCCAGCACGAAGCGCTGCTGCCCGTCTGTAAGGCCCTGTTTGCCACCACCAATCCCATCCCCGTGAAAGCAGCCCTTGAACTGAGTGGCTGGCCCGTTGGTGCGCCTCGTCTTCCCCTTGTTCCCCTGGACCCCGCCATGCGCGCTGCTCTCTCCGACACCCTCGCTGCCCTGCGTCCCACCTGACGCCACGGCTGCTGAGAGCGCTGCCATGCGCCGACCTGATCGATTTCTCTTTTTCTTCCAAGCAACCCCATGACTGTGAGCAACGCCAAAACCCAGCAACCCACTCTGCGGGTGATCCCCCTGGGTGGTCTGCACGAGATCGGCAAGAACACTTGCGTGTTCGAGTACGGCGACGACCTGATGCTGGTGGATGCCGGTCTGGCTTTCCCGAGCGACGGCATGCACGGCGTGAACGTGGTGCTGCCCGACACCAGCTTCCTGCGCGAGAACCAGAAGCGCATCCGCGGCATGATCGTGACCCATGGTCATGAAGACCACATCGGTGGCATTGCCCACCACCTCAAGCACTTCAACATTCCGGTGATCTACGGGCCGCGGCTGGCCCTCTCGATGCTCACCGGAAAGATGGATGAGGCCGGTGTCACCGATCGCACCACCCTCCAGACCGTTGGTCCCCGCGACGTGGTCAAGGTGGGTCAGCACTTCTCGGTGGAGTTCATCCGCAACACCCACTCGATGGCCGACAGCTTCTCGCTGGCCATCAGCACCCCAGTGGGCACGGTGATCTTCACGGGTGACTTCAAGTTCGATCACACCCCGGTGGATGGCGAGCACTTCGACCTGGCCCGCCTGGCCCATCACGGCGACAAAGGGGTGCTCTGCCTATTCAGTGACTCGACCAACGCGGAGGTCCCCGGCTTCTGCCCCCCTGAGCGGTCGGTGTTCCCCAACCTTGATCGTCACATTGCGGAAGCCGAAGGACGGGTGATCGTCACCACCTTCGCCAGCTCGATCCACCGGGTGTCGATGATTCTGGAGCTGGCGCTGAAGAATGGCCGCAAGGTGGGCCTGCTGGGCCGCTCCATGCTCAACGTGATCGCCAAAGCGCGGGAGCTGGGCTACATGCGTGCGCCCGATGAGTTGTTCGTGCCGATCAAGCAGATCAACCACGTGCCCGATCGCGAGACCTTGCTGCTGATGACCGGCAGTCAGGGTGAGCCGTTGGCGGCCCTGAGTCGCATCTCGCGCGGGGAACACCCGCAGGTGAAGGTGAAGAGCTCCGACACGATCATCTTCTCCGCCAGCCCGATCCCTGGAAACACCATCTCCGTGGTGAACACCATTGACCGGTTGATGATGCTGGGGGCCAAGGTGGTCTATGGAAAGGGCGAAGGCATTCACGTGTCAGGCCATGGCTTCCAGGAAGACCAGAAGCTGATGCTGGCACTCACCCGTCCAAAGTTCTTCGTGCCGGTGCACGGTGAGCACCGAATGCTGGTGCGTCACGCCCGCACCGGTCATTCCATGGGTGTGCCGGAAGACAACACCTTGATCATCGATAACGGTGATGTGGTGGAGCTCACTGAGGATTCGATCCGCAAGTCCGACCCCGTGAAGGCCGGTATCGAGCTGTTGGATCAGTCCCGCAACGGCATCGTTGACGCTCGCGTGCTCAAGGAACGTCAGCAGCTGGCGGAAGACGGCATCGTCACGATCCTGGCGGCCATCAGCACCGATGGCGCCATGGTGGCCCCCCCGCGCGTGAATCTTCGCGGGGTGGTCACCACCGCCGATGCCCGCAAGATGTCGCTCTGGACCGAGCGGGAAATCAAGTGGGTGCTGGAGAACCGCTGGAAGCAGCTCACCCGCAACACCGGTGGCAAGGCACCTGATGTGGACTGGATGGGCGTGCAGCGTGAGGTGGAAGTGGGCCTTGGCCGACGCATGCGCCGCGAATTGCAGGTGGAGCCCCTGATCCTTTGTCTGGTGCAACCGGCCCCTGCTGGGACCCCGGTTTACAAGGGTCGTGCCGATTCTGAACCCGACGATCGTCCGGCACCGCGCGGCCGTGGCGGTCGCCAGGGTGGTGGTCGTCACGGTGGCGGCGGCAATGGCGCTGGTCGCAACCGGGATGCCGGTCGCACTCGCGAGGCGGCCCCTGCACGGGTGATCACCACAACGCCTGGAGCGGGTGCGGCCTTAGCCGCAGCAGCCGCTGCGGCTAAGGCCGCTCCTGCACCGGCTGCTGCTGCGTCCTCCGCACCGGCCAAGGAACCTGCGCCTGCTGCTGCTGCCGCCACCACTGCTGCTTCGGCTGCCTCCGTCGATCAAGACATGCCAGCCGGTCGCACCCGTCGCCGTCGTTCAGCTGCGGCCTGAGCGTCTCTTTAGCCACGACCAGCGACTGCTGGTTTGACCGCTGTCTGAGCTGGGCTCAGATGGCGGTTTTTGTTGGGTTGGAAGGGTCACCTGAAGCCGTCCCTGCTCCAGCCGTTGCCGGATGGATGGGCTGACGACAAGTGCTGGCCCTTGCTCTGTCGGTTGCTCAGGCTCTGGGACGGGCTCTGGTCCTTGGATCACGTCCGCCTCGATCATGTCGTCCGGTTCAGGACGGGCTTGAACCTCAATCACGGGGGTTGGCTCGGCGTCAGCCTCGGCTACTGCATTCGCCACCTCTTCTTCTTCGACCACGTCCTCGTTGATGGCAACAGGAGCCGTGGTGAGTGGGGATTGGACTTGAGATGTGTCGGTGTCGGGGGCAGTGGGTGCATCCAGCCAGGGTGTTGCGGAGGCTTGTCTTGTTGTCTGTTGCGGGTCAAGACCACCCGTGAATCCAAAGGTGGTGGGCTGAGTCAGGAAGGGGTCCTGGATCAGCGTGGATGTCGGTGGTGATGCTGGTGTCGGTGGCGGAGCAACCGCCTTAGCGGGGTTTTCCTGTCGCCCATGGATCCGTTCCAACCCCTGCTCAGCCAGATCTTTCAGGGTGTCCTGGGGATGGCTGGCAAGCACTAGTTCAAAAAAACCACGGGCCTGGTCCGGCTCATTCAGGCCATAGAGGTGAATGTTGCCGGCTAGCAAGGCCACGAAGGCGCGCCAGGCCAGAAGCGCATCCCGGTCGGCGTCGGTCTCGGCCATGCCATTCAGTTGGCCGAGCAGATCAACTGTGATGGATTGGGCTGTGCGGAAGTCACCAGCGCCATAGGCCTGTTCAGCAGTGAGGTAGTGCGCCTGGAAATCGCTGTCCACGCCGGTTCAGTCCTGTTCATCCAGTTGTACCCAGTTCCTGCACCAATGAATCCGCCGGCCGCCGGCCAGATGGCGTTCGCCTGGGGGTTGGCCCGTGGCAATGGCAGCACTGAGTTCTTCCAGCTGCCGCGCTGACAGGGACCCCACACCTTGGCTCTGCAGCCAGTGCAGCAACAGTGTCCGCCGCACGGCTGCGGGTTGCTGCTGCAACGCCAGACGTTGCAGTTGCCCTGCCGTGGATTGGAGCTGTTGGACACTCAGCTCCACCAAGGCGAGCTGAGTGTCCCGCACCTGGGACATCCGCTCACTCAAGGCCGCCATGCGTTGGCTGCAGCCGGGGTGCAGGGCTTCCAGCACCGGCAGCACCTCCTGGCGGATGCGGTTGCGGTCAAAGTGAGGGTCGCTATTGCTGGGATCCAGCCACACCGGCAGTTGCAGGTCGTGGCAGATGCTTGCGGTCTCATCGCGGCTGAAGTCGAGCAGCGGACGACTCAATTGGATGCCATTGCCGGCATCGGCGTTGAGGGGGCGCTGGCGCCTGAGGCTGCCCAGGCCGGCCAGATCCGTGCCGCGGCTGAGCTGCATCAGCAGCGTTTCGGCCCGGTCGCTGGCGGTGTGACCGGTTACCACCGTGATGCGGGCCTCGCCATTGGTCTGCCGTTGCTGGCAAAGCCGCGTGAGTTCGGCGTAACGCCAGTCTCGGGCTTTGGATTCACTGCTGGTGATGCTGACATCGGCGCGGCTGAGGCTCAGCTCCAGCTGTTGGTCCTGGCACCACTTCTGCAGCTCGCGGGCGATCTGAGCCGAGCCCGGATGCCAGCCATGGTCGCCGTGCCAAAGCTGCAGCGTCCACTGGTGTCGGCGGCGGAGATCCCGCAGCAGTCCCAGCAGCGCCATCGAGTCCTGGCCGCCGGAGACCGCCAGAACGAGGGTGCTGCTCTTGGGCAGCCACTGCGGATCCTGCAGCAGCTGTCGGTGCAGCCGGTTGTGCCAGTTCAGCCACGGCGTGCCGGCTGTCATTGCGCTGCATCAACACCGCTTTGATCCTGCCCGCTCATGCGGTGGGAGGATGGATTGATCTGATCTCAGCTGGATGTCCCGCCTTTCTCTGCTGCCCGCCGCCCTTCGCCGCAGCCTGGAACAGCGTTCCGCGCTCAAGGTGATCGCCGGACTGATGAACTTTGAGGCTGACTCGGTCGCTTGCGTGGCGCGTGCCGCAGGCATGGGTGGTGCCGACCTGATCGATGTGGCCTGTGATCCCGCGCTGGTCAAGCTGGCCATCGAGGCCTCCGGGGGTGTGCCGGTGTGCGTGTCGTCGGTGGAGCCCGAGCAGTTCCCCGCTGCTGTTGCTGCCGGTGCCGTGATGGTGGAAATCGGCAACTTTGATGCCTTCTATCCCCAAGGCCGCATCTTCGGGGCTGAGGAAGTGCTGGAGCTCACGCGTCAAACCCGGGCGCTTCTTCCTGAGGTGGTGCTGAGCGTCACCGTGCCCCACGTGCTGCTCATGGATCAGCAGCAGCAGCTGGCGGTGGATCTGGTGGCGGCCGGTGCCGACCTGATCCAGACCGAGGGCGGCACCAGCGCCAAGCCCTTCAGCCCCGGCAGCCTTGGCCTGATTGAGAAAGCGGCTCCCACCCTGGCCGCTGCCCACAGCATCAGTGCTGCGCTGCAACAGGCCGGTGAAAGCACACCGGTGCTCTGCGCCTCTGGTTTGTCTGCGGTGACCCTGCCGATGGCGATTGCTGCCGGTGCGGCTGGTGTGGGCGTCGGTTCTGCTGTGAATCGCCTCAACGATGAGCTGGCGATGGTGGCTGTGGTGCGCGGACTGCGCGAGGTCCTCGGTTCGGTAGTGGTCAGCCAGGTCTGATTTCGGCGCCAGGCCATGAATCAAGGGCTTGAATCGATTCATCGCTGTTCGTTGGTTCATGCGCCGCTGGCTCCCCATGCTGTTTCCACTGGCGGTGTTGCTGATTGGCAGTTGGCGTCTGGCGAGTAACTCGTCAACGCCAACACCAGTGCCTGTGATGACGCGGCCTGATCTCAGCGTCAGTCCCCCAGGGACCTACGCCACGTGTACGCAGGATCCCGCATTGGATAAGTCTTTGCTCAGCGAAGGGCGACGTCTTGGCGTGGCCGTGAAGGCTGGTGAGCCGGAACTGCCGGGCAAGGATGCCACTTATCGCGCTGAGCCTGGACGGTTGGGCACCATCACCTTGAAGCAGCGGCCGATGAGCGATGAGGTGCGCTGCTTGCTGATCAGCCATGAATTCATCCATGTGCTCCAGCATTTGCATGGCGATCTCAAGGGGGTGTCACCGTTGGGATGGCCGGTGTCGCCGCAGGGCATTGAGCGTTTCGGCGCTGTCCAGGAAGCCGAGGCGTATCGCTACCAGAACAATGCGGGCTATGTGCTGATGCTGCTGCGTAACACCCCGACTCCAACAACAGCTGATTGAGTCAGCGGCGCAGCACCATCAGTTGTTGAGGGTCGGCGTCACGGAAGCCCAGTTGGCGGTAGAAACCAGCGCTGTTGGTGGTCATCAGATAGACCCGCTCCACACCCACCACGGCGGGGGCATGCAGCAGCTCCTCCAACACGCGCCGGCCGAGGCCATGGCCTTGAAGATCGCCGGCCACGACGATGTCCCAAAGAACGGCGCGACTGAAACCATCCGAGGTGGCGCGCCCGAAGCCCACCAGTCGTTTTCCGCGCCATAAGCTCACCACAGCATCACTGCCCGAGAGCAGGCGCCGTAGCTGTCCAAAGCTGCGTCCCCGGGCCCAGAAGGCGTGGCGATCAAATAAACGCTGCAACTTGAGCAGCGCCCGTGTGGGGCAGAGATTCGGACCGATGCCAAACCAGCGCAGACCTGGTGCGCCAGGCGCATGGTGAACCAGCTGGATCGGAGTCACGGGTTGCACCGCCAGAGGGTTTCATCTTGCCCGCTGGCGGCGGCTCTGCCGAGTGTCTTTCTGGCGGTTAGGCCAGGAAGGTGTCGTTGCCCCAGAACAGGGCCAGCTCGGGATTGGCATCCAGCGCATGGGCCCGCCGGATGGCGCTTTCGGCGTTCACCAGGCCATGGCCGAAGGTGGTGTCAAAGCCACCAGTGCCCAGATCCATGGCACTGCTGATCAGGATTTCGCGCAGTTCACCACCATCGATGTTGGTGTTCTCGCTCCAGACCAATGCCGCGACACCGGCCAGGTTGGGATTGGCGGCTGAGGTCCCATTCATCCATCGAAGTGTGCCGTCAACGTTCAAGGCCCAGCTATCGGTGGGGGCAACGAGGGTGAGGTTGCTGCCGCGATTGGAATAATCCGCCAGTTTGACGTCGGTGGCATTGATCAGTCCGTCAATCGGTTCTCGCGTTCCGCTTTCCAGCGCTCCAACGCTGGTGATGTGGTCGTAGCTGGTCGCAGCTTCTGCCACGCCTGAGACGGTCGTCAGGTAATCGTCTTCGACAAAGGTGGTGCTGCCGCCATTGCCGGCTGCGATCGCAAAGAAGCCCCAGGGCCTGCTGGCGGCGAATTCCGCTTCCAACTCCTCCCGCGTGTTGAGGTCATTCGAGGTCCAGGGCCAGTCGCCTTGGACGCCGCCTTGGAAAACGACGCGTTGCTGCCCTTCGCGTCGATCACGGGTTTGCTCGAGGGCTGCTTCGAAGCCGATGCCGTTCTGTGAGGCGGTTTTGGCGTTGAAGCTCCAGAGCGTGCTGTTGGGTGCGATCCCCGCTACACCGTTGCCGTCGTGGCGGGCTGCCATCAGGCTCATCGACCAATGGCCATGCTCGGAGCTGTAGCTGTTGACATCGGTCAAGTACTCGACATGACCGATGTCGGCGTTGATGGCCGCTGAACCGCTGCCGTCATCACGAAAGCCACTGTCCAGGGACACCAGCACCACATCCTTGGAGCCTGTGTTGAAACGCCAGGCCCCTGGCACATCCATCACGTGGGTCTGCCACTGGCGCCAGCTGGTGGAATCCAGGTTCGGGCTGAGATCGATTGTTGTATCGCGGAAGCGCAGCCGTTCGATGCCCTGCAGATACAGCTCATCGCCATTGCTCAGCGTGAGGCTGTCAAACACGGTTCCGCCATAGAAGGCCTGACGACCAAGATCGGCTGCACTGGCCTGATCAATGCCTGCGCGGCCGTTGAACGACACCACATCGCCACTGTTGATGTTCTCGAGATGGAGGAAATCGGTGCCGCCACGGCCTCGATAAATCCGTCCGGATCCGATGGCTGGACCCACGTTTCGATAGATCAAATCGTTGCCTGTCTCATCGCCAACGTGTTCTGAACCCCACTGCAGCGGTCTGATCAAGGTGATCGGTTCTTCGAAGGATTCAAAAACTTGCTTGTTGGATCCTGAGCCCAACGATGTTTCGACCTGGATCGCGTATTGATCACGCAGGCTCCAGCTGGAAAGCGCCTCCAGCTTGTCTTTGAGGTTCACCAGAACCGTTCCATTGAGCGGGTCGACAACGTCTGTTTCCAGGTTGACCACCTCCCCCGTTTCCATGTCGGTTGCGGTGATGGCGATGTCCACCTGGCTCAGCTGTTGGGAGCTGCGTCGGCCAAAGCGGTCGACGCTGATGCGGTTGAGATGGCGATAGGCATTGGTATCGAGGCTGATGGTCAGGGCGCCATCTTCAAAAACCTCCGCCAAGCTGCCGTCGCCTGCAGCATCAATGATGCGTCGTTGCTTAATCTCTGGAAGGGGAGGTTCAAACTCGATTCCGGGTTTGAGCCAGGCTGGATTGAATAGTTTGGGATCGATGCCACTGGCTTCGGTGATCAGTTGATCCAGTGGTTGGTCGATTTTGAAAACACGGTCATCGACGGCTTTGTCGGTGAGTGTCTCGGGTGTTTTGGAAAAGGGTTGCTGTTCAAAATCGCTGGCGGTGCTGATGCCCTTGCTTGGATCTTCGAGCTGTGCGTTGTGGTGCCTGGAGGGCGGTTGGCTGTACAGCGTTCTGAAATGGTCTTGGAAGTGGATGCGTGACATTGCGGAGCGTGCGAAGAGGGTTTGGCTCGTCTCACCGTCTCCAAGCCCTGGTGATCGTTGGGTGATCTGAGTCACGCCGTGTGGTGATGTTTCTCGTCACCCTTGCCCCCGCTGCTGATGGACCGGCATTCACTGGATCAAGCGCCTTAACCTGGCCCGACCGGCCGCAAGCACTGCTCTGACATGCCCGCTTACGACCTCTCCGCGCCCTACAGCCCCAAAGGGGATCAGCCGACGGCGATCAAGCAACTGGTGGAGGGTGTCAACGGCGGTGAGCGCTATCAGACGCTGCTGGGTGCCACGGGCACGGGCAAGACGTTCACGATGGCCAACGTGATTGCCCAGACCGGTCGTCCGGCCCTGGTGCTCGCCCACAACAAGACGCTGGCCGCGCAGCTTTGCAATGAGCTGAGGGAATTCTTCCCTCACAACGCCGTTGAATATTTCATCTCTTACTACGACTACTACCAGCCGGAGGCCTACGTTCCGGTCAGCGACACCTACATCGCCAAGACAGCATCGATCAATGAAGAGATCGATATGTTGCGCCACTCAGCGACACGTTCATTGTTTGAACGCCGCGATGTGATCGTCGTGGCCTCGATCAGCTGCATCTACGGCCTGGGCATTCCCAGCGAATACCTCAAGGCAGCGGTTGAGTTCCGCGTCGGTGAATCGCTCGACTTGCGCGGATCCCTGCGGGAGTTGGTGAACAACCAGTACAGCCGCAACGATCTCGACATCACCCGCGGTCGTTTCCGTGTCAAGGGGGATGTGCTGGAGATCGGCCCTGCCTATGAAGACCGTCTGGTGCGGGTGGAGTTGTTCGGCGATGAGGTGGAGGCGATCCGCTATGTCGACCCCACCACCGGAGAAATTCTCCAGAGCCTCGACAACATCAACATCTACCCGGCGAAGCACTTCGTCACCCCGAAGGATCGCCTGGATGCGGCGGTGAAGGACATCCGTGTGGAGCTCAGGGATCAGCTGGAGTTTTTGAACACCGAAGGCAAGCTCTTGGAGGCCCAGCGGCTGGAGCAGCGCACCACCTACGACCTGGAGATGTTGCAGCAGGTGGGCTACTGCAATGGCGTGGAGAACTACGCCAGGCATCTGGCGGGCCGTGAGCCCGGCTCAGCGCCCGAATGCTTGATCGACTACTTCCCCGATGACTGGCTGTTGATCGTGGACGAGAGCCACGTCACCTGTTCGCAGTTGCAGGCGATGTACAACGGCGACCAGGCGCGCAAGAAGGTGCTGATTGACCACGGGTTCCGCCTCCCCAGTGCTGCGGACAACCGTCCGCTCAAGGGCGAGGAGTTCTGGACCAAGGCGCGTCAGACCGTGTTTGTCAGTGCCACACCCGGCAACTGGGAGATGGAGGTGAGCGATGGTCAGGTGGCGGAGCAAGTGATCCGGCCCACAGGTGTGCTCGACCCGATTGTGGAAGTGAGGCCCACCACCGGACAGGTGGATGACCTGCTTGGGGAGATTCGTGATCGGGCCAAAAAGCAACAGCGGGTGCTGGTGACCACGCTGACCAAGCGGATGGCGGAAGACCTCACGGATTACTTGGCGGAGAACGAAGTGCGGGTGCGTTATCTGCATTCGGAAATCCATTCGATCGAGCGCATCGAGATCATTCAGGACCTGCGCCTCGGTGAATACGACGTGCTGGTGGGTGTGAACCTGCTGCGGGAAGGCCTGGATCTGCCCGAGGTGAGCCTGGTGGCGATCCTCGATGCCGACAAGGAGGGTTTCCTGCGGGCCGAGCGCTCACTGATCCAGACCATCGGCCGTGCTGCGCGTCATGTAGAGGGTGTGGCGCTGCTCTACGCCGACAACATGACCGACTCGATGGCTAAGGCGATCGAGGAGACCGAACGGCGTCGCAAGATCCAGCAGACCTACAACGAGAAGCACGGCATCGTGCCCACCGCGGCCGGTAAGAAAGCCAGCAATTCGATCCTGTCGTTCCTGGAGCTTTCGCGAAAACTCAAGACCGACGGCCCAGATGCCGACCTGGTGGAGGTGGCTGGCAAGGCGGTGAAGGCGCTGGAAGACGATGCCGATGGCATGGCTCTGGACGCGTTGCCTGAACTGATCGATCAGCTCGAATCCAAGATGAAAGATGCGGCCAAAAAGCTCGACTTCGAGGAAGCGGCCAACCTGCGGGACCGCATCAAGAAGCTGCGCCAGAAGTTGGTGGGGAACGTCTGAGGCTCAGACCGCCAAGGGTGATTCGCTTCCTTGAGCCTCGTGGCGAGTATCGCCCCCGAGTTGGAAACCAGCGTGAACAGCCTGCAAGGCGGCGATTCCGTCTGCTTCAGCCACCACACAGCTGGTGCGGATTTCACTGGTGGCGATCATTTCGATGTTGACGCCTGCATCTGCCAAAAAGCGGAACATCCGTCCCGCCGTCCCAGCGGTCGCGGGCATGCCCGCACCCACTGCACTCACCCGTGCGATGGCCGGGCCATCTTCCAGCAGGGCTCCGGGCCATTGCGCCAGCAGGGCACTGAGGGCGCGATCGGCCGCGGCACGGTCTTCACGCTTGAGCGTGAAGCTGATGTCTCGGCTGCCGTCCTCGTGCTGGCGTTCTGACTGCACGATGGCGTCGAGGCTGATGCCGGCATCAGCCAGGGCATTGCAAAGGGCTCCCGCCGTCCCAGGGATGTCGGGTACGCGTCGCACACTCACCTGGGCCTGGTCGCGGTCCAGAGCCACGCCGCGCACCTCTGGCTCGCCGTCGCCGCTAGCGGGGGGGTTGAGGTTGATCTGACCCGCTTCCAGCTCGAAGGCTTCCTGGGTGGCTTGAAGGGCTTTGCTGCCCACATCAGCCCCCACCACACAGCTCACCTTCACTTCGCTGGTCGCGATGAGGCGCAGGTTGATGCCGGCGCGCGAGAGGGTCTGGAACAAACTGGCAGCGATGCCGGGGCGCCCCATGATGCCGGCTCCGCTGATGCTCAGCTTGCTCATGCCCGGTTGCGCCACCAGCTCGCCGCCGAGGCTCTGGATCAAGGTTTGGCAGATGCTGCGCGCTTTTTCCAGATCGGCTTCCGCCACTGTGAAGGTGATGTCGTTGCTGTTGCCCTCGTGGGTGGACTGGATGATCAGATCCACGTTCACGTCCCCTGCGGAGAGGCTTTCGAACAGCTGGGCCGCCACACCGGGTTGATCAGACACATGGGAGAGGGCCAGCACGGCCTGATGCTCTACCAGTTCGGCACCATCAATGGATCGGCCCAGCTCAAGGCCGTCGCGACCGATCGGACGTGCGCTGCGGCTGGTGAGCGTGGTGCCCGGTTCATCGCTCCAGCTGGAGCGCACCACCATGGTGACCCCGTAGTTGCGGGCGATCTCCACCGCTCGGGGGTGCAGCACGGCCGCACCGAGGCTGGCTAGTTCCAGCATTTCGTCGCAGCTCACCTGTGACATCAGCTGCGCGTCATCCACCTTGCGAGGGTCGGTGGTGAGCACGCCGGGCACATCGGTGTAGATCTCGCAGGCGTCAGCGCCAAGGGCGGCGGCCAAGGCCACGGCGGAAGTGTCGGAGCCACCGCGGCCGAGGGTGGTGATTTCCGCGGTGCCGCCACTGCTCTGACTGGTGCCTTGGAAGCCAGCGACCACCACGACGCGGCCTTCCGCCAGTCGGCTGCGCAGCCGGTCGGTGCGCACATCGAGGATGCGCGCTTTGCCGTGGGCGGATTCGGTGACGATGCCCACCTGAGGGCCGGTCATGGAGATGGCCGGTACGCCCACCTCATGCAGGGCCATCGACAGCAAGGCGATCGACACTTGCTCGCCAGTGGCCAGCAGCATGTCCATTTCCCGTTGGGGCGGATTGCTGCTGATGGCGTTGGCCTTGGCCGTGAGTTCATCGGTGGTGTGACCCATGGCCGACACCACGATCACCAGCTCATGCCCTTCGTCCTTGCGGGCGGCAATACGCTGCGCCACGGCCTGGATGCGCTCCACGCTGCCGACGGAGGTGCCGCCGAACTTCTGCACCAGCAGGGCCATCCACGCCGCCTCAGGTCGCTGGCGATTGTCTCACTGAGCGTTCTGATTCAGCCAGGAAGCTTGTTCATCCCAGCAGCATCTTTATCCGAGCAGCCCGTCGCGGAAGGCATCACCCGGCTGTGCCCCACGCTTCACGGCTGCTTCGACATCCAGAAGCCGGCCCAGCAGGTTGAGGCAGCGCTGGGGTGAGCGGCCCTGCAGTTGCTTGCGCATCACGTAGATGCGCTTCGGGTTGCCTATGCCTGCTGCTTTGGCAATCACCGCCACATCCCGTTCTCCCTGCTGTTCGAGCAGCAGCACCCACAGCCATCCCCGGATCTGACCGGTGAGGGTGGCGACCACCCGCAGGGCCGGTTCGCCCGCATCGATCAGGGCATCGAGCAGGGCGATGGCTTGGCCGGGGTCGCCGGCCAGCAGGGCGTCACCCACCTGCAGGGCGTTGGTGCTCAGGCCACTGATCAGGGTCTCCACGGCTTTGGCGCTGATCCTGACCTCGCCACTGCTCTCGGCATGGAGGGCCAGCTTCTGCAGCTCCATGGTTAGCCGTGCACTGTCGCTGCCGATGGCATCGATCAGCGCATCAACGGCGGCGGGTTCGAGCTTGAGCTTGAGATCATCGGCGGTGCGTTCCACCAGTTGGCGCTGACCGGCGCCATCCCAGACGGCCGGCAACTTGAAGCTGCGTTCGCTGGCGGCGCCCGCCTTCACCCGCTTCATCAGCGCCTTAGTGGTGCGCAGGCGGCCGTCGGGCTTGGCGGGATTGCAGAGCAGCAGATGGGTGCTGTCTGGGATGCCGTCGAGAGCGCCTTCGAAGCGCTCCGCCAGTTCGCTGGGGCAGGCGTTGCAAAACGGCGAGCGCTGCAACAGCACCACCCGGGCGCCGCCACCGAAGGGCGGGGTGCTGGCCTCTTCCAGCGCCTGGCGGGCCTGACCAGACTCACTGCCGTCGAGGCGGCTCACATTGACGCTGGCCCAGCAGGGATCGACGTCCTTGTCGATCACGGCTTGGATGGCGCGCTCCAGAGCAGCGGAATCGTTGCCCCACAGCAACTGGATCGGCATCGCGGCAGGTCGTCGGAGAATGCCGAAGTCTGCCCTGATTGGCAGTCGCCGTGACAGGAGCACCTTTGGCTGATCACCCGATCTTCACCGAGAGCATTCGCCGCATCCGTGTTCTGCTCGGTGAGACGGGTCTGGATCCCCTCCAGCAGCAGGTGCTGGAGCGCTTGGTGCACAGCAGTGGGGACCCTGGCTTGGCATCGTTGCTGCGTTTTAGCCCCGGTGCCTGTGAGTGCGGGCTGGAGGCCCTGCGTCAGGGGGCCTTGGTGCTCACGGACACGGCGATGGCCGCGGCGGCGGTGTCGCCCATGGCCCGTCGCACGCTCGGCACCTCCGTGCGCTGTCTGCTGGATTGGGCACCGCCGCAGTCACCGGAGGGGTCCACGCGCTCGGCCGCGGCGATGCAGCGCTGCTGGCCTGAGCTCACCACTGCAGCCCAGACGGCCGGTCAGCCGATGCCGTTGCTGTTAGTGGGCAGTGCGCCAACGGCGTTGGAGCAGTTGTTGGATCAAGTGGATGAAGGGGCCCCCAGACCTTCGTTGGTGATCGGCATGCCGGTGGGTTTCGTGGGGGTGCCGGAGTGCAAGCGGCGGTTGGCGGCCACGTCCTTGGATCAGATCCGTCTGGAGGGCACCCGCGGCGGCGCTGGCTTGGTGGCCGCGGCGGCGAATGCGCTGCTCAGGGCTGCTCAGGTTGAAGATTGACTGGGAATTCAATTGGTTTGGCCGCTTGTAATATGTGTGCATAAGGATGCAGATAGCTCTTGCTGAAATCTTTGTCGGTCGTTGTTTCTTGTCTCGGATGCCTCTTTATCGCGGAAGAGTCCTTCTCTTCGTGATTGTTGAATACATTGTCTGTGACAAGGCTGCTGGCTGAGTTGTTTTTTGCAATGAATTTTCGTGATATGTTTCTAGGGACTGGTTGTTTGGTCTGTAATTGATTGTGGGCCCTCGAAATATGCCTCGCTTGTATTCCGAATGGCCTGAGCTTCCTTTGTGGCTTCAGGAGTTATTGCCAGAAGGCTTGGTTGTCAACCGCTGGATGAAAGGCGAAGAGATTAGTGATGATAATATTAGTGATTGTTCCATTCTTGTTTGCGGGGGTGGGGAGGAGAGTTTCGCTGCTCATTGTGAGCGTCGTGGATTTAGGTATGGGGTGATTTCATTGCATGATGAAACGCTGAAAAATTATATGGGTTATTCGGTTAGTCAGAATTGTCAATTTGTAGTGAGAGATTACTTGAATCCGCTTCTTGTTCAGATGTTATCAGGGGCTGGATTGAGTGGCAAGCTTCTGCACTTGTATCCGGGATTGTCAAACAGGATTTTTGCTGTATCTGCGGATAATGAGCCTGTGGATAATCCTGAGTACACTTGGTGTTTTGCAGGGCAGCCAAAATCAGATCGGCTTGAAATGTTGAAATGTTTTGATGGTTTGAAACGGGGCCAGGTAGTCTTGACCGATCAGGGCTTCAGTGAAGACCATAAAAAGGTCACTGCGTTAAATTCCAAAGAATATTTCTCTCTTCTGAGAAATTCTTTGTTTACCCCCTGTCCGCTTGGATGGGTCAATATCGAAACTTATCGATTTTATGAGGCGTTACAAGCTGGCTCGATTCCTGTGGTCTTGAAGAATGCCAGCCCCGATTTGTCTGATGTTAGTTATTGGGAGGCGAAATTCGAATGTCACCAAAAGCCCCCATTTGTTCAGGCAAGTACATGGGATGAAGCTCGAGAGCGTTGTCAGTATCTGATTGATTCTGGTAAGGCTCCTCAGGTAAGGCAGGAATGCATTATTTTTTGGCAGCTTTTAAAAGAGCACTGGAAAAGGAAGCTTACTAGCTACTTCTTTGATTCTTGGTAGATTTGACGATTTTTTTGTTCGTTTTTAAACAGGTTGGGGTGGGAATGATTTTTTCTTTTTACGCGGCTAACTGATCCAGCACCTGGCGGGCCCGTTGAACCACCGGTTGAGGCACGCCTGCCAAACGGGCGGCTTCAATGCCGTAGCTGCGGCTGGCACCGCCGGCCTGCACCTGATGCAAGAACACCAGGTCGTGGCCGGTTTCCTCCACCATCACCTGGAAGTTGGCCACGTTGGTGCGCTCGCTCGCCAGGTTGTTGAGCTCGTGATAGTGGGTTGCGAACACGGTGCGCGCCTGAAGGTCACCGGCCAGGTGCTCGCTGACGGCCCAGGCGATTGAGAGGCCATCAAAAGTGGCGGTGCCCCGGCCGATCTCATCGAGCAGCACCAGCGATCGCTCGCTGGCGTGGTGAAGGATGTTGGCGGTTTCGGCCATCTCCACCATGAAGGTGGACTGGCCGGCCGCCAGGTCATCCACGGCGCCGACACGGGTGAAGATACGATCAGCTAGTCCGATCTGAGCAGAGCTGGCCGGCACCCAGCTGCCGATCTGGGCCAGCAGCTGAATCACACCGATCTGGCGCAGGTAACAGCTTTTGCCGCTGGCATTGGGGCCGGTGAGGACGATCAGGTCAGTGCCGCTTCCCAGCTGCAGGTCGTTAGGGGTGAAGCTGGTTTCCACCAGCAGCTGCTCCACCACGGGGTGCCGGCCGTCCTCAATCAGCAGGGTGCGCGTGTCGTTCAACTCCGGTGCGCACCAGCCGCGGGTGGCGGCGGTGTCGGCTAAGGCCGCCAGGGCATCAAGGCTGGCGATGGCGCGGGCGGCTTCCCGGATCGGGGCTGCCATCAGGCCCACCTGTTCGCGCAGCTGGCAGAAAAGTTCGTATTCCCGCTGGCAGGCGCGCGCGCGCAGCTGGAAGATGCGGCCTTCGCGTTTTTTCAGTTCCGGGGTGATGAAGCGTTCTTCATTTGCCAAGGTCTGACGCCGGATCCAGTGATCCGGCACGGAGGAAGCCTTGGCTTTGCTTACGGCCAGGAAGTAGCCGAAGGTGCGGTGATACTGCAAGCGCAGGTTGCTGTTGCCGCTGCGCTCCCGTTCCAGGCGCTCCTGCTCGGCCAGCCAGGCGTTCTGGTCATCGAGCTGATTGCGCAGGCCATCCAGCAGGGGGTCCACCCCATCGTGGATCAGGCCGCCTTCACTGAGGGAGAGCGGTGGGGCGTCCACCAGGGCGTGGCGGATCTGGTTGGCCAGATCGCTGAGGTCGGGATTGGCGATCAGCAGCGCGTCCAGTCCCTGGGGCCAGTGCTCCAGGCTGTTGTCGAGCCGTGCTGAGAGCTGTGGCAACCGTTCCAGACCATCGGCGATGGCCACCAGGTCGCGGGCACCGGCATGCCCCGCGCCAGCCCGGCCCGCAAGCCGTTCCAGATCGCCCATGGGCCGCAGCAGTCGGCGCAGCGCTTGGCGCAAAGGCCGTTGCTGCACCAGCAGGCTGACCACCGCCTGGCGCAACAGGATTTCCTGCAGATCCATCAGGGGAGCTTCCAGCCAGCGACGCAGGCAGCGGCCGCCCATGGCGGTCAGGGTCTGATCAATGGCCCAGAGCAGCGAGCCCTGCAGTTGACCGTCCCGTTGGGTGGCGGTGAGCTCCAGGTTGCGGCGGGTCTGGGCATCTAGCACCAGGGCATCGCCGCTGTGCACGATCTGGGGCACTTCGAGAGGGACGCGCGTCTCCTCGTCGAGGGGCTGGGTGTCGTTGACGTAGTGGAGCAGTCCCCCGAAGGCACGCAGGGCCAGGGGCAGCTCTTGCAGGCCCAGGCCATCGAGACCCGCCAGGCGGTAATGGATTTTGAGGGCCTGTTCGGCCTCGGGGGCAGTGAAGGGGGTGCGTGCCATCGGGCTGAGCCGCAGCCGTTCGGGGCACCAAGCGGGTTTGCCTGTGCTGGCCTCGTCGCTGCTCTCGTCAGAGGCAGCCCACAGCAGTTCCGAGGCCTCCAGCTGGGCCAGTTGCTGATGCAGCGCGTCGCTGCCGTTGCGCTCCATCACCAGCACGTCGCCGGTGCTCACGTCAGCGCTGGCCAGTCCCCAACGCAGGGGGTGCCGAGCTGTGGCCGGCTCCACCACGACGGCTGCCAGCCAGTTGTTGCGTCGGGCCGCCAGCATTCCCTCTTCCAGGACCGTGCCTGGGGTGAGCACCCGGGTGATGCCGCGTTTGAGCAGGGCGCCCTTGGCGGGAGTGGTCTCCAGCTGATCGCAGAGCGCTACGGAGTAGCCGCGGCGGATCAGCTCGGTGCAGTAGCGCTCGGCGGCGTGGTGAGGGATGCCGGCCATGGGAACCCGGCCGATCGCCTTGCCCCCTTCCTTGCCGGTGAGTGTGAGCTCCAGCACCCGCGAAAGCTCGATGGCGTCTTCGAAGAAGCACTCAAAGAAGTCGCCGAGGCGGTAAAGCAGCACGCGGTCGGGATGCTCAGCCTTGAGCTCCACGTAGTGCCGCAACATCGGCGTCAGCAGGGTTTGATCCACCTCGCTGTGGTGGCACCAGGCCGGAGCATCGCTGTCGTCGTCGTTCTCGCTCTCGTTGCTGGCTTTCTCCGGCTGGTCGCTGGCGCTGATCTGCCGTTGCCTCGGGCGAGCCGCTGCATCGGCGCTGAGGCTGGCATCGCTGAGGTCCTCCAGCTCGGCTGTGATGCGGGCCGTCGCGGCGTTGGTGGTTGGCTTCTGCGTCGGATCGGGGCCGCCGAACAGATTGCCCTGCAGGGCCAGCTCCTCAGGTTGGGCAGCGGAGCGGGGCATCGGGCGATGGAGAGTGGCTGGATCGTACCGATGCCGTTCACCACAAGCTGTGAAGCTTGATGCGAGCCATGGCGCGGGACGCTTCCCCAGCGTGGGACAATCGTCGGGCACGACCAGGCGTCGACTGAACTCCCATGCAGATCCTTAACACCCTCACCGTTCTGGCCCTGGTGGTGATGTCTTTCGCTCTGATCGTTGCTGTGCCGGTGCTGTACGCCTCCAATGAGGACAGCGGCCGCTCGAATCGACTGATTCTTCTGGGCGGCATTGCCTGGGTGGCGCTGGTGCTGGTGAACTGGGGCGTCAGCTTCTTCGTGGTCTGAATCCACATCGTGCTTCGCTTGATTTCCTTGTTCTCTCCGATGGGGTGGGAGCATGGATTGAGAAAAAAGCTGCCCAATGGCCACTTTTGAAGGACGTTTTACCGATTTGCAGGGCTTGCGCATTGCCGTGGTCATTGCCCGCTTCAACGATCTGGTCACCGGCAAGCTGCTGAGTGGCTGCCTTGATTGTCTGGGTCGGCATGGTGTCGACACCAGTGCCGAGAGCACTCAGCTGGATGTGGCTTGGGTGCCGGGTTCCTTCGAGCTTCCCCTGGTGGCCCAGAAGCTGGCCGCCAGCGGTCGTTATCAAGTGGTGATCACCCTGGGTGCGGTGATCCGTGGTGACACCCCGCACTTCGATGTGGTGGTGGCGGAAGCCAGCAAAGGGATCGCCGCGGTGTCGCGTGACACCGGCGTGCCGGTGATCTTTGGTGTGCTCACCACCGACACGATGCAGCAGGCGCTGGAGCGGGCCGGCATTAAGAGCAATCTGGGTTGGAGCTATGGACTGCAGGCTCTTGAGATGGGGAGCTTGATGAGGGCGTTGCCCAAGGTGTCTGCCTGAAAACGGTTTTTCGCCTGATAGGGGTCACTAGGCTTGCTCATCTAGGGGCCAGGGATTGTTTCAGCAAGGCTTTGAGATCCCAGTACGGCGGAGGGTCTACAACGCTGGTTTGGAGTCTGGTGGGCTTGGAGAACAGTTGCTTCACCAATGCTTCCAAGTCCTCGATGGATTGTGCCCAAAACAGATCGGGTCGGTTGCTCAGTGGGCTGTGGTCTCCCAGCAGGCTGCGATCACCAAAAATCACCTGGGGAACTCCGGCGGCCATCACTTCAAACAGGCGGTGGTTGAGGTCCTGGTTCAAGGGCACATTCAGCACCAAGGCGTGCTGGGCGTAGAGCTGGGCTGCTTCTTCCGCGCTGCGGGTGGTGGCGTGGCGGAACGGAACCTGTTGTCGCTTGAGTAAGGCTTCCACGAGCTCACGGCGGCGGGGGTGATGGGGCCCGAGGCTGCCCACGTGCAGGAGCTCTAATCGCGGTGTTGGGCTGGGTGTGGCGTGCGGGTAGCGAAAGAAGGTGGGGGCCAGGCAGCGCACGGGCATTGGTAGTCGGTGTTGCACCTCCTGCAGCAGCGCCGGATTGAAGGTGAGCAGCACCGCGTCGTGTGGTTCAGCGTCGCAGTACTGCTGCAGGGTTCCGATTGGATCGGGTCCGTGATGGAGATCGCCGCAGGCGAGCAGGCGTGGTCCGGGCCATTGGCGGATGCCCCGCATCGGAGCAGCACGGAGCAGAAATGGATCGGTGTACTGAAGCAGCACCCCCTTAGCGGCCCAACCCCGGCGCTGTAGGGCATTTTTCAGCCCAACCACTGACAGCTCCATCAGCTGCAAACTCGCAGGTCCATCAGTGATCTGGGGCCCCACCTGGATCAACCCCGGTTGTTGCCAGAGCGGTTGGAACGCCCCGTGATGGACCAGCAAGGTGGGGGTTCGCATGGCATTGCTCGATCTAGCGATAATTGCGTTCCGTCGTTTGGCCTTGCAACCCATGCCCGCCTACGACCTCACGGCGCCCTATAGCCCCAAGGGCGACCAGCCCACGGCAATCAAGTAGCTGGTGAAGGGCGTGAATGGCGGGCAGCGTTACCAGACCCTGCTTGGGGCAACTGGAACGGGCAAGACCTTCACGATGGCCAACGTCATCGCCCAGACCGGCCGGCCAGCACTGGTGCTGGCCCGCAACAAGACGTTGGCCGCGCAGCTTTGCAACGAACTGCGGGAGTTCTTCCCCGAAAACGCCGTTGAGCACTTCATTTCCTATTACGACTACTACCAACGAGCGCATCGAGATCATTCAGGACCTGCGCCTCGGTGAATACGACGTGCTTGTGGGGGTGAACCTGCTGCGGGAAGGCCTGGATTTGCCGGAGGTGAGCCTGGTGGCGATCCTCGATGCCGACAAGGAGGGTTTCCTGCGGGCCGAGCGCTCACTGATCCAGACGATTGGCCGGGCTGCCCGACATGTGGAAGGTGTGGCGCTGCTCTACGCCGACAACATGACCGATTCGATGGCCAAGGTCATTTCTGAAACGGAGAGGCGCCGGGCGATCCAGCAGGCTTGCAACGAGAAGCACGGCGTGATGCCGACGGCAGCGGGCAAGAAGGCCAGCAACTCGATCCTTAGTTTTCTTGAGCTGAGCCGTAAGCTGAAGCAGGTCGGGCCTGATGCGGATCTGGTTGAGCTTGTGGGTAAGGAGGCACAGGCTCTGGAGAACGATCAGAATGCATGTCTAGCCCTTGAGGCCTGGCCGGATTTGATTGATCAGTTGGAGGGCAAAATGAAGGAGGCGGCGAAGAACCTTGACTCCGAGGAGGCGGCGAACCTGCGCGATCGCATGAAGCTACTTCGCCAGCAAATGGCCGGAACCATTTGATTTCACTTTCAACTCATGCACTTCAACTCTGCTTCTCGACTCCTGATCACTGGCGGCACGGGCAGTTTCGGCAAGGCATTCATTGCCAGCGTGTTGCAGCGTTTCCCAGATATCAGTCGCATTGTGGTTTACAGCCGGGATGAGCTGAAGCAGTGGGAGCTCCAGCAGCAATTTCCAGAATCGCAATATCCGCAACTACGTTTTTTTCTTGGAGATGTTCGCGATCAGGATCGCCTGCGCAGGGCGCTGGAGCAAGTTGACACTGTGGTGCATGCTGCGGCCCTTAAGCAGGTGCCGGCGGCTGAATACAATCCGATAGAGTTTGTTAAGACAAATGTTCTCGGTGCTGAAAATATTATCCAGGCATGCCTGGATACAGACGTGCAGCGTGTGGTGGCCCTAAGCACCGATAAGGCTGCCGCTCCGATTAATTTGTATGGTGCCACAAAGCTCTGCTCAGACAAACTTTTTGTTGCTGCCAATAACATCAAAGGTTCTCGTGATCTCCGATTTTCGGTGGTGCGTTATGGCAATGTGATGGGCTCGCGTGGTTCGGTGATTCCCTTCTTTCTTGATAAGGCAAATACAGGCATTCTGCCCATTACGGATCCGGAAATGACGAGGTTCAATATCTCTTTGAGAGAGGGTGTCGATATGGTGCTTTGGGCGTTGCAGAACGCTTTAGGTGGCGAATTGTTCGTGCCTAAAATTCCCAGCTACCGAATCACCGATATAGCTGAGGCGATCGGTCCCAGTTGTGAGAAGCCAATTACAGGTATCAGACCCGGCGAGAAAATTCACGAAGAAATGATTACGGCTTCTGATAGCTTCACGACGATTGATCTAGGTGCTTATTACGCCATCCTGCCCAGCGATGGCCGGGTGCAGCAGCGTTATCAGGATGCCGGAATTAGCAGCATCGCAGTGCCTCCAGGTTTTGCATACAACTCCGGTTCCAATCCTGATTTCCTCAGCGTGGAGCAGCTGCGGGCTTTGATCAGTGAGCACGTGGATCCTGCCTTCCAGCCTGTATGAGCAGCGATCCGCAGGCCTTTATTCCCTACGGCCGACAAACAATCTCAGAAGCAGACATCTCCGCGGTTAAATCTGTGCTGCGCAGTCCTTTCCTTACCAGTGGTCCTGCTGTTCCAGCCTTTGAGCAAGCTGTAGCTGCCAAGGTGGGCGCCCACCATGGCGTGGCCGTGAACAGCGCCACCAGCGCTTTGCATATTGCCTGCCTGGCTCTTGGATTGGGACCGGGCGATCGTCTCTGGACTTCACCCATCACCTTCGTGGCATCCGCCAACTGCGGCCGCTACTGCGGCGCGGAAGTCGATTTTGTCGATATCGATCCCGCCACTGGGTTGATGAGTGTGCAGGTACTGGAGCAGAAGCTGCAGCAGGCCCAGCAAGAGGGAACTCTGCCGAAGGTGGTGGTGCCGGTGCATCTCACGGGCAGCAGCTGCGATATGGCGGCGATTGGATCTCTGGCTGAGCGCTATGGATTTGAAGTTCTGGAGGATGCCAGCCATGCGATCGGCGGCCTCTATCAAGGTGCGCCGGTGGGCAACTGTCGCCATAGCGCTATCACGGTATTCAGTTTTCATCCGGTAAAGATCATCACCACCGGTGAGGGCGGGCTAGCCACAACCAATGATCCGGTTTTGTCCCAGCGCATGAGGGAGCTACGCAGTCACGGCATCGTGCGCGATGCCGAGCGCTTTGAGCAACCTGCTGCTGGCTCTTGGGTCTATGAGCAGCAGCAGCTGGGTTTCAACTACCGGATCACCGACATACAAGCGGCGCTGGGCTTAAGCCAGCTGCAACGGCTCGACGAGATCGTGGCCGAGCGCAACCGACAGTTGCAGCAGTACATGGAACTGCTGGCTGAACTGCCTGTTCAACTGCTTGAGGTTCCAAAGGATGTGCTCAGTTCAGTGCATCTGGCCGTGATCCGTCTGCAGCACGCCACAGGCAAGCAACATCGCCAGGTGTTTGAGGGGTTAAGAGCTGCAGGAGTAGGTGTGCAGTTGCACTACAGCGCAGTGCATCTCCAGCCTTACTACCGAAAGCTGGGGTTTGCGGAAGGGCAATTCCCAGAGGCTGAGGCTTATGCAAGTAGTGCAATCAGTCTCCCTTTGTTTCCTGGTCTCAGCGGTTTGGATCAACAGCGAGTGGCGGCTGAGTTAGCGAAGCAAATACGTGCTTTTGCCCCGGAGTTTGCGGTATGAAACTCTGCGTGATTCCGGCACGCGGTGGCAGTAAACGCATTCCACGTAAAAATATTCGTGGGTTTTCTGGCAAGCCGATGATCGCCTGGTCGATCGAAGCTGCCCAAGCAAGCGGTTGCTTCGATCAGATCATCGTCTCCACTGATGATTCAGAGATTTCTGATGTGGCAGAGCAGTGCGGTGCGAAAGTTCCCTTTAGGCGTCCAGCAAAGCTTGCTACTGATTTTGCAGGTACCACGCCGGTTATCGCTCATGCCGTCAAGTGGCATCAAGATCGTGGTCATGAGCTTGCAGCGGTCTGCTGCTTGTACGCCACTGCACCTTTCGTTGTCCCTAATGACATTAAAAGAGGACTGGACTTGCTTGCGGAATTAACTCCTGATCGCTTTGTGTTTACGGCCACTGACTATGCCTCACCAATTCAGCGAGCATTGAAGATCGACCTGGCTTCGGGAGTAGCTCGTATGTGGCAGCCAGAGCAATTCACCAAGCGGAGTCAGGATCTTGAGCCAGCCTTTCATGATGCTGGACAGTTTTATTGGGGGCGACCGCAGGCATGGCTGAACTCTCAAAACCTGTTCGAAGGCAGTAGACCTTTGCTTTTGCCCCGGTGGCGCGTTCAAGATATTGATACGGAAGACGACTGGAGCCGAGCCGAGTTGATGCGACGGGCTCTGGCGGAAGAGGGGGTTTGGTCCTGAAATGTCACGTGTCCTCGTTGTAGCCGCCCATCCCGATGACGAAGTGCTCGGTTGCGGCGGAACCATTGCTCGCCATGTCGATGCAGGCGATCAGGTGCAAGTATTAATCGTTGCGGAGGGCTCAACGTCACGCCAGCAAGAGCGCGATCGAGCCCAAGTTCGAGATGAACTTTCAGCCCTTGCTCAAGCTGCACAAACGGCTGGATCCATCCTTGGTGCAGCGGGGGTGGAGCTCCTCGATCTTCCTGATAACCGCTTGGATTCCTTGGATCGTCTGGCTCTCATTAAGCGCATTGAAGAATGCGTTGAGCGCCATCAACCCAAGTGTGTTTACGTTCACCATGCTGGTGATGTGAATGTCGACCATCGCCGATTGCATGAGGCGGTGGTGACGGCATGCAGGCCTACGCCGGGTCATGTGGTGAAGCGGTTGCTCAGTTTTGAAGTGGCGAGCAGCACGGAATGGCAGCCACCGGGCTCTGCCCCGGCCTTCCAGCCCAACTGGTTTGTGGACATTTCAGATCAATGGGAGCGCAAACGGGAAGCTCTGATGGCCTACTCAAGCGAAATGCGCGACTGGCCCCATGCCCGCTCCCTTGAGGCTATAGAGCACATAGCACGCTGGCGCGGCGCGCAGGTGGGAGTTGCGGCAGCAGAAGCGTTTTGCCTGCTTCGGCAGCTCGTATGACACGCATCCTCATCCGCTGCGATGCATCCCTGCTGATCGGCAGTGGTCATGTGATCCGCTGCCGCACATTGGCTCGTGAGCTGCAGCGCCGTGGTGCAGAGGTTTGTTTTTTATGTCGTCGCCAGCCCGGTGATCTGATTGGCCTGCTGGAGCAGGAGTTCCAGGTATTGGCCTTGCCAGAGCAGCCCTTGGTCGCCTGCGAAGGCTTGGAGGGAAGTGATCTTTATGGTGCCTGGCTTGGTTGTACTCAGGAGCAGGATGCCGCCCAGTGCCTTGAGGTTCTTGCTGTAGCCGGGATCAACCGCATTAGCTGGATCGTGGCAGACCACTACGGCCTGGATGTCAGCTGGGAAGAGCAACTGGTTGCGGGTTTGCCCGGGACCGATGCAGGCCCCCAGCTCCTGGTGATCGATGACTTGGCCGATCGGCCTCACCAGGCTGATCTGTTGCTGGATCAGAACTTCTTTGGTGAGGCCACGCATCAGCGTTATCAGGATCTGGTGCCGCCGCAGTGCCGCCAACTTCTTGGCCCCCATTACGCCCTGCTGGGGCCGGAATATGCCCAGCTGCATCCTCTGGTGGTGCCCCGCACCGAGCTGCGTCAGGTGTTGGTGTTCTTCGGGGGAGTGGATCCGTCCAATCTCACTGGTCGGGCGCTGGAGGCCTTGATGGATCCCCCGCTGGCTGATCTGGCGGTGGATGTGGTGCTAGGGCTTCAAAGCCCCCACCGCCAGCCGGTGGCCGAGCTAGTGGCCCGTAGGCCTCACACCACCCTGCACGGACCACTGCCGAGCTTGGCGGGGTTAATCGCCAGGGCAGATCTGGCGATCGGCGCAGGTGGTGCCACCACGTGGGAAAGATCCTGTCTTCGGCTTCCGACCTTAGTGGTGGCCATTGCTGCAAATCAGCTCCCTTTCGCGGAGGCCCTTGATCAGGCTGGTCATCTCCAGCTCTTGGGAGTTGGCGCCAGCGTGACGGCTGAGCAGATCCGCTCCGCGCTGTTGGCTCGAATGACCGAGTCGAAGCCTGAAAAAGCAGCTCCTGCGCTGACTGATGGCTGGGGTGCACTCCGCCTCTCGATGGCGATGCTGGGCCACCAGGGGGCAATCAGTCTGCGACCGGCTACAGCTGCCGACGAAGCCCTGCTGTTGCACTGGGCCAACGATCCTCAGGTGCGCGCCAACAGCTTCTCGTCGGAGCCAATTGCACCAAAGGATCACCACCACTGGTTTCAGAAAGGTCTGACAGACCCGAACCGACTATTGCTGATCGCCACGACAGTAGACGGGTGTCCCATCGGCCAGATCCGCTTTGATCGACAGTTCGGCAGCGCTCAAGCTGATGTCAGTGAGGCTGCTGTTGATCTTTCTCTCGATCGTTGTGCCCGTGGCCATGGTCTGGCTGCTGCGCTGGTGCGCTTAGGTCTTCAAGCACTGGAACAACACTGGGGTCCTTCTGTTGAGGCCGTGGCTGAGGTGCTCACGAGCAACATTGCCAGCAATGCCTGCTTTGCGCGCGCTGGCTTCACATCTGACTCAGAACTCCTTTCGGAGTCCTCCCTCCCCCGCTCTCGGGCGGTGAAGCGTTGGCATTGGCGCCCAGCCGCATTACTCTGCTCAGCGATCGTGGCAGTTGGCTCAATGCTTCTCTTCCAGATCTGATAACCGCGCTGTGGCAGCGGGGCCATGCAGTGCGCTGGATCCACACTCCGTCAGCTCTAGTCGCAGGCGATGTTTGCCTGTTGCTGAGCTGCGGTCGTTTGCTCAATGCTGATGAACTGGCGCTCCACCGCTACAACCTGGTGGTGCATGAGAGCGCCCTGCCTCAGGGTCAGGGCTGGAGTTCGATGACCTGGCAGATCCTGGAGGGGGCCAGCTCCATCCCAATCACCCTGTTTGAGGCTGTTGCTGATCTCGACGCCGGTCCCATCCACTTACAGCAGGAGATCACGCTCCACGGCCATGAGCTGGTGGATGAGTGGCGTGCCTTGCAAGCACGTGCCACTTTCGATCTCTGTTTGACCTGGTTTGATTGCCACCATGAGGTGGTCAAGGCAGCTCAGCCTCAGTGCGGCGAAGCCAGCTATTATCCCCACCGTCGGCCGGCTGACTCCAGGTTGGATCCAGAGCTTTCCCTAGCGGAGCAGTTCAATGTGTTGCGGGTGGTTGACAACCAGCGTTATCCGGCGTTTTTTTATGCGCACGGCCGGCGCTACATCCTGAATTTTCAATCTGATTGCGCTGATGAGGGGTAACGGAATCCCCCTGTTTGTCATGATGAGCAAATCGATTCCGTCGCTTGAGCATTGGGAATCACGTGCAACTGATAGGACACATTTCACCTCACCACCAATCCTCCTTGCTGCTGATCTCCAACCGTCCTTGGAACAGTGCATTGGCTGATCGACTTAGCCGACAACTCAGTCGTCCCGTTGAGAGCATTGCCGAACCCACCAAGCTCACCTCGGAAGCTGTAGCAGCGATCGATCCGCAGTGGATCTTCGTGCCACATTGGAGCCATCTGATCCCCGAATCGATCTGGGGCTCTTGGCCAACTGTCATCTTTCATATGACCGACCTGCCTTATGGGCGGGGCGGAAGTCCACTGCAGAACCTGATCGAGCGAGGCCACAGCAGCACCATGATTTCAGCCCTGCGCTGCGGCGCTGGCCTGGATACTGGTGACATTTACATTAAGCAGCCTTTGAGCCTTCATGGCAGCGCAGAAGAAATCTTTCTCAGGGCTGATGGGGTGATTGAGAAGATGATTGAAAAAATCGTGCGGGAGGAGCCTGTTGCCACACCCCAGCGGGGAGATCCAGTGCTGTTCAGCCGACGAACTCCATGCCAGAGCAACCTGGTGACCTGCTCAAAAGGCGACTTGAGTTCCTGGTACGACCAGATTCGTATGCTCGACGCCGAGGGTTATCCCCATGCATTTCTAGAAGCTCTCGGCATGCGGCTGGAGTTTCGTCGCGTGTCCCAGCGCACTGATGGTCTTTATGCCGATGTGAGGATCGTGCCAATGTCACCAGACCAATCTGTGAACCAAGACATCCCCTCATGACCATCGAGATAGCCGGTCGTCCTATCGGTGCTGACCATCCGCCATTTGTGATTGCTGAAATGAGTGGCAATCACAATCAGAGCCTTGAACGAGCTTTAGAGATTGTTGAGGCTGCCGCCCAAGCTGGGGCTCACGCCATCAAGTTGCAGACCTACACCGCCGATACGATGACACTCGATGTGCGTGGCGGCAGCTTCGAGATCAACGATCCCGATTCCCTTTGGTCAGGCAAGAACCTGCATGATCTCTACAAACAGGCCTACACCCCCTGGGAATGGCATGCCCCGATCATGGACCGGGCTCGCGAGCTGGGGCTGATCTGCTTCAGCTCACCCTTTGATGAGACGGCAGTCGACTTTCTGCTGGATCTCGATGTGCCTGCTTTCAAGATCGCCAGCTTCGAGAACAGCCACCTGCCGCTGATAGAAAAGGCTGCGTCGACGGGTAAACCACTCATTATCTCCACAGGTATGGCAACTCTTGGGGAGTTGGAGCAGGCTGTTACAACCGCTAGAGACGCAGGTTGTGAACAACTTATTCTTCTAAAGTGCACGAGTACTTATCCAGCGACTCCTGAAAACACAAATATTTCAACAATTCCCCATTTGAAACAGTTGTTTGGAGCTGAAGTGGGGTTGAGTGATCACACCATGGGAGTAGGTGTTTCTGTTGCTTCAGTTGCTCTCGGTGCATCCGTGATTGAAAAGCACTTCACCCTCTCGCGTGCTGATGGTGGTGTCGACAGTGCATTTTCCTTAGAGCCGGCTGAGCTTAAAAGTCTGGTTGTAGAATCAAATCGTGCTTGGCAATCGATGGGTGAGGTTGCTTACGGCCCGACGGACGCAGAGATGAAGAATCTGGTTTTTCGACGTTCTATTTATGTTGTTGCAGACATAGCAATGGGAGAAATGTTTACAAATGAAAATTTGCGGATCGTTCGTCCAGGTGATGGTGCACCACCCTGGATGCTAAATATGCTATTGGGCCATGCTTCAAAATACAATTTTAAAGCCGGCACTGCACTAAGTATTCATAAGTTGTTTTGATTTGTTTTGCACTCTTGGGATGCCCGATATAGTCCCTATGAATTTTAGTGTGGACAATAGTGAGCCATGGCTTCCGACAGCGCCAGAAAGTAATTCATGCTATGATTGTAATATTTAATTATGATTATGGACCCAATTCAAAAACAAAAGATATTGAATAACTGGGCTTACGATTGTTGCTGTACTTATGATCACAACTATCAGGACGAGTATGTTCAAGCTAATCATAAAACCATTGGCAACTATGTTGTACACGGCTCTCTTTCCTCTAGGCCGTGGATAATGACATTAGGTGGTTCGACGACCTCCGCGGTACAAGGCGCAATGTGGAGCGAATATTTATATAATATTTTCAAGAGTGAAAATACGGAATGTTGCATCTTCAATGGAGGTTGTGGAGGCTATAATTCTTGGAACGAGTTGAATAAACTTGCTAGAGATATCCCAACTTTTAGGCCTGACATTATTATTTCCTATTCCGGGATTAATGATTACTATCTTCAGATTCATCAAGACAATCCATTGATGAACCAAACTGGCTTAAAAGAAATTTCTTCTCTAGATCTATTCAGATCTACTAATATTCCCAAGACGTCACTGGATCATGCTGATGTTTTTTTAGCTAGAAGCATTCAAATGAATGCTATATCAAGTTCATTCGGTTCTAAGTTTCTGCGAATTCTTCAGCCTACATTGGGATATGGCAATTACAAATACGACATCTTTGATCCTTTGGATTATAGTTTCATGCAAGTTGTTAATGAAAATAGTCTTGAAAGAGTCAAAAGACTTAAGCCTTTTTATGAAAAAATTATAGATAAGCTTTCCTCTGAGCCAGAAAGGTATAGTTTCCTCAAAAATGAAACATCATTATTCGATGATCAATCACGTTTGTTTGCTGATTTTAGGCATCCAAACCCCAGTGGCTATAGAATAATTGCACAAAGAATTTATCAACTGATTAAGGAGCTGCCATGTTGACGCTCGGTGAGGCTAAAAAGAGAAACATGCTCAAATTTCTGATCATGTGTAGTATTGTACCATTGACAAATATTTTTAAAATATCAAATCTTTTTAATCGAACTAATTCTAAGACGATCAAAACTACTTCCCTTTCTTATCCAATCCATTAATACGATGTCTAACGAAGTTCTCCTCGGAATATCTTGTGGTTTTCATGATTCGTCTGCAGCGCTTGTCGGGATAGATGGCAAGCAGTTATTTGCAAGCAGTGAAGAACGTTTTACTAGAATAAAAGGTGACAAATCCTTCCCCACACAATCCATTGAATACTGTTTAAGACTTGCAGATTCTTATGCATTTAACGTTAAGACTATTTGTCTTCATGAAAATATATTCAATAGAATATACAGTAAAAATATAATGACTCCATTGGTTGCATTGAAGTCATTATATAAAACTCTAAAGGCCAGCAATACACATTTAGATCAAGTCCATTTGGTTGCTAATCGACTCGGTCTTAATGCTAATGACGATGTTTACTTTAGCTCTCATCATCATTCGCATGCTTATGCCGCGTACTCAGCTGGTGATGGAAATGATGGCATGGTAATTGTCAATGATGCCATTGGTGAGAGATCAAGCGGGTTAGTTGCTGAGATAGTCAATGGAAAGCTGCTTAACACTACTTTAACACCAGTAAATCGTAGTTTAGGCTTAATGTACAGCCTGATTACAGTTTATTGTGGCTTTAAAGTGTTGACCGGAGAATATAAACTTATGGGGCTTGCTCCATATGGTGATCCAGTTTATTTTGAAGAACTTTGTTCTCTTTTCGGAGAACCAGATCGCAATGACTCCCCTAATCTTGGTGAGCTTGACATTTACAGCGACGAGTTATTTTATAAACCTTTAACTGATAAATTGAAATTTTTACCTAGGCCTACAAATTCAAAAGCGCCGATCCATCAGCGTTTCGCCGACTTGGCTTCTAGCATGCAAAAATACCTTGAAATAAGCACAATAACTTTAATTGAATCTCAATTAAATAGATCCACCGTTAGCCCGTGCAATACACTTTATTTAGGCGGTGGGGTTGCTTTAAACTGCAAGTTAAATTACATAATAGCAACCACCTTCAAGAGCCAATTTAATAATATTTATGCTTATCCTGCGAGTGGTGATGCTGGCTCATCAATTGGTGCTTGTATTAATTATATAGCTAATGCATGCTCGAAAACAATAAGTTCTCGACTTCCTTCGGTTATGTTGGGAGTAGATTCAACAGATATATCTCAATCAAAATCTGCCGATCTATTAATACGCCGACCTAACATTAATGATCAACGTTCACTTGAGTACGTAATACAGTCTCTCCAAAAGGGAAGGGTAGGAGCCGTCTTTGAAGGCCGAAGCGAATTCGGTCCACGAGCTTTAGGTAATAGATCAATAATTGCTGATCCGAGAAATCCCAAAGCTCTTGAATTCATCAATAGCAATATTAAAAATCGCGAGGATTTTCGCCCTTTAGCACCTGTTGTATTAGAAAGTGATGCCAGCGATATTTTTGAAATGCAACCAAACTCCTCCCAGCTTTATAAATATATGCTCACTCTGGCTCTTTCAAAAAACTATTTGCCAGTTAATGATAAAAAAAATAAAAACAATGAATCACTTGTAAAGTATATTACTGACGATCTATATCCTGCGATAGTGCATCAAGATGGCACAGCACGTATCCAGATTGTAAGTGAAAATGACAATACAATTATCTCTTCTTTGCTCACAGCCTATAAATTAGAATGTCAGTGTCCAATCCTTATAAATACATCATTTAATGTTAGAGGCGAGCCGATCGTTAATTCAAAAGAAGAAGCCATCAATTGTTTTATCAATTCATCATTAGATTTCATCATATTTGATGATTCTCTTGTCGTTAGAGAAGATCAAAATCCGCTTTCTTTAATTAAAGACACTACCACATTTGCATTAGATTAATGCCTTACATCTGATCACTCCTTTATGTGATTGTGCATTTGAGGCTATATTTTTGAAATTACGGCTATAGTTGTTTGACGAGTTAACAATCTCACCTCTACTATCCCACTCTCCCCAAAAGTTATTTGTGACAAAGGATCCTCTCTTGATATCCCTGATGTTTTACTTTGAATCAAACTTTTTTTGGGTAGAGTTTTTATTATAAATAATCAAGCCACAACATGTATGACTATAAAATCATATTTATTCAATGCTGATATATCCTTTTGAGCACAAAGCCCTCCAAATGATATTATTAATCAATGAGATATCGTGTTCAGAGCTTACATTATTGCTATCAATAGTCTTTTTCAATTTTTCCATATCTGGAAGAAAAGGGTTGTTAGGGTCTGAGCCGATTCCTTCGAATTTTATTGATATATTCATCTCTGTATTCCAAAGTGAGTAAGCTATTTCTTCGTATTTGTATATATCTTTCTTCTTGTCTAAAAGCATTCTCTTTGATTTTATCTCATTTATAAACCTATAGGTATCACGACTTAAATTTTCTGCTATATAGTCTCCACATTCTTCATATAACGAGGTTTTAGCAACAAGCATATTAAGTCTTACTGTTTGTGTAGTTAAGCGAATATCGAGCGCGAGGGATGAGTTGGGTACGATGGCGGCATCAATATATTTGCATAGGTCAATAGAGTTAATTCCATTTTGTTCCACTATGTGGAAGTTCTGAACTGCCCTATTTCTTAGCTTTTGAATCATTCTAGTAACAATTAGATCTTTATTATGAACACCCATTCTTCGCCAAAAATTAGGATGTATCCTTACTATGATCGCTATGTCATTGTCCATACTTGCAAGTCTATTTAAATCAAATAATAACTTTAACTGCTGCATCGGCAGAACACTCTGTGTATATCCTTCATCAAAGGTAGATGGAAAATATCCAATTATTTTTACATGGTTTGCCCTCATTTTATTTAGCCAATGAGTGTCATTACTGCTTTCATTGGACTCATTCAAAAATGCATAATGTGATGTTTGCTTATGCCCTTGTGAAATTTTTTCTTTTAATTCATGCACATGAGATAGTATTTTCTTTTTATTGATAGTTTTTCTCATACTCCTCTCTTTATGTTTCAAGAGTTTGTTTATCTTGTCTTTATCTAATGAGCATGTATTTCCTATCAAGAACTTAAATGAATTAGCAGTTACTCCTTTTTCATGCAAAATACAAGGAATGCCTTCTTTTTTGCATAAATTAAAAAACATATTAGACGTCGAAAATCTGCCATTAAAACAAAAGCCAATGTCAAATTCTTGAGATTTAAGCGCTTCAACCATGTTGGGTAATATCTTTTGCAGTTCCTTTCTTGTAGACACATAGTATTCACTTATGTTGTGATCTATCAGTCCATATGATCCAGTTCGTTGAGCAGTAAAAGTAGTTTCAAGCGAGGCTAGATCTAGAATATCGCTATAAGTTTGATCTAAAGGATATGACTCATCCCGATCCCGAGTGGACAATTCATGTACATCTATTGAGTATTTCCTTTTCAACAAGTCTTTTATCCAGCCACCCTGTGCTTGACACTCAAGGCATACATTTAATTTCTTGTCATTTGGGGTTGATTCTAAAGCCGGACATTTTGAGTAATAAGACTTACACATTAATATCGAAACATTAAAGCCCATCTCCTTCATTATTATCGACATATATATGTCTAATTGTGAATGAATCAACCAAATTGGAAATGGGATGAAAATAAGGATTTTGATGTTCTTATGATTGCTTATCCTGCTCTTCATAATATATTCATAAGAGTCTGTTGAATTAAATCTAGGGGGGCTTCAATGTCCGCAGTTCTTACTATATCTTTTTTATAATGATCGGTTAGATCATCTGACCTCACGGGGGACTTACATTTTATTGGATAATAGTTGAATTTACAGTAGCAAGCCATTTGAGCCATAGTTAATCCTGAACCATGATGGCAATAGTCCGGATGGTGTAGTTCTATAAGTGATAGGTTATGTTTTGAATACAAACAATTAATCAATCCGGCTGAATGTGCGCCTACTACGATGCGAGCATTGGAAAAAAGGCTGATTTGTTCGAAAATTGTTAAATTTGATGCCTTTATTGTTTCAAAATTTAGTTGTTTTAGCAAGCGTTGTAACTCTTCTTCGTTAAGAACTTTTCTGTATTCTGCGTCATCTCTGGATAAATAAAGATAATGCCCGCCATGCTTTATTTTTTCTTCCTCTTTCTCTTCGGCTAGCTCCTGGAACCATTTTTCTGTCGTACTAAAAGATAATGTTTTGTCAAATTTTGGAGGTAAAACTATTCTATTGGCTTTTAAGATTATCGAAGGGGGAATTCTTAAAGAATTAATTATATTTTTTTTGTCGATATCCAGCATTTTTAATGTGTCAAGCTGATATTTCTTTTCTATATTGTCAAAAATAAAGTTGTTTATTTTGAATGATATTCCTTTTGCTTTAATATGGAGCAGCTTTGATAAAACATCTCTTGTCCAATGAGCATAATTAGGGGCATGTCGAACTGTACAGATTGCAGTCAGTCCCTCACAATTACTTATTTGGCTGCTATTTGTAATGTATCTGATTTTCAATGAGTAGCCTAAAAGTTTCGTTGAGTGATGAGAATGGCTTTCTATTACCGCATCTCTATCTATGTCATATATAACTATTCCATAGCCAGTAGATAAAATCAGAAAGTTCCCTTTTACATAGTAGGTATTTTGATCTTTGCAAGATTTACTTAGCTGGAGGCTATTCCGAAAATTAATGATGCTTCTGTCTATCTTATTCTCATTTTTGCTCTCAAAAATACCTTTCATTTCAAATTCATCCGTAGGAGATCTTAATTGTGGAAACAATGTGCTTTTTTTAAAGTCTTGAGCATTTACAGTCTTCGGCTCTAAGGATGTTTCCCATGCCGACCTAATAATATTAAAAGGAATATCAAGAATATCAAAAGA
The DNA here is from genome assembly GCF_014280095.1 of Synechococcus sp. A15-60. Classification (NCBI taxonomy): domain Bacteria; kingdom Bacillati; phylum Cyanobacteriota; class Cyanophyceae; order Synechococcales; family Synechococcaceae; genus Synechococcus; species Synechococcus sp. A15-60. The sequence goes on from NZ_CP047933.1 coordinate 101,915, forward strand.
TTGCCAATTGCTTATAAATTTTAGTTTCTGATTCAACAGGTAGGTTATTATTCTTAGCTCGGGATTGCAGGGGTCTAAAACAAGATTAATTGCGATAAGTCTATTTATGCATAATCTTGCCACCTCTTTGCCCCTTCGCGATCTTATCTCATAGTAATAATGCAGTGTTTGTTCCACATGTTGTAGATCTATATCTGTATGGCATTCACTTTTTGTATTAATCGCGTAACCGTATAAGTCCTTTACTCCTTCAATTGTTTCTTGACTGATCAGAGCTTCGATCTTTTGTATGGCTTCACTCTCCTTTGTTTCTGATTTTTGCTGTTGATCTCCGAAGATAGCCATCCTTTTACCAAAACACATTGTCTTGCAACCTTGGTGCGATATCTATATAATTTAATATTATACCTGGCGAGGTATCTGTATGCAAGCTGATCCTTTTTATGGTGAATATTTGCGACAGTATTATTTGATTTCTGACTTAATAACTACCCGTAGTATTGACGGATTGTGCCAATTTAGGTCATCTCCATTTGTTCGCTTAGACAAGCAGTGTTGGGGTTCGGCTGCAACGATTTTTTTCCCAGAAACTGTACTTCGCGTACTTATGTCTTTAAATAGTTTCAATTACAGCTCGTTTGATATTCACTCTCTGCATATATGTTTTCTGATTGTTATTCGAGATCGTTATCTCCGCTCGGCTTTTTGTGGCTGGCTGCACTCTTCTAGTATGCCTTCTCTCAGTCACTTCGCCAATTCGCTTGAGCTGTCTGATTTTGATGGCATAAGTTTGCATATCCATGCTCAGATTATGAAATATTATAGGGAGTGTGCTGACTTTTCCGGCTTCTTGGCCACCACTGTTTTACGGGATCCACTTGTTCTTGGTTATGATATTGAAGTTGTGGATTCTCGTAGATCTTGTTATTTAAATACCTACGAGCTTAGGTCAAAATTTGATTCGCAATCTAAAAAAGACGCTCCTGGAATTGATTGTTGCTTGTCGCCCTCAGTGGTTCACTGGCTGCGTGCCCATTCGATCGATTTTTGGAGTATTGAAGAGAGAAAAAATTTAAAAAATTTTCTTACACCCTCATTGTCTAATCACCTAACCTTGGTTCTGCCTGACGCCAATCTAGGTATTGGGGATTATGTCTGGGAGATATCCAAAATCTTATCTTGCAGCGCTTTCTCCGGATGCTATCAAATCGTGCCATTGAAACAATCTTATGCTCTTATTGATTTCATCAGCAAAAGATTTCGAGCCCGTAAAAGCAATTTTGAGATTTTAGCGCGATATCCTGCATGTCTCGATCGATACGATCGCATTACATCGCTTTATTATTTATGGTCAGACTTAATTCCCTATTTGCCACTTGAACCGGAATCAAATTTTTGCATCCCTTCCTTGGTTGAGAATACTACTCTTTGCCTCTCTGGGAGTTTGAAAATTGGTATCCATGCGTACTCCAGGAATAAAAATAAAAAAGGCCATTCTTATGGGATCTCTTGGGTAGATTGGATTCTTCAGAATACATTGCATTCTATTATCCTCCTCCATCCCGTTTTAGATAAAAATGATATTGATTTCTTTGCTCATGCTTTGGCAGCTTATCCAGGCAGAATATCTTTTCCCCCTAGACCAGTTGCCGCTAATCCAGACGAGCTTTTTCGATGTATTCAGGGCCTTGATGTTGTTATAGGTGTCTCCTCTACCTCGGTTTGCATCTCGTCTGTAATTGGCGTGCCTACTTATGTTCTTCTTCCCTCATCATTAATTATGAGCAAATGGTCCGCCATGCCTGAATATCTCCAATCTAATACTACGTTGATTTGCATTGCTAAGCGTGATAGTGCCGTTGAGTCAATTGGCCAAATTTTTTCTAAGGTTGATGCCTGATTTAATTGTTCAGAATTTATCTGCTTGTGTTAGCTCGGGTTGTTGTGCTTGTAATGTGTCGGGTGGTAGGTTTATGATTTCGGGCTGCTGTTGTTTATTCGTTTAGGTTTTTTGTTTTTGGACAAGATGGGTCTTAATACTTTAGGGCTCAATTTATATTGCCTGGGTGTGTATCTCCTTTAATGCTTTGTTTTTATAATTCAACTCTTTTGATTATTGCTGTCTTGGAAAAAACTTTTGCTTGTATTGCTTGCATGTTTTCTTCGTCGGTGTGTGTTTGAGCCTTGTCTGTAATTATGGCGAGTGATTACTTTTTCGGCGATACACCTTCCCTGGCCGTTTTGTCTTTGGCAAACGCAGCCTTGGCTCTGTCGATTCATTGCCGTTTTGTTGAAGTGTTGCTGAGCGGAATTTTGGGTCGGGGTTTGTATGGGGCTGCCGTTGTTGACTCAACCCTGTCTGCGCAACTGCGTGAGCTCTAATAGTTGGTCTTGGCTTCGGTCGGATCGTTTTGGTCCCCGTAAGCTCTCCGTGTCGTTAGCCATTGATGAGCTTGTGAGACTGAGGTTTTGGCTGACTCCCATGGTCCTCACTCGCTTTTTGGCCGCTCCCTGGAAGTCTTGTGCATCCCATTGCTGCCTCCCGCTTGACCCAGGGGCCCTCTGTGCTGCATCCTTTCCAAGTCGCGGGGGGTTGCCCAGGCGTCAACTGCGGATGTAGCTCAGTGGTAGAGCATCTCCTTGCCAAGGAGAGGGTCGAGAGTTCGAATCTCTTCATCCGCTTTTGAGTTCTCACTGTTTGTTCAGGCAGTATTTCTTAGAGGTAACAGCCGAGCGCAAGTGATCTTCATGCTGAAATAGCTCGGCTTACTGCCTATTCACTCGATGCGGCGCAAGGGGATCATCTTGGCTGGCGGCAGCGGAACCCGATTGGCACCGCTCACCACAGCGGTGAGCAAGCAGCTGATGCCGGTCTATGACAAGCCGATGATCCATTACCCGCTTAGCACGCTGATGCTGGCGGGCATCCGCGAGGTGCTGATCATCACCACCCCCCACGATCAGGCGGCGTTTCAGCGCCTGCTTGGGGATGGCAGCGCCTGGGGGATGACCATCGCCTACGCCGTGCAGCCGAGCCCGGATGGTCTGGCCCAGGCGTTTCTGATCGGTGCTGATTTTCTCGATGGTGCCTCTGCGGCTCTGGTTCTGGGCGATAACCTCTTCCATGGCCATGAACTGATCCCGCAGCTGCAGGCGGCCACAGCGCGTGACCAGGGGGGCACCGTGTTTGGCTATCCCGTGCGTGATCCCGAGCGTTACGGCGTGGTGGAGTTCGATGCCGACGGCTGCGCCCTGAGCATCGAGGAGAAACCGGCCCAGCCCCGCAGCCGTTACGCCGTCACCGGTTTGTATTTCTACGACGCTTCGGTGGTGGAGCGGGCCCGTGCGGTGCAGCCCTCGGCACGTGGTGAGCTGGAGATCACAAGCCTGAACCAGATGTATCTGGAGGAGCAGCAGCTCACGGTGGAACTGATGGGCCGTGGCATGGCCTGGCTCGACACCGGCACCTTTGACTCTCTGCACGAGGCGGGGTCCTACATCCGCACTCTTGAGCAACGGCAGGGGTTGAAGGTGGGCTGCCCGGAGGAGGTAGCCTGGCGCCAAGGTTGGATCGATGCCGATCAGTTGGAGCAGCTGGCCCAGCCGCTGCTCAAGAGCGGTTATGGCCGCTATCTGCAGCAGCTGCTGGAGGAGCCCAGCGGGGTGCATGCGTTGCTGCAGCGCAACCTGGAAGGCCGCACCTCGGAGATCAGCCGTGCCCGCTGAAACGCTGCTGATGGTCTCCGGTCAGCCCATGGCCGGCCCGCTGTTGATCACCCCCCAGGTGTTCGGTGATGACCGCGGCTTTTTCTACGAGAGCTGGAATGAGCGCCGCTTTCGCCAGGACCTGATCGCAGCCGGTGTGCCCGCCGCCGAGGCTGAGGGCCTGCAGTTCCGTCAGGACAACCATTCCCGCTCCAGCCGCGGCGTGTTGCGAGGGCTGCATTTCCAGTTGCCGCCTGAACCCCAGGGCAAGTTGGTGCGTTGCAGTGAGGGCAGCATTTTTGATGTGGCGGTGGATCTGCGCTGCACCTCCCCCAGTTACGGCCAATGGGTGGGGGCGACGCTGTCGTCAGAGAACCATCAGCAGTTGTGGGTGCCGGTGGGGTTCGCCCATGGCTTCCTCACTCTCAGCGATGTGGCCGAAGTGCAATACAAGGCCAGTGGCTTCTGGAACCGCGACTGCGAACGGTCCTTGCGTTGGGACGATCCATCGATGGCGATTGATTGGCCGTTGCCGCAGGCCGGTGTGAGCGAACCGCTCCTGGCCGCAAAGGATGCAGAGGCGCCTGATCTAGCGGCCTTGGTTGCTGCGGGTGAGGTTTTCCCTTGAAGGTTCTGCTTACTGGTGCCGGCGGACAGCTGGGTCAGGCGTTGTGCGACTCGGTGCCGTCAGGCCTTGAGTTGATCGCCACAGGCCGCCAGCAGCTGGATCTGGCCGATGCCCAGGCCTGCCGTGCAGCGGTGGCTCAGCACCGGCCGGATTGGGTGCTGAATGCCGGTGCGTACACCGCTGTGGATAAGGCGGAATCGGAACCCAAATTGGCGCAGGCGGTGAATGCTGGGGCACCGCGTGCTTTCGCTGAAGCGTTGGCGGAGCACGGCGGCCGCTTGCTGCAGGTCAGCACTGATTTTGTGTTCAACGGCCAGCAGGGTCACCCCTACTATCCCGACCAGCTACGCCAGCCCCTCGGCGTCTACGGCGCCAGCAAGGCTGCGGGGGAAGAGGCGGTAGCAGCGGTCCTGGGATGTGGCGACTCTGGCGTGGCCACGATTCTGCGCACCAGCTGGGCGTATGGCCCGGTGGGCCGCAATTTTCTGCTCACGATGCTGCGCTTGCATCGCCTCAAGGCTGAGGCGGGTGAACCGTTGTCGGTGGTGGCCGATCAGGTGGGGTGTCCTACGTCAACGCTGGGTTTGGCCCAGGCTTGCTGGGCGGTGATCCAGCAGCAGGTGGCGGGCATCCATCACTGGAGCGATGCCGGTGCGGCCAGTTGGTACGACTTCGCAGTCGCCATTGGTGAGCTGGCGTCCGCCCATGGCTTGATCGCCAAGGCCGCTCAGGTGCGGCCGATCATGGCAGCGCAGTACCCCACACCAGCCCAGCGTCCCGCTTATTCCCTGCTCGACTGCGCGGCCACGCGTCAGCAGCTCCACCTGCAGCCGCAGCACTGGCGCGTGGCCCTGGAGGAGGTCATCCATCATGTGGATGCATGATCCGCGCACGCTGATCCTGCGGGCGTTGCTGCTGGATGCGGCCGGTCAGCTGCTGATCCTGGGCTTGATCCTCTGGATTCCGTCCTTGCTCGGGTGGACGATTGGTGGCAGCAGCCTGGAGTGGCAGGGCGGCTGGCTGTTGTTCTCGCTGCTGCTCTATCCCCTGCTGGGCTGGCTGTTCGGTAGCTATACGGTTTTGCGCTGGCGTCGTCTCACCCTGCCGGTGCTGTTGCAGCGGCTGGTGATCACCGCTGCCGTGTTCGTGATGGTGGTGGCTTTCGCCCGCTGGCTGATCAATCCTGTCGATGCGGTGTGGCTGGTGTACCGGCGGGTGCAGTTGGTGTGGATGCTGGGCCTCACCGGCTGGGCTCTGCTGGTGCGCCTAGCGCTGCGGCGTGGGCTGCTGCTGCCTGACGCGCCCCGACTGTTGCTGTTGGCCCAGCCGAACGACATTCACACCGTGCTCACCGCCTGGCGGCGCGTGCCTCACCGCCAGCGCCTGTCGCCTGTGGATGCGCTGCGCTTGCAACGGCGCCTGGATCAACCCGAGCAACCGTTGCTGGTGGCCGTGAGTGCGGAGCTGCGACGGGATCCCAGCCAGCGTGCGTTGCTGGAGAGCCTGGAGATGCGCGATCCCCGCGTCGTCCGCAGCGTGTCGGTGCTCAGCCTGTTTGAACAGCAGCAGGAACGGCTGCCACCCGTGTTGATGGGGGACGTTCCCTTCACCTACGACGATCTGCCCTGGGCCGCCACCTTCAGCGTTCAGGCCCAGCTCAAGCGCATGGCTGATCTGGTGGTGGCACTGGTGTTGTTGCTGCTGACGGCGCCGTTCATCGCCGTGGCGGCCTTGCTGATTTGGCTTGAGGATCGAGGACCGATCTTTTATTCACAGCAGCGCAGCGGCTGGCTGGGGCGGCCCTTCACCGTCTTGAAGCTGCGCACCATGTCGGTGCAACCGGCCGATGCCCCGGCGGAGTGGACCCTGGTCGGCGACCAGCGCATCACCGCCATCGGTGGCGTCCTCCGCCGGGTGCGGCTGGACGAGCTACCGCAGCTGCTGAACGTGCTCAACGGCGAGATGAGCCTGATCGGTCCTCGGCCTGAGCGGCCGGAGCTGGAGCATCAACTGGAGCGCAGCATTCCCCATTACCGCAAGCGTCACTGGATGCGCCCTGGCCTCAGTGGTTGGGCCCAGGTGTGTGCTCCCTATGCCAGCAGCATCGAGGATTCAGACCTCAAGCTCTCTTACGACCTCTATTACCTGCGGCACTTCAGCACCTGGCTGGATCTGGTGATCCTGTTCCGCACGATCAAGACGGTGCTGAAGGCGGGAGGGCGCTGAGCTCTCAGCGCTTCCTCAGTAAGTCGTCACGGCTTGGACAGCATTCAGTCACATCTCGGCCATGCGCTTTCTGTACGTTGAACATGTAAAGCTTCGAGGTGGCGTCCGCCATGTGCCTGCTGTGTGATCAAGCACGCGGACAGCAGTTTCAGGCTAGTCAGCGTGCGGATGGACGGGCCTTGTACGGGCTTTCGATCGCGCCAGCTGAATTGCTTGACGATGGCAGTGTGGCGGTGACGCGCCAGTCGATAGCCACCGATAGCGTGCTCGATTACTACTTGCATACGCCTGGCGGTGCGGTGACCGTGTCCGGGGGCGGATTCGGCGAGCAAATCATCCAATCGGTGTCGATCTCAGCGGCGGATCAGCACTATTTCAACGCCATGGTGCGTCGACTCGACAGCCTTATTGAGTTGGATTTCCGTCAGGTGGGTTCTGCGGATGCGGCCGATGTTGATCTCTACTACGACACTGAGATTGATATTGGTGGTGGTGGCAACACGCTCGGATTAGCCACCACCAGTGGGTTTGGGGGTTGGGAGCTTTTCATCAACTATCCCGAGGTTGAATTTGACGAGGCTTATCGCCGCTATGTGCTGATCCATGAGTTCGGTCATGCTCTTGGCCTGGAGCACCCCTTTGAAGCCGGTGATGGCGACGTCTTGAACGGCATCACTGATCCTTGGCGCAGTGCCTACCCGGAAGACACGGTGATGGCCTACCGCAATCCGGCTACTGGGGTTTGGCCTGAGTTCTTTACCAGTAACGATCTACAGGCTTTGATTCAGATTTGGGGCTCGGAATCCTCCGATGGAGCCACCGACACTCGATTATTGGTGGTGAGTGGTGGCAGTGAGGTGTCCGATCTCACGAGTCAGTGGTTGGGGGCTAATGCTGGTGCTTTGGCGATTCAAGACGATGTGTCCCGCAGTGTGCAGGTAAGCACCAGCAGCTGGAGTGACACGCTGCTGGTGAATCGGGTTGCTCGCGCTGGTATTGGTGGTAACGACATCCAGGCCAAGCAGCTCATTTTTGACGCCTCCCGTTCGCCTGTGGAACAGGACATCACCGTCATGGCATCCGTATTGGAGGGCAGCGATCAGGCGGAAACCCTGCGTGGCCTGGCTGGTTGGGACATCCTGGATGCCAGAGGTGGTGATGACCTGGTGCATGGCGGCAACGGCCGCGACATCATTTCCGGTGGCACCGGTGCGGATGAGCTGCACGGTGATTTCGGTTGGAACACGTACACCGATCAGCGCGATGCGGCGGCAGATTTGATTGCGATCAAGTCGGATCAGTTCCTCGAGAATTACTGGTATGCCTCCGCTGGCAACAATCCATTAGGGCAGAAGGCAGACATCATCGAGGGCCTTGATGCCGTCGACCAGATCAAGATCCTGGGCGTGAGCACAGATCGTCTGTCCTTTGCCGATGCTTCAGTCCATGGACTCTCAGGGGTCGGCATCTTTGCCGATGGCATCCTCGAAGCGCTCTATACCGGCGGTGACTTGAACAGCGACCAACTCTCTGCCATGACAAGCGGCGATGCATCAGAAGCGATCTTGAACAATCAGTTCTGGAGCTACCGCTTTGGGCCGGAAGCGCCTGCCCTCACTTGATCGCTCGGCGCAGGCAGGTCCACAAATGATCACTGCCGCAGTTGACCGGTCGCCAGTGTTTGCTCGAAATCCTGAACTGCCAGGGGGAGCCCCGCCGCCAGGGGAATGCGTGCAGACCAGCCGAGATCGCGGAGCTGGCTCACATTCAGCTGTTTCTTTGGTGTGCCGTCGGGCTTGCTGGTGTCCCAGTGAATGGTTCCGCCGTAGCCGACAGCTTGGGACACCTGTTCGGCCAGTTCACGAATGCTGAGGTCGATGCCGGTGCCCACGTTGAGGAATGCAAGCGGTGCGCCCTGATCGTCTTTCGGTGCATCGGGGGCCAGAGCTGACCAATGCTCGAGGGCAAACACGCAGGCGTCTCCCAGATCATCGGCGTGGAGAAATTCGCGCAGGGGCGTGCCGCTGCCCCAGCAGGTCACTGATGGGGCGTTCGATAGTTTGGCTTCATGGATGCGGCGGATCAAGGCAGGCAGCACATGGCTGCCAGTGGGGTGATAGTTGTCGCCAGGCCCGTAGAGATTGGTGGGCATCAGGCTGATGGCATCAAAGCCGTGCTGGCGGCGCAGGGCCTCCGCGAGCTTGATCCCGGCGATTTTGGCGATGGCGTACCACTCGTTGGTGGGCTCCAGAGCGCCGGTGAGCAGTGCTTCCTCGCGGATCGGTTGCTTGGCAAATTTAGGGTAGATGCAACTGCTGCCGAGAAACAGCAGTCGGCGCGTGCCGGCTTGCCAGGCCGCTTCCATCACGTGGGTCTGGAGGCTGAGGTTTTGCAGCAGGAAATCGGCGGGTCGGCTGCGGTTGGCTTCGATGCCGCCGACGGTGGCGGCCGCCAGCACCACCACATCGGGTTGGTTGGTTTGCATCCAGGCGCTGACGGCCTGGCCATCGAGTAGATCGAGCTGCTGACGGGTGGGGGTGAGCAGCGCACCGCCGCGTGCTGGATCGCCATACCCCTTACGCGTCAGCGCGCGGCGAATAGCACTGCCGGCCATGCCGCGGGCACCAGCAATGAAGATGCTGTCACTGGGGCGGAGCAGAGACATAGCGGCAGCGTCCGTCATTCCCGAGTACTCACCACCTGAAAGCCTTTGGCCTGCAGGTAGGCCTCTTTGCGGGCTTCATCCTGGTCGACGGCGATCATGTCATTGACCAGTTCTTCCAGGGTGGTGGTGGGCGTCCAGCCCAGTTTCTCGTGAGCCTTGGTGGGATCTCCCAGCAGAGTCTCCACTTCCGCGGGGCGGAAATAACGGGGATCGATGCGCACCACGATGGCGCCGGTGTCGCTCCGGTGGCCTGTTTCTTCCAGTCCCGATCCCTCCCATTGGAGCTTTCCCCACCCAAGGGCCTGGGCAGCGAGCTCAATGAAGCGGCGCACCGATTCCTGACGGCCGGTGGCGATCACGAAGTCTTCCGGAGTGTCCTGCTGGAGCATGCGCCACTGCATCTCCACATAGTCGCGGGCGTGGCCCCAGTCGCGCAGGGAATCGAGGTTGCCCATGTAGAGGCACTGGTCGAGGCCGGCATCAATGCGGGCAAGGCCGCGGGTGATCTTGCGGGTGACAAAGGTTTCGCCGCGCCGGGGGCTTTCGTGATTAAACAGCAGGCCGTTGCAGGCATACATGCCGTAGGCCTCGCGGTAGTTGACGGTGATCCAGTAGGCGTAAAGCTTGGCGACGCCGTAGGGACTACGGGGGTGAAAGGGGGTGGTTTCCTTTTGCGGGACCTCTTGCACGAGGCCGTAGAGCTCGGAGGTGGAGGCTTGATAGATGCGGGTTTTTGGGGTGAGGCCGCAGATGCGCACGGCCTCAAGGATGCGCAGGGTGCCAAGGGCGTCGACGTTGGCGGTGTATTCAGGAGCCTCGAAACTCACCGCCACATGGCTCTGGGCGCCGAGGTTGTAGATCTCATCGGGCTGAACCTGCTCGATGATGCGTTGCAGGTTGCTTCCGTCAGACAAATCGCCGTAATGGAGGGTGAGGCGCGGAGGTTGCCCTGTGGGATCAGTCTCGTGGGGATCTTGATAGAGGTGATCGATGCGGGTGGTGTTGAAGGAGGAGGCGCGGCGTTTGATGCCGTGGACGGCGTAGCCCTTCTCTAGGAGGAGCTCAGCGAGATAGGAGCCGTCCTGGCCGGTAATCCCAGTGATGAGAGCGACGGGGCGGTCCATGCAAGCGATCGTGCAAAGGTCTGGCAGAGTCCCATCATCTCTTGAGCCGCGGGTCGGGTCTGTGATGGCAATGCGCCTAGAAGACCTGGATGCCTTGGTGATCAGTCTGGAGCGCACGCCCCAACGCCTCGATGCATTTCGCCGGCGGTTTGCGGGATACCCAGGCGAGATCACCCACCTACCCGGGGTGGATGGCGCTGAATTGAATCTCGCCCAGTTGCAGCAACAGGGTCTGATCGACCCGTCCGTTCTGACGTGGCCGCGCGGGCAGGTGGGTTGTGCCCTGAGCCATATCAAGGCGTTGATGCATTGTCGCCGTCATGGCCGTTCGCTGTTGATTTTTGAAGATGACGCGCTGCCGGCGCCTGAGTGGCCGGACCATCTCCAGGCCCAGTTGCAGCAGGCACCGGACGCCTGTGACCTGCTGCTGTTGGGTTGGAATCTGGATTCGTGTCTGCAGCTTGATTGGGCTCCGGGGCAGACCTTCACGAGTCTGTTTCAACCTCGTTTCCCCGATGAGCAGCAGCTCAGTGCAGCCTTGGCTGCCGTGGGGCAACGTCAGTGGCTGCGTCTCCAGAAGGGGCTTGGACTGGCGGGCTATGTGGTCACCCCGGCCGCAGCGGACACCATCCTCAACTGGGCATTTCCGCTGCGCACGCTGCCCATCCAAGTGCCCGAACTGCCGGAACGGCTTTGTTTCAGTTTCGACGGTCAGCTCAACAGCCTGTACCCCAGCTTGCAGGCCTGGGCTCTGTTCCCTCCTTTAGTGCTCGGCATTAACGACAAACGCAGCTCAGAAACGGCCGGTTGACGAGCGATGAAGGCGCCGATTTTCTATTACGTCGATCACACCAGTCGCTTTGCGCACAACAGTGGGATTCAACGTTGCGTGCGCCTGCTGGCCTCTGCCTTGATTGACGAGGGTCAAGGCTTGATCCCCGTGGTTTGGGATCGCCATGGGCAGCGGTTTGTTCCGCCTTCCACGCTGCGCTTGGCCCATCTTTCCCGCTGGAATGGACCGCCGCTGGAGGCTTGGCATCCCTGGCAAGACCCTGCAAGCGTCTCCAGCGGTTGGTTGTTGATCGTGGAGCTGGTCTGTGGACCGCGTAATCCATCCGCTCAGCAATTGAGGGTTGCGGCACCTGGCTTGAAGCTGGCCTGGCTGTTCCATGACGCGATTCCATGGCAGCAGGCGGTGGCTGCTGGTCAACCAGAAGCGCCCGCAGCCGTCGCCCACGCCAACTACATGCAAGCCATTGCGGCGGACGCCCGCGTGTTTTGCAATTCGTGCACCAGTCGCTTGGATTTGCTCTGCTTTCTGGCGGAGCACGGCGCTCACGCCTTGCCGCAGCTGCTCAACCGGATTATTCCGCTGCCTCTGGCGGAAACCTTCCCTTTCAAACGACTGCCGCCGCCGTCGAATGCGACCGGTCCTCTGCAATTGCTGATGGTGAGCACGCTGGAGCCGCGCAAGAACCACCAGGGACTGATCAAGGCTCTCGCTTGGCTCCACAGTCAGGGTGTGCACCAGTGGCAATTGGAGCTGATCGGTTGGGGTGCGGATGCGTCGATCATCGCCATGTTGCGGCGAGCACGGAAGCTGGGATTGCCCCTGGCGTGGCGAGGGGGCGTCTCGGATGAACGCCTGCAGGCTGCCTATGCCGATGCGGATGTGTGCGTCTACCCCTCATTTCAGGAGGGGTTTGGTTTGCCGGTGGCTGAAAGCTTGTGGCATCGCCGACCCTGCCTGTGCAACAACGCCGGTGCTTTGGCTGAGCTGTCCCGTGGCGGTGGCTGTGTTGCGGTGAACACCCATCAATGGCGCTCGATTGTTGAAGGATTGAGCCGATTAATCGAAGAACCCCAGTATCGCAAAGAGCTGGGGTTCGAGTTGGAGCAACGCTCTTACCGCACCTGGCATCAGGTGGCAAAAGAGTTGTTGTCAGATTTGGAGACTGGAATTAATTAAGCAACGTCAAAAATGTTGGGATTGTTCAGGAAGCTCGTGGGGTCATTGCCGTCCGCTGCATTGTAAGCAGTTGTTGCTTTGTCTCCAACAATGATATCTCTTTCAGGAACAACAATACCATCGGAATTGACTCTTCCAGCATATAGAACGCTAAAATCCTGCTGAATGATACCAACATAGTAATCATTTGCGGTTCCAGGGACTGCCTCTAGCTTGACCTCGTTTAACGTGCTGATTCCTGGTAGTAAAATGTAATCGTCCGCAATATTAAAGTCTGTAATAGTGTCGATGTCATTGGTGCTGCCGCTCAGATTGTTGAGATCGCCATTGCTATCAGTGCGTAGCACAAAATAGTCCTTGTTTAAGCCTCCGAAGAGGAAGTCAACGCCAAAGTCTCCGATCAGGAGGTCGATGCCGTTAGCTCCATTAAGACTGTCGCTTCCCTGCCCACCCCGTAAAATATTGTTTCCTGCAACCGATGCAAAGACTGTGTCGTCTTCAGCGTCTCCGAGAAGGAAGTCATCGCCACCGTCGGTTCCGCTTATAAAATCGGCTTCTCTTCCGCCGCGCAAAAAGTCGCGACTGAAAAGAGATCCGATGAGGTTGTCGACGCCTCGGTTTCCATTGGCAATATTGTCCCATCCAGGTGAGTTGAAGCTGGTTCCGGTGAAGATATCGTCTCCAGAATGGAGTAATATATATTTTCCACGGAGCGACTGTGGATAATTGAGGTTAGTGATCGTGTCGCTTTGGTTTGATAATTGCCCAATATCGTCAACGATGAGAAACGTATTTGCATTGTCAGTGGGTTGGTATTGACTTGGGAACGCAGGATTGAAACCCATGATGAGGACTGGATGAAGTGGGGAGGGTTTCTCTTCATGGCCAATGCATAGCCAAAGAGTGAAGAGATTCTCCTTGTCCATTCACCATGAGAATCGCTTTGGGTAGGTCCTTCGTTTTTGAGAATTTTTTAAGGAATCACTGGAAGTCGTTGTTGCTTGTGAGGCAGATCTGGTTTGTCCGTCAGCTCTGCTAGGAGCAATGGTCTGGTCGTGCAGACTGATCTTCTCTTGCAGAGCTCGTGTTGCGGCGTGCATTGATCACGGGATGCGTCCGCGACTCAGGCCGTCATCTGCCTGCGCTGTTCCGCAACATTGAGTTGTTGCGCTCGCTGTTTGAGCAAACAGACGTACTGCTCCTCGAAAACGACAGTTGCGACGACAGCGTTGCTGCGATTCGCGCCTATGCCGCCGAGGCACAAGCTGTGCATGCCATTGGCTTTCCTGGTCTTGCGGAGCAAATTCCGATCAAGACTGTGCGGCTGGCACACCTGCGTAATACGGCCCTGGCATGGCAGCAGCAACGCGGTGGTTGGTCTGACCTCGATGTGTTGGTGGTGCTGGACTGTGACAGCGTCAATGCGGATCCGTGGGATCTGCCGAGCTGTGCCGAGGCGTTGCGCTGGTGGTGGCAGCAGCCGGATGGGGCTGGCCTGTTTGCCAATCAGGATGGTCCCTATTACGACCTCTGGGCTTTGCGCCACCCTCAGCAATGTCCCGATGATGTCTGGGCTGCGATTGCTCAATTGCATGGCCAGCATCCGGACATGACGGATCTCCAGTTGCTGGAGGCGGTTTACACTCCGCGTCAATTCGTGTTGGATTCCGCCGCTGCGCCCCTGGAGGTGGAGAGCGCCTTTGGCGGATTGGGTTTCTATCGGGCCAGTTGGCTGCAGCGCGTGCAGCCGCGCTACTGCGGCGAGCAGCCGCTGGCGTGGGATGGCCCAGAGGGGCGACGTTGGTGGCGTTGGCAATGCTGCGAGCACGTGAGCTTCAACCAGGCCCTCAGCTGCGCCGGTGCCAAGCTCTGGATCCACCCAAGCCTGATCAACTGGAACACCCGGCGATTGCAGCAGCAGGGTGGTCTGCGGCCAAACCCGTCCGGGTGGCGCCATCTTCCGGTGTGTTGAACGCGATGCGTCTTGTCATTCATGCCGGTCCACGCAAAACGGCGACCACATCGTTTCAACGCGGTTGTGATTTAGCCCGCTCGGCCGGTGTGCTTCAGCAGGTGTTGTATCCCCGGTTAAGGGTTGAAGGCCTCCCGGTGTTTCAACACAGCCCATTGCTCTGGGCGTTGCAAGTGGGCCGGCATGAAGCGGTGCTTTCTGCACTCCGGATCATGCATCAAGACGCCTGTGAGGCCGGTTGCACGGCGGTGCTGCTGAGTGGAGAGGATTTTGAAAACTTCTTGATTGATGACGTCAATCATCGTCATTTTGAGCAGTTGCTGGTGCAAGCAGGTTTTCGTACTCCTGAGTGGATTTGGGTGGAACGCGATCCTGTGGATCGCTTGGAGTCGGTGTATTCCGAGGCTGCGAAACATGGTCTGGTGGCATCGATTCAGGCGTGGACGGCGAGTGTGCGTCGTACCGGCTGGTTTGCAATGAGCACTGAGGCTTGTCACAGCTTGATGGCCATCGACCTGCGGCGTTGTCTGCCGTCGTTTGCTGATCGCACGCTGGGCAGTGTGCAGCTGATCCCGTTTGAATCCTTTGTGGCGACTCAGCCTGTGGGATCAGACCTGCTAGTGCGGTGTTTCGGCGGTCACTGGCTTCAAGCTTCTGAACCCGACAATGTTCGACTCCGGCCTGAACAGATCGAGCGCAGGTATTTGGCTTCGTTTTTGAATTCGGGCTTGGTTTCCGAGGATGATCTATCTCATGTCGAAGAGAGTTTGGCTGCTTTGGCGACGATGTTTGAACGCATCGTGGCCAGTCGTCAGACACGGCTGAACAACGAACTCCAAGATCTGCGTGTTTTCTTTCGCGGTCGGCCCGGTTAAAGGGCCACCGATCGAATCGACGTCAACACGTCAGCGCCTAAGTCTTCGAGCACTTGGATGGCAAGTTGCTGGCCTTCGTATGCAATTTCTTCGCACTGTTGCGGGTGCTCCTGGCACCAGCTGAGCTTGTCTTCGAGATCGTTGAGGTCAGGTTGCACCGCAACCAAGTGCCGCCCTGGAATCAAACGGTGATGAAACCATTGCCCGCGGCTGCTGGTCACGCGGATCACGCAACAACCACTGAGCAGCTTCCAGAGTAGGCCCCAGGAATTGACGTTGCCATCGAGGTCAAGAAGCCAGCGGCATTGCGCCATGGCCCGTGGTTCGAGTCTTGGTGCCAGGAGGTGCTGCTCGTTTAGGTGCTGTTCCACCGCCTGTTGATCGCTTGCACTCGCGCACTGCACCACATTGCTGAAGCGGGCATCCAATAAATCCGGTCGGCGTCGCGACAGTTGGCAGAGCTGGTAGCGCCGACTGTTCCCCAAGGTTGTCAGCGTGATGTGTTTGCTGTCGGTGCTGGCGCCGCGCCAGCAGGCGATCGGCTTGCGCGCCTGCCATGGCGGTAAGGGATGTTTGACAAGTTGCTGACGCAAGAGCAGGAAGCCGTGGCTTCCTAGGCAATAGGCATCGGGGATGACACCGTGTTGTGGTTTGCATGCATAGCGCGGTGCATCCATCCGCAAGCTGCCCGGGCCTGGGTCTTCATCATGCAGTTGTACCACCAGCTGCCCATCGGGCTGGCGCCGGCGCAGCAGGGCGGCGCTCATCTGGGCCACCTGCAGTAGCGGATGAAGACGGCCCCCCATGCGCAGCGCAATCGGCGGCACCGCAAACTCTGGGAGTTGATTGGGTCTCCAGCGCACCGTGAGGTTGGCGTTCGCAGGGGCGCTGGCAACGGGCTCCGGTGCGGGACTGCTCCAAAGGCTGCGCAGCAGCGGCTCGCCGAGTCCATCGCCCAGTTCCGCTAGCCAGTGCGGCGGCAGCAACGGATCGTCGTCAGTGCGCATACCACCGTTCTTGCAAGCCGGGCACAGCGGAGAGCCAGTCGATCACTTGTTCCGGCAGTACGTCGCTCATGCAGGGGTGCCCCTCCACCAGACAGCCGTCGTTGCGGAAGCGGTTGCTGGCGCATCGGTCGCAGCTGTGGGGACTGACGGTGCGCGACAGGTTGCGCGTGCGTGGCAGCCACAGACGAATAGGGCTGGCGCCGGTGCCATCTGCATCATTTCCCACGAGGGCCAGGGTGGGGGTGCCCACGGCTGCGGCGATGTGCATTGGCCCCGCGTCCACACTCACCACAGCAGCGGTTTGGCGGCAGGCACCCGCGAGCTCCATCAGTGTGGTTTGGCCTCGCAGGTCGATCAACGCTGTGGTCTGCAGCAGCCAGTCTTCGCCGTCGCCAGCGTTGTAGGCCTCCTGCTGGGCTTTGGGGGGACTACCCACGAGTCCCACACTCAGGTCGCGGTGGTTGCAGGCATCGATCACGCTGCGCCAGTGCGCGAACGGCCACACCTTGGCGGCCCGAGCCGTGGTGCAGTGGATCAGTACATCGGGGACGCTGAAGTTCGGTGCCGTGCTGCTGAGTGCAATGGCATGCACGTCGGTGTCGATCCATGCCAGGCGGCAGAACAGTTCCGAGATGGAGTTCGTGCTGAGCCAGCTGCTGTGCCGTTTAAGGAAGGCAGGGCTGTCCCAGTCGGGCTCTTCAAGAAAGCGCTGTTGCGGCAGATCACCCCAAGGAAACGTCCGGCGTAGATCGTTTGTGAGCGTGCCACCAGCGATAAACAGCGGTCTTAGCCAACTGGCCACCACCTGGGTCACCGGATTGAATCCATCGAGATTGATAGCCAGACTCACAGGACCGCATTGGTTCTGGCGTTGTTCCAGTGTTTGCAACAGATCCAGGCCTGCGCTGGCCTCCCGGGAATCCCAGCTGCAGCGCCAGTCGATCCAGGGGCAGTTCGACTCGAAGTCGGCGGTGACTGCACTACCGATGAAGTCCATCGTTGCGTCAGGCCAGCGTTCCTTGAGGCCGCGCAGCAGTGGGGTGGACACAACGAAATTGCCCACCTTGCAGGAACCCAGCACAACGATTCGGGGGCTATCGCCCAGGGATTCACCGGCGTAACGCTGCACGAGGAGAATGGCGGTCGCCTCAGATTGCCATGACCGCGCGCATTCCCGTACTGAGGCCCATCGATGTGGTGGTGAACTCCGCTGGACCGTGGTCCACGGTGCGGGTGGAGCAGCCTTTCCGCGCCATGCAGCAGCATGGTTGGGATGTGTGCTTTGTGGCGACGCCCTTTGATCCAGTGCTCCAGATTCGAGACAGTGCGTTGGTGATCTGGCAGCGCCCACTGCCTGAGTCAGTGGAGCAGTGGCGCTCGGTTGTGGAAGGTTGGCGCCGTAGAGGCTGCCTGGTGTTAGTCGAGTGGGATGACCACCCCGACCTGTTCCGCTTGGCGATCCGAGAACAGTGCAAGGCTGTTGACCACATTCATCTGCGTTGCTGCCACGGTGTGCAGACCAGCAACCCGCTTCTTGCGGAAGTTCTGCGTCGCTTCAACCCGCATGTGTTTGAGCTCGAGAATGGCGTTCAGCCCATTCCTTCCTTGCGGCACGAGCAAAGTCAGCCATCAGCACGGGTGTTTCTGGGCAATTTCAACCGTGAACAGGAGCAGCGTCAGTTGGCTCCTGCTTTAAAGCGGTGGTTTCACGAATCAGAAGCCCCCCAGCTGGTCACGGTGGGTCCGTCGGGGTTGGAGGGGCTGTTGCCTCCCGAGCGACTTGAGAGCCATGCCCCTTTGGCATACCCCGACTATCGCGAGCTGTTGGCCAGTTGTCAGGTGGCCTTGTTGCCGTTGCAGTGCGGTGAGCCCCAGGCTTGCAAGACCCCGATTAAGTGGCTTGAGGCAGCCGCAGAGTCCGTGGCTGTGGTGGCGGGCCCGGAGCTCTACAAGCCTTGGTTGGAGCAGGGTCGGTATGGCCTGTTTGCCTCTGAGTTGTCAGCAATGGTGCCTTTGGCACGTCAGCTGGTGGAGCATCCGCAGCAACGAATGGAGCTGGTGGAGCGGGCCCATGCACGGTCCCATGATTTCCAGCTGGAGCGCTTGCTCCCATGGCGCATGGCGCTGTACCGCCACCTGAATCGCTTGGCACAGCCTTTGGAACGAGCGTTGGGGCGACGTTTTCCGATCCGGCAGGGCGTGTAGTGATGGTTGCTGCAAGGCACAGAGAACGTTGGTACCTCTATGGCGATGACGATGTGCTTGCCGACGATTTGCTGCGCCGCGATCTCGCCCGGGCCCAAAGCGCCTCGGAACGCGCATGGCTGCTGAAACATTGGCCCAGCCTGGGTGGCTTTGATGCGGCTGAGCAGTGGCTCGTTCAGAGGGAGCCGGCGCTCCTGGAGCACGTGCCCGGGCGAGCTGCGATGTTGCGTGTCTTGCAACACCATGGCGATCCCAATCCCTGGTTGGCTTTGATGCCCAAGACGGTGGAGCGCAGTTTTCAGGATCTTTGCCAGGTTACGACGGATGGACAAAGCGCATTAGAGCTTTGGTTGGGGGGTGGATTGGGGGATCAATTGGAATGCCTTGCACAGCTCCATGACCCGGTTCTGAAAGCTTGGATGCCACGATTGCTCGTACGCCTGCCGCTGCAGAGTCGACTTGCCTTGGGGCCATTTCTTCAAGAGTTCTGGCCTAAGCAGGCGCCTTCTTTGACCTTCTTGCCAGCTGCAGCTGAAGATAACGATCAACCTGTCTGGTTTAGTCAGATGGGCTGGTCATGTTTGTTGGGGCAGGCAGGTCTGCAACCAAAACCTCAGGTCCTCCAGCCTGCTGTTGTGGATGATTCGCAAGTCCCCAGCTTGCTGTGTTGTTGGCGCTCGAAGATCGATCCCGACGATCGCCACTGGGCGCATCTGCGCAGTTGGCCATTCCCTGAGATCGCCAGGCTGTATGGGCGTTTGGTGCCCTGGGCGCGATGCCGTGGCATTCGCCTGATCGATATCACCGCCTACCGATCTGATGAACGCCAGACGCTCCTGCGCCATATCCCTACCTTGGAGCTGGCTCAACCTGGAATCCGCAGTTTGTGCGATACGGCGGCTTTGCTGCGTGTAAGCCGAGGCGTGATCAGCGTGGATACGGCGCTGGTGCATTTGGCAGCTTGGTTTGGTTGGCCAACGTTGTTGCTGTTGCATCAGTACTTTGATTCGCGCTGGAATAATCGCCCTTTGGGGTTGAACCAGCCGCATCCGATCCAGGTATTGCGGCAAACGCGTTACAACAGCTGGCGAGAGGTCAGCGACACGTTGCTTTCATCTCTGGCAGATTGGCCTTGGCTTTGAGGCTGAGTGAGCCACAGAATGCGAATCCTGGTCACCATCGTCCATCACTGGAATCCGAGGGGTGCAGGTCGCCATGCCTCACTTCGGCCTGAGCTTGAGCCTCGTTTATACGCTCTTCAGGATCAATTACTGTCACTGCGCCGTCTGGACACGCGCCAGGGGGTACTGAACATCGCAACCAAAACGGTGGATGACGCCAATCATGCGTTGCGTCATCGGTTCACAATCAAAGTGGTAACCGATGGTCAGCACCACGTGCTCGACCACTTAGAGCCTTCTTACCGCGAATTGCTTGAGGAGGTGCCAACGACGCCTTTAGACCCTAAGCATCTGGGCTTCGAAGCGCAGAGAGTTCTTGCTGAACATCTAAATGATCAATACGACCTTTATGTGTATTTGGAAGATGATTTGTTAATTCACGATCCGCTCTTTTTTCGGAAGATCTTTTGGTTTCAGCTCAATGTTGGAGAGCATTGTGTGCTGATGCCTCACCGCTATGAGTCCTTCTGGAAGCCTTCTAACAGTGTGGATCGTTTTTTCATAGATGGGCCCATGATTGAACATGAGCTCAAGGCTCTGATTCCAGATCCGCCGCCGCCGCTCTCTACCCCATTGCCAGCAGGTCAAGTGACGTTTGAGAGTCCGAAAAATCCCCATAGTGGGTGTTTTGCTTTGACACATGCGCAGCTGCGTCATTGGAGCGAGCAGTCGTGGTTCTTGGATCGTGATTGCGGCTTAATCTCCCCCTTGGAGAGTGCGGCCACACTCGGCCTAGTGAAAACATTCACGCTCTACAAGCCGAGTTGGGCTTATGCCTCATTTCTGGAATTGCAGCACTGGGGCGTGAGCTTTCGCAACTTGATTGGTGGAGAGATTCGTGTGAAGGGTGCGGTTGGATGAAGCTTTTACTGCTGCATCAAAATTTCCCTGGCCAGTTCCGTCAGCTCACGCCTTGTTTGATCGAGCGAGGTCACCAGCTGCTTGCAATTTGCAGTCATCAACGCCCCTTGCCTGAAATTGAGGGGTTGCGGGTCTTGCGATATGACCAGCCCCCGCCAATGTCGGGTGAATGGCCCTATGGAACCCAGCTTTGGCATGAGGCCTTGCGACGGGCTGAATCAGTTGGAGGTTTCCTCCAGCAGCTTGCGTCTGAGGGTTGGCGACCGGATCGGGTGTTGGCTCATTGCGGCTGGGGTGAAGCCTTGCCGGTGAAGGAACAGTGGCCTGAGGTTCCACTGCTGGTATGGCCTGAGTTGTGGTTGCGGCCCGAGCATATGGGCTTCGGCAGTGACCCCCTCAAGGGGCCGGTCACGTCCGCATCATTATTGGCAAATGTGGGTCGCAACGCGCTAGCTGAAGCCTCCCTTGCACAAGCAACCGCATGGATTGTCCCCACGCGCCATCAGGCCAATAGTTTTCCAGCGGCTTATCAGAATGATCGAATGCATGTCGTGCATGAGGGAATTGATACGCAATTGGCGTGTCCCAACCCCGAAGTGAGTTACGAGGTGCGTGGGGTTCGAGTGAATCGTTCTGTGCCCACGATCACCTTCGTGAATCGCAATTTGGAGCGTTTGCGTGGCTTCGACACCTTCATGCGGGCCTTGCCCATCATCCAGCGCCAGCACCCAACCGTCCGGGTCGTCATTGTTGGTGACAACGAGGGGGGTTATGGAGGAGCTGATCCTTCAGGTTTGCCTCTTCGGGAGGTGATGTTAAAGGAGTTGCAGGGGCAGCTTGATCTCGAGCGGATTCATTTTCTTGGTCGTATCCCCCATCCCTATCTGATCTCCATGCTTCAGGCCAGTTGGGTGCATATTTATCTCAGTTACCCCTTTATTTTGGGTTGGAGTTTGCTCGAAGCCATGGGATGTGGCTGCTGCATTGTCGGCAGCCGTGGCATGCCGGTAGAGGAGGTCATTCACGACGGAGTGCAGGGAGTGTTGGTGCCGATGGACGATCATGAGCGCCTGGCGCAACGTGTGTTGGCTCTGATTGCTAATCCCCAGCTTCGCGATCAGTTAGGTAGGGCTGCGCGTCAAGCTTCACTGGCTTGGGATCAAAGTGTCACTCTTCCGAAATTGACAGCCTTGATTGAAGGGTTGACTGGCTAATAGGTGGTATTTTGAAATTATTTTTTCTCCCAATAAGCAGGATGATTTGAGATGCGTATATTGATTGTTTCAAACTTGTATCCGCCTCAGGAGTTGGGCGGCTATGGGCGTTCAATGGCCGATTTCGCTTGGGGGTTTTTGCAGCGTGGTCATCAGGTCACAGTGCTCACCAGCGATGCTCCTTACCTGCATGCCGATGCATGCCTCCCTTCAGATGTTGGGCCTAACGGCGAAGTGGTGGACCGCAGGCTGCAGCTCAAGGGCAGCTACCAAAGGGGCGTCACCTTGATGACAGACCTGGCTCAATGCTTGTCTGTAGACCGCGCCAATCAATTTGTTGTGCGGTCGATCATGGAGCAATCCTGGGATGGGGTTGTGGTCGGCAACATTGATTGTTTGGGGCCAGAATTACTGGGCATGTTGTTGCAGGGATCGATTCCTATACTTCACCATATCGGTTTCATGGATCCGCCCTTTTTGCTGCAACAGTGGCCTTCAAGCAGCCAATACATTCCTGTCGCCGCTAGTCACGCGGTTCGCTCTAATCTTCAACGCCATGGATTGCCGGTAGCCCATGCTCCGGTTGTGTATCCCGGAGTGAGAAGTGAATTGTTTGGTGATTCCAATCGTCCACTCACGCCTGCATTGCGTTTTGCGCAAAGGTTGCAGTCAGTGGGGCTACCTCTCGGCTCAAAGACCAACCCTTTGAAGGTGGGATTTGCAGGCTTGTTGATGGGTACTAAGGGTGTGCATACCTTGGCCGAGGCTCTTGTGATCTTGCATCAGCAAGGGATTGCAGTGCAAGCTTGTTTCGCTGGTGCTGAATTCCAGTTGGGCTATCTGCAGACACTTCAACAATATTTGGACCACGCCGGAATGCATGGGTTGGTGCATTTTGTTGGCCAACTCAGCCGTTCAGCTTTAAGTCGTTTTTGGAATCTTCATCATATCGGTGTGTTCACGTCGATATATCCAGAGGCGTTCGGCATTGTTGCGGCTGAAGTGATGGCTGCAGGGGCTACATTAGTTTCTAGCGCTGTTGGCGGTGCAGCGGAATTGGTGCCTTCGGATCTCACAGGGCGTCGTTACACTCCTGGAGAAGCCTCCGAACTTGCGTCGGTGTTGCGTTGTCTGGTGCGCGATCCTCAAGTCTTGTTTGAGTGTGCGCAGCAGGGCCAATCTCTGGTTCGCTCACGCTTTGATGTGCTTGCGTCCGTGGTGCAGCTGGAGCAGCTAGTTCTTCAGCAACGCAAATAACCATAAAATGGTTTTTGATTTTGATGAAAGACGGCGTCGATGCGCTTTAAGTCTTGGCAACGCCTTGTGATTCGTATGCGTTGGCGTCGCTGGCTCGGACCTGTCATCTGTGCAGTGCCTTACATCGCATCCATTGTCTGGCTCCTGAGTTTCAGCCAAACTTGGATCGCCTTGGTGATGCTTGTGCCTGCTGTTTTGATGCTGGTGTTGGGTTTGCTTACCTGGGTCCTCGCCAGGCTTGAGTTTTATGGTCGCCTGAGGCGTCGATGAGTTGGCCTGCTTTGATTTTCAGCAGCGATCTGCTGCCCGATCAAGGGCCGTTGAATGGGCGTCGTTGGGTATCTCAGTTGCTGTTGCGGCTTTGGCTTGAAGCCACTGAACAGGAAGGCTTGGATCTGTTGGCGGCAGATCCCCAATTGTTGGAACTAATGGGTTCTGCGCTGCCAGAGAGCTATCAGCAGCATTGCCTGCGTTATTGCTCGATCACCAACCCCAACAGTCTGGTTAAGAACGGTGCGCTGTTTGTCCCCGATCCGTCGCTGGGTTCTTGGGCTGCCTGGCGACAGTCGGTCGGGCATGAAGCGTTCTCTTTGATTGGTCAGATCCACACCCTCAGCACCACAGCGGTGATGACCATGCTCGATGCACTTGTGGTGGACCCGGTTCAGGAGTGGGATGCCCTGATCTGTAGTTCAAGGGCAGGGCGTGATGTAGTGGAGCAGGTGATGGAGGATCGCCGTGATCAGCTCAGGCAACGCTGCGGGGCTAGTCATTTCCCTGAGCTTCAATTGCCGGTGATCCCGCTTCCTCTTGATGAGAGTTGCTTTGGGGTAGCTGATGGCAGCCGACAGAAGGCCCGCTACCAGCTGAGTTTGCCCCCGGGTGACGGTGTGGTGCTTTGGTTAGGGCGCCGATCCATGCTGACCAAAACGGACCCCTGGCCGGCCTATCAGGTTTTGCAGCGCGTCGCCACGCGTTTGGGGAGACCGCTCTGGCTCGTGGAATGTGGACCCGATGACACACCTGAGCAAGCGGAGCATTTTCAGGCTCTGCAGAGCCACTGCCCTGATCTACATACGTTGCGTTTGGGTGGTGAGGGTCATGTGCCTGAGGCAGTCAAGAGACAGGCGTTATTAGCATGCGATTTGGTGCTGTCGTTGGTCGACAACATTCAGGAAACCTTTGGCCTTTCTATCGCTGAGGCCATGGCGGCGGGTCGGCCTGTGGTTGCATCCGACTGGGATGGATATCGCGATCTGGTGCGCAACGGCATCGATGGTTTTTTGATTCCTAGCCGCTGGGATGAGCAGGCGGATGCAGTGTCTTTTCCCTTGGGTTGGATGCAGAAGCTGGAAATCAGCAGCTTCCCCCACATCAGTGGCTCCCTGGCTCAGCTAGTCCAATTGGATTTAGCAGCAGCAGAAGCAGCTGTGTTTACGTTGCTGAGGGAGCCAGTGATGGCGCGCGCGATGGGGCGCGCTGCTCAGCAGCGTGCTCTTGAGCAGTTTGCGCCCCGTCAGGTGATGAGCCGTTTTGAGGAGCTGTTTGACCAGCTTGCTGCACGGCGTAGGGCAGCACAGAGGGGGTCTGATGATGCGAAGCCGCCGATGCGTTTCGACCCTGTGCGTTGTTTTGCTGGTTACGCCAGCCATCAGCAGCCTTTTGTGAAAGGGTCTTTTGGCTCGAAAGGCTTGCCAGACTCATTGGTGCAAGCGCGTCAACCCTTGGCCGATCAGCTCAGTCGCGCTCTTCCGGCGAATCGTGTTTTGGACTGGAACCAGTTGCTTCTGCGCAAGCATGTTTGACACTTGTGACCAGGAGTTGTGAAAGAATCTGGGGATGCCGCAGTCTCGTCGTGGGTTCCTCGTCAGTCGTTGAGTCTTGGTCGATCACATCGGCGGTACTGCGCGAGCAGCGCGATCAGCTCATCAGATTTTGGTTGGCATGTCCTGATGATGTTCTTGAACACCTCTGGGTTGGAACGGCAGGCCAAGTGACCCGTGAAATGGTGGCACAGCTCAATCTGACCTCGTACTTCTCAGAGCCTCAGTTGGCGTTACGCAATCGCTTGGGGGAGTTTTTGAGAGAGGGGTTTCAGCAGCCTGGCGCGGTGAAAGCAACAATCGCTACCTTCCTTCTCTCGCCCCCAGGTCAGTTTCGGATTGTGAATCCTGAGAGCCATCTTCCAGGCTGGTTGGTGCCCACATACCGCACTTTGTACGAGCAAGGTCAATCATCCTTCAATCAAGCTACTACTGTTGAACAATCGCCTGTTGCAGCATCTCCCCAGCCACCTGCAATCCCTTCGGCCACACCAAGTTCGCTTCCTACGCCTCAATTTGGTGAATTCCCAGCCACTTTGGCTGAGTTAATTAACAACCGTTTGCAGCTAAATAGGTTGCTTGGCCTGTCGAATTTGTATTACATTGATCCTGAGGATGAAGAAATCCGAGATGAGTTATTGCAGCTGCGCCAACATTTAGCTGAGGTCCTTCTTATTGCCGACGATACCACTTTGGAAGCTGCATTCACGTCGGACTTTTCTGACCGTTATTGGGCTTTAGTGCGATCCGGTATCCAATCGGTCCCTCTCAGCTCTGAGATGGAGCAGTTGAAAGAAAGGATCAAACATAAATTGAATCCACTCCAAGGTGGAGGTTTTGGTCAGCCTGGTGCAGCAGCAGCATTCGTGGTTGCCATGATGTTGTATCAGCCTGGCACTATGCAGGTGGATTCTGCTGAACAGAAATTGCCCTCTTGGTTGTTGCCGGGCTATCAGGAGATTTTTTCTTCAGCACTGAACGCCTGAGTGCGGATTCTCTTCTGCCATACCAATTTTCCAGCTCAGTTTCGCCGTTTGGCACCGTCTCTCGCTGAGCAAGGGCATGAGATTGTGTTTTTGCACAAGGGCATTGAGTGGCATGCGCAAGATGCTCGTGCAGTTAAGCGTCATATCTACAAAGTCTCCCGTTTATCGAGCTCGGTAAGTGGCGCTCTTCATCCCTATCTTGGGCGTTTTGAAGATGCCGTGCTTGAGGGTCAGGCGGCTGCCAGGGAAGCTATACGACTCAAGGATTCAGGATTCTATCCGGATGTGATTGTCAGTCACGCAGGGTTTGGAAATGGTCTTTATTTGAATGATGTATTCCCAAATGCGCGGCGTATTGGTTTTTTTGAGTGGTATTACACATCGGGAGTCGGTGGCGATGTTCACTTTTTGCATACTTTGCATGGTGAAGAAGTCCCCTTGGATCGAGCCATGCGCTTACGTACCTGGAATGCGGTGACGTTGTTGGAGCTGGCGCAATGCCATGAGCTGGTGACACCAACGCAATTTCAGTGCCAACAATTTCCCGAGCCCTTTCGTTCAAAATTTCACGTGATTCATGAGGGAATCGGTGCAAAGCACTTGCAGACGCTCAAGAGTCAAAGGCCTCCAAGGCCTTCATGTTTACCCAAAGACTCAAACATTCGGATTGTTACCCACGTTGCACGTGGCTTTGAGCTCTATCGCGGTTTTCCACAGTCCATAGCAGCTTTGGCAGCTCTACAACGTTCAATGCACGATGTACACGTACTGATTGCGGGTGTGGATCAAATCTGCTACGGCGGGCCAGGTCATGCTTCCACCGGTGAGACTTGGGGAGTCTGGGCAAAGCAATCATCGGGGCTGGATCCTAAACGCACTCATTGGCTTGGAGCGCTTGGTACCAACGACTATCAGGCTTTATTGGCACACAGCGAAGCACACCTCTATCTCACGATTCCGTTTGTTCTTAGCTGGAGTCTGCTGGAGGCCATGGCCATTGGAGCTCCTCTGGTTGCGAGCGACACGCAGCCGGTTCGCGAGGTGTTGACTCATGGGGTTGATGCGTTATTAGCGCCGTTTGATCAGCCAGAAAGCTTGGCTGCATCGTTGCAGGCATGTTTGCTCGATCGCGGGGCATCTCAGAACAGAGCCGCTCGGGCACAAGAGCGTTCCCTGCAATATGACGCCAGCCTTGGTATGGAGGGGTGGACGCGCCTCTTGACTTCGGCGAGGTGACAGTCAGCAAAGCGTGATCCCACCATTGACTTGCTGGCATCAGGACTGTAAAAAAGGTCCGTTGAATGGATAAAATTTCCTTCGGCAAGCTCTACTCCGACCCTCAGTGGGTCGGTTGTGAGGAGACCAAACCACCCACTGACCCACTGACCGTCCAGAAATGACGACCAGTTACAACACCATTCTCGGTACTGAGACTGCTGACTCTCTAGTCGGCACATCCGGTGCCGACTCCATCAGCGCCCTCCAGGGCAATGACACCATCGACGGCAAGGGAGGAGCTGACCTCCTGTTCGGTGGCCAAGAGAACGATGTTCTTACAACTTCTCTTGCTTCAAATGGAGCTACTTACTCCGGTAACAAGGGCAACGACACTCTCAGTATCGGTTCCCTGAGCTCCAACAGCACCACCTTCTTCGGCGGTGTCGGAAACGACTCTCTCATCATGGGAGGCACCTCCGTTACGGGTGCGGTTTTGTCAGGTGACGCTGGCTCCGACATTATCTCCGCCGCCATTCTGAGCAGTTCAACTGTCTATGGTGGCAATTCCACTGGGACCTACTCATCAGACAGTGATGGTAATGACACCATCACCCTGACATCAGTCCTCTCCAGTTCATTCATTAATGGCAACCAGGGCGCTGACACAATTAATGTCGCCACCTCGTTTGCTTCATCCACCATTCATGGTGGTGCTGGAGACGATTCTGTAAATGCAGCTATCACCACCAGTAGTTCAACCATTTTTGGTGACAAAGGTGCTGACACCATTTCCTATGGTGTTGCAGGGCAAACCATCGTCAGTGGCGCTGTTTACGGCGACGCAGCCGATACAACTGTCACCGATGGTGCTGGTAATGATTCCATTACAGTTACTGCTGGTACTTCTCTAATCAGCATCGCGACCATTTCCGGTGGTGCAGGCGAAGACACCATCGCCTTCACAGGTGGTGAAGTAATTAAAGCCACTCTTAACGGCAACCAAGGCAACGACACCATTACGGTTACTGCGTCACAGTCGTTCATTTCCTCTTCCGTTTACGGTGGTTCAGGTAACGACAGCATTTCCTTGGTTTCTGCTTCCTCCGGTTTCATTTATGGAGACAACGGAGCAGATTCAATCACTGGTGTTTTCACCAGTGCTGAAGTTCGTGGAGATGGTATTGGTCAGTCCAACGCTGACTCCTTCTCCTTCGCCACTGGTGCATCTACATCTGCAACCGTTTACGGCGGTGGTGGTAATGATGCGTTCACCATTGGCCAAGCTCTCCAAACTTCTACCCTTTACGGTGGCTCCGGTGCAGACACCTTCTCTGGAACTACACAGGTAACCTTGTCTCGTGTGATTGGTGAAGGTGGTGCTGACAGCATTGCATACACCAATCTCGACGCTTCCACTGTTCTTGGTGGAGATGGTGCTGACACGATCGGTACTACTGCTGCCTCTTATGTAGGTTCTTCTGTTGTTGGTGGTTCGGGTAACGATGATTTCCTTCTCCAAGGTGCCGCAACTAGCACAGGAAGTACTTTCTTCTTCGGCTTTGGTAGCGGTGCTGACACCCTCACAGCTGGGGCATTCACTGGTGCTGCGACCGTTACGGCTACTAAAAATGTCATCGCTGTGTCTGCCACTTACGGTGGTACTGGTTCTGTTTCCACTCAGTCCGGTGCGAACATTGTCACCTTTGGTACTGGAAACAGCCTGACCATTACTGGTCTTGCATCTGCAGGCTATGTGACAAACCTGTCTTTCGTCACTGTGAGCCAGGCTTCGATCGATGCCTTAGGTTGATCGAGTTCAGAAGTAAAACATCAAGGAGGGGCATATGCCCTTCCTTTTTTTATGCTTAATCAGCCTTCCTTGTGTTGTTCTCGCAAGCAAGCCGTCCAGGCTCTTGATAGCGAGAACCATCATTTTTTGTTTGAAGAGCGTTTTCTTCTTTTGCTTCGTGCAGCTCAATTCTCTCAGGCCGAGGCCGAGTTGTTGTCTTCTTCTCGACAGCCAGCTTTTGTGTCGATATTGTTGCTACGCATTTATCAAGGCCATCGTTCCGAAGTGGAGGCTTTGGTAGAGATTGCTCCGTCTTCCGGTGATGATGCAGGTTTACTTTGGTTTGCCAAGCAAGCGCTTTTGTTGTGGAAGGCGGAGTATCACAAAGTTATTGATCTTGGCTTGCCTCCAAACAACGAGTCGCTCTGCTCTCCTTGGCACCGTATGTTGTTAGCTAATGCCTTGGTTTGGCTTGGTAGGTTTTCTGATGCAGAGTGGCACAGGCAGAAATTGGGAAATGAGTTTCTGCCCCCAGAAAGAGTCGAATTAGATGCACGTTTGGCCTTTCATCGCGGGGAACCAGCCGCAGCCCTAATGATGCTTTCTCCACTGCTTGAGGCTGGTGATGCATCTTCGCTTGGTTGGGAGATGGCGTTTCATGCTCTCAACGCTACAGACCAGAAGTGGGCTGCTCAAACGGTGTTGACGCGTGCGCGCAGTCTGTTTCCAGATAGTGCTCGTTTAATTGGAAGAGCTGTGATTCATAGTATTAATGAGAGGCAGCCGATCAATGGAAGACGATTGGCTCTTTTAGAGCGCTCAAAGGTCAGTTCTGATGGTTGGTTTCAATTAGACCAGTTGCGAAGCCATCAAAACCTTGGTCATGCCTTTGAGACTGGAGGTCGCGCGGACTTACTCTGTTCGGTGCACCCTTCGACTCTGGCTGAAAGTCGAACTTGGGAGGCATTGGGTAATTATGCATTGCAAATGGCCTCGTTGGCTAGTCCCATGGCGCAACAGGCTTTGTTAGCGGCTCAAGAGTTACTGCCCCGAGAGAGTGACTCTTGGGATGTAAATCGAGTCCAGAGGGATAGAGATCCAGGGCGTCAGCTTCGTATCGGCTTGATCACTCCTGATGTCAGTTATCACCCTGTGTGTCGATTTCTGTTGATGCAACTCAATCGGTTCTCGCAAAAGAGTTGTGAATATTATTTTGTAAAATTAGCTGGTTTGGATGATTGGGCGACTGATGTCGCAAAAAATCTTGTTTTGCGATGTGGTGTTTGGAATGATTTAAGTGGGAAATCTTATTCTCATCAATTGGCTGCGATTCGAGAATTGAATCTTGATATTGCGGTTGATTTGGCAGGGTGGACTGGCAGTGCAGTTCCAGGTCTATTTGCGTCACGAATTGCGCCAATTCAAGTAAATTACCTCGGTTTCTTTGCTTCGACTGGTATCCCTGAAATGGATTATTGGCTTGGCGATTCAGCTTTGTTTCCGCAGACATTGCAGGAATGGAGTTCTGAATCAATCTGGCGTATGCCCCGTTGCTTTTTGGCGTGGCAACCCTTCGAGCAGTTGCCCGAAGGAAGAGTTGTTGTGCCGGCAGCGCCAGCGTCACCTGATCTGGTGTTTGGCAGTTTCAATCATGTTCGCAAGTTGGCAGACGCCACCTTGCGCCTCTGGGGCCGCATTCTTGAAGCTGTTCCAGGCAGCCGCCTGGCACTTAAGGCTTACACATCAGACGATCCAGGTACTGCCACGTTGTTGCGCAGGCGCATGAAGCGTTGTGGTTTGGACCCTGATCGGGTGACCTGGTTGCCCACTTGTGCTTCACCTGAAGACCATTTACGTCAATACGGTCTGGTGGATGTGGCGTTGGATCCTTTTCCCAATGGTGGCTGCACTACATCTTGCGAAGCGCTTTGGATGGGTGTCCCTGTGATAACTCTGGCAGGTGATCGCTATGTCAGTCGCATGACGACGGCAGTGCTAAGTGGCGCAAAACTGCCGGAATGGATTGCTTCATCCGAAGAGGATTATTTCAATAAAGCGGTTCAAGCTGCTTCCCAGCGTCAGCATGTTCGTCAGTCTCGCGAGCAGCTGCGTCGGCATTTGCAAGCCAGTCCACTCGGAGACGCAGCTGGATTGAACGCAGCGTTAGCCTCGGTTTGGCGGGCCATGGTCCAGCAGAAGTTTCAAGGTGATCCAGCATGAGCTCTTTTGTCTAGCCGCCTCCTAGCCATTGATGCCAGCATTTTCGATAGAGGGCTTCCATCGCCTCTGCAAGCCCTAATCCATCCATCAAGGTACTGCGTTGCAGTTGCTGTCTAATTGCAACGCGTTGTTTAGCGCTGCGCGGCCCAACTGAGGCGAGTCGCTGAGCGCGGGATACGTACCCCTGAAGATCGGGAGCGATGGCCGCATCCAGGCCTGCGCCGGCTAATACGGCCGCGGTGAGTCGTCCCACCATCCCTTCTCCTGCCAGGCAAATCACAGGAACGCCCATCCACAGGGCTTCGGCGCTGGTGGTTGCCCCGCCGTAGGGGATTGGGTCGAGGGCTGCATCCATGCGTCCGTAGAGGCTGAGATGGTGTTGAGCCTTATCACTGCGCTCCAGCAGTTCCAAGCGTTCCTTTGGAATTCCGCGGGCTTCGAGGCGGTTAGCGATTCGTTGTCGCTCTGCCGCTTCGCCAAAGGTCTGACTTTTTAGCACTAGTAGGCTTTGGGGGACGGCTTGGAGCACCGCGGCGAACAAATTCAGGCAGGGATCGCTCAATTTGCGGCTGTGGTTGAAGCACCCGAAGCGGAAGCGCTGGTCGGGTGCGGTCCTGACGAGATCAGGAGTGCGATCCGGCTGATAAGCCATGTAGCAGCGCGGCAATCGGTGCAGTGTTTGCCCTGGCGCCTCCTGCTCAAGGCCGTTGGGAAATACCACCGGATCGCCAATCCAGCCATCGAGGCATTCCAGATGGGTGCTGGCGAAAAAGCCCAGGTAACTCAGTTGGATCGGTGCCGGCCGGGCAGTGAGCAGCCGTAACCGCTGGCCGCCGGTGTACCCTCCCAGCTCCACCAGTAGATCAATTTCCAGCTCGGCAATCTGGCGGGCGGCGGCCAGATCCGTGCTTGGTCCCAGTTGCAACCAGCGATCACATAAGGCTTTTAATGTCTGACTGTGTGGGTCGTGGATCGATCCGCAGCTGATGCCCGTTATCTCTACCTGTTGGCGATTGTGGCCGCGAAGCAACGGTTCCAGAAAGCGTCCGACGGGGTGGTTGTGCAGATCCTGTGACAGGTAACCGATTCGCAGGCGACGATCCGGTGAGCGGTCTTTGATGTGGTCGCTCCACAGTGGTGCCGGTTTTAGGCTGCGGCTCGATTCCCACTCACGGGCTCGTGCTGCTAGCACATTCGATGGAAGGAGACGGTTGCCCGCAGCAGCGAATTGTAGGTTGAATTGCTGCACATCGCTGCTGTTGGCATAGCTGACGCTCCGCTGCATCAACGGCAGACCTTCATTCCAGCGACCGTGTTCGATCAAAACACTGCCAAGAGCTTGCAGAAGATCAGGTCGCTCTGGATGCAATTCCACAGCAGCTTGTAAAGTCTGAAATGGGCCCACCATCTGCTTGAGGGCTTTTTGGCAGGCCGCATGGTTGAGCCAATGATCGCCTTCTTGCGGTTCCAATTCGGTGAGCTGATCGAACAGCGGCAGGGCCTCTTGGTGGCGTTGATCTGCCATAAGCAGTACGGCTTTGGTGCGAAGCAGTTCTTTTTCAGTGAGGATGGTCTGTTCGCCAAGCAGTGCCCAAGCATCCTGGCTGCGTTGTAAGCGCTGCAGCAGAGTCAGATGTTGCAGCAGCAGCGTCGTGTCGTCTGGCTTGTGTTGACGCAGACTTTCCAGGGCCGAAAGCGCTTCTTTGCTGCGTCCACAACTCAGCAAGCAGGCCACTAACTCTTGTAGCAACAATGGACGCTCACCTTGTTCATGGATCAGTGCTTCCAGCTGCCTGAGGGCTTGCTCTGGTTGATCAGCGTGGTGAAGGCTGAGTACCAGCCCCCAGCGCAGATGCAGATCTTGGGGCCACTGCTCGAGACCCTTTTGAAGCCAGACCAGGCTCTCGCTGGCGAGTCCCTGCTCACGTAACCAATTGCAGGCGTTGCTCAGCAGAATCGGCGACCACCTGCAGTGCTCCAGGGCCCAGCGGTAGTGCAGACCTGCTTCCTTGTTAAAGCCGTTGCCGCGCAGCAAGGCCCCGAGGCCAGCTGCCGCATCGCCGGCATCATCAGCTCGGGGCGCCAGATTGAGCAGGGTCCTATACAGATGTTCGGCCTCAGCCACTCGCCCAGCCTGATGGGCGGCACGCGCCCGTTCTAACAGGGTTGCATCGGGTGAATACGCTGACATGCCAATTGTGTGATGGAGTTCTTCCCCCGTGGTCAAGTTGCTGGAGCCCGAACTTGCCCCCATCCTGAATGGTTCCGTCAGTTCTGAGGAAGCGATTGAAGCCTCCCGTCAACATCTGGAGCAGGACAACCCGAATCCCCGATGGTGCATACCTTGGGCTTATGTGCTCTGGCAACAGGGGGATTACAGCGGTGCCTATGCCTTGGCCGCTCGCTATCACACGCTTCTGCAAGACGATGGTGACTTCTTGCTGTTATTCGGGATGATTGCCCGGCAAGTCTCGAAACGCCGCGACGAAGCCGAAGCGGCGTTTCAGGCGGCAATTCGTTTGCAGCCGGATCGACACGATGCTTACTACAACCTTGGCAATCTTTATTTCGCGGAGGAGCGATTTGAGGAGGCGGCCCGGGAGTACCGACGCAGTCTGGATCGTTACCCTGATGGATCACTGAGTTGGCTCAACCTGGGCCTTGCGGCCCGTGCATTGGATCAACTGGAGCTGTCGCGTTCTGCGTTGCAACGGTGCCTGCAACTTGATCCGCGCAGTATCAGGGCATGGTGCAACTACGGCATCACCTGTCACCAGTTGGAGCGCTTTGATCAGGCGATCGAGGCCTATTACCAAGCCCTGAGTCTGGATCAGGACCATGGCCCCAGCTTGGTCAACCTAGCCCAATCGCTCAATGCCTCCAATCGCCACCCTGAAGCGGTGGGTTATCTCCAGGCGGCGTCGTCGCTGACCTTGCAAGAGGACTGTGGTGATGCGTTGTTCAACTTGGCCCTCACTCGCTTGCTCCTGGGTGAGTATGAGCTGGGGTGGGAGCTTTATGAGTGCCGTTTCAAAACCCGCCAACATGATTCCTACACACGCGTGCCCAAGGGCGAGTGGATTCAATCCCCTGAGCGCCTGCGCCAGCTGGCCGCTGATCAAGCAGAGATTCTTGTCTGGAGTGAGCAGGGCTTAGGCGACGCCATTCAGTTCGGCCGATATTTGCATCTGTTGCAAGCCATGGGTCTGCGTCCTGTGTTGGCCACGCGGCCGGTGCTGGTGCGTCTGTTTCAGGAATGGCTGCAGCCGAGTGTGCCTGTGATCGACGACAACCATGTCGACATCACCACCGAGATGCGCCCTCACACCGCCATGCTCAGTTTGCCCCACCTGTTTGGTACGACGCGTCACACGGTTCCTGCCTCGATGCCTTGTTTGCATCCCCCTGGCCCGCCGCCGGAGACTCTTCTGGTGCCTCCACCCCCCGGCGGCTTGGCCATTGGCTTGGTTTGGGCCTCTAACCCTGATAACAAAATGATGTATCGGCGTAAAAGTCTTCCTTTGCCGGAGTTGCTGGAGTCTCTTCTACCGGCCCTGCGCGAAGACCTCTTGGAGCTGCATTGCCTTCAAGTGGGTGAAGACGCCGATGCGTTGCAGCCCTATGCCGACCACCCCAACATTGTCGATTGGAATGGGCGATTGGGTGATTTTGCAGATACCGCTCACGTAGTGCGTCAGTTGGATCTGGTGATCAGCGTGGACACGGGCGTCGCCCATCTGGCGGGTTCCCTAGGTGTCCAAACATGGCTGATGCTCCACTACGACGCGGATTTCCGCTGGATGCGAAACTGCGAGACGTCTCCCTGGTACCCCGGGATGCGTTTGTTCCGTCAAAAAGCCTATGGCGATTGGTCAACTATTGTTCAACCCCTTATGGATGAATTGGGTCGGATCTACGGCTTGGATCTATTAGCTCTGCAATGAGTGATGTTCTTCTGAGCCATTGGTCCTTGCCAGACCCTGAGCTGCGTTCCCTGATCCGTCGCTGTGAGCTGGTGCCTGCCTTGCTGCGTCGTCAGGTTGAGGAGGAGATTGTGGCCTTGGTGGTACCTAATTTAGAGCCCTCCGAAGAACTCTGGACGGCGTTCCATAAGCAGCACAATTTTGAAAATGCCAACGATGCGGCGTTGGAAGAATGGCTGGAACAGCGTGGCTGGGACCACCGTGATCTTTGTCTGCACCTGCTTCGGCCGACGGTTTTAGAACGCTTCAAAGAGCAGCGCTATGGCCCTGGGGTGGAAGAGTTGTTTTTGGCGAAAAAAAATGAGCTCGACTCCGTGATCTATTCACTCTTGCGTGTGAAAGATACTGGCCTGGCTCGTGAGCTTTGGATCAGTCTCAGTGAAGGCGAAGTGGCCTTTGCCGAATTGGCCGCGCGCTACAGCGATGGGCCGGAGGCGCAAACCAAAGGAGTGATCGGTCCTCGACCGCTCGGCAGCATTGAACCGGCCATCGCGGAGCGTCTGCGTAGTCTTCGCGCAGGTCAGCTGCGTCCCCCGGAAGCACTTGGTGAGTGGCACGTGTTGCTTCGTCTGGAATCGCTCAACCCGGCACGGCTCGATCAGCCCACTCGCCAGAAGCTGCTGCAAGAGCAGTTTGAGCTTTGGATCTCACAGCGGGTTGATGCGATCCTGGCCGGTGAAGTCCCAGATCCTCTCCACTTCGATCCCGACGCATGACCTCCGCTTCCACTCTGCAGGGATTGTTGGCCCGTTTTGAGGCCTTTCGTGGTGTTGAGGAGGCGCTGCTGGCCGAAATCACACCCTTGGTACGTCCCTGCAGCTGTGCTGCCGGTCATGAGCTCTTGGTGGCTGATCAACTCCCCGATCAGGTCTACGCGGTGGTGGAGGGGCGCGCTCGCCTGCTCCACCATGATCCTGGTGTGAGCCGACCCCTCACCCTGGCCCTCAGCCACCCGGGTGATCTGGTGGGCTGGGCCGGCCTGGTGCGTCGTCACCCCTGTGAATGGCTCACCGCCTCCACCGATCTCAAGTTGATCGGCATCCCTTCTGAAGCTTTTTATCGCTTGGAGCGCGAATCGCCTGCCTTCCGCGCCTGGCTCGATCGCAGCAGCACCCCATCGGAATTGATACAGGTGCTGGAGCCCAGCTTGCGTCGCCGCCCCCATGCGGAGCCCGATGAGCGGGAAGTAATGCGGCGCCTATTGCCCCACATGCAAGTGTGCAGCTACCGCGACCAGCTGCCCAACCTCGACGCGAGTAGTCGGTGGTTCTGGAACTGCAGCGCTCAGGCTGTCGGTCAGGAGGTGCAGCCCGATCAGTGGGATCCGGCCTTGCTCCGCTCCGACCAGCCCCTGCGCCTAGTGCGCATCGACGCCAGTGCGTTTGAGAGTGCTATGGAGCCGCCGATCGAAGCACCTGAGGAGCTCGATCTCGCCGGTGGCACCGCACCCTGGCAGGGGGATCGCTATTCCGATCTGGGTCCCAATGATTCCGTCGCTCGAGGGGAAGCGCCAGTCACTCAGCTCACAGTTGATCTGGCACGCTTGCCGGTTGTCACCGGTGTGGGCCCGGTGGAGCAGGCGATGGCCTGCCTGGAGATGCTGGCAACCAGTTTCAACATCCCCTTCCGGCGCGATGTGATGGAGCGGATCTGCCGCCAGGAATTGCGTGATCGGCCCGCTAGCTTGGGTCAGATCGCAGGCATGGCTGCAGTGATGGGTTTTCAGCCCACCTTGCTGAATTTGCCTGCCGCTCAGCTGCCGAGGGCCCAGACGCCTTGTCTGGCCATTATTCGTGATCAACCTGCGATGGTTTATCGCATCGAGAAGGCGGAGGTGCTGGCAGTCCTGCCGGAGTTTGGGCGCGTTCGTCTCACCCTCGAAGAATGGATTTGCGAGCAGTCCGGTGTACAGCTGTTGGCGGTGGCCCCCGGCAGGGATGCGCAGCAGCGCAAACTCGGTTTCAGCTGGTTTTTGCCACAGCTGCGCAAATACCGCCGCAGTCTGATCGAGGTGCTGGTGGCCTCACTGGTCCTTCAGCTGCTCAGCCTGGCCAGCCCTCTGATTATTCAGCAGATCATCGACAAAGTGATCGCTCAGCAGAACTTCGACACCTTGTATGTGCTCGGTGCCTTGCTCTTAGCCGTGGCAGCATTTCAGGGCATTCTTTCGGCGGTGCGGACGTATCTGTTTGCCGATACCACCAACCGCATCGACATCGCCCTCGGCGGTGAGGTGATTCAGCATTTATTGCGCCTTCCCCTGCGTTATTTCGACAGGCGGCCTGTAGGTGAATTAACAACTCGGATTGCTGAGCTGGGCACCATTCGCAACTTCCTTACCGGCACGGCGATCACCCTTTTGCTGGATTCTGTGTTCTCGGTGGTTTACATCGCTGTGATGGTTTTCTACAGCGGCGTGCTCACTGTGGTGTCGCTTGGTGTGGTCCCCTTGTTCCTGGGCCTCACTCTGGTGGCGTCCCCATTGATCCGCGGCCAGTTGCGCAAGGCGGCCGAACGCAATGCAACCACCCAGAGCCAGTTGGTGGAAGCGCTCAATGGCGTCCAGACCATCAAGGCTCAGAACGCCGAAGTGAACATGCGTTGGCGTTGGCAACGCAACTACTCGGCCTTCATGACAGAGAACTTTCGCTCTCTGTTGATTGGGGTCAGCTCAGGTACCGTTGGCAACTTTCTCAATCAGTTGACAGGCTTGCTGACCCTCTGGGTTGGTGCGTTCCTGGTGATCAGCGGCGATCTCACCATCGGTCAACTGATCGCTTTTCGGATTATTTCCGGCTACGTCGTCAGCCCTCTGCTGCGGCTGGCAACGTCTTGGCAGAGCTTCCAGCAGGTGGCGCTCTCCATCGAGCGTCTTAGCGATGTGGTTGATGCCCGGGCGGAAGGGGAAAGCGATGCTGTGGATCTGTTACCCCTGCCGCCGGTGGCCGGTGAGGTCGCCTTCCAGGACGTTGATTTCCGCTTCAACGAGTCAGCACCGTTGGTGGCTAAAAATGTCAGCTTCAAGATCCCTTCAGGAGCTTTCGTTGGCATCGTTGGCCGCAGTGGTAGCGGCAAGAGCACAATCATGAAGTTGCTGCCGCGCCTCTATGAGCCCGAGAACGGTCGCATCCTTCTTGACGGCTACGACATCGCCAAGCTGGAGCTGGGGTCGGTGCGACGACAGATCGGCATCGTCCCTCAGGACAGTCTTCTGTTTGATGGCTCTGTGCGCGAGAACATCATCCTCACCTGCCCGGAAGCCACGCCGGAAGAAATCACTGCGGCCGCCAAGGTGGCTTGCGCCCATGACTTCATTATGGATTTGCCTCAGGGCTATGGCACTCGGGTGGGCGAGCGTGGTAGCGCCCTTTCTGGCGGTCAACGCCAGCGCATCGCCATTGCCAGGGCCGTGCTTCAGAAGCCTCGCCTGCTGATCCTGGATGAAGCCACCAGCGCCCTGGATTACATCACCGAACGTCAGGTGTGCCTCAATCTCAAAAAAGCCTTTGAAGGGAGCACAGTGTTCTTCATCACCCACCGCCTCTCCACCATCCGCTCGGCTGATCAGATCCTCATGATGGACCAGGGTTCGCTTGTGGAAATGGGCTCCCACAAGGAACTGATCGAGCAGCAAGGTCGTTATTTTGCCCTCTTCAGTCAGCAGGAGGTGGGTCTTGACTGACTCCAGCACCAAGTCTCAACAGCCTGCTGCAGCCTCCAAAGTGGAAACCCCTGCCAATAGCAGCTCCGGTTCTCAACCGCCAGAGGCTCCCTCCAACAACACGCTTCCTCAAGGATTTACCCCCTGGGAAGGGAGTTCGATGGCCGTGCGTCAGGGACGCCATTGGTCATCCAGCCTGATCTGGGTTAGTGCCGCCATCTTTGGGGGGGCCGTGATTTGGGCGTTCAGCGCCAAGGTGGATCAAACAATCACGGTGGCGGGCCGACTTGAGCCTCAGGGCAGTGTGGAAGAAGTGGATGCACCAGCCACCGGTGTGGTGAGCCAAGTGTTCGTGAAGGATGGCCAGAACGTCACAGCAGGCACGCCGTTGGTGGCCATCGAAGCCAAGGGCCTTGCAAGTAGGCGTCAGGCTGTGGAAACCACCATTGAATTGTTGCGGGCTCAAAACGACTCCCTGCAAAGGATTCTCTCTTCTGGCGGTACTTCGGATGCGATGCCACCGATTGCTTCGTTGCCCACTGGCATCGAGTCGTCCTTTCGCGACAAGCTTGCGACCGCTGTTGAGCAGACACGCCAGATCAGTTCACGCCTGCGGCAGATTGATGAGCGGATCGCCAGCAAGACCAAAACTTTGCAGTTGACGGAGCGTATTGCCGAGGATCTACGCCCGCTTTACGAGAACGGCGGTTATGCCCGTCTCCAGTACCTACAACAGCTCAACGCCATCCAGGAGCAGACGGCCGAACTGGCCACATTGAAAGAGGAGCGCAGCTCTACCTTGGGTGCCGTGGCTGGTCAGATCAACGCAAATAATCGGGAGCTGGAAGAATTGCAATCTGAGTTGATCAAGTTGCGAGAAGAGCTCTCTTACCGGTTGATCAAGGCTCCGATTGATGGCAAAGTTTTTGATATTCAGGCCACACCTTCTGCTCTGATTCCTGCAGATCAGGTAGTGCTGAAGCTGGTGCCGGATAGCCGACTGGTGGCCAATGTGAACATCACCAATCGCGACATTGGTTTTGTTAAAACTGGTCTGCCGGTGTCGGTGGGCGTTGATTCTTTTTCACCCGGTGAATTCGGCTACATCCGAGGCACGTTGGTGAGCATTGGTTCGGATGCACTGCCGCCCGATCAGGAGAATCCTTATTACCGCTTCCCCGCCACGGTGGAACTCAAGCAACAGACCGTGGAATCAGGTGGCAAGCTTCTGAATTTGCAAAGCGGCATGTCGGTGTCGGCCAACATCCGTTTGCGTTCTCGTCCGGTGATCAACATCATCAGCGACATGTTCACCAAGCAGCTGGAGGGGGTGAAGCGCTTCCGTTGATTGGCTGCCACCGCTGCCGACTCAGCAAAAGATCGGGATACCAATGGCTGCTGCTCTCAGTTATTCCCCAGCGCCAGTCGCAGGGGTTATTCAGCATCAGCACGGTGGGTAATCCCACCAGGCCCGCCAGGTGGGCTATTGCGGTGTCGACGCAGAGCAAGCCATCCAGCTTTGTGAGCTGCTTATAGGTGTCCAGCCAGCTGCTGCTGGTTGCAGCCTTGTGAAGATGCTCTCGTAGCAAGGGGTGGTTGGGCACCGGTCGGTCCTGCTGGAGATTCACCAGCTGGATCTGCCCTGTTTGCCAGCTGTTCCCCAGCTGTTGGTTCAGCACCGCTATCACCATCTCCGGCGGCAGGCTGCGCTGTTCGCTGCGGGTGCGGGCATCTGCATCCGGTTTGTGGCCTGCGGCCCACACCAAACCGATGCGCCCCTCGGTGGGAAGGCCTGGAGGTTGATCATCTGAGGGCTTTTGTTGAGCGCTGAGCGCTGCTGGTCCATCCAGCGCCAACGCCACAGGCAGGCTCATCAGCGGGCAGTGCGGCCTGTGGTGCTCCCATGGTTGGGGGCCCTTGTTCTCCATGGGTTGCATGTCCACGGCGTGCTCACCGTTGTGTTGGCTAAGCCAGTGCTTCACCAAAGAGATCAGTGAGGGCCGCAATAGCAGAGTGAGTCGCTTGCAACGCGGCAACAGCAGCGGCAGCCAGCGCAGACACTGCATCGCATCGCCGAAACCCTGCTCATCCCACACAAGCAGGCTGTCCACGGTTTCGCCTCGCCAAAGATGCTGCGCTGCAGCAGGGCCTTCGGATCCGGAACTCCATGCCCCTGGCAACACGCCCAGGCGGGCTTCCAGCAGTTGCCAGTGTTCAAGCTTCCAGGGGTCGCGTCGCAGCTGCTGTACGGCCAGGTTCTGCAGCAGACGATGTCGCTGGCTGCTGGCCGCTGGGCTGCCGGCGCTGGACCACAGCAGCTGTCTCGCGTCCTCATGGAGCTTCAGCCCAAGGGCCAGACGCTGGCAGCGTTCTGCGGCGGCGGGTTGGTTGTTATCACTAAGCGCGAGGGCCAGATTAGTCCAGCTGATCGCATCGGGGGCGAGTCGGGCCCGTTGCCGCCCCAGTTGTGTTGCGACGTCTGGCCGGTGCAGGCGCAACTGCAGTTGGCAGCAGGTGTTGAGCAGCAAGGCCTGCTCCTCTGGATCCTGGCTGTGTTGCTGCTCGGCTTCTGCCAGCAGGGAGGCGGCTTTCTGCAGATCGCCTTGTTGCATCACCAGAGCAGCCAGATTGTTGAGGCTGCGCACCAGACCGGGTTCCAGCCTCAATGCCTCTTGGTAGGCACTGGAAGCGCGCTCTAAATCCCCGGCCCGCTGGGCGGACAGGCCCCGCTGATGGGCGGCTTCGGCTGGGCTGTTCAGGATCACGCGGTCGCGGCAGTGCTTGTAGTGGGGGGTGGCCAGCTGCATGAGTTGGGCCCCGTTGGGGTAGCGCAAACTTCCCTGGAAGTCGATACCTGCTTGCACCAAGCCAGGGTCAGGACCTGCCTGCAGGTGTTGCTGAACGCTGTGGGTGAACAGGCCGGGTCCGGTGAAGCTGCGGATCGCTTCGCTGGGTTGATCAAAGCGCTGGCCTGCATAAACGTCGGCATGGGAGCAGATGGCATCAATCATCCTCGTCAGTAGTGGATGACCGGCCCGAAAACCAAAGCCCCACTGCACCACCAGACGGTCATGGTGCTGGAGTCGTGAAGCCGCAGCCGGTGGGGGTGGCAGGGGGCACCAGGTGCTCTCAAAACTGATCAGTCCGTCGCAGCCCTGATGCAGCAGTGAGCGCAGCGGCACGATCAGGATTTTGTTGATGTCGAGGTAAAAGCCGCCCCGGTCGTGAATCACGCAGTAGCGGAATAGATCCGCCTGCATCACGCCGAATTGGGCGCGCTGGTAAAGGTCGCCGATCGGATGGCTGCCCCAGCGCTCCTGCATGTAGCGATCGCGCCGCTGCCGATCCCAGAACTCGAAGCTCAGCTCCGGGTTGCGCTCGCGCAGGTCCAGCAGTGTGGTGTGGTGGTTGCGGCCAAAACGGTTCTGTTCGGCGGTTTGAATCAGCCTGGGGGGAATCGCACTGTCCCAGGGAGGGTTGGCAGGGGATCCGTGCCGATCTCCGATGGCGCGCAGTGGAAATTCGCCGTTGAGGCGACGGGCCAGCTCCAGGCGCTTCTCGAAAGACGGGGCCATCACCCTGGGTGCGATACCAGCAAATTAGGCGGCCTGCTGACAGCAAACGCTTCGGTGCGGGCTTCAGTCGTGTAAAGCGGTGCTTGTCAAAATGCAGGCAGTCATCGAGACGCTTCCGACATGCGGGTTTTGCATCTGCTCGCAGAGGACCGCGTCCTGTTTCATTTGTTCGCTCTCGAGTTGAAAGCGGTTCACGATCGCTTGACGCTCGAACCAGATCAGGATTGGGCTGCTTTGATCCCTGCTTCGTTTGCAGGGAGTTGGCGGCACCGTGCTTTGGAAGGTCTGCTTCCTGTCTTCACGGCAGCTGACGATTTGCCCCCAGGTCACCAGCCCATTCCTTTGGGCCCTGCTCAGCTCAATCCTCAGCTCGAGAGCAACTGGCTGGTCCCCTATCGGCGTTTTGCGGATTGTCAGCCCTGTCCCAAGGCGCGGGACATGGTGACCCGTATTCAGCGCCATCACCGGGTGTTGCCCGGGCCGGCTCGCGAGTGCGTGCTGATTCAGCGCAGGGAGAGCCGCGTGCTGCGCGTTGCAGAAACCAATGAATGCCTTGAGCAGTGGCTTGCGCCTCGGCTGGCCGAAGTGGGCATTTTTTTAAAAGTTGTTGTGTTCGAGGACCTTGATCCTTTGGATCAATGGCGTGCTGTCGGGCAAGCACGGGTTCTGATTGGTGCGCATGGGTCTGGA
Source organism: Synechococcus sp. A15-60 (assembly GCF_014280095.1). Classification (NCBI taxonomy): domain Bacteria; kingdom Bacillati; phylum Cyanobacteriota; class Cyanophyceae; order Synechococcales; family Synechococcaceae; genus Synechococcus; species Synechococcus sp. A15-60. The sequence goes on from NZ_CP047933.1 coordinate 144,749, forward strand.
TTGACCAACTTGGTCTTTACCCCAGTGGACTGTCAGGTTCTTGAAATTGACTTCCGGCGCCTTTGGAATTGTGATCCATTATGTGAAGCTCACCGGAGTGGTCGGCTGGCTTCTTGGGAGTCTTGTTCGAAGCATCCGCCTGAGTATCACAAGGCTGATTATCACAATCTTTGTGGCTTGTATGGCCGCTCTTATTGCGCACTATCAGCTCTGGACTCTACCGGCTATGTTGGCTCAAACCCGATTGATGTTTCGGCATTAATTGTTTCTGGAAATTCTTTGTTGGAGCAGGTCAAGTCTTGCATGGTTAGCGCAACCGCTTTTGGCCGTATTCGATCTTTAAGGCCGCGAATTGCTGTACTGAGTAGTTTTTATGGCCGCCCTTATTGGTCTCGAGACTCTCTTGCTAACCATCTTTTCTATTGCCTGCATCATGGCTATGACTACTTTCCCGCTTTGCAGAGGAGTTCGCCCGAATTGCACCATAGTTGGGAGAGGGTTGCAAGATTGCGCTCGCAATTGTTAGCGGGGCGTTATGAGGCTTTGTTTTGGATGGATGGTGATTCTTGGTTTTTAGATTCTGGCTTTCCACTCGAGTCATTCTTAGAGGGTTCGACGGCCTCGATTCAATTCACGGGTGATCAGAGTGATGTTATTAACACGGGACATTTGTTGTTTCGATGTGATGCTGCTGCACTCAGCTTTTTGGATGCTTGGTGGGCCATGCGTGGCCCTACTGATGCAAGGCTTGCAACAAGTCATTATTGGTCTGGTGGGCTCATGGATGGTCCAGCAGCGATTGCTCTCTTGGGGGGCGCTGATCCTCTGAAGTCAGACACGTGGGCAACTGGTTTCAACAACATCAATGGTTGTCCTGGCAATCCTTACCGGAGGCTCAAAAAGTTTCAAGCAACCCATTGCCCTGTCGATGTCGAACGTGCATCGTGTGCGGAGTCTGAAATTGCAGAGCCTTGGCGTTCAAAATGCAAGGTTTGGCCTCAAGGACGACTCAATGCATATCCATGGCAGATTCAAGAGGGCGATTTTATTGTTCATTTTGTTGGTGATGAGGCGAAGACGTGGATGAAGGCCTCTCGGCATCTTGTTAATCGCTATCCCAGTTAAAAATTAGCGATTGATTGCTTGAATTCTGCTTTCAGCAGCCAAGATCATGTGATCGTTTTCGGGCACATTGGGTTGGCTGACGTGGGCTTCGATCGGTGCTGACAAACGCGCTTGATGTTCTGCGTCTCCATGGTCCGATGGCTTGTCTGAATTGGCTCGATGACCAGAGGCGTCGTGGAGCGAACGAAGTAGGGCAGGGCGCTCACTTGCTTCATGAGCTTGAACGCCGCCTGCGCGGAGAGCCGGCACCCCATCTTTTGGTCGATGCACTCTGGTTACAGCGGCCGACTGGCGGGATCACCAGGGTCTGGGAGCAGATCCTCACCACCTGGAGCCTGCCGGGCCTGGTGTCTGCGGCTGCACCAATCACGCTGATTGATCGGGAGGCCCGCTCCGCGCTGCTCAGCCGCTTTGCCCTGGTGGAGCGGCCGCCTTTGGATCCCCTCGATATGGCCGCTGTGGCGGGCTGTTCCGATGCAAACGGGCGGCTGGCAACGGAACTGGGTGCCCAGGTGTTTCTCTCCTCCTGGATCACGGTGTGCGGTGAGGGGCAGCCGGTCTGCCCGGAACTAGCACTGGTGCATGACTGCATGCCCGAACGCAGCCAGACGCCCGAGCCGTTGCGCCGTCAGCGACGCCGTTGGCTGACGGGCGCCTCGGCCCACCTCGCGGTGTCGTCAGCCACGGCGACAGATCTGGAGGGCCTGCTGCAGCGGCCCGCAGGCAGCATCTCTTGGTGGCATCCAGCAGTGGCCACCTGCTTTCTGGAGCGGCCGGAGCCGGCGGCCCGGGAACGCTTGTGGGCGAACGTGCAGCGCGCATCCGGTTTGACCACGCCGCTGGTGGTGTTGCCCGCCAGTTCCTCCATCGGCAGCTACAAGAACCCCGAACTGGTGGCAGTGGCCCTGGGTGAGCCTGGGTTGGAGTCGGTTCAGTTGGTGGTGTGTGGTGCAGCCGCCGATCACCATGCCCATGCCTTGGAACAGGCCTATCCCTTCCTGCAGGGCCGCGTGGTCAGTGCTGGCTTCACCGACCTCGAGCTGGCCGAGGTGTACCGGCGCGCTCTGGCGGTGGTGGTGCCCAGCCGCATTGAAGGCTTTGGTCTGCCGGTGGTGGAAGCCTTGGCGGCAGGAGGGATGGTGATCCGTGCCGATGCCCGTGGCTTGCGTGAGGCGGGTGCTGGAGCGGCCCCCTGCGTGGATGTGGACGATCACGCTGCCTTGGCCCGGTGGTTGCTGCTGCTGATGGATTCCCCGTCGCAGGCCTGGCTGCAACCCCACTTGCACCGGCGCTGGAGGCAGCGTCAACGACGACTGAAACCCGACCGCCTGGGCCTGGCATTGTTGGCCCAGGCGCGCACCCTGGCGGGTTAGGCGATCACCAGCGGATGTCGAGGGTCTGATCCAGCCACGCAAAGGTGGGTTCCAGTTGTGCCTTCAGACGTTGGCGCACCTCCTCGGGCACCTGTGCGGCTTCCCCAGCACCTTTGTTTTCAGCTGGGATCGGCGTGTCGTCTGGGAAGGGGCGGATGTTCAGAAACTGCTGAATCCTCTCCAGTGCCTGGCGGTCGCCGCTGAACAGATCATCGCTGCGCAGCACCAACACCCTGTTCCGGCCAAACAGCTCGAAGAAGCGCGGCAGCTGTTCGTCGTAGCGGCTGCGGGCCAGATAGCTGTGCTCCTGATAGCTGAGGTGGGTGCCGCCAGGCTTGTGGATCACCTCCAGTGCTCCCTCCAGCCGTTCGGGTTCAGCAGCTAAGGCGTCGTCCAGTGGCAGTGTTTCCAGCTTCCAGCGGCAGGAGTGGAAGTACTGCGACAGCGTGCGCTCCACCGGATGACGCAGCAGGGCGATGATTTTCATGTCGGATCGCAGGGCGTGGATCCGCTGGGGCACTGCTGCGTGGAACAGGTAGTAGGGCGTGATTTCACCCCGTAGTTGTCCCGCTGGGGCTGGTTCGAATTTCTCGCGATACCAGGCATCACCGCGTTCGTAGAACTTGGTGAAATAGTGAATTTCCTTGTTGTCCGGCAGGTAGATGTCCGGATGGCCTTTCAGCAGTTGGTAGAGGCTGGTGGTACCACCTTTCTGCGTTCCCACGCCCAGGAAATGGGGGCGTGGATGACGTTCGCGCAGTCCTAGTTCAGCGCGTGCGGCGCGCCAGCGGCGGCAGCCGGCATCGCTGAGCTGCTGGAGAGCGGAGGGGGGGAAGGATGCCATCAGCGCCGAGTCACCAAGGCGTTCAGTTTGCGTCGGATCCGGCCGGCGCCACGCTTGGCTTTGCCCGCAGCCCGTCGCCACAGCGGCTTGGCTGGTGCTGCCGGGGTGTGCACCTCCACCTCTTGAGATTTCGGCACCTCCGATTCCAGCTCTGGTTCCACATGCAGCCGCGGCAGTCGTTCGTGAAACGCTTGCCAGCTCTGCTGGATACGCCAGCTGGGCAGGGTACAGCCCAGTTGGTAAGCCTCCGATTTCTGCTGGCGATCCCTGAGAGCGGCATCAAGATGACGGGAGAGATCGTCGCTGTCGGCGTGGCTCAGCCACTGGCGGTCTGGGGCGCGCACCAGTTCCGCGGTTCCACCCACATCGGTCACAACCATGGCGAGACCGCTGTCGAGCAGCTCCTCCACCACGCAGGGGCTGTTTTCAATCAGTGATGGGATCACCACCACGGCATCGAGCTCCAGCAGACGTTGCAAGGCGGCGTCCCGCAGCAGATCCTGTTCGTGTTGCACCGCGATGCCGCTGCCCTGCAGCGTCTGAGCGATCAGCTCCTTCCCCCAGAGCGGCTCGCCGTTGCTGTGGCGCCCCACCACGCAATCACTGCCCAGAAACAGCACCCGTTGGGGGCGTGTGTTCATCTTCAGTAGGGCCTCCAAAAACAGCGCCAGACCTTTGCGTTGTTCCAGGCGCCCGAAATACACCAGATCCAAGCCTTCTGGGCTGCCCGTGTTGTTCCGTTCAGGGCGCTGGAGGCGCTGCGCCAGTGGGCAATTGCGGTTCACCAGCAGGTGCTCAGGCCTGTGGCCATTGAGCAGGTTGTCGCTCACCCAGGTCGCCATCGCTGCAGAGGGAGACACCAGCCAATCGGCCTGCAATAGGCCATCCAGTTCCAGGGCCCTCACCACGCCTTCGTCGAAGAGCTGGTCTTCCTCTGCGAGCAGTCCGCCTTGCGCGTCCCTGGGCCAGGGATTGCCGTGGCGGGCCCAGGCGCTCGGCCCGTGAATCCCCACCACCAGTTGGGGTGGATGCGGTTGCAAGGCCTCCTTAAGTCCGCTGGCCAGGCCAAGCCAGTCGTGCAGATGCACCACGTCGGTGCGGTGATCCCTGAGCCATGCGGCCACCCGGCGCACCAAGGCCAGACGACTGCACCCACTGCTGTCCAGGTGATGCACGGCCAACCCCTCCAGGGCCGGGCCATCGGCCGCGGCTCCCGGTTGCACCAGCAGCACCGTCACGGGGTGTCCTGCCGATCGCAGCGTCACGGCCAGTTCCCGCATCGCCGATCCGATGCCCCCACCCGGTCCCCAGCCCTGCAGCTCGCTGGTCACCAGCGTCACGGACACCTTCGGCAGCAGGGTTTGCTGCTCCCGCTGAAATCGGTTCAGTTCCAGGGGGGCGGCGGACTGGTTCGCGGCTTGCTCCAGTTCATCCGCCAGCAGTGTTGGCAACCCGGCGCAGTCAGGGACGCCGTTCTGCAGGCGGACTTGCAGCGCCTCGGTGCCGGGATGCAGCTCAGCCACAGAGCCAGCGCCGCTGAGGTTGTCCTTGGCCTGCGTTGGCAGGTTGCGGTCCACGCGGCTGGAGAGGAGGGTTTCGGCCTCGGCGCTCAGCGGTCGTTCCAGCCAGTCGCACAGGCGCTTGATCTCCTGGGCTGGTTTCCCCATCAGCGCATCAAAGCTCGTGAAGGCCGTGTTCCCCTGCGGCACTGTTGAGGCCGCCAGCAGCGCTTCGGCGTAAGTGCGTTGCCACAGCGCTTCCGCCCAGAGTGCCGGCACCTGCCCCTTGCTGCTGAAGGAGCGGATGTTGCTGGCCGGATCGCGGTGAACGATCAGCGGCCGTGCTTCAACGTTCAGGGTCTTCAGCACCTCCAGCCAGTCCTCCACCAGCACGGCGCTGCGCGGGTCTTTCACCAGCCACATCGCGTCCTTCTGCAAGCGCAGGGGAATCAGCTTGGCCAGCTTCTGGCGGAATTGCTCCCGGGCGGGATGCTGCCGCTCCGGCAGGCGGAAGGCACTGCGGTAGCTGCTCCAGTGGCGCTGCAGGTCCAGCAGGCAGGCATCCTGCAGTTGCACGATGGCTTCATCTTCGAAGTAGTCGTAACGGGGCCGTTTCTCTTCCGGGATGCGTTCGCGCAGCAGGAGGTCGGGCCCGAGTGGGATGCCGGCGGTGTGCATCAGATTGCCCAGCAGGCTGGTGCCGCTGTTGTGCATGCCCAGCACCAGGACGCAGCGTTGAACCGTTGATCTCGCCACGCCAGAGCCCCGCCGGATGTCAGTGGCACATGCTGACATCACTGCAACGGAGTGGATCGCGATAACGTCGCGCCGTTCATCGACCGCGCAGGCATTGCCGAAGCCTCCTCTAGTTCTGGTGGTGGGGATGCCTCGCAGTGGTCTCTCTCTGCTTCGTGACCTGCTGGCTGGTCTGGGCCTGTCGGTGATGGATGCCGGCTTCGCTGAGCAGCTGGTGACTATCCAGGATCGGTTGCTGATTGATTTGGAGCGCTGGTGGCCCTCCAGGCAAGCCACCCAGGCCCTTCCAGTGGACTGGCTCGAGCAGCCAGCCACGGCCCAGGCCCGCGAACGCCTCCAAGCCCTGCTGACGCAGGACGCTGAGCAACAAGCACAGGCTTGGGTGATCACCGATCCCCGCGGCTCTCGACTGCTGCCTCTGTGGATTCAGTTGGCTCAGGCATTGCAGCGTCCGCTTCAACTGTTGTTGTGCGTGCGCGACCCTGCTGAGCTGCAGGCTTCATTGCAGCGATCGGGTGGGGATGCGGCGGGGATCAGCCTCAATCACGCCCAGCAGCTCTGGTGGCGCCACAACCTGGAGCTGATTCAGGACGCCCGAACGGCTGGGGTACCGCTGGAGGTGATCCATTTCGGGGCGTGGTTCACGCAACCCCAGGCTGCGCTGGAGCAGCTCTGCTGCCTGTTGCCGTGCAGCGAACCTTCGTCCACGCAGCGACAGCAGGCGCTGGCCCTGATCCAACCGGAGCGTCGCGGACCACAACTGGAGCACGCCCGACGTGCGCTTGACCCGGCCGTGCGTCGGCTGCATCGGCGTCTTCTGCGTCGGCCTCTCCCAAAACGATGGCCAGCCAGCACCCCCCCAAGCCGCCTGGATCAGGGCGAGGATCCGCTGCTGCAGGGAGAGGCCTTGGCCTCCCAGCCCCAGTGCTGGCCTCAGTGGTTGGAGCGTCATCGCGATCACCCGGCCCCGCAGCTGGCTGAGCTGCCGCCGCTGGCGGAGGCGTTTCGCGTGGAGCTTTGCGGCGCTAACTGGATGGAGTGGGAGCCCCATCTACTGATGCAGCGCCTGCCGTTGTCAGGCCTGGAGCAGCTGGTGCTAGACCGCCAACACAGCGCCGGCCATCAGCTGGTGTTTCACAGGCCAGAGGGCACAGGCCCCTTGCAGCAGCTGCTACTCAATCTGGAGTTGCCGCCGCTGGAACGCCGCGCCCAGTGGCTGGGGCATCTGCAGGCGCAGCCCTTGGTGCTGGACCCGGATCCTGCACGGGTGTTGCTGCTGAGAGCTTGTGGTCTGTCTGTCGGTTGGCTCGATCCGGATGGTCCCGTTAACGGTTGGCTGCAGCAGTCTGCGGCGCTCGACCGTGGCGCCTGGGCCCAGCATTTGGGGCTGGCAGCACCGCAGCCGCAGGCTCTCATCGTTCTCGGCCATGCTGGTTCTGTGTTTGATCGCGCCCTGGCCATGGAGTCACAGCGGGGTGCTTCGCTGCAACCGGCCATTCATTACGCCCCGGGTTGGCCGCAGCTCACACCGGTCGATGCCCCCTCCGGTTTGGCCCGTGCTGGTTGGTTGCAGGCGGCTGCACGCGTGGGTGCACGGCTTGTGCATGCTGCGGATGGTCCAGTGCCGGAGCTGTGGAGCCGGCTCGCGCAGGGGCAAGCAGAGCCTTGCAGCCTCCCCCCATCGGCGGCTCCGGCCGATCTTCGTGCCATGCATCAAGGCACGCCGCTGCGCGCCTTGGCTCAGGACAGGACCTCTCCTCCCCAGGAGACCGCATTTCACTGGTGCAACGATCGAGCACCGGCCGCGGCTGTGGTCGTCAGCCTGTTCAACTACGCCGATCGCATCACGGCGGCACTAGACAGCGTTGTTGCCCAGACCTGCCAGCAATTGGAACTGATCGTGGTGGATGACGCCTCGACCGATGCCGGTGTCGAGCAGGTGAAGGGTTGGATGCAGGCCCAGCTGCAGAGCGCTGGCCATGGTTTTGTGCGTCTGTTGTTGCTCAGCCATCAAGCGAATGCAGGCCTGGCTGCGGCGCGCAACACCGCCTTCCGTGCCGCAAGAGCGCCCTGGTGTTTTGTGCTCGATGCCGATAACGCCCTATATCCCGAGGCGGTGTCGGCCTGTTTAGGCCTGGCACAAGCCGGTGGTGATGCCTTGGCGGTGGTGCATCCGCTTCTGGCCGTCGAAGCGGAGCCCGGGCGTGCTGATGATGCCCGGAGCCTGGTGGGCACGCTCAGTTGGCTCCGGGAGCATTTTCTGGCTGGCAATGTGGTGGATGCCATGGCCATGGTGCGTCGAAGTGCCTGGGAGACGGCTGGCGGCTACACCCACATCGAAGGCGGTTGGGAAGACTTCGATTTCTGGTGCAAGTTGCTCGAGGCCGGCTTTCACGGGGTGCAGTGTCCGCGCATCCTGGCCGTGTATCGCAGCCACGATCAGTCGATGAGTCACACCGCCACCAACAGCCACTGGCGGGCCCTGTCGCGCACCCTGCAGGATCGGCATCCCTGGTTGGCGTTGCCCCTGGCCAGTCCATGATTCTTCAACTGCTGCGGGAGTGGCCGCCGGGTTACGGCGGGGTGGAGCGCGTGGCCCATGAATTGGCACTGGTGTGGGGCGGTGCGGTGTATAGCTTTGATGCCCAGCCGCAGCGGCGGTGCGAGCCGGATCCTTTGCCGGTGTCCTATTCCCGCATCCGCCTGCCGCGGCTGACCGTTGGGCGCCTGCTCATTCCTTTGCCCTCCAGGCGTTGGTGGACGCTGCTGTTGTCATCACAGCCGCTGCATGGCCACTTGCCCTCGCCGGGGGTGTTGGCGCTGCTGCTGCTGGCGCGCTTGCTGCGGCCCAGACGCCGTGTCACTGCCCACTGGCATTGTTTCTTGGAGCGTTCGCCAGGCCTCAGCGGCCGTTTGTTTGCCTTGTACCAATGGCTGGCCCAGGCGACGCTGCCCTGGTTGTCGGCCGTCATCACCACCTCACCGGTGCTGGCGGCCGAGTTGGCGCGTTGCGGCTGCAAGACGGACCGCATTCATGTGCTGCCCTGCTGCCTCAGTGCCGAACAGGAATCGGTGGCCCTGGCGCTGCCAGAGCGGCAGCCCGCAGGGAACGCCGCGATGGCCGTGCTGTTCATCGGTCGGCTGGACAGTTACAAGCGCGTGGATTGGCTGCTGGAGGCCCTTGCGCAGCTGCCCCAGCCCTGGCGCCTGGATGTGGTGGGGGATGGTCCCAAGCGCGCAGCCCTGGCGGCCCAGGCCCAAGCGCTGGTGGGCTCCGGCGCTGCGGTCTGTTTTCACGGTCGCCTGGATGAAGCGGCCAAGCTGCAGTGTCTGGCGCGGGCGGATCTGCTGGTGCTTCCGTCGGATCGCTGCAATGAAGCCTTCGGCATCGTCCAGCTGGAGGCAATGGCGGCGGGGATGGCGTCTCTGGCCTTTCAGCGCCAGCGGTCCGGTATGGGATGGGTGGGGCAGTTGGAGCAGTTCCCCTGGTCGCAACAGCCGGCGGCTCTGGCGGAGGTCCTGCGCCAGTTGCAGGCGGACCCTGAGAATCGGGCGGCCCTAGGCCGCTTATCCCGCCAGCGTTATCGGCGCTTGTTTCATCGTTCGGTCTGGTCTCGGCAGTTGGAGTTGTGGAACTGCGCGGGATCAATTCAGGCCTAAACCGGTACTCTCGTGTGGGTTTTTGACATGTGGAGTGCTGGCTGCCAGTTCAATGACAGATCCAGGCTCCAGGCTCTCGGCACCAGTGGCGCTGCACCTCGAGGGTGTGCGCCTTGATATTCCGGTGTTCACCAATGAGACCCGCAGTCTCAAGGCGTCGTTGATCCGCTCGGTCACGGGCGGATCGCTGCGGCGTCAGCGCGGTGGGGCGGTGGTGACCGCTCTGCAGGACATCAACTGCACCATTCATGAGGGGGAGCGGATTGCCCTGATTGGTCACAACGGTGCGGGCAAGAGCACGTTTCTGCGCTTGATTTCGGGCATCTATCAACCCACGGCCGGTCTGTTTCAGGCTCAGGTGCCGGTATTCCCAATGATTCACAAGAGTTTCATCACCAGCGATGAACTCAGTGGCCTGCAGGCTGTGAAGGCCCACTATCTGCTGGTGCATGGCAACCTGCGCGGCTTTGAGGCCTTTCAGGAGGATGTGGTGGCCTTTGCCGGTCTGGGCGATTTCATTCATCTGCCGGTGAAGACCTTCAGCCAGGGCATGGCAGCCCGGCTGCTGTTTGCGGTGCTCACCAGCGGCAGCCATGACTGTCTGGCCATGGACGAGGGCTTCGGTGCCGGGGACAACAACTTTTACGACCGGGCTCAGGAGCGTCTGGAGCGTTTCCTCGATACCGCGGGGACGTTGCTGCTTGCGTCCCACACCGAGGCCCTGCTGGAGCGTTTCTGTAGCCGCGGTTTGGTGTTCAGGGAAGGTCGCATCGTCTTCGATGGACCGCTGAACGAAGCCCTGGCCTTCTACAACCAAACCTAATGACGTCAACGCTTCTGCCTGGTTCTGCCAAGAGCGCTCGCCGCAGTGTGCGCAGCACCCTCAGGGAAGCCTGGCGCATGCGTCGCGTCTGGTGGTTCACCGCCACGGCCCGCACCCGAGCCCGTTTTGTGCGCACCTATTTCGGCAGCTTCTGGCTCGGTCTCTCCAACCTGTTTTCGGTGGCGGTGCTGTCGGCCGTCTACGGCACCGTGTTCAAGGTGCAGGATTTTCAGACCTACGTGGTGTATTTAGGCCTGGGGCTGGTGGTGTGGAACACGATGGCCGCTGCGATTTCTTCGGCACCCACCCTGTTTGAGCACAACCATTCGCACGTGCACAACACCAACCTCAATCCGGTGTTTTACACCTTGGAGGAATGGTCGTTCCAGCTGCAGACCTTTCTGATGTCCTTCCTTCTGGTGGTGGGCGTTCTCAGCTTTTTCCAGCTCAGTTTGATTCCTTATCTGTTTGTCGGTTGGCTGCCGATTCTCAATCTGCTGCTGTTTCTCTACTGGTTTCCGGTGTTGATCTGCTTGCTGGGAACCCGCTTTCGCGACCTGTATCAACTGGTGCCCGTGGCCCTGCAGTTGATCTTTCTGTTGTCGCCAATTCTTTACGAGAAGAAGAATCTGGGTGCGATGCAATGGACGGCCAATTTCAATCCGCTGTATCGCGTGCTCAGTCCAGTGCGTCACACCCTGATGACCGGAGAGGTGGTCTGGTCGCAAAACGCGCTAATCCTGCTGGCCAATGTGGTGGGCATCTGGTTGGCCATCCGCCTGATCAACCGCGAGCGCCCCAACCTTCCCTTCCTGATCTGATCGAAGCCTGCTTCCAACTGCAAATGTCATGACCCGGCTGATCAATCTGCTCTCCTGGTTGCCGGGGCATTCCGGTTTCGGCAGTTATGTGCAGCGGGTGGTGCCTCAGCTGGATGGCCTGCGCTTGCAGTTAGGGGGGGAGGGTCAAGGCCAGTTGGTGCCGGCCAGTGAATGGACGACGGACTCACCGCCCTGGGCGCCGGCGCGGTCCATGCGTTTCCTGCAGCGTTACAGCCTGGTGCAGCACGGCCTGGACCTGCCGTCCCTGCTGCAACGCCATGGGCTTGCCGTGGATCAGCTGGAGGGGATCTATTCGCCCTTTTTTGATGCGCTGCTGGTGTGGCCGCAGGTTCCCCAGCTGATCACCTGCCACGACCTCACACCGTTAGTGGCCTCCAACAGCCGCAAAGCCTGGCTGCGCTACCGCTTCTGGCAGCCCCGCCATTGCCGCACCGCCACCCGGTTGATTGCCATCAGCCGGTATGTGGCCGATCAGCTGGTGGCCTTCGGTGTGCAGGCGGATCGGATCGAGGTGATTCCCAATGGCATCACCATCCAGCGCCCACCGGTGCAGAGCCCGGCCAGCGAAGACCTGCTGGCCCTGGCTCGCCATGACGTGAACAAGAATCTGCCGGCTCTGTTTCGTGGCGTCGACCAGCTGCAGCGCCGTCGGCCCCAGTGGCGGGGCGTGTTGCGCATCGTGGGGCGGGGCGGGCGCCAGTCGGCCCTGGTGCAACGCCTGCATCGCCAGTTGCCTCGGCCAGAGCAGGTGCAGTTGATGGATGCACTGCCACAAGCGCAGCTGTTGCAGCATCTGCGCTCCAGCCTGGCGCTGCTGTCCGCCAGCACCGAGGAGGGATTTGACTATCCCGTTCTGGAGGCCAAGGCGGAGGGCACACCCACGCTGATCAGCGACATTCCCGTCCACCGGGAATTCCATCAGGACTCATCGCTGTTTTTTCCGGTGGAGGACGACGGTGCTGCCTTGGCCGATCACGTGATCGCCTGCCTGCAGGATCGCAGCCTGTGGACGCAGCTGTCGCAGGCCGGCTATGCCCTGGCACAGACCTTGAGCGTGAAGGCCCAGGTGGCCAGCATCGAGGATCAGTTCCGCCAGCTCTGCAGAACCACTTGAGCGGGCGACAACCAGCTCAGCTCAGCATCAGCTGGGCGATCTGGTCTTCGAAACGCTCTTCGATCTGGCGGCTCATGCGCAGGTAGCGGCGGAGACGCTGCATGCGTTCCTGTTCCGGTGCATCCGCAAGGTGCTCGTGCAAGGAGGCGGTGGCTTGCATGGCGACAGCCCAGTCGCGGGTTTCCAGGATGGAGATCGGCAGCACGTAGTTGCGGAAGTCGAACAGATCGTGGATTTCGCGGTGGGCATCGCAGGAGCTGGCCAGAGCAGGCAGCCCCAGGCAGGCGGCATCCAGCACGGGAATCCCGAAGCCCTCTACCAGGGAGGGGCTCAGCAGTGCCAGGGCATTGAGGTAGAGGTCCAGTTTGGTGGCTTCATCCACATAACCGGTGAGCAGGATGGCCGGCTCATTCGCCACCACCTCCTTCACGGCTTTGCTGTAGGCATCGGATTTCAGTTTTCCAGTGACGCACAGGCGAACTCCCTCACGGCCCAGGCCTGACTGGGCGAAGGCTTTGACCAGGAACAACAGGTTTTTGCGCGCCTCCACCGAGGAGTTGAACAGCAGGTAGCGGAAGGGTTGCAAGGCCGACGGCTTGCTTTTGCGTTGTGAGCGCTGATCGTGCAGCAGGTAGCTGGAGGGCGGCAGGTCATTGGCCTGATCGCCAGCGTTGCGCTGCAGGGGAGGCAGATACAGCGAGGGAGGTTGCACCACGGTGTCTTCCCCACCCAGCGGCCCCTGGCCCCCGTTCACATTGATGTGGTCATGAAATTTGCGGCAGGTGGAGGTGGAGACATGGATGCGCTGTGCCGGCAGACAGGCCTGCAGGCGATGGGTGAACTGGCGCATGTTCTCGTTGTGAGGCGCATATTCCAGCGCGATCAGATCGTGCACGGTTTGCACGAACACCGGCGTGTTGCGCGGTTGCAGATTGAGCGGACAGCAGGTGATGAACGCATCAAATCCCTGTAGATCAATGCTCACGGGTTTGCGTTGCTTGCGTAAAGCAGCCAGTTGGCTCGCTTCATAAACATCATCCAGACTGACGATTCCTGCCACATCTTGGAGGTAATCCAGTCGATTGATGCGCAGATTGGGGTTGTCGCTGAGTTCACTCAGGCGGAAGCTTTTCAGTTCCTTCAGGTGGAAGGATGTTTTGCCGAAGATCCGATTCAGGCCCTTGCGAATGCGCCGGTATCGGTTGCCGAATTTGGCGAGAAACGGAAAGAGGAGCTCCAGTTTTGGCGTGTGAACCGTTTTGCCATGCACCAGTTCATTGAGAGTTCGGGCGCTGTAGATGATGCGCTGTGTTTCCTTGGGCAGCGAACGCAGATCTGAGGTGATCGGTTGGAATTGAGTCAGCAGCCAAACCTCGGCTCCCATTTGCCTGAGATGGCGGATGAGGGCTTTGGAATACACGGCAATGCCGCGGTGTTCCCGTTGCTCCAGGTCAAGCGCCGTGACCAGTACACGCTTGCCTTGCAGGGGTTGAGGGCGAGGAGAAGTGGTGGTCATGCTCAAACTCCGCTCCCGCGTTGCAAGGAGTCCTGCAGTCGCAGGGCTTCGAGTTGAAGGGTTTGCGCTTGTCGCTTCCAGTAATCGCGGTCGATCTGCAGCCTTTCGATCTCCAGATCTGCTCGCTGTTGTTCGAGCTCGGCGCGATCTCGCTCTAATTCTGCAAGTCTTTGTTGGAGCAAGTGTCTGGCAAGTGTCCGTTCGCGTGCGGCCATCGCCAACTCGACGCGCAGCTGGTCAGCGCTCGCCTGTTCAACAAAGTGTCGTCGCCGCGTCCTTAATTTGACCTGATCTTCCGAGGTGTTTCCTGTTTCTCCCTGTTCGGCACGCGTTGCGCTTTCGGCGTGGACGCCACTGAATCCAGGGCAAAGAAAAACGTGGCCATTTAACTTTTGGCGCAGGTCCAGATTGAATTCCACGTCTTCACCACAGCGTTGGTAGTTTTCATTCAGGCCCAACTGCAGAAAGGTTTGCCGCGGAATTAACGCCACAGCTGCTGTGACGGCCGGTACCTCAAAGGGTGTCTGATCGTTGACGAAATTTTCCGCTGCAATCATGCCCTCCAGGATGTGATAGGGGTTGTGATTCAGCTCAAAGGAAAATCCGGCGTGCTGCAATTGTTCGTCCGGAGTGCGTAGCAAGCCTCCAACAATGGTGGCCGGCGATTGTTCGGATAAGCATGCGAGTCCGGCATCTAGGCTGCCTGGGTCGAGCACAACGTCGTCGTTCACCAAGGCCACCACATCTCCGCTGGCATGGTTGGCCAATTGATTGATGTTGGATGCAAAGTGATAGGGCTTGCGTTGCGCAATAAAAAATTCGTAGCCCGAGTGATTCTCAATCAATTGTTCATCGTCTTCGCTTCCATTCCAAGAGCAAAGGATTTCCACGTCTTGGGCGCTGAGACTGGTGGCCGCTGAGATCGAGCTCAGCAGTGTTGAGAGCCGCTCAGCAGTTCTGGAAACCACGAGAACAGAAAGCTGCAAAGTCTTATCTGGCGATGCCGGACTCTATCAAGCCTTTAGGAATCGCGATTGCAGCAGTCGCTTCAGGTCTTGTTCAAGCTGCTTGTTGCTTGTGTTCAGCTGGTCGGCCAATTCGCTTAGGGGAATGGGTCCGGAGAGCACCTTGGGTGGATCAAAGAGCAGGTGTTTCTTGATCAGTGGAAAGCCTTGTTTGAGAAGTGTTTTCCATCCCATCAGCGTTGGATTGATGCTGTTTGGGTGGTCTAATCCGTGGCAATCCAGCTCGCTGCGCAGGTCAGCGCTGTTGAGCAGCATGGCGGTGAGTGAATAGCTGGGCTGCAGGCTCACGTCATGCTTGATCAGCCACTGCGACAGGCCGATTTCCCCACGTTGAATCAGATCGTCTTTCGATCCAAAAGGATTGAACTGTTGCCAGAACTGCTCCCAGCTTGGATCCTTCAACAAGGCGTGGTTGGCCGCGATGCAATAGGTCTGCAGGTGATAGGCATCGGTCTCGATGGAATCGGTGAGGCCGGTCAGTTCTGGGGCCTGTTCCGTTCTATTGCTGGTGAGTCGTTCCATTTCCCTGCAGAAGGGTTCAGGTCCTCCCACTGGAAGCGTGCTGTCGTTGCAAAGCACCAGTGATTGCAATGGATTACGAAGATCTGGGTTCTCGCTGATCAGACAACAGAAGTCTTTGTAGGCGCCCAAGCAGAGGCCTTGGTTGTCGCGCCAGCTGACGATGCAGCCGCAGGCCTCCAGTTGTTGGTTGGCCTCGTCGCTGAGGGTCGAGCTGGACACCACCACGACCCAGCCTTGCTGATTGAGGGCCTGAAGCACCTCTCTCCAGCTGATGGGCACATAGCCGAGAGCATCAAAGTGATGCCAGAAGAAAATGCGGTGGCCGCCGCTTTGCTGCAGCCGGCCTCGCAAGTTGTTGAGCACTTGAGCAACATTTTGAAGTCGTGCTTGGTAATTCCAAGGTTGTTGCGCCAGGGATTCCTGGTGATGCAGGGCGGCATCGCAGGCCTGCGTCCAGGCAGCCGTTTGTTGGACGGTGCTCAGCAGATCATTGAACTGCCTGGCATTGGCTTGCGCGGGTCTGGCAAGAGCTGCCCAAAGATTCAGTTTGGAGTGATTGATCTTGCGAGCGGTTCGGCAGACCAGGCCTTGGCGCAGGCTGGCGACGATGCGCGGTCGCGAGCGCAGCAGCTTCGTCATCGATGCAAACACCACGCTTGTGTCCAGACCCTGGTCTGGGTTGGAAGCGACCAACCGCTGAGCCAGCTGTCGCAGTTGCAGGGCCTGCTCCAGACGTGCCATGGCGGTTTCGCGGTACGGATGGCCGCAGTATCACCGCTGAGCAGGCTCAGTAGGCTGTCGCGCAGACGATTCGGCGCCTTCCATGCTCAAGCTGCTGTTGGGTGACCCCAATGCCCGCAAGCTGAAGCGCTATCAGCCGATCGTTTCAGACATCAATCTGCTCGAAGAGGAGATTGCCCCCCTCAGCGACGACGACCTACGTCGGCGCACCGCCGAGTTCCGGCAGCGTCTCGAGAATGCCGGCACGCTCGACAAGCAGCGTCCGGTGCTGGATGAGCTGTTGCCGGAAGCGTTTGCAGTGGTGCGTGAAGCCGGCAAGCGGGTTCTGGGCATGCGCCACTTCGACGTGCAGCTGATCGGCGGCATGGTGCTGCATGAGGGGCAGATCGCCGAGATGAAGACCGGCGAAGGCAAGACCCTGGTGGCCACCCTTCCCAGCTACCTCAATGCGCTCACCGGCCGCGGCGTTCACGTGGTGACCGTGAACGACTATCTGGCCCGCCGCGACGCGGAGTGGATGGGTCAGGTGCATCGTTTCCTCGGCCTGTCCGTCGGTTTGATCCAGCAGGACATGGCGCCGGCGGAGCGGCGCAGCAACTACGGCTGCGACATCACCTATGCCACCAACTCAGAGCTGGGGTTCGATTACCTGCGCGACAACATGGCTGCTGACATCACTGAGGTGGTGCAGCGGGAGTTCCAGTTCTGTGTGATCGACGAGGTCGATTCGATCCTGATCGATGAGGCCCGCACACCTCTGATCATTTCCGGTCAGGTGGAACGGCCCCAGGAGAAATACCAGAAAGCAGCAGAGGTGGCCTCCTATCTCACCCGGGCCGAAGAAATGGGTAAGGACGGCATCGATCCCGAAGGCGACTACGAGGTGGATGAAAAGCAGCGCAGCTGCACACTCACCGATGAAGGCTTCGCCAAGGCTGAGCAGATGATTGGCGTTAGCGATCTCTACGACCCCCAGGACCCTTGGGCCCACTACATCACCAATGCTCTCAAGGCCAAAGACCTGTTCACCCGGGATGTGAACTACATCGTCCGCAATGGCGAAGCGGTGATCGTCGATGAGTTCACCGGCCGGGTGATGCCGGGGCGCCGCTGGAGTGATGGCCAGCACCAGGCTATTGAAGCCAAAGAGCAGCTGCCCATCCAGCCGGAAACCCAGACGCTGGCCTCGATCACCTATCAAAACTTCTTTCTGCTCTACCCGCGTCTGGCCGGCATGACCGGCACGGCCAAGACCGAGGAAACCGAATTCGAGAAGACCTACAAGCTCGAGACCACCATCGTGCCCACCAACCGGGTGCGCGCCCGTCAGGACTGGGTGGATCAGGTGTACAAAACCGAAGAAGCCAAATGGCGTGCGGTGGCCAAGGAAACCGCCGACATCCACCAGCAGGGTCGGCCGGTGCTGGTGGGTACCACCAGCGTGGAGAAGAGTGAGCTGCTCAGCGCCCTGCTGGCGGAGCAGAACATTCCCCACAACCTGCTGAACGCCAAGCCCGAAAACGTGGAGCGTGAGGCCGAGATCGTCGCCCAAGCGGGGCGTTCCGGTGCCGTCACCATCGCCACCAACATGGCTGGTCGTGGCACCGACATCATTCTTGGGGGCAACAGCGATTACATGGCCCGTCTGAAGTTGCGAGAAGTGCTGCTGTCGCGTCTGGTGCGCCCCGAGGAGGGCCATCGTCCGCCGGTGCCTTTGCAGCGCAGCGCGGAGGCGGCCAGTGGTTTTGCAGCCAAGCCAGCCCCTTCAACCGGACCGCATGGCAATGCCCCCAGCGAGGCCCGCGCTATCGGCAATCTCTATCCCTGCCAGCTCACGGACGGCACCGATCAAGCCCTGGTGGATCTGGCCCGTGATCTGGTCAAGGCTTGGGGGGATCGCGCCCTTTCGGTGATTGAACTGGAAGACCGCATTGCCACCGCTGCGGAGAAGGCCCCCACCGAGGATCCGCAGATTGCAGCTTTGCGCACGGCCATCGCCCGAGTGAAGGGGGAATACGACGTGGTGGTGAAGCAGGAGGATGAACGGGTGCGTGACGCCGGCGGTCTGCACGTGATCGGCACCGAGCGCCACGAATCCCGCCGGGTCGACAACCAGCTGCGCGGTCGTGCCGGCCGTCAGGGCGACCCGGGCTCCACGCGTTTCTTCCTGTCACTGGGCGACAACCTGCTGCGCATTTTCGGCGGTGATCGTGTGGCCGGACTGATGAATGCGTTCCGGGTGGAGGAAGACATGCCGATTGAATCCGGCATGCTCACCCGCTCTTTGGAAGGGGCTCAGAAAAAGGTGGAGACGTATTACTACGACATCCGCAAGCAGGTGTTTGAGTACGACGAGGTGATGAACAACCAGCGCAAGGCGGTGTATTCCGAGCGTCGCCGAGTACTCGATGGCCGAGAGCTCAAGAAGCAGGTGGTGGGCTACGGCGAACGCACCATGAACGAAATCGTGGAGGCCTATGTGAATCCCGATCTGCCGCCGGAAGAGTGGGATGTGGCGCAACTGGTGAGCAAGGTTCAGGAGTTTGTCTATCTGCTGGAAGACCTCAAGCCCGAACAGCTGCAGGGTCTGTCGATGGAGGAGCTCAAGGCGTTCCTGCAGGAGCAACTGCGCAATGCCTACGACCTCAAGGAGGGTCAGATTGAGCAGCAGCGTCCTGGCTTGATGCGAGAGGCGGAACGCTTCTTCATCCTTCAGCAGATCGATACGCTCTGGCGTGAACATCTGCAGGCGATGGATGCCCTGCGTGAATCCGTGGGCCTGCGTGGTTACGGTCAGAAAGATCCCTTGATTGAATACAAGAATGAGGGCTACGACATGTTCCTCGACATGATGACCAACATGCGTCGCAACGTGATCTATTCGATGTTCATGTTCCAGCCCGCCCCTCCTGCTGGTCAGACAAAGGGGCAGACCGCAACGGCCTGATTTGGTTTTGTGAGCGGGGTATGTGATGAGGCCCCGCTCACCAAACCGATTGGCTCAGTCCCCCAAAAACTCCAGGATCTCCCGGTCTTTGAGGTTCTGGGCTTTGCCGCTTCGCACTTCGCGCAGGGTGCTGCCGTTGGCAGCGGCCATTGTTCTGAGGTTGTCCTGCAGGCTGCGCACCTGGCCCTCTAGCTGATCGATCCGCTCCATCAGGTTGCGGATCACGTTGGCTTCAGCATCGGGCAGCGCTGAGTGGGCCAGAGGATTGATGCGCACGCCGCTTTGGTGGACCACCCGGCCGGGGATACCCACCACCGTGCAGTCAGCTGCCACGTTGCGCACCACCACGGATCCCGCGCCGACGCGAGTGTTGGCGCCCACTTCAATAGCGCCAAGCACCTTGGCGCCGGCACCGATCACCACGTTGTTGGCAAGCGTGGGGTGCCGTTTGCCGTGATCTTTGCCCGTACCGCCCAGGGTGACGCCCTGATACAGCAGGCAGCGGTCGCCCACCTCGGCGGTTTCGCCGATCACGACGCCCATGCCATGGTCGATGAACACCCCGTGGCCGATGGTGGCGCCCGGGTGGATCTCCACGCCGGTGAGTCCCCGCCCCAGTTGGCTGAGCAGGCGGGCGGGCAGCTTAAGAGGCAGCCTTGAGCGCCACAGCCGGTGGCTGAGGCGGTGCAGCGTCAGGGCTTGGAAGCCTGGATAGCAGAGCAGGATTTCCAGCGGCCCACGCGCTGCGGGGTCCCGTTCACGGATGATCGCCAGGTCGGCGCGGAGGTGGTTAAGCATGCCTGGGCGCCGCGCTTTCAGCACTGAAGGGCGTCATTGTGGCAGCTGGCAGTGCTCAGCTGGTTTGGAGACCAATCTCCTTGCGCAGCTGCTCGATCGTGTCGCTGCTCAGGTAGCTCTCGGCGCAGTGCACTTGGGGCATGCGCATCAGCTGGGAGCGGTTTTGGCGCAGGCTCTGCTCCACTAGGGGCATGCTCGGGCGATCGCACAGCACGTGACTGGAGGCCCGCAGTAGGGCCAGCAGGCGGCTCTGCACATCGGGTGTTGCGGTCATTAGCAGCAGTTCGTTGCCGCGCATGCTGTGCAGGATCACCTCCGCAGCGCGCAGGATGCCGGGGCTGATGCTCACCAGGCCTACGCAGCTGCCTTGGCGCAGCTCCTTGAGCATGGCCAACTCGCCGCGGAAGTCGTTGAGGTCGACGGCCACAGCTCGCACGCCGTGTTTTTTGGCCAGTTCCTCCACGGGTTGCAGGAAGTAGCGGCTGGTCACAACCGTGCCGTTGCTGGCGCTGTCCAGCACGCTTTCCAGCTCCTCCATTGGCACCACCTCCACAGGCACGTCCAGGCAGGGCTCCAGCTCTTCGGCGATCAACATCGAGGCACCGATGTCTTCCCGGGGGGTGCTCACCAGCACGCGGGCGCCGCAGCGCAGGCGCCAGTCGATTTCACGGGTGAGCAGGTCGCGGGTCTGCTGCAGGGTGCAGCCGGCATTTAGGAGTCCATCCACGCACTTGCGCACCTCCCGGTCGATGTCGGTGACCCCGCGGTTGCGCATGGTCATCGGCGAGCGGATCTCCCGCGGCTTCTGCTGGTCGCGCACGTAGATGCCCGAGCCGGCCATGGCTTCCACCACGCCATCGGTTTCCAGCTGGCGGTACACCTTGCTGATCGTGTTGCGGTGCAGTCCGGTCTGCATCGCCAGCTGACGGGTGCTAGGCAGGCGATGACCCGGGGGGTAGTGCCTGGCGGCAATGGCGAAACAGATCTGGTTGTACAGCTGGGTCGACGCGGGGATATCGCTTTCCTGCTGGATGTGGAATCGCACGCCGGTGGGCCGGATCAAGATGCGGCCACCATAAGGAGTGAACGGCTCGGTGACAATTGGCTGGGTGGTCAGTGTCCCTATGCCAGTTCCCGTCACACCGGAAATCGAGTCCCGTTGGTGCGTGGTGGATGGGGGGCCAGTGCCCTTGCGCTGCTGGTGGTCGCTGCCCAAGTCGTTGCGTGGCGATAAGGTGATGACGAGACGAAATAGTAACCAGAGCGGTACGAGAAAGGAACATAAACGTGCCGTCTTGGTGCTTCCCGAAGTGTTTGGTGTGAATGCTTGGGTGCGCTCCGTGGCCGATCGCTTCGCGTCCATGGGCGTACCTGCCCTGGCGATGCCCCTGTTCGCACGCACGGCTCCTCAGCTCGATCTCGGTTATGGCGAGATGCAACTCGCGCAGGGGCGGGAGCACAAAAACGCCACCCAGGCCGATGAACTTCTGGCCGACCTGCAGACGGCGATCGCTTGGCTCCGGCGCACCCTGGAGGCTCCGAATCTGGAGATCACCGTGGTGGGGTTCTGTTTCGGGGGGCATGCAACTTGGCTGGCCGCCACCCTGCCGGAGGTGGCCCGCAGCTTTGCGTTTTACGGAGCTGGTGTGGTGCAGGGGCGGCCCGGTGGTGGCGCTCCCACCCTCGAGCTCTTGCCGCAGGTCACAGGCGCGTTCACTTGCTTATTCGGCCTCGACGATCCGCTGATTCCCGCCAGCGATCGCGCCGCGATTGAAGCGGCCTTGCAGGTTGCCGATCCAGAAGGACGACGCCTGCGCGCAATCAGCTTTGCCGGCGCTGATCACGGCTTCATGTGTGACGCCCGCGCTGCCTTTCACGACAAAGCCGCCAGCGCGGGCTGGCGGCTGTTGAAGGACGCACTTGGGGTGGCCTGATCAGCCGTTGTTGCTGGGTTTGCCCACGGTGCGCACGGCGCGTGGGGGTGCGGTGATCGTGCGCACCGCTTTGTTCGCCACGTCGTCTTTGTCGTCTTTTTTCACCAGAGGCGTTTTGCGAGGTGTGAGGAACATGATCATGTTGCGGCCTTCCCGTTTGGGAGGCTGCTGGATCTCGGCCGGTTCCTCCAGGTCTTTGGCCATGCGGCGCAGCAGCGTTTCAGCCAAAGCGGTGTGCTGAATCTCGCGGCCGCGGAAAATCACTGTGCACTTCACCTTGTCGCCAGCCTTGAGAAAGCGCTGGGCCTGACCGATCCGCACGTCGTAGTCGTGCTGGTCGATCTTGTAGCGCATCTTGACCTCCTTCACTTCGGTCTGGTGCGACTTCTTCTTGGCCTCCTTGGCTTTCTTTTCCTGTTCGAATTTGTATTTGCCGTAATCCATGATCCGGCACACCGGCGGATCGGCCTTCTCGCTCACCAACACCAGGTCGAGCTCTCGCTCCTGTGCCACGGCCAGAGCCTGTTCCCGGTCGATCACCCCGAGCTGGGTGCCATCAGCATCGACCACCCGCAATTGGGGGTAATTGATGCGTTCGTTGATGTTGGGAAGCTCCCGGACGGGAGCGCGGCGGTCAAAACGAGGACGTGGTGGCATTCAGTGGGAGCAAGGGCGGCTTGGCCACAATCAGCCAAGCAATGTTGTAAGCATCACCCTAGACCCGCCTCGATCAGCTGGGTGGCTTCCTTAAGGGCATCAGCATCTCCCAGCCAATGCGGTTGGTGCTGACGCCGGAACCAGGTGCGCTGGCGTTTGGCGAATTGCTGGGTGCGTTGGGTGGTCTGATGAATGGCCCGGTCCTGATTGAGGCGGCCATCCAGCACTTGCAGGGCTTCGCCGTAGCCGATGGTTTGCAGCAATGGCAGCGCGGCGCCGTAGCGCTCCTTGAGTTGACGGGTCTCCTCCAGCAGGCCACCCGCATACAGCTGTTCAGTGCGCTGGCTGATGCGCTGGCGCAGATCCGCCGGGTTCAGGCCCAGTTCCAGCACCCGCCAGGGTGGTGGCTCGGCGCTGGTCTGCTTGCTCATCGGCTGGCCTGTCGCATAAAGCACCTCCAGGGCTCGCTGGGTGCGCACGGCATCCGCCGCGGCGATGCGTTGGCCGGCGGCGGGGTCGGCTTCCTGCAGCAATTGATGGCAGACCGATTGGCCCAGGTTGGCCAGCTGCTGTCGCAGCGCGGGCTGGGGTGGAACGGCCGGAGGGCGCAGGCCACTGGTGAGAGCCTTCAAATACAAACCGCTGCCCCCCACCAGGAAGGCCATGCCGCGTTGTTGCAGGCTGCCGTTGATCGCTTCATTGGCTTCCTGCTGGAACTCCTGCAGGGTGATCGGTTGATCGGGGCGTCGCAGATCCAGCAGGTGATGGGGGACGCGCGCCTGCTGGGCGGCGGTGGGCTTGGCTGTGCCCACATCCATCTCGGCGTAAAGCTGGCGTGAATCGATGTTGAGGATCTCCAGTTCGAAGCGTTCCGCCAGCTCCAGGGCCAATGCCGTCTTGCCGCTGGCGGTGGGTCCGAGCAGCACCACCACCAGTGGTGGATCCAGCGCTGCATCGGGCGCTGCAGGTGGGCTGGAGTCGGGCATCGAGTGAAAAGGGGGTGCACCCCTGCAAAAAATGACGTCTGAGAGGCCTCTGTGAGCGCCTCTGTTGCGCCGGTGGTAAATTCAGCCTGACAGGAAGCCTGGCCGACCGAAAGCGCATGAGCGAAGCCGCGAAAGTACAGGCGGCCTACGGTGCCGAACAGATTCAGGTGCTGGAGGGTCTTGAGCCCGTCCGCAAACGCCCTGGGATGTACATCGGCTCCACGGGGCCGAGGGGTTTGCATCACCTGGTGTACGAGGTGGTGGATAACTCCGTCGATGAAGCGTTGGCGGGGCACTGCAACGAAATCCAGGTGGTGCTGGCTCAGGACGGCTCTGCCTGCATCACTGACAATGGTCGTGGTATTCCCACCGATGTGCACCCGCGCACGGGCAAAAGTGCGCTGGAAACGGTGCTCACCGTGCTGCACGCCGGCGGCAAGTTCGGCGCCGGTGGTTACAAGGTGTCTGGCGGCCTGCACGGCGTTGGCGTTTCGGTGGTGAATGCCTTGAGTGAATGGGTAGAAGTCACCGTTCGCCGGCAGTCGAAGCTGCATCGCCAGCGCTTTGAGCGGGGTGCTCCGATCGGCAGCTTGGCCTCGGAAGACCAACCGGCCGATGAAGGCGGGCGCACTGGCACCAGTGTGCGCTTCAAGCCCGATATTGAGATCTTCACGGGCGGCATCGTTTTTGATTACGCCACTCTTTCGGCCCGATTGCGCGAGCTGGCTTACCTCAACGGTGGGGTTCGCATCGTGTTCCGCGATGAGCGCGAGTCGGCACGCGATGCCGAAGGCAACGCCCACGAGGAGGTCTACTTCTACGAAGGCGGCATCAAGGAATATGTCGCTTACATGAATGCCGAGAAAGATGCTCTGCATCCCGAGATCATTTATGTGAACGCCGAAAAGGATGGCGTTTCCGTCGAAGCGGCACTGCAGTGGTGCGTGGATGCTTACTCCGACAGCATCCTCGGCTTTGCTAACAACATCCGCACCGTCGATGGCGGCACTCACATCGAGGGTCTGAAGACCGTGCTCACCCGCACGCTCAACACCTTTGCCCGCAAGCGCGGCAAGCGCAAGGATTCCGATTCCAATCTCGCTGGAGAGAACATCCGCGAGGGCCTTACCGCCGTGCTCTCGGTCAAGGTGCCGGAGCCTGAATTTGAAGGCCAGACCAAAACGAAGCTGGGCAACACCGAGGTTCGCGGCATCGTCGACAGCCTGGTGGGTGAGGCTTTGAGCCAATACCTGGAATTCAATCCGGGCGTGATCGACATGATCCTGGAGAAGGCGATCCAGGCCTTCAACGCCGCTGAAGCTGCTCGCCGTGCCCGCGAGCTGGTGCGCCGCAAGAGCGTGCTGGAAAGTTCAACTTTGCCAGGCAAATTGGCCGATTGCAGCTCACGCGATCCGTCCGAATCCGAGATCTACATCGTGGAGGGCGACTCCGCTGGTGGATCCGCCAAACAGGGTCGGGATCGGCGTTTCCAGGCAATCCTTCCTTTGCGCGGCAAGATCCTCAACATCGAGAAAACCGATGACGCTAAGATCTACAAGAATACCGAGATTCAGGCGCTCATTACAGCTCTTGGTTTGGGCATCAAAGGAGAAGACTTTGATGTGAAGAATCTGCGTTATCACCGCGTCGTGATCATGACCGACGCCGATGTGGATGGCGCGCACATTCGCACCCTGCTGCTCACATTCTTCTATCGCTATCAAAAGGAGTTGGTGGAAGGTGGCTACATCTATATTGCTTGTCCGCCCCTCTACAAAGTGGAGCGAGGTAAGAAGCACAATTACTGCTACAACGAATCCGAGTTGCAGAAAACCATCGACGGGTTCGGTGAGAAAGCCAACTACAACATCCAGCGATTTAAGGGTCTGGGTGAAATGATGCCCCAGCAATTGTGGGAAACTACGATGGATCCCACTACCCGCACCATGAAGCGGGTGGAGATCGAAGACGCTCTGGAAGCGGATCGCATCTTCACGATCCTGATGGGCGACAAGGTGGCTCCCCGCCGCGAGTTCATCGAAACCCACAGCGCTGAGCTCGACATGACAGCGCTCGACATTTGATGAATCGCTCAGCTGCCGCGATGCTGCGCTGGAGCTGGTTGCTTGGCGTAGCGCTGCTCGGTCCTGCTGCTCTTCCGGCGGGCGGTGCGGAGCGCCGCTTGCCGCAGGTGCGTCGTCACCAGGCCGGTGGGTCGCTACTCAGCGGTGATCGTTGGGTGTTGCAGGCCAGCCCGCGCGTGGCGGCCCCGGCATTGCGTCGCCTTGAGGTGGGCACACCTCTGCATTTGCTGCGCCACTGGCGCAGCGATGATGGCCGTGACTGGATTCAGGTGAAAGTATCCAGTGGCTCAGCTTTGCCCATGGCTGTGGATGGGCAGCGCGGATGGATCCATGGCTGAGCTCGCTGCGGTGGATGCCACCTTCCGTCAGGCGGTGTTGGTCGGGATCGGAGCGATTCCCGGAGCCTGGTTGCGTCTGCGGGTGGTCAACCACCTCGAGCCGATGGTGCCGCGCAAGCACTGGGGCACGTTGTTGGTCAATCTCACCGCCGCCTTCGCTTTGGGGTTGGTGCTGGGTCTTCAACGGTCCGGCCGCTGCGTTCCTTCGGCTGGTATCTCCCCGTTGATCCTGCTGATCGGTGTGGGTTTCTTCGGCAGCCTCAGCACCTTCTCCACCTTTGCCGTGGATGTGCTCAATACCCTGCGCGATCGCCGCTGGGGGGAAGCCCTGCTGCTTGGGGCTGGTTCGGTGATGGGCGGTTTGCTCGTTGCGGCAGCGGGCTATGGATTGGGGCTGACCGATGGCTGACAAGACCCTGTCGATGCGCGACGAGTTGCAGCAGCTGCTGTTGGTCGCCGCCGGTGCCGTGCCGGGGGCGCTGTTGCGCTGGCAGCTTGGTGCTGCGCTTCACGATCGCGACGTGCTGGCCAATGTGCTCGGGGCCTTGATTCTTGGACTGCTGTTGGGTTTGCCCAGTGGGCCCCGCCTGCAGCTGCTGATTGGCGTTGGTTTTTGCGGCGCCTTCACCACTTTCAGCAGCTGGATGGTGAACAGCGTTGATCTGATCAGCACAGGTCAGCCTTGGGCGGCTGTTGGTTTGATCGGGCTCACCTTTGGGCTGGGCCTCGGCGGCGCAGCCCTTGGCTTCTGGGTTGGACGCTTGCTGGGTGGCTTTCAGCGTGATCGTGCGTGATCCATGGTGATTCCTGAAAATCGCGCCTTTCATCAGATTTTTCTGTCTCTCGATGTCCGAGAAGAGTTGCCGATTGCATTGCATCGGGTGTCGACTGAAGCAAGAGATCTGTTTGGTGACTACCAGTACTGCCTTTGGCGCGGTGACGCGATTCATCAATTTCTCGCCGATCACTATGGGCAGGATGTGCTCCAGGCTTACGACTTGCTCAAGCCATTGGCGTTTAAGGCTGATTTGGCTCGGTACTGCATCCTTCATCGTTACGGCGGATGGTATGCCGATCTATCGCTCAAGATTCTTGAGTTTGTGCCTTTGGACCAGTCGATCGAAATGGTTTATTTCCACGATTTTGGTCTAGGTCCTCCAGCGCCCTCAAGCTTTTTAGCGGCTTGCCAGAACGGGTTTTTCTTTGCCAAAGCGGGGCATCCAGTTTTGGAGCAATGCATTAAGGCAGTTCTCGAGAACTGTCGCCAGCGCTTTTACGGTCTTAATTCCACCTGCCCGACGGGGCCCATGGTGTTTGGCAAAGCGATTCTTGCTCATACCCCAAGTCCAAATCTGATGCCGGGATATTTCATGCCCTTGACGCCCATGCACAGTCAAAGAAACCTTGCCTATGTGATGCCCCACGGAAATATCGTTGCTTTTCACAAGACGACCTGGCATCCGTTGTCGCCACGAGGAGGTAATTTTTCGGCCTTTGGATTGCAAGGAACCAACAACTACAACCGTATGTGGGAAAGAAGAGAGGTTTATGGATAGCTGCTCACTTTGCTGATGACTGACTTGTCAGCTGATGAGTGGAGGCCAGTGAAAAATCGGATTTATTGCTGTTCCATCGGTCACTAAAAAGCTCCGGCAATAAGAATGCCGGAGCGATGAGCCCAAAGAGTGACGCTTGATCGAGCTTGGGCGCCTAACGCTCAGGCCTTAAGAGCTGCCTCGATTGCGCCGGTGAGTTCGGCGTCTTCCGGTGCCACACCGCTTTTGAAGCGGTTGATCACGGTGCCATCCTTGCCCACGAGGAACTTCTCAAAGTTCCAGGCCACATCGCCGGCGGGCTCGGTGGTGTTGAGGGTGGTGTAAGGCTCTGTGGTACTGCCGCTGGCATGCACCTTGTCGAACAACTCGAAGCTGGCACCAAAAGTAGTGGAGCAGAACGTTTTGATTTCGTCCAGAGTGCCAGGCTCCTGGGCGCCGAAGTCGTTGCAGGGGAAGCCGAGAACGCACAGGCCTTCAGGGCCGTACTTGTCCTGCAGGGCCTGGAGCCCGGAATACTGCTTGGTGTAACCGCAGCGGCTCGCCACATTCACGATCAGCAGCACTTTGCCGGCGTAAGCGCCAAGGGACTTTTCGCTGCCATCGGGGGTGCGCACGGACACGGAGCTGATGCTGGGAGCCATGACGGTCGGGAACGTTCGGCGCAGACGATAACTGGCTTGGGTCGAACTACACTTTGGTGCGCTGGAGACGGGGCATGGATCAGGCACCGGACTCCCGTGAGAGTGCACTGCTCACTGAGGCTTCGGGCAGCGCAGCGTCGGCGCAGCAGGTGGTGGAGGTGGTGGCGCGTCAGCTGGAATCCATGCTGAGTGTCAGCAATTACGACGGCGTCAAGCTGTTGCTGGCTCCGGTCCAGCCTGTGGACGTCGCCGAAGCGATCGGCAGCCTTCCTCGCACCCTGCAGGCGCTGGCCTTCCGCTTGCTGCCCAAAGACGAGGCCATTGAGGTGTACGAGTATCTCGAGCCTCCGGTGCAGCAGAGCCTGCTGGAGCGGCTGCGGTCCAGCGAGGTGCTGGAGTTGGTGGAGGAGATGTCTCCGGATGATCGGGTGCGCTTGTTCGATGAGCTTCCCGCCAAGGTGGTGCGCCGGTTGCTCGCGGAGCTCAGCCCGGCGGAGCGCCGAGTGACGGCTCAGCTGCTGGGGTACGCCAGTGAGACCGCTGGTCGCCTGATGACGACCGAATTCATCGATCTCAAAGAATTCCACAGCGCGGCGCAGGCGCTGGCAATAGTGCGCCGCCGGGCCCGCGACACCGAGACGATCTACAGCCTCTATGTCACCGATGCTGAGCGGCATCTTACCGGCATTTTGTCGTTGCGAGATCTGGTCACCGCGGACCCGGAGGACCATATCGGTGATGTGATGACCCGGGATGTGGTGAGCATCAACACCGACACCGACCAGGAGGAGGTGGCCCGGGCAATTCAGCGTTACGACTTTCTGGCTGTGCCGGTGGTGGATCGCGAGATGCGCCTCGTGGGCATCGTTACCGTCGATGACGTGATTGACGTGATCGAGCAGGAAGCCACCCGTGACCTCTACGCCGCTGGTGCTGTGGAAGCGGGCGATGAAGACGACTACTTCCAGAGCAATCTGTTCACCGTGGCGCGCCGCCGGGTGGTGTGGCTGTCGGTTTTGGTGGTGGCCAGCTTGGTCACCTCCGAGGTGATCGCCGTCAACGAAGACGTTCTTAAAGAAGTGGTGTTGCTGGCCGCCTTCATCCCACTGCTAGCGGGAACCGGCGGCAACGTCGGCGCCCAGAGCTCCACGGTCGTCATCCGTGGTCTCAGCACCCAGAGCATCTCCTCTCTGGGGCAGCTCAAGGCTGTGGCCCGTGAAGCCATGGCCGGTCTGCTGCTGGGTCTGCTGATGATGCTGCTGGTGGTGCCGTTCGCTTGGTGGCGGGGCCAGAGTCCGTTGGTGGGCTTGTCCGTGGGCACCAGCCTCCTGGCGATCACCACCCTGGCAGCCACGGCGGGCGCAGGCTTCCCGTTGCTGTTCAACCGCATGGGGCTGGACCCGGCCTTGATGTCGACGCCCTTCATCACCACCTGCACCGACGTGGTGGGCACGCTGATTTACCTGAAGACGGCGCAGTGGCTTCTGGTGCATTGGCCCCAGCTTCTGCAGGGGGCAGGTATTTCTACCCATTTCTTCGCTGCGACCCTTTTCTGAGAGGACGTTTACGTTTCTTAGGAGTACGCTTCACACAACTCAAAGAAGCGATATGGCTCCCGCTCTCGCCGCTGCTTCCGTTGCGAACGCTGCCAAGATTTCAGCCAAGGGTGTGGCATCCGCCAAGGCCTCCACGGCTAAGACCTCCCCCTCCAAAGGGTCGTCGTCCAAGTCTGTTGCCGTCCGTCCTTCCGGCACCGACGTGGACCTGGTGCGCTCTTATCTGCGGGACATCGGCCGTGTGCCGCTGCTGAGCCATCAACAGGAGATCACTCTGGGCCGTCAGGTGCAGGAGCTGATGGATCTGGAAGCGCAGGAAGCGGAATTGAGCGATCAGCGTGGCGGTGACCCGGTGCCTGCGGCCGAGTTGGCCAAGGCGGCGGGATTGAGCCCAGTGCAACTGAAGCGCAAACTGCAGGCGGGCCGGCGTGCCAAGGAGCGGATGGTGGCCGCGAATTTGCGCCTGGTGGTGAGCGTCGCCAAGAAATACACCAAGCGGAACATGGAACTGCTGGATCTGATCCAGGAGGGAACGATTGGTTTGGTGCGGGGAGTGGAGAAGTTCGACCCGACTCGGGGCTACAAGTTCAGCACCTATGCGTACTGGTGGATCCGTCAGGGGATCACGCGCGCGATTGCGGAGAAGAGCCGCACGATCCGGCTACCGATTCACATCACCGAGATGCTGAACAAGCTGAAGAAAGGCCAGCGTGAGTTAAGTCAGGAGCTGGGCCGCACACCATCGGTGACGGAATTGGCGGCGTTTGTGGAACTGCCGGAAGACGACGTGAAGGATCTGATGTGCCGGGCGCGTCAGCCGGTGAGCTTGGAGATGAAGGTGGGCGACGGTGATGACACCGAGCTGCTGGATCTGCTGGCGGGTGAAGGCGAGCTGCCAAGCGAACAGGTGGAGGGTGAGTGCTTGAAGGGCGACCTGCGGGATCTGCTGGGTCAGCTGCCGGAACTGCAGGAGCGTGTGCTGCGGATGCGTTACGGGATGGACGGCGAGGACCCGATGAGTCTTACCGGCATCGGTCGTGTGATTGGCATCAGCCGTGATCGAGTGCGCAACCTGGAGCGTGACGGTCTGGCTGGTTTGCGTCGTCTCAGCGATCAAGTGGAGGCTTACGTCGCCTGCTGAACCGACAGTTTTCAGGCGTCAGAGCGATTTCACTTCGTGCATGGCTTCGAGAAGGTCCAGAAGCCGGGCATTCACCAGATCAGGAGCTTCGTCATGGGGACAGTGCCCAACGTTTGGCAACACCCGTAACGATTGGATGCAGCGGAAGCGGTCAGCCCAAGCGCGTGCTTCCGCTACCGGTTCCCATGGATCCCGTTCGCCCCAGATCAGATGGACCGGTTGCTGGAGAGTCTCCAGCAGTTCAGGGGCCAGGTGGTCGTCAAACAGATTGATGAAACCGCGAAAGGCCTCTGCTGCTCCCGATCGCTGCGTCGGTTGATAGAGCAGTTCAACAAGTTCATCATCGATGTTGGCGCCACTGGGATAGGCCTGGCCGAGCACGCTGCGGATCACTCGCGGTCGGGCTGCGTTGCGGAAGAGGGCGGTGCTCAACCAGCGCTGGCTCACCAGCGTTTTGAGCAGGGGCCGGATCCAGGCCATCCAGGCCGGTTGGGTGGCGAGTTGCTTGTCATCCATGAGCCGCTGGGCGCAGTCGATCAGCACAACACCCCGGCAGCGTTGCTCCAGCAGCTGCGCCGCCCGCAGAGCCACCACGCCACCGATGGAGTTGCCCACCAGCAGCACAGGGCCTTGCACCACCTGCTGGCAGAAGTCGGCCACCTGCTGCCCCCAGAGATCAAAGCCGTAGCTCAGGGCGCTGCTGCGTGATGGAGGCTCGGTTGGATCTGATTCTCCTGCGAGCAAGGCCCGGGGCTGGCAGCTGGCGCCGAAGCCGATCAGGTCGAGCGCGTAGGTGTTGGTGCAGCCTCCCAGCACCGGCAAGGCGTGGCGCCAGTGACCGCTGCTCGCACCAAAGCCGTGCACCAGCACAACCGAAGGGGTGGATCCAGACGACTGCGAAGCTGCGACGCCATGGCCTGCATGGCGCCAGGCGACGCTCAGCTCACTGCCATCGGCTTGCGCCCAAGACCAGAACAATTCAGCTGGCACCAGCGATTGCTGCGTCGTCGCACTCATCTTGCTGGTTGGGACCGAACCACCGTGCCTCCAGCCCCTTGATCACCACATAAAAGGGCGGCACGACCCCGAGTGAAAGCACCGTGGCCACCACCAGACCGCCGAAGATCACCGTGCCCAGTGATTGCTGGCTCTGGGCACCAGCGCCGTTGGCGACCACCAGGGGCAGAAATCCCGCGAGGGCGGCGATGGCGGTCATCAGGATGGGGCGCAAGCGTGATTCAGCCGAGGCCACGACCGCTTCGGTGGGCGACAGTCCCTCTTCCAGATGTTGTTCGGCCACTTCCACGATCAGGATGCCGTTTTTGGCGGCCAGACCGATCAGCGTCACCAGACCCACCTGGGCGTAGATATTCAGGTCGATCGAGCGGATGGCCAGAAATGCCAGGGCACCGAGCATGGCCAGGGGCACGGTGGCCAGGATGATCACCGGCGTGATGTAGCTCTCGTACTGGGCCGACAGCACTAGATACACGATCACGATGCCCAGGCCAAACACCAGCACGCTGGCATTGCCTGCCGACAGCTGCAGCAACGCCAAACCGGTGAAGGCCGAGCCGATGTTGTTAAACGACTGCTGGCTGAACAGCGACTGGATCGTCTGCAGCGCTTGTCCGGAGCTCTTGCCCACGGCTTGCGCGCCCTGGATTAGCACCGTTCGGTAGAGGTTGTAGTGGCTGATGATCGGTGGTGCGCTGGACAGCTCCACCTGCGCGAACTGAGACACCTGCACCAGGTCGCCATCGCGACTGGTGACGTAGTAGCTGAGGATGTCGTTCACGTCGGCCCGTTGCTCGGCGCCGGCCTGCAGATAGACGTTGCGGACCTGACCGTTCTCGTAGGTGAGGCCCGTGTAGCTGCCACCGGCCAGGGTGGCGACGGTGGTCATCGCCTCTTTGTAGTCGACATTCAGGGCACCCATCACGGCGCGGTTGATGGTCAACTCTAAGGCCGGCGCGCTGGGGATGAACTGGGTATAGAGCGTGGAGAACATGCCGCTTTCACGCCCCGCTTTGATCAGTTTCTGGGCTTCATCGTTCAGCTCGTTGAAGCTGTAACTGCCGGTGAGGTCGTTGAACTGGAAGTAGAACCCCCCCTGGGCGGAGAAGCCGGGCACCGCCGGGGGCTGTCCCACCACCGCCATGCCGCTGCTGAGCTGGGAGAGCTTGGCGTTCAGCCGGTCGGCGATGGCGAAGGAGCTGTTCTTGGCTCCGGGGCGTTCACTCAACGCTTTCAGGCCGATCAGAATCGTGCCTTGGTCAGGGCTAGAGCCATTGAAGCCATAGCCGCTGATCACATTGGCGTTCAGGATGTCGTCCTCTTGTTTGAGGATGGCGGCGATCTCTGCACCCATCGCTTCGGTCTCGTTTAAGGAGGCGCCGTTCTGAAGCTGATAAATCCCTGCGAGATAGCCCTGGTCTTCATCAGGAATGAACGCGGAGGGGAGGGCGGTGAAGGCGAGCGCCGTGATAACGATGCCGCTGCCGAGGGCCACCATCACCCAGCGTCGCGCGCCGATCAGGGTGTGGACCAAGCGGGCATAGGCGCTTTGCAGACGATTGAACTGTTGGTTGAACACTCGGAAGATCAAGGGCAGATTGGCGCCGGCCAGGCCCCCAACCACAACGCCGAGTAGATAGGTCCAGCTGCCGAAGGAGGCGGCGCTGAAGCGTCCGAAGGCCAGGCCCACGATCACGCCGGCCACTGGCCACACCCAGCCTTTCGGTGTGGGTGCTTCACCACTTTTCAGGATCAGGCCCGACAGCATCGGCGAGAAGGTAAGTGCATTGAAGGCGGAGATGGCGATTGAAAAGGCGATCGTCAGCGCGAATTGCTGATAAATGATGCCGATGCTGCCGGGGTAGAAGGCCACTGGCACGAACACGGCCATCAGCACCAACGCCGTGGCTACTAGTGCGCCGAACAGTTCACCCATGCAGGCCAGGGCCGCTTGCCGAGGCTTCATGCCCGCTTCGATGTTCTTGGAGACGGCCTCGATCACCACGATGGCGTCATCCACCACGAGGCCCGTGGCCAATACCAGTCCCAGCAGGGTGAGTTGATTGATCGAAAACCCGAACACCTTGATAAAGGCGAAGGTGCCCACCAGTGAGATGGGAATCGCCAGGCTGGGCACCACGGTGGCGCGCCAGTTCTGCAGGAACAGAAACAGGATCAGCAGCACCAGAACGATCGCCAGGCCCAGGGCATCGATCACGCCATCCACTGAGGATTCGATGAACTGGCCGATGTTGTAAATCTGCTTGACCGTGACGCCCGGCGGCACATTGGCGGCGAACGACTCCAGCTGCTGCACCACCGCTTCGGCCACATCCAGCGCATTGCTGTCCGGTGTTTGGAACACTGCGACGGAGACCGTGTCGTGGTTTGACGCGTCGACGGCGGAGCTGGTGTAGTTGTTGAAGCCGTAGCGCACTTCACCCACATCCTTCAGCAGAAGCAGGTTGCCGGTTTCGCTGCGACCGACGATCAGATTGTTGAACGCCTCGATCGAGAGCAGGTTGCCGTTGTCCTCCACCAGCAAGGGATAGGTGTAGGCCTGATCGCCTGCCGCGGGGGGACCGCCCACCAAGCCACCGATGGAGGTGCTGTTCTGCGCCTGCACGGCGTCCACCACCTCACTGGCGGTCAGTTGATTGGCTGCCAGTTTGTTGGGGTCGACGAAGAGCCAGTAAGCGGGGGTGCTGCCGCCCAGGATGTTCACATTGGCAACCCCTGGCACCCGCTCCAGGGGGTAGTAGAGCTCTTCGTAGACGAGACCATTCAGATAAGCGGCGTCGTATTGGCCTTCGGTCGACGACACCTGGTAGGCCAGCAGGATCGATGGTGTCGACTGCTTGACCGAAACGCCAGTGTTGGACACTTGCGGCGGCAGCTGCGGCATCGCCAGGGAGACGCGGTTCTGCACGTTCACCTGGTTGATGTCGATGTCAGTGGTCTCGTCGAAGTAGACCTGAATGATGCTCTGCCCCTCCATGTTGCTGGTGGAGGCGATGTAGGAGGCGCCCGGTACGCCATTGATCTGCGCTTCGATGGGGTTGGTGACCGCTTGCTCGGTGACCAGAGAATTGGCACCGCCGTAAGTCGCTGTCACTGAGATCAGCGGTGGCGCGATGTTGGGCAGGTTGGCGATCGGCAGCGTGGGGATGGCAATCACCCCCATCAACACAATCAGGATGCTGCAGACGGTGGTGAGCACCGGCCGCTTGATGAAGTTGTCGGAAAACGCCATGGCTGCCCTCAGTTGCTGGCGCCCTTGCTGGAGTCCGTGGCGATTTTCACCGGAACGCCATTGCTGAGTAGAGCGGTGTTGCTCACCACCACCCGGTCACCACGTTGCAACCCTGACTGAATCGGATAAAGATTGTTCTGCAGGTCGCCCAGGGTGACGGCGCGCTGCACCACGATCGGCGTGGTGCCGGGCAATTTGGCCAGTTTCTGCTTCTGGACTTCGGGCACGGAAGCCGATGCCTTGATTTTGGGTAGGGCACGGCTCAACGGCACCGTCACGTAGACGAAGGGTTGCTGGGCTTGCATGAACACCGCCTGCACCGGCACCGCCAAGGCCTGCTTTTCGCCGATCACGATTTCACTTTTCACAAACTGACCGGTCTTCAACTGGCCGCTGAGGTTGGGGAAGGTGGCTTTCACCATCAGCGTGTTCGGCGACTGGTTGTTGCCACTGATGCCGAAGTAGGGAGAGATGAAACTCACGGAGCCTTCACCCGTCACAGGTGGGTTGGTCTGGGAGGACACCTTCACCGTTTGACCGATCGCCACCTCGCTGGCGCGGGTGGCGGGCACCTGCATCAGGGTCCACAGGGTGGAATTGTTGACGATGCCCGTGATCGCCTGGCCGGTCTTCACGTAGTCACCCAGCCTCACCGTGTCGAGATCGCCGATGACGCCATCGATGGGAGAGCGCACGAATTTGTAGCCGAGGTTGGCCGCGGCGGTGCGCGCCTGATCGCGAGAGGCAATCGCCTGAGTGGCGTATCGGTCCCGTTGCTTGGCGGAAGCGGCGCCGTTTTCGTACAGAAACTGATAACGCTCGGCGTTGAGTTGGTCGGTCCGGGCTTGCGCTAGGGCTGAATCCAGTGCTGCGCTCAGCTGCACATTGTCGAGCACCAGAATCGGCTGACCGGCCTTCACCTGCTGCCCATCCTTGGCCAGCACTTTCACCACGCGGCCGTCGGTTTCCGGTCGCAACGACACCGTGGTGGTCGATTCCAGCAGACTGATGGCCTGGATGCTTGGCTGGAAGGTGGCCTCACCAATCGTGGCGGTCTGCACCGTCATGATTTTGGGCGCTGCTTTGGGTTGGCCGCAGCTGGTGAGCAGAGCTGTGGCGGCCAGAACGGAAAGCAGGAGCGGTCGCCGCACGGAAGCCCTCGCAAGTTGGCCGGACGTTACTGGGTTTTTCAGGGCGAAACCGGTCCGGTCGTGGTTCCGTCGCAGGGGGCGATGGGTTGGATGTCCTAATGGTGCGGATGGGCGACTGATCAGGAGCTGTAAAAGCGCGTCAATCCACGGTGATCGCCGCATTTTTCACAGGTTTTCCACAGATCGGTGATCTCGGATCCCATCACTGATCGGGGCTTTAGCCAAGGCACGGGGAAAAGTGGTTCTCCCCTTGACGCCGAGGCTGTTGGTTGTCGCCGATTCCGGGGCGGGCGTCCCACCGGAAACTCAGAAGCCTTGCAGGCACTGGGTTTTTGTTTTTGGCTGCTTGCAAGACGGAGTGATTCCGTTGTTTGACACCGTTTCCGTCTTCATGGCCTGATGGACACGTTGACAGCGAGTGGCTTGAGTTGCGCGAGACGCCTGATGCGATTCCGATTCACGTGAGTGTGGAAAATCAGATGCCGGAAGACCTCCATCGCGCCATGGCGGCATTCATTGCCGACCATCCCCAGTGGGATCAATACCGGCTCGTGCAATCCGCGATCGCTGGTTTTTTGTTTCAGCAGGGATGCAAGGACCCTTCGGTGATTCGCCATTATTTGGGTGGACTGTTCCGCCGGGAGCCCTTCTCCAAGGGCGGGAGCGTTCTGCAGTGATACCCACGACCAGCCAAGCTTGGGAGGACGCCAACATCGAGGATGTGAACCGTGATGGACTCCCGCTTGATTCAATGACATCGAGTTTCGTAACACTTGAGCTTCGTTTCAGCATTCACAGTCGTGTCAAAATCGTTGGTTTTTAAATTTGAAAATCATCCGTCTTGATACTCTCCATCACTTCTGTATTGATCCAACGGTCTGGTTTGCAGTAAGAACACCAGCCAAGGCACTCATTTGACTGCGGTGTCCACAATCATGGCTGGTTCATCTTGACGATTTTGAAGCTTAAATCTTTCGTATTCCTGCGATCAAATGGAAGCATGGTTGTGCTTGTTGCACCTCCATGCCGTCGCCGGCCATTGGGGGATGGAAGCCAGCAGGGATGCGCTGAGGTGCGTTGGTCTTCACTGCTTGGCAGCCTTTCAGGCGCCGTATGCTGAGTTCCAAGAATTGCGTTTTGTCTTGGACAACAGTCCTGTTGTGGATGCTCGGCGGCAGCAGTTGATTGCATCGCTCCGCCAACGCTTTCGTTTGGCGCAGGACCGGGACGATTCTCGCGCCAAGCAGGAGTTGTTCCGCGAAGCGATTTATCTCGGCATCCAGCCTCACCTGTTCACCGACGGCCTTTGACCTCCGCCCTACTGCTGTTCAAGACCCTCTGGGGTTGGACGGATTCCCTGGATCAGGCCTGTGAATGCTCCCAGCGGGACGGGTTTGACGGGTTGGAAGTCAATTTGGACCACCCCTGCCTGGAGGCTTTGCCAGCCGCTGCGATCCGGCGTCGGTTGGATCGGTCGCAGCAGCACTTGATTCTTGAGATCGTTACCGGTGGTGATTACACCCCGTCGCTGCAGTGGAGCCCTGCTGATCACCTGGCGCAGTTGGACCAAGATCTGCAGCGAGCCGCAGGCCTCGAACCCCTGAAGATCAACCTGATCACCGGCAGCGACAGTTGGTCGGATGCCGTTCAGGACGATTTTCTGGACGCCCTGCTCGATCGACTCGATGCAGTGCCGGTGGCGGTGATGCTGGAAACCCACCGCAGCAGGAGCCTGTTTGACCCTTGGCGTCTGCCAACCCAGCTGCAGCGGTTCCCGCGGCTGCGTCTAACGGCTGACCTCAGCCACTGGTGCACGGTGAGCGAACGTCTGATGACCCCCGAGCTTTCGCCGGTGCAGGCGATGGCCCCTCGGGTTGATCACATCCATGCTCGGGTCGGTCATGCCCAAGGCCCCTCTGTAAGTCATCCCTTCGCACCGGAATGGGCTGAGGCCTTGGAAGCCCATCGCCGCTGTTGGCAATTGTTTCTGGATCAATCCGCCCGGCTGGATCAACCCTTCACGATCACGCCGGAGTTTGGGCCTGATGGCTACATGCCGCAACTTCCCTTCAGCGCGAAGCCGTTGGCTGATGTTCAGGCTCTTAATGCTGAGATGGCCTCTTGGCTGCGGTCCAGCTTGAGCATGCCCGTTTCCGATAGCTGTTCGCTGTAGAGGCTTTGCCAATGCAGGATGCGCTGTTCGAGTTGATGAGCTGGTCCTGGCTGGAAGTTCTCGTCGTACCCCCGTTGAGCAGCCTCCACGAGGGCTTTGTCCTCGTCTAAAAAAATCAGCAATTGCTCCAACCAGGCTTCAGCCTCCACGGTGTTGACGGCCCCAGTCGGTGCG
The DNA here is from genome assembly GCF_014280095.1 of Synechococcus sp. A15-60. Lineage (NCBI taxonomy): Bacteria > Bacillati > Cyanobacteriota > Cyanophyceae > Synechococcales > Synechococcaceae > Synechococcus > Synechococcus sp. A15-60. The sequence goes on from NZ_CP047933.1 coordinate 182,995, forward strand.
AGGAGCTGAAGCTGCATCGTGCATTGCAGAGGCTGCTCCGGCAGAAACTCCAGCAGGGCGATCCGTCCGTCAGGCCAGATCAGCACATGGGTCCAGGGCGGCAGGCCAAAGGTCTGAAACGGTCCCCCATCGGGGTGTGGCGTTTCGAGCAGGTTGACGTAGCGACTGAAGTGATGGACGTAATCGCGAACTGGTCCCTGTTCGCGGTGCAGGGTCGTTGGATGGGCAATCGCGACGTGGTAGTCGTCGAGTGTGTTGTCGTGGGCGATCTTCCAATTGCAATTCAGGCTGCGTCGCGTCCGCCCGCAGGCTTCCACGGCTCGGCTCCAAGCGGCTGCGGCCGTGGTTTGGATCAGGGCCAGTTGCTGCTCCAGCGGGATCGGTTCTTCAGCGAGGGCGACCCAGATGAAGGGTCCTTGGATCCGACATGACAGTTCGCTCAACCCCCAGGCCTGGCGATCAAACCCGGTCTCAAACCCCGACTCTCTGGCCGCCGATTGCAGAGTGCCATCCAGGTTGTAGGTCCACCCGTGATACGGGCAGATCAGTCGTCGGCATGACCGAGCGGTTTCTCGATCCGCTTGAAAGGCGACTCCGCGATGGGGGCAGCGATTACGAAAAGCCCGGGGTTTGCCGTTGTCCGGCCAGGTGAGCAGCAGAGGTTGTTGCAGCAGCGTGATGGCCAGGGTCTGCCCGGGACGGAGAGCGGTGGCTGCTGCAACTGGATGCCAGAAGCGGTTGGCATAGACACGGCAATCCCACCGATGCATCGCTTCGTGGCGATACATCCATCCCGGCAGAAACGGCTGATTCAGCCTCGGGCTCTTCAACACAGTGAAGGCTCCAGCTCACGCATGGTTCCCGATAGGGATTGCCGTAGGGCCAGAAAGTCGCTGCTCACGCGGAGCTGATCGAGATCACTTTTGTTCAAGTCAACATCGATGGATCGGATGATCCGCCCCGGGTTGGGGGCCAGCACGTGAACGCGCTGGGCAAGCACCAAAGCCTCCTCCACGTCATGGGTAATCAGCAGAACTGTGAGGCCTGTTCGTTGCCAAAGCTTGAGCAGGAAGTCCTGCATCGATTCCCGGATCTGCAGATCCAGAGCGCCAAAGGGTTCATCCAGCAGCAGGACGCTGGGGTTGGTGGCGAGGGCGCGAGCGATGGCCACCCGCTGCTGCATGCCGCCCGATAGTTCGCGCGGCAATTTGGTCGCGGCGTCACTGAGCCCGACGACTTCCAGGAAATAGGCGGTACGCGCCTTGATCTCTGCTGCTTTCATCCGTTGAAGACGCATGCCGAAGGCGACGTTGTCAGCGGCGTTCAGCCAGGGAAAGAGGCTGTACTTCTGAAACACCATGCCCCTGTCTGGCCCAGGGCCAGAAACGGGGGTGCCGTCGACAGCGATGCTGCCGCTGCTCGGTTGATCCAGGCCAGCAATCAGCCGCAGAATGGTACTTTTTCCGGATCCAGAGCTGCCGACTAGGGCCATGAAGTCTCCGGATTGCATGGAAAACGACAAGTGATCGAGGATTAATTTTTCCCCGAAACGTTTGCTGAGGTTGTTCACAATCAGCTCCATGGCTCACACCGCCCATTTGCAGCTGAGGCGAAGCAGGAGCCGGAATCCCATGTCGATGGCGAAGCCGATCAAGCCCAGCACGATCAACTCGGCGAAGATCTGATCGGTGCGGAAAAAGCGCTGAGCCAGCTGGATGCGTTTTCCAAGGCCCACTTCCGCGGCCACCAGCTCCGCCACCACCACGAGGTTCCAGGAGGTGGCGATGTTGATTCGCAAGGTGTCGATGATGCTGGGCAGGCTGAAGCGGGCGACGACTTGCACCAGCACCTGCCGGCTGCGACCACCCAGGGTGAGTGTGGTTTCAATGAGTTCTTTGGGAACGAACTTCACCGCATCCATCACCATCAGGATGTTGAAGTAGATCGTGCCGAGAAAAATCAGAGCGATCTTGGGTTCCTCCCCGATGCCGAGGTAGATGATCAGCAGAGGGATGAAGGCCGCTGCAGGCATGTAACGCAGCATGGCGATCAGCGGCTCGCAGATGGCGCAGATCGCCGGGTAGACCCCCATGCAGATGCCAATCGGCACCGCCAGAAGTGTGGCGAGAAGAAATCCTGCGAACACACGGCCGGTGCTCGCCACAATGTCTTGAAAAAGAATTCCGCTCTCCGCCATGGAGGCCAGGGAGCGGAACACGGCCTGCGGCGAGGGCAGGAATTTTTCATCCACCAAGCTGAGGGAGGCGATGGTGGTCCACAGCAGGAGTGGCACCAGCAGTGATGCCACCTGCAGACCGCCCCGCACGGCCTTGGATGGCATGGCACCCAGGGTGAACAGGGAGAGAAGTCCAGTGCTTCTCTCCTTGTTGGCAGCGGCGGCCGTCGCAGTCATCAGGAGGCGGCGACCTTCTTGATGAAGCTGTCATCAAACAGCGAACTCATGTCGGGTTTCTCGGGAATGAAGCCCACCGAGACCATGAAGTCAGCCATCGACTCCGCTGCGTAGGGCATGAACTTCATGCCCTCACCATCGCTGAACGCTTGGAGGTTCTCCTCGATGGAGAAGAAGCGGGTGCCGTCTTTGTACTGCTCGTATTCTTCGGTCGGAATGCCGGCACGCTTGGCCATGATGGCCTCAGACTTTTCGGGGTTCTTCTCCATGAACTCGCGAACGTCCCACCAGGTCTTCACAATCTTCTGCACATCGTCGGGACGCTCCTTGATCAGATCAGCGCTGACGGTGAGCAGATCAGGGATCGCGCCGGGGTACTCCTTTGAGCTGGCAATCACCTGAGCACCTTCACGCTGCATGGCGGTGCCGGTGTAGGGAGGGAAGGCGCCAACGGCATCCACCTGACCAGCCGCGAAGGCTGTGGCTGCCTGATCGGTGGGCATGCCTTTAATCACCACGTCATCGCGGCTCAGGCCCGCATCTTGGAGGGCCAGGCTGAGCAGGTAGTCGTCCACGACGCCTTCCTCGACAGCCACGGTCTTGCCTTTGAGATCGGCGATGGAGGAGATGGATGCGTCAGCAATGATCTGGTCATTGCCGGCCGAGTTGTCGTTCACCAAAACCACCACTTCACCGCCGTTCTCGCCCGGCAGGAAGGAAATGGTGTCGTTCAGGGTTTGGGAGTTGCCGTCGATTTTGCCGGCGGCGAAGGTTTCCATCGACTGCACATAACCGTCGAACCACTTCATCTCCACATTCACGCCGTTCTTTTCAAACAGCTTTTCTTCCACGGCGATGGCCCAGGGCCACCATCCGGCCCAGTTGCTGTAGCCCAAAACGATCGGTGGGCCCTCCACTACTGGGGTGGAGGGCTTGGAGCAGGCGACGGCCAGCACGATGGCGAGGCCGGCGAACAGAAGGTTGCGCAGTTGTTTGGTCATGGCATGGGCGGGAGGGAGGAGATGTTGGATTGATCTGCTCAGGCGGTGGCCAGAGCAGGGGCTGTGGTTGTCCGGCTGGCGAGGGCTTGCCGCACCCAGATGTGCCAGGCATCGAGGCCCTCGCCTGTCAGGGCGGAGACCTCGATCACCGTGGCGTTGGGGTTGATGCTGTGGATGTTGCGGCGGATCACCGCCACATCCACTGGCAGGTGGGGGAGGAGATCCACCTTGGTGATCAGCACCACATCTGCGTTGCGGAACATCAGGGGGTATTTGAGCGGCTTGTCGTCGCCCTCGGTGACGCTGAGCAACGCCACTTTGTGATGTTCCCCGACGTCAAATTCCGCTGGGCAGACGAGGTTGCCTACGTTCTCCACAAGCAAGAGATCGAGCGCGGAAGGGTCGAGCCGCTGTCGCAGCAACGTCAGGCCACCACTCACCATGGCCGCATCAAGGTGGCAGGCTCTGCCGGTGGTGATGGGCACGACCGGAATGCCAACGGCTTCCAACCGGTCGGCATCCAGTTGGGTGGTCATGTCGCCCTCCAGCACGGCCATGCTCAGCTCGCGAGACAAGACGGGGAGGGACCGTTCGAGCAAGGCTGTTTTGCCTGCGCCTGGGCTGCTCATCAGGTTGAGGCACAGCAGATCCCAGCTCTGGAAGTGCGCGTTGTTGTGCTCGGCTTGATGGGTGTTGGCTGCAAGCAGATTGAGGCTGAGGTTGTCCTCGAGAGGCATATGCATGGCAAAAGGGGAGGTATTGGTTTCAGCGCTGACGCTGGATTGGAACGGACTCAAGGGCAGCGGCGGCATCGCTGCGGTAATCAATGCTGCGGATGCGTAATTCCCTGCCGCTGACGATCTCTTCAAGCGGGTGATCGCAGCAGGGAGAGCGGTAAGCGTTTTCGGGCACGGGGTCGTAGGTGCCGTTGCAGGTCAAGCAGCGGCCCACAAAGGGGATCTCCGTGATCGTGAGCCGGGATCCATCCAGCCAGGTGCCCTGCACCGCAGCGTTGTAGGTGGTCACCAGCTGATCGGGTTCAACGCAGGTGAATCGCCCCACATCGAGATGAACGGTCTCGACCATTGCAGAGGTGTCTTCGCGACGGTCGCGCCATTCATTCAGGGAGATCAGCAGGCATTTGGTCATATCAACTTCATGCATGGTTTATCTCCACTTCTGATCAACGGTCATGTTGCAGCTGTCGCTGATCCACTCCGGCTTCTCTTTGCGGGGCAACTGACCGCTCACCACGAGGTGGGCCATGGTGTCGCAGATCACCCGGGTGGCCATCAACGAGGTCATGTCACTGATGTCGTAAGGCGGTGACACCTCAACGATCTCTAAACCGCAAACGGGAACGTTGCGCACGATCAGTTCCAGCAGCTTGAGCGCCTCACGGGGCATCAGGCCGCCGGGCTCCGGCCAGCCAGTTCCCGGTACGAACCCGGCATCGATGCAGTCAATGTCGAAGGAGATGTAAACGCAGTCCGTGCCATCGGTGGCTCGTTCAATGGCGTATTGGGCGGCGGCCTCCAGCCCCATTTCGGTGATGTCGGTCACCGTGAGCACATTGGTGCCCCGTTCTCGGCAGATCTTGACGCCTTCCCGAGGCACTTGCCAGCCACCGATGCCCAGCTGCACCAGGTTTTCAGCCGGAGCGTTGGCCATGTTGGTGGCATGGAACCACGGGCAGGTGTGCATCCGCTCGTCCAGATCGATCTCCTGGGTGTCGACATGGCGATCGAAATGGATGATTCCCACCTTTTTGTCGCCGAGATGGCGACAGACCCCGCGCACCGTGGGAAAACCGATCGAGTGGTCGCCACCGAGAATGATCGGGAAGGCACCGCTTGAGAACACGTGGGCGATGCCTTTGGAGATCTGATCGAAGCTCTTTTCGTTGTTGGCGGGGATCGTGAAGATGTCACCCACATCGCAGAGGGTGATTTGTTCGCGGAGGTCCACCCCCATCTCGTAGTTGTAAGGGGTGTAAAGCGCTGAAATGCGTCGGATGCCCTGAGGCCCAAAGCGTGTTCCGGGCCGGTAGGTGGTGCCGCAGTCGTGGGGAACGCCAACGATGGCGACGTCGTAGTTGCTCACGTGATTGACGTCTTCCAGGTAAGGAGCCTTCATAAAGGTGTTAATGCCGGCGAAATGCGGCAATTCACCCCGGGAGAAGGTGGAGATGTTGCGGTCGACGATGCTGGCCGCCGCCTCAAGGCCGAAGCGCTTGGCTTGATCGACTTCTTGTTGCCAACCGGTGAGGGGAAGTTTGCGTTCTTTTTCCAGGGCATCCATGCCTTCGCTGGGGTGCGAACGCTGGAATGCCCCTGAGGAATCAGTCGTCGATGCCATAAAACGAGGGAGTGGGCATGGGGGCGGTCTCCCGGGCTTTTATCCCTCCGTGCGCCGGCGAGCCGGCTGAAACCTCTTGGACCAGTCGTCCCGAAGGACCGGAACCCTAGATCTCTTCCGCGGACTCACTCTCCGATTCCGCCTGGTGCACCGGTGTGTCAGCTGCTACGGAATCTTGATGTCGAAGTTGATGGTCAATTCATCCTGGTGTGAATCAAGCTGTTGACATCATTCAGCGCCATTGTGGTGTCGATTTCGGTTATTGAGACCTTTGAAAGTGAGGTAATTTTTTGGTCCTATGTCATGCATTCTTCGAACAGGTGGTTGATATGTTTGTCCCTTTGCTCGTGTTTAGATCGGGTCTAGATTTTGATCGACATTGTTCGATTGGCTGATGCCAAACGGATACATTTGTGTTCTGCTGAGACTCTATTGAAACGGCTCAACGTTGCCCCTGAGTCCTGTTGGTGGCGATTTCTTGATCAGGAGGGCGTTGAGGCCATGGCCAGTTCATCGCTCTTCACACGGCTGAACACGTGGTTTGATGCAGGTTGTCTTCACCTGATCATTTCTTGATTCAGGTTGGTTTGCGCGCTTTTGACCGCACTAAGACAAACTGCCAACGACTACAAACTGCCAACGACTGCACGCACTCGATCTTGAAGCGCAACGGGCCGCAGTGGAAATCATCACCTCTGCGCGGGGGCTGTCGTCGTGACTGAATTCCTGGAATCCAAAAGTGATCCCAAACCCAATCGACCCCAGTTCGCTGCGGTCCTGGCGCAGGCTCGTCATGCAAGTGTCGTTTTGAAGCTCGCCAAGGAGGCCCAGAAGAACGGGCTGGGTGGCGTTGTTGGTTGCCACTGGTTGGATAGGAATGCCACCACCGGTGGTGGTCGGCTCCTCCGATGCTTCGGTTTGTCTGGACAGCTGTTGGGCCGTGACCGGGTTTGGGTCGCTGCGACATGAGTCAACAAAGCAACGTCGAACATCCCGACCTCAGCGCACTAGCGCCTGAGCTCTCTCTGTCGCTGTTGGCCTGGTGGGACGTCAATGGCCGCAAGAATCCTGCGCTCAAGCCATGGATGTTCACCAAGGATGGACGGTGGCCCGAGCCTCATGAACAACTCTCTGCGCTGCAGTGCTGGATTGCGGAGGTGATGCTCCAGCAAACTCAGCTGCAGGTGGTGTTGCCCTATTGGCAGCGTTGGATGCAAGCTTTCCCCACCCTCGTCGCTCTGGCTGAGGCTGATGAGCAGTCGGTGTTGTTGCGCTGGCAAGGCCTCGGTTATTACTCCCGCGCGCGCCGCCTGCATGGCACGGCTCGGTTGCTTTTGGCTCAAATCGATGGAGATCCTTCGAAGGTTGAGCTCTGGCCCCAGGATCTCGACAGTTGGCTGGCCTTGCCGGGGATTGGCCGCAGCACGGCGGGCGGCATCTTGTCGTCGGCGTTCAACAGTCCGCTGGCGATTCTTGATGGCAATGTCCGTCGTGTGCTGGCGCGTTTGATGGCCCATTGGCGCCCGCCCATGCGAGATCAGGCGTTGTTCTGGACATGGAGTGAGACGCTGATTGCGGCCCTTCCTCAGCGCAGTCGCGATCTCAACCAGGCTCTGATGGATCTGGGCGCCACGCTGTGCACGCCGCGTAATCCTTCCTGCGACGATTGTCCCTGGCAGACCAGCTGCGCTGCGTACGCTGCTGGCAGTCCAGAGTTCTATCCCGTGAAAGAGGCGCCTCGCAGCATTCCCTTCCAGGTGATCGGTGTCGGCGTGGTGCGCAATGGGGATGGTGAGGTGTTGATCGATCAGCGGCTCAATGAAGGTTTGCTGGGAGGACTTTGGGAATTTCCCGGGGGAAAGCAGGAGCCTGGTGAGGCCATTAACGACACCATCCGCCGCGAGTTGCGCGAGGAGTTGGCGATTGAGGTGGAGGTTGAGGAGGAACTCATCACCGTGCAGCATGCCTACAGCCACAAAAAGCTTCGCTTTGTGGTGCATCTCTGCCGTTGGCTTTCGGGTGAACCCCAGCCCCTGGCCAGTCAGCAGGTGCGCTGGGTGCAGCTCGAGGAGCTTGGCAACTTTCCTTTCCCTGCCGCCAACGCCCGGATGATTGCAGCACTGATGGATCACCTAGGGCTGCCATCTATTCACGCTTGAGTCGTGCACCTTCGCCTGGCAGTGGGGTTCTAACCACTGGCCTCATTTTTCATTCATGCCAACAACAGTTGGTCGATCCACTGTCGCCAGCTCAGGCCTTCTGGATGATCGGCATAAACAAGATTGGTTTCTGCGCTGGTCAAGTTGGTCTGGCCCAAGCTGCGCAGCAGCCGATCGAGCTCGTTCGGCTCAAGGTGATCATCGCCATTGGCATCCATGGGGATCAGGTAAAGCCGCAGCCGGTCTTCTCCGTCCCGTAACCGCCGCAGGTGCTGGATGAAGTGGCCGAATTCCATCCGGTTGATTCGACCATCCTGGTTGAGATCCATCGCTGCCAGGACCGTGTTCAGTTGATCGTCCAGCAATGGATCGTTGTTTTCGGCCTGCCTATGAATGAGGTTGCTCATGAGGGCATGGCGTAGTTCAGCAATGCTGAGACGTCCATCCTGGTCGCGATCAAGTTCGGCAAATAGCTTTTGGGTTTGGCGATTGAGTGGTTCTTCCAACACAGGTGGTGCGCTGATAGTTGGGATGCCGGCCAGTCGTTCTTGCAGGTGACGACGGAACCTCTCCAGGAGCACACGGGTGACGTAATAGCGATGGCGATGTTCTTCAGGGCTGACCACAGCGTGCAAGCAGACAGGAATCAGGGCTGGCAGCCTGCGCTTCGCGAGGCCTTGCAGGCACCAGGTCGTGATCACGAAGCTCAGGGTGAGTGGCGGCAGGATTCCGATCATGCGGATCTGCAGCACCTGAAGCAGTGTGGCCAGGCTGGCTCCGAGCATGGCCAGCAGAATGCTTCTGCTGCTGGGAGTGTGGAAAATGCCGCCGAGGGCTATGGCGGTCAGCACGCTGTTGTATCCCCAGAGGCCTTGGGCGACGGCGCTGGCGTCAGCACCTTGGATCAGGCTGCTCGTCATGCCGATGATCGCGCCGATGACACCCAACCCAGCCGCCATGGGGCTGGCGATGACAACAGCGATGGCCACCAGGCACCCACTGGTGAGACTTGAGCAAAGAAACACCTGCCCAAAACTGTGCGGGATTCCGAGCAGCAGCGTTTCAAGCGGTGTCGTCGCGGCAGCGGGCTGAATGGCTTCGAGTGGTGTGGTGAGCGAAGGAGGAACGACAGCGAGCAGAACCCAGGTGATCAAACAAAACGGAAGGGTGAGCACCGGCGGATCGCCTCGACGGTGAAAACGCAGCCGCCAGAGTTCAATCATCCAGGTGGTCAATCCACCACCGATCGCCACCAGCAGCGTCAGTTGTGCCGCGTTTGCGGCTGATGGCATTGGGGTGTTCGCCAATACTGCGGTGGCGCATCCCACCAACACACCGTTGAAGCCATGAATGCCCTGGTTACGCAACTCCGGGGACAACCGCATCCAATGGGAGACGCCATTGGCTGCAGTCATCCCCACTAAGGCCCATCCCGCCATCCAGGGCGAGCTGAGCCAGAACGCCAGCAGCAGCAAAGCGCCGCTGAGGGGATGGTTGATGAAAATCACCTGGGACACACTGCGCAGCCCGCGCGCCCAAGGACCCTCGAGGGCCCGTGCTCGATTCAGCCAACCCGTTGGTTCGATCGGTTTCGGCGCAGGCAACAGGGTCTGCAGCCTCTCGTAAACCGATGGGGACTCAGCCTGCATGCTTTGCTGAGGTGGGCGTGAAGCGTTCCGCGAGCACTTCCATGCCGGCCCGATAGAGGCTTAGAGACATTTCGGCCAGGGTGTTAAGCACATCCAGATGGGGATTGATCTCACAGATTTCCCAGCAACACACCCGTGGGTCCGTCAGCAGGGTTTTGATCAGCAGCATCACTTCATGGGCCCAGAGCCCATTAGGAACCGGAGTTCCGGTTCCTTTGCAAATGGTGGAGTCCAGTGAATCCACATCCAGGCTCACGTAGATCAGGTCCACATCGGAGAGATGTGTCAGGCATTGTTTGGCGGCCTGTGTGGCGCCATTCTTCCGCACCTCTGCGGTGGTGATCACCGGGATTCCATGCTGGGCCAACGTGATGTCTTCAGCGGCCTCCGTGTCTCGAACGCCGACATAAATCAGGTCACGCAGGGAGATGGCTGGTGATGCAGAGCCATGCAGTTGCTTGAGGCTGTTCCAGAGCGAGCGTGTTGTCGCGTCGGGATCATTGATGGCTTCTGGCAGGTTGTCGTGCTGCGCAGCAATGGCCAGCGGCATCCCGTGCATGTTTCCAGAGGGTGTAGTGAAGGGCGAATGAATGTCGGCATGCGCATCGATCCAGATCACCCCCAGTCGTTGCTCAGGGTGTGCCCGTCGAATTCCCGCGATGGTGGAGGCAGCCGTTGAATGGTCTCCGGCCAACACCAGTGGGAAGCTCCCCTGTTCAAGGGTTGTGGCCACAAGGTCGGCCGCTTCCTGCATCACCTTGGTGATCTTTTCGATATGACGGGCGTGGGGTGTGGTGGTCGTTGCAGCGTTGTCATCTGCGCGGGCCATGGGAGAGCGTTCGTCGTGAATCTCTTTGATTAAGCCCTCGCTGAGTTGGCTCAAATCGTGTTGCCGCTGGACCGCGTTTTTGAGAAGTTCAATGCCTGAGCCTGCTCCAGGGATGCCTGCGCCGAGGTCACAGTCCACCTCCACCAAAGTCACGCCGTCCAGGCGTGCCGCACTCTGAACCTGAACCAAATTCTTTTTCAGGCGTTTGAGATCGGCCAAGGAAAATGGCAGTTGCAGGGTTTCGTCCAGAAGGTCAAGAAACTCATTGGCGCTGATCTGAGCATCACCGTTGCGATCCAGTTGTGTCGTCAGTGTTTGCGCGTCGTGAGGGGACTTGGCTGAACACAGCATGCGCATCATGCGATCGAGCTCTTCTCGACTGAGCCAACCGTTGTGGTCGGCATCCACCAGATCAAACAGGTCCCGCAGCAGTTGATGCCGTCCAAGTTTGGGCTGCTGTTGCGCCCACTGCAGAAAATCATCACGTCGGATGCAGTGTTTCTCGTGCAGCAATTGTTTGAGGGCGTCCGCTTCCTCGGGGGCAATCACCGCTGCCATGGATGTCAGCACTTGCTCGACCTCTTGTGCTGTGATCGACCCATCACCATTGACCTCAAACTGTGCAAAGAGCGAGGACAGCTCGTTCATCAGCAGAGGCGTGGTTGTCATGGTTGGACGGCAGGTGATGGGGGTTGTGAGGAGGTCGAGTTGCGGTGGTTGATGACATTCCGAAGAAAAGTCGTTCCTCTATGGCGTGTTTTGAGTGGCGTTGCTATGGGGCATTCTTGTCACTATTTCAGCTCTTGCGACACGGTCTCATTGTTTTACTAGCATGAGAATCAGGCGCTTCATTGTCATGCAATTCAAGGGAAGCCTGATGGCTTTGCAGGTCCTTGTTGAGCGACTGGGTGTCCCCTGTCATTGGCAGCATCGCGGCCCATTTGAAATGGCGGTGTTTGACGACGGCGTTAGTAATTTGAAGCTCAATTGGTGGCCTGAGACCGGTGAATTAAGGCTTGTGGGAGATCCCGAGGTGCGTGATGAGTTGGCCAAGCGCCTTGAAGCATTGTTGGCAGAGCATGCTTCAAGCGCGTCTTGATGGTTTGTTGATGGGGTTGGGGTGTTGACGTCATCGTCTGCTGGCTCCGGGGCCCATTTGGTGTGAACCATGTCGCGTGCCGATTGTTTGGGATTGGGTTTCAGACATTGAGAGATGGTGGTCAGACGAGTCAGCCCTAGAGAGTGGTTGTTGCTCGTCTGTTGGTTGACCGGTCGGGAATCGTTGAGTCCGCTCGTTGGATGTCATCTAACGGGTGATGTCATCGCGATGGGCTGATGGGCTTCGGCCATGGGCCTGATCGGTTAAGTGGTTTCCTTGGTTGGCAGTTTTGGTGCTGCTGGCCACGCTGCAGTCAGTTGATCCGGCCCAATGGCCATATCTGCAGGCGGTGCTCCCCTGGTGCTCTGTTTGGGTGAGGCTCTGGTGGATCGATTGGGTCCCCTGGGTGGTGACCCCGCCACAGCGGCGCCGGCGGACTGCGACGACCGACTGGGGGGAGCTCCGGCCAATGTGGCCTGTGCCCTGGCGCGACTGGGCACGCCGGTGGGCTTCATCGGCCGTCTGGGTCTGGATGGCATCGGCGACAGTTTTCGCGAGCTCCTTGCAGATCGCGGCGTCGATCTGCGCGGCTTGCAAAGTGACCGTCACCGGCCCAGCCGCGTGGTGTTGGTGCGACGGGACGCCACCGGTGAGCGGGTGTTTCAGGGTTTCACCGGGGATCTGGGTGAGGGCTTCGCGGATCAGGCCCTTGATGCCCAGAGCCTTGGGCTGGTGTGGTCTGCCTTGGCGGATCAGGCGTTGTGGCTGTTGGTCGGCACCATTCCCCTGGCCACAGAGGCCTCGGCGCTGGCATTGCAGGCGGCGGTGCAGCAGGCCGCGGCATTCGGGGTACGTCTTGCGCTGGATGTGAACTGGCGCCCCACCTTCTGGGATGCCGCTGCCGATCCCGCTGCCGGCCCCGGGCCTGTTGAATTGACGCAGATGCGTCCGCTGCTGGAGCAGGCGGCCCTGATCAAGCTGGCGCGTGAGGAAGCCGAGTGGCTGTTCAGCAGCAGCGATCCTGTGGTGATCAGTGCAGGTCTGCCTCAGAGACCCGATGTGCTGGTCACCGATGGTGGTCAGCCGGTGCGTTGGTGCATGGCGGGCCATGGCGGTTCGATGCCGGTGTTGGCGCCGCCACGGGTGGTGGACACCACTGGTGCCGGTGATGCCTTCACTGCAGGGCTGCTGCATCAGCTGGTGGCACTGACGCCATCGGCCTGGCAGCCGCTGCGGCTTAGCGAGGCGGTGGTGGAGCAGGTGGTGCGTTACGCGGCCGCCTGTGGTGCGCTGGTGTGTGCGGGTCCCGGTGGGATTGACCCCCAGCCCTTGCCCCACCGCGTGATGCAGTTTCTCAACCAGCTCAACGACTGAAGCGCAGGTCCGTTTCAGAACGCTTCCACAGGGAGCGGGTGGCAGGCCATGAATTGCAGAGCTTCCTCGCGGTTGAACACGCTCGCGGTGGCTGAGTTGCTGCGCACGCAGCTGGCGCCAAGGGCGCTGCCCCAGCGCAGGCAGGTCGGCAGGTCTTGGTTGTCCAAGAGCGCCGCGATGAAGCCGGCATCGAAGGCATCGCCCGCACCGGTGCTGCCGACAACATCCGTGCTGTAAGCACCGATGCGTAAACGCGTGGTGTCGCTCACCAGGTGAGCGCCATATTGTCCTGAGGTGATCACCACCGTGTGAGCGCCTGCGGCCCGAAAGGCATCGGCTTGCTCCCAGGGGTGGCGGCAGCCCGTCAGTTCGGCGGCTTCGTCGTTGTTGGGCAGAAACACGTCCACGTTGGGAAGGATGGCGCTGAGCCGCGCCATGGCGTTCGCATCCGCGACTTGCACCACATCCAGCACGATGCGCGTGCCGGCTGATCGGGCCAGTGCCAGTCGCTCAAGCATGTCCGGGCTCTCCAGACCATTCAGCATCAGAAATCCGCCGATGTAGAGCACGGCCACCGTCTCGATCAAATCCTCCGGGATCAGGGCGGGCGACAACAGCCTGTTGGCGCCGGCGTGGGCGATAAAGCGTCGGTCCTCTCCGCGCACGTTGATCACGGCTGCCGTTGCGCTGGAGGCGTCCGTTGCGTGCACTAAGCCAGCGGTGTCGACACCTCTGTCTTCCAGCGTTTGTCGGATGAAAGTACCGAAGAGATCCTTCCCAATACAGGCGGCGATGCCCGTGCTCACATCCAACCGGGCCAGATTGAAGGCGGTGTTGGCGGCGCAGCCGCCGAGGCTGAGTTCGATCCCGTTGGTTTCGACCAACTGCCCCTGAGCCGGCAACGCCGGGATGGGCTGGCAGACCAGGTCAGCGCAGACACCGCCAAGGCAGAGGCAATCCATCGTCAGCGCATCAGCGTGGCGCGCCGGCCCCCATCGCTGCGATGGGCCAGTGTCAGCGTCCAGGCCTCCGGCAACGGCAGGCTGAGCCGTTCCGGCCACTCCACCACCAGAAGGGCTCCCATGCTCAGCGCTTCCTCTTCCTCCTGCAGAAACAGATCGTTGGCGGCCGCCGGTATCTCCAGCCGGTAGAGATCGAGATGCACCAGCGGCGGTGAACCCTGTGGGTAGTGCTGGGAGAGGGCGAAGGTGGGGCTAGTGATCGGTTCATCAATGCCCAGCGCGGCTGCGATGCCTTGGACGAGTGAGGTTTTTCCAGCGCCGAGCGGACCCTCCAGCATCAGCAGGCACGGTCGATCCGGCTGTTCCACCAACCAGCGGCCCAACGTGCGGGTGGCCTCAAGGTCCGCTAACACCCAGGACCGATCGGTAGATTGCGTGTCAAGCGAGCCCGAAGCCTCGGCGTCTCTGCAGAGATTCAACTCCACGTTTTTTTAGGGAGCACCGAAACCATGGTGGCAGCGCCCACGTCCGCGGCTGAACTGAAGCTTGATGTCGATTGCGTCATCGCCGATCTCAACCAGGCCGACTTCGGCCGCAAAGAGCTCGACATTGCCGAGACCGAGATGCCTGGTCTGATGGCGCTGCGAGAGAAGTACGGCAGTGAGAAGCCGCTGAAGGGTGCCCGCATCGCCGGCTCTTTGCACATGACCATTCAGACGGCCGTTCTGATCGAAACCCTGGTGGAGCTGGGCGCTGAAGTGCGCTGGGCGTCTTGCAACATCTTCTCCACTCAGGATCACGCCGCCGCGGCCATCGCTGCTCGGGGCATTCCCGTGTTCGCTGTGAAGGGCGAGACCCTGGAGGAGTATTGGGACTACACCCACCGCATCCTCGAGTGGGGCGATGGTGGTTCTCCCAACATGATCCTGGATGACGGCGGCGATGCCACCGGTCTGGTGATGCTGGGTAGCAAGGCCGAGCAAGACATCACCGTTCTCGACAACCCCGGCAACGAAGAGGAGACCTTCCTGTTCGCTTCGATCAAAAAGAAGCTGGCGCAGGACCCCAGCTTCTATTCGCGTACCAAGGCCCAGATCCAGGGTGTGACCGAGGAGACCACCACCGGTGTGGCGCGTCTCTACAAGATGCAGAAGAGCGGAGAGCTTCCCTTCCCCGCCATCAACGTCAACGACTCGGTCACCAAGAGCAAGTTCGACAACCTCTACGGCTGCCGTGAGTCCTTGGTGGACAGCATCAAGCGCGCCACGGACGTGATGGTGGCGGGCAAGCAGGCCCTGGTGATCGGCTATGGCGATGTGGGCAAGGGTTCAGCCCAGTCTTTGCGCGGCCTCGGCGCCACGGTCTGCATCGCGGAAGTGGATCCGATCTGCGCTCTGCAGGCGGCCATGGAGGGCTACCGCGTGGTGCGTCTGGAGGACGTGGTCGAGGAGATGGACATCTTTGTGACCGCGACCGGCAACTTCCAGGTGATCCGCAACGAGCACCTCGAGAAAATGAAGGACGAGGCCATCGTCTGCAACATCGGTCACTTCGACAACGAGATCGATGTCGCCTCCCTCAAGAACTACGAGTGGGAAAACATCAAGCCGCAGGTGGATCACATCACCTTGCCCAGCGGCAACAAGATCATCCTGCTGGCGGAAGGCCGTCTGGTGAATCTTGGCTGCGCCACCGGCCACCCCAGTTTTGTGATGAGCAACTCCTTCACCAACCAGGTGCTGGCTCAGATCGAGCTGTTCACCAAGGGCGATGAGTACGGCAAAGAGGTGTACGTGCTGCCCAAGCATCTCGATGAGATGGTGGCCCGCCTGCACCTTGGCCGCATTGGCGCCAAGCTCACTGAGCTCAGCCAGGAACAGGCTGACTACATCAACGTGCCGGTGGAAGGTCCCTTTAAGCCTGACCACTACCGCTACTGATCGGTTGACGGTCAGCCAGGTCGCTTCGGCGGCCTGGCTTTTTTGATGCCCATTTTCAGCAGTGGCAGAACGGCTGATGACTCAGCGGTGGTTGGGTCTTTTGGGGCATCCGGTGTCTGACGCAGTTGCTGCGGCTCTCCGGCGACCCGGCTAGCTCGCTTCCTCGCACCTGAGTGTCATTCATGGTCTCTTCATGGAAGACTTGCCCGGTCTTCCAGTGCACGCATGGGGCTCACCGAATTTGTCACTCAGCTGCCGGATTGGATCGGTGAGGCGGTAAAGGCCAATCCCTGGGCTGGGTATGCCGCCATCTTCGCGGCGATGTTCTTGGAGAATCTGTTTCCGCCCATTCCTTCAGAGCTGATCATGCCCCTAGGTGGCTTCTACGTGCAGCAGGGGCAGCTGCAGTTAATTCCGGTCGTTCTGGCTGGCTTGCTGGGCACCGTCCTTGGCGCGCTGCCCTGGTACGGGATCGGTCGTCTG
This sequence comes from Synechococcus sp. A15-60, assembly GCF_014280095.1. Classification (NCBI taxonomy): domain Bacteria; kingdom Bacillati; phylum Cyanobacteriota; class Cyanophyceae; order Synechococcales; family Synechococcaceae; genus Synechococcus; species Synechococcus sp. A15-60. The sequence goes on from NZ_CP047933.1 coordinate 199,262, forward strand.
ATCAATGAGGAGCGAATTGAGCATTGGCTCAGTCGTCATGGGCGTTGGATCGGCATCAGCCCGGAAGAACTGGGGCGCAGCCGGCGCTGGTTCAACCGTTACGGCACGGCCCTGGTGTTCTGGGGGCGCCTTGTGCCCGGCATCCGCACCTTGATCTCGGTGCCGGCAGGGATTGAGCTGATGCCGATTACCCCGTTCCTCATTTGGACCACGGCCGGCAGCCTGATCTGGACCTTGCTGCTCACTGTTGCCGGCATGGTGCTGGGTGAGGGTTACAGCAATGTGGAGACTCTGATCGATCCGATCAGCAAAGGGATCAAGGTGGTGCTGGTGATTGCAGTGCTCGCCGGCGGAATCTGGCTTGGCCTGCGCATCTGGCGTCGTCGCAATGCCGCCGATTAATCCTTCGAACCCTCCGCCAAGATGCTGGCGTTGCCATCCGGTAACGCCAGCGCCCTAACGGCTGATCAGAAGGGCACTTCCTCCTCGCTGGGGGCGCCGCCGCCGAAGTTTCCGCCACCGAAATTGCCGGAGCCGGCCTCGTTGTCGCGCTTGGATCCCAACAGTTCCAGACGATCCACCCGCACCACCGGCTTGCTGCGCTCTTCGCCGCTGTTGCGGTCCGTCCAGCGATCCAGCTTGAAGCTGCCGATGATGCCGAGCAGCGAGCCTTTTTTCACGTAATCGGCAGCGACCTGTGCTTGCTTGCCCCAGATCTCGAGATTGAACCAATCGGGTTCGTCATCGCGGCTGCGTCGGTTCACGGCGATCGTGAGGTTGGCCACCATGCTTCCGGATTCGAAGTAGCGCACTTCGGGGTCTCGGCCTGCCCGGCCGACGAGGGTCACGGAATTGACTCCCATTGAATTGCTCCTGTTAGTTGGGTTCATGATGCGCCACGGTTGCCGGAATTGACCGTTGTCGTGGCTGCTTTCAAGGAGTTCCCCCGTCGTGGCCAGACGTAACAGATGGGTCTGGAAACTGCTCCTATGATTCGCCGAAATGTGGTTCCGCCAGTGCTCTTCCGCCGCTTCCAGTTGTCCCGCGACATCGGCATTGACCTGGGCACGGCTAACACCCTGATTTACGTCTCCGGCAAGGGGATTGTGCTGCAGGAGCCCTCGGTGGTCGCCCTCGATCTTGAGCGCGGCGTCACCATGGCGGTGGGTGATGAAGCGAAGTTGATGCTGGGGCGGACGCCCGGCAACATCCGCGCAGTGCGTCCCTTGCGCGATGGCGTGATTGCTGATTTCGATGCCGCAGAGCAGATGCTCAAGACCTTTATTCAGAAGGGCAATGAGGGCCGCGGCATTGTTGCGCCAAGGTTGGTGGTGGGTATTCCTAGTGGTGTGACCGGGGTGGAACGGCGGGCCGTGCGCGAAGCCGGTCTAGCCGGCGCCCGCGAAGTGCACCTCATCGATGAGCCGGTGGCAGCTGCCATTGGTGCCGGTCTGCCGGTGACCGAACCGGTCGGAACGATGATTGTTGATATTGGTGGTGGCACCACCGAGGTCGCTGTGCTCAGTCTTGGTGGCACGGTGCTCAGCGAGTCGGTGCGGGTCGCAGGCGATGAAATCAGCGATTCCATCGGTGTGTATCTCAAGAAAGTGCACAACCTGGTGGTGGGCGAACGCACCGCAGAAGAGATCAAGATCCGCATCGGCTCTGCCTTCCCCGATAACGAGTTCGACCAGACTGTGATGGACGTGCGCGGCCTGCACTTGCTGTCCGGTCTGCCTCGCACCATTCAGCTCCAGGCCGGCGACCTCAGAGAGGCCATCGCCGAGCCGCTCAATGTGATTGTGGAAGCGGTGAAGCGCACCCTGGAACGCACGCCGCCCGAACTGGCCGCCGACATCGTCGACCGCGGGATCATGCTGGCTGGAGGTGGTGCCCTGGTGCGGGGCCTTAGCGACTTGATCAGCCATGAGACCGGCATTTTCACGCACATTGCTGAAGACCCTCTGCTCTGCGTGGTCAAGGGATGCGGTCAGGTGCTTGAGGATTACAAACGTCTCCAGCGGGTGCTTGACACCCCTGAATTCGTTCGAGCCGCGGCTGCCGTCTAACCGCTATGGGTTCTTCCCAGTGGCCGCAGGGGTCGCGGCTGCGTTCGGTTCAGCGCCTGTGGCCCTGGTTGCTGCTGCTCGTGGCGCTTGGCTTGGTGCGATTCAGTAAAGGTGCCGGTTTCGCCGATGCCTTTGCGTTGATCAGCCGCCCGTTCTGGCCCGGTACGGCGCAGCGCGAATGGGTTCAATCCGCCACAAAGCAGGAAGAGGCTGCTCGACTGATGCTGCTGGAGGAAGACAACGCTCGCCTTCGGGGCCTGTTGAAACTGAACCAGCAGTCGTCTGGCGATTGGCTTCAAGCCGCTGTGATTTCGCGTGCCGCGTCCGGTTGGTGGCAGCAGCTGGAGCTCGGCACGGGATCGATCCAGGGTGTGGCCAAAGACGATGCGGTGGTGGGTCCCGGTGGTCTGGTCGGTCGTGTGCAGAGTGTGACGCCCACCACCAGTCGCGTGCGTTTGCTCACGGCTCCTGGTAGCCGGATCGGCGTCTGGTTGCCCCGCACCCGTCAGCATGGCCTGCTGTTGGGGCTGGGCACGGCTCGGCCTCAGTTGCAGTTTCTCGACAAGGAAGTTCGGGTGAAGGAAGGGGATCTGGTCAGCACCTCTCCTGCTAGCACTCTCTTGCCCCCCAATCTGCCGGTGGCGGTGGTGCAATCGATCAACCTGCGGGCTGTTCCAGCTCCCACGGCTCTGGTGCAATTGATTGCTGCTCCTGATGCCATCGACTGGGTTCAGGTGAAGGTGCGCTGATCCATGACCCCACTGCATCGCCAGCCCACTTGTGTGGCCTCCGTGTTGCTGGTGCCTCTGCTTCAGCTCGCAGGACCGTCCTGGCTCACTTTGGAGGGCGTCCCTCCCAGCTGGGCCATGCTCTGGTTGCTGCCCTGGTCTTTGGTGGATGGACCCGTCCCCGGTTTGATTGCTGGAGCCGGCCTGGGGATGGTGTTGGACGGGCTCAGCCTGGGCGACACCACGCAGGTGCCGGGATTGATGTTGATGGGCTGGTGGTGGGGACGACTGGGACGTCGCGGGCCACCGATTCAGCGCAGCCTCAATCTCGGTTTACTGGCCTGGATCGGCACGGTGGTGCTTGGGTTGAGCCTCTGGCTGCAGTGGCTGGTGCTGGGGGTACCGGAAGCGATGATCCAGGCTTGGGCACTGCACACCACCGTGGCGCAGTCGCTGATCACTGGACTGCTGGCCCCGATGGTCGGATCCTGGCAACTGCTCCTCTGGCGACGCCGGGCCCCTGCATGACTGAATTCAAACGACGGCGGTTGGTCCTGGTCGGTCTGGCGGTTGCAGGCCTGGCGACCATTGGCTGGGGCTGTCGTAGACCCGCAGCTCCGGAGAGCACGCTGCAGCTCTGGACTCTGGAGCTAGCGCCCAAATTCAACCCCTATATGACATCGGTGATTGAGGCCTGGGAGACCCGTTATCCAGATGTCCCGGTGCGTTGGACCGATCTCCTCTGGGGGACTGTGGAACGCAAGCTGCTGGCCGCGGTGTTTGCCCGCACGGCACCGGATCTGGTGAATCTCAATCCTCCTTTTGCTGCCAACTTGGCCAGTAAGGGAGGACTGACGGATCTCACCCCGCTGTTGCCCGATGGTGCCTCCGAGCGCTACTTGCCTTCGGTCTGGGATGCAGCTCGGGACCCAAAGGGCGGGCAGATTGCGATTCCCTGGTACCTCACGGTGCGTCTGAGCCTGGTGAACCGCGATCTGCTTCGCGGTGCTGGGCTCGAGCAGGCTCCTCAGCGCTGGGAGGACGTGCCCGCTTTTGCCAGACAAATCCGCGAACGCACCGGGCACTACGGAGTGTTTGTGACTGTGGTGCCGGATGACTCCGCTGAACTGCTGGAGTCGATGGTGCAGATGGGTGTGACCTTGCTCGATGACCGCCAGAGGGCTGCCTTCAATACCCCGGCCGGTCGCAAGGCTTTCGCCTTCTGGACCAATCTTTACCGGGAGGGTCTCTTGCCGCGGGAAGTGGTCAGCCAGGGACAGCGGCGGGCAGTCGAGCTGTTTCAAAGCGGTGAGCTGGCCTTGCTAGCCAGTGGTGCGAAGTTCCTGGGCAACATCCAGACCAATGCACCCGGGGTGGCGGCGGTCACCGAGCCACGACCGCCGCTCACCGGGACTGATGGAGTGGCCAATGTGGCTTTGATGACCCTGGTGGTCCCGCGGCAAAGCGACAACGCTGCGGATGCGGTGCTGTTTGCTCTCTTCCTCACCAATGGCGAGAACCAGGCCCGCTTCGCGCGCGAGGCGCTGGTACTGCCCTCGTCGACGCAGGCCCTGGCGGCGGTGAGGGCGGAGTTGGAGGCAGAGCGTCCCTCGGATCCAGGCGCCGCTCAGATTCGTGAGGCACGGTTGCTGTCTGCTGAAACCCTGGAGCGGGCACGGGTGCTTGTGCCGGCTACACAAGGTGTGAAGCGGCTTCAAAGCATCATTTACACCCAGTTGCAGCGGGCGATGCTGGGCCAGATCAGCAGTGATCAGGCCGTGCGTGAGGCTGAAGAGCAGTGGAATCGCTACGCACGCTCACGCTGGCCTTGAAAGACTCGGATTTGGCGAGATCTAATCCTTAAGAGAAGGCAAAGTCTGCGCTCCTTAGCCAATCAAAAGTCTCGATCTGCTCACCCCGAACGGTAGGGTTGCGATTCTTCAAGTAGGGAGCGCATGCCAGAAGGGCCATCACAAACCAGAGGTGATGGGCCGCTTCAGCTGGCTCCTGAGCCCCACAAAGCCACCGTGCTGGTGGTCGACGATGAGCCTGCAGTTCGTCGCGTTTTGGTGATGCGGCTCCAGTTGGCTGGTTACCGCGTGGTCTGTGCCGAAGATGGCGAGCAGGCCTTGGAAATGTTCCACAGCGAGTCACCGGACCTGGTGGTGCTCGATGTGATGCTGCCCAAGCTCGATGGTTTCGCTGTTTGCCGTCGCTTGCGCGCCGAGTCTTGTGTACCAATCATTTTCCTCTCAGCGCTGGAAGCCATTTCCGAGCGGGTGGCGGGACTTGATCTTGGGGCTGACGATTACCTTCCGAAACCCTTCAGCCCGAAGGAGCTGGAAGCGCGTATCGCCACCATTCTGCGCCGGGTGGGCCGCGGCTCTGCCACCGCCGAACCCAGGGAGCTGCCAACCGGTCAGGGCGTGGTGCGCGTCGGTGATCTGGTGGTGGACACCAACCGTCGACAGGTGACGCGTGGTAACGAACGCATCTCGCTCACCTACACAGAGTTCAGCCTTCTCGAGCTGTTGTTCCGCGAGCCCGGCCGTGTGGTGCCTCGTGCCGAAATCCTGGAACAACTCTGGGGTTACCCACCCCGCCGTGCCGCTGATCTGCGTGTGGTGGACGTGTATGTGGCCCGCTTGCGTGGCAAGTTAGAACCCGACCCTCGCAACCCGGAGCTGATTCTCACCGTCCGTGGCATTGGCTATTCCTCTCAGCGCATGGGCGATGGTGCTCCTGCTGCTGCAGCTGGCTAGGCCTTTGCAGGGTGTGTTTGATTGTTGAGGGTCGCCTTCGGGTCCCATCGACCGGCAGAGTGGCGCCCGACTGCATCCCGCTCCCCTGTGTCTGAACTGCGTGAGACCCGCCTCGAGAAGGCGAATGCACTCAGAGATCAGGGCCGTGAGCCCTACGCCTTGCTGTTTGAGCCGACCCATCGGATGGCTGCGCTGCAGGCGAACCATGCTGATTTGCCCAATGGTGAGGAGCGGGACTGCACTGTGGCGGTGGCCGGCCGGGTGATGACCCGTCGGGTTATGGGCAAGCTCGCCTTCTTCACTCTGGCGGATGAAACCGGCACGATTCAGCTGTTTCTCGAGAAAGCTGCCCTGGGGGAGGCTTTTGCCCAGATCACGTCCCTAGTGGATTCAGGGGATCTAATCGGGGTCCAGGGCATCCTGCGCCGCACCGACCGCGGCGAATTGTCGGTGAAGGTGAGTGAGTGGACGATGCTCACCAAGGCTTTGCAGCCGTTGCCAGACAAGTGGCATGGCCTGGCGGATGTGGAGAAGCGCTACCGCCAGCGTTACCTCGACCTGATCGTGACGCCCCAGTCCAGAGAGACCTTCAGGCGCCGGGCGAACACGGTGAGTGCTATTCGCCGCTGGTTGGATGACCGTGCGTTTCTGGAGATCGAGACTCCGGTGCTCCAGAGCCAGCCCGGTGGTGCCGATGCCCGTCCCTTCGAGACCCATCACAACGCTCTGGACCTGCCGCTGACGTTGCGGATTGCCACGGAGCTGCACCTCAAGCGTCTCGTGGTCGGTGGATTTGAACGGGTTTACGAGCTGGGGCGCATCTTCCGCAACGAGGGCGTCAGCACCCGCCATAACCCTGAATTCACCTCGGTGGAGATTTACCAGGCCTACAGCGATTACATCGGGATGATGGAGCTCACCGAGCAGATGGTGAGCTCGGTCTGTCGGGAGGTCTGCGGCACCACCACCCTCACCTATCAGGGAACCGAGATTGATCTGGCCCCGCCTTGGCGTCGCGCCACCATGCATGAGCTGGTGGAGGACGCCACCGGACTGGATTTCAACAGCTTTACTCGCCGTGATGACGCAGCGACCGCGATGCAGGCGAAAGGCCTGCATGCACCTGAGCTGGCTGATTCGGTGGGTCGATTGCTGAACGAAGCCTTTGAGCAGTCGGTGGAGTCGACGCTGATCCAGCCCACATTCGTGATCGATTACCCGGTGGAGATTTCACCCCTGGCGCGCCCGCATCGCAGCAAGCCTGGACTGGTCGAACGCTTTGAGCTGTTCATTGTGGGTCGTGAACATGCCAATGCGTTCAGTGAGCTCACCGATCCTGTGGATCAGCGCCAGCGCCTGGAAGCGCAGCAGGAGCGCAAGGCTGCCGGCGATCTCGAGGCCCAGGGTCTGGATGAGGATTTCGTCACGGCCTTAGAAGTGGGCATGCCGCCGACGGGCGGGCTTGGCATCGGCATTGATCGGCTGGTGATGCTGCTTACCGACAGTCCTTCGATCCGCGATGTGATCGCCTTCCCGCTGCTGCGGCCCGACGCTTAAAGCAGTCCTTCAAGCCGGAATTGGCCACCCTGAACCCTCAGGGTGGATAATGGTTCACAGTGGCATGGTCCCTTTCCCATGAGTGGTGAGCGCGTAGGTTTCCGCTTCAAGCACGCCGATGCGGTGGTCAAGCGCAATCCCCAGGGGCGCTCCCGCCGCGGCTGGGTGATGGAGCCGGTGGAGCAGACCACCAGCCGAGGCACCAAAATGCCTGCCTATCGCATCCGCTGGCGAGACAGTGAGCGTCCTGAGATCGTGTTGCAGCACATGCTGATTGCCGATCCTGACCCCACGCCTCCACCCGAAAATGTGAGTCTCGAGCCCCCTGCCCCCAAGGCTTGAGGGTCGCTTTCAGCTGAAGCCCTGACGGCGCCTCAGCTCCTCCAGCTCCTGGTGGGCCTCGAACAAGGCCCAGTCTTCATCCAAGCTGCGTTGTCCCGATTGTTGACTGGCCTGCTGGTTGAGGTCAGAGATCTGACCGTCGAGGTCCTTGAAGCTCTGTCCGAGCCGATCCAGCTCTGTCCAGAGAACCCTGCCTTGATTCATCAAGGTGCTGACGTGGTCTTTGGCCCTCTGCGCCAGGTCATCGGCACCGGCATCGCGGGCTTTGTCGCTGCGTGCACCCCAGGCCTGCACCTGTTCGGCAAGCGACAGCAACTGGCGACGTAGGTCCCGGGCTTGCAGCTGCATCTGATCGCGTCTTCGGCAGAGATCGCGTTGCCGGTCCTGCAGGTGCTGCTCCTGGAGCAGACGATCTTGATCGGGATTGGAACGCAGAAACGCGTCCAGGCGCTCTTCCAGATTGCGCTCCAGTTGATCCAGCCAGGTGGGGGCCATCAGTTGGTCTGGCCGGTCTGGTCCGGTGCTCGGGTGATTAATGGTGCTTCGATCTCCTCCTGGAGCGGCGTGATCGCTGCTTCGCGGGAACGCAGCATCAGCTGCGTCAGCCGCGCCACCGCCCCTTCCCCCATTTCGAGTTGGCCGATCCGCTCGAACGCTCCCATGTAAATCGCCTCCAGTTCGCTGATCAGCTGCTCACGCTGGGCCTTGATCGTCTGACGTCGTTCTTCAAGTCCCATGGCTGTGCTTCAGCGGCTCTGATGTTCAGTCTGCCGGTTCCAGCCAGTGCAGGGAGAGGTCGTCGGCCGGGTCGTGCCAGCGGCGACACCAGCGCCAACCTGCGGCTTCAGCCAGATCACAGGCCATCTCGGGTGAATACTTGACGCTGTATTCCGTCACCAGCGGTTCACCAGCGGCAAAGCGCCAGGAGCTGGAACCGATGGAGACGGTCTGTTCGCAGTCGCTCACCAGAACCATCTGCACGCGGCTGTGCGCCGCTTGCCATTGCGCCTGATAAGAGAATCGTTGGGGCTGAAAATCGGCGCTCAGGTCCCGGTTCAGGCGCTGCAGCAGATTGCGGGCGAAGGCGGCGGAGATGCCTGCCGCATCGTCGTAGGCGGCTTCCAGCCTTGTCTGCGATTTGGGCTGATCCAAACCGAGCAGCAGGGGGCCGCCATCCAGCAGCAGGCGGAAGCGCCGCAACAGCCGAACTGCTTCCTCCTGCGTGAAGTTGCCGAGGGAGCTGCCAGGGAAAAAGCCCAGACGTCGCTGCCCTTGCAGCAGCGGGTGGTCAGGCAGGACCTCCAGCCGGCTGTGATCGCAGCAGATGCCCAGCATCGGCACCCCGGGGTGCGCAGCTTGCAGTGCGGCTGTGGCCTGCTGGAGATGGGCTGCACTGATGTCGAGTGCCACATAGGCCGTGGGTTGCATCGCGTTCAGCAATGGCCCCACCTTGCGGGCGCTGCCGGCACCGAATTCAACAATCACGCCAGAGCCCATGGCGGTGGCGATCTCCTCGGCTGACTGCTCCAGCAGGGCAATTTCCGTGCGCGTGAGGCTGTATTCCGGTTGTTGGCAGATTTGATCGAACAGCTGCGAGCCCTCAGCGTCGTAGAGGAACCAGGCGGGGAGCTGTCGGGGTTCCCGTTCCAGGCCTTCTTTCACCAATCGCTGCATGTCCGCCGCGGGCGGATGCAGGTCGATCAAGGTTGGCCGTGTGGGGGTGGTAACTGTCATGGGGGGTGGTCATCGCGCCAGACGTAGACCTGCGGCCATCCACCGGCTCACTGGGGGGAAGAAGTTTCGGTAGGTGTCGCGGGCATGTCCAGGGGGGGTGAGCCGGCTGCTGCCACGCAGCACGAACTGGGAGGTCATGAATTTGCCGTTGTATTCGCCAACAGCCCCGGCCGCGGGATGAAACCCGGGATAGGGCCGATAGGGGCTGGCGGTCCATTGCCATAGCTGGCCATGGCTCTGGAGCAGGTTTTCTCCATGCTGAACCCTGGCGAATTCCCATTCTGCTTCGTTGGGTAACCGTGCCCCGGCCCAACGGGCAAAGGCATCAGCTTCGAACCAGCTGAGGTGACGCACTGGCCGGTGATCCTCTAGTGGGCGTCGGCTTCCCAGAGTGAATTCCCAGCGCCAGGGCCCCTCTCCATTGCGATCCCGCCGCCAGTAGCGGGGTGCTTGCCAGCCCCGGCGTTGGCACTCCGCCCACCCCTCGCTCATCCACAGGTCTGGGCGGCGGTAACCACCGTCGTCGATGAAGCGGCGATAGGCCCCGTTGCTCACCAGCCGATCGGCGATGGCAAAGGGGTCGAGCCAGGTGCGGTGGCGTGGTCCTTCGTTATCGAAATGGAAGCTATCCCCTTGGTGGCCCACCTCCACCAGCCCTCCCCGGCAGTGCAGCCAGGGACCATGGAGGTCGTCGGCGCAGGTCGGGCCGCTGTCAGGCAGATCCTCATCTTGCTCACACCAGTCGTCGCGATAGGCGGGCTCCAGGGGTTGCCGGCTGAAGCCATCGAGTAGATCCATCAGGAGCAACTCCTGATGCTGCTGCTCGTGCTGCAGTCCCAGCTCCACCAGCTCCCGCCAGGGGCCATCGGCGTGATGCACTAGCAGCGTCTCCAGGGCCTGGGTAACCCGTTGTCTCCAGGCCGCAACGTCGGCCATGGGTGGTCGGCTGAGGAGGCCTCGCTGCGGCCGCGGCTGGCGAGGACCGACCGTGTCGTAATAGGAATTGAACAGGTAGCTCCAGCGGGGATCTGCCGGTGTGTAATCCGGCTGATGGGGCTTCAACACGAAGGTTTCAAAAAACCAGGTGGTGTGGGCTAGGTGCCATTTAGGCGGGCTGGCATCGGCCATGCCCTGCAGATTGAGGTCCTCTGCGTCGAGCGGAGCGATCAAGGCTTCGCTGGCCTGACGCACCTCCAACAGTCGATCCAGGAGGGAGCCAGCGGCCATGGGATGGAGTCGTACCCGAGTGACCCTAGGGAGATCCTCAGCAAGTTCAGCGAGACACTGCCCTTAGCATCAGCCATCTCTGCAGCCCCATTCGTGATCGGCACGTTGTTGGCTGAGCGGTATCGCCTGGATCGGTGTTGCTCCAACGATCCTGATCGATCGGATGCTGTGCTCTGGCGTGCTGCCGACCAGATGGCCGGGGATACGGCTGTGGCACTCAGGCAGTTGAAAACTGATGCGGCTCAGCAGCGATTTCGCCAGTTGTGGCCAGCGATCCAGTCGGTGCTGCATCCTCAGATTCCTCGCTTTGGAGGGCTGATCGAGTCCCACGACAGCTTCTGGCTGGTGCGCGAGTGGCAGGAGGGGTCGACCCTCCACCAGATCCAGGAGCAGCGGCTTCAGCGCCAGCTGGTGTTTGGTGCTGGTGAGGTGCTGCTCTTGATGCGTCAACTGCTCTCACCTCTGGCGGTGCTTCACGGCCATGCGCTGGTGCACGGCGACATCAATCCCCGCAATCTCCTGCGCCGCGATCAGGACGGGTTGCCGGTGCTGCTCGATTTCGGACTGTTGCAGCGCTCTGGAGCCCAGCCCCTCGAGGGTGCCTCAGCGAGCTACGCCCCGCGAGCGCAAGGCCGGCGGGAACCGGCTGCGGCCTGGATGGATCTTCATGGGCTCGGGGTGACGGCGCTCACCATGCTCACCGGGCGGCCGCCGGAGCAGTTATTGGATGCCGAAGGTCTCCACTGGAGCGCGCCCGCTGATCTTGAACTGGACCCCCCCTACCGCCAAGTGCTGGAGCGTTTGCTGTCGGAGCAGCCGGACCAGCGCTTTGATGAAGCCTCTGAAGCCCTCCGCGCTCTCCAGACGGTAACGATGCCTGAATCGACGGGGCCGCAGCCCCGCGCCGATCGCACCGTGGTGTTGGCCCCTGTGGTGGCGGCCGATCCCGACCCTGAATCCATCGCAGCCCACTCACCGGATCTGCCGACGTTCACGCCGCCAGCCAGGCAGGCCTCGCGCCGCCGCCCGCGGGCGGAGGAACGTCAACAGGCAGCGGAAGGACGCCTCTGGCCTGTGGTGGCTGCCTTGCTGATCTCGGCTTTGTTGGGGACGGCCATTGGTTGGTTTCTGCTCAGCAGGGGTAAATCACCGGCTGAGGCGCCTTCCACCGATCGTGATCTGATCGGTCGTGGGGCCACCAGCCTGCCCCCCGCTGAGGTGGATCAACGACAGCAGTTGCTCAGTCGTCTGCGGGCGTTGCAGGTGGATCGCAGTTGGTTCCTGCAACTGGTGGATGCCAGCCTGATGGCCCGTTTCCCCGAGCGTGGTGGTCGCCTGCCCAGTGATTCCCTCGACGATGCCCCACTTCGGCGGGTCTGGAATGACCTGGCCGATGAGTGGCTGGCTCGGGTGGAACAACTGCCGCCCGCCCTGCGCAGTCGCCTGGGTCAGCTCAAACCTGCCGACTGGCAAAGTCAGCGACAGGCCTTGGTCGATCAAGGGGTGAACGCCAGGGTGGTGGAGCAACTTGTGAGTGCTTCAGCCCAAGCGCTGTTGCCGGGTGCACCGGCAGGGGTCAAACCGCCGGAGCCTTACCGGCAGCTCTGGATTGCTGCGGCGTTGCGCAGCCTGGAGGACGTGCAGATTGAAACCGTGAAGGCCCGGCAGCTCACGCCCACGGTGCTCACCAGCCGGGTGCCTGCAGGTGGGGCACGATTGATTTCAATTGCGGTGCCGGCCGGGCGCCGTCTGGTGCTTGGCATCAATGGCACCCCACTGATGCAGATGACGGTCTTTGCAGCCGACGGTGCAGTGATGGCGGACCGTGGACCGCTTCGGGTGGTCACCCTTCCGGTCGAGGCGGGATCACCGGTGCAGGTGCTCGTCACCAACGACGGTGTGTCCTCGGGACTGCTGACGCTGTCTTGTCGTGCCGATCTGCCGGGATCACAACCGTTGCCGGAGGTGGACCTGGATCCGATTCCAGACCCGGCCACCGGCGTGCAGGGCCCTGTCGAGGCGCTTCCGGAACCGCCCGGTCCGAAGCCGGCGGGTGTGGAGGAGCCTCCGACTCAGTCCGATGCATCTGGCGAAGCTGTAGAGCCCAGTGCACCTCAGACTCTGCCGGCACCGGCTGGCATCGCTTCACCGCCGCCGCCCTAAGCGCATCGCTTAGTAACGGGCGATGGCGGCCCGGGTTTCTTTCTTAATCTGCTTGTCTTTTTCGGCGGCGCGCTTGTCGTGCAGCTTGCGGCCTTTACCAAGGCCAATTGTCAGCTTGATCCAGGAGCCCTGCAGGTGCATGTTCAGCGGGATCAGCGTTAACCCCTTCTGATCCAGCTGACCGCGCAATTTGTCGATCTCCCGGCGATGCGCCAGCAGCCGCCGCACTCGGAGGGGGTCGTGGTTGTAGTAGCCGCTGGCGTGGGTGTGAGGGGAGATATGCACGTTGTGCAGTTGCAGCTGGCCGTTGCGGATCAGACAAAAGCCATCGCGCAGGTTGGCCTGACCGGCCCGGATCGACTTCACCTCGGTCCCCACCAGCTCAATGCCGGTTTCTAGGGTTTCGAGGATGTCGTATTGGTGCCTGGCCAGCCGGTTGTCCGCCAGTAGGCGATTGGCGGCAGCCCGCGCTGCTGCGTTCTTTTTGCCTCCACCCTTGGCCATGGACCGTTCGGCTCCTCAGCCGCTTGATTCCCCGACCCTATCCAGGGCTCGGTACCCTTCCAACCATGGCGATCGTTTCTTCCAACGCCGCAGCCCCACGCCCCCGGCCGGAACGGCCGACTAGCCGGGTCGTGGATGGTGCCCGGCAAGCCGGAGACGATCTGGATCCAACGGCGGCCCCCGGTCGCGATGACGGCCTCAGACCACGCCGTTTGGACGATTACATCGGTCAGCGCGAGCTCAAGCAGGTGCTCGGTATCGCCGTGCAGGCGGCCCTCGGTCGTGGTGATGCGCTTGATCACGTGCTGCTCTACGGACCGCCGGGTCTCGGCAAAACCACCATGGCCATGGTGTTGGCCGAAGAATTGGGGGTGAACTGCCGCATCACCAGTGCTCCTGCTCTGGAGCGCCCCCGTGACATCGTTGGCTTGCTGGTGAATTTGCAGCCTCAGGAGCTGTTGTTCATCGATGAGATTCACCGGCTCAGTCGGGTGGCAGAAGAACTGCTCTATCCCGCGATGGAAGATCGGCGCTTGGATCTCACCGTGGGTAAGGGCAGCACCGCCCGAACCCGTGCCCTTGAGCTGCCTCCCTTCACTCTGGTGGGAGCCACCACCCGGGCCGGTGCGCTCAGCTCGCCGCTGCGCGATCGCTTCGGTTTGATTCAGCGGTTGGAGTTCTACGGATTGGACGACCTGCAGGCAATTGTGGAGCGGGCTGCGGGACTGCTGGAGTTAGACCTCAGCCCTGAGGCCTGTGCTGAGATCGCCCGCCGCTGCCGGGGCACGCCGCGGATTGCCAATCGTTTGCTTCGGCGGGTCCGTGACGTGGCCTGTGTGCGTGAGTGCACCGGCTGCATCGATCGCGACCTGGTGGATGAGGCCCTCACACTGCACCGGGTGGATCAAAAGGGCCTGGATGCCAGTGATCGCAGGCTGCTCGAGCTGCTGATCCAGTCCCATGGCGGTGGCCCTGCAGGGTTAGACACCCTGGCGGCAGCCCTCGGAGAAGATCCCACCACGTTGGAATCCGTGGTGGAGCCCTATCTGCTTCAGCTCGGCTTTCTGCAGCGCACACCGCGCGGACGGGTGGTGACGGACGCGGGGCGATGTCATCTTGGCTGGCCGGATCAGGAGGCAGCGGCATGAACTGGCGGAGACAGCTGATCGCATGGTTTCTGCCGGTGCTGCTGCTGGCGTCCTGGCCTCCAACGGCGGCCTGGGCGGCAGCGGACGATCTGCCAACCCTGTTCGATCGCGCCCTGGCCCTCAGCCGACAAGGCGATCCTGAGCAGGCGCTGCCGATCTGGGATCAGGTGCTCGACCTCGCTCCCAGGGATGCGGCGGCCTGGAGCAATCGCGGCAATGTGCGCTTGATGCTCGGGGATCCGGAGGGGGCGATTGCAGATCAGACCCGCTCCATTGAATTGGCTCCCGATGACGCTGACCCGCATCTGAACCGCGGGACCGCGGAAGAAGCCCTGCAGCGCTGGCCCGAGGCCGCGGCGGATTACGACTGGATTCTCAATCGTGATCCGAGCGATGCGTCGGCGCTTTACAACCTTGGCAATGTGCGTGGTTCGGAAGGCGACTGGCGGGAAGCCCAGCGTCTCTACCGCCTGGCTGCCGATGCCAGGCCGGGTTTTGCCATGGCCCGTTCCAGTGATGCCTTGGCTCTGTATCAGCTGGAGGATCTTCAGGAAGCCGAACGCCAGCTGCGCAATCTGATCCGTCGGTATCCCCTGTTTGCCGATGCCCGCGCTGCCCTTAGTGCTCTGCTCTGGCGCGTGGGTTCCCGCGGTGAAGCCGAAAGTCATTGGGCGGCAGCTGCTGGATTGGATCCCAGCTACCGCGATGCTTCCTGGCTGGCACAGGTGCGCCGCTGGCCGCCAGGCCCGATTGCGGATCTTGAGCGCTTTCTTGCGCTGGAGGAGGCATGACGACCCTCGCTCCGTCTTGGTCCGAGCGACTGACCCAGCTGCTGCCGGAGTTGATCGAGTTCCGGCGTCATCTGCATGCCCATCCGGAACTCAGCGGTGAGGAACATCAGACAGCAGCGCTGATTGCCGGTGAGCTGCGCGAGGCCGGTTGGCGAGTGCGTGAGGGGGTGGGACGAACCGGTGTTGTGGCGGAGCTGGGGCCTGGGCAAGGGCCAACAGTCGGCCTGCGGGTCGACATGGATGCGTTACCGATTGAGGAACGCACCAAACTTCCTTATGCATCCGTTCGCCAGGGCGTGATGCACGCCTGTGGGCACGACCTGCACAGCACCGTTGGCGTGGGTGTGGCGCGACTGCTGGCTGCTGAAGCGTCGTTGCCCTTTGGTATCCGTCTGCTGTTTCAACCGGCGGAGGAGATTGCCCAGGGTGCGCGCTGGATGCGTGAAGCCGGAGCCGCGGATGGTCTGGCCGGCCTGTTCGGGGTGCACGTGTTCCCCTCGTTGCCTGTGGGCAACATCGGCGTGCGCTGCGGCAGCCTCACTGCCGCTGCCGGTGAACTGGAGATTGAAGTGATCGGTGAAGGCGGCCACGGAGCACGACCGCATCAGTCGGTGGATGCGATCTGGATTGCATCCCGAGTGGTTACTGGTTTGCAGGAGGCGATCAGCCGCCGGCTGGATGCCCTGCACCCGGTGGTGGTGAGTTTCGGCCGGATCGAAGGGGGCAAGGCTTACAACGTGATTGCCGATCGCGTCACCCTGCTGGGCACCGTTCGCTGTCTCTGCAGCGATCTGCACGATCGATTGCCCGGCTGGATTGAGGACACGGTGCAGGCCATTTGCTCGACCTTTGGGGCGACGGCCGTGGTGCGTTACCGCTGCATCGCGCCGCCTGTGCACAACGACCCTCGGCTCACGGCGCTGTTGGAACGATGTGCCATCGAGCAGCTGGGATCGGATCAGGTGCTGCGGTTGGAGCATCCATCGCTCGGAGCGGAAGATTTTGCTGAGCTGATTCGCGATGTGCCGGGAATGATGTTCCGCCTGGGAGTGGCAGGTCCCGACGGATGCGCTCCCCTGCACAACGGTCATTTCCTGCCGGATGAGCGTTGTTTGGAGACAGGTATCCGGGTGTTGACCGCTGCGATCCTGGCTTGGGAGCCGGCGTTATGACCCGCCCATCGCGTTTGCCCGTGTCTGTGTTGCTGTCTTTGGCAGCACCGTTGCTTGTGTTGTTGGGCTTGGTTGGCCTGGTTCAGAGGGAGGGGACCGATCGTTGGCAGGCTGTACCTGCCATCCTTGTGGGCTCTGGCCTGGTGATCCATGCGGTCGTGGGTCGCCGGCGCCGGCGCCACAAACTGCTGGTGGCTTTGCGCAGCAGTCGATTCGAGGAGCACTGAGTCCATGGCATCCACACCGCCATCGCCTGCGGATGACGCTCCCGATCTCGACGCGCTGCGCACAGCGATCGGTTCTGGAGACCCCACCCTGGCGATGCCGGCTCTCACCCAGCTGCGCTTCTGCACCGACGAGGAGGCGGTGCCTTTGTTGGTGTTGGGTAGTGAGCAGGAGGCCTTCCTGGTGCGTTCCCTGAGTTGCAGCGGGCTGGGTTACAAGCGCACGGAGCAGGGTTGGTCGGTGCTGGAGAAGCTGCTGCGCAATGACAATGACAGCAACGTGCGAGCTGAAGCCGCCAATTCCTTAGCCAGTTATGGCGTGGAGCGGGCCTGGCCGCTGCTGAAGGCGGCGTTCCTGGCCGATGACGCTTGGCTGGTGCGCTGCAGCATCCTCTCGGCTCTAGCGGAGCAGCCCCAGATCAACCTGGGTTGGTTGTTGGACCTTGCCTCCGTCGCCATCACCGATGCCGATGGCACCGTGCGGGTCAGTGGCGCCGAGATCCTGGGCCGGATTGTGCGTGAGGGCCGGGATCAACCGGTCGGTGAGCAGGCGCGGACGTTGTTGCGGCCCTTGCAGCAGGACGGCGACCATCGGGTGGTGGCGGCGGCACTGAACGGCTTGCAAGCGACCTGACCCCTCCACTGTCGGAACGCTTGCTACGGTTCAAACACCACTAGGGGTGCCTGAGGTCGTTCGCGGCCGGAAGGGCTGAGATCACACCCTCCGAACCTGATCCGGGTCATGCCGGCGCCAGGGAAGTGACCACATGTGATCCGCGGCTGATCGGCCGGCTCCTGGCAGTCCATTTGCTGAACGGATCATGCGTACTTCCTGGGTTGAGTCCCGTCGTGGACAAGCCAACGTGTCGCAGATGCACTTCGCCCGGCAGGGTGTGGTGACCGAGGAAATGGCCTTTGTGGCCCATCGGGAGAACCTGCCTGAATCGCTGGTGATGGAGGAGGTGGCTCGGGGCCGGATGGTGATCCCCGCCAACATCAACCACGGCAATCTGGAACCGATGGCGATCGGCATCGCCAGCAAGTGCAAGGTGAACGCCAACATCGGTGCCTCCCCTAATGCCTCTGACGCCGAGGAGGAGGTAAAGAAGCTGAAGTTGGCGGTGAAGTACGGCGCGGACACGGTGATGGATCTCTCCACCGGCGGTGTGAATTTGGATGAGGTGCGCACTGCGATCATCAACGCCTCCCCGGTGCCCATCGGCACCGTGCCCGTGTATCAAGCACTCGAGAGCGTGCATGGTTCGATCGAACGTCTGTCGGAAGACGACTTCCTGCACATCATCGAGAAGCACTGCCAACAGGGCGTCGACTACCAGACCATCCATGCGGGTCTGCTGATTGAGCACCTGCCCAAAGTGAAGGGCCGGATCACCGGCATC
The DNA here is from genome assembly GCF_014280095.1 of Synechococcus sp. A15-60. Classification (NCBI taxonomy): domain Bacteria; kingdom Bacillati; phylum Cyanobacteriota; class Cyanophyceae; order Synechococcales; family Synechococcaceae; genus Synechococcus; species Synechococcus sp. A15-60. The sequence continues at coordinate 217,083 of NZ_CP047933.1, forward strand.
GTCAGCCGTGGCGGCGGCATCTTGGCCCAATGGATGCTGTATCACCACAAGCAGAATCCGCTCTACACCCGCTTCGACGACATCTGCGAGATCTTCAAGCGCTACGACTGCACCTTCTCGTTGGGTGATTCCCTTCGTCCTGGCTGTCAGCACGATGCCTCCGATGCTGCACAGCTGGCTGAGCTGCACACCTTGGGTGAGCTGACGCGCCGCGCTTGGAAGCACGACGTGCAGGTGATGGTGGAGGGCCCTGGCCATGTGCCCATGGATCAGATCGAGTTCAACGTGAAGAAGCAGATGGAGGAGTGCAGCGAAGCACCCTTCTATGTGCTGGGCCCCCTGGTGACCGACATCGCGCCTGGTTACGACCACATCACCTCCGCCATCGGTGCCGCCATGGCCGGCTGGCATGGCACAGCGATGCTCTGCTACGTGACGCCCAAGGAGCACCTGGGTCTGCCCAATGCCGACGATGTGCGTGAAGGACTGATCGCTTACAAGATTGCCGCTCATGCGGCTGATATCGCCCGTCATCGCCCTGGTGCGCGGGATCGTGACGATGAGCTGAGCCGTGCCCGCTACGCCTTCGACTGGAACAAGCAGTTCGAGCTGTCCTTGGATCCAGAGCGGGCTAAGGAGTATCACGACGAGACTCTGCCGGCCGACATCTATAAGCAGGCGGAGTTCTGCTCGATGTGTGGTCCCAAGCACTGTCCGATGCAGACCAAGATCACCGATGAAGATCTTGAAGGTCTGGAGAAGGTGCTGGAGACCAAGGGTGGTGCCGAGCTTGCCGGCGTGAAGATGGACAAGGCTGATTAATTAGCCTTTGATGCTCACGATTCGCCTCTCATCAACAGCCGGAGTGAGTCTTGGCGGCTTCACTCTCAAAATCTACGCTTATGAGAGATTTTGTGATTGCCAATGGCCTTGCACATTGATTGTTCCGAGGCGAATTGATTAAGGCTCCAGCAAATAGATGGACTTCTGTCGAAACTCGCCAACTTTTTTGAGCTGTCGTTTGCCTGGTTTAAGCAATTGAACAAGCTCAGGGATTTTGTATTCGTCAATAAAGTACTGGTTGATGCCTTCCCTTTGGAGATACTCAATCGCTTGGTTTTGGGATTCCGAATTAGCGTCGAGTAGTTTTGCGGTAGGCAATCCATAGTAATAGAAAAAATATGACCCAATGTCTGCTGCCCAGATAACACTATTTTCTCTGTCAATTCCTACCAGCGGATTGTCCGTTGGTTGTGTAATGTTTGATTGAGAAAAGGTTTGGAGCATAATGATGATGCTCGATAACGCCATCACCATGGTTCTGATGTGATCACTCCACTGGGCGAGGGCCTTATGGCGCGAGACTTGACCGAGAGGAGTAGTGTTCACTTTATCAACATCGCTGCAGCAGACAAGTGTTGATGTGAAGATCACTTGGCAAGCCAGGTAGTGAGGCAGAAAGACGATCTTCGCGGTTGAGAGAAGCAGTAGAAGGATAAGGCTTCCCCAACCTGTGAACATGATCGCTGACAACTTCAAGCAGGCATGATTGTGTTTCGAGAGTCGTCCACTGCCCATCAGTTTGATGAGCGTGATCCCGACCAGACCGCTACAGATGAGCAGGAGGATGAGCCCATCTCCGTTGCCGAGCTTGCTGTAATTGGAGAGGATGATCTCCGGATTGTCCGTGAGCCGAGTGTCTTTGGGTGTGTAGGTGGTGACGAAAGCTGAGCCTGTATTCACCGCATTGAAGTAGAAGTTTGCCAGCGTTCCGGGTAAGAGACTGAGGGTGCCCCATCCGATTGTGCGAATGAGTGCTCTTGGTGGAACTGGCTTAGAGAGCGCTATAAGTCCAATGGCTAGAAATCCTGCAAACCAGAAAAAGAGATTGCCTGGCCTAATCGTGATTGAAAAACCGAGAAGAAGGCCCAGAATGGTGCTTAGAATTGATAGGTTTCGAGTTTTTGTCTCTGGGCTTTTGGCATAAGCCAAGGCCATCTCTGCGGATATATAAGCGATCAAGATGCTGGGTGCTAGGGAATCACTTCTTGGCCAGAAGATTTGGATGGTGTTGATCAGAATGAGTGTGTTGAAAGTTCTGAAGACTTGAACCAGTGGACTCTTCTCTCGGTTGAGCTTGAAAATTCCCAGAGTCGTTGCAATGGAAAGACTCCCAATCGCCAGCCATCGCCGTTCGTATTCCTCAGGAAAGAGGCTCATCAGCCAGCCGGTTCCGAAGGGGTATTGAATAATCAGCTTGTTACTGGATGGTCTGTAGTGATGGCAATGGGGTGCCACCATCTGGAACCAATCCTTCGGATTTAATTCGGTGGATTGTGCCCAGCGTTTGAGATGTTGGTATGCCTTATCTTGTAGATCAGTATTAAAGCCATCTAGCGGATGGTTGGCCTGTCGAAAGAGCCTCGCTTGTCTGGCGTAACCAAATGGATCGCAACCTCCAATTTCGTACTGACTGCTTCCGATACTCGTGCAGGCATGGAACTGAACCAAAAGAAGTATGACTGAACAAGTGATTCCAAAAATATGAGAAACGGATTTATGTTTAGCAAAATTATGGATTATTTCGGATGCCACCATGCCTCTTTGTGTTGTTATTGAACAAGATTTGTCACGCTTTGGCCTTCAAAGACTCCATTGTCTAAGTTGATTGTCCAGGTGTACCGTATTCTTTCGATTGGATTTGTATCATCGATCAACAGTTTGTTTTTCTTGATTCTTGCGTCTGTTATGGAATAATTTGCACGCTCTGCTGGTATTGGTTTTCCGTCTCTAGTCAACAGACGCCATGCTGAGTCGCTCTCATCGCCTTTCGAAATTTGAACCCTGAAAAGCAGATAATTGTTGTCGACTGCGATTTTGACTTGATCATTCGAATAAATGATTTCGCCGGGGCTAAAATTGATGTCTAGATTAATTGGTTTTCCGTCTCGAAATTCTATTTGTCTTAATTTCGATGTGTTTGATATTGTATCAACACTTACAATGCAGCGATTAAGCTCATCAGTCTGAGGTCTTAAGTTATGATATTTACCCGGATTATATAGCGACATCCATGCATAAGCACCGTCTCCTGATGGGTTGCTGTAGGGCCAGTTTTGTTTTGGAAAATGACCACTGTAGCCATTCGCTGTGGAGATTCCAGTGCTGAGTTGGGCGTGCATGGCTAGAACATGGCTGCGCCATTCTGGTCCATTTTCCCATTCCATCCAGAACACATCGCAAGTGCTGTTTGATAGCGCGTCCTGAACTAATCTTTGTTCTTTGCGCCACTCTTTCAGAGAAAAGAATGGTTGATCCACAGCCGTGATGCTGCTGAAGGCAGCTCCATAGCCAAAGAGGAGTGTGAGCGTCCGTCCGGCTAGCGTTTGTATGGTGATCCAGTATGTGCTTGCCAATGCAATGCTTGGTGCTGCAAATAGAACAATCACCATTCCAACGCGGCTTGAAGCTCGAAGTGAGCTTGCTCCTGGCAATGCCTTACTGATGAAAGGCCACAGTGTGAAATCCATGATAGAGATGGATCCAATAATTAAAATGCTCAATGTGAGCATCCAGAGCTTTAGTTCGTGAGAAGTTTTTGCTTTTTTGGTAATAGCTGTAATAGCTGTTGCAACGATCAGAATGATCAAAAGCCATCCTGGGAAAAGTTCTTGCTCTGCACCAGAAATCCACCCTTCTGGTGATTGCCCATGGCTCAAGAGGGGTGGTATGAGCCATTGATCTCTGCTAAAAATCCAACTTGCTGGCTTCGGTAAGTTCGCAAGTATCAGTTCTGACGGGCGTTCGCCAAACGTTTCAAGTGAGTTTAGGTAGGGAGTATAGATAATTAAGTTAAGCGCTATAACTGTCAGAAACGCTGTTGCTGCTCTTTGTAATCGGATTCCTTTTTTGATTCTGAAAGACTTTTTACGTAATCTTCTGGCAACGTGAATGCTGGCACACGCTAATGCGCCATAGCATCCATACACAAAGATATAGATGTTGAAGATTCCGTTGCATAGCAGCCAGAAACCCAGCATCAACCAATCGCTGATGCTGAAATTTTCTGATGGATCTTGGGTGAGCAGATGGTTGCAGAGGACCAGAATTGGACCCATCAGAAACAGGCTTAGCAATTGAGGATGGCTAAGCTGAATTGTTATGGCAGGACTGAAAACGGTGATTAAGGAAACCAGGCTTAGCCAAGCAGGAGTCGTTGCAGGGCTGATGGCCATCAATGCCCGTCGCATCGCTACATAGTTCAGTCCCAGGGTTAAAGACAACCAACCCGCATAGGCTTGATAGGGGTCACGTATGAAAGTACGTAATAGCCCATAAAGCACAGCAGGGCCGATCAGATGGTCGCTCCAAGCGAGAGTGTCTTTCACGGGCCAGAAAAAATTTGGCGACCAAAAATTTTCTGGATTCAATATCTGTCCGTCACGAATATGTTGATAGGCGTGCTCTAGAAAGTAGTGATTCAGAAGCGTGTCTCCTGGATCGGTCTGTAAAAACTCGAGGCCACTTGAGAGCGTTGGCCACAGTGTGATAAGGATCGCTGCAACCGGAATTAACAGCCAATGAACCGTTGTCTTGGCTGGCTTGATCAAAAATTTCAGGGTCATGATGCCGATTAGGCGTTGAGGCTTTTTCGAAACCATTCGATGGTCGGCTTAAGTCCATCTTGGAGTGCGATTTTGGGTTCCCATCCCAGTTCTTTTTGGGCACGCGCGATGATCGGTTGCCGTTGTAATGGGTCGTCCTGCGGAAGTGGCTGGGTAATCAGCTCTAGGTTGGGATTGATCTGATCTCGCACCAGTTCAGCCAGTTGGCGGATGGTGAATTCGCCAGGGTTGCCAATGTTGATGGGACCTGTGTGCTCACCGTTCATCAGGCGAATCATGCCCTCGATCAGATCATCGACATAACAGAAGGATCGGGTCTGGCTGCCATCGCCGTACAGCGTCAGGGGTTGACCTTGGAGAGCTTGCACGATGAAGTTGCTGACCACCCTGCCATCGTCCGGCAGCATCCGAGGCCCGTAGGTGTTGAAAATTCGCATGACACGGATTTCCGTGTCATGCATGCGTTGATAGTCGAAGCAGAGGGTTTCAGCGATGCGTTTCCCCTCGTCGTAACAGCTGCGAATGCCAATGGTGTTGACGCAGCCGCGATAGCTCTCAGGTTGAGGGTGCACCTCAGGATCGCCATAAACTTCGCTGGTGCTGGCCAGCAGCAGACGCGCGCCAACGCGGCGTGCCAGCCCCAGCATGTTGTAGGTGCCAAGGAAACTGGTTTTGGCGGTTTTGATCGGGTTGAACTGGTAGTGCACCGGCGAAGCGGGGCAGGCGAGATGCCAGATCCGATCCACCTCGAGGCGGATCGGATCGGTGACGTCGTGCCGAATCAGTTCAAATCTCGGATGGCCAATCCATGGGGCAATATTGCTTTTTCGTCCTGTGAAATAGTTGTCGAGGCAAATCACTTCTTCGCCTGCTTCCATCAGGCGATCGGTGAGGTGAGAGCCAAGGAAGCCAGCGCCACCAGTGATCAAATTGCGGGTGAGACGCATGGAGGAATTCAACGTTTAGACCAAAGATTGTATTTGAGAATGCAGTAAATCGCCCTGAAGCCGTCTCTCCATCCAATCTTTTTGCCTTCGTCGTAAGTGCGGCCGTAGTAAGAGATGCCCACTTCGTAGATTCGAAGATTCATCTTCGCAACTTTGGCGGTTACTTCAGGCTCGAAACCAAAGCGATTTTCGCGAATATTGATCGATTGAATGACTTCGCGACGGAATGCTTTGTAGCAAGTCTCCATGTCGGAGAGGTTCAGGTCCGTGAAAAAATTGCTCATTAGCGTCAGCACCCCGTTGCCGATGCGGTGCCAAAAATACACGACGCGATGTGGTCTTCCGCTTTGGAAACGGCTTCCGAAAACGACGTCGGCTTTGCCTTCCAGAATTGGCTGGATGACCACCGGAAATTCCTGGGGGTCGTATTCAAGGTCGGCATCCTGCACGATGCAAATGTCTCCCGTTGCTTCCTGAAACCCGGTCCTAAGAGCAGCGCCTTTGCCTTGATTTGCTTTGTGAAAAATAACGCGGACTTCAGGATCGCTTAGTTCACCAAGAATGTCGCGGGTTCCGTCTTTGGAGCCGTCGTCGACAATGATGATTTCTCTATCTTTAACCGGTGATTGTTTAACAGCTGCAATCAACGATAGAATGGTGCTCGACTCGTTGTAGCAAGGGATAATGATGCTTAGCTTCATTATCTGAACACCCAGTATTTTTGTGCGATGAACGATAACACGGCCAGACAGGGGATCAGCCCAGCTGCCACAAGGTTTTTATTGAGTCCAACTGTGGCTCCGAATTCAATCCCGACGGTGTTCAGCAGCCACATGGCTGTCATTAGCAAGATGTAGCGGAGCAGCGGTCGATGGTGGCGGAGCCCTTGGGCTTTGAAAACGATCTTCCCGTATATGGCGTACCCAAGGCAGGTGTTAATCAGCTGGCTGATCAAAGTGGCGGCAGTCACGCTCACGATGCTGCTGGCCAGTAGCACTTGCAATACCAGGTTGGTCAGCAAGACATTGATAATTCCGGCAGCCCCGAAGCGTCGTTTCTGACCATGTTGACGCTTCGGAGTGGATACAAAAGTCCCCCCCTGCTCGATCACAGAAGAGGACATTGATGATGCGTCATCCAAGGTCTGTGAACGAGACGGCAGGGGCTGCTGACTGTTCACAGGCATGTCGTCTTCATCCAAGAAGCGCCTTGGATTTTGCCACAACATTTTCAACGGTGAACCCGAACTCTTTGAGGCAAGTGCCCCCCGGGGCGGAGGCGCCGAAGCGATTCATGGTGACGCTGTCACCATCGAGGCCGATGAAACGGTGCCAGCCGAAGGATTCAGCGGCTTCCACCACGAGGCGCTTGCGCACGGCATTGGGAAGCACGTCTTCCTTGTAGGTGTCGCTCTGCTCGTCGAACAGTTCCACACAGGGCATTGAGACTACGCGGACCTTTTTGCCTTCGGCAGTCAATTGCTTGGCGGCTTGCACGCAAAGGTCGAGCTCGGTGCCGGTGCCGATCAGGATCAGCTCAGGTGTGCCTTCGCAGTCTTCGAGCACGTAGCCGCCCAGGGCCACCTTGTCGATGGAGGAATTGGCTTGGTTGACCATGCCTTGACGGCTGAGGCAAAGGGAGCTGGGGCGCTTGCGGTTCTGGATCGCGAGCTTGTAAGCACCACTGGTCTCGTTGCCGTCGCCAGGACGGAACACCAGCATGTTGGGCATCGCCCGCAGGGAGGGGATGGTCTCGATTGGCTGGTGAGTGGGGCCGTCTTCACCGACGCCGATGGAGTCGTGGGTGAGCACATAGATCACGCCGAGCTCGCTTAGAGCCGAGAGGCGCATGGAGCCACGCATGTAATCGGCGAAGACCAGGAAGGTGCCGCCATAGGGGATCAAGCCGCTGTTGTGATAAGCGATGCCGTTGAGGATGGCCGCCATGGCGTGCTCGCGCACTCCAAAGTGCAGGTAGCGCTTCTCGGGACTGATGGCTTGGTAGGAGCCAGTTTCGCCCTTGATGTCGGTGTAGTTGGAGTGGGTGAGGTCGGCGGAGCCACCGATCAGCTCAGGCAGGTTGGGGCCCAGGGCGCCTAAGCAGATCTGGGAGTGCTTGCGAGTGGCCAGCCCACCGTCTTCGGGGGTGTAGGTGGGCAGATCCTTGTCCCACCCCTCTGGCAGCTCACCGCGCAGCATCCGCTCGAATTCGGCGGCTTCGGAGGGGTATTTGGTGCGGTAAGCAGCGAGAGTTTGGTTCCACTCCGCTTCGAGGCTGGCGCCACGCTCGATGGCCTGACGGAACTGGTCGTAGGCCTCTTGGGGCACCTCGAAGGGACCGTAGTTCCAGTTGAGCTGCTGACGGGTGAGCGCTGCTTCCTCCTCACCCAGGGCGGCACCGTGCACGCCAGCGGTGTCAGCCTTGTTGGGGGAGCCGTAGCCGATGGTGGTCGTCACTTTGATGATCGACGGCTTGTCGGTGACAGCTTTGGCCGCTTCGATCGCCTTGGCGATGGCGTCCACGTCAGTATTGCCCTCGGCCACGTGCTGGACGTGCCAGCCGTAGGCCTCGTAGCGCTTCAACACATCCTCGGTGAAGGACACATCGGTGCGACCGTCAATGGTGATGCTGTTGTCGTCGTAAAGGGCAATCAGCTTGCCCAGTTTCAGGTGGCCAGCTAGGGAAGCAGCCTCAGAGGACACGCCTTCCTGGTTGCAGCCATCACCCATCACCACATAGGTGTAGTGATCCACCACGGTGGCGTCGGCCTTGTTGAACTTGGCGGCCAGGTGGGATTCGGCGATAGCCAAGCCCACAGCGTTGGAGATACCGGCACCGAGGGGTCCTGTGGTCACCTCAACACCAGGGGTTTCGAAGGTTTCGGGGTGACCGGGAGTCTTGGAGCCCCACTGACGGAACTGCTTGATGTCGTCGATGGTCACGGAGTCGTAACCAGTGAGGTGCAGCAGCGCATAGAGCAGCATGCAGCCGTGACCGGCCGACAGCACGAAGCGGTCGCGGTTGAACCACTTGGGATTCTTGGGATTGTGCTTCAGGAACTTGTCCCAAAGGGCGTAACCCATCGGAGCGCAGCCCATCGGCAGGCCGGGGTGGCCACTGTTGGATTTGTTGATGGCATCAACCGCCAGCATGCGGATGCTGTTGATGCAAAGGGTGTCGACAGAAGCGGGCGCAGCGACCATGACGTGGAGGGTGTAATTCGGTAAGGAGTACGAGCAGTCTGAAACAACGGGTCAAGGGCCCTAAGAAACGGGCCAGACCGAAAGATTCAGCTCATGCGTCGGAAGGCGAGGCAGACGTTGTGGCCGCCGAAGCCGAAGGAGTTGGACAACACCGTGCCTAGCTTGAGCTCACGGGCGGTGTTGGGCACGACATCCAGATCACATTCGGGATCGGGATTGGTGTGATTAATCGTGGGGGGCACCACGTGATGCTGGAGAGCCAGCACACAGGCCACCGCCTCGATGCCGCCGGATCCACCCAGCAAGTGACCGGTCATTGATTTGGTCGAGCTCACCGGGATCTGCTGGGCGCGACTGCCGAGAGCGCTTTTGATGGCTGCTGTTTCGTTGCTGTCGTTGGCCGGGGTGCTGGTGCCGTGCGCATTGACGTAGTCGATGCTGTCGGCGCTCAAGCCGCCGTCCTCCAAGGCAAGTCGCATGGCTGTGGCTCCGCCCACGCCACCGGGGGTTGGTGATGTGATGTGGTGGGCATCGCAGGTGGTGCCGTAGCCCACCATTTCAGCCAGGATCGTGGCGCCGCGTGCTTTGGCGTGCTCCAGGGTTTCCAGCACCAGCACGCCGGACCCCTCACCAATCACGAAGCCATCTCGCTCCCTGTCGAAGGGGCGACTGGCGGTAGCGGGATCGTCGTTTCGGAACGACAGGGCTTTGGCACTTGCGAAACCGGCCACGCCCAGCGGGGTGATGGCGGATTCCGCGCCGCCGCAGATCATCACGTCGGCTTTGCCCATCTGCAGCAGACGGAAGGCATCGCCAATGGCATTGGATCCTGCGGCGCAGGCTGTGGCCACCGCGGAGCTGGGACCTTTGGCTCCGAGAGCGATTGCTGCCAGGCCGGTGGCCATGTTGGGGATCATCATCGGCACAGTGAAAGGGCTCACTCGGCCCGGACCCTTACCGTCCAGTACGTGGGCCTGGGTCTCCATGGTGAGCAGTCCGCCCACCCCGGAGCCGATGCTGACGCCAATCCGATCGGCGTTGGCATCGGTGATCGCGAGGCCAGCATCGGCTAGGGCCTGTTTGGCGGCGACGACACCGAACTTGCAGAACCGATCCCAGCGTTTGGCCTCCTTGGGTTCAAGGACGCCACTGGGATCGAAATCCTTGACCTCGGCGGCAAAACGGCAGGCGTGTTGTTCCGCGTCGAACAGGGTGATCGGCGCGACGCCATTGCGGCCTGAGGTGAGGCCAGACCAGTACTCGGCAACGCTGTTGCCGATCGGTGTCACCGCGCCGAGGCCAGTGACCACGACGCGTTGGAGACCCTCCACCATGCTGCCGATCCTCAGGCCTGCTTGTCTTCGATGTACTTGACGGCGTCGCCAACAGTGGCAATGCCTTCAGCGGCTTCGTCGGGGATTTCGATGTCGAAGGCTTCTTCCAGGGCCATCACCAGCTCGACTGTGTCAAGCGAGTCAGCGCCCAGATCGTTCTGAAAATTCGACTCCGGCTTCACTTCGCCGGCGTCAACACTGAGTTGCTCCGCCACGATCGAACGGACTTTTTCGAGGATCGCTTCCTGGGACATGGCCGTGAAGACGGGACGCCGCATCTTACGGGCTGGCCTTATCCCCACCACCTCTCGTCGTTAACAACAGTGACGGCAAAGCGCGAGCTTGGCCTCAGAAGCATTCACCCCGGGTACGTTGACCCCAAGTCCTCTGCACCGAGACGGGTACATGTCCCACGCCGTCAAGATCTACGACACCTGCATCGGCTGCACCCAGTGTGTGCGCGCATGCCCTCTCGACGTTCTCGAGATGGTTCCCTGGGACGGTTGCAAAGCCGGCCAGATTGCGTCTTCGCCCCGCACCGAAGATTGCGTGGGATGCAAGCGCTGTGAAACCGCTTGCCCTACGGACTTTCTCAGCATCCGCGTTTACCTGGGCGACGAAACCACCCGCAGCATGGGTCTGGCGTATTGATCACGCCAATCGGTTTCCTATCCAACAACTCATAAGCTCAGCCCGGCATTGCCGGGCTTTTTTGTATGTGCGGAATCGTTGCGGTGATCGGTTCGCGGGAAGCGGCACCGCTGCTGTTGGAGGGCCTGCGCCAGCTGGAATATCGCGGTTATGACTCCGCAGGCATTGCCACGGTTGATGTTTTAGGGGCCGATGGCTCTAGTGCGCTCCACTGCGTGCGTGCCAAGGGCAAGCTGGTAAATCTCACCGCCAGGGTGGATCAGGAGGGGGCTCCTGGCTTCTGCGGCATTGGCCACACCCGTTGGGCCACCCATGGCAAGCCGGAGGAGCACAATGCCCACCCCCATCGGGATGGATCGGGTCGTGTGGCGGTGGTGCAGAACGGCATCATTGAAAATCACCGGCTGCTCCGCGATGAGCTCACCGCGACGGGGGTCACGTTTCGCTCCGACACCGACACCGAGGTCATTCCGCATCTGGTGTCGGCTGAACTGGAGCGTCGGAGTACCGCCGGAGAGCCTGCGGATGGCAGCACCCTGTTGGCGGCTGTGCAGGCGGTGCTGCCGCGCTTGCAGGGGGCATACGCCCTGGCGGTGCTCTGGGCAGAGGTTCCTGGAGCGTTAGTGGTGGCGCGCAAGGCAGCCCCGCTGCTGATTGGCCTCGGCGAAGGCGAGTTTCTTTGCGCCAGCGATACGCCCGCCCTGGCGGGCTTCACCCGCACCATCCTGCCGATGGAGGACGGCGAAGTGGCGCTGCTGGGGCCGTTGGGCATCGAGCTCTACAACGCTGATGGTGCCCGTCAGCAACGCAGCCCCACACTGCTGAGCGGTCAGGAGCATGTGGCGGACAAGCGGGAGTTCCGTCACTTCATGCTCAAGGAGATTCATGAGCAGCCCGAGACGGCACGGCTGTGGGTGGAACGCCATCTGCCGGAAAGCCTGCCGGCATCCAAGCCCGTGGCGCTGCCCTTCGACGAAGGCTTCTACGCCAATGTTGATCGCATCCAGATTCTCGCTTGCGGCACCAGCCGCCATGCGGCCCAGGTTGGCGCCTATTTACTGGAGCAATTCGCCGGTGTGCCCACCAGCGTGGATTACGCCAGTGAATTCCGCTATGCCCCACCGCCGCTGGCTCCGAACACACTCACCATCGGCGTCACTCAGTCGGGAGAAACCGCCGACACACTGGCGGCCCTGGCCATGGACGCCGAACGACGCCAGGCCCATGGGGATCCGGCCTATGCCCCTCGTCAGCTGGGGGTCACCAATCGTCCGGAAAGCTCCCTGGCACGGCAGGTGACGCACCTGCTCGACATCGGTGCCGGCATTGAAGTGGGAGTGGCTGCCACCAAGACTTTCTTAGGCCAACTGCTGGCCTTCTATGCGTTGGCCCTGGCCTTCGCCGCAAGACGAGGGTCTCGCAGCGGTGCCGAGATCGCTGCCTTAGTGGCGGAGCTGCGTGGTTTGCCTGAGGAGCTCAGCGCCCTGGTGCAGCAGCACGATCAGCGCTCGGAGGCCATGGCCCATCGCTTCGCGGAAACCCAGGATGTGATCTTCTTGGGGCGGGGCATCAACTACCCCATCGCTTTGGAAGGGGCGCTGAAGCTCAAGGAGATCAGTTATATCCATGCCGAGGGTTATCCCGCCGGCGAGATGAAGCACGGGCCGATCGCTCTGCTCGATACTCACGTGCCAGTGATTTCGATCGCTGTGCCGGGCGTGGTGTTCGAGAAGGTGCTGAGCAATGCCCAGGAAGCGAAGGCTCGCGATGCTCAGTTGATCGGCGTGGCACCGATCTGCGCTGACACGGAGCTGTTTGACGAACTGCTGCCGGTGCCGGAGGTGAGCGAGTGGATCAGCCCACTGCTTACCGTAGTGCCAATGCAACTTTTGAGTTACCACATCGCTGCTCACCGGGGCCTTGATGTGGATCAGCCCCGCAATCTCGCTAAGAGCGTCACTGTGGAGTGAGACCTAACCGTTCTCCGGAATAACGAGCGCGTTCTCGGACCTGTTGGCACCAATGCTGATGGTCCACGTACCAGCTGACTGTGGCGGCAAGCCCCTCTTCCATGCTGTGTCGAGGCTGCCAGCCGAGTTCTGAGGTGATGCGGGAGGGGTCTATGGCATATCGCCGATCGTGACCCGGTCGGTCGGTGACTGGCGTGATGAGTTCTGCGTGTGGAGCGTTGTCGGCCTGGAGTTGGTCGAGCTGCTTACAGATTTGGCTCACTACTTGTTTGTTCGTGGCTTCACCGTGTCCGCCGACGCAGTAGCTTCGACCTGATTCGCCTCGACACGCTGCAAGCAGAAGGGCATCGACGTGGTCCTCCACATACAGCCAGTCGCGCACGTTGAGGCCATCTCCATACAAGGGAATGGGCTCTCTTGCTGCTGCTTTGAGTGTGACCACTGGGATCAGTTTCTCTGGGAACTGCCAAGGGCCGTAATTGTTGGAGCAGTTGGTGAGTACGACGGGCAGTCCATAGGTGTGATGCCAGGCTTGCACCAGATGGTCGCTTGCAGCTTTGCTGGCCGAGTAGGGACTGCGAGGGTCATACGGCGTGGTTTCTGAAAAACGACCTTCGGTTCCGAGAGATCCAAAGACCTCGTCCGTGCTGATGTGATGCAGCCGGAAATGGTCTCTGCGCGACCCTCTCAAGCTCTCGTAATGCACGCGCACTGCCTGGAGCAGATTGAAGGTTCCCGTGACGTTGCTTTCAAGAAACACTCCCGGCCCAGAGATCGAGCGGTCGACATGGCTTTCCGCAGCCAAATGCATCACAAGATCTGGGTCTGCTTCGCGGACTGCTCTGTTCACCGCTGCTGCGTTACTGAGATCAACTTGCTGAAATTGATGCCTCCCGGCACCGCCTTTGGGCAGATCGGCCAGCACGCCGTCGATGGAGGTGAGATCGCTCGCGTACCCCATCTTGTCGAGGTTGAAAACGATTGCATCGCTCTCCTGCAGCAGTCGGCGCACGACTGCGCCCCCGATGAAGCCCGCTCCGCCCGTCACCAGAATCCGCTGGCGATGGCCCAACAGCGCTGTTGCGCTGGGGCCGGTTGGTGTTGCCGCAGGATTCATCAGGCGATGTTGAGAGATGGTTCGACCAGGTTGTGATCGCTGCGTCCGTACACATCGTCGAAGCGAACGATGTCGTCTTCGCCGAGGTAAGCACCGCTCTGGACTTCGATCAGTTCCACGGGAATGCGGCCGGGGTTGGTGAGCCGGTGCTTGCAGCCCAGGGGGATGTAGGTGCTCTGGTTCTCGCCGATCAGCTGTGACTCGCCGTCGCGTTCCACCATCGCGGTGCCCTTGACCACAATCCAGTGCTCGGCGCGGTGGTGGTGCATCTGCAAGGACAAACTGGCGCCGGGTTTGACGGAAATGCGTTTCACCTGCCAGCGGCTGTCTTCCACCACGCCGGTGTAGTGGCCCCAGGGTCGGTAGATCTTGCGGTGTGCTTTGCCTTCTGGGCTGCCGTCGGCTTCGAGCTGTTTGACGACGGTCTTCACGTTCTGCGCCTGGCTGCGGTCGGCAATCAGCACAGCATCGTCGGTTTCCACCACCACCAGGTTCTCCACTCCCAGACCCACCACTAGACGGTGCTCACTGCGCAGGTAGCAGTTGCGGCTGCCCTCGCTAATTACACGGCCGCGCAAGACGTTCCCGTCATGGTCGCGATCAGCTGTGTCCCAGAGGGCGCTCCAGCTGCCTACGTCGCTCCAGCCGGCCGAAAGCGGCAAGACCGAGCCCAATTGGGTCTGCTCCATCACGGCCACATCGATGGCCACGTTGGGGCATTTGGCGAAGGCTTCTCGCTCCAGGCGCAGGAAATCAAGATCGGCCATGTCCTGTTCCAGGGCGGCGCGGCAGCAGCTCACCACCTCTGGCGCCAGACGCTCTAATTCCGCAAGCATGGCGCTGGCCTTGAACAGGAACATGCCGCTGTTCCAGGTGAAGCGGCCGCTCTCCAGAAACTGCTCGGCGGTGGCGCGGTCGGGCTTCTCCACAAAGCGAGCGATCGGCACCGGGGTGAGGTCTCCGGCCTCCATGGGGTTGGCGGCTTCGATGTAGCCGTAGCCAGTTTCCGGTGCGGTGGGCACGATGCCGAAGGTCACCAGTCGTCCAGCTTCGGCGGCGCTGCGTCCGGCATCGATGGCGGCTCGGAAGTGCTCCCTATCACGGATGACGTGGTCGGCGGCCAGCACGAGCAGCAGCGGGTCTTCGCCACGGGCTGTGGCTTGCAGAGCGGCGACAGCAACAGCGGGAGCGGTGTTGCGCCCCATGGGTTCCAGCAAGATGGCACCAGGCTCGACGCCGATCTGGCGCATCTGTTCGGCCACGATGAAGCGATGGTCGTCGTTGCAGATCAGCAGTGGTGCTCCAAGGGCCTCGATGCCTTCCAGGCGCTGCTGGGTCTGCTGCAGGAGGGTTTCCTCACCATTGCCGCCCAAGGGCCAATACTGTTTGGGATAGCTGGCGCGTGAGAGGGGCCAAAGGCGTGTGCCGGTGCCGCCGCAAAGAATCACCGGAATCAGAGGGCTCGTCACAGCACGCGCTGGATACAGTGCGTGCCATTCTCCCTCAACTGATCTCCGGCGGCTACTTGGGGGAATCAGAGCTCCAGCAACCCCGGCGGTGGGGTGACAAGCAGCCAGCCGTCGTCGAGGTGCACCTCCGGCACAATCGCCTCGACGAACGGCACCATCAGCGTGCGGCCGTCAGGAGTTTTGATCTCCAGCAGTTCGTTGCCGCCACTGATCAGGTCGCTCACGCTGCCGATCGCTTCCCCATCGGCGCTGAGGCGGGCCTCCAAGCCCACTAAGTCGAGCAGGTGGAACTCGCCCTCCTCCAGTTCGGGCCGATCGTCCGCCGGCACCATCAAACTTTGGCCCACTAAGGCTTCGGCCGCGTCGCGGCTGTCGATTCCGGCGAAGCGCACCACAAACACGCTCTTGCCCGGCAGCTGACGGCCGCTTGTCAGCTCGATTTCCTTCGGCGCCTTGCCCCGGGCTTTCAGCCAGCGGGTGCCGGGCTCCGTGAACCGCTCCGGGAATTCACTGGCGGGGTTGATGCGCAGCTCGCCTTTGAGCCCCTGCACGGCCACCACCTTGCCCACTGGCAGCCAGTCGTCAGCGGTCATGGAAGCAGGAGCAGTCGCCACGTCATCATCCTTCCGCGCGATACTGAGTTCTTGACCGATCCTTTGCCATGGCTTCCGACGTTCCGATCCTGCCTGGTGCCACGGTGAAGGTGGTGGATCCCCGCTCCATCTACAACGGCTACACCGGCTTTGTGCAACGCATCAGCGATGACCGAGCCGCCGTGCTGTTTGAAGGCGGTAATTGGGACAAGCTCGTGACCCTGCGCCTGCGCGATCTCAGCGCCGACTGACGCCCATGGCGGAATCCCTGCGTCTGCAGCTCCGGCGCGTGGTGCTGGAGTCCGGCACCCCTGCCGGGCGGATCTACAACCTGGTGATCTTCGGGACGATCCTGCTCAGCGTGATCGGTTTGCTGGTGCAACCCCATCCGATGCGGGTGGCGTCTCCCGGTGAGATTCCCCTCTGGGTGGAGGAGCTGGAGCGGGCCTGCCTTTTGGTGTTCATGGCCGACTACCTGCTGCATCTGTGGGTGTCGCCGAAGCCGCTGGCCTATGCGCGCAGTTTCTTTGGTCTGATCGACCTTTCAGCGGTGCTGTTCTTCTTTGTGCCCCAGATCAACAGCGGCTTGATCCTCTGGATCTTCAAGTTCGGCAGGGTGCTGCGGGTGTTCAAGCTGCTGCGCTTCATGGATGAAGCTCAGCAGCTCGGCCGTGCCCTGAAGGCCAGCGCCCGCCGCATCGGCGTGTTCCTGTTCTTTGTGGTGATGGCCCAGGTGGTGCTGGGTTACCTAATGGTGGTCTTTGAAAGCAATCATCCCGACACTCAGTTCCAGACCGTGGGGCAGGGGGTGTACTGGGCGATCGTCACCATGACCACGGTGGGTTACGGCGACTTTGTGCCTCAGACGGTGCAGGGGCAGTTGCTGGCGGCGGTGGTGATGCTGCTGGGTTTTGGGATCATTGCCATCCCCACCGGCATCGTCACCGTGGAGTCGATTCAGCAGGCCCGTCAAGACCGGCTGCGCGTCTGCAGCCAGTGCGGCCACCAGGAGCACCGCCGCGGGGCGGTGCACTGTGATCAGTGCGGTGCGCCGTTGCCGGCGTTGCCTCACTCGCCCTCCAGCTGATCCAGGACCGTTCGGGCCGCCTGTTGTTCAGCGTCGCGTCGGGAGCTGCCCCAGCCTTCAGCTTTGAGGTCGGGCGGCAGGGACACCGTGCAGTGGAAGCGGCGCGGATCGCCGTGCCGTTGGCTGATCTCGTTGCTGCTGTAAGTCGGCAGGCCAAGACCCTGCCCCTGGCTCCATTCCTGCAAGGCGGATTTGCTGTTGCCGCGGTGGGGGTCTGTCAGCACCGCTTCAGCGCTGCGGGTCCAGTGGGGCGTCAACCAGTGCTGCACTGCAGCGGTGCCAGCAATCCGGTACACCGCACCGATCAGCGCTTCGCTGAGTTCGGCGCGGATGGTGGCGGCCGCCGTGCTGTCGCCGCTGGCCTTAGGGCCGATGCGCCACCAGCGTTCGATCTCCAGGATGGCGCCTAGCTCCGCCAGCCAGCGATCGCTCACCAGTTGAGCCCTAAGGCTGGAGCGCTCACCCACGGGCATCGTGGGGTAGGCGGCGGCGATGAATTCGCTGGCCGTAAGCCGCAGTACCGCATCTCCCAGGAACTCCAGCTGCTCGTGGTGGGGATTCAGTCCGCTGGAGGTGTGGGTGACGGCCTCTTGCAGCCATGCCTCCTGTTCGGAACTCAAAGCGTTGGGTTCGAGAGCCATGCCTTGCCAAAGCGTCGCAACCGGTTCGGGGGATGGAGGCATGCCAGCTGGATTTGTGCTTTTTTGTTGGATTAATGCTTATTCATAACTGAGTCACATCTGATTGTTATCAATGAATTGACTGAGAGCATTTCTCTTGCATGACCCTCGAGCCTGCGATTGGCAGCGATCAGACCCAGGGTGATGCGACCCCAGTGGCGGTTGCCGAGGCTCCTGCCGGGGCTGTCAGCGTTAGCCAAGTTGCTCTTAATACGGCTTGGTCTGAGTCGGAGCAGGTTGAGTCTTCCGAGCCGGTTGAGGTGTCAGGCCCAGCGGAGGTGGACCCTGCTGGCACCGCACCCGAGCAGGCCCCGCCAGAGGAGGCAGAGGCGAGTGCACTGTCAGACGACGGTGCTGCTGAGAAGGTTTCATCTGAGGTCGTTCCATCCGATCCGCACCAGCCTGAAGCCGTTCTTGCGGATCCGGTCCAGCCTGACCTTGTTGAGCGCGTGTTGCATGCGGCGGGTTGCGCTTGCGCCGCGTGTGGTGGTGTTCCGTCGTCACAATCGCAACAGGGATCGGGCGGGGAGGTGTTGGCGGCCGCTTCGTTGGGGACTCTCGACCAACTGGCGGATTATCTGGAAACACAATTCTGGACTGACTCGGACACGACCAATCGCAATTTCAACCTGTCGGAGTCAGGAACCCATGCCAAGTCTGGGGTACTGACTTACAACAGCAGTGGAAATACGTTCGATGCCAACGGTCTGACGACTGGCCGCGCCAGCATGGTGGATGAGGCCTTCAAGATTTTTGAGGCCACGCTCGGAATTGACTTTCAAGAAACAAATGCCTTTGACGCAGATTTCGATTTTAGTGATAACGATTCTGGGGCCTTTGCTGTCGCCGATTTTTCAGGCACTGCGATCAATTATTCTTGGATCAATGTTGCATCAAGTTGGTTTTACGGCAGCGAAGTTTTAGGCGATTACGCCTTTCAAACGATCCTGCACGAGATTGGCCACGGCCTCGGTTTAGGGCATCAAGGTCTTTACAACGGCTCAGGCAGTTATGCCACGGATGCCGATTTCACGAACGACTCGTGGCAAGCCTCGATGATGTCGTACTTCGATCAAACGTCGAACACATCGATCGATGCCAGTTTTGCTTATCTGAGCACCCCGATGGTGGTGGATTGGATCGCATTGGACGATCTGTATGGACCGCAGGGCTACGGCATTAGCAATGCCTTCCGGGGGGACACCACCTATGGCTTCAACACCACGATTACTGCCAGCGCCAGTGCGGTGTTCAATCAGCTCAAAGATTGGATCCCCACCACCGCCTTCACCGTGGTGGATGGAGGCGGTGATGACACGCTGGATTTCAGTGGCTTTTCCGCCACGCAGCTGATTGATCTCAGACCGTCCGATGCGTTGGCCACCAATGTGTATGCCTCCAATATCGGCGGCAAAACCGGCAACCTCACTTTCGCTCCCGGAACGCTGATTGAAACGGCCATCGGTGGTTCTGGTGCCGACACCTTCCGCGGCAACAGCCAAGACAACAGTTTCGATGGCGGACTGGGCACCGACACCCTGCTGGTCAGCGGCGCCCTCAGTGATTATCTGCTCGCCCTCTCCGGCAGCAGCCTCGTGCTGCGGGATTTGCGCAGCGGCAGCCCTGATGGCACCGACACGCTCGCCAACATTGAGTTTGTGGACTTTAACGGCGACTCCCGAGGCTGGTCGTCGTTGCTGGGGTTGGTGGACACCACCGCCCCCGCTATCAGCGGTCCTTCGGGGAGCGCCGGTGCTGCCACCGCCGTGGCATCGATCAATGAAAACAGCACTGCGGTGGCGACTTTTACGGCAGATGAAAGTGTGAGCTGGAGCTTGTCTGGTGGTGTGGATCAATCCCTGTTCGCCATCAACAGCTCCAGCGGTGCATTGCGCTTTGCCAGCGCTCCGGATTACGAGTCGCCGCAAGATTCGGATGCTGATAACAGTTACGTGGTCACGGTGCGTGCCACGGATCCGTCAGCCAATACCGCTGATCAGACGGTGACGGTGACGGTTCAGGATGTCGCCGAATCCTTGAGCAGCAGTGGTAGTGGCGGCGGCGGCGGAGGCGGCGGCGGTGGAGGCGGCGGCGGTGGAGGCGGCGGCGGTGGCGGCGGCGGTGGTGTTGGCTCTGGTGGAGGCAGCTTGAGTGCTGGTGGTAATTCCTCGGCATTCGCTTGGACTAAGCCATCGATCTCGATGCCCCTCGGTGGAGGTGCGGACGATGTGGCCTCTCGCTTGCTGGCAGGCGCTGGCAGTCAGGATTTGTCCGGTCAGCCCATGACCGTGAATGCCAAGGGATGGAGCCGCACGTTGGCGGTGAACAGGGTGGTGCGTGCCACAACTGGTGGCACCACCTTGGAGGCGAAGCAGCTTGATTATGTGGAGGGGATTCTTCCGGCTGATCAGGCGGATGTTCAGATTGCGGGCTCTGTTTTATGCGGAAGTGATCAGACGGATCGGGCGCAGGGTCTAGCCGGTTGGGATCTGATTGATACCAACGGTGGCAACGATCACATTCGTGCTGGCAACGGACGCGATGTCATCAACGGCGGCGATGGACGTGATCAGATCTGGGGGGATTTTGGATGGAATACCTACAACGGCAATCGCGATGGCCAGGAGGATTTGATCGTGATTAAGTCCGATCAGCATCTGGAGAATTGGTGGTACGGGAAAGATGGCAACAATCCCAATGGTGAAAAAGCCGATGTGATTGAAGACCTCGATGCCATTGACCGCGTCCGCATCCTTGGTGTGACAACCGAGCAGATTTCGGTGTCCCAGGCATCGGCTCATGGCTTGGAGGGTTTGGGGATTTTTGCGGACGGTTTTCTGGAGGCGCTTTACATCGGCAATGACCTGAATCTGGAGCAGTTGCTTGGTCAGGTGGATGGCGATGCCTCTGAGGCTGTGATGAACAACACGCAGGGCTTCTATGAGTGGGGTTGAAAGCAGGACGTAAGCCGGGTTCTGTTCTCCCTTCCGAGGAAGGGGGGTGATCATCTATCTGGGACCACCGTTGCCGGTGGCCTCGAGCGGCTCACAAAGGCGAAACGAGGCAGATGGCCAACCGTCGTTCCTAGGCCTTGCTCCCGGCCGGGGTTTACCGAGCCAGCACCTCTCGATGCTGCTGGTGCGCTCTTACCGCACCCTTGCACCCTTGCCTGTGCCGGCGAACCGGCCATCGGCGGTGTGTTTCTGTGGCACTCTCCTCACGGTCACCCGCACTGGGCGTTACCCAGCAAGCCTGGCCATCGGGGAGCCCGGACTTTCCTCAACCGACGCCGACACGAAGAGGGCGTGCGATCGCGATCACCTCGCCTACTTTCAGCCCCCATAATGACGCTTGATGGGGGCTGTAGCTCAGCTGGATAGAGCGACGGTTTCCTAAACCGTAGGTCGTGGGTTCGAGTCCCGCCAGCCCCGTGCCAACCAAGACGTCAGCCGGTATCCGCTACTACATTTGGTGGGGTGGTCAGGCGCAACGCTCTCGCTAGCGTTGTTGTAGTGGAACCGGCGCCATGACCCAGCTTCACGATCTCCGGTTGCGGCTTCTTGTTCAGCAGGAAAGCGAGCGCATCGCTGACTCGCAGCCTGCCGAGCTCGACCTCTCGGTTGTTCAGGCGCGCTGCCTCTGCTGGTTGGCCTTGCTGGCCGAAGCACATGAGGACCAAGCTAGTGACGCAGAGCGCCGTGGTGATACGGAGCAGGCCATGGGTTGGTTCGCCGACTCCATGCGCTTGCGCGATGTGATCCAGGTGGTCACTTCGATTGAAATTCCGCTGCCTGCTGTCACCGACAGCGATGACGACGATCGCCCTGGTGAGGGTGGGAACGGCGATGGGGGGATTTCCCCCGAACCGCCGCTCGCAGCCTGATCGGATGTCATGATGGGGCCTGAGCTACGGGTTGCTGGTGCCAGAAGAGCCTTGTCAGTGTCCTGACTGTCAACGCTTCTATCGGGAGCACGATCGGCTCATTCGTGAGAACCCAACTCTGCGTCAGCAACAAGAGTTGAGTTGGGCTGCGCTTCAGTCTTTCCGCACCCTCTCCGGTCGGGTGTTGGAAGACTTGCAAAAGCTGCATGGCCCTCGCGCCGCTGAAGGTCAGGTGCATGCCACCCCCAGTGGCGGTGTTGATGAACCTGCCGATGCCCTTCAGCAGGCAATGGCTGATCTGGAAAACATCAACGCGCACCTGTTTTCCATCGAAGCGCTGATGGAGCGCATTTTTGATGTGCGTGTGCCGGACGACATCGAGCAGAAATTCCGCGAGCTCGCCGGTGAGCTCGCACCTGACCCTCTCAATGCCGACCGATTGCGCTTGAACCGTCTTCTGCATCAGACACCCGATCTTCCTGATCGCAGCTGAGGTCTGCAGATCACTCAATAAGGCCACTAAAAAGCCCCAGTGAATTTCACCGGGGCTTCGCTGTCGATGCTGAGGTTCTCAGCGCACGTCGCAGGTGATCTCCACGGGCATTGGCTCCACGTCCCAAATGTCGCGGCAGTAGTCGCGGATCGAGCGATCAGAGGAGAAGAAGCCGGTGCGGGCCACGTTCAGGAGGCTCATGCGGTTCCAGTGCATGCGATCGGTCCAGGCGCGGCTCACCGCATCCTGCGCACGCACGTAGTCGGCGAAGTCAGCCATGACGAAAAAGGGATCGTTGCCAGTGAGGTTGTCGAGCAGCGGCCGGAACAGTTCACCATCGCCGTTGCTGAAATGCCCCATCTCGATCAATCGGATCGCTTCCGCCAGCTCGGGCATCGCTGCAATGAGCTCCCAAGGCCGGTAGCCGCCCTGCTTGAGGGCCGCAATCTCTTCCACGGTTTTGCCAAACAGGAAGAAGTTCTCGTCGCCCACCCGCTCGCGGATTTCCACGTTGGCACCATCGAGGGTTCCGATCGTGAGTGCACCGTTCATGGCGAATTTCATGTTGCCGGTGCCGGAGGCTTCCTTGCCGGCTGTGGAGATCTGCTCGGAGAGATCCGAAGCCGGATACACCTGCTCGCCCAACTTCACGTTGTAGTCCGGCAGGAACACCACCCGTAGTCGCCCGTCCATGTCTGGATCGGCGTTCACTGTTTCGGCGATGCCATTGAGGAAGCGAATGATCAGCTTGGCCATGTAGTAGCCAGGCGCGGCCTTGCCTCCGAAGATCACGGTGCGTGGCGCTAGGCCATCGGCCTTACCGTTCTTGATCCGAAGGTATTGGGTGATTACCTGCAAGGCGTTCAGATGCTGGCGCTTGTATTCATGAATCCGCTTCACCTGCACGTCGAACAGGCTGGAGGGATCCACCAGTACCCCAGTGTTGCGGTGGATATAGCTGGAAAGCTTGCGCTTCACCGACAGCTTGGTGCTGCCCCAGTGCTCCAGGAAGCCATGGTCGTGCTGACGCTCTTCCAGGCCGCGTAGCTGTTCCATGTTGGTGATCCAGCCCGGACCAACGTGCTCATCAAGCAAGGTGGCCAGTTCGGGATTGGAGAGGGCCATCCAGCGGCGTGGGGTGACGCCGTTGGTGACGTTGGTGAATTTCTCCGGCCACAGTGCCGCGAATTCCGGCATCAATTGCTGTTTCACCAGGTCTGAGTGCAGCGCCGCTACGCCGTTCACATGGTGGGCGCCGATGGTGGCCAGATGGGCCATGCGCACCGCCTTTCCACCTTCTTCATCAATGATCGATAGCTTGCGCTGAATGGCGTCATTGCCGGGGTAGCGCAGACGCACCTGTTGCAGGAAGCGACGATTGATTTCGTAGATCAGTTCCAGGTGGCGTGGCAGCAGGCTGCTGAACAGCTTGAGGTCCCATTTCTCCAGCGCTTCCGGCAGCAGGGTGTGGTTGGTGTACGCCACCGAGCGGGTGGTGATGTCCCAGGCCTTCTCCCACTCCAGATGGCGGTCGTCGATCAGCAGACGCATCAGTTCCGCCACGGCGATGGCGGGGTGGGTGTCATTCAGCTGCACCGTCCAGTGCAGGGGGAAATCTTCCACCGAGAGGCCGCGCTCATCCAGGCTGCGCAGCATGTCTTGCAAGGAGCAGCTCACGAAGAAGTGCTGTTGCTTGAGGCGTAGGCGTCGCCCTTCATCGGTGCCGTCATTCGGATAGAGCACCTTGGAGAGGGTCTCGCTGCCCACCTTCTCTTCCACGGCGCCGTAGTAATCGCCGATGTTGAAGGCGTAGAAGTCGAAGCTCTCGGTGGCATCCGCGCGCCACAGGCGCAGCCGGTCGCAGGTGTTCACGCGGTAGCCGAGCACCGGCACATCATGCGGCACACCGATCGCGTGTTCGGAGGGAATCCAGCGCGAGCGGTAGTTGCCCTTGTCGTCGATGTAGCTCTCGGTGCGGCCGCCAAAGCCCACGAAGCAGGCCTGGTCGGGTTGAGGCAGTTCCCAGGGCCAGCCTCCCTTGAGCCATTTGTCGGTGACCTCCACCTGCCAGCCGTCGCGGATCAGCTGATCGAAGATTCCGAACTCGTAGCGGATGCCGTAGCCGGTGGCCGGGACTTCCAGGCTCGCCAGTGATTCCATGTAACAGGCCGCCAGCCGACCGAGGCCGCCGTTGCCCAGACCCGGTTCCTCCTCCACTTCCAGGATCTGCTGCAGGGATTCGACGCCAAACCGCTTCAGCGCTTCTTCGGCTTCCTCCTGAATTCCCAGGTTCAGCAGGTTGTTGGCCAGTTGAGGGCCAATCAGAAATTCAGCTGAGAGGTAGGCCACGGTTTTCTGCGGTCTTGCCCTGATGGCCTCCCGGCTGGCCAGGAATCGGGCCATCAACCGGTCGCGTACCGCATAACTCAGGGCCATGTAGAGGTCATGGCGGCTAGCGGAGGGCGCCAATTTGCCCAGCGTGAAGAACAGGTGCTCCGTCATGCCGTCAAACACGGCATCAGCATCGAGGCCTGCGCGTTTCGGGTCGATGCTGCACCCGGGGGTAGGCAAACGCAGGTCGAGGGGCTCGGAGATGCTCATCGTGTTCCTGGAGATGGTTTGAGCTTGGCCAGGATTCGGTGGTCCGGGGCACTCCTTGTGGGTTTCCGGTCAGACCGATTCGTCCTGGACTGAAGGGGATACGCCGAACGTAGCCATCACATCGAGGTCTGAACCGTCTGTCGCCATCGATTCAAAACAAAGGCTCCAGTGGCGGAGCGAGGCGCTGTCGGAAGCGTCCTGATGAGCAGTGCGGAAACCCGTTTGCCGATAAGGTCCCGCGAGAGGACTCGAAGTTTGTAATGCTCGCTGCTGCGATGTCGCCGCTGCTCACGCCGTTGCTGGCTGAGATCTCAGCCCACGATTTTGAGATGGCAGAAACCCTGATCGGGGTGGCCCGTTTCGTGTTGATCTTCGTGGCGGCCCGAGTGCTGGCTGAGGTGCTGGTGCGGCTTCAGTTGCCAACGATCCTGGGTGAGCTGCTAGCGGGTGTGATCATTGGTGCCTCCGGCTTGCACCTGCTGGTGCCCCCGGACACCCATGCCCAGCTCAGTGAAGGGTTGTTGACCCTGGTGAGTGGGTTGGTGAGCATCCCGCCCGACTCCGTGGCCGAGATCTATAACGAGAGCTTCCCTTCCTTAGAAGCCGTCGCTGAAATCGGTCTCTATGCCTTGTTGTTCCTCACCGGTTTGGAGAGTGAGCTAGAGGAATTGGTCGCCGTGGGTGGTCAGGCCTTCACGGTCGCTGTGGCGGGCGTGGTGCTGCCCTTCGCGCTGGGCACCTGGGGGCTGATGGCCCTGTTCCATGTGGATGCGATCCCGGCGATTTTCGCGGGTGCGTCGATGACCGCCACCAGCATCGGCATCACGGCGAGTGTGTTTGGGGAGCTGGGCTACCTCAAGACCCGCGAAGGCCATATCGTGATCGGGGCAGCCGTGCTCGACGACATCCTCGGCATTGTGATCCTGGCGGTGGTCGTGTCCCTCGCCTCCGGCGGATCTCTGGAAATCGCTCCGATTGTGAAGCTGGTGGCTGCTGCTGCTGTGTTCGTCGTGGCGGCCATCGGCCTCAGTCGCACCGCCGCTCCGGCCTTCGATTGGCTGATCGACAAGCTCAAGGCTCCTGGCGAAGTGCTGGTGGCCTCCTTTGTCATCCTGGCGCTGAGCTGCTTCGCTGCCACAGCCATTGGGCTGGAGGCGGCTCTGGGTGCCTTTGCTGCTGGTTTGATCCTCAGCAGCTCTAAGCACAACCACGCCATTCAGCAGGCAGTGCTGCCGATCGTGACCCTGTTCGCCACGATCTTCTTCGTGCTGGTGGGTGCCGGCATGGATCTGTCTGTGATCAACCCCTCCGATCCCTCCAGTCGCTCGGCGCTGATCGTGGCCGGCTTCCTGCTGGTGGTGGCGATCGTCGGCAAGATCGCTGCAGGTTGGGCCTTCGTCAGCAAGGAAAGCACCCGTCGCCTGGTGGTGGGTCTGGGCATGATGCCCCGCGGGGAGGTGGGCCTGATCTTTCTCGGTCTGGGCACCAGCGCCAAGCTTCTGTCGCCTTCGCTTGAAGCGGCGATTTTGTTGATGGTAATTGGCACCACCTTCCTGGCACCGGTGCTGCTGCGGCTGGTGATCGGCGGCGACAAGCCCGACGACGACGACAAGGTGAATGACGACGTTGCCGCCAACCCGGTGGGTCTGCTCTGAGGATTACTGCTTTTGAGCCAGGGTGAGGAACAGGCTCCAGCCGATGGTGATCAGGGCCAGGCTCGACGCCCAACCGGGGCCGAGGGCCCAGCCCAGCAGCAGCTGGATCACCAACCCCACCGCCAGGGCCAGCAGCAGGCTGCTGATCACCAGGGCGATCTGTCGCCAGGTTTCGTTCAGGGGCCCACTCTCGAGGCTGGCTTCAAAGCGGCCGAGCGGTGCGCTCAATGGCAAATAGAGGGCAATGGCCCAGAACAACCCACCGCTGAGTGTCGCTCCCTGCAGCAGCAGGCCTGGAGTCTCATCGAACATCGAAGCACTGTCGGCCCGGCAGGGCGAAAGGAGGTTGAACTGCCTAGCATCGCGCCCCAAAGAAGCAGTTGTGGTGCGCGACGCTCAGCAGTCCTGGTGGACGTTCCAAGGGCATGCGGTGCATGGCCTCCGCGAAACGCCAGAAACCGGCCACCTGCAGCGTCCCGCGTTGCTGCTGGTGCATGGTTTTGGGGCTTCCACGGATCACTGGCGCCACAACATTCCGGTGCTGGCGCGCACCCATGAGGTGCATGCCATCGATCTGCTCGGATTCGGACGCAGTGCCAAACCCGCTGGCCTGGCCTACGGCGGAGCACTCTGGCGTGACCAGCTGGTGGCCTATGTGCGCGAATGCATTGGCCGCCCCACAGTGATCGCGGGCAACTCCCTGGGGGGCTTTGCGGCCTTGGCGGCGGGGGCGGCCCTGGGGGATCACGCCGCTGGCGTGGTGTTGCTCAATGCCGCAGGTCCCTTTAGTGATGAGCAGTCGGCAACGCCGGAGGGATGGGGGGCGATCGCCCGCCGCACCATCGGCAGCGCGCTGCTGAAAAGCCCGGTGCTGCAGCGGCTGCTGTTTGAGAACCTGCGCCGTCCGTCCACGATCCGGCGCACACTTAATCAGGTGTATGTCGACAAGACCAACATCGACGATTGGTTGGTGGAGTCGATCCGGCGGCCGTCGCTCGATCCCGGTGCCTTTGGCGTGTTCCGCACCGTGTTCGACATTCCCCGGGGCCAGCCCCTCGACGAACTCTTCGCCAGCCTCTCCACGCCGCTTCTGTTGCTCTGGGGCATTCGCGATCCCTGGATCAACGCCGCCGGGCGCCGTGCCAGCTTCCAGCGCCATGCACCAGAGGCCACCACGGAGGTGGTGCTTGAGGCGGGCCACTGTCCCCACGACGAAGTGCCTGAGCAGGTGAATGCCGCGCTGCTGTCCTGGTTGGAGTCTTTGGCGGCAACGCCCGTCAGCCCGAACACATCCAATTTCGAGCCGTCCCTGTAAGTTCCGGCCAGTCTCGGGATAGCCGGTCCTGTGGCCATGACCTTCCGCCAGCAGTCAGCTCCTTACGCTCACTGGGAGTTTGTGCATCCCACCAGAGGTGATCGCCTGCGGGTGGTGCCTGAGCGTGGTGGCCTGGTGACGGAGTGGCGCTGCAACGAGCGCGAGATTCTGTATCTCGACCAGGAGCGCTTTGCGGATCCCAGCAAGAGCGTTCGCGGTGGCATCCCTGTGCTATTCCCGATCTGCGGAAACCTTCCCGGTGACCGTTTGCCGCTGGCCAGCGGTGATGTCACCCTCAAGCAGCACGGGTTTGCCCGCGACTTGCCCTGGACCATCGCTTTGCTCGACGACCAGAGCGGTGTTCAGCTCACCCTGAAGGCCACCTCTGAGACGCTGGCGGCCTACCCCTTCCACTTTCAGGTGGGGATGGCCATCCGCCCCCTGAGCGGTGCTCTGGAGATCGTTACCACCATCCACAACCAGTCCGAGGCTGGTGGCGAGCCGATGCCGTTCAGCTTCGGTTTGCATCCTTACTTCGAGGTGTCGGATTTGGGCCGGACCCGCTTCGAGGGGCTGCCCCCCCGCTGCCTGAACCATCTGAAGATGGCCGAGGCGGACACCAGCGTTCAGCTGGGTCGCTTGCCGGAGGGCGTTGATTTTCTGACCCGTCCAGCGGGTCCGGTGACACTGGTGGATGAACTCGCTGGCACGAGCCTGCAGCTGGACCATCAAGCGCCCATGGATCTCACCGTGGTCTGGACCGAGCCGCCGCGCGCCATGGTCTGTCTCGAGCCGTGGACCGGCCCGCGTCAGGCGTTGATCAGTGGTGATCGCAAGTTGGAGCTGGCCGCCGGTCAGAGCACCACGCTCCGTTGCCGCTACGTGGTCAGCTGAGGGTCTCTCAGCACAAGGGGGCTGCGACGCCGGGCAGACGACCACGGGCTAGTTGATGCTGGGGATCAAACTGGTGTTTGACCGCTTCGATCACCGGTTTCGATGGTGCGTCGAGCCACGCCGGTAGCCGTTGGTGATCAGGGGTGTTCGCAGGTTGCTTCAGCACGATCATTTCACCGCCCAGGTTGAGCACCTGTTGGCGCAGGGCCTTCACCTGATCCGCGGGACTAACCACATCGCCGCTCTGCCAGGCCTCTCCACTGCCCCGGCCTGCCGCCAGTCGCCAGTGCCAGCCGTGCAGTTGCTGGCAGGCTTCACTGGTCAGCAATGCAACGCAGCGTGCTGGGGGCAGGCAGAGGCGCAACAACCACGGCGTTGGCTGATCAATGCTGATCGGGTCGGGGACCGCTTCAACCCAGTTCTGCGGGCTGGTTTCAAGGCCGGCTTCGGCGGCTAGGCGAGCGATTGGATCGAGCTGATCCTGCACGGCCTTATCGCTGATGCTGGCGACTCCCAGTTGCAGGCAGCAGTCGCCGTTGGCAGTGCGTTCCCAGTCGATCCAGTCGGGCGTGAAGCCGCTTCCCACCACCGTGGCGCGCACAGGTTCCAGCTGACGGGCTTCCCCGCGAATCAACAGAGCACGGCGGTGGTAGCGCAACGGCTGCACCCGCAGGGTCATCTCAGTGATCAGCGCCAGACTGCCCCAGCTTCCGCACAGCAGGCGCATCAGGTCATAGCCCGCCACGTTCTTCACCACCCGGCCGCCGGCATGGGCCGCGACTCCGTCGCTGCGCAGCAGGCCAATGCCGATCAGCTGATCGCGCACACCCATGTGGCGCTGCCTCAGGCTTCCGGAGAGTCCACGGGCTATCAGCCCGCCCACCGTCCCGGCACTGGTGGGAGCTTGGAGGCTGCTTCCCCAGGGCCAGTCCACCGGCAGCCACTGCTGCTGCTCCGCCAGGAGGCCCTGCAGCTCCATCAGCGGCAGACCGGCCTGCACTGTGATCGTCAGGTCATCCACAGCATGGTCGATGACCCCTTTCAGACGTTGAACGCTGAGGTTCGGGCCCGTGTTCTGGAGTGGGGCGCTCCAGTCCAGGCGTGTGGTCAGTCCTGCCGGGGTCCAGGCTTGGCCATCGCTGTGCAGTTGTCGCGCCAATGCTCTGAGCTCGGCGACACTGTCGGGCAGCAACAGCGTTTCGG
This sequence comes from Synechococcus sp. A15-60, assembly GCF_014280095.1. Classification (NCBI taxonomy): domain Bacteria; kingdom Bacillati; phylum Cyanobacteriota; class Cyanophyceae; order Synechococcales; family Synechococcaceae; genus Synechococcus; species Synechococcus sp. A15-60. The sequence goes on from NZ_CP047933.1 coordinate 246,803, forward strand.
CGTGGGCGTCAGCGATGGTGGGCAGGGGATGCACGAGATGATCGTGCCATGACCATTGTTGTGATCGACGACGATCCCACCGGATCGCAGACGGTGCACAGCTGCCCACTGCTGCTGCGTTGGGATGTGAACGCCCTGCAGCGGGGACTGCGCCACCCCTCACCGCTGCTGTTTGTGCTCGCCAACACCCGGGCCCTGCCGCCGGAGGCTGCCGCGGCCCGCAACCGCGAAATCGTGGCGGCACTGGAGCAGGCGCTTCAGCGCGAAGATCTTGATCCCAGCGAACTGGTGCTGGTGAGTCGGGGTGATTCGACCTTGCGTGGTCATGGTGTGCTGGAGCCGCAGGTGCTGGCGCAGGAATTGGCCGATCGCTTCGGCTCTGTGCAAGCCACGCTGCATGTCCCGGCGTTTCTCCCCGGCGGCCGCACCACCGTGGATGGCGAGCATCGGCTCCATGGCCAACCGGTGCACACCACACCCTTCGCCCGCGATGGCAATTTCGGCTACAGCACCAGTCACCTGGATGCCTGGCTTGAGGAGAAAAGCGCTGGAGCGATTCCGGCCGGTTCGGTGCTGCGGCTGACAGGCGAGCAGCTCTCGCGAGCTGCCGCGTCACGTCGCCAGGATTCGGGAGCAGGTCAAGGACCCTTTCGGGCCTTGGTGTCCTGGTTGCAAGCACTGGATGGCAATCAGCCGGTGGTGGTGGATGCGGAGCACCAGGAGCAGCTGAATGCCTTGGGGGCGGCCGTGTCGGTGTTGCAGGGCCAGCGACGTTTCCTGTTTCGTTCCGCTGCGAGCCTGATCAATGGTTTGGTGGATGGCGGGGGGGAGCCCCTCGGCCCCCAGCCGTTGGATGCTGAAGGGCTGTCGGCTCTGCGGCGTTGTGATCCCTCGGGTCAGCCTCTCCCCGGGCTGGTGCTGGTGGGATCCCATGTGGCCCTGGCCGATCAACAGCTGGAGTTGCTGTTGGAGGATCCTCGTTGCGAGGGGCTGGAGCTGCCCGTGCCCCGCATCGCCCGGGTGCTGGAGGGCGGTACCCCGGATTTGCTGCTGGCTGACCTGGAGCGTGAATGGCAGGCGCGCCTGCAGCGGCTGCTGGCCGATGGCCGGACGCCGGTGCTCTACACCAGCCGGGGTGAGCTGCGCTTCGGGGAGGGCGCCCATGCGGATCGCCGCCGTCTGGCCTTCGGCATGGACCTGGCTCGACTCACGGCTCGGCTCGCTGCCCCTTGCGTGCCACAGCTTGGTTATCTGATCAGCAAAGGGGGCATCACCACCGGAACAGTTCTCGCAGAGGGGCTTGGCCTAGAAGCGGTGCAGCTGGAGGGCCAATTGCTGCCGGGGTTGTCGTTGGTGCGGCCGCTGATCTGCGGAGAGTTGTTGGCGGACCCCTCGGCGGCAGCGGATGTCGCGGGTCTGCCGATCATCACCTTCCCGGGGAATCTCGGTGATGCCTCGACCTTGACGCAAGCCTGGCGCTGGATGGAGCGAGGCGTCTGATGGTGTTGTGCCTTGACTGGACTCGGCTTAGGCCGAAATCAGCTGGGCGCTTTGGGCCAGCAGTTCCATGGGGTGTCGTACCAATGCCGCATTGGGGCTGCCATCCAGATGCCGGCGCAGCTGCAGGGTGCAACCGATGTTGGCGCTTGCGATCAGCTCGGCACCGGTGCCGGTGAGGTCGTCGATCTTGATGCGCCCCAGCTCCGCTGCTTCGTCTGGCTGCACCAGGTTGTAGATGCCGGCGCTGCCGCAGCAGACCCCGGCCTCTGTGGCTTCCCGAAGCCGCAGATGAGGGATGGCCTGGAGCAACTGCCGAGGCTGGCCAGTGATGCCCTGGCCGTGAATCATGTGACAGGCATCGTGATAAGCCACGGCAAGGGGGCGAGCGGCTGATGCTGGGCTTCCATCGTCATGTTGGAGCGGCTGTAGAGAGGCCTGGAAGCCTGGATTGAGGCCTTGTTCTGCGAGGAATTCGTGCACGTCCTGTACGGGGCAGGCGAACGAATGGCTGCGGTCGCCCAGGATCTCGCCATAGGCCTTAAGCGTGTGGCCGCAGCCGGAGGCCGCCACCAGCACGGCATCGAGTGGTTCTGCACCGCCATCGTGTTGGAAACGGTGCACCAGGTCTGCTGCCAGCTCCCGGGTCTGTTCCATCTGCCCCTGGTGATGGCTTGCGGCTCCGCAGCAACCCTGATCGCTTGGAATCACCACTTCAAAGCCATTGGCCTGCAGCACCGCCACTGTGGCTGCATTCACCGCCGGGTCAAAACAGCGCTGCACGCAGCCGAGCACCAGCCCCACCCGGCCGCGGTGCGCACCGATGGCCGGGTTGACGGGGGCGTAGCGATCGGAGAATCCTTCCGGCGCCAGTGGTGGCAGCAGCGCCTCCATCGCTTCTAGCTGGGGGCCAAGCAGCCTCAGAGCACCGCTGCTGCGGGCCAGCTTCTGCAGCGGAGTTCCGGCGTAGGCGCGCAGGGGGGTGAGCAGAGCGCGCAGTCGCTTGGGATAGGGCAACACCGCCAGTAGCAGCTTGCGGAAGCTGTTCTGCCAGGGCGTGCGCAGTTCGGGCTGATTCAGACGGGGCCGGGTGGCTTCGATCAGCTGGTCGTAACGCACGCCGGAGGGGCAGGCGCTGACGCAGGCGAAGCAGCCAAGGCAGCTGTCGAAATGACCCGCCACCGTAGCGTTCATCTCCAGCTCGCCAGCTGCGATGGCCTTGAGAGTGTGGATGCGGCCGCGGGGGGAATCCATCTCTGTGCCCAACACGCGGTAGCTGGCACAGGTGGGGAGGCAGAAGCCGCAGTGCACGCAGGGATCGGTGACTCCCTCCGGCAAGCCGGGGAGGCAGCTATCACTTGACGTTGGGCTGACCGGCGGATGCATTCACCGATTCTGACGTCTGCGAACGCGACGCGTCCGCGTCCTGTTTCAAAAGCGCTGAACGATCGCTTCGGCGAAACCACTGCAGCTCACCGGTTCCACCTTTGGCTCCATGAGGCGAGCCAGGTCGTAGGTGACCTGTTTGTCGGCGATGGCGGCGCTCAGACCCTTGGTCACCAGGTCGGCGGCCTCCTGCCAGCCCAGGAACTCCAGCATCATGACGCCACTGAGGATCACCGAACCGGGGTTAATGCGATCAAGGCCGGCGTGTTTCGGGGCGGTGCCGTGGGTGGCTTCGAAGATGGCGGCGTTCTCGCCGATGTTGGCGCCGGGGGCCATGCCCAGACCGCCCACCATCGCGGCGGCGGCATCGGAGATGTAGTCGCCGTTGAGGTTGAGGGTGGCCAGGATCGAATACTCCTGTGGCCGGGTCTGGATCTGCTGGAAGATGCTGTCGGCGATGCGGTCGTCGACCAGCACCATTTCCTTCCACTTGCCGCCACCGTGGCTGTTGCCGATGGTGTCGATCACCGCTTGCACCTCGGCATCGATGTCGGCCTTTTTCTCAGGAGTGAGGCTGTCGTAGCCAGGCTCGATCATGCGGGCGTTGGCTTGCACGCTGAGATTGGCGTCTGTCTCGAGGTTGCCGAGGATCCAACTCTCCCGCTCGGTGATGCACACGTCGCGGAATTCTGTGGTGGCCAGTTCATAGCCCCAGTCACGGAAGGCTCCTTCCGTGAATTTCATGATGTTGCCCTTGTGCACCAGGGTCACGTGACGCTTGTCGCCCTCTAGGCGTAGGGCGTGCTGGATCGCCTTGCGGATGTGGCGCTGGCTGCCGTGCTTGCTCACGGGTTTGATGCCGATGCCAGATCCTTCGGGGATCTGGCGCTTGCCCAGCTTGCCGTTGGCGGGAATCACCACCTCGTTCAGATGCTTGCGCAACTCCTGGCCGACGGCGTCATCGGCTTCCCACTCCACACCCATATAAATGTCTTCGGTGTTCTCCCGGTAGACGATCACGTCGAGATCCTGGGGTCGCTTGTGGGGGCTGGGGGTGCCCTCGTAGTAGCGGCAGGGACGCACGCAGGAATACAGATCAAAGATCTGGCGCAAGGCCACGTTCAGCGAACGGATGCCGCCGCCCACAGGAGTGGTGAGAGGGCCTTTGATGGCGACGCCATAGGCGCGAATCGCTTCGAGGGTGTCCTCCGGCAGGTATTGATACGTGCCGTAGAGGTCGCAAGCTTCATCACCGGCATAGACCTTGAACCACTCGATGGTTTTGCTGCCGCCGTAGGCCTTCGCGACGGCAGCATCGAGCACCTTCTGGGTGGCGGGCCAGATGTCCACGCCCGTGCCGTCCCCGCGGATGAAGGGAATGATCGGATGGTCGGTCACGACGGGCTGTCCGTTCTCGAAGCGGATCGGTGTTCCCTGGCTGGGGGCGGTGAGCTTCTCGAACTGAGCCATTGCAGGGTTGCCGCGGAACGGGATCACACTTGGCGAGCCTATGACTCAATGGGGGATCCTTAAAGCCAAGCTGCCCGTTGCCTGACCCATGCCCAGTCCTGTAGGTGTGTGGGTTGTGGCTGCCTGCTTCAACGAGCAGGACGTGATTGCCCGTTTCATAGACCGCACCTTGGTGGTGCCGGGTGTGGATCATTTGGTGTTGATCGATGACGGATCTGCCGATGCCACGGCTCAACGGATCAAGGCCTGGATGGAGGATCATCCAGGCGCGCCGCTGATACTCCTCGAACTAACGCGCAACTTCGGCAAGGAGGCGGCCATGCTGGCCGGGCTGGACCATGTCAATGGCCGCTGTGCGGCGGCGGTGCTGATTGATTCCGATCTTCAGCATCCGCCTGAGTTGATTGAAGCAATGGTGCGGGAGTGGCACGCTGGCGCCGAAGTGGTCACCGCCGTGCGCAACGACCAAGACCAGGAATCCCGTCTGAAGGTGGCCAGTGCCCACTGGTTCTATCGGGTGTTCAACAAGGTGGTGGACTCCATCGAGCTTCGGGAGGGGGCCGGAGATTTCCGCTTGCTGGATGCCTCCGTGCTAAACGCTGTGACGCAGCTGCGTGAATCGAGTCGCTTTTCCAAAGGTCTGCTGCCCTGGACGGGCTATCGCAGCGTGGATTTGCCTTATCAGCGCATCAGCAGGGTAGGAGGGCGGACCTCTTGGAGCCCTCTGCAGCTGTTCGGCTACGCCTTCGATGGAATTTTTTCGTTCTCTTTGCTGCCGTTGAAAGTTTGGACCGGCATTGGGGTCATGGTGTCGTCCCTCAGCCTTCTCTATGCCCTGGTGGTGGTGCTGCGCACGATCCTGTACGGCGTGGATGTGGAGGGCTACGCCTCTTTGATGGTGGCGGTGCTGTTCTTGGGTGGGATCCAGCTCATCGGCATCGGCGTGCTTGGCGAATACGTGGGCCGGATTTATGTGGAGTCGAAGTCACGTCCTCACTACTTCATCCGTCGCATTCACAACGCCTGAAGCGCTTGCCATTCCCGCTGTCTCCAGGGTGAGGCGGCAAAAGGAGCCGACACGGCGAAACCGGCTTGGGCCAGATCGGTGTCGAGGGGCGCAGCCGGATGGGCCAGCAGCAGTGGTGGTGTGCCAGACGCATCGTTGCTGGTGCTGCGCAGGGTGGACCATGCCGCGCGCAGTGGGGCGCCGGCCATGTGACCGGTGAACAGCACGCCGGCGAAGCTCTGGTTGCTAACGATGCCATGGCGGCGCATGGCGGGATGGGCGCGTCGGCTGAGCCATTGGAGCACAACCCACTTGAGCAGGCCTGCGTCCCGAATCGCTCGCCACCAGTCGGAGATCGGTAGCCCTGTCGGCAGAGGCTCATCGGTGCGACGCAGCCAGGTGATCTGTTGCGTGGTGGCCCGCTTCAGCAACGCATCGAGCACCACCGGCACTAAATGGATGTGTTGATGCCCGTCCAGATGGATCGGTCCATTCCCGCAGAGCCTCCGGAATTGCCGGATCTGCGCCTCCACCTCCAGTCCCAGCTGCCGTTCCAGTCGGCGCCGCGACGGATGCCTCGGCGGCCAGAGCGAGAGCAGCAGCCATTGACCGAAGGAACGGCGGAGGTGCCCCCTTGCATTCACCAGATCCGGCACCAGCTCAGGCGGGGCACAGCAGGGCCCTTCGGTGAGGCAGAGGTGGAGCACCAATTGCAGGTGCGGTTGGGCAGCGACCAGTGCGGTCCAGGCCGTGACGCCTTCAGCCGCCACGGGGCCATTCACCAACACGCTTGTGCCATCGAGCTGGCCACTGGCGGCCAGCCTGAGGATGGCCTCGTTGGTGGCCGGGCTGAGGCCCAGATCATCGGCGTGGCGCAGGGGAATGACGGTGTCGACCCTGCGACGCAGGCTGAATCGCGCAGCCTGCGACCAGATCAGGGCATTCAGCACCGTGGGGGTGAACACCAGCACCAAGGTCGGTGCCTTGAGCAGTGGCAGCAGGGCGCAGACACTGATGTTGACCACGTACTGCAGCAGCAGCCAGCGCCTGGCGAACTGTTTACCACCAGTCTCTTCCCGGAAGGTGAGCAAGGCGTGGCCGAGATAGCCCGCGATCGAGGCGGCCAGGAAGGCGATCGGGTTGGCCAGGCTGAGGCTGATCCATTGGCCCAGCAGCAGCAGCACGCCAAGGTGCACGGCCGCTGCAGTGCCCCCCACCACGCCATACCGCAGCACGCGGTTGAGCAGAAGCTTTAGGCGCATCGTCGGGGAGCCACGTTGCAGCGCTGCAGAAGGGCCTCAATCAGACGCCAGGCCTGTTGTTCATAGCGTTGAAGGAAGTCTTCGAAGCTCTGAGCCGCCGCCTCATCAGCACCATCAGAAATCACCCGCAAAACCAACCAGGGGATGCCCTCCTGCTCAGCTACCTGCGCCACCGCCGCCCCTTCCATCTCAACGGCCCGCAGGCCTGGGAGATCGTCCCGCAGCGTCTGCAGCACTGCGGCATCGCCGATGAATCGGTCCCCCGTGGCAATCAGGCCGCTGCTGGGCCGTGCGAACCCCTCGAGCCCTCCCGCGTCATAGGCCTCCAGCAGAGCGGTCTTGGCCCAGTTGAACCAGTCCTGCTGCGGTTGCAATCGGTCCTGGTTCAGGGCTGGCAGCGTGAACCTTGGGAATAGGGGCCGGGCATCCATATCGTGCTGCACCATTGCATCGGCTAACACCACGTCCCATTGACGCAGAGTCGGATCCGCTGCGCCGGCGACACCGGTGAACACCAACAGATCGATGTTGGGATCGCTGGCGAGCAGGCGTGTGGCCGCTCGTGCAGCGCTCACCTTGCCCCAGCCGCTCCAGGCCAGGCTGAGCTGGACCGTGTCGCCCAGGGATCCCTTGTGAATGGTGAGGTCTCCGTGGTTGCTGCAGCTCAGATCCTTGAGGTGGCTGAGATCGGAGCCGATCTCTTCCGGCATGGCGCCCAGCAGGCCAAAGTGCAGCGGTCGCGTCATGGTTTTGTGAAACTGGGGCAACCGTAACGGCGGCGTCCCATGTCCCCCATCACACTGGGTGGAATGGGGAGGTTGTAGTGAACGCGGGCGAATCAGTCCACAGCGTGGACCGGATGCAAGCACTGGCGTCGACCATCACGCTGGTGCGCCGCCAGTTTCCTGCTGCGCAGGCCAGCCTGAGTCCCTGGCGTGACGATGCGCAGACCAGACGCTGGCAGGAGACTGAAAGCCTTGATCTTGCCTTCCATTTCCCCGGCTGGAGTCCGCGGCTTGAGTGCCGCAGTCTGTTGCTGCAGTTGCGTCTGAAACCCCAGGTGGCTGGTGATGCTGCTGTTCCAGAGCTGCTGGGCGTTTTGATGCGCGGCATGACCTTCGATGGTGAGCGCTGGCGCTTGGCCACGATGGGCGACTGGCAGCCGGAAGGCACCCATCTCCCCCAGCCCGCGCAGACTGAGCAACTGCGTGGCATCTGCAGAGACCTGTTCGATCTGTTCGCGGACCCCGCAGCAACGGATACAGCGGCGTAACCCTTCGCAACCCTTTGGGCGCGGAGCATGAGATCAATTTTATGGTTGCTTTTACCGATTACGTCTCCATTCCATGTCCGTCGCATTGGCCGCTCAGCTCCGCGAAGGCACCAAAAAGGCTCACACCATGGCCGAGAACACTGGTTTCGTCAGCTGCTTCCTGAAAGGCGTCGTCGACAAGTCCAGTTACCGCAAGCTGGTGGCTGATCTCTATTTCGTCTATTCCGCGATGGAAGACGAAATGGGCCAGCTGACCGATCACCCTGTCGTGGGTCCGGTGAGTATGGAGCAGCTCAACCGCCGTCAGTCCTTGGAGCAGGATCTGGCCTACTACTTCGGTGACAACTGGAAGGACCAGATCCAGCCTTCCCCGTCCGCTGCTGCTTACGTGGAGCGCATTCATGCCCTGGCCAAGGAATCTCCTGAGCTGTTGGTGGGCCATCACTACACCCGTTACATGGGTGATCTCTCTGGTGGACAGATCCTCAAGAACATCGCCCAGAAAGCGATGAACATGGACGGTGACGACGGCCTGCGCTTTTACGTTTTTGATGACATTGCTGACGAAAAGGCCTTCAAAACCACCTACCGCTCCACCATGGACACGTTGCCAATCGATCAAGCCACGGCTGATCGCATCGTTGAAGAGGCCAACAACGCGTTCCACTTGAACATGAACATGTTTAAGGAGCTCGAGGGCAACCTCGTGGCTGCCATCGGCAAGGTGCTCTTTGGATTCCTCACCCGCCGTCAGCGAGCGGGCAGCACGGAAGCGGCTGCCGCTTGATGACACCAACGGAACCCTCCTCCGTGAGGTTCAATTCCATTCGGGTTCTGGTGCCTGGCACCGGAACCCGTTTTCGTTGTGGTGGTCTCCGTGTGGCGCTGCAGACCGCTCGCTTGCTGTCCACGCTGCGGCCTACGCAGGTGGTCACCTATCGGGAACGCAGTGACGAGCACCCCTTCCTCGACGATCTGCTGCGCGCTGAGTCGGCGCCAAGTGATGCCCTTTGGATCGTGAGCTGGGGGTTTGATGTTCCCCGCTCCCTGGAACGTTTGCGCGGGCGCCCTGTGGTCTATCAGGCCCATAGCAGCGGCTATCGATTTGATCTGCCGCCTGGGGTCCCGGTGGTTGCGGTCAGTCGCAACACCCTGGGCTACTGGGCCGATCGTGCGCCACGGAATCCCTTGTTTCTGGTGCCCAATGCCCTCGAACCCCACTGGGTCGAGAGGGGGTTGCGCCCCAGTTCTGTCGCGGGAAGCACTCGGTCTGAGCGGTCGATTGATGTGCTGGTCCAGCGTCGCAAAAGCAGCCCCTATGTGCTGAATCAACTGGTGCCGGCCTTGCAAGCGCAAGGTTTGCGAGTGGAGGTCCAGAGCGGCTGGGTTGACGATCTGGTGGCGTTGTTCAACCACTCCAAGGTTTACCTCTATGACTCGGCCGAGTATTGGCGTGGTCGTGGGGTGAGTGAGGGTTTCGGTTTGCCGCCGCTGGAGGCGCTGGCCTGCGGCTGCGTGGTGTTCAGCAGCTTTAATCACGCTCTGGCGGACATGCTGACCCCCGGGGCCACAGCCCATCAGATCGGTCAGGGCACGCTGGCGAACGACCAAGCGCGCATTGTTGCTGCGGTCGCCAACCCTGATGCATGGTTGCCGGATGCGGTCACGCTCGACGGTCTTCTTTCCGAAGTGGCGGAGCGGCGCTGGTGTGAGCGATGGAGCCATGTTCTGACGCAATTGGAGGATCTCCAGGTCCATGGCGCCTCGGGAGTGTCAACCGCGGCGGCTTTGCGTTCGCCTTCGACACGCCGCTTGCGTTGGAGGCAGCGTTGGGATCGACTCCAGAGCAGGGTGGCCAATCGGTTGCCCGGCTGGCTGCCATCGCCCTGACCCAGCGGGCTTGCAGTCTTTAATACGCATTGTCAGGACTGGTGTTGGCCACCGAAGCACTGGCGCCAGAACCTTCGTCCATGCAACTGAAAAGCCAGACCTGGAATGAACTGAAGCTGCTGCTGCAGGAACTGTCTCCCAAGCGTCTGCGCTTCCTCGGCTTGGTGCTGATGGCCTCGTTTGTTCAAGGTCTGATTGATATTTTCTTGGTGGGCTTGCTGGCCCGTCTGGTAGGTCTACTGGCAGGCGCCAAGCTCGGAGATCAAATCCCCGGGATCCGTTTTTTCGGTGGCGGACTGCTGGATCAAGCGGGATGGATTGTTGTTCTGCTGATCTCTGCGTACTGGCTGGCTTCAGGGATTCGCTTCGGCGTGGCGCTTCTCGAATCACTCTTGACGGCTGAAATATGGGCGGATCTTGTGAATAAGGTTTATCGAAACCTGATGTTGCAGCGGTATGAGTTTTTCATGCATAAGCGAACGTCTGTCCTCTCTGAGCGTTTCAATCGAATTTTAAACAGAGTGACGGGCGCTGTGATCACACCAATGATTGCAATTGCGGGAAGTTTATTATCAGTCATTTCTTTAATCGTTGGAGTTGTATTTGTTCTGGGTGGATCAACTCTACTCGTTTTTTTATTAATGCTAGCGGCCTATGCGCTTTCTTCGAAAATTATCACCCCTTACTTGCGGCTTGCATTAAGGCAAAAGAATAGATATTCGCGGCGTTTGAAAATCATATTTTCTGAATCCATCCAGTCAATGAGAGACATTCAGCTTTACTCTTCTCATAATTATTTTGTATCTCGATTTTCTCGTGAAGGAGTCGCTGCTAAGCGAAATGAAAGAATCTCAACATTGCTCCCTAATGTTCCTCGGTTTGTGATTGAACCAGCTGGGATTACTATTTTATTTGCTGTTGGCCTGGCTCCTGTTATTGCTTCAGGCAACAACGAAAGTTTGAGGGATGTTCTCCCTGAATTAGCTACTACCATGGTTGTTCTTTTGAGAATTGCTGGTCCTTTGCAAGCTGTGTTTCGCAACATTAATAAGTTGCGTGGGGGTCTGCCAGAGGTTAAAGATGCGCTTGAGCTATTGAGAATGTCACCCCAGAGATTGTCGCTTGGTGATCCAGGAGTTCCTTCTCCGCAGGGGGTGATGCCAAGGCGCCTTATTCAATTAAATAATGTTAATTTTAGCTATCTTGGTAGCGATGTAAAAGTTCTTCGGTCAATCTCTCTAACAATACCTGTGGGGTCTCGCGTCGCCCTTGTTGGTCGGACGGGAAGCGGGAAGACAACGTTGGCCCAAATTTTGCTTGGTCTCTACACTCCGACAAGCGGCAGGTTGTTGCTCGACGGAGTGCCAGTTTCTGACGAAGAGATGCCTGCTTGGCAGGCCAATTGCGCTTTCGTTCCTCAGAACATTCGGCTGCTCGATGCAAGCGTTCGCGAGAATGTGGCTTTCTGCGAAGACCCCGACACCATCGATGACGATCAGGTTTGGGCCGCTCTTGAAGCAGCCCAATTTTCAGAATATGTCGCGCAGATGCCCTATGGGTTATTCACGATGTGTGGAGAAAATGGCATCAAGCTTTCAGGTGGCCAGCGTCAGCGATTGTCGCTGGCAAGAGCTTTCTATCGGCGTGCTCGCTTGATGGTGCTTGATGAGGCGACTAGTGCTCTCGATAACAAAACAGAGCACGATGTGATGCAGGCCTTGGATCTCGTGGGGCGGCGCTGCACCAAGGTGGTCATCGCACATCGACTCTCCACTGTGAAAAAGTGCGATTGCATCTATGAGGTGGATCAGGGGCGAATTATTGCCTCTGGAGACTTCCAGACTCTGACGAAGACTTCAGCAAGCTTCCGTGAAATGACCATGTTGGATGCGGTTTAGTTAGTCGTGGCCGATATCGTTCTTCTGGCCACCTCAGACTGGGATCATCCGCTCTGGACCAATAAGCAGCACGTGGCTTGTGCGCTGGCTGAGCTGGGTCATCGCGTGCTGTATGTGGATTCTCTGGGGGTCCGCGGCCCCCGGGTTGATCGCTCTGATTCGGGCCGCATCCTGAGACGATTGTTGCGGGGATTGTGTGGGCCGCGCAAGGTGAGGCCGGGAGTTTGGGTTCTGTCTCCTTTGGTGCTGCCGGGCCGGACCCGCGGATGGGCTGGATTCCTCAACCACTGGAGTTTCAATCTCAGCTTGTTGGTGGCCGATTGTCTTCTTGACCTGCGCCGTCCGTTGCTCTGGACCTTTAATCCCCTCACCCGCGCCTATTTGCGCTTAAGCCGGTTTCATGCCGTGGTGTATCTCTGCGTGGATCGCATTCAGGCGCAGCCCGGGATGCCGGTGCAGGCACTGGAGGCGGCCGAGCGTGATCTCTGCACTGTCGCCAATGCGCTCTTCACCACCTCACCGCAACTTCAGGCGTCGCTTGGGCCGCTGAATGCCGGCAGCCATGGTTTCGGCAATGTGGCGGACGCTGCCCATTTCGGTCAGGCTCTCCTGGAGGATCTTCCCCGACCCGTGGATTGGCCAGCCACTAAGGGGCCAGTGCTCATTTTTATCGGTGCGATCGATGCCTACAAGCTCGATCTCCACATGCTCGAGGCCTTGATGGAGCGAACCCCTCATTGGACCTATTTGTTTATTGGTCCAGTGGGTGAGACCGATCCCAGTACTGACGTCAGCAGCTGGCAGCGGTTCCCGCATGTGCATCAAGTGGGCCCGAGGGCTTATGCAAGCCTCCCCGCCTATCTCGCCCATGCCGATGTGGCCTTGTTGCCGCTGCAGCTCAACGACTACACCCGTCATATGTACCCGATGAAATTCTTCGAGTACCTGTCGGCCGGTCGTCCGGTGGTGGCGACGGCGATCCCCTCCTTACGTGATCAGGGGGATGTGGCGTTGCTTTGTCAGCCTGAAGTGTCTGCGTTTGAAGCCGCGATTCAGCAGGCGCTGGCTGGAGAGGGGCCGGCCCTGGAGCGCCGGCTTGAGCGTGCGCAGCGACATACCTACCAAACGCGGACCAAGGCGATGCTCGATCGCCTCAGTCAGCACGGACTGATGCCTGATGAGCCGTTCGCTCCACAGGCTCCTCCCTACCATCGTTTCCGTCATCAGTGGAGTCGGGCCCAGGTTTTTGCTCAGCTACGCCTCGCTCTGCTGGGTGTGCTGGAGCGGCTGGATCAAACGGCACGGGCTGAAGGTTGGCTGCGTCGCTGGCTCGTGCGGGAACCATCCAACATCGTGTTGCTGAGTGATCTGGCCCGGCGTCGGTTCGCCCAGGGCGACAACTGCGAAGGCTGTCGTCTCATTGAACGGATCTGGGAGGAAGACGGTAAAGCCGAAGTACTGCATCAGCTGCTGTTCCGCCGCGGGTCTCGACCGGGCAGTCGCATCGATCAGCTGGCCATGTTCGATGTACTGGCGTCCAGCACAGCTTTGCCGATGCATTACGCCGGATATTGCCGGGTGGTGCGCACCTATCGGGCCATCGACGCCAAGGATGTGGCGGCGTTGCGTCGGGGGGTCCAGGGGCTGGAGATGATTTTGTCTGAGCTGGAGGCTGATCCCGACACTTACCGCTGCCTCAAGCCCAATCGGGAGAACCGGGCCAAGCTGCTGATCTCAGCTCAACTCACGCGTCTTCGGGCCTTGATGGCGTTGAAAGATACGGTGGCTTTGCAACAGGCCTCGCTTGAACTGTTGGCCAGCGCGCGACGGTATGACCCGTTCGCCATTGATCGCACCACGGCCACGCGCATGACCCGCAACATCATGCGCAGCCTCACCATTGCAGCGGTGATGGCATGGCATGCCGACGATCCGCAGTGTTTTGATGTCGTGGTCAATGAGATGGAGCGTCTGCGCCAGGCTTGCCATGCCGATCGCTTTGATGTGATCTCTGCGAAAACCCACGAAGATCACAGGGGCTTTGCCGATGAAGTAGTGACGATGCTCAACGCTTGCCGCTGGTCTTCAGCTCAGCGATTGAGTCGTCCATCGCTGGAACAACTGGTGGATCCTGTTCTCCTTGTTTATTTCCCCAACCTGCTTCGTGCACGCGCTGAGAAGGCCGAGAGCTTTCTTCAGTCGCTTGGGTCGGTTTGATGACCCCGTTGCGGGTGGTGTTCATGATTGATTCGCTCAAGCTTGGCGGCGCAGAACGAGTATTGCTGCGCTGGGCCTGCTGGGGCCGCAATGAAGGTTGGCAGGTGTTGGTGATTACGCGGCATGGATCCGGCCGTGATGCCTACCCCGTGCCGGAAGGGGTGGAACGGTGGGTGGAGCCCAGGCTGTCACCCCTACTGGAGCGGCTGGGTTGGTTCGCTTTCCCCTGGCGGCTGCTTGCCTTGCGTCAGATGTTGTGTGATTACCGCACCGATGTGGTGGTGGGTGTGACCACGCTGCCTGCGGTGAAAGTGCTCTTGGCCAGTATGGGTTTGCGGGTGCGAACCGTTGTCTCAGAGCGCAACTACCCCCCGGCCAAGCCTCCTTCACTGCCTTGGCGTTGGTTGCGGCGCTTCACCTACCCAAAAGCTGATTTGCATTTCGTGCAAACCAAGCCTGTCGGTTCATGGCTCAGACAGCATTGTGGTGTGACACGGCAAAGGTTGTTGCCCAATCCGGTGTCTTGGCCGCTCCCCGACCGAGAACCTGTGCTGTCTCCAGACGACTGTCTGCCTCCCGAAGTGCCCCTGATCCTTGCGGCGGGCACGAAGTCACATCAGAAGGGATTTGATCGCTTGATGCCGGTGTTTGCTGAGCTGGGGCAGCGGACACCCAACCTGCATTTGGCTTTGCTTGGACTCGCTCCAGGCAGTTACCACGGCCGAGACCAACAAGCAGAGTTACGTCAACTCCTGGGCGACAGCGTTGATTTGCAACGCAGGTTGCTGTTGCCCGGTGTCAGCGGCAGCATGGCAGGTTGGTATGAGCGGGCAACGGTCTTCGTGTTGCCATCGCGCTTCGAGGGATTCCCCAATGTGTTGCTCGAGGCGATGGCCGCTGGGTGTGCCTGCATTGCCAGTGATTGTCTGACAGGACCATCGGATCTCATCCGGCATGGAGAGAACGGTTTGTTGCTGTCCGCTCAGGCTGCGACTGGTGATTGGGTGGACGCGATTGATGGTTTGCTCCAGGATCCTGAGCGTTGCCATCAGCTCGGTGCAAGAGCTGCAGCAGTGCGCGAGCGTTATGCCTCAGAGCGCCTGCGGCGTGATTTTCTGGAAGCCATGAGTTCCTTCCGCCATGGATGATTTATGGGTTGTTTTGCCCCATATCGGAGCTGGTGGAGCTCAAAAAGTTGGTCTTCTAGCGGCTGAGCATTTCGCGACACAAGGTTTCACAGTGAGGATCCTTTCGCTCCGCCATGAGCATCCGATTAAGCATCAACTTCCTGCTGGAGTGGAGGTTTTTGATCTGGGACCGTTGCGAGACAACTGGAATCGTTCCTTGTTGGCCCGAGGACGTCGCTTTACTTTTGCTCAGGTTTTACGTCTTAGGAGGTATGTAAGCCGAGTCGGTTTATGGCTCATTGAATTGACTTGGCCTTGGTGCGAACACAAGGTCCACCCAGGCTCTGATTCTTTTGTGACGCAGCTGCTGTGTTGGTGTATGGAGGGCATTGGAGGCCTTCGTTACGTCCGGCTTCGGAAGCTGATGCAGAAAGAGAGGCCAAGGCGGGTTTTGGCTTTGCTAACCAAAACCAACATCCTTTGTGCTGCTGCGGTTTGGGATCTGCCAGTGCATTTGGTGGTTTCTGAGCGGAATGACCCTCGACGCCAGCGACTCGATCATCTGTGGAGCCACTTGCGCCGTATTTTTTACCGCCGTGCCGATGTGGTGACTGCCAACACCGAGGGGGTGTTGAAGGCTTTGCAGGCCATGGGGCCATGGAAACGTCTGGACCTGTTGCCGAATCCACTTCCTGGTGGACTGAGCGTTGTCGAGCGAGAAGAACAGTCCAACGATCGGCAGCGAGAGGTGCTGGCGGTGGCGCGGCTGGTGCCCCAGAAGGGCCTGGATGTGCTGATCCGTGCCTTCGCATCCCTGCCGCCGTCGGTTCGCGAAGGTTGGCGCGTCACCCTGGTTGGCGATGGACCGGAGCGCCAGGCCCTGGAAGCACTGGCCAGCGATGCGGGGCTCAGGGAGTCGATTCGCTTCGAGGGGTTCCGTTCGGATCCCTTGGTGTTCATGCGCCGCGCGTCGATCTTTGCGCTTCCGTCGCGCTTTGAAGGCATGCCCAATGCGTTGCTTGAGGCCATGGCCGCAGGGCTGCCATCGGTGGTGAGTGATGCCTCCCCTGGTCCGTTGGAGATGGTGACTGATGGCCGGCAGGGGCTGGTGGTGCCCTGTGACGACGTGAGCGCGTTCGCGACGGCTCTGCAGCAGCTGATGCGCGATGGCGATCTGCGCGATCGCTACGGCGCTGCCGCCCGCACCACCCTGCGCTCACTCGACTGGGATGTGGTGGAGCTCCACTGGCGTTCGGTGCTGGCCCTGCCAGCGCAGCCATGAGTCGGGTTGCCTCCGCTCGCAGCGACGGCCGCGAGCGGGTGCTTGTGCTGGCCCCCACAGCCCGCGCCGCCAGTGAAACCTTCATTCGCGCCAATCTCAGTGGGTTGTCGTTGACCTTGACGGCCTACTTCGGCGACGAACGACCGCTGAAGGCCCCGTGGCGACTGGCTTACGGCAGTTCGATCCTGCTCAGCAAGCTGTTCACGCGTTTGCATTGGCTGCGTCTGGCAGGGCTGCCGGCAGCCTGCGTGGCCTTGGCCCTGATCCGTCGCCATCAACCGGATGTGGTGATGGTGGAGTTCGGTTTTGAAGCGGTGCGGGTGATGGAGGCCTGCGCCTGGTCCGGTGTGCCCCTGGTGGTGCATTTCCGCGGTTCCGATGCCTCGGCGGAGCGTCGCTTGGGTTTGCTGAAGGGGCGTTACCGGCGTCTGCTGGCCATGGCCGCCGGCGTGATCGTTAAATCCAGACCGATGGCCGACACCCTGTTGGCGCTGGGTGCACCAGCGGATCGCTTGCTGATCAGTCCCTCCGGTGCCAATGCCGCTTTGTTTCAGGGCAGCGACCCGGCCGCGGCGCCACCAGTGCTGTTGGCGGTGGGGCGTTTTGTGGCCAAGAAAGGTCCGCTGCAGACGCTGCGAGCCTTTGCTTTGCTCTGCCGTGATCCCGCTGTGGCCAGGCTGAAGCCCGAGCTGTGGATGGTGGGAGAGGGCCCGCTGCTGGCCTCGGCACGGTCGTTGGTGGTGGAGCTTGGCCTCCAGGAGCAGGTGCGATTTCTGGGCGTGCGTTCCCAGGACCGGGTGGCGCAGCTGATGCGTGAGGTGCGGGGGTTCGTGCAGCACTCGATGGTGGCCCCGGATGGTGACAGCGAGGGCAATCCTGTGGCGGTGATGGAAGCCCAACTCAGTGGTCTGCCGGTGGTGGCGACCCGTCATGCCGGTATCCCTGAGGTGGTGCTGGAGGGACAGACAGGGCTGCTGGTGGAGGAAGGTGACGAAGCCGGCATGGCGCGGGCGATGGCACGTCTGCTGATGGAGCCGGATCTGGCGGCACGTCTGGGAGACTGCGGGCGCCGGCGCATTCAGGAGCAGTTCACCATCGAGCATCACCTCCGGCAGGTTGAGCAGCTGCTGCGTCAAGTCATCGACGACTGCGAGGTACATCGCGGGGCACGGCTGTGATGACAGGTGCTTTGCCAGCCAGGCCCAGGCTTCTGCTGATCCGTGGCCTCGGGCATAGCGGCACCACGATTCTGGATCTGGCCCTGGGGGCTTACCCCCAACTTGTTGGCCTGGGAGAGACCGCCCGGATTCTGGAACGGCCTGCAGCCGGAGAAGAGCACCGCGGACTTGCTCAGCTGCGCTGGTCTTGAGGATGCAACGAATCAGCAGTGCTGCGAGAACAACCAAAACAGCGATGAATCCCCTATCGGCGATGTCGTTGGAATGGCTCCGCAGTGACTCCCGGGTGTGTTCAAGAAGTGCGCTGAACCCGCTAGCACCGGACTGAATTCAAACTGCCAGCCCCGCGCTGATGATCAAGGTGATCCCGGTCAGGGCGGACAGCCAGAGGCTCCAGCACTGTTCAAACACCGTTGTCCTTTTTCGCATTAATTAGCGAATGTCGAGCTCGGGCATGGCTTTGACCACGTCGTCGATGGCTTTCACCTGGCTTAGGAATGCTTCCAGCTGTTGCAGTGGCAGGGCGCTCGGTCCGTCACAGAGGGCCTGATCCGGGTTTGGGTGTGACTCCAAAAACAAGCCCGCCAGTCCAACGGCCATGCCAGCCCGCGCCAGGTCCACCACTTGGCTGCGACGGCCGCCTGAGGCGGCACCTCCAGGATCACGGCACTGAAGCGCGTGGGTGACATCGAAAATCAGCGGCAGCTGATCGCAGCAGCGCTTCATCACGCCAAAGCCCAGCATGTCGACCACGAGATTGTCGTAGCCGAAGTTGCTGCCTCGTTCGCAGATCAACAGTTGTTCGTTGCCGCATTCGCGGAATTTCTCCACCAGGTTGCCCATCTGCGATGGACTGAGGAATTGCGGCTTTTTGATGTTGATCACTGATCCTGTTCGGGCCATCGCCTCCACCAGATCGGTCTGACGGGCAAGAAAGGCAGGCAATTGAATGATGTCGCAGACGGCCGCGGCTGGTGCGGCTTGCTCCGGTGTGTGCACATCGGTGATCACCGGAATGTTGTAGGTGTCTTTCACCGCCTGCAGGATCGTCAGGCCCTCGTCCAGTCCTGGCCCTCGATAGGAATGAATCGATGAGCGATTGGCCTTGTCGAAGGAGGCCTTGAACACCAGCGGGATGTTGAGTCGTTTGCAGACGTCGCTGTACTGCCCAGCGGCATCCAACGCAAACTGGCGCGACTCCAGCACATTGACGCCACCGATCAACACGAAGGGAGCGTTATTGGCGAAGGTGATGGATCCCAAGGAGACCTGCCGCGCGCTCATGCTGTGACTGCTTCGGGGCGAAAGCTTAAGGCTGATGTCTGGACTGGCCGTAATCTGCGCTCCAGCAGAGGCGACACCGTGGTGACTGTGAGTCCTATTCCGATTTTCATCGGCTACGACCCACGGGAGCGGGCCGCGACCAATGTGCTGATTGACAGCTTGTATCAGTACAGCAGTGCGCCTTTGGCGATCACCCCGCTGGTGACGCCTCAGTTGGAAGCCCAGGGGCTGTATCGCCGTGAACGTGATCCGAAACAGAGCACCGCTTTTTCCTTCACTCGTTTTTTGGTGCCCTATTTGATGGGTTACGAGGGCTGGGCGCTGTTCATGGACTGCGACATGCTCTGCCGAGCCGACATCAACCTGCTATGGCAGCAACGGGATGACCGCTATGGGGCGATGTGCGTTCAGCACGAGCATGTGCCCGGTGAAACGGTGAAATTTCTGGGGGAAATGCAGAGCGCCTATCCCAAGAAAAACTGGAGCTCCTTGATGCTGCTCAACTGCAAGCGCTGCAGCAAGCTCACGGTCGACTATGTGAACACGGCCACCGGGCTGGAGTTGCATCGCTTTCACTGGCTGGAAGGCGACCATGAAATTGGTGCCTTGGATGCCGGTTGGAATCATCTGGTTGACGTGCAGGATGCTCCGACGGCTTCACCAGAGGACGGCGGTCCGACATTGCTCCACTGGACCCTGGGGGGACCTTGGTTTCGCGAGCAGCGCACCATGGGGGGGGTGCTCGCTGCCGAATGGTTCGGCGCCCGCGATGACGCCATGAAGCTTTGGGATTGATGGTCATGACCGCTTCGATCCCGCAGCGACCGACGATTCAGCGTTCTGTGGTGGCTGTGCCGGCGCGCCTGGCCTCATCACGGCTACCCGACAAGGTGCTGGCCGACATCGGCGGTCAGCCCATGATTCAACGTGTGCTGAATCGTTGTGCTGAGGCTGAGGGGCCGGAGTCGGTGGTGCTCTGCACCGACAGTGAGCGTTTGCAGGAGCTGGCATCGGCTTGGGGCTTTCCCGTGTTGATGACGTCTGAGGCCTGCAGCTCCGGCAGCGAGCGCATTGCCTCTGTGGCGGATCAATTGGTGGCGTTGGCCTGGGGAGAGGCCGCGGATGCCTGGGATGACGCGCAACGGCAGCAACGGTTGCTAAAAACCGCCGTGATCAATGTGCAGGGAGATCAGCCTTTTTTGGATTCCACTGTGGTGACGCAGATGGTGACGGAGTTCGGCAAGCGTGATCCGGTTCCTGCCGTGGTGACGCCCGTGTACCGCCTGTCTGCTGCCACCATCCACAACCCAGCGGTGGTCAAGACATTGCTGGCCCACGACGGTAGGGCGCTTTATTTTTCCCGCTCCGCGGTACCCCATGTGCGTGATGTGGACCCTGCGGAATGGCATCAGCACGCCTCTTACTGGGGCCATGTGGGGATGTACGGCTTCCGTGGCGATGTGCTTGCGGGTTGGGATCAGTTGCCCGCCTCACCGCTCGAAGATCTGGAGCGTTTAGAGCAATTGCGTTTGATTGAAGCGGGGCACACGATTGCCACCTTCAGCGTTGAAGGAACATCTCTCTCCGTCGATACGCCTGAGCAGTTGAACGAAGCCCGTCGTTTGGCGAATTGTTCCGTTTGAGATTGGCATGGCATCTACGCACCTCCGACGTCTGACGACTTTTGCAGCAGCAGCGGTTGTTCTTTTAATCCTTTGGATGTTGATCCAGGATTTTCATGCGATCAGCGCAAGCTCATTGGGTGGTGATGCCTCTCAGAATGTTCGATCCAGTGTCAATCTGGCGAAGTATGGGGTTTACAGCAATCAGATGATTTCGCCAGATGTGACTCCCGGTTTTCGACGGGAGCCTCTGCCGAACTTCTTGTTGGCATTTTACTTGAGGATGGCTGATCTTTGGTCTCCTGGTTTGCTCGATCAAACAGGACAACCCTTTACAGAAGCCTTTCTAGTCGTCATCAAACAGATCAATCTGGTTTGGGCTGCCGCTCTCTTTACGGGTCTCTGGTTGACGTCACAACTGGTCTTCGCTCCCTTGCTCGCTGCCCATGGGCTGGCTGTGTTCCAGATCGTCGTGGTCAACCGTTTCTTCGTGCTCAAGGCGGTCGACAGAATGAATACAGAGTTAATTGCTGGCACGGTTCTGGTGTGGCTGGGTGTTGTGTTGTTGATGGCATCGCGGTCGAGAACGTGGCAATGGCTTTTGGGCTCTGGTGTGGTTTTTGGATTGATGGCTTTAACGAAGGCAACTGGGGCTTATGTGGCGTTGATTCTGTTGCCGCTGATGGCATTGGTGATCGGGGGACTCGGTAAGCGTTTCTGGCTTTCCTTTGTTGCGATTTCGTTTGGGTTTTTGATCACTGTGTCACCTTGGTTAGTGAGGAATCAAGTTGAATTTTCCAAGCTCGTCATTGCTCAGGGAGGGGGTGATGTGCTGTTGATTCGGTCGGTTTTCAATCAGATGAGCTGGCAGCAGTTTGGTGATGCTTTCTACGCCTATGCTCCCAGAGATCTACGTCATGACCTTCTGGGCCCATGGATGGGCCTTTCCGATGATGATTTTTCTTGTGGAGGCAGACTGTCGGTTTTCACGCGAGATCTTGACTGCGACCAAGAAGCTTTGGAGGAAAAGCGCTATGGCGATGTTCAATCGTTTTATCAGCGGGGAAAGAGGGGCATTCCTCGTGAGCTAGGACTCAAGAGTGATGAGCAGAAAAATTTTGCTCTTCAGCAATTCCGGCGCGAACCGCTGCAAGCCCTGATGACGGGTCTCCCCATTGGTTGGAGAGGCTTCTGGGGATTTCGTGCGAGGGAGTGGAAATACATTGCCTTGAATGCTGCGGCTTATTTGGCTTTGCTTGCGGCTCCGTTGTTGTCGTTAATTGAGCGGAAGTCGTCTTGGCTGATGGTATCAATTGCGCCAGTTTCATTTTTTATTTTTTACAGCTTCTTGAGCCATTTTTTGCCTCGCTATTCTACTCCTTTCATTCCAGCTTCTCTCGTTTGCCTGAGTATGCTATTCGTTGATTTTGCAGCAAAGCTATCTAGGCACATTGCTCCAGGTAGGTTGCCCTCTGTCAGGCTTACATGAGTCTTGAGTTTGGCCGCTGGATGGTTAGCGTGACCGCTTGTCGATCATGTCAGCCAGCAGCGCAAACATGAACACATTTAGGCTCGCAAAGCCCAGCAAGACTGTTTTGTCGGTGAGGTTATTGAGTGCGATCAAGTCATAAAGCGCGCTCGCGCAGAATAGGGCGGCGAGACCAACGATCAGCGGAGAAAGAAGTCGAAGTGGGGCGAAATACATGCCCGTGCGCAGAATTAATTGGGTGAAGCGCAGCGTGTCGCGAATGGGTTTGATGTGACTCTTGCCGATTCGCTTTGCATAGCTAATGGGCGTGAATTCAACGGCATAACGATTGCGTAGCAAGCAGATGGTAATGGTGGTTGTAAAGCTGAAGCCGTCCGGTAGAAGTTTGAGGAAATCCAGTGACCGATCGCGTCTGAAAATTCTCAGTCCTGAGTTCATGTCAGGGACATCGGTGCCACATAGAAATGACACCCATGGCACCAAGATCATCTTGGGGATGGAGCGGATCTTGGAGTAGTCAACGTTGGGGCCAATTCGAGCTCCAACTACCATGTCGAGGTCCTTCCTGGTGATCTGCTCGATCAGCTCTGGAATGCGTTCGTTCGGATAGGTTCCGTCAGCATCGGTAATACAGATGTAGTCACTCTGACTTCGTCGGATCCCTGTTTTAAGAGCGGCTCCGTAGCCCTGATTGCGCTTGTGATGCACCACAAGCAGATTGCCGCTCAGGCTTTCAGCGGCCAGGGCATTCAGAACATGCTCGGATCCATCGGTGGACCCATCATTGACAGCAATAATTTCAACGTCGTTGAGTTTCGCTTCCTGAATGACCGAGCCAATGCCTTCGATTGTCTCGCGAATGGCATTTTTTTCGTTGTAGCAGGGAATGATGATCGATGTCTTCATTGCCTGCACCATCTTGATTGACTCTAATTCACGGTCATGGCTTGATTGTCTCCATGCATTGGTTGAGTGATCGCTGGCTTTGGCGTCGCTTTTTTGGTGCCATTGGCCTGTTGGGTGTCGTTGCGTGATCATCCGGGGGGCAGCCGTGGTTCTGGTGCGTTTGCTGCTCTTGCCCTTGAAGGGTCCTTCTGACCGCCGGATCAGGCCGATATGACAGACCAGATTTCTATTGATGGCTCTGGCCTCCCCAAGGCTCTGCTCGCTGCACTGATGGATCAGGCGCAACGTTCGGGTGTGAGACGGATGGCTCTGGTAGGCGGTGTTGTTCGCGACGTCATGCTTCATCACGTGCACCGTGATCCCTGGCGTGACCCGCCGGATCTGGATTTTGTGCTGGAAGGGTCATGCGTGGATTTCGTCCAGCATCTGCGCGAACAGTTCGGTGATGAGCGCGTGCCCGAGCTGCATCTGCATCCTCAGTTCGGTACAGCCGAATTGGTGGTTGATGGAGTGCTGCTTGATGTGGCCTGCGCTCGTATGGAGATTTACCCCGCACCCGGAGAGAACCCGGTGGTGCAGCTGGGAAGCATCGAGCAGGATCTAGCGCGTCGTGACTTCACGGTGAATGCCATGGCTCTGTTGCTCCAGGCTGATGGATCCCATCTGCTCTGCGACCCCCACAGCGGCCGGGAGCATCTGGCCAGGCGTCAACTGGCTTTTCTTCATGCCAACAGCGTCGCGGACGACCCGACGCGCATTCTTCGCGGTGCTCGTTATGGCGCCCGCCTGGGGTTTCATCTGGCCCCCGATGCCTTGGTGCAGATTCAATCCACACTGGCTCAATGGCCCTGGGCCTGGCGTCCTGGGGATTCGTTGGAGGCTGTGCCGCCAGCGTTAGGCACACGGTTACGGATGGAATTGGAGTTGCTGCTCGATCGCGAGCCATGGGATCAAGCGCTTCAGCTCTTGCATCAGTGGTCAGCTTTGTCAGTCCTTGATGCTGGGTTGCAGCAGGACTCACGATTGCATCGGCGGCTGTTTCAGGGCAGGCGTCTCTGCCTCCCCGCGCTGGTGGTTCTGGTAGCGGCGGCCACTGATCCGGTATCGCTGGGTTCGCGTTTGCAAATTCCTCGCCAGCAGCAGGTCTGGCTCGGTGAGTTGGTCAAGTGCCGTCGATGGCTCGACCTTGAAGTGAACCGGGACACCTGGAGCGGCTGGGATGCGTTGGAGTGGACGCAGCGCTTGGAGCAGCAGCGCTGGTCGCCGGAAGCGGTGGCTCTTGCGGTGCTCGACAACACGTCATTCCGGCGACCGTTGCTGCGTTGGTGGGGGCGCTGGCGCCATGTGACCTCACCGGTCAGTGCACGGGAGCTCATCGCTCAGGGCATGCGTCCTGGGCCGGAGCTCGGTGAAGCTCTGCGACGACGTCGTGATCGGGTGCTGCGTCAGATGGGCTGATGTTGCGTTTCAGTCATTGCGGTCGCGCCAGCCCTGTTGCGCCAGCTCGCCCCAGTCACCTCGTGCCTTGAGGATCCGCTCGGCCAGTTCGCGCACGGCGCCATGGCCTCCCCGGTGATGCAGCACGGCATTGGCCTGACGGCGCAGCGGCCTGGCGCCATCGCGAGGCGAGAGAAGCAGTCCCACACAGCTGCGCACGGCCAGATCGTTGAGGTCATCGCCGAGATAAGCGGTGCGTTGTGTTGTGACTCCCACGCGTTCTTGCAAGGCTCTAAGGGCCGGTGGTTTGTCTTTGATCCCCACTAGGCAGTGCTCGATTCCCAGCTGGCGTGCCCGAACGTCTGTGGCGCCGCCATGGCCACCACTAAGAAAGGCCAGATGGAGCCCCGACTTCTGCAGCAGTTTCAGCCCCAGCCCATCACGAACATCGAAGCGTTTCTGCAGGCGTCCCTCTTGATCCAGCCAGAGGCCTCCATCCGTCAGCACGCCATCCACATCCAGCACAAGGAGCTCCACCTGGGTCAGTGAGGTGGTCAGCCGTTGCCAGCGCCATTCCCGCAGCAGTCGTCGCATTCGCTTGAGCCTCCGGTTCAGGCCAATCCGGCCTGGACGAGATCATGCAGGCGCAGTAGGCCATGGACCTGGCCGTTGTGATCCACCACCGGCAACACGGAGATCGGTTTGCGTCGGTTGTGTTCCATGCGCTGAATTGCTTCAACCGCCAACAGGTCTGCGTTGATGGTGATTGGGTCAGGGGTCATCAGGTCTTCCGCAGTCAGCATTGGCCAGCGCTCAGGGCCGTGAGCACGCAGCGCGCGCCGCAGGTCGCCATCGGTGATCAGACCCAGCAAGCCTCCGGGATGTGTGGGATTTTCCACCCAGCTGCTGCCGATCGCGCCCTGCGTGAGCGTGCTGATCACATCTGGAAGGGATGTTTGTGGGTGAATCGGGTGGAGATTGGCTGCTGGGACCATCAGATCGGCCACGGTCATCGTGAGCTGCTTGCCCAAGGCGCCAGCTGGGTGATTAAGAGCGAAATCGGCAGGAGAGATGCCCCGCCGTTCCATCCAGACGGCGGCCAGCGCATCGCCAATGGCCATGGCCACGGATGTGCTGGCTGTGGGCGCGAGATTCAGGGGGCACACCTCCCGGTCAACGGAGGCCTCCAACACCACGTCACTGCCATGGGCGAGTGAGGAGTCGGCTCTTCCCACCAGAGCGATCCGTGCGGTTCCTCGGCGTGTCAAGTGGGGAAGAATGGCCAGCAGTTCGCTGGTTTCGCCACTGTTGGAGAGCAGCAGGCACACATCTTCGGGGGCCACTACGCCCAGGTCGCCATGCAACGCATCGAGCGGGTTGAGAAACAGGGCCATCAAACCGATGGAGGAGAAGGTCGCAGCGATCTTGCGAGCCACGATGCCGCTTTTGCCCACCCCTGTGATCACCAGCTTGGCTTTGCAGTCGGCACAGCGCTCCAACAGGCTCAGGGCCCCCTCGACCTCCTCGCTGCTGAGCCGTTCCGCCGCCGCGGCAATGGCGGCCGCTTCCTCCTGCAGGCAGCGGGTAAGTGCGGACACGCTGGATCGATCACAACTCACCGCATTCTCGTTCACGCCAAACGTTCCGCTCATTCGCTTCTGGCAGGCTGAGTGGCCTTCCTATGAGCTCCCTTGGCAGGTTTGATCCACAAGCTGCAATCACCCTGGCTGGATCTGCTGCTTCCGCTTTCGCTGATGGGCTTGCTGTGGGAGCGCAGCGGCAATCCCGCGGGCATGGTCTGGATCCTTGCTCTCTGGTGTTGTCTCAAGTTGGTGCGCTGGCTGCCTTCGCAGCCGGTGTATGGCGTGCTGATCGGCGTTCTCGCCGTCATCCTCAGCGCTGTCATTCATCCCGTCAGCGGGTCGGCACCCACAGACCTGTTGCTGGTGCTGCTGGCTTTCGCCGCGGGTCTTCAGCAAACCAAAGATCAGTGGCGGATCGCGCTTTGGCTGGTGTTGGCGACGGTGGTTATCTCGCTGCCATTTGTGGAGTTCTCTCGTTTCAACGGCAACCTGGATGCCATCCCCTGGTCGACCCTTCGCGATGCGTTGCCCCAGGGAGCGGTCCGCATTCAGAAGATCACCATCAATCGTTCTGCCTATCTCTACGGCTTGTTCGCTCTGATTGGTTACGGGCTTTGGCGTTCTGAGCGGCATTTCTGGCGATCGGTGCTTGCAGCAGTGCTCGGGTCTGTGAGCTTTGTGCTCGCTTTCGGATCGGGCTCCAGAGCGGCGCTCTTTTTCCCTTTGGCAACAGTCGTTGTGACTGAGTTGTGCTGGCGTCATCGCTACTGGGTGGCCAAGCGAGCCCGGCTTCTGGCAGCTTCGGTGCTGCTGCTCTCGTTGCTGTTCAACCTGACGTTGTATTGGCCGTCTGGGCCTGTTGCTGCCCAAGACCCGAGTGATGTGGGACGAGCCCAGATTGTCCAGTGTTTTTTGCACCAGGCGTTTCAATCGCTGCCTGATTTGGCATCGGGTCAGGGATACGACAGGGTGTCGGATTATTGCGCCGCCAGAGTTTTTCTGCCGGGTTACACCAAGGGAATTCCCCATGCCCACAACGCCTTTGTGCAGGCTTTGGCCGATCAGGGCCTGGTGACGCTGGCGCTGATGGTGATCGCGCTGGCGTTGATTTTTCAACGCCTGTTGGTGGGTCTTGGTAGTGATGCCGCACCGCTCTGCCGGACAGGTCTGGCTTGTGCTCTCTACATCCTGGCCTCCTCCCTGGTGGAGTCGACGCTGCTCCAAACATCTCTGCAGCAGGTGGTCAGTGGCTATTTGCTGGCCATCGCCTGCGTAGCTCCACCGGCGCCGATGCAGGAGAACCCCCGTACCATCAGCCCATGAGCTTTCTCGCCGGCCTCAACGACGCCCAGCGCCTGGCGGTCGATCACCATGAAGGCCCGTTGCTGGTGGTGGCAGGGGCCGGCAGCGGAAAGACTCGGGCTCTCACCCATCGCATCGCGCACCTGATCGGTGAGCACGGTGTGGATCCCGCACAGATTCTCGCGGTGACCTTCACCAACAAGGCCGCGCGCGAGATGAAGGAGCGATTGGAATTGCTTCTGGCTCAGCGACTGGCGCAAAGTCAGTACGGCCAGCCCTGGAGCACCCTGCCGCCAGTGGAGCAGCGGCAACTGCGATCGCGCATCTATCGAGACGTCACCAAAGAGCTGTGGATCGGCACGTTTCACGCGTTGTTTGCGCGGCTGCTGCGTTACGACATCGACAAATTCAAGGACGCCGAAGGTCTGAGCTGGACCAAGCAGTTTTCCATCTATGACGAGGCCGATGCTCAGAGCCTCGTCAAGGAGATTGTCACCCAGGAACTTCAGCTCGACCCCAAGCGCTTCGAGCCCAAGAAGGTGCGCTGGGCCATCAGCAATGCCAAAAACCAGGGTTGGTTGCCGGAGGAGCTGGAAGCGAATGCAGAGGGGCAACGCGGCAAGCTCACTGCCGACGTCTATCGCCGTTATCGCAGGGCCCTGGCCGCCAACAACGCCCTTGATTTTGATGATCTGCTGCTCCTACCGGTGCAGCTGCTTCAGCAGAACGAACAAGTGCGTGGCTATTGGCACCGCCGCTTCGCGCACGTGTTGGTGGATGAATACCAAGACACCAACCGCACCCAGTACGAGTTGATCAAGCTGCTTGTGACGGGTGGCAAGGATCCCCAGCATTACGACAACTGGTCGGGTCGTTCCGTGTTTGTGGTGGGCGATGCTGACCAAAGCATCTACAGCTTCAGGGCCGCCGACTTCACGATCCTGATGGGTTTTCAGGACGATTTTGGCGATCAGGCCCCCGATGGGGCCACTCGCACCATGGTGAAGCTGGAGGAGAACTACCGCTCCACCGCCACGATCCTGGAGGCGGCCAACGCCTTGATTTCCAATAACAGTGAACGGATCGATAAGGTGCTGCGCCCCACCCGCGGTGAGGGTGAATTGATCTCTCTGACGCGCTGCGACGATGAAATCGCGGAAGCCGAAGCCGTTGTGCACAGGCTGCGGATGATGGAAGCCGCCAACCCTGAGCTGAGCTGGGGTGACATGGCATGCCTCTATCGCACCAATGCCCAGTCGCGTGCGATTGAGGAATCCCTGGTGCGCTGGCGCATTCCCTACGTCGTGGTGGGTGGTCTGCGCTTTTACGACCGGCGTGAGATCAAGGATGTGCTCGGCTACCTGCGTCTGCTGATCAACCCCGCCGACACCGTCAGCCTATTGCGGGTGATCAATGTGCCCAAGCGGGGCATTGGCAAGACCACCATTCAGCGGCTCACTGATGCCGCCAACCAGCTGGGGATTCCGCTCTGGGATGTGGTGTGTGACCCAGAAGCGGTGCGTTCCCTCGGAGGACGTTCAGCCAAAGGTTTGCTGCAGTTCTGTGAACTGATTCACGGTCTGCGGGAGCGGCTGCATGACACGCCGCCGTCTGAGCTGATCCAACAGGTGATGGAGAAGAGCGGTTACGTCAGTGAGCTGATCACCGAAGGCACGGACGAGGCCGAGGAGCGCCGTCGCAACCTCCAGGAGCTGGTCAACGCCGGCTTGCAGTATCAGGAGGAGAACGACGAAGGCGACCTGGAAGGGTTTCTGGCATCGGCTGCGCTCGCCAGTGATGCCGACAGCAAGGACACCGCTGCGGATCGGGTCACCTTGATGACCCTGCACAGCAGCAAGGGTCTGGAGTTTCCGGTGGTCTGTCTGGTGGGCATGGAACAGGGACTGTTCCCCAGTTATCGCTCCCTCGATGACCCAGCATCGCTGGAGGAAGAGCGCCGCCTTTGCTACGTCGGCATCACCAGGGCTAAGGAGCGTTTGTTCCTTTCCCATGCCAGTGAACGGCGTCTCTGGGGCGGGATGCGTGAACCGGCTGTGCCCAGCGTGTTCCTGTCAGAACTGCCGGAAGCCTTGGTGCAAGGCGACATTCCCCGTTCCGGGGGAGCCGCGATCCGCCGTGAGCAGCGCCTTGAGCGACTCACGCGCATCGATCGCGACCAACCCAGCGCATCTGCGGGGGCACCGGCCAACGCCGTGCGGCGCCGTCAGGCCGGGCCGGCTCCTGGCAAGAGCTGGTCGGTGGGTGATCGGGTGATGCACAGCAATTTTGGGGAGGGTCAAATCACCCACACCTTTGGTAGTGGCGAAAAGGTTTCGATCGCTGTGAAATTCGCCGGCATGGGGCCCAAGATCCTGGATCCGCGTCTGGCTCCGATTGAGCCCGTCGACAGCTAGGAACCCTGATGAACCAGATCCGGTTCAGCGCGTTGTCACCCAGCCGATCTCACCCCAGGCCGTGCCGTCTTCGTTCAGCAAAACCGCGGCACTGTCTTCGGGCACGCTGATCAGCAGGGGCCCGCAGGTTTGAGGATCCACCAACAGCTCCAGCAGGGCCTGGTGGCGCGGACTTCCACTGCGGATCCCGCTCAAGTTCAGATTGACGCTTCCGTCATCCAGTTGAGCCCAGGCGCGCCGGTTGGCAGGGGCCATGGTGCTGGCTTGACCACTTTCCAGCAAGTCGAGGGTTTGGGGTAAAGCGGGAATCGCTAGGCCGTCGAGCACCACGCGCAGCGATCGGTTGCGCAGCATTTCTCCCAGGTGGCCCAGCAGTCCGAAGCCGGTGATATCGGTGGCAGCGTGAACTGAGCCAGGCTGCTGGCTGTCGAGGGTCTGAAGCGCCTCCACCAATGGGTGCTGACTAGTGGCCATCTGATCGAGGGCTGCATCCAAGGCAGCTGGCTTTGCTGCGCTGCGCATGGCCGCGGCGAACAGCACGCCGGTTCCTAGTGGGCGGCTGAGCAGCAACCGGTCTCCGGCTTGCAATCCGGCTTTGGGCCAGGGCGCATTCCTGGGCTGACCGCTCACGTTCAGGATCACCTGCACCGCTCGGCTGAGTGGTGGGGGAGCCGCGCCGTCTCGGGCTTCCAGGGTGTGCCCTCCGATCAGCTGGGCGCCTTGAGGTTCAAGGGCTGAGCGGATGCCTGCAAGGGTCTGCGCCAGCAGCATTTCCTGGGTGTGTGCTGCGGTTTCTGGAAGGGTGATCACGGCCTGTGCCGCCGTGACCAGAGCGCCGCAGGCCCACAGATCGGAGCAGGCATGCAGGGCGCTGAGGCGTCCATTCAGCCAGGGATCACTGATCAGGGCTGGGAAGCCATCCACGCTCTGCAGCACTGGCGCCATCTCACCGGCAGCGCGCACGGGCAGCACAGCCGCATCCTCCGGTTCAGAGCCCAGGCTGCCGATCCCGGCTTGTTTCAGGGCCCGCTCCAACGGCGCTCCAGGCAATTTGGCCGCACAACCTCGGCAGGTCATCTCCGCGGTGTCATCCATCGCTTCGCTGCTTTCGAACATGGCCATGAAGCGGGCGTCAATCGAGCGTTTCCAGCGCCACAGCAGCGGATGGGGACCAAAGAGATGGGATCCCCGCAGGCCCCAGGCCGTTGGCTGCCCGTTCTGGAAGCCCCCTAGCAGTTGCAAGGCCTGGCGCTGTGGCGTCCAGTGCTTCAACGGCTCCCCTTTGACCGCCGCTTCCAGATTGCGTGCAAGGGGCACAGCGGCTCGGACGGCCCAGACGCCCGATGGAGCGCGGGGATGGGCATCCAAAACGGCGCAGTCTCCCGCGGCGAGCACCTGGGTTTGTCCGAGCACTTGAAGGGTGGCCCTCGTGCGCAGGCGGCCAGTATTGGGGCAGCAGGTCAGTCCGCTCTCCGGCAGCCAGGTCGGCGCCTGGCTGCCGGTGCAAAGCAGACCCGCTTCCGGTTGGGTCTGCGTCGGGGTCTGGTGTTCCACCAGTTCAATCTGGGCTTGGCGGAGCGCTCTCTGGAACGCTGCTGGCAAGCGATCGCTGATGGCCTGGAGTTTTAACGGGCGCTGCGGCCAGCGCTGCCGCAGGGCGAGGACCGTTTCCATGGCCGCCAGGCCGCTGCCCACCACCCAGAAGGGTGCGCTCGCCACTGCTGGAGAGGTCATGGCTAGGTCCTGTTGCTGCAGGTATGCCAGTGCGGGTTCCAGGGGTTTGATCGGTACGAGGCCATCCACCGCAGCCGGAGTGGTACGCGTCACGGCACCCAGGTTGAGACTGAGCCAGTCGTAGGGCAGGTCGAGACGTCCGAGCAGCTGCAGGTGCCTGGCGGCGATGTCGAGTCCGGTGATCTCTGCAATCACCAGTGCGACTCCGGCCTGGTCAGCGAGATTCCTGAGGTCGACCTCCACCTGATTGCGTTGATAGAGACCTGCGATCAGCCCTGGCACCATGCCCGAATACAGCGCTGTGCTGGACCGGCTCACCAGGGTGATCAGGCCCTGGGGACGTTTCTGGGGACGCATGGACCACCGGCGCAACAGCAGGGCGTGGCTGTGACCTCCTCCCGCCAGCAGGAGACCACTCATTCGCGTTGGCCATAACCCGCTGGATTCGCCGATTGCCAGGCCCAGCCGTCACGGCAGATGTCATCGAGGGAACGCTCGGTTCTCCACCCGAGTCGCCGCAGTGCCAACGATGGATCGGCGACGGTGATGGCGGCATCGCCAGGTCGGCGATCAACAATGGTGTGGGGGATCGGTTGCCCGCAGGCATGGCCGAAGGCGTTCACCACCTCCAGCACTGAGATGCCCCGACCGCTGCCGAGGTTGACTGTGAGCACCTGGGGCGCTTCCGACAGCAGGCAGTCGAGGGCTGCCTTGTGCCCCTCCGCCAGGTCCATGACATGGATGTAATCCCGCACGCAGGTGCCATCCGGGGTGGACCAGTCGCCTCCAAAGATTTGCAGACGCTCGCGGCGTCCCACGGCTACCTGGCTCACAAAGGGAAAGAGGTTGTTCGGAATTCCCAACGGGTCTTCCCCGATCAGGCCGCTGGCATGAGCACCGACAGGGTTGAAGTAGCGCAGACAGGCGATGCGCCAGCGGTCCGGTGCGCTGGCGGCGAGGTCACGGAGCAGACGTTCCACGGCGGCTTTGGTGTGGCCGTAAGGGTTGATGGGCTGTACCGAAGCTGTTTCCTGGATCGGCACCCGCTCCGGATAGCCGTAGAGGGTTGCACTGCTGCTGAACACCAGCGTGCGGCACGCGAAGGTGTCCATCACCCGCATCAGCGTCATGGATCCACCCACATTCACGCTCCAATAACGCAGCGGGTCTTGGACCGATTCTCCGACGGCCTTGAGTCCTGCAAAGTGCACCACGGCTTCGATGGGATGGCCGCTGTCGAGCGCCTGCTGAAAGATTCTGTCGAGACACTGACGGTCGTTCACATCGCCCGTCACTGTGCGCAGCCGCCGTGACGCGGCATCACCAGGAGGCAGGTGGCTCAGCGTCGCGACACGTTCGAGGGCATGAGCGGAGCTGTTGCTGAAGTCATCGAGCACGATCAGGTCATGACCCGCTTCGAGCAGCACCACACAGGTGTGGCTGCCGATGAAGCCGGCCCCTCCAGTGATCAGTAGCTGCGTCATCATTTGACCCTATGGCAAGGATCCTGGGTTGAGCGTCGGCTGAGGGGCAGACTGGTCAGCGGTCTCGAGGATTGCGTGAGTCAGCTGCAGAGCCTGCGCGGCATGGTGGATCTGCTGCCCGCCCAGACACATCGTTGGCAGGCGGTAGAGGCCGTGGCCCGTGCACACTTCGGCCGCTCCGGGTTCGAAGAAATCCGCACACCGCTGCTCGAGGTCACCGAACTGTTCGCTCGCGGCATTGGTGAGGCCACCGATGTTGTCGGGAAGGAGATGTATAGCTTTCAGGATCGTGGTGATCGGTCTTGCACGCTGCGTCCTGAAGGCACGGCGTCGGTGGTTCGATCCGCCGTTCAGCATGGCCTTCTCAGCCAAGGCGCTCAAAAGCTTTGGTACGGCGGGCCGATGTTCCGGTACGAACGTCCTCAGGCCGGTCGTCAGCGTCAGTTTCACCAGATTGGCGTGGAGTGGCTGGGCGTCAGTTCCGCCCGCAGTGATGCGGAAGTGATTGCTCTGGCCTGGGACCTGCTCGATGCCCTCGGTGTACGCGGCCTGGAACTGCAGATCAACAGTCTCGGCACGCCGGACGATCGCCAGCGTTACCGCGATCAGTTGGTGTCTTGGCTCGAAGCCCGTTTTGATCAGCTGGATCCTGACTCCCAGCAACGCCTCACCACCAATCCCCTGCGCATCCTCGACAGCAAGAGCACGACGACTCAGGAGCTGTTGAGTAACGCTCCCACCCTGTTGGATGCCCTTTGCGTCGAGAGCGCTGCGCGGTTTGAGGCCGTGCAGCGTTTTCTGAGCGCTCTGGGAATTCCCTATCGAGTGAACACGCGCCTGGTCCGAGGACTTGACTACTACGGTCACACCGCCTTCGAAATCACCAGCGATCAGCTGGGTGCGCAGGCCACCGTCTGTGGTGGTGGCCGCTACGACGGACTTGTTCAGCAACTGGGTGGTGCCGCCACCCCCGCCGTCGGCTGGGCCCTGGGAATGGAGCGGTTGCTTTTGGTGTTGGAGGCCGCTGCTGCTGCCGATCCGCAAGGGCCCGCGGCACGTCTGACGGCGGCAACGCCTCCAGACCTCTATCTCGTGAATCGAGGGGACCAGGCGGAAGCCTGTGCGCTGGTGCTGGCCCGCCAACTGCGTAGTGAAGGCATTGCCGTGGAACTGGACGGGTCTGGGGCCGCTTTCGGCAAGCAGTTCAAACGCGCTGACCGCAGTGGAGCGGCCTGGGCGGTCGTGATCGGCGATCAGGAGGCGGAAGCCGGATCGCTGCGCTTAAAGCCTCTGCTCGGTCAGGGTGCAGAGCAGACCTTGCCGTTGGCCTCTCCGGATGCTCTGGTTGCCATCCTTCAGGCCGGCAACGCGATCCTTAGCAGCGACCAGGATCAGCGATAACCTTCCCCGATCCGTCGGCTCTGCCACAGCTACTCGATGTCTGCTGCCCCTATCCGCTCCATCTGCTGCATCGGTGCTGGTTACGTGGGTGGCCCAACCATGGCGGTGATCGCTGATCGCTGTCCGGATGTGCAGGTGACGGTGGTTGACATCAACCAGACCCGCATCGACGCCTGGAATGACAGCGATCTCAGCAAGCTTCCGGTTTATGAACCTGGCTTGGATGCCGTGGTGGGACGCGCTAGGGGCCGCAATCTTCACTTCTCCACGTCGGTGGACGACGCTATCGCCGCGGCGGACATGGTGTTCATTTCCGTGAACACCCCTACCAAGACCAAGGGCCTGGGAGCTGGGCAGGCCAGTGATCTGCGCTGGGTGGAAGCCTGTGCGCGGCAAGTGGCCAAGTCGGCCACTGGTCACACCATCGTGGTGGAAAAGAGCACCCTGCCGGTGCGTACGGCCGAAGCGGTCAAAGCGATCCTGTCTGCCGCAGAACAGTCCACTAGCGGCGCTCAGCGCAGTTTTGCGGTCCTTTCCAACCCCGAATTCCTCGCGGAAGGCACCGCGATTCCTGATCTCGAATCACCGGACCGTGTGTTGATCGGGGGTGAGCACCCCGACGCCATCGATGCACTGGCTTCGGTGTATGGGCAATGGGTGCCCCAGGAGCGCATCCTGCGCACCAATCTCTGGAGCAGTGAGCTTTCCAAGCTCACGGCCAATGCCTTCCTGGCGCAACGAATCAGCTCGATCAACAGTGTGGGGGCCCTCTGTGAGGCCACCGGTGCCGACGTGCGCGAGGTGGCCAAAGCGATTGGCACCGACAGCCGCATCGGCCCCAAATTTCTGCAGGCTGGCCCTGGCTTTGGCGGCAGCTGCTTCCAGAAAGACATCCTCAATCTGGTTTATCTCTGCCGACATTTCGGTTTGCCAGATGTGGCCGACTACTGGGAATCGGTGGTGACGGTCAACACCTGGCAGCAGCACCGCATTGCGCGCACGGTGGTGCAGAAGCTGTTCGGAACGGTGACCGGCAAGCGATTGGCGATTCTCGGTTTCGCCTTCAAAGCCGACACCAACGACACGCGCGAAGCCCCGGCCATCCGGATTGCCCAGGATCTTCTCGAGGAAGGGGCACAGCTAGCAATCCATGATCCGAAGGTGGATTCCGAGCAGATCGCCCGTGATCTCAAGCTTCCGGCTAGTTCCGCTCCCGATGCTGAATCCGGTCCCACGCGAGCAGCTCTGAGTGGTGAAGGTACCTGGTGGGCTAGTGACGAAATCGCTGCGGCAGTGAGTGGTGCTGACGCGGTGCTGATCCTCACTGAATGGCAGCAGTATCGAGATCTCGACTGGTGTCAGTTGGCGCCTCTGATGCGTCAGCCCGCCTGGGTGTTTGATGCCCGTTCGGTGGTGAAGCCCGCCGACGTGCTGGCGGCTGGGTTGCAGCTCTGGCGCGTGGGTGAAGGCCAGCCATGAGTGCTGATCGCACCTCCATAACCCGCCCCGTTTTG
Source organism: Synechococcus sp. A15-60 (assembly GCF_014280095.1). NCBI lineage: Bacteria > Bacillati > Cyanobacteriota > Cyanophyceae > Synechococcales > Synechococcaceae > Synechococcus > Synechococcus sp. A15-60. The sequence continues at coordinate 282,459 of NZ_CP047933.1, forward strand.
ATCACAGGAGCCGCCGGTTTTATCGGTGCTGCTCTGGCGTTACGTCTGCTTGAACGCGGGGAGCGTGTTGTGGGGATCGACAACCTCAACACCTATTACGACCCTGCGCTCAAGCGAGCCCGGCTGGCCCGAGTGGAAGCGGCGGCTTCTCCTGGCGCCTGGCGTTTCGAGCCATTGGCGTTGGAGGATGGTTCGGCACTGATGGCTCTGTTCGCTGAAGAGCAGCCCCGGGTGGTGGTGAATCTGGCCGCTCAGGCCGGGGTTCGCTACTCCCTCGAGAATCCGTCTGCCTACATCCAGAGCAACCTTGTTGGCTTCGGCCACATTCTCGAGGGCTGTCGCCACCACGGCGTGGAGAATCTGGTGTACGCCTCAAGCAGTTCGGTCTACGGGGGCAATCGGAATCTCCCCTTTCATGAGCGACAGCCGGTGAATCATCCGGTGAGCTTGTATGCCGCCAGCAAGAAGGCTAATGAGCTGATGGCCCACACCTACAGCCATCTCTATGGATTGCCGGCGACCGGTCTTCGTTTCTTCACGGTGTATGGCCCCTGGGGACGTCCGGATATGGCTCCCATGCTGTTTGCCAAAGCGATCCTGGCCGGTGAACCCATCAAGGTGTTCAACCACGGAAAGATGCAGCGTGATTTCACCTATATCGATGACATCGTCGAAGGGGTGCTGCGCTGTTGCGACAAGCCAGCAACGGCTAATCCAGCGTTCGATCCTCTGGCCCCCGATCCTGCAACGGCGGAGGCGCCCCACAGGGTGTTCAACATCGGCAACAGTCAGCCCACAGAGTTGCTGCGCTTCATTGAGGTGATGGAACAAGCGCTGGGACGCGATGCGGTGAAGGATTTTCAGCCCATGCAACCCGGCGATGTGGTGGCGACGGCTGCGGACACCCAGGCATTGGAGGATTGGGTCGGATTTAGGCCCAGAACCCCGATTGAAACCGGAGTGGATCGTTTTGCCCATTGGTACCGCGAGTTCTACGCGGTCTGAAGGGATTGGCTTGTTGCGTTCCTTTTGGCTCGATCCGTCTTAACCCCAGGCATTAAAAAACCGACCCAAGGCCGGTTTTCTTGGCGGATGCTGATGAAGAAGGCCTTGACTCAGGCGGAACCCACACCTGTGTAAGAGCCGTAAAAGAACAGGCCCACAACGAAGATCACTGCCATTCCCCCGGCTGTTGCCACCAGCCACAGAGGCAGAGTTCCCTCGGTCCAGCGGGAACGCCAAGCAACGGCCGGTCGGCCGTCGGGAAGGCGATCGGGGATGCGACCGTCAGGAAGACCTGATTTCTTACCACTCATGATTCAAGTCCTCAGTTGAAGAAGTAGCTGGAGAACAAAATGCCGGTCACGAATACGAACAGCAGACCTAGATAGAGACTGGTTCTGTTGAGTTCAACGGGCAGAGTATTGGGGTTTTTGTTGCGCTCCATGGTGTTCGGTGGGGTGATCAGCGGCGAATGAACTGCATGGCGGCCAGGGCGCCAAGGAAAAATACCGTGGGGACCCCCAGGGTGTGAACTGCAAGCCAACGCACCGTGAAGATCGGATAGTTGCGCGGCGTGGACGTGGCGGGAGACTGTGTCATGGATCGAGTTATTTCAGGCGCAGGTCGAGGTCGGACTTGCCTTCGTAGCGCTGGCTGACGACAGGTGCTTTGCTTTCGCTGGCCTGGAAGTAAGCGTCAGGGCGAGGAGTTCCAAAAGCGTCGTAGGCAAGGCCCGTCGACACGAACAGGAACCCGGCCAAGAAGATGGAGGGAAGTGTGATGGCGTGGATCACCCAGTAGCGAATGCTGGTGATGATCTCGAAAAACGGGCGTTCCCCGGTGGAGCCGGCAGCCATGGCTTCGGGTGTATCAGCTCGGTGATCCTAGGGGTAGGGCTTCGACCACTGCGCCAGCCCCCCGGTCTTGGTTACAGAGCGTTGTTTGCCGGAGGCTTGATTGGTCTCAGCTGGTAGCAGACCATCGCAACATCAGGCCGCGTTCGCCCAGAAGAAAGGCGTGGCGTTGGTTGGCGCTGTCGTCGAAGACAAAGCGGGTGAAATTGGTCGGGGCTTGAGCGCTTTCGGGATCCCGTTCCCAGCTGTCACCGCCATCGCGGCTGACAAGCAGGGTTCCATTGCCGCCGCCGGCCCAGATGGCGCCATCGTCCGACCAGGCCATGTCGAGGTAGCCGTAGCCATTGGTGATCGGGATGATCGGCTTGCTCCAGCTTTCGTTGTCGCTGGCGTTGTCGTTCAGGCGGATCTGTGCACCGCGGGCCACCATCCAGAGGCGTCCATCCGGTTGATAGCCAATGCTCTGCAGCCGTTGGCTGCTGACCCGCTGGTGCACCTGCCACACGTCCTGGCCTTTGTCCCAGGTGGCATAAAAGTTGCCAAGGCTGCTCACACTCACGTAGGAGCCATCAGCGCTGCGACGCAGGTCGCGCACGGCCCCTGCCGCATCACTCACCTCGGCGTCCCAGCTGCCGCCTCCGTCGCTGGTGCGATAAACGGCGCCCACGTTGGTGGCGAGCTCGGCGCTGTTGGGGCCGAGGGCGGTGATCAGATAAGGCTCCCCGGGCAGCTTCGTGTCCAGGAACAAGCGGGTCCAGTTCTGTCCACCGTCGGTGGTGTGCATCAGCAGTCCCGGTTGGCCGGCAATCCAGCCATCGTCACCGTCGAACGCAATGCTGATCAGGCGGAAGTTCTCCTCATCCGGCAGATCGAGGCTGCGCTCACTCCAGTTGGCGCCGCCATCGTTGGTTTCCAGAATCAAACGGTTGCTGCCGACCAGGAAGCCGTGGTTGGCATCAGTAAACGCCACATCCAGGGGATTGGCCTCGGTGTTCAGGTCCACCACTTGCCACGGGCTGGTGGTGGCCGTCGGGACGCGCGTCGTGACGCAGCCGCTCAAGCCGAAGCCGATGAAGGCCACCAAGACCAATTGAGCAAGAGTTTTGAAGAGGGATTTCATTCCGGGATGGGGGATGGCAGGCGTGGGGCCAGTGTCCGTGCTTAGCGCAGGGAATAAAGGGAGAGAAAGAAGGCGAAGCCCAGGGCAAGGCTCCCGAAGATCAACACATTCTTCTGCCCCGGGGTTAAACGGTTCACGCCCAATCCGAAATTGAGATTCTCTTCGAAGCCGCTCGCCTTAGAGCGGGGGCCAATGTCCCGGAAGGCGCCCACCTTGCTGCGGCACACCGGGCATCGGAAGGTGATCGTGTCCAGATCCTCGAAGGCCGTGCCGACAGGGATGTTCTGTTTTTTTACCCCCTCCTCGGGGTCATACACATAGCCGCAGCTCCGGCACTCAAATCGGTGGGTCCGCGGGTCGCTCGCCTCGTCCGGGACATCCTCGGTGACTGCTTCCCCCTCGGATGAGCTGGTATCAACGGCAATGTCCTCAGCCGACTCGCTTGCCACTGCGCTGTCGTTGTGGCTGCCTTCGAGAGCTTGGCCCTTCGCAGTCGACTCTTCAATTGCTGTGTCCTGAGAGGCTTGTATCTCTTCGCTCACCACGATTGGGCAGGGAAGGTCACTCTATCGACGCTGCCGTGGCAAACGTCAGCCCGTGGCTGCAAATGCCAGACTGCCCGCAAATCGGATCGGCCCAGATGTTTGTGCTTCCGGGGTATGACGCTTTCCTCGGCTTTTTGCTGATTGCTGGAGCCGTGCCGGTGCTGGCATTGGTCACGAACAAGCTGCTGTCGCCCAGCAGCCAACTCGGAGAGAGGGAGCTCACATACGAATCCGGGATGGAACCAATTGGTGGCGCCTGGATTCAATTCAATATTCGCTATTACATGTTTGCGCTGGTCTTCGTCATCTTCGATGTGGAGACCGTCTTTCTCTATCCCTGGGCAGTGGCGTTTCACCGTCTCGGGTTGTTGGCCTTCATCGAGGCACTGGTGTTCATCACCATCCTTGTTGTCGCCTTGGCCTATGCCTGGCGCAAGGGCGCGCTGGAGTGGAGCTGATTCATGACCTCATCCATTGACCGTTCCGACATGGCAGGTGATTCCCCTTCCATTCAGGCGTTGCGCGATCTGCGCGAAGCCAGTTGTGGACCAGTTGCTGGCGCTGCAGAAGGTGCCCCCACCGTCACACAGGACCTTAGTGAGAATGTGATTCTCACCAGTCTTGACGACTTGCACAACTGGGCCAGGCTGAGCAGTCTTTGGCCACTGCTTTACGGAACGGCGTGCTGCTTCATCGAGTTTGCTGCTCTGATCGGCTCCCGTTTCGATTTCGACCGTTTCGGCCTGGTTCCTCGAAGCTCGCCGCGTCAGGCAGACCTGCTCATCGTGGCCGGCACGGTGACAATGAAAATGGCCCCAGCGCTGGTGCGCCTTTACGAGCAGATGCCTGCTCCAAAATATGTGATTGCCATGGGCGCTTGCACCATCACCGGCGGCATGTTCAGCGCGGATTCAACCACCGCTGTTCGGGGTGTGGACAAATTGATCCCTGTAGACCTCTACCTTCCCGGGTGTCCTCCACGCCCGGAAGCCATCTTTGATGCTGTGATCAAGTTGCGTAAGAAGGTTGGCAACGAATCCGTCGCAGATCGTCGTCAGCTCCTCCAAACCCATCGTTATTGCACCGTCGAGCATGCGATGACGGCAGTCGAGCCGATCGTCACGGGTGCTTACCTCAATGCTGAAACGCAGATCGCTGCTCTGAAACCTGGAGCGGGTCTGCCCATGCCTGCGCTCGAAACCGCCGAAGCTGTCACCACCCCTGACCCGTCATGAGTGCAACTCCCGATAAGCCGTCAAAAGCTGACTCACCTGTTGTCACGGCCCCTCAACCTGGTCCCGTGAGTCAGTGGTTGACCCAGCAGGGCTTCGAGCATGAGGTGCTCGAGCCTGATCATCTCAACATCGAGCAGATTGGCGTTGAATCCCTTTTCTTGCCTGTGATTGCGGCCGCGCTAAAGAGTCACGGCTTTGATTATTTGCAGTGTCAAGGGGGCTACGACGAAGGGCCAGGTGCACGTCTCGTCAGCTTTTATCACTTGGTCGCCATGGCTGAAGTGGCCGACGGTCATTCCGATGCCGTTCGCGAAGTTCGCTTGAAAGTGTTTCTTTCCCGTGAAGGCCAGCCCAGCGTGCCAACGCTGTATGGGTTGTTCCGTGGTGCGGACTGGCAGGAGCGTGAAACCTTCGACATGTACGGGGTCAATTTTGAGGGTCACCCCCATCCCAAGCGTCTGCTCATGCCTGAAGATTGGACCGGCTGGCCGCTTCGCAAGGATTATGTGCAGCCTGATTTCTACGAAATGCAAGACGCCTATTGATGCATCCTGGTCATGGGTCAGATCTTGATCTGAGTGATCTGTGTCTAGTGCATCACATGTGAGCCGGCTGATGAAGCCGGCTCTTTTTTGTGTCTGCGATAAAAGCGCATGACGGCCAGGGCCAGGCTGCGAGGATCGTGTCGCAATGTGGCTGTGGGCCTGCTGCCCTGCAAGGGGGCTTCCATCACGTCGTATCCCTCGCCTTGCAGTGAACGTCGGTCACAACGCACCGGTTCAGCCCCACGGGAGCGGTAGTGGCTGATCAATGGAGAGTCGCCGATCGGTTCCTGGGCCAGCACGGAATCAAACAGGCGCTGGCTGATGCCAAGCGATGCGAGCTGGGCTTCGATCGCTCGCAGATGCCCGCTCACATCGAGCCCATCGGTTTCACCGGGCTGGGTCATCAGGTTGCAGATGTAAAGGCGCGGTGCGCGGCTGCGTTGAATGGCCGTCACCAGTTCAGGCACGAGAAGGTTGGGCAGAAGCGAGGTGTAAAGACTGCCCGGGCCGAGGAGAATCAAATCAGCATTGGCAATCGCTTCCAGTGCTCTTGGCAGTGCCGGCGGGCGTTCTGGAATGCAGCCCAGGCGCACGATCGGGCTCGGCGCCTTGCCGATGGAGGATTCCCCTTCAATGCGACGGCCGTCCTCCAGCTCCGCCCATAGCTTCACGTCCACATTGGTGGCTGGCACCACCTGTCCCTGAACGGCAAGCACTCGGCTGGAGGCCGTGATTGCCGTTTCCATGCTCCCCGTAATGGCCGTGAGCGCCGAGAGAAACAGATTGCCGAAACTGTGTCCCTCTAGGCCTCCGCCTGATGAAAAGCGGTACTGAAACAGGCGGGTGAGCAGCGGTTCTTCGGTTGACAGTGCAGCAATGCAATTGCGGATGTCGCCCGGTGGCTGCACGCCCAGTTCCCGCCGCAGCACGCCACTGCTGCCGCCGTCATCCGCCACCGTGACGATGGCTGTGATGTGGCTGCTGTAGCGCTTCAGGCCGCTCAGAAGGGTCGAGAGTCCGGTGCCGCCGCCGATGGCAACGATGTTCGGCCCTCGGTTGAGACGGCTTTTGGCTCGCAGGGCATCCACCAGAACGGTGTCTTTCTCCGGAGCCAGGGCCTGCTGGATCGAGCCAAAGCTCCGGCCCTGGCCCCATAGCAAGAGCCCGATGCCGATCACCAGCACCAGAGGGCCGGTGATGCCACGTGGCAGCACCCGGGTGATCCAGCTCAAGGCTTCTTGGATCGCCCACAAAGTCCAGTAGATCGGCTGCAAGTCGGCCCAAACGGCTGCGCCGAGAAGGGCGAGCACAAGGCCGATGCCGGAGGTGAGCAGCCAGCGTTTCACCACCAGACCAGGCTGCAGCCAACGCATGGCCCGCCGCGAACGCATCATCAGATCGCGCTGCCGCTGTGCCTGCATGGCTCGGATGCGTTGACGTTGTCCGCGGCGGATGGGGGTGGTCAAGTGCGATCCAGGCTGAGGGCGTCAGTTCGCTTGCGATGAGCGAACTGTACGGAAGTTGTCCTTAAAGGCCATCCCATCGTTTCAGACACGGCAGGATGGACGCAACATGCATTGCGGCCCTGTGCAGACCCGGCCGGACTTCACACCAAAATCCTCCGCGTCTCCTGTCGTAGAGATGCGAAACCTCACCATGCAGTGGGGTCCGAAGCCTGTACTCGACAAAGTGTCCCTGACGATGCAACCGGGAGAGCGCATCGCGGTTGTTGGGCCCTCCGGTGCCGGCAAGTCCACGGTTTTGCGTCTGCTGGCGGGGTTGCAGCTCCCCAATGCGGGGGAACTGCGGTTGTTTGGGGAGCCGCAGACTTATCTGCGCCTGGACCAGCGTCGCCCGCCGGATGTGCGCCTCGTGTTTCAGAACCCCGCCCTACTCGCCTCACTCACGGTGGAGGAGAACGTTGGCTTCTTGCTGATGCGCTTGGGCAGGTTCAAGCCGCAGCAGATCCGCGAGCGTGTTCTGCAATGTTTGGAAGCCGTTGGTTTGAACGATGTGGCGGATAAGTACCCCGGTCAGCTCAGCGGCGGCATGCAAAAGCGCGTCAGTTTTGCAAGAGCTTTGATTGATGACCCCGACCGGGAGGAAGGGGCGATGCCATTGCTGCTCTATGACGAGCCCACCGCTGGCCTTGATCCCGTGGCATCCACCAGGATTGAAGATCTGATCGTGAAGACCACCACGGTGGCGCGGGGCTGCTCTGTGGTTGTGAGTCATGTGCGAAGCACCATCGAGCGTTCAGCGGAGCGGATTGTGATGCTGTACGGCGGCCGTTTCCAGTGGGACGGAACGGTTGAGGAATACCGCGTCACCGATAACCCCTATGTCGTTCAGTTCAGGACGGGTAACCTGCGCGGACCGATGCAACCCTCCGACCACTGAGCCATGCGCCGTAGTGTCCGCGAAGCCATCGTTGGGTTCTCGATCGTTGGAGCGATCGCTGGGTTTGCCGGCACGATGCTGTGGTTAAGAGGCGTTCGGCTCGGCTCTGAAACCTGGACTGTGACGGCTGACTTTCAGAACGCCGGCGGGTTAGCGGCACGATCTCCAGTGACGTTCCGGGGAATCATGGTGGGAACAGTGCGCTCGATTCAGGTCACGCCAATGGCGGTGCGAGCCATTTTGGAAATCAATGATGAATCCCTGCAGCTTCCCCTTCCCGTCAAGGCTGCGGTGTCGTCCGCTTCCTTGCTGGGCGGCGACTCTCAGGTGGAACTCGTGACGACGGGTGTCCCTTTACCCAAAGGGGCACCAGGGCCGAAGTCACGTCGTTGCAAGGGCAGTGAAATCCTCTGCGATGGAGCGACCATTCGCGGTGAATCCGCTGCGAGTCTCGCCACGATCACCGCCACCCTGGAACAGCTGTTGAGTGAGGCGCAAAACGCCAACCTGATTCCTGCGTTGGTGGAATCCACCAAGCAGTTCGGCATTACCAGCCAAGATGCCTCCACGTTCTTGAACACCGCCGATGAGGCGGCTGGGAATGTTGATGCGCTGGTACAGGAGCTGCGCGAAGAATTGGCTCGGGCCCAACCCACGGTTGACAATCTCAACCGCGCTACGGCTGAGGCTGCCGCCGCCGCTGCCAATATCAACGCGCTGGCTGAAGCGTTCAACAATCCTCAGACCGTCGGCGACCTCAAGCAAACGGTGACCAATGCCCGTGATCTCACCGCTCGGCTGGATTCCGTCAGCGGTGACCTCGAGCAACTCACCGACGATCAGCGCTTCATGACGGGTCTGCGCAACGTGATGATTGGTTTGGGGGCCTTCTTTGAGGAGGTCTATCCCGCGAAGACCGGACCATCGAATTAGCCCTCGCCTCTCACGTCACAGAGTTGATGGCATCCATGGCCACCGCGGCAATGGCCTGATCGCTCGCCTTCGGCAGCTGCACGTATTTGCCGCCCGCTGCTTCGGCAAGGTCTTTGCCCATACCACTGCCAATGAATTTGCGCTCGGTGTCGATCACCAGCAGCTTGATTCCGAGCATGCGGTAGCGGCTGGCGACATCCAGCACCTCCTGCTTGAGGTCGGGCTTGTCCTCGCCCTCCAGTTCGGGTTGTCCTAAGGAGGTGCTGAGGGGCACATTGCCGCGTCCGTCGGTGATGGCGACCACAACCACCTGACCCAGATCACCGGTGGCGAGCGCATTGGCGCCGACCCGGGCCGCCTGGGTGAGACCGTGGGCCAGCGGTGAACCGCCCCCACAGGGCATCGACTCCAGCCGTCGGCGGGCTGCGGTGATTGAGCGTGTTGGCGGCAGCAGCACCTCAGCCTGATCGCCGCGGAAGGGGATCAGAGCCACTTCATCGCGATTTTCGTAGGCCTCCGTTAACAGACGGATGACCGCCCCCTTGGCGCTTTGCATTCGGTTCAGTGCCATCGAGCCACTGGCATCCACCAGAAAGATCACCAGCGCTCCAGCCTGACGCTGCAGAAGCTTGGCCCGCAGATCGGCTTCCTCGACAATCACGGTGCGGTCCGGTTGCCGTTCGCGTCTCGCCTTCTGATAAGGCGCTGCAGCACGAAGGGTGGCGTCGACAGCGATCCGACGCACCGGGCCGCGGGGCAGCATCGGCTTCACATAGCGGCCGCGGCTGTCGCTGAGCACAACGGAACGGCTGCCGCTGTTGCCGCTTTTGCTCTTGGCGGCGTTGAACAGCAGCAGGTCGGAGTCGATAGCAACGGCTTCGGGATCGAGCATGAATTCCTCAGGCACTGCCGGTGGTGCCTGGTCTTCATCCGAGTCGTCGTCGTCAGGGTTGTCGTCGCTGTTGTCTTCAGGTTGATCGTCCTGGTCCTGGTCAGACCCTTCCGGCGGGGGTGGCTGGTCCTCCGTGTTCTGTTCGCCGGCGTCCGGTGGCGGTGGTGGCGTCTCGTCTTGGGGCGGCTCCGGCGGCGGCGGCGGCTCAATCTGCTGATCCGGGGGCGGCAGCTGTGATGCCCTTGGTGCGATCACCAGGGCCACCGCCACCTGCAGATCCTCGGCGTCAACTTGATCCCGACCGCTTAGCGCGGCGTGGGCCTTGGCCACGCGCACGGCGTAGAGCTCGGAGCGATGCCCTTCAACACCGCCGCGGATCGCTTCGGTGACCAGATATTCAATTTGCTCACGGCTGATCGAGACATCCGGCAGCCATTGGCGGGCCAGCAGCAGCTGGGTGGCGAGTGCGTCGGTGTCCTCCTTCCAGCGTTCCGCAAAACTGCGGCTGCACTGGCCATGACTCAGTACAGCGTTGGTGATCTCCACACGCTGTTCGGTGCTCACCAGCTGATCGGCCGACAGGGCGATGGCAAAGCGGTCCAGCAGGTGATCGCGGACGTTGCCTTCCTCGGGGTTGTAGGTCGCGATCAGCAGTGGTCTGCAGGGATGGCTGAGGCTCAAACCTTCCCGTTCCACCTGGTTCTCGCCTGCTCCAACGGCTGCGAGCAGCAGGTTCACGATTCCGTCGTCCAGCAAGTTCAGCTCGTCGACGTAGAGCACCCCTCGGTGAGCTTCCGCCAGCAGGCCTGGCTGGAACACGGGGCTGCCGCTCGCCAACGATGCCGTCACATCGACGGCTCCGACGAGACGATCTTCTGTGATGCCAAGGGGGACCTGGACAAAAGGAGCGGGAATCACCGCGGATGGTGGTTCAGCACCGAGCTTGTCCCTGAGGCTGCTTCCCCATTCTTCCGGCCGTTTCGGATCCAAATTGCGTCCCGGTCCAATTGGCACCGGGGCATGGGCTGGGTCAAGAATTTCAATGGGTGGGAGTAAGGCATGCAGCCCCCTTGCGAGCACCGATTTGCCGGTGCCTCGTCCTCCGGCGATGATCACACCTCCAAGCCCTGGATCCACAGCAGCCAGCATCAGGGCGAGCTTCAGCGTTCCATGGCCGGTGATCGCCGCCAACGGAAAGGCGCGGTTGGCTTGATCCATCGCTGCTGTGCTGGCCACGCCGCTGGCGATCCCTCCACCTGAAACCATGAACGTTTGCCGGCCCATCGCGTGAGCGCCAGTCTCGCTGATCAAGCTTGTTCTTTGGCAGTGGCGTTGGGGGCCAACCGTCCGAGTGTTGCGGGCAGCCCTCGACAGACGCTGATCCACGTGCGTCCGGAGCTCGAAGCGTTGGTGTGCGACTGGACTCAGACCAGCCCGATTCGCCTCAGCTGCTCCTGGTCGCCCCTGCTTGAAACACTTCCGGAAGGAGGGCCGCCTGGTCAGCCGATGTTTTGCAACGCTGTATTCTTGATCCGCGGTGTGCCAGGCACTCCAGGTTTGGAGGCGGCACTGGCGTTGCTGGATCGTCTCCAAGCGTTGGAGGCGAAGTACGGCCGTGATCGCGACCGGGAAGAGCGTTGGGGGCCCCGGTCGCTTGATCTGGATCTGCTCTTCTGGGGCGATTGGCGGTTGGAGCATCCTCGACTGGTGTTGCCGCATCCACGCCTGCATCTCCGCTCGTTTGTGATGGAACCCCTGCTCGCGGCCATGCAGCGATCCACGCCCTGGCGCCCCTGAATCAGCTCTCAGATGCAACGGTTCCGAGGTCGATCACGACATCGGCCAGGCGTAACAACTCAGGGTCGTGGCTGCTCAGCAGCACCAGCCGCTGCCTGGACCGTTCCTGAATCACCTCGCGCACTTGGGCTGCGGCGAGGGCATCCAGAAACGCTGTCGGTTCATCCAGCACGTCCACCGGCCGGTCCCGTAGCCAGGCGCGCAACAGTCCGAGTCGGTGAATCTCGCCCCCAGAAAAGGGGCTCTGGGCCAAGGCCATGGGGGCATCCAGGCTGTCCGGACGATCCAGTAAGTGCTGCAATCCCAGGCGGTGCAGCCAGCTTGCGATCGTGGCGTCCGGCAGGTCGTGGCCCAGGAGAAGGTTGTCGCGCAAGCTGGCTTCAAACAACGCTGCATGCTGGGGCGCGCAGGCCATCAATGCATGCAGTTGCCTGGCGCCCGCTGATCCTGAGAGCTGCCAGCGCTCGCCGCTGCAGGTGATGGTCCAGGCACTGTGTTCTTCCTCCTGCAACCCGCTGATCTGATCCAGAAGGGTGGTCTTGCCGCAACCTGAGGGCCCTGTTACTGCGACCAGCTGGTTGGGGAGCAGGCGCAGGCTGAGGGTTCGGCTGCCGCGCGTTGATGCGCTGCACCAGTCCAGCTGCGTCCAACGGTTGCGGTCTAGTGTTGTCAGTGCAGGACCGTCCAAAATCATGCCTTTGCTCTGCTCAGGGCCTGGGCGCAGTTGCTCGCGGCGCAGGCAGAGGGCTTCATAGCCGGGGAGGTTGCCCAGGCACAGGCGCCGGGCCTGGACCACGCCACTGAGTGAGGATCCGGCTCGGTATGCGAGCACCAGGGTGGTGGTGAGTACCTCAGGAGTCAGGGCGTCACCTTGCAGGAGCAGCCAGAGGCTGGCGATCGCCACTACGAGCGTGTCGCGCCAGGCGTTGTAGCCCGCGCGGCGGCGCACCCGTTCGCGCAGCAGCCAGCGCCCTTTGGATGTTTCCTGGGCAAACCGATCCAGGAGCCAGTGTTCGGCTGCCGCTGCGCGAACCGCCTTGAGACCATGCAGGCCATCGCCCACGGTGCGCTGCAGTGCCGCATTCAGGCGGCTCTGGATGCGACCCAGACTCCAGCTTCCGGACCGCTGCAAGAGTGCGGCAATGGCGGTGGCCATCAGGGCCAGCAGCAGCGGCCAGGCGGCGGTTCGTCCCACCAGCAGCACGCTGGCCAGATAGATCACCATCGCCAGTAGAGCCTGAAGCATGCGCACCGCCTGGTCCATCCCGAGTGCGGTGCGGTTGATGTCGGCCATGAGCAACGCCAGCAAATCACCGCGGCCGAGTTGATCCAGCTGGTTCGACGATGCTGAGAACACCTGTTGCAGCAGTTGCTGACGCAGGCGATCCGTGAAACCGGAGCGCAGGCGTTCCCGGCTCACAGCCACGCGTCCCTGGATCAGTCCACGCAGGAGGATCAAAGCCACCAGCAGGGCAAGGCTTGCGGTCAGCGGCAGGCTGACGTTCAGCTCCCGGATCGCGTTGGCGTTGGATCCATTGCCAAGCAGCAACGTGATGGCCAGACCCAGCCCTGCGATGTCCAGCACACTGCTGACCACACTCAATCCGGCCAGGCGGCTCAGATGCCCCCATCCGGCTTCTTGGGCCAGCGCCTTAAGCAGCTGAAGCTGTCGCCGCCGGGGCAGCACGGTGGGGGCAGCTGTTGGGGTAGCGGTGGTTCGCGCGTGATCGTGCAAGGACAGACAGCCCGGCCGGTGATGTGCTGACGATCCTGCCGCGCAACCGCCATGCTGGTGCCCGCTTTGCTCTCTCTCATGGCACCACTGCCGGCCCCGGAGCCCTATGAGCTTCTGGAGACCATCGAAGCTCTGGATGCCCGCAAGGTGCGCTTTGAGCGCAATCGCATCAAGTTGCCGATGGGCGTAGAGGGCACCTTCGGGATCATCCGCCATCCCGGTGCATCACTCGCTGTGCCGATCACCAATGACGGACAGGTGGTGGTGCTGCGTCAGTATCGCTTCGCCGTTCAGGCGCGTTTGCTGGAATTCCCAGCAGGCACCCTGGAGGAGGGGGAAGACCCGCTGGAGTCCATGCAGCGGGAACTTGGGGAAGAGGCCGGCTATGGCGCGGCCCGCTGGGATGCCCTCGGACCGATGCTTCCCTGTCCCGGGTATTCCGACGAGGTGATCCATTGCTTCCTCGCTAGGGATCTCACGGCCTTAGAGAACCCTCCTGCAGGCGATGACGATGAAGACCTGGAGGTCGTGCTTATGCATCCAGCGGAGCTGGATGCCCGACTGGCCTCCGGAGAAGAGTGGCTGGATGGCAAGAGCGTCACCGCCTGGTATCGCGCCAAACAACTGCTCAATCTCTGATCAAGACCACGTCGATGACCGCTTCTCGCACGCTCTTCTGGCACCGCCGCGATCTTCGCCTGGCGGACAACACAGGACTACAAGCAGCTGCAGCCCTTGGGCCTGCGGTCACCGGGGTGTATGTGCTGGACCCCGCCATCCTCAGTCCTCCCCCTCAGCTGCCGCCGATGGCACCGGCGCGTCTGTGGTTTCTGGTGGAGAGCTTGATGGAACTGCAGCAACGTTGGCAGGAGGCTGGCAGTCGTCTGCTGGTGGTGGCTGGGGATCCGGTACAGCGCTTGCCGCAGCTGGCATCGCTTCTGGAGGCCGCGGCGGTGGTTTGGAGCCGAGATGTGGAGCCCTATGCGCGTGAGCGCGACCGTCAGGTGGCGCGGGCCCTGCAGGCCTCCGGCCACAAGGTGCTGGTCGATTGGGATCAGCTGCTGGTGGCTCCGGAGCTGCTCAAGACCGGAGGCGGTGATCCCTACCGCGTGTATGGCCCCTTCTTGCGCAACTGGCGGGGACAGGTGGAGCGCAGCAATCCCTGCACCGTCGATGCTCCGACGGGGCTGATCGATTTAGATGCTGGCTGTCTTGACGCGTTGCAGACGCCTGAGGGTGAGCTTGGTCGCCTTTGTGCTGAAGGGCAGCGAGAACTGGAGCAGCTCCGCTCCTGCCATGGCTTCCAGGGTGCAGATCTCTGCCCTTGCCGTCCCGGTGAAGCCGCAGCATCGGAGCAGTTGGCTGTTTTTGTCGCTGGTCCGCTCCTGGGTTACGAGCCGGATCGCAATTTCCCCGGGATGCCCGGCACGTCGTTTCTGAGTGCTGCCTTGAGTGTGGGCACCGTTAGTCCTCGTCAGGCTTGGTGCGCTGCGCAGGAGATGAAGGGCGTTGCGCGCAGTGATGAGCAGCGTCAGGCCATCACGGTGTGGGAACAAGAGTTGGGTTGGCGCGAGTTCTACCAGCAGGCGCTGTTTCACTTTCCCGAATTGGCGGATGGGCCCTATCGGGAGCAATGGCGTCGCTTCCCCTGGGACAACAACGAGGACTGGTTTGATTTCTGGAAGGACGGTCAGACCGGCATGCCGATCATTGATGCGGCAATGCGTCAGCTCAACCAGACCGGCTGGATGCACAATCGCTGCCGCATGATCGTGGCCTCCTTTCTGGTCAAAGACCTGATCTGCGACTGGCGCTGGGGAGAGCGCGCCTTCATGGAACTGGAGGTGGATGGTGACCTGGCAGCGAACAATGGTGGCTGGCAGTGGAGCGCCAGCAGCGGCATGGATCCCAAACCTCTGCGCATTTTCAACCCCGCGACGCAGTCATCGAAGTTTGATGCGGATGGTGAGTACATCCGGCGTTGGTTGCCGGAGCTTCGCCATGTGAACACCAAGGATCTGCTCAGCGGTGACATCGGCGCTCTGGAACGTCGCGGTTACCCCGAACCGCTGATCGATCACAAGAAACAGCAGGCCCGCTTTAAAGCCCTCTACGCCACGATCCGATCGTGATGCTCAGGCAGCGATCCGGCAGGCCTGATCGCTGGTGGTGGGACTCTGCTTCAGCAGGCTGCGCAGAACGGAGATCACGCGGTTCTGCTGGTCTTCAGACAGTTCGGGGAAGATTGGCAGGCTCAGCACTTCACTGCAGAGCTGTTCGGTCACTGGGAAACTTCCGGCCGTGAGATTCAAACCCGCATAAGCCGGTTGCCGGTGAATCGGAATCGGGTAATAGATAATCGTGTTCACCCCCTGCTCCTGGAGGCTCTGTTTCAGCCAGTCCCGGCAACGGCTGCTGGGAAGACCGAACTCACTGGGTGTGTCGCTGCATTGACCAGCGCAAAGGGTTTGCCCGTCCGGACAAAGGCTCACGCGCACCACGAATTGGTTCCAGCCATGGCCGCAGCCTTCCGCTGGGTCCGGCAGCTGCAGTCCATCGAGATCAGCAAGTGCTTCGTGGTAACGCGCTGCGATGGCTGAGCGTTTGGAGACCCATGCATTCAAGCGCGGCAACTTCACGTTCAGCACGGCGGCCTGCAGCGCATCGAGGCGGCTGTTGTAGCCGAGCTCGGTATGCAGATAGCGGCGTGGCATGCCGTGCACCGCCAGCTCTCGCATGCTCTGGGCGATGGCAGCGTCGTGACAGGTCACAGCGCCGCCATCACCGGCAGCGCCGAGGTTTTTGGTGGGAAAGAAGCTGAAGCAACCCACATCTCCCCAGCTGCCGACGGGGCGCTGATCCCACGATGCACCGGTGGCCTGGGCGCAATCCTCCACGACTTTCAGATGGTGTTTCTGCGCAATGGCCGTCAGACGCGTCATGTCCACCGGACGTCCGAACAGATGCACGGGGATCAGCACTTTCGTTGCTGATGTGATGGCTGATTCGATCAGCTCCAGATCAATCAAATAGGTACTCGGGTCTACATCCACAAACACCGGAGTAGCCCCCACCGCACTGATCGCCTCGGCGGTGGCAAAGAAGCTGAAGGAGGCGGTAATCACCTCATCGCCAGGTCCAATACCCAGACCTCTGAGGGCCAGAATCAGCGCGTCGGTGCCGCTGTTGCAGCCCACGGCATGGGGCGTGCCTACAGCCGCGGCGAAAGCGGTTTCAAATGATTGGATGTCGGGGCCACCGATGTACTGGCCGCTGTGCAGCACCCGCAGCACGGCTTCATCGAGTTCCGGTCCCAGATCGGCAAGTTGCTGGCTGAGACTGAAGGGAGGCACCTGCATGGGGGCACCTTAAGCCGGTGTCCCGAACCACGGGGGTTCCTGTCCTGGATGCCACTTGATGTTGCAGCCGATGGAGGGCTGCTGAACTTCACTGACGGCCTCTCCTTTCAGGACGGCATCGAGGGCGGCTCGCAGATCGCGACCATCCAGGGGAACCTCGTTGCCAGGACGACTGCCATCGAGTTGGCCGCGATAGCGAAGGGTCTGACGGTTGCTGAGGTCGGGGGCGAACAGAAAAAACTCAGGTGTGCAAGCGCCCTGGAGTTCCTTGGCCAGGGTCTGCTGCTCATCCAGTAGGTAAGGGAACGTCCAATGGTGTCGCATGGCTTGCTGACGTAGACCCTCAGGGCCGTCCTGGGGGTGTGTGTTGATGCTGTTGCTGGCGATGCCGAGCAGTGTCACCGCGCTGCCGAAGTCGCGTTCGAGCCGGCTCAGTTCTGGTTCCACGTGCATCACAAAGGGGCAGTGGGCGCAGAGGAGCATGAACAGCACGGGCCTTGATGGCAGTGCCACGTGGCTCAATGTTTCTGGCGACGATCCACCTGAAAGGCAGCCGCTCACCCGGGTCAACTGGAACGCCGGCAGAGCCGTGCCAAGCGGAAGCATCGTGGAGGGAGTGAGAGCCATGACACCCAGCTGAGAATTGCTGCATTGGTGGTCATCCTCCGCCAGACTCCGCCTCAGCGGGTCAGTGTTCGCGTGCGCAGGCGTGCTCTGGTGATGGGACTCCCAGGCCTGACCATGGTTCTGGTGCTGGTGGGCTGTTCAGCCAGGACTGGTCCCAGTTGGAAGGTGTTCCCGCTCTCCAGACGAAGTCCCCATGACGGCCTGGCAGTGGTCAGTCAGCCCGACGGCTTTGGACTTCATCTTTTTCTGGAGACAGATACCAGCGATCCGGAGCGATGCGAACCCCGCTGGTTCCCAGACGCCGCCCGGCTGTTCAACGGCAATGGCACAGCTCCATTCAGTGCTGGCTTGGCCCCTCGAGACGAATTCTTCGCAGTGGTGCGCCGCGAGGACGTGCTCGCGGCGCTGCGGACTGAATTAAAAGCGCTTTGTAAGCAACGGGCCCCGCAAGCCCTTTGGCAGTGGACTGATCCTCCGACCCAGGCCTCCGAAGTGATTCCGGTGCTGTTGCCGGCCTACGAGGGCGAAGATTTGCTTACCGATCCGGCCGAGGAACAGCGACGTGAAGAGGCGTTGCTGAGGGAGGGTTAGAACCCTTCCCAGACCACCGGCTCCGCTTCACGCCAGTAGCGACTGAACCTGCCGAGGCGCGGAGGCCTTGGAAGTTGCACGAAGGGTTCTGGTTCCAGGAGGTCCAGGTCGATCTGCCCATCAATCGCAGCGGCGATGCGTTCCAGGCGCGGATCCACCGGCAGGCTGCTGATCACACCGTCGGCGTTGTGGCGTTTGGCGAATGCGATCACCTCTTCGGCGACGTCGCCTTTGCGCAACGTGAGTGGAAGGTCAAGGGCGCTCTCATAGAGAAAACCAAGGCGCTTGCGACTGATGCTGGCTGTACGGATCCAGTGGGAGTCGAACACGAACAGTGCCGGAGCGCCCGGGTGGGCCATCAGAGCGGGATTGCTGGGGCCCAGAGCTTCCTCATGCACCCAGAGAATCGGTTGTTGAAAGGTCATCACGGGTTATCGCTGGGGGCGGGCCATGGCGGCACGGGCACTGTTGCCGCGTCCCTGCGGGCTGCGGCGGTTGTTGCTGCGACGGGTGTTGGGCACATCACGGATTGCGGTCTGTGCCGCGAAGAGTTGTGATTCCAGCTGGTCGTAGCTGCCCTCAAAGGGGCACTGATTGGCCTTAGAGCAGCGTTCGCAGAAGCGCCCGTCACTGAAACGCTCAAGGTTGCCCCTGTTGAAGAAGTAGGGCTTATGGCTGAAGCTGCTGGCCACCCATTGCCAGCTGAGGTGGTTGCTGGCGGGATCGCCGTCGATCAAATGCTGAAGAAACCAGTCCGCTCCGGCTTTCCAATGCACTCGACGCCAGTGCACCACGTAAGCGGCCATCCACATGCGGGCATGGTTGTGCAGCCAGCCTGTGCTGACCAGCTCGTTCTGGAAAGCGTCCATGCAGGCCAGGTTGGTGCGGCCATCGTGGATGTCTTCTGGGAGTTCCTGCTGGTATGACGCCGGGTCGTGTCCGGTTTTGAGATCCTCCTGGCTGTCATGGATGCCGTCACCAAGGTCGGCCCACATCCGCTGCCAGAAGTCACGCCAACCCAGCTCATTGATCAGTTTCGTGCCTTCATCGCGGTTGCGGATGCGCTGAAACACGGCGTCTCGCACTTCGCTGAGAGTGAGCACGCCGTGGCGGATGTAAGGGGAGAGGCCGGTCACCGCACCCCTGAGATGGTTGCGGCTCTTGGCGTAGCGACGCGGATCGACCTTGTTGAGACGCTCTTCAGCGGCCCGGCGCCCTCCTTCCATGGGGCTGAGTGAGCCTTCAGCTTCAGGGAAGTGCTCGGCCAACAGCTGGTCGAGGGATGTTCGGCCGTGGAGTGCCCTGGGCAGATCGTCAGGTCGATCCGGCCATGGCAATGGGGCTGGG
The DNA here is from genome assembly GCF_014280095.1 of Synechococcus sp. A15-60. NCBI lineage: Bacteria > Bacillati > Cyanobacteriota > Cyanophyceae > Synechococcales > Synechococcaceae > Synechococcus > Synechococcus sp. A15-60. The sequence goes on from NZ_CP047933.1 coordinate 301,441, forward strand.
GCAGGCTGCGGCGTCACCGGTTTGGACGAGATCGTGCGGCCATCCTGTCGATCCGATCGTTCAACCGCGACTGTCTCTGGCGAGGCAGGGGCCGGGATGGGTGAGAATCCCTGGATACTTCAGTGGATTCCGGTCCGATGCTTCTCGATCTCACGGGCAAGAAGATTCTCGTCACCGGTATCGCCAACAACCGATCCATTGCCTGGGGCATTGCTCAGCAGCTCAGGGCCGCGGGGGCTGAGCTGGGGATCACCTACCTCCCCGATGACAAGGGTCGCTTCGAGGCCAAGGTGCGTGAACTCACTGCACCTCTCGAGCCTTCGCTCTTCCTGCCTCTGAATGTTCAGGATGCGGCCCAGATGGAGTCGGTATTCAGTGAAATTGAGGAGAAATGGGGGGTTCTCGATGGCCTGGTGCATTGCCTGGCTTTCGCGGGGAAGGAAGAGCTGATCGGGGATTACAGCGCCACCACCGCTCAAGGGTTTGCCCGGGCACTTGAGATCAGTGCCTATTCCCTGGCTCCCCTGTGTCGTCATGCCAAGCCCTTGTTCAGTGAGAAAGCCGGGGTGGTCACGCTCACTTACCTGGGCGCTGAACGCGCGATTCCCAACTACAACGTGATGGGTGTGGCCAAGGCCGCTCTGGAAGCGTCCGTTCGCTATCTCTCCGCCGAGCTCGGTCCCGACAAGCAGGTTCGGGTGAATGCCATCAGTGCCGGTCCGATCCGCACTCTGGCCAGTTCGGCGATCGGTGGCATCCTCGACATGATCCACAACGTGGAAGAGAAGGCACCGTTGCGCCGCACCGTCACGCAGACCGAAGTGGGCAACACAGCCGCTTTCCTATTGAGCGATCTTTCAAGCGGTATTTCCGGACAGACCATCTATGTGGACGCTGGCTACTGCATCAACGGCATGTGATTTCGTTGTGTTGTGAGATTAGGTCCGACGCATTCAGGCCTGGGTTGTTCAACGCAACATCACCGATCTGAGCAGACTTCTGACGAACCGCTCGGCGCTGCGATCGATTCCCCCGATCATGTTGTCCATTGTCTTGAAGCTTCTTCGCCATTCAACGCAGCGACATTCGAGGTTGTTCTCGTAGGTGCGTGTGATGTGTCAATAGTGCAGTCGATTTGAAATCCTTTGCTCAGGATCTGGCCGGCCAGCCCTCCGCTGTGAATGGCGCGGTCGATCCCACGCCCGATCATGGGATCCACCCGTGAGGCTGCATCACCCGTGAGCAGAATCCCAGATGGGGATTGGGGCCGCGGATCGTCTGTCAACACCGCTATTCCCCAGGTTCTGATGGCGTCACCTCTTGGAGCATGCTGACGGGTGAGCGCCAGGAGATCGCAACCGCTGAGGGGTGGAATGTCGCGGTGATGAGACCAGTAGATGCCAGCGTTTGTTCCGCCAGTCACTGAAAAACGCCAGGCGTAGGAGGGGTTGCTAGGCCACTGATAATCCATCAGTGAAACGTCCGGATTTTCAACTTCGTCACGCCTGGAATATCTGCGGCTCGCCAATGCAATCGGACGTGGAGCGTGTTGTTTACGCGTCAGGTTTTGCACAACTGAGGACACACCGTCACACCCAACCACCACCTTGTCAGTGACTTCGAATCGTTCCTGCACCTGCCCTTTGCGGCTGCGAATTGTGCCTGCAACACACCAGGGATCAGAGGCTGAGAGACGGTGGAGCGATTGCATCTGCCAACCGAATTCGATTGGCAATCCAGCCCTCGAACAGCACTCAACCAGCCAGTTGTCGAGGTCGATGCGGCGAATGCTGTGAAAGGACGCTGTCTTCTGCCGCTGGGCAGTGCCCTGCAGAAAGTAGCCACTGGCTTCGGCGAGGGCGGGCGTCAGCTCTGCTTAGCTGGGTTTGCGGGTCTCGCTGACCGATCTCTGAATGATCTTGGAGGGGAGGTTGTTCTCTCTCAGGAAACGAAGCGCATCGCCTGTCAGGGCATCACCGCAGATGTTGTCTCTTGGGAAGTGGGCACGGTCAATCGCCAGCACGTCAAGTCCACTTTTCGCTGATTCCATTCCGCAGGCTGTGCCTGCAGGGCCGAGACCCACGATCAGAACCTGAACCTTGTTGTTGGACTTGTGCCCTGCTCGCCTTCCGGTCGGTGTCAAGGGCGGGGAATGCAACCGCTGTGGTGTCTGAATGCTTGCTAATGCGGCACGATGAACTCATTGGAAGCAATGGGATGACGCGACTAGGTGAGATCCATCGAGTGACCGGTGAAACCGATGTGAAGGTGCGGCTAGGGCTGGATGGCACCGGCCAATGCCAAGCCAGCACTGGTGTGCCGTTCCTGGATCACATGCTGCATCAGATCAGCAGTCATGGTTTGATCGATCTGGAGATCAATGCGGTAGGCGACACCCACATCGACGATCACCACACCAATGAAGATGTGGGGATCGCCGTGGGACAGGCCCTGGCGCAAGCCCTTGGAGACCGTCGCGGTATTCATCGCTTCGGTCACTTCGTGGCACCCCTCGATGAGGCTCTGGTTCAGGTGGCGCTCGATTGTTCTGGTCGTCCGCATCTCAGTTACAGCCTGAGCATTCCCGGTCAGAAGATCGGCACCTACGACACCGAACTGGTGAAGGAGTTCTTCGTTGCTGTGGTCAACAACAGCGGCCTGACGCTGCACATCCGTCAGCTGGATGGTGTCAACTCGCACCACATCGTGGAGGCCTGTTTCAAGGCCTTCGCTCGGGCCTTGCGACTGGCGACAGAACTGGATCCGCGTCGTGCCGGTGCTGTTCCCAGCAGCAAGGGGGTGCTGGAGCAGGCGGGTGCCAACTGAACGGCGTCCGCGCTTCACAGTCCGTTACGAGAGGATGGTGGTCGCTGCCACTGCTCCGTGACTGTTGCTCCTGCTGCTGAACGCTTCAAACGAGCGGAGTGGGCCAGCGCCTTTCGCAATGTGGAGCATGAGCTCAGCGCGGTGCCGGTCAAGCCCTCCCGGGGCACGGTGCCTGCGGAGCTGTTAGGCACGCTGTATCGCAACGGACCTGGTCGCCTCGAGCGTGCTGGCCAGCGCGTGCATCACCCCTTCGATGGGGACGGCATGATCACTGCCCTGCGGTTCGACGCAGGTGGTGTGTCTCTCACCAACCGCTTCGTGCGCACTGCTGGCTGGCAGGCGGAAGAAGCGGCTGGCAAGGTGCTTTATCGCGGTGTGTTCGGCAGCCAGAAGCCCGGTGGTCGTCTGGCCAATGCTTTTGACCTGCGCCTGAAAAACATCGCCAACACAGGCGTGATCAGGCTCGGTGATCAGCTGCTCGCTCTTTGGGAGGCGGCTGAACCCCATGCGCTTGACCCTCACAGCCTGGATACCCATGGCATTTGCCTGCTGGGTGGCGTGCTGAAAAAGGGTGAGGCGTTCAGTGCCCATCCCCGCTTCGATCCAGGTCATCACGACCGTCCCCGTATGGTCACCTTTGGTGTGAATACGGGGCCGCGCAGCACCATCCGGCTGATGGAATTCGCCACGGAGGATGACGCTGCAGCCGGCATCAAGGCCGGTGATCTGCTCGATGACCGCCGCGATACTTTCGGCGGTTTTGCCTTTCTGCATGATTTTGCGATCACGCCCAATTGGGCGGTGTTCCTTCAGAACGCGGTCGACTTCAACCCCCTGCCGTTTGTGCTCGGAGAAAAAGGAGCCGCGCAATGTCTCCGCTCGAATCCCAACGGTCAGGCCAAGTTCTGGTTGATTCCCCGTGATAGCGGCGCATTTGCTGGGCAAGCGCCACGCATTATCGATGCTCCTGATGGGTTCGTGTTCCATCACCTCAATGCCTGGGAAGAGGGAAGTGATGTGGTGGTGGACAGCATCTATTACAGCGATTTCCCCTCGATTGGCCCGGACGTGGACTTTGCGGCTGTGGATTTCGACCTGATCCCCGAAGGTCTGCTGGAGCAGTGCCGAATCCATCTCGACCGCGGCGCGGTGGAGACCACGCGCCTCAGCGAGCGCTGCTGCGAGTTCGCCATGGTGAACCCTGAGCGGGAAGGTCTGCCCTGTCGCTTTGCCTGGATGGCCGCAGCGGCGCGCAAGCAGGGCAATGATCCCTTGCAGGTGATCAAGAAGCTAAACCTCAGTACGGGTGAGCATCAGATCTGGAGTGCAGCACCGCATGGGTTTGTCAGTGAGCCCCTGATGGTTCCCAGGCCCGGTGCGTCCAGCGAAGACGACGGATGGATTCTGGAACTGGTGTGGAACGGTGCCAGGGATGGCTCCGATCTCGTGATCCTTGATGCGTCTGACCTGCGGGAACTGGCTGTGCTGGAGCTGCCTTTGGCCATCCCTCATGGCTTGCATGGCAGCTGGGTAGCCGCTGGCTGACCAGACGGATCCGTTGATCACTTTGCGGTGATCAGTCACGCGTCAGTTACCTCTTGGCTCGCCAGTGGACCTAGACATCGGGCCTTGCTCTAATTCCCCTTTTGTCGATGTGCTCCAGGCTTGTCTCTGCTCCCTGTCTGGTCCTGGCAGCGCCACTGCTGGCTGGCGTCGTTGTTCCCTCTCCTTTGCGAGCGATGAGCCATGAGCCTCAGTGTCGTGGCACGTTGCTGCAGCTGCTGGTTCAGGAGCAAGGTCAAGCCCGCTCCGAACGCTTTCGCTTCAACCTGCGCTTGGAAGCTGAGGCCGCCAGCGCTGCGGCTGCGCTGGATCAGCTCAACAGTCGACTCGATGCCCTGCGCCAAGCTTTCAATCCCTTGGTGCAAGACAGCCTGGTGGTTTCGGCTCCCAGCACCTTTCCGATCGGATCGGCCGTTCCTGACAGCCGTACGCGTGCTGCGACGACAATCAGCGGCCAGGTCCGCCGTAGCGACTACGACACCTTGATTCAGCGGGCCGGTCGCTTGCCAGGGGTGCGGCTACAGGGCATGACCTCGCTGGCCTCCGCTAGCGGACAGCAGGTACTGGAAGAGCGTTTGCTGAAGCGTGCGTTGGAGCGTGGTCAGCGCCAAGCCGACCGCACTGCCTCCGCGCTGGGGCTTCGCCGCACGTCGCTGTTGCGAATTGACCAGCGCAGCAGGCCGCCGGTACGCGCACTGGCGATGGCTGCGGATGCCTCCTCTCGCTTCAGGCCTGAAGAAGCCCCATTGCCGATTGGAAGCATCAATTTGGCTCTGGATTACTGCCTGAGCTGATGTTCTGACCACACCAGGGCTCTTGCGCTGTTGGGGCTAGTGATGGCGCCATTCCTTCCAGGCCAGGCGCGGAGCTGTCCAGAGTGTGAAGAGCACCAGGGGGGTGACCGGCACGGCGGTGATCACGATGAAGGCCTGGAGGGCGTCAATGGAGGTGCTGTCCCCAAGGCCCGTGCCGATGCGCAGCAGCACCAGGGTGAGACTGCCGATCATCAGGGCCCAGAACAGCCGCAGCAGAGCCGGGGGCTGCTTGCGACCGCTCACCACCATGGCCGCGGCGTAACTCATCGAGTCGGCGCTGGTGCACATGAACAGCACCACCAGCACCAGGCCGATGGGGATCAGAACGCTTGCCAGGGGTAACTGACTGAGGATGGTGAGCAGGGCAGCGGCGGCTCCGTTCTGGGCCAGGGCTTCGCTGATGCCGCCCCCCGCCAACTGCAGATACAGCCCCGTGCCCCCCAGCAGGGTGAACCAAAGGTTGGTCACGATCGGGCAGAGGATGGCCACCGCCAGCACCAGTTCACGGATGCTGCGGCCGCGGCTGACGCCCGCGGTGAACAGCCCCATCAAGGGCGCATAGCCGAGGAACCACCCCCAATAGAACACCGTCCAGCCGTTCACCCAGTTCGGCGGCACGGTGTTGGGGGTTAGGGCCATCTGCGGCAGATGGATCAGGTAGGTGATGAAGCCGCTGAAGAAGTGTTGGATCAGCCAGAGGCCCGGGCCCAGGAGAAGCAGACCCGTCGCCAGGACCAGGGTGAGCCACACGTTGAGCTCGGAGAGCCACTTAATGCCTTTTTGAATGCCGCTAACGGTGGAGGCCGCGAAAACGGCGGTCAGCAGCACCACCACCAGGGATTGCAGTTCTGCACTGTCGCTGAGCCAGGGCAGTCGACCTGCGGCGTTGCTGAGTTGCAGGGACAAGAACCCTAGGGGGCCAACCGTGCCGGCGATCGCGGCCACGACCGACAAGCCATCGGCCAGGTCACCGATCGGGCCATCCACCCAGCTTCGCGGCACGATGCTCACCAGCAGCGTGCGGGGACGCAGGGGTTCACCGCGTCGCTCCTGGATTGAAAAGGTGATCGTGGTGGTGGTGGCCACCAGGGCCCAGGCCAGAAAGCCCCAGTGCAAAAAACTCACCGCCAGGGCTGGGTCGACTGCGGCCGGTGTGCTGCCTTCGACCCCTGCAAACACCGGTGATGGGGTTTGGAAGTGATACAGCGGTTCGGCTGCCGACCAGAACACACCACCCCCCGCCAGCAGGGTGCAGATCAGCACCGCGCACCAATCAAAGAATTTGAGACTTGGCTTGGCGTCCGCTCCACCCAGCCGGAGTGTTCCGATCGGGCTGATGGCCAGGGATAGCGCGATCAACAACAGCACCACCACCATCCACTGCCAGACCCCCCCAAGGGCATCACTGACCACGGCTTTGCCGTTGTCGGTGAACTGCTTGGCCAGGGCCAGGTCGATCGCCGACACCAGCAGAAAGATCAGCAGAGGAATGGCGCCGATCCAAAGAGGAGGCTGGCGCCACCAGGAGCGCTGGCTCGCGGGGATGTCAGACATCGGTTGAGGGTTGAGGGGTCAGGCGCGGACGGCGTCGCGTTGGTGGCTCCAGCAGGAGAGATCGACGGCGGGTTGTTCTCCGCTGGCGAGGCGTGCCAGCGAATCACCGATCAGGGGAGCAAACTTGAAGGCCTGGCCGGAGCCACCTGCGAACAGGCTCAACTTCGGGGTGAGCCGATCCAGCACGAAGTTCACATCGCTGGCCATGGAGTAGGGGCTGATGACGGTCTCCACCCGCTCCTGGACACCCTCCAGTCCGTTGAACAGAAAGCTGTCGAGTAACTCCACCAATCGGGCCGGTGGTTCGGTGACCATCGCGTTGGGAGCGGCGACGCGCAGGCCGCGCGGGGCCCAGTCGATGCCGGCCTTGATTCGGGGGCGGCCATCCGGCGTATGGCTCAGCACCGGGAAGCCGTAATACAGCCCACCGTCATCGCCCCGCTCCTGCTGGAAGCAGAACCACTGGGGGTAGCGATCGGCCAGCGCCGGGTCGACGGTGTAGTGGGCCCAGAGCATCGGCCACACCTCCAGCTTTGGAGCCAATCCAAGGGGAGCCAGCAACAGCTGGCTCCAGATGCCGCAGGCCACCACCAACTGTCCGGCAGCAAGGTGGTGGCCGCTCTCGAGGGTGACGCCTCCGCCGTCGGGATCGAGGCCCGCCACAGGGCAGTGCTCGATCAGCTGATGGCCAGCGTTGCGAGCGGTGTTGATCCAGTGGGCCACCACCTTGTCGCTGCGCACGGCACCAGCGGTGGGCTCGAACAGGCCGGTGAAGTCCGCCTTGGGCTTCAGCGGGAAGCGGGCCGCGATCTGGTCGGCATCGAGGGCTTCGTAGGGGATGCCCTGATCGTCCATCACCCGTCGGGCCCCGGGGATCGACCCCTCGATCGTTTCCTCATCCCAGCTTTCGCCGTAAAACAGCAAGCCATGGGTCTCTCGCAGTTTTGCGTCGGCGTGGAGTTCCTCGTCCCGCCAGAGGCGGTTGGCCTCCTGGGCCAGACGGCAGAGCATCGGGTCGGAGTACATCTCCCGGAACATCCGGGTTTCGCCGTAGCTGCTGGCCTTGGCGTGGGCCAGAGTCTGGGCTTCCAGCAACACCACATCGTGCACGCCGCGGCGGGCCAGGGATGCAGCACAGCTGAGGCCGGCCATGCCGCCGCCAACAATGATGACTGCCGCTTGGGTCGGTAGGGATTGGAGGGGGGTCATTGGCTGTCTCCGAAGCTCAGTCCGATGGGGTTGCGTTCGCGTTTAGCTGCTACTTCCTCGAGGGCTGCACCCACTGATAAGCCCTGATCGCGTTGATTGAGGTATTCACTGGCCCGCTGCCGCACTTTGCTGCGCACAAAGGCGTACACATCCTCAGCACTAGCGTGCTTCCAGGCTTCGGGGGAGAAGCGTTCGATGGAGTCGGTGATCACGGCACCGGCATTCACCAGCGGATCCGGCAGCACGCGAATGCCGCGGCGACGCAGATCACTGGCGAGTTGTGGCGTCTGAAATGGGGCATTCGCTGCCGGAACTACAGACTTCACCCGCAGGGCTGAAGCGATCTCGGCCGTGATCAGCCCTGAAATGGAGCAAGGGAGAAGCAGATCCAGTGTCAGCTCCCACCACGGACAGTTCAGTGGCAAGGGGGTTGCACCGTCGAAGCCGGCGCGTTCGCGGTTGACATCCACGGTGAAGACTGTCCAGCCGTGATCGACGAGATGACGGGCCACCGTCCCGCCGACAGCTCCGCAGCCGTGCACGAGGGCCCGGCCGGGGTTGGCGTCTTTGAGTTCCTTCTCCATCACGGCCTCCACGGCGCCGAGGGTGCCGTGGGCCGTGGTGGCACTGGCATCCACCGGGCTGCCGACCGCCGCTAGCACGTGGGGGGTGAGCGCCATCAGACGCTCCATATCCTCCAGGCTGGTGTTGAGGTCGCAGCCGGTGATCATGGCGCCATCGAGCGACTCCAGCAGCTCGGCGGTGACGTGGATCAATTCATCTTTCACCGCTTGCGGCTTGGCGGCTCGGGCCACGATCTTGCCCCCGGCAAAACCGGTGCCATAGAGATCGTGCTTGTGGGTCATCAACCCCGCCAGCCGCTGTCCGTCGGCGATGCAGGCTTCGTCGCTGGGGTAGTTGAGCAGGCGCAGGCCCCCGTTGGCGGGACGTCTGGCATCAGTGTCTTCCGCCACCACGAATACCGAAAGGTGGTCGGAGACATGTTCCGCCAGCACCGACACAATCGGCGCTGTTGTCATGCCATTGCCCATCAGGCCACCTTTTCCATCATTTGGTGGTGCTCGACATAATCGAGACTCCAGTCGCTTGGAGCGTCAGCGATGCGCTGTTGCAGCCGCTCGAACAGGGTGTCTGCAGCGGCCTCTCCGGCGGCACCGATGAAGCTGTGGCGGCTCCAGCTGCGGATCGTTGCCATCAATCCTGCGGCGAAGGTCGCCGTGTCGCCGTTCTCGTTCCAGCGGCGGCGGTAAGGGCACTTCACATACACCGTGCGTTCATCCACCAGGCGCAGGCCGTTGCGGTAGGGCGCCGAGCTGCTGTCGTTCAAGGGCGCCATGAACTCCTGAGGGGACTTGTAGAAGTTCAAAACGGTTCCGTTGCGGTACTGCTCATCGCTGATCAGGCCCTCGTCCGCCATGCCACGCCAGATCTGGTGCAGTTGGTCATGCACGTTGTGGGTTTCTCCGCCGTTGTGGCCGAGATAGAGGCCTGCTTCATCACGGGAGAGATTCACGGTCAGTAGTCGGCCGCCCACCTTCAGCTCACGGCTGCGTAGCTCAAGAATGTGGTTCCAATCCCTCATCGCCTGGGCAGTGAAGCGCTGGAGGGCCTCGGCATCACTGGAGGCCAGCACATGGGTGTGGCTGTCGAGGGGGCCAGGGGAGGTGCTCAGCCAGTGCATGGCGGTGGCGGAGAAGCCGAAACTCACGGAGTTCGGTGCCACGGTGGGCTCATAGAAGCTGCACGTACTCACCAGCACCGTTGGCTTTGGATCTCGGGGAGTTTGCAACGCCAGGTTCTTCGCCAACGCCACGTTGTCGTTGCTCGGCAGGTCGTTGCCGATCAGCGTCAGGTGCGCTTTTGGCTGGTTGGTGTGCAGGCGATCCAGCACCTGATTCCAAAGCCCGACAGCGGTGCCGCCATCGGCCGCTCCGTAATCGATCAGAACATGGCTGTCAGCAACAGCCAGTTGATTCACACAAGTCAGGGCCCAGTCGGAGGCGGCTTCGATGCAGAGGAGAGCGCCTTCGGTCTGCGCGCTGTAACCCGTGGTCATGGCAATGGCCATGGACCTCGTCAGCGTCAAGGTCCACCGTAAGACCGAGCTTGATCAGGCGCGTGATTCGCCTGGGCGGTTGGGTTCAGTGCACCGTCAGCAGTTGGCGCAGCTGCGGTTCCAGCAAGACGAAAGCTCGCCCTCGATGGCCATGACTTTTCTTCTCGATAAGTGACATCTCAGCAAAGGTGCGACCGGTGCCGTCGACTTCGAAAATCGGGTCGTAGCCAAAACCCTGGTCTCCACGTGCTGCGTGCGTGATGCGTCCTTCACAGCGGCCCTCCACCTCCAGCAGCACTGAGCCGTCGGGGGCCGCCACGCAGAGCGCTGCACAGAAGTGGGCTGCACGCGCCTGCTGGTCACCCAGAGCCTTCAGCAATCGCGCAATTCGTTCGGGGTCGCTCGGGGCATAGCGAGCCGAATGCACGCCAGGCGCCCCATCGAGGGCGTCGACACTGAGGCCCGAGTCATCCGCCAGTGCCCACTCACCCGTTGCAGTTGCAACGGCTAACGCTTTGATCCGAGCGTTGGCCGCAAAGGTGCTGCCGGTTTCCTCCACTTCCAAGCCTTGCGGTTGCGGTCGCACCAGCAGGGGCAGATCGCTGAGCAGACCTTCGAATTCCCGGATCTTGCCCTGGTTTCCGCTGGCGATGACCAATGTGCGCTTGCTCATGCTCAGGCGGCCTCCGCAAAACGGCGCGCCCAGGTCAGCACCGTTGCCACCCGCTCAGCATCGGGCGCTTCGCAGTAGAGCCGCAGCAGCGGCTCGGTGCCGGAGAAGCGCAGCATCAGCCAGTGACTGGCTCCCAGCCTCAGTTTCACGCCGTCGGTGGTGATCACCTCCTGCACCGGCATGCCTGCGATTTCCTGAGGCGGTGTGGTGGCCAGCAGCGATTCCAGACGGCGACGGGACTCCATGTCGGCCAGCCGCAGATCGAGACGGTCGTAATGGCTTGCGCCGCCGCATCGCTGCCGCAGCGCTTCCATTCGAGCGCCGAGCGGTTGACCGCCCTGCACTAGGGCTTCCAGCACCAGCATCGCTGCAAACAGGGCATCCCGTTCTGGGAGGTGCATGCCAAAGCCCACCCCTCCGGATTCCTCACCGCCAATCAGCACCTCTCCGGCGAGCATTTCAGAGGCGATGTATTTGAAGCCGACGGGCAGTTCCAGCACCTCACGGCCCAGATCCTCAGCCACAAGGCGCATCAGATCGGAACCGCTAACGGTTTTGACCACCGATCCCGGCAGGTTGCGGGTGCCTGCAAGGTGATCGATCAGCAGGGGCATCAGCTGCTGGGTGCTGCAGAAGCGGCCTTGCTCGTCCACAGCGGCGATACGGTCACCATCACCGTCAAACACCAGGCCCACAGCAGGCTGGCCCTGTTGGCTGCAGGCCCGAATGGCTGCGATCAGCTCTTTCAGATAAGGGGCAAGCGGTTCCGGAGGGCAGCCACCAAACAATGGATCTCGATTGCCGCGGATCTCCGACACCAGACCGTCCACGTCGGTGCCCAGCAGGTCTTGCACACACCCCGCTGCAGAGCCGTGCATCGGATCCACAATCACCCGCAGCCCCATCGCTTTCAGCCCGGCGCGGATTGCATCCAGATCCAGCTTGCGCCGCAGGCCTTCGAGATGCTCGCTGCGGGCATCGAAGCGCTCCAATTCCCCAGCGACCGGGACGTTGAGCGCTCCAGCGGCCAGGCGCTGTTCCACAGCTGCGGTGAAGTCTCCCTCAACCGACCCTCCGAACGGACCCTTGATCTTCAAGCCAAGCCATTCCGGTGGGTTGTGGCTGGCGGTGATCACCAGGGCCCCGAGGGCTTGGCGTTCCACCGCAGTCCAGCTGCAGGCTGGCGTTGGAACGGCTGAGCTCGTTAGCAGGGGTGTGAGGCCGACACCGCGGACGGCGGATGCAATCGCTTCAGCCAGTTCCGGGGCCAGGAAGCGACGGTCGTAGCCGATCACCACGGTGCGGCTCGTCAGGCCTTCTGGTGCCTGATGGGCGAGTTCTTGCGCGGAGGCTGCCGCAACGGGCAGCAGCCGTTCAATGGTGATGTCCACGCCAAGGATTCCGCGCCATCCGTCAGTCCCGAAGCGGATGGGTGCTGCAGCCAGAGGGAGGGGAGCCGACGCCATGGGATGCCTGTGCTGCATGTGGATCTAGCAGCCGGCCGCCGTAACGTCGGCGGATGGGTGACACCCCTCCCGCTGACAAGCCGCTCAATGACCGACTGCTGCGCAGTTGGACCCGTTGTCGCCGCCGGGCCTGGCTGGACCGCTACGGCGACCCCGCGCTGCGCGTTTATACGGCTCATAGGACGCTTCAGCTTGACGATCAGCAGCGCAGCTTCGTGGCCTTGCTGCCCCGCAAGCCAGGTCATGGCATCGATGCCTGTGCACGCGGGGATGTGGGGGTGGTTGGCCTGCGATTGAAGGGCTTGACCGTGGATGGCCGCCGTCTTGAAGCCCATCCTGTGTTGTTGCAGCGTCAGTCAGGCCAGAGCCGATGGGGCGACCACAGCTATCGGCCGGTGCTGGCCCGCCAGGGGCGACGCCTCACACGCGAACATCGCCTGCAGTTGGCGCTCTCCGCCCGTCTGCTGTCGGATTTTCAGCAAACTCCGGTCACCCATGGTTTGGCCCTCGCTGGAGCGGGTCGGCGGTTGGAGAAGGAAACGGTTGCTCTAGGTGACAGCTTGCAACGCCAGTTGGATGACTCCCTGCGCAAGCTGGCGGCCGACCTGGACCGGCCTACACCTCCTCCGCTCGCGGCTGATCGGCGCAAATGCACCCTCTGCAGTTGGCGGGGTGTCTGCAATGCCGAAGCCCATCGGGAGGGACATCTCAGTGAGGTCAGTGGCATCGGGGCCAAGCGTCGGGAGATGCTTCTTGATCTCGGCATCGACAGCTTGAACGCGCTGGCCGATGCGGACCCCGTTGTACTGGAAGACCAGCTGAAGCACTTCGGCGAACAGCACGGCGCGGTGGCGGCGCCGCTGGTGGCTCAGGCTCGGGTGCAACGGGATGGACTGGTGGAGTCTCTGCTTCCGACGTCTCCCTCACTGCCGGAACTGGTGGATGCTCCAGGGGTATTGCTCTATGACATCGAATCCGACCCGGATGCCCGCGACGACTTTCTGCATGGATTCGTGCGTCTGCCTCGGGATGTGAATGGCAGCTGGGCCCTGGACCGCGCCACCTATCACCCCTTGCTGGTGCTGCAGGAGCATGGTGAAGCCCGGTGCTGGAAACGTCTTAGCTGCTTCCTGGCCCGTTATCCCGATTGGCCGGTGCTCCACTACGGGGAGACGGAATCATTGGCGCTGCGCAAGATGGCGCAGCGCCAGAGTGTGCCCGAGGCGGATCAACAGGCGTTGCGGCATCGTTTGGTGGATGTGCACGCCCGGCTGCGTCTTCACTGGCGGATGCCTCTGAACAGCTACGGATTGAAAACTGTGGCGGATTGGCTGGGGTTTCGCTGGAGCCAAATCGGTGTGGACGGCGCTCGGGCTCTGCTCTGGTGGAGGCAGTGGCGGGGGACCGGTTGTCGCGATCGAGGACCGGTTCAAGCCCTGCGCTGGATTTTCTCCTACAACCGCGATGACGGCATGGCCACATGGGCGGTGGCCGCCTGGATGCTGGCTAAAGATCGCTCCCTTCAGTCCCCCATCGGTGGATCGCAGAACCCCCCGGGCCGTTGAAGATTGAGAGGGATCGCCTCGGTGCCTGCATCCAGTTTTTCAACATCAAGAGCCTGGCGTCGCACTAGGGCCAGACCAAACCATTGGCCTGACTGCGGGTCGCGCGCTGCGCTGGTGATCACACCGGCTCGCTCGGCCTTCAGGCTCAACCGGTCACCGCTCTCTAGTCGAGGCTCCTCAAAGGCTGTGGTGCTGCGCCAGCTGCGCAGTTGCTGTTTCACGCCACCTCTGGACGCCAGCTTGGCCACGGTCTCCTGCCCGAGATAACAGCCCTTGTCGAGTTTCACCCAGTGGGCCAGGCCCAGTTCAAAGGGGTTGGTGTCTCCGTTCAGCTCGGCATCGCTTAGCGGCCAGCCTTCCCGCATTCGCCAGGCTTCCAGCAACTGCGCTGAAGAAGACGTCGGTGCCTCCCAGGTCGTCGGGGGTTCGGCGCCATCATCCAGCCAAAGCACCGCATCCGTTGCTGGCAACTGTCCTTGTTGGAGGCGCTGTAGCCGGCGCTGTTCTCGTTTCGGGCCCAGTCGCACCCGATCGGCCGGAAAGATCACCCGATCGAAGCCAAGTATCACGAGATCGGCATCGCCATGCAGCACCAGCACATCGGCGCCTGCGTCATCCAGCCGAATCTCCAGCAGAGCTTGCACGCGACCCGTGGCATTCAGCCAGCACGCCGGAATCAGTTTTCCTTCGCTGGCACCGTTCACGCTTGCGCTGGTCTGGCCGTGCAAAAAGCCGGCGCAGCCGCTTCCCTCGAGCCGGAGGAGTGGGAAGGTGGCGTCCCAGATCAGGCTGTCCATCGGTGGCATCGCTGTCATCACTGAACCAGTTCTGAGGCTCGGGCCGCGATCTCGCTCAGGCGAAACAGGCTCTTCAACTCAAGGCCTGCGGCCTCCATCGCTTCGGCTCCACCTTCTTCACGATCGACGATCGTCACCACCCGCTCCACGCTGTAACCGGCCTCCTTGAGTTGGTTGACAGCCTTGATGGACGACCCGCCCGTCGTAACCACGTCTTCAAGTACCGTCACCCGCGCCCCCGCTGCTGGCAACGGACCTTCGAGCCAAGCGCCGGTGCCGTGGCCCTTCGCTTCCTTGCGAACGATCAGGGCATCCAAAGCGCGGCCCTGTTGGGCAGCGGCCATGGCGACACCGCTCACCAGTGGATCCGCACCCAAGGTGAGCCCGCCGACAGCCGCGGCGTCCGCTTCCACCAGCGCCAGCATGGCAGGGCTGAGCAACGCCAGGCCACTGCCGCTGAGGGCCACGGGTTTGCAGTTCACGTAGTGGTCGCTGCTGCGGCCGGACGCGAGGGTGAACTGTCCATGCCGATAGGCCTCCTGGGCCAGGCGGTTGAGCAGAACATCGCGATCCATGGTCGTGTCGGAACGATCGGACATGGGGACTGGTGCACAGCGGATCCTCTGCCTAGTTTGCGCGCAGTGGTGACAGATCCCCTGTGAATCGGCAACGGCTGGCAGTGCCGCTCGTGTTGCTCACGCTGGGTGCAGTCCCGGCTGCGCAGTCACGACCGGTGATCTGTTCAACGACTCTTGAAGCGCCTCCATCTGCCGAGGAGCCCGGAATGCCGGTGGAGGTGACCCGTTGCGCAGCGGTGGAGACCACAACGGCTCTTGTTGAGCGGCGTTTTTACACGTGGACAGCCCCTTTCTCAGCTGGTGTTGACCTCTTGCATCAGGTCACCGATGTGCTCGGTATCGCTGTCGGAGGGGTCCAGGGCAACCGCTTGATGGGCTTCGGCTTCCCCGATCAGACGATCATCTGGGACGGCACGGCGCTTCAGAACACCTATGCGGTTCTGCTTGAGGAGCAAAGCGACCCCGTGCCCTGGCGCACCGTCGACATCTACAACGGTTTTGATGGCAGCCTTGCGGGTGAGACTCGCAGTTCCGTTCTGGTGGAAGCAATGGCTGACACCACCTTCCCGCCGGTGCGTGCCCTGTGGTAAGACCACCCATCAAGGGGGGTCTAGCAATCTGGTGAATGCAGCGAACTCATAATTCGCCTAAGGCGGGTTCGATCCCCGCGACCCCCATCATTTTGGATTGATGCGCACCCTGCTGCTGTTCGCGCTGCTGGTTCTTCCGGCTCTGTTCGCAGCAGCCGAGGTGGCGCTGCTGCGACTCCGTCCCAGCCAGGTGCAGGAGCTCACGGACGAGGGTCGCCCCGGTGCCCAGTCGGTGCAGCGCCTGCAGCGGCGACTGCGCATCGCGCTGTTGATGACGCAGTTCGGAGCCTGCCTGTCTCTGGTGGCTCTGGGCTGGATCGGTCGAGGGTTCGGTCAGCGCTGGTGGCCTCTGGGGATGCCCTCCGGTCGCTGGTGGGATCTGGTCTGGTTTCTCTTGCTGGTCGTGCTGGCGACGCTGGTGGCGGGGTTGTTGCCCAGAGCTTGGGTGCTCAGTCGTCCAGAAATGGCCGCCCTGCAACTCGGTCCGGTGTTGGAGGGCGCTATCCGGGTGATGCGCCCGGTGCTCTCAGCGTTGAATGCCCTGGCCTCGTTGCTGTTGCGATTGGCCGGTCTGACCCAACGCTGGGATGAACCGGTGCCTGCTCTCACAGCGGGTGAGTTGGAGTCGCTGATTGAGAGCGGTGCTGTGACCGGTCTCAAGCCGGATGAACGCAACATCTTGGAAGGTGCGTTTGCTCTTCGCGACACCCAGGTGCGGGAGGTGATGGTGCCGCGCTCGGGCATGGTCACGCTGCCAGTGGAAGTGCGCTTCGCGGAGTTAATGGAAGCGGTTCATCGAACCCGTCATGCCCGATTCCCTGTGATCGGTCAGTCGCTGGATGATGTGCGCGGTGTGCTGGATCTGCGCCATCTGGCCGAACCCATCGCTCGCGGGGAGCTGCGTGAAGACTCATGGCTAGAGCCTTATCTCACACCGGTGGAGACCGTTTCCGAGACCAGCAACCTTGCTGATCTGCTCGCGATCATTCGGTCCGGACATCCCTTCCTCCTCGTGGTGGATGAGCACGGCGGCACCGAAGGTCTTGTGACGGCGGCAGACCTGACCGGTGAGATCGTTGGCGATGAACCCGAAGATGAGACGGATGAGCCCGACTTGCTGCCGGTGGCGGAGCAGCCAGGAACCTGGTCAGTGGCTGGGGATCTTGAAATTGTCGAACTGAACCGGCAGCTGCAGCTGGATCTGCCGGAAGCCGACGACCATCACACGCTGGCAGGTTTTCTGCTGGAACGCCTTCAGCACATTCCATCCCCGGGTGAAGCACTCAGTCACGGTGGCCTCCAGTTCGAGATCGTGTCGATGGCCGGTCCAAGGATTGCACGGGTCTATCTCGTGCAAACGGAGGAATCCGAAGCGCCTCTGGATCCTCACAATCGGGCACAGGGCTCGACGTAAACCGCTGGGTTTCGCTGCGATCACCGATAATCAGCCGGTTCGCGTAGCCGCACTGATGACCGACCCCATGGTTCCGGTGAAGGTCGGCGTGATCGGGATTGGCAACATGGGCTGGCATCACGCCCGTGTGCTCAGCCTTCTCAAGGATGCGGAGCTTGTCGGTGTTGCTGACCCAGATGCGCAACGCGGGTCCCTGGCTACCGAACAATTCGGATGCCGCTGGTTCGCTGACTACCGCGACATGCTCAGCGAGGTGGAGGCGGTGTGCATCGCGGTGCCGACGCTTTTGCATCATCCAGTTGGTTTGGCCTGCCTAGAAGCGGGACTGCACGTCCTCATCGAAAAGCCGATTGCCGCTTGTCAGGAGGAAGCTGCGGCCCTCAGTGAGGCCGCCAGTCGGGTCGGCAGGCTGCTTCAGGTGGGACACATCGAGCGTTTCAACCCCGCCTTCCGCGAGCTCACCAAGGTGGTAGCCAATGAGGAAGTGGTGGTGCTCGAGGCGCGTCGTCACAGTCCCCACGCGGACCGTGCCAACGATGTATCAGTGGTGCTCGACCTCATGATTCACGACTTGGATCTTGTGCTCGAACTCGCCGGTTCGTCGGTGGTGCATCTGGCCGCGGCAGGAGGCCGCAGCGCTGAAGGGCCGATCGATTACGTCAACGCAACTCTGGGCTTCGAGAACGGTGTGGTGGCCAGCCTCACGGCCAGCAAGATGAGTCATCGCAAGATCCGAACCCTCAGTGCGCACTGCCGCTCAAGCTTGGTGGAAACCGATTTCCTCAACCACAATCTGCACATCCATCGCAGGGCCCATGAGTGGTATTCCGCTGATCATGGGGAGCTGCTGTACCGCAATGATGGATTCATCGAAGAGGTGAGCACCACCTCCATCGAGCCGCTGTATGCAGAGCTTGAGCATTTTCTCCAGTGCGTGAGGGGCCGGGAGACCCCAGCTGTGGATGGGCAGCAGGCCTCGCGCGCATTGAAGCTGGCCGATCTGATCGAACAGGCTGTTGAGCAACCCGGCGTCGGTGTACCAATTCAGGCCCCAATCTGATCCGGATCCGTCAGTTCAGTCCTGATTGTTCGGCCAGCTCTCGTAAAGCCTGGATCTGCCACTGACGACAGTCCGCTGGGGAGGATCGGTAGAACTGTTTCCACGCCGCCGCCTTGTGGAGGGGATAGTCCTCCGTTTTTTGCTCAGGATGCGTGTTTCGCCAGCCCACCCGCACAGCATGTCCGATCACCACATCCAGGGCGATGTCGTCGTCGAAGCGCGTGGTCGGATTGGCCGTGGCGAAGGCCATCAGGGAGAGCAGGCTTTCGGTGCAGAGCTGGCGATATTCCGGAGCTCCGATGCGGCTGAGCAGGTGCTCCACCTGGATGGCGAAGTTTCGTTCTCCAGGGGTTTTTTCCAGTAGCAGAGCACTGGTTAGACGGTTTCGGCGTTCCAGCTTGTCGCCAATCACCAGACCTCGGCAGTGGTGGAGGAGTGACCAGATCCCGGCATAGAACTCTTTGGGCACCTGTTGGAGGGACCCCAGTCGAATGCGGTGCTGCAGCCAGTCGCTGCCGCCGGGGCGTTCGTCCAGGGGTTCCGGAATGTTCCATTGCACCTGTCCGCTCAGGTGAAGCAGCTCACGGCGTTGCAGTGCTGCACGGGCGTGATCGACATCAGCAAGCACCGTTCTCAAGCGCAGGCTGATTTGGTGAGGTGGCTCATCACACAGGGCCTCAAAGGCTTCGTCTTGGCTGAGCTGGCGTTCGCTGGCCAGCTCCGAGGTCAACAACAACATCAGCTGACCGAGCTGGAATGTCAGCGATCCCCGGATCATGTCGGGTTCGCGTCGCGCGATGCCGTCAAGGGCGAGCAGCAGCTCTTGCTGCAACATCCGCTCTCGGCTGTCGAGGCCGCAGGTGCGATCGATCAGGGCGGCAATGGCCTGGTTTGAGATGGGACTGACAAGCCGTGAGTCGCTGGTGTAATTGCGCCCCACCACCACTTGTTTCTGGCGGCTCAGCAGATCAATCACGGAATCTTCCAGCTGTGGATGGATCAGGCCCATCGCGCCGGCGCAGCGGCGGGCCACGTTCCAGTCCTCCTGGCTCAGTCCGCGCCGGTAGATCTCCTCCACAAGCGTGATCAGTCCGACAGGAGTGCCCTGAGGGCCCGTGAGGATGGCTTGATGCCCCAGCCGACGGGTGAGCAGTTCCAACACCTCCGCCTGTTCGCGCAGCGAGTGACTGCTCCACAGCCTGCGTCGAAGCTCCTTCAGTGGAACGTCGTCCAATTCCTGTTCCTGCGCTGCCGTGAGGTCGCTGAAGTCGGTGGAGTCCTGCAGTAGCTCTGCAGCCTGGCCTTCAGCAGTCGGGCTGAAACGTTCAAGGTCAGTGGGTAGCTTCTGCCACTGGGCCTGTTGCGCCAGGGTCGCTAGGTCGCCGAACTGCACAGGCACTCCTTCCACGCAGCCGCTCTGCAGCCTTCCGATCAGCTCCAGTAGCAGGTTGCTGCTCCGCTCCAGCAGAGCGGCCTGCACGGGAATCAGCAGCAGCGGTGCGCCAGGACCTTGCCAGTGCCGTTGCAGCAGATGCAATTCATTGACGACCGTGTCCACGAAATGGCATGGGTCATGACTCAGGAAGAAGGTGCCTTCCTCCAGCACGGCAGGTAAAAACCCGAGTGACATGTCGCCTTGGCGATAGAGGCGGGCCGTGACAGTGGTTTCAGGTCGGAGTGGAGGGTGTCCCGTCAGGCCGAGTGCGGCATCAGCGCCGACGCGTTCCAGCCGTTCCCTCAGGGCATCGGAGGGCAACACCTGCAGACCGGCATGCTCTGGCTGACTTACAGGCAGCCCCAGGTTCAGCAGGCGCTGGGCGACATCTGCGTTGGCGGGGACTAGGGCCACCAGCACGGCAGGGCTCCCTAAGGCTCCTTGATGTCGCCGTCCGCACGGGTCAAGATCCTCGGCTTCGATCAACCCTTCTAGAAGCATCTCTCCAAGCCATGCCAGGCTTTGGGTCCAGAGCAGTGGAACGTTCTCATTGGCAACCCTCCGCTGGCTGCCGGGGTTGCGCCGTTCCAGTGCCAGCAGCTCTTCAGGAACGAGATACAGCTCTGGGAAGAGTCGCTCACCATCGCGATCCACCTGGAGCGATTCCAGGCGATGCCGCCACTGCCTGGCGTCGTCCCAGCGTTGCTCGCAGCACGCGGTCATCAATTCATAAGCCAGGAACAGGGGCCATTCCGATTCGATCCCTTCGAACTTGGCCAGTTCCTCCCGCTCGTAGTGCAGACGGCTGATGTCTTCCACCACGGTCTGATGGCCGTCGCGGCGGAAGCGCTTGTAGCCGTAAGCGCCACCGAGTTCGCGCCGGATGCGTGCGTTGGTGCGCTCGATCAGGCCTGGGTCTTCGACGGCCCAGGCCGGGTAGCCGATTACCGAGAGGCAGGCGCTGTCGACTTCCTTGCTGGCGGATTCTCTCGGTAGCAGGCCCTGGAGAGCGCGTCGCAGACGCACCACGGCGCCATGGGGGATCAACACCTCGGTGCTGCCATTGCCGTGTTGGCCATAGAGATCGATGCCATCAAGGGCTTCGAGCGCCGCCTTGGCCATGCCGATGGAGCTGGCATTGCGCTCTGGCAGACCGTGATTGCCCTTGTCGCCTCGTTCCCAGATGCCGTAGTCCGGCACCCGGTAAGCCCGGGATACGTAGTACACCAGGTTCTGAACGAATGCCGCTTCGTGGCGGTTGTGGATCAAGGTGACGCCGCTGCGGGTCAGTTGCGCCAGCTGCAGCAGGAATAGGGATGTGGCATCGATCTGAAGATGCCCCCAGCCGTCATCCGGAACCACAGGCTCCCCGCTGGCGCTGTCGTATTTGGCATGTAGGGCATCGAGTGGATTCAGGCTGCGCTTAAAGCGTTCCACCTTCTCGGCCTGGCGCATCATTGCGTTGAGCAATCCGCGCATCAGGTCCACCACGCGCTGCTCCAGCTCCCAGCTGCGCTGGCAGGGGCCCTTCATTCGGCGATGCGCCATCGCCAGCCCCCACACACACTGGATGGAGTAAACACAGTCCCGGACCCAGGCATCGCCGTAATTGCCATGCACGGTGTGGGCCGTGCTGGCCGGCAGCAGTCCGCTGATCGGGTTTTGGCGCTGCAACACCACGGCTTCAATCGCCCGATCCAGGCTGTTCAGCTTCTCCAGTTGTTGGGCTTGGTCTTCAGCTGTCGGCTGCGACAGAACCATGGCGTCAAGCGCGACCAGACCTAGATTCTCTCGTGCTGGCGGTCCCTGGATGGAAGCAATCACCACTGGTCCTCGTGATCGGCGCCGGTGCCGCGTGCTCGGTATCCCCATTGATGTTTGCCGGGATGTTGCCTCCGCTGCCATCGCCCTGCACAGCGATGGCGGTGGTCAGATCGTCACCCTTAATGCCGAGATGACGATGCGTGCTCGTCGGGACAGCGATTTGGGTTCTGTCATCGAAGCTGCAGACCTTGTGGTGCCTGATGGTGCTGGCGTGGTCTGGGCTCTGGGACGGCAGGGCGTGAAGGTGCGCCGCAGTCCAGGGATTGAGCTGGCCTGGTCACTGCTTACCTTTGCCGCTGCCCATGGTTGGCGTGTCGCGCTTGTGGGAGCTTCTCCTGACGTGATGGAGCGTCTGTTGGATCGCCTCCGTGCCCAGTTTTCTGACCTGCAGCTGGTGTTTGCAGAACACGGGTATCAGCAGCCCACCGACTGGCCGACGCTGGAAACACGGCTGCAAACCCTCAGGCCAGATCTTGTCCTGGTGGCACTCGGGGTGCCCAAGCAGGAGCTGTGGTCTTGCTCCCAGAGGCAGGGGTTACCAGGCATCTGGATGGGTGTTGGAGGCAGTTTCGATGTTTGGTCCGGCCTCAAGCAACGTGCACCCGAATGGACCAGTCAACTCCAGCTGGAGTGGTTGTATCGCCTCCTCCAAGAACCAAGTCGCTGGCGTCGCTACCTCGTGCTCCCACGGTTTGTTTGGGCCGTATTGCGCTGCGGAGAACAGCGCCGCTAAAGACTTAGCGGAAGCCCACCGAGGCCTGCCAAACAAAGGCGAGCAGTAGGAAGAACACCGGGATGATCGGCAGGATATCGATCAGCGGACCGAAAGCTTGATAAGCCTCAGGAAGCTGGGCCAGCAGATCGAGGGAGAGTGCAGCCATCCCGGGAAACAACAGTCAGTCTGCGGACGCTACCACGTGTGATGAGCAGGCGAGGCCTCGTCCCAGGGAGCGAAATCCTCTGAAAAACAGCCATCCCGAATCGCCTGGCCCATTGCCGTCGTGAAACGGATCAGATGCGTGAGGTTATGCAGGCTCAGCAGGGTTAGCCCAAGCAACTCCTCACTGCGAATTAGGTGATGCAGGTAGGCACGGCTGTGCTGGCTGCAGGCCGGACAGGGGCAGGTTGGATCGAGGGGCGTGTGGTCATGGCGGAAACGGGCATTACGCAGGTTCCAGCGTTCTCCGCCCACCATGGCGGTGCCGTGACGCCCCAGTCGCGTGGGCAGCACGCAGTCGAAGAGATCAATGCCGTTGGCGACAGCCACGCTCATCTCCCGAAGTGTGCCGATCCCCATCAGGTATCGGGGACGATCATCGGGAAGCAGCGGCGTCACCTGGCGCACGATTTTGTGCATCTCTTCTACGGGTTCCCCGACGCTGACACCTCCGATGGCGATGCCTGGAAGATCAAAGCTGGCGACGGCGTGGGCGCTGCGTTCGCGCAGGTGAGGGAAGCAACCGCCCTGAACAATGCCAAACAGAGCCTGATCATCTCGCTGGTGCGCCTGAGCGCAGCGCTCGAGCCAGGCATGGGTGCGACGGCTCGCTTCCTCCACGTCGTTTTCTGAAGCCGGATAAGGGGGACACTGGTCGAAGGCCATGGCTATATCCGCCCCGAGCGCCATCTGAATCTCCATCGAGCGTTCGGGTGTCAGCAGAATGCGGCTGCCATCGCGTGGGTTGCGGAAGTCCACGCCGTGGTCATCGATTCGATTGAGGTCGCCCAGGCTGAACACTTGGAAGCCACCGGAATCGGTGAGCATTGGCCCGTTCCAATTCATGAAGCGGTGCAACCCTCCAGCGGCTTCGACCACCCCTTCTCCCGGTTGTAGATGCAGGTGATAGGTGTTGGAGAGCACCATCTGAGCGCCCGTGGCCGCGAGCTGATCCGTGGTCACGCCTTTCACCGTGGCCAGAGTGCCCACAGGCATAAAGCGTGGTGTGTTGACGGTTCCGTGGGGCGTTGAAAAGCTGCCGCACCGCGCGGCCGTGCGCTGGCACTGATTTGTGATTGTGAAGTCGAACACCCGCTTCTCCGACCAACCTCTGAACCTACGGTGAGCGCATCCCCGTGCGGTCAACGTCCTGCGGTTGAGCTCTCCTTCCTGGCTGCGTGATCTGGCCGGTGCCTGGGTCTTCTATACCGTCCTGCCCGGCTGGATCTGGCCGGCGCCCCGCTTTGAGCGCATCGCTCGGTTTGCCCCCTGGATTGGTGTGGTCATCGGAGGATTAATGGCGGGTCTTTGGTTTCTGCTTTCAGCCCTGAGTTGGAATCCTCTGTCGGTGGCGCCGGTCGTTTTGGCCTTTGGCTTATGGCTCACTGGGGGATTGCATCTCGATGGCCTGATGGACACAGCAGATGGTCTGGCAGCGGGGTCGGCTCGCGTGTTGGAGGCGATGGATGACAGTCGCGTCGGTGCCAGTGGCGTGCAGGCTCTCGTAATGGTGCTGCTGCTGCAATTCGCCGCCCTCGTGCGCTTGGACGCGTGGGCGCCGGCGGTGTTGATCCTCGCTGCTGTGGCGGGGCGAGTCGCGCCGCTTTGGGCGATGGCACGCTTCCGCTACCTGCGCAGTGAGGGCACAGCTGGGTTTCATCGTCGCCATCACCGGGGACTGCGGGAAGGCCGGCCAACGCTCCTGTTGCTGGCGGTGGTGATGGGGATGGCCCTGGTTCTGCAGCCAGCTCTGCTGCCGATGCTGCTGTTGGTTGTGCTGTTGGCCCTGGGTGCTGCCGTGTTGGTGGCGGAATGGCTGGGGCGTCGCCTAGGGGGACACACCGGAGACACCTATGGCGCCAGCCTGATGGTGACGGAAACTCTGATCCTGCTCATTGCAGCTGTGTTGTTGCCTGGGATGACCGCGGCAGTCTGAGCACAAAGGCATTGCCCACGGCAGGCAATGAAGCATCCAGAGTTTTTGGGGCGGTCTGCAGTGTGAGCGAGCCGCCAAGGTTGTCCGCCAGTTGTCGTGCCAGTGCCAGACCAAGTCCGGACCCTGGCCGGTCGGTGCTGCTGCTCCCTCGCTCCCCTTTCGCGAAGATGTGTTCTCTTTCTTCAGCCGGGATGGCCGGTCCTGCATCCCAAATGCAGATGTCGTGATCGAGCAGCGTCAGGCCCAGCTCGCATCCTGGTGGGCTGTAACGGAAGGCGTTTTCCAGCAGGTTGGCAACGATTTCCGCCACCACGGCATCGGGTGCGGCGCGGGGTGTCTGAGTCCATTCGGGCCACTGCGATGGCCCATTCCAGGGTCGGCTCTGCAGTGTTGCGGTGGCTGATGCCCTCTGAATCAGTGGAGATAACAGCTCCGCGATGGTGAGATCAGGAGCATCCGCTGGCACGGGCGGAAGCAGCAGAGGTGTCGCGTTGTCGGCTCCTAGACGTGGATCCGTCTGGCCGAGGCGATCGAGAGACTGCAGGTATAGGTTGAGCTGGGCCTGCTCCTGCATCAGGCTTTCCACCAGCGAACGATGCTGGTCGTCCGGCCCAAGGCGACGCAGCAACAGCTGGGCGTAGGTGCGCAGGGCCGTCAACGGGTTGCGCAGCTGGTGCACCACTAAATTCAGCTGATTCCGTTGCTGATCCAGCTGATCGTGCAGTCGTTGCCGGTCCAGCTCGAGGCCAAGGATGCAGGCGAGGGTGTCTGCGCAGGCCTGCAGACGCGGCGCCTCGTGGGCTTCTCGGCTGGGCAAGGCATGCTGCTCGGCACGCAAGACGCCCAGCAGGTTCTGGTCGTAGCGCAGTGGGTACCAGCGGCGTTCCGGTGCTGCGCTGCGCAGGCTGGGATCATCTGAAATCGCAGGGGGCAGGCTCTTGTCGTGAGGCCATTGCGCCACCAGGGTCAGCGTGGGCGTCTCATGCTGATCCCGTTCAGTGATGTAGAGCGCCAGGCGTGCGAGATCAGCATCAGCGGCCAGGAACTTCAGTTGCTGCTGCGCGAGTCCCAGAAACCGATCGGAGAGATGCATCGGCGGAACCGTGTTGCTGAATACAGACGAGAGGTCGGCAACTGACCCGACCTGCTTGCCAATTTTGGAAAAAGTCTTAAGATCAGATGAACGACAACAAGCACGCCCCTTGGGCGGCCGTGCTTCTTCGTTGCTCCAATTGAGGTTGCGCTTTGCGCTCAACCGAGGTTACAGCAGAGGTTGATGTATCCCCTGTTGACGTCGATGTCACGTCGGCGTGAGCCATGGAGTGTGTCCATATGCGATTCAGTGCCCCTG
The DNA here is from genome assembly GCF_014280095.1 of Synechococcus sp. A15-60. Classification (NCBI taxonomy): domain Bacteria; kingdom Bacillati; phylum Cyanobacteriota; class Cyanophyceae; order Synechococcales; family Synechococcaceae; genus Synechococcus; species Synechococcus sp. A15-60. The sequence continues at coordinate 327,111 of NZ_CP047933.1, forward strand.
GATCCCTTCGATTCCAGTGCTGATGATTGCCGACGCTCGTCGCGAGGTGGTCACTGAAGAGCTGTGAGCAACAGCTCTGACGTTCAGCGCTCCCCCGTCCTCTTTCTTCACTCCCGTACGCGGGAACTTTTTTCTCATGTCCAAGAAGCGCAAGCGGATCAGTCGTCGTCGCCTCGCCGGCCAGCGTGTTCTCGCGCATGTGCCCACCTTCAATTTGGAAACCGGCGAACATAAGCCCGTGACGGCTGCACGCCGTTTCATTGCTGAGGGTGCCCTCGTTCCTCCGGCGCTACTGTTCGTACGTCGTAATGAGCACACCACCGACCGTTTCTTCTGGGGAGAGAAAGGTCTGTTCAGCGCTCAATACGCCGAAGAGAACCACTTCTTGTTCCCCTCGCTCCGCAGCATTGTCGACAAGGTGGGTGAAGAGGTCATCTTCGAAGGTCTGGAGCTTGCTTCCGATGACTGGGAAGAGATGGAAGAGTACGAATACGCTTTCGTTTGACCCAGAAACTCTGTCACTGACGAATCCTGTTGGGATCCCCTCCAGGCTGATCTAACTCAGCCAGGAGGAGATCATCCAGACCATCGCCTGCTCCGCTTGCTGCGGGATCGCATGGCCTCCAGGAAAGTTCATCAAGCGACAGTCGACGGACGATCCCTCCTTCAGTTCCGCCTGCAGATTCGCGGATGCTTCTGGTGGAACCACCTCGTCATTCAGACCGTGCAAGAGCAGCACAGGGGGGCGCCATTGGGGAGCCTTCCAGTTCGGATGGCCGTAGGCGCTGCAACCAATCACGCCGGCCAACGGCAAGTTGCAGCCTGCGTGAACGGCCATGGCGCCTCCCTGTGAAAAACCGATCAACACTGTTCTGGATAGTGGAATCGGTGTTTGCTCGAGTGCCTCAAGACGTTGCTGTAGCTGCTCAACGGCTGGTGATACAGCCTGCCAATCGCCAGGGAACAATCCGTACCACTGTCGCCCCATGCCACCGGGATGCGGCTCGGGAGCAGGCAAGCCCAGGCAATCAATCGAGAATGGCAGTTGTGCGCTCAGTGCAGCGCCGAGGGGCATCAGATCATCGGCATCGGCACCCCATCCATGCAGAAGCACCAGTCGTGCCGTGGCTGGAGGCATGGTGGCCTGAAGCACGGAATCGGGCATGGGGGCGTGTCCTGTTGCTGCGTAGGTTGGCCCAAGGTCTGTTCCGTGTCCTGCTGCCATGGCTCCCATTGCGCTGCTGAGCGTTTCCGACAAGCGCGGGCTGGTGCCGCTTGCCGAAGCTCTGCATCACCGTTTTGGTTATCAGCTGTTGTCCAGCGGTGGCACGGCCAAGGTGCTTCAAGATGTCGGACTTCCCGTCACGAAGGTGGCTGATCACACTGGTGCACCTGAAATTCTGGGTGGCCGCGTCAAGACCCTCCATCCCCGTATCCATGGCGGAATCCTGGCCCGACGCGGCGATGCAGCCCATGAGGCTGATCTGGTCGCACAGAAGATCGATCCAATCGATGTGGTGGTCGTCAACCTTTATCCATTTCGCGAAACTGTCGCTGATCTCGCCGTCAGCTGGGATAAGGCCATCGAGAACATCGACATCGGCGGCCCCACCATGGTTCGCTCAGCTGCCAAGAACCATGAGCATGTGGCAGTGCTCACCGATCCTGATCAGTACGACAGGGTCCTGGCAGCGTTAGAGGCTTCAGGCGGCGTTCTTAGTCCCTCCGTCCGCCGGCAACTGGCGCTTGAGGCGTTTGCGCATACAGCGGCCTACGACGCGGCCATCACCCGCTGGATGCAAGCCCGACCGGAACTGGATCTGGAGCCAGAGACGTCGGACGCGGCTCTGCCCTGGCTGGAGGCGCTGCCTTTGCGTCAACAGCTGCGCTATGGCGAAAACCCACATCAGAAAGCCGGCTGGTTTAGCGCTGAGACATCAGGCTGGGGTGGTGCTGTTCAGCTGCAGGGCAAGGAGCTGAGCACCAACAATCTGCTGGATCTGGAGGCCGCTCTGGCCACCGTGCGTGAGTTCGGTTACGGCAGCGGGGGGCTCCATCCCGCTAGGCGTCCAGCGGCGGTGGTGGTTAAGCACACCAATCCGTGCGGCGTGGCCATCGGCGATGGCACAGCCATCGCGCTCACCCGTGCGTTGGATGCCGATCGTGTCAGTGCCTTCGGCGGCATCGTTGCATTGAACGGATGTGTGGATGCTGCTGCAGCCAAGGAGCTCACCAGTCTGTTCCTGGAGTGCGTCGTTGCTCCTTCATTTGCACCTGAAGCCCGCGAGATTCTCTCTACCAAGGGCAATCTGCGCTTGTTGGAGTTAGCTCCCGAAGCCATTGATGTAGCTGGGCGCGATCAGGTTCGCAGCATCCTCGGTGGGGTGCTTGTGCAGGATCTCGATGATGAACTGGTCACACCTGACGACTGGACCGTGGCCACTGACCGGGCACCCACTGCGACGGAGCGGGATGATCTCTGCTTCGCCTGGCAGCTGGTTCGACATGTGCGCTCCAATGCCATCGTCGTGGCGCGCGATGGACAAAGTCTGGGGGTGGGAGCCGGCCAGATGAATCGGGTGGGCTCGGCCCGGATTGCCCTGGAGGCCGCTGGCGATCGGGCCCAAGGTGCGGTCTTGGCTAGTGACGGTTTCTTCCCGTTCGATGACACGGTTCGCCTGGCCGCTGAAAACGGCATTACCGCTGTGATTCATCCCGGTGGCAGCAAGCGAGATGACGATTCAATTCGGGCCTGCAATGAACTGGGGGTGGCAATGCTCCTGACGGGACGACGCCATTTCCTGCATTGATGAAACCGTTGCTGTGTTGCCCCGGGCATCAGTCCGGGGTGCTGCAGTTCTAGGGTCATTGGAATCCATGTGATTTTTGATGCCTGCGACTCTGTCTTTTGGCCTCAACTTCGTCCATCCCTTGATGATGTGGTCGCTGCTTGCCGCAGGCGGTTATGCCATGTATCTGGGCATCAAGGCCAAGAAGGTCCGGACCGGGACGGCCGAACAACGCAAGGCGCTGCTGCCCGGAAAGTTTGCCCAGCGCCACTACCTCTGGGGGAGTGCCCTGCTTGCTTTCATGGTGTTCGGCACCCTCGGGGGCATGGCCGTCACCTACCTGAATAACGGCAAGCTCTTTGTCGGCCCCCACCTCTTGGTGGGTCTGGCGATGACCGCCATGATCGCTGCCGCAGCGGCTCTCTCTCCCTTGATGCAACGCGGCAATCTGATTGCCCGCAAGGCCCACGTCGGTCTGAATATGGGCATGCTCACCTTGTTTCTCTGGCAAGCCGTCAGCGGCATGGAGATTCTCAACCGCATCTGGGAAAACCGCTGATCGAGGCCATTTGCAGAACGTTGTTGCAAAAGCCTTTTCTTCGGAAAAGGGCTTTTGGATGGCGTTCATGGTGCATGAATGGACCCGATTCACGGCTCCGCTAACTGGACTCGAGGCCGTTGAAGAGTTCGCGATGCACCGCAAAGGTGTGATACAGCGAGGTGCCATCTTCGGGCTGGAGTTTGCGGCCATCACAGGTGTAAGCGATGGAACAAATGAGATTTCCGTGCCAGGCGATTTGATCGTCACTTTGTGTTTGAGACCAAGACATCATTTCTGAAAAATCATTCGCAATGTGCGCCCCGATTTTTGTACAGGCTTTGCAGAGTTTGTAAAGAGCAGGAGGCTTGGAGGCCAGTGATAGTGACTGCCTTAAAGACAATTCATTGAACACACCGATGTAGCGAATGTGATCAATGATTTCCGCTTCATCCTCGCTGAGTTCTGCCTTCAGCAATGCCGTTTCAAAACGCTCTGGATCGAGTGCGGGTCTTGATGCGACTGACATGGGCAATCAGAAGGCGGACCGACGGCGGGGAGGGCATGCCAATCCATGGCTGGCATGAAAGTCTTCTTGGACTTTCCAGGTGAGGCGACGTGAAATTTGTCGCACAATTTGGCGCAGCAAATGATCGCCGCTGGATTGGACTAGACGGTCGGGGAGCATGGTGATCACGCGAGGCAAGGCCACCCAGACCGTGAGATCCAGAGTCCAGCTCACCCATGTCTGCGTGAGGCCTGAAGGATTCAGTTGATCGTTCACCAGTCCAAGGCTGGCTTGGAAATCAACGTCATAGAGCTTGGCAAGGCTGGCATCCAGATTCGGCAGTGCCACCGTCTCGATGGCGTATTGGTCGTCGTTTCGTGGCAGGAGGCGCAAGCCGATGGTCGGCTCTACCTCGAATCCAAAGTTGCCGAAACGTCCCAGAGTCAGCGCATAGGCCTGAGCGTCGATGGCGTCCACCTCCATGGGAGCTGCACAACGACGAAACCAGCCTTCATGTTGATCGAGATAGGCCGAGACCGTCCGGGGATCAGCACGCATTTCCATGCGGTCACTGAAGTGGCTGCGGTAGCAGCGCACCTGGGGATCTTGGTCCTGGCAGGAGCGCAGGGTATCGGCTGATGGTCTCGACAAGAGCAGCACGGATGGGAGTCCCTGGCGGGTCAGTCGCACAAGGTGAACCAATGTAAAGCGCTTGGGTTGTTAGTTTTCATCGCTGAGAGCAATCAAGCGTTGAATCACGTGTTCAACCACGCGATCGGGAGTGGAAGCGCCTGAAGTGATCCCCACGCTGATGGGGCCACTGGGCAAGAAATTGTGGTCGCGGGTCAGGTCTTCGCCCAACGGTTTGTGCTCAATGCTGTTGTCTTCGCCGATCCGTTCTGGCGTGTCGATATGGAAAGAGCGGATGCCCCGACTGATCGCAATCTCCTGCAGGTGGGTGGTGTTCGAGGAGTTGTAGCCGCCGATGACGACCATGAGGTCTAGGGGTTCATCCACAAGCGAGAACATGGCGTCTTGGCGCTCTTGCGTCGCATCGCAGATGGTGTTGAAGGCCAGGAAGTGTTCGTTCAGCTGGGTCGGGCCGAACTTGCTGAGCATGGTTCGTTCGAACAGCCTGCCGATTTCCTCGGTTTCACGCTTGAGCATCGTCGTCTGGTTGGCCACACCCAATCGCTCCAAATCGCGATCGGGGTCAAACCCAGGCGAGCAGGCCTTGGAGAAGCGGGCCATGAAATTGGCGCGGTTGCCCTTCCCAACGATGTAGTCGGCAACGATTTGGGCTTCCTCTAAATCAAGAACCACCAAATAAGTCCCGGCAAATGAGCTGGTGGCCAGCGTTTCCTCATGCTTCACCTTGCCGTGAATGATGGAGGTGAAGGTGTGCTTCTTGTGTTTCTCGACGGTGTTCCACACCTTCGACACCCAAGGACAGGTGGTGTCGACAATGTGGCATCCCCGCTCGTTGAGCAACTGCATCTCCTGCACCGTGGCGCCGAAGGCGGGAAGGATTACCACGTCGCCGTTGGTGACGCCTGAGAAATCCTTGACGCCATCTTCAACAGGAATGAACTGAACGTTCATCTCGCGAAGATGATCATTCACCGAAGGGTTGTGGATGATCTCATTGGTGATCCATAGGCGCTCGCTGGGGTAGTGCTTGCGGGTTTCGTACGCCATGGCGACGGCGCGTTCAACGCCCCAGCAAAAGCCGAAGGCTTCGGCGAGGCGCACACTGAGGCGGCCATGGCTGAGTTTGTAGCCGTTTTCGCGGATGGACCCGATCAGACCGCTCTGATAGGCCTGTTCAAGGCTTCCAGCCACTTCTTCGGCACGCCCGAATCCGCGTCGGTTGTAACGGTCGGAATGATGCAAGGAGCGCTTGAAGGCGTGGGTATCCATGGGCGCGGCGGCAATCCAGTGACTCTATGGGCTATCGGCCATGGTCGTCTTCATGGAACGACCAGAGCAGGTCATTGCCCTTAGGCGTGACCAAAAGAAAACCCCGACCCATGAGGGCCGGGGTTGATGGGTTCTCGTGATGAACCTCAGTTGCCGGCAGAGGCGAAGTCGGGATAAGCCTCCATGCCGTGCTCGCCGATGTCGAGTCCATTGAGCTCCTCTTCTTCGGTGACACGAATGCCTCCAAACAGAGCGCCAATGATGCTCCACGCAATCCAGCAGGTGATCAGCGTCCAGATGGCGTAAGCAGCACAACCGACGGCTTGGATACCGAGCTGGCTGATACCACCACCGTTGAACAGGCCCAGGCCGGCTGCGCCGGGATCCATACCGTCAACGCCCCAAAGGCCGATCACCAGGGTGCCCCAGACACCGCACACACCGTGCACGGAGAAAGCACCAACGGGATCGTCAATGCCGGAGGCATCCAGAGCGGCCACTGCAAACACAACGATCACGCCGCCCACAGCACCAGCGACCCAGGAACCGACCAGAGTCATGTTTCCGCAACCTGCGGTGATGCTCACCAAACCGGCCAGGATGCCGTTGATGATCATTGTCAGATCAGGCTTTCCGGAGGTGATGGTGGAAACGATGGTGGCAGCGATGGCGCCACCTGCAGCGGCCAAAGTGGTGGTAACAGCCACGTAAGGCACGTACTGGTCCATGGCCAGCTCGGAACCGGGGTTAAAGCCATACCAGCCAATCCACAGGATCAGAGCACCCAGGGTGGCGATCGCCATGTTGTGACCGGGAATGGCTTGGGTGGTGCCATTCACATACTTGCCAATCCGGGGACCAAGAAGCATGGCGCCAACCAGGCCAGCCCATGCGCCGACAGAGTGAACGATGGACGAGCCGGCAAAGTCGATGAAACCGAGTTCGCTCAACCAACCACCATTCCATTGCCAGGAGCCGGAGATCGGATAGATGAAAGCGGTGAGGACGAGTGCAAAAATTACGAACTCACCGAACTTGACACGTTCAGCCACCAGACCGGAAACGATGGTTGCTGCGGTGCCAGCGAAGGCAGCCTGGAAGAGGAAATCAACCGTTGGAACGAGAGCGCCATCGGTGATCATCTCGGCGGTGACAGCTGGATCAAAGAACAGACCCTTGAAGAAGAACCATCCGTTGTCGCCGTTGCCGTACATCAGCGAGTAGCCGATGAACCAGTAGGCCGTCACGGCCAGGGCAAACACAAAAAGGTTTTTGGCGAGGATGTTGACTGCGTTTTTCTGACGGCACATCCCTGCTTCGACCATGGCGAAGCCGGCGTTCATGAAGATCACCAGGATCGTTGCGATGAACAGCCAAAGGTTGTTGGCCAGAAATACAGCGTTGAGTTCTGGAAGTTCAGCTGCGTGAACGGTCAGGTTGAAGAGGCCGAGACCCATGAGGGCGACGGGCACGCAAGCAAGCCAGGTGAGCGAGCGGTTGGTGCGGAAACCGCGAATGCTTTTCAGGAGAAGCATCGGTCCGTTCAGGAGGCTGGCCTCCTGAAGCCTTGACTTGCTCCGCCTGAAAGGCGAATGCAGAGCAGTTGTCATGAATGAAGAGCAGGGCTGCAGACACAGTGAGGATTCCCTCACCGCTTAATTAGCAATGTGCCAATCGGCGACCACCTGGCAAGTGTCTGTTGTTACACAATTGCTGCTGGATGTTGCCAAATGTGCATGGCTAGTAACGGACGCTGCATTTCAGTTGTTAAGCGGTTTTGGAAGCCACACATCCCTTCCTCCTTCCCAAAGAACGCGATCGGCCTCAAACCGGAAACAGCAGGGGAGCACTTCAACGCCGCAAGCCATTGCTTCGCGAAAAAGCTCTCCATAGCGCGCGTCGGCGCTGTCGCCCGGGGCGAAAGCCGTCACATCCGGCCGGCTTAGGCACGGCACCAGCACGCCGCGGGCATCTGGCAGCACATGCATCAGCTCCTGCAAGTGCTTCTGACCCCGTTCTGTGACCGTGTCAGGGAAGAGGGCCAAGGGGCCATCGCTCCACGTGGTGTTTTTGACCTCGAGGTAGATCGGACGCTGATCCTTGGCGCTGGCATCCGGTGTGAGTAATAGGTCGATGCGGCTGCGGCGGTTCTCGCCGTAGGCCACCTCAGCCCGGATTTCGGCGATCGCACCGAGCTGCTCCTCCAAGCAGCCGGCTTCGATCGTTGCTCGGATCAAACGGTTGGGTAGAGCGGTGTTGATGCCCACCCAGCAAGGCGTCCCATCGGCACCGGGAACTTCCGCCTGCTCCCAGGTCCAGGCCAGCTTGCGCTTGGGGGAGGGGGAGTAGCGAAGCCTTACCTTGCCACCCGGATGTAGGACACCAGTCATGGGGCCGGTATTGGCGCAGTGAGCCGTCACCACGGTCCCGTCTTCGAGTTCAATGTCTGCCAGAAAGCGCTTGTAGCGCTTGATCAGCACTCCCTCCGTCAAGGGTTCAAACGAGAGCAGCTGGGTGACGGTCATTGGGGCGTGCTGGCTGCCGCCATCGTGCCTTGTGCATGCACCGAGAATCTCCGCATGTAATGGAGGAGGTCTGCGGGCGTCGATGGCGAGATCTCTCAAGCGCATTGCCCTGGTGGTCACGTTCGGCACCCTTCTGAGCAAAGGGGGTGGGTTGATTCGCCAACTGGTGATCGCTGCTGCCTTTGGCGTTGGTGCGGCTTATGACGCCTACAACTATGCCTACGTGCTGCCCGGATTCCTGTTGATTCTCCTTGGAGGCATCAATGGGCCTTTCCACAGCGCCATGGTCAGCGTGCTGAGCCGTCGCCCTCGGGAAGAGGGAGCCCATATCCTTGCCGCGCTTAACACCACGGTGAGTGCCCTATTGCTCGCGGTGACGGCGGTTCTGGTGCTGGCGGCAGATCCGCTGATCACGCTTGTGGGACCTGGACTGTCACCCGAGCTGCATGGCATTGCCGTGGAGCAGTTGAAGGTGATGGCTCCGATGGCTTTGCTGGCCGGCTTGATCGGCCTCGGGTTTGGATCTTTAAACGCTGCAGATGAATTCTGGATTCCTGCCATTTCTCCTTTGATGTCGAGCCTCGCTCTCATCGTCGGGGTAGGTCTGCTCTGGTGGCAGCTGGGTGCCTCGATCGCCGAACCCATGCATGCGCTTTGGGGTGGAGTGGTGTTGGCATTGGCCACCCTTGTGGGTGCACTGTTGCAGTGGTTGCTGCAGCTGCCGGCGCTGGCCCGACAGGGCTTGGCTCGTCTGCGCCTGGAGTGGGACTGGCGTCATCCCGGTGTCCGCGAAGTCTGGCGCGTGATGGGTCCGGCAACCCTCTCGTCGGGGATGCTTCAAATCAACGTCTTTACGGATTTGTTTTTTGCGTCGGGAATCATCGGCGCAGCAGCAGGACTCGGCTACGCGAATCTCCTGGTCCAGACCCCCCTGGGCTTGATCTCTAATGCCTTGCTGGTACCGCTTTTGCCGACGTTTTCGCGCCTGACGGCTTTAGAGGATCGTCCTCAGCTGATTGCCAGAATTCGTCAAGGGGTGATGTTGTCAACAGCTTCAATGCTGCCCCTCGGAGCATTGTTTCTGGCGCTGGCGGCGCCAATCGTGGCGTTGGTCTATGAGCGTGGCGCCTTCGACCAGCAAGCGGTGCAGCTGGTGACTGGGTTGCTGATGGCCTATGGCATCGGCATGCCGGCTTATCTCGGTCGGGATGTGCTCGTGCGAGTGTTTTATGCCCTGGGTGATGCGACAACACCCTTCCGTCTTTCCGTGGCGGGGATAGGTCTGAATGTGCTCTTTGACTGGGCTCTGGTGGGCGGCCCAACGCCTTGGGGGTCGCAGCTGCCTATCAATCTTGGGGCGCCAGGTCTTGTGTTGGCCACCGTTTTAATCAATCTGCTCACCTGTGTGGTGCTGTTGCTGGCGCTTCAGGTGCGTCTCGGTGGGCTGCCGCTCAGGGAATGGGGCTTGGACACGATCAAGCTGATTCTGGCTGCGATCGGGGCTGGTCTTCTCGCTTGGCTACTCAGTGTTGGCCTCGCATGGCCGGAGGATCTGATCGGACGTGGTCTCCAGGTGGGTTTATCCGGGAGCCTGGGGCTGCTGCTCTTCGTCGGTTTTGGTCAGGCTCTGGCCGTTCCGGAAGTGAGCCAGATCAGTGGCGGTTTGCGACGCAGACTCATTCGTCGCTGAGCCGCACCGCCCGTTCCTCGCGCACGTGGATCGGTAGTTCGAGGTGTTGGCGTCCAATCACTTGCGGACCTTCTACAGAGAGAATCCGCGCCTCGATTCCGAATTCGCGGAAGGCAGTATCGATCTCCTGAATTAAGGCTTTTTCCACCTGCGCTTCGGGATCGACAACTTTTCCAATCAGCCGTTCACCCAGCCGACCAATTCTCTGGCGCACCACCTCTCTGGCGTTGGTGACCTCGATGATGAGCACGAGAACTCCAGGTACCCAGCAACTTTATCGGCAGTGGTCCTCAAGAATCTGCTCGAGTTCGCAAAGTTGAGAGGACGGCAACAGGCGTGCCAGGGGCAGACGGCTGCTGCCACCTCCAATCGGAACCTGGACGGCTTCAAGAGCACGCCTTGCACAGACGGCGGCGCCCTGGTCGAGGAAGGCGCTGCATTCAATGGCAAGGCTTTCGGCAAGCCCAGCGTCACCCAGATACAGATGCCAGCCCGCCACCTGTAAATAAAGACGGTCGCCCAGGGCAGCGGTGAGGTCCTGCAGATCAGCAGCGTCCAGGGTCATGGCGATGGCGAGGTTGCCGTCATGTTGCTCTCAGGATGCGGAGTTGTCCGCATCTCCGCTTGGACGCAATCGCAGAACAATGACCAGATGGGTCATCAGTCCGGCGAGCCAGAGCTCGCTGAACAGGTCGAGATGATCCCAGGGGTGGCGCATTTGCTGGATGAACCACAGCCCACTGTTCAACGCTGCGAACACCATGGCGTGTAGGACGAAATTCACCACTCGGTTGAAGTGGCGATAGGTGGGATCGGCCGGGTCAGCGGGGCCGTACCAGCGGATGGGCATGGGGATGGGCCATTGCAGTGAAGTGATTGTGGCGTGGGGATGGACCCCAGTTGACGAAGGGCACCTCCGTGGGGTCAGATGGTCTTACGCAAGCGCTTGTAGCTCAGCGGATTAGAGCATCTGACTACGGATCAGAGGGTCGGGAGTTCGAATCTCTCCAGGCGCGCTTTGAAACTGCCTTTTGGCAGTTTTTTTTTGACTTTTTCGACAGTCAGAGCCTGTTGCCTACGATTCAGGCAACGCAACGTTGCAAGGCATGACGGATTTCGCTTCGGCCCCGATCAATGCATCCTTGGCCGCCAAGGATCCGGCCATCGCAGGCCTGATCGATCAGGAGCAGAGGCGGCAGGAAACCCACCTTGAGCTGATCGCTTCTGAAAATTTTGCTTCCCGCGCTGTGATGGAAGCTCAGGGTTCCGTCCTCACGAATAAGTATGCCGAAGGTCTGCCCAGCAAGCGGTACTACGGCGGTTGCGAGCACGTTGATGCCATCGAAGAGTTGGCGATCGGGCGAGCGAAAGAGCTCTTTGGTGCTGCCTGGGCCAATGTGCAGCCCCATAGTGGTGCACAGGCCAATTTCGCGGTGTTCCTGGCTCTGTTGCAGCCGGGCGACACGATCATGGGCCTCGATCTCTCCCATGGTGGTCACCTCACCCACGGCTCACCGGTCAACGTCAGTGGCAAGTGGTTCAACGTTGTCCAGTACGGCGTCGACAAGGACTCCCAGCGCCTCGACATGGAGGCGATCCGCCAGCTCGCGCTAAAGCACAAGCCAAACCTGATTGTCTGCGGATACTCCGCTTATCCCCGCATCATCGATTTCGCCGCCTTCCGTGCCATCGCTGATGAGGTCGGTGCCTATTTGCTGGCCGACATGGCACACATCGCCGGTCTGGTAGCGGCTGGTGTGCATCCCAGCCCCGTGCCCCACTGCGATGTGGTCACGACCACCACGCACAAAACGCTCCGGGGGCCTCGCGGAGGTTTGATCCTCTGCCGCGATGCCGAATTCGCCAAGAAGTTTGACAAGGCTGTATTCCCCGGCAGCCAAGGTGGCCCTCTTGAGCATGTGATTGCAGCCAAAGCCGTTGCCTTCGGTGAGGCTCTGCAGCCGGCGTTCAAGCAGTACAGCCAGCAGGTGGTCGCTAATGCCTCTGCTCTTGCGGACCGTCTGGTGGCCCGCGGCATCGATGTGGTGAGCGGTGGCACTGACAACCATGTGGTGCTGCTCGACCTGCGAGGCATCGGCATGACTGGCAAAGTTGCCGATCTCCTGGTCAGTGATGTGCACATCACGGCCAACAAGAACACTGTGCCCTTCGACCCTGAATCCCCCTTTGTAACCAGCGGTCTACGCCTCGGCACCGCCGCGTTGACAACGCGTGGTTTCGATGTCGAGGCCTTCCGGGAAGTGGCCGATGTGATTGCTGATCGCCTGCTCAACCCTGAGGATGATGCGATTCAGAGCCGCTGCTTGGAGCGGGTGGCAAGCCTCTGCAGCCGTTTTCCTCTGTACGCCACGGCAGCTGAGCCAGCGCTTGTCTGACTGGACCACGGCCCCTTGGATCCCCTCCAAGGAGCTGCCTAGGATTGCCTCAACACGGTCCGTAACGGGCTGACACCTCCGGAGTTTGGCGTGACTCTCGCGAGCACTCCCCTCGCAGTCGCCATTGGGATCTTCGTCGTTTCGGCGATGATCACCATGGTGATTGCGCCGGTGGTGCGACGGCTCGGATTGCGCCATGGATTCACCGATACGCCTGATCCTCGCAAGCAGCACAGCGTTCCCATGGTGCGTCTTGGTGGAGTGGCCATGGTGCTGGGGTTTTGTTTGGCCCTGGGATTGACATGGCTGTTTGGTGGATTCGGACTGCTGTCGCCAGCCCGCGATCAATTGATCTGGACGACGCTCGCGGGTTCGCTCTGTTTTTTTGTGATCGGCCTGGCTGACGATCTCTTTTCGCTCTCGCCATGGCCTCGGCTTGCCGGTCAAGTGGCTGTGGCTGTGGTGGTTTGGTCGCAGGGGGTTCAGATCGGCGCGATCGATCTTCCCTGGTTGTCGAGCAGCGCAGAGGCGGTGGTGCTGCCTGACATGATCAGTCTCCTGGCAACGGTGATCTGGCTTGTTGGCATTACCAACGCCATCAACTGGCTGGATGGGTTGGATGGACTTGCCGCTGGAGTTGCAGGCATCGCGGCCATTGGCCTCGTCTCGGTTAGCTTCTCTCTGCATCAAGTTGCCGCAGCTTTTCTCGCTGCTGCGCTCGCCGGATCCTGCTTGGGCTTTCTCCGGCATAACTTCAATCCCGCCCGCATCTTTATGGGAGATGGGGGGTCTTATTTCCTTGGTTTCAGCCTGGCTGCCATCAGCATCGTGGGCCCAGCTAAAGGGCTCACCACTGTCAGTCTGCTGCTGCCGCTGCTGATCCTCTCTCTGCCACTGGCCGACATGTCGGCCGTAATCATGGGTCGGCTTCGCTCAGGTCGGTCTCCTTTTTATCCCGATCGCCGCCATCTCCATCACCGGCTGCTGAGGGCGGGCTTCAGTCATCGCCGCACCGTTTTGCTGATCTATGTGTTCACCCAGTGGCTGGCAGCCATCGCGATGGTGGTGGCCAACGTGGAAATGCGTTTTCTCTGGCTCGGTTTGGCTACTGCGATTCTGGTCGGAACCGTGGTGGTGATTCAGCGTCAACGGAGCAATGATCGCGACCCTGAAGCGGAGCTCTCAGCGAGCGATTCATCAGTTCCGGAGGATTGTTCCCAGTCCTGCTGTTCCGACCCTCATGGCTGAGACCTCGCAGCCCTCCGGTGTGGAAATCCTCTGCATCGGCACGGAGCTTCTGCTGGGCAACATCCTTAATGGCAACGCCCGCTGGCTGGCTGAAGAACTGTCGGCTCTTGGTCTGCCGCATTACCGGCAGACCGTGATCGGTGATAACCGAGAGCGCTTGATCGATCAGGTTCAAGACATCGCTGGACGCTCTCGGGTGTTGATCACCACCGGTGGCTTGGGCCCCACTCCGGATGACCTCACCACTGAAGCGATCGCCGCGGCGTTCTCAACGCCCCTGGAGGAGCGGCCGGAGGTCTGGGCCGATATCACCGCGAAATCACGCAGTCGTGGTCGAGAGCCCAGTGCTGAGACCCGCCGTCAGGCCTTGTTGCCTCGAGGAGCTGAGGTGCTGCCCAATCCCACCGGAACCGCTGCAGGAATGATCTGGTCACCTGTTGAAGGATTCACGCTGCTCACCTTCCCTGGTGTCCCGAGCGAGATGCGGGCGATGTGGCAACAGACAGCAGCGCCTTGGTTCCGTCAGTCCGGACTGTCCCATGGCGCTTACGTCAGCCGCATGCTTCGGTTCTGGGGGATTGGCGAATCGGCGCTGGCTGCGCAGGTCGGCGATCTGCTCGATCAGTCCAATCCAACGGTGGCACCGTATGCAGGCCGCGGAGAGGTGAAACTGCGCATTACGGCACAGGCTGCGTCTCAAGCCGAGGCGCAACGTTTGGTGATGGCCACGGAAGACGATCTGCGCCGACGCACCGGCCAGCTCTGTTTCGGGGTTGATGATCAATCGTTGGCCACCGTGGTGCTTGAGCACTTGCGTCGACGCGGTCAAACTTTGTCAGTGGCCGAGTCCTGCACCGGTGGGGGGTTGGGTGCTGAGCTCACCGCTGTACCTGGATCGTCGGATGTTCTTCTAGGCGGGGTGATTGCCTATTCCAATGCCATCAAGAACAAGGTGCTGGGTGTGCCGGAAGCTTTGCTTGAGCAGGTTGGCGCCGTCAGTGATCCCGTTGCTGAGGCCATGGCGGAGGGCGTTCGACGCCTGACAGGCAGTGACTGGTCTCTGGCCATCACAGGGATTGCAGGCCCAGGTGGTGGAACCGAGTCCAAACCGGTGGGTTTGGTGCATCTCGCGGTTGCAGGCCCGGACGGATGTGAGAGTCATCCCATCCGGCTCGGATCCAGCCGCGGTCGTGACTGGATCCGCATGGTCAGTTCCGGTGAGGCGCTCAACCGGCTGCGGCTGCAGCTGATGGCCACCGGATCCTGACGGCTGGCCATCTAGGGTTGGCTGTTCACAGCTGACCTGGAATGAGCAGCGGAACCCTCTACGACAAGGTCTGGGATCTGCATCGTGTCGCAGATCTGCCTGGCGGTGCCACACAGCTGTTCATCGGTTTGCACCTGATTCATGAGGTAACCAGCCCCCAGGCTTTTGCCGCTCTCGACGAGAAAGGTCTGCCGGTGCGCTGTCCTGAGCGCACGTTGGCCACCGTCGACCACATCGTTCCCACCCTCAGCCAGGCTCGGCCATTCGCGGATCCTCTTGCAGAGGAAATGCTCAGCACCTTGGAGCGGAATTGCCAACGGCATGGCATCACACTCAACGGCCTCGGTAGTGGTCGCCAAGGGATCGTGCATGTGATTGCTCCCGAGCTTGGCCTGACCCAGCCAGGAATGACCGTGGCTTGCGGTGACTCCCACACCTCCACCCATGGCGCCTTCGGGGCGATTGCCTTTGGGATCGGAACCAGCCAGGTGAGAGATGTGCTCGCTAGCCAGAGCCTGACGATGAACAAGCTCAAGGTGCGCCGAATCTGGGTGGAGAACCGTCTAAGCGAGGGTGTGTTCGCCAAGGATCTGATCCTCCACATCATCCGCACTCTGGGGGTGAAGGCAGGGGTTGGTTATGCCTATGAATTCGCGGGACCCGCGATTGAGGCCCTGTCGATGGAGGAGCGCATGACCCTCTGCAACATGGCCATTGAAGGAGGTGCACGCTGTGGCTATGTGAATCCCGACCAGGTCACGTTCGACTATCTCAAGGGCCGCGCTGAGGCGCCTGCTGAGGAGATTTGGGATCGTGCAGTGACCTGGTGGCGCTCGCTCGCTTCCGATTCGAATGCCTGCTTTGACGACGAGATCCGTTTCGACGCTGGCACCATTGCGCCCACGGTGACCTGGGGGATCACCCCCGGCCAGGGCATTGGTGTGGATGAGTGTGTTCCGGTCTCCGACGAGCTCGAAGTTGCTGATCGCCCCATCGCTGAAGAGGCTTATCGCTACATGGAACTCGCCCCCGGTCAGCCCATCGAGGGTGTTCCGGTGGACGTGTGCTTCATCGGCAGCTGCACCAATGGACGACTCAGTGATCTGCAGGCTGCAGCCGCTGTGGCCCGCGGTCGCCATGTGGCGCATGGCATCAAGGCGTTTGTGGTGCCTGGCTCAGAACAGGTGGCTCAGGCTGCGGTTGCTGAGGGATTGGATCAGGTGTTCCGTGAAGCCGGTTTCGAGTGGCGGGAACCAGGCTGCTCCATGTGTCTTGCCATGAACCCCGATCGGCTGGAGGGTCGTCAAATTAGTGCCAGCTCCAGCAACCGCAACTTCAAAGGACGTCAGGGTTCTCCCAGCGGTCGTACGTTGCTGATGAGTCCGGCCATGGTTGCTGCCGCTGCGATCGCAGGCCGAGTCAGCGATGTGCGTCAGCTGAACTGAGCCCAGGGCTGTCCAAATCCCATCGTTTTTTCAATCCCGCTTTTTCGATCCCGTTGTCTGTTTCATTCATGACTGAAACCAGTGCCTTCCCCCAGGGTCAGATTTTGCGGGTGTCAGGCCGTGGACTGGTGCTACGGGGTGATGACATCGATACCGACCGGATCATTCCGGCCCGTTTTCTGAAATGCGTGAGCTTTGACGCCCTAGGTGAGCAGGCGTTTGCGGATGACCGCACGGAGCTCGCCGGCGACCACCCCTTTGATCAAGAAGCGCATCAAGGTGCCTCGATCCTTGTGGTGAACGACAACTTTGGTTGTGGCTCCAGCCGTGAGCATGCTCCTCAGGCCTTGATGCGTTGGGGCATCCGAGCCGTGATCGGTGTGAGCTTTGCTGAAATTTTCTATGGAAACTGCCTGGCACTGGGCATTCCCTGCGCCACTGCTGGCGTGGAGGATATCCGCAAGCTTCAGGATGCTGTGGAGTCTGATCCGGCAGCTGAGTGGACTCTTGATTTGGAATCACTGACAGTCAGTGATGGGACAACGACGCAAGCAATGGCATTGGCCGGTGGTGCCCTCGACATGCTGCGCAGCGGTCAATGGGATGCCACCGGGCAGTTACTTGCCAGGGATTTGGAGCTCAGCCGCACCATGGCAGCGCTGCCCTACCTGCATGGCTTCTGATTTCACGGCCGATCGTTGAGTGATTGTCTATGACTGAGATAGAGGCTCCTTAGCCATGACTCAGTTCAGCTTTGTTTCTTTGGCCGCTGCTGTGCTGGTGAACGGTCTTTCTCCTGTTCAACTGCGTGCCGGAACGGTCGAGCCCCTGCTGGTTGAGCCCTATGGATCGCCTCAGGAGCGCTTGATTCAGTCCGGTGCTTGTGCGGGCTGTGATCTTCGTGGTGCTCCTCTGGGAGGCGCGCATCTCATTGGTGCTGATCTGCGCGACGCCGATCTCCGCGGAGCCGATCTGCGAGAAGCCAATCTTGAAGGCGCTGATCTCAGCGGAGCCCGCCTAAAGGGGGCTGATCTACAGGGCGCAAGCCTGAGCAATGCCGATCTGTCCGGAACAGATCTTCGACAGGCTGATCTAAGAGGGGCCGTGGTGATCAATGCCTATGCACCTGATGTGCGCACGGAGGGGATGCGTTTTGCAGGAGCTGACCTCACCGGCAGTCATCTGATTTATGGAGGTGGCACGGATTGATGCTCTCAGGCATCAGAACGGTCGTTCCTCGAGTTCATTAGGCAGATTTCTGGGTGTGTAAGGAATGAAGGGTTGCCCAGTTCCTGTGAAGTTGAAATCATTCAGGCGAAAGCGGAAGCCGCCGATGCCTTCGTAGGGATTGAAGTAGAACCCGAGGTCGTAGCTGCGCCGTTGCCAGCGCAGTTCAATGTTGGAGTTGATCACGTTGCCGTAGAACTCCGAGCCAGGGTCGATGTTGACTCCCACGCCTGCATTCAGCAGCAATGGACCGGCAATTTGTTGTGTAATGCCGATGCCGAGGGTGGCGAGATCCACCGGCTGATCGAACTTGAAGGGGCTTTCGCCCTGCTTGAGGGTGCCGCCCCCTGAAACGGAGAGCTGGGTGTAGTCGAAGAATGGCTTGCTGAAGGTGCCCAGAGTCAGGGTCGGTCCACCGGTCAGGCTGATGGTGCCCTGGCTTCTTCCGTCACCGAAAGCCGCCATGGTGGTGTTGATATTGGTGCGGAAGGTGAGGCCAGGAACGATCGCCACCGGTGAGTAGCGATAGGCTGCTTCCGGTGTGAGTGCGGCAGGCCGTCCCCGCCAGAGCGGGTAGCTGCTGTTCATCGATCCATAGAAATTGGCCCGCATGGTGTCGATGAGCGGATTGTCACTTTGGTTGGTGGCAGTGAAGCTTTCGGCCTGATAGTTGCCGACCCCGATACGCCAGATGTAGTCGTTGCTGAGCTTGCCCCAGTTCCAATTGCCTTTCTGCTCTCCGAACACACCAAGAGCGCTGTAAACGTCGGTTTCACCCAGCGAGCCGTTCCAGGTGCGATAGCGGTAGGCACTGAAGAGACGGGCTTCCACTGCTCCCAGAAGGGGAAGCTCCACAAACCGAGTCACATCGCCCCAGAACCGACTGCCATTCAAGAAATTGCTGGGATTGAGCGTGCTGATGTCGGCTTCTGCCGATGCCGACCAGCCCATGACCTCAGCACTCAGCTCAGCTTCCAGGCCAAACAGGTCACCGAGGCTGTTCGCCTGGGTCACTTTGCCGCTGTCGATGGATGTGCCTGGGGCCACGTAGCTGGAGTTGTCTCCTTCAATGGCTCGCTGCAGCATGAATTGCGGTTCCAGCTCCAGGGTGACATCGCTGGAGAGTTCGATTGGACGGAGTAGTCGTCCGATATAGAAGCCACTGCGGTCTTCGTCATCGATGCCAAACACCCAGCGGTTCTCCACCTCTTCTTCTTGCTGGATGCGTTGCGTCCTCGAGACGGGGATCGGCAATCGTTCCTCGACGATCAGTCGGTTGCGTGCGCTCTTAATCAGGATGTCGCCATTTTCCACTTCCGTGGCAACCACGTCTTCGGCATCGATGCGTGTCTGTGCTGGCGTGAAGGGATCATTGGTGAACCCCATCCGATCGCTCGTCCAACCCTCAGGGGTGAGTTGCACGCGGGCGGCCTGAATGCGCCAGCGACTGATTTCACCCGTGACCAACTTTGTGTCTCCACGCTTTTTCAGTTGGGTGGGCTTCACACCGCCGTAGCGATTGGCCGCTAGCACCTCGCTGTTGCGGAGGTCGTCGGAACCTCCTTGGCTTTGTTCAATCACGAACCGTTGTTGCAACTGAATGCTGGTGATGCGTTGATCAAGGGCTGCGATGGCTTCGCTGCGCAGGCGTTCCTGTTCACGGGGTGACAAACGCGATTCGCGGGTTTGGGCGAGCGGTTCCGAAGCATTGGCTGTGGTCGCCCTGTGTGATTCCCGCACCGGGTTGCCAAGGGTCACATCCTCGAGCTGTTCGCTGAGCGTCTGTGGTGCCAGCCTCGACTCCCGATCGGGATCAGGACAGCCCAGCGGAGGCGGCACCTCCGTGCCGACCGAAGCTGGTTGGTCCTGACCCCAGCGGTATCGCACACCCACGAGGTAGGCGTTGCTGCCTTCCTTCACGCCGTTGTAGGTGCCGAAAGCTCCGGAGCGATGGTGGATGCGTCCCACCACTGAAAGCTGCTGTGAAACGGTGGCTTCGAGTTCGAAGCCGAGATAGTTGAGCAGTTGTGAGAAATTCTCTCGGTAGGTTTTTTCGTAGTTGCTGACGGAGGTGTTGTAGCTGATGCCTTCGACGAATCCAAAGCTCAGCCAAGGCTGCAGCCACAGGCGGGCGCCGATGCCCAGGATTCCTTCTCCAAAGATCTGTCCTGGGGTGTCAGCGTTGGGGACGTCCTGGTTGAACGGTCCACCCTGTTGCGGGTAGGCCTGGTGCCCAAAGAAATCCGCTTCGAGTTCCAGCTGCAGCGGCCCTGCCCGCCAGATGCGTTTCTGCAGGCTGACGCCAAGCAAATACTCCGGTCGCATCCTGCCGTTGAACAGAAACGTGTCGCCGAAATTCGAGTCGATCATCTGCCCGCCCCAGGCGGTGATGGCCCAGGGATGCGGATGCCAATCGGGAATCGATGGCAGCACAGCCGGGCAGACCATGGAGTCGTTAGGCGCTGGAGTGACTTCAGGCTTGTCGGGTACCGCCCACTCCGTTGCCGGCATGGGTAGCTCGGCTTCCCAGAAGTTGGCACCGTCTCCCTGGGGACTGATGCGATTGGCCGTGCTGGATTCCAGCTCGATGTCGATCGATGTGGGGAAACCAAGCCCCGTGCTTTCGATGACCGGCAGCAGTGTGTTGGGATCCCGGCTGGGGTTCTGAGATCGACCCCCTCCCGGGCTCACGGAATCGCCCCGGTTGGTGTCGCCTGGCCCCGGATTGTTGGGGAATGGGTTGAAATCAGCTGCCGCTGAGTCGAGGTCGAGAATGCCATAGACGTCCTCCATGGCGCCGCTGCGGTGCACCAGGCTGAACCGCAATGTGCTCGCTTGGAAATATTGAACGCCTTTGCGATAGCGAACGCTGCCTCGGGCAAAAAGGCTGTTGAAGTCACTGTCGAACTCCAGCCGATCAGCCTGTAAAAGGCCGCCATTCAGCAGAAGACGCACATTGCCTTCAGCGATGAACAGCTGTCGCCTCACGTCGTAACTCTGACGATCGGACTTCAGCCGTAATTCGAGGGGCGGCTGAGGAATGGCATCTGGAGCGAGTTCAGCTTGTGGAACTGATCTCGCTAAGGAAGCACTGTCTGCTGCGTTTCCAAGTCGAGTGACCTCACTCGAACGGCAGGGGGACCCCAGAACTGCAGCAACCGCCAGGAGGCCGGTGAGCGTGATCGAAGTCCGGGACGCTGACAAACCTGCGGCGCAGTGGCCGGTGATCCTCACATGGTCACCAGCAGCAATGGGCTGGAGATGACCAGTGCGCGTCGTGACCCTTCAACACTGAGTTGAACAGATCCGTCTTGGATCAGATCCGATCGTGAATCAATCTTCCAAATCTTTCCGACTGGGTGTTCGGCTGGGATCACTCGCCAGGAATCCGAACACGAAGATCCCGAGAAAGAAGAAGACGACCGAGTAAACGGAGATCTTGAGGGCGAGCATGGAGACCGACCGGCGTCTTTACAGCGCCATCATCTTATGGGTCAAGGTTGGGAAATCACGATGCAGGCCCCTCCGCAAGCCCGACGATTGGCGTGGATTGAAACGTTTCGACGTCGCAGCCGGGTGGATCTGCTGTCGTTTTGGCATCGCCATGGCGATCGGCAGCAACGGGCGGTTGTGCGGGAGCCATGGGGGCAAAGCAACCGTCCTGACTGGGCTGAGAGGGGTCTGTTGATCTGGCCCCGCGGAGGTGTCTGGCTGCAGATCGAGCAGAGGATCACCTGGCCTGAGCACTGGAGTGCTTGTCCTGATAGCTGTGAACGTCTCGAATTGAGCTGGTGGGCCGATCAGGTGCGTCTTTGGGTAGACGGCGATCTGGTTCATGAAGGAGATCTCTTCGATACCCGCTGTCGGTGGGCGTTGCCGGACCACTGGGGTGAGGGGCCGGGAGTGCATGTGTTGCTGGAGCTGCGCAGTCCTTGCCACGACGATGGTGCGCTGATCACCAGTGCGCTAACGCGTGAGCCGAGGCATCCCGATCGGGATCCCCAGGGATGCCTGCTTCCTGAGGCTTTCCGCTTGGCTGGCACGGATGTTGATGCCATGCCTGAGAGCTGGTTGGCGTGCCATCCAGAATCCGAGGAAGCCGTGGAGCTGGTGCGACAGCACCTCGCTCTCCAGCCCAAACCCGTTGGTGGTTTGCATTGGGTCGGACACGCCCATCTCGATCTGGCTTGGTTGTGGCCTGTGGCCGATACCTGGCAGGCGGCGGAACGGACCTTCCGTTCCGCCTTGCAACTGATGGGGCAAGCCCCTGAATTGCATTTCGCTCATTCCACCCCAGCCCTCTACAGCTGGATGGAGCTCCATCGTCCTGAGCTGTTCGCACGGATTCAGGAAGCCAGTCGTCAGGGACGTTGGGAACCCATCAATGGACCTTGGGTTGAAACCGACTGTGTGCTGGTCAGCGCAGCGTCGCTCTGGAGGCAGTTTTTGCTGGGCCAGCAGGCCAGTCGCCGACAGTTTCCGGAATGGCGCCATGACTTGGCTTGGCTCCCCGACAGCTTCGGTTTCGGGGCTGGATTGCCAGCGGTCGCTCAGGCCACGGGTGTGCGTTGGTTTTGCACTCACAAGCTGGCCTGGAATGCGGAGAATTCCTTCCCCCATCGTTTGTTTCGCTGGCGCAGCCGGGGCGATGGTGAGGTGTTAGCGCTGATGCTTCCTGCGATCGGGACCAATGCCGACCCAGTGGCGATGCAGCAGGAACAGCGTTGCTTTAAGCGGGCCACCGGCGTGGATCAAGCGTTGTGGCTGCCTGGTGTTGGTGATCACGGTGGTGGGCCAACGCAGGAGATGCTCGATCAGTTGCAGCTCTGGAACCACCACCCCCAGTCGGTGTCGCGCAGTGGCGGAACGGTGCGTGGCTATCTGCAAGTGTTGGAGCCGTGGACCGCGTCGATGCCGATCTGGCGAGACGAGCTTTATCTGGAGTTGCATCGCGGGTGTGCCACCTCGCGTCCGGATCAAAAACGCCACAACCGCACTTTGGAAAGGCTGCTACGCGAAGCGGATCTCCTTGAGGCGCTTGGGGCTGAGGCGATTCCCGCCAGGGATTGGTCCACGCTTCTGTTTCAGCAGTTTCATGACATCCTTCCTGGCACCTCGATTCCTGAGGTTTTCGATCAGGCGGAGTCACAGTGGCGTCGTGCACGCCGTCAGACGGCAGCTGCACGGACGGAGGGTCTGCGCTGCTTGCTCGATGGCAGGGCTTCTGATGCGGCGCAAGCCCCCGCAGGTGTTGAACGTTGGGCCTGGTGTGGCCTGCAACCGCTGCGGCGTTGGTCCCCGCTTCTGAGGCTGCCGAGCGGCGATTGGCGTTGTCAGGGACGCGATCTGCCGGTGCAGCAGGCTTCCGGTGGCGGCATGTGGGTCCAGCTTCCAGAAGCCGCAGGCGTCGTTGCCCTGCCGCTCGAGCGCAGGATGGCTGCGATCGCCAGCTGTCCTGCGCCGAACGCGATACGCCATCCCGTCTGGGTGAAGACCCTTGCCGAGCAGCATTGGCGTCTAGGCAATGGCTGTCTTGCGCTTGAGGTGGATGAGCGCGGTCTGATTCGTTTGCAGGATGCCCAGGGCGTGGATCAGCTCTCTTCTCCTGTGCAGATCAAGCGCTATCAGGACCATGGCGAGTTCTGGGATGCCTGGGATCTGGCGGGCGACTATCAGCAGCATCCGCTGCCGCTACCCCAGCGATGGCAGGTGGAAGCGCAGGAACAGGGGCCCCTATTGGCGCGGATGGTTCTGCGTGGTTCCTTCGGTAACAGCACGCTTCGGATGGATTTGATCCTGCGCGCTGACACGCCGTGGCTTGAGCTGCAGCTCACGATCGATTGGCGTCAGACCCATGAACTACTCCGG
Source organism: Synechococcus sp. A15-60 (assembly GCF_014280095.1). Classification (NCBI taxonomy): domain Bacteria; kingdom Bacillati; phylum Cyanobacteriota; class Cyanophyceae; order Synechococcales; family Synechococcaceae; genus Synechococcus; species Synechococcus sp. A15-60. The sequence continues at coordinate 350,532 of NZ_CP047933.1, forward strand.
ATGATCTGCCCGCTGGCGGCCCCAATCGTGCGCTGGGCGGCTGATACCAGTGGAGGGGTGATCGAACGACCTGCCGTCGCCATAACGCCTCGTGAACAGGCGCGATGGGAGGTGCCGGTGATTTCCTGGATGGCCAGTGAGGCGCCAGCTCCAGGTGGCGGTCTGGGGTTGCTGCTTGATGGGCCCCAGGGTGCGGATACCGGACCTCATCATCTTGGAGTGTCCTTGCTGCGTGGTCCGACTTGGCCGGATCCGTCGGCCGATCAGGGGCGACATCGGCAGCGATTGGCCCTGATGCCAACGCCGCAGGGTTGGACGCGGGAGGGTGTGCCCCAGGCCGCCATCGCTTTTCGTGAACCGGGCTGGCAAGGGCCAATGAACTTGGCGGAGTGTTGGCAGGGCTTCCCGGCATTGCCCCAATCGCTCACGACGGTCTCCATGCGCTCCGATCCTGAGCGGGCTGGGACAGTGCTGCTGCAGTTACATAACCCTGGGGCGTCCCGCGTGGTCTGGTCACTCCGCGACGTCGGCTGGGAACTTGAGGGAGGGGCCGATGCAGGCTGCATCCCTCCGGGTGCCTTGCGTGAGCTCAGGCTGGTGCGTCAGTCTTCGTGATCATCAAAGGGATCGTCCAGTCGCTTGGATGGCGGGCCGAAGGCTGTGTAGACCCCAAAACCGGTGAGTCCAAGCAGGGCAGCCAGAACCGCAATCGCCACGGACAGGGCCGGGGAGGAGCTTTCCATCACATCTCTCGACAGGATTGACCCTCTTCTGGGCCAGGACCTCTACAGTATCCAGACTGAACTTCACCCGAGACCTCAGCGCCGCTATGGCTCAACGCACCCGTCTGGGCGATCTGCTCCGTCCCCTCAACTCCGAGTACGGCAAGGTTGTCCCCGGCTGGGGTACCACCCCAGTCATGGGCATCTTCATGGTGCTGTTCTTGGTCTTTCTTCTGGTGATCCTCCAGCTGTACAACCAGTCGCTGATCCTGGAAGGCATCAATGTGAACTGGAACGGTGCCGGCTGATCCGGCTGCATAGGTTCCTTTCATGAACATCTTTGGTATCGGCCTGCCTGAAATGGCGGTCATCGGCGCTGTTGCGCTGCTGGTGTTCGGACCCAAGCGTTTGCCGGAACTCGGTAAAACGCTTGGGAAAACATTGAAAGGTTTTCAAACGGCCTCCAAAGAGTTCGAACGGGAGATCAGCAAGGCCATGGCTGAGCCTGAAGAATTACCTGGATCGCAGTCAGAGACTGAGTCTTCGTCCAAGGATCACGAGGACTGAACCCTTGACTCAAAGCGGAGAGCTCCGATTGGTGGTCGGGTTAGGCAATCCCGGCGAGAAGTACGCCTCCACACGCCACAACGTTGGGTTCATGGCTCTGGAGCAGTTGGCTTCTCGCGAGGGAGGCCGCTTCAAAGTGATGGGCAAACTACAGGGCGAACTGGCGGATGTCGGTACCGGTGACGCCCGGCTCCGCTTGTTAATGCCGCAGACCTTCATGAATGAAAGCGGCCGCTCGATCCGTGCGGCTCTCGACTGGTTCGGTTTCGACATCCATCAGCTGATCGTCCTTGTGGATGACATGGATCTACCGCTGGGTCGGCTGCGGCTGCGTGCTGGCGGTGGAGCAGGAGGCCATAACGGCTTGAAAAGCACCATTCAGCATCTGGGAACGCAGCAATTCGCCCGGTTGCGCATCGGGATTGGAGCCCCTGGCCGCACCCCGGAGGAGCGTCGTGCCCGCACTGTGTCCCACGTACTCGGTCAGTTCAATCGGGACGAAGAGCCGCTTCTCAAGGATGTGCTGAACGAGGTTCTTCGAGGACTGGAACGCATCCAGCGCCAAGGTCTGGATCGTGCTGGAAATCACCTCAACGGGTTGAATCTGGCTCCGTTGACTGAAGATGAAGCGGTCTGATGGCGCGGTTGCCAGCTACCACAGCTCACTTGCGTGTGCTTCATCAGAGCTTTCGCGATCAATGCCTTCAGGGTGAAGTCCAGGCGGGTGGATTCATCTGGGAATTTCAGTGGTTCTTCGATCGCGGTGAACTTTGCGTTGAACCTTCACTGGGTAGAGCCCTGATTCAGGACGCTCTTCAGCGCTTTTTGGTGAAGTCGGATTATCGGTTGGAGGCCGGTGGGGATTACAGCTTTACGGTCAGGGCCCGGTTTTGATGGAAGGTGGTTCCGGCCAATCCAGCGGAAACCCGAGGGTTTTTTCCAGTATCACCAGCGCTGCAAGCGCGTCCAGTTCACCCGGGGGCAGTTGCAGTCCGAGAGGCACCAGCCTGCGCCAACCTCGCGGTGGCCACAGCTGCCAATAGCGGGTTCGTGCCGTCAGCGTCGTGCCCCGTTCATCCACCAAAGTCACTGGCAGAACATTGGAGAGTTGCGCTGTCCAGTGAGCACTTGAGGTGCCGTTGCCCACGATCAATCGTTCCGGCGGTGTGGAGCGTTGCCAGCGTTCCAGGGTGTTCAGCACAGCATCGGCAGGCAGCACATGCCCTTCGATCACGCAGCGTTGATCCAGGGACGCGAGCACCAGCCCGCACTTGCTTCGACCAGGATCAAGGGCGGCAATCCAGCTCATGGGCTCGCAGCATTGGAATTGGATCCGGAGCTTCGCTTGATTCTGAGCTCGATCGCCACCGGATCGGCCGTTTCGCTGCGGCGTGCCGCTACCGCCTCGAGTTCAACGCGTCCCTCTCCCTGTTCGATCAGTTCCTTTGCGAGGCTGTTGAGGGAGTTGCCATCAAATTGAAGGCCCTGGCTGAGGGAGCCGCGGCGCTGAGCCTCTGCCAGCGTCGATGCCAGCAGCAGATTGAGGCGGTTGCGGATGGCTTGCGGATCGCGTTCGTTGCTGTTGATCGCTGTTGTGGCCAGCACTTCACCTTCGATGGTGACAGTGACATTGGGTCGGACATCCGGGAAGGCATAGACCACGCGTTCACCGCGAAGCACATTGGCGGCGGAGCGCAGGAGAACCACCCAGGTGCCGGGCTTGCGAATGGCCTGTTCGAGCCGGTTGATGTCCTGTCGCGGCACCAAGAGAATCTGACGATCCGGGGCTTCCCCCGGCAACACCTGTTGATAGGCCAGTTGATTGGCTTCTCTGAGAATTTGGTCGATGACCTGGCGTGCCTGATCCGGTCGATCGAGTTTGAGGGTGACCGTGGCAAGGGGCTGGCCGCTGCTGATCGCCACGTTGCCCCGTCTTAGGGCCAGGAGATTTTTCTCCAGTTGCAGCAGTTCGTTTTCACCAGCGCGAATTTGTTGACGAACAGCCTGGAGCTCTGCATCCGTGCGTCGGATTTCGGCATCACGATTGCTGACGTCTTGGCTGAGGCGCTGACGTTCCGCTTCTAGGCGAAGGGTCTGTTCCTGCAGTGGTTGCAGCGTGCTTCGTAATTCGCTGGCGCGGGCTTGCGCGTCAGCCAGAGTCTGTCGAGCTGCGATTTCATCGCTGCGAGCCTGCTCGAGCTGCTCGCGTGACTCCTGCTGCGCCTCTCGACTGGCCTTCAAGGCGGTGCGGCTGCTGCGTAGACGCGCCTGGAGTTCATCGAGTTCGAAGAGACCGACCCGCAGTTGGCGACTCACCAGCAGCATCAGCCCGAGCGATAGAACACTGATGAGGCTTCCCGTGAGCACAGTGATCACCACGGCGGTCTGTCGGGGGCGTAGGCCAAACAGACTCAATCGGGCTTTGCCCACCTTTGAGCCCAGGCGATCTCCAAGCGTTGAAAGCACCCCTCCCAGGATGAGGAGGCTCAACAGCAGCAGCCAGCCTGTCACGTGCTTTCAACCCTGCGGCAGGCCGCTGAAGTGGTGCCCATCTTCACCCGTCGAGCGCTCAGCTGAAGCGCTTGGCCAGGGCGATGGGGTCAAGAACGGTGATCTTTTTGCGGTCGATCTCCACTAAGCCGGAGTTGCGCAGGTCTCCGAGCAAACGGGTGATTGTGACCCGCGTGGAGCCGATGGCTTCGGCAATGGCTTGGTGGGACAAACGCAGGTCGATCGTGATGCCCTGCGTGCTGGGAATGCCGAAATCGCGGCAAAGCACCAACAGAAAACTCACCAGCCGCGACGACATGTCGCGGTGTGTGAGCGTTTCGATCATGGTTTCGGTCTGGAGGATGCGGCTGGACAGACCCTGCAAGAGGAGAAGACCGACGCTGGTGTCGGCTTCGATTGCTTGCCTCACAGAGCTCGCCGGAGCTGTCACCATCTCCACCCGCGTAAAAGCAACGGAGTGATAGAAGCGATCGGAACGATGACCAGTGAGCAGTGAGAGCACCCCGAAGAGACTGTTTTCTCGCAGCAGCGCCACGGTGATTTCTTCGCCGGACTCATAGACCCTGGAAAGACGCACGGCGCCGCGGCGAATTAAGTAAACGCGTTCCGCCGGGTCGCCAGGGAAAAAGATCGTTTTGTTGCGCTCCACCAGTTCGGTACTGGCGCCCTCCAGATCACGAATCACCTCCAGCAGCGTGCGGCTGGAGGGCGTGGGAGCGTTAGTCAGGCTGGTTTCAGGCAACCGACCAACGTGTGGGACGGTCCGGCTGAATCCGCGTATCGCTTCTGCCATCTCCAGCCATCTGATGGAGGGAAGTTACGGAGCGATGCGGGGTCACCCTGTAGCAATCAACACGTTTCAGGCTGCTGGTCAGTTCTGGAGTGCTTGCCCTTGGCATGCCATCAGCTGCTTGAGGCCAGGTTCGGCTAAGTCCAGCAGGCTGTTCAGCTGTTTGCGGCTGAAGGCTGCACCTTCAGCTGTGCCCTGCAGCTCCAGAAGATCTCCGGCGTCGTTCATCACGACATTCAGATCCACATCGGCACGGCTGTCTTCGCTGTAGTCGAGATCCAGTTGAGGGGCGCCATCGATCAGACCCACAGACACGGCGGCCACCTGTGCTTGCACGGGACTATCGCTGAGGAGGCCTTGCTCGACTAAGCGTTCGCAGCCTTTCTGCAAGGCCAGCCAGGAGCCGGTGATCGCCGCGGTTCGGGTGCCCGCATCAGCCTGAATCACGTCGCAGTCCACGAGCAGGGTGTTTTCCCCAAGCACGTCCATGTTGAGGCACGCCCGCAGGCTGCGACCGATCAAGCGCTGAATCTCCTGCGTGCGGCCGGAGAGTTTCATCAATTCGCGCCGCTGACGTTCTGGAGTGGATCCCGGCAGCAATCGATATTCAGCACTCAGCCACCCCAGACCTTGATCCCGACGCCAGCGGGGGACCCCCTCTTCGTGGCAAACGCTGCAGAGCACTGCGGTTCGGCCGGTGCGCACGATCACGGAGCTCAGGGCAAAGCCCATGGGGTCCCATTCCACGGAGAACGCCCTCAGGTCGGCGGGCGAGCGGCCATCGTTGCGAGCGGTTTCGCCCATCAGTTATTTGCGGATGTTGATGAGCCTGACATTCGGCATGAGACACCAGGGATGGTGTCGAAGATCTTGTGGATCGCGTTTTCACCGCTAGATTCGAAGTCCGCTGGCTGTTGTGGGCCAGCCAAGACGAACGCGATGACCGCAAGCCTGAGCTCCAGCCATCGATCCCGCGACACACGCGGTGCCGATCATGGAGTCGTGGAGCGCTCGCGTCTCCAGCCTTTACCAGCACTCGACCCCCGTCCGCCACTGCATCTGGTGGCTCCCGAAGGCCAGCTTCAGGTCCACACCGCGCCCTACCGCGGCAGTTTTGGCACTGTGCTGAGTCAGGCGTTGCGCAGTGCTGGTCTGGGAAGCCGCGTTGGCGTGGCGCAGTTTCTCAAGGGCGGTGTTGCCCAGGGCCCTGAGGCTGCGCTCACTTTGTGTGACCGCATGACCTGGATGCGACCAGCGGTGATGGAATGTTTGTCGCAGCCCGCCAGCGCATCCCTGCCCTCCACCATTGAGGCGGTCGAAGCGATCTGGTTGGTGTGCCGTGCTCATCTCGCCTGCGGCGATCTTGATCAGCTGGTGCTTGATGAGCTGGGTTTGGCGATTGCGCTTGGATACCTCGATGAAGAGGATGTGCGTGCGAGTTTGGAAGCCCGTCCAGGATCCATGGATGTGATCATCACAGGGACTTCCATTCCTGAGTCTCTGATGGGGCTCGCGGATCAGGTCACCGAACTGCGCCGGGGTTTCTGATGCTTAAGAACGACCGCTGGATCACGGAACAGGCTGCCTCCGGCATGCTGGAACCTTTTCAGGGTGGCTTGGTTCGTCACCTCGATCCCGATCACCGACAGCATCCTGTTCTGAGTTTCGGATGTTCGTCCTATGGCTACGACCTGCGGCTGTCGCCTCAGGAGTTTCTGATTTTCAAACACGTGCCCGGCACGGTGATGAATCCCAAGCGATTCAACCCCGCCAACCTCGAACCCACGGAACTGCACCGGGATGAGGACGGTGAGTATTTCATTCTTCCTGCCCATTCCTACGGGCTTGGTGTGGCGCTGGAAAAAATGAAAGTGCCGCCGAACATCACCGTGATTTGCCTTGGCAAAAGCACCTATGCGCGCTTGGGCATCATTGTGAACACCACGCCGGCGGAAGCCAGCTGGGAAGGTCATCTCACGCTGGAATTCAGCAACAGTTCCGGAGCTGACTGCCGGATCTATGCCAATGAAGGGATCTGCCAGCTGTTGTTTTTTGAGGGTGATCCCTGCGACACCACGTACAGCGATCGTCAAGGCAAATATCAACATCAGCCTGAGCGGGTGACCCTCGCCAAGGTCTGAATGTCTTCAGGTCTGAAATCTCAGGGCGCCAGCCTTGCCCTGTGAAGCCTGGTTTTTTCATACCAAGCGGCAAATTCTGGAGCCCACTGCTGCAGATGCGGCCACATCAGATCACAGAGTTCGCGGATCTCCTGCTGGGCGTCGAGTTTTGCCCTGAGATCCATGAAGTGGAGAAAGGCTCGAAGGCTGAAACTCACCACAAAGTGCTGCCGGTAGTCGAACGGCAAGATGCCGCGGGCGTGCTCTTCGGCAAATCCTGAACGCAGCAGGTCCCGGTAGCGCTCCGCGGCCTGCCGGCACAGTGTCAGGTCGTTGTCTCTGAGGGTGTCGCTGTAGGTGTACTTCTTCCCCTGGCGATCGCTGTAGTCCCCAACGGGGCGCAAGTAGAACACCTCCTCTAGGTCCAGCTCCCCGTCAGCGGCACGGCAGATGCGTTCGCCTGTGTACCGCATCGACTGCACATCAAAGCTCACTCCCACGCGGTGCGTGCGTGCCTGCTGCATCACGGAGTGAGGGAACCAACCCACATTCAGCACGATCTGGGCGTGTTCCAAAGGGCCATAGTGCCCACGTTCACCAGCCAGGAGACGTTTCACGCAGATTTCGCCAGCCCGGGTCTCGTCTGGCCATTCCTCCCGGTCACCGGCGACGAATCCTTCGCTGTAGTCCTGATGCATGCCTGCGTAGACACACTGCTGGGGGTTGGGTGTGGCGGAGATCAGGTCAACCCTGAAGCGGGAGTCCATGGCAGCGGTCAGGTCGAGGGGACGGGATGTCGGCTGATCATGGCCGCATCGAATGGCAACAGGCGGACTCTATGCATGGCTTCGTGGTCCGGTGGCATCAAACGCGGCGGCTTCCGGCACGGGACTGGTGCTCCCGATCCCTGCGATCACAGGCAAAGGGGCGTCGTCGAGCAGTGCGCTTGCGATGGCATTCAGCTCATCAGCCTTGCGGCCGCCGAGTGACCGTCCCCGCATGCTGCCATCGGCAGCAAACAGATTCAGCTGGGGAATCCCGGTGACGTCGTAGCGGTCGGTCAGATCCAGCCAGCGAGGGTTATCGATGTTGACCAACACCACATCCAGTGCTGAGCCGTGCTGCTGTTCCATCGCGAGCATGGCTGGTGCCATCTCGCGGCAAACCTCACACCAATCGGCGTAAAACTCCAGCACGGTGGGGCGACCATTGCTGAGCGCTACTTCTGGAGGCAGGGATCGACGCGCCAATTGATCCAACGGTGATTCCAGGCTTCCACCATTGCGAAGCAGGAAGAGACTCACGGCCAAGGCGATGGCTGCCACCAGCAACAGCCCCTTCTGCAGAGGGGAAAGTCCAGCGTTTGGAGAGCTGTCGGTCATGGTCGACTGACATCAGGATTCCCACTCTGACAGGACAAACCGCTTGCTGTTGCTAGCGTCTTAGCGCAGAAGACGAAGCCGAATTACGGCATGAGTCCGCCGCCAGTCCGCCATCAAGCTGATGTCCGTTCTGCGATTTTTGTTGCTGCCGTTACGGGCGCCCTTGCTGCTCGTGTTGTTCGGTGTGTCGCTGTTTCTCGGGCATCACTGGGCCATTCAGGAAACTTGGCTGGCGGAGGCGCACTCCATTTCGGTGAATGCGTTCTGGGCCATTGAGCTGATTCAGGCCCTGGTGGTTGTGATCATCTGCACGATGCCCGATCTGCTGCTGCGCCAGCTCTCGCTGCTGATGGCCTCAAGTCGGGTGCTCAGCCTTGTGGTCACGCTGACCCTGGTGATCACGGTGGGGCTTTATGTGTTGAGCCTCAGCCTGTTGTCGGATGTGCTCATCCTGGCGTCCGCCACCTTGTTGGCCCGACTTGACCTGAGTCGCATCAAGGTGGTTCCTCCTCCGCAGCTGTTGGCCTTCTGGTTGGCAGTGGTTGTGGTCACGGGTATCTGGGTCGGTCATGGCCTACCCAATCCCGACACCTCACTCAGTGCAGCGATCGCCGCTTGACGTCAGCTGGTGATAGGCCCAGAGATTGCCAAGCACTTTCTTGGTGTACAGACGTGTCTCCGGATAGGGGATGCGCTCGGTCCAAAGCTCAGGGTCTTCCTCCAGTTCCGGGCTTACCCATGACCCTGCAGCACCAGGGCCAGCGTTGTAGCTGGCGGCGACCAGCCACGGGTTGCCATCCCATTTCTGCAGTAGGAACGCCAGGTAGCGGGCGCCCAGCACAGCATTGAGATCCGGCTGGCGCAGTTGCTCGGTGCTGAGCTCCTTTCCTGCCATTTCAGCGGCCGTTGAGGGCATCAGCTGCAGCAGCCCCTGGGCGCCGACGGGGGAGACCACGGCTGGCGAGAAGCGTGATTCCTGGCGAGCGATCGCCAGGAGTAGATCAAGGTTGACCTGCTCCTGTTGGGCTGCGTCCTGGAACTGCGTCAGCAGCGGTTTGGGATGTTGGCTGTTGTGCAGGAGGAAACGGGTTGGGCAGTCGGGATCCACCAGGCGCAAGCTGGATTTCCAAAGCCGACTAAGGCCGTTCCAATAGTCGTTCACGCTCATCAGCAGCCGACCTTCCACCAGGAGGTTCTGTGGGGATGGATCGCCCGCAGGGTCGCGGCTTTGCCAAGTTTCCAAGGCTTCGCGGTTCCAACCCAAGCGCCACAGCTGATCGACCAAGGGATCCCCGCTGTCTAGTGCCGTCCAGGGTTGGGTGCGATCCGCTGTCGTGCCATCCGCCTCCAGCCCGTTGGTGGCCTGTTTGCCAGATAGCTCCGGAAGGTCGGTGCCCTCCAGCCGTGCACTGGCCCTCCAGGTGTAGTACCCGGGTGGTTGCGTGGTGACCAATGTTTGCCAGATCTGCTGGGCGTCGTCGTCATTGCCGCGTTTGAAGGCGCTGAAGCCTCGCCAGAATTGCTGGCGGGCCCTCAGGGGGTCGGGCAATTGCTCCTCGGGGATGGCGCCGAGCCACGTGTCTGCTTCATCCCATCGGCCTGCGAGTAAGGCCTCACGCGCCAGATCCCACTGCAGTTGCCAGCCACTTGGATCGTCGGGCCAGCGTTGCAGCACTTCCAATCCACCTTCGCCGCCGGCCAGGCGGACCCGCGCTGCGGCCACATCCACGGAGGCCGTTTGCACGAACTTGGGCAGCGCATCCAGCAAAACGGGGTCGGGACGCAGCGGCTCGCTCAAGAGTGCGGCGGCAGCTAGGGCTTCCGGGCTGTCTGGATGGTCGTGAGCGAGTTCCAGCAGGATTCCCTCCCCGCGGCCTTGCTGTTGACGATTGCCCCGCAGCAGGCTGCGCCCAATCGTGAGGGCTTGCTCAGGAGCAAGGGGGGTGCCCTGCAGGCAGAGCTCCGCAGCATTGCTATCACCGAGTTCCGCCAGAGCGCCGGCCAGTTGAAGGCGCTCTTGTTGCGTCATACCTTGGCCGGTGATCGCCCCGCAGGCCTCACGCAGTAAGGATTGCGCCCCTGGCCATTGGGGACCCCAGCGGGCGAGGTGCAGGGCGCTTGTGAGAATGCGCTGCTGATCGGCATCTTTCGGCAATTCCGCTGCAGCGGCCAGGGCCGCGGCATGACGGGGTTGTTGGCGCAGCAGCTCACGGTGCAGTTCGGCATGGTCTTGGCCGAGGTGATATCTGGCATCAGCACTGGCTGCCGTGGCCGGAAAGCGTTGCAGCAGCGCCAGCCAGAGCTCCTGCTCCTGCTCCTCCAACCCCAGCGCACGCGCCGTCAGCGCTTGCTGTTTCAGCGCGACAGCTGCGAGTGGATCAGGTCCCCATCCCTGGCCGCCCAGGAGACGCCATCGACGGTCGGGGGACGCGCTGCTGCGGCTGGCGAGCAGGAGGGCTGCTTCCCGTCGTTGCTGGGGGTCGCCAGACCAGCGGTAGTGCTGCCAGAGTTCAGCGCTGCTCAGCTGGGGTGTGATCTGAAACTCCTGGCGCAGCAGTTGTCGGCCCCCTGTGATTGCCAGCACGGCAGACAGGGAGGTGCCCCCGAGCAGCAGCAGGCCGCGGATGCGGGTGAGTCGAGCGCCCAAGCCAAGGCTCTGTACTGCTGGCATTCTGTGGCCAGCGAGGCTGATCTGGATGGTTGCGCAGCGACGGAGGCCTCGACCGGTCCAGCATCAGCAAGTGCGTTGTGTCGTGATCTGTGGGCTGGCTCTGCTGCTTTGGGGCTTTCGGTGGCTCTGGCCCCTGCTATGGCTGCCTGGCTGGTTGCTGTTGCTGGTCGTTGCCTGGGCCCTGCTCGAATTGACTGCTCTGATGCTGATTCCAAGGCGTTGGCGCTGATCACCATCGTGCAGCTGAGGGCCTGGCACCGATCGAACGGACCGGTGTCTCAGGGCTCTTAAGGTTCTGTCCACAAATGAGACCTCATGGCCTCCTCTGCTGCCCATCCGCTCGGTTCCCTTCCGTCGCCTCAGATCAGTTTCGGAACGGATGGCCTGCGTGGTCGGGTCGGCGATGCCATCACGCCAGCCCTCGCTTTGCAGGTGGGCTTCTGGTGTGGCCGTGTGCTGCCGGCTGATGGTCCTGTGCTGATCGGGATGGATTCGCGTTGCAGCGGATCCATGGTGGTGGCTGCACTGACTGCAGGCCTCACATCAGCGGGACGGGACGTGTGGACCCTCGGGCTGTGCCCGACGCCTGCCGTTCCTGGGCTGATTCGTCACCTTCAAGCTGCAGGTGGTCTGATGGTTTCTGCAAGCCATAACCCCCCGGAAGACAACGGCATCAAGGTGTTCGGTGCTGACGGGAGCAAGCTTGGCACTGATCTGCAATGCCGGATTGAATCCGGTCTGAAGGGTGAAGTGGAGACCGTTCCTCCGCTGGGTGCCTGCGGTGCTGCCCTCCATCGCTCAGAGCTTCTGGAGCATTACCGCGACAGTCTTCTGAGCAGCGTTCAGCATCAGAGTCTGGCGGGTGTCCCCATCGTTCTCGATCTTTGCTGGGGCTCCGCGACAGCCTGTGGTGCTGAGGTGTTCCGCGCTCTTGGTGCTGACCTCACCGTGCTCCATGGTGCTGCCGATGGAAAGCGCATCAATGTGGGCTGCGGGTCCACCCATCTCGAGCCGCTGCGTCGTGCGGTGGTCGAGCGAGGGGCCTCCATGGGCTTCGCGTTTGATGGCGATGCCGATCGCATGCTCGCGGTGGATGGGCGTGGCCGCATCGTCGATGGCGATCACGTTCTTTACCTCTGGGGATCAGCGCTTCAGGAGAATCACGCGCTCCCGGATCACCGTCTGGTGGCCACGGTGATGTCCAACCTGGGGTTTGAACGGGCTTGGCAGGCACGGGGCGGGCAGCTGGAGCGCACACCCGTGGGCGACCAGCACGTGCACGCCGCGATGGTGAGTAGTGGTGCTGCACTGGGCGGTGAGCAATCGGGCCACATCCTGTCGTCTGCCCATGGCCTCGCCGGGGATGGAGTGCTGACAGCGCTCCAGCTCGCCACCCTCTGCCATTCCCAGCAGATCTCTCTCGCCGATTGGTTGGACCGCAGCTTTCAGGCCTATCCGCAGAAGCTGGTGAATGTTCGCGTGCCCGATCTGGCGCGACGCAAGGGCTGGACCGATTGCGAGCCGTTGCGCGAGTTGGTGGAGAAAGCCGAGCAGGCGATGGCTGACGAGGGCCGGGTGCTCGTGCGTGCCAGTGGCACAGAGCCGTTGTTGCGGGTGATGGTGGAAGCGGCGGATGCCACGGTGGTGGACCGCTGGACATCACGGCTTGCCGAGGCTGCCGATCAGCACCTCAACGCGGCCTGAGGCCGGAACGGTCTAAGGCGAAGACCAAAGCGCCATGGCAGGCATCACCGCCAGTGGCCTGCCAATGACAGTCGGGGAGCTGTTCGCGCAGCGATGTTTCCACCAGTTGGCGGAACAGTGGCATGTGCTCCAGGGCTCCGCCTCGGGCCTCCAGACAGGGGGCCTGGAGATCCAAAGCGTGCGCGGTGGCCACGGCTGCTTCGGCTAACGCTGTGGCGGAGCGTTGCAGGATCATGCGGGCGGCCGGGTCTCCACTCACGGCGGCGTCAGTCACCAGGCTTGCAAGTTTGGCTTCGTCGGCAACAGCGTGGCTTTCGCGCACCACACGCGCTTTGAGCTCGGCAGCAGTGCAGCACTCAAGCGCAGTCCAAAGCTTGTGGCGCAAGGGCCCGTCAGGAACCCGGCCATCGGCCATGCGCACGCTCAGTTGCAGGGCTTGATGCCCGATGTCGAAGGCGGATCCAGCGCCATCCAGTCGCCAGCCCCAGCCCCCACAGCGATGTTCTCGCCCGGTGGCATCGCGGCCCACCACAATCATTCCGGTGCCGCTGATTATTACGATGCCGGCGCGATCTGGGAAGGCCCCACGCAACGCTGTGCGTTCATCGCCGGTGGCCAGGCAACGGTGCTCAGGGAGTGCCAAGGCACTGGCGAGCAAGGCAACGCCGCGTGTCTGCAAATCCGTGTCGGCTTCGATACCGCTGGCCCCGATCGCGGCTGCAGACAGATGCTCCCTGCCGAGAGATTGTTCTTGGGATTTAGCTCTGCTTTGTTCCAGGGCAGACGCCAAGCTGGTGCCAACGGCACGCCGGAAGCGTTCTTCACCATCAGGGGCATCCAGATGAGACACGCCGCTGCCACGTCCCTCGCCCACCACCTGCAAATGCTCGCCGTCCCAGCGACTCAGCCGACAGCGGCATGTGGTTTGTCCGGCATCGAAGCCAGCCAGTAGGAACGGCTCTTGGTTCACGGCGTGCGGGTCATCAGACTGAGGGTGGCCAGGCAGAACCACCCGCTGATCTGCACTTCCGGTCGAAAAAAGATCGTGTCTGCAGCACCTTGCATCATCAGGCCGGCGATCGCCGCCAGGCAGCCCAAACAGGGCAGCGCCAGATCACTGTCGGTGCTGAGCGCCCGCACACCGCGACGCAAGCTGGCGATGGCCAGACCGACGCAGGCCAGTAGGCCTGGAATGCCAGTTTCCACGAGGATTTCCAGGGGTAAGGAGTAGGCGCTGAGTGCGTTGAATTTCGGTTGCTGATACAGCGGATAGATGCTGTTGAAGGCGGCGTTGCCAGGCCCGATGCCCAGCCAGGGGCGGTCCTGGATCATGTCGATCGCCGCCAGCCAGACGTTGATGCGGAAGTTGTTGGAGCTGTCACCGCGTCCTGCCAAAAGGCTGGCCACGCGGGTTCGGATGGGCTCCACTTGCGTGGCGGCGAAGGCGATCGCCACACCCGCCAGCACGAGTAGGGCGAGTGGCAGTAGGCGTCGCCAGAGGAGCGGCCAGTGGCGGATCTTCCGCAGCACCAGAAGCAGCATCAGCACGCCGAGGGCTGCCAGCATTCCCAGCCAGCCGCCACGGCTGTAACTGAAGAGGGTTGATGCAGTGCCAAGCACCAATGCAGCGGCGGCATAGAGCTTGGATCCCCAGCCGTGCCACCGGAGCATTGCCACCATCGCAATCGGCAGGATCGGCACCAGGTATCCAGCCAGCAGATTGGGATTGCCCAGAGGGCCATAGATGCGGATCGTGCCCTCCGCTACGGAATTGGGATCCGCCCAGCGCGCCAGTTCTTCCGTGGGGCCGTAGAGCTGACGCAAGGCCAGCACGCTGCTCAGCAGAGACCCGCCCAGCAGGGCTGCCACCAGGCGATCCCACCACTGCGGGGCTTCAGCCAGCAGCTGCCGCATCAGGGCGTAGACACCCAGATAGCTGATCAGTTTCACGAGACCCTTGGCTGCGGCAACCGGAACGGGGGAGACGCCCGTGGCCAGCACCGCAACGGCAAGAAACAGCAGCACCCAGCCGCTGATCGGACCGATCCGTCCTGGTGCCCGCGTCAGTGACCACAGCACCCACAGGGCTCCGCAGGCGAGAACAATCAGTCCGAGCCCAGCTCGGGTGAGCACCGGCAGAAATCCCAGCAGCAAGATCAGCACCAGGCCAGCAAGCGTGCTCAGGCGGTGCTGCTGCGCGGACGATCCCCCCAAAAGCCCCTGCCAGCGCAGCAACCATGGAGTCGGGGCCGAAGCCTCAGGCATCAGGAGATGAGAGCGGTTTCAGCGGGATTATCGACCCGTTGCCAAGCCTCCTCCAGGGCTCCTAGCTCCGGCACCGACCGATTGTTGCGTCTGTACAAAACGCGATAGGCCGGCAGGCCCTGCTCCTGCACGTAGCGCTCGCGCTCGGTTGGCACGGGCAGTGGATTCTCTGCCCGCCAGGGACGGGCGTCTTCGTCTGGGCGTTCAAAGCAGTCGCTCAGTTCTGTGAGCGCCACCATCGGTTCGATGACTTCAAGCACATCGCTCTGCAGGAACAGCTCCCGTCCAGGGGTGAGGGCTGTGGCGATGGCTCGCAGCAGCGACGGTTGCATCACCCGGCGCTTGCGATGGCGTCGTTTGAACCAGGGATCAGGGAACTGAATGCTCACGAGTCGCAGTTGATCCTCGGGAAGAGCAGCCAGCCAGCCCTCAACACTGATGTTTGCGTTGCAGAACAGGTAATGCAGGTTGTGGCGTTCAAGCCGATCACGATCGCGCTGTGCCGCCAACACCAAAGGACGTCGGATCTCCACACCGAGATGATTCCAGTCGGGCCTTAGGGCCGACAGTTCCAGCAGGCAAAGGCCGCGCGCGCAGCCGATATCCAGGTGAAGGGGTCGCTTGGGGTCATCGAACAACTGGTCGGGTCTTGGCAGCTCCAGGGGCAGCTGGAAGAAGCGGCTCAGAGGATTGACGTGCTGACGCATCAGGACTGGCTGTCGCTTTCAAGGGGATCGCGTCGCAACAGGCCCCAGCAGGCGGTGTAGCCGTGCAGATGAGTGGCGCCGCCAAGCGGGCCGAGCTCGCCGTTGCAGAAGCTGCCGGTGACGGGTAGGTCGGGAAAGACGTCGCGGGCGATGCTGATGTCGCCGTCTGGGCCGCCGAATAGGCCGCTTCCACGTCCCAAGCAGGCGAACAGTATGCCCATGAAGGGTGCGGAAGCCGGATCACGATCTCGACTGTCGGCCAGCAGCTGTCGGGCTTCCTGCCGGGAGGCCTGGGCTTCACGCAGTTGGAACTGCACGTTCTGACCCGCGCGCACTCGATCTGCCACGGCGACGGCCCCATTGCGGGGATCCACGCCGATCAGGTTGCGCACCAGGAATGCGCGCTCAGGCTGCTTAATGGAACGCGCGCGGGATTGGAGCCCCGCGAGCGCAGCACCTGCGTTGAGCTCCTGCCGTTCCACACCGAGGAACAGTGAATGCTGCACGAGTTCGCGGTCTGCATCGCTCAGGTCGGCCAGCACTCGTTGTAAGCAAGCCACGGGGCTGGCGCGGCGATCACCATCACTGAGTTCGAGCAACACATTTCTCTGGGCTTGCTCGATGGCAAATACGGGGCCGATTGGGCGGCACCCCTGCGCCACCACCGGATCGAGACGCCAGCTGCCGCCAATGCTCAGTCCCACTGCGCCACTGACCACTTGATCGCCCAGGAGCAGCGAGCCGTGGGCGGCGTTGTGGGGCACTGCGATGCCGCCGACTTTGGCGAGACCTGGATAGGCGTAATCCAAACCGCTCACCAGATCATTGATGTTGTTGCAGCTTGGGTCCATCAGCAGCAGCAAGGAGCGGCTTCGCGATGGTTCAACGCCTA
Organism: Synechococcus sp. A15-60; assembly: GCF_014280095.1. NCBI lineage: Bacteria > Bacillati > Cyanobacteriota > Cyanophyceae > Synechococcales > Synechococcaceae > Synechococcus > Synechococcus sp. A15-60. The sequence goes on from NZ_CP047933.1 coordinate 366,863, forward strand.
CCCAGTCCTGCCAGTGTTTGGCAGCTCCGTCGAGATCTGGGAGCTCGGTGCTGTCGAGGCGGAAACTGGTGAGTTCAGCACCAGGAAGATTGAGCAGGCTGACGCTAAGGGCCGCTGAGCGCTCCAGTTCATGGGCCTGACCCGCGCTGGTCGTGCCCACCACGCCGCCGCCGAGGCATCCAACCCAGTGCTTGGCCTTCAGGCGTCTCTGCAAGAGCGGCAGCAGGCGAGTCAGATCGCTGGCGAAATGGCTGGATACAAACACCAGTGCCAAGTCAGATTCACCGAAACCAAGGCCGCCGATCACCTCGCGCGCCGCCTCTTCCATCGACGACTTGCTGGAGAGCGCATGGCGGCAGCGCGCCTCTTGCCCGCGGCTCCTGAACCAGTCGAGGGGATTGAGCGGAACCATGAACTGGACCCTACCAATCCTGTGAACCTGACGGAGGACCGTGATAATGAGCCTTCCATCGACCCTGGCCGGTGCCCGACCTCACGACTCGCACCCTGGTGTGGCTGACTTATCGCTTGGGAGCTGCCATCGCTCTCGGGTTGCCTTTGGTGCTGCTGATCTGGTCAGGCATGAAACGGGAACCGGCTTTGATGCGGCTGCTCGGCATTTATTGGAAGGTGGCCAGCCTGCTGGCCATCAGTGTTCTGCTGCTCACGGATCAGAGGCCCATCGGTTATGTCACGGCGTTCCTCGCGCCTTTGCTGATGGCGGCCTCGCTCTGGTTCTGGGTTGATCTCAACGAGGAACTGGCCGATAGCCCTCCCGGTCGGGCACTGCCCATGACCGTTCGGATCTGGCGCTGGGCACTCACCTTTTTTGCAGTGTTCGCGGCGGTGATGTCGGCTTCAGCTCTCGGATGCATGCGCCAGCTGGAGGCGCAAAGTTGCCGGATCTGGTTGGAAGCGCCGCAGGGACTGCATCGTGTTGTGGAACGGGTGTTTGATTTTGTTTTTGGCGGTGAATGGACCATGGCCGTGGCCGCCTTCATCGGCTACGTGGCATTGGTGGCTTACGCCGTGGGATTGCTGCAGTGGGCGTTGGTCCGCCTTCCCCGTCAGGGTCGGGTGGCCGGCGATTTTTGAGATGGAGCCATTGGTCTTGGTGCAGAAGCTGGAAGAACGCACCCGGCTCCAGCCCGATCGGGTGGTCCGTCTGCATGGAGCGGTTGGCACCGAGCCCTTTGAGTTGCTGATTTTCCGTGGCTTCAGCAGCAGCACGACCCATCCAACGGCCTTTGATCCAGATGCCACCGTGTTGCCGGATGGCATCCACTTGCAGAGCGCCGAGCTGCTCCAGGGTCCGCTCAACCCGGAAGCAGAGATTGTCCTTTCCGGGCCGATCTCTCCAGGTGAATTGCTGGCTCAGACCAGCTGGTGAGTCCGGCGCTCCAGCACGCCAACGCAGCGACCACAAATGTGGGGATGATCGGCATGCCGACCCACATCGCCTTCGTAGTGCCAGCAACGCTCGCACTTGCTGCCGCGTGCGCGGCTCACTTCGATCACAGCAAGTTCGTCGTCCTGGCTGGCCAGCAGCTCGGCCCAGGGTTCGCCACCGATTTGCAGTTGCGAGACCAGTAGCCAGTCCCGCAGGCCATCCACTTCTGGATCGCCGTTTTCGCTGAGCCAAGTGAGGGCGGTTTGCAGCTCAGGACTGCGGGCTTCCAAGCGAACCGAGGCTTCCAGTGATGCGCCGAGCTCCTGACGGCCGCGGCAGTCTTCCAGCACTTTGTTGACGGCGGCGCGCAACTCACGCAGTTGCTGAATCGGAGCGCTGAGCTCGGTATTGCGCCAATCGGATGGCACTGTGGGCCAGCCGCGGTGGAAGACGGAGGTTTCCTTCACTTGGTAAGGCAGGTTCTGCCAGATGTCCTCGGCCATGTGACATAACACCGGTGCGATCAGCCCGGCCAAGCGTTCAATGATCAGGGCCATCACGGTTTGACAGCTGCGCCGGCGCCGGTCGGCCGGGGCGCTCACATACAGCCGGTCCTTGGCGATGTCGAGGTAGAAGTTCGACAGATCAGTGACGCAGAAGTTCTGCAGCAACTGGAAGAAGCGGAAGAATTCGAAGCTTTCGAAGGCTTCAGTGATCTCATCCATCACCTCGGCTGTGCGCTGCAGCATCCAGCGGTCGAGCAACGGCAGTTCCGCTACGGGGATGGCGTCGGACGCTGGATTGAAGTCGTGCAGGTTGCCCAACAGATAGCGGCTGGTGTTGCGCACCTTGCGGTACACATCGGCCAGTTGGCGCAGGATTCCGGCTCCGATTGGCACATCGGCGGAGTAATCCACCGAGCTCACCCACAGCCGCAGCACATCGGCGCCGTAAGGAGGTTCCTGTTTCTGGTTCTTGCCCCCCTCGATGATCACCATCGGGTCGACCACATTGCCGAGGGATTTGCTCATCTTTCGGCCTTTCTCATCCAGGGCGAAGCCATGGGTGAGCACCCGCTTGTAGGGGGCGTGGCCATTGACGGCGACCGAGGTGAGCAGTGAACTTTGGAACCAACCGCGGTGCTGGTCAGATCCCTCCAGGTACAGATCGGCGGGATAGCTCAGGTTGTCGCGCTGACTGGCGACAGCGGCCCAGCTTGAGCCGGAGTCGAACCACACATCCATGGTGTCTGTGCCCTTGCGCCACTGGTCAGCCTGGTCGGCATAGGCGGGCGGGAGCAGATCCGCTTCGTCGTTCTCCCACCAGACATCGGCACCGTGTTCGGTGATCAACGCTTGGATGTGCTCCAGGGTGTCGGCATTCAGCAGCACATCGCCATTGTTGCGGTGATAAAACACGGGGATCGGCACACCCCAGGTGCGTTGCCGGGAGATGCACCAGTCGCCCCGCTCCTTGACCATCGATTCGATGCGGTTGCGCCCGGTGGCAGGAGTCCACTCCACTGCGGCGATTGCATCGAGTGCCTGTTGGCGGAACCCTTCCACGGAGGCAAACCACTGTTCGGTGGCTCGGAAGATCGTGGGTTTCTTGGTGCGCCAGTCGTAGGGATAGCGGTGGCTGTAAGCCTCCTGCTTGAGCAGGGCCCCAGCGGACGCCAGTGCCTCAATGATTGTGGGGTTGGCGTCTTTGAGCACATTCAGGCCCGCGAACGGCCCGGCTTCGTCGGTGAGATTGCCGGCTTCGTCCACGGGGCAGAGCACCGGCAGGCCGTTCTTCTGGCCGGTGTGGAAGTCGTCGACGCCGTGACCCGGCGCGGTGTGCACGAGCCCAGTGCCCGATTCGGTGGTGATGTAGTCGCCGCCGATCACCACCGGACTGGTGCGATCCAGCAACGGGTGGCGGTAGGTCAGACCGGCGAGCAGAGCGCCTTTGACCGTGGCGCGCCGGCTCAGCGGTCGTTCCAGGGTGCTGCTCAGCGTTTCGATCAGATCGGCTGCCACCAGCAGCAGGCGACCGTTGCCGTCGTCGGCCAGGGCGTAATCAAGCCGTTCATTCACCGACACCGCCAGGTTGGCGGGCAACGTCCAGGGGGTTGTGGTCCAGATCGCCACTTGCAGGGCCTGGCCCAGGGCGTCTGTCTCGGTGGGCAGCTCTACGCCCTCCGCTTCGAGTGCATCTCGCAACGCTGCCGGCAGCTGCATTGCGGGGAAGGCCGCGTAGACGCTAGGGCTGGTGTGGCCGTCGGGATATTCCAGTTCCGCCTCAGCCAAGGCGGTGCGTGAGCTCGGGCTCCAGTGCACCGGTTTGAGCCCCCTGTAGATGTGCCCCTTGAGCACCATCTCGCCAAACACGCGGATCTGGGCGGATTCGTACTCCTTTTGCAGGGTCAGATAGGGCTGTTCCCAGTCCGCCCAGATGCCCCAGCGCTGGAAGCCTTTCATCTGGCCTTCTACCTGTTTACGGGCGTAGGCGGCGGCCTTTTTGCGCAGCTTGACGGGTGTCAGGGCCTTGCGCTGCTCCTGATCCATCGACTGCAGCACCTTGAGTTCGATCGGCAGGCCATGGCAGTCCCATCCCGGCACGTAACGCACCCGCCGCCCGTTCAGCACCTGATATTTGTTGATGACGTCCTTCAACACCTTGTTGAGGGCATGCCCCATGTGCAGGGCGCCATTGGCGTAGGGGGGGCCGTCGTGGAGTGTGAAGGTTGGACCGGTGTTGTCGAGGCCCAGCTCGCCATCAATTCCCTGGTCTTTCCAAAAGGCCTGCAGTTCAGGCTCACGCTTCACGGCATTGGCACGCATGCCGAAGCCCGTCTGCAGCAGATTGAGTGTGTCCTTGTAGGAGGGGCGTCCTTCGGCAGTGGCGTCGCGCGTCTCCTTGCTCACATTGGGGCAGCTGCAGAGGAAATTATCCGTCCTCGTTGGCCGAAGTGGTGATGACGTTGCTCACTGGGCTTTCGCTCTTGCCGCTGGAGTCATGGTCAGAGGCTGCTTGAGGCTCGGATTCTTCCGGACGAACCCAGCGCTTGCCACTGCGGCTGCTGCCCTCCGGTTTCTCGGCGGCGGGCGCCGGAGAGCGCAGGCTGCCGATGGCTTGGCCGGTGTTGCTGATGAGGGTGTTGAAGGCGGTTCCGAGCTGCTGAACGCTGGTGGACCAGCGTTCCCGTGAACGAAGACGTTGTTGCTCTTCCGGGCTGAGGCGCTGCCAGCGGGATTGCGCCACTTCCGCGGTGAGGCGACTGATCAGCAAGCCCCCACAGACGACGGCGAGCATCGGGGCACCGCGCAGTCGATCGCTGCTGGTGACCAGCACCAGGCCAAGCAGCAGCACCACTCCGCCCCAGGCACCATCTCTTGGCCGACTGAGTTCCGTGGCCAGCAACGGCAGCAGCAGCACTGCCAGGCCCAGTAGCAGGCAGACGTCTCCAGCAAAAGTGGCCAGCATCAGCACACAGGGATGTCTGAGTTCATTGTGGGTCGCTGCCTAAAGTTGTGGCTTGCCCATCTGGCGGAATTGGTAGACGCGCTGGTTTTAGGTACCAGTGGCTTCGGTCGTGGGGGTTCAAGTCCCCCGGTGGGCATTCATTTACCTAATTTGGTATCGATTTCTGTCAACGGCCAACGCGCTTCGCTGAATGACCCAGGCTTTTGCACAACCCGCAACGCCGCCCAGTGAGGGGCGTCTGCGTTCGGTGCCGAAGCGCTTCGTGGATCCACCTGCGGCGTTGAACCCCACGGTGGGTCTGTTCCTTGGGGGCTATGCCCTGGCAGCACTGACGATCTGGGGCTGGTTTGTCGCCGATTGGCCGTTGCTGGTGCTGCTCTGCACAGGGTTTTTAGCGCTGCATCTTGAAGGCACCGTTGTTCATGACGCTTGCCACAAGTCGGCCCATCCCGTGCCCTGGATCAACCAGGCCATGGGCCACGGTTCGGCCCTACTGCTCGGTTTCAGTTTTCCGGTGTTCACGCGGGTGCACTTGGAGCATCACGCCCATGTGAACGATCCGAAGAATGACCCGGATCACATCGTCAGCACATTCGGCCCCCTCTGGCTGATCGCGCCACGATTTTTTTATCACGAGGTTTTCTTCTTTCAGCGCAAACTCTGGAAGCGCTGGGAATTGATGCAGTGGGGATTGGAGCGTGCTGTGTTCTTCACGATCATCGCCGCTGCCGTGAGCTTCGATTTCCTGTCGTTCATCTTCAACTGTTGGTTTGCACCGGCGCTGATGGTGGGTGTCACTCTCGGCTTGTTTTTCGACTACTTGCCTCACCGGCCCTTCACGTCCCGCAACCGCTGGACGAACGCACGCATTTATCCCGGCAGGATGATGAACTGGCTAATCATGGGCCAGAACTACCACCTGGTGCATCACCTCTGGCCATCGGTGCCTTGGTTTGAGTACAAACCGGCCTACGAAGCCACCAAGCCTCTGCTGGATGCCAAGGGTTCACCGCAACGTCTGGGCATCTTCGAAACACGCGCTGACAGCGCCAATTTTCTTTACGACATCTTGGTCGGCGTGCGCAGTCATAAACGCCGCAGCGGCAAGATGCGCCGTGCGGCACGCTTCATTCCTGGACGCTCCTTGCAGCGCAGCTGGCTGGGTTTCGTCGACCGCATCGCGATCAAAACCCAGCCACGCCGGCCCCATCAGCGTTGATCACTCAGCCAGGATCTTCGGCACACGGAAGAAATCGCCTTCCCGCAGAGGGGCTTGATCCAGAAGTTCCTCTCTGACTTCGGTCGCCACCACCTTGTCTTGACGCGTCACGTTGACCACCTCCACAGCGCGCGTGGTGGGTGGCACTCCATCGGTGTTGACTCCCTGCAACTGATCGACGTAGTCGAGGATGCGCTCGAGTTGACCGGTGTACGTCGTGATTTTGGCTTCGGGGAGATCCAGACGCGCCAGATGGGCCACTTTGCGTACGTCGTCGGCCGTGATCTTGCTCATGCGGCGTTGAGAAATGTGCTCAGATCTTCGCGCAACGCCTCCGCTGCTGTGTGGAGCAGCTCCTCACCGTGTTCCGGTTGGGCAAGAAAAGGATCTGATCCCATGCGTCCGTCGGGGTAACGGCGGCGGAAATCGGCTGGTCCATGAATCGATCCGCAGGGGGCCGCCTCAGGCAGCGGGCGCTGTTTGCCGATGAGGCTGTCGTGCAGGTGGAGCGTGACGGCGATTTCGCTGGGTGTGGCGTGCTGGCCCTCGCGATCGCCGTAGAGCTCACGGGCCCGCCGCATGACGGGGCCCGCCATGAACCAATTAGAGAGCCTGCAGCGCAGTCGGGGTGCAACTTCGAGGCCGCGGCTGGCAGCTGTGCCGTAGGCCTGGGCAAAAGCGGCTCTCGCCGTGGCGATGTTGCCTCCATGACCATTCACCACCAGGATCCGCTCGAATCCATGGGTGGCTAAAGACAGCACCAGGTCATGGAGCACGGCTAGCAGTGTGGCCGGCTGCAAGCTCATCGTCCCTGAAAAGCCGAGATGATGTTCGGCCATGCCGAAGGCCTGAACGGGGGTCACCAGAACGCCGCTCCTGCGGCCCAGTTCCAATGCGACGGCTTCGGCGGTTAAAGCATCGGTGCCGATGGCACCGGTCGGGCCATGCTGCTCGGTGGATCCCAGTGGAATGATCACGCCTTTGCAGGTTTCGAGGTAGCGATCCACATCCGGCCAGCTCTGCAAAGCAAGGCGGATGGCATCCGTGCTGGCGACAGGTCCTGGGAGCGAAGCGGTCATGTCCACATTCGGGCGGATCCTGATGATGGCGCTCAGTGCGCTGTGCCGTTGCCGTCGTACTTGTCGGTGTTGTAGTAACCGCCGCGGGTGCCGAAGAACGCTGTGGCCAGCACGAACAGGCCGCTGCCGAAAAGAAGCACGGTGCCCAGGTTGAATCCAGAGAGTGCGGCGTCCATGGCAATGCTCGATGTCTTATCAGCCTGGCAGGGACGAGCCCGTTGTCATCGCCTGCATGAGCGGATCGTCATCGCCGCCGATCTCACTGCCGGTGCTGGGGATGTTCAGCCACTGCCGTAAGGCCCGGGTGATCCAGATGAAGGGCAGGGTGTCGGCCAGGGCCGCGACCGCTTTAAACAAATAGCCGCTGGCAATGAAAGCCAGCAGTTGCGGCGCCACCGGCTCGTCGGGCCTGACGGGAAGCACACCTGCGGCATAGTGGCTGATCAGCACCACGGCACTGGTGTCCACCAGTTGACTGACCAGGGTGGAGCCGTTGTTGCGCAGCCAAAGCGCCCGTCCATGGCTGAATTGCTTCCAGAAATGGAACATGCGCACGTCCACAAACTGCGCGGCGAGATAGGCCGCCATGGAGGCGAGTACAGCTCCAAATGCCAGCCGCTGGATCTCAAAAAAAGTGTCGTCTGGAGCCCCTTCCAGGCCCGGAAGCAGACCCCCAAGCCAGAGAATCAGCACCACCCAGCCATTGAGCAGCAGGCCCACCCACACCACTTGGGCGGCGCGCTCTTCTCCCCAGATCTCGCTGATCAGATCCGTGCACAGGAATGTGATCGGGTACGGAAGCGCTCCGACCGCCACCACAATCGGCCAGGAGCCGATGTGCCCTAAAGCCAGAAACCGGGTCAGCCCAAGGATGTTGAGCATGGCCAACGTTCCTAAGAACAGTCCTGCCAGCACCAGAAAGGCCAGATCACGCCTGGCCTGTAAGGCCTTGGCTTGCTGAGCATCGAGCATCAGTGGGGGCAGCACGGTTGGCCGTGGCCAATCAAACGTTGTTTTAAGACAGATCCACGACGAAGCTCAGTGGATCAACTGAATCATCACCATCGGGATAGTTGGCGAAGCCCACCACTTGATCGGCGTAGATCGAATTGGCTGTGCTGAAGACACTTTCAATGTCGGTTCCGCTTTTCATGATGTCGAGGGTGTTCCACTCCGCTGCTTCCTTGAAGGAACCGCTGCGATCGCGTTCAATGGTTGCCACTGATGCGATGGCTAGCCCTTCGTCACCGTTCAGATCAACCGACGTCGCAGGCAGGTGGTAAGCCCCATCGTCGTCTCGATAGATTCCTTCGAAGTGAGTGATTAGATCGGCGCAGTCTTCCCCATTGTTGTAAGAAAAAGTTTGATAATTAAAAAACCGACCGGTGATTGAGTCGTAATCAATCAAGTAGCCATTACCAATGGTGAGTGTGTCGTCTTTTGAGTCGAGGACTGAGCCGCTTCCTCCGGCAATTGTGTAAAACCGGTTGTTGTTCTGCCAGATGCCATAAGCGGTATGCGTGACCAGAGGATTGCGATCTCCAGGGAAGCGAATGAATGACTGTTTTCCGCTTTGAAGGTCAACGAGAAAAGCTGTGGATTTCAAGCTGAAATATCCTGTTCTTCCGTCGCGATCCGCCTCGTCGGCATTGCCAACGGCCAAGCCGCCGTCCACGGAGTGGACAAAGGTGTAGGTCGCGCGTTGTCTGGACTTGGTAATGCCTTGGATGGCGTTCTAGCCACGGGTGGTGGAGCCGTCCGAGCGTCCGGTATGCGTGAAGCCCACAACCGCCGGGTCGAAGGGGGTCGGGCTGCCCTCGGTATCTCTGGTGAAAGCGCCCACGTAATTGACGCGGTCAACCCCCGGCAGCCGATCAGGTCCGTACACGCTGGTGCCAGCTGCTTCGAATCGCTCAGGGATGGAAACAATGGACCAACTCCCTGATTCGCTGACGCCATTGGATTGCACCGCGTCCAAGGGGCCTTGATAAACCAGGCCGACGGGATTGGGGCCGGACGAGTTATTCGCGCCGACCAGCAAATAGCTGTTGTCTGTCTCGCCGCCTTTAATTCCCTGCAGGTAAGTGATGACCTTGGGCGAAGATTCTGGGTTGTACTGAAAGGGCGAGATGGTTGATTCAGGCTTGGTCATTGCAACCCATTTCCTATTCATCAATTCTGGCGTCTGCTGCAGGTAGGCATGCGTTGCTCAATGTTTTTTAAAATCTTCCAAGATAAAGTTGCTTGATCTGTTGCGGCTGGATATTTAGCGTTGATGAATGATATGCTGGCTTTTGTGACTGTTGCTTTGCTTGAAAATTCTCTCTAGTCGATATGCAGTCTCCTGTAAATGATTTTATTGTTTTATTTTGTTCGAATTTGATTTGAGTTCTGGGTTCGTTTGCGGACGCTGAAGTGATGAGGCTGGGCCAAGAAAAGCGCCACCTTTAGCATCAATGGCGTGCGCCATTGGCCTTTTAATGGAAGTTTCTTCAGTGCACGCTGTCGATGCGGTTTTGGAGAGAATTATCAGCCGTAACCATATCTTGCTGAGCTTGAGTTGCCGTCAATCACCTTCTGAATAAGAAGAGAGCATCAACTCGCCGACACAGGCATCCGTCCACGGATCCAATGATGTGGCACGAGCAAAGAGTTCGGAATGACCACTTCCGATGCTGCAAGGGGCAAGATTCAATGCCGTGGCAACCAGATAGAGCTGCTGCATGATGCCCCCCACATGTTTGAGGATTAAGGCGTAAACAATTCCCTCATATTTCCAGCTCAAGCGCCCGTAACGAGCAGCGAATTGAAACAGCACATCGGGTGACTGCTCTGCGCCTGTCGCGTGACAAGCATTCTGGAGAAGCTGCTCACAAGCGTTATTCAGCGCATCGAGGCGCAACAATTGATGCCCTTGAGGGTCATAGCGATACACCCCGGACGCCACCCCATCGCAGCGTTGAATCAGCAGATAGGTATCAATCTCTTGCATGCCACCACCGCAGGCCACCGGTCGTGAAGCCCCTTCATAGGAGTGGGCCATCCCTGGCTTGGCAGGAACGACCTCTCGAATACGCAGGGATGCCCAAAGCAGTTGGCCGAGCTGCTGCAGGGTCGGCGGCTGCCGGCCAGGACGACGATGCGAACGGCGTTGTTCGAGAACGCTGAAGAAACCGGGGTCTGGAGCATCGGGTTCCGGTCGAGGCAGGCGAACAGCATCCAGACTTGAGCCCTGATGAAGTAGAGGAGGAGCAGGGCCGCGCACAGCACCAGGAAACGTGGCCCCCAGATTGCGGTCGGCCCACCCGTCTCGGGATCGATGATGAAGGCTTAGATCCTCCCTTGACCAACGCTGCTGATTCGCTTGGTGATCGCAGCTTGGCGTGCCATCAGCCTCCACAACTCCCGCCACGCCAGCGGTGAGCAAGAGCATCAACAGATCATTCCTCAGCTCTTGAAACTCTTGCGGCAAGCCTCGGACTGTGTCGATCCAGTCGCTTGGATCAGCCAGCTCCCAAATCAAAGGCAACAGGCCGGCGTGTTGCAGCAACAGTCGGGTCCCTTGGAGCGGCCCCTCCAACAGCACGCCATCAGTCTCTGGCGTGATCTGAATCAAGCGCGACCAGCGGATAGACACTGCGCCAGCAGGGGGGTAACAGCGTTCCAGAACCGTCGACTGCGGCTCCAGGGTGACAAGCGACTTCTCCCCGCTGACCAGTTCCAGTGCTAGCCAACCCCGCTGCTCCAACTGCTGCAGGGTGAAAAATGGAGCAAGAGATGACATCCCCTGCATCAAAGACAGAAGCGTTCCGCCCCCCTCGCCCAAGCGCCGCAGCATGGTGACCAAAGGCTGTGACGGTGCCGTGAGCTGCAAGGTGCGCCCCCGTTGATCGACCAGCCGCAGATCGTCCGCATCGCGGTGCTCCTCCACGCCGTGCTTGAAACGAAGTTGCAGCGCCATCTCAGAAAAAGATCGGGATCGGATTGAGTTGGTCTTCAGTCAGGGGCTGAGGTAGCTGTCCCATTCGCACCGGCACGTCGTAGAGACGCCCAGGGGCAAAACGGGCCCAGAAATGGCGCAGGCCAGGAACCACCACCTTCACCACCGGCAACCCCACCAGCTCACGGGTTTGATCCAGCACCAGCACCTCAAAACCATGCGCTTCCACGCAAGCGCAACAGTGCTGGATGTCTTGCAGCAAATCACCACTGTGGTGATCGGCGAGCGTGTCCACTTGGCGCAGTGGGGATTCCGAATCAGGCAGCAGATAGGGCTGATTCACCACGCTGGCCGTCTGGAGCCATTCGAGGGTCTCCCAGTCATCAAGCCTGTTTGCAGGATCTTCGAGATTGGCGTCAGCAATGCCAAGCATCTGATTCATTTCAGCTAGGGCTCGCTGCACGGCAATGCGGGGGTCGAGGTGAGAGCCCAACCCCATCAGAATGCGATCAGCATCCCCCTCGCGATCGCGGGAGACGGCCACCACGGTGGTGATGCCTAGGTCACTGGTGAGATCCAGGGCCCAAACGTCGCGGCCGATGGTGTTGTAGTCCTGAATCAGGCGCGTGATCCAGGCATCTCCGCAGCTGGTGAGATCAATTCCTGGACGCTTCAGGCGGTTGTACCACCAGATCGCCACCGCGTCGCGTTCCACCAACTCCAAAAACCCCTGCAACACCGCTTCTTCGAGGGTGTTGCCGGCGGCATTGCCATTGGAACAGCCCATGGCGATCCAGGGGTCGGCGTTGTCGCCGTTGCAATCAGGCTTGCGCCCTCGAACCATCATCAAGAACTGCGTGGGTAGGAAGCAGCGGCGTTGTCGACTGATCGACCAGATCGGTGTCCAGTCGATCTCCTGGTCATGATCCAGCGGTCTTGGTACGCAGTTGAAACGGCTGCCTTTGGCATTCCACTGATCACGATCAGCGAACTGTTGTTCACTGAAGTGCATGACGTCATTGGGAACGATCACGGCATCGCCATAACGCCGCTGCATCTCGTGCACACTGCCCCTTTCACGCGGAACACCAGGGTGATCTTCTGCGCAGAAGCGCTCCAGCGCTTCTGCCAACGCACTGGCCCTGGCCTGCTCCAAGGACGCCCCTTTCCCCGCCGCGGAACTGCGGAGGTTGCGGCGTAGATCGTTCAAACTCTCCACCTCTAGCCCCTGCGCAGGGTTATGGCCGGCCACCACCACGTGCGCAGACGTCAAGGAGCTGGGAATAGACCGCAACTCCGTCACGATCCCAGTGATGGGACTGATCAAGCCGCTAAAGCGTTCCAACGTCTCTGCGGCTGAGACATGTCGATGACCTCCGTCGTGGTCGAAGCGAACCTTGCAAGGCTGCAACGCGATCGGTTCACTGCGAGGCTCAACGGGGCATCCACAGGCTGGGCAATGGGGATCCACCACCAGGGCATGCCGCCCACTGCTGTAGTCGACCAGATTGAAGGTGACGACATGGTTGGTGGTTTGCGGCGAAACACCCGCCAGGATCCGAGCCACCTCGAGCGCCGACCAGTGACAAGCCGCCACAGCACCACCGGGGGCCTGCATAGGTCTAGAGATCTGATCTAACGACGTCTTCGTAACAACAGCAGCAAACCGCTCCACCTGACGTTGGCGCACGAGCAAGCGCTGCAGGCAAGCCCAACACCCCGGTTGCTTGGGATCGAAGAATGGGCCCAACCAGAGCTCACGTCCGTGGGGTTTGACCAGGAGCCAGCGTCGCCCCTGCCGGCGATAGCTCTGATTCAGAGCATCCAGATCCGGATGCAGGTAGTTCTCACACACCACCACGGTGAGATCAGCCTCCGCATCAACATCCACCACGGCCAGTCCCAGGTTGACCAAGGCCTGGACCATCTGCTGCACGGAGGCATGGTGGTGCGGCAAACCCACCGGCTTTAGTGCCACGCGCGACGCCTGGATCAGACCAACCGCCTGCTCTGGATCAAGACCAAGATCAGCCCAGTACGCCGCCGCCTCCGGAGACAGGGTCGTGAGGGCTTGACAGAGATAGTTTCGAGATTGGAGCGAAATGAGCGTGAAGTACACCTGCGCCGCGGAAAACTCCGGGGTCAGCGTCTGGACCAGCTGATCGGCGGAGCGGGTCCCATCGAGCAAGGGGATCAAACGCTCATAGAGATCGCCACGCAGCACACGCGCCGCTCTTTCATTCAGCAGTAAGACGCCCTCTCCGGGGCTGATCACAGGGACGAAGTGCGGCTGAAGGCGTGGATGACGAAGCACAGCCATCGAGGCCATCACTATTGAATGTGCAACCTAGGCGTGATGAAACAATCTGGCATAAACTTTGTGAAATCAAAGAGCCACGATTGGTGGGTAGTTGAAACCAAATTGTTCTAATTCAAGGCAATCTCACCGGCGCTTGATTTGAGTGTAAAGGCTGGCTCCACCGTTGAATTTCAGCATACTGATCAGTGCCGAAGCCCCGACGAAAGATCCTCAGGTAGATCGTCGTCGATGTCTGCATTGATACCCATCAAAGGCTTGCAGCGTTGCTCGCTTTCGGTGTACAAATGCATGATTCATCCACTCAATCGTGCCAGGTATCGGATGCTATTTGGGTCTGATTGATGGTGGGTATGGGGTGATTGAAGAAATAAAAACCCCTGCCGTTGCAGGGGCTTTGATGAGTAGGCTCATTGTAGCCAACCTCCTGCTGTTCTCGTCCAACATCCCGCGCCAGCCACGCCTTCCAGCTCCTCTTCACTGAGTTCAGCGACATCATCAGCGGTGAATTCGTGGCCGTGTTCTTTAGCGATCCCTACGACGTCTTCAGGAGTCTTTGCTGCCATCGTGCCAGGTATTGAAGGCTGATTGATGGGGTTAGTCAGACGATTGAAGCAATAAAAACCCCGGTCAATGCAGGGGCTTTGGGAGCGTAGGATGACCCCTCAACATCCCAGTATTGACCCGAACATGCAATGAGAATATGGAGAGCCACCAGATGCGCCTTCCAGCTCCTCGTCTGAAACTTCTTCCGTTGCCGATTGCATTGATTGAATATCTTCTGCGGTAATTGAAAATCCAGCTTCTTTGGCGATTTGAAGAGCAGCTTCATTGGAGCCTGCAGCTTTGAGCTTCTCCTGAAGGCTGGTGTCAGCTTTTACTTTTTAGAGGAAGGCTTTGAGTTGCTCTTCTGACATCTGAAAGAAAGGGCTTCATTCATTTCATTGTCCCTCCTCCAAGCAGCGTTGTCAGACTTGGGTGAAGAAGGTTGTTGCTCCAGCCACGCCCATAGCCACCCAGCGCATCGCCAAGGATTTCCCCGCTCTGCCTCAATCCTTCTTCTGCCGACCAGCAGAGGTTGTTGGACCAGACTTGGTGGGCTGCAGGTTGGTGAAACGCCAAGCGGACGGCAGTTTGCTTTGGGGTGTGATTGTGGAAACGGAGGCGTATTCCCAGGACGACCCCGCTTGTCACGGTTATCGCCGGCGCTCACCGCAAAACGAAACCCTTTTTGGCGAGCCAGGGCGGTTTTATGTGTATGTGAGCTATGGCATCCACCACTGCGTGAATGTGGTGACGGATCGCGCTGAATGGGCGAACGGCGTGTTGCTGCGTGCGGTGGCGCTCCCGGATGAACCCGAACGGGTGGCTGCTGGCCCGGGTCTGCTGGCGCGCCGTTTTGGCATCGATCGCCAGCGTGATGCCTGCTCAGTCTGTGATGAACATGGCCTGTGGCTGGCGCCGCGCTCCGCCGGATTGATCGATCCAGTGTTGATCACCACCACCCGCATTGGCATTTCCCAGGGTCAAGATCTGCTTTGGCGCTGGTATCTGCAGGCCAGCCGCAGTGTGAGCAAGCGCGCGCGCGGCGATCGCTCCCCCAAGCCGGTTGATGCCATTCGACCTGGTTGAGCTGTGGGCGGATGCACGGTGTGCCTCTACGGTGATGGATAGTGATCGGCCGCCCAGTTGAGCGCCTGGACCCACCGTCACATCCTTGATCTTGCGGACTTTTCCCGCGAGGACTTCACCATGGTGCTGGAGCTGGCTCATCGCTTCAGCTCGATGCCAGCGACGGGCGCCCGGAGGCTGCCGGCCCTGCAGGGACGTCTCGTAGCCACATTGTTTTTCGAGCCCAGCACCCGCACGCGTAGCAGCTTTGAATTAGCCGCCAAGAGGCTTTCGGCGGATGTCTCCACGTTTTCGCCGTCCAGCAGTTCACTAAGCAAGGGTGAGTCGCTGCTGGACACTGCTCGCACCTACGTGGCGATGGGTGCGGATGTGCTCGTGGTGCGGCATCGCTGCACGGGTGTTCCCCGTCAGCTGGCTGAAGCGTTAGAGCGCACCGGTGAACGCACGGTGGTGCTCAATGCCGGTGATGGTCTGCACAGCCACCCCAGCCAGGGTCTGCTGGACCTCTACACACTCGCTCATTACTTCGATCCGAACAATCCTTTGCCCGAGGCCCTGCGGGGACGTCGCATCGTGATCGTGGGTGATGTACTCCACTCCCGTGTCGCGCGTTCCAATCTCTGGGCGCTCACCGCTTGTGGCGCGGATGTGGTGCTTTGCGGTCCCCCCAGTCTGGTGCCGGAGGCGTTCGCTCATTTTCTCGATGCTCCACCACCGGGTCAGCGGCAAGACCCGGTGTCGCAACGCGGTTCGCTCACGCTCAGCCGGGATCTCGATGCCGCTTTGGAGGGAGCAGATGCCGTAATGACATTGCGCTTGCAGAAAGAACGCATGCGCCAGAACATGCTCACCGATCTCGATCGTTACCACCGCGATTACGGACTCAGCCATGAACGGCTAAGGCGGAATCGATGCAGCATCCCAGTGCTGCACCCAGGGCCTGTGAATCGGGGCATCGAGATGAGCGGCGCTCTGCTCGACGACCTGAACGCCAATCTTGTGGAACGCCAGGTGACCAACGGCATCCCGATCCGCATGGCCCTCCTCTACTGGATGGCGGCGGCTGAATCCGCATTGGATCCGCCGTCGTTGGTCTGAGTGGGTTGGCCTGACACCTGGTTGGAGTAGTAATCCATCGCTGCGCGGAGCGCCGCCCCGGGTTCGGCAATTGAAGGACCTGTCTCAGGAGCCATCGGGAATGCAGCATCCGGTGAATCAAGCCCCATGTGCTGGCTGGGCATGCCTGTGAGAAGCATGGAGGCGCGAGCCTGTGACACCACAGCAAACATCCACTTCACCAAGAGTGTGACTCGGTTTTCACGGGTGGGCATGAAGGCCAGGTGGGCTGCGGCCCAAAGCAGCCAGCCGATGCCGCCTTTGAATTTCAAGCCTCGCAGGTCAGCGACGGCATCGATGCGGTCGAGCACTGCCATGCTGCCGAAATCAAACCAACTGAAGCTGGGCCGTGTCGTCCCGGCCACGATGGCGGCGATGTCTTTGCCGACGAATCCACCAGCCTGGGTGGCCGGTCCTGCCATGCCTGGCAGCGGCTTGCCGTTTCGGGTGTGCTTGTAGCTGCAGAGGTCTCCCACCACGCGAATTTCGGGATGGCCAGCCACTGAGAAGTCGGGTTCGACCACGACGCGCCCGGCTCGATCGGTCTCACAGCCGATGGCATCGGCCAGCTTGCGTCCCAGATGAGAGGGGCGCACACCTGCGGTCCAGATCACCGTGGCGGCCTGCAGGCGCTGTTCACCATTGGGTGTCCCCACAATCACCTCGCCGGGTTTCATGGCTTGCACCCGGCCTTTGAAGAGAAATTCAACGCCAAGATCGCTAAGTGAAGACTGTGCCGCTTCGGAGAGTTCTTCCGGCATTGCGCGAAGCACTCTTTCGCCCGGATCCACCACCACGATGCGGGTGTCGGCTAGATCGAGCTGTCGGAATTCCTTGCGCATGGCATTGCGCATCAATTCCGATGTGGCACCAGCCATCTCGCAGCCTGTAGGGCCAGCACCAACAATCACGACGGTTTGCAGGAAGCGCCGGGCCTGCGGATCGGGAGTTTGTTCGGCCTGTTCCATGGCCATCAGCAGACGACGGCGAATCTCTTCGGCGTGCTCAAGGATTTTCATCGGTGGCGCAAAGGTGCGCCAGTCCTCGTGACCGAAATAAGTGCTGCCCGACCCCGTGGCCATCACCAGGTGGTCGTAGCTGTAGGTTTTGCCGTTGAAAACGATCTGTTGGCTGTCGGCTTTGATCTCGGTGACTTCACCAAGCAGGACCTGCACATTGCGCTGACGTCCCACCAGCTGGCGGAGCGGTGTGGCGACATCACCTCGCGACACCAGCCCTGTTGCCACTTGATACAACAGCGGCTGGAAAAGGTTGAAATTGCGCTTGTCGACCAGGGTGACGCGCACGTCAGCTCGCGCTAGTGCTTTGCAAGCCCGGACGCCTGCAAAGCCACCACCAACCACCACCACATGGGGAGCTTTGCGCAGGCGCTCTTCGGGTGGCTCCAGCTCGAGGAAGAAATGCTCTCCAGCCATGGATGCAACGGCGGCAGGTTCGTTTGCAGCGTATGGATGCCAATCCGATTTGTCTGCGCTTTTCGCAGCACTTTCGACTTTCAGAGAAGTTTGAAACCTTCCAGCAGTAGCCCGTAAAGCAGACCCATTCGCGTCATGTCGAGCAGTTGCCGGCCAAGGTGACTGCGCTTGTCACGTGCCCAATGGCGCCGCACTCGCACCATTACTTCCATCAACCCCACGCTGAGCATGGCGGCCACGGGATCCATCAGACCCAGGCTGCCTGAGATTGAGGCAATCCCGTTTCCAACCATGAAACTGCCGGTCAGTGCAATCAGCAGTAAAGACGCGCGTCTCCAGGGATTGGTGGCCCACTGATCCAATCGGGTCAACGCGTCGCCGACGCTGCGCTGCAGACGGGTGGATTGGAGGCGTGCTGTCACTCGAAATCTCCCCCACGAAAGGGGCAGGGAGGACGACCGATGATCCCCATCACCCGGCCCGCGACCCTGCCTCCAAATGTATACACCATTTGTGGCGTGTTTGCCTTTATCAAGCGCTACATATTGGGGCTTTTTATGAAAAAAGCTCGGAGAATGTCCGAGCCGGATGATGGGGACTGGCGAAGGAAAGCCTGAACAGTCCTCTCTTGCAAGGGGTTATTTCCGGATCAGTCAGATTCGGCCTTGGCTTTGCGGGAGCTCTTGCCTTCAAGAAGTTCAAGTAACGCCTCCATCTGCGCCATCACACCACGCACCTCTCCGGCTTCTGGCAGCAGACCGTCTTCCATCACGCCTTGATGCATTTCGCGCAGTTCCTGGCGGATGTAACGCAGGTGGCTGACCACCTGTTCGCGTTTCGACTGAGACATCAATCGTGGCTTTCTCAACCTCTCTTTTACCGCATGGCCTGAACCTGAGGCCTCATCGGCTGAACATCAGCGGCGCGCCAGCCCTCCAGCCAGCAGAATCAGCCCGTAGGTGAGCAGTGCCGACGGGCGCATCAGCACAGACAAAAAGGTGGTGATCGTCAACGCGCTCAGCAGCACCGGTCGGATCGAACGTCGGTAGCCGTTCAGAAAGCGTGCCATCACTCAGCGTTGTGCAAATTGTGCGCGTGCTTCGGCGTAAAAAGCAGCATCGATGCATTCGAGCTGACGTTCTTTTGCCATGGATTCGATTCTCCGCCGTACGGCGGGACGCACGAAGAAAGGAACTTCTTTGAGTGATTTTTCCGCTTCAGCACTCCAGTTCACTCAATTTCAGTCAACCACGATGGAGAATAGGGGATTCGAACCCCTGACCTCTGCGGTGCGATCGCAGCGCTCTACCAACTGAGCTAATTCCCCGCGCTGCGCAACTTAGCGCCTGTGTTCGTGATCTTCTGGAGGCAGGATGGACACAAGTTCCAACGTTTTGGATGCCAATTTCACCGGAGCGACTGGCCGCATTTGATGAAGCCTCGGTGGCCACGTTGGCCCGTCGTCTTGAAGATGACGACTATCCGACGCCGTTTGAGGGTCTCGGTGATTGGCATCTGCTGAGGGCGCTTGCGATTCACCGTCCGGAACTCACGGCTCCTTATGTCCATCTGATTGATCAGGAGCCCTTCGACGAGGACTGAAAATGGAGGGTCTGCTCAAGGGGCGAAGGGTTCTGGTAGCGGCCAGTGGGAGCATTGCCGCCGTGAAGACGCCGCTGCTGGTCAGCGCGCTGGTGAAGGCCGGTGCTGAGGTGCGTTGTGTCGTCACTAAAAGCGCTGCCGAGCTGGTTAGCCCACTGGCCTTGGCCACCCTCAGCCGTCAGCCCTGCTTGCAGGATTCCGACCAGTGGGATGCCGCCAGACCCCGGCCTCTGCACATCGAATTGGCGGAATGGTCCGAGCTGGTGATCGTTGCTCCTCTGAGTGCGTCATCGCTGGCCCGTTGGGTTCATGGGGATGGCGAGGGCTTGCTGGCCAGTCTTTTGTTGGCCTGTGAATGCCCCGTGCTGGCTGCAGCCGCCATGAACACCGCGATGTGGCAGCACCCTGCCGTGCAGCGCAACTGGCATCTATTGCAACAGGACCCTCGCGTGTTGCCTCTGCAGCCTGAGGGTGGGTTGCTGGCGTGTGATCGGATTGGCACCGGCCGGATGGCGGATCCAGGTCAGATCGAATTGGCTGCAGCCAGTGTCCTTCTTCAGACGGATGCGGTGGGCAGCATCGCCCGAGATTGGCAAGGACGCCACGTGTTGGTGAGTGCCGGTCCAACGCAAGAAGGCCTGGATGGCGTTCGTGTGTTGTCCAATCGCAGCAGTGGCCGAATGGGGGTTCTGATGGCTCAGGCCGCTCGCCTGCGGGGTGCCAGCGTTGATTTGGTGCACGGCCCGCTGCAAGTGCCTGTCTCCTGGCTGGAGGGGTTGCGATGCCAACCGGTGCAGTCGAGCGCGGCGATGGGTGACTGCCTGGATCAGCTACAGCCCTCCGCAGATGCCGTGTTGATGTGTGCGGCTGTTGCGGATCTTCGACGTGTTGAGCCCGAGGGGAGCGTTGATCCCAAGATGTCCAAAGATCAGCTCCTGCAAGCGATGGAGAGTGGCTGGGAGCTGGTCCCTGATCTGCTCGGGCAGTTGGCGGGCAGGCGCCCCGAAGGTCAGCTCGTGCTGGGTTTCGCTGCTTTGGCTGGTTCCGAAGAGCACTTGCTGTCCCGTGGTCGTGAAAAGTTGCTCTCGAAAGGGTGTGATTTGTTGATGGTCAATCCAATCGATCGTCCCGGCCAGGGCCTTGAGAGTTCTCAAAACGGTGGCTGGCTGCTCGGACCTGCCGAGGAGATCGAGGCGTGCCCGCCACAACACAAGCTCGAGCTTGCACACCATTTGCTGAATTGCCTGCGGAGATTGGCGGCTTAGGCAGCCATATCGGCGGGACCTTGATCAAGAAGATCAATAAACGTTCGCAACTGCAGCCGCGGGATGTAAGGCCACCCTCCGCTGCGTTCCATGGTCTGTAGCAGTCCGAACAGCTTCTGGCGATCTTCTGGAAGGCTGGCCCGGAAAGCACCGTCTTGAATCTCCCGATGCAGTGCTTCGAGATTCCGCAGCAGCATCAGCAATGTTTCTGGATCACCCCGGTGCTCTTCAGACAGATCGCGCAGCTGATCCAGCATTGGCTGCAGCGTGTCGTGAATGGATTGGGCGCCGTTGCTCTCCACTAGAGAACGCTTCACGTTGTTGAGACGTACGAAAGGCTAGCCGGTACGGCCGTTTGCCCCTTGTAGGATCCGCAAAACCGGTGGATACCGACATCGTCTGGCCTTTGGGCTTCTCCTCCATGCGCTTCCGTCCTTTGCTGGCCCTGGTGCTGGCTTTCTGTCTCACCTTCGTGACCGCCTGCAGTGGCGGTGCCAAGGCTGTTGAACGTTCCAACGTCACGTACGACGACATCCGCAACACAGGCAAGGCCAATGATTGCCCCACCCTGTCTGAATCGGCGCGTGGCTCGATCGCTCTGACCCCTGGCAGCGCTTACGAGTTGCGTGGCATTTGCATGCATCCAACCCAAGTGTTCGTGAAGGGTGAGCCTGCCAACAAGCGTCAAGAAGCCCAGTTCGTTGAGGGCAAAATCCTGACGCGCTACACCTCCAGCCTTGATGAGGTCTATGGCTCGCTCGTCGTGGGCGAGAACGGCATCGCCTTCCAGGAAGAGGGTGGCATCGATTTCCAGCCCATCACGGTTCTGGTTCCCGGCGGTGAGGAGTATCCCTTCACCTTCTCCAGCAAGAATTTGCAGGCTGCAGCTGAAGGTGCTGCGATCACCACCAGCACAGACTTCGAGGGCACTTACCGCACCCCCAGTTATCGCACCAGCAACTTCATCGATCCCAAGGGACGTGCCCTGACCACAGGCGTTGACTACCCCCAGGGTCTGATTGGCCTGGGTGGTGACTACAAGGAGCTTGAGACTGAAAACGTCAAGCGCTACATCGATGGCCAGGGCGTGATGAGTCTGTCCATCACCAAAGTGGATCCAGAAACCGGAGAATTTGCCGGTGTGTTCTCAGCCATTCAGCCTTCCGACTCCGACATGGGTGGTCGTGAAATCGTTGACGTGAAGATCAACGGTGAGCTGTTTGGTCGTCTGGAAGAGGCCTAATCGCACGCCGAGTTGATCCATCCCAAGTGATGGGTTTTCGGCAGAGGGGGGCATGGCCCCCCTTTTTTAATGTCTTGGTGTCGGATGTCAGCCTTCACGCTGCGGTCTGGGAGAATCGCGCCGATATCCATCCGCTCCGGCCTGCCATGACCGCCAGCACCTCTGCTTCAAAGACCGGTGTGATCGCCCCCTACGGCGGCACGCTCGTTGATCTCATGGTGCCGGAGGCTGACCGGACCGTCGTGAAGGCCTCGGCGACCAAAACCATGGAGTGTTCTGATCGCAATGCCTGCGACGTGGAGCTGCTGACGGTCGGTGGTTTCTCGCCCCTGCGTGGGTTCATGCACGAGGAGGACTATGACGCGGTGGTCAGCGGCCATCGTCTGGCCTCAGGTCAGCTGTTTGGTTTGCCGATCGTCATGGACACCGACCGCGAGGACGTGGGCGTGGGCGACAAGCTGCTGCTTACCTACAAGGGTCAGGATCTCGCTGTTCTTTGCGTGGAGGACAAATGGGAGCCCAACAAGGTCGCTGAAGCACAGGGGTGTTACGGCACAACGTCGATCGAACATCCGGCGGTGCGAATGATCACGATGGAGCGCAAGCGTTTCTATCTCGGAGGCAGCGTTCAAGGTCTTGAGCTTCCCCAACGCGTTTTCCCTTGCAAAACCCCTGCTGAAGTGCGTGCCGGTCTTCCTGATGGCGAAGACGTTGTGGCGTTCCAGTGCCGCAACCCCATTCACCGCGCCCACTACGAACTCTTTACGCGTGCGCTGCACGCCCAGAACGTCAGTGAGAACGCCGTTGTGCTGGTGCACCCCACCTGTGGTCCCACCCAGCAGGACGACATCCCTGGCGCTGTTCGCTTCCAGACCTATGAGCGCCTTGCAGCGGAAGTGAATAACGACAGCATCCGCTGGGCCTATCTGCCCTACGCGATGCACATGGCAGGTCCGCGTGAGGCTCTGCAGCACATGATCATCCGCCGCAACTATGGCTGCACGCACTTCATCATCGGCCGAGACATGGCCGGCTGTAAGTCGTCCCTCAGCGGCGACGACTTCTATGGCCCCTACGACGCGCAGAACTTCGCCAAGGAGTGTGCGCCTGAGCTCACCATGGAGACCGTGCCTTCGCTCAACCTCGTGTACACCGAGGAGGAGGGATACGTCACCGCTGAGCACGCTGAAGCCCGTGGGCTGCATGTGAAAAAACTCAGCGGTACCCAGTTCCGCAAGATGCTGCGTGGTGGTGAGGAGATTCCTGAGTGGTTTGCCTTCCGCAGCGTTGTTGAAGTGCTTCGGTCCGCCTGAGCTCTCAGGTTCCTATTAACATTCCTTCACCAGAGGCGGTAGACCCTTGAACAAGCGTTGGCGGAACATTGGCCTCGGGGCCTTGCTGGTGCTGGCGATCGTTGTGATCGCTCCGGCTTTCTTTGGAGGTGGCAGCGGTCCTCAACCTGAGGCTCGCTCGCTGCGCTACAGCGATTTCGTTGAGCGCGTGCAGGAGGATCAGGTCAGCAGAGTGCTGCTCTCCCCTGATCGCGGCACTGCCCAGATCGTGGAGACCGACGGTCGCCGAGCAGAGGTGAATCTTGCTCCCGACAAAGACCTCCTGAAGCTGCTCACCGACCACAACGTCGACATCGCCGTTCAGCCCTCCCGTCAGCCTGGAGCTTGGCAGCAAGCTGCCACCAGCTTGATCTTCCCCTTGCTCCTCCTTGGGGGGCTGTTCTTCCTCTTCCGTCGTGCCCAGGGCGGCGGAGGTGGCGGCAATCCCGCCATGAACTTCGGCAAGAGCAAGGCACGCGTTCAAATGGAGCCCTCAACACAAATCACCTTCGGTGATGTGGCCGGGATCGAGGGTGCCAAACTCGAACTCACGGAAGTCGTTGACTTCCTCAAAAATCCGGATCGCTTCACCGCCGTCGGAGCCAAGATTCCCAAGGGTGTGTTGTTGGTTGGCCCTCCAGGAACCGGTAAAACTCTTCTCGCCAAAGCTGTTGCAGGAGAAGCTGGAGTTCCGTTCTTCTCCATCTCGGGTTCTGAATTCGTCGAGATGTTCGTCGGTGTTGGCGCGAGCCGCGTTCGGGATCTGTTCGAGCAAGCCAAGAAAAATGCGCCCTGCATCGTCTTCATCGACGAAATCGATGCTGTCGGTCGTCAGCGTGGTGCTGGTCTCGGCGGTGGCAACGATGAGCGTGAGCAAACCCTCAACCAGCTCCTAACTGAGATGGATGGTTTCGAGGGCAACACCGGCATCATCATCGTTGCAGCCACGAACCGTCCAGACGTTCTTGATGCAGCACTGATGCGTCCCGGTCGTTTTGACCGTCAAGTGACAGTGGATCGTCCCGACTACGCCGGACGCCTCCAAATTCTCGGCGTTCATGCCCGAGGCAAAACCCTTGCCAAGGACGTGGATCTCGACAAGGTGGCGCGGCGGACGCCTGGCTACACCGGCGCCGATTTGTCCAATCTGCTCAACGAAGCGGCCATCCTGGCGGCGCGCCGGGATCTCAGCGAAGTCAGCAACGACGAGATCAGCGATGCCATTGAGCGTGTGATGGCCGGCCCGGAGAAAAAAGACTCCGTCATGAGTGATCGCCGCAAGCGTTTGGTTGCCTATCACGAGGCCGGCCATGCCCTTGTTGGTGCCTTGATGCCCGACTACGACCCGGTTCAGAAGATCTCCATCATTCCCCGCGGCAATGCGGGAGGCCTCACGTTCTTCACTCCCAGCGAAGAACGGATGGAGTCAGGCTTGTATTCACGAACCTATCTGCAGAATCAGATGGCCGTGGCGCTCGGCGGCCGTGTGGCTGAGGAGATCGTCTATGGCGAAGATGAAGTCACCACCGGTGCTTCCAATGACCTGCAGCAGGTGGCGTCCACGGCACGGCAGATGATCACGCGGTTTGGAATGAGCGACAAACTCGGTCCGGTAGCACTTGGTCGCTCCCAGGGAGGCATGTTCTTGGGCCGCGATATCGCCGCTGAACGTGATTTCTCGGAAGACACCGCCGCCACCATTGATGAGGAAGTCTCTGAGTTGGTCGCCGTTGCCCACAAGCGTGCCACCAAGGTCCTGCTAGACAACCGCTCGGTGCTCGACGAGCTTGCCGAAATGCTCGTGGACCAAGAAACCGTCGATGCTGAGGAGTTCCAAGAGCTTCTGATTCGCAGCGATGTCCGCATTGCCGAATACGTCTGATCGATCAGAGAGGTTGATTCGCAGCCTGCGTGTTCAACCTCTCTTGGTCGTTCTGCGTCCTGACGCCAACGACTTTCAATCTGCTTTGCCTCACACCCGTCTCTGTCGTCAGCTGGATCAGCTGGCCGAGGCGGGTGTTCTTCATGTTGAGTTGGCCTGGACGGCTGATCCTGGCTGGGCCGATCTGGTGATGGATTTGAAGTGTCGTCATCCTCAGTTGCAGCTTGGTGCCGCGTCGATCACAGAGCTGTCTGCTCTCGAGCAGGTAGCCGAGCTCGACATCAGCTACGCCATGTCTCCTTTGCTGGATCCAGCGCTTCAAGACAGAGCCGTTGCGCTGGATTGCTTGCTGGTGCCAGGTGTGATGACGCCATCCGAGATTCGCCAGGCGGCCAAGCTCGGTTGTCGTTTGGTCAAGTTGTTTCCAGCCAGCGTGCTGGGTTGTGCGTTTCGTCAGCAGATTGCTGTTCCGATGGGTGCGCTTCCGTTCTTGATTGCAGCAGGAGGGCTGCGTGCCAAGGATCTATCTCCTTGGCTTTGCGCTGGTTATGACGCCATCGCTCTGGGGCGAACGGTGTTTGAAGACGATCAACTGGATCCTTCGCTGGCCGCGTGGCTCAGCGATCAGTGGTGATTGTGAGACTCATCTGCTACACCTGAGATAGATATTGCGTTGCTGATGTCTCAGCTCTCCATCAAGTTGAGCGATAAGGCTGATGCCTTAATCGCTCAGTTGCAGAAGGAGATCTTCAATCGACGCCGAAAGAAGGTCACCGCTGCTGGTGTTGTCGAGTCTCTCGTTGAGAGTGGTGCTCGCTCCCAATCCGACAAGCGTTTCGCCACCTCTTGGGTCAATCTGATCAAAGACATTGAAAAGGCGGCCAAGCTGGCGAATGCGCATGGCAGCAAGCCGTCTTCACTAACCGATGAAGAGTGGGTGATGGTGCTCAGCCATCGCAACCGCCAGGCTGCTGCGAAGCCAGCGCGCCAATCAGCCGCCAAGCAGCGCACGGCCATCACGAAGTCAGCTGCAAAGGCGGCAGCGTCTCGCAAGACGGCTGCCAAGACAACGGCTGCTAAGACAACGGCTGCCAAAACGACGGCAGCTCGCGCCACCAGGAAGGCTGCGAAAACCAGCACCTCGAAGGTTGCTGCTGCCAAGAGCGCCCCAGCGAAGACCACGTCCGCCAAAACCACTGCGTCGGTGGCATCCGCTGGCAAGTCGCGACCCGCACGGAGAGCGCGCAAAGCCACCAAGTCTGCGTCGGTCGGATCAGCAGCCGGTCGCATGGCCAAGGCTGCCGCTCAGCTTGCGAGCGCCAACGGGTTCAGTTCCCCCGCACGCAGCTGATGAGTTGCATGCAGCCTTCTGCTACCAGAGGCTGCATTGACCCTGCTGTCTCAGCAGGTGATCGGCCAGGACGAGGTTCACCATCGCTTCCACCATCGGCACGGCCCTTGGCAGCACGCAGGGGTCGTGACGTCCTTTGGCGGCGAGGGTCGTCGCTTCCCCCTTGTCGTTGATGGTCTGCTGCTCCTTGCGGATCGTGGCGGTGGGTTTGAAAGCCACGCGAATCACAATCGGCTCACCGTTGCTGATGCCGCCCTGAATGCCGCCGGAATTGTTGGTGGCTGTGCGCAGTCGACCGTCTTCGCTGGGGAGGAAGGCATCGTTGTGCTCGCTGCCTTTTAGCTGTGTTCCGGCGAAGCCAGAACCAATCTCGAATCCTTTGGTCGCCGGCAGTGACATCACTGCCTTCGCCAGATCGGCTTCCAGCTTGTCAAACACCGGCATGCCAAGACCCACCGGTGGACGATGGACCACGCATTCGATCAGGCCACCGCAGGAATCTCCCTCCCGGCCAATGGCTTCGATGCGCTCGATCATCCGGTCTGCCATGACGGGATCAGGACAACGCACGATGGTCGCTTCCACGTCATCTCTGCTGACACTGTGAATGTCGATGCTGGCCTCCAGATCGTGAATGCGTTTCACCCAGGCAACCACCTCGGTGCCATGGGCCTTGAGCAGCATCTGTCGGGCAATGGCCCCGGCCGCTACCCGTCCAATCGTTTCGCGCGCTGAGGCGCGACCTCCGCCGCTGCGTGCCTGAATGCCGTATTTGGCCTGATAAGTGGCATCCGCATGGGATGGCCGGAAGGCCACTTCCACCTCCTTGTAATCCTGCGGCCGCTGGTCTTTGTTGCGCACCACCATGGCGATCGGTGTTCCCAGCGTCATGCCGTCCATCACGCCGCTGAGGATTTCCACTTGATCGGCTTCCTTGCGTGGTGTCGTAATGCGACTTTGGCCAGGCTTGCGTCGGTCCAGTTCGGCTTGGATGGCCTCTCGACTGATCTCCAGCCGTGGTGGACAACCCTCCAGGATCACGCCAACCCCGCCCCCGTGGGATTCCCCAAAGGTGCTGATACGGAAGAGGGTGCCGAAACTGCTGCCCAACGGAATGCCTTCGCTGGCACGAGCGTAAGAGAGCTCAGATCAGCGTGTTCAACGCACCAGGTGGGTGCTGGTCAGAGGAGCGGTCTCGCAGCATCTCGAAGTCATCAAAGTCGAAGCCAGGCCCGACGCAGCAGCTCACTAAGGAGTACTGACCTTCCGCCCGGGCCGCCATCCAAGTCCCGGCAGGCACCACATGAACTGGTTGATGCAGGGACAACACCGTCTGTTGGGCCACGCCACCCTCTGGTTGCAGGGTCCAGAGGCTCAGGGGTGAGCCTTGAAGGTGTGTCCAGACTTCGTTAGCGTGGTGAACGGCATGCCATCGGCTGAGGGACCCTGCATCCAGTAGATAAAGAATCGTGGTGATGGCTGGGCGTTGCTGCCCATCGTCTCGCTGAACCGACAGCGCGCTGCGGTGCAACTCCTTAAACCAGCCGCCTTCCGGATGAGGGGTCAATTGCCACTCTCGGATCAGTTGATCCACCACTTGTTGGGGGGATCGCGTCGATGAGGGGGTGTCCGGGGGCGAGTCAGGCATCAGTTCTGAGCTTTCACGAGGCGCAGCTGTCCCCAGAAGAACCTGAGCTCATCGTGAGCGCAACCCACGGATCCATCAGCGTCACGGGCGGCTTCCCCCGAGAGAGTGGTTCAAGAGCCGCAGGTCACGCTGTTGGCATCGCTGCTGAAAGTGATGGTGATCGTGGCGGTCTGTTTCGGCTGTCGACTCAGCCCGCCGCGGGTATTGCCGGCTTGTTGGAGTGCAGGCCTCGCCGCCAAAGGATGAAGGGAAGGATGGTGACCGTCATCAGCACGCCGTAGACCGCTGAAGGAAGGCTGAAGCCGTTCAGTTCTCCCTGCGTCAGTGCGGGGCCAATCAGCGAGCCGACGACGATGCCGATGGTGCCGTTTTGAAAGCCCGCTTCAATCGACAGGGTTGTGGTCTGAGCCGTGGGTAGCTGTAGCAACGCACCGAGCGCAAGGCCGATGGCCAGCATGAGCACATTGAGACTTAGCAGGGTGGGTCCGATGATCGAAAGATTGGAGGTGAACACGCTCCATTGACTGATCAGGGTTCCAACCACGATGAGCAGGAACAGCAGATTGGCCAGCCGACTGGCTGTCGGTTCCACACGTTCACAGAACTGTGGCGCGAGCTGTTTGAGCCACACGCCAATCAGCACCGGCACGGTGGCGATTGAAAACACCTTCAGGCTGAGTGGAAGGATCGAGAGCTGCATGGTTTGATTCGGCACGAACACTGGTGCTGTGACGCCAAGAATCAGCGGCAGGCTGATGGCCGTTAACAAACTGGCCAGCGCGGTGTAGGAGATCGACAGGGCAACATCACCACGTGACAGGCGTGTCATCACATTGGAGGTAATGCCACCCGGGCAGCAGCTCAGCAGCATCACGCCGACGGCCAGTTGACCATCGAGACCGAACAGGCGGAGCAGCAGGAACGCCACCACTGGTAGCACGATCACCTGAGCGAGCGAACCGGCCAGCAGTGCTCGTGGTTGTCGAAAGGCGCGGGTGAAGTCTTCCAGTTGGAGCGACAAACCCAGGCTCAGCATGATGAAAGCCAGGCCGACGGAGAGAACGAGTTCGATCAAGGGCGATCCAGCCGCACAAAAAACTTCGGCAAGACTATTGGCAAAACTAACTGTGGCCCTCCAGGCAATCGTTGAGGCTCGCGACCAAAGTTTTTATTGCATCATCAGTGCGTCTGAATGCACATGAAAATCATTCCAGTCGCGACGCACTTGCTCTGCATAAGGTTGTGACACTGAGCGCACGAAATATTGGAACTCTGAGGGCTGATCGTAAGCAATGAGATTGAGCTTGTCCTCGAAAGGGGATGTTGCTTGATTGTTGGCGAGACGCCGCGCTGCGCGTCGATGTTTGAGAGCAAGCACTTCTCCCCACTGCTTCGCCATCAGGAGAAATGCTTTGGAAGAAAGTTGTGTTGTATCAAAGTCGCGCTTGTAAGGACAGCGCTCGCGTATCGAGTAACTTTCATGTTCGAGGTTGAGCCATCCCAGATGATGATCTGGGAAATCAGAGAGTGCCCTGTAAGCATCAGCATGACGAATAGCATGACTAGAGAAGTTCTGGTTGTATTCGTCTGTCTCCTCTTGGCTCATGTATCCATAGGCTGTGGGTTGATGTTGGAGTTTGATATCTAGGATGAGGTCATGCTCTTCTGAACCATGATCCCTTTCGCGGATCAGAGCATAAAAGCGTTGATTGCCCAATGAGCCTGTGCCTGCCCCGATTCGCTCAACAACATCAAGAATTTGCATGGGGCTTTCTGTAAGTTCGAGACCTAACGATTCATCGCGACGTTTTCGATAGCTGTTGAGAGCAGCCCTTAATTGTTCACTCCGCTGGGCGTCCAGTGGCTTAACTTTACTTGGGTTATCCCTGAAAAGACGTTTTTCTGAACCGATTGTCCATTTTTCGAGCATTCTTCTCCTGGAGCTTTTCTTTTCAGTTTTTTTTAGAAATTCCGAGAGTGGTTTGCAGGTGTTGTTGGAGGTGAATGTGGCGGCGAATAGTTTTTCTGCTTTGATTGTTTTCTTAAAACTCTTTAAGTAAGAGCTGGAAAATGTATCTAGCGCGGTGCTGATTGTTTCTGCGTCAAAGAGGTGGCGTTCCCAGCAGTCGAGAACGATGCTCGTTGAGAATCGCCAAATGTCGTACTGATAGTCGGCAACAAGCGAATCGTCGAAATCGTCAAAGCCAAAACAGACACTTTCGCCTTGATGCTTGAAGGCGCCCATGTTGTAAACATGAGAATCGCCTTGAAGCCATGTTCTAGACCATGCAGCTCCTCCGAATTGATGGAGTCTCCAGGATCCTGCAAAATCCGCCCAGAACAAATGGTTGGTTCCGCGATAAAAAATATAAGGGGATTGAGCCATCTTTTGGAATTTGATCCGTTTTGGCTCCTGTGGCAGATACGAATTTTGGCCCCGAATCGCTTCTAAGATTTTGCCGTTCCGGTCATAGCTTTTTGATTCGCCAATCAGGTCTCTCATGCTGGTGGCGCCTCTCCCTTTTCTGCTGTTGTTCTAGCTAGGAGCGTTCCACCGATTCGTCTTTAAGCCAACAAAAAGCCCCCTCGCGAGAGGGGGCTTTCCGATTCAACCGAAGCTGAATCTTTTGCAGACTTCAGCCTCAGCCGATGGCGGGAGCTTGCAGAGCCACAGGAGTGGACTCAGCAGCAGCCAGGTCGAGGGGGAAGTTGTGAGCGTTGCGCTCGTGCATCACTTCCATGCCGAGGTTGGCGCGGTTCAGCACATCAGCCCAGGTGTTCAGGACGCGGCCCTGACCATCAAGGATGGACTGGTTGAAGTTGAAACCGTTCAGGTTGAAAGCCATGGTGCTGACGCCCAGGGCAGTGAACCAGATGCCGACAACGGGCCAGGCAGCCAGGAAGAAGTGCAGGCTGCGGCTGTTGTTGAAGGAGGCGTATTGGAAGATCAGGCGACCGAAGTAACCGTGGGCAGCCACGATGTTGTAGGTCTCTTCCTCTTGGCCGAACTTGTAGCCGTAGTTCTGGGACTCGCTCTCGGTGGTTTCACGCACCAAGGAGGAGGTCACCAGGGAGCCGTGCATGGCGGAGAACAGGGATCCACCGAACACACCTGCGACGCCCATCATGTGGAAGGGGTGCATCAGGATGTTGTGCTCAGCCTGGAACACCAACATGAAGTTGAAGGTGCCAGAGATGCCCAGGGGCATGCCGTCAGAGAAGGAACCCTGACCGAAGGGGTACACCAGGAACACGGCGGAGGCAGCAGCCACAGGTGCGCTGTAAGCAACGCAGATCCAGGGGCGCATGCCGAGGCGGTAGGAGAGTTCCCACTCGCGGCCCATGTAGCAGAAGATGCCGATCAGGAAGTGGAAGACAACCAGCTGGTAAGGACCGCCGTTGTACAGCCACTCGTCGAGAGAGGCAGCTTCCCAGATGGGATAGAAGTGAAGGCCGATGGCGTTCGAGGAGGGCACAACAGCACCGGAGATGATGTTGTTGCCATAGATCAGGGAGCCAGCAACGGGCTCACGGATGCCGTCGATGTCGACGGGGGGTGCTGCGATGAACGCAACGATGAAGCAGGTGGTGGCAGCCAGCAGGGTGGGGATCATCAGCACACCAAACCAGCCCACATACAGGCGGTTGTTGGTGGAGGTGACCCACTCGCAGAAGGACTGCCAGCCATTGGCGCCGGAGCGCTGCTGAATGGTGGTGGTCATGAGAACGGGAAAGAATGTCTCCGAAGAGACGGGTTATGGAAGGGCAGGAAGCCCTGCCGAGCCAGAGTGTAAAGCAACATTGCGCAACGTGTAGGCACGTTCATGAAGCTGACATGAAGAACCGTTGAGCTGGTGGTTCGGCGCTCCAGCAGAGGTGCTTGTTAGCGTCCGATCCATGCAGGGAATCACTCAACAGCCAGCGTTATCAGCTCTGAATGATCCGTCAGACGAACGGGTGCTTCTTGTTCGCCTGCCTTGCAACCCCATCTTTCCGATCGGCCCGATCTATTTGGCTGATCATCTGCACAAGTGTTTTCCCGGCATGCCACAGCGCATCCTGGATCTCGCGGCGTTGCCGGTGCTGGATGTGCACCGCGTGCTGCGCATCACCATCGATCAGTTCCGTCCCACGCTTCTGATCTTCTCCTGGCGAGACATCCAGATTTATGCACCGGTGGATGGGCGTGGTGGTAACCCGCTGCAGAATTCTTTTGAAGTGTTCTATGCACGCAATCCGCTGAAACGGATGCATGGGGCCCTCGGTGGTTTGCGGCTGATGACCAGCCACTACGGAGAGTTATTCCGCAATCAAGCGCTGGTGCGCCAGGGAGTGAAACGAGCGCGGCGCCACCATCCCAAAGCTCGCGCTGTGCTCGGTGGTGGTGCCGTCAGTGTGTTCTATGAGCAGCTGGGGCGTTCACTGCCGAAGGGAACCATCGTCTCCATCGGAGAGGGAGAGCCTTTGCTCGAAAAGCTGATCCGCGGTCAGTCACTTCAAGACGAGCGCTGTTTTGTTGTTGGAGAAGCCATCCGACCAGGGTTGATTCATGAGCAGCCGGAAAGTCGTCCCAAGACAGCCTGCGATTACGACTACATCGCTTCAATTTGGCCCCAGCTCGACTGGTACCTCGAAGGTGGTGATTTCTACGTTGGCGTGCAGACCAAGCGCGGTTGTCCTCACAACTGCTGCTACTGCGTCTACACCGTGGTTGAGGGCAAGCAGGTGCGCCTTAATCCCGTGCAGGAAGTGGTGAAGGAGATGCGACAGCTCTACGACCGCGGTGTGCGCGGGTTCTGGTTCACCGATGCGCAGTTCATCCCCGCTCGGCGTTACATCGAAGACGCCAAGGAGCTTCTCCGTGCCATCAAAGCTGAGGGGCTGACCGGCATCCGTTGGGCGGCCTACATCCGTGCCGACAATCTTGATCCCGAGTTGGCTCAGCTGATGGTCGAGACCGGCATGAGCTACTTCGAAATTGGTATCACCTCGGGTTCGCAGGAGCTCGTCCGCAAAATGCGCATGGGATACAACCTGCGCACAGTGCTCGAGAGCTGTCAGATGCTTGCGGAGGCCGGATTCCGTGACCACGTCTCGGTCAACTACTCGTTCAACGTCATTGATGAGCGCCCAGACACGATCCGTCAGACGATCGCTTATCACCGAGAACTGGAACGCATCTTCGGCGCCGAGCAGGTGGAGCCGGCCATCTTTTTTATCGGCTTACAGCCCCACACACACCTGGAGCAATACGGATTTGAACAAGGGCTGATTAAGCCTGGCTACAACCCGATGAGCATGATGCCCTGGACGGCACGCAAGCTGCTCTGGAATCCTGAGCCCATGGGGAGCACCTTCGGCCAGGTATGTCTTGAGGCCTTTGATCGCAACCCCTCCGACTTCGGGCGCACGGTCATGAATCTGCTTGAACGTGATTACGGCGAAGCCCCACTGAACGAAGCACTCCGTGCCTCACTTCATGGTCGCGCTGCCCTTGCTAAAGCCGTCAGTTGACGCTGAAGCAGCAGGCTGAGGGCCGCGATGCCGATAAGTCCACCCAGGGGGTTTGCATGAGGTCCCCCCGGACCAATGAGCCACTCCGGTGCACTAGGCGAGATCTGCAGCAGTCCGGCCCTCAGGGCGAACCAGCCGCCAACTAGGCCACCGTGAAGTCCAACGCATCCCCATAAGGACCCTCCATCCAGTCGGCGTTGCACGGCAAGCACCAGCCCAAGCAGCATCAGACCTGTCAGCAACCCGATCATCGGCAGGACTCCTTGATCGAAGCGGGTGTGCGCCAAGCTGAAAATGACCGCCTGAGCGATCACCGCGAGACGGCTGCCGGCGAGCTCATGCAACTCTCCCCAGAGCCAGCCGCGGAAGAGCAGCTCTTCCGCCAGGCCCACGCCGAAGCAGAGCAAAATCGCATTGAGGACGTCTCCGCTGGTGAGCTCTCCCAGCCATCGTCCCCATGACCCAAAGATGAGTGGGAAGCAGATCAGCGCCAACAGACCTACGGAGCGCAGCAATCCGTAGCCCAGGCAAACAACGCCAGCGGGCTCTCCCCTGCGACTGCGAAGCCCCAGTGTCAACCAGGGGTGGCGACTGTTCCAGCGCTGCCGTACCCAGCTCGGCAGCAAAAGAATGAATAGCAGCAGGCTCCCGATCGTGCCGATCAACGACAGCCGTGCCGCCGAGGCCTCGGGCAGCACTTGGGCCAGCGGTTGCGCCAGGAGCCACCCCAGCCCATAGAGCACCGGAATCAGCAAGGTGGTTGTGATCCAGCGCGGATGTGCCTGGAGCAGACGTCTCCAGGTCTTCACGATGACGTGAACGATCAGTTTTCCGGCTCGATACTGCTAGTGAGGCCCTTGCCCTTCAGCGTTTCGCAGTAGAACTCGGCTGGCTCAAGGTCGCAGACGATGACGAGCCCGACCCCCGTGTTGTGAGCTTCGAGCATCACTGCCATGCAGTCCTGTTCACTCAACTGCGGGACCACCTGACGCAGGGTGGCGACCACGTACTCCATGGAGTTCACGGGGTCGTTGTGAAGCAGCACCTTGTAGCGGGGTGAGCGCTTGCGCACCCGCTCCGTTTCTTGATCTAGAACCGCAGCACCACCGGGTTTTGAGCTGGGAGACTCCACTGCCATCGCCATGGTTTTCAGCTGATTGAAATGTAAAGCGACCGAGGTCAAGGTGGGATCAGAGGGCCTTGATCCGAGCCATCGCCATGTCGACATTTTCGCGACTGTTGAATGCCGACAGTCGGAAGTACCCCTCTCCGGCTGCACCGAAACCACTTCCTGGCGTGCCCACAACATTCGCCTGATTGAGCAGGTGGTCGAAGAATCCCCAGGAATCCATGCCGTTGGGGGTTTTGATCCAGACATAGGGAGCATGTTCACCGCCATAGGTGGTGAGACCCGCGGCATTGAGTTCACGGCGAATGATCGCGGCGTTCTCCATGTAGAAGCCCACCAGGGCCCTCACCTCCTGTTGTCCCTCTTCGGAATACACCGCTTCAGCACCGCGCTGAATGATGTAGCTGACGCCATTAAATTTGGTGCTCTGGCGGCGATTCCAGAGTCCCCAGAGTTCCACGGATTCGCCGTTGGCGGCCTTGCCTTTCAACCCTTTGGGCACCACCGTGAAGGCGCAACGGGTGCCTGTGAAACCTGCGTTTTTGGAGAACGAGCGGAATTCAATAGCGCACTCCCGCGCTCCTTCGATTTCAAAGATCGAACGGGGCAGGCTCGGATCCTGAATGAACGCTTCATAAGCAGCATCAAAAAGGATCAGAGCACCGTTGCTGCGCGCGTAATCCACCCAGGCCTTGAGCTGCTCCCGTGTGGCCACTGCACCGGTGGGGTTGTTAGGGAAGCAGAGATAGATCAGATCGACCGGCTCATTGGGGATCTGAGCAGCGAAGCCATTGTCAGCGCTGATCGGTAGATAGCTCAGGCCCGCGTAGCGCCCCTCATCGCCGGCATCACCAGTGCGTCCGGCCATCACATTGCTATCGACATACACGGGATAAACAGGATCGGTCACCGCGATGCGATTGCCTTTGCCGAGAATGTCGAGGATGTTGCTGCTATCGCACTTGGAGCCATCAGAGACAAAGATCTCCTCAGCGCTGATCTCGCAGCCTCGGGCTTGAAAGTCGTGCTTGGCGATCGCATCGCGCAGCCAGCCGTATCCCTGCTCAGGGCCGTAGCCGTGGAAGCCCTCCGCAGTCCCCATTTCATCGATGGCCGCTTTCATGGCCTCTCGGCATGCCAGCGGCAGCGGCTCGGTTACATCACCAATGCCGAGGCGAATCAGAGCCGCGTCGGGATTGGCAGTGCTGAAGGCTTTCACTCGACGGCCGATCTCGGGGAATAGATATCCCGCCTTGAGTTTGAGGTAGTTGCCGTTGACCTGAACCACGGAAAAGCCGCTGTGTTGCGGGCATCCTCCTACATACGATGCAGTGAGCCGGGTCGGCACAACGTGACCGTCGCTCTGAACCCATCCATCGCACCGGTCGCGTTCGACGCCCTTGTGGATGCCGGCATCAACCGGCCAGCCCGCTACATGGGCCATGAACTCGGTGTGGAGCCCCGTGACTGGCAAGGAGCACGCGTGCGCTGGGCGCTCACCTACCCCGAGATCTACGAGGTGGGCTCCAGCAACCTCGGGCACATCATTCTCTATTCGATCCTCAATGCCCTTCCCGGCCAAGTGTGTGATCGGGCCTATCTCCCTGCCGCCGATCTGGCTCAACGTTTGAAGGAGCGTGATCAAGCACTCTTCGGTGTGGAAAGCCGTTGGCCGTTGAATGCCTTCGACATCCTGGGCTTCAGCCTCAGTTATGAGCTGGGTGCCACCAACATCCTGCAGATGCTGGATCTCTGCAGGGTGCCGATTCGTGCCGCGGATCGCGGTGATCGACCTTTGGGTGACCCTGACGCTCCGCCGCTGATCTTCGCTGGGGGCCCCACGGCCACCAGCAATCCGGAGCCCTATGCCGCGTTCTTCGATTTCATCGTGCTTGGTGACGGTGAAGAACTGCTGCCTGAGATTGGGCTTGTGCTGGCGGAGGGGAAAGAGGCGGGGCTGAGTCGCTCGGACTTGTTGCGCGACCTTGCTTTGGTGCCAGGGGTCTATGTGCCCTCGCTCTATGCCCCCGGGGCGGACGGAGTCACCATCGAACCCTTGGAACCAGGCCTGCCTCCGAGGGTGTTGCGGCGGGTGGCAACGCCGATGCCCCATTACGCCATGGGTCTTGTGCCTCATGTGGAGACGGTGCATGACCGGCTCACCGTGGAGATCCGTCGCGGCTGCACCCGTGGCTGCCGGTTCTGTCAGCCAGGAATGCTGACCCGCCCTGCCCGCGATGTGGAGCCGGAGGCGGTGATCGAGGCCGTGGAGACCGGTATGCGCAAAACCGGCTACAGCGATTTCTCGCTGCTGTCGCTCAGCTGCAGTGATTACCTGGCCCTGCCTGCCGTTGGTGTTGAGCTCCGCAACAGACTTGCGGACCGCAATGTCACCCTGCAGCTGCCTAGCCAACGGGTGGATCGCTTTGATCAAGACATTGCCCATATTCTTGGTGGCGCGCGTCAGGCAGGGCTGACCTTTGCGCCCGAAGCAGGCACGCAACGCCTCCGCGACATCGTCAACAAGGGCCTCACCGATGACGACCTGTTGCAGGGGATCCGAACGGCGATGCAGAACGGATTTCGCAAGGTCAAGCTCTATTTCATGATCGGCCTTCCCGGGGAAACGGATGCCGATGTGCTGGGTATTGCAGAGACCTGCCGGATGCTGCAAGAGCGGTGCAGGGATCTGGGGCGCCTGAGCCTCAACATCACCATCAGCAACTTCACACCAAAGCCGCATACGCCATTTCAGTGGCACAGCGTGTCGACGGCGGAATTCATCCGGCGCCAGCAGTTGCTCAGGGACGCCGGACGGCGATTGCGGGGTGTGCGCTTCAACTTCACCGATGTCCGTCTCTCGGCCATGGAGGATTTCATCGGGCGCGGTGACCGACGTCTGGCGCCCGTGATCGAGGCCGCCTGGCGCGCAGGTGCCGGAATGGACGCCTGGTTCGAGGCGCTCGATCGCACCTATGAAGCTTGGACAGGTGCCATCGCAGCGGCCGGTTTGGACGGGCGTTATCGCCAGATGGAGCTGGGTGGCTGGGCTGCTGTGGCTGCTCTGGAACGAGAGGATCTCAAAGGATTCTGTGCTCAGCCTCTGCCCTGGGATCACATCAACAGCGGCATCGACAAGGCCTGGCTGGCGGAGGATCTTCAGCAGGCTCTAGCGGCCACTGTGGTGCCTGACTGCTCCTTCGAAGGATGCAGCAGTTGTGGGGTTTGTGGGTCTGATCTGGGGCACAACGTGGTGGTGCCTCCACCTCCGGTGCCCGGTGCTGTTGCCCAGCAAGCCCCTCCGAGTGAACGGGTCTGCCGTCTACGTTTTCGCTTCAGCAAAACTGGGGCCATGGCCCTGCTGAGTCACCTCGATCTGGTGCGATTGCTGGAACGCGCCCTGCGTCGCAGTGAATTACCGGTGAGCTTCACCGGTGGCTTCCACCCCTTGCCCCGCCTGCAGTTGGCCCTGGCTTTGCCTTTGGGTGTTGAGGCGGAAGGGGAATGGATGGACCTTGAGTTCCTCGAGCCCATGCCTCCCGCCGAGGTGATGGAACGTTGGCAAAAGGCACTGCCGCCAGGACTGCGCCTGCTGGAGGTTCAGGAGGTGCCGGTGTCGTCACCCAAGCTCTCGCAGCAGCTCCAGGCCAGTCGGTGGCGCTTTGTGCTCAGCGGCACTCTCAATGCGCCGTCGGATGGGGGTTCTCTCTGGCAGCAGGCCATCCGTGATCTGCTCGATCTGCGGGAGCTGATCTGGGAGGACACCGATAAGAAAGGACGACCGCGTCGCCGCGACATGCGGGGGCTGCTCCAAAGCCTCAGCCTCGTGGAACTGATCGCTGACAACCCTGCTGCTGAGCCATGCGCTGCCGAGCTCGAGTTGATCGCTGCCATTGATTCTCAGGGCCGCAGCCTCAAACCAGCGCAGCTGCAAAGCTGGTTGGCTTGCCAGCTGGGTTTTGAGTTGTCACTGTCGCGCGTGCGACGGATGGAGCTCACCCTGCTGCAATGTTAAATTCGGGTCAGGACTTCAATCCAGAGGCTTGAGCCATGGATGCGTCCCGGTCTTCTTGTCCCATTCATTGTTTGGAACGAGAGGTCTGAGCCTTCGTTCCAGCCGGCGTCACAGCGCTGCAGCGGATCGACCATAGGAGTGTTTCACTCCGTGCCATTGCGACCTGCGGGTCCTTTCCAGAAGCAATTTCAATTTCCTCCGTTTAACGGCCCAGTTGGTCCGTTGAACGGCATTTGTCCTGACGGGCTGCGTCAGTTCCTGTTTATGCCCCAACAAATCGTCATCGCCGAGCAGCTGCGCATCGCGGCAGTTCTGTCTGATGACCGCGTTGATGAACTGATCGTGGCGCAGGGCCGCTATCAAATCGGCGATGTGTATCTCGGCACAGTGGAGAACGTTCTGCCGGGCATCGACGCCGCTTTCGTGAACATCGGCGAGAGTGAAAAGAACGGTTTTATTCACGTCACGGATCTCGGTCCGCTGCGTCTCAGGAAAGGGGCGGCAGGAATTACAGAACTGCTGGAGCCTCGCCAGAAGGTGCTGGTTCAGGTGATGAAGGAGCCCACCGGCACCAAGGGCCCGCGTCTGACCGGCAATCTTGCTCTGCCGGGGCGCTACCTCGTGCTGCAACCGAGCGGACAGGGCGTGAACATCTCCCGTCGGATTGGTGCTGAGGGGGAGCGCAACCGTTTGCGTGCCCTCGGTGTTCTGATCAAGCCACCGGGCGCAGGCCTCCTGATTCGCACCGAAGCTGAGGGAATCAGCGAAGATCTGCTGATCGACGACCTGGAGTCACTGCTTCGTCAGTGGGAAGCCATCCAGAAAGCAGCGGAAACGGCATCCCCCCCTGTTCTGCTCAACCGAGATGAGGATTTCATTCACCGCATCCTTCGGGACCACATTGGTCCTGATCTGGTGCGCGTGGTGGTCGATGAAGCGGATGCCGTTGAGCGGGTGACCAGCTTCCTCGGTCAGGAAGGCGCCAACGTGTTAGTGGAAGCGCACAGCGAATCCGATGAGCTGCTGGAGCACTTCAAGGTGAACGCCGCGATCCGTGATGCGCTCAAGCCGCGGGTTGATCTCCCTTCAGGCGGCTACGTGATCATCGAGCCCACCGAGGCGCTCACGGTGATCGATGTCAATTCGGGATCGTTCACCCGGTCCGCGAATGCGCGTGAGACGGTTCTTTGGACCAACTGTGAGGCGGCTGCTGAGATCGGCCGGCAGCTGAAGCTCCGCAATATCGGTGGGGTGATCATCGTCGACTTCATCGATATGGATTCCCGCCGGGATCAGCTCCAGCTTTTGGAGCATTTCACGACCGCGATCCGTGATGATTCCGCGCGCCCTCAAATTGCGCAGCTTACGGAGCTGGGGCTTGTGGAGCTGACACGCAAGCGCCAGGGTCAGAACATTTATGAGCTGTTTGGGCGCGCGTGCCCGAGCTGCGGCGGACTGGGCCACGTGGCGGTGCTGCCCGGTAAAGATCTCCTGCAGCCTCTGGCGACCGCGACCGGCTTGGTGCGGTCGGCAGCCTCTGCACGAGCGGAGGTCTCTGCTCCATCTGAGACCGGTGGAGGGCGCCGTCGTCGCGGTGGCCGTGGTCGTGTAGGAGCTGCGTCTGAAGCAGTGAGCCCAGCGGAAGCACCCCTGGACGCTCAGGTTGCTGGCGAATCCAGCACGGAGGCGACGGAACCCGCAGCTGCCACCCGTCGCCAGGATCCAGAACTGGTGGCCGTTCCGATGGATGACGATCAGGAAAAGGTGTACGGCTGGCTCGGCCTGAATCCTATGTTGCTTCTGGATCCCCCGCCAGAGAACGACAACTTGATGGTTCGCGTTGTGCGACCTGGGGAGGATGCCGACACTGTGCTTGAAGATGCGCGTCAGCAACTGGCCGCAGGTTCTGGGCGTCGCCGGCGTCGCGGCAATCGTGGTGGTCGAGGCAGCGCGCGCACTGCTTCTGCATCCCCCACGTCAGCACCTGAACCCATCGCTGCGCGCGCGGACGAGAAGCCGTTGTTGGTGGAGATCACACCCCTGGAAGTGGCCCCCCTCATCGAGCTGCCACCGGAACCCACTCCGGCGGCTGTTGCGGCCCAGGAACCTGTCGCCGTGGCTGTTGCAGAGCCCGAGATGCCTCCAGCTGAAGCGCGTCCTGGTCGCCGCCGGCGTCGCTCTTCGGCCGTCATGGAGTGATCGTTGGTGTTGATGAGGTTGGTCGTGGCTGTTGGTTCGGTCCCGTCTTTGCTGGCGCGGTGTGCCTCACCCCTAAAGCCGCCGAAGCGCTTTCTGATCTTGGACTGACCGACAGCAAAGCGCTGTCTCCGAAACGACGTGCGGCACTGGTTCCGGAAATTCAAGCCCGGGCCATGGTTTGGGCCCTTGGTCAAGCATCAGCGCGTGAAGTGGATGCCCGTGGCATTCGTGTCGCGACGGAGCTGGCGATGTTGCGGGCCCTCCAACGCCTTCCGAAAGCGCCGGATCTGGTGCTCGTCGATGGTGTTCTCCCCCTGCGCCTCTGGCCTGGTGCACAGCGCACCATTGTCCGTGGAGACAGCAAAGAAGCCTCAATCGCTGCAGCCAGTGTGCTGGCCAAAGAAGCGCGCGATGCCCTGATCCGCCGCATGGCGCTGCGTTTTCCCGGGTATGGGTTGGAGCGTCATGCTGGTTATGGCACAGCCCGCCACCGGGCGGCGCTGCTCGAGGCAGGGCCGACGCCGATGCATCGCCAAAGCTTTCTCAGCAAAGTCTTGCCGGCTTCATGACCGGGCCTCATTGAGCCCCGCCTCTTGATGCGGAGATTGGGCACACCAATCTTGAAAATCTCTGACCAGTTGCCGGCCCACCCGGCCCTTGATCGTTACCAGGATGCCGTTGAGAATCGACTCACCGGTGCTCTCCAAAACACGTTTTGGAATCAGTTTCAGCAGCGGTGGCTGGCTCACGGTGACGCCCAGTCGGGCTTCACCCTGCAACCCCTGATCGCTGACTTCCAGCACGGCTTCCAAGCTCAGCTGAAAATCGTCCACCAGACCCAACCCCTGCAATGTGGCGTCTAACGCCTGAATGGAAATCGATCCGTCTCCGCACTCAGTTTTCAGGGAGACCACGGGTGCGACCTGAAGTTGAAACACCTGCAGGGTCGTCACCGTGTAGCGATACCGCGAGGGGCCGGTTGCTTCCAGTTGCTGGGGATCCAGCAAGGCCTTGATCACGCGGTCCTCTTCCTGCAGGTAGCGGCGCAGGCGGTCCGTCTGATTCGCAACCGGCAGATCGAGATGCTGTCTGGCGCGGAAGGCCAGGCTCATGCCCCTTGTGCTGACACGGCATGATCCTATCGATGCGAGTGCAGGGATCCATGCCGATGCGGGTGGCGTTTCTAGGGCCGAAGGGCACCTATGGCGAGCGGGCTGCCAAAGCAATGCTGCAGTTGGAGCAGCTCGGCGATGCTGATCTTGTGGCTTGCACCGGATTGCGGGCGGTGGTGGAGCACGTGGCAGATGGCCGCTGCGAGGCCGCCGTCGTGCCTGTTGAGAACTCGGTCGAGGGAGGGGTTACTGCCAGCTTGGATGCGCTCTGGACCCATCGTGAGCTCTGCATCCGCCGCGCTCTGGTGTTGCCCATTCGTCATGCGCTGCTGAGCAGTGGCACTCTGGAGGGCATTAGCGAAGTGCTGTCGCACCCACAGGCTTTGGCGCAATGCAGCGGTTGGCTGGCCACGCATCTGCCACAGGCGCTGCAGTTGCCCACCACTTCGACAGCCGAAGCCGCCCGGATGGTGAAGGGCAGTCGCTTCAGAGCGGCGATTGCGGATCGAGCGGTGGGCGAGCATCAGGAGCTCGATCAACTCGCCTTCCCCATCAACGATGTGGCAGGCAATTGCACACGGTTTTTGCTCCTCTTCCGAGGAGAGCCACTACGGGAGGGACAAGTCGCAAGTTTGGCGTTCTCGCTGCATCGGAATGCGCCTGGTGCTCTCATTGAGGCACTCCAGGCCATCGCGGGTTTAGGGCTCAATATGAGCCGGATCGAGTCACGTCCCTCGAAGCGTGAACTTGGTGAGTACGTATTTTTCGTTGATGTGGAACTTCCAGCCGAGAACTCTGCAGCAGCGCTGACCCAACTGGCGAGCCGCCTTGAACCGCTCTGCGAGCACCTGGCGGATTTTGGTGCTTACCCCAGCTCTGAGCTCAGTTGATCAGGGTTGAGGCGGAACACCCCGAACTGCATCATCCCCCGCGCGAAGGCCCAGCGCATCAGCATCAGGGTCGGTGTTTCCCGCAATCCCTGCAGCACGGCGGGTGGTCCGAGTCTGAGCACGGCCGCCGGTCGGCGAAAACCTTCAAGGATGGAATCATTCCAGGATGGCAGCGTGGATTCCGTCCAGTCGCTGGTGTCGACCAGGCCGCGACGTTGATCACTGCATTCCAGGTTGTGCTGGAACCCAGGGATGCTGGCAAATTCCGGATGAGCCCATTGGGTCAGCAACTGATGCATCACCCAGCGTTCCCGTGAATCAAGGGCACCGTCGCGAGGGTCGCGGCGGTTCCAGTCGGCGACGGCCAATGCCCCTCCGGGCTTGAGCACTCGGAGCAACTCATCGGCGAAGCGTTGTTTGTCAGGCATGTGAGGACCTGCTTCAACACTCCAAACGCCATCGAATTCGCCATCGGCGAGGTTCAGATCCAGGGCATCCATCACGGCGAAGCGGCAGGACAGCCCCTCCGGAGTCAATTCGGTGGCTCGTCGGATTTGGGCCGGGCTGATGCTGATGCCGAGCACATCAAAGCCATAGTCGCGAGCCAGGATTCTGGCGCTGCCGCCAATGCCACAGCCCACGTCCACCACCTTGGAACCCGGCGGCAGCCGATCCAATCCACTCCAGTGCACGAGTTCATGCACGAAATCAGCCTTGGCACGCCTGAAATCACGACGTCTCGGCGGATTGCCGTAATGCCCGAGATGGACATGCTCACCCCAGAGGGTTTCCAGTAATCGATCGTCGGTCCAGGCGTCGTAGGCGGAGGCCACGCTTTCGCTGGAGTGGTAGGCCCGGTTGCGGCGCGTCCAGAGTGCGTATATGCCGGCAGCTGCAGCAATCCCAACGGCAGTTGGGGCAAGGAAAGTGGGGAAAGACATCAACCGTCGTTGCCGGAATCGGCGGAGGAAAGGGTGTCGCGCAGCACCGTGCGAGCCGCGAGCTGACGCCGCGTTTCATCGAGCATTTCGAACTCCTGTTCGAGCCTGGTGCGGGTGCAAGTGAGTTCCAGCAGTTCCTGCTGTTGATCGGCCACGGGGCCGCCGAGATGTGCACCGATCCAGAACGACAATTCCCGAGGTAGATCAGGAAGGTCTTCCGGCAGTGCGGTGGGAGAGTCGGTGAGCTTGCCTGTGAGCTCGACCACATCACGGAGGGCGGTGGTCACCGATTCAGTGAGCGTGTGCAAAGCATCGATGTTGTCTTCCGGATCGTCTTCGATCCAGCTGACCATGGCACTTCGGAACGGAGTTTCACGGGTGACGTTCAGCACTCTGAATCGCTGTTGGCCCAGCGTGATGATGTTGCTCCGGCCGTCCTCGCCGGTCTGGTGTTGAATCACTTCCGCGCAGCAGCCGATCGGGGCCATGCTCTGGCTGCGGGGATCCCAACGCACCACTCCAAAACGTCGATCGGTTTCGAGGACGCTCTGCAGCATCATTCGGTAGCGCGACTCGAAGATGTGCAGCGGCAGAACGTCGCTTGGAAATAGAACGACATCCGGCAGAGGAAAGAGAGGCAGTTCTCTGACGGACAGATCAGCCACGCAGGAAACAATCGAAGGGAGAGATCCTAGGCAGCTGATCGGGGCTTTGTGCTCGGCTCAGAGCTTCACTTCGATGTCAACGCCACTGGGCAGATCCAGCTTCATCAGGGCATCAATCGTCTTGGCAGACGGGCTGTAGATGTCGATGATGCGGCGGTGGGTGCGCGTCTCGAAGTGCTCACGGGAGTCTTTGTCGACGTGGGGGGAGCGGAGCACGCAGTAGATCTTGCGCTTCGTGGGAAGAGGGATCGGGCCGATAGCAGT
This sequence comes from Synechococcus sp. A15-60, assembly GCF_014280095.1. Taxonomy (NCBI): domain Bacteria; kingdom Bacillati; phylum Cyanobacteriota; class Cyanophyceae; order Synechococcales; family Synechococcaceae; genus Synechococcus; species Synechococcus sp. A15-60. Next base: position 411,511 of record NZ_CP047933.1, read on the forward strand.
CGCTGCTGTGTTGTCAGCCGTTTCAATGATTTTGTCGCAGGACAGATCCAGCATGCGGCGGTCAAACGCTTTGAGGCGGATGCGGATCTTCTGCTGAGCGATGGCAGTGGACATGAAGCGCGAAGAAATCTCCGAAGGAGATGACGAAAGGTGGATTGTCGAGGTGCAGATCGAATGTCAATCAGACAGTTCGACTCGATCAAAAAATAGTAAGGGATGGCCCGGCCGGAACCGGACCACCCTCAGAGATCTGGGACTCAGATCACTCGATGATCTTGGAGACCACGCCGGCACCAATGGTGCGGCCGCCCTCGCGGATGGCGAAGCGCATGCCTTGCTCGATGGCTACGGGGCAGATCAGTTCGCCGGTCATCTGGATGTTGTCACCAGGCATCACCATTTCAACGTTGCTGCCGTCTTCGGCAGTGAAGGCGGTGATCTGACCGGTCACGTCCGTTGTACGGATGTAGAACTGCGGGCGGTAACCAGCGAAGAAGGGGGTGTGGCGACCACCCTCTTCCTTCTTCAGCACGTACACCTGACCCTCGAACTTGGTGTGAGGTGTGATGGAGCCGGGCTTCACGAGCACCATGCCGCGCTCGATGTCTTCCTTCTGGATGCCGCGGAGCAGGAGACCAACATTGTCGCCAGCCATACCCTCGTCGAGCAGCTTGCGGAACATCTCAACACCGGTGACGGTGGTCTTGCGGGTGTCCTTGATGCCGACGATTTCGATTTCTTCGCCGACCTTGACGATGCCACGCTCGATCCGGCCGGTGGCCACGGTGCCCCGACCGGTGATGGAGAAGACGTCTTCAACGGCCATCAGGAAAGGCTTGTCAACCTCACGCTCGGGCTCGGGGATGTTGGCGTCAACAGCCGCCATCAGCTCTTCGATCTTGGCTTCCCACTCGGCTTCGCCTTCGATGGCCTTCAGGCCGGAGACCTGCACCACGGGGATGTCATCGCCGGGGAAGTCGTAGCTGGAGAGCAGCTCGCGGATCTCCATTTCCACCAGCTCGATGATCTCCTCGTCATCGACCATGTCGCACTTGTTCAGTGCAACCACCAGTGCGGGAACACCCACCTGCTTGGCCAGAAGGATGTGCTCCTTGGTTTGAGCCATGGGGCCGTCGGTGGCGGCACACACCAGGATCGCGCCGTCCATCTGGGCGGCACCGGTGATCATGTTTTTCACGTAGTCCGCGTGACCGGGGCAGTCAACGTGGGCGTAATGACGGCTATCGGTTTCGTACTCAACGTGGGCGGTGTTGATGGTGATGCCGCGCTCACGCTCCTCAGGAGCACCGTCGATGTCGGCGTAATTTTGCACTTCTGCCTGACCCTTCTTGGCGAGCACGTTGGTGATCGCAGCGGTGAGGGTGGTTTTGCCGTGGTCAACGTGGCCGATGGTGCCGATGTTGACGTGGGGCTTGTTCCTTTCAAACTTCTCGCGTGCCATTTGTGTAAAGAATCGAGGGGTGAATTAAGGGTGTTTAGAGATCAGGAATTGCCCTGATTCTTGGAGATGATGGCCTCGGCCACATTGCGAGGAACATCCTCATAGTGGCTGAATTCCATCGAGAAAATACCCCGACCCTGGGTCATGGATCGGAGCTCGGTGGCGTAGCCGAACATCTCGGCCAGGGGCACCTTGGCCGAGACTTTCGACGTGCCATCGTCAATTGCCTGACCTTCAACCTGTCCTCGACGGGAGGACAGGTCACCGATGATCGAGCCGAGGAAATCCTCGGGGACCTCGACCTCAACTTTCATCATCGGTTCAAGAAGCACAGGATTGCACTTCTTGACCGCATCTTTGAAAGCCATGGAGCCGGCGATCTTGAACGCCATCTCCGACGAGTCCACATCGTGGTATGAGCCATCGACCATGGTGACTTTCACGTCGATCATGGGGAATCCGGCAATCACGCCGGACTCGCAGGTTTCCTTCATGCCCATTTCAGAGGGCTTGATGAATTCCTTGGGGACCACGCCGCCAACAATTTTGTTGACGAATTCGAAGCCGGATTCAGGCTCGCCGGGCTCCATTTCGATCACAACGTGACCGTACTGACCCTTACCACCGGTCTGACGGGAGAACTTGCCTTCACCACCAGCAGAGCTGCGGATGGTTTCGCGATAGGACACCTGAGGAGCGCCGATGTTGGCTTCCACTTTGAATTCCCGCAGCATGCGGTCCACGAGAATCTCGAGGTGCAGCTCGCCCATGCCGGCGATCACGGTCTGACCAGTTTCCGCATCGGTGTTGACGCGGAAGGTGGGATCTTCCTCAGCCAGTGCAACCAGCGCTTTGGAGAGCTTCTCCATGTCGCCCTTGGTCTTGGGCTCAACAGCCACAGAGATCACAGGCTCAGGGATGAACAGGGTCTCCAGGACGATCGGAGCGTCAGAGGAACACAGGGTGTCACCTGTGGTGGTGTTCTTCAGTCCGAGCACGGCACCAAGATCGCCGGCGCGCAGGGCGTCAACTTCCTCGCGGTCATCCGCCTTGAGCACCACGAGGCGGGAGATGCGCTCCTTCTCACCCTTGGTGGAGTTGAGCACATAGCTGCCTTTCTCGAGCACGCCGGAATACATCCGGACGAAAGTGAGCTTGCCATAGGGGTCGGCCATGACTTTGAACGCCAGAGCGCTAAAGGGTGCGCTGTCGTCGGACGGACGGACGGCTTCCTTGCCATCGGGCAGCACGCCTTGGATGGGAGGAACGTCGATCGGCGCAGGCAGGTAATCGACAACGGCATCGAGAACCAGCTGGACGCCCTTGTTCTTGAAGGCGGAACCGCAGAGAACCGGCACCAAACCATGCTTCAGCACGCCTTCACGGATGCCTTTCTTCAGCTCTTCAGTGCTGAGTTCGCCAGATTCCAGGAACGTCTCGATCAGGGCCTCATCGGTCTCGGCGACGGCTTCCATCAGGAAGTTGCGCCATTCCTCAACCTGATCCTTCATGTCTTCAGGAACATCGGTCACTTCGATGTCCTGTCCAAGGTCATCTTTATAGATGTGTGCCTTGTTCTCGACGAGGTCGATGATGCCGCTGAGTTCCCCTTCAGCTCCGATGGGGAGCTGTATCGGTGCTGCGTTGGCCTTAAGGCGATCTTTGATTTGGCCGTGGACCTTAAGAAAATCCGCACCGGTGCGGTCCATTTTGTTGACGAACACCATCCGGGGAACGGAATAGCGATCGGCTTGCCTCCAAACGGTTTCCGATTGGGGCTGAACACCGCCCACAGCACAGAACACGGCGATCACTCCATCGAGCACACGCATCGAGCGCTCCACCTCAATGGTGAAGTCAACGTGCCCAGGCGTGTCGATGATGTTGATGCGGTGATCCTTCCAGCTGGTGGAGATGGCTGCAGCTGTGATGGTGATGCCACGCTCACGCTCCTGGGCCATCCAGTCGGTCACTGCGGCGCCATCGTGCACCTCGCCGATCTTGTGAACCACACCCGAATAAAACAGGATCCGTTCTGTCGTGGTGGTTTTGCCAGCATCAATATGCGCGGCGATACCGATATTTCTGACGCGTTCCAGGGGGAAGTCGCGGGCCACAGGAATTCTCCGGGGTGGGGCGTGAAAAGGCGGGTGAGACTCTACAGGTCAGCCATGAACATTCGTGTTGATGGCTGTCCTGTAAGGAATCAGTAGCGGTAGTGGGCGAAAGCCTTGTTGGCCTCGGCCATTTTGTGGGTTTCTTCGCGCTTGCGAACGGCGCTGCCCGCTTCGTTGGCAGCGTCCATCAGTTCACCAGCCAGTTTCTGGGCCATGCTCCGGCCGTTGCGTGCACGGGAGAAGCTCACCAGCCAACGCAGAGCCATGGCTGTGCCCCGCTCCTGGCGCACTTCCATGGGCACCTGGTAGGTCGCACCACCAACACGACGTGCACGCACCTCAACCAAAGGAGTGGCGTTCTTGACAGCGGTTTCGAATAGTTCGATGGGGTCACCGCCGGTCCGCTCGCCGATCAGGCTGAACGCATCGGAAAGAATCCGCTGTGCGGTCGACTTCTTGCCGTGCTTCATCAACCGAGCCACCAGCATGGTGGCGAGGCGGTTGTTGAACTGAGGATCAGGAAGAACCGGGCGCTTAACGGCGGCGTTACGGCGTGACATGGACTGTCAAATCTGGATAAAGAACAGGGTGTTGGGGGTGACGGTTACGGGGCGGTCCCGATGAGGACCGCATGGCATCACTCCTTGGGAGTCTTGGCTCCGTACTTCGAGCGGGACTGGCGACGGTCCTTCACACCGGCGGTGTCAAGCGTTCCGCGAATGATGTGGTAACGCACGCCAGGCAAATCTTTGACACGACCACCGCGGATCAGCACCACCGAGTGCTCCTGAAGGTTGTGGCCAATGCCGCCGATGTAAGCGGTCACCTCGAATCCGGAGGTGAGGCGCACACGGGCCACCTTGCGAAGGGCCGAATTGGGCTTTTTGGGTGTGGAGGTGTACACGCGGGTGCACACGCCACGGCGCTCGGGGCAGGCCTTCAGGGCGGGTGATTTGGTTTTCGCCTTAGAGCTCTGGCGCTCAGTGCGGATCAGTTGCTGGATGGTTGGCATCGACGGTCGCGTGGCGGCCGGAGATCCGACCTGGTTCGACAATCCATCACCTTACCGGGTCGCCTTCCCTGTCCCTTTCAGATCCGGCTGAAGGCGCTTCCGCAGGCGCAGCAGCGCACTTGATCACTGCTGAGGATCAAAAAGCCTCCCCCGCTGATGTCGCTTCGGTAGTCGAGGGTCAGCCCTTCAAGCAATTTGAGCTGCGCTTCGGGGGCGTGGAGTGTCACGCCATCAGCCCGGGCAACGGGAGTGCCAGCGAGATGCCCTGGCTGCAGGCGAATCACGTTCTGTTCGCAGTGCCCCTTGGTGAGATCGAGGTGCATCAAACCTGGGGTGCCAGCAACCGCGGCCTGGCGGCCCAACTCAGCGGCGGCGGTTGCGGTGATCTGCAGCACGGCTCCCATGGTCTGCGGCACGACGGTGTATTGAGTTTCGCAGCATCGCGTTCAGGGGCGGACAAAGCCAAGCCCGTTCTGAATGCGGGGTGTGACGCCGCGACCGGTCATCAAGGTGTGGTTGGCCGCCACCAAGGTGGTGGAGCTGCCGCCATCAAGATTGAGGGCGTCGCTAATCCCCAGCTGCTGCAAGGCCAGTGTGGTCTCCAACAACGTGGGATCGCTGCCGGAACGACCTCGCAGGGTGAACAGCCACACGCGTTTGTCGTCCTGTCCCACCACAGTGCGAGGGGCTGATTGGGAAAGGAACCCTTGACTGAAGCCTTCCTGACGTCCTTTCAGCACCACCTGGCCCCCCCTCAACAGCAAGGGGCCTCCCCCAAGAATCTGAGGTTGTTGGCCGACTGGGCTTGAGGGTCGAAGGTTGATGCTGACCTGATCCCCTGGCTTTGCGGGCAGTGCTACTCCCGCCCGCGACACAATCAAGGAGCTGCCGGCGGCGAGAGGCACGCCGCGTATCAATGCGGCTCCATCATGCAAACCGATGACCTTCCCAGCGCGGATGGAGATGGCTTTCTCCTCGCCACTGAGCGCTGTGTAAACCGGCCCCCAGGCGCGGGTGTAACGACTCAGCCCCCGCTGTACATAGCCGCTGTTGAGCTGGCCGAGATCCCATCGACGTCCTCCAGCGACCTCGAGGGTCTGATCCAGCTGCAAGCGGTCGAAGAGCAGGGGCTGGCCGATGGACCAGCCGACCGCACCGCGGTTGAGAATCGGGCCTGAGACCCAGGTGCCATCGACGCGAATGGCACCCAGCGGGAGTTGACGCACGCGATTGAAAAACCCACCGTTCACAGCGGTGAGAGCCCGTTCCTGCTGCGCCAACTGCGTCAGATAGCGGAGTCCGGTCTGGGATCCCTGGGCTGCCAGCGGACGCAGGCTGAGGTTGTTGCTGTCAAAGCGCGTGCCAGCGCGGTAGATGAGCAGCGGTTTGACACCAACGCGCACGGTTCGCACATCGAGCACCAGTCCCTGAGCTTGCGCGGTCTTGATCGCAGGGCTCATCAATGCCGCATGCAACGGGTTGCCTTGGGCCAAAGGGCTTGGACTCTGTGTCGCGTTCAGGCCATCGATCACGATCCGCCAAGGCCCCGCCAACGTGAGCGTTGGCTGTTCGCTTTTGCCCATCAAAACCAACGATTCAGACTGGCGTCGCGTGGTCAGTCCGATCCGCTTGAGCTGCGCGTTCTGTGCAGGGGTTGTCCTCACTCCGAGGAGCAGGTCATCATCCCTGCGTTGCATCAGCGCCGGGCCACTGAGGTCAAGCACCAGGCGTCCTGCTGTGCTGCCTTTGCCTTGACGCAGTGCGAGCACGCGTGGCGAGGGGAGTGTGAGCGATAAAACCTCGCCGTTTCTGCTGCTGCTCACATTCAGAGATCTGAACCAGGGTGCGGCATCCACGGCGACCTCATCGTCCAAGATGCGCGTCGGTAGTGATGCCAGCAGGCGCCGCTCTCCGAACCATTCGAGCGCCTCGCCCGCTCGCTCCTGGACTCGGTGGAATCCCAGCCTGCCGATGAGGATGTCGAGGGGAATCCAAAGCTGTCGAGGGGATCGTTGGTTGCCACCGATCCAGGACCAAGCTCCCTCGGTGGTGATCCCACCGATGCGAATCGCATCGCCTTGGCTCTGCTCCGCTTCCCGAATCTCAATGGTGGGAGGAGGGGGAGGAGGAGGTGGTAAAGGCATGCGAAAACGCTAGCCGGGGTGGTCAATCCTTAGGATTTGATAGTGCGGCGTATGGATGAGGCATCCAGCTGCGGCGTTCGTCCGACTTTTCTGCAGGTCATGACTCACCTTCCCGGTTCCCATTGGCCCTACAGCGACAGTGCTGCGCCTGAGGCCGTGGCCGGTGAAAAGGATGCTTGCGGCGTGGGATTCCTCGCGAATCTTCAGGGTGAGACCAGTCATTGGGTTTTGCAGCAGGCCTTGCGTGGTCTGGGTTGTATGGAGCACCGGGGGGGATGTGGCGGCGATGGGGACTCGGGCGACGGTGCCGGTGTGCTCTGTCAGATCCCCTGGGCTTATCTACGAGAGGTCTGGCCGGAAGCCGCTGCAGCGAAAGGTCTCGGCATGATGTTCATGCCCACGGATGCAAGCTGCCGGGCGGATGTTCGCCGCGTCTGTGACGCGGAGGCCAGTGCTTTGGGGTTGCGTCCGCTGGGGTGGCGAACCGTTCCTGTGGATCCAACCGTGCTGGGTCCCATGGCGCGAGCAACGGCGCCTGTGATCGAGCAGTGGGTGCTTGATGGCCACGCGGATGACTCGGCTTTCGAAGGTCAGCTGCTGCGTTTGCGCCGCAGGATTGGAGCTCGCATCCGCGCCGAATTTGGCACCTCTGGTGGTTACGACCTCTATGTGGCGTCCTTGAGCAGCCGCACGGTTGTTTACAAAGGCATGGTGCGTTCTGAAGTCTTGGCGCAGTACTACGCCGACCTCAAGGATCCGCGCTTTGCCGTCAGTTTCGCGGTTTATCACCGTCGTTTCAGCACCAATACCCTGCCGCGCTGGCCCCTGGCGCAGCCGATGCGGCTTCTGGGCCACAACGGTGAAATCAACACCCTGCTGGGCAACCTCAACTGGGCCAAGGCGTCAGAAGCCAGCCTCGAGAACGTCTGGGGGGAAGCTGCCGACGATCTGATTCCGGTGGTGAACCCTGCCTTCAGTGATTCCGCCAACCTTGATGCCACTTTGGAGCTGATGGTGCGCAGCGGGCGTTCGATCACCGACAGCCTGATCACGCTGGTGCCCGAAGCCTTCCGCAATCAGCCCGACCTCGACAGCCGTCCCGATGTGACGGCGATGTACGAGTTCAATGCGGGCATTCAGGAACCCTGGGATGGTCCGGCCCTGTTGGTCTTTGCCGACGGCAAGCGGGTGGGTGCCACGTTGGATCGCAATGGGTTGCGCCCGGCGCGTTGGTGCACCACCGATGACGGCTTCGTGATCATGGGATCGGAGACCGGTGTGGTGGATCTCAGCGGCAAGACCATCGTCAGGAAAGGGCGACTTGGACCTGGACAGATGGTGGCCGTGGATCTGGAACGCGGCGAGTTGCTGGACAACTGGTCTGTCAAGGAGGACGCGGCGCGTCGATTCCCTTATGCCGAATGGCTGAAGCAGCACCGCCGCAGCGTGGCCCCGCAGCCTTGGATCCAGGATCAACAGGTGAGTGAACTCGATCTGCTGCGCTTGCAGACCGCCATGGGTTTCACCGCCGAGGATTTCGATCTGATCATTGAAGACATGGCGGCCCTCGGCAAAGAGCCGACCTACTGCATGGGGGATGACATTCCACTGGCGGTGCTCTCCGAGAAGCCACACCTGTTGTTCGACTATTTCAAGCAGCGCTTCGCCCAGGTCACCAATCCGCCGATCGACCCGCTCCGGGAAAAGCTAGTGATGAGCTTGGAGATGCATCTCGGTGAACGACGACCGGCCCTGAAGCCCCAGGCCGAGGCTGCCGCCGTGATTCATCTAGAGACCCCGGTGTTGAACGAGGCCGAGTTGGCGGCCATCAGCCAGCAGGGGCTGCCGGTGCAGACCTTGTCCACGCAAGTCGCGGTTGAAGCTTGTGCCGGCGGGTTGCAGCCTGCGCTCGAAGCTCTCTGCCACGCCGCAGAACGAGCAGTCCGCGGTGGTGCTCAGGTGTTGGTGCTTTCCGACCGTGTCGATGCGTCAGGGGTCGCTACTCCGCTCACCCCCACCACTGTGGCCATGCCATCGCTGTTGTCCGTAGGGGCGGTGCACCATCACCTGCTGCGACAAAAGCTGAGGCTGCAGTGCTCCTTGGTGGTGGATACCGCGCAGTGCTGGAGCACGCATCACTTGGCTTGCCTGATCGGTTACGGCGCTAGTGCCGTCTGCCCTTGGCTCACCTGGGAGACCACCCGTCACTGGCTGGAGCACCCCAAAACCAAAAAACGCATTGAGCAGGGCAAGCTTCCGGCCCTCGACGCTGATCAGGTGCAGGCCAATGTGCGCGAGTCCCTTGAAAACGGCCTTCGCAAAATTCTGTCCAAGATCGGAATTTCTCTGCTGGCCAGCTACCACGGCGCTCAAATCTTTGAGGCGATTGGTCTTGGTGCCGATGTAATCGAGATCGCCTTCAGCGGTACCACCAGCCGGGTGGCAGGCATGACCCTTGCCGAATTGGCCAATGAAACCCTGTCGATGCATGCCAAAGCTTTCCCCGAGCTGAACCGCAGCAAGCTGGAGTTCATGGGTTTTGTTCAGTACCGCAGTGGTGCGGAATACCACCGCAACAACCCTGAACTCTCCAAGGCGCTGCACAAGGCCGTGGCACAGGGCCCCGGCTACGACCATTTCTCCACTTACAAGGCCTTGTTGGAGAACCGACCGGTCATGGCCCTCAGGGACCTGCTCGAGTTCAAGTTGGCGCCCACCCCGCTTCCCCTCGATCAGGTGGAGAGTGTGGAGAGCATCTGCACCCGCTTCTGCACGGGTGGGATGAGCCTCGGCGCCCTGTCTCGTGAAGCCCATGAAGTCCTGGCCGTGGCGATGAATCGCATCGGCGGCAAGAGCAACAGCGGCGAAGGCGGTGAAGACCCAGCCCGTTTCCAGGTGTTGAAGGACGTCGATGGGGAGGGGCGATCGGCGTCCTTCCCCAGCATCGGCGGACTGCGCAACGGCGACACCGCCTGCTCCGCGATCAAGCAAGTGGCTTCAGGGCGCTTCGGAGTGACGGCTGAATATCTGCGCAGTGGTAAGCAGCTGGAGATCAAGGTGGCGCAAGGGGCCAAGCCCGGTGAGGGCGGCCAGTTGCCAGGTCCGAAGGTGGACGAGTACATCGCCTGGCTGCGCAACAGCAAGCCAGGTGTGGCCTTGATTTCGCCGCCCCCGCACCATGACATCTACTCGATCGAAGATCTCGCCCAGTTGATCCACGATCTCCACCAGGTCCATCCAGCAGCACCTGTCAGCGTGAAGTTGGTAGCTGAAATCGGCATCGGCACCATCGCTGCTGGTGTGGCGAAAGCCAACGCCGATGTGATTCAGATTTCGGGCCACGACGGCGGCACTGGAGCCTCACCGCTGAGCTCGATCAAGCATGCCGGCGGCCCCTGGGAGTTGGGCCTGACTGAGGTCCACCGAGCCCTCTTGGAGAACGGTCTTCGTGATCGGGTTCTGTTGCGGGCCGATGGTGGCCTTAAAACCGGCTGGGATGTGGTGATCGCCGCGCTCCTCGGCGCGGAGGAGTACGGCTTCGGTTCGATTGCGATGATTGCCGAAGGCTGCGTGATGGCCCGCGTTTGCCACACCAACAACTGCCCAGTCGGTGTGGCCACACAAAAGGAGAACCTGCGCAAGCGCTTCACCGGGGTCCCCGAGCACGTCGTCAACTTTTTCTGGTACGTGGCTGAGGAAGTGCGCCAGCTCATGAGCTTGCTGGGTGTGAGCAGTTTTGAAGATCTGATCGGACGCACGGATCTGCTCAAGGCCCGATCGATTGAGCTGGCCAAGACCAAGTGTGTGGATCTCTCCAGCCTGCTCGCTCCAGTCCATGGTGCTGAGGATCGCTCTTGGCTTCGCCACAGCGCTCAGGCCCATGGCAATGGCCCGATCCTCGAAGACCGATTGTTGGCTGATGTGGAGCTGATGGCTGCGGTGGAAAGCCATGGTTCGCTCAGCCGCAGTGTGGAGATCATCAACACCGATCGCAGTGTCTGCGCTCGACTGGCGGGTGAAATTGCCCAACGCCACGGCAACCGTGGTTTCAACGGACAGCTTGATCTGACCTTCCGTGGCGCGTCCGGGCAGAGCTTCGGTGCTTTCCTGGTGCAAGGGATGAATGTTCGGCTCGAGGGTGAGGCGAATGATTACGTCGGCAAGAGCATGAACAGCGGCAGGATCGCTTTGGTGCCCGCTGATGCCACCGCCAACCCTGGTGATCAGGTAATTCTCGGCAACACCTGTCTCTACGGAGCGACCGGTGGTGAACTGTTTGCCCTTGGTCGTGCCGGTGAGCGCTTTGGTGTTCGCAACAGTGGAGCCCGTGCGGTTGTGGAGGGTGCTGGAGATCACTGCTGTGAGTACATGACTGGTGGTGTTGTGGTGGTGCTCGGCAGCACTGGACGCAACGTCGGTGCTGGCATGACTGGTGGCGTGACCTTCCTGCTCGACGATGGCGAACGGGTTACTCCCCGCGTCAATCCTGAGATCGTGGAGGTGTGCAGCATTACTACCGATGAGCAGGCCTCATTGCTGAAGCAACTGCTCGAGTTGCATGTGGCTGCCACAGGTAGCGAGAAGGCCTCATCGCTGCTGGCGGATTGGTCAGCGGCCAAGGCAGGGTTCAAGGTGCTCATTCCTCCCAGCGAACGTGAGGCCATGGGCTTGCTGGATCGGGCTGCCGTGGCGGTCTGATCGCTGCCGATCCATGCCTTGGTTCGTCAAGCAGGAGGTGTTTACTCCATCCATGCGGGCACTTTCAGCAGATGAGCGTCGCTCCCACTGCGATGCTCATCGCACCTGGTTGAATGCTGAGCGCGAGAAAGGCTGGAGGCTCTACAGCGGTTTTCTCGTGGATGGCCAGGAGCAGCCCGGAGGCGGTGGCTTGATGATTTTTGAGGCCCCCTCCTACCAAAGCGCCCATGATTGGGTGACGCGTGATCCAATGATTCTCCGCGGCCTGGTGACCTGGTCGCTTTATGCCTGGCGCCCGGTCTGTGCCGATGCCTTGCCTGTGTCACAGGCTTGGTGAGCCTGAGCCGAAACCATCCTTGTCTTCGCCCTGGCTGGCGTCTGGTCAGCGGGGATGGCTGAGCATCAGCTTTTGCACTTCTCCGGCGTGGTAACTGCTGCGCGTCAGCGGTGTGCTCACCACCTGGAGGAACCCCAGATCACCCTCCCCCAGCTCGCGGTAGTGGTCGAACTGCTCTGGTGTGACGAAACGGTCCACCGCTAGGTGCTTCGGCCCGGGTGAGAGGTATTGGCCGATCGTGACGATGTCAACGTGATGGGCACGCAGGTCGCGCAACACCTGGATCACTTCCGCATCGTTTTCCCCGAGCCCCACCATCAGTCCTGATTTGCTGTATGCCTTGGGCCAGCCTTCACGCACACGCTTCAACAGTTCCAGCGATCGCTCGTACTCACCCTGTGGTCTGGCTTGTCGGTACAAGCGAGGCACGGTTTCGATGTTGTGGTTCAGCACATGGGGTCCTGCCTCCATCACGGTGGCGAGGGCATCCCAGTTGCCGCAGAAGTCTGGGATCAGCAATTCGATGGTGGTGAGCGGTGAGCGCTGTTTGACCTGTTCGATGCAGGCCACGAACTGGGAGGCGCCACCGTCGTCAAGGTCATCGCGGTTCACTGAGGTGATCACCACGTGCTTCAGGCCGAGCCTGGCTACAGCCTCCCCCAGGCGTTCAGGTTCCGTGGGATCGAGCTGCCGAACGCTTTTGTCGAAATCGATGTCGCAGTAAGGGCAGGCGCGCGTGCAACCGGGTCCCATGATCAGGAATGTGGCCGTCCCTCCGGCGAAGCATTCCCCGATGTTGGGGCAGCTGGCTTCCTGGCAGACCGTATTCAGCTTCAGGTCAAGCAGCATGTCCGCAACGGCTCCGATGCGTTCCCGTTGAGGAGCTTTGACGCGGAGCCAATCAGGTTTCAGGACGGAGGTCATCTTCTAGAGTCGGGCCTTCGGGATGTAGCGCAGCTTGGTAGCGCACTTCGTTCGGGACGAAGGGGCCGCAGGTTCGAATCCTGTCATCCCGACTGCAATGGCCGGCATCAACTGAGCGCGGCTCCGGGATAACCACGGGGGGTCACCATGCGGCCACCCATGACCCGACTGCTGCTGTTGCCGACCACCAGCACGGTGAGCATGTCAACGTCCTCCGGTTGGAGGTTAGCCAGCTGAAACAGGCTCACGTTCTCCTCCCGTCGTCCGAGTTGGCGGGCCATCACCACCGGTGTTGTGGCAGGTCGATCCTTGAGCAGGATCTCAATAGCTCGCTGCAGCTGCCAGTCGCGGCCTTTGGAGCGTGGGTTGTAGAGCGCCACCACAAAATCTCCTTCTGCAGCAGCGTGCAGCCGTCGTTCAATCACCTCCCAGGGTGTGAGCCTGTCACTCAAGCTGATGGTGCAGAAGTCATGCATGAGCGGTGCTCCGGCCTTGGCCGCCGCCAGTTGCAGGGCTGAGAGGCCTGGGTGAACTTGGAACAGCGGTCGATGACTCTCGGGAAGGTCCATCCACAATTCCAGGGCGAGTCCGGCCATGCCGTAAATCCCGCTGTCGCCCGATGACACCAGTGCAACCTTGGTGCCCTCACGGGCCATCTCCAAGGCCTGCTGGCACCGGTCGCGTTCCCGTGTGAGCTGTCCATCCACGCGCACCTGATCATGGCGGCGCAGGGGCTCAAGCAGATCCAGATACAGCCCATAACCAACCCAGGACACACACCGACTGAGGGCCTGTCTGGCATCGGGGGTGAGCAGATCCAAGGCCCCTGGCCCACTGCCGATCAGATGCAGTTCGCCCCGTTGAGGTGCAAAGGCCTGGCTTGCCTCAGCGATGGCGACCGTGACGGCACCCTGTTCGCCTGGATCGGCATGAAGGATTTGCTTGGGATGACGTAACTGCGCGCCGTCTCCTGCTGCCAGCAGAGCCGCTGCTTCCGCAACCGATGCTGTTCCCATCTCCGCTTTGACCACCTCTGAAGGCGTGGGCACGGCAACCGCCGCCAAACTGGAAGCGCAGTGCAGCCGAAAGGGCCATTCGTGCTGTTCGCTCAGGCGAATGAGTGCTGGCTCATTGGCCTTGACGTCGATGCTGCTGATTCCGGCCACCGCTTCCCGGGCCAGTGATGCTTGAGCAAGAGCCGATGCGACGGCACGTTCGACCAGGCCAAGGCTGGTGTTGCGCTCGCAACCGATGCCGATCCAGAGGGTGGGGGGATGCCAACGACAGGCTGCAGCATCGGTTTTAGCCCCGATGCTCAAGGCGGGAGATTGATGGGAGCCATCCCGATGATGGAGTCGTTGGCTGCCGGCACTGGTTGACCAGAGCGTTGTTCCGCTTTGCTGCGTCAGGCTCAGCGGTTGCTCCATGGCCTGGGATTGCATCAGCTGATGCCAGGCGCTCGCTTCGCCTCCGCGCTTCCAACCCCATGCCTCGCCAAAGGCATCCAGTGCCAGGCGACCTTGTGTGCTGGCATCACCGGTGAGAACGGCTCGACTTCCAAGTGCGGCGGCAAGATCTCGTGCCAGCTGCTCTGCCCCAGCGGAATGACCGCCCAAGAGCGGCACCACATGCTCGCCCCGCGCATCCATCACCACAACCGCAGGATCGGAGTGCTTGTCTTGCACCAGGGGAGCAATCAGCCTTGTAACCGCTCCAATGGCGCCAATCACCAGCAGGTTGCCCCCGCGGGTCCAGTTGGCTTTCAGCAGTTGCGACGCTGGACCAATCCGCAGATCCGCGGGCATGTCCTTCAGCGTGGTTGCAGCACCGGGCGTCAATCCGATTGCCTTGATGCGCTCCATCTGCTGCAGGCGCTGCAGGAGCGGCCAGGCACTGGCTGAAAGGCCAAGAGCCAGCGTCACGGTGTCGGCCTGGTGCGTGTTGGTGGTGTCAGCGTTCAGGGCAAAAGCCTCGGAAGATCAGCGCTGGGTGCCATTGGCGTTCAACAGCTCCCTGGCTGATCCTCCCAGGCTGCTGGTGGGGGCATTGGTGTTGGCCCCCTCCGGAGGCGTGGGTGGCGAGGCGATTGCCTGGGGTTGACGGTCGCTCGGGGTTTTGGCGGGGTCGTTCTCTGAAGGTCTTGCCTTGGATGGGTCTGGCGGCTCAGGCGCCTCGTCGCTGGCTGGTGCGGGCTGCGATTCCAGCTGGATCGGGTCCTTGTCGACCTCCATGGACTGTGGGTCTGGTGTTGATGTCGTGTCTTCGGCGGGGGTGGGGGTGGCTGGTTGAGGCTCAGGGTCATCTGATTGCTCTAATTGGACGGGCTGCTCCGTCGTGACAGCACCCGCTGGCTTGGCTGGTGGCGTGGGTTCTGGAACGGCCTCTCCCAGCAGTCGTGCGATCTGCTGATCGGAGAGCTTGGATTGCATCCAAATCGGCCGCTCCCCTGATAAGGAGTCTTGGGAGCGGAATTGATTGTTGAAGACCGGAGTGATCGGGTCTCCCATGCCATCCAGGAGTTCCATCTGAACACCGCCATTGCCGGCACCCTTCAACCAAAGGGCGTCCTGGCGGTCGACCAGAAAGCTGTCGCCGTTCACGCTGATGCGCAGCCTCCAACGTCCATCGCCTTCGCGAAGGTTTTGCAAGGGCGCATTCCAGATGAGCCAGTCGATCAGCAGCGGCTCGCCGCGTCCCAGCTCTGCAGGACTGACAACGGCAAGCCAGGGAGCATCCTGATCGGGTTGGGTGCCAATCAGTTCCTGAAGAAGGTCCAGTCGCCACTGAAGACTCGCCCCAGGCGATTTCACGGCTTCTCCCCAGGGCATGGCTGCATAGGCGCTGAAGCGATGACTTCCAGGGGAGAGGTCAGGCAGGTCAACGGTCAGTCGACCCTGGCTGGCCTGGCTGAATCGCAACGGCGGCTGATCGTCAATTTGCAGAGCCACGTGGGCCCCTAGCCCCAGTTGTGGGTCTTCGGTCAGTGGCCAGTCCTCGATTTGAAGTTCAATTGATGTGCGGCGAGTCTTCAGCAGGCTTCCATCGCGCGGACTGATCAGGGTTAGGCGCGGCTGGTAATGGTTGAGGGCCTGTTGCAGTTGTTGCACGGCGCCGGGCGGGCTCACTTCCTGCAGGCGACCCGTTGGCGCGCTGGCATCGACGATGTGATGTCCGCGCGCTTTTGAACTGGTCTGATCGCCTCCCCAAGACCAGGCCTGAACAGGCGCGGCCGGCCAGAAGCTGATCAAAAGCACCAGCACGGCTGCCAGCCAGCGTTGGAGGAAGTGGTTTCGGCCTGATGCCGTCATGGAGCCGAGCTTGAATGCAGTCATTCTGGTCATCGACGCCAGGTCGCAACTCGCTGGGAAAATTTGCATTATTTAGGCGAATATTTTTTGTCTTTCGGTGATGTTTACTCCCTTGAATCAATCTTGCTTCGCTGATATTCAGTCTCGGGAAAATCCTAGGTGCAGACAGGCCAGCAGCCGGATTGAACCTTTGTAACTCCCTTGGGTGTGATGCGGGTCTGCGCTCCTATGCTTCCGCCAGCGGTCCCCTCATCAGGGGCCCCAGCTCCAGTGGCTGTCAGGGATCTTGATCCTTGAAAGCCATTGGTGCCCGGCCGTAGTGAGGCTCGTCCGAGCTTCGGCCGGGGCCCCGGTGAATCTCCGGATTTGCTGGAGGGGTGTCCCACCACCTCGATCCCGTCCCTCGAGGAACGACTCGATGACCATCAGCCCACCAGAGCGTGGGAACACCGCGAAGACTCAGGTCGAGAAGGTCGACAATCCAGCGACCTTCGAGCTGTTCGGCAAGCCCGGACACTTTGACCGAGCCCTCGCGAAAGGTCCCAAAACCACTACCTGGGTTTGGAATCTCCACGCCAACGCTCACGACTTTGACAGCCACACGAGTGACCTTGAGGAGGTTTCTCGGAAGATCTTTAGTGCTCACTTCGGCCATCTGGCCGTGATCTTCATCTGGCTGAGCGGTGCCTTTTTCCATGGCGCTCGCTTCTCCAACTTCTCCGGCTGGCTCGCCGACCCCACCCACGTGAAGCCCAGTGCTCAAGTGGTGTGGCCGGTGTTCGGCCAAGAAATCCTCAACGGCGATATGGGTGCCGGTTTCCAGGGCATCCAAATCACTTCAGGCCTGTTCCACATGTGGCGGGCTTGGGGCATCACCAATGAGACACAACTGATGTCTCTGGCCATTGGCGCCCTGGTGATGGCCGGTCTGATGCTGAATGCAGGCGTCTTTCACTATCACAAGGCAGCTCCGAAGCTCGAGTGGTTCCAGAACGTTGAGTCGATGCTCAACCACCACTTGGCTGGTCTGTTCGGTTTGGGATCTCTTTCCTGGACCGGTCACCTGCTGCATGTGTCCCTGCCCACTACCAAGTTGATGGATGCCATCGACGCCGGCCAGCCGCTGGTGCTCAATGGCAAGACCATTGCTTCTGTGGCGGACATTCCCCTTCCTCACGAATTCTTCAACCAGGATCTCCTGGCTCAGCTCTACCCAGGTTTCAGCGCCGGTATTGGCGCTTTCTTCCGCGGTGACTGGGCTGCCTACAGCGATTTCCTCACCTTCAAAGGTGGTTTGAATCCGGTGACCGGAAGCATGTGGATGAGCGACATCGCTCATCACCACCTGGCCATCGCGGTGATGTTCATCGTGGCCGGTCACATGTACCGCACCAATTGGGGCATCGGTCACTCCATTAAGGAGATCCTCGAGGGTCAGAAGGGTGATCCTCTCCTCTTCCCTGCAACCAAGGGCCACGACGGTCTGTTCGAGTTCATGACCAACAGCTGGCATGCTCAGCTGGCCGTGAACCTGGCCATCGGTGGTTCCGTGAGCATCATCGTTGCTCAGCACATGTACGCGATGCCTCCGTATCCGTACATGGCGATCGATTACCCGACACAGATCGGTCTGTTCACCCACCACATGTGGATCGGTGGCTTCTTAATCGTTGGCGCTTCCGCTCACGCGGCCATCGCCATGATCCGCGACTACGACCCCGCCAAGCACGTCGATAACGTGCTCGACCGGGTGCTCAAAGCACGCGATGCCATCATCAGCCATCTGAACTGGGTCTGCATCTGGCTGGGTGCCCACAGCTTCGGTCTGTACATCCACAACGACACCATGCGTGCTCTGGGGCGTCCCCAGGACATGTTCAGCGACTCCGCCATCCAGCTGAAGCCGATTTTCGCTCAGTGGATTCAGGGTCTGCACGCCTCCGCTGCCGGCAGCACTGCACCCAACGCTCTCGCCAGCGTCAGTGAAGTGTTCAACGGTTCAGTGGTTGCCGTCGGCGGCAAGGTTGCTGCTGCGCCGATTCCCCTCGGCACCGCTGACTTCATGGTGCACCACATTCACGCCTTCACGATTCACGTGACGGTGCTGATCCTTCTCAAGGGTGTCCTGTACGCCCGTAATTCCCGTCTCATCCCCGATAAGGCCAACCTCGGCTTCCGCTTCTCCTGCGATGGCCCTGGTCGTGGCGGCACCTGTCAGGTGTCTGCTTGGGACCACGTGTTCCTTGGTCTGTTCTGGATGTACAACTCCCTGTCCGTTGTGATCTTCCACTTCTCCTGGAAGATGCAGAGCGACGTGTGGGGAACGGTGAGGCCTGACGGTTCCGTCCAGTACCTCTCCAACGGCAACTTTGCCAACAGCGCCATCACCATCAATGGCTGGCTGCGCGACTACCTGTGGGCTCAAGCCGCACAGGTGATCAACAGCTATGGATCCAACACGGCCGGCTACGGAATCATGTTCCTTGCAGGCCACTTCGTTTGGGCCTTCAGCCTGATGTTCCTGTTCAGCGGCCGCGGCTACTGGCAGGAGCTGATTGAGTCCATCGTCTGGGCTCACAACAAGCTGAAAGTGGCTCCGGCCATCCAGCCCCGTGCGCTGTCCATCATCCAGGGCCGTGCCGTGGGTGTTGCCCATTACCTCCTGGGTGGCATCACGGTGACGTGGGCCTTCTTCCACGCCCACATCCTTGCGGTGGGCTGACCTTTCCTGACCTTTCCCTCTAATGGCAACGAAATTTCCTTCGTTCAGCCAGGGTCTGGCACAGGACCCGACAACCCGCCGTATCTGGTACGGGATCGCCACGGCTCACGACTTCGAGAGCCATGACGGAATGACGGAGGAGAAGCTTTACCAAAAGCTCTTCTCCACCCATTTCGGTCATCTCGCGATCATCGGCCTGTGGGTTTCGGGCAACCTGTTCCACATCGCCTGGCAGGGCAACTTCGAGCAGTGGGTCGCAGATCCTCTGCACGTAAGCCCAATCGCTCACGCAATCTGGGATCCCCACTTCGGTGAAGGCGCCATCACGGCATTCACCCAGGCGGGAGCGTCCTCACCGGTGAACATTGCCTACTCAGGCTTGTATCACTGGTTCTACACAATCGGCATGACCACCAATGCCGAGCTGTACCAGGGATCCATCTTCATGATGATCCTGTCAGCTTGGGCTCTCTTCGCCGGTTGGCTGCACCTTCAGCCCAAGTTCCGTCCTTCCCTGGCTTGGTTCAAGAACGCTGAATCGCGCCTGAATCACCACCTGGCTGTGCTCTTCGGCTTCAGCTCGATCGCCTGGACCGGTCACCTGGTTCACGTGGCCATTCCTGAATCCCGCGGTCAGCACGTCGGTTGGGACAACTTCCTCAGCGTGATGCCTCACCCCGCTGGTTTGGGTCCCTTCTTTACCGGCAACTGGGGTGTGTATGCCCAGGACCCAGACACCATGGGTCAGGTGTTCGGCACTGCTGAAGGATCCGGCACCGCGATCCTCACCTTCCTCGGTGGTTTCCACCCTCAGACCGAAGCCCTCTGGCTGACCGACATTGCCCACCACCATCTGGCCATCGGTTGCATCTTCGTGATCGCCGGCCATATGTACCGGACCAATTTCGGCATCGGTCACTCCATCAAGGAGATCCTGGAAGCCCACAACCCTCCGAAGGGCACTCCTGGAAACCTCGGTGCAGGTCACAGCGGTCTGTACGACACCCTGAACAACAGCCTGCACATGCAGCTGGGTCTGGCTCTCGCCTCCCTCGGTGTGGTCACCTCCCTTGTTGCTCAGCACATGTACGCCATGCCGTCGTATGCCTTCATCGCGAAGGCCTACACAACGCAGGCTGCTCTCTACACCCACCACCAGTACATCGCCATCTTCCTGATGTGCGGTGCCTTCGCCCACGGTGCGATCTTCTTCATCCGTGACTACGACCCCGAAGCCAATAAGGACAACGTCCTGGGCCGGATGCTCGAGCACAAAGAAGCGGTCATCAGCCACCTGAGCTGGGTCACTCTGTTCCTCGGCTTCCACACCCTGGGTCTTTACGTCCACAACGACGTGGTCGTGGCCTTCGGTACCCCCGAAAAGCAGATTCTGGTTGAGCCCGTCTTCGCCCAGTTCGTTCAAGCCGCTTCCGGCAAGGCGATCTACGGCTTCGATGTGCTGCTGGCCAACGCTGGCGGTGCTGCCGCCAATGCCAACGCTGCTTACATGGGTGGTTGGATGGACGCCATCAACGGCGCCCGTGGCAGCAACGATCTGTTCCTGCCCATCGGCCCTGGTGACTTCCTGGTTCACCACGCCATCGCACTGGGTCTCCACACCACCACCCTGATCCTTGTTAAGGGTGCTCTGGATGCCCGCGGCTCCAAGCTGATGCCCGACAAGAAGGACTTCGGCTACTCCTTCCCCTGCGACGGCCCCGGCCGTGGCGGCACCTGTGACATCTCCGCTTGGGACGCCTTCTACCTGGCAGTCTTCTGGGCGCTGAACACAGTGGGTTGGGTCACCTTCTACTGGCACTGGAAGCACCTCGCCATCTGGCAGGGCAATGTTGCTCAGTTCAATGAGTCCAGCACCTACTTGATGGGTTGGTTCCGCGACTACCTGTGGCTGAACTCCTCCCAGCTGATCAACGGATACAACCCCTTCGGCAGCAACAACCTTGCTGTTTGGGCTTGGATGTTCCTCTTCGGTCACCTGGTGTGGGCCACCGGCTTCATGTTCCTCATCTCCTGGCGTGGCTACTGGCAGGAGCTGATCGAGACCATCGTTTGGGCTCATCAGCGCAGCCCCATTGCCAACATGATGGGTTGGCGTGATAAGCCTGTGGCACTGTCCATCGTTCAGGCTCGTGTTGTTGGCCTGGCTCACTTCACAGTGGGTTACGTCCTCACTTACGCGGCATTCCTGATCGCCTCGACCTCAGGCAAGTTCGGCTGATCCAGCAGATGCTGCTTTGATCAACTAGTCGTTTCTCGAAATCTCCCCCGCCCGGGTTTGCCGGGCGGGGTTTTTTTCTTGCTTGTGGCGTCTCAGCCGACCACCGAGTCAGCTGATTGCTGGATCAGTTGCTGAACAGAATGTCGAGGGTGCGCAGATAGGTGTGCAGTCCCGCGTCTTGGATGGGAAGCACATAGGCATCAGCGCCGGACTCGTTGTGATGGGAATGCCAATACCCCGGTGGCGTGACGAATGCGGCACCTGCCACCCAGTCTTCTCGATGGGGATTGAGGATTCGACCCTGGTCGTCTAGCTCGGTGCCGATCAGGGTGTAGCAACCGGGTTCGCAGTCCACGGCGAAATCCAGGGCAATCGACTGGTGGCGGTGAGGTTTCTGCTCTTGGCCGGCGGGGAGAATTCCGAGCATCGCCCAGAGTGTGTGGGTCACCGTGCGGGTCTGCGGAAACGCGGCATTGCCCAGCAGCACGCTGACACGATTGGCGCGGGCTCCGCTCGGGCTCGCTGCGATGTCCGCCAAGCGCCCCTGGCTGTCGAGATGGCTGTAAAAGGTTGGCTCAAAGCGGGATTCACTGGGCGTGACGCCCAGATGGCGCAGCAGTGGCGCGTCGTGCACCCAATAGAGAGCTCCCTTGCTGCGACTGGTGTGAATGGCATCACCGCCTGCGGGCAAGACGAGCATGTCGCCTTTGCTCCAGCTGAAATGCTCGCCGCAGGCTTCGGTTTCTCCTTCCCCATCGGCGACGAAAAACAGCTGGCTTGTGGCTACAGCGGCTGTACGCAGTTCGGTGTCGTGCACGCGAATAAAGTTCGCGCAAAGTGAGGGACCGGTGGCTGGTCCGTTGCAGTTGAGCTCTGCACTGAGGTCGAGCGCCAGCACGGCACTGCCAGTGTCATCGAAGAATGTCGGTGAGAAGCTGCGATAGGGCACCAATGAGGTCAGCCCGCTGCGGATCGGATTCGCCGCCTCGCCGTAGGAAAAGAACTGCGCTTGTTCCGAAGAAGCCCGACTGTGCGTCGTGCTGATCACCATGGCGCGGCCTCTTCGAACAAACAGGGCACCCACATTACGAATCGCTGCATCCAGGGGTTGTATGCATTGCGTCATGGTTCTCACTGGAGTCAGTCACGGGCTGGTTGCATTCATGGTTTGGACTGAGAACCCTCCAGCGTCGTTCTCCTTCCATGTCCATGGCTTCATTACCCCCAAGGCTTGAGCTCGTCGTGCTGCTTGCAGGGGCTGTGGTCGGTTACAACCTCACAATGCAATACCTGCCAAGTCAGCGCATCAACCTGGGGCAGATCGAGGCTCAAGATCGACTCGATCGTGGAGAATCCTGGCCCGCGAGTGCCGCCAAGAGCTCCCAGCCGGCCGCCCCATCCGATGCGATGTCTACAGCACTGGCCTTGAGTTCAGGCGTCTGCACCGTTCCAGCGGGCGGCGGGCCTGCCTTGAACGAACGCTTCGAACCCTGCTAGTCGGAGTCCTGGCCGCGGTGTTCGAGCCAATGACGACCGTGGTTCAACCATCCAGCTCTGGCATCGCTGGTCCCACACCACGCCAGCGTTTGATTGAGAAGTAAATAGCTGGCACCACAAAGAGGGACAGCAGAGTTGATGCCAGAAGACCACTGAACACCACAGTGCCAATGCTGATCCGGCTTGCTGAACCGCTCCCTGTGGCAAGCAGCAAGGGCAAAAAGCCTGCCAACGAAGTCACGGCGGTGAGCAGGATCGGCCGCATTCTGTTGATTGCAGCTCCTTCAATGGCCTCGAGTAGACCAATGCCCTGTTTCAAGCGTTGATTGGCGAACTCCACGATCAGGATGCCGTTCTTCGCCGCCAGGCTGACCAGCACCAGCAGACCCATCTGAGCGTAAACATCAAGGCTGAGACCACGCAGTTTTAGACCGATCAGTGCTCCCAGGAGTGCCATGGGCACGGTGAGCAGGATGATCAAAGGATCCACGAAACTCTCGTACAGGCCTGACAGCAGCAGATACACCACCGTGAGGCCGAGGGCGAACAGCACCCACGACACTGACTCGGCGCGGGTTTCTTCTTTGGCCAGGCCCGTGAAGGCCAGGTCCAGGTTGTTTCCGCCGGTCCGTTCGCTGAGTGCTTTCAGCAGATCGATGGCCTGGCCGCTGCTGATGGTGTCTTCGGGTACGGCCGTGATGCTGATCGATCGGTCTTGGTTGAAATGGTTGATCGTGTTGGCGCCGCTGTCACGGGTCAGGCGTGCCACATTGGCGAGGGAGACCAGCTCACCGCTGCGGTTGCGCACCATCAGGCCGGTTAGGTCGCTGGGTGTGCTGCGATCCCGTCCTTCCAGCTGGATGTAAATGCTGCGGATCTCCCCGCCTTCAAAGGTGTCGTCGATGTAGCGGCCGCCGATGGCCGTGCCGATGTCTCTCAGCGTTGGTCCCACTGGCAAGTCCAGCGCTGCCATCAAGCTGCGGTCAACGTCCAGGCGCCATCGCGGTGAACTGGCATCGAAACGGGTGCTGACCCGTTGGAAGCTCCCGGTGGCTTCTGCGGCCTCAATGAATTGCTGAGCCTGTGCCTCAAAGGCTTGCAGGCTGAGTTGGCCCCCGCTTCGGTCGAGTAACTCCAGTTGGAGACCCGACTCACTGCTGAATCCCCGCACAGTAGGGGGCGTGGTCACGATCACTCGGGCATCGCTGATGCGCTGACGCAATGCACGGTTCAGCCGTTGTTTCACGGCTTCACTGCTGTTCTCGCGTCCCGATCTGTCCTTGAGTGGTGTGAGACGCAGGTAAAAGGAACCCGAATTCTCTCCGCTCTGTCCGAAGGAGCTTCCGGCATAGAAATTGCCGCTCCGCACCAGTGGTTCTTCTGCGACCACCGAGCGGATGCGCTTCATGATGGCTTCGGTGCGCTCCAGGCTGGCTCCGTCCTGAAGGGTGAAATAGCCACGAATCTGTCCTTGGTCCTCATTGGGGATGAAGGCTGTGGGAATGGTGGCTAGGCCAATCCCTGTGATGATTAGACCAGACAGCAACAAGGCGATCACCAGGCGACCGCGTGGGAGCCACACCCCAAGCAATCGGCTGTAGGTCTGTTGGAGCTGGGTCATTCCACGGCGTAGTCCGCGACTGAGTTTCTGCACCGGTCCTGGCAACCGTCCGCCACCGGGCCCAAGCACGCGCGCGCAGGCCATTGGAGTGAAGGTGAGGGCATTGAAGGTGGAGAACAGAATCGCGCCACAAATGGCGAGAGCGATCGGTTCATAGAGACGGCCGATGGATCCTGGGATGAGCAGGACTGGCAAAAACACAGCTGCCAACACCAACGAAGTGGCGACCACGGCGCCACCCAGTTCAGCCATGGCATCTTCGGCGGCCCCTTGGGGTTCGGCACCGGCTTCAATGCGGCCGGCAATGTCTTCACTCACCACGATCGCGTCGTCCACCACGATGCCCGTGGCCAGCACGAGTCCGAACAGGATCAGGCTGTTCAGATTGGAACCGCTCAGCCGAACGACAGCAAGACTGCCGATCAAGGCGACGGGCACACTCAGACCAGGGATCATGGCCAGTCGCCAGCGCCCTAGGAACAGCACCAGCACAACGAGCACCAGCACCACCGAATCGCGAAGCGTTGCGGTGGTGCGATCGAGGTTGGCTTGAATGTTGTCCGCTACATCGACGATGACTTGCATTGTCAGGCCCGGCGGGAAGCTGCTTTCCATCCGCTTCAGCGCATCCCTGACCGCCCGGCTCACCGCAAGAGCATTGGTGCCGTCACGTTGATAGATCCCCATTGCGACCGAGCTTTCTCCCTGCAGGTTCAGGGCTCTGCTCCCGTAGTTGCGCTGTCCAAGCTCTACGCGACCGACATCCTGCAGCCGCACCAACCCTCCGTTCTCCGTTCGCTTCACAACCATTTCTTCGAAGTCGCGAATGCTGCGCAAGCGCCCCTCTGCATCCACCGGAAGGCTGAATAACTGACCACCTGGTGCCGGTGCTTTGCCGAGGTTGCCAACCGCAGCCAGAACGTTCTGTTCGGATAACGCAGCGCTGATGTCGCTGGTGGAGAGGTTGAACTGTTCCAGTCGGTTGGGATCCAGCCAGAGGCGGAATGCCAGTTCGCTGCTGCCGAACACCCGGACGTCACCCACTCCAGATGCGGAGCGCAGGCTTTCGCTCAGGTTTTGATCCAGCCATCCACCGAGAAAGATCGGCTCATACATCCCGGCTGGAGCGCTGAAGCCAAGAATTAACAGCAAATCATTGCTGGATTGGCTGACGGTCAGCCCCTGACGGGTCACGGCCTGGGGCAGCCGGCGGCTGGCGAGGTTCACCTCGTTCTGCACCTTGATGGCGTTGAGCTCGGGGTCCCCGGATGCAAATCGCAAACTGATGCTGGCGCTTCCTTGCCGGCTGCTGGAGGTCATGCTCTCCAGTCCGTCGAGACCGTTGAGCTGTTGTTCCAGCACGGTGGTAACGCTCTGCTCCACCACCTCAGCCCCCGCCGCCGGAAAATTGGCGCGCACACTGACGCGTGTTGGCGCCAGTGGCGGCAGATCCTCGAGTCCGAGTCCCACCAAGGACACGACACCCGCTAGCAACACCAATAGGCTGCAGACGATCGTGAAGACGGGCCGTCTCAGGAATGGCTGGGAGATGGACCGCACTGCTTCGATCTCAAACGCAGTGGCAGACCGACAATAAAGATCCCCTCCAACATTCGCCGATGGTTGGAGGGGATGAAAGGGGGATTGAGTTCAGAAACGCCCCCAGTTGCTCAGCCGACGCTCCAGACGCCTGCAGCAATCTTGAACAGGTCCTGAACGTGGACGGTGTTGCACAGGAACCAGGCGAACACAGCACCACCACAGCCGCCAAGCCAGAAACCACTGGTGAAATCAGCCCAACCCATCCGGGTGAACAAATCAGCCGGAGGATTCGCCACGGTGGGGTCCGAAGGTGGGACGTTCGGTTGAGCACCCGGCTGGTTGTAGAGCAGGAACAGCAGGGTCAGGATGTGCACAGCACCGATGGCAGCAAGCAGGCCTGCCGTCTCGGCATAGTCTGTGTTGCGAAGTGGTCCACAGATCGTGAAGGGTCCGTAGAGCAGATAGCCGAACGCAGCGCCGGTTTCGATGCCACGGAAGTTGGCTGAAATTCCTGGTCGATATAGAGGCAGGTTGTTGATCAGCGCCTTGATGAAATAGCCACTGTTGACGGGGGTCGCCAGGTTCCCAACACAGGGATCAGACGCTGGAGTGACGGTCATTGGATGAAAAAGCCGAGGTTGAAGGGTTTGCAGCCAGCGATCACTCAGCTGCTGTAATCACACGTCCAACGAGAACGATGAAAACTGCGGGGAAAACAATTCCGATGATCGGAACAAAGATCACCGGCAGCCATGCGGCTGCAAATTCTCCAGTCATGGCAGCGGCCAAAAGGTCCGCCGTTACTGTAGGGACTGCCTTTCTGCCGGTCTCAGACCAGGCGGATCGGCGACATAAAAGTTCAATCCATTCGGCCTTCGCCTTTCAGTGCCCATGACTCAGCTCCTTGCAGGTGGTGCCGCACTCGTGCTGATGGCTGTGCTTTGGGGGCTGGGCCGTCGCCCTGGAAAAGTCCTCTTGCGCAGCACGGATGCAGCGTCGGTGGCGGCGATCAATCGGGCACAGCTGGGGGTGGTTGAAACCGTGCTGATTCAGGAGAACGATGCCTCCCCAGTTGAGTCAGCCAGCGCCGAGGTCGCAGCGGATCAGTTCCGGCCTCCATCGGGTGTGTCGGAGCGCATCGCCTTGGAACGTCACTTGCGCCAAGCCATGGAACAAGGCGATCCCCTGCTCAGACTTGACGCCATCGTTGAAGCCGGTGTCTGGGGGCATAGGAATGCCTTGCCACTGCTGCGCCGTGGTTTGCGTGACGCGGACAGCCGTGTTGTTGAAGCAGCTGCAGCGGCGATTGCTCGTCACCGAGGGGCCATGAGGGTGCCCGCGGTTCAAGTGGCTCGACCACCTCGCAACGTGGCGCGGATGCGGTAAATCGGCCGTCCTTGGCTTTCGTGATACGTGCGAATCAGGAGCTCCGCGAGCAGTCCGAAGCAGAACAACTGGATCCCCGCAAGCCCAAGCACCACGGCCATCGTCAACAAAGGACGGTTGCCGATGTCCGCGCCCATTAGCTTGATCACCAACAGGTAAGAGCTCGCGACAAGGCTGGTGGCAATGGCAATCAGTCCCCCGAATCCGAACACATACATGGGTCGGGTGAGAAAGCGCTTCATAAACCACACCGTGAGCAGATCCATCAGCACGCGGAAGGTGCGGTCAATGCCGTACTTGCTGGTTCCGTATTGGCGGGCCCGGTGATTCACCTTCACCTCGGTAATGCGAGCCCCCTCGATGAAGGCCAGTGCGGGGAGAAAGCGATGCAGTTCCCCGTAGAGCCGCATGTCAGAGAGCACATCGCGGTCGTAGGCCTTCAGTGAACAGCCGTAATCGTGGAGCCGCACGCCGGTCACGCGGCCGATCAGTCGATTGGCCAGCCGGGAAGGGAGTTTGCGCTGGAGCTCCGCATCCTGGCGATCGAAGCGCCAGCCACTCACCAGGTCGAAGCCCTCACGCAGCTTGTTCAGCAGCTGTGGAATGTCGGCGGGATCGTTTTGAAGATCCCCATCCAGACTCACGATCACTTGCCCCTGAGCGACATCGAAACCGGCGGCCATGGCTGCGGTCTGGCCGTAGTTCTTGCGCAGCAACACGCCGACCAGTTCGGGAACCTCGGCACTGATGCGCTCCAGAACATGGGAGGTTCCATCGGTCGACCCGTCGTTCACGAGCACCAGCTCGAAGCGTTCACCAGTCGGTCGAAGCGCTGTCAGGAGCTGCTCCACCAGCTCCGGCAGGCTTTCCTCTTCGTTGTAAAGGGGAACCACGACCGAAAGGTCCAGCCCAGCCGTCATCGAGATCCGATCGATTTCAGAGCAACTTAATCGGCGTCAGTGAACACACCTGCAGGCCAGAGCTTGATGGCCTGTTTTGCTCTCAGGGCAAGGTGCTCCCGTCATGGCAGCGAGTAACCCGCCCCGCCCCGCGTAGTTCCGCTCTGTAGTGGCTGGCCACGGGATGACCATCAGCAGGATCAAGGCTGTCGATGCCAATGCCATTGCGGCCATGGTCACGGCCAGAGCTGTGTAGGTACCGACCATCTCCCAGATGGATCCCCACATGGGTGCAGCGCTCCGGCTGGCCGAAGAAAATCAGATCACCCGGTCGCAGTTGGCCCGCATCCTGTGGGCTTACAGCCACCGGACGGCAGAACCGTTCCTGCTGGTAGGCATCACGAGGAAGCCAGATCCCGGCACTGGCGAAGGCGGTCTGAACCAGGCCGGAACAGTCGAGATCAGGACCGATGGTCCCTCCCCAGAGATAGGTGTTGCGGCGCTTCGAGGCCATGGTCAGCCAGGCGAGAACGTCGCTGAGGCGAGCGCTGATGGCATCGGCGCTGAGCAGATGGGGTTCCCAGGCAGAGCAGGCAACGGCCTGTCCATCCAGCTCGCTGAGGGACAGCCAACAGGGATAACCGTCCTCCATCAGCACCACCCGCATCCGGTCGTGCGCGTCGGGCTCCAATGGTTCGATCACCTTGCAACGTCGACCTGCTGCTGCCTGGGTGGCCAGGCCCTCTCCATGGTTTTGGGCGTAACCATTGAGGTCACGACCCAGACTCCAGCAGCTGCCGACGCGGATGAGGTCCGGTGCGATCGGGGTGCCTAGGGTCGGCATTGCCACAAGCCATTGCCATGGCGTTCTACCGCCCCGAGCAGGGGATGCAGAGTCATCTCGCTGCGTTGATCGATCGGTTGGCGGATGATGGCCGTCCCGGCCTTCATGACCAGATCTCTGTCACCTGGGTCCGTTATGACGGCTCTTCACCCACCAGTGGCAGTGGGATGGGTGCTGGATGGTCGGATCAAAAACAGCGTTATCCCGCCAGTGTCGTCAAGTTGATCTACGCGGTTGCCGCGGAGCATTGGCTGCAGCGAGATCTCATTCCCGACAGCGAAGAGCTTCGCCGCGCGCTTCTCGACATGCTCGCTGATTCGAGCAATGACGCCACCGGGCTCATTGTCGATCTGCTGACCGGGACCACCAGCGGTCCGACGCTGCGCTCGCCGTTTCGAGAGCAATGGGAACAGCAACGCTTCGTCGTCAATGACTGGCTGCAAACCTTCGGATGGCCTGAGTTGGAGCACATCAACTGTTGTCAGAAAACCTGGGGAGATGGTCCCTATGGCCGTGAGAAAGCGTTCTACCGGGGTGACAACAGCAATCGCAATGCACTGTGCACAGCTGCGGTCGGACGCATGCTCGAGGCGGTCATGACCGATGCGGTGCTGTCACCCCCCGCTTGCCAGCGCTTGCGTGATCGTCTTCTGCGTTCCCTGGATCTCACCGCACGCGCTGCGGATCCTGAGAATCAGGTGGATGGATTTCTTGGAGGTGGTCTGCCGCCAAAGTCTCTCCTCTGGAGCAAAGCCGGGTGGATGAGTGAGGCCAGGCATGACGCGGCCTGGTGGATGGTGGAGGATCAACCCCCGACGCTTCTCATCGTCTTCTCTGAAGGCAGAAAACAAGCGGCAGACGAAGCGTTGCTGCCCAAAATCGCCAAAGCACTTGTTGCTTATCAGGCCATTTAAGAGCTTCTGTTCAATTCAACGGAGAGGGAGGGATTCGAACCCTCGACAGAAGTTGCCTCCTGTAACTCCTTAGCAGGGAGCCGCTTTCAACCACTCAGCCACCTCTCCAGCGGCCCGCCCACCCTATCAAGCTGACGTCCGATCAGACCACCAGTCGCGGGAGGCGATGTTTGAAGCTGCATAGCACTTCCCAGGGGATGGACTGTGCCAGCTCCGCCCAATCCTGAGGGCGAATCACGTCCTGACCGTCTTGCCCCAGAAGTGTGACTACATCGCCAATCTCGACATCCGGATGGTCGGTGACATCGAGCACCAGTTGATCCATGGTGATCGACCCCACCTGAGCCAGGCTGCGACCACGGTGCAGCGCATGAATGCGTCCTGACAAACAACGACTAACGCCATCGGCGTAGCCGATCCCAACCACAGCCAATCGACTCGGTCGGTCGGTGATGAAGCGGTGGCCGTAACTCACGCCAACGCCGGCATCCACCTCCCGGATCAGGCTCACGCGCGCTTTCACAGCCATGGCCGGCTGCAGATCCAAGCTCTTTTCCAGGTGGGCACTAGGCGCATGGCCATAAAGGGCCAGCCCGACCCGCACCTGATCGTGATGCAGCGAGGCATGGCGGAGCGTTCCTGCTGAGTTGGCGAGATGGCGTTCCAGACCTTGAGCTCGGTGGGCACGCGTGACCGCCTCGAAGCGCTCTTGTTGCAAGCGGGTGATGCGCTCAGCATCACCGTTCAGTTCTCCATCAGCCAGTGCCAGATGGCTGTAGACCGCACAGAGGTGCAATTGGTCAAGCTGAAGGATGGCGTCGGTCAGACGTTCGCCGTCCTCCCAGTTGCAGCCAAGGCGGGTCATGCCTGTATCAATCTTGAGCTGCACTGTGAAGCGGCGACCGCTACCGCTGGCGAGGTTCTGACAAAGCAGTGCTTCACGCATGCTGCTCAACGTTGGCATCAGTTGCCAGTTCAGACAGGCGCGCAGCTCCTCCGCCTGAGTCAGGTTGCCAAGCACCAGCACAGGTTGTTCCAGTCCCGCTCGGCGCAGTTCAATGCCTTCCTGCAGGGTGGCGACACCGAGGCTGCTGGCTCCACCGCAGATGGCTGCACGGGCCACGGTTTCAGCCCCATGGCCGTAGCCGTCTGCCTTCACCACTGCCATAAGAGCGCAGTCATCCGCCAGCAATCGTTTGATGGCCCGTGCATTGGCCTCCACGGCCGCGACTGACACCTCCATCCAGGCACGCTGGCGAGGATCTGCCCCAACAACGCGTTCCGGGCCTGAAGCGCTGTTGGGTTCGGCGGACAAATCAGGCATGCGGGCCAGAGTAGTGAAGGTCACAAAGCTGACTTGGTGACCCCGTTAGCATGACGTGGATTCTTGGGGCTGGCATGGGACAGGTTCTCGTCCTCAATGCGTCCTATGAACCGCTGAACATCACCACCTGGCGCCGTGCCGTCGTGATGATGATTAAAGGCAAGGCTGAAGGTCTTGAGCATGATTCGCAGCGACTGGTGCGCTCCGACCTGCATGTGCCCACCGTCATCCGTTTGCGTCAGTTCGTGCGGGTGCCGTTTCGTCGAATTCCTCTCACCCGCCGCAACCTCTTTCAGCGGGACAACCACACCTGTCAGTACTGCGGCAGTCGCGAGCAGCTTTCGATCGATCATGTGATTCCACGCAGTCGCGGGGGCCAAGACATCTGGGAGAACGTCACCACCGCCTGCACCAGTTGCAATGTCCGTAAGGGCAGTCGAACGCCAGACGAAGCGAACATGCCCCTGCAGCGTCCCCCGCGTCGGCCGTTGAGCAGTCTGAGTTTCGAGGCGGTTCGTCAGATCGATTCAGGTCGCCACCGTGAATGGGCGAAGTACGTCATTGGTGTCTGATGGCTGCGAGGTCAATCGTCGGACTGTTCGCTCAATGCTTCCAGTTTGCTGCGTTGTTCTTCCGCGACGCAGGCTTCGATCACGTCCTCCATCTGTCCTTGAAGCACTGGATCAAGGCTGAAATTGCGACCTAGGCGATGGTCGGTGACGCGGTTGTCTTTCGCGTTGTATGTGCGGATTTTTTCGCTGCGATCCCCTGTGCCCACCTGGGCGCGACGGGCTGAACTCTCGCGTTCATTAGCTTCGGCTAATTGCCGCTCGTAGAGCTTGGCCCGGAGGATCTCCATGGCCCGCTCCCTGTTCTGCAGCTGTGACCGCTCCTGCGTGCAGAACACCCGGATGCCGGTCGGCTTGTGCAGCAAGTCAACCGCGGTCTCCACCTTGTTCACGTTCTGTCCTCCGGCACCGCCTGAACGGGCTGTGCTGATGTCCAGGTCACCGGGATCGATCTGGACTTCCACAGGATCCGCTTCCGGCATCACGGCCACGGTTGCCGTCGAGGTGTGAACGCGTCCTTGAGATTCCGTTGCGGGAACCCGCTGCACCCGGTGCACGCCGGCTTCAAATTTCAGTGCGCTGAACACGGCGTCACCCTTCACGGACAGAATCAGCTCGCGATACCCCCCCAGGTCTGCTTCGCTGGCGCTGACAGGTTGCACACTCCAGCCCCGACGGCTGCTGAACCGCTCATACATTCGTGCTAAGTCACCCGCCCAAAGACAGGCTTCGTCGCCACCGGCACCCGCTCGGATTTCGAGCATGACACTGCGTTCATCACGGGGGTCCCTTGGTAGCAATGCCAGTGTCAGTTGTTGAATCAAGGCGTCGTGGCGGGCATCCAGAGCCTCCAGCTCCTGCTGAGCGAGCTCCTCCATCTCTGAGTCCCCGCGGCTTTCGCGGAGCAATGACCGCGCCTGGTCCCGTTCATGAATCACGGTTTGCAGAGCTGCGTAGTCGAGCACCAGGGGTTCCAGCCGCGAACGCTCTTTGGCGATTGTCTGCAGACGTTCAGGATCCGCTGCCACATCAGGGTCAGCGAGCTGACGTTCCAGGTTCTGGAAACTGCTGGTGGCCGCGTCGAGGCGAC
The DNA here is from genome assembly GCF_014280095.1 of Synechococcus sp. A15-60. Lineage (NCBI taxonomy): Bacteria > Bacillati > Cyanobacteriota > Cyanophyceae > Synechococcales > Synechococcaceae > Synechococcus > Synechococcus sp. A15-60. Next base: position 444,160 of record NZ_CP047933.1, read on the forward strand.
TATTCAGGGTTGAAGGATCCATCGCCACAGGGGCACTGTCTTGAGCGGGAATGGACAGGAAAGTTCAAACAGAAAAAAGCCCCGAAAGCAGAGAAGAATCTGCTTTCGGGGTTCTGAATCAAGAGACTCCAATTCAGGAATCGGCCTTGGTGTCGCTGGTCTTGTCGTTGGATGTGGCGCTGGTGCTGCCCATTCCGTATTTGCGCATGAAGCGATCCACACGTCCTTCGGTATCCAGAATTTTCTGGGTGCCGGTGAAGAACGGATGGTTGCCGCTCCAGACGTCGACGTGGATTTCGGGTTGGGTGGAGCCAGTGGTCATCACCACTTCCCCGTTGCAGATCACCTTGGCATCGGGATACCAGGTGGGATGGATGTCGGACTTGGGCATGACAGAGATCAGCGCTTGGAGAACTGGGGAGCCTTGCGAGCTTTCTTGAGGCCGTACTTGCGACGTTCCTTGGCCCGGGGGTCACGGCTGAGGTGTCCTTCCGTCTTGAGAGGCTTGCGATTGTCAGCGGATAGCTCGCACAGCGCGCGGGCGGCACCTTGCTTGATGGCGTCGGCTTGGCCGGTGAGTCCACCGCCACGAACGTTCACCAGAACGTCGTATTCAGCGATGAGCCCAAGGGTCTGCAGCGGAGCCTTGACGGCTGCGATGTAAGCAGGGTTGTAATTGAGGTAGTTATCGCCCGGACGACCATTGATGGTGATCGTGCCGTTGCCGGGGACGAGGCGAACACGAGCAACGGAGGTCTTGCGGCGACCGGTGCCCCAGTAGACGACAGAATTGGAAGTGCTCATTGGGCGGAAGCGGCGGGATCGAGCTGCAGGGGCTGGGGCTGCTGGGCGGCGTGGGGATGCTCGGCACCCTTGTACACCTTGAGCTTGCGGAACATCTGGCGTCCCAGAGCATTGTGGGGAAGCATGCCTTTAATGGCTTTCTCCACAATGCGCTCGGGGAGTCGCTCTTGGAGGTGGGCGAAAGTCTCAACCTTCATGCCACCGGGACGACCGGAGTGACGGCGATACAGCTTCTGCTGTGACTTGTTGCCACTGACGCGCACCTTGTCGGCATTCACGACAACGACGAAATCGCCGGTGTCCAGGTGGGGGGTGTAACTGGCTTTGTTCTTGCCGCGAAGCACGGAAGCCACTTCGGTCGCGAGGCGGCCGAGGGTTTGATTCTCAGCGTCCACCAGATACCACTGGCGTTCGATCGAATCGATGGAAGGGACGGAGGTCTTGTTCATCGCGCCGGCACGCCGGTTCGGTTATGCCCCGTCGCATGACGACGAAGCTGGGCAGGGAGCATCAGTGACGCCGTGGCGTTCTGACCAGAGCTCAAAGATCGACTTTACCTGTCCGAGGGGCTCCCCTTGATCAATCAAGGAAGAATCGTTCGTTCAGGCATGGTGTGGCCAAGGTGGTGGATCCGGGGGCGGATCTTCCGAGGCCAAAAAATACGTCGGTTGACAATCGTACCAGCCGCCCTTGCTAAAGATCTCCTCGGGGTACCCAGCGCGCAGCAGGCACAGACCCTGGGCCGGTGCTCCATCTTTCACTTCATGCCGTCGACGTTCACGCCAGCGTTGCTCGAAGTGTCGCAGGGTCAGTCGGTGTTCTCCCACAGCCACCAGTTGGCCCATGAGCAAGCGAACCATGCCATACAGGAATCCACTGGCCTGGATCTCGACATGAATTAGATCTCCCGCGCGCTGAATGCAAACGTCTTGAATCGTGGTGCGGGAGTGTGCGCGTCGACTGCCGGCGCGCTGAAACGCTGCGAAGTCGTGGCTGCCAAGCAGGCCTTGCAGCGCCTGCTTCATCACCTGTTCATCAAGCCGCGCCTGGTAGCGATGCCAGCTCCACGGTGCAAGAAACAGGTTGGGGCGACGACCGTTGTAAACGGTGTAGCGATAGCGCCTGTAACTCGCGGAATAGCAGGCATGCCAGTCGAGCGGTCGCTCCACTGCCTCACGCACTCGGATCGAACCAGGCAGTCGCCCGTTCAACGCTGGTGCCCATCGGCTCGCGGGGATGGGACCACTGCAATCGAAGTGGACCACCTGTCCAGCGGCATGAACTCCGGAATCGGTGCGACCGGCGGCCACGCTGTGCACAGGCCGGAGGGGATCCAGGGCTGCGATCGCGTCATCAAGGACGCCTTGAACGCTGGTGCCCTGACGCTGCCGTTGCCAACCGCAAAAAAAAGACCCCTCGTACTGAAGACTGAGGGCAATGCGTCGTGGACGATTGCCCTCAAGTTCAGTCAAGAAGTCAGTTGCGGATCGCTTGGAAATGCTGATACCAGTCAGTCTCAGACCAGTTCAATGATGGCCATCTCGGCATTGTCACCACGGCGACGAACCGTTCGAGTGATGCGGGTGTAACCGCCCTTGCGATCGCTATAACGCTCTGGAGCCTTTTCAAACAGGGCGTGCACCAGCTGTTTGTCGTACACATAGCCCAGTACCCGGCGACGGGAGGCGAGGCTGCCTTCCTTGGCAAGGGTGATCATCCGTTCTGCCTCATCACGAAGCGCCTTGGCACGCGCTTTGGTGGTGGTGACGCGACCTTCGCGGATCAGCTGCGTGGTCAGGCCACGCAACATGGCCTTGCGTTGGTCAGCGGGGCGACCCAGCTGCGGGACTCGGCATTGGTGACGCATGGTTCTGTCGGGACTGGAGGCGTATGAAAGGGGAATGAAATCAGGCGCTGGTGCGGCTCTGAGGAATCTGGATGCCGATGCGCTCGAGAGCCTCGATCACTTCGTCAGCAGACTTGGAACCGAAGTTCTTGATTTCCAACAGGTCCTCGTAGCTGAAGCCCATCAGATCGGAAACCGAATTGACCTGCGCGCGCTTCAGGCAGTTGTAAGCACGCACTGACAGATTCAGCTCCTCGAGAGGAATTTGAGCTTCTGCTGTGGGTTCGGGTTCTGCCGGAACCTCTTCCACCATGGTCACGGTGGCCAGGGGTTGGAAGAGTTCAATCAGCTGATTGGCCGATTGAGCAATGGCGTCATCGGGTGTGATGGAGCCATCGGTCACCACCTCCATCCGCAGACGCTCGCGAGCGGATCCCCCTTCTGCGACAGCGGTTTCATCAATGGTGAAATTCACCCGGTGGACGGGCATGAACACCGCATCGATCTGGAGAAGATCGATGGCGCTGGTGTCTTCGCTATGGCGATCCACTGGGCGATAGCCCACGCCGCGCTCAACGTGGACTTCCAGCTCCAAGCTGTAGCCCTCACTGACGGTGGCGATCACGCGCTCTCCGTCAACAACTTGAACTTGAGAGGAGAACTGCAGGTCCTTGGCTTTCACCGTGGCGGGCCCGGCAACGATCAAGCGACCGATTTCCAGTTCGCTGGTGCGGCTGTTAACCGTGATCTGCTTGCAGTTCAGCAAAATGTCGAGCACATCTTCCCGAACTCCGGGGATGGTGGCGTACTCATGATTGACACCGGCGATGCGCACGGCCGTCACGGCTGTGCCCTCGAGGTTGCCCATCAGCACCCGACGAAGCGAATTGCCAAGCGTCGTGGCTTGACCACGTTCCAGCGGGCCGATGAGAAACACACCGGTCTGGGAGCGATCGTCAGCGATCTGATGCTCGATACGGTCGATCTGGTATTGCAGCACGGTCTGAGGCGGGGGAGAGAGGGACCTGAACAGGGACGCGTTGATCAGACGCGACGACGCTTGGAACGACGGCAGCCGTTGTGGGGCAGCGGAGTCACGTCGCGGATCAGCGTGATTTCAAGACCTGCAACTTGAAGGGCTCGAATGGCGGTTTCGCGACCTGAACCAGGTCCACGCACCAACACTTCGATCTGACGCATGCCCTGTTCGAGCGCACGTCGGGCAGCCGCTTCAGCTGCGGTTTGGGCGGCGAAGGGAGTGCCTTTGCGAGCACCCTTGAAGCCACTTGCACCAGCCGACGACCAGGAAATGACTTCTCCGGTGGTGTCGGTGATCGACACGATCGTGTTGTTGAAGGTGCTCTGGATGTGAGCAACGCCGTTGGGGACGTTGCGCTTGGCCTTCTTAGGACCTGATTTCTTGACGGTTTTGGCCATGGGCCTGCAGTTAGAGAGGGCTTATGGAACAGAAAGATTCGATCTGCCGAGGAAGGCTTACTTCTTCTTGCCGGCCACGGTTTTGCGGGCGCCGCGGCGGGTGCGGGCATTGGTACGGGTCCGCTGACCGCGCACGGGGAGGCTCATGCGGTGACGACGTCCACGCAGGCAACCGATGTCTTGCAAACGCTTGAGGGCCATGCCCTCTTGGCGACGCAGATCACCTTCAATGGTGAAAGCTTCGGTGGCACCGCGCAGTTTCTGCACATCGCCATCCTCGAGATCCTTGACGCGCGTGTCGGGGTTGACACCGGTTTTGGAGAGGATGGTTTTGGCCCGTGTGGGACCAATTCCGTAGATGTAGGTGAGGGCGACTTCGATCCGCTTGTCGCGGGGGATGTCGACACCAGCAATCCGAGCCACTGAGCTAACAATCGAGGGGGAACAGGTGCCGCCGTGAGGCGGCGGGGGGGCGATCAGAATCAGTCGTCCAGGGTCAACCCTGGCGCTGCTTGTGCTTGGGGTTTTCGCAAATCACCAAGACGCGGCCGTGGCGACGAATCACCCGGCACTTGTCACACATTTTCTTGACCGAGGCACGCACCTTCATGGTGTGGCTCTCCAAAAATTCCAAACAGCTACCGTATCACAGAGGGTCAAGCAACAACGGCTTCGATGCGCTCCGTGATGGCTTCGACGCTTCCATGGGCTTCGACCGACACCAGCAGGTTTTTCTCGCGGTAGTAGTTGATCAGCGGGGCTGTTTGCTCTTCGTAGACCGCGAGTCGGTTGCGAATGACGGCTTCGTTGTCATCCGCACGGCCACGGCCCAGAAGGCGCTCGATCAGCACCGCATCGTCGAGTTCCAACAAGACCACGCTTTCAATGCTCTGGTTGAGCTCTTGAAGGAGCGGTTCGAGCGCTTCGGCCTGAGCCACATTGCGAGGGAAGCCATCCAGAAGCCAGCCCTGGCCATTCAGGGCGGAAAGCTGGGATTTCACAATTGCCAGCACCAGGCTGTCGCTCACCAGCTCTCCACGATTCATCACCGCTTCGGCTTCTTTACCCAGTTCGCTGCCGGCGGCCACTTCAGCGCGCAGTAGGTCGCCTGTGGAGAGGTGTCGGAGATCGTGGGCCTCGCAGAGCCGGGCTGCCTGGGTGCCTTTGCCGGCACCGGGGGGGCCAACGAAGAGGAGGCGTTGCTTCATGGAATTCAGAGACTGGTCGGAAAGGGTCTGTGGTTGTCGGATCTATTGGCGCACGAGGCCTTCGTAGCGCTGAGAGATCACGTAGGTCTGCACCTGCTTGGCCGTGTCGATCGCGACACCGACGAGGATCAGCAATGAGGTGGCACCCAATCCCTGAAAGGTGGTCACGCCAGTGGCGCGCTCCACGGCTGAGGGAATGATGGCCACAGCTCCGAGGAATAAGCCTCCAAGCAGGGTGAGCCTGTTTTTCACACCCTCCAGGTAAGTCGCGGTTGCGGTGCCTGGGCGTACACCCGGGATGGCCACACCTCCACGCTTGAGATTGCTGGCCACGTCCACGGGGTTGAACGTCAGCGAGGCGTAGAAATAGGAGAAGCCAAGAATCAGCGAAAAGAACACGAGGGCATAAATCCACGCATTGGGGCCGCCGGGGTTCAAGGCGCTGGCCGCTTTGATCAGGAACGGGTTGTTGCTGACATTGGCGAGGGTGAGAGGCAGGAAAATGAGTGCCGACGCGAAAATGATTGGCATCACGCCGCCAGCGTTCAACTTGAGCGGCAGATAGCTCTGACGATTGGGAAGAACAGCACCACCCCCGACCTGGCGCTTGGCGCTCACGATCGGTAGACGTCGCTGCCCCTCCTGCACAAAGATGATCCCCACGATGGTGATCAGGAACACCAGCACAAGAATCACGATGCCGAAAACGTCGTTCCGATCGCCTGTCTGCGCTTTTTCGATGGTTGAACCGAGGGCTTTGGGCAAGGTCGCAACGATGTTCAGGAAAATCACCAAGGACGCGCCCTGACCAATTCCCCGCTCGGTGATCACTTCACTGAGCCACATCACGACCATGGATCCCGTCACCAGAGCCAAAGCAGTCTGGGCCACAAACACCAATTCAGACAGGCCTTCCACGGCATAGGGCCGCAGGATCATCGCGAAGATGATGCTTTGAATCAGACCCCAGCCAAGCGCGACGTAGCGCGTGATCTGAGCCAGTTTGCGCCGGCCTGCTTCCCCTTCATTTTTCTGCAGGTCTTCCAGCTGTGGCAGCGAAGCCGTCAGTAGCTGCAGGATGATCGAGGCATTGATGAACGGCAGGATGCCGAGGGCGAAAACACCGAGCGTCGAAATGCCTCCGCCGGTGAAGATGTCGAGGAAGCCGATCAGCTGTCCACCTTGTTCGATGAACGACTGAAAGGCGATGCGGTCGATCCCCGGCATCGGGATGTAGATGCCGAGACGAATCAACATCAGCAATCCCAGCGTGGTGAGAACCCGGCCTCTCAGCTCTGGGTTCTGAACCAGCTGGGTAATGACTTCAGCAGCGCTGGGGTTGCGTCCCCGACTGACGAGCATGGAACAGAGATTGTGTGGGTTGGGCTTGATGCAGCAAAGCCGTCCGCGGAGGGGACCCAGCGGACGGCTTTGACCTTAGATCTGTGGAGATTGATCAGTGTGGATCTCAGTCCAGCAGTTCGCAGGTGCCACCAGCTGCTTCGATCTTGGTCCGTGCGGAGGCCGTGAAGGCAGCGGCTTGAACGGTCAGCTTGGCCTTGAGTTCCCCGTTGCCGAGGATTTTCAAGGGGTGCTTGGGGCTGGTGACAATGCCGTCTTTCACGAGTGAATCGAGATTGACGGTGCTTCCAGCCTTGAGTTCACTTAGAGCTGAAACATTCACCACGGTGAAGTTCTTGGGGTTCACCAGCGGAAAATGCTTCAGCTTCGGCACGCGCCGATAGAGAGGCATCTGGCCACCCTCGAAGCCGGGGCGGGTCGGACGGCCCGAGCGGGACTTTTGTCCGCGCATGCCGAAGCCGCAGCTCGCACCTTGGCCAGCGGCAATGCCGCGACCCTTACGCAGTTTGCGACGACGGGCACCTTGATTGGCCTTGAGAGAGTCGAGTCGGAGAGTCATGGGGAATCAGGAGTAGATCTGCTCGAGGGAGATCCCCCGTTCCTTGGCGGTCTCCTTGTGCGTGCGGAGACTGTCCAGGGCCACCATGGCAGCCCGGGCGTTATTGAGGGGTGTCTTACTGCCGAGGCGCTTGGCCAGCACGTTTTTGATGCCAGCCAGTTCGAGCACGGTGCGGATGGAGCCACCCGCGATCACACCGGTACCAGGAGCTGCAGGGCGAATCAGCACGCTGGCAGCACCGTCACGCCCGTTGGACAGCGTCGGAATGGAGTTGTGACGGGTAAGAGGCACTTTCACGAGGTGCTTCTTGCCATCAGCAACGCCTTTGCGCACGGCACCGATCACGTCACCGGCTTTGCCGACGCCGACGCCGACCTGACCGCGTTCGTTGCCGACAACAACGATGGCGCGGAAGCTCATCTTCTTACCGCCTTTCACGGTTTTGGAGACACGTCGGATCTGCACCACCCGTTCTTGCCATTCGGAGTCACGCTCCTGGTTTCGGCGGTCTCCGCGACGTCCGCCACGGCGGTCACCACGGTCGCGACCACCACGACGCTGCTCCTGCTGCTGACCTTCGGCCGCTGCAGGGACGTCGGACGCTGCCGGGACGGCGTTGGAGTTGGATTGAGGGTTGGAATCGGTCATGGGTTAAGCAGGAATCAGAACTGAAGGCCCGCTTCCCGGGCGGCGTCGGCAAGGGCTTTCACCCGGCCGTGATACAGGTTGCCGCCGCGATCGAAGACCACCTGTTGGATGCCCTTGGCCAGGGCACGTTTGGCGAGCAGTTCACCGACGGCAACAGAGGCGGTGCAGGTGCTGCTGGTGTCTTTGAGACTGGTGCGCAGGTCTTTGTCGAGGGTCGATGCCGAGCACAGAGTGCTCTGCGCATCGTCGTCGATGACCTGGGCGTAGATGTGACTGTTGGAGCGGAACACAGCCAGACGGGGACGCGCGGCTGTGCCACTGAGGTGACGACGCAGGCGCCGGTGGCGCTTCTGTGTCTGTTGTTTGCGGGAAAGGGTCGACATGGTGGGTAATGCGGAAGGGTGTCTGGCAGTGGATTACTTCTTGCCTGACTTGCCTGCCTTGCGCAGGATGCGCTCGCCCGCGTATTTGATGCCCTTGCCCTTGTAAGGCTCGGGGGGGCGGATCGCGCGGATCTTGGCGGCTTCATTGCCCACCAGCTCCTTATCGATGCCGGAGACCGTGACGTTGGTGTTGTTCTCCACCGCGAAGGTGATGCCTTCAGGCGCCAACATTTCGATCTGGTGGCTGTAGCCAGCGCTGACGACGAGCGTCTTGCCTTTCACCTGAGCTCTGGAGCCCACGCCGACGATTTCCAATTTCTTGGAGTAGCCGTTGTTGACACCTTCGATCATGTTGGCCACCAGCGTGCGGCAAAGGCCGTGACGCTCCCGAGAGGTGCGCTTGGTGCTGGTGGGGGCCACCACGATGGTGTTGTCCACCTGATTGACACTCACGCCATCGGGGAGTGTGCGCTTCAGTTCGCCCTTGGGTCCCTTCACGGTCACGGCGAGGCCATCGAGGCTCACGGTCACCTTGTCGGGAACTGGAATGGGGGATTTACCGATACGAGACATGATTGCGGCTCCGGATCAATAGACGTAGCAGAGCACTTCACCGCCGACGCCTTGTTTGCGGGCGTCGCGGTCGCTCATCACACCCTTGGAGGTGGAGATGATGGCCACCCCCAGTCCGCCGAGGACCTTGGGAAGGCCGCGGGTGTTCTTGTAGATGCGCAGGCCAGGCTTGCTCACGCGCTGCATCGAGCGGATGGTGGGCTGGCGGTGCTTGCCGCTGTACTTCAGCTCCAGCACCAGACTGGTGTGGACGCCTTCGCCTTCTTCACTGATTTCGGCAATGAAGCCTTCCTGCTGCAGCACTTTGGCGATGCTGCGCGACATGCGGGAAGCGGGAACTTTCGTGTTTTGGTGACGTTTCTCACTCGCATTACGAATGCGGGTGAGCATGTCGGAAATAGGGTCGTGATTGGCCATGGTGGTTTCCGAGGAGGGCTCAGTTGCTGCGGAATGGCATTCCCATCTCGCGGAGGAGGGCCCGGCCCTCTTCATCCGTGCGGGCAGTGGTCACAATTGTGATGTCCATGCCCCTGATGGCGTCGATCTGGTCGAAGGAGATTTCAGGGAAGATGATTTGCTCTCTCACCCCCAGGGTGTAGTTGCCGCGTCCGTCAAAGCTCTTGGGGCTCACGCCGCGGAAATCGCGGATGCGGGGCAGTGCCAGGTTGATCAGGCGCTCCAGGAAGGCATACATGCGATCGCCACGCAGGGTGACGGCGCAGCCGATGGGCATGCCTTGGCGGATCTTGAAGCCGGCGATGGCTTTTTTGGCGCGGGTCACAACGACCTTCTGGCCGGTGATCTGCGCGAGCTCGTTCACCGAAGCCTCGAGAGACTTCGCATTGGCGGCGGCTTCGCCGAGTCCCCGGTTCACGGTGACTTTCAACACCTTGGGAACTTCGTGGACGTTGGAGAGACTCAGATCTTTCAGCAACTTGGGCTGAATGGTCTCCCTGTAGCGCTGTTTCAGTGACATGGCTGGGGGATGAAACTTCTGGACTTGGTCAGAAGGCGGTTCGAGATGATCAGTCGATCACTTCGCCGGTTTTCTTGAGGCGGCGCTTCTTGCTGCCGTCTTTGTCAGTGATCAGCTCGACTCGGCTGGCCACTTTCTTGTCGGTGGAATAGAGCATCACGTTGGAGGCGTGCAGGGAAGCCTCTTCCGTGACGATCCGACCGCTTTCACCTTCCTGGGTGGGCTTCACATGCCGGGTGCGCATGTTGATGCCTTGGACGATGACGCGGTTTTCGGTGGGAAGGGTGCGGAGAACTTCTCCGGTCTTGCCCTTGTCCTTGCCGGTGATCACCTGAACGGTGTCGCCCTTGCGCAGGCGCATCTTGAGGCGCTGCGAGGAGCCGGATTTGGGGGTTGCAGTTGCCATTTTCAGATCACCTCCGGTGCGAGGGAGACGATTTTGGTGAAGTTGCGATCACGCAGTTCACGAGCGACTGGACCGAACACGCGAGTGCCCTTGGGGTTTTTGTCGTCGTTAATGATCACAGCTGCGTTGTCGTCGAACCGGATCGAGTTACCGGTGTCGCGACGCAGGGTGGCCTTGGTGCGGACCACCACGGCCTTCACCACATCAGACTTTTTCACGCCCATGTTGGGCATGGCGTCTTTGACGGCGGCCACGATCACATCGCCCACGTGGGCGTAGCGACGGTTGGTGCCCAGCACACGGATGCACTGAATGCGCTTGGCGCCGCTGTTGTCAGCGACGGTGAGGAACGATTCCTGTTGGATCACTTGGCGACCTCCTCAGCTTTCGGGCTGTGGCTGAGAACTTCGGCCACGGCCCAGCGCTTGTGGCGGCTGAGCGGACGTGTTTCGGTGATGCGAACACGGTCACCGACGCGAACGCTGTTGTTCTCGTCATGAGCCTTGTAGCGGGTGGTGCGGCTCACCGTCTTTTGATAGATGGGATGGGGGAAGCGGTTTTCCACCGCCACCACCACCGTTTTGTCCATCTTGTCGCTGACGACGGTGCCGACCCTTTCCTTGAGTGCCATGGGAATGAAACGGAGGATCAGGAGGCGGTGGAGCTTTGACGCTCCTTCTGCACCGTCAGGAGCTGGGCCAGCTTGAGGCGGCTTTCCTTAAAACGGTGAGTGTTGGCCAGCTGCCGGGTGGCTTGCTGGAAGCGCAGGTCAAACAGCTCGCGACGGAGTCCGTTGATCTGGTCGGTGATGTCTGCATCAGAGAGTTGACGCAGCTCGGAAGCGTTGGAACGGGCCATGGTCAGGACTCCACGGTGGCGGCAGCAGCTGCCGGGGCCTTGGCACCGGAGGACTGCTCCTGTTCATCAAGGGTGATGAACTTGGTCTTCACAGGGAGCTTGTATTGCGCGAGGCGCATGGCTTCCTTGGCGATTTCGGGGGTGATTTCATCACCGCCCATCTCGAACAGAATCCGACCGGGCTTAATCACCGCAACCCAGAATTCAGGGTTGCCCTTACCGGAACCCATCCGGGTTTCAGCAGGGCGCATGGTGACGGGCTTATCCGGGAAGATTCGGATCCAGATCTTTCCGCCACGCTTGACGTAGCGGGTCATGGCACGACGGCTGGCCTCAATTTGGCGGGAGGTGATCCAGCCGCACTCTTGGGCCTGCAGAGCGAATTGACCGAAGGCGATGGTGTTGCCACGAGTGGCGACACCGCGCATGCGGCCGCGCTGCTGCTTACGGAATTTGACGCGTTTTGGACTCAGCATGGTTCAGGCCTCCTGTTCACCCCTCGTTGGAGCGGTCTTCGAACTGTTGGGGCCTGCGACCGGCCCGTCGACGCGGGGTTGCCCCCACAGGCAGCTGCTGCTGGGCGTCATCACCCAGCACTTCGCCTTTGAACACCCAAACCTTGATGCCCAGCACGCCGTAGGTCGTGCTGGCCACCTTGGTGGCGTAATCGATGTCGGCGCGAAGGGTGTGCAGAGGCACACGACCTTCTCGCGTCCATTCGGTTCGTGCGATCTCTGCACCGTTCAGACGTCCTGAGACCTGGATCTTCAGGCCGAGAACGCCGGCGCGCTGAGCGCGCTGAACGGCCATGCGGATGGTGCGACGGAAGGCGACGCGCTTCTCAAGCTGCTGAGCGATGTACTCAGCAAGCAGGAAGGCATCAGCGTCCACACGCTCCACCTCGACCACATTGATCCGCACCTGACGGTTGCGGTCGCCGACGGTCTTCTGAATGCCAGAGCGCAGCTCTTCGATGCCACTGCCCTGGCGGCCCACGAGGACGCCGGGACGTGCAGTCTTGAGCTCCACTTCAAGTTGATCGGCTTTCCGAGCAATCAGCACGTCGCTGATGCCGGCGGAGCCGTACTTCTTGTGGATGAACTTGCGGATCCGGTCATCCTCTTGGAGGAGGCTCGGATAGCTCTTGCTGGGTGCGTACCAGCGGGACCGGTGCTCCTGGGTAATCCCCAGGCGTAAGCCGGTTGGATGGATTTTGTGTCCCATCAGTCGGTGTGCTCGGGGGTCAGGAGTCGGTCTTGGCTGCCACAGCAATGCTGATGTGGCAGGTCTGCTTTTTGATCTGGTAAGCCCGGCCTTGGGCACGGGGCCGATAGCGCTTCATGGCAGGGCCCATGTCGGCGCTCGCTTCAGAGATCACCAGGGTGGAGGGATCAAGACCGAGGTTGTGCTCGGCATTGGCCACTGCAGAGCGCAGAACCTTGGTGATGGGACCAGTGGAGCGATAGGGCATGAACTCGAGCATGATCAGCGCGTCGCGATAGCTGCAACCGCGGATCTGATCGAGCACCCGCCGCACCTTGGACACGGAACCGCGGATGTAGCGGCCGTGGGCCTGGGCAGTGGTTGCCGTTGGGGATGACGTTGTCATGGTCTCAGCGGCCTCCTTTTTTGTCTTTGATGTGGCCCTTGAAGGTGCGGGTGGGCGCGAATTCGCCCAGTTTGTGACCCACCATCTGCTCGGTCACGAACACGGGCACGTGGGTGCGTCCGTTGTGAACGGCGATGGTGTGGCCGATCATCATCGGCAGGATCGTGGAGGCCCTGGACCACGTTTTGATCACCGACTTGTCGTCGGCTGCATTTTGCTTTTCAACCTTGCGAAGCAGGCTGTCAGCGATGAAAGGGCCTTTTTTAAGTGAACGTCCCATGGCGGATTAGGCGAACGGCAGAACAGTGATGAACATCAGGAGTCGCGTCCGCCTCTGCTCCGCTTGGACGTCTTGCGACGCTTCCGGAGGACGAACTTGTTGCTCGGCTTGTTGCGCTTGCGGGTCTTCAGACCCAAGGCAGGTTTGCCCCAGGGGGTCACCGGGCCAGATCGGCCGATGGGTGCCCGACCCTCACCACCACCATGGGGGTGATCGCAGGGGTTCATCACGCTGCCTCGCACCTGAGGACGGCGGCCGAGCCAACGACGTCGACCCGCTTTGCCCAGGCTGGTGTTGCGGATCTCTGAGTTGCCGACCTCGCCGAGCGTGGCGTAGCACTCACGACGAACGAGGCGTACCTCGGTTGAGGGCAGCTTGAGAGCGACGTAATCACCCTCTTTTGCCATCACCTGAGCGCTGGCGCCTGCCGTTCGCACCATTTGTCCACCGCGTCCGGCATACAGCTCGACGCAATGAACGCTGGAACCGAGAGGCACGGACGAGAGCGGCATTGCATTGCCAACTTCGATCGGTGCTTCAGGACCGGACACTACGGTTTGACCAACGGCCACTCCTGCAGGAGCAAGGATGTAGCGCTTCTCGCCATCGGCGTAGAAGAGCAGGGCCAGACGCGCATTGCGATGCGGGTCGTAGTGAATGGCTGCCACCTTGGCGGGGACGCCGTGCTTGTTGCGCCGGAAATCGACGATGCGGTATTGCCGCTTGTGACCGCCACCACGATGGCGGCAGGTGATCACGCCGCGGTTGTTACGCCCTTTGCGGCGGTGCTTGGCCACCACGAGGGAACGTTCCGGCTTGCGGCCGGTGACTTCACTGAAGTCGGTGACCACCCGGGTGCGGGTTCCGGGGGTGTAGGGGCGGAAGGTACGGATTGCCATGACGTTTCAGACCCCTCAGGACTCAGGGAAGAGTTGGATGGAGTTGCCCTCGGCTAGGCGCACCACGGCCTTCTTCACCTGAGCACGCTTGCCGGCGAAACGGCCGACCCGGCGACTGCGGCGGGGAGGATTCATGGTGCTAACGCCGATGACCTTGACGTCGAACAGCTGTTCGACAGCCGCTTTGATGTCAGGCTTGGCGGCCCGAGGGTCCACCTCGAATGTGTACTGGTTCTGTTCCAGTGCACGGGTGGCTTTTTCTGTGATCAGAGGCCTGCGGATCACATCCGCGAGGCGTGCGGTGAAGCGCTCAGTCATCTCCGTAAACCTCCTGGATGGTTGCAAGTGCCTCTTCGCCAAGCACCAGTGCGTTGGCGTGGAGCAGATCGAAGACGTTGAGCTGATCAGCAGCGATCAGTTTCACCTTCTCAAGGTTGCGCACAGAGCGGCGAACCGCTTCAGACGGTGATGTGAGAACGATCAGCACCTTGGCGTCAGCCGCAATGCCCAGGCGACCCAATGCGTCGAGGACTTCGCGAGTCTTGGGGGCTTCGAGGGACGTGCCGAAATCCTTCACCACGGTGACGTCATCCAGGCGAGCCATCAGCGCTGTGCGCAGGGCCAGACGACGCTCCTTGCGATTCATCGCAAGGTTGTAGCTGCGGGGTTTCGGACCGAACACGATGCCGCCACCGGGACGCAAGGGGGTGCGGATCGAACCCTGACGAGCGCGGCCGGTGCCCTTCTGCTTGTAGGGCTTGCGACCGCCACCGCGCACTTCCGAGCGGGTGAGGGTGCTGGCAGTGCCCTGACGGCTGTGAGCCTGCTGACGCAGAACAGCGCGATGCATCAGGTCGAGGGCGGTGGATTCTTTGGCCACCTTCAGGTCCAGGGAAGCTTTGCCCGCTTCCTTTCCCTGCCAATCACGAACAACACAATTGGCCATCACTTACCTCCTTTGGCGGGCTTGGCACCCACGCGATTGGCGGGACGGATGTTCAGCAGTGAGCCGGGCTTGCCGGGCACAGAGCCTTTGACCACGAGCAGATTGCGATCACTGTCCACTTTGAGGATGGTCAGAGCGCGTGTGGTGGTCTTCTTTCCGCCGTAGCGGCCTGCCATCCGCTTGCCGGGATAGATCCGTCCAGGCGTGGTGCCTGCACCGGTCGAACCAGGTTCGCGGTGGTTCTTTGAACCGTGCGTCATCGGGCCACGGCTGAAACCGTGGCGCTTCTGATAACCAGCGAAGCCTCGGCCCATGGTGTCGCCACTGACGTCAACCTTCTGGCCGGCTTCGAAATCACCAACGGTGATGGCGCCACCCAGCTCGAGACCACTCAGGTCGTCGACGCGGTACTCACGCAAATGACGGAGCACCCCATCACCTGACTTGGCGAGGTGACCCTTAGCGGGCTTGTTGACCAGCTTGTCGCGCGTTTCGCCAAAGCCGATCTGGACGGCCTCATAGCCGTCAGTTTCTGTTGTCTTGAGTTGGGTGATCCGGCAAGGGCCCGCCTCGATCAAGGTGACCGGGACGGCTTTGCCTTGCTCATCGAAGAACTGGGACATACCCAGCTTCTTCCCAAGGATGCCGATGGACATGGGAGGTAATGACGCCAGCGTGGACAACCTTCATTGCTGCGGCTGAACGCTGCAGAAATGACGGCCTGAAGGGCGCTGATCGATTGGACGCAGTCATGACCGAAATCGCAGAACGAAGCCGTTCTGGCGTTTCGGATTGGGGCTAGCGAGCGAATCAGCTGGCTGGGACTTGCCCGATCAGGAGGATCGGTAGTTTCCCGGCAGCGCATCGAACAAGTTCGTTGAGCTGCTCTGGCCTGTGGATCCGGCGCAATCGCCGGACCTGCTCGTCGTACTGGAGGCCCGGCTAGCGGACGGGCACAGATCGACAGAGCAAACAAAAACACTACACCACGGGGTTCCTGATTCCCTAGCCCTCGCTTCTACTGCCAGACTCCCCACCATCTGAATTAAATCCATGCCGTTGTTGCTTTCAGGTCGGGGCTTCCGCCGTGAACTGGAGTCGGCTGGAGTGATGGCGGTTCATGCCCCCCTTGAAGGCGGTGCGGAGACACGACTGCTGCGACGCCTTCGTGCCGCCGGTTATCGCACGCAGATCACCTCCGCTCGAGGCCTTGGTGATCCTGAGGTCTTCCTCCTCCAGAAGCACGGCATCCGACCGCCCCATCTTGGTCATCAGAGCGTTGGCCGAGGTGCCGCCGTCGGGGAAGTTCAAGAGGTGATCCCTCAGCTCGGCGAAGTGTTGCTCGGGGACAAGCCTGTAGTTCTCTGGTTGTTGGAGGGTCAGGTGCTGTCGCGTTCGGAGCTGCTGTCGCTGTGCGATCTCTGTCGCCGTGAGCCTCGTTTAAAGATTGTGGTGGAGATGGGTGGGGCCAGAAGTCTTCGTTGGCAACCTCTGAGTCAGCTTCTCGGGGTCTGACCCTCCTTTTCATTGACAACCAGCGGTACCTGCCTTTCTGGTGATGACGCTCTGGCGCAGGGGCGATGGGTCAAGTTGATTTGCGGCGCCAGCAATCAAGACCTGGCTTCCATTGCCGATCTCTGTGCCCTCTATGCCGTTGCTGGTGTCCACTGTGTAGATGTGGCGGCAGATGTTGCCGTGGTGCGAGCGGCGCGCCTCGGTCTCCAATGGGCTTTGGAGCGCACCGGCCACCGTCCATGGTTGATGGTCAGCGTCAGTGATGGTGCTGATGCCCATTTCCGTAAAGCTGCGTTTGACCCTTCTCTCTGTCCTTTGGATTGCCCGAGGCCCTGCGAGGCGGTGTGTCCTGCGGACGCCATTGATGCGAACACGGGAGTGGTTCGGAATCGTTGCTATGGCTGCGGGCGCTGTCTCCCCGCCTGCCCGCTCGGGCTAATCGGCACCTCGGATCATCGCGTCGGTCTTCAGGACCTTGGGTCCGTGTTGGAGCAGTTGCGTCCGGATGCCTTGGAGATCCACACCGCTCCTGGGCGTTTGGATGACTTTCAACGCACGGTGGATCAAGTCGTCGCTGCTTCGATTCCGTTGCGACGGCTCGCTGTGAGTTGTGGACTCGAGGGGCATGGCTTGAAACCCGACGACTTGATTCGAGAGCTTTGGGGGCGCCATCAGGTTCTGCGACGGTTGGCTTTGAAACCCCTCTGGCAACTGGATGGGCGCCCGATGAGCGGTGATGTCGGCCTCGGTACTGCGAGGGCTGCTCTGCGGCTTTGGCAACAGGTGCGCACCAGCGCGCCGCCAGGGCCTCTTCAGCTTGCGGGAGGAACCAATGCAGCCACACTCGCGTTGTTGGATGGTCTTGGCATTCCGCGCAGCCATGGTCCTGCCGGCATTGCTTTTGGTGGCCGGGCACGTGCACTGGTGCAGCCTCTTCTGCAGGAGGCAGAGGTGCGTCGATGCAGTCTCCGTGACTGGCCTGAGGGATGGTCCAAGGCTCTCAAGCTGGCCCGCAGCCTGGTGGATCCCTGGCTGGCCCGTGGCTTGACACCTCAGCAGCAGCCTGAGTCCTGCTAGAAGGCGGAGGTGATCCGATTTGCCATGGGCCTTCGACCATGAGCACCGAGCGAATTACCGATGACCTGAAGCGCCTGCTGGAGCTGTTGCCAGCCATGGTGCAGGACGCGCTTGAACCTGAGGAGCGGCGCGATCAGCTCCTCGAGGTGGTGCTGGATCTGGGCCGGGTTCCTGAGGCGCGTTATCCCGGACGCTCGATTGAGCTGGGCAGCCGTTGTCTTGAGCGTCAGGATCTGGAGGAGGTGGTGAATCGTGTCGGTCAGTTCGGTGCCGATAACCGTGCTGGCATTGAGAGAACCCTGCATCGCATCAGTGCGATGCGCAATCGCCGTGGTGAGGTGATCGGCCTCACCTGCAGGGTTGGTCGTGCTGTGTTCGGCACGGTTGCCATGGTCCGGGATCTGTTGGACACCGGACGTTCGCTTTTGCTGATGGGTCGCCCGGGGGTAGGCAAGACCACGGCATTACGCGAAATCGCCAGGGTGCTTGCGGATGACCTGCAGAAACGCGTGGTGGTGATCGACACCAGCAATGAGATCGCCGGCGATGGTGATATTCCGCATCCCGCCATCGGCCGCGCACGCCGGATGCAGGTAGCCAGACCCGAGCTTCAACATCAGGTGATGATCGAAGCGGTGGAAAACCACATGCCTGAGGTCATCGTCATTGATGAAATCGGCACGGAACTGGAAGCCCAAGCAGCCCGCACCATCGCTGAGCGCGGCGTGATGTTGGTGGCCACAGCCCATGGCAATGCGCTCGCCAATTTGATCAAGAACCCAACGCTTTGCGATTTGATCGGGGGAATTGAGTCCGTGACGCTTGGTGATGAGGAGGCCCGGCGCCGTCGGACTCAGAAGACTGTGCTTGAGCGAGCCGCAGAGCCGACCTTCCCTCTGGCGGTGGAGATGCACAGTCGTGACCGCTGGGCTGTGCATGAGGACGTGGGACGCACGGTGGATTTGCTGTTGCGTGGCCAGAATCCCAGGCCTCAGCAGCGTGAACTCCTTGAGAACGGCCAAGTGCGCTTGGTGGTGTCTGATCCGTCCGAGCTCCGGCCGCCGCAGCGCCGTCCAGCCCTCGCTGTGGTTCCAATGCCCGACCCCAGGCAAGGTCGCAACAGCACCGGTCGCGCAGGTGAATCGCCTGCAGTTGAAGGTGCCGCTCAGCCAACGGCCCGCGACGCTGTTGCGACTGAGCCCCCAACCAAGATGGCCGCTGACCTGCAGGTGCTCTGCTGTGGGCTCAGTCGACAGCGCCTCGAGGAAGCTGTGCGCTGCCATCGATGGCCCGTGCTGGCGGTGGACGATCTGGCCGATGCAGACGTGCTCCTCAGCGTCCGACAGGGGCTCGGTCGTCAGCCCGCCCTGCGGCGTCAGGCTCGAGAGGCCGGTGTGCCGATCTTGGTGATTAAGTCGGATTCGCTCGCCCAGGTGGAACGGGCTCTGGAGCGTTTGCTCAGTCGTCGGCTCAGCGCCACCTCCGATCAAGATCCTGCATCCGCAGCCGCCTCATCGGATCATGGTGATGCCTTGGCGGCGCTTGAGGAATGCCGTCTGGCGGTTGAGCAGATTGTGATGCCGGAGGGACGACCTGTGGAGTTGCTCCCACGCAGCGAAGCCGTCTTGCAGATGCAGGCAGACCTGGTGTCTCGCTACAGCTTGAGCAGTGATGTTTATGGTCCCTCGGATCAGCGCAGGCTCAGGGTTTTTCCCCCCTGACTCTTCCGTTGTTGGCTACTGCGGATTGACGAAGGTCACTCTGCTGTGGGTAACTATTTGAACCCCGGTTTTGCGCTCCGCAGGGAGCCGCAAATCTGGAATCAATGGGCCGTCGCCAAGTGGTAAGGCAGCGGGTTTTGGTCCCGCCATTCCTAGGTTCGAATCCTAGCGGCCCAGTTTTTTCTTTCTCACGGTGCTCTCTGCCGAACTCCTGGTCTTTGATTTTGACGGGGTGATTGTGGATGGCATGCAGGAATACTGGTGGAGTGCCAGGCGGGCGTTGTTGACGCTGCAGCCCCAAGCATCCCTCCAAGAGAGCATTCCTGAGTCGTTCCGCCAGCTCAGGCCCTGGATCCATCAGGGCTGGGAGATGGTGCTGATGGCTGCACTGATCTCGGAAGCGGATGGGCCCCTGCAGCAACGCGGTGTGATGGCGTTCGTGGGTGATTACAACCGACAGTGCAAAGCCGCACTTGCTCGATTCGGCTGGGAGCCTTCATTGCTGCAAACAACCCTGGAAGTTGTGCGCGCCAATGCGGTTCGGGCTGATCGCGACGGCTGGCTTGCTCTGCATCGGCCGTATCCCAATGTTCCCGAGCGTTTGAAGGCCCTGGCTGAAGAGGGCATTGCTTGGTCCGTGCTCACCACGAAGGGAAAGGCGTTCACCGCGGAGCTACTGGCCGGAATGGGGCTCGTGCCTGCCCGTCTCGATGGTCATGAGTCGGGCCCGAAGCCTCAGGTGCTGTTGCGCCTGGCTGAGGAGTGGCATCTGCGCGGCTTTGTGGAAGATCGTCGTCCCACCCTGGAGACCGTCCGTGCCACCGAGGGTCTGGAGGCGCTTCCGTGCTGGCTTGTCAGCTGGGGTTATCTGCAGCCCACCGATTCTCAACTGCTTCCCAACGGCATTCGCCTGCTGAGCCGAGATTGCTTCGCGTCCCCCTTGGCGGAATGGCACTGATTCGATAACGTACATCTGTACTACGTGAGACGGATGGCCTGAGTCAGGGCACTGGATGGTTTGTCCGGTGTCTGATCTCACCGCGACGTCGGTTCCACCGCCGTCCCGATCAGCTGCTTGCGACGTCCTTCTGCTCTTTAACTGTCTAAGCCATGCCTGCCGACGTGAAAACCTCCCAATCCTCCGGCGGAGATGTCCGCCCGGGTGAGCGCGATAAAGCGCTCAACCTTGTGCTCGGTCAGATCGAACGCAACTTCGGCAAGGGCTCAATCATGCGCCTTGGAGATGCCTCCAGGATGCGGGTTGAAACCATCTCCACCGGTGCCCTCACGCTTGATCTTGCTTTGGGTGGTGGGTATCCCAAAGGCCGTGTGGTCGAGGTGTATGGCCCCGAGAGCTCCGGTAAAACGACGCTCACTCTTCATGCCATCGCTGAGGTGCAGCGCAGGGGTGGTGTTGCGGCCTTCGTCGACGCCGAGCATGCGCTCGATCCGGTTTATGCAGCGTCGCTCGGCGTTGATATTGAAAATCTGCTGGTCTCGCAGCCTGACACCGGCGAGATGGCTCTGGAGATCGTTGATCAGCTCGTGCGTTCTGCTGCCGTCGACATCGTGGTGGTCGACTCCGTTGCGGCTCTCACGCCCCGGGCCGAGATTGAAGGAGAAATGGGTGATCTGGCGGTGGGCAGTCAGGCCCGCCTGATGAGCCAGGCGATGCGGAAGATCACCGGCAACATCGGTAAATCCGGTTGCACCGTGATCTTCCTCAACCAGTTGCGCCTGAAGATCGGTGTGACCTACGGCAACCCAGAGACCACCACCGGTGGCAACGCGCTCAAGTTCTACGCCTCGGTACGTCTTGATATCCGCCGCATTCAGACGCTCAAGCGTGGAACAGAGGAATACGGCATCCGGGCCAAGGTGAAGGTGGCCAAAAACAAGGTGGCCCCGCCCTTCCGCATCGCAGAATTCGACATTCTCTTCGGCCGGGGGATCAGCACGCTTGGCTGTCTGCTCGACCTCGCTGAAGAAACCGGTGTCGTCACCCGTAAAGGCGCCTGGTACAGCTATGAAGGCGACAACATTGGTCAGGGTCGTGACAACACGATCGGCTGGCTGGAGCAAAACCCTGAGGCCAAGGAGGCCATTGAAGTGGTGGTGCGTCAGAAGTTGACGGAAGGCTCGGAAGTTACCTCCAACTCCATGCGACCACTGGCAGCGGCTGCGCGCTCTGCAGCATCCAAGCCTGCAGCCAAGTTAGACACTGCTCCGTCAGTCAAGGGTGCCGCCTAATCACCCTTGAAGGGACTGAGGGGAGCTGGTGGTTCGGCGGCTTCCCTGGAGATTGCTGGCAATGCGTTGAAGTTCCTGAATGGCTTCTGCGCCTTCGAATTTCACCAGCTCTCGTCCATTGCGTGATTCAACCCAGCTGATGCCGAAATCGGACACCAGGAATCGCACCATGTGTTGGTCGCCGAGCTCAGCCATGAACGAGGCGCCGCTCCCATTGCGGCCCTCACCGTCGTCGCAGACGTAACACGTTGCTGTGATTCCTTCTTTCTTCAGGCTGGAAGCCAAAGCCTGCAGGCTCATCACCAAGTCTTGAACGACCGAGCGGTACTGCTCGGATAGTCGGAGAAACACGGACAGCGGCCCCCAGAACAAACAAACTCTAAAGGTTTTCTTTTGATTTTCAGCGTTCAGTGGTGTTTGGCCGCTTCAGGGCATGTCAGCCAAAGTCCACCAGCCTGCAGCAGGACCGATAAAGCGCACCACGATCCAAAGCACCACCAGTGCACCAATGCCGATCCAGGCGCCTCGTGTGGTGATGTCGACGAACTGAGCGCCCTGGGCGCGGGTGAGGGGTAGCCAGGCGATAAAACGTTCGGCCTCTTTTGGGTCTGGTTTGCGTTGCCGCGGGGGGAGTCCTTGGCTTGCACGACGGCGGGCTTCACCCATCACATGAGATCCATCTCAAGAGCAGCCTAGAAGTGATGCTTACTCCGGTCGCAATCTCTGCAACGGCTCCCAGGGTTCCATGGCACGCAAAACCTGTTCTCCCCAGCTGCGTCCACGAACACGTCCATCGAGCATGGCCAGCCGGCCACCGCTTTGCCGGAGCGGGGCAATGGCGGGTGTGAGTTTCGTCAAGGCTTCCGGGAGCAGCAGGGTCCTGAACCAGTCCTTGCCTTGACGCTTGAGCGACTCCACGCGAGCAGCTGTTAGTGGTTCTTCCAGGCTGGCAATCGGAAGCATCGCAGCGATCAGTTGATCCGGGGCCGGAAGTTGTTGCTGATGGTCGAGCCACCAACTCCAGCGGCAGCAGATCACCCCATTCACTTCGGGTGCGGTGCTTTCCAGAGTGACTCGACTGCCGAACTCCGCCGCAAGTTCACTGCAAAGGCGCTGGCGCATCCCTGGCGGGTCGAGCAGCACAACAGTGACACCTGTGCGACCGAGGATTAAACGTCGACTTTGTTCCAGCAGGTGGCTGGAATAAATCTCTGTGTTGGGGAGTGGCTGACGTCTCGGCAAATAGAGCGGGATCGGTTCAGCTCGCGGGGCGTCGCGAAGATCGATGTGCAGTGCATCGTCAGACGTTTCAGTGGAGTCGCCATGGCGGCGACAGCCTCCGTCTCCATGCAGCAATGTCCAGGGATGAGTGTTGAACATCCGCTCGAGAGATTGCAGCGGTTCCAGGGGTTGAAGATGCCAGCTCCACTGCAGAGTTTTTGCATTCCAGCTGGCCCAGCTGGCGCAGGACGACTGGTCAAGTGCCATCAGGTCGCACCAGGGTGCGGGCGTGGAACCCAACAACTGCAGGAGATCCCGCACCAGCGTCAGAGCGCTCTCAGGCATGACGACATCACGGTCTGCACCTGTTCCGCAGGAGACCACCTGGCGGGTGAGACGTTCGTGCAGTTCCAATAAGCCTTCCCTTGCTGCGGGAAAGGCTGTGCGCAATTGTTCCCAGTGCATGGAGTCGATCTGCATGGCCATGGCCAGGCGAAGTCGCGACGCCAGGGTTTCTGCCGCCGGGATGACCAGATGGTCTTCGGGCCTCAGCCTGCCGGCGCCATGCAGGTTGACCAGCTGCTGCGGGGTCACCAGCCAGAGCTGATCTCCTGGCGGCGGAGCATCGTCGGTCCAGCAACTCATTCGGATGCCGCTCTCCATCAGTCGAGGGCGTTCAACCTGAAGCAATCGCTGTTGTTGCAGGGTGTCCAGCACCAACACCGTGTGACGGCTTTGCAGGGCCAGGGGCACCATCAAGGCCAGCCACCAACGATCGTTGCTGCCAGCTGATAGTTGGATCCGGGTTCGATCCCCGCGGCGCAGGCTGCGTCCCACCAGGCGGCTGAGCGTCAGCTCGTGTTCCCAGTGCCCTTCGCTCCCCCTGAGGAGGTGCTTCAGCTGCTGATGGGCCTGAACTTCCAGCATGCGCGCCACCCTAAGAAGCGTTTACCTGCTGGTTGGTTCACGCTGAGCTGTTCCTTCACGGTTGACGGCCAAGCAACATGGATGGCTTGTGCAGGGTGGGCATGAACGACGGGCGGGTTCGATCACTGAACATCAGCCGTGTGGGTGTGGTCGGTCTTGGTTTGATCGGCGGTTCGATCGCCCTTGATTTGCGCGCTCTTGGTGTGCCTGTGCAGGGACTCGTTCATCGCGCCAGCACCGCCGAGAGGGCAATGGCAAGGGGTCTAGTTGATGCCGTCAGTTGCGATCCCGCCTGCCTACAAGGTTGTGATGTGGTGGTACTGGCGCTTCCCATGGAGGCTCTCTTGGACCCTCCGCAGTTGCTGGTGAAGGCGCTGCCGGACGCCGCCGCCGTGACCGATGTGGGGTCTGTGAAAGGCCCGGTGCTTGATGTCTGGAGAAATCGGCATCCCCGGTTTGTGGCGTCGCATCCGATGGCTGGAACCGCGGAGTCCGGTGTGGAATCCGGTTGCGCCGGGCTGTTTCGTGGACGTCCTTGGGTTGGAACCCCCGAGGCCGGCACGGATATGGATGCTGCGCAGCACATTCAGCGGCTGGCTGAGGCCCTTGGCGCGCATTGGATTCAGGCTGATCCGCTCATCCATGACCAGGCCGTTGCTCTGATTTCGCATCTGCCCGTGATGGTGAGTGCTGCTTTGTTGCGTGCTGTCGGCGAGGAACGAGACCCGCGCGTGCGGGAGCTCGCCAAGCAGTTGGCGTCCAGCGGCTTTGCGGACACCACCCGGGTGGGTGGCGGTAATCCCGCTCTGGGAACGGCCATGGCTTCACGCAACACTGACGCTTTGCTCAAGGCACTCGCGGCTTATCGCTGGAGTCTGGAACAGTTGGAGGAAGCGATCCTCAACGGTCACTGGGCCCAGTTGGAGCAGGAACTCCAGAACACGCGAGCATTGCGACCGCAGTTCCTGAACGGTCCGTCGCCGTCCTCTAGTGCGTCAGGCTGAGTTCCCGTCCGCGCGCTGCCATCATCTGCCGGCAGGCCATCAGTGCGGACAGGCTCACGCCCGCGGTCCCCTCGCCAGGGTGAATGGAATCTCCGCACAGCCAGAGATTGGCCACCGGTGTTCGGCTGGCCAGGCCAAAGGGGCCGAAACGGTCAGGACTTTGCCCAAGGCCACCCACGATGCCCTGCGGTCGACCGGTCCATCGGGCGAAGCCGCGGGGTGTGGCCAGTTCTTGATGCAGCCAGGCTTGATCGGGCAGATCAAGCGCTGCGTTAACCCCCTTTCGAATGGTGGCGAGCAGATTCTGTTTACGGCTCTGATAGGCCTCCTCGTCCATGGTGTGCCATCCCTGCGGGGAGGTAAACACGCTGGCGATCACGGTGGCTCGACCTGCTGGGGCTCGGCCGTCACCGTCATGGCTCACGGAAAGAAACAGAGAACCAGGTGAGGCTTGATCGCGCTGCAGATGGCCTGGACAGTTTGAAGGCAGGTGTCGACGCTCCAGTGCTCCGTAAAAAACAATGGCGCCACTGGGTGCGTCGAGAGTCTCCAGGTGGCGTCGGTAGGTTTCCGGCATCAGGCCGGGGTCAGGTAAGAGAGCCGGCAGGCTCTGGGGAGGCAGGCTGCAGATCACATCGCTGGCGTGGAGGCTTGGCTTGGATCCATCCGGCAGGTCCACATGGACACTCCATCCGGGACCCTCTGGATGGCGTCGTAATCCCGTGACTCGATGGCGCAGCAGCACCTTGCCACCGTCGCGTTCGATGGCGCTTTGGAGGCTTTCGCTGAGACTCTGCATGGAACCCTGCAGGTGCCAGAGTCCCAGTGGGGCCTGACACATCTGCAGCACCGTGGCGCCGTAGAGCGCTGCCGTGCGGTCACAGGGCTGCTGGGAATAAAGGCGCAGCTGCAGGTCGAGAAAGCGGCGCAGCCGTTGGTTCTCGCCGCAACCTGTTAATCGCAAGAGGTCGCCCACCGTTAGCAGGCCGAGAGGGGCGCTGATCAGATTCCCCAGCCGCAGCGCTGCGAGCGTTCGATTGAGATCCCAGCCGCTGCGTACGGGAAGCACAGGATCAGCGGCGGCGAACTGCCAGTTCTGCTGATGAATCCAGCTGCAAAGCTGCCAGAACCGTTCAGTGCCGGGGAACTGCGCTTCACGCTCCTGATGCCAGCGCTGAGGGTCGTGCCAGAGATGGATGGCCGCTGAGCCGTCGTTCAGGTCCACCACGCAACCTGGGTCGAGTCGCTTGGCTACTGGGGGGGTGATGTTCAGGTGGTGGAACAATCGAGCGTGGCTGCCACCCGGTTCCAGTCCGGCCACCTGCGTGGCGCCGACATCGAAGGTGTAGGGCCCCCGTCGGAAGGTGCCCGCACATCCACCCAGCTGATGGTGGGACTCCAGCAAGGTGACTCCGATCCCCTCATGGGCAAGAAGGGCTGCGGCCGTGAGGCCGGCAATCCCCCCGCCGATCACGATCACATCCTGGCTGGCGTCCATCCGCGGCAGCCTCCGTCATTGTTTTTGATCGCGTCATGCTGGCAGCAGCGACCGATCAGCGTGGATGCGGGACGAGCTGGAGCAGGCCCTCATGGCGGCAGGCGATCTGCTGGCCGGTCGGCAGATC
The DNA here is from genome assembly GCF_014280095.1 of Synechococcus sp. A15-60. NCBI lineage: Bacteria > Bacillati > Cyanobacteriota > Cyanophyceae > Synechococcales > Synechococcaceae > Synechococcus > Synechococcus sp. A15-60. The sequence continues at coordinate 470,294 of NZ_CP047933.1, forward strand.
ATGGATCTCAGTCCTGTGGGTGGTGGAAGTGTCGGCACCAGTTGGCGCGTGATGCTCAGTGATGGCGAGGCACTGTTCGTCAAGCTGGCGCGGCCAGACCAGCTGATTGCTGAGCAGTCGGGATTGGCGGCGTTGCGGCAATGGGCCGATCCCAAGTTGATTGAAGTTCCTCAAGTGCTTGCTTGTCTGCGCTTGGGTTCACGCTCCGCCCTCGTGATGGCCTGGTGGCCTTCAGGGCGCGGTGATCAGTTTCAGCTTGGTCGTGGCTTGGCTCGACTGCATCGCAGATCAGCCCAATCGAATCCCCGTCGCTTCGGCTGGGCTCAGGACGGTTTCATTGGCCTTGGGCCTCAACCGGGTGGCTGGTGTGAGTCCTGGGGAGAGGCCTTCACACAATTGCGTCTGCGCCCTCAGTTGGAATTGGCGCGTGATTGGGGTCTCGTTGAAACGGATTGGGAGTCGTTGCTCTCACCTGTGATGGATTGGTTGAACCGGCATGCGCCACAACCGTGCCTAGTGCATGGAGACCTCTGGGCCGGCAATGCAGCAGTCCTTGAAGACGGCCGTGGACTCTTGATTGATCCAGCAAGTTGGTGGGCCGACCGTGAGGTCGATCTGGCCATGACACAACTGTTTGGTGGATTCACTCGTCGGTTTTGGGAGGGATATCAGCAGGAATGGCCTCTGGATGACGGGGCTGAGCAGCGGATTGAGGTGTTGAACCTCTACCACGTGCTGAATCACGCCAATCTGTTTGGTGGCGGGTACCAACAACAAAGCCGCAACACTCAAGGAGTTGCGGCGTGATTGGCTCTGAGCGAACGCGATGCGTTCTCATCAGCGCAGGGATTCAGCCCAGATACTCTTGACGCAGGGATTGGATCCGGGTGACCAGAGCACTGCGCTTGTCGCTTGTGGTGAGGTTTTTCCAGCTCCACTGACCGACGACCACCACGCCGAGCAGCTCGAGTAGGCCGGGCACAACCGGAAGCAAATTGATGGTGTCAAGAATGCCTTTGATCAGGATCTGAGCAACGATCACCGCGGCAAAAATCCCGACAACTTTGCCAATGCGTCCAGCTTGACTCCAGTCGACCTTGTCAAGGGTTTCATTCACCTTGCCGAGAATGTCCTTGTAGCGTTCAGCAAAATCGACGGTGTCAGTGCTACCGGTGGTCTCGGTCGCCTGAGTGGTGGTTTCGTCGCTCATGACGCCTTGGCATGGATTTAATACTCCGAGACAATATCGGCAAGCTCAGTCGAATGCCATGGCAGCTCTGCATCGATGTGGAGTGTCTGATGATTCTCAGGTCTTCTCTTGAGGCCGTAGCACCCGAGGAAGGTTGCGCCCTCCTGATCGGCGAGTCGTCTTCAGAGTGGTCGGTTCGTCAGGTGTGGCCTTGTTGCAACGTGTGGATCCCTGGGCTTTTTGGCTTTTCGGAACTGGACTGCAACGGTGCTGCCGATTCCCAAGCGGTGCCATCACGATGCTCGCGATTTGCGCTCGATCCACGTGAGCAAATCGCAGCACAACGCTGGGCAAGAGCCCGTGGTTGGCAGGTGCTGGGCAGTGCGCATTCCCATCCAGGCGGTGAGCCGGTGCCCAGTGCCGTCGATCGTCGATGGGCTGCTGCCGCTGGTGTGATGCTGATCGATGCCGGCAGGGGCGGTCTCGCGGCATGGTGGCTCCAGGGACCTTCACCGGATGCTGTGCACGCACTGCCGCTGGTGACCTGCCAGACCATCCCCGCTCAGCCCAATTCCTCTTGCCTTGGTGATGACGGAACCTCAAGTCCAAGTCGATCTCAGCTCAGATGAGCGGGGGCGGTATGCCAGGCACCTCACCTTGCCGGAATTGGGTGTTGAGGGTCAGAAACGATTGAAAGCTGCATCGGTGCTCTGTGTCGGCGCCGGTGGACTTGGCTCTCCACTGCTTCTGTATCTCGCGGCAGCGGGCATCGGCAGGATCGCCATCGTCGATGACGACTGTGTGGAGGTGTCCAATCTGCAACGTCAGGTGATTCATGGTGAGGGAACGGTTGGTCAGTCGAAAGCACAATCGGCCAGTCAGCGGTTGCTTGATCTCAACCCTCATTGCCGGGTGGTCGAGCATCGCTGCCGGATCACCGCCATGAATGCCCTGGATCTGATCACGGACCATGACTTGGTGGTCGATGGTTCCGACAACTTCCCTACGCGTTACTTGATTAGCGATGCCTGCGCTCTGCTGAACAAACCATGGGTCTATGGCTCGGTGCAACGCTTCGAAGGGCAGGTGAGCGTGTTCAACCTTGGACCCGCGTCACCTGACTATCGCGATCTGGTGCCCGAACCACCTCCACCGGATCTCGTCCCCTCTTGCGCTGATGGTGGTGTGATGGGCGTGATGCCTGGGCTGATCGGCCTGATTCAGGCCACTGAAGTGATCAAGGTTCTTGCCGAGATCGGTGACCCTTTGGATGGACGTCTTCTGTTAGTGGATGGCTTGTCGATGCGCTTCCGGGAGCTTCGGCTCCAGCGCCGACCGGCCCGGTCACCGATCACCGGCCTGGTTGACTATCAAGCGTTCTGCAATGCCGCTAGGACCAAGCGCGGCAAGGAGTCGACAGCGGTGAACAGCATTTCCGTGCGCGAGCTCAGTGCCCTGATGGCCCAGAGTTCCGAGTGGGTTTTGATCGATGTTCGCAATCCCGCTGAAGCCGATGTGGCGGTGATCGAAGGTGCGCACTTGGTGCCCCTCGCCAGGATTGAAAGCGGTGAAGGTGTGGAGACAGTGCGCAGCCTTGCCGGCACAAGAGCGATCTATGTGCACTGCAAATTGGGTGGCCGTTCAGCCCGTGCGGTGGAGTTGCTGGCGCAACAAGGGATTGACGCCATCAATGTGACCGGAGGCATCAATGCCTGGTCCCAGGAGGTGGATGCCAGCGTTCCGGTTTACTAAGGGCCTTCGCAGCCGGCCGTCAGTAGTCCACACCACGCTTCAGATCCACCCCCTGTTCGGCGTAGTGCTTGTGGCAGACCATTTCGGAATGGACGCTGGCTAAATCGAAATAGGCCGGGGGATGTTTGCAGCGGCCCGTGATGATTACTTCAGTTTCAGCTGGCTTGCGAACCAGGGATTGGACGATCGGCTCCACTGGTAGCAACTCCAGATCCACGGTGGGATTGAGTTCATCGAGGATTACGGTCTTGTAGAGGCCGCTGGCGATGGCCGCCCGGGCAATCTCCCAGGCCCGTTCAGCCTCCACGTAGTCAATCGGCTCTTGCTGGCCTCTCCACACGATTGCGTCACGCCCCGAGCGCAGATGGTCGACGAGATGCGGGTAGCTCTCACGAAGGGCAGCGATTGCAGCATCCTCGGTGTAGCCGCTCCCCCCTTTCAGCCACTGCAGGATCAACACGCGGTGGCTTTTGTCCTGACTGATGCCGCGACCGATGGCTTGCAGTGCTTTGCCGAGGGCGCTGGTGGATTTGCCTTTGCCTTCTCCGGTGTAGATCTCGATTGCACCAGGAGAGGTGAAAGGAAGGAAGGTGTCGTCAGCAGGTTCAATCCTGCGATGGGCGCGCATCTCTGAGTGAAGATCGGCGATCTGAATCAAGGGCTGTGGTGCAGCCCGCCCCGTCACGATGATCTCCATGCCTTCCGGGCGCGCAGAGAGGGTCTTCACCACATCGTCAACATTCAGCAGTCCCAGATCGAGCAAGGGGTTGAGCTCGTCGAGAACCACGACCGAGTACAGCGCGCTGGCGATGGCTCCACGGGCGATATCCCATCCGCGTTGCGCTTCTTGTTGGTCGAACTTTGTGGCTTCTTCGGCATTGAAGTAATCGGCCCGTCCCGTGCGTACCTGGTCGATCAGGTGCGGGAAGCCTTGCTGGAGCGCCTCGATGGCCGCGTCTTCGTCGTATGCGCGCCCTGGTCCTTTGAGGAACCGCAGCAGCAGCACGCGCGTACGCCGCTGCTCGCAGATGCCAAGACCGATCGTTCGCAACACTACGCCAAGTGCCGCTTGACTTTTGCCCTTGCCTTCTCCGTCGTAGACATGCAGCTGACCGAGGCTGCGCTCTCGGCTGTCGGCAGCGGTGACGATGCCAATGTCTCGCTTGCTGCGATGTCGTGATCCGCTCGAACTGCCGGATGACCGGGTTGCGTCCATCGTCAGGACCTGGATGGCGCTTCGTACGATCGGAGCATACCCAGATTCCCGCGTTCAGCAGTGGCTTTACAGACTTTTCGCCTGCTGGAACGCCTGTCATCTGAGGATGCTCAGCAGCTCGGGGATTTGCGGACATGGATCCACGACTGTGACCAGGTCTGCGTGGCTTATTCCGGTGGCGTTGACAGCACCCTGGTTGCCGCCATTGCCAAGGAGCAGCTGGATGAGCGCGCTTGGGCGATCACGGGTGTTTCCCCCGCTTTGGCACCTCACCTGCTCGCTGAAGCCCGTCAGCAGGCGGATTGGTTAGAGATGCAGCATCGCGAGGTGGAAACTCGTGAATTAGAGGATCCTGCCTACAACAGCAATCCCACGGATCGCTGTTACGCCTGCAAACGGGAGTTGCACAGTCAGCTCGGGACGATTGCGCAGGCAGCGCAGGGAGCTCAGGTCCTGGATGGGGTCAATCTGGATGATCTCAGTGACCACCGTCCTGGTATTCAGGCTGCTCGGGATGCCGGTGTGCGCTCTCCTCTTGCGGAGTTGAAGATCGACAAGGCTGGAGTGCGTCGTCTCTCAAAGGCACTCGGTTTTCCGTGGTGGGACAAGCCAGCTCAGCCTTGTCTTGCCTCGCGTTTTCCCTATGGCGAGGCGATCAGCCACAGCCGTTTGCAGCAGGTGGGCCAGGCCGAGGCCTGGTTGATTCAACAGGGTTTCCCACGGGTGAGAGTGCGCTCACAGGGACTGTCGGCCCGGATTGAAGTGCCCCAAGAGCGATTGCCAGAACTGTTGGATCCCGCTCGACGCACCGCGGTGGTTGAGGCGCTGATGCAACTTGGTTTCACTAGCGTCAGCCTGGATCTTGAAGGATTGGTGAGCGGCAAGCTCAACAGAATTTGAGGAGCCAAGACTTGCTCAGCCGCGCTCTGGGCAAGGTGTGCGTTCAGCCTCCGCAATGGCTGCAGGGGTCTCCCGCAGAAAACTACGGAGCGCATGCTTGCGGGCGCCCAATTCGATTCTGAGGTGTTCACAAGCTGATTCCGGCATGGTGTGGTCTCCGCAAGTGAAAACATCAACTGCGGCGTAGCCGTTTTCGGGCCAGGTGTGAATCGAGATGTGTGATTCCGCCAGCAAGGCCAGACCGGTGACCCCTTGGGGCTCAAAACGGTGGGTGATGAGGTTGAGAAGCGTTGCACCAGCACGTTTCGCTGCTGTTGTGATGGTGGTTCTCAAAAAAGCTTCGTCGTCGAGCTTGCTGTGATCGCACTCGTAAAGCTCGAGGATGCAGTGCTTGCCCACCATGTCGGTGGCACTGGTGTTGGCAGGGCTGGAACTGGAAACGGGATTGATCTGGGCGTCGCCCCATCCTGGGTTGGGATGCAGGCAAGGCAGGGATTGCTCCATCAGTGGACGCAACAAAGGGTTGCTGAATTTAGCTTTTTCTCATCCCGTTCCTCAAGTGATCGGCCTTGAGAATCTGGGAGTGTTGACGCCAGCCTCCTTCGAATGCATCCAGGTGGGTTGCACTCACAAGGCACTGATGGGTATCCCCAACGGCTTCCAGCAGGGCAAGCTGCCGGCGTGGATCCAGTTCGGCCAGCACGTCATCTAGCAGCAGCAGTGGAGGGTGTCCGCATAATTCACCCACCAGTTCCAGCTCTGCCAGCTTGAGGGCCAGCACGATCGTTCTCTGCTGACCGGCAGAACCAAAGCGGCGCGCAGCCGTGCCGTTCAGCACTAGTTCCACTTCATCGCGGTGGGGGCCCACCCTGCAGCTGCCGAGTCGTTCTTCTTCCGGGCGCTGTTGTCGTAACTGCTCTTCGATTGAGAGACGCCAGGGTTCTTCCGCCTCTTCACCGTCCAAGCGGCTGCCTGGCGCATAGCGGAGCTCCAGCTGCTCCTGCCCTTCACTGAGGTGATCCTGCCAGGCTGCCGCCAGGGGTTCAAGCCTGGCCAGTGCGCGGCGCCGGCGCCGGTGGATGCGCGTGCAGACCAACGCCATTTGGGTATCGAAGCTGTCCAGCAAGACCTGCTGTTCCGATGAGGATCCGAGCCCACCGCGGCGCCAGAACTGACTGCGTTGACGCAGGAGCCGGTTGTAGCGACCGATCAGATCGGCATAAATCGGCTCCAGCTGCAGCACCACTCGGTCCAACCATTGCCGTCTGAGGGCGGGTTCGCCTCGCACCAGATGCAGATCGAGGGCACTGAATCCCACACAGCGCAGCGGACCCACCAGGTCCATCTGGCGCTGCAGCACCTTGCCGTTGCGTTTGGCCTGGCGTCCGCCTTTCCGCCTGAGTTCCAGTTCCACCTGCTCATCGTCAGGACAGGTGGCCTTCAGCAGAGCACGCGAGGCATCCCAGTGGATCAGATCGGCGTCCTGGCTGGAGCGATGGGAGCGAAGACTTCCAAGCAGTTCTACGGATTCGAGCAGGTTGGATTTCCCGATGCCGTTGCTACCGATCACAAGCAAACGCGGAGCACCAATCTCCAGCTGCAGTTGGCAGTGGTTGCGGAACGCCTGCAGTTCGAGCCGGAGAAGCCGAATGAGTCCGGTTGCGGCGTGTCGCTAAGGTAACTGTCTCGCGGTTGATCTCACAGCCAAGCGGGGGCATGTAGCTCAGTTGGATAGAGCATCAGATTCCGGTTCTGAGGGTCGGGGGTTCGAGTCCCTCCATGCTCGTGTTCAGACAGGTTGTTCGCTCAGCGGAGCCTCAGCCCCATGGCTCTGATCCCTCCGGGATCGAGCAAAAATCCTTGTGACTTGATCGCATCCAGGGCTTGGGCTGGTGCAGCGATGGAAATGCTGCATCCCGGTAGGTCTCGACGCAGGCAGGCCAGAGAACGATGCACGAGTGCCTTGAGCAGCTTGGGTTGATCCTCGCCGGGGGCTGCGGCGAGATTCCAGAGGTTGGCATTGAGTGCCTGGTCGCTGGTGGCTCGGACGAATCCGACCAGTCGCTGCTCCTCTTGATCAAGGATGCAGAGATGCCAGAGGCTGCGTTGCAGCGCGAGAGGCCAGCGCTCGACTGGATGCGGTTGATCGCCGCACGCCTGCAACAGGGCGTTGATACATTCGCCATCAGGAACATGCTCCATGCTGAAGCAGTAGCGCTCAGGCAGGCGTGGAATTGCAGCTTGTTGGCGAAAAGGAAGCAGTCCCACTTAGCCGGTATTACGCATGCCTGCAGCAATGCCATTGATGGTTAGCAGAGCGCCGCGAAGCAATTCGCTTCGGCTGTAGGTGCGACCGTCTCCATCACTGGATGACTCACTCATGGGCGGCTGGCGGTTCTGATCCCTGAGGCGCTTGAGCAAAGCCACCTGAAGGAAGCCGAGCGGCACGATCGTGCGGTTGCGCAGTCCAACGGAGAGCTGTAAGGCGGGATCGGCATCGAGCAGCCTTTCCTGCCGGGTGATCTCCAGCACCAGCCGCCGGGTCAGGCTGTATTCCTCAGCGATGGTGGTGTAGATGCGCTCGAAGGCCTCTCGATGTTCGGCGCTGCCGAGGCTGCTCACATAGTGGCGGGCCAGGTCGAGATCCACTTTGGAGAGGGTCATCTCCACTTTGGAGATCAACATTCGGAAGAAGGGCCAGCGCTGATGAAGCGTGCGCAGCAACGACAGCTGATCCGGATCAGCCTCCAGTTCTTCGCTGAGGGCGGTGCCAACTCCGAACCAGCTGGGAAGTAGGAAGCGGCTTTGGGTCCAGCCGAACACCCAGGGAATGGCGCGGAGGCTCGAGAGGTCTCTGGCCCCTGATTTCCGTCGTGCGGGTCGACTAGAGATCTGCAACTTGCTGATCTCTTCGATAGGGGTCACTTGTTCAAAGAAGGCCACCAAATCGGGGTTGTCGTGCACCAGGGCTCTGTAGTGACGCCGGGAACATTGGGCCAACCGTGCCATCAGTTCATTCCAACTGGGCGTGGCATCCAATTGGTTGGTCACCAGGCTGTTCTGCACCACCGCGGTGGTGACAGTTTCAAGGTTGTAGAGCGCCAGTTCTGGCAGGCTGTATTTCGAAGCCAGCACCTCTCCCTGCTCGGTAATCTTGATCCGACCCTGGAGGGTTCCACTGGGTTGAGCCAGGATCGCTTGGTAAGCCGGGCCACCGCCGCGGCCGACGGAACCGCCACGTCCGTGGAATAGTCGGAGGGCCACGCCGTTGTGGGACGCCAAATCCTGAAGCGCGATCTGGGCTTTGTGGATCTCCCAATTACTGGAGAGGAAGCCGGAGTCTTTGTTGCTGTCGGAATAGCCCAGCATCAATTCCTGCAGGGGCAGGCCTAGGCCACCCACCCGTGGCAACAGATCTCGGTAGAGCGGGGTCTGGAACAACTGCTCCATTACTTCAGGGGCCCGCTGGAGATCCTCAACGGTCTCGAAGAGGGGAACCACCAACAAATCCGCATGACCGGCTGAGGGATCCACCAAGCCGGCCTCCTTGGCCAGTAGAAGGACTTCCAGCAGGTCAGACACGCTGTGACTCATCGAGATCACGTAAGTGCGACAGATGCGGCTGCCGAACTCGTCCTGAAGACGATGCAGCATCCGGAACACATCCACGGTTTCGGCAGTGTTGGCGGACCAGTCCACGGAGGGGGGGATCAGTGGCCGTCTTGTCTGCAACTCCTGGAGCAACCAGGCGACCTTCTCGTCTTCGTTGAGATCTCCGTAGGCCTGATCAGGAGTCAGGTAGCGACTCAGTTCATCGAGGGCATCGCTGTGCCGGGTGCTTTCTTGACGGATGTCGAGGCCCGCAAGAGAGAACCCGTAGATATGCACCTGGGTGAGCAGGGTGTCGAGGGGTTCACAGGTGAGATCTGTACTCACGAGGCTGGTGCGGATCAGCTCGAGTTCGCTGCGGAATTCAGCGATCGATCCGTAATGAAGGGCTTCACTGGGTTGCGCATCCGGTGGGCAGGGCGCTATGCCATCCGCAGGGGCTCGCCAGCCAGCCTCCGCCAGCTGATCGTTACGCAGTTGTGTGAGACGCAGCCGTTCCAGCATGAAGCTGAGCTTCAGTCGGTAGGGCTCCAGGCGGTAGCGGGTTGCGCGTTCTTCATAGACCTCTGGAAAGCGCAGTCGGTCCATTTCAAGGGATTCCAGCAGCGGTGCACTCACCTGGCTCCATTGCATGGAGATGCTCAGCTGGTCGCGGAGGTTTTGGACCGCGTTGATGTAGCGGTCAAGCATTAATTGACGTTGGTAACACGCAGTGCGCCAGGTGATGTCCGTGGTCACGGAGGGGTTCCCGTCCCGATCGGATCCAACCCAGGAGCCAAAGGTGCAGAACGAAGAAGGCGGCAACTGCACATCTGGATAGCTGCTGGACAGTGCTGTTGAGAGGCGCCGTCGCAGCTGAGGCATGGCTTCAAACAACACCTGCTGGAAGTAGTGCAAGGCGTAATCCACCTCATCCAGCACCGAGGGTTTGAATTGGTGCAGCTCATCGGTTCTCCACCAAAGCCGGATTTCTTCTTCCAGCTGCAGACGGATGCCAGAGGCTTCGGACGGGCTGGTGTCGGTTTTGGATTCCAGTTGCTGCAGCAGGCTGGCTACACGTCTTTGCTTGTGGCGCACCGTGTGGCGCACGATCTCGGTGGGGTGGGCTGTGAACACCAGTCGAATGTCCAGCTCCTGGAGAAGTGTCTCCAGATGCTTCGGTGGAACGTTCAGTCGGCGCAAACGTTCGAATAGCTCGCAGAACGTTGCCGGTTCGGTCTGGGTCGCGAGCGGTGGAGCAAAAGGGTCGATCTGGTCAATCAGTTCTTGGGAGCGGACGATGCTCTCCAGGTAGCTGTCTTCCTCGATGCGTTGCTCGAGGATGTTGACCAGCTGGAAATAAAGCGAGAACGCACGGGCCGCTGCAATCGCTTCGGACAGATCCATGTCGCGGATGAGCGACGCCACGCCACCGCTGCTCTGGTCGCTGCTGTCCGCAACGCCAGGATCGCTGAGTTGCTTCATGCGCAGTAGCCGTTCGGCTTGATCCGCAGGACATTCGCTGCGCAGCACCGTCTGCCAGAGATCCTCGACCAGGGCCAGTCGCTGCTGAAGCAGCTGGCCGTTACCGCGACACTCCGAGACCTCCGCCCTGGGCTGATCGCTCGCAGGAATCGTTGTGGAGGAGGAGGACATGGACAGCGGGCCGGGATCGGAAGTCGTCATGATCATCCCAAAGCGCGTTCAGCTGAGACACAAACACCACGCATCTCTTCGTCCTGCATGGCACTAATGCTGCTTCGCAGCATGGCTTCGATTGTGTCGCCCCGATCGATGCCATCCAGCCAGCGCATGGCCTGATTGCCATGCATCAGGATGGATTGGAGGGGCTTTAGCTGCTCATGCAATCCCAGCTCATGAGCGAGTGGGACGACGGAGTCGATCAGTTGCTTGAGCCAGTCGCGGCAGGAACGCTCATGGCCGTCATGCCAGTCACAAAGCGTGGCATCGAGGCTTGACTGAGCCGCGGCTCGATCGTTGTTCATGCTCAAGATCTCCAGCTCTTCAAGGCTGAGGCTGCTGCTGTGCAGAGGGTCGTGGGACTGAGGGTCACGCAACACCTGCTGCACTCTCAGTTCAAGCAGAGCGGTCACTGCCAGCAGCATGTCTGGATCCGTGATCAGATCGCAGATGCGCAGCTCAAGCCGATTCAGTCGATGGGGGCGATCCGGTCCGTTGGCACGGACCGACGTCCACAGGTGTCGCACGTTGTGCATGGTGCCGGCATCGATCTGGGCTTCGGTCCACGTGATGAAGTGCTGGTGATCGCGGAACAACGGCACGCGTGATGGCGTCAGGGGGAATTGCAGCCATCGCTGGGAATGGGCGCCTGTGACCTTGCCGTTCAGGAATGGCGAGCTGGCACTGAGCGAGAGCAACAGTGCGGCTTCACAACGCACGAGACGCAAAGCAGCGAATAGGTCTTCTGGGTCGTCAATGCCCAGATTGACGTGGACGCTGGCCGTCACCACCGCGGTTCCATAGGTGGCTTCAATCAGGGAGTGGTACGGATTGTTGGGGTCAGAGCGTTCGAAATGCTGCGTGTCGCCGAGACTGAGCGTGCTGCCTGGCAACAGCGTGAGGTTCTGGTCCATTAGCCAGCGACGAAGCCTGCGTCGTGGTGACAACAAGGCTTCCGACAGCCCCTCGTAATCGGCTTGGGGAGCGGTGACATACTCCAGATTGCGATGGTCCGGTTCGGTGACGAACCCTGTCAGCTCCTGTTTGGCACGTGCCGCAACGCCGACGTTGCGCCCATCTTCACGGCCGGTAAACAGCTCCACTTCGAACCCCTTCAACAGGCGATCGCTGCTCATGCCGGGGAAGCCTCGAGGCAGGCCAGTGCTGTCAGCATTCCTCTGGCTTTGTTCAGGGTCTCTTGAAACTCCGATTCTGGTTGGGAGTCGGCAACAATTCCGGCACCAGCCTGCACATGCAGTGTCCAGCCACCACTCTGCTTAGGTTCAACCACCATGGTTCGGATCGTGATGGCGGTGTTCAGGGCACCGGCGAGGTCAACGGAGCCATAGACGCCGGAATAAGGACCTCTGGCATCGGGCTCCAGCTCGTGGATCAACTGCATGGCACGGATCTTCGGAGCGCCGCTCACGGTGCCGGCAGGGAAGGACGCCATCAGCAGATCCCAGATGTCCTTGCCTGGAGCCAAGCGTCCTTCCACTTCACTAACGATGTGCATCACATGGGAATAGCGTTCGATCACCATCAGGTCGCCGACTGAGACCGAGCCTGGTGAGCAGACTCTGCCGAGATCGTTGCGACCCAGATCCACGAGCATCACGTGTTCGGCTCGTTCTTTGGGATCGGCGAGTAAGTCGGCTTCGAACTTGCGGTCTTCCACCGGGTTGGCACCACGCGGGCGCGTGCCTGCAATCGGCCGGAGCACAGCGCGAATCCCGCCTTGATCCGGCTCTGCCTTGACCATCACTTCCGGGCTGGAGCCAATCAGCTGCCAGTCGCCGAAATCGAAAAAGGCCATATACGGCGATGGATTGATCATCCGCAGACTGCGGTAAAGATCCAGTGGAGGGTGGCTGACATCCGCACTCAAGCGCTGGCTGATCACCAGTTGGAAGGCATCCCCTGCAGCGATGTGTTCTTTGGCGGTGTCGACAGCCTCGTGAAAGTCCTCTCGTGTTCTGTTGCTCGACGTCGTTGGCGTGTTCCCACGATCCGGCAACCAGTTCAAGGGACGCACGGGTGGCAATGGTGCCGCCATGCGCTCACGCAGGTCGTCGATTCGCGCCATTGCACTGCTCCAGGCCAGTTCCGGACTGGATGATGCGCCCCGTTCGGCACTCAAATCGCCATAGGCAACGGCGGTGATCAAGCGTTTGACCTGATCGAAGATCAAGATGCTGTCCATCAGCATCCAGACGCCATTCGGGGGAGATCCCTGCTCCGGTTGGTGAACGGGAACGGAGGGCTCAATCCAGTGGATCAGTTCATAGCCCCACATTCCATACAGCTGGCCGAGGGGCGGCAGGCCGGGCAATGAAGTTGGGATATAGGGCTTAAGGCAAGCGCGCAGGCAGTCGAAGGGGTTGCCCGTGAAGGCCTCCTGATGACCATCTCGCCAGACACGCTGCAAGCCTTGAGACCCTGCTGAAAGGGTCCAAAGTGGATTACAGGCGACAACACTCCATCGGCCCAGCGTTTCCCCGCCTTCAACAGACTCGAGCAGAACACCTGGCGGCCGTCCATTTCCCACCTTGAGCCAGGTGGTGAGCGGTGTTTCGAGATCCGCTGGCCAGCTACAGGCAACAGGAATCAAGGTGGAACCCGATTCGGCGGATTTCAGGAAAGCTTTGCGGTCGGGGCTGAGCATGTCGAAATCGTCAAACCGACCGCAGACCATCATGCCGGGTGATTGCCCGGCGTGATGGCTGGGTGATCAGGCGATCAGGAGTCGAACGTGTTGCGGCCGCTGAATTTGATTTTGGCCGGGTCGGTGTTCTGACCGATGCGGCGAGCATTGTGACCCACCATGGACCGTCCTTCGTTCACTTTTTCAGGGAAAACGCCGTCTGCAGGATGAAGGAACTCGGTGTCACCGCCAGGGAAGATCCGGTAGATCTTGTAATCCTCAATCCGAGGCTTGAACTTGGTGCGCAGCTGGGTTCCAAGCGCCAGGCACTGCTCCTTGCGAGCGAAATACATGATGTTTTCGCCTGAATTCATCATGGCTGCGCCGCCTGTAGGGAGTTCGAACGCCTGATCGGCATTGCTGCTCCAGGTGATCGCGTACTTCTCCTCCGTTTCAGCGGAGTTGAGAAGGCCGCCGGTGCTGCCAATGAACTGTGGAAGCTGTCCTGTCAACGCCGTTGATGCCATGGCTGTCCTCGGGAGATCGGAGTGCCGATATGGCTGGAAAGTAGCAAATGATTTGGGACGAATTCCTCTTCTGGCAAGGACCTTCACACCCGTCAACATTGGCCTGCAATGGGAAAGAAAACAGTTAGTCCCCGATCACGGCGCTGGGTGAGGCGCCCGCCCAGTCGTTCGAGTAAATCCCGGGTGGCGTTTTGGCTGAGTTGCAGGCCTCCTGTGCTCGTGTTCCAGCTAAGAACGGGACCCAGTTGCTCTTGTGAGAGGTTGTCGCTGTCGAGGCTCTCGGGTTGGTCGGGAGTGCGATTGAGCAGCTGAAGTTTGAGCTTGGCGCCAGCAGGCTGCAGGGTGAGTGTCAAGCTGCTCCCCGTGGGCAGACCGCGGCTGCAGCGATCAATCAGGCCGCCCAGCATCGGTTCCAAGCGTCCAGGGTCACTGAGGACTGGAGACAGGTCCTGCTCAAGCCTGAGTTCCAGAGTCAGTCCGCGGCGCTGAAGTTGTTGTTCCCAGCCTGGGGCGAGTGCCTGCAGCATCGCTCCAAGGTCGGTGCGCGCTAAGGCTGAGGGGCTTTCGGGCTGGCGCTGAAGTTCGGCAGCCTGAAAGATCAGACCGAAGCGGTCGATCTGTTCGCTGCATTCGGTGTCGATCTGGGAGAGACGATCCAGCACCTGCTCTGGCAGGTCGCGTCGTCTCAACAGGGAACGAATCAAGGTGCGAATCGTGGCCAGAGGGGTGCGCACCTCATGGGTGATCGCTTCCAGCAACGACAGTTCCGCATCAGCCTTGTCCGTGTTGGATTGAGGCTGCGGCTGCTCGTCAGAGAGATTGGTGTCGCGGACTGCCTGAAGCGTGACGGTGGGAACCATGCTGGCCAGTCGCTCGGCAAGCTGCGGCCAGAACTGCATGGCAAGGTCACTGCTGCTTTGCAGCGGTCCCAGCAGGCGGATCGCCCTCTGTAGATCGTTGGCTTGGTCTGGGGCGTCGCGGCGAAGACGCTGCTCCACGAGAGTCAGCACTTGTCCGAGGATGTCCGGCTCACTGCGCATCAGCAGCTGACGCTGGCCTTCAGGGCCGTAGAGGGCCAGGGCAACCTGCAGCTTCCCGGTGATCACGATCAGAAGCGGGTCTTGACTGTCGGAGTTTTGAAGCGGCAAACGCTGAAATCGGTTGCACTCGGTCGCTTCCGCATCCAGATCAGGTGTGCGTCTTCGATCGGGAGGAAGCAGCGTTGACCGCTCAGCGGCGTGCAATGCATCGAGGGCTTGCGGTGCCCAGACCCACCCCTGAAACCGTTGCAGCAGGTCCGGCGCATAGAGGGCTGGAAGTGGGGCTGCCAGCCAGACCCCTCCACTGGCATCCTCATCGGACCCCAGCAGATCCTGCAGAACTTCTAGGGCCGCCCACCAGAGCCGGCGAGCATGGGCATCGTTGGCGTGTCCCTCTGGAACGCCCGCGGCCATGCAGGCATGGATCGACTGCAGAAGCGGTGTGGAATCTTTCAACGGATCGAGGCTCGCCTGGATCGTCTCGCCACCGAGAGGCACAGGCCAAGAGCAATGAAATTGACGACCATGGCGCTACGTCCGTAGCTCATAAAGGGAAGCGGGATTCCTGTGACAGGGCCAAGTCCAATTGTCATGAAGATGTTCACCACAATCTGAAACATCAACATCGTCGCAACTCCAATCACTGCAAGGGATTCGAAGTCGGTGCGAGCTTTCCCTGAAATCTGCAGTAAACGCCCCATCAGCAGGGCGAAGCTAACAACGACCAAAATCGTCCCAAAAAAGCCCATTTCTTCGCCAAGTGCGCTGAAGATGAAATCAGTGTGTTGTTCGGGAATGAAGCGAAGTTTTGTGAGTTGTCCTTGCAGCAGGCCGGTCCCGAACAGCTCTCCGGAACCAATTCCCACTGTGCTTTGCAGGAGGTGATAGCCACCACCCAAAGGGTCCTTGGTCGGGTCAAGAAAGAGAACCAGTCGATCGCGCTGATAATCCTGCAAGCCGTTTTCCCAGAGCCATGGGGTCACGACCGCAGCTGCACTTTGAACCGCTAGGACCAGCGCCAGCGCTGTTTTTTTCCAGGGAAGCGATCGGTAAGCGACAGCGAGAGTGAGAGGAATCCACAGGGCCAGGCCCCAGGGAAACAGTCCAGCCAGCAGCGCTGTAATCAGGGGAGAGAGCAGCAGCACAAGCCACTCAAACGGCATCCCTGACCAATAGAGCATCGTGAGCAGCAAGGCTCCGAAAACCAAAGAGGTGCCCAGGTCGGGTTGGATGAATACCAGCATCCAGGGAATTGAGATGATTCCCAAGGGACGCAGCAGATCGATCGGTCTTTCGACAGGGTGCCGATCAAGCACAGCTGCCAGTAGAAGAATGGCTGACAACTTTGCAAATTCCGAGGGCTGAACATTGAAGGGTCCGATGCTGATCCAGCGCTGTGCGCCCAGTGCAGTGACCCCGATAAATCGAACAGCGATCAGACTGATCACTGTGAAGATGTAAATAGGAAGTAATAAAGGTTTTAAACGTTGGAGCCTTAATTTGGCGATAAAAAGAGCAATAAGGATGCCAAAAAAGGCTGTCACAAGCTGCGATAACCACAGCTGGGTGTTCATGAATCGAAGAAGGCCTGTGAAGCTAAGAGAGAACGAAGAAAGCCCTTCCAATGCTTCTTGACGCTCGATGCTGAGAATTAAAAAGCTGGAAATTGTCACCATGATGAGTGGCACGCCCCAGAGAATCCAGTCGCGCTCTCGACCCTGCCGTTGTCCTGGCCGTCTGACCAAGGGCTGTCCGTTGAGGCCAACTCCGGACACCATCTCAGTGTTTCTGGATGACCGTTGGTGAGAGTCGCTCAGCTAGATCGAGGAAGGTACGAGCACTCGCCGAGTCGGGATGAGCGAGGGTGATGGGCTGGCCCCGGTCGCCTCCTTGTTGCACAGGCATTTCCATCGGGATTTGAGCGAGCAAGGGAACCTCGAAGGCGTCGGCAAGGGTTTGGCCGCCGCCGCTGCCAAACAAGGCATAGCGCTTGTCGGGCTGATCCGGGGGAATGAAGGCACTCATGTTCTCGACAACGCCCAGCACCGGAATGCTCATCTGGCGGAACATCGCCAGGCCGCGGCGCGCATCCTGAAGAGCCACTTGCTGCGGTGTGGTGACGATCACCACACCTGCCATCGGGACGGCTTGCGCCAAAGAAAGTTGGGCATCGCCTGTACCTGGCGGCAGATCCACCACCAGAACATCCCGCTCGCCCCAATTCACTTGATATAGGAATTGGCGAATGATGCCGTTGAGCATCGGACCTCTCCAGATGACGGGCTGGTTTTCTTCGATCAGCAGACCCATCGACACCATGGCCACACCACAGGTTTCGATCGGCTGCATGGTCTGGTTTTCGCCACTGCCGCTCACTTCAGGGGTGCGATCGGCGACGCCGAGCATGGTCGGAGCGTTGGGCCCATAGATGTCCGCATCCAGCAAGCCCACGCGGAGACCTTGGGCCGCCAAAGCGCACGCCAGATTGACGGCAACGGTGCTTTTGCCAACGCCGCCCTTGCCGCTGCTCACAGCGATCACATGGCGAACGCCGGGAATGGATTGCCGCTCGGCTACCTGGCCGTGTCCGGCCTGACCAATGCCGCCCTGTGACGGCGGTTGACCGAGCTCAAACTGAACATCATCGATGCCTTCCAGCTGCAACAACCGTTGTTTGGCTGCGTTCACGATCTGATCGCGCTGGCTCTGGGCAAAACCAGGCAGGTTCAGTCGGATCACGGCTCGAGGGGGCGCCACTCTGACCTGATCAAGCCAGCCAAGTTCCAGCAGTGAGCGCTCGCTTCCAGCATCGCGGAGGTCGCTGAGGGCCTGCGTCGCCTGTTCTGCTGTGGTCATGTATCCCTTTCGATGGGCTGGATCCTAGGGGCGCTTCCCATGACAGTCCTTCACACCCACTTGTCGGAGGTGGGTCTGTGCTGAAAAGGTCAGAAGAATTCTGTCCTTCTCAAAATGGTCCGTTCCTTGCTGAAGCGTGTGAAGGGCCGAGTGCTGAGTGGTGGTTCGTCGTCCCCTGCCGTCGCTGTTGGCGAGCGTCCGCCGGCTGGCTCGCGCGAGCGCGCTCGCGCTCTCGTGATGGGACTGCAGGACGAGATCTGTGCCGGCTTGGAACAGCTCGATGGTGTCGGCCGTTTCCAGGAGGAGAGCTGGGATCGTCCTGAAGGAGGCGGTGGCCGTTCCCGTGTGATGCGTGAAGGCCGGATCTTTGAGCAAGGCGGCGTGAACTTTTCGGAAGTTCATGGCGAGGAACTGCCTCCTTCCATTCTCAAGCAGCGCCCAGAGGCGAAGGGGCATCCATGGTTTGCCACCGGTACCTCGATGGTGCTGCATCCCAGGAATCCCTACGTCCCCACAGTGCACCTGAACTACCGCTACTTCGAGGCTGGTCCTGTGTGGTGGTTTGGAGGAGGAGCGGATCTCACGCCCTTCTATCCGTTTCTCGATGATGCACGCCATTTTCACCGCACCCACAAGCAGGCCTGTGACACGGTGGATCAGCGCCTTTATCAGGTGTTCAAGCCTTGGTGTGATGAATACTTTTTTCTGAAGCACCGCCAGGAAACCCGGGGGATCGGCGGAATTTTCTACGACTACCAGGATGGTTCAGGGCGGCTGTATCGCGGACAGGATCCTGATGGTCCAGCAGCCACCAAGGCTGGTGACATCGGACCCGTGAGCCTGAGCTGGGAACAGCTCTTCGCTCTCGCCCAGGCCAACGGCAAAGCATTCCTGCCGGCCTACACCCCGATCGTTGAGAAGCGCAACGGCCTTGCCTATGGCGATCGTGAGAGGAACTTCCAGCTCTACCGGCGCGGACGGTATGTGGAGTTCAACTTGGTGTGGGATCGGGGAACGATCTTTGGCCTCCAGACCAATGGACGGACGGAATCCATCCTGATGTCGCTTCCCCCTCTGGCTCGCTGGGAGTACGGCTATCAGGCTCAGGAAGGATCCCGTGAGGCCTTGCTGACGGATCTGTTCACCCGTCCTCAGCACTGGTTTGATGACCCATTGCTGGAGGAGCGCTGCCGTCCGCATCAGGCGGTGAACTGATGGCTAGCCGCGGTTGATCGGGTTCGACCCCAAGTTGGATCGCTTCAACAGTCCGATGCGCCAATGCTGTCACCACAGCGTCACGGCTCATCGGATCGCGCAGTTTTGCCTCCAAGGCTCTCTCTAGCTTCCCGATTTCCAAGATGCTGATGCCCAGCTTGGGGCGCCATGCCCGCAGCGCTTAGAGCGATGATCGGAGCCCGCCGCTGCTTTCTGCATGGTCAGATCGGCGAGGAGAGCAGTGCCCCGTCGCTGGCTAGTTCCAGCGATTCGGCCAGGGCCAACTCAAGGGCAATCAGCTCATCGCGATGGGCGCGAAGACGCAGGGTGCTGCCGTCGTGGGGTGCGGGCTCAATCAGCCGGATCTGAATTTCTTCGGTGCGCTTTGATCGGCGGGTGTAAATCAAGCCCGCCAGCGGTCCGAGTGCAGCAAGAAGCAGGGGCCACCAGCTCAGTGCGGGATTCACTTGGCGGACGACAAGGCCGAGGCTGCTTGCGCCCACGGTTCCCAGCAGTGAAAGCAGCACCGCCAGAGGGAGGCTGCTGTCCACCTGGCCCCTGTATTCCAGGACGCAGCGTTCAGCATCGCCGCCCTGCTGGCTCCAGCCACGCTCCTTGAGCCATGCATCCAACCCCTCGAGCACTTCAACGGGTGGACGAGGGGAGTGCACCTCCACGATGGTGGTGCGGTCTTTGCTGGCTGCTCTCAGGAAAAAGACGAGTCCGATGCCCAAAAGCACGGTGAGCAGCAGCGTGGATGTCTGAGGCGATGGCATCCGATGCTGCTAAAGGCCTGACCGTTCTAGTTGGTCAGTGGGCCATGCTCGTGCAGCCAGTGTTGCCAGGGCTTCATCAGACGTTCTGCTTGGTCTCTGGCGTCTTGGTGCAAGTGCAGCATGCGCCGTGGCCGGCCTCGGCTCGGGCAGCGCTTGGTGTATGAATCGAGCATCTCCTGGCGCTCGAGGAAATCGACCGCCTGATGCAGCACTGTCTCGGAGAGCCTTAGCTGCGGATGATCGGTCTGCAGGCGATGGAGCAGTCCAGAGGGGTAGTTGTCGTCCTGCAGGAGGCAGGCCAGCACCCAGCAGACGGCCAGCTCGAGATCCAGGAACAACGGGGGCGGCTGCTGGAAGTAGTGCTCAATGTCTGCAAGGCAGGCGCGCGCGGGTTTCCGTTGGGTGAGCATAAGGATCTGCTGTCTCAATTGTGTCTAACTCCGTCTCATTCTGATTTTCAAGCGTCCAGTTAAAACTCGTTTGCTGGGGGCTGTGGCGTCAGAGTGGGCCTTGGTTGGCCTGCTCCCTGCTTCTCTCCAATGGCTGAGATTCCCAATGAACCGCGTGCCTTCGCCGTCTTTGACGGCGATCTTGATCAGGATTGGTTTGATCGGTACGCGGGGGCTCAGGCCCTCGCGGTCGACACTGAGGCGATGGGCCTGATTCATGGTCGGGATCGGCTCTGTCTGGTGCAGATCTGCGACGAGAACGATCAGGTGGCCTGCATTCGCATCGCTCGCGGTCAGGCTGATGCGCCACGGTTGAAGGCCTTGATGGAATCCAGCTCGATTGAGAAGGTGTTCCACTTCGCCCGTTTCGATGTGGCGGCCCTCGCCACCGGTCTTGGGATTCGGGTCAACCCCATTTTCTGCACGAAGGTGGGAAGCCGCTTGGCGCGCACCTACACCCCCCGCCACGGTTTGAAAGACCTTGTTAACGAGCTCGTGGGGGTGGAGTTGGACAAACAAGCCCAAAGCAGTGACTGGGGCCGCGTCGACGAATTGAGCGATATGCAGCTGGCTTATGCCGCCAACGACGCCCGTTATCTGCTGCCAGCTCGGCAGCAACTGGAGATGATGCTTCGGCGTGAGGGGCGCTGGGAACTGGCAGAGCGCTGTTTTGCGTGCATCCCTGTCATGTCGGATCTGGATCGCTTTCGCTTCATCAACACCTTTGAGCACTGAGCGTGGCCGCCGAGAGCCCAGCATGCGGGCTCTCGGCGGTCTCAGTCCTCAAGCATGAAGTGCTGGTCTTTCGGTTCTGCTTCGAGCAAGCGATCCAGATTGATACCGGCTGGGGTCTCCGCTTGATCCGCGCGGGCTTCATCCAACAGCTTTTGCGCCATGGCTCGTCGGCTTTCCACATCCCTGGCTCCGTCTCGAGCAGCTTGCTGATCCACCCGGCGTCGGGCCGAGGCCTGGCTGATGCTCA
The DNA here is from genome assembly GCF_014280095.1 of Synechococcus sp. A15-60. NCBI lineage: Bacteria > Bacillati > Cyanobacteriota > Cyanophyceae > Synechococcales > Synechococcaceae > Synechococcus > Synechococcus sp. A15-60. Next base: position 491,129 of record NZ_CP047933.1, read on the forward strand.
GCAGACTGGCCAGTTCCGCGCAAAGCCTCAGATAGTCGCGGTCCTGGATGGCAGCCATGGCGATGGGAAGGTGAGGAGTCTTTGGGATCCATCTCCAGTATCAGCGTTCGGGTGCGAGCTGTTGGATGACCTGCTTTGCGATGGCATCGCTGCCACCGGCCGGGCCCATGCGTTGGCGCCCCACGCGTCCCATTTCATGCTGCAGCTGTGGGTTGTTCAAGAGTTGGTCCAGGCGGCGACCCAGCTCTTCCTCGGAGTTGCAGATGCGGACGGCGCCTCCCAGCAAGCGGCTCTGGCGTTGGGCAAATCCTTGGGTGAACTGCGGCCCGCGACCTGGCAGGGAGAGGGCGGGAATTCCCAGTCCCACCAGTTGTTCTGTGGCGGTGCCGGCGGTGGCGACGCCGGCTTCGCCCCAGCTTGCCCACTGGCCAAACCGCCCTGGGCCAAGCAGCAGCAGCAGCGGTCCACGAACCCAGCATTCCGTGGCTCCTAAATCGGCACTCGGAGGAGGACAGTGGCGAAAACCCAGCTCTTCGAGGAGCGGTCTCAGCTCGTGGTGCGCAGGTGCCGAGCCCATGGCGGCCAACACAGCCACGGGAACAGGACTCTGCAATTGGACCAATGCGCTCATCAGTCTGCGAAAGTTGCTCAGTGCCTCCGGCATCCGGCTTCCGCAGAGCAACAAGATGCGCCGACAGCGTTCAAGGCTCTGGGGTGCAGATGTCCGACAGAGTCCGTCCATCATCGGGTTGCCAGGACTGTCCGCTTTCACGCCGTGGCGACGCAGCCCTCGGGCAGTGAGCCTGTCGCGGGCAGAAACCAGCCTGCAGAGACGATGCTTCATTAGGTGCCACTCCCAGGGATCCCATTCACTGCCTTTGAGCGCGTGGTAGCGATCGCTGAGCGCGCGCCCAGGCCCGCTAGTCCAGGTGTAATCACTCTTTGGGGTGCCGATGAAGCCATAGGGCAGACGTGAATTCCAGGCCATCAGCAGCGGAAGCAGATCACCCACGGCAAGAATTCCTGCGAGGTCATGGCGCGTTTTGCGCAGGCTTCGCCACTGTCGCCAGGTGAGGAGTGGAAGCCCGGCCAGTAGGTCCGAGAGCAGTGCTTTGAAGCTTTGATTACTGAATCCCCCACTCGGCAGGTGGGCGCCTGGGCCGATCCGCTGCAGCCACCCTTCCCTCTCTGCTGTTTGAAAGCAGCGCCCTTCTCCCACCAGAGGCAACACTTTGAGCCTCCAGGCGGGCTGCCGTCGATGCAGGGCCTCGAGAATTTTGAGGGCGATTAAATCCTCTCCGTGTCCGTTGCTGATCACCAGCAGGGCCGGGGCGGTCTCGCTGATACGATCCGCCAGTGGGGCGTCAGCGCTCCGGACGGCGGCATGGCCAAGTGGTAAGGCAGAGGATTGCAAATCCTTTATCCCCAGTTCGAATCTGGGTGCCGCCTTCGTCATTTTCTGATCCTTTGCGAGTTCAGAGGGTTGCTTCAGCAAGAATCTGCCCTCCGTTGGGTCCTACGGCCAAACAGCGGATCGTGTTGTCAGCGCGTGTGCATTGGCCCGACTTGGCCGGCCAGGCGTTTGGAACGCTGACGGCCAGGCCATCGTTGCCATAGCGAGCGATGGCAACGCTGTTCACTCGGCCAGCCCAGCTTGGAGCTTCCAGCTCACAGCGCCCGTTCTGACAGCGCAGGGGAACGCTCGGATCTGACAGGGACACCACGAAGGTCAGTGTCTCGATGGAGCCTTGCTCCTCTCCATCGCCAAAAAACCGAATGGTGAGAACGGAGTCCGTGCGTCCATCAATCTCGACTCGCCAGCAGCGTTTGCTCACTCCTCCGAAATTCGTTTTCAGACAGTTTTGGCTCGCGATTGCGAAGCGACCCGTGAACGACTCGAGCTCGGGTTGTGCCATGGCCGGAAGCATGAGCCCTTGTCCAAGGCTTAGGGCGACGGCCATTCGCCGGAGCAGGTTGCTTAAACGCATGGGCTCAGTATTCGTTATCGGCCACGCACATGCCCATGCAGCGAATCCCGTTGTTGGCCGTTCGTTGGCAATGCGGACAGAGCACGCGATCGCCAGGGCTCAATGCATCATCGGTCTTGTCATCGACGGGAGTCGGTGCTGATTCGGCAGCGGAGACAGACATCGTTTGAGCCGTTCTGCAGCGATCATGGCGTGCAGCGATCCAGGCCGGTGTGACAGGAATCGGATTTGGCACGTGGTCGTGGGGCAATCAATTGCTGTGGGGATATCGCCCGGAGCGAGATGATCCAGATCTGAAGGCCACGTTTTCAGCAGCTGTTGCAGCCGGTCTTCATCTCGTGGATACGGCGGATTCCTATGGGACAGGGCATCTGAATGGACGCAGTGAGGCCTTGCTTGGTCAGTTTCTGGCCGAGATGGAGCCATCCGCGTGCCAGCAGATGATCGTCGCCACCAAGCTCGCGCCATTCCCCTGGCGCCTGGGACGTCGAGGTTTGTTGAAGGCATTTGAGGCCAGCCGCCAACGTCTGCAGGGCCGCCTCGACAGGGTCCAACTGCACTGGAGTACGGCGCGCTATGCCCCTTGGCAAGAGCTGCCCCTGCTCGATGGTCTTGCCGACCTGGTGGAGCGGGGTGAGGTGCATGAACTTGGGCTTTCCAACGTGGGGCCCCGTCGTCTTGGTGTTCTGCATCGCAGGCTTGCGCAACGTGGCATCAAGCTGGCCAGCGTTCAGGTGCAGTTTTCGCTGTTGGCTCCGGAACCGTCACAACCGGGTGGCATCCTCGAAGTGTCACGGGATCTCGGCGTTGAGGTACTCGCTTACAGCCCTCTTGCACTGGGCATTCTGGCCAGGCCGCCAGGTTGGGCCCCCCAGCGCGACACGGCCTTGCGTTCAAGCCTTTACCGACGGTTGCTGCCTGGTAGCGAGGCTCTGCGTCAGGCCATGGCGGCGATCGGAGCGGCGAGAGGAGTCACCCAGATGCAGGTAGCTCTTAACTGGTGCCGTTCCCATGGAGCCAGTCCGATTCCAGGTTTTCGCCGTCCATGCCAGGTTATTGACGCTAGTCAGGCTCTCAACTGGACGCTCACAGAGGAAGAGCGAGGTCAGTTGGATCAGCTCAGTGTCGAGTCAGCGGTGAGAATGCCCAACAATCCCTTTCAGAGCGCCTGATCGCTGGGATCAGGATCAGGACTCACGACCACCGGCAGGCTTGAGGCTTGCGGCTGCAGGGAAATCACTTTGAGCGGGGGCTTTTCATCCTTGATCGGCTGATCTCCGCTGTTTTCGCAGGCAGTTAGCGCTTCTTGCAGCAGGGAGTCGAAGGTGGCTCCAGGTAGACGGTGTCGCGCGATCTCAAGAAAAGTCCGGGGCAGGGATTCGCCAGCTGCCATGCGGATGGCTGGATTGTCGCGACGCTGTTGTTGTTCATCTTCAATCGCCCTGAGAAAGCGATGGGTGACGTCTCGTTTGGTGCAGGCTTTGATCAGGGTGTCCCGGTCACCTTGAATCTGCTCCAGTTCGCTGATGCGACGTTCCAGGCTGGTTAGCACCTCTGACGCCTCTTTGCTGATGTTGGCAAGCTGCCCATCGGCCAGAAAGGGCATATCAGCGACGAATACCTTGCCGTGATCTTTGAGGGCTAGGAATGTGGGCCTAGGACCACTTTGTCGTTGGGATCCGTTCTTGTCGTAACCGATGGGGGTTGGACGCCGAGGAGGCGTTGGGCCCGCCGATGAACGGCGTCGAGTTGTGCGCTGCTGCGGCCTATCAAATGGCATGTCTCTAAGACGTATGTGACGACGCTTGGATCGACGGCATGTCGATCAGTCTGTGTCGACGATACCGAGCGCACTCGATCCCAGGGCGTTTTCTCTCGAGGCTGTTGGAGATTGTTGGATCAAAGTTCTCTCAGGCTGGCAACCCGATCACAGGGGCGTGTTCAGAGCCATCTGCCTCGCTGATGCTGCCGATGGTCCAAGCCTGGAAACCCTTGCTTTCGCAGTGTTGGAGAGCGCCTGCCACGTCCGTTTCGGGGAGCACAAGGCAGTAGCCAATCCCGAGATTGAAGGTGTGCCAGAGATCTCGTTCCTGAATCTCGCCGGCGCGTTGAAGCCATTGAAACAGCTCCGGGCGGGGCCAGCACTCAGCGTCCACCGTGGCGATGAGTCCAGAAGGTAGGCACCGCGGCAGGTTTTCAGGAATCCCTCCCCCTGTGATGTGAGCCATGGCATGAATGGAGGCTCCCTTGCCCAGCAGGTCCTTCACCAGGCCTCCATAAAGATGTGTCGGACGCAGGAGGGAGTCGATCAGCAGCGTGTTGTCTTGGCCGAAGCGAGTGTCTGCGGTCGCGCCACTGGCCTCAAGAACTTTTCGCACCAAGCTGAAGCCATTGCTGTGGACGCCGCTGCTGCTGACGCCAACAATGCGATCGCCGGCTTTGACGCTTGCCCCGTTGATGACGGCGTCCTCGTCGACAACCGCAACGCAGAATCCAGCCAGGTCGTAGCGCCCTGGCGGATAAAAACCGGGCATTTCAGCGGTTTCTCCGCCGAGCAGCGCGCAACCGCTTTGGCGGCAGCCATCGGCAATCCCCTCCACCACGGTGGCCATGGCGTCCGGGCTCAGGGCGCCGGTGGCCATGTAGTCGAGGAAGAACAGCGGTTCGGCACCGCTGGTGATCACATCGTTCACACACATCGCCACCAGGTCGATGCCGACGTTGTGATGAGCCTGGTGCTCTTGAGCTAACTCCAGCTTGGTGCCCACGCCATCGGTTCCGGACACCAACAAAGGCCGTTTGATCCCTGAAGGCAACCGGATCATGCCGCCGAAGCCGCCGAGGCCTCCCACCACTTCCGGTCGGTGGGTCGCTTCCACCCCGGCTTTAATCCGGTTCACGAAGGCACGCCCCGCTTCAACGTCCACACCGGCGGCTCGGTAGTCCATTCGCTGCAACAGTTCACACCTGATCCTCTCCCCTCGCGGGCGCCGTGGCTTGATCCGGGGCTGTGGCGGTCGATCAGCCGGCCTTGGCCTGATTAGCAGGGCTTGTTGGTTGGATTGTGTTGACTGATGGTTTTGGCTTGTTCCTTTTAAGCGCGCATCCCAGTGGCAGCCAGCGCTGGGACCATGCATTCACTTCAAATCTCAGAGCACTTTGCTCATCAGTTCGCGTTTAAGAGCAGGGGTAGGCATTTTTACGGTCACATCACCTTGGTTTGTTCAGGTCTGCGGCTAGGCGACTCCAACGTGACGTCACCTCGACCCGATGATCGCCGTCCGACCGCTATTTATGGCTCGACACTTTCGCTCAGCCGCTGTACTGACCGCAGTTTCACTTTCTGCTGTGGCTCTGTTCCCTGTGTTCGCACGGGACCTAGAGGGTTCTGAGTTCACAGACCCACTGGATCTGGTGCTCCCATCCGAACCTGCTGCTGCCATCGAACCCTCCGCGTCCGCCCTTGAGCCTGCCGATCAATCGGACTTGGCCATCGTCGAGCCTCGGGAGGCTTCGCCAGAGCCCGTGCTGCCACCACCGCCGCCTCTCCCGACAGGGCCTGTTGTGATCTCGACGCATTCAGGAGAAGCCAGTTGGTATGGCCCTGGCTTCTACGGCAACCGCACTGCCAGCGGCGAGGTTTACCGGAAAGGGACCATGACAGCGGCCCACAGGACACTTCCATTTGGTACCCGCGTTCGCGTGACCAATCTCTGGAATGGTCGGATCGCTGTGGTTCGTATCAACGACCGAGGGCCGTTTGTTGGTCACAGAGTCATTGATTTAGGCCACGGCGCCGCCCATGAGCTGGGTTTGGTGAACAGCGGCATTGCCCAAGTCCGTCTTGAGGTGCTCCGCTGAGTCTTCAAGTGCTTCGCAACCTCGCTGAGCTTCGTGCTTGGCGGGCTTCACGGCAGGGGAAAGTGGATTTCGTGCCCACCATGGGTGGTCTCCATCATGGCCATGCCTGCTTGATTCGATCAGCACAGATCGACAGCCCAGCGGTGGGGTCAGTGCTGGTCAGCGTGTACGTGAATCCTCTTCAGTTCGGAGAGAGTGAGGATTTTGATCGCTACCCCCGCTCATTGGCGTCGGATTGTGATCTGGCCGATCGCTCTGGGGCGGATGCGATCTGGTGTCCTGATGATGGCCAGATTTATCCCGAGGGTCTCAACAATGGCTGGAGGCTGAAGGCCCCATCAGCGCTGCAATCGAGCCTCTGTGGACCTCGGCGACCGGGCCACTTCGATGGTGTTGTCACCGTCGTTTGCCGTTTGCTTGCTTTGGTACGTCCTGATCAGATTTGGCTGGGAGAAAAGGACTGGCAGCAGCTGACCATCCTGCGTCGGATGGTGGCTGATCTCGCTCTGCCAGTGCGTGTGAGGGGGTGCGCCACAGTGCGAGAGGTTGATGGTGTCGCAGCCAGTTCGCGCAATCAATATCTCTCTCCTGCGGATCGCTTGAAGGCCTGCGAACTGTCAGCAGTACTGCGGGAGACTTCGATCGACCTTCGCAATGGAGATCAAGCTCTGGATGTCGTGCTGTCAGAGCGCAAGCGGCAACTCCATCAGGTCGGTTTCAAGGTGGAGTATGTAGAGGTCGTTCATCCAGCCACGCTGAAGCCGTTGCCTTCCCCTCGGTCGCTGCGTCTCCTTGCTGCTGCGGTCCAGTGCGGTTCAACCCGACTGATTGATCACGTCTTCGTTATGACCCGTTCTCCCATCGTTGCCATTGATGGTCCTGCCGGTGCTGGCAAAAGCACGGTCACCCGCGCGTTTGCTGAACGCTTGGGTCTGCTCTATCTCGATACTGGTGCGATGTATCGGGCGGTGACTTGGTGGGTCCAGGAGCAGGGGGCTGATCCTGCCGATGAACCTGCAGTGAACGCCCTGCTCGATGGTCTGGAGGTTGATCTCTCGCCTCTAAAGAACGGTGTGCAGTCCGTTCGCGTCAATGGCAAAGATGTGACCGATGCCATCCGAGATCCCAAGGTCACCGGGTCGGTTTCGCTGGTGGCGGCTCATCCCTGTGTTCGGCAGCTGCTGACCCAACAGCAGCAAAGGCTCGGCGAACGAGGTGGGCTTGTGGCCGAAGGCCGCGACATCGGGACGGCTGTGTTTCCTGACGCCGAGTTAAAAGTGTTTCTGACGGCAACGCCTGAAGAACGAGCCCGCCGCCGTGCCAAGGATCTTGTGGCTCGCGGTCATGCAGTTCCCGATCTCGTTGAGCTCAAAGCGCAGATCGTCGAACGCGACAGGCTCGATAGCACCCGCGCGGTGGCGCCACTTGTTCAAGCGAAGGATGCAACAGAAGTGATCACCGATGGCATGTCCATCGAAGCGGTGATCGATGCTCTGGAAGATCTTTTCCGGTTCCAAGTGGCTGAAGAGGTTTGGCCAACGCCGACGCGGGATTGATCTCAGGGTTGAGCGTCTCTGCCTGTGCTAGTGGACATCAGCTCGTCAAGCAATGCTGTGCAGGCATCGTCGAGGAGGTCGAGCACATGCTCAAATCCCTCCTCTCCTCCGTAATACGGATCAGGCACTTCCGTCTCGTTGAAACGCTTGGCGTAGCTCAGCATTGGACGAATCTCTGCACAGGCTCGAGCTCCTGCTTCCTTGGCCAGGCTGGTGACAGCAGCAAGGTTTGCATCGTCCATGGTGAGCACCAGGTCAAACTCCTCCAGATCGCTGAGCTGGATCTGGCGGGCACGGCTGGGCAAGTCGATGCCGCGCCGATGGGCTGCGGCCTGCATCCGTCGATCGGCTGGGTTGCCGACGTGCCAGCTGCCGGTCCCGGCGGAGTCGACCACGAACCGGTCACTCAGGCCTCGTTCCCGCAGATGATGCAGAAACACTCCCTCGGCAGCGGGAGAACGGCAAATGTTGCCGAGACACACGAACAGCAGCTTCTGAGTCATCGCTTTGACACGCGGAGCAGAGCTAAATCAGCCCTCTGGCGCACCACCTTGACAGGCTCCTGAACCGATGCCAGTTGGCTCAGAACAGTCATCGCCTTGGTTTGAAGCGATGGTGTGAGGTCTCTGGACACCAGACGTTGTTCAAGGCCATAGGCCGCGGCATAGCGAACCACCCATTCGTCATCAACACCTGCTTGAAGCAGGCCCTCACAGCAACGGACGAGTTCATCGGTTTGATCCGGCAGGTCAAGGTCCAACTCGGCCAGGCCCCGCGCGGCGGATCGACGCACGCTGGGAGCAATGTCGGCACGCAGCGCGTGATCGAGCAGGTCAAGACCACGTGGATCTCGCAGTGCAGCCAGTGCCTTCACCACCCATGCCCGCGCTCCGTAATTGCCTGTGTTCATGCTCGACAGCAGCTCGGGCACGACCACTCGGCCCAGAGCAATCAGTCCTTGCGTCGCAATCGCTGCCACAGCAGGGTTGTTGTAACTCAGCACCTTGATCAACGTGGGTGCAGCGTCGGCGTCGTTCAAGGCACAGATGGCCCGTGTTGCCTGAACAAGTTCGGGAGTTGATGTGGCCCGATCGAGTTCCAGCACTGCAGTGCTTAAGTCGTTCATGTCCTCTAGAGCAGGGAATCCATGGCGTCCAGCACCGTGCTGTCATCACTGGATTCCGCCAGGCCACGCAGGGCCACCAGCTTGAGACTGGCTTCGACGCTGGCGTCTTGAATCGCCGGGAGTGCTCCTGTCCAGCCAGTAGCGCCCAGATCAAGCAGCGCTCCCCTCCGCACCAGTGGTTCCGGGTGCTGAAGCAGGCGGATTAGTTCCTCACCGAAGTGGGCCTCCTGGGTCAATTGCAGCAGCGCACGGCAGGCAGCTGCCCGCACCAGTGGCCTGGGGTGGTGCTGGAAGGGGTGGAGTGTGGTGGTCACCTGAGCAGTGTTCAAGCCGATGTCGCCCAGAGCCTCCAGCAAGGCTTCACAGGGTTCGCGCAGACGAGGGCTTCCGTTCTGTTCGGCTCCTGCTTGTTCGATGCCACTGCTGAGGCGATTGCAGATGGGCTGGATAGCAGCTTCGGCTCGGATCGAGCCCAGGCTGCGGGCCGCTTCTTCCCGCACGGTGTAATCATCGGACTGCAAGAGCTGGATCAGTGCATCACTGGCTGCATCGTCCTGAAGCAATCCAAGGGCGCGAATTGCATTCAAGGCCACACCGCGCTGGTCAGCATGCGTGCCGTTTTGCTTGAGATAAGCAAGACACTGGAGCAGCAGAGGGAGTGCGTCGGGATGCCGTGAACGCTTTTTCCCCAGCCACCATGCTGCGTAATATTGCGCCGAACAATCCTGTTGCTGGCGAAGATTCTTGAGAATCTGTTGTTCGCTCAGAGGTTCCATCACGTCCAGTTGGCTGGAATGTGGGTTGCCCAGCTCGCTGTTTTTTGGAATTTGAACTCACCGGCAATGGATCCCCAGCAGCGTTCGTTGGTTTCGGGATCATGTCCTCGATCCAGGGTCTGCAAGGAATCACCTTCCAGTCGAAAGGTGCTCACCAAGACGGTGTCTTTGCCGTTGCGGTGCACAATGCAGCGGCAGTTGGGTTCCATTGACCCCTCATACACACCACTGTGTTCAATGACCTGGTAGTGGCATTGGTCAAGACAGATGAGGTCGCCGTCTTGAATCGTGTTGCGACAGTCATCGTCAAAGATGGCAGTGCTGAACCGTGTCGGATCTCGAAACGTGTGGTTCCAGAGTTTGATCACGCCCTCCTGTTGCTCTTCGGCACGGATCACCCGCAGGCGGTAAGGATTCTTCGGATCAACGGCATAGGTCTGTTCCAGCAGGATTGAGCCTGCTGGAAGATGCGCAATCGGCCGATAGCGCAGAAGAATATGGGCGAACAGAGGCGGATTGTCGAAGGCCTGCTTTTGATTGCTGTATTCCCCGCAGAGCAGAGACAGAAAGCGCCCGACGGTCGACGTCATCAAGAGTTCTTCCCGCGTCAGAGTCTGAACATTAAAAAAGCCCTCCGGAGGAGGGCTGGGACTCAAGCTCGCTGATCGATCAGATCAGGGCGTTGATGGCGTAATCGATGTAGCTGTTGGCTTCGGTTGCTGCGTCGCCGCTCAGACCGTGGTTGGCCTTGATGTGCTTCAGAGCTTCCACGTACCAGGAAGGGGAGAGCTCGAAGGTGCGGTTGATCTCGTCGAGACCGGCGATCAGATAGTCATCCATGGGGCCGGTGCCGCCAGCCACCAGGCAGTAGGTGACCATGCGCAGGTAGTAGCCCACGTCACGGGAGCACTTGGCCTTGCCCTCAGCGGTGGTGGAATAGTTGGACCCCTCCATCTGAGTGGTGTAGGGGAACTTGGTGTACACAGCCTGTGCAGCACCGTTCACCAGGGAATCAGCCTTGGCGGACAGAGCTTTGGCAGCTTCGAGGCTGGCCTTGGCGCGGTTGAAGCGGCCGGATGCGGCCTGCACCTCAGTGTTGCTCAGGAAGCGGCCCTGGGAGTCGGCAGCTGCGACGGCTTCGGTCAGGGGGGTTTTCATTGATCGTTAATGGTGAAGAGAACGACTGATCCGAGGGGTCGATCAGGCGACAGCGGCTGCAGCGCGGTCGAAGTAGGTGCCGATTTCGCTGCTCAGGGAAGCGCAATCGCCAGAGGTAATGCCAGCTTTGTCATTCACGATGGCCAGGGCGGCATCCTTCATCAGGTTCACGCCAGCGGCAACGGAAGCGCCGGGGGTGCCTAGAGCCAGGTAGGTCTCGCGCAGGCCGTTCAGGCAGCGGTCTTCGAGTACGGAAGCATCGCCAGCGAAGCTTGCGTAGGTGACGTAGCGGAGGATGATCTCCATATCACGCAGGCAGGCAGCCATGCGGCGGGAGGTGTAAGCGTTGCCGCCGGGGGCGATCAGCGCAGGCTGCTGAGCGAACAGCTGGCGAGCTGCTGCTGCAACAATGCTGGAAGCATTGCTGGAAATGCGATTGACAGCATCCAGGCGCTTGTTGCTATCAGCCACCATTGCGGCCAAGGCGTCGATTTCGCCGGCGCTGATGAACTGTCCCCGGGCATCGGCCTGGGCGACAACCTTGGTGAAGGCGTCGAACATGAGTGAACTCCTCTTGCAGCGTCTAATGAAGGGGCTTCAAGACCTAAGGGGACTTGTCAAAAAGACCCTTTGGGCTCGGTGCAGATTCTCGCGAAATGCTCCTTGCACATTCGAAGGCTGTTCATAATGCTTAACTCCTGCACCTGCCTGGAAGTATTGAATGCAGGCGAGGTTTGAAAGCGCTAAAGGTCGAAAAGAACTTTATGAATGTAATCCTCTGTCCATTGGCTTCCATAGAATCGAGATAACATTCCTCTGGCAGGATCTTTCTCGGCTCGGTACTCCGTATACCTTTTTTGACCAGCCAGTAGAAATTCGCTTCGATTTTTATCGACTGCTTTTGATTTAGAAGTTAATTCAAGATAAAGGGAAAGATAATCGTTGAAAGCTGGTCTAACTACATTTTCGATGATTTCATCGCCTTCGTCACCCAAGGGTAGTCTTGTCCATAAAAAACCAGGTGAGAAAAAAGGCTGAGCTTCTTCTGGAATCGGACCACCGCTCGGTAGCTTGGCGCTCCAATATTCAAATTTTGGAAGTAACTGATCCCAGACGTGTTGTGTATGTTGAGGGTCTGATTTGCAAGCTGGTTGCAAATCGAGTGCTAAGAGATGCCCTGAAGGAAGAGTGACTAAGTCACCTCCAAAAAAAGGTAAGTCGAAGGACGTTGAAGGATTTATAACAAAGTTTAGAACAGATGCCGAGGCGCCTGCGCTGACACAGGCTGCTCGCACTTGTCGGAATTTCTCTGTCTGGCAAGCCCAGGTCGCAGTTGTAACGGGAATGGGCTTGGATTTCGATCCGGTGATTCCCTCTTTGAGAAGAAAGTCTTTTTCTACTGGATAAGGTGTGATCTCAAAGGCTTGCAGAGCACGAATGGCATCATCAAGGAAAGGCTGCCAACTCCAGCCTGGAATTTCTATTGGATCTGTGCTTGTAGATCGGCTCATGCTCAAGATTTAGATGATGAAGGGAACAAAAATTCATGTAAGAATCGATCCGACCACTCCTTGCCAAAGTGACTGGTGAATAGGCCGTGAGCGGGATCTCGTTCAGCGCTATACACGTCGTACTGCTCTTGGAGCTGTTTAACCTCATCAGGAGCAATGGTCGATGGGGTCAGCGAGGCGTCATCGTGGAGTTTCCAATAAGCATCAAGAAAAGAGCTAAATGCTGGCGGTAATGATGTTTCAGCTTGCTCGGCACCTCCTCTGCAGAAGAGCAACCAGGATGAAAAATATTGGTTTGGATCAAACGAGCGCATTGTTTCCTCACCGTTCAATTCCGGATATTCTTTGTGTAATGCCTTGAGTCCATCAAAATAACGATCTAAATAGCTATTGTCTTGTATTAAGGGTTGAAAATCAAGGACTGCCACAAGTTTTTTTCGTGCTCCGAACCATAGGAGATCAACGCCCATCAAAGGATGATCAAGTTCATAATTTGGATACGCCACGGAATTAAGAACCTGAAGTTGTTCTCCTGCATCAAGTCTGGTGACTCTCCAGCGACGAAAGCCAGGTACATTCCATAGCCAACTACGGATCGTGCTTGTGCCCTTGGCAGAATGATTAACTTCTAAGCCTTCGGGTACATCAATGGTGGTGCCTCCACGGGCTTTGATCCCTTTAGTTAGCTGGTGGAGAAATGGATCAAACATTCGATTAGATAACGGGTGGATTGTTTGTGGCTAGTTTTCGTGCTTCATTCGCGGTTCTCAGGATCTCCTCATCGGTGGGACATTTGAATTCAGTGCAATAAGTCGTCATGGCAACACCGTTGAGGCATTGGACAGAGCTGACACGCATTCGAATTTGATCTGTCACGAACCAGCATCGTTCAATTCCCATGTTCGTGTCATATCGAGTTGTGATTGTTACAACTCCATCGTCGGCAAAATAATAGGTGCTGAGGACGGGTTGTTTCTCGACGTAGCCAACGTCTCTTAGTAAGAATCCTTTGCGTGGATCATCTTGATTTGGAATGTCAATGACGACAGCTGCGTAATCATCGTTACGCACTCCTTTCTTATTGTTGCTTTCCCACCAAAATCTTGCCCCACCTCTGCAGTCTTCAGACTTGATGTTGAGATCAGCGCAAACAGAATCGACGACAGAGTCTGAAGCGTTGAAAGGTTCGATGATCAGATTTGAATCGGCTGCTTCATCATCTTGGTGGTCATGATGGTGGACAGCACGCCGATTGAGCCAAGTTCCACGGCTTGCTTCGAAAAAATCCACCATGTTCATTGGTGTCGTTAACAATGGATTGGCCATAAGCAGCTCTCTTGTAATAAACGTGTTTTGGCTCCGAGCGTTAGATTATTTTGCTTCTTCAGATTTTTTTTGATTCACCAATTGAATCATGATTTCGTCCAGCCGTTGAAGTTCCGGATGAGCGGCAATGGTGGCGTCGATTTTCTTCTGGGAAAGTCGTAATTTTTTCCCAAGATTAACAACATCCTGGTACAACCTTTCCCTGTAAGTTGCTAGCTCATCAATGGACTCTTGTAATTCCTTAAGAGAGGGCTTTTCGGCAGGTTGTGGTTCGGTCATCATAAGAAAAAATACTGAGTCACCTTAGGTTATTGAGAATAACTTGGCGAGTTGATCGTCCTTAATTTGCATAATGCTCTAAGCACTGTCCCGCTGCAACTGCTGCAGTTCTACATATATGTTGATCAAATGCTGCGCTTGACGTCGCAAGATGACAAACCCTTGCGTGATCAACGCCCTTTTTGGCCCCCCCCCTTGCCAAGGGCTTAGCTTGACATAGCGCTTCCACCCCTACCTGGTGGTGTCAGGCCTAAGCGGCTTGTTCCCCGGGCGGTTTCAGAAGCACTGCATCTCCAAAACTGTCTGGCCCCCCAATGCTCGACGCATTTTCTCGCACAGTCGTCAGCGCTGACGCCAAAACTGCACCTGTTGGTGGTAGCGAGCTCGCTGACCTCCGTTCCTATGTGCGTGACGGCAACAAGCGTCTTGACGCTGTTAACGCCATCACCTCCAATGCCTACTGCATCGTTTCCGATGCAGTTACCGGCATGATTTGTGAGAACACCGGTCTGATCCAAGCCGGTGGCAACTGCTATCCCACCCGTCGCATGGCTGCATGCCTTCGTGATGGTGAGATCGTTCTCCGTTACATCAGCTACGCCCTTCTGGCTGGCGATGCTTCGGTTCTCGACGATCGTTGCCTGAATGGTCTGAAGGAGACCTACATCGCTCTGGGTGTTCCCACTCAGTCAGCAGCTCGCGCTGTGGCCATCATGAAGTCCGCAGCTACAGCACTGATTGATCAGACCAACACCCCTGCAAGTGGTGGTTCTAAGTACCGCAAGATGGAAACCACCCAGGGTGATTGCTCCGCGTTGGTGTCTGAAGCTGGTTCTTACTTCGATCGCGTGATCGGCGCCATCAGCTGATTGGCATCTGATTCCGACTCTTTTTTCCTTTTCAGCATCACTAATTAGGGATCACAAATGAAATCCGTTGTCACCACTGTTGTGACTGCAGCCGATGCTGCAGGTCGCTTCCCTTCACAAAACGATCTCGAAGCCGTCCAAGGCAACATTCAGCGAGCTGCTGCTCGTCTTGAGGCTGCTGAAAAGCTGGCTTCTGGTTTGGACAACGTCACCCGTGAAGCGGGCGACGCATGCTTCAACAAGTACGCTTATTTGAAGCAGCCTGGTGAAGCTGGCGATAGCCAAGTCAAAATTGACAAGTGCTACCGCGATCTTGGTCACTACCTCCGTCTGATCAACTACTGCCTGATTGTTGGCGGTACTGGTCCTCTGGATGAGTGGGGCATTGCAGGTGCTCGTGAGGTGTATCGCACCTTGGGTCTTCCTACAAATGCTTATATCGAAGCACTCACCTACACGCGTGACCGTGCATGTGCTCCTCGCGACATGAGCGCACAGGCTCTGAACGAGTTCAAGAGCTATCTTGACTATGCAATCAATGCTCTCTCCTGATCTCTTGGATCATTAGAGAATTCTGAGGGGCGTAAGCCCCTCTTTTTTATTGGTCGTGATAACCGTATCAAAGAATCATCACGCAATGCGGATGTTTCGTTTATGGTTTGATTTTAAAAAGAAGATGACAACCTTTTTGATTTCTCATAATCTTCAAGTTGACTCTGAGAATGTTCCTTCTTTTGATTTGACACAGTTATCAGAAGGATTGCAGCGCAAGGCTAATTCGGTTCAAAACATCGAATTGCTTGGCCATCCGCATTGGTTGATGTCAATAACCTCTTCTCGTTCTCCCCAAGAGCTTGCAGAGGAACTCGTTGAGGCTTGGATCCAACTCAGAGTTGAATTGGGTCATCAAGCCAATCATGTTGTTTTGGCTCTTGGAGGCAGGAAAGACTCAGACGCGGCTCCTGGATCACCTTTGCAAAGGGGTTTTTGGGGAGTTGATGTTGTTGAGACTATTGACCAGGCGGCTTTTTTAAATGCCATCAACTGGGAGAGTCTCAAAGGGAATCGCCCAGTTGAAAGTGTGTTTGAAGTGTCTACTTCAAAGAGTTAGACGAACGCGTTCATGAGGCTTTTCGCCGATTGCGACGTCGACCGCTTCGTTTGTTGTCTTTGCGCTCCTCGACCTTTTCTGTTGTCAAGGCTTTTTTGGGCGCAGAAGAGGTTTCTTTTTTTAATGGAATCAAAGGCTTGATATTACTATCTGTCGAAACTGTCAATTTTGAGACATGGAGGATTGACACACCACAACGATGTGTTGCTTGCATCCATTGATTCATGAATCTGGTGTCGATGCATATTGTTCGACTTGTTGAAGGCCTTGACCCATCCATCACGCCGGTCGAGATACGTAGGCGCTGTCCTGAAAAGGGTCCCATCCTTAAGAGTTCATCTATTAGACATCTTGCAGGTTTACTCCTGCATTGGAAAGACCGTTAAAACGTTTCTTATCCTCTGGACGAGTCGAGCTTACGTGTGGTTGTGTAGAATTTTTGCTGAAGAGAGGGGTCAGTCATGGCAGGGCTTTTTGACAATATTCATTTGGGGCTTAAGCGCGATGACGCAATCGCAATCCTTACCAAACAAGTTGTTGATTTAGAAAGTGCAAGTGATTTTTATATGGCATGTTCTCATCTGATTAATTTTCCTTGTGATGAAACAGAAGAGGCTCTTATCCTATTCCTGAGTCGATCTTCAGCAGATAATGCTGTGCGCTTGGCGCAACGCAAAGCGATAGAAGTTCTCGCACGATTAAAGTCTAATCGTGCACAATTGATCATTGCAGGTTTTCTTGAAAGTTCTGATTCTTATACAGTTGAGAATGCTGCTTGGGCGTTGGGTGAGTTGAATTGTTCAGATCGCTTAATTCATGAATCCATGATTTCTTTGCTAAGTGACTCTTCACAAAATCAGAGGGTGTTAATTCAATCGTTGGCAAAGCTTTCAGTTTCTTCTGCTATTCCATCCATCGAGTGTTTGTTGGCAAGTGAAAAAACACCGATTCGAGGTGCTGCATTGGCGGCGCTCTCCCGCTTATCAGGGGAGCAACCAAACCTTGACGATTTATCTGATTACCTTTATGAAGCCAATCAGATGGATCGACAATCGGCTGTTCAGGACATTATTGACGCTGATGCATTTCAGATACTGCCAGATCTACTGACAGCCCCAATCTCCCCTGCATTTCGCATGAGAGCGCTCCGCTCTTTAGTCAAACAATCCGATAATCTTGAACGAAAGCAGTTTGGCCTTGAAGCCATTCAAAAGGTTCTTCTAGACGATCCAAGGGATATTGTTGTTGTCCATCGTTATGACATGTCTCCTTCAACCTCATTGCTAGTTGAGAGCTTGTTCCATCCCGATTTCAGTCGTTGTTATCTTGCAATGCAATCTCTATTGTCTAGAGATGTAGAAGAGCTCTATCCTTTAATTGAAGATTGCTGGAATTCTCGAGCATATAATGATTACGGTGCTCATTACTTCTTAATGCGTTTGTTTGGGTTGATGGAGGGTTGGAGTGTGGAAGCGTTAAATCTGATCAAGCCAATTCTCCGCCAAGCGATTGCAGACAAGCGTCCACAATTTAAGAAGTCTGCTCCTGCTGCTTTCCTTTCATATGCAAGGTTGTTCCCTAATGATTGTCATGATCTCATAGAGCAATGGCTTGGTGTAGAGGGTGAACAGTCTTGGGATTACCGTTATGTGGCTCTGATGGTTATTCAATCTGATCCTAAACGGTTCGAGATCCAACAGTTTTATGAGCCAATCAAGCAACTTTCGTGCACAGATCCTGATTGGGCTGTGCGATATAAAACTGAATCAATTCTGGGTACTGTGTGAATCTATATACAGGCCTTGGAGCAACTGAAGTCACTCCGAATGCTAAGATATTCCCTGATCTGTATGTACGGGTAAATGGAAAGCAATTCTTCTTTCCCTTCGATTGATGAATTGTTTTCTGATTTTCAACATCCTAATCCGAGGATTCAGGAAGATGCCTGTGCATTGATGGTTGAACATTACCCTCAAGAAGCACTTCCCAAATTAATTGATCTACTTACCGATAAAGATCCTAAGGTTTACCGTGCAGCGGTAAAAGGTATTGGTTTGTTTGGTAGCTCTGCATTCCTTCCTTTGTTAGATGTTTATTCATCAACTGATAACCAAACTGCAAGACGTTGTGTTCCAAAGGCTTTCGTCCAGTTGTTTAAGAATTTTCCAGATCAAGCTTTCCCTGAAGAAGTGATGACCCTTCTGGAAAAAGGAGTTGATGATGATGATATGGTCGTTGTTCAAGGTGTATTGATGTGTCTTGGGCAAATCGGAAAGCAAGAAATAAGATCTAAGGAAGCAATTAAAATCCTTTCAAACTCACTCAATAGTGAAAATATTGCTTTGGTTTTTAGTGCTTCTCAAGCACTTGCCGATATTCCTGACCCTGACTCTGAAGTTGCATTGAAGGCTCTTCTTAGCGGTGCCAGTGATCCGATGATTCGCGGAGCTGCTGAATCTTCACTGGCAAGACTTGAGAATCTTATGTCGAGGCAACAGGATCAGTAGTTGCTCATGAAACAGTTTCTATTCCTGAATAATATCCTCCAGCTCTGAAGTCGAAGCGTTCAACTTTGTCATCTTTGCTGCATGTTGTTTGAGAGTAATGCAAGAGCGTCTCATACCCCTCTGGTATCATTTTGGGGCATAGTCTTCCAACATCATTGGCAAAAGGACAGAAATAAACACCTGCCCAGCGATTTAAGAAACGTCCTTTAATTTCGTCAGAAAAATCAAAACCATTTTGATCGGCCAACCTAAGAATCTCTTCAGGCTCGGCTTCTGCAAAGAGCTGTCTGAATGAGGCGTTTTCCTCTAAGACTCCAAGGAAACGGATAAATTCTGCGCGTGACATGAGACATCTGCTTAGAAACACACTTTATCATTCAATGATCAAATCTGTGCGCAAGTTGCATTGTTTATTGACTCTTTATTTGGCTGGTAAATTTATTCTGATGTTTTAAAAGCACTCTCCCCTTTTGCTGACATCTATTTGGTTCGAGGACTTTTACGAGCGTAGCTTTCTATTCGCTTTCTTCTTGTGCATCTCTGCTCAAGATGTTGATGGCTACACTAAAGACTGCGGCAACTGATTCGTTGCTTTCGATTGATTTCGCCTCTCTTATCGCTTCAATTTTATTGATGGCTCCAAGTTTCATTAATGCCATGGCAGTGTTCTTTCTGACTTGAAGGTCTTCGTCAATCAACATTTTGGTTAATAGCTCTTCGACATCCTCGGCGTCACACGATTTTCCTATTAGTGTTACAGCTTCTGCTCTTACATCCGGAGAAACATCTTCTAAGGCTTCAAATACTTTTCTCTGGGCTTTTGTGTCACCCAGCGATTGTATTTGGTCTCCTAATGCTGAAATTGCTGCGACTCTTACTTCCGCTGAGTCAGAATCAGCGGCACTTAACAAGGTTTCCGGTGCCTTCGCACCAATGAAGCTCAGTGCGAGGTTAATCAGTCCTACCTGGAAAGGAGTGCAGTCTGGATTTTTGAGGATTCCCAGTAATGTTTCCATCGCATCTGGTCCAATTGTTGCCATGGCACCTGCTGAGGATCCAAGCACAACTGGGTCGTCATCTTCTAAAAATGCCTCTAATAAAAATGGCAAAGCCGCTTTATCACCAATTAAATTAATTGTTTTTGCTGATGCTCTTCTTACTACAACATTCTTGTGATGACGTAGGGCATCGCATAAAACTGGTAATGCTGTATCTCCCACGGCACCAAGGCTTTTTGCAAATGTAAGTCGTAGTGCACCTCTTTTATCTCCCAAGCCTGCAACCATCTTTTGAATTGATTCAGCGTCCGAATTTGGTATTTTGCCGTCACTTAATAGACTTCCAAGCTCTTCTGCTAAATGTAGAGCCTCTTCTTCGGTGAGCTGACTATCGCTGGTTGGCGACTCTGCATTTGAATGTTCAGACACCGAACGCTTTTTCAATCTTTTTCTAATCTACATGACGATCTTCTCGGTTGTGTCATTTGACTTCTGGACTGACCTTGCTATTAAAAAAAGCACCCTGTAGAGATAGGGTGCTTGCCGGTCAACTTTTAATGAGCCAGCTGCTTTCCGTCTTTGAATTCACTTTAAAAGTGAACTCCAAAAGGCCGGAACGGAACATTACCAGTCTGCTTGGGAGGTTGGTGTCCCGAGTATTGCTGTTGGGGCAAACGTGGTGCAGGTTTGGCCACTGCCTTATAAGTGAAGCGCACTGGCTGCACTGCATTTGCTGCAGCAGTTGCAAGGGGGTTAACAGTTCTGCTTCTGCTGCCTTGAGCATTGTCGCTCACGGCTACTTTTGTGCTAGCAAGCTCTCTCATCATATTGAATGATGATGTCATCATGC
The DNA here is from genome assembly GCF_014280095.1 of Synechococcus sp. A15-60. Lineage (NCBI taxonomy): Bacteria > Bacillati > Cyanobacteriota > Cyanophyceae > Synechococcales > Synechococcaceae > Synechococcus > Synechococcus sp. A15-60. The sequence goes on from NZ_CP047933.1 coordinate 511,045, forward strand.
CTGCATAAGAGTCGCCTGTACGCCAATAAGGAACGATATCGGAACCGAAAACTTCAGCGTATTCTGCACTGTCAGTAAGGCTGTCAATTAAAGCATCAAAGCCTGATTCGGCCTGGAGTTTGATACTTTTTTGAATTTCTCCTTGATTCAGTGGAGGACGGCCAAGCAGGTGCTTGTAGTTCAGCTCAATTCCGCGCTGTGGAGCAACAGAGTGAAAATAGTTCTTCTTGTAAAAGGGTGATTTCGCAAGACCATTGACGAAATCACGAACTGTGATTTCACCATTCATCAAACGGGCTTCTAAGGAGCTGAGACGCTCATTTTCTGTCGGCGGTAAATTCCCCAAGACTTGTCGGTAGGCTGCAATGATTGTTCTTTCGAGAGCTGCCGAGTCCCCAGGGTGGTACTGGTCGAATACAGACCCAAAGGGACATTCGCTATGAAGTCTCGGCCCTATGCCCAAGCTCATTGTTGAGCAGGTGTTGCGTTTGAATTCTGCAATCGAACCAGCGACAGTGCGATGCGTCGTGTTCTTTCCAGCTTTACTGGTTGTGGAATAGGATGCAGGTTGTGTACGGCTTGCTGCAGCCATACCATCACGACTTGTCTGGGTACTCAGCATGATGCTAAAGGAGGGATGATTTGGGGTGAGTTTTCTCTTGAGTCGGCTTTTTTCTGAGCGAAAAATCGCTTGATCAGATGTGCTTTGCAGGAGAAAATTTGATGGCTATACGTAATTAAATGTGTTGATGATTGAATTTTGTTCTTTCTTCCCTTGTCGGGTGGGGTGTGGGGGATTTGATGTCTGCCGATTCCAATCCCTGAAAATTGGAGATATTATCTAAAAATTGGAATTGAAATCGACAAGGTAAAAAAAAGGTGGGCTTTCGCCCACCCCCTCCATCAAATCGAGAACATCAATCAGCTAAAGCTGAATATCAGCCCAGGGAGTTGATGACGTAGTCGAGAAGCTGGTTGTAAGCGGTCAGAGCCTGAGCGCTCATGTCGCGAGGTGCACAACCGCGGGAGCGGATGTGAGCGAAACCGGCAACATAGGTACCAGCATCGATGCTGAGTGCCTTGTACACTTCCTTCTGTCCGTTGATTGCCAGCTCATCCAGGGGGCCAGTGCCGCCGGTGACCAGGCAGTAGTTGATCAGACGCAGGTAGTGAACGAAGTCACGCTTGCACTTCTCTTTGCCTTCGGTGGCGCACTTACGGGGCTGACGGCCGGTGGCACCGTTGGGGTACTGGGCGTACACGGCGTCGACAGCTTCTTGAGCCACGGCGTCATAGTTGCCGGCCAGCTTTTCAGCAGCCTCAAGACGTGCGGCAGCACGTTGGATGGAACCCTGAACCGACTCCATATCGGAGGAGGAAGGGAAGCGGGATGCGCTATCGGCTGCGCCGACGACGGTGGTGATGACGGACTTCATGATTGAAAATGGTTTTTTGAAGATTTATCGAAAAATCAACCTGTTGTTCAGCTGATTGCGCTGATCACCATGTCGAAGTAGCTAGCGGACTCAGCAGACAGGCTGGAGCAATCGCCAGAGGTCAGAGCCATTTTCTTGGAACCGCTGTTGGTGTTAGTGATCAGAGCACTAGCAGCAGCTTTCATGATGGCGACGGCACGTGAAGCAGAACCGGTAGGAACGCCCAGTGCGGCATAGGTCTCGCGTAGGCCGTTGAGGCAACGGTCTTGCAGCACAGATGCGTCACCGGCGAGCAGTGCGTAGCTCACGTAGCGGAGAACGATCTCACCATCGCGCAGGCAAGCAGCCATTTTGCGGTTGGTGTACACACCACCGTTAGGAGCGGTCAGTCCGGTGTTCTCGCAGCAGATGCCAGCGACAGCGTCAGAAACGATGCAAGCAGCGTTGGAGGTGATGGCGTTCACTGCGTCGAGACGCTTGTTGCCATCAGCAATGAAGCTTTTCAGAGAAGCGAGCTCGCCACCGCCAATAAAAGCGCCGCTGGAATCGGCGGATACGGCAGCCCGGGAAAATGCGTCGAGCATGGGGGTTGAGGAATACGTTGTTGAGGGAGATGCATTCCGCATCACGTGTGACTTTAATCATGCTTTTTTCCTCTTCTCTTCCGGCAAGCCTGTCAGGAAACACAAGTTGACAAAAACTGCTTGAGTGTTGATTCAATACGCTTCAGCTCATGCCGCCCTGATCTTGCTAGCAGTTTTATGACATCTTTTTAAGCACTTGTAGGCAGGTCCATCTGAGAGGTATCCAGACTGCTGTGTTAGCAAGGTCTTTAAGAAGATGCTTTTGGTCATCGAGGCCCATGGCCAGGCACCCCCAGGCTGCAGCAATCCTGGACTTGGTGTACTGAGGGATGGTTTCTGCCAGTGCTAATCGGACGAGATGGCTACGTTCGTTGATTGCTTGTAAGCTCACGACGGCTGTTAAGTAATAATGAGTTACGTAGTCACTCCATAGTTTGTCCTTGATAGCATCTATTATTAATAACTTCTCTGTTGTAGGCAAAGCCATAAGGCTCGCTGCTCCACCGTATTGGCGGGCTTCATCGCGATGCTGCAAATTGTTTTCGATTTCGATCGGTGCGGCTGGGCAGATCCATTCGGTTCTTAATCTTAATGTCTGCGGATTGTCTTGAAGTAAGCGTGTTAATGGATCAATGAATTGATCTGGAACGATGCATTTTTTCTCCGGATCAACGAGTTGAAATGCACTTTTCGCACGAAGCGACATCGAAACTGGAGCATTTACAAGGGATTCCAAGCGATTGATATCTCCAGCATCACCCAGATCAATTACGGCCGACCGTCGTCTTCCCGCAATCGGATCAGTCAGTTGCGGAATTAGATCATCTAACCCTTTTGTTTCCCCATGAACTCTTGCTAGGTATGCTTTGGCAGCGCCGGCTACTAATGGGTTGCCGTCTTTTGCTTTTGTCCTGATGGTTTGCTCACCCTTGGTGACGCCCATTCTGCAAAGGGCTTGAATGACAGCTCTTTGCTGGATGGCTTCACCGGTCAGAGTCGCCAATAATTTGTCATGATCTTCTTCTGAAAGTGGTGCATCAATTTTTGTGATGGAATCGATTGCATTGATGATCGCTGCTTCGTCATCGCCTTTGAGCGCTTTGAATAAGTATGGCAATGCTTTGGCATTTTTTCTTCTTCCCAAGGCATCAATTGCCTTTCTCCGAGTAATTCGGTCGTATAGATTTTCAGGATCTAATTCTGATGCTTTGAGTAGGTATTCAAGTGAAATATCTGTATCACTCGCTCCTAGCCTTGTTGCAGCCATGTATTTATCGACCGGTCTTTCCAGTGTTTCTGGCTTGGCAAGGATGACCGATAGGGCGCGTTCCTCAGATAGACCCTCTACTAAGTTGTCAAACCTTTCAGGCATGTCATTGGATGATTGTTAACGGCAATCTTTTCGCAGAATGGGACTCCTGCTCCAAGATTGCTGTTTCTATTCAGTGACTCTACCATCGAGTTGGTTTTAGAGCCTTCTTTAAGGCTTTTGATGGTTGGAGCATTAATTGATAGTAGGGTTTTTCCCTGCTCTCTTGTTGCAAATATTCAATGGTCTGGTCTGTTAGCATTTAATCGTCTTTGTCTTTCTGTGATGCCAGTCTCTCCAGAAATTGAGCAATCTCTTCATCGCTTTGTGGATGCTGTCAAAGAAACAGTTACCGTTCAATCACAGCTGAACGAGATCACAGATCTTGAGCAGCTTAAAACTGTTGTTCGATCTATTGATCCGATCATTACTGGTTCTGCACTGATCCCGTATGAGCAAGCTACAAGTCCTCCGAAGATCACCATAGATTCGGGTATTCTTCAAGAACAAATTCCCTGGAGACTTTTGCGTTGCCCAGGGGGACCATTGGTTTTGCAGATGATCTGTAAAAATGTGAACTTTGCATTGTGGATTGAAAGCTGTTGATATGTCCTCTTCTCAAATTCAGGAATTTGTCGCCAAGGTTGTTTACGACCATTCAGTTGCTACGGGATTGAAAGCCTGTCAATCTGATCAGCAAATTGTTGATTATGCTTCGCAAGTTGGTTTTAATATTTCAATTCAGGAGTGGTTAGTTTTCGTTGAGTCTGATTTCTCCAGTTTGTCTTCAACAGAAAAAGAACGTATCGCAATCGTTGAGCCTCAGCATTGGTCTTGGGCATTCCGTCGGGTTCAGCCCTGGAGATCAATGCTTATGGATGGCACATGAGCTTGCCATTGACGCAAGCCTAGAATAGAATAATTGAAATGATTCTTAGTGCAGTCATGGATGCTTCTGTCACCAACGACCAAAAAGATGCAGTTTTAGAGTCGTTTATAACTCTTGTGCGCAATGACTCTGATCTCCAAGCGCAGGTAAAATCTGCCTTGAATCAAGATCAAGTCATTGATATTGCAGCTTCACTTGGATATTCTTTTGATTCGACTACAATTTTAAGAAAATGGAGTAAGCATACTGATTTTTCTCAAGACACATGGATGGGCTGGTTTGGAGATTAACTCAGTATTTAACTATTTATATCTGAATACCTTGTTTGCTTGCTTCCTTTTTTAGCCCAATACGTTACTAGTTTCTCTCCCCCCGGCCTTGGTACTGATGCTATCGCGCGTAATATTTTGAAGGTTCTGTTAGGTCCCATTGGCCAATTTCCCACTGCTTTAACTGTTCTTATTTTGCCACCCATTCTCTTGAGACATTCTTCGAACTTATCCAGCTGAGTTTGATCAACTGTTTCAAACATGAAATCACTACCCTCGCATATTAAATGATGAGAGCGAATCCATGCTTTCATTTGTTTATCTACATCAAACATTACTGCTTATGTGTTTTCTCCAATCATCGTTAATTATATCGTCAAGGTATTTGATTCGCTTGAACTTAAGTAGACCATGCTCTGACCCCCACAGTTGTTCATCCGTTTTTGGATCATATCCTCTATCTCTGCTGATCCATTTTTCTTGATTGACTTCTACTTCACTCACTAAATAGGTTAGTTTGCCGTCACGGGGAACTAGGCATTTCTTGCCAGGTTCAACTCTCCCTATATACTCACCTTTTTTAATGAGTTCGAAGTGCATTGCGCATCCGCATCTTTCATTCATTGACAACTCTTTTAATCCTTTAAGTATTTCTGGGTTTTTCCCCCCACCTGCTAGTCTCTTTGGCTTCTCAAAACCATAATTATGCATTATAAATAAATTATCTTGATGGGTTAATTTGTGAATGCCTTGTCGATATGGGTCCCAAGGAGCGTAGTCATAACATTGTTCTGAGTAAAAACCTGGCCCGTCAAATATCTCCCATGGTAATGGGCGAAAGTAGATGTTAATTCTCGCAAAATCTTGGGGATTGTTTTGAGATTGCTCTAAATTGTCGTAGACACCGGAGAGAGTTTTTGCAAACTCTAATAGCTTAATGTCTTGCATTACAATTAATTAGGGTTGAATCCGACGAACTTCTGAGGCAAATGATGTTTGTAAAATTCCAGATCCGGCTGATGTTTTGAGTATTGATGATCTGCACCTTACATTTTCAGTTGCGAACCAAATCCGTTCTTCAGCAATTGATTGCTCGTATTGAGTGGTTAAAATAAATGTACCGTCTTCCAAAAAGTGATAGTCTGACTTCGCTGTTTCAGACTCTGCATATCCAACACTCCTTAGCAATTCACCTGATGAATGGCCTTTTGGAATGGGCAAGATGATGCAACTTCCTTTTGCGACTTCAGTCGGATCATCAGGCTCCCAATCACTTTCAGCAGACCACTCCATTTTGAATGGCGATATTATTGATGATATAAGTGCTTCAGAATGATTGTAAGACTCAAGCAGACTCTTAACTCTAGGGTCGTTTTTGCTTATCTTCTCTATCTTAATTTCACTTAGAACATCTTCGAAGTATTGAAAAGCAAGTGAATGACCGGACCGCATCGATCGCCATTCGCCCTCACTTTGAGCAACGAATTGCTCAATATTCATTTGAGTTGTTAATTCCGCTGATGATACGGTCATCCAAGGCAGGACGGTTATTCTGCATCATGTTAACCATAGAATCGATCATCATGGACATCGCCATCGGTTGGGACGATACAGATTGATGAAATGCTTTGTCTTGATTAGGTTGTTCGCTTGAAGTAGGGCGAAGAATTGGCATTTGTAAACCCCCTTCAGGGTTGATTCGTTTTGAAATGGCTTGGGATTTGGTGATTCCCAAAACCAATTATCGCCGATGGCAGTCATTGGTTTTGGGTTTACGTCTTAGCTTTAAGCCTTCGTAATGGAAATGATTTTGCCACCCTGTGCAAGGATACTTCGGATGGTCCCTGACATGGAACTTTGCATCACCACAGATTTTTGTACTGCCCTTCGGTTACCCCCAACTTGGCGTCGCGAGGTCCAATTAATTGTGAGAGCCGCAGCATTTCCCACACTCTTTCTTTCAAGTATTGTCGGGGATTGATTCGTGCAAATGCTGGTCAGAAGTGTTGACTCTTTTTTTGCTCCATCAAAGCCAGCATACCCAGCATCACTAACGGCTGCACGTGTGTAGAAATTGGTTTGACCACCTACGATAGAATTTCTCGCTCTATTGTATGGAACAGTATCAATTCCAAATGCAGCTAGATACTCTTCGTTGTACGTGTAACTTGCTATTTCGGCTTCATACCCTTCGGTTTGGAGAAGTTTTACGTGCTCCATCACTTCTGTTTGATCTTTGGGTGGGCGTCCTAATAAATGCTTGAAATTCAGTTCTACAAATTTATACGGATTGTTTGGGGTTAGGAATAATTGCTTATATGTCTCTGATTGAGCCATTGCGGTCACCATTGCCTGTACGGTCAAGTCACCGTTCATAAACAAGGCCTCGATTGACTCATTTTTATCTAGCTCCATCATGTGCCTGTTACCGAAAACTTGGCGATAGGCTTGCTGAATTACTTCAGCGGCGTGGCTGGTATCAATGTTTGCTTTTGAAGCAAGAGTTGTTGTGGTTGTCATGTTTCAGAGAAGTAAAAAAATAGAGGGTCTCTTTCGCTGAAACCCTCTAATAAATTGTCGATTTGGTTTACATCACTTCTGTGATGGATACAATTTTCCCGCCTCTTGCATGGATGTATTTCATTTGGCTAGACATGTCTTTGCCGGAAACGAGATAGGTGCTTCCAGATGTTCTTTGTCTAGACATCCGCGTCTGATTGGCAACAACAATTCTGAAGCGTTTTTTGGTCGGATCTGGTGCACCAGACTGTGTGCCAGTGCGATTAATCCGTGTTGTTGTACTGCTCCAACCTTTGGGAACAGTTCCTGTTGCGACGGATCGTACAAGTGATGAACTGCTCAAGACAGTGTCACTCGCTGCAAATCCTTCGGCAAGGCTCAAGTGCCTGTTAAAGGCAACCTGTGAACGTCCGCTTTCGCTGAGAATCCTTGCATAGGGAACAGTGTCTTCGCCAAACACACTTTGGTATTCTTCCGAATCCACATAACTTGCGATTTCTGCTTCATACCCCCCTTCAGCGAGAATTTGGGTGTGTGCGCTGATTTCTGCCTGAGACTGTGGTGCCCTTCCCAGGAAGTGCTTGAAGTTCAGTTCAATGAAACGATAAGGTGCATTGGTTTCAAAGAAGCGTTTCTTGTACTCTGCGGAAAGACCAATCGCACGAACCAATTCGCGAGTACTCAAATAACCGTCGATGAACTTACTTTCGGCGGAAAGAGCTCTTTCAAACTCCATGAGATGAGGATTCCCCATCACCTGTTTGTAAGTTGCCCGAATCAGTGTGTTGAGTTGATCACTGCTGTCTCCAGGGCAACGTTGGAATGTTTCCTGCTCGCGCTGTCCAAGACCAAAGGTCACATATGAATCACCGCGCATCGGTGCACTATCTTTCCCTGAGGTGATACCGGGCTGTTTGCTATCAAATCTTCCTTTCGCGAAGGTTTTGCTTGGAATAACTCCAACAGCTTGGCTTGGAACACTGATTCTTGGAGCTAACCCACTTGCCAGACTACGAGTAAGTGCTGGGCTTCCTCCTCTTGCACTGTCGCTACCAGCAAAACTCTTTTGCAACGCTGCGAGCATTGGGAATGCTGCGGTTGAAAGATCTGCAGGTGAGCTCCAGGAACGTGCGTAAGGAACGATATCGCTGCCAAATACTTCAAGATATTCAGCAGAATCAACAATGCTATCGATCACTGCATCGTGCCCATGTTCGGACAAGAGTGCAATTTTTGCTGAAATTTCTGCTTGAGTCTCTGGGGCTCTTCCTAAGAGATGTTTGTAATTCAGTTCAATGCCACGTTGTGGTGCGACCGAACTAAAAAATCGAGATTTGTAGAAACTTGATTTTGCGAGCCCTTTAATGAATTCTCTTACAGTCAGTCTTCCATCTCTAAGTTCAGCTTCAAGCTCAACGGAACGCTCAAAGTCCATGACGTGAGCGTTGCCAAACACCTGACGATAAGCCGCCGCGATGACTTCGTTAAGTGAGGCAGAGTCATCGGGGCTGTAGCACTCTGTTGTCACCCTGTGTGGGCAATCTTCGTGGCTCCTTGGACCCACTCCAATTGCCATGTTGTCGCATGATTGCTTCAGAAACTCTCCAATTGTGAGAGCAGCTTTCGGTGCACCCTGGTTTTTCCTTTGGAAACCCACAGGGTTGTTCCATTTTGATGTTGCACCGAAGCCGAGGGAAGAAGCGTTGCTTGCCATGATTTGCGTCGAGTGGAGGGATTGAAGGGGTGGAGAGGGAAGTGTGCGAACTGATTCTTATGTCACTGGTGTAATGCTTGAAATTTTTCCGCCTTCCTTATGAATACGTTTGAATTGCTCCGATAGTTTATCGAACGGAACATAGTAAATTCGATTGCTTCTTGTGTATCTTGATATTCTCTTGAGGTTGGTCGTGCTGTAGCCGGTGACTTCGATCTTGTAGGTTTGCCCTTGATCGCTTGCCCCGGCTCCCAATCGAGTTGCTGCATCCTCGAGATTTTTCGATGGACGGAAACTCCAGCCAGTTGCTTCTGTTGAGGATGGTGGGACCACCGCAATGGGCCTGTTCTGATAAGCAGAGCCTCCAAGCTTGCTCCTAATGCCTGCCAAGTCACCCTTCAAGCTGCTGCTGCTATTTCCTCGAAGGAGTTGGAAGCTCCAAGTAAACTCCTGCATTGTTCCACAGCTTTCAGTTTTCCAACCTCGCTGATAAGGGACAATCCATTCACCAAATGTATTTTGATAATCTGCTGAATCTAAAAAACTATCGATGTCGGCTTCATAACCTTTGCTATCTAACCGATCTGCGTGGCTCCGCATCTCTTCATAGCTTTCTGGTGCGCGACCTAGGAGGTGTCTGAAGGCTAATTCGATGTACCTGTATCTTGCGCATGTGTCGAAGAACCGACTGGTGTAGAGAGAACTCTTCGCAATTCTGCGAACCATTTCACGAACACTGATCTCTCCCAACTTGAATTGGGATTCAGTGATGACTTGTCGTTCGCTGTCCATGACATAGGCATTCCCAAGCACTTGCTTGTAGACAGCCCTGATGATTTGCTCCTTCTTGGCGTCATCGTCGCCAGAGATCAGTTCTAGAGGTGCTTCACTCTCTTCCGAGAAGCGTTCGACCCCGAGGAGCGAAGCAGGACCGAAGGGCATGAAGGTTCTCACATGTCGCCTAGCAATACTCGTTCACCTCCCCTCCCTGGGGGCAGGTTCTTTATAAACCTCAATCAATCTTGTCCGAATATTGCTAATTGTTGAGAATCTGGTTTTTTCTCCTTTTTAGCGTTCTTTCGTGGTAAGGATCACCTGCCAATTAAGCTCTCTAAACTGCTTCTAGTTGTTGAGCGAGTGTACGGGTTCCAGCAATCAAGCTCCATAGCAGATCTCGCAAGCAGTGCATCTACTTTGTCTTCTAAACCCCTGCAGAATGAAAAATCTGCTCCTTTGATTGATTGAACGGTATCGAGTGCTGCGCCCTCAAGGTCTGCTCCTCTGAGGTCAACTAGATCCATTTCGCAGGTCCCAAAGCGAGTGTTTCGGCACATGGTTCCGCGCATGGTGGCTGATCTCAAGTCTGAGCCAGCTAAAGACACATTATCTAGTATCGCTCCACTTAAGTCAGTGCCGCTGAGGTAAGCGCCAAGAAGTGCTGCTCCTCTTAGATCGATCCCTCTTAAATCAGTGTTATTCAGATAAACTCCATTCAGTTTTGCTCCTGGTCCTACGGCTCCTGAAGTTCTGATGTCAAAGCCATCTGGAGTCTTTGTTGTGTTGTCGTAAATAGCCAGTCGTAAATCAGCGTCCTTGAGGTTACATTGACTCAGATCAGTCCCCCTCAAATCACATCGACACAGTTTTGAGCCGGATAAATCAAGCGAACCCAGATTCTTGTTACGCCAGTCTGAGCCGCGCGCGTCGTTGACCTTCTCGTCTGAGTCTGGTGAACAAAGCTCCGGTTCTGACCATGTCTTGAGGTTTAGAAAACCTTGGTTTGTCATTGAATTGACTCTTTCTTGTTTGCCGCCAATTCTAGAATAATGACCATAGCACCAACGCCTATATATTTTAAATTCTCTGCCAACGCTCACTCTTTGTATATTGATTCTTTAATGCTCCTTTTTTAGGTTTATGGAATACTCTCCCTATATTTGTTCTGTCAATTTATGCATGTAAAAAACCTGTTGACTTCGGAGAAGGAGTCAACAGGTTTGTGCTATTTAAATGGCGAATAATCGTTATAAGTTCACCCGAGTTGCGTATTGATGTTTCAGCGCCATGTTTTTGTTGTTTTGGGTTGATACATCGATTGAAATGCTCTGGATTTCGGGTCTGTTACTGCTGAAGAATACTTGAATCCGCTGACGTCTCCTCCTTTCGCTGAACTGAGATTCCGTGCAGCAGCAAATTCCATGACGAGTTGGCTACGGCCTTCGATGATCGTGTCCGATGCAGCATTTCCTGTGGTGACTTTGCCAAGGTTGACAAATGTCGAGCAATAAGAACCAGCTTCTGAATTCCATGCTCTGAGGTAGGGAACAGTGTCTGTTCCAAAAACTTCAAGGTATTCCCCAGAATGTGTGACGCTGTCAACCAAGGCATCAAATCCTTGTTCAGCGATTAGTGCAATGTATTTGCTGACTTCTGCTTGGTTGCGAGGTGGTCTTCCGAGAAGATGCTTGAGATTTAGTTCTATGCCGCGAATGGGAGACACTTTTGAATAATATTTTTCTTTGTATAGGTCTGATTTTGCCAAGCCATTCACAAAATCTCTTACCGTGATTTCTCCGCTGCTTAACTTTGATTCAAGTTCAATGCATCGTTGCGAATTACTGGGTCGCAGATTTCCGAAAACTTGCCTGTAAGCACCTTCAACTGCAACCTGGAGAGCTGCTTGACCTGTGCTTGCGTATTCATCTGCAATGCTGCTATATGGGCATTCTGAATGCAATCGTGGGCCAATGCCAAGTCCCATTGCATTGCAATGATTCTCTTTGAATTGCTGATTTGTTTTCGCGGCTTTTCCGTTCCGTGGAATTAAAGAACCGCTAGAAATCTCTTGTCGATAACGATTGATTGCTGTGTTTTGGCGGGGCTTCGCAGCGTTGCTGGCCGTATAGGACACTCGGTCTTCACTGGTGAAATCCCGTGTCGGCTTGATTACGACCATGGCGTAGTGCTTTCAATATCGCTGCATAATTTTAAGTGCCTTGCTCGGTATAAGTTCCCCCTTGTTCGTCGCTCGCAACAAAATGTTTCGTGCGTTTTGCCTCTCTCTGATTGTTTTTAGTTAGGTCTTGCCGATTGGGGCAGTCTTGGTTGGATGTGCTGTTTGTTAAGTTTGGTGACCGTGCCCGCGTTCTGATTTTTAAGGGGTTTCGTCCTTCCGAAGAGCTTTGCTATTGCTCGTGCTCTGCGTTAATGGTTTTTTATCGTTTTGATTTTTTTGTGCGGCTTTGTTTTTATTCCGTGTTCTTTGGTTGGTTTGACATGTTTCTTTTTTCTCCTTGTCTGTTGAGGTTTTGGTTACCGGGTGGTGTGTATCTCTGCAATAAGAGTTAATGTAATTCTCGTTACCTCTATGCCTCCGACTGTTATGAAGGCTAGCCAGGCTCTTAGAGCCCATTCTGGCGTTTTTTGCAATTTGGGTGTATCGAGTGTGTTGTTCAACTGGATTTTCGTTTCCCATTGCATGTCTCGCCAATCAGCGTCGTATCGCGGTAATTGTTGGTATATCGGTTGTTCTCCAGTTGGTTTGCCTGCGATAACTCTTGTTCTTTGAGATGGTATTTCGTCGTACCCAAACGATTGCATGTACTCATCGCTGTTTAAGATCTCGTCAACAAAAGTGTTAAAGCCTTTTTCCGCGATGCGAATTGACCAGCTGATTCTTTCACTTTGGCCATGTGTTTGTCGTCCAAGCACTCTTCCAATCACTTGGTCAACGAGTCGATAGTTTGTATTACAGTTTACATACCCTTCTTGAAACCGCCGAGACAGTAGTAATCCTCGAATGAAATCCCGCGCCGTAATGCTGCCGTTGCGAAATTGCGATTCTAGGTTGATATCCTTGTCGTATTTCATGGCATGGAAAAACACTTGCCTGTAAGCATCTTCAATTTGGATGTTTCGGTCTTCTTGACTTGGGAATGCCGCCTTCTTCGGCTGTGAGCTCAGGCCTCCTAGGTCACCGACGCGTTGGTTCTGGCTTGTCAACGGGTACTCCAGCAGCTGAAGTGCCATCAGTAGAAATGCTTAGTGGATGCCTCAAATTCTCGGTCTTTTCGAGGGCTAGGGAGTTTTGTCTTCGTTTCTCTTCATCACGTGTCGAATCGTGTTGCTGATGTGGTTAACGGTTTCCCCTAGCGCCTTCGCTTGGCCTGCTGAGCAGAGATCTGCGTAGGCTTGCATGGAGTGTTGACGGAGGTGGGCGAGGGCTCGCAGGAGTGCCGGTACCGGCACATCAAGCAGGCTGTAGAGCTCTGCTAGAGCAACCATGCCTTCCCGATCGGTGATTTCCGTGCGCTTTAGCGCGATGCCATACAAGCTCACGCGTAGGAAGTGAAAGCAATCTCGCCAGCAGGCATCTGCTCGCTCTTGGGGGTGGAGCTTGCCGCCAGGTTTCACCAGGTCGGGCTCGTCGCTGAGCAGTTCCCATCGTGACTGGTTCACGAGTTCAGGGACGAGGTCTTGAAGGCTGACCAACGGAGCGCAGTCCACCCCTGACCACTGACAGCAGTGCTGCAGTTCCTCAGCGGTGAGCAGGCGTTGATCGCGGTTCGCTGTGGCAATCACCTGGCGCAGATTGATAGGGATGGTGGGGTCCTCGTCGAGGCCGCAGACCTTGGCCCGTTGTGCCAAAGCTCTGATCTGATCTGCACTTGCCGCGTTCATGGCTGCGCGGATCCCAAGGAAATGGTGGGCAACACCGGGCAAGCGGTCAGCCAGCCGTGGCGTTCGAGGTAGAACGCCCAGACGATGTCTCCACCCACGCCTGGGCAGTGCTTTGGCATGGCCTCCGCAAGGGTGGAGCTGATGCCCAGGTGCTGCAACAGCGCTCCTGCATCCAGTGCCGATTCGACGTCGGCGGATCGAATGGCAGCTCCCACCACCCAGGTCAGTCGCGTCGACTCAAGGGCGCAGCTGTCGCTTTCGCAGGCCAAGAGGATGTTTCCTGGCTGCGGCATGGCGGCGTAGGTGTCCTGCCAGAGCTTCAGATCATCGGGTTTCAGGTTCAGCCGGAGAACGTGCTGATCGATGGTGTGCAGCTGCTCGTTCTCTTCCCCGGGATTCTCCATCAAGGACCTGAGGCTCGCCTGTGGTGATTCGTTCATCGCTCGACTCAGGCCAAACCAACTGTATCGGTGTTGTTTGGAGACATCTCACGCCTCTAAAGGTGTTGCCACAAATGGGTGAAAACGACGTCGCTGGACAAGTTCTGGACGATCGATACCATCAGGCCGACACGGCGCTTTCCCCATGGCCGCAGCTGACTCCAGTTCCGCGATGGTTCAGCAGCTCAGTCGTCAGCTGCATGCGGTCAGTGGCATTGCTGAATCGCTGACGCTGCGCTTGCTGGCATTGGAAGAGCGCTTTGCGCAGATCGAGACTTCTCTTGATGCTGCGCCTGAGCACGCCGAACACGATGCTGACTCCCAGCAATTGTTGGTCGAAAGTAGTGATCGCCTGAAGCATCTCCAGGGCCTGCTGGATGACATGCCGGCTGAAGTTGCCACCGCACACCAGGCCGTTGATGAGACCGCGGTGCTAGCGGTCGTTCAAAACAACGACTCGGTTGAGGACGACCTGATGGAGTCGGAGGACGAGCTCGACGCTGATCCCACTGAGACGGTGTACGTGGATGATCCGCAAATCGAGCATCTCGAGGAGCACCAGGAGCCTGTGAGCCAAGAGAGTGATGAGGATCAGATTGATTTGCTGAGCGCCTGACGATTCCTCTCAGCCCACCCTGATTTAGCTGTCCAGATCTAGTAGACGCACACGGAAACGGGCCACTTGTCGAGCCTGTGTGGGCTCGGATTGCACAAAGGGGTGCTCACTGAGGTGTTTCAGCACGGTTTCGATCCGCTCTTCTAGTGATTGGTCGTCAAGTTCACCTGCCTTGAGGCAGCGTTGCCAGGCTGGATCAAACACCATGGCAAAACCATCGGCGTTGTTGAACTGGCGATCGTCGTTGATCGGGACGGGGATCAAGGAGCGATTCAGCGAAATGCCAGGACCCAGATTTGAACTGGGGACACGGCGATTTTCAGTCGCCTGCTCTACCAACTGAGCTATCCCGGCTCGTGGTCTGAACCACCCTCAAATCTTAAATCACGGCGTGACGGCGAGGCGTGTTCGCGCCAGACAGATCACTCCATGGATGACGATCCCTGATGTTTGCAGGGCATCACGGGCGGCCATCACAGTCGCCCCGCTCGTGACGATGTCATCCACGAGCCACACCTGCGCAGCGTTCGAGATGAGAGTTTCCCCCTGCCCTATCGCTGGGAGGCGGTCCTCCAGCACTCGAAAGCTGCCCTGTTGATTCAGCAATCGCTGCCTGCGGTTGAGGTGGTGTTGGCCCACGGTGGGGCGACATCGTTTGAGCACGGGGATGCTCGGTCTCTGGAGGCTGCGGCACAGCAACCGTGGAAGAGGATTGGCACGGGCTTCCGCTTTCCACCCAGGGATGGGAATCAAGAGCGCGCGTGTGCACAGCGCATGACGCAGCCCCTTGCATAAACCGTGCAAAACAGCAGGATCTGGTGTGATGCGCAAGCGCAGAATTATCTGTCTGAGCTCAGCCTCATACCAGCCGGCAGCATGCCAGGACAGTGGCTCTGACCCCCGCAGCCCAGATTCTTTCAGTCTGAGCCTGTGCCGGCATGTCTGGCAGAGGCCTTCCCGATCAGGGGCGGACAGCTCGGGCGTCTGGCAATGCCAGCAAACGGGCTGAATGAGCAAGTCGCTCAAGCAGCGTTGAAGGGAGATCAGCACGTCATGGCAACAGGGGTTGCCGTCAGGATTCCCCGCTTTCCGTCGCGGCAGGCATGGCACGAAGCATGGCGACCATTGTGCGATGGGCGTCTTCGCTGTCAGTGAGAGTGTGATCGAAGCGGATGCTGACCGGCTGATCATTCACGTTCAAGATCATGGCCTCAGCAGTCACTTCCGTCATTTTGGCGGCTGTGGCATCCGTGAAACCGCCGTAGTGACGGGCATAACGCAGCACGGCATCACTGTGGTCGTCGTTCATGTGACGGCAGATGCGTTCGCTAACTGCGGGAGTGAGGGGATCGGCGGCCATGGGAAAAAATTGGGGTGGAGAGGAACAGGTCAGCTGAAACGCTGCCAGAGCAGAAGGGCCAGGCGGAAACCGCTGAATCCCACGTATCCAGCCAGCACGATGAACAGCCCGATGGAGAGTGCGTCGCGAAGTCGGTTCGGCAAGGGCTCATGAAGGCGCATGCGATTCTCCCTCGGAAACCATGGATTCTTCACTCCTCTGTTGCAGAGCATGCAACGCCAGCCGTGCAACGCCAGCGGCTGGGGGAGACGTACAACTGCGGATCGGCATCTGCAGAAAGCGCTCCCTGATCCGTCGCCATTGCGGATTGCGGGCTCCGCCGCCGAGGGTGACCAGGCGTTTCGGTGCTGGGGCCCCCAATTGGGTCAGTTTGGCCCACCCCTGGCATTCAATCCGGCTCAGTCCTTCGAGCAGGGCGTGAAGGTAGAGGGAATCACTGACCGGACGAGGCGTCAGCACCGCTTCCATTTCGGGCGCGTCTACAGGAAAGCGCTCCCCTCGACCGATCAGGGGACGCAAGTCCCATCCACTGTCTTGATCAGGATCAATCTGACGGCTGAGCTCTGCCAGATCGATGCCTGGAAAGCACTGACGCAAGACAGCACCGCCGCTGTTCGATGCACCTCCCGCCAGCCAACGGCCACCGACACGATGGGTGGAGGTGCCAGCTCCACTGTCGAGGGGGCAATCCGTGAAGCGTTTGAGAACCAGCGTGCTCCCTAAAACGGTGATGCCTTCGTCGTCAGCGGCATCTGCCGTCAACACCGCTGCATTGGCATCAGTGGTCCCCGCGATCACCTGAAGCTGCTCAGGCAAGCCCAGCTGTCTGGCCAGCTCAGGCGCGATGGTGCCCAGCATTGTTCCGCTGGGACGGATGTCCGGCAGGGCCCCCTTCCAGGACTGATGTTGGAAGGCTTCTGGCCACTGGTTCTCGCTCAAGCACCAGCCGAGGCGAAGGTTGTTGCCTTCTTCTCCGTAGCGCCAGTTCTGCATGAACCAGCCGCTGATCCAGTCGGCCTGGTGGCGTAGCAGCAGCGGTTGCGAATACTGCTGAATCAAGCGCAACGCACGCGCCAAGCTGCCGCTCGCGCTGGCCGCAGGCCCTCCTGTTGGAACCAATGCGGTAAGCGTGGAGAGGTGTTCAGGGCACGCCAAGTGGTAGGGCAAGGCGTTGCCGAGGGGTTGGCCGTCATGGCTACAGGCCACAAGCGTGCCCGATGTGCCATCGACGGCCATCGCCTCCAACCGCATTCGGTCAGCGTTGGGAATGGCTTGGATCAGTTGGCTGCATCCGGCAACCCAGTCTTCGGGATATTCCAGGCCTCTGCGGTAACCGACCGCTTTGCTGAACAGCAGTTCCCGTTGTGCATTCAAAACGGCGACACGCACGCCACTGGTGCCCAGATCAATGCCGAGCACCAGAGGGCCGCCCATGCTGATGTCAGGCGTTGCGCAGTTCCACTGCTTTGGCATCCACGTCTTCCCAGGGTGCCTTCAAATCGTTGCGGCCAAAGTGCCCGTAGGCCGCGGTGTTTTGGTAAAAACGCCCACCACGTTTCTGGGGCAGGTGCCGGAGATCGAAGGATTCGATGATGGCTCCAGGGCGCAGATCAAAGTGTTGCTGCACCAATTCAGTCAGTGCATCGTTGGCCAGCGCACTGGTCCCGAAGGATTCCACCAGAATCGACACGGGCTTTGCCACACCAATGGCGTAGCTGAGCTGCACTTCCGCGCGTTCAGCCAGTCCCGCCGCCACCAGGCACTTGGCGACATAACGCGCTGCATAAGCTGCAGAGCGGTCTACTTTGGTGGGATCCTTTCCGGAGAAAGCACCACCACCGTGGCGGGCATAACCGCCATAGGTGTCGACAATGATCTTGCGGCCGGTGAGTCCGGCGTCTCCTTGCGGTCCGCCCACCACGAATTTGCCGGTGGGATTCACCAGATATTTGGTCGCTTCCCGGTTTGGTTTTAGGGCGAGATCCGCTGTGGCCGGTTCCACGACATGGGTCCAGAGGTCTTCGGTGATGCGCTCGCGGATCCCTTGCTCGTCGCTGATGCCTGCGACTTCTTCAGTGTGTTGCGTTGAGATCAGGATGGTGTCGATCGCCACGGGCTTGTTGTTTTCATAAACAACGCTCACCTGGGTTTTGCCATCAGGCAGCAGGTAGTCGAGGGTGCCGTTGTGGCGCACTTCCGCGAGGCGCCGCGACAAGCGGTGGGCCAGGCTGATGGGCAGGGGCATCAGCTCAGGTGTTTCATTGCACGCATAGCCGAACATGATTCCCTGATCACCAGCACCAACGAGATCAAGAGGATCACCGGCATGGTCATCGGCCTCGTTCACCCCCTGCGCGATGTCTGGGGACTGCTGATCGAGAGCAACCAAAACAGCACAGCTGTTGGCATCAAATCCACCCGCCCGGGCTCCGCTGTAGCCGATGTCTTGGATCACGTTGCGGACCAGGTGGATGAAGTCGACCTGGGCTTTGGAGGTCACCTCACCGGTGATCATGCACAAGCCGGTATTCACCACCGTTTCGCAGGCAACGCGGCTGGAGGGATCCTGGGCCAGAAGGGCATCGAGCACGGCATCACTGACTTGATCGCAGATCTTGTCGGGATGCCCCTCCGTCACAGACTCGGAGGTGAAGACGTATCGACTCATGACCTTCGGTAATCGCCCGGGACTGTAAGGCGTCGGTGTCTCAGGACTTGTTGGACCGCCCCTTGATGGTGAGTTCACTCCAGTGGTGAATCAGCTGCTCATGTGCCGTGAGCTCAGGAGACTGGTGCCAGCCAGCCACGTAACCCAGGGTGATGCCGATTCCGGCTTGTCTTGCCATGAGCAGATCCGTATCGGCATCGCCAATCAGGGCGCAATCCGATGCCCTCAGATTCAGCTTGGCGCACAGTCCGTGCACGGCTCCAACGTGAGGTTTGGTGGGGAGGTGGTCGGCACTCCACACATCGGCAATGCAGTCATCGAGTTGATGCGCATCGATGAAGCCTTGAATCCCGGCTTTGGTGTCATTGCTGATTAAGGCGCACACCACGCCTGCTGCGTGGAGTTCTCTCAGGACCTCTGCAGCACCTGGGAGGAGCGCAGGGGAGTCCACTGCGGAGCTCGTGGTTTGGTGGCGGTGGTCCACCGCATCGAAAATCTCATCGGCCAACACAAGGGCGCGTGGCCAGCCCAGCTGCATCTGACAGAAAACGGTCGCGGTGCTGAGCAGGTTGTGCTGCCGAGAGGCCACAGCCAGAGTTCCTTCGGGGGTGACTCCGGACTGACAGCGGCCATAGGTTCTGGCCAGCAGGTCGTGCAGTTCGCTGCGCTCGCTCTGGGACGCACCCATCGCCTGGAAGCGTTCCAGGGCTTCAGTGATCCGAGCGTCTGCAAGAGCAATCAGGCGAGGCTCGCTATGGGAAAGGGTGCCGTCCTTATCGAACAGCACCCCTTGCACTGGGCCGAGTGAACGGCCTCTGAGTTGGAGATGAGCCACAGGCTCAGACACCTCAGATCATCATGGAGCCAAGGGGCTCTTCGCCCTCTTCAGCCTGCTCAAGCAGCATCTGCTTGTAGCGGGCGGCCATCTCCTCGGCTTTGTCGAACACCTTCTGGGGATCAGTGAGCATGTCACCGGGCTCCGGTTCCAGTGCTTTGGTGGAGAGGGAGATCCGACCACGCTCAGCATCGAGGTCAATGATCATCACCTTCATCTGATCATTCACATTGAGCACCGAGTGGGGTGTCTCAATGTGCTCGTGACTGATCTCAGAGATGTGCAGCAGACCGCTGACTCCGCCGATGTCGATGAAGGCGCCGTAAGGCTTGATGCCGCGGACGGTACCAACAACAACCTCACCCACTTCCAGGCGATTCATCTTCCGCTCGACAAGCGCACGGCGGTGACTGAGCACAAGGCGGTTGCGCTCCTCATCCACCTCTAGGAACTTCAGTGGGAGGAAGTCAGCAACGAGTTCTTCCTTGGGTTTGCGGGTGCTGATGTGTGATCCGGGGATGAATCCACGCAGACCCTCTACCCGAACCAGAGCACCACCTCGGTTGGTGGCAAACACTTCGGAGTAGATCGTGGCGTCTTCTTTTTGAAGCTGACGCACGCGTTCCCAGGCGCGTTGATATTCGATCCGACGAATGGAGAGCGAGAGTTGACCGTCTTCGTTCTCTTCACTCATGATGAAGAACTCCCGGATTTCTCCGGGCTGGAGCACATCGCTCAGGCCTTCAACACGATTGATCGAGACCTCTTGAAGAGGCATGAAGGCTGCTGTTTTGGCCCCGATATCGATCATTGCGCCTTTCGACTCGAGCGCGAAGACTGTGCCGTTGACGATGTCGCCAGGCTTGAAGTTGTAGTCGTACTTACTGAGCAGTGCTGCGAACTCGTCGAGCGTGAAACCAGCGCTATCCATGTCCCGGCTGGCAGCTCTGCTGCTGGGGTCGTCAGCAGTCGGGATGTCATCAGGAATACTGAGGTCTTCATCCGTGCCGAAGTCAGCCTGAGCTGCGCCTTCAACCACTGCGTCAGACGCGGATGCGACGGCTTCAGCGGAGTCCACGGCAGAGTCCTTAGAGGGATCTGTGGGCGTGACAGTCATGGAACGATGGCGGTCTGTCCGAGAGACAGAGCGAAAGAAACCAATCCAGGCCCGCCGACCTGAATCGAGCAATCTCGCATTTTACAGGGTGGTGGCCAAACTCAGATTGCGGCTGTCAGCTCCGTCTTCGATGCACTGATTCCCTCCAGAGTCGCCACGAAATCACTGACTCCGCTGAACTGGCGATAAACCGATGCGAAGCGGATGTAGGCGACCTCGCTGATCATTTTGAGTTGATCCAGCACCAGTTCGCCGATATCGCTGCTGGACACTTCACGACCACTGCGCTGTTGGAGGCTGAGTTCAAGCTCTTCAACGATGGTTTCTAAGCGTTCAGGTGCAATCCCGGTTTTTTCGCAGGCCCGACTCAGGCCGTGCAGAAGTTTGCTGCGACTGAATGTTTCGCGGTGGCCGTTGCGTTTGATCACCGTGATGGGCACTGTTTCAACCCGTTCGTAGGTGGTGAAGCGAAATTCGCAATTGAGACATTCCCTCCTGCGTCGCACACTTCGTCCACCATCGGCGGCTCTTGATTCGAGCACCCGGCTATCGGTGTTTTGGCAGGAAGGGCACTGCATGCCCGCAAATTCGCGTTACTGAATGAATTGTACGTGTTGCGTCCACCCATGACCGCTTGCGTTTGAAATCATGCCTTTTGACATAAAAAAAAGCCCCGCCGGAAGGCGGGGCCAGAAGGATTACTTGCCGATCTTCGGGGGATCGCGGAAGGCGATCGCGAAAAACAGAGTGGCAATCGCAAGGGTGAGGATGAGGATGTAAGCGAAGCTTTCCATCGATTATCTCCTGTAGGGCGATTAGCTGAGAGGGGAACCTGCCGGGGGCACGAAGCCTTCGGGCAGACGACGCGTCGAGCGGTCTCCCAGTTTCTGGAAGAGACCAAATTCGACTTGTTCGCCGAGATCGGGATCGATACCTGCGAACACGTCGCGGTAGAGGGTGCGAGCACCGTGCCAGATGTGACCGAAGAAGAAGAGCAGTGCGAAAGTGGCGTGACCGAAGGTGAACCAGCCGCGGGGTGAACTGCGGAAAGTACCGTCCGAGTTGTAAGTCTCGCGGTCAAACTCGAAGGCTTCGCCAAGCTGGGCTTTGCGAGCCAGGCGCTTCACCTCGGCTGGATCTGTGAAGGTTTGGCCATCCAGGGCACCGCCGTAAACAGTGGCAGTAATGCCTTGCTGTTCGAAGGAGTACTTCGCTTCAGCACGACGGAAAGGGATGTCACCACGAACCACACCATCGCTGTCTTCGAGAATCACAGGGAAGTTCTCGAAGAAGTTGGGCAGACGGCGTACTTGAAGATCGCGACCTTCTTTATCAGTGAAGGAGATGTGACCCAGCCATCCGGTGGGAAGGCCATCCCCGTTCACCATGGGACCAACACGGAAGAGACCGCCTTTGGCAGGACTGTTGCCGACGTAGTCATAGAAAGCCAGCTTTTCGGGAATCGATGCATAGGCCTCGGAGGCCGTTGCACCTTGATCCATCGCAGTTTGAACGCGACGATTGATTTCAGTCTTGAAATAGCTCTGGTCCCACTGATAGCGAGTCGGGCCGAAGAGTTCGATTGGGGTTGCAGCCGCGCCGTACCACATCGTGCCGGCAACGATGAAGGCCGCGAAAAACACGGCAGCAATTGCGCTCGCTAGCACAGTTTCGATGTTGCCCATGCGGAGAGCCTTGTAGAGACGCTCCGGTGGTCGCGTGGTGATGTGGAAA
The DNA here is from genome assembly GCF_014280095.1 of Synechococcus sp. A15-60. Taxonomy (NCBI): domain Bacteria; kingdom Bacillati; phylum Cyanobacteriota; class Cyanophyceae; order Synechococcales; family Synechococcaceae; genus Synechococcus; species Synechococcus sp. A15-60. The sequence goes on from NZ_CP047933.1 coordinate 533,216, forward strand.
ATGCCGGCAATAATGCCAACAATTCCAGCGGCGATGTGGTGAGCCACGATCCCGCCCGGATTGAAGGGGTTAAAGCCTTCAGGTCCCCAGGAAGGTTGAACGGGTTCGAGATGACCTGTGATCCCGTAAGGATCCGAGATCCACATACCCGGGCCAAACACACCAGTGAGGTGGAAGGCACCAAAGCCGAAGCAACCGAGGCCTGCAAGCAGAAGGTGGATGCCGAAGATTTTGGGGAGATCCAGGGCAGGCTCTCCGGTGCGCGGATCCTGCCAGATCTCGAGATCCCAGTAGGTCCAGTGCCAGATGGCCGCAAGCATCAGCAAACCACTGAAAACGATGTGCGCAGCAGCAACACCTTCGAAGCTCCAGAAGCCTGGATCAACACCGGTGGCCCCGGTGATGCTCCAGCCACCCCAGCTGTCCGTCACGCCCAGGCGGGCCATGAAGGGCATCACGAACATGCCCTGACGCCACATGGGGTTCAGGACTGGATCGGAAGGGTCGAAGATGGCGAGTTCATAAAGAGCCATCGAGCCGGCCCAGCCGGCAACGAGGGCTGTGTGCATGAGGTGCACGGCCAACAATCGGCCGGGGTCGTTGATAACGACCGTGTGCACCCGATACCAGGGCAATCCCATGGGTCAGGTTCGGGGGAACGGAGCTGCCAATGCAGCCAGACCCGGGGATCGTAGGCCGTTCGCTCCGGCACACGCGTCCTGCTGTCGCGAGCCGCAATGTCTGGGTCTCCGTTTTTCGGGGATCGAAGTTCTGGGCCCCGCGCGTGTCCTGGCATCGGAGCTGACGTTCCACGCCGAGTCCAGGGGGGTTACAAAACGCAACCTCTCGGGACAAAGTGGTTGCGTTTCGGCGTGTCACAGCGCCTGTTGTTTCGGAGGTCTCGTGCCCGTTATCCGTTTCGTTCGCGAAGGTCGAGATGTGGAGTGCTATCCCGGTGAAAACTTGCGTGAGGTTGCGCTTCGCGAGGGAATTCAGCTCTATGGGCTGAAAGGTCAGCTTGGTAACTGTGGTGGCTGCGGTCAGTGCATCACCTGCTTCGTGAAGGTTGAAGGTGAGTCCTCCGAACAAGCACTGAGTCGGAGAACAGCCGTTGAGGGCGTCAAACTCAAGCGACGGCCGGAAGGCTGGCGTCTGGCTTGTCAAGCCTTGGTCGAGCAATCGGTGGTTGTGGTGACCAAACCTCAAACCTCGATGGCAGATCAGCAGAGGCGTGTCGCGGCTGCTTTGCAGGCGCCACTGCCCACTGGGCCTGTTGAGTGGCCGCGTCCTGTCGGGGCTGATGAGGACGATGAAACTGACGTGGAGGGCTCTGCCGAAGCCGAGATGGATTCAGAGGAGACAGCTCCGCCTGCTACGCCCGGTGACGAGCGCTGATCGGTTCACGTCAAAGCTTTCCGGACGGTGATACGTTCCAGCAGGTTCTTTCACGTTCATGGAAACCAACGATCTCGGCTTCGTAGCCAGCCTGCTGTTTGTTCTGGTGCCGACCGTCTTCCTGATCATTCTTTTTATTCAGACCAACAGCCGAGAAGGTTGAGCCCTTGCGGCTGTTGAACGATCGGGAGTTCAACTCTCGGCAGGTTGGAGGGCAGGATGTCAGTCAGCCCTGCTCCGGTTCCCTCACCAGGAGAACAGGGGCGGGAGCGTGAACTCTGATGTAATCGCTCACAGAGCCACCCAGCAGTTTGTCGAGGTCTACTAGGCCTCTGGCGACGAGCGGGCGTCGGTCTTGGGATGCCAAAACCACGAGATCGGCATTGATCTCTTCCGCGGCACGGCAAACTCCTCTGCCGATGTCTGGGTCGGTGACGTGGAGAGGTTTCAGTTCCACCCCGAATGTCCGCGCCCGTTGAATGGCTTTGTCGAGATAGCTGTCACTGCCTGTGGAAGCTCCGCGTGAAGGCGTTGGTTCCTGCCTTGCCACATGCACTCCGGTGAGTTGGCCGCCGGGAATGTCCCGCACCATTTCGCAAGCCAGCTTCAAGGCGTCGTCACCAACCCCTGTTCCATCAATCGTGACCATGAGGCGATTGATGTGCCTCACGTACAAGTCGTCACGCACCAAAAGCATCGGTCGTGTCGAGAGTTGAAAGACGTACTGGCTTGCGCTGTTCGACAGGATCGATTGCAGGCGCCCGAGGCCCCTTGAGCCCATCACGATCAGATCGACGTTGAGTTCGTCGGCAACCTTCAGAACAGTCTGCTTGGCGTCGCCGTGTCGGATGATTGAGTTGACCTCCTCCGGATTGAGACCAAGCTTTTGAACAGATGAGGACAACAGGTTCCCGGCTTCCGACCAATGCTCCTCGGACTCGTTCTTGCTTTGTTCGGTCACCACGTGAAGGAGGTTCATGCGAGCGGCCTTGAAGGCCGGTAGGTCGCGCAGCATGTTGATCATTTCTCCGACCTGGCCTTTGCCGGAATCGGCGATCAGAAGGTTCTTGAACACGGCGAAATCTCAGCCCGTGCAGCAGCCTATGGCCGATTACAACGTCTCGCAGACATGGTGAATGAGAGCGTTACGGCCGCCTGGTGTTTGACCAAGCAGGTGCTTCCTCAGCACACCGACCACGGTGGCGTGATGTGGCATGGCGCCTACGTGGGATGGCTTGAGGAGGCGAGAGTTGAGGCCCTGGCTTCGGCAGGGCTCCCCTACGCGCAGATGACGGCAGCGGGATTGGAGATGCCGGTGGTCAATCTGCAAATTCGTTACCGAGACGCGTTAAGGCTCGGTGACCGTGTTGTTCTGGCGAGTCAATCCGAGCCGCAGCAAGGGGTCCGCTGGCCGTGGAGAACGCATTTTTTGCGCCATGGGGTTTGTATCGCAGAGGCTCAGGTGGATCTTGTGTTGCTGCGGGTGGATTCCCGGCAGGTGTTGCGGCGTCCCCCTGAGTCCGTGGCTCAGGCCTTTGCAGCTTTACGGCTGGGCCCTCAGACCTATGAGGAGTAGTTTATTTGTACTGCTTTGGTCTTGCTCTTGCGTTCTTGGTGGTGGTTGTGGTCGGCATGTCCCCAGATCGGTTCAGTGCGGATGCGCCAGCTCGCTGCGGTTGCGGCGGTGCTCCCCGGGGGGTGGCAAGAGCTTTGGCGTTGGCCGTTGGAGCGCTTCCGACAGGAATTTGCTTGGTCTGAATCGGTGCTGGCCAGCGTTGATACCTACCGGTCGTCGTGTGGTGACACCCAGCCATCTGAGGTGCCGGCTCAGGTGTTGTTGCCCTGTGATTCCCTATGGCCACCGTTGTTGAATGATTTAGAGCGGCCGCCGCTGACTCTTCAATGGGAAGGCGATGCGTGTTTGCTGCCCTGGCTCGCCTCCCAGCAGTCTGTCGCTGTGGTTGGCACCCGACGTCCCTCGGCCCATGGCCTACGAATGGCTGAACGCATTGGTGGATCCTTGGCTAGTGCCGGTTGGCCGGTGGTCAGTGGTCTGGCAGAGGGGATTGATGCCGCTGCCCATCGGGGTTGCTTGCGTAATGGTGGTCGTCCTGTCGCGGTTCTCGGGACGCCTTTGCATCGTGTGTATCCGCCCGAGCATCGTGCTCTTCAACAGGCCGTGAGTCAGTCGGGAATGCTGGTCACCGAGCTCCGCCGCGAAACCAGGGTTCAGCGGTCCAGTTTTGCGTTGCGCAACCGTTTGCTCGTTGCGTTGACACGCGCTGTTGTCGTTGTGGAGTGCCCCAAAAGCAGCGGTGCGCTTCTGTCCGCGGCCATGGCTCAACGTTTGGGCGTGCCTGTTTGGGTGGTGCCTGGAGATGCGCTGCGCGATTCAGCGTGCGGCAGCAATGCACTGCTTCGTTCCGGAGCGCATGCGCTGTTGGATCCAAACGATTTGCTTGATGCATTGGGTCCTGGTCCAGCGGACGCGTTGTGCTCTCCGCGGGTCGCACAGGGAACGACATCTGAAAGATCTCCGTCGATTGGCGGTCTTCAAAAGCAACTGCTCCAACTTGTCGATGCCGGCTCAACCCTGGAGCAGATGGTCCAGGCGTTGAAGCTGGATTCACAGGCTGTGGCCGCGGAGTTGCTCAGACTGGAGCTGGATGGTTTGGTCTTGGCTCAGCCAGGACTGTGCTGGAGACGGCTCTAGGTTGATGCAATGGTCTCCCACGCCTGTTCCGGTGATGAGCTGCTGGCTTGGCGTCGAGGCCAGCTTGCCCTTGGAGGCCGTGCTGTTGATCTCGACTGGCTCCTGGATCTGCGGGGCGAGCTGAGTTGGGCCGAGCTTCAAAAATTGCGACTGCGACCGGAGTTAACGGTGTCGTTGGCTTGTTCTATGGAAGCTCTTGAACACCTCTGGAGGCAACATCTGGATGACCATGTTCCTCTGCAGCACCTCGTCGGCCGTTGCCCCTGGCGTGATCTGGATCTTGTGATCAGTTCCGCTGCCTTGATTCCACGACAGGAGACGGAGCTCCTCATCGACTTGGCACTGGAACGCCTCCAAGACCCTGCCTTCGCACCTCATCGTCGGGATGCACGCTGGGCTGATCTGGGAACAGGAAGCGGTGCGATGGCTATCGCTCTAGCCCGTGCGCTGACGGGATGGCACGGACATGCTGTTGATCTCAGCCCGGCGGCCCTGGAGCTGGCCCAGATCAATCTCCGGCGATTGGCACCAGAAGGTGGATGCCAGTTGCATCTGGGCCATTGGTGGACTCCGCTTCGGCCTTGGTGGGGGCATTTCGACCTTGTGGTTTCTAACCCTCCTTACATTCCCACCAGCGTGGTTGATGCGCTTGAGCCTGTGGTTCGAGACCATGAGCCTCAACTGGCGCTCTGCGGCGGCGCAGATGGTCTTGATGCCTGTCGGGAGATCGTGGAGCTTGCTCCCCAAGTGCTTGCTCCAGGAGGGTGGCTGCTCCTCGAGCATCACCATGATCAAAGTGAACAGGTGCTTCAGTTGATGGAGTGTTCTGGACTGGTTGCTGCGGAGGCCCGCTGTGATCTTGGCGGAGTGAAGCGCTTCGCCATGGCCTGTCGAGCGCCCGGATCTTCCTCTTCGTTGCCCCCCCTGCATGACCACTGACGCATTGCCATGGATGCAGGTTCAAGAGATGGCGCTCCATCTGCGCCAAGGTGGAGCTGCTTTGGTGCCCACCGACACGCTGCCGGCTCTCGCTGCCGCACCTGACCATGCGGCTCAGGTTTGGACCCTCAAACAACGTCCGCAGGACAAACCGTTGATCTTGATGGCGGCTGATGCCGACGCGCTTCTCAGCCTCACCACCGATGAGGTGCGTTTGGACGCAGAACCATTGGCGCAGCGCTACTGGCCCGGCGCGCTCACCCTGGTTCTGCCGGTTGAGGGTGGGCGTTACGCCCGGCTCAATCCAGGGATGAACTCGCTGGGCTTGCGAATTCCTGACTGCCCAACGACCCGCGAACTGTTGCGAGCCTCGGGTCCCCTTGCCACGACGAGCGCCAATCGATCAGGGGTGCCAGCTAGTCAGAACGAACTGGAAGCCTCCGTCGCTTTCCCGTCATTACCTCTTCTAGGGCCTCTCCCCTGGCCAACGCCTTCTGGTCTCGCCAGCACTGTGATCGCTTGGATGTCCCCTGGGAGGTGGCATTTGCTGCGTCAAGGCGCTGTGATGGCCAATGAGATCAACGGATCCCATTCATGCTCTGGCTGATCGGCCTTGTGCTTGTGCTTCAAGCCGCCTTCCATTGGATGCTGGAGCCTGTGATCCAAGCGGTGACGCCGTGGTTTGAGCTCAAGTTCATGCCCTGGGTTTTGGCTGGCATTGGGCTGTGGCTGCTGTCCGGCGGCAAAGACGCGGATCATCCCTCCTGAAGACAGGGGTGGATGGGATCAAAAAGCCGGCTGACGGATTTGAACCGACGGCCTTCGCTTTACAAAAGCGCTGCTCTACCACTGAGCTAAGCCGGCAATGGGGGAACTTTACCGGTGCACATCTCCTCCAAGGACTGTCTCTGTTGCATCCACCAGAGCGTGAGTTGCAACCGGGATTGGCAGCCGGATTTGTCAAGCGCGTGGCTGATGTGACTCTCTACCGTCCGAATGCTGACCAGGCGAGCTGCAGCGATAGAACGGTTGCTCATGCCCTGGAGCAACAAGTTGAGAACCGCGACTTCTGCTGGCGTGAGATTGAAACTGGCCATGCTCTGGGAGTGACTGTTGCAAGCATTCCCCCGGAGAGACTTGATCGAGACGTGACCTTGATGAAGAGGGGACCACGATTACTCAGGTGTGCTTGTCGCCAGTGTTCGCCGGATTGGCAGGTTTGCCACCAGGGCCGTGACGCGATCTTCGGTTTCAAGACTCACATCGCCCTCCTCCAGGTCGATGTCGACATACTTCGCCACCACTTCGAAGATCTCCCGTCGCATCTGATCCAATTGTTCCGGGCTCAGGTCACTGCGGTCATGAGCCAGGACCAACTGGAGACGCTCTCGCGCCGTTGTGGCACTGGCTGGCTGACGACGCAGAATTTTGTCGATGAGGTCGCGCAAGTTCATAACGGTCAGAAAATCTTGGTTTGGATCAAACGGCGCACCTTGGCGCGGAATCCACGACGCCCGTCTCGGGCTGGATCCATGAGTGGGATGTCTTCACCTTGAAGACGTTGGGCGATGTTTCCGTACGCTTTGGCGGCTGGTGAACCGCTTCCATTCAGAGTCAATGGTTCACCGCGGTTGGTGCTGACAATCACCTGTTCGTCTTCCAGGACTAGGCCCAGCAAAGGCAAAGCCAGGATGTCGGTGACGTCGTCTACCGCCAGCATCTCCTGACTGGCCATCATCTTGGGCCTCACGCGATTGAGCACGAGCTGCACTGGAGAAACGCCATGGGTATTGAGCAAGCCAATCACTCGATCGGCGTCTCGCACGGCTGACACTTCGGGAGTTGTGATCACGATGGCTTCCTTAGCCGCGGCGACAGCGTTTTTGAACCCGTCCTCGATTCCTGCTGGGCAATCGATCAGAACGTAGTCGAAGCGTTCAGAGAGCAGGCCCGCAATGGTTTGCATGTCTTCGGGCTTCAACCACTCGAGCATGCGTGGGTTACCTGCTGGCAGCAAGGCAAGGTTCGGCTCCTGCTTGTGCTTCACCAGCGCTTGATCGAGGCGGCAGGTCTCAGCCAGCACCTCCTGAGCGGTGAAGACGATCCGATTTTCCAGGCCGAGAAGGAGATCAAGGTTTCTCAGGCCGAAGTCGGCGTCCAGAACAACAGTGCTGGCTCCTTGTCTGGCCAGGGCAATGCCCAGATTGGCGGTGAGGGTGGTCTTGCCGACACCCCCTTTTCCCGAGCAGATCAGGATCGTTCGCGAATTGGTCACGGGGTCCCGGTTGGTCGAGTCACATTAGTGGCATTAACCCTTCTCGTCTTTCTGCATTCGTGATCGCTGCAACGCTGTAAACGGAGCTTTGGCTGCTTCGATCATGATGGCCCCATCACTGACGCAGGCTTGTTCGGCCAATCCTTCTTGGGGTGTGTCCTCCGGCCCCCTGGCGACGAAATCGGCAATTCGCAGCTGCAGGGGCCTGAGCTGAAGCGCCACGATCCGTGCGGATTGATCGCCGCTCCGACCGGCATGAGCACGTCCGCGCAGTCGTCCCCAGATGTACACATCACCGTCCGCTGAAACGGATCCGCCGGGATTCACATCACCCACAATCAGCAGATGTCCACGGGCTTCCAGGTGATCCCCTGATCGGAGCGTCCCCTGATGAATGCTCAAATTTTGATTCGGTGCATCGTCTTGATTCACCGGTGCGTCGCACTGATCGGCGCTCTCAAGAGATTGTCTTGATTTCAATCCCAGTGCTGCTGCACTGATCAGGGTCTGCTGGCAATGACTCGTGACTTGCTGCAGTACGTGGCCGCTGGATTCGAAAACCTCAAGGATCGATGCAAAGTCCCTGCAGGTCAGCGTCCAATCGCAGGTATCGAGGTCGATGGGGCCAGCTGGCAATGATGCGAGCTGGGCAGGGAGCCACTGTCGCCAGGGATTGGTCTGGAACGGTGGAAGCTGCAAACGCAAACTCGGCTGTGGAATGGAATCGACGTTCATGGGCGAACGCTAGATCGATCCGCTGTGCCTAGTGCGTCTGGGTAAGGGCTTCTCGCAGTTCTTCAGTAATTTCGCTGGGGTGAATCAACCAGGCTGTGGCCGCCGGTGTCGCCAGGCTGTTCACGAGTGGTGAGCACTGTTCGAGGGCTTGCAGATTGAACCCATCCCAGAGCCGCAGACCGCCGCGATAAGGGTGGTAGCCATGAATCTGATGGTGACGGAGCCCGCAGCAGAGTTCCGGGTCCAATCCTGCGCGGTCAGCACTGGTTTGCGCCATGGCTAAGAGTTCCAATTGGGAGGATGAAGACAACTGACTCACGTCAAGGGCCTTAAACAGACGGCGATTGAGAAAACGGTCGCAGAGCTCTGCGAGCGGCTCGGGTGCCTCGTCTCTCCAGCGCTGCAAGTGATAGCCAGTGCGGATGTCGTCATTGGCGAGGTAGTAATCAAGATCCAGTTCTGAGGCATCCCATAACCAATGCCGCATCGTGTTGTCGGCCCAGACGCGATCAGGCCCCAGACGTCGGGCCTGACAGATCAGCTGCTCCAGTAACCAGTTGCAGACCACGTTCAGGCGGTGGTTGTAGACACTCCTGTACATCAGGTTGCGCACCACGAGGTAGTGCTCAACGGCCATGAGGCCTTTGGGATGAATCGCCATTTCCCCGTCGGGGGCCAGGGTGATGGCAGCGAGAATCCGTTCAAGATCGAGTTGGCCATAGCGGGCACCGGTGCTGTAGCTGTCGCGCAGCAAATAGTCGAGTCGGTCGCAATCCAACTGGCTGCTCACAAGCGCCTTGATCACACCGCGGCTAGAGCGACCATGCTCCAGCAGGTCTCCCACGGCTTCTGCTGTTCCTGTTGCGAAACACTCCAGCGGCGTTCTGATCTGAGGATGGTCGCGGATGATCCGGGCGGACCATTGCTCGTGGTGCGTGCCGAACATCTCCTCGCCTGTGTGGCTGAGGGGGGCATGGCCGACATCGTGTAGTAATGCGGCTGCGTAAAGCACGCCCTTTTCGGATTCGAGCGAGGGGTCGAGTTCGCTCAGCCGGCTCATGGCGCGGCGTGCAATGGCGAATACCCCGATTGAGTGTGTGAACCGGCTGGATTCTGCGCCGTGGAATGTGAGGAAAGCTGGTCCGAGCTGACGGATGCGGCGAAGCCTCTGAAACGGGGCTGAATCAACCAGGGCAAGCACCATGGCCTCCGCTGGCTCATCACTGTCCAGGCTGATCCCATGGTGCAGAGGATCGTGATAAGTCCTCGAGGGCATTCAGCTCTGTTCCTCGTCCATGTGATCGAGCGTGGGGGCAGGTGATTCCTCTGCTACCTGACTGGCCTCCTGGTCGATCAGCAACTGCAGCGTGCGCTCTGCATCGCGTAGCCAGCGATCGCCTTCCCCTCCTGGGTTGAGTGGCTCAGGCCCATCGAGAATTTTGTCCGGTGTGATGCCTTGCCCCTGGATGTCGCGACCGCTTGGAGTTACGTAGCCGGCCACAGTCACCGCCAGGCCACTCCCATCACTGAGATTGGTGAGTGTCTGGATCAGTCCTTTCCCAAAGGTGTTGCTGCCAAGAAGAAGAGAACGCTCATCGTCCTGGAGTGCACCGGCAAGGATTTCACTGGCGCTTGCCGTCCCGCCATTCACAAGGGTCACCATTGGTCCTGAATAGAGAACCTCGGGCCCTGCCTGAATCGGATCGGCAATCCCGTCTCGGTTGCGGGTCTCCACGATCGGTTGCTGATCCAGGAAGGCATTGGCAACTGCCAGACCAGCACTCACCAATCCGCCTGAGTTATTGCGCAAATCAAGGACCAGGCCTTCGACGTCTTTATCAGTAAGATCCTCAATCGCTTCACGCACCTGATCGGGCACGCTGTCACTGAATTGCGTGATGCGGATGTATCCGAGTGTGTGTGCATCACTGCGAAGGCGCCGGGTTCGCACAGGACGCAAATCAATGTTGCGGCGCTCCAGGGTCAGTTCCTCTGGGTCTCCCTGCGGTGGAAGAAGTGTGAGTACCACCTGAGTTCCGACCGATCCCCGTAGACGGGCAGCCGTTGTCTCCAGGCCAAGCGTCTCGACTGATTCACCGTTAACCGCCAGCACTTCTGTGCCACTGATCACGTCAGCCTCAGCAGCAGGAGAACCCTCCAACGGAGCAATGACCACAATGGCGTTGCTGTCTTGCCGATGTCCTAGTTGAAGGCCGACGCCACTGAGACTCCCTTCATTGCTGGCTTTCATCACGGCGTAGTCGTCAGGCCGAAGGAGCCGCGTATACGGATCGTCGAGCGGCGACAGCATCGTTTCGATGGCGCTGTAAGCCTGCTCACTTGTTTCAATCGTGTTCTCAAGAGCCTTTTGGCGGAGGCGTTTCCAGCGGATCCGATCGAACTGGCCAGGGTCTAGGTATCCCTGGTTCACCAGACGCCAGCTTTCCACCACCAATTGCTGTGCATCGTTCAGCGCTAACGCGGGAGTGCCAGCCAACAGCAGGATCAGTGTGATCACCATTGCTCCAGAGGCCAGACGCCGCAGGCGATCTGACCACCCGTTAACAGTCGGCAACATTGGCTTCATCCCGGTGCGTAACAGGAACGTCATCGGTAGACTCTCGCAATCCAAGCCCCCCTCTGCATGGCGAACTCCTCACCTGTCTACGACTGGTTCCAGGAACGTCTTGAAATTCAGGACATTGCTGACGACATCAGCAGCAAGTACGTGCCCCCGCACGTCAACATCTTTTATTGCCTGGGCGGGATCACGCTTGTGTGCTTCCTGATCCAGTTCGCGACAGGGTTCGCGATGACCTTCTATTACAAGCCCACTGTTGCGGAGGCCTACAGCTCCGTTCAGTACCTGATGACAGATGTGAGCTTTGGCTGGTTGATCCGTTCGGTACACCGCTGGAGCGCCTCCATGATGGTGCTCATGCTGATCCTCCACGTGTTCCGCGTCTACCTCACGGGCGGTTTCAAGCGTCCCCGTGAGCTCACCTGGGTCACCGGGGTGACCATGGCTGTGATCACGGTGTCCTTCGGAGTGACGGGCTATTCACTCCCCTGGGATCAAGTCGGTTACTGGGCTGTGAAAATCGTGTCTGGAGTTCCCGCGGCAATCCCTGTGATCGGCGACTTCATGGTTGAGCTGCTTCGCGGCGGCGAAAGCGTTGGTCAGTCAACTTTGACTCGCTTCTACAGCCTGCACACCTTCGTGATGCCTTGGTTGCTGGCCGTCTTCATGCTCATGCACTTCCTGATGATTCGGAAGCAGGGCATTTCCGGTCCCTTGTGATCCGTTTCAGTCTTTAAGTCACAAGTGCTCAGCTTGATTGATCTGTTTTAGGTTTCAACAACACCCACCTGATCCATGCACATTCTCAAGAAGCCGGATCTTTCTGATCCCAAGATGCGCGCCAAGCTCGCCAAGGGCATGGGGCACAACTATTACGGCGAGCCAGCCTGGCCGAACGACCTGCTTTATATCTTTCCGGTCGTGATTTTGGGAACCATTGCCTGCATCGTGGGCTTGGCTGTGCTCGATCCGGCCATGCTTGGCGACAAGGCCGATCCCTTCGCAACCCCCCTGGAAATTCTTCCCGAGTGGTATCTCTATCCGGTGTTCCAGATTCTGCGTGTCGTGCCCAACAAGCTTCTGGGTATTGCTCTGCAAACGCTGATTCCTCTGGGTCTGATGCTGGTCCCCTTCATTGAGAGCTTCAACAAGTTTCAAAACCCTTTCCGCCGCCCCGTGGCCATGGCTGTGTTCCTCTTTGGCACGGCCACCACGATTTACCTCGGCATCGGCGCAGCTCTCCCTATCGACAAGTCCTTGACACTTGGCTTGTTCTGATCAGGTTCAGTGCTGACCTAATCCCTTTTTCAACAAAAAGCCTGGCCATTGCCGGGCTTTTTTTATGTCGATTGCCCTGACTTCACCGCATCGGCTCCCCCGTTGGATGCCATGGCCGATCGCTCTGATCTTCAGGTCTCCCCTGGTTCTGGCACGGCACCATCGTCCAGATCGAGCAACAGAACATCGTCGGGTTTCACGCGCAGAAAGTGATGGAGAAGCAGAAATCCCACAATGGTCCAGGTTTGGTAAGTCCTGGACTGTTGTCCGACCCATGTTCCGGTTGGTCCATCGAAGTATTCCGCCCATTGTTGCCTGGGCAGCTGATTGAGATGACTCCAGTACGACTCCTCCAGCAGAGCCTTCATCTGCCCCATCAGCAGCACATCAGCGTGGGGGTGACGACGTTCATGGAGAAGGATTGAACTGCCGAAGAACCACAGCAGACTGGGCCAGTGACCTCCGTTGTGATAGCTCCATGGCCAGTTCTTGGGGTCAGAGCCTGTCTTGTTCTGCCATTCGAGACTGTCCATCGGGGGATGACAGATCCGCATGGGCATCTCAGCCATGAGATGGTCCCGGTTGTGCAAGGTGAGCCTGAACAGAGCCCGTTGCTGAGGCGCTGTTAACAAGCCGAAGAGGCAGCCGAGTGAATTGCCAAGGCTGTAAAACCTGAAATCGGGTCTGCCGGTTCGCATGTTGCCGATCAGATAGCCACCACGGTTTTCCAGCCAGTCCTGCAGCCAATCAGGAATCACCTGGGGTTGAACATTGAATTCATTCTGGTGCTGGTTTTCTCCGTACTGTTCCGTCGGACGGCGACGCAGCACCTGCATGGTCTTGCTGGTGACCCAGTAGTGCTTGAGCAGAAACTGGCGCAGGTCGTGCACCCACTGACGCGTGAGCACGAGCCGTTGATCCAGCAGTCGGCTGCCCTGATGCTTTCTCCCCAGTTCCATCAGCTGAGTGCAGCAGCGCAGCGATCCATACAGCAGCACTTCCACTTCCAATGGAGCTCCCCAGACATCCATGGGTCGATCAATCATGAAGGCACAGTCCGGAACAAAAAGAACGGGTGTGCCTTCAAAGGTGGGGTGAAGCACCAGATCCAGAAGCAGTTGCACGCCGCGTTGCACTCCCTGACTTGAGGCGAAGTCTTCGTCTCCGCTTGATTTCACATACATCCAGCACAGCACGGGCCACCAGAGGCTGGCGTCCACCGATGTGATGCGACCGATTGATCGTTGTCCGTAGTCAGCGATCAGCTGTCCCTTTTCTTCGACAAAGGAGGTCGGGAAGACACCTCGCGTCTGATAGGTGGTGCTTTGCAGATCCAGACAGATGCTCAGGAACTGGCGAACGATGTCAAACCGCTTCTGGGTCAGCAGATACAGCATGACGGGAACGTTGTCCCGCAGGAAGATTTCGCCGTAGTTGGCTGCTTCGTCGTGGCGAGGGTGTTCCAGTGCGGCAACACTTCCGGCCAGCTGACCTTTCACTGGGACCAGCGTCCGCTCGAAGTGCTCGCGCGCCTTCTGCACCACTTGATCTTCTTTGGAGCTGGGACGAACACGCTGGTTTTGCTGGCTGAACCGTCCTGCCATGACTGCACTTCATACATCTGAAACGTAGTGATGGCGACAGATGTCGGCAGTGGAAGCAACCCTTGAGAAAGGGGAGGGGGTTGCGAGTGGGGGAGCAGTTGGGTTATGGTTTTGGACTGCGCGGGAGGCCAAAGCCTGAAGCGCAGCTTCTGAACGTGAAGAGCGCGAGCTTGTAGTGTTTAGAAGTGCTTACGAGGCCAAGAGGGAGCGATCCCACGGTGTTGTAAGTTCTACAAGCGGCCGGGAGGCCGCACCGCCAACCGCTCCTGAGAGGGGGCGCGAAGGCAGAACCTGGACAATCGAAAAGTTTAGGAACTGACGCTTTCATCGCGTCAAAGTTTGCGAGATGCATCGCGAGATGTGTGTTGCAGTTTTGATGAATGAGCGATGAAGGTGTGAGGTCCCGTCAACAATTATTCGTTGCAGAGAAGCATCGTGCTTGCAGCTTGAAAGTTTTCACGAGCTTTGAAGTTGTCGGTGTGCGCGATGTGGAGCAACAACCGGATCTGAGATCCTGGAAAGTCATTGAAAGAGAAATCTAGAGATGCACTCTTAAGAACCCTTTCTGTGTCAGCGGGAAGGAGGCCTCAACTGTTGCCAGTGAAAACTGAGCAATGGGTGACGCAAATCATTTTGAGGAAGTGAAAGCTTCTAAGAGGAAATGATCTACAACGGAGAGTTTGATCCTGGCTCAGGATGAACGCTGGCGGCGTGCTTAACACATGCAAGTCGAACGAACCTTCGGGTTAGTGGCGGACGGGTGAGTAACGCGTGGGAATCTGCCCTCAGGAGGGGGATAACGGCTGGAAACGGCCGCTAATACCCCATATGCCGAGAGGTGAAATGAATTTCGCCTGAGGATGAGCCCGCGTCTGATTAGCTAGTTGGTGAGGTAAGAGCTCACCAAGGCATCGATCAGTAGCTGGTCTGAGAGGATGATCAGCCACACTGGGACTGAGACACGGCCCAGACTCCTACGGGAGGCAGCAGTGGGGAATTTTCCGCAATGGGCGAAAGCCTGACGGAGCAACGCCGCGTGAGGGATGAAGGCCTCTGGGCTGTAAACCTCTTTTCTCAAGGAAGAAGATCTGACGGTACTTGAGGAATAAGCCACGGCTAATTCCGTGCCAGCAGCCGCGGTAATACGGGAGTGGCAAGCGTTATCCGGAATTATTGGGCGTAAAGCGTCCGCAGGCGGCCCTTCAAGTCTGCTGTTAAAACGTGGAGCTTAACTCCATCATGGCAGTGGAAACTGTTGGGCTTGAGTGTGGTAGGGGCAGAGGGAATTCCCGGTGTAGCGGTGAAATGCGTAGATATCGGGAAGAACACCAGTGGCGAAGGCGCTCTGCTGGGCCATAACTGACGCTCATGGACGAAAGCCAGGGGAGCGAAAGGGATTAGATACCCCTGTAGTCCTGGCCGTAAACGATGAACACTAGGTGTCGGGGGAATCGACCCCCTCGGTGTCGTAGCCAACGCGTTAAGTGTTCCGCCTGGGGAGTACGCACGCAAGTGTGAAACTCAAAGGAATTGACGGGGGCCCGCACAAGCGGTGGAGTATGTGGTTTAATTCGATGCAACGCGAAGAACCTTACCAGGGTTTGACATCCTGCGAATCTTTTGGAAACGAGAGAGTGCCTTCGGGAACGCAGTGACAGGTGGTGCATGGCTGTCGTCAGCTCGTGTCGTGAGATGTTGGGTTAAGTCCCGCAACGAGCGCAACCCACGTCTTTAGTTGCCAGCATTTAGTTGGGCACTCTAGAGAGACCGCCGGTGATAAACCGGAGGAAGGTGTGGATGACGTCAAGTCATCATGCCCCTTACATCCTGGGCTACACACGTACTACAATGCTACGGACAAAGAGCAGCAAGTTCGCGAGGACAAGCAAATCTCATAAACCGTGGCTCAGTTCAGATCGTAGGCTGCAACTCGCCTACGTGAAGGAGGAATCGCTAGTAATCGCAGGTCAGCATACTGCGGTGAATACGTTCCCGGGCCTTGTACACACCGCCCGTCACACCATGGAAGTTGGCCACGCCCGAAGCCGTTACTCCAACCCTTGTGGAGGAGGACGTCGAAGGTGGGGCTGATGACTGGGGTGAAGTCGTAACAAGGTAGCCGTACCGGAAGGTGCGGCTGGATCACCTCCTAACAGGGAGACAACACAATGATTTTGATGCCTGAGTATTTTTATTCTTAGGCCGAAATCCTGTCACCTTAGGTCGATCGGTACCTCAGCATTAAGAGCAGTAATTGATGAGCAATCATCAAGAGACTGAAGGAAATGTTCAGTTCCTAAACTTTGTCTAGGTCACACCCCACAAGGGTTGAGTCTTCCTGGGCCATTAGCTCAGGTGGTTAGAGCGCACCCCTGATAAGGGTGAGGTCCCTGGTTCAAGTCCAGGATGGCCCATTCGGTGTTGGGGGTTTAGCTCAGTTGGTAGAGCGCCTGCTTTGCAAGCAGGATGTCAGGAGTTCGAGTCTCCTAACCTCCACTGACCGAACTTAATCTCCATCTTCTGAACAGTGGAAGGTGAACTCGTAGGTGTGTGATTTAGATGTGTCCGCTGGCATGAACTCAGCTTCCTGTCATTCCAAATGATGAGTGTTTGCTCTGAATTTGGTTGATAAGATGCTGGGCTCGAACTGAGCGATCAGTTTGATGTCTAGCAGAACCTTGACAACTGCATAGGTGAGTCTGGAAAGAATAAAGCATCTCTCATGGATGCATCATTCTTTGATGAATGATGTCAATTCTTGAGCAAGAGCCGAGACTCCATCACGTTCTTCTGATTGTGTCGAGCAATCAGGAGTTTGATTATTGATTTAGTAATAAATCAGTGAGAATCCGTTTCAACGACGGCAAGCGTGTTGGAGATTATATGGTCAAGCTACAAAGGGCTCACGGTGGATACCTTGGCACACAGAGGCGATGAAGGACGTGGTTACCTGCGATAAGTCTCGGGGAGCTGGAAACACGCTTTGATCCGGGAATTTCCGAATGGGGCAACCCTTAATACGGCCAGCTGAATCCATAGGCTGGTGCGAGCCAACCCAGCGAACTGAAACATCTTAGTAGCTGGAGGAAAGGAAAGTAAAAACGACTCCCTAAGTAGCGGCGAGCGAACGGGGAAGAGCCTAAACCGATAGTTTCGACTATCGGGGTTGTGGGACAGCAATGTGGAAAAGGAATGTTAGTGGAAGTGTTTGAAAGACACGCCACAGAGGGTGAAAGCCCCGTACACGAAAACTGAACTGACCTAGCTGTATCCCGAGTAGCACGGAGCACGTGAAATTCCGTGTGAATCTGCGAGGACCACCTCGTAAGGCTAAGTACTCCTGTGTGACCGATAGCGAAACAGTACCGCGAGGGAAAGGTGAAAAGAACCCCGGGAGGGGAGTGAAATAGAACATGAAACCGTGAGCTTACAAGCAATGGGAGCCCTACTCATAGGGTGACCGTGTGCCTGTTGAAGAATGAGCCGGCGACTTATAGGCACTGGCGGGTTAAACCGGAAATGGTGGAGCCATAGCGAAAGCGAGTCTGAATAGGGCGTTTGTCAGTGTTTATAGACCCGAACCCGGGTGATCTAACCATGGCCAGGATGAAGCTTGGGTGATACCAAGTGGAGGTCCGAACCGACTGATGTTGAAAAATCAGCGGATGAGCTGTGGTTAGGGGTGAAATGCCAATCGAACCCGGAGCTAGCTGGTTCTCCCCGAAATACGTTGAGGCGTAGCGTCTCGTGCTCCAGCAGGGGGGTAAAGCCACCATTTCGGTGCGGGCTGCGAGAGCGGTACCAAATCGAGATGAACTCTGAATACCCTGTGTGTAGCGAGGCAGTCAGACTGTGGGGGATAAGCTCCATGGTCGAGAGGGAAACAGCCCAGACCGCCAGCTAAGGTCCCCAAATCAACACTAAGTGATAAAGGAGGTGGGATTGCCCAGACAACCAGGAGGTTTGCCTAGAAGCAGCCATCCTCAAAGGAGTGCGTAATAGCTCACTGGTCGAGCGATCCTGCGCCGAAAATGAACGGGGCTAAGTGTTGTACCGAAGCTGCGGATTTATGGTAGGGGAGCGTTCTATGTGGGGCGAAGCGTTAGCGTGAGCGGGCGTGGACTGCATAGAAGTGAGAATGTCGGCTTGAGTAGCGAAAACATGGGTGAGAATCCCATGCACCGAAACCCTAAGGGTTCCTCCGGCAGGCTCGTCCGCGGAGGGTTAGTCTGGACCTAAGGCGAGGCCGAAAGGCGTAGTCGATGGATAACAGGTCAACATTCCTGTACCGGTTATGTTTTGGGAAGAGGGACGGAGAAGGCTAGCCAAGCCAGATGTTGGTTACTGGTTCAAGCGTTCAAGGCGTTGAGGAGCGGCGAAAACGTTCCGAGCTGAGGCGTGAGTACGAGCTGCTACGGCAGCGAAGTTGGTGATGTCAAGCTTCCAAGAAAAGCTCTATACCCGTTAAGGCATAACTGCCAGTACCCGAAACCGACACAGGTGGGGTGGTAGAGAATACCGAGGTGCGCGAGGTAACTCTCTCTAAGGAACTCGGCAAAATGGCCCCGTAACTTCGGGAGAAGGGGTGCCACCGCAAGGTGGTCGCAGTGAAGAGGCCCTGGCGACTGTTTACCAAAAACACAGGTCTCCGCTAAGTCGCAAGACGATGTATGGGGGCTGACGCCTGCCCAGTGCCGGAAGGTTAAGGAAGCCGGTCAGCGTAAGCGAAGCTGGCGACTGAAGCCCCGGTGAACGGCGGCCGTAACTATAACGGTCCTAAGGTAGCGAAATTCCTTGTCGGGTAAGTTCCGACCCGCACGAAAGGCGTAACGATCAGGGCGCTGTCTCGGAGAGAGGCTCGGCGAAATAGAATTGTCTGTGAAGATGCGGACTACATACACCCGGACAGAAAGACCCTATGAAGCTTTACTGTAGCTTGGTATTGTGCCCGGGCTCTGAATGCGCAGGATAGGTGGGAGACGTTGATCTCGTGCTTGTGGGTACGAGGGAGTCAATGGTGAGATACCACTCTTTCAGAGCTAGGGTTCTAACGTTCACCCGTTATCCGGGGAGCGGACAGTATCAGGTGGGCAGTTTGACTGGGGCGGTCGCCTCCTAAAAGGTAACGGAGGCGCGCAAAGGTTTCCTCAGGCTGGTTGGAAATCAGCCGACGAGTGCAAAAGCAGAAGGAAGCTTGACTGTGAGACCTACAAGTCGAACAGGGACGAAAGTCGGCTTTAGTGATCCGACGGTTCTGAGTGGAAGGGCCGTCGCTCAACGGATAAAAGTTACTCTAGGGATAACAGGCTGATCTCCCCCAAGAGTTCACATCGACGGGGAGGTTTGGCACCTCGATGTCGGCTCATCGCAACCTGGGGCTGAAGTCGGTCCCAAGGGTTGGGCTGTTCGCCCATTAAAGCGGTACGCGAGCTGGGTTCAGAACGTCGTGAGACAGTTCGGTCCATATCCGGTGTATGCGTAGGAATATTGAGAGGATTTCTCCCTAGTACGAGAGGACCGGGAGGAACGCACCTCTGGTGTACCAGTTATCGTGCCAACGGTAAACGCTGGGTAGCCATGTGCGGAGTGGATAACCGCTGAAAGCATCTAAGTGGGAAGCCCACCTCAAGATGAGTATTCCCATGGGGTAACCCAGTAAGGTCACGGGAAGAACACCCGTTGATAGGCTCTACGTGGAAGTCCAGCAATGGATGCAGCGGAGGAGTACTAATAGACCGAGGGCTTGACCATTCATTTGGCTCTTGTCTGAGGCAAGTTTTATTCAATCGAGACCATCATCTGAAGCGAAAGTGGAGGGTGATGACCTATGCAGTTCTCAGGGTTCAACCTTGGGAATGTTTTCTATCCTGGTGTCCATGGCGCTGTGGTCCCACTCCGATCCATCTCGAACTCGGTTGTGAAACGCAGCAGCGGCGACGATATTTGGGGGGTAGCCCCCTGAGAAAATAGCTCGATGCCAGGTAAAACATTCTGATCACGGACGTGATCCAAAGAAAGCCATCCCGCTGTGGGGTGGCTTTTTTTGTGCCTCAACGCGCTAGTTTGAGTTGAGGTTTCTAGGTTTGAGCGAATTCATGCCTAAAAAAAGGCTACTGATTCGTCGATTCGTTCGATCTCTTTGGAAGGCTTATCTCCGGTGGGCTGATGCTGACTGTGTGGATCTCAGTGCGGCGTTTGCGTATTACACCTTGCAGTCGATTTTTCCGATCCTTCTGATTACGTTATCTGTGGCATCTTGGCTGCTTGGTCGCCAGCAGAATTTGGATGATCAAATTATTAGTTATGCCAGTGGTTTGTTGCCTCCTACGGCTGTCTCTATCGTGAAACAAACTACCGAGAAGTTGGTGCAGCAAGGCTTCGGAGCTGGATTGCTTGGCGCCGGTGTGCTGCTTGTGACAGCTGGTAATGCTTATCTCACGTTGCAACGCGGGGCTGATCGTTTGTGGAGTGATGTGCTGCAACCTCTTCCCAATGCGTTGCCACTCGGTGCACAGGCTTATCAATTCGTACGCGTCAGAATCGAAGCTTTTTTTGTCGTCATCCTGGTTGGAGTGCTTGTTGTTATTGATCAGATCAGCGCCAATCTGCGGATGTTGCCTGCAGCACTGATGACTGAGCTTGGGCAATCTTTGCCTTGGCTCGGAGAGCTGCTTTCGGACATTCCTGTGCTCCAGTTTGGTCGCCTATTGATTCCTTTTGTGGGTTTTTCGGCGATGGCATTGCTTTTGCAATTTCTTTTGCCAAGTCGACGTGTGCCCTTCTCTCCACTAATTCCTGGTTCGTTGTTGATTGGCTTTCTTTTGACAATGTTGAATCTGGCTGTCAGCCGAAGCATTTTGTCGCTGGGTGCTCGATTTCAAGCGTATGGCGTGATTGGAGGTGTACTGGTTTTGACCTTGTGGGTCTGGATGGTTGGCGTTGTGATTTATTTCGGACAGTGTTGGAGTGTTGAGTTGGCCAACATGCGAAAGAATAAGGACGGTGATCCGCTCCTCAAGCTCAGCCAAAACTGACGTCAATCGATGATCATGTCACCAAGCCTTTGAAGGAGTGAATGGGCATGGGTCGCGTGTCTCCGCTGATTTGGCTGCTGGCTTTGCTGTTGTTGTTGCCCACAGCCGCTGGTCGCGCGGTGATCGATGTGTTGGGCGGGCTCGCGCTGGTTGTGCTGGCTCTTCCTCTCCTTCTCGGAGGCTTGGGATGGATTGGCTGGAAGTTGATCCAAAGCAGGATGCAGGTTTGCCCTGCCTGCGGCGCGGCAACCTTGCAGCGTTCACCAACTTGTCCCGTCTGTGGCAGCGCCATGCCGATTCCCAACGGATCAAGTGCCGGTGCTGCCAGCGTTGATGCTGTCTCAACACCCGCCAGCTCCGCCACGATCGACATCACAGCTGAAGACGTGGAGTCTTGATGTCGCTCTGTTCAGTTCGCTGTTTCGGCTGCGTCGAGTTCTTGCAGCCGACGTTCACGCAGGTGCAAGAACAAGGGTCCGCCGCAAGCAAATGACACCGTCACACACAAGATCAATGTCATCCACCATCCACGCACTTGAAGACGTCGCCCTTCGACGCCGATCCAAATCGTGAACGCTGATGCTGCAATCAGGAGATCGCGACTCAGGGATCGTGAAGCGGCCGTCAGATTGGCGTCATGGATGAAGCTTGGTAAGTCAAATCCTGGGCTTGCGGCCGCTTGCATGAACTCCAGATTCGCTTGCCAAGGCAAGATCGCTCCCAGCAAAGCAAGAGCGAGATAGCTCCAGGTCAAAGCGCTACGCATCCTGTTGTTGCTCAAGAGGTTGGGTTTCCAACGTATCCGGATTGAGTTCCAAAACGCTTTGCTCCACATCGCTCAACAGGGCTTGGCAGCGTTGCAGATAGATCTCTGCACGCTGATGGCTGCTCTGAAGATCCGACAAGGGTAAGGAGTCGTCTTGAAGTTTCACCAGCAGGAGGTCGAGAGCCTGAAAGGCTTCCTCATAGGTCAGCGCTTGAGCTTCCTTGGTCCATGTGGCGGCCAAGTCGTTGTTGGTGGATTTGGATTTCTTGGGCATCAAACACAACCGTCAGGATGTGGGTAGTTAGAGGTTGCCTCGGTCATAAACGGTGAAGCATTCGCCTTGAGCTTGAAGTCTTGACCGTCGTGACATTGACCTCGAGGAGGCCATCGTGCACCTGAACAACGAGATCGTCCCCTGGGCGCGCATGGCTTGTGGATTGGAGCAACGATCCGTCAGCACGCATTACCTTGGCAAACCCACGGCTCAACCAGCGATCCGGATTTAAGGCGTTTAGCAGTTGCTCTCGCTGTGTCAGCTGTGCGCGCCGCTGGCTCAACAGCGCTTTTGCCTGAAGACTGCTGAGGGTCTGGCTGCGTTGATGGAGTCGCTCCTGTTCGCGTAGTAGAC
Organism: Synechococcus sp. A15-60; assembly: GCF_014280095.1. Taxonomy (NCBI): domain Bacteria; kingdom Bacillati; phylum Cyanobacteriota; class Cyanophyceae; order Synechococcales; family Synechococcaceae; genus Synechococcus; species Synechococcus sp. A15-60. Next base: position 555,164 of record NZ_CP047933.1, read on the forward strand.
GCCAGCTCTGCTGCTGTCGCAGCCGTAGACGCTGCTGTTGCAAGGTCTGCAGCACCGTGGTTCGGCTGGGGAGAAGACTCACCATCGCGGCGGTTGGCGTGGCCGCACGGTGATCAGCGACGAGGTCGGCCACCGTCAGGTCATTTTCGTGTCCAAGACCGGTCACAACAGGGCATGGACAGTGAGCCAAAGCCCGACACACCTGCTCATCGTCAAACACCATCAGATCCTCTCTGCTGCCTCCACCCCGTGCCAGCACAAGAGCATCCAGCTTCAGCGCTTTGTGGGCCGCTGTGAGTTGATCGATGGCATGGCAGATCGTGTCGGCCACGGCGCCTTGCACTGGAATGGGCACCACCAACAGCTCCGTGAGCGGCCAACGGTCTCTGGCCGTGCGCAACATGTCGGCAAGGGCTGAGCTCGGAACGCTTGTGAGCACGGCGATCCGTTTCGGCTGAGCTGGTAAAAGACGGCTTCGGCTTGGGTCGATCAAGCCTTCCTGCGTCAGCAGTGCTTTGACAGTTTCAAATCGACGTTCAACGGTGCTCAGGCTTGGCCGAATGTCGACGGCTTGGACGGCAAGAGAGGCTCGGGCTGCCCAGAAATTGATTTTGCCGACCACCGTGATTCCCTCACCGTCTGTCGGAACAAAGTCGAGCTGTTTTAGTCGTGAAGACCAGCAAACGACGGTGATCGTGGCGTCTCCATCTGTGAGATTCAGCCAGAGATGCCCTTTTTTGACCTGTGGGCGGGAGGCAGTGCCTTGAACCAGGAACCGTGGTGCGAATCCACGCTCCAGCAAGGCTCCAATGGCTTGATTTAGCTCCTGAACGGAGTAACTAGGAATGGTGTCAGCGATCAAGGCGGCGATACGCGACACCCCAGTAAAGGCAGACCATGCTTGCGATCAGGGATAGAACTTGGCCCCAGCGCTGGTCAAGCTGGGTCATCCCGATGGTCAGGAAGACCAGTGCACTGCTCAGCAGCCTGGCACCATCGCGGCGATTGCCGGCGAAGAAGGGGAGCAAGGACAAAGATCGGCTAGGCATACTCTCTCGCAACGACAGGCCACGAAAAAAGCCCCGATGGAATACCACGGGGCTAATTCGATGAGGCATGAGCCCCTTGGGCTTGATGCAAATGAATCAGCCGAGGCCGATCTGAGACAGGATGCCTTGGCCGGTCAGCAGCTCGGTTCCGAGGCCGATGACGAAGCCCAGCATGGCCATGCGGCCGTTCCAGGTTTCAGCGAAGTTGACGAAGCCAAAGCGGGAGGCGTTTTCAGACATGGGTGAAGATCCGTGACTGGTACCAATGTAACAAAGAATGGAGTTTTGTTGCCTGTCGTAATGGCGACATCAGAGAGCTTTTTTAGTCTTAGCGGTCGGGACAGAAGTCATGGGTGATTCTGGCCATGGGTGTTTCGGGTAGCGGCCACGCATTTCCCGGCGAACATCGTTGTAGCTGCCATCCCAGAAACCTCTGAGATCGCGGGTTCGTTGCAGTGGGCGACCAGCCGGTGAGAGCAGCTCCAGGGTGACGGGCAAGTCGCCGTCCAGCAGGACAGGTCCTTCGGCGCAGCCAAACATTTCCTGCAGCTTTACCGCGAGGATCACCTCCTCCTCGCTGTAGTGGAGGGGTGCGTTGCGGCCGCTCGGAATCGTGAGTCGCTCAGGGAGGAGACGATCCAATTCGCGCCGCTCCGGCCAGCTGAGACTTCCCCACAGTGCTTCCTGCAAGGTCGGGCTCTCCAGCTCTGTCCAGCTGGAACAGCTCAGGCTCGCCTCGAGGATCCAGTCCTCAGGAACTTCCTGCAGCCTCTGACGGCTGCGGTTCGGCCACGGCGGTCCAAGACGGCGATGGGCCAACTGCAAGCGACGACGCAGCTGCTCGCAACGGTCATCCCAAGGCAGCAGGTCGAGCCCGCTCTCGCGCAGTCGTGTCAAGAGCACCTCACTCACCAAGTCAGAGGATGGACGTGGAAGTTGTTGTCGCTGCAGCTCAAGCGCCCCCAGGTTCAGCACCCGTTCAGCGCGGATTTTCTGCTGCTTCTCATCCCAGATCACCTGGTCCTTCCACTCGCCAGCTTCCTCGGCCATGGCCTGCAGCGTGGAGCGGCCAAGGGGAACAGCGATCCGAATGCGCGCATCACGGTCCTTGAGGTCGAGTTGGGCGACGGCCAGTGCTGCACAGGTGCTGAGCGGATCGCTCTCCGGCAGCATGGCCCCACGCCCCTGCTGGAGCACAAAGGCACCGACGCGTCCGGGTCGTGCCATGGCCAGCCACTCGGGGAACGCGGTTGCAATCAGCCAGGCCATGGCGAGATCGGTCGGTTCGTCGAGGAGGGTTCCCTCGGTCTCCAAATCCACCTGTTTCAGCTGTCGCTGCCATTGGCGGCTCTGCTGGCGGATGGTGCTGAGTCCATCGGCCCGATGGGGCGTTCGGAGCGACCGGAGGCGCTGGCTGAGGTCGGCGCCAATATTGCGGAACTCTGATGCGTCCCGTTCGCTTAGCAGTGCGGCTAAGTCGCAAGCCAGAGGCTCGACCCCCCAGCGTTTGGCCTGCAGCAGCATCCGTCCGAGGCGTGGGTGCATGCCGAACCCCGCGACGCGCCGACCGTCAGTTGTGATCTGTCCTGCGCTGTTGAGCAGTCCAAGCTGTTTCAGCTGCTGCTGTCCTTCCTCCAACAACGCGCGAGGCGGTGCTTCCAGCCATGGCAGGTCTTCGCCGAGTCCTGCGCCCCACTGAGCGAGGTCGAGAACAGTGGGTTGCGGATCAGCACGCTGCAATTCAGGCCGATCCTGCAACGGACGGCGTTGATGTTCCGCTGCTGACCAGAGCCTCACGCAACGTCCAGGGGCCTGGCGACCTGCACGCCCGCAACGTTGCTCGGCGCTGGCCAAGCTTGCAGGAACCGTGACGAGCCCTTCCATGCCGGTGCCCGGGTCAAAGCGCGTGTGGCGACTCAGGCCTGTGTCAATGACCAGCCGGATGCCATCCAGGGTGAGTGAACTTTCTGCAATCGAGGTCGCCAGCACGATGCGGCCGCTCCAGCATCCATCGCAGGGGCTTAAGACCTCGTTCTGTTGCTTTAGCGGCATCTGGCCATGCAGTGGCCGTATGTCCCAGTTCTTCAGGCTTGGGGCAATCAGCAACCGCTGCCTGCAACGTTCAATTTCGCGGATCCCTGGGAGGAATACCAGGACGCCAGGGGGCGAACGGTTGGCACTCCTCTGCTTCTCTAGACCCTGGAGCTCTTCTTCGACTGCACGAAGAACATGCTGTTCCTGGGTCTCCCGCTCTCGTTTCGGACAGTGACGAAGCTCGACGGGGTAGGCGCGGCCTTCGCTGGTCAGGCTCTCCGCATCATCCAGCTGTGAGGCCAGCTCCTGAATCTGCAACGTGGCTGACATCAACAGCACTTTGAGATCAGGTCGCAGGATGCGCCGGGATTCCCGCAGCAGTGCAAGAGCCACGTCGCTATCACGCCGGCGTTCGTGGAACTCATCGAAAATCACGCAGTCCACGCCAGGTAGGTCCGGTTGAGACTGCAGGCGTCTCAGAAACAGCCCGTCCGTGATCGCTTCAACATGGGTGTAGGCGGATCGTTTCTGCTCATTGCGCACGGAGTAGCCCACCCGATGTCCGAGCGGTTCGCCGATGGACTGGGCCAGCCTCGCTGCAGCAGCGCGTGCTGCGAGCCGGCGAGGTTCGATCAATAAGATGCGCCCTTTCAGGCAGGACGTTGCCCCCAACTCCCCCATTAAGGCGAGAGGCACCCGCGTCGTTTTACCAGCACCCGGTGGTGCCTGAAGGATCAGGGTCCCAGCGTCGAGTAGCCGAGCACAAAGCTCGGGAAGCAACGGATCGATCGGGAAAACACTCAACGTTGACGGTCGGCGTCAGCTGAACAGATTGAGCAATCCCAGCAACAAAATGCTGCTAAGCGCACCCATGGCGGCGAGCAAGCGAACCAAGGGAGCAAACCGTAAACGCAGTGTGGCCATAAAGAAAACCTTAAAGGCCGGAGTGACTTTGTTTTAGCTCTCCTCGCTTGCCGTGCGCCGTATCAGTTCGCACGGCTTCACATCTCCGTCAACACCAGCACAGAACTCAGCGAACGTGCCGGGCACCATCCACTGGGTGGTAGTCCTCACCGGTGAGTTCTTCGTAAACAATGGCCGGGAGTCCTGTCTCGAACATGGTTTGCAGGGCTTCTTTGAGGTATGGATTCCAGCCGCCGGTGCTGACCTGCCCATGACGCACGGTCCAATCCCATGTGCCCTGGAGGTCTCTGGGGATGCGCCCTTCCCGGTCCCGGCGTGCCACCAGATCCAATGATTCCACCAATCCAACTTGAATTGGATCTTTCCCGTAGGCGGGAGTCAGGCTGAGCTCCAGGCGAACGGGGTCTTCTTTGAGTAAGCGCAAGCGGAAGCGAGGAGGCAGTTTCACGGATTTGATCACTGCAGCTACGACCCGTGTTCTTTGATCCACCAGAAGGTTCTCCCTATGAGTCCGTGACGAGCTGACTGACAGCTTCCTTTCCCAACTTATTCACCGGGACGGGTGCTCGACTCACCGCTCTCTTCATCGCCACTGAATCGAACAGTCAGTAAGTCCTCTTCAGTCAGACGTCCATCGCCGTCGAGCAGCTCGGGATGAATGGTCACCTTCCCGGTGCGGTCCTTGCCCGAGTCGGGAGTGCCCAAGGGTTTTCCCGCTGCACTGAAGCCACGTCCCATCACTTGGAAAGCCTGCCAGAGCAACACGATGAAGACCAGGCCGTAAATCAGAGGGAAGAGGCTGCTGAGCATGGAGTGACTGCGATGGGCTGTCTGGGGTAGACGTTGACAACCACCATCATCACCATGGCGAGGCGGTTTTTGCTGCCTCAGGAGGGGGCAGCGGTTGCATCTGGTCATGGAAAGGTGGGCAATTCACCCTGTGCTGATCAGCAACATCTGCTTACGGTCTGATCCAGGAAGCACGTCGTTGCCCTCGCCATGGTTGTGACATCCCGTCAACTGCCTCAGATCTCCGGTTCAACGTGGTGGCGTTGCCGCACTGTCTTGCCCTTGGTGATGGGACTCACGCTGCTTGCTCCAGATGTGATCGCCTTGCCAGGGCGCAACGTTTTGGCGGCGCCGAGTGAATCTGTGGAACGCATGCCACGTTCCTTCGTGGCCGAAGCCGTCGCCCGCAGCGGTCCCGCTGTGGTCACCTTGGAAACCTCGCGAACGGTGCGCACTGCGGGTGTGTCGGGGCTGCCCCAGGGAATGTTGAAAGATCCGTTTTTTCGGCGGTTTTTCGGACTGCAAGTTCCTCAGGCCTCTCGTTCACGGGTGGAGCGTGGACAAGGCAGTGGTGTGATTTTCGACCGTCAGGGTCTGGTACTAACGAACGCTCATGTGGTGGAAAACACCGATCAGCTGATGGTGGGGCTTCCGGATGGACGCCGCGTGCCTGGTCAGGTGGTGGGGCAGGACTCGGTCACGGATCTGGCAGTCGTCCGGATCAATGGGCAGGGTGTCTGGCCAACCGCCCCTCTGGGAGATTCCGACCGGCTGCGGGTTGGTGACTGGGCCATCGCTGTCGGCAACCCCTTCGGTTTGGAAAACACCGTGACACTCGGGATTGTCAGCAACCTCAATAGAAATGTGTCCCAGCTTGGAATTCAAGGAAAGCGTCTGGATTTGATTCAGACCGATGCAGCGATTAATCCCGGCAATTCAGGCGGCCCGCTTCTCAATGCGTCCGGTGAAGTGGTGGGGATCAACACCCTGGTGCGCTCAGGGCCCGGCGCAGGTCTGGGATTCGCCATTCCGATTAATCGAGCCCGCACTATTGCGATGCAACTGGTCAATCAGGGACGGGCCAGTCACCCCATGGTCGGGATCGGACTTTCAACGGTTCCTGCCCCAACACCCGGTGAGGCAGTCCCTCCAGGTGCTGTGGTGCGTTCGGTCATGCCCCGTGGGCCGGGAGCCTTGGCTGGGCTTCAAGTGGACGATGTGATCGTGGCAGTGGGCGGCGAGCCGGTGCGAACTCCCGCTGACGTGGTGACCGCCATTGATCGCAGTGGCGTGGGGCAGCCCTTGGTCATCGACGTCAGACGTCAGGGACAGAGTTTGCCTTTGACAGTGATCCCCCTGGAAATGCGTGCTCTGCAAGTGCGTTGATCAGGCATTAATTGTCTTCGGATTCACGCAGCTGTTCCACACAGCGTGTGATGCACTCCCCATCATCGAGGGAGCATGTCGTGATGCACTCAAAATAGGTTTCGACGGCATCCCATGTCTGCTCATGGTCTGCGTCGCTTGGCTGAGGCTGGCTGCTGACGTTGATTCTTCCTATGGATGTCATGTTCGGCTCCCTCAGTGATGTCAGCTTATGCAGACGTTCTGGAGCGGTAAAGACAAATAAGTCTTCCTGCCTAAATGTTCGTGAAGATTCGTTTTGGCGGGTCTTGCACTCGTCTCAGGCCGCATTCTTGCGACGTGCTTCCCGTTCTTTTTGCTTTTCGCGCTTGGCCTTGCGCTTAACCTCCTGTTCGACCGCGAGTCGTGCTTCTTCTGCAGCGGCGCGCTCTTCGGCTTTTTTTTCGAGGTAGTAGGCGTAATCACCCCTGTACAGCACCAGTTCCCCGTCTCGCAACTCGACAATGCGATTGGCGACCCGTGAGATGAAGTAGCGGTCATGGGACACCAGAAGAGCCGCTCCCTCGTAGGAGCAAAGGGCATCCTCCAGCATTTGCTTGGCCGGAATGTCGAGGTGGTTGGTGGGCTCATCCAGCACGAGGAGATTGCAGGGACTGACCAGCATCAGTGCCAGAGCAAGACGAGCTTTTTCCCCTCCACTGAGCTTGCCGACCTCTTTGAAGACCGTGTCATTGCTGAAGCAGAAACTTCCCAGCAGTGAGCGCACCTGGGTTTGCGTCCAGTCCGGGACGGCCTCAAACATGGTGTCGATCACGGTTTTGCTCAGATCCAGGGCTTCGGCCTGGTTCTGTTCGAAATAACGCGCGATGACGTTGTGCTCGCCGAGGCGTGCTGAGCCTTCGTCGGCAGTCTCGCTGCCCATCACCAGTCGCAGCAAAGTGGACTTGCCAGCGCCATTGGGGCCAACAAAGGCAATCCGATCGCCCCGCTCCACCTCCAGTTCAGCACCGAGAAAGAGGATCTTGTCTCCGTAGCTGTGGGTCAAGTTTTCGATCACAGCCACCTGTGCCCCGGAACGAGGCGCAGGTGGGAAGCGAAAGCTCGGACCGCCAACGCTTTCAATCGGCGCGTCGACCAGCTCCACTTTTTCCAGCTGTTTCTCCCGACTTTTGGCCTGGGTGCTGCGAGTGGCGCTGGCACGGAAACGATCGATGTAAGCCTGCTGTGTGGCGATCTCCTTCTGCTGTCGTTCATAGGCCGCCTTTGTCGCTTCCTGTTCCTGTTGTTTCTGCTCCAGATGAGCCGTGTAATTGCCGAGATAACTCCGGGAGATCCCGCGCTCGGTCGACACGATCTGGTTGCAGACGCGGTCCAAGAAGGTGCGGTCATGGCTAATCACGACCAGGGCAGCGGTTTGCTCCTGTAGGTAGTTTTCCAGCCACTGGATGGTTTCCACATCGAGGTGGTTGGTGGGTTCGTCGAGCAGCAGGAGATCCGGATCTTGGAGCAGGATCTTGCCAAGCGCGATGCGCATCTGCCAGCCACCTGAGTAGTCCCTCACCTGCAGTTCAGCGCCTTCGGGAGTGAAGCCGATGGTGGGCAGAAGCTTGTCGATCCGGGCATCCAGTTCATAGCCATGCAACCCCTCAAAGCGGGTCTGCAGGCGTCCCAGCTCGTGAATTAGCTCATCGAGATGATCCGGGTCCTCCGCTGCTTTCTCTGAGGCCATCGCATCTTCCACCTTGCGCTGACGATTGAGCACCGTCGCGGCTTCGCCGAAGGCCTGGAAGAGTTCTTCGCGCACTGTGCGGTCAGGATCCACGTCGAACTCCTGCTGCAAGAAGGCGATCCTTGGCTCACCCTGGCGAACCACCTTGCCGCTGGTGGGTTCCTCATGGCCTGCAATGAGACGCAGTTGCGTGGATTTGCCGGCACCGTTGACACCGACCAGGCCGATGCGATCTCCAGGTTTGATCTCCCAGGTGACATCCCGTAGCACTTCGCCGGTGGGATAGATCTTGCTGACGTTCTCGAGTCGCAGCACCGAAGAGGACGCGGACGACCTCCATCATCTCGTGCGGGGGTAAGGGCAGACTGGTGGAACTCAGGGATGCAGGGCTGATGCGAAGGCTGGAGCAGGTCGCTGCGCTGGTGGTGGCTGCGGGGCTGGCCCTGGTCAGTTACTGGCTTTTCTTCAGCTGGGCGGATGGGGGCGGCAGTCGCGAGAGACAGCGTGGGCCCGAGCCAGCTCCTCAGTCGAACGCGCTTCCGTTGAAGCCTCTGCTCACAAACCGCCCCGAGCTTTGATCAGCCACTGCTTGCTGAGGTCGTCATCCAGGCTGCTGATGAAGGCCTTGACGTCATCGGTGCTGACGGGAAGCTCAAGCTCATCGCCAACTTGGCAAATTGTTTCGATGGCGCCAGATGGGTTCTGCAGGGCCTGTCGGAACAAGGCGCGGGTTAGGTCTCGGTCTTGTTCGATTCTTTCGTAAAGCGCAGCTGCGTTGCTCATGGCGCCGAACCAACTCACTGAAATTTGTTCATCTCAAACCTATCCATGCCATTTGGAGCTGCCTACTCACCGCACCATGAATTGATCGAGACCGCTTGGATGAGGGCGCCTCGACTTCAGGCGGCTTGATCAAGGTCGGATTCCTTCAGACCGCAGGCGGAGGCATCTTCCATGCTCCGGGCGTCCATGCAGAGCACCTTGCGCAATTGGGCGTAGTTAGCGGCCTGGGAGGTGCGCCCTTCCTGCACTGCGCCGTACTCAGCGCGTTGGAGCACATGGTGCAGGTGCGTGAGCAGATAGGAGCTGATCACCGCTGACACCAGCACGTCACTCGTCTCGGCGGCCCGGCGGCTGCGTCGTGAACCGGAGGATCGACGGGCGCGAGGAGCAGGCTTGCGGGTCGTGGTGGCCTGGCTGGTTGTACGGGGCATGGCAGTCCTGGCGGTGGGTTGAGGCAGAGGTCCTTGGAGCGGAAAGCCGGGCGTCAGGGGTCCGATCAGTGCCAGCATCATAGTGCTGGATACTATCCTTGCGCATCTCTGTACACTTTCAAGTATCTCTGCCTCACCGTTCGTGGCCACCCGCCAAACGTCATCCAGCGGGAAGCCGAAGTCGCCACGGATTCAGGTGGTGCTTCCTGAAGATCTCTGCACCCGATTGACGGCGCTTGCCGAGCAGGAATCACGCACTGTCAGCAACATGGCCAAAGTGCTGATCCAGCAGGGTGTGCAACGTCTTGAACAGGGGGTTGTCTCTGCGGCACCGACGCCGCCTCCCTCGTCGACCGAACGTCTTCGCTCTGCTTTGGAGGCTCAGCAGCCCCGGCGTCTGCGCGGTGCGCCTCGGCGTTTGAGGCTGCACCGTCCAACCTGACTTTCAACGTTCACACTCTGACCCAGGATTTTCAGTTCGCTCTTGGGTTAGGCGATTGGTGCAGGTGGTTGGTTCAGGGAGGATCAGCGCATAAACCCAATACACAGGTGCGCTCTGCGCCTGTCACCGCCGGGGCGTTGCCTGGATGACGGCATGCGTGCCACCAGGCGAGCAATGCAAACACCAATGCTTCTCTGGATTGACTTGGGAGGTTGAGGTCGTCGCTGAGGCGCACCCTGAGGCCTCGGCAGCGCGTGTTCAGCTGGCGCATCAACGTGGGGTTTCGGCTGCCGCCCCCGGCTACCACCATCTCCACAGGCAGCGATCGCCCACGTGTTCTGAGGTGAAGAAGATCCTGCGCGACAACTGCTGCCGTGAAGCTGGTGAGGGTGGCGATTTGGTCTTCTGCCGAGCAGTGGCTGAGGTCATGCAGCCGCCGGGTCAAATCGTCCTGACCGAACAGTTCTCTCCCAGTGGATTTGGGTGGGGACAGTTGGAAATACGCTTCTTGGAGCCAGCGCTCGATCACCCCTTCTTCGGCGTGTCCCTGAGCGGCAATGGCTCCCTCGCGATCGAATTGATCCCGCCCGTCACTGAACCGGCTCATGGCCAGATCAATGAGGCTGTTGGCAGGGCCGCAGTCCCATCCAAGAACGGGCTGCCGTCGTTCAGGTCCCCGACGGGGTGGGATCAGGGTGAGATTGGCAATCCCTCCCAGATTCAGCAGAGCTCTCCATCCATCGATTCGGCCCATCAACGCCGCATCGGCCATCGGAACCAGCGGTGCACCTTGGCCTCCAAGCGCTAGGTCTGCCGCCCTGAAGTCATGAACCACGGGGCGGTGGAGCATGGCCGCCAGGAGAGGCCCCTGCAGCATTTGCCAGCTGCTTCCGCGGCGCGGAACGCCCCCAGCACCCTTGCCGGGAGGGCGATGCCAGATTGTCTGGCCATGGCAGCCCACGAGCTCAGCGGACTGCTCGGGATCACAGGCTTTAGCGGTCTGCGCTTGCAGCTCCGTAATCGCTTCGGAGAGTTCCAGCAGAACTCCAGCCTGGGTGGGCTCCCCCTGGGCCACGGCCAGCAGCCGTGCGCGCAGCTCGCGCGGGTAAGCGCAGGATGCTTCGCTGACCAGTCGCCAACGCGGTGCCTCCGGCCGACCCTGGAAATCGGCGAGAACAGCATCGACACCATCAGCACTGGTGCCGCTCATCAGCCCGAGCACGCGCATCAATTGGCTCAGATTTTTGGCAGGTTCTGGAGGTCTTCCGTGAGCCCCATCACCACCAGCACATGCCCTTCCATGAGCACATAGGAAGCCGGGGGGTTGACCATCAGTTCTCCGGCGGGCCCAGCGGCCAGCACATTCACTCGATAGTTCTTGCGCAGGTTCAGATCGCGCAGTGACTGGCCCCTGAAGCGTTCTGGCACCTTGATCTCCTCGATGGAGTTGTGGTCATCCAGTTCGAGCCGCTCGATCAAGTTGGGGCGAACAAGTTCCAGTCCTAGGCGCTCTCCCTGCATGCGGGAAGGAAACACCACGCGGTCGGCACCGACACGCTTCAGCATCTTTTCGTGCAGATCGCTCGTCGCCCTGGCAATCACCCGTCGCACCCGCGTGCCTGCACTGTCCTTGGCGATCAGTGTGGCTGTAATGCTGGCTTCGATCGGTTCACTGATCGCGACTACCACCGTATCCATGTCGAGGATTCCAGCCTCCCGCAAGGACTCCTCCTCTGTGCAGTCCAGCACTCTGGCCTCAATGGATGGCTCCAGCTGCCGCAGCTCCTCGATCGCCTTTGATGAACGGTCCACAGCCAGGACGTCGGCACCGTTCTGCATCAGCTGACGGCAGACCGCACTGCCAAAGCGTCCAACGCCGACGACGCCAAAGCTGCGGACTTCGTCGTCACTTGGCGGCGACCAGTTCCACCACTCCCTCATCGGTTCAGTCGCAATGGAGCGTGGTTAAACATAGAGATCCTCTCGTGGATAACCGATTCGATTCTGGCGTTGCAGTTGATTGCGATCGAAGCTCTCCCAGATGGCACTCAACAGCAGCAGGATTCCAAGTCGACCCACGAACATGCCCACCACCAGGATCAGCTGGCCGAAGCGCCCCAGCTGTTCGGTGACCCCCAAGTCAAGTCCAACAGTCGCGAAGGCAGAGATGCAGGTGAATAGCAGCTCCAGGAAGGTCAGAGGTTCTTCAACGTTCTGATTGGTGCTCAGGGCGAGAAGCATCGCCATCACCAGCACAAACATCAGCGACGCCATGGTGATGCTCACGGCCCGCAGCACCACTTTGTCGGAGATCTGGCGATGACGAATGACCACGTCGTCCTGACCGCGCAGGGTGGAGCGGGTGGCGGCCATCAGTGCTGCCACCGTGGTGGTCTTGATGCCACCGCCGGTGCCTCCAGGGCTGGCACCGATGAACATCAGCGTCATCAGCAGAAGCAGGCCTGAATCCGAGACGCTCTGGACCGACAGAGGCAGGGTGGTGAACCCCGCCGTGCGTGCACTCACCGACGCGAACAGGGCGCTCATCATCCGTTCACCCCAGCCCATCGTCGTCATCACGTGCCCCTTGGACAGTGATTCGGTCAGCAACAGGCCGAGGGTGCCTACCAGAACCAGCAGGATTGAGGTTCGCAGCACCAATCGGGTATGCAAGCTGAGGTTTTTGCGCTTCAGGCGTTGACGGTTGCTCCACAAATCGCTGGTCACTCGCCAGCCCAGGCCTCCCAGCACAATCAGAACCACGATCACGCCGTTGACCACCCGGTTGGTCCGGTAGGACACGAGGCTGTCGCTCCAAAGTCCGAACCCTGCGTTGTTGTAAGCCGAGATGCTGTGAAAAATGGATGCCCACAGCCGCTCTCCGCCGGCGGGAATGTCTGAGAAGCCGAAGTTGTAGAGGAGCGCAGCTCCGATGATGATCAGCACCGCTGCTGTGAGTGCAATGCTCCGGAAGGTGCCGCCCACGCCGCCCACACCGAATTCGTCAAGGGTCTGACCGCGGTCAAGACGTCGGCGGAGCGAGGCACCGCGCACCACGAAGCCTTGAAGGAAGGTCGTGATGGCCATCAGGCCGAGCCCTCCGACCAGGATCATCAGCGCCAGAACGGCCTGTCCGAAGGTGGTCAGATCTTTGCCGACATCGATCACGGTCAGACCGGTCACCGTGACGGCCGATGTGGCGGTGAACAGTGCTTCCCATAAGCCCACGCTCTGGCTGGAACAGAGGGGACTGGCCAGCAGCAAGCTGCCGAGGCTGATCACGAGCAGACCCGTCACCACCGTGAATTGAGGCACTGTCAGCCGTCGATACCATGCCTGTGTGCGATGAATGGCCTTTGGAAGAGGCATGGGCGTCAGAGGCCTCCTGCCTGGGCGAGGATCAGCCCCGGGACAAGCAGGGTCATCAACACGGTGAGTCCAGCCCCATAGCGCGCCACATCGAAGAAGCGATACCTTCCTGGACCGAACACCATCAGGTTGGTTTGGTAGCCCATTGGGGTGAGGAAGGATTGGCTGGCCCCGAAGAGAACCGTGAGCAGTAGGGCCTGGGGAGGCAGGTTCAAGGAGGGAGCGAGTTGCGTGGCCACAGGCACCAGCAGCGCTACCGAGGCCGCATTGCTCATCACGCTGGTGACCAGGTTGGTGGCCAGGAAGATCACCAGCAAGGCCCAGTAAGCCGGCCAGTTCAGCACCAAACGCTCCATGTCGGTCGCCAGAGCATTGGCCAAACCGCTGGACTGCAGCGCCACGCTGAAGCTGGACAGGGAACCCAGCAGCAGGATCACATCGAGACGGATCGATCGTTGGACTTCTCCGGTGCGCAAACAGCCCACCAGCACCAGCAGCACCACAGACAACAGCACCGAGGCCACCAGGGGGATGTTGGTGACTGTGGGAACCAGCAGCATCAGCGCCGTGATGGTGATCGCTTGAGGTTTGCGCCGGATCGTTGGCAAGTCGTTCTCAAGCTGATCGAGAACGAGCAGGTCGTTGCTGGCCTGAAGCCCGCGGATGGCATCTTGTGGAGCCTGCAAGAGCAAGACGTCGCCTTCGCGCAAGATTGCTTGACCGAGGCGCTCTTGAACCGTTTGCTGGCCGCGGCGCAGGGCCAAGACCGTGGCATTGTGCCGTTGACGGAACCGCAATTCGCGCAAACTTGCTCCGGCCAGCGTTGATCCTGCAGGAAGCAGCACCTCCACTGTCTTCTGCCCCTCCTCTTCTTCACCGAAAAATGACGACTCCGCGCCGCCCATGGACGGTTCTGACGCCGGAGGACGGTTGGTGGAGGCGAGTTGAACGGTGTGCTCGTGCTGCAGTCTCAGCAGATCTGCACGGGTGACCCGCAGCAGCAGGCGATCTCCTGCCTCAATGCCGCGATCAGCAAGAGGAGGAAGGATGCGTTCTCCTCCCCGCTGCAGTTCCAGCACATCAACATCAAATCGACGCTGCAGGCGGCTGTGCCTGAGGGTCTGACCCACCAGGCTTGATGTCGACGGAATCGTGACTTCCGTGAAATATCCAGTGAGTGCCTGGCTGGTGTTCAGTTGATCTTCAGGGCCTCGGCGATCGGGCAGCAGCGCTCGGGGCGCCAGCAGCATGTAGGTGGCGCCGGCCAGCCACACCGGGATGCCGATGGAGGTGAAGCTGAACAGATCCAGCGCTCCGTAGCCCAGCTGCTGGCTGACATCACTGGCCAGCAAATTCACGGAACTGCCCAGGAGTGTGAGAGTTCCTCCCAATAATGTGGCGAAGGAGAGGGGGAGCAAAACCCGTGATGGGGCGATCCCTCGCTTTTGACACCAGGTCTCCAGCACCGGCAACAGGCTGGCCACGATGGGAGTGTTCGGTACCACACCGGAGATCGGTGCCACCACAAGCGTGAGCAGACCGACCATCCTGCGGGAGCTGCGGATCCGCTCCGATGCGATCAGTTCCCGCAAACGATCCAGTGCGCCGCTGCGAAACAGAGCCGCTGAAACGGCAAACAGACCCATCAGCGTGATCAGAGCTGGACTTCCGAAGCCGCTCAGAGCTTGCAGGGGGGTCAGCACACCTCCGATCATCAGCAGCGAGACGCTCAGAAGCCCAACCAGTTCGGGTGCGATCGCACCGCTGATGAACAGCACCACCGCCAAGAGCAGCACCCCTAGGGTGATCAGGGCATCTCCGTTCTGCAGAGCAGCACTGAGCTCAACCATGGGGTGGCGTGCCTGCCGGCTCCCAGAACGTCTGTTCGAGCCATGTTCGCAGACCCTTCAAGCCTGTTCCTTGTGTGGCGGAGAGATAGAGCGTCTCTGGCTCCAGTGCATGGATCTGCTCGAGCGCACCTGCATCGCAGCGGTCGATCTGATTGGCCAGGACTTGTCGCGGTTGTGAGCAACCCAGGTCATCCAGAATTGTATGCACGGCCTGCAGCTGCCCTTGCCAATCAGGATCTCCCAGGTCAACCACCAGCAGAAGCTGGTCGGCATCACGTGTTTCCTCCAGGGTGGCCATAAAGGCCTGGGTGAGGGGGGCAGGCAGTTCCCGAATGAAGCCGACGGTGTCGGTAATCAGCACTTCTCTGGGCGCGGCGCCAACCCTTGGAAGACAAAGTCGACGCGTGGTGGGATCAAGGGTCGCGAACAGAATGTTTTCAGCCTGCACAGCTCCGCCCTGGCCTCGGTCACAGAGCGCATTGAGTAAGGATGATTTCCCCGCATTCGTGTAACCCACCAGCGCAACGCGTGGCAGTTCGCGGCGTCGCTCCCGCAGCCGGGCGCGATGGGCTCCGAGTTGGCGAAGTTCGCGTCCCAGGTGCTCAATTCGGCGGCTGATCGCTCGACGGTCTTTTTCGAGCTGCGTCTCGCCCGGTCCGCGGGTGCCGATGCCTCCGCCCTGGCGGGAGAGGCTCAGTCCACGCCCTGTCAGCCGAGGCAGTCGATAGCGCAGCTGGGCCAGCTCCACCTGAAGCCGGCCCGCAGCGCTCGAAGCCCGTTGAGCAAAGATGTCGAGAATCAACTCACTCCGATCGGTGACCGGGCTGTCCAGCAGCCGTTCCAGATTGCGGGCCTGAACGGGCGTGAGCTCCCTGTCGGTGATCACCAGCGTGGCGCCTTGCTTGCGGATCTCCAGCGCTGCTTCTTGCAGTTTTCCGCGTCCCCAGAGCGTCTGTGGATTGATCTGTCCTTCACGCTGGCGACACACGGCCACGGTGCGTGCACCAGCACTGCGAGTGAGACCTTCAAGTTCCGCCAGCTCGCGCTCGTTGCAAGCGGGGTCCGCTCCTGTGAGGGTCAGCAGCAGCACCCGCTCGGGCTCCACCATGGAGGCATTGGTCATTGCCTCGTGGTCTGGCGCGACAGGTGGGAGCTCAGGAGCGTCCTGGCAGAGGGTCGATAGATCGCCTCGATCGCAGCATTGCCATCCTCCAGAGGTGGCTGGATCAGGCCGCCATCGCGCACCAAGACGGGTGCCGGCCGGCGAGAGCAAGGCCTGATAACGCAACCAGTCAACCGGCTCCACATCCAGGGCAATCACGGCGTCTCGGCCTTCGGGGTTGAGATCTGGGGATCGCCGGCCCAGCATCACGCTGATCAGTCTCCAGCGTGTGGATCGCCGCCTGCCCCCACTGGGGAGATGGTGTTCCAGTCGATCCGACTCGCCCAGTGGGCCTATCCACAGCAGACGGCAGACCCCCCGGTCGTCCAGAAGCAGGTGCAGTGGTGTCTCCAGCTCAAGCGCGAGTTCGGCGAGCCGCTCCAGGGCCAGCAGATCCGCACCGCTGATGTTGGGATGACGGCGGTGACTGAGGCGCTCCAGTTGTTTGAGTTGTGACGGACGCAAACCTCGCGTGCGTCCGGCCAGGTGGGTCTGCTTCAAGGGCTAACGAGCCAGGCGCCTGCGGATTTGAGCCCAAGCGACAACCCAGGCAGACGCGTGAGATAGGTGAGCCTGCGCAATTTGAAGGCGAGAGGTCCTGCAAGGGTGATGCCAAGAGCGGTGAGTGAGGCGTCGCCGATGCCCAGACTCAGCATTTCTCCCAGATCCCGAAAGATAAACGGACCTGGATCACTTCCCTTCAGATGAGATTGCAGGCACTTGGCGGCAAATTGCCCCTGCTGGATGGCGGCCTGCGCTGAGAGAGGCCAGTTGGATGCCTCGTCATCTGAGCTGTGCGTGACGATGTCGCCCAGGGCCATCACCTCAGGGTGGCCCTCGAGACGCAATGCCGACGTAACGGGTAAGCGACCGCCCTGCAGCGTCACGGCAGGGGTGAGATCCGGAATCTTGGGGCGACTGCCGGCGGTCCAGATCAAGCCGTCATGGGCCAGCGTGAGAGCCCCCTCCGCCCCGTTCAGATTCACAGAGGTTGGAGTGACGGCGTCAACGCGTGTGTTTAAGCGGACCGTGATGCCTCTTTTCTGCAGGGCTTGCTGCGCCTGCTCTCGGTTGAAGGCTCGCGACCTGGAAAGGATCCGTTCACCCAGTTCCACCAGCTGAATCGCTGCGGCACCATCGAGCATGTCGAACAACTTGCAGGCCAGTTCAACGCCAGTGGCACCGGCCCCTGCGATCACCAAGGTGCTGCTGCCAGAAGGCCGCCGCCGCACCTGCTGCAGGCACTGTTGCAGGGGAGCGAGATCCGACAGGGTGTGAAAGCGCAGCGCGTGGTCGCGCACGCCTGGGATGCCGAAATCCGTCGGTTGTGCGCCGGTAGCGATCACCAGCTGGCTGTAGGTCATGGTCTGCGCTGAAGCTGTTTTCAGCGTTCGCGCCTTCAGATCGACGGATTGAACGTGATCCTGCACATGACTGATGCCACGACCTTGCAGCAAGGATGCGTAGGTGGGCGCCACCTCCCAGCCCTTCAGTTCACCACTCAGCAGCTCATACAGAAGGGGAACAAAGACGAAACGCTCCCTTGGTTCGATTAAGACAATCGGTGGCCGGGGATGCACATGACGGAAGGCCAGTGCCGTGGTCAATCCGGCGAAGCCACCACCGATCACCACTATCGGCGCAAGTTGATCGCTGGCAGCGGTTGACAAGACAGTCCTGGAACCCTTTTGTGAACCATAGGCAGTGCGGTGGTCCCCCCGGCATTGGAGGATGGGGGAATGAGGCAAGGCATCAGCAACATGATCAGCACCGCTGGCGGTGTCGACTCAGGCGCGGCAGATGCCGACCTCAGCGCGTTGCGCGCGCAGCTGGAGCCTCTTGAGCCGCAGCAATGTCTGCAGTGGGCGCTGGATCGCTACGGCGCCGGGTTCGCAATGACCACAAGCTTTGGGATCCAGTCCTCTGTGCTGCTGCACATGCTGAGCCGATTGCCTGGCGGAGAGGCAGTTCCCGTGATTTGGGTGGATACCGGTTATCTCCCACCTGAGACCTATCGCTACGCCGAGACCCTGTGCAAACGCCTGGGGTCGCATCTCGTTGTGGCGCAGTCGAGCGTGTCACCGGCCCGTATGGAGGCGCTGCATGGTCGCCTCTGGGAAACAGGTCGGGAGGAGGACATGGACTTTTACCTACGACTGCGCAAGGTGGAACCTCTCGAGGAAGCTTTGGATCAAGCCAAGGTGCGCTGCTGGGCTAGTGGTGTTCGTCGCGGGCAAACCGACCTACGCAACACAATGACCGTGTTGGATCCCATCCGAGATCGGCTGTCGTTGCGTCCCCTGTTGGGTTGGACCAATCGGGATGTCTTTTATTACATGCAAAAGCACGAGCTTCCGCAGCATCCTCTGTTTGATCAGGGATATTCCACTGTTGGCGATTGGCATTCCAGTGCCCCCGATGGCCTCGAAGGAGAGGGGCGTAGCACCCGTTTCGGCGGACAAAGGCAGGAGTGCGGCATCCATGTGCCCGGAGTAATGGGCGATGGCATCTGACCATGGAGGCGCAGCAGCATTGTCTGCTCATCGGCAACAGCCGTTGGCATTGGGCTGAACGATTTCCAGCCGGTTTGGCTGCCGCTTCTGGTGCGGATGCTTGGCGCTTTTCTCATGGTCTTCCAACCCAGACGCGGCTGGATGACCTGTCTTCGCTGGCCGGCTGGGCGGCTGTTGGGCCCGTTCCCTCCCATCCACTGTTGCAATCCACGTGTCGTCTCGGCCTGGGAGAAATACCGCTTGGTGAAAAGCCCCCCTGGCTTGGCGTCGACCGAGCCCTGGCCGGCTGGGGGGCATGGGTGCGTGCCGGCCAATCGTCTCCAGTGATGGTGGTGGATGCGGGCACCGTTCTCAGCCTCACCCGCGTGTCGAAAACTGGATGCTTTGCAGGAGGGTGGCTGGCTGCTGGCATCAGTCTTCAGTTGCGTGCCATGGCCGAGGGAACGGTCGCTCTTCAGCTCCCCGGCTCGACATCCGAGCTTTTAGCCGGCAGAGATTTTCCCCTCGACACTGCACAGGCCATGCGGCGCGGCGTAGTGGAAAGCCTGATCGGGTTGATCTGGCGGGCTCAGGAGAAGGACCCCTCTGAACTCTGGTTGTGCGGTGGTGATGCCCCAGTACTGGCGTCGGAACTGATCTCCCGGGGCTTGGCGGTGATGCATGCCCCGGATCTCGTGATGCAGTCGATGGTGTCGTTGGTCAGCTCAAACTCAAATCGTTGAGGACCTGATCAGCCATCGAGTCGGCTTTCACCTTGCGATAGATCAGTTCGAGCTTGCCCTCGGCATCCACCACAAAAGTGTGGCGCATCATTCCCATGTATTCGCGACCCATGAATTTCTTCAGGCCGTAGCTCTCATAGGAACTGGCGACAGCACATGGCTCTTCATCCGTTAGCAGGGTGAAGGGAAGCTCCTGCTTGGCGATGAAACGGGTGTGAGATGCCGCGTTGTCTTTGCTAACGCCGAGCACTTTGATGTTGTGCTTCTGCAGATCACCCCAGCGGTCACGAAAATTACAGGCCTCTTTGGTGCAGCCAGGGGTGGCGTCTTTCGGATAGAAATAGATCACCACTCGCTGTCCCTTCAGGGATGACAGGGTTACGGGCTGTCCATTTTCATCTGGAAGCGTGAAATCAGGGGCGGGATCGCCGATCTGCAGTGTCATGGGCGGCAGAACAATCGGCGGCAGCGTAACGGCTCTGTGGATGCAAGAGTCACGATCTGAGCCCAGCGATGATCCTTCGGGGCTCACGGCAGAAGAGAAGGCCTGGGCTGAAAGCCTTCCCCAGCGTCGCGCCATTCACTTCCGGCGCTCAAGGCTTTGGATGCGGAGCTGTTTGGCGTCTCTGCATGGTTGCTCGGCCCGAGAGGTTCCTTTGACGGCACCGCCGGGGGTGCCGCCATTCCTGGCTCCTGGTTGGGGCTACATCAGCCTCAGCCACTGCGTCGATGCATGCTTGCTGGCCTGGAGCCTTCAGCCGGTCGGTGTTGATTTGGAGCGAGCTGATCGTGCCTTTGCTGCGGATGCCTTGATGCGGCGCTTTTTCACCTGCACGGAGCGCAGCGATCTGGTCGCCTTCCAGGGTGAGCGCCTGCGTCGTGAGGTCCTGGATCGCTGGCTGATTAAGGAATCGGCCATCAAGTGGCAACGCGGAACGTTGGCCAGTGACTTGCGCTTCTGGGACGTGAGTGCATGCCTGGGATGGGCTCGGCACGGTGAGCTGGCCGTTGAGATCGCAGCTGAATTGCGATCTCAAGGTGATTGGCGCATGGCGATCGCCGTCTCCGACAAGCAATCTCTACGGGATTGTCGACTCTGTCTCGCGTGAACCAATCGCTCTGCAGCCTGGTATCGCCTGACCTCCGAAGGCATTGAGTTTCACCGTTTGCCAGCGCGTTTGCCAGTGCAGCTCTGCTGGCGAGTCTTGGTGCTTCCGGCCTGTTCCAACGGCAGGCCCGATCGCCAATGTTGGTTTTCTGTCGGAAGCCTCCATTGACAGTGATCCATGCTCGTCGGGCTGGACTGCATGGCCTCATTCATCTCCCGTCTGAATCTGCAACATCCTTCCCGCGCAGGTGACATTGGATTCGCCTGTACACGTTTTGGTCTTGCTGAGAGTTCCGCGCGTCTGGCGGGAATCGTGAGACTTGAGATTGTTTGAGCCCGATCGTTCGATTTTTTTACTGATGATCTTGCCGCTTTCGGCGATTTTGTTGGCGACTATTTTTTTTACAGCTAGTTTTTTAAGGACGTCTTTGTTCGCCGTCCGTGTTCACCCGTTTTGCAGCAGGCGCACTTGCCGCCGCTTCTCTTACTACTTTGGCTGTCGCCGCTGAAGCAAGTCACCGCCCCGTGCGTTGGGTCTCCGGTGGCGCTGTCTGGTCCACCGAAGACAGTGCTTTCGCTACCTTTTTCAGCGAAGGCGAGATGACCGACCGTGCCCTCGAAGCCGGCATCTACAACTCCGGTTGGACTGCCGATGAGGTCCAAGAAGGCATGACCAAGACCTACGACGTGGATCTGCTTGGCGTTGCCAATTTCCTGTATTCCGCCGATGGCGTCGCATTCCTTGACGACCAAACCAGTAGCTATTTCCCCTATTGGCAGAAGAAAAAGACCGCTGTGGTCGCTCTTCGCTCCGCCATCATTCTCGATGCTGTTGACGGCGAAATCTCTTCCGCCAGCATCATGAGCAACCTGCCCGTTGACTTCCGTCTAAACGACAACGGCACTTCTGACGGTGCTCAGAACGTCTGCAAGGCTGGCCTCGATGCGCCTCAGTCCACCTCCCTGATGTCCTGGTATGTGTTTCTGCCCGCTTGCGTGCAGGCCAACCAGATCCTCCCTATGGAGCCCGCTTCTGTCGCCGCCCCTGTTCGCGGCCTCTGGTGATCGACTCGAACCTCGGGTTCGACTACATCGCTTCACAGGCCCCGGCAATGTCGGGGCTTTTTTGATGGGCTTCTAGAGATGCACACCTGCAAGTCGCCAGTGGCGCAACCGTTGAGGCAGGGGATGTCCGAGCAGTTGCGTCAGAGCTTGTCGGAGCAGAGAAAGCTCTTCTGAGGGGGCGTCTTCTGATGTTTTCATCGCCTGCTGATAGGGACGGTTGTCTCCGAGCCATCGCTCGATCAGGTTGGAATCCACAGTCAGCGTCAGGGATTCCTGCCAACTGGATGGCTTGATCGTCCAACCGTTTATGTCGAGGGTCGACAGCAGACGGTTCCGTTGCTTGTCCTGAGAAAGCCAATGGCATTCCCGCTGGGCCAGTGAGGTCAAAGCCTCATAAATCGGATCGGTGATGTCGTCGTCGACCATCTCCAGCACTGCGGCAGCGGGTCCGAGCTGAGGCTCACTGAACAACAGACGCAGCTGTGCATCCGGCATTGCCCTTGAACTGAGTGCTTTCCAGGTGGTCTCCAGCTCAGGTGAGGACAGGTCTTGAGTATTGAGCCGTCCTCCCAGGACCTCGAATCGGTGATCGGCATTGAACGTGTCCAGCGCTCTCGGACTGTCCAGCACGGTTGGTTGATGGAGCGGGTCAAGCAGTTGCAGCTGTGCGTCGAGTCGTAGCTGTTCAGTGCGGGAGGAGCAGAGGATCGTCAGTCCACCTTCGGCGACGGCTTCCAGCGGGTCGAGTGACCACAGCAGCGAGCGTCCTCCCAGGACGACGACACGGTCCGTTCGCTTCCAGTCGAGATCCGACCAGAGCCGTTGGCGCAGCTCCTGCAGGCGTTCACCATCCACGGCTTTTTGCCGCTGCAACCATCGCTCCAATTGGGGTTCTTCCGGGCCGCTGCTCATCAGCAGCGGGTGCTCATCCACGGCTTCTGCGGACGCTGCCAGTTGTGCGGCCCGGCGCTCCAGCATCCGATCACGTCGTTGACCTTCCCATCCCTGGTTGCTCGCCGACCAGAACACTTCTCCTTGCAGTGCTTTGGGAAGGTATTGCTGGGCCACCCAGTGTTCGCGGAAGGCATGGGGATAGCGATATCCTTTGCCATCGCCGAACGCATCGCCATCGCGGTTGGCATCGCGAAGGTGGGTCGGCACCTCCTGACGTTGGGCGTCACGCACGCTCCGCAGCGCTTCGAAGACACCGGAGGTGCTGTTGCTTTTGTCGGTACAGGCCAGATAAAGAGCTGCCTGGGCCAATGGGTAGAGACCCTCCGGCAAGCCGATGCGTTCAAAGGCCGCAGCGCAGGCTTCGACCACCACAACCGCTTGGGGGTCGGCTAATCCCACATCTTCGCCGGCGGAGATCAACATGCGGCGAAAAATGAAGCGTGGGTTTTCTCCGGCTTCGATCATCCGGGCCAGCCAGAACAGAGCCGCGTCAGCGTCAGAACCGCGCAGCGATTTGATGAAGGCACTGATCGTGTCGAAATGGGCATCCCCTTGCTTGTCGTAGAGCACGGCTCTCTGCTGAATCGATTCTTCAGCGATGCCGAGGTCAATCTCGATTACCCCTGTCGCGTTGGCTGGTGTGCTCTCTACGGCCAGTTCCAGGGCATTCAGCAAACTGCGAGCGTCACCGCCGGCAACGTCCACCAGATGGTCTGCCGCCTCAGGTGTGATCTCCACCTTTCGGTTGCCGTATCCACGTTCGCCATCGCTGATTGCGCTCCTGAGCAACCGACTCAGGTCATCGGCTCCCAAGGCTTCAAGTCGAAACAGCCGCGAGCGGCTGACCAGCGCCTTGTTGACTTCGAAGTAGGGGTTTTCCGTGGTCGCGCCGATCAACGTAAGGGTGCCGTTTTCCACCCATGGCAGCAACGCATCCTGCTGAGCACTGTTGAAGCGGTGCACCTCGTCGATGAACAGGATCGTGCGCAGTCCGTGGCGTTCCAGGCGGCGATGCGCTTCATCGACCTCATGGCGCAGATCCTTCACCCCGGCCAGCACGGCATTGAGCGAGCTGAAATGGGCTCGTGTGTGATTGGCAATGATCCTCGCCAGGGTGGTTTTGCCGACTCCTGGAGGACCATGCAAAATCAGATTTCCGACCCGATCGGCGGCAATGGCGCGTCTGAGCAGCCTGCCTTCCGCGAGGATCGCCCCCTGACCGACGAATTCATCCAGATCGCGTGGACGCAGGCGGTCGGCGAGGGGTGCCAGCTGACGTCGTAGAGATTCGCCGTGATGGCTGAACAGATCCTGATCTGATGGTCCGCCCACGGCATCGAATCCTGATGTGGTGATTCTTGCCTGATTCAGGCAAACCAAAAAGCGCAGTCATAATGCGGCCGTCTGACATCCGACCGTGCGTCTGAACCGACCCCTGATTCCCTTGGCCTTGACCACCGTCATGTTGACGGCTTGCGGGATGGGCGGAGGAGCACAACGACCATTACCCGAGGTGCAGCAGGCTCCTGTTGAGGAAGCCATCTTCACCGACGATGTCGACACGGTGAGCACTCTCGAAGCGACTGATCTGGTGCAGCTGGCGGCTCAAGCTTCAGGACGCATTCTCGAGCTGAAGATTGCTCAAGGTGATCAGGTGAAGCCAGGTCAGTTGCTCATGGTGCTGGATCAGGCCGCGGAACAAGCACGTTTGGCCACTGCTAGAGCTGAAGAGCAGAAGGATCTGCTGGAGCTCAAGCGCTACGAATTTTTGGTCCCCCTGGGGGCCGCAGAGGCGTCAGAACGCGATCAGCGTCGAGCGGTCTACATCGCCTCCCGCAACAAGGTTCTGGCTCAAGAGGCGCAACTGGCTTACAGCAATTTGGAGTCACCCATCGCTGGTTTCGTCGCGGATGTCTCCGTGCAGGTCGGTGATGTCGTGCAGATCGGCGACCCCTTTACCAAGCTCATTCGCGACAACACGCTGGAGGCCAGAGTTGAGGTGCCTTCCACCTACGCCAACCGCATCCGCTTGGGGCTGCCGGTTCTTCTCAGCCTTCCTGGCAGCGATGAAGTATTGGCGCAAAGCACCGTGTCGTCTGTGGATCCGGGAATTATCTCTGGCACTCAGGCCCTGTTGGTGTTGGCGGAATTTCCCAATCCCGATGGATCCCTGCGCAATGGTCAGCGACTGCGTACCCGGGTGCAACTGGATGCCCGCGAGCTTCCCTCAGTTCCCTTTTCGGCTGTCACCCAAACTTCAGGGCAGAGCTTCGTGTTCCGACTTGGGACGCTCAGGGAGCTGGAAGCTCAGCCAGGCAAAGCCGATCTGGATCGCATCAAGAAGGGAATTGAACGTGGTGTGATCCCTTCAACAAGCCTGTTCGCACTGCAGACCCCGGTCAGTCTTGGTTCACTCCAGAACAATCGCTACCCCGTCACCAAAGGGTTGGAGTTAGGGCAGAAAGTGATCACCAGCAATCTGTTGAGCCTCCGCCATGGCGTGCCCGTGAAGGTGAACAACTGAGCGCCTGAGCCATGTCTGCATCCAATAATTTCATCACTCGACCGGTTCTCACCACGGTCTGCAGCATCCTGATTGTGATCGTGGGTTTGATCGCGATTCCGATCCTTCCGATTGAAAACTTGCCCGACATCGCGCCGCCCACCGTCAAGGTGCGTGCGAACTACACCGGAGCCGACGCCATCTCCGTGGAGGAAGGTGTCACCTCGGTGCTGGAGCAGCAGATCAATGGTGTGGAAAACATGGACTTCATCAAGTCCAACAGTTCGGCTGATGGTGTGAGCTCCATTGATGTGGCGTTTGCCAGCGGCACCAATGGCGACATCAATCAGGTCAATGTTCAGAACCGGGTCTCGCTAGCTGAACCTCAGCTCCCTGAAGAAGTTCGCAAAGCTGGGGTGACCGTCAACAAGGCCTCCAACTCAATCCTGCTTGTCTACAACTTCGGCAGCGAAGATCCAGACCAGATCACTTACAGCGCTGAGACGATCAGCGGCCTTCTTGATCTGAATCTCACGGACTCGATCAAGCGCGTGACCGGGGTTGGTGATCTCACCTATTTCGGCAATCGCAAGCTGGCGTTTCGCCTTTGGCTCGATCCAGACAAGCTCACGACCTTCGGTCTCACCTCAACGGATGTTGTCAACCAGCTGTCCAGTCAGAACCGTCTGGTGCCTGCTGGCCAGGTGGGCGGTGAACCATCACCAAAGGGGCAGCAGTTCACCTTCACAGTGCAGCTCCAAGGCCGTCTGCGCAGTATTGAGGAATTCGAGTCGATGGTCGTGCGCACCGCCGAAGAAGGCGGTCTCGTGCGATTGCGGGATGTGGGCAACGTGCAACTCGGGGGTGAGTCCTATGCCGTGAGCGCAACGGATCTCCAGGGCGTCCCTTCGGTGGGACTGGCCGTGTATCAGCTCACCGGAAGCAATGCGCTGGAGGTTTCCGATGGAGTGAAGGCGGTGCTGGCTGAGTTCGAAAAGACCATGCCAGTGGGCATGAAGATGGAGAAGATCTACGACAACACCGACTTCATCACCGCCTCCATCCAGGGAGTTGTGAATTCTCTGCGGGATGCGGTGGTTCTGGTGGTGTTGATCCTGTTTCTTTTTCTGCAGAACTGGAAAGCCACGCTGGTTCCAGGAATTGCCATCCCTGTCGCGCTGATCGGCACCTTCGGGCTGGTACTTGGTTTCGGCTTTTCGCTGAATCAGCTCACCCTGTTCGGTCTTGTGCTCGCGACTGGTCTGGTGGTCGATGACGCCATCACCGTGATCGAGGACACTTCCAGCAAGAAGGCCGAAGGAATGACGGCGCTTGAGGCGGCAAAAGCCACCATGGATGAACTGTTCTCCGCGGTGATCGCTACGTCACTGGTGAAGTTCGCGGTGTTTCTGCCAGTGCTCTTCTTTCCCGGGGCCACGGGAACGATTTACAAGCAGTTTGCGGCCACGGTGATCTTCTCTATCGCCATTTCCACCTTTAACGCCCTCACCTTTTCGCCCATGCTTTCGGCGTTACTTCTGGCACGCGAGTCGAAGGATCCTGGCCGCAAAACCTATGCCATCGCCGGCACCGTGATCGGTTTCGTCTATGGCCTGCTTGTGGTTGGTGGAGGTGCCGCGCTGGCGCTGGTCCCCACTGCCATCGGAGCCTTGGTCGGGCTCTTGTTGGGGCGCGTTTTGGATCGTCCGGCCACACTGCCCTTCACCATCGGTGGAGCCATGACCGGTTTGATCCTGGTGGGCGTGAGCCGCATTCTGCCTGTGGTGATTTACCCCGCATTGGGCTTGGGCTTGGGCTGGTTGACCCCGGTGATTTTCGCCAATTTCAACCGCGGCTATGCAGTGATGGAAAGCCGTTACTCCGCTGCCTTGCAATGGGCTCTTGGCCGGCGAAAGCTGGTGATGAGCATCCTCGGTGCTGGCATCCTGCTGACGGCTGTGGCCTTTCGTGCCATCCCCGGTGGGTTTGTTCCGATTGAAGACCAGGGCTATGCCATCGGCGTTGTGCAGGCGCCAGAGGGTGTATCCACCCAGGTCACTGAAGCGATCAATCAACAGGTGGCCGCAGTGCTGCGCACCGAAAAAGACATTACGGCCGCCTCCGTTTTCAGCGGTGCCAGCTTGGATGGCAACAGTCCGAATAAGGGCTTGTTTTTCTTCGGCACTACCAACTGGTCGGATCGCCAGAAGAAGGACCAGTCAGTGGCGTCGATCGTGGAGCGTCTCAATCAGAAGCTGGCGGCTTCTGTGGATGGTGCTCGGGTGTTTGTTGTGGAGCCTCCCTCCATTCCGGGTTATGGCACCGGCGGTGGTTTTGAGTTCCAGCTGCTCGACCAGAGCGGTGGTGCTTACAGCCTTGCGGAGTTCAACGCCACAGCCAGCCGTCTGATCCAGGCCGGCAATGCCGACCCCGAACTCAATCGGGTTTACACGTTCTTCTCGCCCGAATCACCCCAGATTGAAATCCAGGTCGACCGGGATCGAATGGCCGCGGTCGAGGTGGACTTCGGATCAGCGATGCAGACCTTCAGCGTCAATTTCGGCGGTTTGTATGTGAACGACACCTTCCAGGAAGGCAAGGTGCGTCGTGTCTATGTGCAGGCCAATGCAGAAAGCCGAGCCACACCCGAGCGTCTGTCCGCTGTTTACGTGAAAAGTGCCGCAGGTGATCTGATTCCGCTGTCTGAATTTTTCACCGTTCGGGAAACCTATGGCCCCACGGTGGTGCCCCATTTCAACCTTTACCGGTCGATCAAAATTGAAGGCACGCCCGCTCCTGGCAGCAGTTCCGGTCAGGCCATCAATGCCATGAAGGGGATCTTCGAAAGCGTGAACCCTCAGGGTCTCAGCTTTGACTGGACCGGTATTTCCCGGGAAGAAGTGAAGGCGGGTGCCCTTGCGGTGGTGATCTTTGCGCTCGGAATTCTGGCGGTTTATCTGGTGCTCTCCGCCCAGTACGAGAGCTATGCCGATCCCCTGATTATTTTGATGACCGTTCCTACGGCCATGCTCGGCGCCCTGATCTTTCTGGCGTTGCGTGGTGAGGTGCTCAACGTCTACGCCCAGGTGGGCCTTGTGATGTTGATTGGCCTTGCGGCAGGCAACGGCATCCTGATTGTGGACATGGCCAATCAGCGCATGCAGGCGGGTGCCAATGCGTTGGAGGCCGCGCGTTATGCGGCGAGCTCGCGTTTGCGTCCAATCCTGATGACAGCGATTTCTTCGTTGTTTGGTTTCGTTCCACTGGTGTTTGCCAGTGGAGCAGGCGCTCGGAGCCAAACATCACTTGGTGCTGTGGTGTTCGGTGGTTTGTTGGTGGCCACTGTGTTGTCGTTGTTTGTGGTGCCAGTGTTTTATGTGGTGATGAAGTCATTGCTGGGCCAGGCGGATGGGGCCATCGGTGGTCCAGAAGCAGGGAATGATTCGGGATTGATCACCTCATGACGCAGGGCAATCGACCCGGTGCTGACACCCAAAAGCCAGCTGACTTCAACGGCTATAAGGTTCTCTGGTCTGCATTGATCGGTGCCGGGATCGGTGTGGTGCTGTCGCTCTTTCTCGACACCTTCATCCGCAACACACCGGCGACCATTCGCCAAACTCGGCTGCATTACCTCTACGGGGTCGTGATCTCTTCGGCGGCTCTCTTCAGTGCCTCGATTGAGAGCATGCGCCAGCTTCAGGACAGTGCACCGGAAGAGGACTACCGCACGGGCAAGTCGATGGCAGGGAAGTCTCGTCGTTAGACGAACCTCTCCCTGCCAGGTTGGATGACCTGATCAGGTGATCACCGTGGGCTGATCCATGCCGGTGCGTTGTTGGATTTCAGCCAGGTCGTTGATGGCGTTGATCATCTTGGCCAGGGCGATCTGAGGATCCTGGTTGAGGTCCCCGGTGTTGGGAACATAGCTCTCTAGGTAGACCCGAATCGTGGCCCCCTTGGTGCCAGTTCCGGACAGACGAATCACTACGCGGCTGCCGTCGTCTAGAAGAATTCGCAACCCCTGCCCCTGTGTTACCGACTGGTCCACAGGATCGATGTAGCTGAAATTGTCAGCACCGCTGATGGTCTGACCAGCAAAGGTTTGCCCCAACAGGGAGGGAAGCATCATTTCCAGGCGGTCATAAAGGCCGTGGGCGGCTTCCGTTGGGACCGCTTCGTAGTCATGGCGCGAGTAATAGTGCCTGCCAAAGCGTTGCCAATGGCTGTTCATGATGTCTGCGACGCTGCACCGGCGGACGGCAAGGATCTGCAGCCAGAACAGCACGGCCCACAAGCCGTCTTTTTCGCGCACGTGATTGCTGCCGGTTCCAAAGCTTTCTTCTCCACACAGGGTGATCTCGCCAGCATCCAGCAAGTTGCCGAAGAACTTCCAACCCGTGGGAGTTTCGAAGCAGTTGATGCCCAGACCCTTGGCGACCACATCCACCGCTGCGCTGGTGGGCATGGAACGGGCAACGCCCGCCAGCCCCCCTGCGTACCCCGGGGCGAGGGTGGCGTTGGCCGTGAGCACCGCGAGGCTGTCGCTGGGATTCACGAAGCAGCGGTGGCCCAGAATCATGTTGCGGTCACCGTCTCCGTCGCAGGCGGCTCCGAACCGATACCCATCACCCTCGAGAAGAAGCCCTGCGAGGTCGTGGGCGTAAGTCAGGTTGGGGTCTGGGTGTCCCTTGCCGAAGTCCTCGAGGGGGATGCCATTGCGCACGCTGCCGGCTGGTGCGCCGAGCAGGTCTTCGAACACCCGTTTGGCATAAGGCCCTGTCACGGCATGCATGGCATCGAAGGCCAGCGGAAAGTCGCTCTTGAGCAAGTCGCTGATTTGCTCGAAATCAAACAGCTGCTGCATCAGGGCGACAAAGTCATCGACGCCATTGACGATTTCGACCTGCATCGCACCGGTCTGATGCGTTCCCGGTTCTTCGAGGTTGAGGGGCTTCGCCTCGGCGATTGAATAGTGATCGAGTGTTTTCGTGCACTCGAAAACTGCATCGGTGAAGGAGCTGGGCGTGGGGCCGCCGTTGGCGCCATTCACCTTCACGCCAAAGTCGCCATCGGGCCCACCGGGATTGTGGCTCGCGGAAAGGATGATGCCTCCGATCGCTTGCCTCTGGCGGATCAGATTGGAGGCTGCGGGGGTCGACAGGATGCCGCCTGTGGCGACCAACACTTTGCTGAGCCCATGGGCTGCTCCCATGCGCAAAATTACGTCGATGGCGCGTCGGTTGCCGTAGCGACCGTCGCCACCGAGCACGAGAGTGCCGCCCTGCACGCCAGGCAGAGTTCTGAAGACCGCTTCAATAAAGCTCTCGAGGTAGTGAGGCTGCTCGAATTGTTGGCTGCTCTTGCGCAGTCCCGAAGTGCCGGGTTTTTGGTCAGTGAAAGGAGCGTCGAGTTGCACGATGGTGTGCGTGGGCTCGGCCGAGGCGGAGGCTGTCATCCCGTGCGGGTGGGGCGGATCTACGGAACCTAAACATGCCTGGACAAATCCAGGGTGTTCGGGGCAACCACTTGTCGCAGCTACTTTTTGTTCATCGCGTCGGCTGAACTGTGATGGAGATCGATCGCCCCAACGCAGTTCCTCTCTCCCAGGAGCAACAAGAGCTCATTACCCATGTCCGTCAGCGGTTGGAGTCGATGGTGTCCAGCCATGGCTTAACGGCTGATGACGTAGGCGAATTGATCCGGGAATTGCGAAGACATCCTGCGTTGAGCAGTGAACTGATGCAGCAGGTTCGCGATGAAGTGGAGCGCTTGCTCCCGGGGCAACGCTTCAGTTTCGACTGGGATTAACACCGGGGTCGCTCATGCCTGTGTGGGTGCCTGCGGCGCTGGTGCTGGAGCCTTCGCGCAGACCACAGTGAGTCTTCGGGCTGGGCGATCAATGTTGTCCCGCCGTTGAAAGCTGTTGGTGTTGGCCACATGAGACGCCTGGATCAATTCCCAGAGGGTGTCTTTGCAGGCGGCTGGAAGTCGTGGGTGATCCATCAGCGGATCGGCAATGCTTCGGGTCTGTTCGCAGTTGGTGAGGTCATTCTCCCGTGAGCAGCTGTAGGCGAGCAGCTGCAGCGAGCGCATCTCTTCTTGAGTGGGCATGGGGACGAACTTGACCTGCGTGAAGGCCGCGGGGGGCAGCATCAGCACAAGCCCCAAGAGGGACAGCGGCAATCTCACGGAGGGTGAATCAGTCATTGCAAGAGTATTCTGGCCCGACTGGCGTGGCGATCGGTCATCGGTGTTTGGGTTGACCAACGCCTTGCTTGCTGGGGATCAAGTTGGAGACGACCGGGTGTGGTTTTTGGAGGGATTGCTGTTGTCCAGTTTTCGACTTGAACTGTGTCAGCGGATGTTGCCAATGATCAATGTCAATGGATTCATCTTCGTGAATGGAATCTTTTGCAGCAGTCGTGATTCATTCATGGATCTGAGGTGATTTCTCCCCTTTGCTCTCCACTGCCGCACAGCGCTTGCTGACGCTCCAACTTGCGCTGCATTCGCTAGGTAATC
Organism: Synechococcus sp. A15-60; assembly: GCF_014280095.1. Taxonomy (NCBI): domain Bacteria; kingdom Bacillati; phylum Cyanobacteriota; class Cyanophyceae; order Synechococcales; family Synechococcaceae; genus Synechococcus; species Synechococcus sp. A15-60. The sequence continues at coordinate 586,481 of NZ_CP047933.1, forward strand.
CCTCGTTCAGCGGTTTATCAGAAGCGATTGATTATTAAAGCTAATTCTTAGACACTTCTTTATGCGAACTTAGTATTTGGTCTTTAACCACCTAAGCATCAATCCTTTGCGCCCATGTCTTCTGCCCACTCAATAGCTCCCAAGTGAGCTCCCAGTGAGATCAGTCCCGCAAGGATGGCAATGACGTAGTTGGCTCCTTCCTGGTCAATCGCTTCGCCGATATGAAACCCTGCAACTGCCCATGCTGCGGTCATCGCGAAGCAGAACAGGACGTTGAGGATGGGAGTGACCATTACAATCATCCCGCTCAAAAAGATTCCTCCACCCCACCACCAGCTCTGCATCCCAATTCCAAATGCAACGGCAATGACGAGAATCTCGAAGATGACGAACGATGAGGCATCGTCGTTGAATTTGGCTTGTGTGAAGCCAGCTCTAGTGTTTCGGATGCTCATGCCAGTTTAGAATTGGTGGATTTGGGCTTGTCCCTGGATAAATTCTGCTGATTTGTGAAGGGTCGAGATCAGGATTTTCTGGATCCTTGGCGGATTCCCCTAGCAACCTCGTTTTGCAATACCAGTGACTTGGTAACTATTGTTTAGATGTTTTACTTTGATCGTAGAAACGCTTTGTTCCATTTCATGCCCAGTTTGCCTCCAATTTCCCATTGATATTACGAGTTGATATTCATTATCGCTTGTAATAATCTCTAAGTCTTTGTAGGTGTTGATTTCAAGCTCCCGCCTTCCCCCGACCACATTAATGATAGCTTTGCTTTTGGTAACATCTTCTACCGGAAATGTGGCCCAGACAAGTGGCTGATTTTCATCATTTTCTGCAAAGTAAAAGCTGCATCCTCTGGGTAAATTACTCCATTCCATAGGTGCTAATTGTCTGGTTTGATGTTGCTTTGTTTTTTGGGATGGCTGCTCAGCGCTTGCAGTGTATTTGAACGAATTCGGTGCTTGGTGGGTTGGTGTTGTTTGCTCTGATCCGATCCATCGATCTTTTGAGAAAGACCAGAACTTGCAGCGTGACAGACGAATTCCCATTTCTTCAGAGGTGATCACGCCGCGTACAGCAACATGCATTCCTTTGCGGAGCTCATGGACTTCGGGGGCATTACGAGGTTTCGAACAGCTCACGGACGAAAAGCTGTACTCTCCACCAGTGATAGTGATGCTGACGTTTTTCTCGTCAAACATTGAGTCGTCAATGCTTCCTATGTATCCAGTGATTTCAACAGGTTGGTTCATGTACCTGTCCTCAGCCACCACTGAGTTCGCTTCGAACTCTTCTGCGATCTCTTCCACGCTGACATTGGCTATGGGTTGATCTATGTCGAGAGTTCTAATTCGATTCTCCTTAGCTTCTTCCGTTGCTTGATCCGCCTTGTACTCCTCAGCTAATTCTTGAAGTTCTGCACACCCTGTTGTGAGAAGCAACGAACTTACGGTAAGGATGCCCAGAGCAGTTTTCATTTCCTCGGAATTCGCTGATACGGGAATTTAGGCCATTATCTCACTTGTTCTTTCAGCTCCTCTCCACCCCCACACCTTGCACGTTGCCGATCAAGCTTGCGTTGTATTCGTAGCGTGATCCCCAGCTCAGCACTGCGCCACATTCGATTCATTTCACGGGTGAAATGCGCAGCAAGCTTCGGTGAGTAGATCACCAGCAGGGTTTCATCGTTGGTGTGTGCTGCAGATGGCGACCAATTGAAGCTCCCGGTGATCACCATTTTGTTGTCGATCACGGCGAACTTGTGGTGCAGTTTGTCGCCACGCGCGAGGCGCGGGGTGCCGATGTTCTTTAACGGTGTAGTCAGGGGTTGATTGCCAGCTTCGAGTTTGCAGAAACGGTCTGGCAGTGCCAGTCCCAGCAGGTCCAGGACCTCTGAAAAGAAGCGGCTGGCAAAACCGGGATCAGCCAGCAATCGGATCGCCACGCCGGCGTTGTGGCGCTCAGCGAGCACGTCGGTCAGTGACTGCGCTGAGAACACGAACAAGGCCATGTCGATGGTTTGTCGTGCTTTGGCCAGCGTTCGGCCAATCAGGTTCAAGCCATGCTCTGGATCCTGTGGGGAATGGGGTGGGAACAGCACTTCCACCCTGATGCCGTCGATGCTTGCGACCTGTGGGCCTCGCCGCTCTTTCCCTCGACCGAAGCGGCTGTTGTTCAGCCCTGAGGGTCCGTCACCCCACATGAGTTCGAACTCCTCGCGGAATATCGCAGCCAGATCCATGCTGTCGATGCTGAGGAGATGATTCACGTTGCCCCGGCTATTCGGGGCACCGACATCACCATGCAATCCCGAACTGGTGAAGTTGGCGCTTCCTGTCACGACACGCCGTTGGTCCACCACGATGAATTTGTGGTGCATCAGGCCGCTCCCGCGACTGCCGTCTTCGGTGTCGTCGATGATCGGTACACCGCCGCGCTTCAGGATGGCAACGGCATCACCTCGCATCCGTTCTTCAGCGCTCAGTTGGCCGTCACGGTTGCGATCGGCGAGCTTTTGGAGTTGATGCAGGCGTTGACGGCCACGGGCCGGCAGGTCTGTGGGGTGCAGCTCGGTCCAGGGCGTGCTGTAAGTGTTCTCCAGAACCACGTGAACCTTCACTCCGTTCTGGCTGGCCTGCACCAAGGCCTCAGCGATGGCGGGCAATGACAGCTCTTGAACGGCCACGAGCAGTTCGTGCTCGGCGCTTTTGATCTGTGCGATCAACGCCTGTTCGAGGTTGTCGCCATTGCGCCATTCCCCCGTGAGCGGATGGCGGTAGCGGCTGCTGTCGCGGTGGTTGAAGTGCAGCGCAATTCCCTTGGGTCTTGGAAGTGGCTCGCTTCCTTGTCCCACCACCTCACCGGGCTGGCTGCAGCTCAACAACAAAAAAGACAGCGTCGAAGCCACAATCGATGCCGCTTTCGGCGGGCATGCTCTTGGGCCCATGGGATCTCACCACTCCTGTGAAGGCAGTGTTCCCCTGTGCGGATGAGTTGGAGGGTTAGTGGGGCATTTCTGCTGTGCTGAGCATGGTCACAAACCAGAGACTGCTTAGCACCAACGCCACGCCCACTCCGGCGCCGATTCCAAGTTTCGCCATGGTCAGAGGGACTAAGACGGGAAAGGCCATCGCTCCCACAAGGGGAGTGATGGCCACAAACCAACGGAGGGTGTTCCGTTTCATGGTCACGAGTTCAGAACCACTCAGCTTTGGCTTCGCTGGCGGGATTGCTGTTGTCTTCCGGTGTCACGCGCTCGAAATTCAAGGTGATGTTGCGCTTCTGTTCGCCATCGGCAGCTGTGGCTTCGATGGCGTACATCTGTTCGCCGTCGCGGAAAGGCACCTGAATGCGGAAGGTACCTTCGTCAGAAAGGGGAACTTCTTCGCCGCCGATGGTGAGGCATGCCGAGGGATCAGTGGCGCCGTAAACGATCAGCTCGGCGTCAGCCACTAACCAGAAGGTGCGCTGGCGAGGGGCAACACCACCCAGACCTGATTCATTGCGTCCGCTGGCCCAGAGTCCAGCGCCGGAATCGCTCAGTCCGCGCTGGTCAACCGCCATGGAGTCTTGCTCATGCAGCACTTCGGAACCCACCCTGCGGCTGCGGAAGTGGGTGGTCGCACTCTGATAGAGACGCTCGTGCAGACCGCTGTCGCTGGGCTCGGCGGGCGGGGCGACTGGCGCGGGAGCGGGAGCTGCCGCTTCGAGGCTGAAGGGAACAAACTGATCGAGAATCTGATCGCTGGGGTGCAAGGCGGGGACGCGGGCCACTGAGGAGAAGGCCAAGGAGATCCAGTTGCTGCCGGAACGAAAACCAAGTTCAACGCGGTAGTCGCGGTCGCACAGAGGGACAGGCAAATACCACTCGGTGCTGTGACTATCGACGGGAACCTCCTGGAGAGTGTGCGGGTGAGACGAACCGTCCTGTAGGCCAGTGACGTCTGCGAGGCGGAGGCTGAGGTGCGCGGCGCCTTCGGCTTGAGCACGACGGCGATCGCTGTCTGAAATTTCCCAAAACACGTAGGCCCATTGGGGATCCCTGGGGAGAAACACCACACGGGTAGTCGCTTGAGACAGTGCGGGTGGTGTGAGTTCAGCTTCAATGGCCTTGAGGTCGCCACCACGACGTTCTTGCCGCTCAGCGATCGCTGAGACCAGGTCTTCTTTGCTCTTGCGGCTGTAGAGAGTGACGCCTAGATCGCTAGCCATCTGACGCAGCTGACGCAGGGTCATGCGGGCGAGGGATGTGATGGCTTGCGTCACGTTCGAACTACCGGGTTTCTTTGGGATCAGTTTGCTGGAGATTTTTCTTTTTCAGGGCGCCAAGAGGCCCGGGGTCAGCATCTTCTGACGGCAATGCCCTTGGAGGGCCTGTGATCAACAAAAAAAAGGAGCCCCGAGGGGCTCCTTTTTGAAGGATTGAGCTGGGCTTGGACTCAGCGGCCGATGCTGCGGAACGGGACCTTGGAGAGGTAATCGATATCGGCGCTGCCGGTCGGTGACGCACCCATCCCGGAGGCCATGCCGCGGACCCAGGGGAGGTAGTCCTCGGTATATCCGCCGCGCTTGCGATTGGCGCGCTCGGGCAGAGCCTTGGCTTTGCCGGTAAAGACGATCTTCGGGAAGCCCAGGATTCCCCGGTAGTACTCGTCGTAGCGAGGCGTGGTGATGTTGAAAGGGGTTTCGCCGAGATCACGGCCAGGCAGTACGCGATTGCGCTGATAAGGCACCGTGTCGTAACCGAAGGCGCTCAAGTATTCCTCGCTGTCGAGCAAGGCATCGACCATGCCTTCGATGCCTTGGGAGGCAATCACGATGGACCAGGAAATCTCTTCCGATTGGCCGTGGGTCTTGCGGCCGAGGATTTTCTGCACAAGGTGGCGCACCACCTTGTAGTTGGAGTTGAAACCGTAGAAAGTCCGCTTGAAGGTGTCAGAGAGGCAGAGCCCACGAATGAAATCGCGGACCGTGATCTGACCGTTCCGAAGCTGGGATTCCAGGAAGGCGTCGCGGTCGCTCTTGAACGCGTGGAAGAACACCTGGCGGTACGCCGACTCGATGACCGTCTCAACGTTGTCAGCGTCCATCGCGATATCCATCTGCAGAGAACGTTCGTTCTCGTCGGATGCAACGCGGATGGGAGCAACACGATTGTTTTGCGTGGTCGGTGCGTACTGCAGGAGAGGAAGAGCCACGCTGTTCGGAACACACTGCAACGATCGTAGAAGTGTGAATGAACGTGCTCCCCGCGGCTCCCTGGGCTACTCACAGTCCGTAACAGTGAGTGCTCACCATCCGAACGGCGAATGCACAGCTGTTGACGGAGCAGTTCCCCCGCTTGAGCCTTCTTCCTTCAATCGGGTCTCAACGCAGAAGGACGCGTTGTTGGACAGGCCTTCCACCGTGCTGGAGCGAATCCGCACATCGACTCCCGAAAAGCTGAAGCGCTCCCAAACGGTCATCATCTCGTAGCTCGTGCAGAGAATCAGGCCATCCCTGTCGTCCATGCTGAACGTGGATGTGGCAGGAGATTTTTCTGCATAGCCCTGGTCTCTGAGCATGGTTCCCGATCGTGCGGACGCGCTGTCGCCGATCAAGGCGAAACAGGTCTCACCGTCGTGGGCATCTCCGTCGCGATCCCAGGCCATGGAAGCGCTCCAGCGCACATGGCTTCCTCCGATGATCCGATCTGGGTTTTGGCCGTGCTGACGGGCCATCTCAAGCAGCCGTGGATCGTCGATCTCCAGGTCGTCCACAACGATCAGAGATCCGCCGGCCTCTGCGCGACGGTGCAGCAGGTGGTGCACGCTGCGTTGGGATCGCCAGCTGCCGCAGCTCAGGCGGAAAAAGGTCGGCGCATCGGGGATGTCCAGGGTCATCAGCGTCGAATGCAGTCGTTTGGATGATCGCAGGACGCAGTCGTCAACGTGATGGCCTGATCGCGAAGTCACGATGACTTGGAGCTTTCTAGCCGTTGCCTGCTGTCGCTCTCGCTGTGGCGTATGAGATCGTTCAGGCTGAGCTCGAGAGGGCTGATGCCTAGGTTGTTCGCCAGATCTTCCAGCTGTATTGCGATCACAGTGAACTGGATCATCAGGAGCTCCAAGAAGTCGGGGTCGTCGACCAGTTGCGGCTGCTGCTTGCACCAGCTCTGCCAGCGTTGGCGGTTGGGAAGCGGTCCCTGAACAACAGGGCGAGCCATGTGCTGGAACGTGGCAAGGCAGTGAGCCTGCAGCCTGAGGTGGTGACGATCCAGTGTGGGCAGCAAGGTGGCTTCGATCGCTTCGATCTGTTCACGGGATAGAGGTCCTGTCCCTGGGATCGCGTCACTGGTCATGCGTGAAGGTCTGACTTCGGCTGGGGGAGCGGATTGGCCTGGGGTTTGATTTCAAATCCACAGGAGTGTCCGGATTCCAATCGCCAGTGAACCCGTTCCACTTGGCAGTCCTGAAAGGTCATGCGAATCACTAGTAATTCCTGATCACAGACCGCTGGATGCTCTTCGGCAATCCGCTGGACGGAACAGTGATACTCATTGATGCACCACCCCAATCCGTCGGTGGCTGGCACCATTTCGCTGACATACCCTTCGTTGCTGCGCAACTGAACCAGGATGCGGATGCGTTCTTCGAGGGAGCCATCGCCGAGTTGACGTCTGTAAAGGTCCGCTTTATGCAGAGCCTGGCTGTTGAGCAGCGTGGCCAGGGTTTCGGCTGGGAGACTCGTGACCATTGACTCCAGCAGGTCGATGGCGAAGGTTTCGCTGCCGTCTGGAAAGTGCTGATGCCCTTGTTGCGTGAGTCGCCATTGGTTGGAGGGACGTCCTGGCCCTGCTGACACCGCACTTGATTCCACCAACCCTTCATCTTCGAGGGTGCGTAGATGCCTACGCATGGCTTGCACAGAAATATTCAGCTGACCCGCAAGGGCAGACGCACTGACTTGACCCTGCCTCAGGAGCAGGGCCAGCGTCGCTTCACGTGTGGGAGCTTGCGCGGACGCGCCCATGGATTCAGGACGATACGGTCACGATGCCACGGGATCAAAGCAACTGCCTTGGGATTCAATTCAGATTTTGTCGAGACCTGGATCGGTCGCCATTGAGGGAGCGGTTGGGATCCAGGGTCCGTCACAATGAGCTCGACGTCGGGTGCCCGATCCGTGCCCTAGGCTCCGAATACGAAACTTTTCTGTTTCGTATCTCCCCGGCTTCGTTCCTCTGCCAGTTTCGTTGTCATGACTGAGTCCCCTGCGGGCAACCAAGAACCGACCGCGGAGAGCCTTGAAGTGATCCGCAAGTTTGCTGAAACCTATGCCCAGCGGACAGGCACCTATTTTTGCAGCGATCCCGGTGTGACGTCCGTGGTGCTGAAAGGTCTTGCGCGCCACAAAGATGATCTGGGAGGTGCGCTGTGCCCCTGCCGCCATTACGAGGACAAACAGGCCGAGGTATCGCAGGCCTTCTGGAATTGCCCCTGCGTGCCAATGCGAGAGCGCAAGGATTGCCATTGCATGCTCTTCCTCACTGAGGACAACCCGTTCCGTGGTGAGGAGCAGACGATCACCACCGAAACCATCCATGCCACTGCAGGCTGAGTGACATGACATCCACCTCCACCCGTGATCTCGTCAGCAAGCCGTACAAATACGGCTTTGTCACGGACATCGAGACCGACAAGATCGCCAAGGGTCTCAGCGAGGAGGTGGTGCGTCTGATCTCCAAGAAAAAGGAGGAACCTGATTTTCTTCTTCAATTCCGCCTGAAGGCCTTCCGGCACTGGTTGACCCTTGAAGAGCCGGATTGGGCTGAGTTGGGTTATGACCCAATCGATTATCAAGACATCGTTTATTACGCAGCTCCCAAGCAGCAGGAGAAAAAAACCAGCCTCGATGAGGTGGATCCCAAGCTTTTGGAAACCTTTGACAAGCTCGGTATTCCGCTGAGCGAGCAGAAGCGTCTGAGCAACGTGGCCGTGGATGCTGTCTTCGACAGCGTCTCGATTGCCACCACTTACAAGGAGAAATTGGCAGAGCACGGGGTGGTCTTTTGCTCCTTCAGTGAAGCCGTGAAAGAGCACCCCGAGCTGATTGAGCGTTATCTCGGCACTGTTGTTCCTAGCAATGACAACTATTTTTCCGCACTGAATTCTGCCGTTTTCAGTGACGGATCCTTCGTCTTTATCCCAAAGGGTGTGGAATGCCCGATGGAGCTTTCCACCTATTTCAGGATCAATTCAGGGGATACCGGTCAGTTTGAGCGCACTTTGATCGTTGCAGAAGAAGGTGCGTCGGTGAGCTATTTAGAAGGCTGCACCGCTCCGATGTTTGACACCAACCAGCTGCACGCGGCGGTGGTGGAACTCGTGGCTCTTGATGATGCGTCGATCAAATACTCCACGGTTCAGAACTGGTATGCCGGTGATGAAAATGGTGTTGGCGGCATCTACAACTTTGTGACCAAACGTGGCCAGTGCCGTGGTGATCGAAGCCGGATCAGCTGGACACAGGTGGAAACTGGGTCTGCCATCACTTGGAAATATCCCAGCTGTCTTCTTCAGGGTGCCGATTCCGTCGGAGAGTTCTATTCCGTGGCACTCACCAACAACCGTCAGCAGGCTGATACCGGAACAAAAATGGTTCACATCGGTCCCCGAACCCGTTCCACGATCGTGAGTAAGGGCATCAGTGCTGGGCAATCGAGCAATAGCTATCGGGGTCTGGTGCAGATGGGGCCGAAAGCCAAGGGTGCTCGCAACTACAGCCAGTGCGATTCGATGCTCATCGGCGATCAAGCTGCCGCCAATACTTACCCCTACATCCGTTCGCAGCAGCCTCAGGCTGCGATCGAACATGAGGCCAGCACCTGCCGCATCTCTGAAGATCAGCTGTTTTATCTCCAAAGTCGAGGCATCGGTTTTGAAGAGGCGGTTTCGATGATGGTGAGCGGCTTCTGTCGGGATGTGTTCAATCAGCTTCCAATGGAATTTGCTGCTGAAGCCGATAAGTTGTTGGCGCTCAAGCTTGAGGGTTCTGTGGGCTGAGTCTTTCTTTTCCCATCTCTATTCATCGTTTCTCATTTTTCATCTCTTCCGTGATTCGTTCAGACGCCGAGTTGCTCCTAGATATCACCGACCTGCATGCTTCGGTTGACGACAAGCCCATCCTCAAGGGCGTCAGTTTGCAGGTGCGAGCCGGCGAAATTCATGCCGTGATGGGGCGCAACGGCAGCGGCAAAAGCACGTTGTCGAAAGTTCTCGCAGGTCATCCCGCTTACCGTGTAACTGCTGGAACTGTGCGTTATCGCGGCGAGGATCTTTTTGACTTGGAGCCTGAAGATCGTGCCCGTCTGGGCATCTTCCTTGGTTTCCAATATCCAGTGGAAATTCCGGGCGTCAGCAACCTTGAATTTCTACGCGTCTCCACCAATGCTCGGCGTGATAAGCAGGGGCAAGAAGAACTCGACACCTTCGATTTTGAAGATCATGTGCGCGAGAAGCTCAACGTGGTCCAGATGGACCCAGCCTTCTTGGAGCGCAGTGTGAATGAAGGCTTCTCCGGCGGCGAGAAGAAGCGCAACGAGATTCTTCAGATGGCTCTCCTTGAGCCTGTGGTGGCAATCCTTGATGAAACGGATTCCGGCCTTGATATCGATGCTCTCCGCATCGTCGGCGGGGGTGTGAATCAGTTGGCGACGCCCAACAACGCCACACTGCTGATCACCCACTACCAGCGTCTACTCGATGAGATCACTCCGGATTATGTGCATGTGATGGCAGCGGGTCGAATCCTGCGCACCGGTGGTCGTGAGCTGGCACTCGAGCTCGAGGAAACCGGATACGACTGGGTGGATCAGGAACTGGCTGCTCAGGGGGTGGCCTGATATGGCCAACAGTGTGCTCGCACCAGTCCAGGAACGCGGTCGTGCGGCCCTCGAACGGATGGGCCTGCCGACCCGTCGGCAGGAGCCCTGGCGACTGACCGACCTGAAGCGGCTTGAGTGCATGGCGGCGTTGCCGCTCAGTGCAGATGCCAGTGATGGATCATTGCCGTTCAGTGCTGATGGCGTGTTGCGTCTCGTTCTGAATGGTCAGGCCAACCCTCTTGAGGGTGTGACCTTGCCGCCCGGCATCAGCGTCCTCTCCGAAGCAGAGCTCAAACAGGCTCTCGGGCATACGCTCGACCGCTGTGGCTGCGCCGAGGCTTGGCCTGTGGAGTTCAACCACGCCAGAAGCCGTCAGGTGCTGGCTCTGCGCATTCGTGGTTCGGTTCCACCGCTTGAAGTCGTGCTGACCGGTGGCGATGGACTCACAGCGACGCGCGTGCTCCTTTTGCTTGAAGAGAAAGCCTCGCTCGATCTGTTGGAGGTGGTGCTCGCAGATGGGACCAACGCTCACAGCCACGTGATCGAAGTCCATCTGGGTCAGGAATCCCAATTGCGACACGGCTTCCTCGCGATGTCTAGCGGAGCCGCCTCTCTGTTGACTCATTGCGCTGTGGAGCAAGAGCCCCGCAGCCGCTATGCCTTCACGTCGGTGGTGCAGGGCTGGTCGCTCGGCCGGTTGGAACCGCGCGTCGTTCAGGTGGATGGACAGGCCACCACCACCATCAAAGGGTTGGCAGTCACCAGCGCAGAGCAGCAGCTCGCCACCCACACATCGGTGAGTTTCAACGGCCCTGAAGGCGAGCTGGATCAACTGCAGAAATGTCTGGCGGCCGATCGTTCGCACAACATTTTCAACGGTGCCATCAACGTTCCTCGCGAAGCGCAGCGCACCAATGCCGCTCAGCTCAGCCGCAATCTTCTTCTCTCCGATCGCGCCAGAGTCGACACCAAGCCTGAACTAGAAATCGTTGCTGACGATGTGCGCTGCGCTCATGGCGCGACGGTCTCGCAACTTCAAGAAGACGAGCTCTTCTATCTCCAGAGTCGAGGCATCGGTGCTGCTGACGCCGCAGCATTGCTTTTGCGTGGAGCCTGCCAGGAGATCATCGGGCAGCTGCCGGAAGCGGCCCAAGTCTGGAGCCCGCTGGAGCGGGTCATGGAAGGACTGAGCTCATGACGCTGATGCAGTCAGCTCAGTCGCAGGCGGATCTCGGCGTCTTGCTGGCCCGGACCCGTGCCGATTTCCCGATCTTGGATCAGCAGGCTTCGGATGGCAGGCCGCTGGTTTATTTGGACCACGCTGCCACCAGCCAGAAGCCGCGTCAGGTGCTTGAGGCTCTGCAGCGTTACTACAGCGCCGACAACGCCAACGTGCACCGTGGTGCCCACCAGCTCAGTGCCAGGGCAACCGAGTCGTTCGAGGCAGCCCGCTCGACAACCGCTGATTTCGTTGGTGCAGCCAGCGCCACTGAAATCGTGTTTACCCGCAATGCCACTGAGGCAATCAACCTTGTGGCGCGCACCTGGGGTGATGCCAATTTGCGCGAAGGCGATGAGGTGCTGCTCACGCTGATGGAGCACCACAGCAACCTGGTGCCTTGGCAGCAGCTGTCTCAGCGCACCGGTTGTGTGCTTCGTCACGTCGGCGTCACTGAGACTGGTGAGCTGGATCTCGATGATTTCCAAGCCAAGCTGAGCCCGCGAACCCGCCTGATGAGCCTTGTGCACATCAGCAATGCTCTGGGCTGTTGCAATCCGCTGGACGTGATCATTCCTGCGGCGCATGCCGTCGGCGCTTTGGTGCTCGTGGATGCCTGCCAGAGCCTGGCTCACAAGCCCATCAACGTGGCGTCTCTCGATGTTGATTTCCTTGTGGGCTCGTCCCACAAGCTCTGCGGACCTACGGGGATGGGCTTCCTGTGGGCACGGCAATCGCTTCTTGAAGAGATGCCGCCGTTACTCGGCGGCGGCGAGATGATTCAGGATGTGTTCCTCGATCACAGCACCTGGGCGTCGCTCCCGCACAAGTTCGAGGCGGGAACACCAGCTATCGGTGAAGCTGTGGGTATGGGTGCCGCCATCCGTTATCTGCAGTCCATCGGGCTAGACACCATTCAGGCCTGGGAAGCCCAGCTCACGGGGCATTTGTTTGAACGCTTGCGGGGTATCGACGGACTGCGCATTCTTGGGCCGACTCCTGATCAGCAGTCCGGTCGCGGCGCCTTAGCCACCTTCCTGGTTGAGGGCGTGCATGCCAATGACATCGCCGCCATGCTCGATCTGTCGGGCATTTGCATCCGCAGTGGTCATCACTGCTGCCAGCCTTTGCATCGCTATTACAACGTGACCGGTTCTGCGCGAGCGAGCCTCAGTTTCACCAGCACGGTGGATGAGATTGATCGCTTTGCGGACGAACTTCAGAGCGTGATCGCGTTTTTCCGCGAACACGCCTGAAGCATCCGCTCATCACGCTGGTGCGTCGCTGTTGGTGCGACGGCGCCCAAGGCGCAGACCCAACAGCAGGGAGGTCAACGTCAGCACCAACGCTGCAGCGCTGAAGCGAGGCAGTCCCCAGCTGACAATCAGTAGAGGTGAGAGTGCGGTCACCAAGCCTCCACCCAGAAAGGGTTCAAACAGCAGTTGCTTGAAGGAAAAGGCTTCCATGGCTCTGCTGCGTCCCCATGGATCGGCCATGCGCAGCAGCAGCAGTCCTGTGGCGGTCACGCCCGTTGCCTGACCGAAATCGGCGATGCCTCGTTCGAACCAGTGATCGCGGAAGATGCGCGGCGCTAGCCAGAGGAAAGCGCAGACGTTCCAGCTCAATCCCGCGATGGCCAGGGCCAGGAAGGGGATCCAGTTGTCTTCGAGCAACGGCAGGTTCAGGCTCGCCATCGCTGCCGTGATCAGCAGATCCATGGCGAGAGATCCCACACTGGCCTGAGCCACAGCGGACACCAGCTGTGTCTGCTGGGCGCGTTGCAGGATCATCTGCACGATCAGGCCTCCCACCATGGTCAGAGGGAATACGGGAATGGCCTGGAGCAGCTTGGCGGTTTCGGGTCCACCGAACACTCCCCCCAATCCGGTGAGACTGGCTTTGAGAAGGATGCCCAGACCCACCGCACCTCCGGCGAGCGCCACATTCACGGTCAACGAGTCGATGGTCATCGACCGGGCTGATTCCGGCTGGATCGTGCCTGCTGCACGTTCCAGATTCAGACGCTCATCGGCGGAGATGGGGTCCTGGTCTGTGCTCTTCAAGCCCTTGCGAGTGCGCCCGGTGGCGGTGGTGCCGTCTGGATCTCCGCTCACCAGCCAGTTGCGTCCGCGCCCGATCACCACGAGGGCGCTCCCCAGCAAAACGGCCGTGAGCACGCCCACGGTTGCCATGGCCAGACCCAGCGTTTCACCAGCCGGAAGCCCGAGTTCGGTGAATGTCGCTCCCATCCCTGCCGCCGTGCCATGGCCGCCTTCGAAGCCCACTTCGATCAGTGCCGCCAACAAGGGGCTCGATCCGAGCAGAGGCTGGAGCACCAGCAGAACTAATAGGCCTCCCACCAGGTACTGGCCGAAGCCGAGCACCATGCCGAAGGCGGTCTGCCCTGCCGCCCGATTCCAGATCACTCGAGGGCTCGGCAAGGTCTGGCCGAGGAACAGCGTTGCGAAGACCAGTGCAATCAACACTCCAGGGGTTTGACCCCAGATCCGGTAAACCCGCTCAGGAAAGATGGACCAGGGACCGAAAGGACCGATCAACAGTCCGAGCAGTCCTGCCACGAGGGCTTCCGGAATGCCCAGAACCCTCAGCCAGCGCAGCCTTTGCCGTAAGGCCATCCCCAGGAGCAGCAGCAGACTGAGCCCGGAGAAGGCCACGAGAACATCAAACAGCTTGAGTTCCAAGCCCGCATTGCAAGTGTGGGCAGGTTGCCATCTCCCGTGGTGCGCTGGTCGTGGCGGGAAGCGGGGAGGCAAATTGATCAAGGTTCTCCGTTCACCCCCGCGCATGAACATTGACGGTCAGGCCTGGCGCACTATCGGCCTGGAACCGGATGGTCGATCGGTTTGGGTGATTGATCAGACGCAGCTTCCTCATCACTTCTGCACCCGCACTCTTACCAGTTGTGACCAGGCGGCCTCTGCGATCAGCACGATGGTGGTTCGCGGGGCTCCGTTGATCGGCGTGACGGGTGCCTATGGCCTGATGCTTGCGCTACAGGTCGATCCCAGCGATGCGGCTTTGGTGGCGGCCTTCGATCAGCTCAATGCCACCCGTCCGACGGCGATCAATCTTCGCTGGGCCCTGGAGCGGGTGCGTGACCGTGTGATCTCGTTGCCCCTCAACGAACGTGCGGCAGCCGCTAGGGAGGAAGCCGGTTTGATTGCGGATCAGGATGTGGCCATGTGCTCGACCATCGGTGATCACGGTCTCGGGCTGTTCCAGCAGTTGGCGGCGGCTCGTCCCCCTTCCCGTCAGGATCAGCCGTTTCAGGTGCTGACCCACTGCAATGCCGGCTGGCTTGCCACCGTGGACTGGGGGACAGCTTTGGCGCCGATCTACAAGGCCCATCGCGCTGGGCTGAAGGTGCACGTGTGGGTTGATGAGACCCGCCCCCGCAACCAGGGCGCTTCCCTCACGGCCTACGAACTTGCCTGTGAAGGGGTGCCGCACACCGTGATCGTCGATAACGCGGGTGGTCATCTGATGCAGCACGGAGAGGTGGATGCAGTGATCGTGGGCACCGACCGCACCACCCGCCGTGGGGATGTGTGCAACAAGATCGGCACCTATCTGAAGGCGCTCGCAGCCCACGACAATCACGTGCCCTTCTATGTGGCGTTGCCCGCCTCCACTATTGACTGGACCCTGGATGACGGTGTCGCTGAGATCCCTATCGAAGCGCGGTCCGCCGCTGAGGTGACGGCGATTCAAGGTCGGGTGCTCACAGGGGGCGCTGCCGGTGAGCTGGCTCAGGTGCAGCTCACGCCGGATGGGAGTGATGGATTCAATCCAGCCTTTGATGTGACTCCAGCACGGCTGGTCACGGCCTTGATCACCGATCGCGGTGTTGCCGAAGCCAGCGAGCCGGGGCTTCAGGGGTTGTACGGCTGTGGCTGATCCACAGCACCAGCTGCTGCTGCGTCAGCAGCTGGTGAGCGTCGGTCGTCGCATGAACGACATCGGTCTCAATCAGGGAACTTCTGGAAATCTCTCCGTACGCATCGAGGGCGGGATGTTGGTCACCCCGAGCTCGCTTCCCTATGAGCAGATGCAGGCCAATGATCTGGTGGCCCTTGATCTGAAGGGGCAACCGCTGCAGTCAGGCCAGCGACGACCGTCATCCGAATGGCGACTGCATGCGGATGTGCTCGCTTCACGCCCCGAAGCGATGGCCGTGCTTCATTGCCATCCCATCCATGCCACCGCTCTGGCATGTCATGACCGCGGCATTCCCGCCTTTCACTACATGGTGGCTGTGGCCGGAGGGGACGACATCCGCTGTGCTCCTTACGCCACCTTCGGCACCGCTGAGCTGTCGAACCACGTGGTGACAGCTCTGGTGCAGCGCCATGCCTGTCTGCTGGCCCGGCATGGACTGGTGACCTTGGGCGCTGATTTGGAGGCGGCTCTGCGGTTGGCGGTGGAGGTGGAGACTTTGGCGCGAATGTATTTGCAGGCTCTCCAGCTGGGCGCTCCTCCGCTGCTGACAGCAGCGCAGATGCAGCAGGTTCATGCCCAATTCAAGGGCCTGCACTACGGACAACAGGATCAGAGTCCGAGGTGATGACGGAAGAACGTTTCCGTGGCTTCCAGAACTTGGACCTTCACCGCGCTGTCTCGGAAGCCGTGGCCTTCTTCGGCGAAGGTCTGCACGTCAACCGGGATGCCCTTGGCCCTAAGGGCGGCTGCCATCCGTTCGGTCTGCTCAGGAACGACGACCTTGTCTTGCAGGCCCTGGAAAAAGATCACGGGGCATCGAATCCGATCGGCATGCTGCAGTGGTGAGCGTTCCTCGTAATGCGACTGTTCCTGCGGCCATCGACCCACCAGGGTGTCGAGATACCGCGCTTCAAACCGGTGGGTTTCCTTGGCTAAGGCACTGAGGTCACTCACTGCGTAACGACAGGCTCCAACGCGGAAGACATCGGTGAAGCAGAGGCAGGCCAGGGTGGTGAAACCCCCGGCACTGCCTCCTTCAATGGCGATCCGCTCCGGGTGTGCCTTGCCGGCTTGCACCAGTGTCGTTGCGGCGGCGGCACAGTCCTGCACATCCACCACCCCCCAACCGTTATTGAGACGTTCCCGGTAGGACCGTCCAAAACCGGTGGAGCCTCCGTAGTTGACATCCACCACCCCCCAACCGCGGCTGGTCCAGAACTGAATGCCCAGGTTGAGGCCGCGGCGGGCCATGGCGGTGGGTCCGCTGTGGCTCTTTACCAGCAAGGGCGCTTCTTGGTTTGCGCCTGCGTTGGGCGGGTAATACCAGGCATGGGTGCGCTGACCGTTGGCGCCTTCAAACCACAATGGTTCCGCGGTGCTGATGGCGTCAGGCTCCAACACCGCCTCGGTGGCAGGGGTGTGCCACCACGTGCCGCTGTGAAGGTCCAGCTCCAGGAGCCCCTGGCCGATGCTGTTGTTGCTGGCGATGGCCACGGCTCGTCCGGCATCGGCATCAAGATCCGCAAGGTCGTCGAAGGGCTGAGCCACCGGGCTGGTGCCGCCATCACTGGACAGCCGTGTGAGCTGCCAACGCCCCTCGGTGCAAATCGCAGCCAGCAAGTGAGTGCCATCCCAGGCGGTGGTGCGCATGCCGAACACCCACTGGGGCATGGCGGTTTCCGCCTGCATCGGCCAGGGACGCGCCCAGTTCTGGTCGTTATCAGAGGCACTGGCACTGCCGTGGTTGGCTTGGCGTAAGAGGTTCCACCAACCGCTTGAATCCTCCGCAGCCACCAAGGTTCCGTCTGGCAGCCAGAGGGGTTGAAACACGGAGATGCGCTTCTTTGCGCTGGGGCGGCTGCCTGCCAGGGTGTGGTGGTTCCCAAGTTGGCCTTGGGTGTCGATCGAGGCGCAATGCAGCTCTGAGGCATCCCAGGGCATCGCCGGCTGCTGCCATTCCACCCAGGCCAGCTGTTGAGCATCTGCACTGATGGCTGGATAGCCGGCGAAATCAGCGGCGCTGTGCAGCACGAGCGGTTCTTGATCGCTCCGATTCAGAGCAGCGCTCACGAGGTGGTCGCGTTCATCCCGCTCCAGCACACCAAGCCACCGCTGTCGCTGCAGATCGATCACGCCGCCTCCCAGAGAACCCGTGCCTGGTGCAGTCAGGCGTGTGGGCGCTGATGCGGCTGTGAGGGCCCTTGGCTGCGGCGATAGCAATCCTTGCCAGCTCTGCTGCCAGAGGCAGCGGTCCTGGTCGTCAACCCAGATGAGGAGCAGTTCGTCCCCGTTCGCTGCTGCGGAAAGAGGCCCACCGCCGTATTCATGAATGCGGCAGCGCAGGTTGATGGGTGCCGGTGTTAGTTCCTGGGGCGTGATGTCGGGCTGGCCCCAGGGCCTGATCAAGGCCGTGGTGCGCCCTTTCTCTTGAGGGCGCTGTTCCAGCCACAGCACCCAGTTCCCCAGCAGTCGGGGCTCTTTGAACGCCGGAGACCGTCCGAGGGCAGTCCGGGCGGAGAGAGGCTGGGGACGGCTCATGGGAACGTTTCGTGCTCAGAGGAGACTGCCTAAGATCAGCGCAGACAGGACGCAGGTTGAGACCTTGGCAAGGAGCTTCGCCCAGTTGGCACGATCTGCGGAAAAATCCGGCTCGACGGTGGCTGTCCCGAAGACACCTCTTGAAGTTCCCCCGCTTGAGATCCACACGCTTGGCGATGACGTCTTGCGTCTCGATGCCCGCCGGATCGGCAAGGTGGATGCGACTGTGCGCGATCTGGCCCGCGACATGTTGCGCAGCATGTACACCGCTCGTGGGATCGGCCTGGCGGCGCCTCAGGTGGGAGTCCATAAGCAGTTGCTGGTGATCGACCTGGATCCGGAGAACGCCAGCACGCCACCGTTGGTGCTGATCAATCCTGAAATTGTTTCCGCCAGCGCCAGCCTTGACACCTACGAGGAGGGCTGTCTGAGCATTCCCGGGGTGTATCTCGATGTGGTGCGTCCCAGTGCTGTGCAGGTGAGCTACCGCGATGAGATGGGGCGTCCCCGCACCATGAAGGCCGATGGATTGATGGCCCGCTGCATCCAGCATGAGATGGACCATCTCACCGGCGTGCTGTTCGTGGACCGTGTCACGGATGTCGGGGGACTCGACAAAGAATTAAAGGATCATGGCTTCCAGTCCTCTGACGTTCGCGCCCTCTCCTGATCCCATGCCGATGAAACCTCTTGCAGGGCTGTTTTTGGCCCTCGCCTGTGTGCTGGGCATCGCCGCCACCGGAAGCGTCTTTGAGCTCTCCTATGGAGACCCTGATCTGGGGGTCGCTACAACGCGCTGGATTTTGGGTCTGAGCCTTCCCGCCACCGTCGGGTCACTTCTGGTTGCGATTCGGCTGAACAAACCGGCCTGAACCCGCAGACGCAGCACCTCCTCACTTTTACGATCCCAACACATCCTTCTGCTCTGATGGCCCGTCTTCGGATCGCCGCTGCCGCTCTCGCTGTCTTCGGCTCCACCCTCATCACGGAGCTGAACTCCTCGGTGCGTGCGCAGGGCTCCCTATTCACTTTCGCTGATGTAGACGAATCGAAATTCGTTCTTGTAGCAGCACCGATCGGCTCTGGGCCCAGATCTCAGCTCAACATCTACGAACAGAGAACTAGTGCCCGTCCCTGTTACGAGGTCAAGGGAAGTGCTCCTGCCGTGGTCGATCCCCTGATGGCGACATTCGACTTCACCGGGATCTGCAACCGCTACATCGATGGCAACGGCTATTCCCTGCGCATCGGTGGAGACGACCTGGGCACGCGTTATCGACTCTCGGTGATCAAGACGGCTGATGATATTGAGCTGATTGCCGTTCCCACCAAGAATCAAGCCCAACCCACGCTGGTGGTGGCTAAAGCCGGTGGTCCTGGCAACGGTTTCATCCAGCTAGTGCTTGAACCGGGCTGGAGTTTGAAGCGTCGTCAGTACGGCACCAAAACTTTGGGCCATCTCTACGTGTATCGCGATGCCATCCAGCCAGCCGCTGGCGTTGAGGAGCAATCGGCTGATGCGGAGCCTGCTGATGCGGAAGCTGCTGATGCGGAGGCCGCAGACACCACCCAAGACGGTGGCGCTGAAATGACTCCCTGAGGCCGCTTGCTAAGTTGGAGAGCTTAAATCCCTGCTTGTTGAATGACTCAGGTCACGGTCGGCGAAAACGAAGGCATCGAATCGGCTTTGCGCCGGTTCAAGCGTCAGGTCTCGAAAGCAGGGATCTTCGCTGACCTCAAGCGTCTGCGTCACCACGAGACCCCGATCGAGAAGTACAAGCGCAAGGCTCAACAGCGCCGTCGCCGTCGCTGATCCGCGCACCGAACAGGCTGAAAGTTCGGTATTTCGGCCTGTTGGCGTCGTCTCTCTCTGCGCCGAGACTGAGTGAAGAGACGAGGCTGATCATGGGTCGCAAGTTCGATGAATTCCGTTCCTGGGTGATGGAGACCTTGTCTCATGCCATGGGCAATCCCAGGGAAGAAAAGTTGACCAACCCTCCGGCCATTGGCCCACAGCCATACAGGGATGTGCCTGTGCATGGCCGCTGAGGTGCTCTTTGGTCATTCGTGGTGATCTGGCATCAGGATTGCTCGAGATCAAAACTTCGAAAACAGAGCGCTGACGCCAGGTCGGCAACATCGACTGATCCGCTAGCGCGAAGGTCGGCAACGCTCCTGGCCACACGCAGCAGGCGCAGTCCACTGCGAAGGCTCAGCCTGCGGGCATGGACGACGGCTTCCCAGCGATCGATTGTTTCGGCACTGAACTGACCGCTCTCGTAGAGCGCTTTGGCGTCGAGGTCTCGGTTGGTCCTTTGATCTGGATTCCGTTCCATCATTCGTTCTCTCGCCTGCAGGATCGTTTCCGCATTCAGGCGCGGCTCTAGATCTGTCGCGTCCTCGCCGAAACAGTGCCGCAGGTTGTCGGCAGCGGGAACCTCCAGTTTCAGTTGAAGATCCAGGCGGTCCAGCAGGGGGCCCGACAGTCGATTCCAGTACCGCTTGCGCTTGAGCTCGCTGCATGTGCAGCGGGGATCCCCGGCCCATCCGCAGGGGCAGGGATTGGTGGCAGCCACAAGAGTCACGCGACTAGGAAAGCGACAGCGCTGACGCGATCGGCTGAGCCAGATCGCTCCCTCTTCTAAGGGCTGCCGGAGTTGATCCAGCAGAGATCTGGGAAATTCCGCCATTTCATCAAGGAACAACACGCCTCCATGGGCCAGGCTCAGTTCTCCTGGGCGTGGATGCGCGCCACCCCCCAGCAAGGCCGCTGATGTGGTTGTGTGGTGCGGACTCCGGAACGGCCGCGTACGGATCAATTGCCCATGGCCTCGGGTTAAGCCGGCAATGGAGTGGAGCCGAGTGATTTCTAGCGACTCTTGCCGTTTCAGGGGTGGAAGCAGGGCTGGCAATTGATGCGCCAGATGTGTCTTGCCGCAACCAGGCGGCCCCACCAACAACAGGTGATGTCCGCCCGCGGCAGCAAGGGCCAGGCCTTGCCGTGCCACGCGCTGGCCCGGGAGGTGTGCCAAGGGGGTGTTGGGTGAGGAGCAATTGGGTGATGAGCTGCTGGTCGGAGGTGGGGGCGGGGCCGATGGCGTGGCCAGTATCGATGCCTTCGAAGGATGGTTTTCGCCGAGTTCCCTGCTCACCTTGAGACTCTTCACCAGGTCATGCAGTGTGTTGGCGCTGATCACAGTCAGGTCGTCCACCAATGAGGCCTCTGCGGCGTCCTCGCCGGCCACGACAAGCCCGCGTGCCTTCTGCTCAGCGGCCTGGCAGGCAATCGCGAGAATGCCGCGGCAGGGCCTGATGCTCCCGTCCAGTCCGAGTTCGCCAGCGCACCAGAGTCCACGCAGGACGGTGGCATCCAGTTGTCCGCTGGCCACCAGTAGGGCTAAGGCGATGGGCAGATCGAAGCAGGGGCCCTCCTTACGCAGGTCGGCAGGTGCCAGGTTCACCACCACCCGCACCAGAGGACCGCGGAAACCGCTGTTGCGCAGCGCGGCTCTCACCCGTTCGCGTGATTTCTGGATGGCAGCATCGGGTAGTCCCACCAGCTGGAGACCAGGCAGTCCAGGGGCGAGGTCGACCTCCACAGTCACAGGGATGGCGTCGAATCCGAGCAGAGATGCGCTGAGGCAGCGTGCCAGCATTGGCTTGGTTAGGCGGTGCACGGTTCATGTGCCCCGCCTGTCTCATTTCCCCCTGCATGCGAGCTTCTGCACCATGGCCGAGGACACGATCTTTTCCCGCATCCTGCGGGGCGAGATTCCCTGCGATGAGGTCTACAGCGACGACCGTTGCCTCGCCTTCCGCGACGTCGCGCCTCAGGCTCCGATTCATGTGCTGGTGATCCCGCGCGAGCCGATCCCCAGCCTGCGTGAAGCCAGCGATCAGCACGCTGCTCTGCTCGGTCACCTTCTGCTGGTTGCCGCCAAGGTGGCAAAACAGGAAGGTCTGGATGACTGGCGGACGGTGATCAACAGCGGCGCTGGCGCAGGGCAGACCGTGTTTCACCTGCATGTGCACGTGATCGGCGGTCGTGAGCTCGCATGGCCTCCCGGCTAGGCCTGAGCTGGTCAGAATGTCGTCATGATCAATTCTTCTGTGGCGCCTGCTGCTGGCCTTTCGGGCCAGCTGAAGAGGCTTCGTAACCTCGCCCAGCCATTTTTCCTCCCTCTCGATCAGGCCTCCGGTTGGCAATTCTCATGGCTGCTGCTGTCGCTTCTGTTCTGCGTGGGTGGCCTGGTGTTGGTGGCCCTCACGGGCTTGATCAATCTTTTGGAGCAGCTGCTTCCAATACTGACTGAGAAATATTTCGGTGGCATCAGTACCACCATTGATGGCATCTGGAGTGGCTGGTGGGGTGTCGTTTTTTCAGCACTGTTTGTGCTGGGTGCATCGTCATTTCTGCTGATGCGCCAGCAGCTGCGCAATCGACGCTGGCTGCATTGGCTCTTGCTTGGGGTCATT
Organism: Synechococcus sp. A15-60; assembly: GCF_014280095.1. Classification (NCBI taxonomy): domain Bacteria; kingdom Bacillati; phylum Cyanobacteriota; class Cyanophyceae; order Synechococcales; family Synechococcaceae; genus Synechococcus; species Synechococcus sp. A15-60. The sequence goes on from NZ_CP047933.1 coordinate 608,542, forward strand.
GTGCTGATGTTGCTCGCGGTCAATGGCATCAATGCCGGAATCGGATTTATTGCGCGAGACATCACCAATGCCTTGGTTGCGAGACAGCAAGAGGGCTTTAATCGAATTCTCGCGATTTATGCATCTTGTTTTGTTGTTGCGTTGCCCATCCGAACAGCTCAAATTTATTTTACGGCCAAGCTCGGTTTGATCTGGCGTGAGTGGCTATCGAGTGGATTGATCGATGAATATTTGAGCAATAGGGCTTATTACGTCTTGAACCCAAATGACGAGCAGTCGACGGGTCTTGATAACCCTGATCAGCGAATCACGGACGATGTGAAGGCCTTCACGGAGCAAAGTCTGTTGTTTACACTGGGTATTTTTGATGCAATTTTAACGTTTTCGCTCAATATTCTTATTCTTTGGACGATTAGCCAAACGTTAACATTTTACCTTTTTGCCTATGCGCTTTTGACGACAACATTGCTGGTTTTTGCTGGACGCCGTTTGGTGCGAATCAACTTTGACCAGTTGCGTTATGAGGCGAATTTTCGTTATGGCTTGGTTCACATACGCAACAATGCCGAGTCAATTGCCTTTTACGCGGGGGAGGAGCCTGAGCGCCAGGAAACGTCCCGAAGGCTTGGCACAGTTGTGGACAACTTCAATCTTTTGATTGTGTGGCAGGTGATCATTAGCGCCATGCAACGATCGGTGGGATATGCGGGCATCTTTTTCCCTTATTTGATCATGGCCGGTCCGTTTTTTGCAGGCGAGATCGACTACGGGCGTTTTGTTCAGGCGGGATTCGCGTTCAACATGGTGGAGGGTTCACTGCTGTTTGTTGTGAACCGCATCGATGAACTCGCCAAATTCACGGCCGGTGTGACGCGTCTTGAAGGCTTCCAGAGTCAGGTTGAGCAAGTCAGTTGCGACACCATCGATGTGTCGCCTGTCCAGCAGGCGTCCAATTCGATCGTGATCCGCCATGCCGACCTCACGCCTCCAGGGAGTCAGTTGCCCATCCTCCGCGACCTGAGTCTCAGCGTTGGGGAGGCGGATCGTCTGCTGGTGGTGGGTCCCTCCGGTTGTGGCAAAACCTCATTGCTGCGCATGATTAGTGGTCTCTGGACTCCCAGCCGTGGCGATGTGATGCGACCGGCTACCGGAGACTTGCTGTTCATTCCCCAGAAGCCTTACATGCTGCTGGGATCGTTGCGCGAGCAGCTTTGCTACCCCACGGACGAAAGCCGCTACAGCGACGATCAGCTTCGTCATGTGCTTCAGGAGGTCAATCTCGGCGGATTGCTCAACCGCTATCCCGATCTTGATGTGAAGCAGGATTGGCCCCGGATCCTGTCGCTGGGTGAGCAGCAGCGGCTCGCTTTTGGACGGTTGCTGCTCAACGCACCGCGGTTCGTGGTGCTAGATGAAGCGACGAGCGCTCTGGATGTGGCAACAGAAGATCGGCTCTACTCGCTGCTACGCCAACGCGAACTCTCTGTGATCAGCATCGGCCACCGGCCCACGCTGAAATCATTCCACGACACCGTTTTGGCCTTGGATGGTCAGGGTGGCTGGCAGCTCCTCCCTGCCGCCAGCTATGACTTTGGGCATTCCTGATCCCTGCGCATGACCACCAGCAGTGCCGACGCCAATGGCCAGGGGGCTGAAGCCGAAGCGATTCCGACCCCCAGTGCCACCACGACAGACATTCCCGCTTTCGGCTGGAGTGCTTACGCCGAACGGGTGAATGGCCGTTTCGCGATGATCGGATTTGTCGCCGTGCTGGTGGTTGAAGCCATCAGCCATGACACGTTCCTGCACTGGGCTGGCCTGGTGTCCTGACCGCGTGCAGCGACTCAGGGCAGACGGATCAAGTCAACGTCCCACTGTCCCCTGCGACTCACCTGAACAGCGAGTAGGCGTCCAGAGCCGTCGAGGCTCACGTTCCTTGGAACGCCTGCGGGTTCCAGGGGCAGTCGTTGCAGCAGTCCAATGTTGCGTCGGTAGAGGTTGAGTTCGGTCTGCCCGTTGCGCTGACGCACCAGCGCAATTCTGTCGCCATCAGCATTGACGCTCACACTCAAGGGTTGTGCATCCGCCTGATTCAGGCCTGGCAGTGGCACTGGTGAACCGCTGCTTAGATCCACCAACTCGATGCGCTCGCGTCCGTTGCGGCTGGCGATGGAGACCATCCAGCGGTCGCTCAGGTCTGGCCAGCGACGACTATCCGCGCTGCGTTGCAAGGCGCTGCTGATCGCTGTTTGCGGTCTGAGTCCTGATCCGCTGCAACTGGCGAGAGCAAGGCTCGCCAACAAGGCGATGATCACCCTGTCAGGCCTGGTCATGGCGTGGACTCCCTCGGAGTGCTCTGGCGCAGGCCTCCTGGGTTGTCGGGTTCCAGCACACCGCTGAGATCGAGAATCTCCACCTGCCAGCGACCGCGTTCTGCGGTCTGAACGGCCAGGCGCCGCGCATCCGGTGCAAGACTCAACCGCACTGGGTTGCGCCCCGATGGGAGTCGCAGGGGGTGGGCGCGGCCGCTAAGGCGATCTTCCACAAGAACCATCCGGCGGTTTCCCCGTTGGACGATCACGGCCAGATAGCGCCCGTTCCAGCTCAGAGAGGGTGAGCTATGGGGCTGGTTTCGATTGAGGTGGCGAAGTGGCAGCGATCGCCCATCCCGAAGATCTTTCAGCTGAACCGTCGCGCGGCCGCGTTGGTCCGTAATCACCGCCAGCTTGCGTCCATCACCGCTCAAGGCAGGTTCCTGTTGCTGTTCAGGCAGGAGCGATCCAGGGGCACGTTGGGATCTGCCGCTGCACCCGGTCGCCATCAAGCTGACCACGAGCAGCAGCAGCGGGGTGAAGTGGATCAGTCGTCGAAGCGGGAACTGTTGTCCCGGGGACGGGAACTCCGGGGTGGCGTCCGGCCAGGCTCCTGTGGGCGGATGGCTGGGGACGAGGCGGCCGATGAGGGAGCTGCTGATGATGGAGCGTTGTTGGTCCGTCGGCTGGGGCTGTAAGCCGCGTCTTCGGCAGCTTGCCGATATGGGGTGCCCTGCGGAACCCCTGGCTGCCCGTTCATGGGTGCACGGCTGCTTGCCGAGGGGCGGGACCCTGAAGGTTTGGAATCATTCACAGCTGCACGAGGAGAGGCTGTGCTGTCGTTGCGTGCAGCGGCGCTAGGGCGGCTGCCGCGGCGTTGATCGTCTTTGCTGGTGCGGCGATCGCCAAAGTTGGGACCCGAAGTTGAACCCTCGTCATCGCGATTGCCGAATCGCGCCATCCGACGGTCCTGCTCGCTGTCACCAGCCCAAGCGGAGGATGCATCGGGGCGGCCCCGCCTGCGGCTGGCGGCCTGCTCGGGGATGGCGGCTCTTGAGTTCCGGCGCGGGCGATAGAAATCTTGCTCCGGTCCTTCCGTCTCATCGAAGTCCTGGGCTGCAAACCGTCGCCTGACGGGCTGGGGTTCATCGAAGCGGTCGTAGCTGTCGTCGTAGCCACGCATGCCTCCAGCTGGAGCCCTTGCTGGAGGCTCGTCATCGAAGTATGCGGAGCGACGGGCTTGCTCTGCCGAAACACCTCGCAGGCGAACGCTCTCGTAGGCAAAGAACACTGTTGTGCCCGCCAGCAGGAACTGTCCGAATTGAAGGATGGGATCGAGTCTCCAGCCCTGGAAGAACAAGATGCCGCCGCACAGAAGACCGATGGCAGCGAAGAAAACGTCGTAGTCGCGGGCGAGAGCAGGTTTAAAACTGCGCATGAAATAGAGCATCGCTCCGCCCACGGCAAGAACGATGCCCACAATGCTGGCCCAGTTAAGACTGGCGTTAACCACGTTGAGGCCCTCTGATTGGGTGGTCCGGTCACTAGAAACCGGAAACTTTCACACCCAGTTTACGAAGCGCGCCAGCGGTATCAGAGCTTGCGGTCGACCTGGTCGGTCTGACTGAGGAAAAACAGGCCGATCGAGGCGGGGACCACCACAATCACGGCACCCCAGGCCAGGCTGCTGAGGAAGTTGGCGAGGGATGGGGTCATAACGATCGAGTCGGAACCGACGTCTAAAGACTGAATGGAGCAGATCTTAGAGATCAGCGACGACTTTCTACGATGCCGTGGCCAATGTTTTGAGCTTTGTGACGCCGACGATGCTCCAGGTTCTGCCATCGATCCATCTGATCCTTGGCCTGCTCCTGGCAGCTTGGAGCCTGATGTTCTTGATGCGGATTGTGCTCACCTGGTATCCCCAGGTGAACTCGGCCTCAGGGGTCTGGGCGTTCGTGATCTGGCCGACGGAGCCGGTGCTGTCGCTCACGCGCCGTGTGGTGTCTCCCATCGGCGGAGTGGATGTCACGCCAGTCATCTGGTTAGGGCTCGTCAGCCTGTTGCGTGAGCTGCTCGTCGGGCAGCAGGGGGTCCTGTCTCAGATCCTGATGCGCGCTCAGATCGTGGCCTGATGTCTGGACGGGGTGTTTGCTGAGCGAGCCGACTCAGGGGAGCATTTCCTGCTCGACGAATTTGGTGTGCACATCACCATTGATGAATTCCGGCCTATCCAGCATTTCCAAATGGAAGTCAACGGTCGTGGGGATGCCGGTGACGGCGCATTCGTTGAGTGCTCGTTTCATGCGTGCAAGCGCATGGTTGCGATTGGTTCCCCAGACGATCAGCTTCCCGATGAGGGAGTCGTAGAACGGTGGGATGTCATAGCCCGTGTACACGTGGCTATCGACGCGAACGCCGGGGCCGCCGGGGGGGAGCCATCCGGTGATCTTTCCCGGTGCTGGTCTGAAATTGTGGCGAGCGTCTTCGGCGTTGATGCGACACTCGATGGCATGACCGCGCAGCTGAATCTCCTCTTGACGAATGCTGATCGGTTCGCCACCTGCGATGCGTAACTGCTCGGTGATTAGGTCGACACCGGTGACCATTTCGGTTACGGGATGTTCCACCTGAATGCGGGTATTCATCTCCATGAAATAAAAACCGCCGTTGCGATCCAGCAGGAATTCGACGGTGCCCGCGCCTTCATAGTTGATGCTGCGGGCTGCCGCGACGGCGGCGTCGCCCATGCGGCGTCGCAGCTCAGGATCGAGGGCCGGACTGGGAGCCTCCTCGAGCAGTTTTTGGTGACGGCGCTGGATCGAGCAGTCGCGTTCGCCCAGATGCACAACGTTGCCGTGACGATCCGCAAGCACTTGCACTTCCACGTGACGCGGCCTGTCGATGAATTTCTCCATGTACAGCCCGGGGTTACCGAAGGCCGCTTCCGCCTCGCCCTGAGCAGCCTTGAAGAGTGTGTCGAGCTGATCAGGGCTCTGAACCAGGCGCATGCCGCGACCTCCGCCTCCGGCAGTGGCCTTGATCATCACCGGGTAGCCCATGGATTCGGCCAGGGCTGCGGCCTCTGAAGGATTGGCTAGGAGCCCCTCACTGCCGGGAACGGTCGGGACACCAACCGCTTGCATGGTCGATTTGGCGGTCGACTTGTCGCCCATCGACCGGATCGCGTGCGGTGATGGGCCGACGAACGTCAAGCCATGGTCGCGGCACATCTCCGCAAACTTGTCGTTCTCGGCCAGGAATCCATAGCCGGGGTGGATGGCATCGACCCCCCTGGATGTGGCTGCCGCAAGAATGTTGGGAACATTGAGATAGCTGCGGTTGCTCGGCCCCTCGCCCACGCAAACCGCTTCATCCGCCAACTGAACGTGCAGAGCATTGCGGTCGACGGTGCTGTACACAGCGACCGTGCCAATACCAAGTTCCCTGCAGCTCCTCAGGATTCTGAGAGCGATTTCGCCGCGGTTGGCGATCAGCACCTTGCCGATGGGCATCCCGCAGTTTCAAAGCCAGGGCGGATCGTATCAGTGACTGCGTTTACCGTTCCTGCGCGGGAGAGCATTGACGTCTGGGCTTGCTGGGGATGGGCCCCCTAGCCGGTATATTTCTCTGCGATACAGCCCGAGTGGCTGAATCAACCACGCGGATGTGGTGGAATTGGTAGACACGCACGTTTGAGGGGCGTGTGGCTTCGGCCTTGCGAGTTCAAGTCTCGCCATCCGCATTCTTTTTTCCCAGCACGATCCGGCACGCGTGACGCTCCGAACCCCGGATCCAACGCTTTCAATTCTGTTTGTGTCCAACGGTCCGGGTGAATTGAGCACCTGGGTCCGCCCCTTAGCGGAAGCGTTGCACCGCCAACTCCTGTTGCGGCCCCGCGCTCCGCAATCGGCACTGAGCCTCTCTTTGGTGCTGGTGCCCTGTCCCAATGCCACAGGACAGGAGGCGGATGCAGCAAGTCGCTGGAGCCAGTTCGACCGCATCATTCCGGCACGTCACTTTTGGTCTCTGCTGCTGCGTCCCCAGCGGTTTGGCAGCTGGCCATCGCAGGGGGTGGTGGTGTTTTTGGGGGGCGATCAGTTCTGGACGGTGTTGCTCTCAGCGCGTCTTGGTTACCGCCACATCACCTACGCGGAATGGGTGGCGCGATGGCCCCGTTGGAATGACCGCATCGCGGCCATGGCCCCGTCGGTGCGCGATCAGCTGCCCAGGCGATTGCGTTCCCGTTGCGAAGTGGTGGGAGATCTCATGGCCGATCTCTCCAGCCACGCCCGTGCTCAAGACCCTCTGCCTAAGGGGGAATGGGTGGCTCTGTTGCCGGGATCCAAGCCGGCCAAGCTTTCCGTTGGCGTTCCTTTCCTGGTCGAGACAGCGGACCGTTTGGCGGCCGAGCGTCCTGGGTGCCATTTTCTGCTGCCGGTCGCTCCCACCACCAGCGTTGAGGAGCTGCTTCGGTATCTGGAGCCTTCCAATCCCATCGCGGCGAGTTATCTGGCCGGAATCCAAACCCTGCTGCCACCGGGTGATAGCTGGCCGTGGCGGCGTTTACTCACCCGAGCAGGAACACTCATTCATCTGCAAGAAGAACCGCCAGCCCATGGTGTGCTCAGTCAGTGCGCCCTCGCGCTGACCACCGTGGGTGCAAATACTGCTGAGCTGGGGGCTTTGGGAGTCCCCATGATTGTGCTGGTGCCCACGCAGCATCTGGGGGTGATGCAGGCCTGGGACGGATGGATGGGGCTGGTGGCGCGGCTCCCGGGGTTGAATCGTGTGATCGGGTGGCTGCTGAGTGCCTGGCGCTTGCGCAATCACGGTCTTCTGGCCTGGCCCAACATCTCCGCGGGCCGCGTGGTGGTGCCTGAACGAGTGGGTCCGATCACGCCTGCTCAGATCGCCATGGAAGCATCGGAGTGGCTGCAGTCGCCCGAGCGGCTTGAAGGTCAGCGACAGGACCTGAGGGCCTTGCGTGGACAGCCTGGCGCAGTAGCGGCTCTGGCGAAACAGGTTCAGGAGCTGCTGCCACTGGCGCTTTCCGACTAGCTTTTTTCAAGTGCAGCGCCATGACCATGACCAGTCCAACTTCCGTCGGTGGCGATCGCGTCGAACGCTCTCCGGAGGAATGGAGGGCGCAGCTCACCCCTGAACAGTTTCAAGTTGCCCGTCAAGGGGGTACTGAGCGTGCCTTCACTGGTGCTTACTGGAATCACAAGGAGGATGGGATGTATCACTGCGTCTGCTGTGATGCCCCCTTATTCAGTTCACGCACCAAATTCGAGTCAGGCACCGGTTGGCCCAGTTTCTGGGAGGGTGTCAGCTCGGGTGCGATCCGCACCAAAGAAGACCGCACCCACGGGATGGTCCGCACCGAGATCCTCTGCGCTCGTTGTGATGGACACCTGGGCCATGTGTTCAAGGACAGCCCCACTCCCACAGGGCAGCGCTACTGCGTCAACAGCGCTTCTCTGCAATTCAAAGGGGCAGATGCCGATTGATTTGATCTGAATGGGATCTGGTGAGCAATCACCAGGGATCATCCAACGGTTCATTCGGAGCCTGCTGATCTTGGGAGGCTCGCTGTGGCGGTTCTGGATCCCGAGGTGCGCGATTGCGGGGCTCAAAGTCCATGGGCAGCCGCTCTCTTTCCATCGGTTCGACGTCCAGCGGAGCCCCCGGGCGTTCCACGGGTCGCCTGGACGCTGGGCGTGGCCGATCGTCGTAACGAGGTCTTTCGTCGTAAGCAGCAGGTTGTTCCCAGTCCCTGCGAGGCTCATTCAAGCGGGGCTCGGGATCTCTGTAGGTGCGCTCCTGTTGTTCTAGGCCACGGCTGCGATAGCGGTCCGGATCCCGGTAGGGCTCCGGGTCGTCCATCGGCATCTCGTCGAGGTAACGCCGCCTTCTTTGCTCTTGTTCCCGAGGCTGCTCGAGTTCGACGTATTCCAACTCCGGTTGCTCGGCTTGGAAGGATTCGGCCTGGGACGCCTCGAGCTGACGGGGTGCTGATTCCGTTGGCTGGCCGGAGCTCAGCTGGTTCTCGACCGGCACCACGTTGAGCCGATAACGATCCCGTTCCTGCTCGTCCCAGCTGGAGCCCCCAACCCCGAGCTTCTCCAGGAATCCACTGTTGAGCTGCTTGAGCTTCTCTTCAGCTCCTTCGTAAACAATGATCCGGTCAGCGCCACTGCTGACGATCTCGTCCACGGGAATTTCCCAGGTGCTCAGGACGCCCTCACCCAGGAGCGGCACCCCCACCGCACCCATCACCAGGGTGGTGAGATCACCGGTTTCGATATCAAAGGAGAAGCCGAGCACCCGGCCAAGCTGTTGCCCGGATTCAGTGATCACTTGGCAATTGATCACTCGGCTGTAACGGTCCGCCGAAAATCCTTCGCTCAAAGAATCTGCTGAGTCGACCAGGATGACGTCGCCGACCTGACGGATGCGATCGAGCGGCATCCAGCGCGGCAGGCCCGGCAAAAAGCGTGTGAGGGGGTTGTCGCGCAGCCCCAGAGCCACCACTTCACGCCGGTCGATGTCCACAATCACCTCGCCCACGACGCCGAGGCGACGTCCGCTGTCGCGGGTGATCACCTGTGTGCCCATCAGTTCCGACCTCAGCCAGAGGCGGTCTCTGGGCACGTTGGCCAAAGGATCGTTCGTTGTTGACGACAAGCTCAACCGCAGGCCTCAGCCGGAGTGATTGCGGCCATTTTGACGCAAGGACTCAAGGAGGGAAGATCAGGCGGCATCCGGAAGGCCCACCACCTGAGTGTGGGCGCCACGTGCCTGGGTGACGCCAATGGTGCGTGTCGAGGCACCGATCATCGGCCTCCGGTGGCTTACCACCAGAAACTGGGCCTGTTCGGCTTGCCGTGCGATCAAGGCGGCGAGACGCTCCACATTGACCCCATCGAGGAAGCTGTCGACCTCATCAAGGGCATAAAAGGGAGAGGGGCGGAAGCGTTGCAGAGCAAAGAGAAAACTGAGCGCCGTCAGCGATTTCTCCCCTCCGGACATGGCCGCTAGCCGCCGAACCGCTTTGCCTTTGGGATGCGCCACCAGTGTTAGTCCTCCCTCCAGGGGATCGTCCGGGTTGTCGAGCTGAAGTTTGCCGTCGCCGTCGGACAGGCTGGCGAAGATCTCTCTGAAATGGCTGTCCACCGCGGTGAACGCCTCCATGAACGCCTCCTGCCTCAGCGTGGCCACCGTTTCAATGCGCAGCAGCAGTTCCTCGCGTTCCTGGCTGAGCACATCCAGGCGTTCTCCAAGATCCCCGAGCCGCTGCTCCAGCTCCTGGAGCTCTTCGAGAGCGAGCATGTTGACCGGTTCCAGGGCTTCCATGCGGCCTTGCAGCTGCTGCAGTTGTTCCTGAAGCTGCTCTAGTCCTGCTTCGCGCAGGTCGTCGCTGATCTCCGGAAGCGGATTGGGAAGGGTGTTGCGCAGTTCTTCCAGGCGGATGCCACCGCTGCGCAGCTGCTCATCCAGGGCCGCGCGTTCTTCTCGCAGTCGCTCCAGCTCCCAGCGAGCCTGCTGCAATGCTTGGCGCTGTTGGGCCACTACCGCTTCGGCCTCATCCCGGGCCCGGCGCTCTTCTCCGAAACGCGTCTGCAGTTGCTGCTGCTGGGCTTCGAGTGACTCGCGACGGATTTTCAGAGCCTGTTGCTGTTCTCTCCAGCGGCCATGGGCGTCGGCGAGGGTCTGCACCGCTTGCTGCAGCGACTGTTCCTCCCGTTCGGTGCTCTGCTGCTGATCCGCCAATCTCTGCTGGGAGAGTTGGCGGTCACGTTCCTGCTGAAGTAGGGCATCCCGTTGACGGCGGGCCGTTTCCAGTCCCGCATCAGCCTGTTCCAGTTCCTGCTGCAGTGCCTGCCAGCGCTCGGCATCACCGTTGGCTTCCACTGCGGACTCCTGCTGGTTGAGCTGCTCCAGCTCGGTTTGCATTGGGGTCAGGCTGGCCGTTAGTTGCTGCAGCCTTTGTTCGTGGGACTGCTGGGCTTGCTGTAGCTCATTCAGCTTGCGTTGACGCTGTTGCACGCGTTCCAGCAATGGGCCATGGGCGCGCTTGGCGGCCTGACGTTCGGCCTCCAGCGCCGCCTGGCGTTGCTCCAGCTGACGCAGCGCGGGACGCTGCTGATCCACCGCTTCCACCAGCCGTTGTTCTTCCCGCCTGCAGGCGGCGAGGGTTTCACCCAGTTCCAGCAGTCGCTGGCGCAAGGGGGCGGCCTCGTCACCATCACTGCTGATGCCGAAGCTCAAGCCGCCGCTGCGTTGGGAGAAGCTGCCACCGGTCATGGCGCCGCTTTTCTCGAGCAATTCACCTTCTAAGGTCACCGCGCGCGAGCGTCCGAGGAACTGACGCGCGCTGCTGAGGTCAGAGAACACCTGGGTGTCTCCAAACACATAAGCGAAGACGTCTGCGTAGATCGGCTCATAGCGAATGAGATCCACAGCGCGACCCACCAGGCCTCCAGCACCGGTGGCTTCCGGGCGTCGTCCCCGTGCCATGGCGGCACCACCACCACCGGGTGCGCGGATCTTGTTCAGCGGCAGAAAGGTCAAGCGTCCGGCCCGTCGACTTTTGAGCAGATCGATGGCGCGTGCGGCGATGCGGTCGTCATCCACCACCACCTGGCCCATGCGTGCACCGGCGGCCACTTCGAGCGCCAGCCGGTGGCGGTCTTCAACCTCTCCAAGCTGGGCGACCGGACCATGAATGCCCTCCAGACCGGATTCCAGCAGCAGCCGGAGTGCGCCGGTGCCTCGGCTTTCCTGCAGCGCTTCCCGACGGCTGTCGAGACGGGCGATGTCCCGTTCAAGCCGCGCTTGCTCCTGTTCCAGCCGAGAGCGGGTGCGCTGCTGAATCGCGACTGACTCCAGCAACTGCTGAAGCTGTTCCTTGCCGTTTTTGATCGATTCGAGCAAGGTCTGCCACTCCTGCTCGAGCTGTTCGAGAAGTCCCTGAACGCGTTGATCCTCAGCGCCGTCTTGGTCACAATCCTGTTCCAGCTCACGCTGGCGTTCCTCGTCTTGGCGTCGGCGTTCCTTTAGCTGTTGACGTTCCTCTTGCAGCGGCTGAATGGATCTCAGCAGTTCCTGTCGCCGCCCAGAGCGTTGCTTCTGTTCCTCCAGCCAGCTCCCGGATCGGCCAGCCACTTCTCCGAGCCGACGCCGAGACAGTTCAACCGCCGCTTCCGCCTCTCTGCAGAGTTGCTCCACCTTCTCAAGGCCATCGGTATCGGTCTGGAGGTTCAGTGTGTCGCTCTCGGCTTGGAGCTGGCCGCGGCGGGCCTGAAGCTGATGCCGCAGCCCCTGGAGGCGTTCGCCCTCTTGTTGATGCTGTGCCGCCTGGCGCTCCAGTTCGCGGCTCTGCGGATCCAAGCCAGCCAGTTCCGCCTGCACGCTTAGAAGCTGGTCTTCTCCCAGTGCCTTAACACTGTTCTGCAGCGTCTGAAGACGCTTCGCTGATTCCTGCAGCGTGAGATCCCGTTGCTCGATCGTGCGCGCATCACGCTCGTCTTGTTCGCCCAGTTGCTGCTGGCGTTGCTGCAAGCGTTGACGTTCGGCCTGGGCGGCTTCAAAGGCCAGCACAAGCTCCTGGCGCCGTCCAAGTTGCACCTGTTCCTTGAGCTCCTGGTAAGCGCGTGCCTTGGCGCAATCTTTCTCCAGTCTCTGGCGGGCTGTCAGCAGCTCCTGCTCCACGATCCGACAGCGTTCCTGTCGTTCCTGAACCTCATCCAACTTGCGTCGTGTTTGCTCGATGCGGGTGTCGAACAGGGCTACTCCGGCCAGTTCATCAATCAGCCCGCGGCGATCGCGGTTGCTCATCGACACGATGCGGGTGACGTCCCCCTGCATCACCACGTTGCTGCCTTCCGGATCGATGCGTAGACGCCGCAACTGGGTTTGCAGTTGTTGAAGGTTGCAGGGGATGCCGTCGGCGCTGTAGCTGCTGCTGTAAGAACCGCCCGGCATCACCCGTAATTTGCGCGTGACCGTCCATTCCCTCTGATCCGCATGGATCCAGGGACCTTCATCCGGGGCCTCCAGGCCCTCTTCGGCTGCATCGGGCTGCCAGTCCGACAGGTCGAAACGCACACTCACGGTGGTTTCCGCTGATTTGCCGGCCTTGAGAACGCCACTGTTGACGAGATCGGGCAAGCGATCTGCGCGCATGCCACGGCTGTTGGCCAGGCCCAAACAGAACAGCACCCCATCCAGGATGTTGCTCTTTCCGGAGCCGTTGGGTCCGGTCACTACCGTGAATCCCTCCTCAAGAGGGATCGTCATGGCCCCACCGAAGGACTTGAACTGCGTTAGCCCAACCTGATTGATATGTACCAACAGGGGCCACGGCTGTTAGCTCATCGAAATTAGCGGAGCTTCGGAAAACCTCAAGTGCTGTCTTTAGAAAGCGTTTTGCTGCTTCGCAGACGGCATTGATTCCCCTCCAAATCCAGCACCACCTGCTCGGGCAGACCGATCATTTCCAGACCCGAGAGGAGCACGTGAATCGGCGCTAAGGGGTCGGGAGGTAGGGGAGCGGCCATCGCGCCGCCCACCACACGGCGAGCCCAACCTCTGCCGCCAGAGACTGCGGCGGCCTGCCGATCGAGCCACACCAACCGATGCGGTGGCAAGGCGGTGGCTCTGACTGCCGGGCCATCGAGGCCAGGAATGGCATCCAGTCGCCAGCTGCGGCAGCTGTCACCGTCTTCCAGCAGCAGATCAAGATGGCAGCCGCGCGGATCGTCCGGAGCACCGAAATGCTCCAGCAGCACGTAGCGCAGCGGATGCGCACCCATGGGTTTCCTCCGGCTGTCACCACCCTTACCCTGCGTGAGGATGTCAGCACCGTCATGGATTCAGCACCATCCCCTGCCGACGTGCCTGAGCAGTCGCCCGATCTGGCGCATCGATTCCGAGATCGTTTCGAGTCGCTGGTGCCTGAGATCCAGCAACGTTGGCCTGAGGTGACGCAACAGGCACTCGAGGCCACGCGCGGAAGCTTTGATGAGGTGGTGCAGCTGCTTTCGAAGCACAGCGATCGCGCCGGTCATGTGGTCAGCATCCAGCTCGAGGAACTGCTGCATCAGGCTGGGGATCGCACAAAGCATCTGGCCGACAGCCTGGATCCTTTGGAGGAGCAACTGGAGCGACTTCTGGATGAGCTCAACCAAACGTTGCGGCCCAAGATCGAGAAACCTGTGCGTGAGCGCCCCTTGCTGGCGTTGGCGGTCGCGGCCGGTGTGGGTGTCTTGGTGGGTGCCATCATCCGCGGCGGTGGGAGGTCCTCATGAGTGAACTGCCGCGTCAGCAGGACTCTCGGCCCCGTGGCCTTGGAGCTGCTGCCAGAGTCACCGCGCTGGCGGGATCCGTCATGGATCTCCATGTGCGCATCGCTCTGCAGGAGGTGGACCGCGAAAAACGCCGCCTGATCAGTGGTGGCGTCTTCTTGGCAATGGGTGGAACACTCATGCTGCTCGCCCTGGTGACAGCTGAAGCGGCCTTGCTGGTGTGGATGCTGGAGGTCGGGGGCTGGTCGTTGCTGCGATCTTTGCTCACGCTGGCTGTGTTGAATCTGGCCGTAGCTGGCGTCAGTTTGCGCATCGGCGGACAGGTGCTGAAGGGACCCTTCTTGCCGCAGACGTTGGATGGTGTCACCAAGACGATTCGTGCGCTTCTCGGCAAGGTTTGACCCTGCTCAGCGCATGGAGGCTTCTTGCACGCTCGATGGGGCGCGCAATCCGTAGTGAAGCCATCGGCAGTCAAGACCTCCATTGCTGACAGGGATGCGTTTTGAGGCTTTGAGCCTCAGGGCTCCTGTGAGCGAGCGGTTTCCGCTCAGCAGCCAGAGCTGCCAACCTGCAGCGTTCTGTTTCGCGTAAGTGCCAAGGTCGCGATAAAGAGCTTCGAGTTGCTGTTCATCGCCAATGCGATGGCCGTAGGGCGGATTGCAGACCAGAACGCCTGGTAAATCAGGAAGTGTTTGATCCATAAAGTCGCCTGTGTGGATGTTGATGCATGCCTCCAGGCCTGCGGCTCTGACGTTGTCGCGCGCTTGCTCTGCGATTTCAGGGTCTTGTTCAAACCCCACGATGGGAGGAAGGGTTTGTGGCTCGCGCTGGCGAGTGCGAGCTCGATCGCATTCCCGTCGCCAAAGCTCTTGATCAAAATCGGCCCACCCCTCTAGCGCGAATTGACGTCCGAGCCCTGGGGCCTGTTGGAGCGCACTGAGCGCTGCTTCGATCAGCAGGATGCCCGAACCGCAACAGGGATCCACCAAGGGTGTTGAACCATTCCACTCGGTGAGTCTGATCAGGCCTGCTGCCAGGTTTTCCTTGAGTGGAGCCACACCCATGGCGGCCCTGTAGCCACGGCGGTGCAAGCTGCCGCCGCTGCCGTCGAGGCTGAGCACGGCATCGCCTCGTCCGAGGTGCACCTGCAAGGAGAGATCGGGATTCTGCAGATCAACGGAGGAACGTTCACCCCAGAGGTCGCGCTGCTGGTCCACCAGGGCGTTTTTCACCTGCAGAGCTGAGTAGTGGCTGTGGTTCAGTCCTGGCGCTTTGCCGGTGACATCCACCCGGAAGGTCATGGAGGGATGGAGCCAGCGCTCCCAGTTCATGGCCCGTCGGATGCCGTCATAGAGATCGTCTCTCCCCAGACAGGGAAAGCGGGCCATCTGGCGCAGCAACCTGAACGGCAATCGGGCCTGGAGGTGCAACCGATAGAGGCAGGCCATGTCGGCCTGGAAGGCGGCTGCACGCCGAAGTGGTCGCACCTCATGAGCCCCAAGGGCCTGAAGCTCTTCGCAGCCAGCGTCTTCCAACCCCTGGGGAAGCACGGCGACTGCGGAGATCCGGTTTTCACGACCCAACGGCAGTGCTCCCGGTCTGCACTGCTGTCAGAATGACAGGGTCCGGTTTTCCGGACTAGGTGATCCACACCAGTGTTTCGGACAGCGGTTCGATTCCGCTCAGCTCCATTTCTTCTTTCTCGGGGCTGCAATGGTTTCGACGGGGCATGAGGAGGGTGACTGAAGCCTGCTCGGTGAGAGCAAACCCGTAACTGCGAACAACATCGTTCGTTTCTCCCGTCAAGCAGCCCCTGTTGCTGCCTGACCCATTAAGGGAGATGGGGTGAGGTCAGCCTTATCACCCAATTGATCCACGGGGGCTGGAAGGCCCCCACCACCATTCCAGGGCAAGGGATTTCAGAGATTCAGTCCGTTGACAGAATCCAGCCCGTTGACAAGGCGTTGACAACGATCGGGGCATTCAGCCCACGTTGACAACGATTCAGCGTCCAGGCGATCGAGCACCATCGCCACCAGCAGACGCTTGCTGTTCCAGGTCAGGTGGGCCAGCAACAGACGCACCGTGGTCGCCGCCACCTCGGGGTCACCGGTGGCCAGGCCATCAAGCCATGGGCCCTCCAGCCTTTCCAAATCCGCCAGACCCTGAAGACACGTCATCTCGACGTTGGTCGTGGCGGTTCCCGGCATGGGCGTTTGTTGGCAACGCTTCAGTTTGGCGGCGGTGCTCACCACCAGTGCATTGACCACAAATGCACCCGGTTTAAAGCTGCTTCTCGTAGGCAACACCTCGGTAGGTCAGGCTCACAACTTTTTGGATCGCCGTCTGTGCCTTCAGACGATTGAGGATGTACTCCCCCCTTCTGTACTGCATCAGGTGGATGCGCTCAGAACGTTCAGCGATCAAGGCTCTTTGTCCAGAAACCGGGATAAAAGCATTGATTCGCCGCATCAAATCTGAAGCTAAGTGGAAGCTCCAACTGGGCTGGCGTCGGTGCTCACCGCCAGTCGGAATTACAAAAAAGCGCCCCCGCAGGGATGCTCGAGTTTCAGGATTCCAGGGCCTTTTTGATCCGCCGCCGGTGGTCTGAGATCCACCGTGCCGCCCGTGCTGGGTCAAGCTCAGCAATCGCCGCCTGCAACAAACCCGCTGTCATTCCTGACTTCTCAAACGGATTTGATGGACTGATCTTGCTTGAATCAACGCCTGCCATCTTGCAAGCACGATTCAATAGTTGAATCTGATTTGGTGTCATGATTTACGGGCTGCAATGTCCCTAATTGACACCCTAATTTTAGCGAATGCGTTTTATCTACTTTGACTCAACTGCCCTTATCTATGCCAGGTATTGAAGGCTGATTGATGGAGTTAGTCAGACTAATTAGCAATGATAAACCTCTGTCAATGCAGGGGCTTAGGGGGTGTAGGCTCAACAATTGTGGCTGCACTCGAACGTCCAAACTCCCTCACAGGCTCCGCCAGCTGTAGCTTCCAGCTCCTCGACTGATAATTCTACCGATTGCATTGATTGAACATCTTCTGCAGTAATTGAAAAGCCTGCGTCTTTGGCGATTTCAACAGCAGCTTCAGGGGAGGCTGCTGCCTTGAGCTTGTCCTGAAGGCTGGTGTCAGCCATGACCTTCTCTAGGAACGCTTTGAGATGCTCTTCTGACATTGGATTGCGTGCAGCAACAGCCTGGTCATAGCAACGGTAGGCAGCGGTGTCTGTATCCAATAAAAAAGCCCGCTAAGTGCGGGCGATGGTGCCAGGTATTGACGGCTGATTGATGGAGTTAGTCAGACTAATTAGCAATGATAAACCTCTGTCAATGCTGGGGCATTGAGGGCATAGGCTCAACAACAAGGGCGCGCATCCCACCAAGTCAAACTTATTCTACCGCCAGCCGCACCTTCCAGCTCATCGTCTGACACTTCTACCGTTGCCAATTGCATTGATTGAATATCTTCTGAGGTAATTGCAAAGCCTGCGTCTTTAGCGATTTCAAGAGCAGCTTCATTAGAGCCTACTGCCTTGAGCTTTTCCTGAAGGCTGGTGTCTGTCTTGACCTTCTCCAGGAACGCTTTGAGTTGCTCTTCTGACATGGGAGGGCGTGGAGCTACAGCTTTTTGATAGTCACGATCGGCTTCAACGACTCAAACGGTCATCGATAAGCCACCAAACAGCCACTTGCGCATGGGTCGCATGCCAGGGCAACGACCCCATGGCTCAGCAATGAGGTTCCTTAAACTTGGCACCACCAGCAATGGCAGCAAGGGCAACCGCATCCAGTTCGAAATCATCGAACTCGTCATCGTCATCCATCTGACGCAGGAACTCACGCACCTCTTCTGAAGTCACCGTCATTCCTTTCTCTGCTGCAATCTCCACCATGCGCTGGATCGAGGCATCAGGGTCTGAAGTCATCAGCTTGAACAGCTCACCCTGCACACTCATCGGCACCGCATCACGCATTGCCTTGAACTCTTCCAGCGTTGCCATCAGGGGAATTGCAGCGTGACTCCGTTGTAGCCGTGGCGCAGCAACGGTTCAGTGACCCGCTTCAGCGCACTTGGACCCGAAGTCCTTCCTCGATGCGGTTTAGAGATGTTTGCTCGGAGTGAGTGGCGAGCATGCCAATGACGGTGAAGGCGATAACCAGTGCGCAAGCCATGAGCTGAGAAGTGTGTGGTTTGGGGTCTCCCCCTTCGATGCACACACCATCTCGGGAATCACCAAACGACTCGATGATCTGCCTTAAAGCAACCTGTGATGTTGCTCACAGGGTTTTAAAAGCACTGCAATGACTCGGTTTCAAAGACTCACTCCCCAGTTCCAGCCCACCATCCGATCTGCTTCCTCCTCGTTAAGTCATGGCACCGTGAAGTGACGCTTCAGCTCGTCAACCACATCCAGCAAAAGCTTGTAAAAGCCCAGCTCAAGCAATGACCCGTACCCAAAACTTTTTCGCACGTCATACAAGTATCAGTTCAATCAAGAGCATGACGGTCATCAATATTTCCAGTGTCAACGGTTTGGTTGAACTGCTGTAAGTGTTGATGACCGTCAGAAGAATCTGAGGTATGGCTAACAAGGATCGCCCGCTCGTTGATCATCATTCGGCCTAGCCTGGTGGAGTGGGTTGGCTGGCGAACGCTCAAGATTGGTGGTACGGATCAAACTCGCCGTAATGCCCACATTTAAGGTTTCTACAAAAAATCAGTCTTGTGAGTGCATCGTCAAAGTCTTAGTTAGTTTCATCAAGTACGCTGGGTTGGCACATCAAAATAATGAACCAGATGCCGCCTATAAACGGAACCAGGCTAATAAAGATCCACTGCCATTGTTTGCCAATGTCGCGAAGCCGACGAACCACGAGCGAAAGATTGGGGAAGATGCTCGCGACTCCATAGAAAAGGAATAGAACAGCTCCAAACTCTGATGCATTTCCTAGCGATTGCAACACGAGTATGACGATGAACTGGGTGAGGAAGAACCACCAATATTCGGCTCTTGTTGCTTTACCGCCGTAGGTGAAGGCCTTTCTCCAAGCAGTAGTGAATGCTTCTGCAGGTCCCATGTGACTCAATGCAAGGTCTCCGTGCCTTGTTTTAGAGCTCAACAGAGCGACTGGCAGCACGAGGTTCACTACAGCACACAAAAGAGAGAGTCGTGCTAGTCGCAGCTTGTAGCCCACCATTCACATTCGTCGTATCCCAGCTGTCAGCTAGCTGCCCCAGCACAAGCATTGGAGTCCGCCGGCCGCGCCATCACTGCTCATCTACCGAAAGCCCCGCTTGAGATGTTTATCGCTCTTCAACAGAAATTGTGAAGCCTGCTTCCTTGGCAATGCCTCCAATGGCATCAGGGTCGGTGACACCTTTTAGCTTTTGTTGAAGCGCTGGGTCTGACTGAATGGCTTCCAGAACGCTTTGGTTGCTCTTTTTGCATTGGAGTAAGTGATACTATAATCAAGCTGTAGCAACGGTCAGCACCATTTCGCTGATTGATCTTCAATGAGGGCGTCGACTACTAGAAGACTTCACGAAATACTCAAGCTTTCTTCTCTAGGCGTTTCTCGGACCTTACAGCACGCGTGCGGGTGGGTTTCCCTCGGTCTGAAACAAGCACGCTCTGCATCTAATGTCGATATCGAAGCTGGGAGATTGCACTCCTCCAGCTGCAGCTTCCAGCTCCTCGTCTGATACTTCTCCCGATTCCATTGATTGAATATCTTCTGCGGTAATTGCAAATCCTGCTTCTTTGGCGATTGCAATCGCAGCTTCAGGGGAGGCTGCTGCTTTGAGCTTTTCCTGAAGACCGGTGTCGCCTTTGACAATTTCTAGAAAGGCTTTGACTTGTTCTTCGGACATTGAAGTGAGTGGAACTTCAGGCGACTCCTAGCCACGATCGGCTTCAACGACTCAAACGGACAGGGATGAGCCACCAAAGAGCCATCTGCGCATGGGTCGCATGCCAAGGCAACGGCATCCAGCTCGATGTCATCGAACTCGTCATCGCCGTGCATCTCCCTGAGTAAGCCACGCACCTCTTCGGCGGTCATCGTCATCCCTTTCTCAGCAGCTCTCCACCATGCGTCGAACCGAAGCATCAGGTTGTTGAGGTCATCAGCCTGAACAGCTCCCCTTGCACATTCATCGTCACCGCATCTCGCATGGCCTTGAACTCTTCCAGCGTTGCCATCGGTCTTTGTGTGGAATCCCTGTTCGGGGTTGCGCAGCGACCGCCAAGAGATCTATCACGGACATGTAGCGACCGCTACTAAACGTTCACTCCACTTCTGTGGGGCGCAGCTCGATCCAAGCCATGGAACGGGGGCTTGGGCTCTGCAGGAGCTGTGATGACCGCGTTGTATTGGAACGGTTCAGCATTTGCACCAGTGAGGAAGACTGCCGCTAAGAAAGAGGCGGTTTTACTGCATCTGGAAGCAGCTTTCATGGGCGCCGATGCCATCCCCTCACAGAAGCACCGAGGATTGATGTATCTCCGCCAAAACGGATTCGCAGCAACCCGCTGAGTCTCTCAAGCGCTGAGTGGAGTGGTTTTGCAGACAACACCACACATCACGGCGTTGCAAGGCGGCTCTTTCTGAGTGCCCATGGGTCTTTTTAGGGGTCTTTGGGAATCCAATCGGGTGACGGCCTACTCCACGTCCAGGTGATTTAGCGCCATTCCCTCCTCGCCATCGACTGTTTACCGGTCCAATGACCCAATCAGTTACGGCAACGTTGTTGAAATCCCACTTCCCTGCTCCTAGAACCAGTCTTGAATGAGTCCCTACTTCCGATGAGAGCTGTCGTCACTTCACTCGTCCTTGTCTCGTCAGCCATCGCTGCACCGGCCTTCGCCCAAAAGGAAATTCCCAAAGCTCCGGGGCATGACCAGTGCCCGCTGGGTTACGTCAACACTCTGGGAACAACCTGCGTCTCTCCCATCTACTACGAGGTTGCGCCCACGAATGGCGGGGCATGCTTAGAGGGGTGGATGAACATCGGCGCTGGGTATTGCAAGAAGAAAACAGGTCCCCTCGGAATCCTCTAACCACCTCCGGAGCGATCGGCAAAAAAGTGGCTTCGTTGCCACCCTTCACTATCAGAATTCCAGCACTCTTTTGATCTGCTGCCGGTTGTCTCCCTGTTGTCAGGGGAATGCTGAGGCACAACGCCATCGAAGTCAGGGAAACCCTGCAGAGATCAAGAGGCCGGGAACGATGCTCCCTTCCCGGTGCTGACGATGCAAGCGCAGCTCGGCATTATGCGCGGACTAACTCTCGATCCATGCTGCGCCGTCTCCCCATTGGATTACTGGCGTCTGCTGTTGTCATGGCGCCACTGCCAGCTTTTGCTGAGCATTGCGACAATCAACTCACAGCTCGGGCTTTGATTGCCCCATGGAATGCTGCCGACCAGGAGTTCCTTGGAGGACGCACATCAATCAGCTATTTCTTTGAAATGCGGCGACGCCGCTATCAAGTGGTGTATGGCAATGCCAAAGGGGAAATTATCCCAGGCTCACCATGGCAAATGATCGAGTCTGATCCTTTTTATGACGAAGAAAAAACCTTGGGCATTGAGCTGATCAGGGCCACTGATCGGTTGATCAGCCTTGATTTTCGGGAGGTTCGGCGGGCCCAAGATGCTGACCTGGTCATCGTTGGATACTGCGATAAGAACGACGAAAAAGAGGGAGCGCTTGCGCAGAATGCTGGAGGGACTCAATACATCATGATCTTGAATGGATGTCGGGGAATCGCTACTGGGCAAGAAGATCCCGTCTGGTTATTCCTGCACGAATTTGGCCATGCCCTTGGCCTTGAACATCCCTTCTCAGACGTCGATGGTGATTGTCTCTTTGACAACCAGCCCTTTTCAAAGGCTTCTGCGCATGCAGGGATAACGGTGATGGCTTACAAGCCAGGACCAGGTCGTCCGCCTCGGTTTTTTACTGATTATGACATTGCTGTCTTGCAGAGAATCTGGGGCTCGGAATGAAGAAGGGACTCCCATGATCGATGGATCAATAACTCTCTTAAATAGTCATTGGGTTTCAGGAATGCAGGACCAAAGCAAAGCAAGCGCACTGGGTGCAAGCTGATACGCACTCAGTCTCTGGTCAGGGGTAGCCCGTGATTCGTCAGACAAAACGTCTTAACGCCATTGATGCGTGGAAGAAGATGCAGCAAAGAAGCTTGCAACGGTCTTAGTCCCTGTGCACTTAACACTCTTCAAGGCTGCGAATGGTGCCAGGTCTTGGAGCTTTTGTTGAAGCGCTGGGGCTGATTGATTGCTTATTCGCCTTCATCATCTGGCTGCTTGGCCTTCCAACGTTCAAACCAAACCGCGACTGCGAGGGACACACCCATGGCAAATCCAGCACCAATCAGAACCACGCCAACTTCGACCGGCATCAAGACCACCTGTTACTGCCCCAAATCATCGGACAAGATCGACCATGGGTACCGGGGCACTTCCGCTTGAAGAGATCCTCCAGCCAATCCACTGCCGTAGGACTTCGATCAATCAGCTGACTGCAGCGATGCCGTGCCGCCACACCAGCCAGTTGCTGCGGAGTACTGCAAGCAACAGCACAGACTGGGCTTTCAATTCAAGATGTGCAGAATCACGATCGCTTCATGGCCTCGAAGTTTTTCCACGTTCACCACGAGTTCCGTGCCGGTAAAGCGCAGCAGTGGTGGGAGACAGCGCAAGCTGCGATGGCCCCAGGTGGTGGTTGGGATGAGGCAGTCGCTCAAAATCTCGAAGCGGGTTTCTACAACCACGCCTTCTGCCCTATTGGACCTGAGGGGCCTGCTTTCTGCATCTGGGAAGTCCGCGAGGGAATCACAGCAGAGGAGTTTCAAGAGTTCATCGATGGCCCCAATGGCGTGAACTTTGGATTGGGTGCATGGATGAATATTTGCAAGGAGATCAACGTTGAAATGGCAGGGAACCCTCCGTATCCAAGGAAGTTCTGAAAACAATCGCGAATCAGTGCAATGGTGATGAGCCATGCTCCCGCCAGAGCACTGATCATTCAGGCCGAAGTTCGTCATCATGGTGATCGATGACACATTGTGGTTTGGTTCGTTTGGCTACGACTGGAGTGTTGTCTGATGGGTGGACATGGGTTTTGACGAACTGGATCGCACGACCAGGTACATCGTTGATGCCAAGGCTCGGGCCAGTGCAATGCTCGATGAGCAAGCTCCAAAGCTGACTGCTCTTGAGAAGGCCATTTGGGTGAAGTTAAAGCGGGATGAACGTCACTCACCCAGATAAGGGAGGCTTGAGGGTGTTGCAGTTCCTCAGGAGGGGGATGAAGAACACCTGTTGCGGCGTCCGGAGTTTTGATTTTTGAACTTTGACGCGCGTTGTGTAGTCATGCTCGGCATATTCTTTTGACTTCATTGATCTCTGTTTGCCAGCAGTCTTTT
Organism: Synechococcus sp. A15-60; assembly: GCF_014280095.1. Classification (NCBI taxonomy): domain Bacteria; kingdom Bacillati; phylum Cyanobacteriota; class Cyanophyceae; order Synechococcales; family Synechococcaceae; genus Synechococcus; species Synechococcus sp. A15-60. The sequence continues at coordinate 631,639 of NZ_CP047933.1, forward strand.
GCAATCAATGAGCCAAATTTTTAGTTGAAATGCTGTTTTGCAACATCAAAAGGCTATCGCGATCGATGCGATGGTATGAAAAAGGGTTGAAGTTGACCTGCCGATAGGTCGTTCCTTGATCGGCTGCTAGAAATTCAAAATTTCAATGTCAGCTCCAGATCTCTACGTGCGCCCGTGGTTTGGAGAAAGTCGGATTGGACGATTTCTCTAAACGGATAGTCTGCGTCTGTCGCGAGTTTGCACTCGACTTTGACGATTTCCTCGCTGATTCGTGTGAGTCAGAGTCATGGCGCGACCTTGTGGTAAGAGCAGACTCGGATTCCCCTCGCGCCCCTTCAGTCACTCAATTCATCCGTCGTTGAACTGGATCAGCCGTTCGCGTCCCCTTCAGCAAGTTTGCGGTGGGCTTTGTTTGCTTTTCTGATGATCTTCTGTGCTTCCTCTCGAGACAGGCAGTCTTGGGCCTTCAGCTGTAGCTTCTTGAGCTTGTGATGTTGCTTGTCAGGGTTCAATCGCTTGAAGGCTTTGGTTAAGAGCAAGTAAAGCATCTTAGGCCTTGGCTTGAAAGCCCCCGCGTTCATTCCTGGAGGCCACGTGCGACAGCGTTGCCTCAAGCGAACCTCGTCGATTTCTGTCCTTGGCGCATCGCTGAAGCTTTTCGGCCATGTGAGCCTCTGCATGACTTATTGCTTGACATGGCTAAGGGCGGAACTCGTTTTCTTTGTCGAGATCTCGATACCGATTTAGGGGAGAGACAACCTGGCCATCTCACGGTGATCGTCGAATTTGGATCTCTTGCTGAAGCGAAGGCGGCCAATGAAGCTTCCGACGATCAGGAGATTCTCAAGCTTCGACAGCCCCATGGCGATGTTTCCTTGTCCATCATCGAAGAGGCCGATCATGCTACGCATTAGAACGCATTCATCTCACTGAAATGGGCATAACTCTGTTGGTTGTGTCTCTGTCTCCCTGCTGTTGGGTTCTTTGATTTCGATGCTTTGGCTAAATTCAAGCTCATCAAGGTGAATGGCACCTGGTCTCTCATCTGTTGGCTCATTTCAGGACAATCCGACCAAAATTTGCTATGACGGACTGAGTGCATCAAGTGTTTGAGGCGTATGCGGCTGATTCGATTGATCCCCTTGCTTGCCGCCGTTCTGGTTGTCCATCCGAATGCACTACATGCATCAAGCATAAAGGCCACTGGTAACATTAAGGACGAATTTGAGCGTGCCCAGGCGTGCGATTACTTCGAAGCTGAATTCATTAGTGATGTTGGCGTTTACACCGATGAGAAAGTGAGATATTGCATCAGTTCTGATCAGAAGGAATTGATTTATGTGATGGCAATGGGGACCTCTTGGGTTGTGCCATTCAATCGCCAATATCGTGCTGATGGTTTTGTCAATTATGTCACGTTGGAAGAGGATCGCCTTGTCCTCTATCAGAAGGAGAATGGTGTGGTGACGCGGAAGGTTTTGGGTCGCCGTCGCTGATGAACTCCTTGATTGCTGCGCTCTGTTGAACCGATCGACGTGTTCCTGCTGATACGGACTCTGGGAGTTTTCATGCGACGATTGTGAGGAGTCAATTGTTTGAGTGATGTTTTTGATGCACTGGTCGTTCAAGACCGGTTACCACGAAATTGCCGCGAAAAAGTTCCTGGCGACAGGCGCTCCTTTCCCGCAATGCAAGTCTTTCAAGCGCTTGCATGGTCCTGGTTCCTGCGAGGGTTGGATCCTCGTGGAAACAGATGATCCCAAGGTCTGCTATGAGCATGCTGCTGAGTGGGCAGAAATCATGCATTGGACCGTGACGCCTGTCTGCACGGATGAAGAGGCGGCGCCTTTGATTGCCAAGGTTTACGGCTGATTCCGTCATCCCACCAGGACCGCCTTGCGCTTTGGTTCTGGTGGTCAATATGGGTATTCGATGCGTAGCTCTTCGCTTGTTGCGGAAAATTCGTTTTTGTCGACGTGCAAGCGGGGATGGCACATGCTGATCACTGATCCCACACAGTCTTCATGCAGAGGATTGTGTGGATTTTTTCTAGATTGAATCAAGATTATATGTTCTAGAAGGATTTAAACTAGGTCGAAGGGCTGGACGCTTGACCGATATTTGTTGCGTTTACGATTTTGATAGAGTCATGTTTGTTTTTAATGAGTTTATAGATTCATTTCGCCTGTTATCGACTTTTAAAATATGCAGGTGTTCGTTGGTTAGGGCTTTTCGTTGCTTGATTTATGATTTCCCAGGTTGTGGGATTCTCTCTAGCTAGTCGTCTTGGATTGATGATGTAGCATTTGATGTCTCTCATGATGCTTTTCGGAGAAGCGAATAGGTGCTCAGAGATTAATTGATAGGTCCATCCTTGCTTCCTTAATGCCATGGCAATGCGCACCCGTTTGGATCTCCAACCCATGCTTGGACCAAGCCTCCTCGAGATGCTGCATGATGTTGTGTTCATGGAATTGCCGAAACTTTGATCATTTTCGGTAGTTGGTTTTTCCACAGTGAATGTTATGGCAGTGTTCTGTGTGCCGAATGAAACTTTTTAATGGATCAGTTGTTCTTGTGGAAGCACTTTTCAGGTGAATGTCCTTTGCGATTGATTGTTCTGCATGGATTGATCATTTGATACACGGTTTGCGTTGGAATCTCTATTACTTTCGTAGAGGTTTAGCTCAGGGTTATGGAAGCTGTAGATTGTGGGAAAGTGAAGTCGCAAGTCGTTGAGCTTTATCTAAATGCAACTTGTTCTGGCGTAATCAGCAAGAGTCAATTTCAAAAGTTGACTCAATTAGAACGTGTTGCCGATGTAGGGGAGGTGAAGCTTATTCGTCATCTCAATCTGCTGATTAAAAGGCGTGCAATTCGTATTCATAGGATCGCCTCTTGAGTCTTATTTTCACCTGAATGTTGTGCTTGATACTTGGATTGGTGCTTTTTAGAGCTCAGTGTTCCAGCTTCTCTTTGAAACTATTCAAAACTAGATGCCTCGTGGCTCCTCCTACTCTTTTTTGGGTTGATCTACAGCCCTCTTTGTATTGTCTGAATTCAAGACTTGCTCAGCGGTTAAGCCACTCTTTCACTGTGCGTCGTTGGTCTTTTTGCCATGACCCTGATGAAACTTGTTCCATTGATACTCTTCATAATCTTCTTAGAGAAACATTATTGGATGAAGATCAGCCCTCTCATCTGATTGGTCACGGCATCAGTGGCACAGTCTCATGCCTTTTCGCGCATCGTTACCCAGAGTTAGTGCAATCCCTCACGCTACTAGCGGTCGATACAAAGATTGCCAATCATTGGTCTTCTCACTACTTTCAGATGAGACGACAATTGCCTTGCTCAAGGTCGAATGTCTTAGCTCATTTGTCATCCTTATTGATCTCTAGTCAGCACTTGCGCGCTAAAGCATTATTTCCGCGGCTTCTTGAGAAGTGTCTTGATCAAGACTTTGTTGATGGCTCATTGCTGGATCACCAGCGATTGTCGGGCTGCTTGCAAGTACCTTCGATGCCGATGCTTGTTCTGAATGCTGCTAATGACATTGTGGTTGATTCTGGTTCTCATGCGCGTTGGGATCGATTGTTAAAGCCAGGCGATCGCTATGTAGAGGTGGAGCAAGGGAGACACTTTTTCCCTGCAGACAAATTTATGACCGCAGCTGATTCCATCACTAAATTCATTACTCTTGTGCCTGATCAGTGGCGCAACTTCGATATGCAGTCGACTAATCATTCGCCATTGCTGGGAGGCCGATCATGACCGATATCATTGAAGCGGACGTTTTGATTATTGGTGGAGGTCCCGCTGGCTGTGCTTGTGCTCTTTATGCCGCGCGATCGGCATTGAAAACGATTGTTTTGGATAAAAACCCTGCTGTAGGGGCTTTGGCGATTACGCATAAAATTGCAAATTATCCAGGAATATCAGCTGACACTACAGGTTCGGATCTTCTCAAGGTGATGCGTGACCAGGCTGTTGCTTATGGCGCTGAGTACCAGCAAGTACAGGTTTATGGAATTGATGTATCTGGTCCTTTGAAGTTGGTCTACACACCTGTTGGTGTCTTTCAATGTAAAGCCTTGGTTTTGGCTACAGGCGCAATGGGTCGATCGTCAGTGCTTCCCGGTGAAGATGAATTTCTGGGGCGTGGTGTCAGTTATTGTGCCACTTGTGACGGGGCTTTCTATCGAAATCAGAATGTTGTTGTTTATGGAGCGAATCAAGAGGCAATTGACGAAGCGATGGTGTTATCGAAATTCGCCTCAACCGTGTATTGGGTGACAAACGCAAAGCCAAGCTCTTCAGCTTTGGGAGTTCAGCATCTTGAGTCTGCCCCGAATGTCAAGCGATTAAACCGTACGCGTTTGTTGTCAGTCGAGGGTAATGACTTAGGTGTCACGGGTGTCATGCTTCAGAAATTAGGAGAGGATTGCTCCACAAATCTTGAGGCCAATGGAGTATTTATTTACTCCACAGGCAGTCTTCCTATTACTGACTTTTTGCAGGGCCAGATTCCGCTTCGAAGCGATGGGGGTGTGGACGTCAATGCTGACATGATGACGGCTGTGGAGGGTGTGTGGGCTGTCGGTGATATCCGTAATACGCCTTTTAAGCAGGCTGTTGTTGCTTGTTCGGATGGCTGTATTGCCGCCATGTCGATTGATAAGTTTTTGAATCACCGTCGCGATATTCGTGTCGATTGGGTCCATCGATGAACTTTTCCTGATGCCAACATGCCCGCTGTTAGGCGGGCACACTGGCGTGAGGAAGTCTGTTTTTAGGCTTCGGAGTTGATCTGCTGGATCCATGCACTTAGGCGCTGATCTGTGAGTTCCGACTCGTTGTCCTCATCGATAGCCAGCCCGCAAAACTTGCCATCGATCACGCTTTTCGATTCGTCAAAAGTGTAGCCTTCTGTAGGGACTTTCCCTATTAATTTTGCCCCTGATTGCAAGAAAGCTGTGTAGAGCTCTTCCATGGCATCACAAAAGTAATCGCCATAGCCTGAGGAATCTCCTAGGCCAACGATGGCAACAGCTTTTCCTGCAAAGTCTTTGTCTGGAATCTCTTGAATCAGGTCATCCCATGCTGTTCCAGAGCGTGCTTCATCGGATCCCGTGTTCCATGTGGGAATGCAGCAGATTAGTTGTTCTGCGTTGACCAGCTCATCGATTGAGCTGATGTTGTCTACGTCTTTGGCCTCCGTGCCTGGAATTAATTCTTTTAAGCGGTCAGCTACATCCTCGGTTTTTCCTGTGGAGGTAGCGAAGAAGATTGTAAATGCCATGTGTGATGTGAATCTCTCTTATTCTTATTGAGCCTCTTCAGTGCCTGGATGGCTTATGACTTCATCCTGTGTTGTAGGTATTACAAGGGTTTGTAAGGTTGATACAATCTTGCTCGCGTTGAGATACTCCTTTCGCTGGTTGCCGTGAGCTTTCATCTTTTTTCGTGATTGCGTTTGATAGCGCTGTACTCCGATAGTGCCTGATCAAAGCCCACCTCTCGAACGCGTGAAAGCCAGTGCTTTCTCTTGATTCCATCCGCTTCGATGTGATCAATGAAGGATTCGAGTATTTCTCTTCCGGCTAGTGGCATCGGTTTAGGAAGACTTTGCTCCAGCATGCCGTCATCCAGACAGGAGTCTGTGTGCTCTTAGGCTTCTGCTGGTGTCGTAAGTGTCCTTTGTGCGGAAAATTTGGTTCGCTTTGTCGTGCTCTTGTGCGTCTGCTTTTGTGCTGCTTCAGTGTCGCTTAGCCTTTGTTGATTTGGCTTTTTGAATTTTTGATTTGATTTGATGTGTGCGGATGTTGTCGTCTTTTGGGGCTTGATCTCAGTAGCCAAATCCATACTCCTATCAGGGTTGTAGTTGGAACGATGATCACTAACAGTTGGCTAATGATCAAAACTCTGGCATCAGGATCCATGGTTCGTGTTCTGCTTTTTGCTCTCTAATAGGTGATTTGTCTGGGATTCTGATGTCAGGAGAGTTTGATTTGTTTCAGTGTTAGCCCAATCCAGGAATATCTGGGCCGGGTTTCATGGTTTGTGGATCAGGCCATGCTCCTTGGCCAAATAGGGCGTCTCCGATGCGCTGAAGCAGGCTTTTCTCTTGGCTGAGCTCTTGGCGAACGCTCCATTCAATTTCTTCCAGCTCGCTGGTTTCTAAGCCAAGTGCTGCGATCAATTCTCGGTACGCGGTGCGCTCCAGAGCATTGATGTCTTGTTGGTCGCCGGGGTTTCTGGACACACCTGCCACCAGGCCGGCAATCCGAGCGGCCAGGCATCGGTCTCCAGCTGTGGAGAGTTGTTGGGCCAGTGACGACAGGCTCGGCAGCGCTTGGCGGTCGCTCCCCGCTTCCGCCTCGATCCCCAGTCGTTTTGGCAGTTCCATGATGAGGTGCTCTTCCTCCTGCGAGATCGAGCCATCGCTGAGAGCGATCACCTGGGCAATCAGCAGCAGGGTCGAATGGTTGGAAGCACGCGTCATGGAGAGCTGATCATCCTGTCTTCCTGAGTCTGCAGCCAATGGCCTATGGATCAACCGTTCAGCCAGTTGGCAGCCTGTTGAAGAGCATCCAAGCGCTCATCCACCAGCTCGTGGATGCCGAACTGCGCCAGGCGTCGTTTGACCTTGCCCTTAGCGCCCGTGACGAGCACCCGTCGATTGTTTTCCTGCGCTTCTTCCACCATGCGTTCGATCGCGAGGCTTGCCGTGACGCCGAGGTGTGGCACATCGGTGATGTCGAGCAACAGGATTCGGTATTGCCGCACCAGCATCATCCGTTCACTGATCCCCTTCGCCGCACCGAAACTCAACGGCCCGTGCAGGTGGAACAGGATCAAGTCGTCGCCGCAGCGCTCCAGGAGCTGCTGTTCCTGTGTGGACAGGTGAGCCGTGCCGGTGTCCATGCTGCCTAGCTGATGGTCGGTGATTGATTCGATCGTGAGCAGGTTGGCCACAAACATGCCAACGACAACGGCACCAATCAGGTCCCAGAACACCGTCATCAACAGAACGCTCCACATCACCAGCGCTGTTTTCTTGGACAGGCGATGGGCTCGGCGCAGGAAACCCCAATCGATGATGTCGAGTCCCACTTTGATCAGGATTCCCGCCAGCAAGGCCGTCGGGATGCCTGCTGCTAGCGGGCCTGCACCCAGCAGAAGCAACAGCAAAACGATCGAATGGGTCATGCCGGAGAGGGGTGTGCGTCCTCCGGACTGGATGTTGATCACTGTTCGCATCGTGGCTCCAGCCCCAGGGAGTCCGTTGAACAGTCCAGCAACCGTGTTGGCGATGCCTTGACCCACCAGCTCACGGTTGGAGCGATGGCGAGTGTGGCTGATGTTGTCCGCGACCAGGGAGGTCAACAAGGAGTCGATCGCACCCAGCACGGCCAGCACAAGGCCTGCTCGAAGCAGGAGTGGCCACTGTTCCTGCCAGTTCGGAAGGTTGAAGCTCAGGCCACCCCCGGGGATGGAGCCGATGCGGGCCAGTCCTTCTGGAAAGACCAGCAGAGACAGCGGAGTGATCAAAACGAGCGCCAGCAGGGGTGACGGAATCCATTGGCTGATCCGCCGTGGAGTGGTGAACACCACCAGAAGGGTCACCAGGCCAACGATGAGAGCCGCGGGATTCGGCTCAAAATCACGGATCACCATCTGCAGCGATTGCAGCACTCCGCCCCGGCTGTTGATCCCCAGCAAGGGTCCGATCTGCAGGGTGAGGATGATCACTCCGATCCCCGACATGAAGCCGGAGACCACCGAATAGGGAACCATCGTGATGTAGCGCCCCAGCCTGAGAACGCCCATCAGGATCTGTAGCAGTCCGCCAATCACCACGGCCGCCATGACCAGGGGCAGCATGTCGCCATCTGCCAGATCTCGACTGGCACCAATGGCCGCAAGCGTGCTCACCACCCCGGCAACAGTGACGCTCATCGGGCCGGTCGGTCCACTCACCTGGGCCGGTGTGCCTCCGAACAAGGCGGCCAGAAAGCCAGTGATGATCGCCCCATACAGGCCATAGATGGCCCCTCCGGGCCCGAGAGCTGCATTGCCAAAGGCCAACGCCAGCGGCAAGGCCACAACGGCGGCGGTGAGTCCTCCGGTCAGATCACCTCGCCAATGCTGTCGACTGAAGCCAACGAAGAGGGCGGGCCGGCGCAAGGGCATGGCGTTAAGGGTTCGCACTCATGCCTGACCAGCGCTGCAGTTCCTCAAGCGATTGCACGCCGACACGACGATCACCGTTCGGCAGGATCCAGGTGGGATATGCACGGATTTCAGCGGTCTGACAGGCAGCGGCCTGAATCGGGAACTCATCGGGCTTGGCGCATTCCACATACGGAAGTCGGTTCACGGCATCCCCGAACAGGCGACCTTGGTATTGACAGGCCGAGCAGCGCCAGGAGCCGTAATAGAGGACCTTGGAAGCCCTGAGGTAATCCGCGAGTGCCGTCGGATCCGGTGCGGCGTTTACGGCCTCGCTACTCAACACAACTGAGCTGCCGCCAGCAAGGGCCGCCAACAGAAGAAATCTGACCATGGCCGAAATGTACGTGTGGTGCGACGTACGGGCATCCCGACTCCTGCTTCGGTGCCGAACCCCGGACGGAACTGGGACACTGGGGATCATGTGGAGCCCTCGGGGCTGAACGATCACCATGGCCGGCAGTGGCTACCGCGACTACTTCAAGGTGCTGGGAGTGGACCGCGGTGCCGATGCCGATGCGATCAAGCGCGCGTTTCGCAAGCTCGCGCGTCAGTACCACCCTGATGTGAACCCCGGCGATAAGGCAGCGGAAGCGAAGTTCAAGGAGATCAGTGAGGCCTACGAGGTGCTTTCGGATCCGGACAAGCGCCGTCGATACGAGCAGTTTGGCCAGTACTGGAATCAGGCAGGAGGTGGAGCTGGAGCAGGGCCGGGTGGTTTCGACGTCGATTTCGGTCGGTATGGCAATTTCGATGACTTCATCAATGATTTGCTGGGTCGTTTTGGTGGGCCTGGCGGCGGTGGGTTCGGCGGCGCACCCGGTGGCTTTGCTGGCGGAGGGTTTCCGGGGGGAGGCTTCCCTGGTGGTGGTTTCGGAGGGGGTGGGTTTCCCCGCAGCGCGTCACGGGCTCCCGTCAATCTCGATGCTGAAACCAGCGTGAAAGTGAGCTTCGGTGAGGCCTTCCGCGGAGCTGAGAGAACCTTGTCGGTGAACGGTGAGCGCGTGCAGGTGCGCATTCCAGCCGGCGTCAAGACTGGATCTCGTCTGCGTTTGAAGGGGAAAGGCAATCTGCAGCCAGGGACTGGGCGTCGCGGTGACCTCTATCTCAATCTCGACGTACAAGCCCATCCAGTGTGGCGTCTTGATGGTGATCAGCTCCGCGCCGAATTGCCCGTGTCTCTCGATGAGTTGGCGCTCGGTGGCACGGTGACAGTGATGACTCCCGATGGGGAAGCCGAGGTGTCGATCCCTGCAGGGACAGCACCCGGACGCAGCCTTCGTTTGAAAGGCAAGGGTTGGCCGGTGAAATCGGGTCGTGGCGATTTGCTGCTCAGCCTCAGCCTGCGCTGGCCGAGTGAGTGGTCTGAAGAACAGCGAACTCTGTTGGAACAGCTGCGGGGAGCACGCCATGAAGATCCGCGTGGAGACTGGCTACAGAAGGCCCGCCTCTGACAGGAAAGGCAGGGTTTGACGCCTACGATCGCCCTCCATTGAGCCACGCCCGTTGATGGACATCACCTATCGCCCTCGCCGCCTGCGCCGTTCACCGGCGTTGCGTGCCATGGTCAGGGAGACGGGTCTGTCTCCTGCTGATTTCATCTACCCCCTCTTCGTGCATGAGGGCGCCGATGTGCAGCCGATCGGTGCCATGCCGGGTGCTAATCGCTGGAGCCTTGAGAACCTCACCGGGGAGGTCAAGCGGGCCTGGGATCTCGGCATCCGTTGCGTGGTGCTCTTCCCCAAGGTGGCTGAAGAACTCAAAACCGAAGACGGTGCTGAGTGCTTTAACGAGGATGGCCTGATTCCTCGAGCCATCCGCCAGCTGAAGCAAGAGCTTCCTGAGATGGCGATCATGACCGATGTCGCCCTTGATCCCTATTCCTGCGACGGACACGACGGCATCGTTAGTGAGCAAGGGGTGGTGCTCAACGATGAAACCATCGAGCTGCTTTGCAAGCAGGCGGTGATGCAGGCCCGTGCAGGTGCGGATCTGATTGGCCCTAGCGACATGATGGATGGGCGGGTCGGTGCGATCCGTGAAGCGCTCGATGACGAGGGCTTCGAGCATGTGGGCATCATCAGCTACACCGCGAAATACTCCTCGGCCTACTACGGCCCCTTTCGCGAGGCGCTCGACTCAGCCCCCCGCGCTGCCGGCAGCAAGCCCATCCCCAAGAACAAGGACACATATCAGATGGATCCCGCCAATGCCAGGGAGGCCATCACAGAAGCCCAGCTGGATGAGCAGGAGGGTGCCGACATCATGATGGTGAAGCCTGGACTGGCCTATCTCGACATCATTCATCGCTTGCGGGAGGAGTCCGACCTGCCGATTGCTGCTTACAACGTCAGTGGTGAGTATTCGATGGTGAAGGCCGCAGCGGAGCGTGGTTGGATCGATGAGCGCGCGGTTGTGCTGGAAACACTGCTCAGCTTTAAGCGGGCTGGAGCGGATCTGATCCTCACGTATCACGCGTGTGATGCAGCGGAGTGGTTGAAGTAGGGGGTGATTCTGCTGCCGACGGCTTGAACGCTGAAGCCTCGGCCCAGTCGCTGAAATGGATGGTCTCGCTGGGCTCATCTCTCGTTCAGGATCAAGCGCACTACAGAATGAGCCGATCTGGAGAGCTCATTCATGTCTGCGGTGCAGCGCCTGGGTCATGTCGCCATCCGCGTCAACGACATGGAACGAGCCGTCGGCTTTTACACCGATCTCGGCATGCGCATGGTGTGGGAGGCCGACGACTGGTGCTACCTCGAAGCAGGAGACTCAAGGGACGGTCTGGCCCTGCTAGGGCCGAACTACAAGGCTGCCGGACCGCATTTCGCCTTTCACTTCCGCGACCGCGCAGAGGTGGATGTTGTGCATGCACGCCTGAAGGCCTCCGGTGTGGCGGTGGGGGGTGTGCACGACCATCGCGATGGAACGGCATCGTTTTATTTGCGTGACCCAGAGGGCAACTGGTTGGAGATGCTCTACGAACCGCCCGGAGGGATTCCATCCAATCAGCCAGGCGGGACGACGACCGGTTGATGTCTGCTTTCGAGGAAACCCTGGAGCTGCTCGAGTGGCCGCGGCTATGTGATCACCTGTCCAGTTTCGCCAGCACGGTCCAAGGCCGTCGCGCCTGTCGTGTTGGTTCCCTGCCGGAGTCGCTGCCCGCCAGCCTGCTGCTTCAAGCCAGAACGCTGGAAATGGCCGCGCTGGATGGTCTGCTGGAAGGCGGACTCAGTTTCCAGGGCGTCAGTGATCTGGACCCGATCCTGCTGCGCTGCAGCAAGGGGGGGACCGCCTCCGGTGAGGACTTGCTGGCGGTGGCTGAGACCCTCGGGGCGGCTAGGCGCTTGCGCCGTCAGATTGATGATCCGGACTTGCGCCCGCACTGCACCGCACTGCTGGTGGATGTGGCCACACTGCCGGAGCTTGAACAGCGCCTTAAATTCGCGATCGAAGACGGGGGGCGCGTTGCCGATCGCGCCAGTGCGTTGCTTGAGGGCCATCGACGGCAGTGGCAGGAGCTGCGCGCCCGGCGTCGCGACAAGTTGCAGGAGGTCATCCGGCGCTGGGCGTCCCATCTGCAGGACACGGTGATTGCGGAGCGCCATGGTCGCCCTGTGCTGGCGGTGAAAGCTGGCGCCGGAGGTCAGTGTCCCGGCATGGTTCATGACAGCTCCGCCTCCGGAAGCACGGTGTTTGTGGAACCCAAATCGGTGATTGATTTGGGGAACCGACTGGCCGATCTTGATGGCCGCATTCGCGAGGAAGAGCAGCGGGTGTTGGCGGAGCTGAGTGCTGCTGTGGCTGAGCAGGTGGATGGGCTGCAGGCGCTGATGGTGGTGTTGCTTGAGCTGGATTTGGCACTGTCGCGCGGTCGCTATGGCCAGTGGCTCGGCGCTGTGCCTCCCCGCCTGGAGGCCTCAGAGAATGCGCCATTCGCGCTCAAGGACCTCCGCCACCCCCTGCTGGTGTGGCAAGAGCGCAAAGAACAGGGACCTGCCGTTGTGCCGGTCAGTGTGGACGTCTCCAGTTCCCTGCGGGTGGTGGCGATCACCGGTCCCAATACGGGCGGGAAAACTGTCACCCTCAAAAGCCTGGGCCTTGCGGCACTGATGGCCCGTGCCGGCCTCTGGCTCCCCTGTGGTGGGATCCCGACGCTCCCCTGGTGCGCCCAAGTGCTGGCTGACATCGGGGATGAACAGTCCCTGCAGCAAAGCCTTTCCACCTTCAGTGGCCATGTGAAACGCATTGGGCGCATCCTCGCTGACGTGGATTCCGGTCCAGCACCGGCCTTGGTGCTGTTGGACGAAGTGGGTGCAGGAACGGATCCCAGCGAGGGCACGGCTTTGGCGACAGCCCTGCTCCGCACCCTGGCGGATCGGGCGCGGCTCACCGTGGCAACCACGCATTTCGGGGAGCTCAAGGCCCTCAAATACAGCGACCCGCGCTTCGAAAATGCGTCTGTTGCGTTCGACAGCGAGACCCTGTCTCCGACTTATCACTTGTTGTGGGGGATCCCTGGACGCAGCAATGCCTTGGCGATCGCCACCCGTCTGGGCCTGGAGACGGGCGTGATCGAACAGGCCCGCAGCCTGTTGTCACCTGGAGGAGAGGGTGAGGCCAACTCTGTCATCCAGGGCCTGGAGGAACAACGGCAGCGCCAACAAGCTGCCGCTGAAGATGCCGCAGCCCTGCTGGCTCGCACCGAGTTGTTGCATGAAGAGCTTCTTCAGCGTTGGGAGACGCAGAAGCGTCATTCCGCAGAACGTCAGGAACAGGGGCGGCAACGGCTGGAGACCTCCATCCGTGCTGGCCAGAAAGAGGTGCGCCAGCTAATTCGTCGCCTGCGTGATGATCAAGCAGATGGTGAGACCGCACGCAAAGCAGGGCAGCGCTTGCGCAAGCTCGAAGATCGTCATCGCTCGACTCCAGAGCGCCGAAATCATCAGGGTTGGCGCCCCCAGGTCGGAGACCGCATTCGTCTGCTCGCCCTGGGGAAAGCAGCTGAGGTGCTAGCGGTTTCGGACGATGGTCTGCAACTTCAGGTGCGTTGTGGCGTGATGCGCAGCACCGTGGAGCTGTCGGCGGTGGAAAGTTTGGATGGGCGCAAGCCTGAGCCGCCCCAGGCACCTGTGGTGCAGGTCAAGGCTCGTCGGGGCAGTGGTTCGGCAGGGGTGCGCACCGCGCGTAACACCGTTGATGTGCGTGGCATGCGCGTGCACGAGGCCGAGGCCGCTGTTGAAGACGTGCTGCGCGGAGCCAATGGACCCGTCTGGGTGATTCACGGCATCGGCACAGGACGCCTGAAGCGTGGGCTACGCGACTGGCTTGGATCCTTGAACTACATCGACCGGGTCGTGGATGCCGATCAGGGGGATGGTGGCGCCGGCTGCAGTGTGATCTGGGTGCGCTGAGTTCAGTCGTTCAATTCAGCATGGTTCAGCTCAGTTTGGGCAGAACCGGCTCGTCATCGTTCAGGCGGCTGGCCGCCACGGGGCTGATCGCGCTTCCTTGCTGATCGAACAAACGCCATCCGCGCGGATCCGGCTCAAGGTGGATGAGAGCCCCAGGCACGGCATCAAGGCCGGGTTCGGCTCTCACCTGCACCAAGTGGTTGCCGTTGAGCAACCGGCAGGTAACCAGTTGTTCGTTGCCCAGCACTTCGCTGTGGCTTACCTCTGCTGGCAGATTGCGGTTGGTGGCAGGAGCCACCCGCAGTTGTTCAGCGCGGATCCCCCCACTGAGCTGCTGACCTTCCAAGGGGTCCAATGCATCGGCCAAGGGGCCTTCCACACTGAGGCGACGCTCTCCGAGCATGAGCGTCTGGCTTGGCCCCACCTGCACGGGAAGCACATTCATCGGAGGACTGCCGATGAACTGGGCGACGAACAGATTGGCTGGCCATTGGTAGAGCTCCATCGGTGTCCCCAGCTGCTGCAGCTCCCCTTGGTTCAGCACTGCGATCCGATGCCCCATGGTCATCGCCTCCACCTGATCGTGGGTCACGTAGAGGGTGGTGGTGCCCAGCTGGCGCTGCAGTTCCACGATCTGTTTGCGCGTTGATCCGCGCAATTTGGCGTCGAGATTGCTGAGGGGCTCATCCATCAGAAACACCGCCGGTTGCCGGGCCATGGCCCGGCCCAGGGCCACCCGCTGCTTCTGCCCGCCTGACAACTCTTTGGGACGTCGATCCAGGAGACGGTCCAGTTCGAGTGCGGCGGCCACTTCCTGCACTCGATGCTCAACCCTGGCTTCCCGTTGGGAGTTGTATTGCAGTCGCTCGGGGAGCCAGCGAGTGCTGCGATGCAGCTGATCCTGCAGTTGGTCGATGGTGGATCGTTGACGGCTGCGCCGCAGTCCGAAGCCCAAGTTGTCGCGCACGCTCAGGTGTGGGTAGAGCGCATAGCTCTGGAACACCATGGCCACGTTGCGCTTGGCGGGACGCAGCTGGCTGACAGCCTGATTGCCGACCCAGATCTCTCCGGAACTTGGCGCTTCCAGTCCGGCCATCAAACGCAGCAGGGTGCTCTTGCCGCATCCGGAGGGGCCGACGAGCACCAGGAATTCGCCATCATCGACGGCGAGAGACAGGTCTTTGATCACCTCGACGGGGCCTTCACCACCGCGTGCTGGGTAGCTCTTGCTGAGCGCTTCAAAGCGAACGCCGGCCAAGCTCAATCTCCCGTGCCTCGCGATCCTAGGGTTGGTGGTTGGCCACGACCGAGGCATTTCGTGCAGTTCATCGACCAGGCGCGAATCACCGTGAGGGGCGGCCGTGGCGGCGACGGCATCGTGGCCTTTCGGCGTGAGAAGTACGTACCCGCAGGGGGCCCCTCTGGCGGTGACGGCGGCCATGGCGCTCATGTGGTGCTGGAGGCGGATTCCAACCTTCAGACCCTGCTGGATTTCAAATACAAGCGCTTGTTCGCTGCCACTGATGGTCGTCGTGGTGGCCCCAATCGCTGCACAGGGGCATCGGGCCAAAATTTGGTCATCCCTGTTCCCTGTGGCACCGAGGTGAGACACCTCTCCACCGGCATCCTGTTGGGGGATCTCACGTCAGTGGGTGAACAGCTCACCGTCGCCTTTGGGGGGCGAGGCGGTCTTGGCAATGCCCACTATCTGAGCAATCGCAACCGTGCTCCGGAGAAGTGCACGGAGGGGCGCGATGGTGAGGAATGGCCGCTGCAGCTCGAGCTCAAGCTCCTCGCGGAGGTCGGCATCATCGGCTTGCCCAATGCGGGCAAAAGCACTCTGATCAGCGTGCTGTCAGCGGCACGTCCAAAGATTGCCGATTACCCCTTCACCACGTTGGTGCCCAATCTGGGTGTGGTGCGACGGCCCACCGGGGATGGCACAGTGTTTGCTGACATCCCGGGGCTGATTGCCGGTGCCGCGCAAGGCGCCGGACTAGGGCATGATTTTCTCCGCCACATCGAGCGCACGCGGCTGTTGATTCATGTGGTGGATGGTGGTGCTGAGGATCCCCTCGGTGATCTGCGTGTGGTGGAGCGAGAGCTCGAGGCCTATGGCCATGGTCTGGTGGATCGTGAGCGCCTGCTGGTGGTCAACAAGCTGGAGCTGCTGGATGACGCTGGTCGCGAAGAGCTGTCGGCGCAGCTGGAGCAGGCCAGCGGCCAAAAGCCTCTTCTGATCTCTGCGGCGATGGGGCAGGGGCTGGAGGCTCTGTTGAACCGGGTGTGGGCCGAACTGGGGGTCTGAGCCCCTCGCGCCTGTTTATGGGCGTGGGCACATTTGCACTTGTGTCGGGTGCTGGCCGTGGCGATAACAGAAGCACCGCGAGAATGTCTCATGACTTTCTTCACTTGTTTCGACAACCATGGTCAACTGATCGCCCGTTGTCAGACGCCTGCTCAGATTGAGGCTCTTCGTCGCCGGGGCCGCCCCATTGCAACGGTGCACGCCATGAAGCCTGAAGAAGCTGTCGTCTGCACGCTGACCGGCAGTCCCGCAGAATTTGATGAGGAGCAGTGATGGCTTGGCCATCAAAAAGCGGGGCCTTAGCCCCGCTTTTGAGTGATCCAACGCAGAGGCCAAAGACCGCTCAGTCGTCGTAGACGCGACACTCATCGGCATCAGGATTCGCTTCGCAGTAGAGCTCCAGGGGGGTGGGGTCGTGGCTGTCGCCGGGATGCTCTTTCTTGTAATCCTGAAGAGACTCCAGCTCTTCGCTGATATGGCGAATTTTGGCGTCGTTGCCCTCGGCTTTAGCCGCTTCAAGATCGGTCAGGTCTTTCTTGATGTGTTCGTCGATCGATTTCATGGCAACGCGGCGTGTCCAAGCCGATGTCAACCTCTTCACCTTACGGCTGTCGAACGGGGCTGCCAGCACCCACGCCGAACCGCTGGTTTCCGTAACAACACCGTTGCAGCATTTTGGTGACCTCAGCTACCAGCAAAGAAGAGTGAGCTGGTGGTCATGGTCAGGATCCGACATCGTCAGGGGCGCCATTTCATGGATGATGAAGGGCGGATGTTCTGGATTAATGGTCCGGAAACGTTTTGCTACCTCTCTGAACAACGCCAGTGGCGCACTGGTCTGAGCTTTCAAGATGTGCTCGAGTGGAAGCAATGCGCGCCGTCGGGATTGGTGAGCCAGCGGTTCAAGTCCGTGCAGGCGGCTTGCGAAGCCTTTGAGCACAACCAGGTGCTCTGGTCGCATGACCTCTATCTGCGCCGGATGGGTGACCAGATGGCGCTCCATCGTTCTGCCTCGGATTACCGGCCAACGGCGATGAAACTGGCCGAAGCGTCAGGCCGGTCGGTCAGGCCGGCTCCCTGGATCAGTGAGGAGCCGGCCTGCCTGAGCTGCCCGATCCCTTCCATGGCGGAGGGTGATCACCCAACCGCGCCAGCAGTGGATGAACTGCTCCATCGGCGTCGCCGTCGACGCTCGCTCAGGGAACCAGTTCACTGAGCTCAAGCCAGCGTTCCTCGCTGTTGTTCAGCGTCTCCAGCAGAGTGGCCAACTCTTGACTGAGGCTTGTCAGATCGCCTGTCCCTGAGGCGATGGCCTGCGCAAGTTCTGTTTTGCGTTGCTCCATCTGGGGCAGCTCGCGTTCCAGTGATTCCAGCTCCTTGGACTCCTTGAAACTGCGCCGTCGTGGGCCATCGCTGGGTTTCGGAGAAGCTTTTTTCTTGCCGGCCACATTCGTTCGGCTGCGATTGGCTTGGTCCGCAGCCGCTTTCTCCAGCTCGCGTCGGTAATCCAGAAACGCGCTGTAGTTGCCTTCGAAGCGTTCCAGTCGTCCAGCCTCGAAGCAGAAAAGGCGATCGACCGTGCGATCTAGGAAGTAGCGGTCGTGTGACACCACCACCACACAGCCACGGAAGTCTTCGAGCAGGTCTTCTAGGACGCTCAGAGTTTGCACATCAAGGTCGTTCGTGGGTTCATCCAGCAGGAGCACATTCGGCGCCTGAATCAACATCCGGCAGAGGCTCAGACGCCGGCGCTCTCCACCCGACAACTTGCTGAGGGGGCTGTGCTGCTGGGCGGGGGGGAAGAGGAAGCGCTCCAGCAACTGAGAGGCGCTCAACTGTTCCCCACCAAGGTCAATCCTGGATGCGGCCTCTTCGATGAATTCGATCACCTTGCGTTCCAGCCCACGACCTTCGGTGAGTGCATCGGTGTGTTGATCGAGATAGCCCAGGTG
This sequence comes from Synechococcus sp. A15-60, assembly GCF_014280095.1. Taxonomy (NCBI): domain Bacteria; kingdom Bacillati; phylum Cyanobacteriota; class Cyanophyceae; order Synechococcales; family Synechococcaceae; genus Synechococcus; species Synechococcus sp. A15-60. The sequence goes on from NZ_CP047933.1 coordinate 649,548, forward strand.
AACGGTCTCACCAAGGCGCAGGCTGCCGCCGGTGACGTCGCGTCGTCCCGCGATCAGGTCCAGCAGGGTGGACTTGCCGCTGCCGTTGGGGCCGATGATTCCGACGCGATCCTCTGGGCTGAAGCTGTAGGTGAAATCCTGCAGCAGCACTGGGCCGTCCGGGGTGCCGTCGGCCGTAACCATCAGCTGTTCCGCTTCGATGGCGAGCTTGCCGATCCGGCGGCTCACACTGCTCATCTCCAGCTGGGCACGACCCTGTTTCACCGGCGCTTCGCGCATGGCCTCGATCCGCTGGATTCGGGCTTTTTGCTTGGTGCTGCGTGCCTTAGGGCCTTGCCGCAGCCAGGCCAGCTCCCGGCGCATCACGCTTTTGAAGCGTGCGGCTTCCGCTGCGTCGGCCACCTCCTGCTCCGCCTTGCGTTGGAGATAGGTGCTGTAGTTGCCTTCGATGCTGGTGGCCTGACCGCGGTTCACCTCCACAATCCGTCGTGTCACCCGGTCGAGCACGTAGCGGTCGTGGGTGACCAGCACCACCGCTCCGGGGTAGCGATCCAGCCAGCTCTGCAGCCACTCCACAGCAGCGGCGTCGAGGTGGTTTGTCGGTTCATCGAGCAAGAGCACATCCGGGCTGGCCACGAGGGCCGAGGCCAGCCCAACGCGTTTGCGATACCCCCCGGACAGATCCTCCACTGGTCGATGCAGATCACTAATGCCCAGGCGTTGCAACACCTCTTGGCACTGTTGCTCCAATCCCCAGGCACCCTCTTCATCCATGCGCTCGCTCAGGGCGCCGAGCTCCTTCATCGCCACCGCGTTCTCGGGATCACAGGCCACGGCCTCCGACACCGCACTGAATCGCAGCAGCAGCTCACGCTTTTCTCCACAGCCGGCGAGCACCTGTTCCAGCACTGTTAGGCCTGGCTCCACAACGCTGTCCTGACCGACCAGTTCCACGCGCAGCCGCGATGAGCAGCGACGTTCTCCACCCCCTAGGGGTTCCTTGCCCGACAACACCCGCAGCAGGGTGGATTTACCGGCACCGTTGGGACCGATCAGTCCCACGCGGTCATTGTCACGGATGTGGAGCGTGAGGTCCTCGAACAGGGTTCGGATGCCGAAATCCTTGGAGGCATCAACCAGGCTGATCAGACTCACGGGTTGGCGACTTGGCGCTGGGCGTCCAGATAAGCAAACACGCTCTTGTCTCCCACGTCGGCCGCTGCGTCCATGCCGAATTTGCGCATCGACAGCACCAGGAGCAGCAGGGCGGCAATGAGCATTAGCCCCATGCAGCTGCTGGTGCCGACCAGGCCCGTTAACCGGCCCAGAAGGGCGATCGGCAGCAACAGGGTGAGGCCAACAGCTTCCGGGCGTCTGAAGCAGAAAAATTCTTTGAACCCAATGCCGGTCAATGCCGCGAACAGGGGGCCGACGGCCAGAATCCAAAGGGGATGGAGGCCAAGGGTCTGGAGGGCTTGGCCCGGTGAGACCTTCCACATCAGCACCAACCACCCCAGGCAGCCCATCAACCAAAAGAGTTGCAGCGCTTGATGCAGTGGGCGCAGGTAGATATGAATCCACTGCAAGGCCAAGCCAAGCCCGATGCAGAGCGGCATTAGCCAGACCCAGGCCCACTGGCTGCCGATCAGCCACCAATGGAGAAGGCCTGCGGTCATGGCGATGCCGCTGATGAGCAGGCAGAACCGGTAGCGCTGTACCTCCGCACGATCCGAGGCGGTGATTGTGAACGGCCCGTACACACCGTCGAACTGGGGATCGGCCATGATCATGGCTGCGGGACTAGTTGATTCACCAGTGTGCTCAAGCTCGGTCCATCCGGGACGATCCCCCCGGGATGGAGCGGGAACAGGGCGCCGAAGTAGTCATGACGCCAGGCCGCGGCATCACAAGTGGAGGCCACTCCCGGCAGGTTGAGGAACCGCTGTCTCCAGGTCCATAGTGCTGGGAACATCCACAGCGGCTGGGCACTACAGCCGAACAAGGGGGCGTACACATTTTCCCAGCGAATCAAGGTCGGAAAAAGGCGCACATCCGCAAGGGTTAGGACCTCCCCGCACAGCCATGGCCCTGTTCGACGCAACGCCACTTCGGTGTGCTGCAGGGCTTCGAACAGGGCGGAGCTGGCTCGGTCATAGGCCGCCTGCGTTCTGGCGAAGCCGCAGCGGTAGACCCCGTCATTGACCGCGGGTTGCAGCAAGGTCTGCCATCGCTCGATGGCGTCTTTCAGGTGCGGCGGTGACAAATCCGGCGCACCTGCTGCGGCTGGCCAGCGGTTCAGCGCAGCACTCAGAGGGCTGCTGTCATTGCCCAGAAGCCTGGCTTGGCTCTCTGGTCCAGCACCGGGGTCCACCAGCACGGGAACCGTGGCCCGCAGGCTTGGTTCGGCGCCGCAGTACCGATAAAGCTCCAACAGGCTTGAACAGTCCAGCCAGCTGGGCTCCAGCCGCCATCGCCCTTCGTTGTGATCTGCTGTGGCCATGAGCACTTGGATTGAATCGGTCAGACCGCGCAGTTGCACCATCAGCCACACCCGATGGGCCCAGGGGCAGCTGCGACCGATGATCAGTCTTGGCTGCCATGCCGGTTCACGTCGCTGCAAATCGTCAGCATCGAGAACTTCGGTTTGCATCGGTTGGCTCTCGGGGCGCTGATAGTTGCCTTGGCTGTCGGCCGGGCCGAGGCCGCCCATCAATTGCCTCCATTGCCACTGCCAGCCCTGTCGGACGCTGCGCACCACCAGCGGAGGGATTGACATCTCAGTTCCGTTTCGTTGCATTGTCAGCCAGGCTGACGGCGAGTGCAGCGTTGTGATGGCAAAGCCCCGAGTGCTGGTGGTGGCGGGCACCCACGGCAATGAGATCAATGGCCCCTGGTTGCTAGAGCAATGGACCAGCAATCCATCTCTGATCGACAGCTGCGGTTGCCAGGTGGAGACCATCATCGGCAATCCCGGTGCCCGTGCTGATGGGCGTCGGTATCGCGACCGGGATCTCAACCGCTCCTTCCGTCCCGACCTTCTCGAACGCGTCAGAGAGGACCCCGATCAAGCGGATCAGGAGATGCGGCGTGCTCATGAGCTATTGGAAGCGTTTGGACCGCACGGCCAGACCCCCTGTGATTGCGTCATTGATCTGCACAGCACCACAGCCGCCATGGGCAACTGCATGGTGGTGTACGGACGCCGGCCGGCTGATTTGGCACTGGCGGCTCTCGTTCAAGCCCATCTTGGTTTGCCCGTCTATCTCCACGAAGCAGATGCGGCGCAGCAGGGATTCCTGGTGGAACGCTGGCCCTTTGGCTTGGTGCTTGAGGTGGGCCCAGTGCCTCAGAACGTGCGACGCCACGACATCGTCGACCAGACCAGGCGCGGGCTTCAGGCCTGCTTGGAGGCGCTGGCCGCGGTGATCGACGGGTCAGCCCGCTATCCCGAACAGCTCGTGGTTCATCGTCATCTCGGCAGCATTGATCTGCCAAGGGGGAATGACGGTGGTGCATCAGCCCTCATCCATCCCCAGTTTCAAAATAGTGACTGGGTGCCTCTGCGTAGGGGCGATCCGTTGTTCATCACAGCCGACAACACGATCGTCCCTTTCGATGGTCCTCAAGGCGCCGTGCCGGTCTTTATCAATGAGGCGGCCTATGCCGAAAAAGCGATCGCCTTCAGTCTCACTTGCCGTGAATGCTGGCCCTTGTCACCAGACTGGGACAAGGGACTCCGATCATTGCTGAGTATGGATTAGCGGGGTGAGCCGTTGTAGAGGATGCTGTCGACCGTCCGGCCATCCGGTGAAATCTGAATCTCGGTTTCGGTGGTGGCATCACTGCCGTCCTCAGGCCAGCCAGGGGCCCCACCTAGAAACTGAAACGTGTAAACGCTTGGATCGTTCTGAAGGAGGCAATCCCCACCCCCGGAGCTGGTCTCGAGCATGCACGGTTGGGGGCGATAGATGCTCAATCCACCGTTTTCGGCAACAGCGGTATTGCGAGCCAGGTTGATCGCGCGCACCTGCGCTGCAGGCACAGCTTCTTGACCCTTCACCGGTGATAAGGCGAGGGATGCTGTTCCGGCGATTAACGCCAGAGCGGTCAAGGTGGAGACGTTCATGGTCTTAAAAAAGACCTCTCCATCGGAGACATTTCGGAGACATTGAAGTTGTCTCTGTCAACAAATCAGTCGTAGTCCCTGGATCAAGAGGCGCCAGTCACCTCACCTCATCGAATTGGGCCGTTGTAGGGAACCGCCAGGATTCTGGTGCCGTCTTTGGAGACGACCACAGTGGTCTCGAGGCTGGGCTTGGGTGGCTTCTGCTGTTCCCATCCCGGCGCCCCCCCGCGGAATCGGAAGGTGAAGCTTTCGCTGGTGCTCGAGACAAGACAGGCGCGTGCTCCCGTTTCGTACATGCAGCCTGCAGCTCGATAGGACGTCAGTCCTCCGTTGAGGGATTCTGCGCGCATCCTTGCCAGATTCGCGGCGTGGGGTTGAGCCATGGGCATCGAGGGTTCTGCACGCACGGGTGGCGTCGGCCCCATCGTGAACAGCAAGCCTGTGATGACGCTCAGCAGTCGGACAATCCGAAGAGCGGAGGCCACGTCAGCTTGGCCTTGCCGTTGGGATGGTGTGTTGACTTGGGCCAGGAACGGCACATCTTGACCTGGCTGTTTCAGGAGTCGAGAGTCGACCTCGACCAGGCTGTTACTCATCCGCACGCCCACGTTCCTTGCTCGAGGGTGCAGGGCAGATCGCTCACGGTGCCGTTTTCCCAATAGATCCTGACGCGATCGTCTGCGGTGCCGCTGCGGAAGGTGATCGATTGAATGGGTCCTGGAGGGATACGGTCGCCGGCGTCGTCGCTACGACTCAGGGCACTCACCTGTCGCTCCAGTTGCTCCAGTCGAGTTTGCAGGCGGTTGATTTCACCGCCGTTGCTTTGTGATGACGACGAAGATTGGCTTGATTTCGGCTGACAGGCTCCCAGCAAGGCCCCTGCCATCAGAACGAAAGAGGCCATCACCAGAGATCGCGTGACGGACGCTCTGAAGAGATGCATAACCCCAGTGGTCGATGCTCACCAGTCTGGGCGTTTAGCGCTGTTCGGCCAGTCGTTCGCTCCAATACACAACAGCACCCTGGGCTTCGAGTTCATGACGCCGATGGCGCGCATGCTCGGTTGGCACGGTCTCTTCAAGCCGTTGGCCCGAGATTAACCATCGAATCAAAACCACTGGCGTCTCATGAGACACGATCCGAGAATCTTAAGTGATCCTTTAGCCGATTTGCTCGTTTCGTCGTTTTATGAACCACCAGCTCAACGGTTCTTCATGTCAGCTTCATGAACGTGCCTACACGTTGCGCAATGTTGCTTTACACTCTGGCTCGGCAGGGCTTCCTGCCCTTCCATAACCCGTCTCTTCGGAGACATTCTTTCCCGTTCTCATGACCACCACCATTCAGCAGCGCTCCGGCGCCAATGGCTGGCAGTCCTTCTGCGAGTGGGTCACCTCCACCAACAACCGCCTGTATGTGGGCTGGTTTGGTGTGCTGATGATCCCCACCCTGCTGGCTGCCACCACCTGCTTCATCGTTGCGTTCATCGCAGCACCCCCCGTCGACATCGACGGCATCCGTGAGCCCGTTGCTGGCTCCCTGATCTATGGCAACAACATCATCTCCGGTGCTGTTGTGCCCTCCTCGAACGCCATCGGCCTTCACTTCTATCCCATCTGGGAAGCTGCCTCTCTCGACGAGTGGCTGTACAACGGCGGTCCTTACCAGCTGGTTGTCTTCCACTTCCTGATCGGCATCTTCTGCTACATGGGCCGCGAGTGGGAACTCTCCTACCGCCTCGGCATGCGCCCCTGGATCTGCGTTGCTTACAGCGCACCTGTGGCTGCTGCCTCCGCCGTGTTCCTGGTGTACCCCTTCGGTCAGGGTTCCTTCTCTGACGGCATGCCCCTGGGCATCTCTGGCACCTTCAACTTCATGTTGGTGTTCCAGGCTGAGCACAACATCCTGATGCACCCCTTCCACATGATGGGCGTCGCAGGTGTGTTCGGTGGATCCCTGTTCTCCGCCATGCACGGCTCCCTGGTGACCTCCTCCTTGGTGCGTGAAACCACCGAGAGCGAGTCCCAGAACTACGGCTACAAGTTCGGCCAAGAGGAAGAGACCTACAACATCGTGGCTGCCCACGGTTACTTCGGTCGCCTGATCTTCCAATACGCCTCCTTCAACAACAGCCGCAGCCTGCACTTCTTCCTGGCTGCCTGGCCCGTTGTCGGCATCTGGTTCACTGCCCTGGGCGTCAGCACCATGGCTTTCAACCTGAACGGTTTCAACTTCAACCAGTCCATCCTTGATGGTCAGGGCCGCGTCCTGAACACCTGGGCTGATGTGCTGAACCGCGCCAACCTCGGCATGGAAGTGATGCACGAGCGCAACGCTCACAACTTCCCCCTCGACCTGGCTGCTGCTGAGTCCACTCCTGTGGCTCTGCAAGCTCCCGCCATCGGCTGAGGCTGAAGTCTGCAAAAGATTCAGCTTCGGTTGAATCGGAAAGCCCCCTCTCACGAGGGGGCTTTTTGTTGGCTGATGCGTTGAACGACTGAACCGCGTTGAGGACGCTCCCACTGGGTGCTGCGTCGACGGGCCTCGGCAAAACCAGGCGCAACAATGGTTGTTGGGAGCAGATCTATTTGCATCTCAGAGAAGCTGTTGAGGTTTAGCGTTCTTTCGGAGACCGATTGATCGGAAGGAGACCAATCCAGCAATGTGAGCGAGGCCGGTGAGGTGACGCTGCTGCCGATCAGTCGCCGCGGTCCGCTGCCCATCGCGCCAAGGCTCAGCAGTCGAAGCCCCAGAGCCTCAGCGGGATACCAGGCATGGTGATGACCCGAGATCACGAGATCCACCCCGGCTTCGCGTAGCTCAGCAGCCAGCGATGCGGCGTTGAAGATGCATTCGCCAGCGCGTGCCCGGCCCTGGCTAAAGGCCGTTATGGGGAGATGGCCCACAACAAGGCAAAGGTCATCGCTCTGACGCTGCGGTGACTTCAACGTGCGGGAAAGCCATTGCCGCTGAGCACTGCTCACAGTTGCGGATGAGGCATCCATCACGACGAGAAAAAGACCTGGTTCATGCCAGGCGTACTGAAATGGAAAGTTCTCCCCTGCCGTGAGCCCTGATGGCAGCTCCTGCTGATGCTTGTTCCAAAACAGTGAGGCCTGCTGCCGCTCCCGCGCATAGATCCAGCGGCCTTGAGATCGTTGACTTGATGCGTCGTGATTTCCCATCGCTGGAAGTAGGGGAATGCCAGCCTCCTGCAGTGGCCGTCGCACGAAGGTCTCAAAGCCTTCCCACATCGCTGCGAGCTGGTGGTCGGAGAGCGATGTTTTTTGGCCCGCGACCATGTCTCCGGCGCAAATCACCAGGTCGGGCTTCTGCTGCAACAGAAGGTTCACGCCTCGTCCAACGCTGGCGCCATAGCTGGTGCTGCCGTACGAGCTGTTGAGATCGCTGATCAGCCCAATCCTGAGGCGCTCTGCTTGGAGTTGGGGAGGGCTGGTTGGTTCGGAAAGATGTGGTTGCGAAACCCCTTGTCTCAACAGGAGCTCCAAGGCCGAGCCCGACGCAGCGGCGCCGGCCATGAGCCGCAGAAAGTCTCGCCGTCCGGGCTGCTTCATCGGCTGAGCTTATGCCTGAATGCAGCCCATGCCATCAGCTGAGACTGAAGCTGAACACGATTCAGCTTGAGTTGAATCACCAAGCCCCCGCCGAGCAGGTGGCTTGGTGATTCCTTTGCAGGACCATGAAACCCTTGAAGACAGTTGTTTCGCGTCGCAAGGTGGTTCGCTTGATTTCAGCTGATGTGGCTCAATATTGAAGGGTCTTGGATTTTTAAACCAGAGAATTGAATGACATCAAGCCTTTGCCTGGCGTCAATCCAGGCCTAACTCCTTGATGGGAAGGCGAGCCGGCTCTTGCCAAGGTCTACAGAGAGTGTCAGCAGTGAGGGATTGAAAGTGATCGTTTTACAGGTTTGTTTTTGCTTTTTAAGATTGCGCCTGCTTGTTTTTCGCTTTTGCCTGGTTTTTCAGTGCAAAGATTGGACGATTGCTTGGTTTAAAGCGCCTTCGATGGGCTCTGAAACTCTGTGCATTGCACTGGGTGCGGCTTTGGCGAATTCAGACCATCACCACCGATCAAGCCATGGCTGATGTCAGGGTTGCTGATCTTCGGTCAACTCTTGTGTGGTTGGTTTGGGTTGTGCTTCCGCTTCCATGGTCAATGGCCCTGAGTCTTGGGTGAGCCCACGCTCATCTCCTGACTGAGCATCATCCCCTGTGATTGCCTCGGTTGGCGACGGTGCGGGAGCTTCTGGGATCGGTGGAGGGCTCAGTAGCTGTCGGGCTTCAGGGCTGTTTTCGTTGGGTTGTTCTTTGGGACCGACGACATCCACTGCGGTGCGTTGAACCACCATCCTGAAGCGAATCGGTTGGCGGCGATTGATTTCCTCCTGCACTTTCGACACTTGTGTGAATGTGGGGCGGTTGGGGTCAGCGACACGCACAACCACACGAATCACCGGTGGGTTTTGATCCCAATCGATATCCACCCGCTCCACATCAACGGATTCAGGGTCTCCGAAGGTGAGGGTCTCCTTGGTCAGAAAGCGTTGAATGGTCCTTTGCACGATGTCTCTCGTGTTGTCTTTGCGGGCCTGCCCCAGCAGGCTCACAAAGCTGCTTCCCAGGGGAATTAACAACAGGCCTGTGAGCAGAAAACTGGCTGCACTCAGGTGACTGCGACGCAGTACATGGCGGAATTGCTGATCTTTCCAAGCCATCAGCATGAGGCCGCCAGTGAGGATCCCCAGCAGGTTGGTGGTGAAAAGCAGGCCAGCTCCGGAGGCCTCGCTCCAGCGCTGATGCGATAGCAGCAGACCCATGACACAGACCGGTGGCACGAGGGCGACGGCAATGGCTGTTCCTGCCACGGAACTCACCGCATCACTGCGCAATTTGGCGTAGGTCGCCAATCCCCCAGCCACGAGGGCAATGCCTAGATCCAGCAGGTTGGGCTCGGTCCTGGTCAGGACTTCTGCTCCGAATTTGGGGAGACCGGCCACCAAACCCAGGATCAACGACAGCAGCGTGGTGGTGGATACCCCCACCAGCAGAGTCCTGAGCGATCGTCCCAACAACCGCACCTCCCCAAGGAGAATGGCGAAGGCAGCAGCCCGCAGCGGTGTGATCCAAGGGGCAACCACCATCGCGCCGATCACCACAGCAGCGCTGTTGGCAAGCAGCCCCAGCGTGGCGATCAGACTTGCCCCCACGCTCAGCACAAGAAACACCTCATTCAGCTCTGCATCACGCATGTGACTGCGATGCAGTCGCTTGAGCTTCCTGCTGGACAAGCTGTCCGCGTTCATGGAGTGTCAGACGGTCAGTGCAGTTTGGTCTGTCTGACCCAACGATTCGCCCCAATTGCAGGGATCATTCCAAGCCGATGACCTGACTTGAACAGGCGACCCACGCTTTACGAAAGCGTTGCTCTACCAGCTGAGCTACATCGGCGTCCCTAGGAAATTAACATTCGAGGCCCCGCAAAATCCTTTTGAACGACGGACCTGGTGGAGATTCGCGCTTGGATCCCGCTTTGCGTAAGAGGCTTCTGGAGGAGTCTCGTACGCCATGGAGAGGCCTGCGCCGCTTGCTCTGGCTGGCGTTGTTTGCGTCCGGTGGCCTAGGCCTTTTTGTGATGACCTTCCGCCTCTCCGCCGGGGATCAAGTTGTCATCAGTGACCTCACCATCCAGGTCGGGGCCGTCGTCCTCTTCGGCTTCCTGCTCTGGTTCGATCGATCCAGAGACAGCTGATTTCAGCGATTCGGCATCGTCAGCCGAGTCTGCAGGTTCCTGTGAGGGTTCAGCGTCTGCCGCAGGGTCGTCTGTTTTCGGCTCCTCGGTCGCAGGTTGTTCTGGTTCGGGCTCTTCAGGTTCGGATTGGTCCGGTTCGGCGCTGTCCGGTTCAGTCGCCGCTTCAGGCCTGCTACTGAGGTCGTCAGTCGCGCTCAACGCGGGCCCGTCCTCTTCCGAGCAGATGGATGCTGGCGTTTCGGGGTCCTCGGCTTCAAGGGCGTCAGCTTTGGGGGCTTCGGCGTTGTCTGTGAGCTCCGGACTAGCGTCGGCGTTGTCTTTGGGAGTGTCCGTCCCTGACTCTCCTGTTTCGAGCTCTTCTGGTTCAGCCGCCGTTTCAGACCTGCTGCTGGGGTCGTCAGTCGCGCGCAACGCGGGCTCGTCCTCTTCGGAGCTGATGGATGCTGGCTTTTCGGGATCTTCGGCTTCGAGGGCGTCAGCTTTGGGGGCTTCGGTGGTGTCTGCGAGCTCCGCTGCTGCTTCGGGCTCACTGGCATCAGCGGTGGAGTCGTCGACGCCAGCAGCTGCCGCGGTTGGGGCTGGATCGGGGGTTTCGGGGGCCGGCCATTCGAGGGCAGGTAGTTGCAGGATGCTCAGCCCGAACGACACGGTGCGATCACGCAATTCAGCTTCGCTGATTGGCTTGATCTTTTCAAAGGCCTGGTCTGGTTGCGTGAGAAGCCAGATCGACTGCCAGAGCTGTTGCCACTGCCAGAGCATCAAGGTGAGGAGGGGACCTGCCAGCAGAAGCGCAGTCAGACGACTGTCATTGGCTAGCGGTGACATCTGAGTGACCAGGAGGGCCGATCGGTCGATGCTCCAGAAGCTCAGCAGCAGGAGTGTCATCCCCAGAACAAGAGTCGCCTTCAGGGCAAGTGTCTGAGGTAATGCGCTGATGCGCCGTTGATCAGGACTCCGCCCAGGCAGGGGAAGACGAACCAAGAGCATGGAGCCCCAGTCCGCAGGGCGTCGCCATAACAGGAGGCCCGGTCCGATGACCGCCAGTCCCCAGATCAGAAGGCGTTCGAGAGCCGGGACTGGACCCAGCGCAGGTCCTGCAAGCAGAAGCCTGAGCAGCTCGAGCTCCAGGGGAATGACGGCAACGGCCATCAACTGGAGCCAGAGCAGTGGCTCTCGGCGCGTGATCATCAGGTGGTGAGCTTGCGACGCTGAGTCACCATCTTGAAGGCTTCGATGCGATCACCGTCTTGCCAGTTGGCAAAGCGATCGGTTCCCACCCCGCATTCGAAGCCCGTGGCCACTTCTTTGACGTCGTCCTTGTTGCGTCGCAGCGAGTCGAGATCGCCTGCGTACACGATCTCTTTGCCGCGATGCACGCGCACCTTGCAATTGCGCTGCAGTTTGCCGGTGGTGACGTAACAACCCGCCACAGCGCTCTTGCCGATGGTGAACACAGCACGCACCTCGGCTTCGCCCAATGCTTCCTCCACCAGTTCCGGTTCGAGCAGACCTTCCATCGCCAGCTGAATGTCTTCCAGCAGCTTGTAGATCACGTCGTAATCGCGAACGTCGACGCCATTGGCATCAGCAGCTTTTTTGGCACCCGATGCCATGGACGTGTTGAAGCCAATGATCACCGCGCCAGACGCAGCGGCCAGGTCCACATCGGTTTCGGTGATTTCTCCTGGTGCGGAGAGCAGAACACGAACCTGGACTTCATCCTTGGGCAGTTGTTCCAGGGATCCGAGGATGGCTTCCACGGAGCCCTGCACATCGGCTTTGAGGATGAGGTTGAGCTCTTTGAGTTCTCCTTCATTGGCTTGGCCGGACATCGCGGTGAGCGACACCCTGCGAGACGCCATCTGCTGAGCGAGACGTGTGGCACGCGCATCGGAAGCCCGATCGCCCACCACGGCTCTCGCCGATTTCTCATCCGCATAGACCTCGAACTCATCACCGGCGGTAGGCACTTCGCTGAAACCGAGCGCCTCCACGGCACAGGACGGACCCGCATCTTTGAGGCGCAGACCGGCGTCATCCACCATGGCGCGCACCTTGCCGAGCACGGGGCCAGCTGCCACCACATCACCGGTGCGCAGGGTGCCGTTCTGAACCAACAGCGTTGCCACAGGGCCTTTGGCCTTGTCGAGGTGGGCTTCGATCACGGTGCCACGTGCCATGCGATCGGGGTTGGCTTGAAGGTCTTCGACCTCGGTGACGAGCAGAAGCATCTCCAGGAGCTTGTCGATGTTTTCGCCCTTGATGGCACTCACAGGCACCATCACCACATCACCACCCCACTCCTCGGCCAGAAGATTTTGCTCGGAGAGCTCCTGTTTGACGCGGTCAGGAGAGGCGCCTTCTTTGTCGATCTTGTTGATCGCCACCACGATCGGTACTTCCGCCGCACGGGCGTGGCTGATGGCTTCCAAGGTCTGAGGACGTACGCCGTCATCAGCTGCCACCACAAGAACGGCAACGTCGGTGACTTTGGTGCCACGGGCACGCATGGCCGTGAAGGCTTCGTGACCCGGTGTATCCAGGAAGGTGAGCTTGCGGGCCTGGTCGTTGTGCTCAATTTCCACCTGGTAAGCACCAATGTGCTGTGTGATGCCACCGGCCTCGCCTGCGGCAACGCGAGCCTTGCGGATGGCATCCAGCAGGCTGGTTTTGCCGTGGTCGACATGGCCCATCACGGTGACGACGGGTGGGCGTCGGATCAGGTGCTCGCGATCGGCTTCCTCGATCATCTCGACGGTCTTCTTGGCCGCCTCCTCCACGTCGTCCTGGAGAACCGGTACACCGAATTCCTCGGCCACAGTCTCGATGGTGGGCATATCCAGGGTTTGGGTGACCGTGGCGATGATTCCTTTAAAGAAAAGGGATTTGATGATTTCGGAGCTTTCCACGCTGAGCATGTCGGCCAGCTCCTGCACCGTGAGGTTGTCCTCCGGCACAACGATCATTTCTGGACGTACCTGTTTGGCTTCGCGTGCTGCTCGCAATTCCATGGCTCGGCGACGTTGACGCTGACGTGCCGTTTCCTTGCGACGCTTGCGCATCGCTGCCACCGGTTTCGGTGTGGTTCTTTGCTGCGACTTGGGCTTGGCAGGACGAGCCAAGCTCGCCGACAAGACCATGTTCTCCTGCTCGCCAGCGAACCCACCGGTTTGCGCTGCGAGTGAATCATCGTTCTCACCGATGATGTGAACCTTCTGGCGCTGCTTCTGTGGCGAGCGGTTGCGGAGTGCTTCCAGCTTGGCGCTGTCATCCCAGTCGGGACGACCGGGACGGCGCTGGCCGCCTGGGCCTGCGCCCGGACGGAATCCAGGTCGTCGCGGTGCATTGGCCGGAGACGGAGGGGTCGGCCGAGTGGAGGGTGGTGTGGCCTTGGGACCATCACCACGAGGGCTGACGGGGGTTCCATCAGGACGACGTGGTGGAGGAACCGCCGGACGACCCGTGGGCTTCTGCAGCTGCATGAGCTCACCAGGTGCGACCGGTTTGCGCATACCTGATGGCATGGCAGGCCGATTGCCAGCAGCGCCGCCGCGCTGTCCACCGCCGGGCCGGCCTGCATCACCGCGATTGCCGCTGCCATCACGGCGAATTGGTTTCCCAACCAGCTCCAGGGTGTTGCCGGGCCTTCCGGCCCCAGGGCGGCCGGCAGGAGAGCCAGGGCGGGAGGGGGCTCCGGGCCGTTGCGAACCGGCTGGACGCTGAGGGGATCCGGAGCGCTGCCCGCCTGCCGGGACCGGACGGGGTGCACCAGGACGCGCAGGAGCACCCGGTCGTGCAGGTGCACCTTGGCGTTTCGGCTGGGGACGGCCCACTAATTCCGGTCGGGTTGGCCGCTGCGGAGGTGGCGCAGTTCTGTTGATCGGTGATTTGGGCTGGGGTCGTGTCGGCGGTGGTGCCGAGGGACGTGCACCGTCAGCGGGCCCACGGCGAATCGGGGCTGCGCTGCGCGGTTTGGCTGCAGGACTGGGTGCTGTGGGACGTGCCGGCGGAGCAGTCGGTCGACTGGCGGTCCTGTTGGGCGCCGGCGCAGCAGCAGGTCGCGGGGTGGGTTGCTGCGGGGCACCAGACCGGCGCTCCACTGGTTTCTGTGCCGGTTGCTGGCGAACAATCGTTTGCTGGCGAGCGACCGGTTTTTGCGGGGCTCTCTTCTGGGGAGCCGTGACCTGTGGGGCGGAAGGTTTGGCCGGTGACGCTGGTCGTGCTGGGGGCTTCTGTGCCGTAGCCCGGTTTGGAGCAGCTGGCGTGGCAACGGGCTTTTCAGCGACGGGCCGTGGCTGTGTCGGTTTGGCCGGTGCTGCTGTCGGCGTGTCAGCGGCTTTCTTCACCGACAGGATGGCTTTGACAGGAGCAGGTTTGGTTGGAGCTGAGGTCGCGTTGGATCCACCACCGCTCTTGAGCAGGGTGCGGATCTTGCCTGCTTCGGATTCGCTGATCGAGCTGCTGTGACTCTTGGCCGCAATGGACAGCTTCTCAGCGGCATCCAGCACGTCTTTGTTGTCCAGGCCCAGGTCCTTGGACAGCTCATAGATTCTGACTTTGCCGCTGCTGGTCATTCAGGTCTCCGGTCGGTCCGCGCACGAGGTGCTCGGGGCGCCACACATGGTGGTGCCAGTGTTCATCTTGCCTCAGCGTCTGATTCCGTGTCGGATATCAGTCGCTCTCTCAGCTCCTCAAGCACGCTGTCAGGCACCTGGCATCGCAGGGCTTTCGGCAGGCGTTTGCGGCGCTGTGCTTCCTCAAGACAGCTCTCCTTTGGACAGAGGTAGGCCGAACGCCCCATGCCCTGATCCAGGAGAACCCCGTTCTGATGGTCGCGGATGACTCGCCAGAGCAGGCTGCGATCCAGCAGCTCGCGACAGGCGACACAACGACGCAGGACGGGGCGAACGTCGTTCACCGGGCTCCTTCCTCGGTTGCTTCCTCGGCAGTCATCTCTTCGGCACTGGCCTCATCAGCAGTTGCGCTGTCAGCTTCGGTTCCCAGATCGGCCTCGGCGGCTGTTTCCATCTGAGCCTGCTCTTCGTAGGTCTCGGATTCGGCAGCTGCGGCCAGCTCCTCGGCTCCATAGTCCTCTTCATCTTCCGGAAGCGGATACAACTCACGGAGACGCGCATCTTCTTCAGCGCGTGCGGCCTGTTCAGCAGCCAGACGTTCCTCCGCTTCGCGTTGGAGGGCTTCCTCCTGTTCACGCTGGGCAATCAATTCTGAGACGACCGCATCTTCCGAGGCCTGGTCGTATTCGCTGGCGTTCTTGATGTCGATCTTCCAGCCGGTCAGACGGGCTGCCAGACGAACATTTTGACCTTCACGACCGATAGCCAAACTCAACTGATCCGGTGGAACCAACACGTGAGCATGCTGACCGACGGGATCGACAAGTCTCACCACATCGACCCGTGCTGGGCTGAGGGAGTTGGCGATGTACTGCGCTGGGTCCTGTGACCAGCGGATGACGTCAATTTTTTCTCCACGCAGTTCATTTACAACCTGCTGGATGCGCGAACCACGCGCACCGATGCAGGCACCCACGGGGTCGACTTCGCGTTCGATGCTGTCCACGGCGACCTTGGTGCGAGGACCCACGGAGCGAGAGGGGGGATTGGCTTCCCGAGCCACCGCCACGATGCGGACCGAACCCTCCTGAATTTCGGGAACTTCGTTTTCGAAGAGATACACCACCAAGCCGGCATTGGCTCGGCTCACAAAGAGTTGGGGGCCACGCCTTGGAACCTCGCTGACCTCTTTGAGGAAGACCTTGAATGTCGCGTTGGCGCGATAGTTGTCGTTGGGGAGCTGGTCACGACGCGGCAGCTCGGCTTCCACTTCTGGGCGCCCGAGTCCAGAACTCACCGCCATGATCACGGATTGGCGTTCGAAGCGGATCACCCTCGCAGTCAGAACGGGATCTTCCAGATCTGCGAATTCTTCCTGGATCATGCGCCGCTGCTGATCCCGCAGCTTCTGGGCCAGCACCTGTTTGGTGGTGGCGGCTGCCATCCGACCAAAATCCTCTTTTTCCGGCGTGACGTCGAGAACAACCGTGTCGCCGGCCTGTGCGTCCTCCGCCACCTGCATCACCTCAGCCAGCGCAATTTGGTGGTCCTCGCTTTCCACCTCATCAACAATGATTTTGCTGGCCAGCACCCGATAGCCCTCCTCGTCCAGGTCGAGGGCAACATCGAAGTTGCTGAAATACTCCTCATCAAACGGGTCTTCACCGATTCCCAGGTAAAGGGTGCGGCGGTAGCGCTCATATCCCTTAAGTAGGGCTTCCCTTAGAGCGGCTTCTACCACCTGAGGCGGGAGTTTTTTCTCCTCGCTGATGTCATCGATCAGGTTGGTGAGGCCAGGAAGAAGAACGAGTGCCATGGCAGACGCGAGAGGAGGGAAAGGAGAGGGGTATCTGAGCGGTAATTGCGATCAGTTCAGCCGGTGGGGCTGGTGAGTTCGACGCTGATCACTGAATCCCGTGGGATGCGTTTGACCCGGCCGCGCATGTTGATCTGGACGTGATCTGCGGTGCGCTCCAGCAATGTCCCTGACTGACGTTGCTCGTGACCGTTGCCGTCTGTGTAGACAACGTCCACGGGGTAGCTCCGAAAGGTTTGAAAGTCTCTGTCTGACTGGAGACGGTCTCCGATGCCGGGACTGCTGATTTCCAGAACATACGCCTCCGTGAGCAGCGAGGATCCTTCGATGGCCTCGCCCATCGGGGCGCTGAAGCCAGCGCAGTCGTCCAGGGAAACATCCTCACCATTGCTGCAACGGATTTGGATCTGCAGCGTCATCGGTTGAAGGTGGGTCAGTACCTGGACGCTGACCATTTCAAAACCATGGCGTTCGGCGGTGGCCGATGCCAGGGTCGTTAGATCCGGCAGAAGAGGATGAGGCAAGGAGAGGTTGAGGGTGGTCTCGGGCTTTGGCCCGATGGTTGATGCAGTGATCACCCTCCCGAAGAGAGGAACTCAACGGGCCTAACAGCAATCTACGGGATGGCGGAACCCGAGCTGATCCGCCACCTGACGGTGATGTCAGAGGCCCTGGGAAACTCAGGCTCCAGCTGCGGATTCCAGCTTTTCTAGCAGTACATCAACGGGTATTTGGCTTGAAAAGCGACAAGCACAGGTTTCGCTGGCATCCAAGCTGCCGTGCTCCCAGTATTTGTTGCTGCCAGTTCCCCCTCCGCAGAAGCCGTAATAGTCACACTCCTGTTTGCATCGCTCCATCCCCGAATTCATATCGTTGAGCAATGTCTGAAAGACGTCACTTTTCGTGGCTTCGATCAGTGAGAGATCGCGGATGTTGCCCAAATTGAATAAACCGTATCGCTCTGTTTCGACGGAGAGAAGCTCTGGATCAAAGGTGGAGAAGTTGCCTTTGGCATCCACGCTCAGAATGGAATATGGCCGATTCATCTCGTTCTGACGCAGACGCTGCCCCCCAGCGATCATCCCCATCACCTGCTCAAATTCACGCACCTTGACGGGGAATCCATCCCTTTGATTGCAAGACCAGAATTTGGCGAGGAAGGCCCGATAACGCTGCTCTTTCTCCTCGCCTTGCATGGACGAACTGAGGTTGACGCCTTCCTGCTCCTCCACATTGAAACCGACATGCAGGATGTCCTCGTCCCGGAAGAAGGCATACATCCGCTCCGGTTGATCCAAAGCGTCTGCCGTTAAAACGGAGATGGCATGAATCGGAATGTTCCGTTCGCGCAACTTGCGAATGCCACGCATGGTCATGCCATGGGAACCTTTGCCGTTGCGGAAGCGACGATGGCTGTTGTGAATGTCCTCCGGACCGTCCACACTGACGCCAACAACAATGTCGTTACGTTCGAAGCAGTCACACCATTCGTCATTGATCAATGTGGCATTGGTTTGAACATGTTGTTCAACGACCACGCCTTGATTTTGGAGCTCCGACGTTTGTTGGTGGATCAGTGATGTCGCGCGGTCGTAAAAGTGCGTGGGCAGGGTTAACGGTTCGCCGGCATGCCAGAGGATTGATAGGTGTGGGCCCCAGAACGGACTCTCATAAATCCGTTTGAGCAGCAGAGGGAGCTGCTGCTCAAGGTCGAAGATGTTCCTCCGCTGGCGATCCGGCAGATAGCAGTAACTGCAGTCGAGATTGCAGAGCGACGTCGACTGGATCACCAGCAGACCGATCGGGCCATAATCGGAATGGTTCACCAATTGGCAAATCCGCCGCGGTATCCGTTGGCAAAGCCGCCGCCGCCGTTGCGGAAGCCGCCGCCATTGAGGAAGCCGCCGCCGTTGCCGAAACGACGTCCACCGTTACCCCAGGCGCGACCATTGCCATTGCCCCAGGCTCGGGCGATGACTTCATCGCCGGCAATGCCGTGTTGCTCCAGAACGGCCCAGGCCTCGGGGCTCATGCGCTCGATGCGCTGCTCGAGCGTGTTGCCAAGATCAGGCGCGCTGTGCACAGCGGCCTGCGCTGATTCGCAGAGGGCAGCACTCGTGGCCAGAACGGCGGCGAGGCTGAGAAGACTGGTCTTGTTCATGGTTAAAGATGCGGAAAATCTGAAGCAGTCAAAATCAGGATTGCTTGGAGAATTCAGCGGATGTGGAGAGCACGATCGAGAAGAAGCTGCCGATTTGGTCGTCGCTCAGACCAACGCTGCTGCCTTTACCGATCCATTGGTTGATGGCTGAGCGCACTTCGGTGTTGTCGTTGATGTAAGAGGAGAGCAGGCGACCGATGGCCAGGTTGCTGATGTTGAGCAGCTTCGGCGTGGTGTCGGCCACCACACAGGCGATGCTCGAACGTGCGTAAGGCAAGGTCGGCACCAGGGCTGCATCCGGTGCGGTTGCTGCCTGATTGGCTCTCAGCCAGAGGGTGTTTCCGCCCAGAAATTCGATGCTGCCGTCTTTCATGGCGGACAAGGCATCGCCTGGGCTGTCGAAGAACTTCAAGGTGGCGTTGTCCACCGATGACGCCAGCACCGATGAGGCGAGGGTGTCTTTCACCACGCCGACAGTTTCGCCGTTGAGGCTCTCAGGTGTGCCGTCATTACCGGCTGGGGCAAGCACCCTGACGCCACCCATCGCGAACGGGAGTGTGTAGGTGAGAGTGCGCTGGCGCTGCCAGCTGAAGTCAACACCGCAGGCGATGTCTGCGTCGCCAGAACGAATTTTATCGAGCCCTTCGGTAGGGGAATTCACGGCCACAGGCTCGATGGAGACGTCCTTGTCCTTTCTCAGAGGCGAGACGTTGATCTGGTCGCGAATCGCATCCAGCACCACGAAGGACAATCCGTCATACCCGTCGCCATTTTTTTCGACCATCGGCAACGCGTCGCCGATCACCACAGCACGCAGCTTGCCTGTGTCGTAAACGCTGGCGGACGTGGCTGTATGGGTTGAGCTCGACGCTGCGTTCTGGGAAGTAACCAGAGCAATCGAAGACAGAGCGATCAGGCCCGTTGCGGCCGTCTTGATCAGGCGCATGGTGAAAACCCGTTAGATCCGTTTCGCTACCTCTAGACACGCCGCTGGAAAGCGTCCACGCGTGTGTGGACAAAACCTGCCCAACACGGATCAGGATCAGGGCATGCTGTCGCCGATTTGAATGGCGTCGATTTCCTCAAAACCATCTCCTGGACGACAGTCTCCGCGGAGCTCGGGGTCCTGATTGATGCATCGGCTGCGCTGCGCATCGCTCTTGAGGTACTGACACACCCTGGCCCAAAGTTTGCTGCGGCTGCCAGGGGTGCCGCGGCTGAAGATCACCCGATCGGCTGGCCCACCTTGACCATGGATCTCAACCTCACAAAGAGGGCAACGCTCACGTTGATCAGTGGCAAGGCTCATCGAATCGGGGCGGAATTGTGCGGACACTAGTGCTGGATCTCGACCCATGAAGCTTGCTGACGGCTGGGGTGCAACCTGATGGTGCTGCCGAGGATGGGGTTTTCCGTCGCAGCGAGGAGAAACCGCATCTGTGGATGCTGCTCGCTGGATCCTCGTTCTGTACCGCTTATCACGGAAGGACAGCCCTAGCGTGCACCGAGAGCTTGCGCCTCCAGCTGTGCTTCAAGGTTCGTCGTTCTCTTCGCTGATTGTCCGCTGGTTCGCCGTGTTGTCAGCGATCGTTCTGACCGTGGGGCCCCCTGTGGAGGCGGCCTCTACACCAGTCCCAGGCCCCCACAGCTTTGTGGCTGATGCTGTGCGCAATGTGGCTCCCGCGGTCGTTCGCATTGACACCGAACGTGTTGTGGAGCGACAACCCTTTGATCCCAACTTGATTGATCCTCTGTTGCGTGACCTGCTTGGGGAGCCGGGCTACGGCCCCGAGCGTCAACGGGGGCAAGGGTCAGGCGTGATCATCGACCGAGAAGGCCTGGTACTCACGAATGCCCATGTTGTGGAGCAGGTGGAGGATGTCGGCGTCACTCTTGCCGACGGAGAGCAGCGCGATGGGGTGGTTGTCGGCCGTGACCCGATCACGGATCTGGCACTGGTGCGTCTGAAGGGCGAGGCTCCTCCGAAGCCGGCCCGTCTGGGTGATTCCGATGCCTTGGATGTCGGTGATTGGGCCATTGCTCTGGGCACTCCCTACGGATTGGAGCGAACCGTCACCCTTGGGATCGTCAGCAGCCTGCATCGCAACATCAGCAGTCTTGGCTTCAACGACAAGCGACTGGATCTGATTCAGACGGATGCGGCCATTAATCCTGGTAATTCAGGTGGCCCCTTGGTCAATGCCGAGGGGCGTGTGATCGGGATCAACACCCTGGTGCGCTCGGGTCCTGGCGCCGGTCTTGGTTTTGCGATCCCCATCAACCTCGCGAGGCGCGTGGCTGATCAGCTGCAGGAGGCTGGTGAAGTGGTCCACCCCTATTTGGGCTTGCAGCTGGTGCCACTCACCGCACGAATCGCCAGAGAACACAACAGTGACCCCAACGCGTTGGTGGAATTGCCGGAACGTTCTGGTGCACTGGTCCAGTCGGTTCTGCCGGATAGTCCTGCCCAGCGAGCCGGGCTGCGTCGAGGTGACCTGGTGGTGAAGGCCGGCGAAGTGCCGGTTGCCGACCCCCAGACACTCCTCCAGCAAGTGGATCAAGCCGAGCTTCACCGGCCCTTGCCGCTTCAGATCATTCGCGGTCAGAAAGATCTCCAACTCTCAGTCGAGCCAGAGCCCCTGCCAGGGTTCAGTTAAGACCCTTGCTACGGTCGCGCCGGACTAATCCTGCGTGATGTCAGATCTTCAGAACCAGATGAAGCGGGCCGTCGCCGAGGCGGCGGTCGAACAATTCCGTGATGGCATGGTTGTCGGTCTGGGGTCCGGTTCGACGGCGGCTGTGATGATTCAGGGCCTAGGTCAGCGACTGGCGTCAGGGCAGCTCAAAGACATCGTTGGGGTGACGACATCCTTCCAGGGTGAGGTGCTGGCTGCGGAGTTGGGGATCCCCCTCCTCAGCCTCAATGCCGTAGACCGAATCGATCTGGCCATTGACGGTGCGGATGAAGTTGATCCCTCTTTTCAGCTGATCAAGGGCGGCGGTGCCTGTCACGTTCAGGAAAAGCTGGTGGCGGCTCGCGCGGATCGTTTCATCGTCGTGGTGGATTCCACCAAGTTGGTGGACCGCCTCAACCTTGGGTTTCTGCTGCCGGTTGAGGTGTTGCCTGGAGCCTGGCGTCAGGTGCAGCAGCAATTGACCGGCATGGATGGTGCAGCCGAGCTGCGCATGGCGCAACGCAAGGCTGGACCTGTGGTGACTGACCAGGGCAATCTCGTTTTGGATGTGCGTTTCAACGGTGGAATTGCTGATCCTGTGGCCCTCGAACGCGAGATCAACAACATTCCCGGAGTGCTTGAGAACGGCCTGTTCGTCAACATCGTCGATGACGTGCTGGTCGGTGAGGTCAGCGATGGTGTCGCCGGTGTGCGCAGCCTCGAGAAGGCTGGTTGATCTCAGTTCAGGCGTACGCGGACAGAATTGGCATGGCTGTGCAGCCCTTCACTGCCAGCCAGCTCAATCACAGCCCCCCCGGTCGCTTCCAGGGCCTCCCTGCTGAACTCGATCATCGAGGTGTGGCGCATGAAGGTCTCCACGCTTAAGGCGCCGCTGTAGCGGGCTGATCCACAGGTGGGGAGTGTGTGGTTCGGGCCTGCCAAGTAATCACCAACCGCCTCAGGACTCCAGGGGCCAATGAAGATGGCGCCGGCCTGCTGGATCCGGTCGGCGAGCATCCGGGGCCGTTCGACCAACAGTTCCAGATGTTCGGGAGCAAAGCGATCGCTCAGGCAGGCGCATTCCTCAAGGCTGTCGCAGACCACCACCAGGCCCCATGCTTCCAGCGACTGACGGCAGATCTGTTCGCGTGGATGCCCTGCGAGCTGTCGTTCCAGTTCCGCTGGCAGGGCATCAGCAAGGCCCTGCGATGTGGTGAGCAAGATTGCAGCAGCCAGGGGGTCATGCTCTGCCTGAGCTAAGAGGTCTGAGGCCACTTGGGTCACGGAGGCCGAGGCATCGGCGATCACCAGCACTTCACTGGGGCCTGCGAGCGAGTCGATACCGACCTGGCCGTAGACCAGCTTCTTTGCAAGGGTGACGTAAAGATTTCCAGGGCCACTGATCACGTCGACCCGGGGAATGGACTGTGTGCCGAAGGCAAGGGCGGCAATCGCCTGAGCCCCACCCACTCTGTACACCTCCTGAACGCCGGCGAGATGGGCAGCTGCCAGAACCGTTCTGTTGACGGTTCCATCAGGGCTTGCGGGGGTGACCATCACCACCCGCCCGACCCCGGCTGCCTTGGCAGGCACCGCGTTCATCAGCACAGTGCTGGGATAAGACGCCCGCCCGCCAGGGATGTATAGGCCTGCTGCCTGCACCGGCCGCCAGCGGCGACCGAGCTGTTCTCCGTGGACCCCCTTGACGTCGAGATTCTGAGGCTTCTGGCGCTGATGAAAATCCTGGATGCGGCGGTGCGCCAGCTCCAGGGCATCTCTCAGATTGGCGGGAGTCTGATCCCAGGCCTGATGCAACTCTGTCGGAGAGACCTGAAGAGGCTCAGGCCGGAACCCATCGAACTGCTCGGTGAGCGCCATCACTGCCTCATCCCCGTCGTTGCGCACCTGGTCGAGGATCGATTCCACAGTGGTGGTCGCGTCCTGCTGGGTTGACCCGGTGGTGCGTCTGGAAATCAGGTCGAGCTGGTGTTCAGCATCAGCTGTGTTGTGGAGACACCTGGGCAGTCCGGATTGGATTGAATCAGTGCTCAGGGTGCTCATCAACGCCCAGCGTCATGTTTGGGCACGCTAAGGCCCACCGGGTGATGTGATGGTGAAGAGAGGGGGGTGCGTTATGGTTGCAGATTGTCGATCTGAAATCCGGCTCTGTGGCCAATAACAAGTCATCAAAGAAGCGCGTCGAGATCGCTGAGCGCAATCGCCTCCAGAACAAGGCTTACAAGTCCGCCATGCGCACTCTCATGAAGCGCTGCTTCAGTGCTTGTGATGCCTACACCGCTACTCCAGGCGATGAAGCCAAGGCCACTGTTCAATCCAGCCTGAATGCGGCCTTCAGCAAAATCGACAAGGCGGTCAAGCGCGGCGTTCTGCATCGCAACAGCGGTGCCCATCAGAAAGCACGTCTCAGTGTGGCGGTGAAGAAGGCCATCGATCCAGCTCCGACGACCGCCGGCTGATTCCAGTCGCTTTAAAAGCAAGTCGAAGGCCCATCCCTGCAAAATGGATCCTGAAGGCGCGTTTCAGGATCCAATGGCCATCCCGGCATTGATTGACAGTCACTGTCACATCGTCTTCCGCAACTTTGAAGAAGACCTCGACGAGGTCGCAACCCGCTGGCGACAGGCTGGTGTTAAGTCGTTGTTGCATGCCTGTGTCGAGCCCAGCGAGATCCCTGCGATCCGCGCCCTTGCCGATCAGTTTCCTGAAATGCGTTACTCGGTGGGGGTGCATCCTCTGGATACCGAGCATTGGCGCGAGGACACGCCCGAGGTTCTGCGGCAGGCGGCTCAAGCTGATGCCCGTGTGGTGGCCATCGGCGAGCTCGGGCTGGATCTCTTCCGCGACAAGAATCTGGATGAGCAACTCGCGGTTCTTCGTCCCCAGTTGGATTTAGCGGTCGAGCTCGATCTCCCCGTGATCGTGCACTGCCGCGATGCGGCCGATCCGATGTTGAAGGAATTGCGTCGGCGTCAAGAGAAGGGGGAGTGCCCGCGAGGCGTGATGCACTGCTGGGGTGGCACCCCCGATGAAATGGACCAATTCCTCGAACTGGGTTTCTTCATCAGTTTCAGTGGCACCGTGACCTTCCCCAAGGCCACGCCTACGCATGACTGCGCCCGGCAGGTTCCGCAGGATCGTTTCTTGGTCGAGACGGATTGTCCGTTTCTGGCCCCCGTGCCACGGCGCGGAAAACGCAATGAGCCTGCGTTTGTGGCTTCCGTCGCAGCGCGTGTGGCCGAATTAAGGGAGCAGTCTTTGGAGCAGGTGGCTGAAGACACCACGGCCAACGCCCGTCGACTCTTTGGTCTTCCTTGAGTTGGTCAAGGAATCGTGCACGAAAGTGTAAGATGATTTATTGGCCTGGCCAAGCACGGTTTTCTGTGCTTGGGCTCCCGAAGCGTCCATTACCGTCCGGTGCATTGACGACGTCAGCTGTTCTGACCCGAGTCTTCTGAAGCCAGTGATCACGGTGGTTGTCCCTCCCCGTGGGGATGACCACCGTTGTGTTGGCTGCCAGTTTCGAGTTTGAGCCGCTGCCTACTTCAGGCCCCTCTGTCCCCTCTGATACCTGCAGGTCTCCGCATGAGCAGCAGCGCGATTCAGGTCGCCAAGACCGCTACCTATCTGCCCGATCTGGTGGAGGTTCAGCGTGCCAGTTTCAAGTGGTTCTTGGAGAAAGGTCTGATCGAGGAGCTTGAGAGCTTCTCCCCGATCACCGATTACACCGGCAAGCTCGAATTGCATTTCGTCGGTAGCGAGTACCGATTGAAGCGTCCGCGCCACGACGTCGAAGAAGCCAAGCGTCGTGATGCCACTTTTGCATCACAGATGTATGTGACCTGTCGTCTGGTTAACAAGGAAACCGGCGAAATCAAGGAGCAGGAAGTCTTCATTGGTGAGCTCCCGTTGATGACCGAACGGGGAACGTTCATCATCAATGGCGCTGAGCGTGTGATCGTCAACCAGATTGTTCGCAGCCCTGGTGTCTATTTCAAAGATGAAATGGACAAGAATGGCCGTCGCACCTACAACGCCAGCGTTATTCCAAACCGAGGAGCCTGGCTAAAATTTGAAACTGACAAGAACGATCTGCTGCATGTTCGTGTCGACAAAACCTGCAAAATCAATGCCCACGTGCTCATGCGCGCGATGGGTCTGTCTGATAACGATGTGATCGATAAACTCCGCCACCCGGAGTATTACAAAAAGTCGATTGATGCCGCTAACGATGAAGGCATCAGTTCTGAGGATCAAGCGCTTCTTGAGCTGTACAAGAAGCTTCGCCCCGGTGAACCTCCCTCGGTCAGCGGCGGTCAGCAGCTGCTGCAGACCCGCTTTTTCGATCCCAAGCGCTACGACCTCGGTCGTGTGGGCCGCTACAAGATCAACAAAAAGCTGCGCCTCACCATTCCTGATTCGGTGCGCACCCTCACCCATGAGGACGTGCTCTCCACTTTGGACTACCTAATCAACTTGGAGCTGGATGTCGGCGGCGCCAGCCTGGATGACATCGACCACCTCGGCAACCGTCGTGTCCGCTCGGTCGGTGAGCTGTTGCAGAACCAGGTCCGTGTTGGCCTCAACCGGCTCGAGCGGATCATCAAAGAGCGGATGACTGTGGGTGAGACCGACTCCCTCACCCCTGCTCAGCTGGTGAATCCCAAACCTCTGGTGGCGGCCATCAAGGAGTTCTTTGGCTCCAGCCAGCTGAGTCAGTTCATGGACCAGACCAACCCTCTGGCAGAGCTCACCCACAAGCGCCGCATCTCAGCTCTCGGCCCCGGTGGTCTGACTCGTGAGCGTGCCGGTTTCGCCGTTCGTGATATCCACCCATCCCACTACGGCCGTCTCTGCCCCATTGAGACGCCTGAAGGTCCCAATGCTGGCCTGATCAACTCCCTGGCCACCCACGCCCGGGTCAATGAATATGGATTCATCGAGACCCCGTTCTGGAAAGTTGAGAACGGACGGGTTTTAAAGGAGGGTGATCCGATCTACCTCTCGGCTGATTTGGAGGATGAATGCCGTGTCGCCCCAGGCGATGTGGCCACCGACAGTGATGGTTCGATCCTCGCTGATCTGATTCCCGTCCGCTACCGCCAGGACTTCGAGAAAGTCCCTCCTGAGCAGGTGGATTACGTGCAGCTCTCACCGGTTCAGGTGATCTCCGTTGCAACTTCTCTGATTCCGTTCCTGGAGCACGACGACGCCAACCGTGCGTTGATGGGCTCCAACATGCAGCGTCAGGCAGTGCCTCTGCTGCGCCCTGAGCGTCCCTTGGTGGGCACTGGGCTTGAAACCCAGGTGGCACGCGACTCCGGCATGGTGCCGATTTCACGGGTCAACGGCACCGTCACCTTTGTGGACGCCACGGCGATCGTGGTGCAGGACGACGATGGCAATGATCACAATCATTTCCTTCAGAAGTACCAGCGCTCCAACCAAGACACCTGCCTGAATCAGCGTCCGATCGTTCGTCAAGGCGACCGCGTCATTGTTGGTCAGGTACTAGCCGATGGCTCGGCCTGTGAAGGCGGTGAGATCGCCCTGGGTCAGAACGTTCTGATCGCTTATATGCCCTGGGAGGGATACAACTACGAGGACGCGATTCTCGTCAGCGAGCGTCTGGTGAACGATGACCTCTACACCTCGGTGCACATCGAGAAGTACGAGATCGAAGCCCGTCAGACCAAACTCGGCCCTGAAGAGATCACCCGCGAGATTCCCAACGTTGCGGAGGAGAGTCTCGGCAACCTGGATGAAATGGGCATCATCCGGATCGGCGCTTTCGTCGAAAGCGGCGACATCCTGGTGGGCAAAGTGACGCCCAAGGGTGAGTCAGACCAGCCGCCGGAAGAAAAACTCCTGCGCGCAATCTTCGGTGAGAAGGCAAGGGATGTGCGCGACAACTCCCTGCGTGTTCCCAGCACCGAGCGCGGTCGCGTCGTCGACGTGCGGATCTACACCCGAGAGCAGGGTGATGAGCTACCCCCTGGCGCCAACATGGTGGTGCGTGTCTACGTGGCCCAGCGTCGCAAGATCCAGGTCGGCGACAAGATGGCTGGCCGTCACGGCAACAAAGGCATCATCAGCCGCATCCTTCCTCGGGAGGACATGCCTTATCTGCCCGATGGCACCCCCGTCGACATCGTGCTGAATCCCCTGGGTGTTCCCAGCCGGATGAACGTCGGTCAGGTGTTCGAGCTGCTAATGGGCTGGGCTGCCGCCAACCTCGATTGCCGCGTCAAGGTGGTTCCCTTCGATGAGATGTACGGCGCCGAGAAGTCGCAGCAGACCGTTGAGGCCTACCTCAAGGAAGCAGCCAAGCAGCCCGGTAAAGACTGGATCTACAACCCTGACGATCCCGGCAAGCTGCAGCTGATTGATGGCCGCACCGGCGAACCCTTCGACCAACCGGTGGCGGTGGGATATTCCCACTTCCTCAAACTGGTGCACCTGGTCGACGACAAGATCCACGCCCGCTCCACTGGCCCCTACTCCCTGGTGACTCAGCAGCCTCTCGGCGGTAAAGCCCAGCAAGGTGGACAGCGTCTTGGAGAGATGGAGGTGTGGGCACTGGAGGCCTATGGCGCTGCCTACACCCTTCAGGAGCTGCTGACGGTCAAGTCCGACGATATGCAGGGCCGTAACGAAGCCCTCAACGCGATCGTCAAGGGCAAACCGATCCCCCGCCCCGGTACGCCGGAATCTTTCAAGGTGCTGATGCGCGAGCTTCAGTCCCTGGGTCTCGACATCGCTGTGTTCACCGATGAAGGCAAGGAAGTTGACTTGATGCAAGACGTGAACCCACGTCGCAGCACGCCCAGTCGACCTACCTACGAATCCCTCGGCGTCGCGGATTACGACGAGGACTGACGGACCAACGAACGAACCGACAAACCGCTCCTTCTTCCTTAACCGTCAATGACCAACAGCAACCTCCGCACCGAGAACCACTTCGATTACGTCAAGATCACACTCGCATCACCCGATCGGGTGATGGAGTGGGGACAGCGCACCCTGCCCAACGGCCAGGTTGTCGGTGAGGTCACCAAGCCGGAGACCATCAATTACCGCACCCTCAAGCCCGAGATGGACGGGCTGTTCTGCGAAAAGATCTTCGGCCCTTCCAAGGACTGGGAATGCCATTGTGGAAAGTACAAGCGCGTGCGTCACCGGGGCATCGTCTGTGAGCGCTGCGGCGTGGAGGTCACCGAAAGCCGGGTGCGTCGTCATCGCATGGGCTTCATCAAACTGGCGGCACCCGTTTCCCACGTCTGGTACCTAAAGGGGATCCCCAGCTATGTGGCCATTCTGCTGGACATGCCCCTGCGGGATGTGGAGCAGATCGTTTACTTCAACTGCTATGTGGTCCTGGATCCCGGCGATCACAAGGATCTGAAGTACAAACAGCTGCTCACGGAAGACGAGTGGCTGGAAATTGAAGACGAGATCTACGCCGAAGATTCCGAGATTGAGAACGAGCCCGTGGTGGGCATCGGTGCCGAGGCCCTCAAGCAATTGCTGGAAGATCTCACCCTTGAAGAGGTGGCGGAACAGCTGCGCGAAGAGATCGCCGGTAGCAAGGGTCAGAAGCGGGCCAAGTTGATCAAGCGTTTGCGCGTGATCGACAACTTCATCGCCACCAACGCCCGTCCGGAATGGATGGTGCTGGACGTCATTCCGGTGATTCCCCCCGACCTGCGCCCGATGGTGCAGCTCGATGGTGGACGTTTTGCCACCTCCGACCTGAATGACCTCTACCGACGGGTGATCAATCGCAACAACCGTCTCGCAAGGCTTCAGGAAATCCTCGCTCCCGAGATCATTGTCCGCAACGAAAAGCGGATGCTGCAGGAAGCCGTCGATGCCCTGATCGACAACGGCCGTCGTGGCCGCACCGTGGTAGGCGCCAACAACCGTCCGCTCAAGTCATTGAGCGACATCATCGAAGGCAAACAGGGTCGTTTCCGTCAAAACCTGCTCGGGAAGCGTGTCGACTACTCCGGGCGTTCCGTGATCGTGGTTGGTCCCAAGCTCAAGATGCACCAGTGTGGTCTTCCCAAGGAGATGGCGATCGAGCTGTTCCAGCCGTTCGTGATTCATCGCCTGATCCGGCAGAACATCGTCAACAACATCAAGGCGGCCAAGAAGCTGATTCAGCGGGCCGATGATGAGGTGATGCAGGTGCTGCAAGAGGTGATCGAAGGACACCCGATCATGCTCAACCGTGCTCCGACGCTGCACCGTCTTGGTATCCAAGCGTTTGAGCCCAAGCTGGTGGATGGTCGCGCCATCCAGCTGCACCCCCTGGTCTGTCCGGCCTTCAACGCCGACTTCGACGGTGACCAGATGGCTGTCCACGTGCCTCTAGCGATCGAGGCGCAAACCGAGGCCCGCATGCTCATGCTGGCCAGCAACAACATCCTGTCTCCAGCCACCGGCGAACCGATCATCACGCCCTCTCAGGACATGGTTCTCGGTGCCTACTACCTCACAGCACTTCAACCGGAGATGGCACCGATCGACTTCGGTGATCGCAGCCGCACCTTCTCGGGTCTGGAAGATGTGATTCACGCTTTTGAAGACAAGCGTCTTGGCCTCCACGACTGGGTGTGGGTGCGCTTCAACGGCGAAGTTGATGACGATGACGAGCGGGATGAACCCGTGAGCAGCGAAACCCTGTCCGATGGCACACGTCTGGAGCAGTGGACTTTCCGCCGTGATCGTTTCGATGAAGACGGAGCCCTGATCAGCCGCTACATCCTCACGACCGTGGGACGTGTGGTGATGAATCACACGATCATCGACGCAGTGGCAGCCACCTGAACGTCACCCCTCAATCCGCTTCTCACCTTCCTTTCACCGCGCTGTCATGACCTCCACTCCCTCCAAATCCCGTAAGTCCTCCAAGACGTCCAAAGCGGCTAAGGCCGCAAAGGCGGCAAAAGAAGCCCGCGCTCTAGCCAAGACACCACCACCCTTTCGCAACAAGGTGGTCGACAAAAAAGGTCTGAAGCAGCTGGTGGCCTGGGCCTACAAGCACCACGGTACGGCGGCCACCTCCGCGATGGCCGATCAGCTCAAAGATCTTGGCTTTAAGTACGCCACTCAAGCGGCTGTTTCGATCTCCGTCGACGACCTCAAGGTGCCTGAAGCCAAGCAGGATCTGCTGGGTCAAGCCGAGGAGTTGATCACAGCCACGGAGGAGTCGTATCGCCTTGGTGTGATCACGGAAGTGGAGCGTCACACCAAGGTGATCGACACCTGGACCGAGACCAATGAGCGTCTGGTGGATGCGGTCAAGAAGAACTTCAACCAGAACGACCCGCTCAACTCGGTCTGGATGATGGCCAACTCCGGTGCCCGAGGGAACATGTCCCAGGTGCGTCAGCTGGTGGGCATGCGCGGTCTGATGGCCAACCCGCAGGGTGAAATCATCGACCTTCCGATCCGCACCAATTTCCGTGAGGGTCTGACGGTCACTGAATACGTGATCTCCTCCTACGGCGCCAGAAAAGGTCTGGTTGACACGGCACTGCGCACCGCAGACTCCGGATACCTGACACGACGCCTGGTGGACGTTGCTCAGGATGTCATCGTGCGCGAAGACGATTGCGGCACGACACGCTGCATCGTGGTCAAGGCGGAGGACGGCAAGTTCGGTAGCCGACTGGTCGGACGGCTGACCGCTGATCAGGTGGTGTCTGCCGACGGCGAAGTGCTTGCTGAGCGCAACACCGAGATCGATCCGCCCTTGTCCAAACGGTTTGAGGGGGCTGGTGTCGCTGCAGTGAGCGTGCGTTCACCGCTCACTTGTGAAGCCAATCGCTCGGTATGCCGGAAGTGCTACGGCTGGGCACTGGCTCACAACGAACTCGTCGATCTGGGTGAAGCCGTCGGCATCATTGCTGCTCAGTCCATTGGTGAGCCCGGAACCCAGCTCACGATGCGGACGTTCCACACCGGTGGTGTGTCCACGGCTGAAACCGGCGTGGTGCGTTCCAAGTTGGCCGGCACCGTGGAATTTGGTGCGAAAGCACGCGTTCGCCCGTATCGCACCCCGCACGGCGTGGATGCACAACAGGCTGAGGTGGACTTCAACCTGACCATTCAGCCCTCGGGCAAAGGCAAGGCCCAGAAGATTGAGATCACCAACGGTTCTCTGCTGTTCGTTGACAACGGCCAGGCCATTGACGCGGATGTCACCGTGGCCCAGATCGCCGCAGGTGCGGTGAAGAAGAGCGTTGAGAAAGCCACGAAAGACGTGATCTGCGACCTGGCTGGGCAGGTCAGCTACGACCCCACCATCCAGCCTCGGGAAGTCACAGACCGCCAGGGCAACATCACGCACAAAGCCCAACGATTGGGTCGGATGTGGGTGCTGGCCGGTGATGTCTACAACCTGCCTCCGAATGCTCAACCTGTGGTCACAGCTGGCGCGCAGGTGGTCGAAGCGCAGGTGCTGGCAGAAGCCAGCCAGGCGACTGAGTACGGCGGTGCCGTCCGCCTGCGTGAAGCTCTGGGTGATTCTCGCGAGGTTCAGATCGTCACCACGGCGATGACCTTGCGTGACTTCAAGCTCCAGGGTGAATCCACCCATGCTGGGGAGATCTGGAATCTTGAGGCCAAAGACGGCACCCGTTACCGCCTAAACACCATCCCCGGCAGCAAGATCGGCAGCGGCGAAGTTGTTGCTGAACTCAATGACGATCGCTTCCGCACGCAGACCGGAGGTCTGGTGAAGTTTGCTCCTGGTTTGGCGATCAAAAAAGCGCGTTCAGCCAAGAACGGTTACGAGGTGAATAAAGGTGGAACCCTGCTGTGGATTCCTCAGGAAACTCACGAGATCAACAAGGACATCTCCCTGTTGATGATTACCGATGGTCAGTGGATCGAGGCTGGCACCGAGGTAGTGAAGGACATCTTCAGCCAGACCGCGGGCATCGTGACAGTGACTCAGAAGAACGACATTCTTCGCGAAATCATTGTTCGTAGCGGCAGTTTCCATCTGTGCACCGAAAAGAAAGCGCTGGAGCGCTTCACCGGTGATGGCGTCATGGTCAACCCCGGTGAGCCCATCGCCAAGGGCATCAGCACCGATGCCACGGTCTACGTGCAGACCGTTGAAACCCCCGAGGGTACGGGTCTGTTGTTGCGTCCCGTTGAGGAATACACCATTCCCAATGAGGCTCAGCTGCCTGATCTTGGCCATGTCAAACAGCCCAATGGCCCGCACCTGGGTCTGAAGGCAACACAGCGTCTTGCGTTCAAAGACAACGAGCTGGTCAAGTCTGTTGAGGGTGTTGAGCTGCTGCGGACGCAGCTCATGCTCGAGACTTTTGACACCACACCGCAGATGACGGTTGACGTCGAGCGTGTGCCCGACAAGCGAGCCAAGACGATCGAACGTCTACAGCTGGTGATCCTGGAGAGCATTCTGGTTCGTCGCGACACCATCTCTGACTCGAGTCACGGTTCCACCCACACCGAACTCCAGGTGGAGGACGGCCAGTCCATCAAGGCTGGTGATGTGGTCGCCACCACACAGATCCTTTGCAAGCAGGAAGGTGTGGCTCAGTTGCCCGAACCCTCGGAGAACGAGCCAGTGCGGCGTCTGATCGTTGAGCGGTCTGAAGACACCGTGACCATCAACACAGCGTCTGCACCTGTGGTGACCGTTGGTCAGCGGATTGTTGACGGTGAACTGCTCGCTGAGGGTCAGGCTGCGGACTGCTGTGGTGAGGTCGAGAAAGTCGATGCCAAGGCCGTCACCCTGCGACTGGGTCGCCCCTACATGATCTCGCCGGATTCCGTGCTTCACGTGCGAGACGGCGACCTCGTGCAGCGTGGGGATGGTCTGGCGCTGTTGGTGTTCGAGCGGCAGAAGACTGGTGACATCGTTCAGGGTCTGCCCCGCATTGAAGAGCTGTTGGAAGCCCGTCGTCCGAGGGAGTCGGCCATCCTTTGTAAGAAGCCCGGCACCGTTGAGATCAAGCAGGGAGAGGACGACGAAACCACCGTTGTCACGGTCATTGAGGCCGATGACGCTGTCGCTGAGTATCCGATTCTTCTTGGCCGCAACGTGATGGTCAGCGATAGCCAGCAGGTGCTCGCCGGTGAGCTGTTGACCGACGGACCGATCAATCCCCACGAACTGCTCGAGTGTTTCTTCGAAGACCTGCGCAGTCGCAAGCCTCTAATGGAGGCCGCTCAAGAAGCGATCGCCAACCTTCAGCACCGTCTGGTGACCGAGGTTCAGAACGTCTACAAGTCCCAGGGCGTGTCGATCGATGACAAGCACATCGAAGTGATTGTCCGTCAGATGACCAGCAAGGTTCGGGTCGAGGATGCTGGTGACACCACGCTTCTTCCTGGCGAGCTGATCGAGCTGCGCCAGGTGGAGGACACCAACCAGGCCATGTCGATCACCGGTGGTGCGCCTGCGGAGTTCACGCCTGTCCTCCTCGGGATCACCAAGGCCTCTCTCAACACCGACAGCTTCATCTCTGCAGCCTCCTTCCAGGAGACCACCAGAGTGCTCACGGAAGCTGCCATCGAGGGCAAGAGCGACTGGTTGCGTGGTCTCAAGGAGAACGTGATCATCGGTCGCTTGATTCCGGCCGGTACCGGTTTCAGCGGATTCGAGGAAGAGCTCCGGGCTGAGGCTGGTCCTCATCCGGACATCCTTGCCGAGGATCCTGCTGGCTATCGCCGCATGCAGAACCTGCGCCCGGATTACACCGTTGACATGCCGGCCGCTCCTGCCGCCGATGCCTCTGCGGTTCTCGACGATCCCAGCGATGCGGATCTCGAGGCCACTCGCAGCCGTCATGGCATTGAAGCGGGCGCCAACTTTGCAGCGTTTGCCCGTCCTGAAGGCGACAACGAGCTGAAGGAAGAGCAGGTGGTGGATGCAGAAGCCGTCGAGGGTCTGCAGGAGGAGGGGCTTCTCAGTGATGAGTGAGTTCTGCGCTCGCTCTCGCGGCCGCTCCCCGGCGGCCACCAAACTGATCCACGATGCCCGTTCAGTCCATGATTGATCCCACCACGATCCCGGTTCGTCGACTGCCTCGGTATGGGTTTCACACCCACACTGAGCGCCTCAACGGGCGTGCTGCCATGCTCGGCTTCATTGCCCTTCTCGTGGTTGAGATCAAGCTTGGCCATGGCCTCCTGATCTGGTGAGCAAGACCCTGCTCGGCCGCAGCGCGGCCGAGCTTGAAGACTGGGTCGTGTCCCAGGGGCAGAAGCCCTTCCGGGGCCGGCAGCTCCACGATTGGTTGTACGCCAAGGGTGCCCGCTGTCTGGATGACATCACGGTGCTGCCCAAAGCGTGGCGATCCAGTCTTCAGGACGAAGGGGTGACTATCGGTCGCCTCAAGGAAGTGCACCGATCGGTTGCCGCAGATGCGACCACCAAGCTTCTGCTGGCCACCGAAGACGGTGAAACGATCGAAACCGTTGGCATCCCAACCGATCAGCGACTGACAGTTTGTGTGTCCAGCCAGGTGGGATGTCCGATGGCCTGCCGCTTCTGCGCAACTGGCAAGGACGGTCTGCAGCGCTCACTGCGCACGCATGAAATCGTTGATCAGGTGCTGAGCGTGCGCGAAGCCATGGATCGTCGCCCCTCCCACATCGTGTTCATGGGGATGGGTGAACCACTGTTGAACAGTCAAGCGGTGCTCGAGGCGATTCGTTGCCTCAACGATGATCTCGGCATCGGCCAGCGCCGGATCACCGTGAGCACGGTTGGCGTGCCAAAGACGCTTCCGCAGCTGGCGGAACTGGCCCTCGAGACACTTGGTCGCGCGCAATTCACACTGGCCGTCAGCCTGCATGCACCGAATCAGCAGCTGCGCGAGGAATTGATCCCCACCGCGCATGCCTACCCCTATGACGATCTCCTCGAGGATTGCCGTCACTACCTGGCGGTGACCGGTCGGCGGGTGAGTTTTGAATACATCTTGCTCGGCAATCTCAATGATCGTCCGCAGCATGCTGAGGAGCTGGCGGATCGTGTGGGTGGCTTTCAGAGCCATGTGAATCTGATTGCTTACAACCCAATCGAAGAAGAGGAGTTTCAGCGGCCCTCCCGTGAACGCATCGACGGCTTCAGGCGGGTGCTTGAGCGTCGTGGCATCGCTGTCAGCCTGCGGGCTAGCCGTGGTCTGGACCAGGATGCAGCCTGCGGTCAGCTGCGGCGCTCGCGCCTGAAGTAGGGGAGACTGCGGCCACCTGCCCGGTCTTATGGCCCCGATCGACTGGATCATCCTGATTGGCTACCTGGCAGCGACGTTGGCCCTTGGCCTCTGGTTGGCCAAACGCAACCGTGGTGAGGATGACTATTTCGTTGCAGGTCGCAGCCTCAGCGGTTGGCTCGCGGGCGCTTCGATGGCCGCCACGACCTTCTCCATCGATACGCCGCTTTACGTGGCGGGCATTGTTGGCACCCGAGGCCTCGCGGCCAACTGGGAGTGGTGGGGGTTCGGCTTAGCCCATGTGGCAATGGCCGTGGTGTTCGCACCGCTCTGGCGCCGGAGTGGGGTGCTCACGGATGCGGCCTTTACGGAATTGCGTTATGGGGGGCCGGCAGCGGCTTGGCTTAGGGGCATC
Organism: Synechococcus sp. A15-60; assembly: GCF_014280095.1. Lineage (NCBI taxonomy): Bacteria > Bacillati > Cyanobacteriota > Cyanophyceae > Synechococcales > Synechococcaceae > Synechococcus > Synechococcus sp. A15-60. The sequence continues at coordinate 685,312 of NZ_CP047933.1, forward strand.
AAGGCCTTTCTGTTGGCATTGCCGGTCAACTGCATCGGCATCGGTTATGCCTTCCTCGCCATGCGCAAAGTGGTGGAGGCTCTGGGCATCGTCTCCAACCGACCGGTGGCCGCCGCCGGGGGAATCCCCGACACGCTGCTGCTGCTCAGCATCGTCGCTGCATTGGTCCTGGCGTACACCGTGGCCGGGGGACTGTGGGCCGTGGTGATCACTGATTTCATTCAGTTGCTTCTGGCTCTGCTGGGGGCCTCTGCTGTGGCTTGGGCAGCGGTGCATGCGGCCGGTGGAATGGGCTCACTCCTGGATCAGCTCAGCGCCATCGAGCGCCCTGAGTTGCTGTCCCTCGTTCCCTGGCGCTGGGGTCCTAACGGTTTCGACTGGATCGGTGGGGCTGGCATCAGCATCTCGACCTTCCTGGCCTACCTCACCGTGCAGTGGTGGAGCTTCCGTCGCAGTGACGGTGGTGGTGAATTCATTCAGCGAATGCTGGCCACGAAAGACGAGCAGCAGGCTCGTCTTGCCGGCTGGGTGTTTCTGGTGGTCAATTATCTGGTGCGCAGCTGGTTGTGGGTGCTCGTGGCCTTGGCGGCTCTGGTGTTGCTGCCCGATCAGAGCGATTGGGAGATGAGCTATCCCGCCCTCGCCGTGCAGTTGTTGCCTCCTGTGGTGCTTGGTCTGGTGGTGGTGTCGCTCGTGGCTGCCTTTATGAGCACCGTGAGCACCTCCGTGAATTGGGGTGCCAGCTATCTGACCCACGATCTCTATCAACGTTTCCTGCGTCCGAACGCTTCGCCCCGCGAGTTGCTTCTGGTGGGTCAGGTGATGAGCGTGGTGCTGTTGGTACTGGGGGTGGCAACCGCTCTGATCAGCGACAGCATTGGAACGGTCTTCCGTCTGGTGATCGCCATCGGCACCGGCCCGGGGGTGGTGCTTGTGCTGCGCTGGTTTTGGTGGCGGATCAATGCAGCAGCGGAGCTGGCCGCGATGCTCTGTGGCTTTGTTGTAGGCCTCACCACGTCGGTGGTGCCCCTGCTTCAGATCAGTGATTACGGTCAGCGGCTGATGGTCACCACCGCGCTCACCGCGGTGGTTTGGATCACAGTGATGCTGGTGACACCACCAGAGTCTTCGGATGTGTTGGAGCGTTTTGTGAGGACGGTGCAACCACCCGGCCCCGGTTGGAACCAGTGGCGTCGGCGCTTCGAAGTGCAGGCCAGCGAAAGCCTCCCAGACCTGCTGGCCCGATTTGTGTTCAGTTCGGGTGTGCTCTTTGGTGCCCTGTTGGGCTCCGGCGCTTTCCTTCTGCACCAGACGCCATTGGGCTGGCTCGGCTTGGTGGTGGCAGTGGTGTCGTTGACACTGCTTCGACTTCCACGCCGTTCGGTCGCAGCGCTCTGATCGAGCGCCAGTCACAATGCAATGAAATCAGGCAATGCCTTGGCTTTTTTTCGCAGCACCCTGCTCCCAATCCTGATCGTGGCTCTGTTCGCCTTGGCTCTCGTGGCCGTCAGCGCCAGGATTTGGCTTCCCGGTGACATGCTTGCGCCTGCACCTATCGGCTGAGATTACGATCGGCTCATGCGCGATTCATCCGGCAACCACAATGAGGAGCCGAGGCCGGAGTTGGCCATCGATCCTGATGTGCTGGCTCGCGAGCTCGAAGCGGAGCTTGTGGGAGACCCACTGGATGAGATCGCTCCGGATGATCCAGAAGGGGATGCGCTTGAAGCTGTGCGTTCCTGTGACGCCGGCTTGGAATGGCTCAAGCAAGGCCATGACCAAAAGCTTCAGGGCCTCAGAGTGTTCTGCGAACACCGTGATCCACGAGCCGTTCCATTGCTCTTGCCGCTGCTGGACGAGACGTGTCCAGTGGTGAGGATGAGTGCCGTCTATGCGCTGGGACGGAACCCTTCAACCCAGGCTGTACAGGCGTTGCTCACTCTTCTGCAGGTCGATAGCAATGCCTATGTGCGCAAAGCCACGGCCTGGAGTTTGGGAAATTATTCAGATGCTCCGGTTCTCAACCCATTGATCCGCGCCTTGCAGGTCGACGTTGCAGCCGTACGACTTTGGGCATCGGTTTCTCTAGCTGAGGCTGGCAGTACCTCCCCTGCCAAGGCGGATCTCGCTGCGGGGCAACTGCTGCTCAGCCTGAAGATCGACAGCGAGCCTGTGGTTCGCAGCAACTGCATCTGGGCACTCGGTCGCCTCCACGACATGTTGGTCAAGCCTCGCCAAGAGGAAGTGGTCGAATGCTTCGTGGCGGCACTGCTGAAGGATCCGGAAACTGCTGTTCGCGATGAAGCGCGCACTGCTCTTGAGCAGTTGGATAACCCAGACTTGGTCGACCGGTTGCAAACTCTCCTGGACGAAGGTCTGCTGCTTTGACCCCTCAGGGGCTGAAGCTCTGACTCAAATCTGGTCGGATCCTGTGACAGGTGAACCTCAGATTTCGATCAGTTGCCCTTAACATGCGGCCAATTCTGTGTTGGTGCATGCCTCAACGCACAGTTCGATTCCGCATCCGCCCGGATGGGCGTGTTGAAGAGCAGGTGGAGGGTGTCAGTGGCGACGCCTGTCTGCAGCTCACGGATCGTTTAGAGGCGGCCCTTGGCACCGTTGAACAGCGTCAGCCTACGGCTGAAGCCTTTTGTTCTCCTCAGGTCCTGACCCAGTCGCAACCCCAGTCCGTCGAGCCTTCCTGATGTCTCACTTCAGTACTGTCAAAACCGAACTACGTCAGCTCCCCTCACTCCGAGCAGCGCTGGAAGATCTGGGATACACCCCTGGCGAGAGTCAGCAGGCTGTCCGGGGTTATCAGGGGCAAACCGTTGACGCTGAACTGGCTGTTGCGGTCGAGGGCAGTGCGGATTTCGGTTTCCGTTGGAATGAGACCAGCGGTGCCTATGAATTCGTCACCGATTTGGACCTGTGGCGTCAGCCCATTCCCGTCGAGCGATTCCTCTCCAAGCTCACCCAGCGTTACGCCCTGCGTTCGGTTCTTGAAGCCAGCCGCCAGGAAGGCTTCGATGTAGCCCAACAAACGGATTGCCAGGACGGTTCCATTGAGCTTGTGGTGACCCGCTGGGACGCCTAAGCCCATTCACGTTGCGTCTCTGATGACCAGTGGTTGATCCCTCGGCGGCCGCCTATGTCGCTGCCTCCTATGTACAGGACAAGCGCACTGGGAAGGAGCCTGTGCTCGGGGGTGAATTGCGCGAAAAGGCGGTGTGGGTTGATGAAGCGGTGTGTATTGGCTGTCGCTACTGCGCCCATGTCGCTACCAACACCTTCTGCATCGAACCCAATCTCGGGCGCTCACGTGCGATCCGTCAGGACGGCGATAGCACTGAACGCATTCAAGAAGCGATCGAGACGTGTCCCGTCGATTGCATTCATTGGGTCGCCTTTGATGATCTGCCAGCCTTGAAGCGGCAACTGGATGCTCAGGAATTGCTGCCGCTGGGCCTCCCTTCCCCGGCTCGACTGCGTCGGCAGTTGCCACGCAACACCAGTCACGACTGATGGCCAGCTCTGCCCTGCCGACACGACGCTTTGGGCGCACAGGGATTGCCATGCCGGTGCTCTCTCTGGGTGGCATGCGCTTTCAGCAGAGCTGGACCGACCTCGCGGCTGAGGCCATCACCGGAGAATCACAACGTCTCCTGGAAGACACTCTCAGTCGAGCCGTCGAGGCTGGCTTCCACCACGTGGAAACCGCACGGCATTACGGCAGCTCGGAGCGGCAACTGGGTTGGGCACTTCCTGAAAGCCCTGATGCATCAAGGATTCTTCAGACCAAAGTGCCGCCTCAGGCAGATCCCGAGGCCTTTGAGGCTGAGCTGGAGATATCGCTCGAACGCCTGCAAGTGCAACGGGTGGATCTGCTAGCGATTCATGGCATCAATCGTCATGACCATCTCGAGCAGACCATTCGATCCGGCGGATGTCTCGATGTGGTCCGTCGCTGGCAAGAGCAGGGGCGCATTGGCCATGTGGGGTTCTCCACCCATGGCGAACCCGAGCTGATCGTCGATGCGATCGAGACGGACTGTTTCGATTACGTGAACCTTCACTGGTATTTCATTCGTCAAGACAATGAACCTGCGATCGCAGCAGCCCATCGCCATGACATGGGAGTCTTCATCATCAGTCCGACGGACAAGGGGGGACACCTGCACACGCCTGGACCGAGGCTCCGCGCCTTAACGTCGCCACTGCATCCGATCGTGTTCAACGATCTCTTCTGTCTGCGAGATCCAAGGGTGCACACGATCAGCGTCGGCGCTTCCTCCCCCGACGACTTGAGACTCCACCTCGATGCGGTGGCTCTGCTCAACCAGGCGGATGCACTGATCACGCCGATTGAGCATCGCCTGCATCAGGCGGCGCGGGAGGTGCTGGGAGATGCCTGGATGGACAGTTGGCAGCAGGGTCTGCCGCCTTGGCAAGACACACCGGGAGAGTTGAATCTTCCCCTGCTTCTGTGGTTGCACAACCTTGTCGAGGCCTGGGATCTCGAAGGTTTCGTCAAAGCCCGTTACGGTCTGCTGGGGCGTGGCGGCCATTGGTTTCCTGGTTCCAATGCTGATCCTCTGGATGCCACTGTGACGGAGACGGATCTGATGGCTGTTTTGCAGGACAGCCCCTGGCGAGAGCAAATTCCTGGAATCCTCCGACGTCTCAGAGATCGAGCAGGCGGAGAACGTCAAGAGCGCCTGTCGTCGGCCTGACATCCCAGAGGAAGCTTGGTCGGCACACCGATGGCGCGGGGATAAGTTTTGGGGGTTGCGCGATCAGCGCTGATGCGAATCAGTGTTCGTGGGCCCCGATCGGCAGGAAGCTCGGTGCGGCTGATGCCATGGGTCCGTGCGTTGAGAAGCTCAAGGGCCGGTTGCAGCTCGGCGTCGTCGCTGGCCTGCCAGCGGCCTCGATAGAGCAGCGCCTGTCCCTGCTGTTGCAGCAGGGGCACGAGGTATTCCGCCACGACTGGTGCTGCAGCCACAGCGCGCGCCATGGCCAGGTCGAATTGACCTCGGCACCGGGGATCGTGGCCCGTTCGTTCCACCCGTTCGGTGCGAACGACCACGCGCTCGCTCAGTCCAAGTGCAGACGCCATGGCAGCAACCGCTGCGGTTTTGCGCCCAACCGAGTCGACCAAAGTCAGGTGCGCACCCGGCAGCGCAATCGCCACGGCTAGCCCAGGAAATCCTCCACCTGTGCCCACATCAATGCAACGACGTGGTGTCTCCGGTTTCGCCAGCTCCGGCGAGAGAGGCCAAAGGCTATCCAGCACTTGCGCGATCCAGAAATCCTCGCCTTGCACCAGACGGGTGAGGTTGACGCGGCTGTTCCAGTCCTGCAGCAGCCTTTGTAAGTCGATCAGCTGTTGCAGTTGCTGGGGATCCGGAGTCCATCCGAGCAACCTCCAAAGTTCCGGCCCTGGCGTGGCGAACGGCGATGAATCCGGCATGGCGGCCTGCCCTTCAGACCTTTCTAGAATGCCGTTCTGGCCGGAGGTGTTCCTGCAAGCGATGGCTCCTTCGGCCCAGGACATGACCCATTACGAGCGTCTGGGCGTGTCCCGCAGCGCCGACGTCGACACCGTGCGGCAAGCGTTCCGCCGCCTGAGCAAGGCCGTGCATCCCGACACCACCCGCTTGCCGGCTGAGGATGCGGCCCACCAGTTCCAATTGCTGCGCGATGCCTATGAACAGCTCGCGGATCCGGGACTGCGGCGCCTCTATGACGCTGCGCTGCGCGAGCGCGACAATCCCCCAGCCTTAAAGACCCCCACGCTTCCAGTCCCCGACAACATCGGTCAGCGCCGGCCTCTTTCCGGGGGGGAATGGCTATCGCTGCTCTTGTTGCTGGGTGCTCTGGCCCTCTGTCTGCTGCTGGGTGTCGGTGTGGCCTGGAGTCGTGGGCTTGAGCTTCAGGTGCAGCCGAGCTGGTTGCTCGAGGAGCAGACTCAGAAAAGTGCTGAGCAATCCGGTGGTTCCGATGGCATCACTCCCTTCGCCAGAAACGCCGCTCAACCAGCACTCCCTCAGAGCCCTTGAACGTTGGTTGGAGACTCTGGGTGCTACCCGGAGTGAGCAGGATCCCTGCGACTGGATTTGGGAACAGCCTGACTGGCGGGCGCGGTTGCGTCTGGATCAGGAAGACCTTGGAGTGATCTGGGATTCGGCGCAGCCACCGCGAAGTTGCAGTTATTCCTACCGGCTGCCCCGAGCCGACGTCGAGGCTGCCCTGCGATTCGGCCCTTGATCCGATTCATAGGTCGCTGGCAGGCAACGCCTCCAATCCGTTGGAGATGGCCTCGTAGCACTGATCAAGCTGGGTTTCGCTGATGCACAACGGCGGTAAGAGATAGACCACATCCCCCAGAGGACGAATCAGCACCCCCTGGTCCCTGACCAGTCGTCGCAAGACTTTGCCGGCGGGGTTGAGATAGCCCTGGGTTCCGCTCGTCACCAGGTCGAAGGCGGCGATCGTGCCGCAGAGGCGAGGACGCTGCACTCTGGGATGTTGCGCCAGGCGTTCCAATCGGGACCGATGGCGCTGTTCAAATTGTTCGTGCTGTTCCGGCTCGACTTCGAGCAGATCCAGGCTGGCATTGGCTGCGGCACAGCCCAGGGGATTGGCCGTGAAGCTATGGCCATGCCACAGGGTCTTGGTTGGATCGGTGCCGAGAAACTCCTCGAAGATCGCTTCCTTGGCCAGCGTGATTCCCATTGGCAGGAACCCTGCTGTGAGCCCTTTAGACAGAGCCACGAGATCCGGTGTGATGCCGGCTCTCTGCGAAGCCAGCAACCGGCCGCAGCGTCCGAATCCCGCCATCACTTCATCGGCGATCAGCAAACTGCCGGCCTCGCGCACCCGTTGTTCAACCGCCTGCAGAAACTGAGGACGCACGATGCGCATGCCGCCCGCTCCCTGAACGAGCGGTTCGAGAATCACCGCTGCTGTTGGTGTCCGTAGTGCCAGCCCTAGTGCGTCCAAGGCCTGTTGCTCGCGACGTTCCACCTCCTCGTCGTTCCAGTGCGTGTGGGGCCACGGGATCCGGGTGACTGGAAACAGCAGCGGATCAAAGGGTTCGCTGAACAGACTGCGCGCCCCGACAGCCATCGCGCCAAAGGTATCCCCGTGATAGGCCCCGTCGAAGGCAATCAGCTGCTGACGCGCTTCGCCACGGTTGTGCCACCACTGCACGGCCGTCTTCAGGGCCACTTCCACGGCCGTCGATCCGTTGTCGGAGAAGAACACCCGCTCGAGGCCAGTGCGTCCGGCCAGGCGTTCCGCCAGGCGTTCCGCCTGGGGATGGGTGAATTCAGCGAAGATCACTTGCTCTAGCTTGGCGGCCTGTTCCGCGATCGCCTCAGCCACCACTGGGTGCGCATGGCCATGCAGCGTGACCCACCAACTGCTGATGGCATCGATCAGTGGTGGCCCTTCCGCTCTGTAGAGGACCGCGCCTTCGCCGCGAACCACCTGTTCCAGCGGTGGAGTGGTGGTGATGGAGGTGAAAGGAGGCCAAAGATTGGGGTGATGGTTCCGTGACACTGGGCACGTTCGATCGCCTGTTGTCATCATGGGCGTTCGACAAGAGGGGGGACAATGACCACACCTCAGGTCGGCAGTCGCCGGCTGCGATCTCCCTCCAATCGCTTTGTGGAGCCGGCGCCTCAGACACCGCGATTGGGCCCAGGTCGTGAAGGATCACGCAGCATCTTTTTCGAAGGCGGCTGGCCCTGCATCAAGGCACGTCTTGAAATGCGGGGATGGTCACCATCACAAATCGAACAGATTCATGAGCAGTTGCGCCAGGGATGGCCGCTGTCCATGGCTGTGCGCCACGTGGCCTTGCTGATGGGGCGTTGTCCTTTGCGCTCCAGGCCGCTGGGCTAAGCAAGGCAACCTCTTTGGGTTGGTTGAGTTCGCCAAGGCCGGATCAGCGGCAGACCTCGCTGTCTTGTTCGCTTTGAGTGGCGATCGGTCCGCAGTTGAACCAACGCACCAATTGCACCTCTACATCCGTGAACAGCACGAGAATGCCGCCACAGAGAAGAACAACGGCGGCGGTGGCCCAGGTCTGACGACTGGTCATTGATGGTCTGGGCATGCAGCGAGCGCCTCGAACTTAGGGCCCAGGCCCTGCTTTTGCCACGCGTCTGCCAGTGCAGCTGCGTTGAGAGGCTCCAACACCGGTAGTTCAGCCAGCACGGGAACATGCCCCAGTTCTGACAGGGTGCGCGGATTGTCAGCGTGCCGGGGACCGTTGATCACAAGACCCAGCACCGGAATGCTGCGGTTTCGAAGTGCCTCCAGGCTGAGCAGGGTGTGGTTGAGCGTGCCCAGACCACTGCGAGCCACGAGCACCACGGGGAGCCCCCAGCGCTGCAGTTGATCAATCTGCTGCCATGACCGGTTCAGTGGTACATGCAGTCCCCCCGCCGTCTCGACCACAAGGGGCGTCCCATCGTCGGCTGGCAGGGTCAGGCGGTCGGGGTCGAGTTGTCGATTCTCAAGCTCCGCAGCCCAATGCGGCGACACCGGAGCATCAAAGGCGTATGCCTCGGGTATCCACTGGGACGCTGGCAAGTCGATTAAATCCACCACCCGTTGCCGATCTCCGCCGCCCTCGAGTCCGCTCTGAACCGGTTTCCAGTAGCGGGCCTTCAGGCCCTGGACGAGCAGGGCGCTGATCACCGTTTTGCCGACGTCTGTGTCGGTGCCGCAGACCACAAGGCGTAGTGGAGTCCGGGGTGCGGTCATCGGCGGATCAGCAGCAGTTGGATCACCCAGGTGAGTCTGAGCCTTCGATCGTCATCGCGATCAGGCCAACACCTCTGCAGCGCTCGCCAGTCCTGCACAGGTAGAGCCTGGGTCCGGCTTGAGCCGGCACCCACGCGGCGGAGCGGTTTCAGCAGCTGGGGGAGATTGATCGCACTCGTGGTGAAGTGAAGCTGTTGGGTGAATTGAAGCTGCTCTGATTCCAGATCACCACACAACGACGCGTGGTGTGGAAATGCCAGCGCGCTGCAGGCAATCCCGCTTTGTGCAGAAGCCTGATGCCACTGTGGGAAGCAGCCTTCAACCGGCAGAGCAAGCGCCAGCCATCCACCCGATTGAAGCCGGTTCAGCCATTGCTTCACCCGTTGTTCAGGGCAGTCCAGCCAGTGCAGACAGAAACTGGAGGCGAGCAGGCTGGGGCTGAGCTCCCAGCTGGGTAGGGGTTGCCTCAGGTCCCAAAGCTGGGTGCGCACAGATGACGGTTGCTGGCGCAACATGGCGTCACTTCCGTCCAGACGCAGCACCTGTTGCCCAGGGTGATGGCTCTCCAGTGCATCAGCGAGGTTCCCGGTGCCGCTGCCAAGATCAACCCACAATCCCTTGGGGACGCCGACCCTTCTGCAATGGCCTGCTAGGCGCCAGGCCACGGCACGCTGAAGCATGGACGCCGAGTCGTAGCGGTCGGCCGCGGCTCCGAAGCGTGACAGCACGCGGTCACCCCAGGCATCGGTGGTCATGCCGGGCCTGGGGACGCATGGTCCAGCCACTGTTGAACACGCTTCAGCAGATCGGGAACCAGCAAGGCATGGCCTGCCTTGCGCAGCTGCCAATGCTCTGGTGGTTGTTCGAGATGGCGTTCGAGTGCGAGCAGCTGATCTCGACGGGCTGCTGGAGCGACGATCGCATCCTCCTCAGCATCCACCACCAGAACCCTTGCGCTGGAGGGGAGTCCCTTGGGCAGGCCACAGGTGGCAATCAGTTGGTCAAGATCGTTGGCAAGCCGCTCTCGGCCTTGCGCAGAGAGCCCCTTCTGCACGGGGCCATGCGGCAAGCCATCGGCGTTGCCGGGTTGCGCGGCTCTTCGAAGAAACGTGCGCAACATGGCAGTTTCTCCTGCTCCGCCGATTGCCTTGCGCATTCCTCTAAGACCTGTTCGCAGCGCGCGCCCTTGCGGGCCTTCAGGAACGAATCGCCCGAAGCTGGCTAGCAGCACCACTTCGGTGGCCTGCGTCAGCACATCGGTCCCGATCAGATGCGGGCCTAGGGAATGGGCAATCACGGCACGGCACGGTTGGGATTCCCCTGGTTCCGACGTCTGCCAGAAGGGCATTGTGGGTGTGCGGTCGCCGTAGCCGCGTTCGCCACTGCACCAGCTCCAGCCATGCCGGCTGAAATGGCGCTCCCAGGCCTGCCAGCTGCCTCCGTCGCCGCTCCAGCCATGCATGGCGATGACCTGTTTCATTGAGCACTGCCGGTGCGAGCCAGAACCTGGATCAGAGAGTCCAATGTCTCATCGGGCAGGGTGCGATGCAGCACTAGACGGAGCCGGGCACAGCCTTCTGGCACCGTCGGTGGGCGGATCGCAACGGTGAGCAGACCCGCTTGCTCCAGCTCCCCCTGCAGGTCCAGTGAGGTTTGGTCGTCTCCTACTACGAGCGGCAGAATCGGACCGGTCCCCATCGGCCGCGTCCAGCCAGCGGTCTGCAGGCGGGCTCGCCAGATCTCGCCCCGTTGCAGCAGCTCCGCCCCCCAGCTGGGATTGTCCTGGATCAGCTGCAAAGCAGCGAGGGCCGCCGCGGCCAACGAAGGTGCGAGTGCTGTGGTGTATCGGAAGGCCCCACTGCTCTGCAGCAGATGGTCGCCAAGAGCTTCGTCACAGGCCAGGAAAGCGCCGCCGCTACCGAAGGACTTGCCGAAGGTGCCACTGATCATGGTCACGTCGCTCATCCTGTACCCCAGTCCCCGCCCACCGTCACCCAGCACGCCGAGGGCGTGCGCTTCGTCGAGCAGCAGCTGTGCTCCGTGCTGCCGGCACAGTGCGGATAGCTCAGTCAGTGCAGGACTAGTTCCCTCCATGCTGAACAGGCTTTCCGTGATCACCAGCAGCGGAGCGCCGGGACGATCGTCCCGGCATTGCAGCAGCAGATGCTCCAGTGCTTGTAAGTCGTTGTGGGCAAATCGCCGGAGGCGGGCTCCGCTGGCTTGCACGCCCACCAGCAGGGAGTGATGAATCAGCCGATCTGCAAGCACGATCGTGTGACGGCCCGCCAGGGCGCTCACGGCCGCCAGATTGGCCTGGAAACCGCTGGGAAACAGCAGCACCCGTTCGCGTTCCAACCAGTGGGACAGAGCGGTTTCCAGTTGGTCATGCACGGGGCGTGTGCCGCTCACCAGGCGCGATCCAGCGGCTCCAGCACCACTTCGCAGCAGTTCCTCATGGGCTGCGGCGATCACAGCCGGATGGCGGCACAGGCTCAGGTAGTCGTTACTGGCCAGATCCAGCAATCCCTCATCGGCAGTCGCCATCCCCGCTTGCAAGCGACCATCCTTCCCTGATGGAGACCAGGTGCGCAGCTGACGGCGGCGGGCCGGAGGAATGTTCATGCCATCAGTCTCGGTCCCCACAGCCCAGCAGGATGGTTGACGTTGTTTGGCTTATGCGGCCTCCATCCATGGCCCGTGCCCTGGAGCATTTCACCCTCCTCTTTCCTCTCTGGACTCTGTTGGCTGCTGTCCTGTCACTGATGCAGCCCGATTGGTTTAGCTGGGTGAGCGGACCTGTGATCGTTTGGTCGCTGGCGTTGATCATGCTGGGGATGGGTCTGGGTCTAGCTCCGTCTGATTTCCGTCGGGTGCTGGTGGCGCCCCGGCCGGTTCTGCTCGGCGTGGTTTGTCAGTTTGTGGTGATGCCGTTGCTGGCAGCCTTGGTGGCCTGGGTGCTGGGTCTGGCACCGCCGTTGGCCGTTGGGTTGATTATCGTGGGCTGCTGCCCCGGGGGCACCGCCAGCAATGTGGTCGCCCTGATTGCCAGAGCTGACATCGCCCTTTCGGTGGTGATGACCTCGCTCAGCACGCTGCTGGCTGTGGTGTTGACACCTCTGCTCACCGGTCTGCTGGCGGGGCGTTACGTGCCCGTGGATGGTTGGACCCTGCTGGCCAGTGTGCTGCAGGTGGTGCTCGTTCCGGTGGCCTTGGGCGTGTCCCTCAAGCAGGGGCTTCCGCGCTTCGCTGCCCGTGTCGAGCCGTTGATGCCTCCGGTGGCCGTGCTCGCGATCGCGCTGATTGTGGGTGGAATTGTGGGCAGTCAGCAGGAGGTGCTGTTGCGCCAGGGAGGACTGCTCGTGCTGGCCACACTGCTGCTGCACGGCGGCGGGTTCCTGCTGGGTGGGCTGTTTTCGGCGTTGATGGGGGAATCGGTGCCGGCGCAACGCACCATCAGCATTGAAGTTGGCATGCAGAACTCAGGATTGGCTGTCGTCCTGGCCCGCTCCGGTGGCTTTGCCAGCCCGCTGACCGCGTTGCCGGGTGCCATTTCAGCCGTGATCCATTCCCTGTTAGGAAGCCTGTTGGCGGCTCTGTGGCGGCGGCGTCCTTAGGATCGCCACATGCCGGATCCTGAGACCCAGGCTGCAAAGCCCGAAAGCGTGGGATCTCCGGATCCGGCGCGACTCTTTCCGTTTCCACTGGATGACTTTCAGTTGGACGCGATTGATGCGCTCAACCAGGGCCATTCGGTGGTGGTCAGCGCTCCCACGGGTTCAGGGAAAACGTTGATCGGTGAATACGCCATTCACAGGGCGATGGCGCATGGTCAGAAGGTTTTTTACACCACGCCTTTAAAGGCGTTGTCCAATCAGAAGCTGCGTGATTTCCGCGAGCAGTTCGGCGTTGAGAACGTCGGTCTGATGACCGGTGATCTCAGCGTCAATCGCGACGCATCGATCGTGGTCATGACCACGGAAATCTTCCGGAACATGCTTTACGCCGAGGCGGATGAGCATGACGACCCCCTGGCGGATGTGGAGGCCGTGGTGCTGGATGAGTGCCACTACATGAACGATTCCCAGCGAGGAACTGTTTGGGAAGAATCCATCATTCACTGCCCGCCGGTTGTTCAGCTCGTCGCGCTGTCGGCAACGGTGGCCAATGCAGGGCAGCTCACCGATTGGATTGAACGGGTCCATGGCCCCACCCGTTTGGTGCTCAGCGACTTCAGGCCGGTGCCGTTGCAGTTCAGCTTCTGCAGTGCCAAAGGGCTGCATCCGCTCCTCAACGATGAGGGCACTGGACTGCATCCCAACTGCAAGGTCTGGCGTGCACCCAAGGGCCACAAGCGCAAGGGGCGTTCGCCCCGTCCTCCTCAGCCGGAGCCCCCGCCGATCAGTTTTGTGGTGGCGCAGATGGCTGAGCGCGACATGCTGCCGGCCATCTATTTTATTTTTAGCCGCCGCGGTTGTGACAAGGCGGTGCGCGATCTTGGCGTGCAGTGTCTGGTCACGGACGCCGAGCAGGCTCGGATCCGAGATCGCCTGAAGGTTTACAGCGCTGCCAACCCGGAAGCGGTGCGCGATGGTCTGCATGCCGATGCTCTGCTCCGTGGCATTGCCGCTCATCACGCCGGGGTTCTGCCGGCCTGGAAAGAGTTGATTGAAGAGCTGTTTCAGCAGGGTTTGGTGAAGGTGGTGTTCGCCACCGAAACGCTTGCCGCAGGCATCAACATGCCCGCTCGCAGCACGGTGATCGCGTCTCTGTCGAAACGCACTGAGCGTGGCCATCGCCCGCTGATGGCGAGTGAATTCCTGCAGATGGCCGGACGGGCCGGACGACGTGGCTTGGATTCCAAGGGTTATGTGGTCACGGTGCAAAGCCGATTCGAAGGGGTACGTGAGGCGGGTCAGTTGGCCACCAGCCCGGCAGACCCTCTGGTGAGTCAGTTCACGCCAAGTTACGGCATGGTTTTGAACCTCCTGCAGCGTCACGACCTGGCCAAGGCGCGCGAGCTGGTGGAACGCAGCTTTGGTCGTTATCTGGCCAGCCTTGACCTTGTGGAAGAGGAAGAGATCCTCGAACAGCTGCGACTGCAGCTTGGGCAATTGCAGGGATCAGCTGGTGATGTCCCCTGGGAAGATTTCGAGGACTACGAAAAGCGCCGGGGACGATTGCGAGAGGAGCGTCGTCTGCTGCGCATCCTTCAGCAGCAGGCTGAAGAAACCTTGGCCCATGAACTCACGCTGGCCTTGCAGTTCGCCAGCGTTGGGACCCTGGTCAGTCTGAAGTCGCCCCAGCTCAGAGGCGGAGTGACTCCCGCGGTGATCGTCCAGAAATGTGAGGGGCCAGGCCAGTTTCCGCTGCTGCTCTGTCTCACGCTCGACAATGTCTGGCTGCTGGTGCCGTGTCAGGCCGTGGTGAGCCTGCACGCCGAACTCAGCTGCCTTCAGGTGGAGGGTGTGCAAGCCCCTGAACTCAGCCGGCCCGGTGAATTGCGTCATGGTGACCAGCAAAGCGGTGGTCTGGCCCTTGCCGTGGGCCATATGGCTCAGCGGCATGACATGACCACGCCGCAGTACGACCTGGCGGGTGAAGTGCTGTCTCAGGCCCAGACCGTAAAGGATCTGGAAGCGGATCTCGAGGCGCATCCGGCCCATCGCTGGGGCGATCGCAAGCAGCTCAAGAAGCATCGCCGCCGCATGGAAGATCTGGAGGTGGAGATTGCCGAGCGCCAGCAGCTGTTGCATCACCGGGCGAACCGCCACTGGGACACATTCCTTTCTCTCATGGAGATCCTTCAGCATTTTGCGGCTCTCGATGACCTGGAGCCCACGGAGATCGGCCGCACCGTTGCGGCCTTGCGAGGCGACAACGAGCTGTGGCTCGGCTTGGCGCTGATGAGTGGTCATCTCGATGACCTGCCCCCGGCGGAACTGGCCGCAGTGTTTGAAGCCATCAGCACCGAAGTGAATCGACCGGATCTGTGGAGTGGCTTCCCGCCGCCGGCACGGGCGGAAGAGGCGCTCCAGGATTTGTCTGGACTGCGGCGGGAACTGTTGCGGGCTCAGGAGCACCACCAGGTGGTTGTGCCTGCCTGGTGGGAGCCCGAGCTGATGGGCCTCGTGGAGGCCTGGGCGAGTGGCACTTCCTGGAATGATCTGATCGCCAACACGTCTCTGGATGAAGGCGATGTGGTGCGGATCATGCGCCGGACTGTGGATCTGCTGGCTCAGGTGCCCTACTGCGAAGCGATCAGTGAGCAGCTCCGCAGCAAGGCCCGTCAGGCGCTGAAGGCCATCAATCGCTTCCCCGTGGCCGAAGCCGATGATCTTCTCAAGGCCGCGGCGGCCGAGGCGGAGGGGCTGAATCCGGCAACCGAGCGGGCCGCTTAATCAGCCTTTCGCCTCATCAGCCTTGGCAGATGGCCATCGCAGCGGGATCCACGATGCGATCAAATTCTTCACCGGTCACATAGCCCAGTTCAAGGGCGGCTTCGCGCAAGCTTGAACCCTGGTCATGGGCATGCTTCGCAATGGCACTGGCCTTGTCGTAGCCAATGACCGGAGCAAGAGGCGTCACCAGCATCAGCGACTGTTCCAGGTAGGACTGAATGCGTTTGGCGTTGGGTTCGATGCCCTCGACCATCGACACCCGGAAGCAGCGGCAGGCATCCGTTAGCAGGGTGATGGCCTGCAGCAGGTTGAAACCGATCAGGGGTTTGTAGACGTTCATCTGCAGATGTCCGCCGGAGCCAGCCATGGCCACAGCGGCGTCGAGACCGATCACCTGCGTGCAAACCATCGCCATGGCCTCACACTGAGTTGGGTTCACCTTGCCCGGCATGATCGAGCTGCCCGGCTCATTGGCGGGCAGCTCCAGCTCATTCAGCCCAGCCCTGGGTCCGCAGGCGAGCAAGCGGATGTCGTTGGCGATCTTGAGCAAGCTCACCGCCAGCTGCCGCAGCTGACCCATCGCATTCACCAGGCCGTCATGGCCTGCCATCACCGCGAACTTGTTGGGGGCTGTGCTGAATGGCAGGCCCGTGACCTTGGCCAGTTCCGCGGCAGCCTGCTCAGCGAAGCCGTTAGGCGCATTGAGTCCGGTTCCGACAGCTGTGCCTCCCAGGGGTAGCGGCAGCACTTCACTGAGGCTGGCATCGATGCGTTGGGCGGCCATGCCGATCTGGTCTCGCCAGGCCGAGGCCTCTTGGCCAAGGGTGAGCGGCACCGCATCTTGAAGATGCGTCCGACCGATCTTCACGATCGTCTCCCAGGCCGTCGCTTTGGCCGCGAAAGCAGCCTGCAGACACTCCAATTCCGGCAGCAATCGCCGAGTGATGCCCTCAACGGCTGCCACATGGATCGCCGCTGGAAACGCGTCGTTGGTCGATTGCGAGCAGTTGACGTGGTCGTTTGGATGCACGGGGTGGTGGCTCCCTAGCGGTTCTCCCGCAGCCTGAGATGCCAGGTTGCTGATGACCTCATTGAGGTTCATGTTGGTTTGCGTGCCGCTCCCGGTTTGCCAGACCCGCAGGGGGAACTGGGCGTCGTGCTGTCCTTCGGCCACGGCGATGGCTGCTGCCACGATCTGTTCACAGCGCTCTTGATCCAGCACCCCAAGCCGTGCATTGGTGATGGCTGCTGCCTGTTTGATCCGCGCCAGAGCGTGGATCAATTCCGCAGGCATCTGGTCGGAGGCGATCGCGAAGTTTTGCAGTGATCGCTGGGTCTGGGCGCCCCAGAGCGCCTCAATGGGCACCTCCACGGCACCCATGCTGTCGGTTTCGATCCGTGTCGCTTCAGGCATTCCAGGCCAGCAGAAGGTTCATGAGCGCGGGCCCGCGCCGGGCCGCAGCACCAGAGCGATGATCAGCAGCATGCCGCTGACACTCACCACCACATAGATCCAGTCTGCGTAGGGGGTCCAGAACATGCCGTAATCGCCAAATCAGAGTCCGAGACGGTCCCAGATCACCCCCAGATTCTGCTGGTGCAGCTCGGTGCTGAAGCAGTCATTGAGCTGCTCAGGGGTGAGCTTCGCGGTGACGTCCGGATCGGCCGCCAGGTTGGCTCGGAAGTCGCCTCCATCGGTGTTCCAGGCGGTGTGTGCATTGCGCTGCACCACGCGATAAGCCTCTTCTCTGCGCATCCCTGCGTCCACGAGGCCCAGTAGCACTCGTTGGCTGAACACCACGCCGCCGTAGACATTCATGTTGCGGAGCATGTTGCCTGGGTAGACCCCGAGGCCAGCCACCACGGCGGTCATCTCGCGCAGCATGAAATGCAGCGTGACAGAACAGTCGGGAAGCATCATCCGTTCGGTCGAACTGTGGCTGATGTCCCGTTCATGCCAGAGGGCCACGTTTTCCAGTGCGGCCACGACGTAACTGCGAAGCACCCGGGCCAGGCCGCTGATGCGTTCGCTGCGAATCGGATTGCGCTTGTGGGGCATGGCTGAGCTGCCTTTCTGCCCTTTGGCGAAGCTTTCTTCCACTTCCAGCACATCGGTGCGTTGCAGGTTGCGGATTTCTGTGGCGAAGCGATCCAGTGATGCGCCAACCAGGGCCAGCGTCTGGATGTAGTCAGCGTGGCGATCGCGGGAGATCACCTGCGTGCTGGCGGTGTCGGGCGTCAGGCCGAGGCGCTCGCAGGTGAGACGTTCTACCTCAGGGTCGGTATTGGCGTAAGTGCCCATGGCGCCGCTGACTTGGCCCACGGCCACATCACCCTCCAGCCGCTCCAGTCGTTCGGCATTGCGCCGGGTTTCAGCTAGCCAGCCAGCCAGCTTGAAGCCGAAGGTGATCGGCTCACCATGGATGGCATGGGAGCGGCCGATCATCACCGTGGATTTATGTTTCGCAGCCAGTTTGGCAATGGCGGCATCCAGTGCCGCCAGCTCCTTGCGCAGCAGCGCCACCGAGGCCTTGAGCTGGAGTGCAACACCCGTATCCAGCACATCACTGCTGGTCATGCCCACATGGATGTAGCGCCCAGCATCACCCACGTGTTCATTCACGTTGGTCAGGAACGCGATCACGTCGTGACGCACTTCTGCCTCGATTTCCAGGATCCGCTCGGGTTCAAAAGCCGCTTTGCTGCGGATATCAGCCATCGCCGCTTCGGGAACGCGTCCCAGGCTGCAGTTGGCTTCACAGGCAGCCACTTCCACATCGAGCCAGCTCTGGTACTTGGCCCGGTCGGTCCAGATCTCGCCCATTTCGGGCAGGGTGTAGCGCTCGATCAAGGGATCGCAGTCGAACGGTCAATCCATGACCATACGGTGACGCAGGTGCAACACCCTTTGGCTCGGCGTCAAGCCGAACGGAGGCGGCGATGGTCGACTTCCCACTGCACATGCTGGCCCCAGGCTTGCTGACGCACCCGGCACACACCACCCCGACATTCGATCACCTGGAAGGGAGGGAGATCGTTTGGGTGATTTTCAATGGTCACGAAGGTACCGGGGTGCAGGAGTTCCAGCACGTTGCGACGCCTCTTGCACTGATGCGGGGGGTGCTTGGCTGACATGTCCGGTCAACGGCTCGGATCGATCTTCTCGGAGTTGTTTGGGGTCCTCAGTGAACCTCACAATTTTGTTCCGATTTGCCCTCTGCTTTTATGAAGAAATGGCCCGAAAACGCCGTCTGGATCTGCATCTCCTCACGTTGGGACTGGCGTCATCACGTCAGCAGGCCCAGCAGCTGATTCGTGCCGGCAAGGTTCGCGACGTCAATGGTCAACGCCTGGAGAAGCCGGGTCAGGAGATTTCGGAAGCTGCGCAACTGCGGGTTGAACAGCCACCACGTTTCGTGTCCAGGGGTGGGGAGAAATTGCTGGGTGCTTTGGAGGCGTTCCCCGTCTCAGTGACGGAAAGGGTTTGCCTGGATGGGGGGATTTCCACCGGCGGCTTCACCGATTGCCTTCTCCAACACGGGGCAAGCCGCGTCTACGGCATCGATGTGGGCTATGGGCAAACGGCCTGGAGTCTGCGCACGGATGAGCGGGTGGTGCTGCGCGAACGCACCAATCTCAGGCGTCTGACGGCAGAGGAGTTGTATGAGCAGGGCGATCCACGGCCGACGCTTGCGGTGGCCGATGTGTCGTTCATCTCGTTAGGGCTGGTGTTGCCGTCCTTGCGTGCCCTGATGGTGACCGAGGGTTCCCACGCTTCCAGTTGTGAAGCCATCGTGCTGGTGAAGCCTCAGTTCGAGGTGGGACGAGAACGGGTCGGCAAAGGGGGGGTTGTGCGCGATCCGGAGGCCCATGCCGATGCCATCGCCGGGGTCATGGCTCAGGCAGTTCCTTTGGGATGGCAAGCCTCTGGACTTGTGGGTTCACCCATCACCGGACCGGCAGGAAATCATGAGTACCTGCTTTGGCTCGCGTCAGCCGATCAACCCATAGTGAGCACATCCCAAATCGAGCGTGTGGTCACCGCAACCTTGAGAATTTGAAAGGGCTGGGTGGCCTCAGAGTGCAGCACCGTCGCGGTCACCGGTGCGGATCCTCACCACGGTGTCCACGGGGGAGATGAAAATCTTGCCATCACCGATCTCACCCGTTTTGGCGGCTTCGGCAATGGAATTAACAACAGTG
Organism: Synechococcus sp. A15-60; assembly: GCF_014280095.1. NCBI lineage: Bacteria > Bacillati > Cyanobacteriota > Cyanophyceae > Synechococcales > Synechococcaceae > Synechococcus > Synechococcus sp. A15-60. Next base: position 704,691 of record NZ_CP047933.1, read on the forward strand.
TCGACTCTTGAGTCGTCGATCACCACTTCAATTTTGAGTTTTTGCAAAAACTCAACGGTGAACTCAGAACCGCGATAGCGCTCCACCTGTCCTTTCTGTCGGCCAAAGCCACGCACTTCACTCACGGTCATGCCGACGATGCCGGCATTGACGAGAGCCAGCTTGACGTCCTCGAGCTTGAACGGACGGATAATCGCTTCGACTTTTTTCATGACGGCTGATCGTGATGGCCTGAAATTAGGTTCTCAGACGCGGTTTGAGGAGGTGGGGTAGGGCAACGGATTCAGTCTCAGACCTGCTTCAGCTGCATCAGAGCAGACCCTTTCAGCGTCATCTCTGCACAGGGTGATGAGCCCGTCGGCCAGGAGCTCCCAATGCTCCGACTCGAAGTGGGTCTGAAGCCAGAGAATCCCGTGGACGCTCGCTGGAACCACTCGGAAGGAAGTGCCTTCAGCGTGCAAACGGAGATCCATGAAGGAGCCGCAGACTACGTTTCCATTACGGCCTGCGGCTCTCTCGAGAGATGTACGCGTTGCTACAGAATTAGGAGTTGAGCCGGGCCTCTGCCTGAGCGCGGCGATGTTGATAAACGCTGCCGCGGTAATGGAGTTCCACGGTGGACTCGGCTGCTGGGGCGTGGCTTAAAGGGGCGTCGTAGTGCCGGCCGCGGTAGGTGTGGTCCACGCTGGCGTGGCTGAGGCGCTCGTGGTCTGCGGGGTTGTAGGTGACTCCGCGATAAGTGCGCTCTTGGGTCTTCATGGGGACTGGCCTCGAAGGGATGATGGGTTGTCCGATCGGTGATCGGGATCGCTTCGTGGGAAGGAGCGTTGCTTCGCCGCGCGGGTGGCTACTTCCGGCTGGTAGGGGGCTGGCAAGCCAGGCCCAAGCCCAACGGTTTGTCCTTCAATGCATTTCTACCTCATTTACGCTGTTCATGGTGAACTTTTTGTGTTCTGTGATGGGGTTTTGGTCGGATTCCGCTTGGCTCACGGCTTCCCGCCGACGGTCCCGTTGGGTTTTAGGGTTTTTACAAAGCGTTGCGTTTCTCTCCTTTGATGAGTGCTTCCACGTCGGATTCCACCCGGACCCCTCTGTATGGCGAGCGGGCCATCGCCGAAGCCGAACTGATCTGTTTTGACAATCCGCGTCCCGGTCGTCCCTACGAGGTGTCGATTGAACTGCCGGAGTTCACTTGCCTCTGCCCGTTTTCTGGCTATCCCGACTTCGCGGTGCTGCGCTTGCTCTATCAGCCCGGCCCTCGTGTGGTGGAACTGAAGGCCATCAAGCTCTACGTCAATAGTTATCGCGACAAGACCATCTCCCATGAAGAGGTGGCCAACCGCATCCTGGATGACCTGGTTGGAGCCTGCGATCCGGTCTGGATGCAGCTCGAGGCTGACTTTCATCCCCGCGGCAATGTGCACACGGTGGTGCGAGTCAGTCACGGAGAGCGTCAACCCTGCTGATGAGCGCAGGAAGTTCTGCTGCAAACCCAGCCAAGTTGCGATTGCAGAGGCCTGCCACGTGAAGGCGGGCCGATGTTGTTTCCGTCACGGCCCAGATCTGTCGGGTGGCCACCATGCTCAGTCCGCCTCCCAGCAGAGTGATGGCGAATCCGGCGTACACCAGGGGAACCCCAGGGTCTCGTTTCAGCAAAAGCCCGCTTGCGGGCATGATCTCAACCACCCGCAGCGGAAGACCTTTTACGTCTGTGCCATCGCCACCAGGCCGCAGATTCGTGATCAGGCTCCCGTCGGAATCGAACACCTGAACCGGCCCTTGTTCGCTGCCTGTGCTCAGAAAGACCGGTTCGCTGCCGTCTGGCCGTGTGGGAAGCACAAGGCCCCAAATCTGATCGCCAAGTTCTGGAAAGTTGCTGAGTGGCAGTTGCAACTGAGGACTCCGCCCGATTTGCAAGGTGATTGCCGCTAGAGACCAGTCCGCCTGGTAGACGGTCATGCCCCGATAGCGCAGCGGATGATTCACGCTGATTTGCCGTTCATCCTCGGGTTCACCGGCAGGCGTCAGCTGGAGGGTGGAGCTGAATTGTTCAGGTCGACCGGCGGGATCGCGCTCGATGGCGAAATCCTTGAGGGTGACACTCAGCCTGCTGTCGCCTGTGGGGCTCAGGAGATCCAGTGAACGTCCAGGAGCAAGAAAGCGCTCCAGTCGTTGTCCGGCCAATGCTCCCCACGCAGCTCCGACCAGCAGAAGCACCAAGCCGGTGTGTACCAGCAAAGGTCCGACTTTGCCAATCACGCCTCGACGGGCGGCCAATCGGTCGCTCTTTTGACGGACGTCCCAGCCGTTCGCTTTCAGCTCACCGGCCAGAGCATTCAGCGCTCCTTGACTGTCTGAGCAGGTGCGGGTTTCAGCCAGAGCTAGCTTGCTCAGCTGCCTTGGGCGGGAATAATCGATCCAGCGCAGCGCTGCTTGCAGGGCAGGCCATTGCCGTCGCCAGCTGCAGAGCATCAGAGCGAGTCCCAGCAGGGCCAGCAGGGTCAGAAACCAGTTGCTGGCGTACACATGATCAAGCTGCAATCGCAGCATCAGGTCGCCGTTGATCAGGCCAAGCCACGGGTCTGTATTGAAACGCTCCAGATACAAATCAGTGGCTTCTTGCTGAGGAAGGATGGTCCCCAGAGCACTGGCCAGAGCGATCAGCAGCAGCAAGGCGATTGCCAGTCGCAGGTCGGAAAGAATCGCCAGCAATCGTTTGAAGATCGGCATGCTCAGACCACTCTCGCCAGTAGGGTGAGCGTGCCGACCGTGAGCAGAATCACGCCGCTAACGCTGGGGATCCAGCGACTGACGGAGCGCAGAGCCATCAGTTTGGGAATGGAGGCAGCAAGACTGCCCGCCAAGAGCAGTGGCAGCACCTGGCCGATCCCGAAGCTGAGCAGAAACAGTAGGCCGAGCACAGGATTCCCCGTGCTGGCAATCCAAGCCAGCAGGACCGCCAGTACAGGCGTGGTGCAAGGTGAAGCAGCCAGCCCGAAGGCGAGGCCAGCGGCAATTGGGGCAAGCGGTGCCGGCACACGTCGGCTCCAGGCCTGAGGATCGGGCCCTGCCGGCAGGGGCACACGAACAATTCCGAGCAGATTGAGCCCCATCACAACAGCCAGAATCGCCACGAGCGTGGGGATCAGCCCGGGAACCTGTCCGTAGATTCCGCCCAGCAATCCACTCAGGCTGCCCAGCATCACCAGTGCAGCGACGATCCCGGTGCAGAACGCCAGGCTGCGTTGCCAGGGTGACTGTTCACTCTCGAACCCTGCCAGGTAAGCCATGGTCACGGGAAGCAATGACAGGGAGCAAGGGCCCAGGCTGGTCAGTGCCCCGACAAGGAGAACGATGCCCAGGCTCAGTGGACCCGGTTGCTGCAGGGTGCTGTTCAGCAGTTGCTCACCGCTGCGCGCCAGGTCGGACAAGGCCAGGTCGAGGAAGGCGATGGTGGTCTGCCCGATCCAGGGGAAACGCAATCAAGACTACTGATCTCGGCGGAGCCGTTGCTGAAGAGCAGCCTTGTGGGCGTTGTTTTTTGAAGAGGGAATCAAGCTGGATGATTGAGCGATCGTGTTGACCTTGTTCGTTGTCGACGTCGTTCCGAGCCCGGCCTCTGGCCGACGCTGCGTCCGCCGATTAGTCCCGTTGACTCCAGCGAGCAACGGATCAACAGCCCCACAATCATCAGGCTGGACAGAAGAGAGTTGCCTCCGTAACTCATCAGTGGCAGCGGCAGGCCGGTGGTGGGCATCGCCCCGGAGGCCACGGCAATGTTCATCACTGATTGGCCGACCAGGAGCGTGGCACAACCAATGGCGACGAGACGGGCTTGGTTGCTGCGGCAACGTAAGGCCACGCGGAGGCCTAAATAGCCGATCAGCATCAGGAATAGCAACAGCAAGAGAGATCCCACCAATCCGAATTCCTCGGCGTAGACCGCAAAAATGAAATCAGTGCTTTGAATCGGCAGATACTGAAGCTTTTGGGTCGATAGTCCAAACCCCTGCCCGAACGGACCTCCCGAGCCGATGGCCAGAAGGCTCTGAATCAATTGGTAGCCATCGCCTTGTGGGTCTTTCCAAGGGTTCAGAAACGAAATCACCCGCAATCGCTGGTATTCGTTGATCATGATGCTGGCCGTTCCAAGCATGGCTCCGCCGATGGCGGTGCCGAAGAGTTGAACCAGAGGAAGACCTGCTGAGAACGCCATCAACCAGATCAGGAGACCGCTCAGTGCTGCCGTGCTCAGGTTGGGCTGTTTGAGAATGAGCAGCACCAACATGCCGAAGCTGCTGAGCCAAAGCAGCTTCTGATCGAGGCCGGTCCGCTTCCAATGGGCGAAAAGATTGGCGGCCTGGAGCACCACGAATGGTTTGACCAGTTCTGAGGGTTGAATCTGGATGGGACCGATCACCAACCAGCGGCTGGCGCCATTGACGGTTGTTCCCATCACCAAGGTGGCGGCAATCAGCAGACAGCCCATCCAGAGTGCTGGTCCAGCCACCTTGAGCCATCGCCTCAGATTGATGGAAGCCGTGAAGGCCATCAGGCTCCAGCTGGCCGTCATCCAGACCAGCTGTCGTTTGAGGTAGTAGGCGCCTTCACCCTGTTCCCGGGCCGCAACCCACCAACTGGCTGAGGCCAGTACAAGCAATCCAGCCAGGCTCCAGATGGCTGTGAGGGTCAGCAAAAGTCTGGCCTCCGCAGGCCACAGCGTCCAGTCGAGAGGTAAGTGGCGTTGCCAGAAGGGTCTTGGGAGAGATGTTGTGGGGTTCCGCTCCTTCACCGTGCTCCGCCGTGAGGATCGACTCCTTTTGGAGATCACGCTGGCGCTGCTCAAAACGATTCACGATGTTGCCTCTATTGAGCCGTTCAAAGCAGGGTTTGCCAAGGGATCTCCCACAAAAAAACCCGGCTCAGGGCCGGGTTTCTGATGGTGGAGGATGTTGTTCAGTTGCCCACGTTGATCTGTCGATTTCCCGTACAGAGCTCAACTTTGATGATTCGACCTCCCTGTTTTTGGATGCGCTGTTGTTCAGCGAACCAGCTGTCGTAGGGCACCCACTTCGTAAAGAAGGTGTTCTGTAATTCGCGCTGCGTCCGAACCTTTTCAGGACTGGGGATGCAAGCGGTGACTTTGAACAACCGCATGGGTTCAGTTGCCCAGGCCGGAGCAAATGTAGTCGAAGTACACGCCCATTTCCTTACCAGCGTCAGGACCGACCAGAGATGCAGTCACTTCCTTCATGGCCTGAATGGCTTGGACCGTTGCGCCGATGGGCACACCCAGGGAGTTGTAAGTCTCCTTGAGGCCATTCAGCACACGCTCATCGAGGATGGAGGTGTCACCAGCCAACATGGCGTAGGTGGAGTAGCGCAGGTAATAGTCGAGATCGCGGATGCAAGCTGCATAGCGACGGGTGGTGTACATGTTGCCGCCCGGACGGGTGATGTCCGAATAGAGCAGAGCCTTGGCAACCGCATCACGGATGATGGCCGAGGCATTCGCACTGATGGTGGCGGCAGCCTTCACCCGGAGTTCACCGCTGGCGAAATAGCTCTCGAGATTGGTCATGGACGTCGTGTCCAGGTACAGACCTTGGACATCGGACTTGTTGATGACGTTGGTGATCGCGTCTTGCATGGATCAGAAGTGACGTGAAGGGAGCGTTGGTTTCGGGGATCAGGCGAGAGCGCCCACCACGTAGTCGAAGTAAAAGCCGGCTTCCTCGGCATCAGCACCGCTGAGGATGCCCATGGCCACGGTTTTCATTTCGCGCACAGCTTCGGCCATGGCTTCGAGGGGGGTGCCTAGAGACCGGTAAAGCTCGCGTGCACCAATAACTCCAATCTCTTCGATCGGAGTCACGTCGCCGGCAACGACGCCATAGGTGACGAGTCGGAGGTAGTAATCCATATCGCGAAGACAGGTTGCTGTCATCGCTTCTCCGTACGCATTGCCGCCAGGGGAGATGACGTCGGGACGCTTTTGAAACAGCTGACCGCCTGCGGTCTTGACGATGCGTTCACGGCTCTCGCTAAGAACCTGAGCGACACGCAGACGTCGTTGGCCTCCGCTGACGAAAGCCTTGATCTGGTCCAGTTCGCCTGGGCTGAGATAGCGGGCTTCGGCGTCCGCGTTGATGATCGAGTTGGAGACGATGCTCATGCAGTTCTACCTCGAAGCAAGCGGCCGCCCGTAGGAGACCGGTATCCGGTGAGTGGTGTGGAGATCTCGGTTGAGATCGAAATGCAGCTTAAAGGCCGCGAGGGCTCGAATCGGGGAAATTCGAGTGGAAAGAGGGTCAGATGTTGTATCTGTTGACTTTCCGGGTGGCGCCGGTCTGTTCGGGATGCCGAAAGCAGCCAGAGCACTGTGATTCTCAATCAGCAGCCTGAAGCAGCCGAGCCCCGGTAACAGATCTTCATTGGCAGTCTGAGGTGCAGAAGCTGAAGTTCTGCCTGCTGAATCGTGGTCTTTTTTTGATAAATAGACATGAAAAAGCCGGAGGTCTTGATGACTCCGGCTCAAACAATCTTGAGGTAAAACAAATTTGGCTCAAATCGGCTCCAATCGTCTTCTGACCATCAGAGGGCTTCCCCTGGAGGAGGCGTAAGACCTGCATTGCCACGGTAAAGGCTGGCGGTTCGAGTCAGCGTTGACTGGGAGACCCCACGCCGGGAGCTCAGATTGTCAAGATCGGGCACTTCAGAGGGTTCAACGCCGGTTGATGAGCGGAGCACCAACACATCCTTGACGGCCTCGGGTTGACCGGATTCGGCCCGAATCTGCAGAAAACGGCTGGTTTCTGAAGGGGTTGAAGCCCGTCCCAGCAAGGCCAGGGTTGCGGCTGTTGCAGCGCGAAGCGGTGCCATCCGAGAGAGACGGTCTTGGAAGGCTTCACTGAGAGCGACCAACTCAATAAAACCCTCGAGATCGATCTGGCCGTCGCGCAGAAGCGACTCGGGTGAGATCAAGCGCTCGTCTTCGAGTGGAACACGATTCAGCAGTTGTCGATAAACAGCATCGACAACCTCACGGCGCTCTGATTCTGATGCCCCTCTAACGAGCGATAGTTTCATTGGTAAGCCAGACCGCTTGAGATAGCCAGCAGCATCACCGACAGGGAGTGATGCCTCAAGACGCGCACTGGGCTTGTCTGCTACGCCAGCACCACTAAGGCCGTTGCGGAAAGCACTTGGAGAGTTAAGTGAGCGACTCCAATCTTGAGCTGTCAGTGAGTCTTTGCCCCCCAATCTTGCGAGCGTTCGATTGGGAATTCGCTTCATCATCACCGACCAAGGCTCGATAGGAGCCACTTCGCTAACCCCACTGATCCATTGGTTGATGTCACCAGTGTTCCGCTGCGATTGATTGCGGGGTGTTGTGTCACCACTGGATTTGAACGCATCTTTCAGCCTGGAATCTGGGCGGGGCCTCACGGTGAGATCGGCCACAGCTGTTGCTGTGAAAGGCCTCCGCATGGATGGAGCTCGTCGAGTGGTCAGATCACCAGGGGTGATGAATCGCTCGTAAGGAACCGTGTCTTCGCCGAAGCAATCCTTGTAGTCCTTGCTGTCGATCAGGGCGTCAACAACGCCGTAAAAGCCTCGGCGAGCCGCGGTGTCGAACAACGCGTCGATTTCCCATCGGCCGAAGGTGGGACGTCCGAGCAAGCGGCGGTGCATTACCTCAATCGCTTTGGCGATGTAGAGGCCTTCCCAGTAACGACGTCGGAAGGCGTCGGAGCGCGCCACGCTGCGGATGAAATCCCTCAGGCTGATGTCGCCATTTTCCAGACGGGCTTCTTCGGATCCCAGGCGCTCACCGGCATAGCCGGCATTGCCGAGAACCTGGACGTAGACAGCCTGAATCACCGCTTGGGTGGACGATTCGGTGTTGCGGATGCTGGGTTGTCCTGCCCTGCGGGGCATGGCTGCTCCGCCGGTGGCAATTTGCTGCAGCCTCACCACACGGGGCCCCACCTTGCGTGGTCGACTACCGCGGAACTGAGGGCTGTCCATCTGTCCCGGTTGTGCCATGCCGTTGCTGACCAGCAGACGGCGCGTGTCGTAGCTGAACGGTGCCGGTCGGGTCGAGACGGACGCTGTGCCCGAGGGGAAGATGGCTCCGTACTGGTTGCCCACGGGATCGTTGCCGCCTCCGTAGACGTGCTGATCAGCCAGTGGTTGGCGGTAGGACGCGTAGAGCGTCACGTACTGAGGTGCGCCCTCGAAGGGTGCGCTGAATTTGAACAGGCGTCGGTTGGAGCCCCACCCTGCGCTCTCCTGGGCCTCTTCTCCCAGATCACGCAGGTAAGGAACGGTCTCCTCTCCGAAGGTCTGCGCATATTCATTGCTGTTGACCAGCACATCCACAAGGCCATTCAGGCCTTGTTCACTCACGATGGAAAACGACTTCCGGAATTCCTCCAGGGAGCTGATGCCACGACCAAGAAAGTGGCGATAAGCCAACTCCACGACGCGGCTGTTCACAAAACGGCCGTAAAACTGCGTTCTATATTCCTTGCTCTTCCCGAGGGCGCGGATGAATTCCCGCATGGAGATCTTGCCCTGCACGAGCTGACTGGCTTCCGAGCGGCAAGGGGTCTGTGAGTAGCCCTTGGCGATGTCGCGTTCAAACACTTGCCTGTAAGCCGCGCGAACGATCTCAGCCTTTTCCGCGCCGGAAAGACCTGGCCGCATTTCAAAGCGCTGGGCCGATTCCGAAGCCAGGGCATAAATCGCAGGGAGCTGTAGGCCCTGACTCACTGGACTGCCGGGTTTCTGGCGTGTTGAGGGAGTGGCGACGGCCAGTTCCTTCAACAAAACGTTGAAGCAATCGATGGCTAGCCGACGTGCTTCGGGGCGCTCCCTCAGCAGGTCCGCGCAGGCAGCGCGCATCTCTTGAAGGGCCACGTTGGTGGCACTCAGCGAGCAGTTTTTCTCAAGGACGTCGCGCAGTCCTCGGGTGTTCACCGCAAGGATGCTGGGGTCACCGGCAACAAGGGCATAGCCCACATAACGCAGGAACCATCCGAGGTCGCGCACGGATTTGCGCATGAAGGCTGGACCGTATTTGGCCACGCTGATCGCGTTGAATCCGGTGGGAAGCACCACGCGGACGTCGGCGTCTCCACCGGTTCCTTCGAGCAATCGCGTGAAAAAGTTGCCCCGTTTGGTGATGCCGCTGTCGCCGGTGAAGGTGCGCACGGACTGCTCGAATGCCACCTGGTCGGCCGCCAGTGGAGTGGCGTCGGACGACCGGGCCATCTCGCCTGTGCTGAGAGGGGCTTCGAGGAATGACAGCGGTGTGCCACCAACAAAAATGCGATTGGCGGCACGGGCGACGATCGCCTCGGCATTTGACGCGATGATCCGCGACGCTTCCAGCCGGTCGTTGCCGCTGCGGAAGAAGGTGATCAGTGTGTCGAGCTCGCCGCCATCCGGAAAGCGGTCTTGCTGTTCTGCCTGGCGAACGCTGGAGAGCGGCAGGGTGTCGTACAGCTGAGGGGAAACCCTTGGGCTGCCGCTGCTGGCGGTCACGGTCATGAACGGGAGCAAGCAGGGTTTGGCCACGTTACGGCTCGTGCTGAGGCCTCCCGAGCCAGCATGAACAAATGTTTGCAGGGGTTGCTGCAATTGGCGTGCTGTGGGGGGCGCTCGTGAAATGCTCCAAATCCATCCCACCTACTGGAGTTCGCCGCCCCGTGCAGTCCACGCCTTCGGATGCCGCCACACCCGTGGTGAGCGATTTCTATGACCGCTTTCCCTATCCAGGCGACCCACTTCAAGATGGTCCGCCACCTGGATACAACTGGCGTTGGTGCCATGACAGCGTCCTGGCCGCTGTTCTTGGAGCTGTGCCCCAGCGCTCCGATCGCTCCGTTCCGGTGCGGATCCTCGATGCGGGATGCGGGACCGGTGTCAGCACCGATTACCTCTGTCATCTGAATCCCGGCGCCCAGGTTCTTGCTGTCGACATCAGCGCCGGAGCGCTCGCCGTGGCCCGTGAGCGGCTGCGACGGTCTGGAGGCGCCAAGCAGGTCAATGTCCTGCGTCAGGAACAGCGCAGTCTTCTCGACCTTCAGGGAGAGGGACCGTTCGACTACATCAACTCTGTGGGAGTGCTTCATCACCTGCGCGATCCGTTGGCGGGGCTCAAGGCACTGGCGTCGCTTCTGGCTGATGGGGGCCTGTTGCATCTGTTTCTTTACGCCAACGGCGGGCGTTGGGAGATCCACCGCACCCAGCGAGCTCTGACCCGTCTCGGAGCTGGCACGGGAGCCGAGGGACTGCGCCTGGGTCGGGACCTATTTCAGTCGCTGCCGGAGAGCAACCGCCTGCGGATCAATTACGAGCAGCGCTGGCGGATCGACACCGCAGCGGATGCCAATTTCGCGGATATGTATCTCCATCCCCAAGAGACCAGCTACGACCTCAGCAGCCTTTTCTCCCTGATCGAGACGGCGGGTCTTCAGTTCGCCGGGTTTTCCAATCCGGCGGTTTGGGATCCTTCCCGGCTGCTCGAGGGGGAGCTTTTGCAGAGAGCTCTTGCGCTTCCCGAGCGGGATCGGTGGCTGCTGGTGGAAGATCTCGACCCTGACATCAGCCATTTCGAATTCTTCGTGTCCCGCACGCCCATCCGTCCCCAGGCCTGGGATGACGACTGCGAGCTGCTCAAGACCCGTGGTCGTCGACAACCCTGTCTCTGGGGGTGGCCGTCCGCCAACCTGCTTGGGCCTGATCTCGAGCCGATCAGCTTGAGCGCCGCCGAGTTTGCCTTGCTGGAAGCCATCGAGAATCAGCCCTCTCGCTCGCTCGGTGAGCTGGGTCTGAGCGATGAGACTGCTTCGGTGGCAAGGGAGCTGATGGCCCGGAAACTGCTGCTCCTCGAGGTCTGAGCTGCTGGAGCTCGAGAAAACGCGTGATAGATTCCGCGCGCTTTCTCAGATGTTGTTTGCTGGCTACCACCACCACCGAATCAACTGCGGCATCCGTTGCGACTGATTCCGGTATGGGCGAGTACGCGAAGCTCCAACGACGTCTGATGCTGGCCACCTTGGCGTTATCTTTGATCGCGCTGGTTCGATTTGATGTCTTGGTGGCCCGCAGCCTGCTGGTGGGTTCCTGCGCTGGTCTTCTTTACCTGCGTCTACTCGCCCGCAGCGTCGCCCGGCTCGGCGGAGGTTCCCGCCAGGTTGGACGGTTCCAGTTGATTGTGCCAATGCTTCTTGTCGTTGCAGCGGCCAAGCTCCCCCAACTGGAATTGCTTCCAGCCTTCCTCGGATTCCTTCTCTACAAGCCAGCTCTGATTCTTCAGACCGTCATCGACGGCTGAGTCCGCGCACTTCCCCAACACATGGTTCCGTCGCTCCTCAACCTGCCGTTTGCCGAACTGGAGGTCGGTCAACACCTCTACTGGCAAATCGGCAACCTGAACCTCCATGGCCAGGTTTTTCTTAGCTCCTGGGTCGTGATCGGCCTGCTGCTGCTGCTCGTGGTGAGTGGCACCCGCAAAATGGAGCGCGATCCCAAAGGTGTGCAGAACCTCCTTGAGTTTCTCTGGGATTACCTCCGCGAACTCGCCCGGGAGCAGATCGGAGAAAAGGCTTATCGCGACTGGCTTCCCTTCGTAGGAACTCTGTTCCTTTTCATCTTCGTCTGCAATTGGGGTGGTGCTCTCATCCCCTGGCGTCTGATCGAGCTCCCCAACGGAGAGCTGGGTGCCCCGACCGCAGATATCAACACCACGGTGGCCATGGCCCTGCTGGTGTCGCTCTCTTACTTCTATGCAGGTTTGAGCCGGAAGGGACTGCGCTACTTCGAGTACTACGTGGAGCCGACGCCGATCATGCTTCCGTTCAAGATCATCGAGGACTTCACCAAACCGCTGTCACTGTCCTTCCGTCTGTTTGGAAACATCCTGGCGGATGAGCTTGTGGTGGCCGTTCTGGCCTTCCTGGTGCCTGTTCTGGTTCCCCTGCCGGCGATGTTCCTCGGTTTGTTCACCAGCGCCATTCAGGCTCTGATTTTCGCGACGCTCGCCGCTAACTACATCGGCGAAGCCGTTCATGAAGAGGCTCACTAAGCCTCGTCTCATCTTTCGCAGGTCCCCCGCGATCTGCTAAACACTTCGCGCGCAGGTCCGGGTGGAACCGGGCCCACTCTCATCAGTGAGAGTGTCCCGGGCGCGCCCTGCCCTTTCCGCGCTCATCCTGCGCAACTCCAACCGCTTTCCACCAATGAGTGATCTGACCTCCGCCGCTTCCGTTCTGGCCGCCGCCCTTGCGGTGGGTCTTGCCGCCATCGGCCCTGGTATCGGCCAAGGCACCGCAGCCGGTCAGGCTGTGGAAGGCATCGCCCGCCAGCCTGAAGCTGAAGGCAAGATCCGCGGCACCCTGCTGCTGTCCCTGGCTTTCATGGAAGCTCTCACCATCTACGGCCTGGTTGTGGCTCTGGTGCTCCTGTTCGCCAACCCCTTCGCCGGCTGATCAGGTCATCGCACGGAAGGATCCTTGCTCCTTCCGTGGTCCTGATTCGTTCGATTTGATTCACCCCATCGCACCCTTCCATGCCCTGGCTTCTGCTTGCTGAAGCAGGTGTTCCGGAGGGAGGTCTCTTTGACCTCGATGCCACCTTGCCGCTGATGGCGGTTCAGGTGGTTCTCCTCACCTTCCTGCTCAATTCCCTGTTCTTCCGGCCGGTCGGCAAGGTCGTGGAGGATCGCGAGGGTTACATCGCGACCAGTCGTGCTGATGCCAAGCAAAAGCTTGAGCAGATTCAGCGACTAGAAGCTGATCTCCAGGATCAACTCCGTGGAGCCCGTCAGGCTGCCCAAGCCGCCATCGTTGAGGCCGAACAAGAGGTGGACCGTCTTTACCGCGAGGCTCTCGCCGAAGCGGAGGCTGAAGCCAATCGCACACGCGAAAAGGCTCGGAGAGAGATCGAAGCTCAGCGTGAAACCGCTCAATCCCAGTTGATGGGTCAGGTGGATCAGCTCAGTGCCCAGATCATCAAACGACTTCTGGCTGCCTGATGATGATGCTTCCCACACTCTTCGCCTCTGAAGGCGGCTTCGGTCTCAACCTCAACTTGTTTGAGACCAACCTCATCAACCTGGTCATCGTGATCGGGGTTTTGTATTGGTTCCTCAAGGGGTTCCTCGGTGGAATCCTCGAACGTCGTCGTCAGGCCATCCTCAAGGATCTTGAGGATTCCGAAGGTCGTCTGCGTCAGGCCACAGCCGAACTCGCGCGTGCCCAGGAAGACCTGGCCGCTGCGCAGCAGAAGGCGGAAAAAATCCGTGTTGACGGCAAGGCCCGTGCTGAAGCCATCCGCAAGGACGGTGAGCTCCGCACCATTCAGGCCATGGCAGCTCTCAAGCAGGATGCTTTGGCTGATTTGAACGCTGAAGGTGCACGCCTCACCGAGGAGCTTCGTCGCCAGGCCGCCCTTGCCGCCATCGACAAGGTGATGGCTGAACTCCCCGGACGTCTTGATGCAGCGGGCCAATCCCGTCTCATCGATTCCTCCATCAGCAATCTGGAGGACGCCTGATGCCCCTACTCAACACTCTGGCCACCCCTTACGCCGAAGCTCTGCTTCAGGTCACCGACGCCCGCAGCGAATCGGATGACGTGGCTGCCCAGTGCAAGGAGCTGCTTGCTCTCTGGGACTCCAGCGATTCGCTGCGTGAGGCCATGACCTCACCAGTGCTCGAGCCCGCTGCCAAGAAGAAGGCTCTCACTGAACTGCTCTCCGAGCAGGTCAAGCCTTCCCTGATGAATCTGCTCAAGGTTCTTGCTGACCGTCAACGTCTTGCGGCGTTCGATTCGGTGTTGCGCCGTTTCCTCGAGTTGTATCGGGACTCGCGCAACATCTCCTTGGCCCATGTGCGCTCGGCCCAGGCACTCACCGAAGCTCAGACAGCGTCGCTGACGGCCAAGGTGCAGTCCATGGTCGGCACCGGCACGGTCGAAATCGATCTGACCATCGACCCAAGCCTCATCGGTGGCTTTGTCGTGAACATCGGTTCTCAGGTCATCGATGCCAGCCTGTCTGGCCAGGTCCGCCGTCTGGGTCTTGCTCTCGCCAAGGCGAGCTGATCCCTTTCTTCACCCCTCCGCTCCTCCTTTCACGCCCTTTCCCAGGGATTACCCGCCATGGTTTCCATCCGTCCTGACGAGATCAGCGCCATCCTCAAACAGCAGATCGAGGACTACGACAAGTCCGTTTCGGTCAGCAACGTGGGCTCGGTTCTGCAGGTGGGCGACGGTATCGCCCGTGTGTACGGCCTCCAGCAGGTGATGGCCGGTGAATTGGTTGAGTTTGAAGACGGCACTGAAGGCATCGCCCTCAACCTTGAGGACGACAACGTCGGTGCCGTGCTGATGGGTGAAGGCCTCGGCATCCAAGAAGGCAGCACCGTTCGCGCCACCGGCAAGATCGCTTCTGTGCCTGTCGGCGACAGCCTTCTTGGCCGTGTGGTCAACCCCCTGGGCGTGCCTCTCGATGGCAAAGGTGATCTCGGCACCACCGAGACCCGTCTGATCGAATCCCCCGCTCCCGGAATCATTCAGCGGAAGTCGGTTCATGAGCCGATGCAGACCGGCATCACCGCGATCGACGCGATGATCCCAATCGGTCGTGGTCAGCGTGAGCTGATCATCGGTGACCGTCAGACCGGTAAAACCGCCATCGCCATTGACACCATCCTGAATCAGGCTGATCAGGACGTGGTCTGCGTCTATGTGGCCATCGGCCAGAAGGCGGCCTCTGTTGCTCAGGTGACCGAAGTCCTGCGTGAGCGTGGCGCCCTCGACTACACCGTGATCGTTGCGGCGAACGCATCCGAGCCCGCTGCTCTGCAGTATCTGGCTCCTTACACCGGTGCCTCCATCGCCGAGTACTTCATGTACAAGGGCAAGGCCACTCTGGTGATTTACGACGATCTCTCCAAGCAGGCTCAGGCGTATCGCCAGATGTCACTGCTGCTCCGTCGTCCGCCCGGTCGTGAGGCTTATCCCGGCGACGTCTTCTACTGCCATAGCCGTCTGCTGGAGCGTGCCGCCAAGCTGTCCGATGCCATGGGCAAGGGGTCGATGACCGCTCTGCCGATCATCGAAACCCAAGCTGGCGACGTGTCGGCCTACATCCCCACCAACGTGATTTCGATCACGGATGGTCAGGTGTTCCTGAGCTCCGACCTGTTCAACTCCGGTCTGCGTCCCGCCATCAACGTCGGTATTTCTGTGAGCCGCGTGGGTGGTGCAGCCCAGACCAAGGCCATCAAAAAGATTGCCGGCACCCTGAAGCTTGAGCTCGCTCAGTTCGACGAGCTGGCTGCGTTCTCCCAGTTCGCTTCCGATCTCGATGCTGCAACCCAGAAGCAGCTGGGCCGCGGCAAGCGTCTGCGTGAGCTGCTCAAGCAGCCTCAGTTCAGCCCCCTGGTGCTGGCTGAGCAGGTGGCCATCGTCTACGCCGGCGTCAAGGGTCTGATCGACGATGTTCCCGTCGAACAGGTGGTTCAGTTCTCCCGTGAACTGCGCGAGTACCTGAAGAGCAACAAGCCCGAGTTCATCAAGAAGATTCAGGACGAGAAAGTTCTCAGTCCCGAGGCTGAAACCATGCTGAAGGAGGCCATCTCCGAAGTGACCTCCACCATGCTGGCGACCGCCAACTGAGGTCTGAGGCATGGCAAATCTCAAAGAGATCCGAGACCGAATTAAATCGGTCAAGAACACCCGCAAGATCACCGAGGCCATGCGCCTCGTGGCTGCGGCCAAGGTTCGCCGCGCTCAAGAGCAGGTGTTGCGCAGCCGTCCCTTTGCGGACCGGCTTGCCCGCCTGCTGGAAAATCTTCAGACGCGCATGCAGTTTGAAGACGCGGATGCTCCTTTGATGGAGCAGCGCAATGTCGAGTCGATCACCCTCGTCGCGGTCACCGGCGACCGGGGTCTCTGCGGCGGTTACAACACCAACATCATCAAGCGCACCGAAGTGCGTTTCGCTGAGCTTCAGAGCAAGGGTTACAAGGTTGATCTGGTGCTGATTGGTCGCAAAGCCATCAGCTATTTCACCAACCGCAACTACCCGATTCAGGCCACCTTCACAGGCCTGGAGCAGGTGCCCACTGCTGATGAAGCCGGTTCCATCGCCAATGAAGTGTTTGCGGAGTTCCTCTCCGAAACCACCGACCGCGTTGAGATCATTTACACCAAGTTCATCAACTTGGTGAGCTGCAAGCCTGTCGTTCAGACTCTGCTGCCTCTCGATCCTCAGGGCATCGCAGAAGCGGATGATGAAATCTTCCGTCTCACCACCAAAGATGGTGAGCTGCGGGTGGAGTCGGGTTCGGCTCCTGCCAACACCCAGCCGGAGCTTCCCTCCGACATCGTGTTTGAGCAGAGCCCTGAGCAGCTCTTGAATGCACTGCTTCCTCTGTATCTGCAGAATCAGTTGCTGCGCTCTCTGCAGGAATCGGCAGCATCCGAACTGGCCAGCCGGATGACGGCGATGAACAACGCCAGCGACAATGCCAAGGCGCTCGCCAAGACGCTCACCCTGGATTACAACAAGGCACGTCAGGCTGCGATTACGCAGGAGATTCTCGAGGTGGCAGGTGGTGCTGCTGCTGTTGGTTGATCGCATCACAACCGTTTTTCTTCGCCGGTCCCAGGGCCGGCTTTTTTATTGCCGATCGCTTCAGTGGTCTTGAACGAGGATGGGGAGGCGGTGTCATCGCCTGCCCGTGGAGCTGCACCATCTGTTCCCCACCGTTGTTGCAACGGATCGCCTTGTTCTTGACCCGCTGGATCTGGCGGCTCAACTGCAGACGCTCCTGGCGATGCGGGGTGACGCTTCCAGCAATCCCGATGAGGGCTGCGCCTGGACCGGTGATCTCAATGGTGTGTGGCAGTTGCATGAGCACCCTGATTTTCGTGACCTGGCGGATCAGGTGACGACTCGCGTCTGGCGCTACCTGACGATGACGGGATTCGATGCCGATGGCCTCGATCTTCATCTGCAGCGCTGCTGGCCTGTGCTCAGCGAGTGGGGGCAAGTGGTCGGGCGTCACCACCATCCCAATGCGCATCTCAGTGCTGTTCTCTATCTCAGCGGTGACGGCAGCGGTGTGGATGGGCCGTTGTGTCTGCACGCGCCGCAGCAGCTCAACGAACTGGTTCCGGGTTTGGCTGTCGGCCATGGCGGGCCCATCACCCATGACCATCCCTGCAATCAGCCGGAATGGATGCTGTCCTCGGAACCGGGTTTGCTGGTGTTGTTCCCGTCGCGGTTGCACCACAGCGTGGCGGCCAACGAGACGGAGGATGCGTTGCGAGTCTCCGTCAGTTTTGATTTCGTGCTGACTGCGCGTGCTGCAGACCGTCCTTCGGAATACATGTCGCCCCATCCCCACCAATGGCAGCGCTGCAAACGGCCCGTGCCCTGAGAGGATGCCATGCCTGGAACGTTCCCTGAAGGATGAGCGAATCAACGGTGGCCACCTACACAATCAGTGTTGAGTTGGATGGTCAGCAGCATCAGTTCCAGTGTCGTGCCGATCAGACCGTGCTCTCGGCGGCTGAGGCGGCTGGGGTGATGGTGCCCAGTTCCTGTTGTGCAGGGGTTTGCACCACCTGCGCCGCCCGCCTCAGTGAGGGTGAGGTGCATCAGCCGGATGCCATGGGAGTGAAGGAGGATCTGCGCAAGGACGGCTTCTCTCTCCTGTGTGTGGCCTATCCCCGTTCGGATCTGAAGGTGATCGCCGGTCAGGAAGATGCGCTCTATGAGGCCCAGTTCGGTCAGTACCAGAAGTGAAGCTGACGTCGCTCAGGCTTGATCTGATTCGGCCTGAGTACCAAGGGATCGTTGAGATGCGTCGCTGGGTGCATCAGCAGTTGCACCCCCACGGGCAGCCGCTGCGATGGGCGATCACAGGTCTTGCCGTCAATGCGGCTGGACAGCAGTGCGTACAGGTGGAGGCCGTTGTCCTCACACCAACGGTGGACACGCCGTGACACGACCACTTCCCACCCTGATGGTGGTTCCCACAGGGATCGGCTGTGAGATCGGCGGCTTTGCGGGCGATGCCTTGCCCAGTGCCCGCTGCCTGGCAGCAGCCAGCGGTTGTCTGATCACGCACCCGAACGTGATGAACGGTGCGGCCCTCTACTGGCGTGATCCCCGCATTCACTACGTCGAGGGATATGCCCTTGACCGTTTCGCAGCAGGTGATCTGCGGCTGCGTCCCGTGCGGCGTCAACGCATCGGATTGCTCCTGGATGCCGGCATCGAGGCTGATCTGCGCCAGCGGCATCTGCAGGTGGCCGATGGCTGTCGGGCCACACTCGGCTTGGAGATCGGCCCTGTAGTCACCAGCGATGTGCCGTTGGGGGTGACGCTGGAGCAGGGTGAGAGCGGTGCGAGCTGGGGCACCATGCAGCGACCGGATGCGTTGCTGCGAGCCGGAGAACGGCTCAAGGCTGCCGGTGCGACAGCCATCGCTGTGGTCGCACGTTTTCCGGAGGATTCCGACGCCACCGCACTGGAGGCCTACCGCCATGGTTCTGGCGTGGATGCTTTGGCGGGTGCTGAAGCGGTGATCAGTCATCTACTGGTCCGGCATCTGCAGCTCCCCTGTGCGCATGCACCGGCCCTAGGGGCGCTTCCTCTCGATCCTGATCTGGATCCCCGAGCGGCTGGAGAGGAACTTGGACACACCTTTCTTGCCTGTGTGCTGGTGGGCCTGGCCCAGGCGCCGTCGCTGGTGGCCGCCTCCGGTTCAGTTCATGCCGAGGATCTGGCGGCGGAGCAGCTCGGTGCCATGGTCGTGCCGGATGGTGCCTTGGGCGGGGAAGCGGTCCTCGCCTGTCTTGAGCGCCGTATTCCCGTGATTGCCGTTCACAACCCTGGCGTGCTGTCGGTGACGGCCGAGGCCTTGGCGTTAGGCGAGCAGGTGCTGAAGGCCTCCTCCTACGCCGAGGCAGCCGGGTTGCTGATGGCGCTGCGCGAGGGCATCGCGCCGCAGGCCTTGATGCGCCCTCTGCCTGGCTTGCGGGAGCTGAGCTGATGGCACGGGGGTTTGCTACGGCCGCTGCATCGTGTCCGTGTCCCTGCGGCAGCGGTGACACCCTCGACCATTGCTGCGGTCCTCTGCACCGTGGTGAACGCAAGGCTGCGACGGCGGAAGCGCTGATGCGCTCGCGTTACTCCGCCTATGCCCTTGGGAAGCTCGACTATCTGATCGCCACCCATCCCATGCCCTCTGAAGCACCTGCTCAACGGCGTCGTGAGCTGAAACAGAGCTGTCGCGACAGTCGATGGCGCGGTCTCAAGGTTCTGTCCACCGAGGCCGGTACAGCCGATGATCTGGAGGGCACCGTGCGTTTCGAGGCGGTCTTCTCGGCCGGGGGCCAGCGCTTTGTGCACCGTGAGACGTCGCTGTTCCAACGCCGCAATGGAGACCCCGAGGGTGATTGGCTTTACATCCGCGCGTTGGATTGACGCTTCAACGCAGGCAGGCCATCGGATGCCGTGGGGGGACGCCCAGGGCCTTGGCGACGCCGGGGTGACAGACCGCACCCTTGACGGTGTTCAGGCCTGAGAGCAACTCCGGCCGTTCGGTTACGGCTTCTTCCAGGCCGCGTCCGGCAATGCCGAGGATGTAGGGCAGCGTCACGCTCACCAGGGCTTCCGTGGATGTGAAGGGCACAGCGCCGGGCATATTGCCGACGGCGTAATGCTGCACACCGTGAATGCAGACCGTTGGATTCGTGTGTGTGGTCTCCCGGCTGGTGGCGACACAGCCCCCCTGATCGACGGCCACATCCACAATCGCCGAGCCGGGCTGCATCTGCCTGACCATCTCTTCATCCACCAGGGTGGGCGCCCGACCGCCGGGGGTCAGCACGGCACCGATCAGCAGGTCGGCTGTTGGCACCAGCCGCTCCAGCAAGCCGCGACTGCTCACCATGCTGATCAAGCGTCCACGGCGATCGGCTTCCAGGCTGCGCAACCGCTCCGGCGATCGATCCAGCAGCAGCACTTCGGCATCCATGGCGGCGGCGAGCCGGGCGGCATTCCAGCCCACCGTGCCGGCACCCAGCACCACCACCTTCGCTGGACGGACGCCGGTGCAGCCTCCAATCAACACACCGCGCCCACCGTTCGGACGCTCCAGCAGGCGTGCACCCACCTGGGCTGCCAGGCGGCCGGCGATTTCGCTCATCGGCGCCAGTAGCGGCAGGCTGCCATTTTCCAATTGCACCGTCTCATAGGCCACGCCCGTGGTGCCTGCATCCAGCAGTGCCTGCCCCACCTTGCTGTAGGCCGCCAGGTGCAGGTAGGTGAACAGCACCATGTCGTCCCGCAGCAGGCCGAACTCCTCCGGCTGGGGCTCCTTCACTTTCACCACCAGATGAGCGCCCCAGGCCTCCTCGCGATCCACCAGGCGAGCGCCGGCGGAGGCGAAGGCGTCATCGCTGATTCCGGCTCCCGCCCCAGCACCATGCTGGATGCGCACCTCCAGGCCGTGGGTCACCAGTTCACGCACCGCATCGGGGGTGAGCGCCACCCGCTGCTCATCAGCTTTGATTTCTGTGGGCACGCCGATGGTGGCCATCGGTGCCGTCAGGACGGAATGGGCCATGGAGGGCGGAATCGTCCTTTCAATCTGGCTCAGACAGCCGCGATCGGCAGCCTGAGCCACGTTGGCGAGGAAATTTTGGAGACATCAACAAGCAGCTTTTGGCTTTGTTCTTGAACTAATCCACAAGGCAAGTGATCGAAGTGAACCTAAACACTAAACGTTACAGAAGTATGAACTAAACAATAAGGACCATGAATTGGCGGATTTTCTTGTTTGACAATTTGCATGTAAGGCTCGTTGACGTTGCCCCAATGCCTGAATCTTCTTCCGAGCGAAATAAAGTCATCTTTGCATCAATAGTTGCAAATTGCTGGAAAGATAAAGAGTATCGAGATCGATTTGTCGCAGCCCCTAACGATGTCTGTCTGTCTGAGGGTATCATTATACCTGAAGGAATGAAGTTTATTGTTAGGGAAAATACTCCTCAATCCACCTATGCCGTGTTGCCATCTCAGGATGTCGAGGTGGCGATTGAGCAATTTGCTGAGGTTCTGAAAGCCGTTTTGCCACTGCAAGAAGGACATTCTTTTACATTGGTTCAGAACACTGACAAAATCAATTATCTTATTATCCCGCCTCCTCCTGCTGAGCTTAATATTGAATTGGCCGAGGATGCTGAATTAGAGCTCGCAGTGGGTGGGAACGTAACGGAGGTGCATATGAACACTTTCGCCGTTGCGAATGCTGCAGTTGCAGCTAATGCAGCTGCAGCAACAGAGGTAGCTGCAGTGACATTAGGTGTTACAGCTGCTCTTGCAGTTTGCGTATTAATTTTGTATCCATTCAATGTACCTGAGTTTATAAAGAATTCCCCAGTTAAAACCCTTGAACTGGAGTGAGTGATGACAGCTTCTATTAACTCTTGCCGTGTTTCCGTGAAAGGAGACTATCAGAGAATTTATGGTGATGAACCCTGTGGAGCGGCTGCAATTAGTTTGGTCTCACGTGTCAAACGATTTTTAGAGATGTGGACTATCGATAATAAGTTTAGGGATGGTTTGACTGAAGGAATTCCTTGTCAAGCTGCCTCCGATTTAAATCTTGATAGTGAGGATTTTCGCCCCCTCTGGGATCCTGAGTGCCGAGTAGATGAACCCAGTAAGGTTCTCAATCAATATGTTTCCTTTTGCAATGAAAAATTGTTGATGCGTGATCGGATGCGGGATTTAGACGGTAGGCCAGACCATGCTGTTTTTCGTCAGTGGAGACAGCGTCAAATAAATCGATTTTTCAGACAAGCTGATATTAGAGTTGCAAGTGCTGTCGTCCACGCTCCCTTTTCCGTTGAGCTAAACCAAGGTTGCTCGGTTGGTTGCTGGTTTTGTGGTGTTGATGCTCCTAAATTAGGTGATATATTTTCCTATACAGATGAAAACAAACTTCTATGGAAAGACCTTTTAAGGTCACTCCACCAGTCGATTGGGTTTGGAGCTAAATCAGGTTTCTGCTATTGGGCTACTGATCCACTAGACAATCCAGATTATGAGAAGTTCATACAAGATTTTAAGAACGAATTTGGTCGGTTCCCGCAGACGACGACAGCTCAACCTTTGAAGCATCTCGAACGTGTAAGAGATCTGCTTCGGATGACTTCTGGTGCGGAGAAAACCATTAATAGATTTTCAGTGCTATCCATTAATAGTATGCGTCAAATTCACCAGAACTTTACGCCTGAAGAATTAATCCATGTTGAGCTTGTTCCTCAGAACAGAGAAGCTTTGGCGGTTAAAGCTAATGCTGGTCGTGCTCGTGGAAAGTTTAAGCAATCTGCCCTGGCTGATCAGGAAACAAGTTCAGGCACCATCGCGTGTGTTTCTGGTTTCTTGATTAACATGGTACGAGGATCAATTAAATTGATTACTCCCGTACCTGCAAGCGATCAATGGCCTTTGGGCTATCAAGTTTTTGGTGAAGAGTTCTTTACCGATTCTCAATCATTCGATGCTGCCTGTCAAAAGCTGTTTGGAAAGATGAAAATCCGCTTGTTTCCTGACGATCAAATTTCAATAGATAGTGATTTTGAATGTGTGCTTGCAGGCGCTCAAATTTTTCTGAGGCAAAATAAATTCACGGTAAAGCTTTCAGAGGCGAATGATTTTACTCTTCTCAGCTCCCTTGTTGAGTTATTGACGACGTCACCATTGACGGTTCTTGAGACGGTTATTCGGCTTGAGGGTATCGCAACACCTCCGGTCACCATTCACCTAATCGACTCATTATTTAGAGCTGGTATTCTTAATTATGATGGTTAGTCATGGTTGATGTCTGCTTGCCATTAGTTCCATTTGCGAGGGTTGAAGCTCCTTCGTTAGCGTTGGGAATCTTCAAAACAAAGCTTTCTGAGCTAGGTGTCAGCTCTAAAATTCTCTATCCCAATCTAGACTTTGCTTATCAGATTGGGATCAAGAATTATTATGCATTGTCGATGGAAAATATTACTTTAATTGGCGAATGGTTGTTCTCATATTGTCTGTTTCAAGATAAAGCCCCGAGTGTTGATTTGTACTTTAAGTATTTAGAGGAAACGGGATTTAGTGGGATCTTGCCTTCCGATGATCTTCTGTCGATGCGTATTTCCGCAAGTAATTTTATTGATCAGTTAGCGGTTAATATCTTGCGTCTTAATCCTAAAATTGTAAGCTGTAGTAGTACATTTCAACAGCATGTTCCCTCGCTGGCGCTATTAAAGCGGTTGAAGTCTTTGAGGCCTTCATTAATCACGGTGATGGGCGGAGCTAATTGTGAATCAGTAATGGGTTTAACGACAAAACGCTTGTTCGGTTTTGTCGACTTTGTTTTGTCTGGTGAAGGAGATGCTGTTTTTCCGTCTTTTTGTCACGCTCTCCTTACTTCTGATTTGCGTTCAAATTCATCTGCAATCAACGCAGATTGGCCTGGTGTATTTTGCTCTGTTTCAGATTCAAGCTCATTGAATCATAGGCCAGTTGTTGATGAGATGGACGAAATCTCATATCCTGATTTTGATGACTACTTCAATGTATTAGATCAGCATCCTTTGAATCCTGTCATCAACCCATGCCTCCCCGTCGAAGCTTCTCGTGGTTGTTGGTGGGGAGAACAACACCACTGTACTTTTTGCGGTCTCAACGGTGATGGGCTTGCTTATCGCAGTAAAACGCCGCGACGTATGTTTAATGAGATGAAGTTTTTGCGGGACAAGTATGGCGATCTTCCATTTGAATTCGTAGATAATATTGTGCCGCGAGAATATTTGACTAGCTTCTTCTCGGATTCTCGATACTCCCCAACTTTGTTAAGTGGTGATTCAAAATTGTTTTTTGAAGTCAAGGCTAATCTGTCTAGACAGCAGCTCAAGATAATGAAAGAAGCTGGTGTCTGTTGGATTCAGCCTGGCATCGAGAGCTTGCATGATCTTGCCCTGAAGGAGTTGAAAAAGGGTACAACTTGTCTGGTTAATCTTCAGCTCTTGCGTTGGTCTCTCGAGCTTGGACTATATGTGACCTGGAGTATTTTAACGGAGTTCCCTGGTGAGCAGACCCAGTGGTTGTCTGAAATGCAAGATTTACTTCCGATGCTGCATCACCTGCAGCCACCGATGGCATTACTTCCGGTGCAGTATCATCGGTTCAGTCCTTATTTTAATCACGCCAATCAGTATCAATTGAATCTTTCCCCTGCACCCGCATATTCTTGCATTTATCCATTTTCTGAAGAAGATATCAAGGGGCTTTCTTATTCTTTTGTTGACAATAATGCGCCTGGTGAGGCTGCTCATGACTCTCTTTATTCTTCACCACAGGGAAATTCTTTGTACTCTGCCATTAATTCCTGGCGCGACAAATTCCAATCACGGCGGCGACCTCTTTTGTGTTACCAGATTCTCCCGGACGGCAATTTGCAAATCGTTGATACACGTGAATGTGCTTTCAAGCGTATCCATTTGCTTAGCGGTTTAGAGAAAGAGCTGATGTTGCTGGGGGATTCTATTGTGCCTATTAAGCAGATTTCGAGACTCCTTTCTACTCATTTTGGAGATCTTTCGCCGGAGATGATTCAACAAGCCTTGAGCTCACTTGCTGATAAAAAATTAATCCTAATCGTCCGTGGTTCCTTCTTGTCTTTGCCGGTTGGTGGCTCATTGCCTTCGTTGCCAACTATCAACGACTTCCCTGGTGGTGCCGTTGTTTTTGACCAATTGGCGAGTTATCCAAGTTTGTCCAATCCATTGGAATTGGCTTACCGCCAATTGTGAAGATGGCAAGACAGTTGCTTCGATCTTCACTGACGACCCAGTTGTTTTTGCAGGACGAGTCTAGGTCTTTCCTTTCTGCTTCGGATGTTGAGAGTATTGTGTTGTCGCTTCGGTCGGCTGATGCGACGAATTCATATTCTGATTATCACGCTGCTCAGTTGATTCGATTGCTTTTGTGTGATGAAATAGATTTGCAGTTGTATTCAGTCATGGTAAAAAAGTGTTTGTGTTCGTCTAGTGTTGTCTGTAAGTTGTTCGTCGGTACTTTTGAGTGCTCTGAAGGTGAGCTTTCATTCCTTGGTGACCTTTCCAATGCCTATGTAAAGCTATTGCATTTGTATCTGTTAAAGCTTCTGAATACCGACCTGCGTTTTGAGGAGTCCTGCGTCTCGATCGTGGGCTCTTTAGTTTCTTTGGAATTTCATTCTGAATATAGTCAGTTGTGTGTATCTTTGTTCTCTCAGTTTTTCAAGTCAGGTTGCCTTTGGTGTGTCTCCCTCGAGGATTTTGCTGACTTAAGAGCAAAGTATGAATCCCTATTTGTATTTGATGAATCCTATATATGTTGGGCCCGAGAATCTCGTGTGGATTGTTCGCAGAATGATACTTTGTCCAAGCTCCGGGATGAAATTACAATATCTCATTTTTACTCTCATAACCCTTATCCGCTGTGGAAGCAGGTTGATGCTTTGATGCTCAAAGACCCGCACTTTCGTGACAGGTTTCTTCCTTCATTGCCCAACGCATTTGATTCTGCCAGTGTTGAATCAATTCTGGTTGCTGGTTGTGGTGCTGGTCAAGAGGCTGTGTTTTACTCTTTGCTATTTCCTGGTTCGACAGTTGTTGCTATTGATTTAAGTGCAGCTAGCTTGCTTCATGCGAAGAGGTTGGCGGATAAATATAATGCTTCTAACTTGAGCTTTCGGCAAGTTGATCTTCTTGAGTTGACGTCTGAACAAAGTTCCTTTGATTTGGTTGTTTCAAGCGGTGTTCTTCATCATCTTGAAATTCCGCTTCAAGGGTTGAAAGCATTGTCTGATTTAAGGTCTTCGGGTGGTTTTTTGAAGATTGGTTTATACAGCGCTGCGGCTAGGTCGGTGGTCGAACAGGCTCGATCGATATTGCCTCGATCTTTCCGGCGTAATCCATGGCTTAGCAGTGCCGAATTGGTTCAGGCTAGACGTTTCCTTGTTGAGTCATTCTCTAGTGCCCCCGGGCTCTCGAATTTGCTCTTATTCGAAGACTTTTTTGAAATCAATGCGTTTAGGGATCTTTTGTTTAATCCTTGTGAGCACACTTATGATCCCTGCTCTATCGCTGCCATGCTTAAAGAATGTGGCCTGGAGTTCGATGGCTTTCAGTTTCAGAATATTGCTGTATTGAACACCTATTGGAAGCTGTTTCCGCATGATGTGACTGGTAAGGATCTCGTCAACTGGCAGGCTTTTGAGCAGTTATTCCCCAGGGCTTTTATCGGGATGTATAACTTTTGGTGCCATTGATATTGACTGTTTTGCCTGCTCTTGACTTGTTGGGCTTTGCTCGGCTGATTGGTGTGGTTTTTTGTACGTGATTGTGCGGCATCGATTGCTCGCAAATTTCATCTCATGCATGGGCTGCGATCGGCAGTCGCCAGCCGCTACCGAAGGCCTGGCTGCTCATCTTCAGCAGAGGAGCGGCCTGTCGGCGTTTGAATTCCGCGCGTCGGAACAAGCGTTCGATCCGCTCCACATCCCGGGGATCGTGACCGGCTGCGACTAGCTGATCTCCGCTGAGCCGATGTTCGATCAGATCGATCAGCAACGGATCCAGCCGGTCGTAGTCGGGTAGCGAGTCGCTGTCTTTCTGGTCTGGGCGTAGCTCGGCGCTGGGCGGTTTCTCGAGAATGGCCGTTCCGATCAGTGCTCCCTTTGCGGGCAGGCCGAGCTCGCTCCGGCAGAGGCCTGCGGCGTCGCTTTCCAGCCAGCGGCAGAGGGCGAACACGGTCGACTTGTAGAGATCGCCAATGACCGCCAGACCACCATTCATATCTCCGTAGAGGGTGCAGTAGCCCACGGCGAGCTCTGATTTGTTGCCAGTGGTGAGAAGCAGTTGTCCTTGTTGGTTGGCGACGGCCATTAGCAGCGTGCCGCGGATGCGCGATTGCAGATTTTCTGCGGTGACGCCGCTGGGCGCGGCCTGGAGGGTGGGGGTCAGTGTCTTCTCAAAGCCCTCCATCAGCGTTTCGATTGGAACGATGAAATGGGCCAATCCCAGACGTTCGCTGAGCGTGAGTGCATCGGTGATGGATCCGCTTGAACTCCATGGCGACGGCATCAGAAGCGTCTGCACCTGCTCAGTGCCCAGCGCAGCAGCCGCGATTACCGCCACCAGCGCTGAGTCGATGCCTCCGCTGAGGCCGAGCAGGGCTTTGCCGAATCCACACTTTCCGGCGTAGTCCCTCACCCCGGTTACCAGAGACCGGAACAGCAGCTCCAGTTCGTCACTGGCTTCGTTTAGGCCTTCGTGGTCGGTAGCGCGTCCGGCGTTAAGGCTCTGGGCTGGTTGTGCCGCTCCCTCTGCATTCCAGGTTGCGGTGGTGGTCACACAGCTCGGCAGCTGCAGCAGCGGCGTCTCGCTGTTGCTGCCCATCACGAAGCTGGCGCCATCAAACACCAGTTCGTCGTTGCCCCCCACCTGGTTCACATAGACCACAGGGCAGCGCAGCCGCTGTGCAGCCCGGAAGGCCAGACGCTGCCGCAGTGCGCCTTTGCGACGTCCGAAGGGGGAGGCGGAGCAGTTGATCAGCAGGTCAATCTGTTGGTCGATCAGGCCGCCCACGGGATCCGGTCCCACCAGTCGGCGATCGTGCAGTTCGTCCTCCACCCAGAGGTCTTCGCAGATGGTGAGGCCAATCCGCCAGTCCCGTCCCCCCTGGCGCAGCGTGACGTGTGCACCTCCCTGGCTGGGGCGGAAGTAGCGCGTTTCATCGAACACGTCGTAGCTGGGCAGCAGCTGTTTGCGGGCTGCCACACGCCATCCTCCGGCCTCCACCAGTGCGAGGGCATTGAACAGCGATGGATGGAGGGAATCGTCTGCTGCATCCGCGAAGCCCACCAGCAAGGCCATGGCCGAACCACGGCTGGCCAGGCCCTTGCAGAGCGCTTCAAGGGCTTCCGTCTGTTGCTGAAGGTGAGCAGAGCTGAACAGGAGATCTCGCGGTGGATAGCCCCATAGCGACAGCTCCGGCGTCACCATCAGGGCCGGAGGCGTCGCTTCGGTGTCGATCACCTTGTCGACGGCCTGCAGGATGCGGTCGGCGTTGCCAAGCAGATCGCCCACCACAGGATTGATCTGAGCCAGGGCGACATGCATCGGCAGTCAGGCGGTGGGAAGGCTGTATCCGTAGAGATTGTGCTTCAGCAGCAGCGGCGTGAGGCTTTCGGGCACCTGGTCCCGTTCACCGGCTTGACGCACCTTGGAGCTGGCCGTGCCAGGGATGCTGAGCGGCAACACCTGCAGTCGGGCTCCCAACGCGTTCAGAGCGTTGAGCGCACTGTCTGCAAGAGGCCAGCCGTCTCGCGGCACGATGCCCAGATCGCAGTGCGACAGCCAGTCCCGGCTGTTTTTCCAGCTGGGGATCTGGGCGGCCAGATCACTGCCCACCACGAAACAAAAGCGTTGACCTGGCCAGCGGTTCCGCGCACGCTCCAGGGAGGTGATCGCATAGGGACTGCTGAGCTCCTGGGCCAGCTCCAGCCTTGGATCGGCGATGTGCTGCACCAGGGCTTGGAGCAAATCGCGTCGCATGCTCAGATCAGCCGCGTGCTGTTTCATCGGGTTGTCGCTGGCCCATGTGGCCACCCGGGGGTAGTGCTCCAGCAGGCCAGTCAACAGCGCCTGATGGCCACGAGTGGGAGGGTCGGCACTGGTGCCGAACAGGGCGATGTCAGCCATGGTCAGGGCAGCAGCGACGGCAGCGGCGGCCGCGATGGCGGCTGGGGCCAGTCCCGCATCAGCTGAAAGATGCCGTGGTCTGATCGCGCCAGTCGACGCAGCAACGTGGCAGGACCAGGTGGTTGGCGGCGGCCCCGACCTCGCTCCTCGAGCAACCAACGCGCTGTTAGACGTCCTGTGCGACGGGTGGTGTGAACAGCGAGTGCAGCCTGGGCGACCGCCACGGGTGCAGCCGGAGCCAGGGTGAGTCCTGCGCTGAAGGGAGCCGCCAGCAACAGCAATTGCCGCAAGGAGCCGAGGGCCACCTGCAGGCCCAGCTGAGCACCGCCCAGCAAGGCGTTCTGTCCGCTCAACTGGCGCAGCAACCGACGGGCTGCCGGGCCCCCCAGGGGCAGGTCGTAGAGCTCGCACAGATGGCGGACAAGGGCGGCATCACAGGCCATGCCCCCCGCCAGATCCAGCAATATCAGGGGATTGGCAGCCACACCGGTGGCCTTGAGGGCGGCGTAACGACCGATCAAGCCCTGGGCTTCCCGACGTCGGCGTTGCAGACGCCCAGTTTCGAGCTGCTGCTGAATTTTGGCGGCCTGGCGAAGGGTATTCAGCAGCAGCAGGCTGTGGCCGTGCTGCTCCAGAAGGGTGTCCAGACAGATTTCCAGCGGCGCCACATCGGCGGGCTGCTGCCGGCTGCGGATGCGGCCATCGGGCCGCTGCTCAGCACGTCTTGGTGCGGCGGCGACGGCCAGGGGGGCAGGCAGCCCTGAGGGCAAACGACCGTGGATGCTGCGCAGCAGATCCGGCAGCTGATCGGTGGGCCAGCAGTCGCTGCGGTTGAGCACCGTGAGCACCGGTTTGCCCATTGCCTGCAGCGTTTCCAGGGCATCCAGTTCCACCCGGGTGATGTCTCCATCCAGCACCAGCAGCACGAGGTCGGCATGCAGCGCGACGCGGGCGGCCAGGCGTGTCCGGGCCGGTGCATCGACCTCATCGATTCCTGGGGTGTCAACCAGTTCGACGGTTTGCAATCCGGGAATCGGACGTGGCCATGACACCGCCTGCTGATGGCGTGTGCAGCCATGGGCGACGTCAGTGGCCATCACGTCGCGACCCACCAGCGCATTAACCAGGCTGGACTTGCCAACACCCACTCGGCCGGACACCGCGATGCGCAGCCTGTGGCTGTCGAGTCGTTGCAGCTGAAGGTCCAGCAGCCGCAGCGCCCCTGAGAGCAAGCCCTGTTCCCGGGGAGTCAGATCAAGTTGTGCACGCCACCCCAGCAGGCGGTCGCGGCACTGATCTCCGATGCCGCTCATGGCGCAACACCCGCGGCCGTTTTGCGCCACCACCCCGCCAGCACTGCCAGCACCGCCTCCGGGCCGATCACACCAACAAACCCACCGAACTCATCCACCACGACGCGAACACCGCTGTTGTCCCGTCGGAAGGCGGTGAGCAGGCGGTCGGCTCGGATCATTTCGGGGACGAACTCAGCCGGCTCACTCAGATCAGCCGGTGTGAGTTGTCCCTGACTGCGCACAAGGGCAGTGAGTAGGCGATCACGGCTGGCCACGCCCAGCACTTTGTCGACGGCGTCGCCCAGCACAACCCACCACTGGGCCTCATTGTCGAGCAGCTCAGCGCGCAGTTGTTCCAGACGGGTGGCCCCATCGAGGGTGGGCGCTGCCACACGGGGCGTCATCAGATCCCTTGCCGTGAGGTCATTAAGGAGAAACACCTTGGAAATCATCGCGGCCTCATCGGCCTCGATCTGCCCCTTCTGCGATCCAAGTTTTGCCAGCAGCCGGATCTCCTCCTCATCGGTGCTGATCTCGTTTTCCTCGGTAATGGCTGGAAGCAGTCGTTCCAGCAGCAGCACGATTGGGCGCATCATGACGCCAAGCCAGTGCAGCACTGGAGCACTCGCCAGGGAAACAGGCAGGGCCAGGCGGCTGCCAATCGCCTTAGGCAGGATCTCGCCCAGCAGAATCACCAACACCGTGAGGCTCACGGAGAAGAGCGGCAGCGCGATGCTGCCCGCACCCATTCGTTCGCTAAAGACAACGGAGGCATAGCCACCCAGCATCAAGCTTCCAAAGATGTTGAAGCCGTTGTTGGCGATTACCAATACGGAGAGCGTCCGTCCCAGTCGCTGGCGAAGCTGAGCCAGTCGGCGGGCGCCGGTGACCGGACGGGGGCGGGCCGCGAGTTCATGCACGCGCACGGGATTCACCGTGAGCAACGCCGCTTCAACGCCAGAGCACAGCGCCGATCCGGTCAGCACCACCACCACGAGCAGCAGAAGGATGAGCAGGTCGGAGGTCATGCCAAGACGCTTTCCCTGCCATCCTGACGTTTCTCCGGTGACCTGTCTCTGCCGTGGCTGTACTCGCTCCTGTTTTTGATGCTCAGGTCTTCGCAGACCGCCGCAGGCGGTTCATGGCCGAACTCGGTGGGGCTGCTGCGGTTATTCCCGCTTCAACGTTGGTCACCCACCATGCCGACACCGAGTGGCCGTTCCGCCAGAACAGTGATTTCTGGTACCTCACGGGTCTGGATGAGCCTGATGCGGTGGCACTGTTTCTGCCCCACCGTCCCGAGGGTGAACGGTTCGTTTTGTTCGTGAATCCCAGGGAGCCCTCCGCTGAGGTCTGGACTGGGCGCCGCTGGGGTTGTGAAGGTGCCGTCGACCGTTTCGGTGCCGATTGTGCGCATCCCCGCATCGAGCTGGATGCCCTACTGCCGCAGTACCTGGAGGGCGCTGAGGGGATTGCCTACCGCATCGGCAGTCATCCGCTGGTGGAGCCGCTGGTGCTACGCGCCTGGGCGACGCAGCTGGACCGGGCACCGCGCACCGGCCGTGCGGCGTTGGCGTTGGTGGCGCCTTGTCCGCTGCTGCATCGCATGCGTCTGCGTAAGGACCCCTCGGAGCTGGAGAGGATGCGCGAGGCCTGCAAAATCGCCGCCTCTGCCCATGAGCTGGCCAGAGCTGCCGTTCGACCGGGCATGACGGAGCGTCAGGTGCAGGCTTTGATTGAACAGCACTTCCTCGAGCATGGAGCCCGTGGTGCTGCTTATAGCTCCATCGTTGCGGGCGGAGACAACGCTTGCGTTCTGCATTACATCGACAACCGAGACACGCTCCAGGAGGGAGACCTGCTGTTGATCGATGCCGGTTGTTCGCTGCCGGATTATTACAACAGCGACATCACGCGCACCTTCCCCGTCGGTGGTCGTTTCACCGGTGAGCAGCGTGAGCTCTATTCGCTGGTGCTCGCTGCGCAGGAAGCGGCAATCGCCAGCGTCCATCCAGGCCAGACGGCCGAAGATGTGCACGCCACAGCCGTTCGGGTGATGGTGGAAGGGCTCGTGGACCTAGGCCTGCTCCTCGGGGATGTGGATGGCTTGATCGAACAGGGGGCTTATCGCCATCTCTATATGCACCGCACTGGTCACTGGTTGGGTCTCGATGTGCACGATGTGGGCGCTTACCGCCTCGGTGAGCATCACGTTGAGCTGGAGCCCGGCATGGTGCTCACGGTGGAGCCCGGCCTCTACGTGAGTGATCGTCTGGCGGTCCCTGAAGGACAGCCGCCTATCGACGATCGCTGGAAGGGCATCGGCATCCGCATTGAGGACGATGTGGCGGTCCGTGATCGTGAGGATGTGGCCTGTGGCCATGAAGTGCTCAGTGTGGATGCTTTGAAGGCCGTGCAGGCCATGGAGCGCTAATGCATGCCAGGTCAAGCGTGAGCCAGCCCAGGCACACCTCCGGCTGCATCAGCTCGCTGCTCATCACCACCGGCGCCGATACCCAGAGCGAGTATCAAAAGCCCTGTTCGCATGTCCTGGACATCCTGAGACCAGTGCGGTGTGCTGGTCGTGGAATCCGGAGGTTCCTCTCCCGTTGGCCCGATCCTCAGCGTCCTGTCTGCCGTTCCAGCCATTGCGTGGCTGAGCGGGTGTCAGGAAGGATTTGGTCGGCTCCGGCATCGCGCAGTTGCTGCTCGTAGGCCCTGCGTTCAGGACTGCCTGGCCGAAGATGAGGGGGCGCGACCGCGAGGCTGATCCAGCGGCGCTCAGTACAGGCGCTGCGTGCGTTGACCACGGTTTGCACATCAGCAACTGTGTCGCCCAGGTAGGCGACGGTCCCGCCGGATTCGTCACTCAACAGGTTGTTGCTGAGCTGAATCAAGCCGCGCGGATCCGGCTTATCGGGTGCATCACCCATGGCGATCAGCGGCGGTGTTGCCAGCCTGAGACGCTGCTCCAGCACGAAGCGGGCTGATGGCGGTTCGGCACCGCTGACGAAGCCCCAGGTCCATCCCAGGTTGTGGATCGCGCTGAAGAAATCAGCGCTTACCAGCAGCGGTTCATCGCGGATGAAACCCTTCCAACCGCTGGGATCACCATCGGGATCACCACCAAAATAGAAGTTGCTGAAGATCTCGATCAGCGCCTGGCGTTTGGGGAGAGGGGCCCCATGTCTGCGCAGGAGTTCAAGACTGGCATCCCAGTCGTTGTTCCAGCATCCTTCTCCCTTGAGGGCATCTATGGCCGAGGGGCTCGGCCTCCAGCCGCTGTAGTGCTCCACGGTGGACTGAAGTGCTTTGCGGTAGCTGCCAGCCACATCGCGGATCACTCCGTCGATGTCAAACAGCAGCAGTTGACTCATGACTGGTCGCCGAATCAGGAACAGGGTTATGGCGGCTGGTAGGTTAGTTGTTTGTCCTTGATTCTTGAGCGCTGACACCATGACGGTTTCCGAAGGCGCTGCCGTCGACCAGGAGGTCACCACCGAGGCAGCGACAGCTGATCAGGCTCCCCAGAGCACCAGCAGCGACGCTGATCAGCAGCAAGAGCCAAAGGAAGGCCGTCCGGTGATGCGTGGCGGTAACGCCGCCCTCGCTTCCGCCACCATCGACGCTGACGGTGTGCCCTCCGGCTACACCCCAAAGGCTGATGAAGGTCGCTTCCTTCTGAAGATCCTCTGGCTGCCCGACAACGTGGCACTGGCTGTCGATCAGATCGTCGGTGGCGGTCCGAGCCCTCTCACCGCCTACTTCTTCTGGCCCCGTGAGGATGCGTGGGAAACCCTCAAGAGTGAGCTGGAAGGCAAGAGCTGGATCACCGACAACGAGCGTGTCGAAGTACTGAACAAGGCCACTGAGGTGATTAATTACTGGCAAGAAGAAGGCAAGGGCAAGAGCCTCGATGACGCGAAGCTCAAGTTTCCCGACGTCACCTTCTGCGGCACTGCCTGATTTGTTGGTTCAGGGTCTTTCCGCCACGACCTGCATCAGCAGGTCGTTTTTTTTGTCTGGTGGTTCAGAGTTGAGCACGAACCGTCTGAAATCATGCGCTGATGGAGAACGATGATCCAGTCATTACGCGCACGAACTGGACTCCGCTTGCCTTGCGTGGACACAGTTGGCCGACGCATCGCCTGGTTATTGATGAGGCTGGGGGTTGGGCGGAGTTGCGACCCAATGTTCCGCTGAACAGGCCGCTGTTGATCCTGAGTGAGGTCAGTGGACTGGTGTTATTGATCTGGCAATTCATCACGGATGGGCAGGGATCAGCCTTCGCGTTGCTAACGATTCTGTTGATTGCCACGCCTATTTTTGGCTTCACCCTGCGCACAGTGGTCTTTGATTTTCGATCAGGCTGGTTTTGGGAACAACGACTGGTTGCACCTTCGAAGCGCTTAGTGGAGGGTCGTCTTTCAAGCATCCATGCCGTTCAAGTGATTCCTGAACGGGTTTTTACTGGCGATACCTACGGGATGACTTATCGGCGCACATTTTTTATGAGTTATGAACTGAATCTGGTCAATCATCGTGGCGGGCGACTGAATCTGATTGATCACGCCATCTTGAGTTGGCTGCGGCAGGATGCGCACAGGCTGGCGCAGTTCCTAGATGTTCCGGTGTGGGACATCACCTGGGATTCGGACAATGCTCAGACCATGAACGAACTCAAAATGCAGGTGTTGGACAATATCCGCTAATTAATTCAAGTCAAAAAAAATCCGGGAACTGGCGTTCCCGGAAGTGAACCAAGGGTTTTCAATCCAATGATTCAGTCTTGATTCTTGGCGGCCTGGGCTCGAGCACGGGCGCGATCGAGACTCTGTTGAGCTTTGACTTTCTCTGCGGACGCAGGTTGACCTTCCATCTTGCTCACAGCACTGCGCGCGGCCTGGAGCTCACTGTCTGCAGTGCTGCTGTCGATGGATGTGCCCAGCTCCGCTGAGTTCACCAGGATGGTGACATCATCAGCTTCAACTTCGGCAAACCCGCCCATCAAGGCAATGGATTGCCAGGTGCCTTGATCGCGGACGCGCAGCACACCCACGTCAAGCGCTGCCAGAAGGGAGACGTGACCTGGAAGGATGCCGAGTTGGCCGGTGGTGCTGGGCAGGATCACCTCATCGGCAGGGCCGTCGAACACGCTCTGGTTGGGTGCCAGCACGCGGAGGGTGAGGGACATGGGGAAGGAGAGCTTGGTGGAGGAGCGGTGGCGCTGAGTGGAACAACGGGGAGCATGAACTCATGCTCCCCGGATGATCACTTGGCTTCTTCAGCGATCTTGGCGGCCTTGGCCTTAACTTCCTCGATGTTGCCCACGAGGTAGAAAGCCTGCTCGGGCAGGTGGTCGAGCTCACCAGCCAGGATCTGGTTGAAACCGCTGATGGTTTCTTCCAGCTTCACGTACTTGCCAGGCATGCCGGTGAAGATCTCAGCCACGAAGAAGGGCTGGGACAGGAATTTCTCGATCTTGCGAGCGCGATCAACGGTCTGACGGTCGTCTTCGGAGAGTTCGTCGAGACCCAGGATGGCGATGATGTCCTGAAGTTCCTTGTAACGCTGCAGGGTGGACTGCACGGCACGGGCGGTGCGGTAGTGCTCGTCCCCAACGACAGCCGGCTGAAGCATGGTGCTGGTGGAATCCAGAGGGTCCACAGCGGGATAGATGCCCTTGGAAGCCAGGGCACGGTTCAGAACCGTGGTGGCGTCCAGGTGAGCAAAAGTGGTGGCCGGTGCCGGGTCGGTGAGGTCGTCAGCAGGCACGTAAACGGCTTGGATCGAAGTGATCGAACCTTCCACGGTGGAGGCAACACGCTCCTGAAGCGCGCCCACGTCGGTGCCCAGGGTGGGCTGGTAGCCCACAGCGGATGGCATACGGCCCAGCAGTGCGGACACTTCGGAGCCGGCCTGGACGAAGCGGAAGATGTTGTCGACAAACAGCAGCACGTCCTGCTTGTTCACGTCACGGAAGTGCTCAGCCATGGTCAGAGCGGAGAGACCCACGCGCATGCGGGCGCCGGGGGGCTCATTCATCTGGCCGTAGCAGAGGGCCACCTTCGACTTGGACAGGTCTTCGGAGTTGATCACTCCGGACTCCTTGAACTCCTCGTAGAGGTCGTTGCCCTCACGGGTTCGCTCACCCACACCGCCGAAGACAGAGACGCCGCCGTGTTCTTTCGCGATGTTGTTGATCAGCTCCTGAATCAACACGGTTTTGCCCACACCGGCACCACCGAACAGACCGACCTTGCCGCCCTGGCGATAGGGAGCCAGAAGGTCAATCACCTTGATCCCGGTTTCAAACACCTTGGGCTTGGTTTCGAGCTCGGTGAGCTTCGGAGCTTCTCGGTGGATTGGGGCGGTCTCGGAGGTGGTGACGGGACCCTGCTCGTCGACAGGCTCACCCAGCACGTTGAAAATGCGGCCGAGGGTGGCTTCACCCACGGGAACGGAGATGGCAGCGCCGGTGTCGACGGCTTCCATGCCACGGACCAGACCATCCGTGCCACTCATGGCCACGGCGCGAACTCGGTGATCGCCCAGCAGTTGTTGCACTTCGGCGGTCAGGGCCACGTTCTGGCCTGCAGGATTCTTGCCTTCGATGCGTAACGCGTTGAGGATTTTGGGCAGCTTGCCGGCGGGGAATTCCACGTCCAACACCGGGCCAATCACCTGGCGGACAACGCCTTTGGTACCGGCGGAAGCGGGAGCAGCAGCGGCCATAAGTAAGGAAATGTGTGAGGGAGGCGGGTAAAGCTTTCCCTTCCTGAGCGGCGCAACGATACCACCGCCGCGGTTGATCCCAAGGGGGTTCGGTCACCCGCACGCCTGGCGCATGGTCGGAAGGCGAAGCCCGGTCATAGGTTGGCAATCGTCGACCTTGAGTGCCAGCTCGAGTCGAATTGGCGCCAATGCGCCCTGTCCCTGCTCCTGCAAGAACCCATGGCTGCTGTTTCCCTCAGCGTCTCCACCGTTAAGCCCCTCGGCGATCGCGTATTCGTCAAGGTCTCTGAATCTGAAGAGAAGACCGCCGGTGGCATCCTTCTTCCCGACACCGCCAAAGAAAAGCCCCAGGTGGGTGAGGTGGTTCAGGTCGGACCCGGCAAGCGCAACGACGACGGATCTCGTCAGGCTCCCGAAGTTGGCGTGGGCGACAAGGTCCTCTACAGCAAGTACGCCGGTACCGACATCAAGCTCGGCAGCGATGAGTACGTGTTGCTATCCGAGAAGGACATCCTCGCCGTCGTCAACTGATCGGTTTGCGTCTGTCCGTTCCATGAACGGCAGCTGTTTGTTGTTCCCATTCCACTGATTTCCTGCCTCCCATGGCTAAGCGCATCATTTACAACGAGAACGCCCGTCGCGCGCTCGAAAAAGGCATCGACATCCTTGCTGAGTCCGTCGCCGTGACACTCGGCCCCAAGGGTCGCAACGTGGTGCT
This sequence comes from Synechococcus sp. A15-60, assembly GCF_014280095.1. Lineage (NCBI taxonomy): Bacteria > Bacillati > Cyanobacteriota > Cyanophyceae > Synechococcales > Synechococcaceae > Synechococcus > Synechococcus sp. A15-60. The sequence continues at coordinate 742,268 of NZ_CP047933.1, forward strand.
GGAGAAGAAATTCGGTGCTCCTCAGATCATTAACGATGGTGTGACCATCGCCAAAGAGATCGAACTCGAGGATCACATCGAAAACACCGGCGTGGCCCTGATCCGTCAGGCTGCCTCCAAGACCAATGATGCCGCTGGCGATGGCACCACCACGGCCACCGTTCTGGCCCATGCCATGGTCAAAGCCGGTCTGCGCAACGTCGCTGCCGGTGCCAATGCCATCACCCTGAAGAAGGGCATTGATAAGGCTTCCGAGTTCCTGGTTGAGAAGATCAAGGAAAACGCCAAGCCGATCGCCGACAGCAATGCCATCGCTCAGGTGGGCACCATCTCCGCCGGCAACGACGAAGAAGTGGGTCGGATGATCGCCGACGCCATGAACAAAGTCGGCAAAGAAGGTGTGATTTCCCTGGAAGAAGGCAAGTCGATGACCACCGAACTGGAGGTCACCGAAGGCATGCGCTTCGACAAGGGCTACATCTCCCCTTACTTCGCCACCGACACCGAGCGGATGGAAGCCGTCCTGGACGAGCCCTACATCCTTCTCACCGACAAGAAAATCGGTCTGGTGCAGGACCTGGTGCCCGTGCTGGAGCAGATCGCCCGCACCGGTAAGCCTCTGCTGATCATCGCTGAAGACATCGAGAAGGAAGCCCTGGCGACCCTCGTGGTCAACCGTCTGCGTGGCGTGCTGAATGTGGCCGCCGTGAAGGCTCCTGGTTTCGGTGATCGTCGCAAGGCGATGCTGGAAGACATGGCTGTTCTGACCAATGGTCAGCTGATCACTGAAGACGCCGGTCTGAAGCTGGAGAACGCCAAGATCGAGATGCTGGGTACCGCCCGTCGCGTCACGATCAACAAGGACACCACCACCATCGTCGCCGAAGGCAACGATGTGGCTGTGAAGGCCCGCTGCGAGCAGATCCGTAAGCAGATGGACGAAACCGAGTCCACCTATGACAAGGAGAAGCTGCAGGAGCGTCTGGCCAAGCTGGCCGGTGGTGTGGCTGTGGTGAAGGTGGGTGCAGCCACCGAAACCGAGATGAAGGACAAGAAGCTTCGCCTCGAAGATGCCATCAATGCCACCAAGGCGGCTGTTGAAGAAGGCATCGTTCCTGGTGGTGGCACCACCCTGGCCCACCTGGCGCCTGCACTGGAAGAGTGGGCAGCTGCCAACCTCAGTGGTGAAGAGCTGATCGGTGCCAACATCGTGGCGTCTGCTCTGACGGCGCCTCTGATGCGCATCGCCGAAAACGCCGGTGTCAACGGAGCTGTGGTGGCTGAGAACGTGAAGGCCAAGGCCTTCAACGACGGCTACAACGCAGCCAACGGTGAGTATGTCGACATGCTCGCAGCCGGCATCGTGGATCCCGCCAAGGTGACACGTTCCGGAATGCAGAACGCGGCATCCATCGCTGGCATGGTGCTGACCACCGAGTGCATCGTGGCTGACATGCCTGAGAAGAAGGAAGCAGCTCCTGCCGGCGGCGGCATGGGCGGCGGCGACTTCGACTACTGATCCCAACGCCTGTGGCCGCCAAGCATTGGGCGGACAGTTCAGCCCCCGTGTCAACGGGGGCTTTTTCATGCTTGTGTTGCAATGGAAGGCCTTTTCTTTGGCCTTCCATGTTTTACCGGCGCTGGATTCGTGAATTCACGGAATTCTTCTTTCAGAAGGGCAACGCCTTGAATCTGGCCATCGCGGTGGTGGTTGGCAGACAGTTTCAGCAGATCGTCGATGCGCTCACCAAGGATTTGCTGATGCCCCTGCTCAATCCCTTGATCCGTCAAGGTGATTGGGAGACCTGGGGTATCCCCTTCGGAGGCGGCGAGCTGTTGATCGGCCACGCCCTGAATGTGGTCTTGAATTCCATCCTGGTGGGCTGGGCGCTGTTCATGATCGTCAAGGCGATCAATCGCTCCCAGCGCCTGGCAGAAGAGGGAATCAACAAGGTTCGCCCTCGGCCGTCAACCGAATCCGATCTTTGATTCACACCCACGGGGCTGTGGCCAATGCAGCCCCCTTGCAAGCTGTGGGCTCGGCTTGACTCTCCCGCTTAGCTCAACCAGCCTGCGCTCAGGATCACGGCGAGTGTCAGGAAGATGGCCAGTGTGGTCCAGGTGAAGCGGTTGAGCGTCGCCTCAGCACTGCTCGCGCTGGTGAACGATGAACTGCCACTGGCGGCAAGGCCTCCCATGCCGTCCCCCTTCGGGCTATGGAGGAGCACAAACAGAATCAGAAGCAGCCCGCTGCCGATCCAAATCCAGGAGAGGACGGTAGTAATCATTCCCTAATTTTATGCGGAGGTGGCTCAGGCCGGCTGAGGCAGGCGAGCCGTTGAGGGCACAGCCGTGTCGATCGGTTCAATCAGAGTGCTTCCGGTCATCGCCGCAGGTTTGTCGAGATCCAGGAGCTGAAGCAGGGTCGGGGCGATGTCCGCCAGACCACCGTTCTCTCTCAGTCGGATGGCATTTCCCATACCAGGCACCTTGCGGCGCTCTCCCTCAACAAGGATCAACGGCACGGGGTTGGTGGTGTGCGCCGTCCAGGCCTGACCGTCGTCACCTTGCATCCGCTCGGCATTGCCGTGGTCAGCGGTGATCATCAGTGTTCCTCCCATGCGGCCGACCGCATCCAGGAGTCTGCCGATGCAGTGATCCACCGTTTGAATGGCCTCGGTGGCCGCTTCCATGACGCCGGTGTGCCCCACCATGTCTGGATTTGCGTAGTTAATCACCACCAGTGAATACACCCCTTGTTCAATCGCGTCGATGCAGCTGTCGGTGAGGGTGTTCGCAGCCATGGCCGGAGCCTGGTCGTAGGTGGCCACACGAGGGGAGGGCACGAGATGGCGGTCTTCTCCCTTGAGAGGTTGCTCCACTCCGCCATTCATGAAGTAGGTGACGTGCGGGTACTTTTCGGTTTCGGCCGTGCGGTACTGACGTAAACCTTGAGCGGACACCACATGTCCCAACAGGTCGTCGAGCGATTCGGGTGGGAAGGCGACCTCCACGGGCAGGGTCGCTTCGTATTGGGTGAAAGTCACCACATCCAGCTCAGGCCGTTGGGGACGCTCAAACCCATCGAAGGTCTCGCGAACGAGGGACTGAACGATTTGGCGCGCCCGATCGGGTCTGAAGTTGAACATCAGCAGCGCGTCTCCATCCTTGAGGTAGCTGTCGGCCAGCCGGATGGGTTCCACAAACTCATCGGTGATTTCGCTGGCATAGCTGGCCTCCAGGGCCTCGGTGGCCGAGAGCGGATTCACCGGCACCTCTGGGTTGGTCAGCAGGTCATAGGCCTTTTCTGTGCGCTCCCAGCGCTGATCTCGGTCCATCGCCCAGTAGCGGCCGCACAAGCTCACGATGCGGCCGACGCCGCTCGAGGCGATGGCGTTCTCAATCTGTTTCAGGTACCCCGGCCCGCTCTGGGTGGGCGTATCGCGTCCATCGGTGACCGCATGAATGGCGACATTGTTGAGGCCTTGGTCAGCGGCCCAGTGGAGCAACCCGCAGAGGTGATCCACATGGCTGTGAACGCCGCCATCGGAGCAGAGTCCGAGCAGGTGCAGCGTCCCACCATTGGTGCGCAGACGTCCTGCTAGAGCCTGCAGGCTGGGGACGGCGTCCAGTTGCTTCTCGCGGACCGTATCGCCGATCCGAACCAACTCCTGGCGAATGATCCGACCAGCGCCGATGGTGAGGTGACCGACTTCGGAGTTGCCCATTTGGCCATCGGGTAAGCCCACATGGGAGCCGCTGGCCTGAATCAATGTCTGGGGATATGCGTGCCGCAGCGCATCCATCACGGGTGTCTCTGCTGAACGGATCGCGTTGTGATCGGTGTCGCTGCGCTCGCCCCATCCATCAAGAATGGCCAGCACAACGGGTGCCACGGCCCGATCCTTGAGTGGACTTCGCTTATCACTCTCAGCAACGGTCAAAACGCTCTATCCGTTCTTAAGGCCTTCTCCAGAATCCAAAGCTACCTCCGGACCCCTCTCTCAGGGAATGCTTGTGCGCCGAACAGTCAGCTTTTGCATATCTGAAGGCCAAAAATCGGCATAAAGTCTCTTCTTCCATCGCTTCGGTCATGGTGTCACCCGGGAATGGTGAGCGAATCGAGATTCTTTCCGCCGATGACGTCAGGAGAACTCTGTCCAGGCTGGCCTCACAGGTTCTCGAATGTGTTGGCGGAGTTGAGCAGCTTGTACTGCTGGGAATTCCCACCCGTGGGGTTCAGCTTTCGGCGGTGCTTGCGCAGTGTCTGGAGGAGCAGAGCGGTCATCCGGTGGCGCAAGGAAGTTTGGATCCCACTTTTCACCGCGATGATCTAGAGCGGGTAGCGATGCGTCCCGTGCAGGCCACCGACCTTCCTGTCAGCGTCGAAGGACGCGATGTGCTGCTGGTCGACGATGTGATTTTCACAGGCCGGACAATCCGTGCCGCCCTTGAAGCGATTCAGGCCTGGGGGCGACCAAGACGAGTTCTGTTGCTTGTCATGGTCGACCGTGGCCATCGCGAACTGCCGATTCAGCCAGACTTCTGCGGACGTTCAGTCCCCACGCGGCGCACGGAAAGCATCGAGCTGCGTTTGCTGGATGTGGATGGGGAGGAAGGCGTTTTCCTCCGCAGCCTTCAGGAAGCGGACTGAAGTTCGTCGTCGCGGAAGTGGGCTTTGTAGCGACCGAAGGCCACGATCACAGGGAGCGTCGGGCTGATCGGACGACCCTTCCATTCCGAAAGCACGTTGACGACGTCACCCTCGCTCCCTTTCATATCGAAAGCCTCGCCCCGATGCTGAGGGTGGTTGTAGACGATCACTGATGAGGTCACCACGACCTTGTCACCCGGCTGCATGCGCGATTGATCCCAATGCGGCACATCCTGTCACGGCTGCTTCGCTCATGGCGGCTTCGCTCACGGCTGATTTGCTCACGGCTGCTCCGCCCTGCAGAGGCTCTCGGGACCTTCTTCCACCAGAACGCCGCCCAGATCGGAGCAACCTGCAACGAACGCACTCCAGGGATCCATCCCACTGGCCAGACGATCTTCGACGGCTGCATTCAGGCGCGCTCCATCGACGGTATGGGCAGGGAGGCTTCCATGGCTGTGGTGTTCCTGCAGGTCCCGGAGACTCTGAATCGCCAGCTCCACCTCCTGGCGCAGGGGCAGCGCATGGGTCTGCCACCAGGGATGATCCAGCTGATTGAGCACGCTGAGCGCTTCCCACCACTGCTGCCGCTCCACCTTGCTCTTCAGACGCTCATGGTCGATGCGATTGCGGTTCCAGGTTTCGCGCAGACTGTCGCTGAGTTGGCTGCCGGGTCGCTGACCTTTGAGTTCAAGCGGCTGGAGCGTGGCCAGCGCTGCGTCGAGATCGCCGGCTCGGAACTGTTCCAAGGCACGAGACTGCAACCGTTTGCGCCATTGGCTCAAGCGCTCACGATCCCTGTTGCGTTCTGTCTCCGAGCCAACCTCTGAAATCACTAGCTGCGACTGCAGCTGAAGCGCCTTGGCGCTTTCTCCGGCTTCCCAGGCCAGTTCCGCTTGGCGGCGTCGACACACCGCCTGTTCCGTCGGGGCATCCTGCGCCAGCCAGCGCAGGGCCGCCAGCTGCTCTCCGTAGCGCAGACACGCCTCGAAATCACTGCGGGAGGCCGCGTCTCGTAGGCGCTCCGGCAGTTGCTGTTCCCACCAGTACGCAACCCCGCACAAACCTGCCACACCACTCAATGTGGCGAACAACCAGAGACGTGGCAGGTGGCGGCGAAGCGCCAAGGCTGGACGGCAAATATCAACCTTTCTATGGATGACGCTTTGAGCGCACACGCCTCTGTGGACGGCCCGCTCACCGCACGGTGCCGAGAACCTGCCGCTCCAATGGGGCTCCTGTGCGCAGATCGTCTCCCTCCAGGATCAGCTCGGCCTTGTCATTCAGGTGAAAACGCAGTTTCAGGCAGTCTTCACCGGGTTGCCCAGGAGGCACCAGTGGCAGCTCACAGGTGATGCCGTCACGGCGGTTGACGTTGGTCCAGCTTTCGCTGGTTTCCAGCACCTGCGGCAGACCGTCGACCATCACCACTTCGTAGCGCATGTGTGGTTGCGCTTCCCCCAGAACCAGTTCAACACTTGTCTGGTCGGGGTTGCTGGCGCTCAGAACGAGCTCCAGCGGCTGGCTCGAAGGCCAGGGCTGGCCACGCATAAACAAGGGGTGCCAGTGATGGGCATGGCTGCGTCGGTTCCAGCAGCGCAATGAAATTCCTTTCTGGAGCAGATCTTGCAGGCGCACTCCAGGCGTGAGGCTCAGGGCCCCTTTGGCAACGGCCGCCATGGGTGGTGGGGTGAGCATCGGTGTCGAGGGCAGGGCCTGCTCCAGCCACTGCTTCAGCTGGGGTAGGTGGGCCCCGCCGCCCACCAGTACGACAGCATCCAGATCCTCACGGCGGCAGCCCTTGAGTTCGGCCTCCTTCAGGGTTTGCTCCAGCAGCCCTTCGAGTGCTGTGAATAATCCCCGATCGCTCAGCAGCTGACTGAAGGTCTGTCGGTCCATGCGCAGCTGCACAGGGTGTTCTAAATCCCTGCTGCTCGCTAGTTCGATGAGTGTTTCACGCTCGGATCGATCGCTGTCGCTCAGCCGACACTTCAGGCGTTCCGCTGCATTGAGCAGTGCGATTAGCCCATCGCCCTCATCAGGCAGTCCTTCCGGTTGCAATGCATCGAGGATCCAGCGGTCGAAATCCCGACCTCCCAGGTTGATTCCTGCTTTCCCCAGCACTGTTGCCTGTCGCAGGGTCTGACGGCTGTCCCTCAGGTCTTTTCCGCGAAAGCGAAGAAGCTGAGCCAAGGGCGCCGCACGGCCTTCTCCCCCCTCGAGGGCCACCAACGACAGGTCAAGGGTGCCCCCCCCAAGATCCACCACTAAGAGCTTGGATCCCGCCGCAAGGCCTGCACCCAGAGCCGCGGCTGTGGGCTCATCCACGAGCGCGACCTCACCCACATCCATGGGGGCACAGGCTTGAACAAGCCAGTCGCAATAGGCAGCTCCCTGGTCCACAGGGGCGGTGAGCACCAGGCGTTCGATGGTGAGTTCAGGAGGCATGCGCTTCCAGATCTCAAGAAGCAGTCGAGCACCAGCCTGCTCAGGACTCAAACGATGCGACGTCGTCTCGGCGATTGCGGCTTGACCGATCTGTCGTTTGAAGTCGCGATGCAACTGGGGGGCATCGCGCTCATTCAGGCCCCCTTCGAGCACCTGACGACCCACCAGAACCGCTCCGTCACCAGCATGTTCGGCCCAGATCAGAGATGGGACCGACCCTTGTTCGCGCGAGATGGCGGGCAGCTCGAGCAGTTCGATCTGCGCCTGGTTGGCGCGTTGGAAGGCCACCACCGTGGTGGAGCTGCCAAGGTCGATGGCCAGGGTTCCGATGCAAGCGGGTGGATCGGAAAGATGAAGGTTTTGTTCGCCAGCAGGGGTCTTGACCACCGCTATGGGCAGGTTGGGGACAGGTCGAGGCTACGGGGACCAACGATGGATCGGTTAAGACGGCTGGTGTTTTCCTTTTATCGGGAAGACCCCGAGATCGAAGCGGAGCTGGAACCGCTGCGGGATTGCCGCATGTCTCGAAGTTGGGGCACCATTCGTATCGAGTGCGTCGATGCCCAGCATCTCGAGGAGGTCAGTGCACTGCTCAGTCACCTGCGCCGTCCCCTGGTTGCGATGGGGCTGGGTCGACAGATCATTCTGCGGGTGCCAGGACGGCCTCAACGCTGCTACCCAATGCGCATTCCCTTTCACAGCGATCTCTTCTCGTAGAATTAAGAATTACTGGGTTTGGGCATGCTCACCGCCGGAGTGGATCATCAGGACCTCGCCAAGCGCGGAGAAAGCCTGATCCGTCAGTCCAGCAACCGCTATCTGACGACAGTGCGGATTGCCTTTCGCGCCAAGCAGCGTCGCTTTGATGACTTCGACGGGCTCTTGGAGGAGTCCAGTGTCAAGCCGGTGCAACGCGCCATTGTTGAACTCAGCGATGAGCAAGACCAGCCTGACCTTCTGCCTGGATGATTCAGCAGGAGGGGCCGGGCTGGAGGTTGGCCCGTGATCCGCAGCGTTCAGGCTTCCCCGTGCTGATTGGAGGGGAAACCTGGGCTCTGGAACTTACCGAGACGGAAGCCTGCGCGTTGGCTTCCGTTTTGCGAAAACTTGTCGATCAGCACAGGTGCATCAGGGATCAGTTGATGCCGGATGAGGCGATCACGCTTGAGTTGGAGAACTCAGAGTGGTGGGCATGCCTGGATGGAGACTGCTCCACTTGGTCTTTGAGGGTGATTTTGAGTGCTGGCTCCTCCGGAGTCCGTGGCTTGGAAGTGCGCTGGCCGGCGCCCGCCGCTCAGGCGATGGCCGCGGCGATGAGAACCATGTGGGACAGCTGTCATGATTAGGGCAGCTAATGAATCGTCTCTGATTGATTTTCCCCGGAGATTCCCCATGACTCTGGGATGGTTTTCCACAGGCTTGGTGCTTAGTTGGTCCATTCGATGGGGCTCTGTGGAAAACCCGCTTTGCGGTTGGTTGGTTGGTTGACGAATGTTCGACCTGCCTCTTCTGGCTTGACTCGTGAAAATCGCAGGCTGGAAACAGTTCCAGCTGCTGAAGTCTTGATGTGAGACGGCTTGAGAAGAGGCTTTTGCGGCGCCTTGACTCCGGCGCCGGGATGTGGAGAACTAGTGCTCACTTGAGCGATACGAATGCAGGGAATTGGGCGGTTCCAAGGTTCACAGGCCAAAACGTCCATGTCGGCGCAGGCGCAGCAGCTCCGCCTGTCGTCCACGGAGGCCGGCCTGCCAGAGAATTCAGCAGTGAGCTTTCACTCCGAACTCCCTCAGCCCCTTCAGCAAGCGATGGTGAGTTTCATTGAGCGCTGCCCCAACTGGGATCAATACCGCCTCGTGCAAGCGGCTCTCGCCGGCTTCCTGATTCAAAATGGAGTGGAATCCCGTGAGATCACCCGCCTTTATGTGGGCAACATGTTTTGCCGTGATTCCCTCACCCACGGCGTCTGAGTGCGGCAGCTGGCCATCAGCAACAGGGCGCTGATTGGGAGACTGAGAAGAAGGCCGAGACAAGCACCCATTAAGCCGAGCAGATTGATCCCGAGGAGAAGTCCCAGCAGCGCCAAAACCTTCAGCCGATTGGTCTGAACCAATCGGCGGCTGTGTTCCATTGCTGCCAGCGGGCGGTGGCCGTGATGCACCAGCAGGGGCAGCGCCAGAGATTGCCCCAAGGTCCAGATGGCCAAAGCCGTACCTCCTAGGACCAGAATCAAATTGGAGAAAACGCCGCTGTGGCCAGCCATCACAGCGCTGGCCACCCGAATCAGATTCATCGCTCCGATCAGAATCACGCCTTCGAGCAGTGCCAGGGCAGCGGTCTGTTTGAACACCCAAAGCAGCTGCCGGTTTGATGGCGGATCTGCGCCAGATTCGTTCGACGACCCAGGAGGAAGAAGCCTGTCCGCAAGACGCAGAAGGGCGACGAGCGGAATCAGGGCTGTTGGAATGCTGATCACCAACAGCAAATCCCCGAGCGTGGCGAGCCACCAGTGGCTGCTCTGCTGAAGATCCCTGGCGATCACCCCAAAGCCCGTCAAGATCACCAGCATCAGCGCGGTCAGACCGACACACCGCCAGGGGGCCTGACTGAAACCGATCCAGGCCCGAGGAATGATTGTGGTGATGGGGAGTCGCTCGATCGGCTGACGCCCCGCGTTGTCAACGGAGTTCGCCAAGGCGTTCGAGCAGATCGCGGGCGATCGTTTCATCCACGGGAAGGATGGATAGCCGGTTGCCGCGACGCACCACAGCGAGTTGATCAGGCTCGTAGGCCTGGCGGAGATCCTCGAGGCTCAGCATTGTCTGGAATCGGCCGCGATAAGCAAGGCGCACACAGTCCCAACGTGGTGCCTCGGGTTTCGAGGCGGCGTCGTGGTATTTCGATGAAGGATCGAATTGGGTGGGATCCACCAGGCCTGTTTCCACCACGTCCATGAGGCCAACAATCCCCGGCGGCTTGCAGTTGGAGTGATAGAAAAATGCCTGGTCACCCACTGCCATCGTGCGCATGAAGTTGCGCGCCTGATAGTTGCGGATGCCGTCCCAAAGCGTGGTCTGTTCCTTCTGAAGATGATCGATCCCGTAGACGTCGGGTTCGCTTTTCATCAGCCAGTAGGCCACAGGATCCGGGAGGCTTCGCTCAGCCTAGGCCGCTTGTCTGGAAGCAATCAGCGATCGGAAATGATCTCCGCGTGCTTCGAAATCCACGTACTGATCGAAGCTGGCACAGGCGGGTGACAGCAACAGGCTTGCTGCCTTCTGCTCTTCAGCCAGCGTCAACCCATGGTCAAGGGACGCCTCCAGACCCTCGAACATCGCCACAGCGCCTGAAAACGAGCTGCTTGCAATCAGTGCGCGCAGTTCTTCGGCGCCAGCTCCAAACAACACCACAGCACTGCAGCGCTGATTGATGAGCTGCAGCCAGTCCCGAGCGTCGCCTTGCTTGGTTTGTCCGCCGGCCAAGAGCACCACGGGAGCCGTCACGGAGCGCAGGCCGACGGCTGCGGCGTCGTAATTGGTGGCTTTGCTGTCGTTGAAGACTGCCACGTCGTGCACGCAACCGAGCGGTTCGAGCCGGTGAGGCACGCCAGGGAAACTGCGCAGGGCCGCTTCAATGCAGTCCGGCGACAGTCCGGCCTCCAGTGCAGCCGCTGTGACCAGAAGCATGTTCTGACGGTTGTGCGCTCCCGGCATCGGCAGAGCGTCAGCGCTGAAAAGTCGCTCCTTGCCGCGACACACCCAGTCGTCCGAGCTGATCCTCAGGTCGCTGTTCTTGCTCTCGGCCTGAGTGCTGATCCAGCGAACCCGGGGATGCTGCCACTGGTTTCGGTTGCTGCTGATGTCGGGATCATCTCCGTTGAGCAGCGCCAGCTCGGAGCGTTCCAGCAGCCCACGCTTAATCGAGCGGTAAACCTCCAGCGTTCCATGCCGTTCCAGATGGTCAGGAGTCAGCGTTGTCCAGATGCCGATCCGGGGCGCTACCTCGGGGGCTGCTTCGATCTGGTAGCTGCTCATCTCCATCACCACCCAATCGGGTGAGGGTGTTGATCCGTCCTGGCAGGCCAGGGCGAGTTCCGCTGCTGAGAAGCCAACATTGCCTGCCATCGGTGCCTCGAGGCCTGCCTGGGTGAGCACGTGGTGCAGCAGGTGGGTGACGGTGGTCTTGCCGTTGGTGCCTGTGATGCCGATCCAGGGGCAATGGCCAAGCGCCTGCCAGGCGATCGCCATCTCTCCTCGGATGGTCACACCCAGTGCACGCAGGGCTTCGAGGGTTGGGTGGGTCCAGGAAATTCCAGGGCTGATCACGACTTGCTCGATCGCGGCGAGCCAGGGCTCGAATTGGGCGAGTTCCAGCGCTTGCCCGAGCTTGACCTCGATCCCTTGCTCGTTCAGGGCCTTGGCTTTGCGCTGGGCCGCTGCGTCATCGGCATGCTCCAGCACGATGACCTCAGCACCCTGCGCCTTGAGCAGCCGTGCGGCACCGACTCCCGAGCGTCCGAGCCCGACGACGATGGTGCAGCTCATGGCCTGACTCCTGTTCCCACAAGGGAAATGGGCGATACTGGAATCGAACCAGTGACTCCTACCGTGTCAAGGTAGTGCTCTACCTCTGAGCTAATCGCCCGAAAGTTCACCCTTGAAGTGAATTCCCAATTCGGCTGAGATTCCCTCAACCGGACTCGACTGAAGTTAGCAGCTCACCGGCGCAGCATTTCCACCCGCCAGCGATCACGTTTGGTCAGCTGCAGGCTCAAGACCTCCACGCTGCCTCGGTCCTGAAGTTGGAGACAATCACCCACTTTCAGATCGCGGCTGGCCTGTCGCACGGGTTGCCAGTTCAGCCGAAGCCGGCCCTCGCGAATCTGCCGAGTCACTTTGGCCCGTGACAGGCCGAATCCAGCCGATGCAATGGCATCCAGCCGGCAGGAGGCTTCCACGCTATGGAACTTTTTCGAAGATCTCTGGGCTGGCCACTGCAGCTGCTCGATCGTCACAGCTTCCACCAAGAGGGGAACGTCACGGACTTGCCCGGTTCGACCGTCTAGCTGTGATGCCGCTTCCGGTGTGCAGACCGCTTGAGCCCCCCGGTCACCCCGCAGCCAGAGATCGCCGATGGACTCTGCTGTCGCCCCCAGTTCGATCAGGGCCTTTCGCATGTCGTCAGGCTCGGCTCGGTCGAACAGAAAGTTGCCTTCGAGGCGCAGACCTGCCATGGGAGCTGGCGACGGAGAGGACTCCTGATCGCTACGGCTCAATTGCAGACGGCAGCGCTCTGCGTCAGCACGCCCTCCATCCCGCACAAGCCGCAGTTCGCTGAGGGTCTCCAAACGCCGTGCTTCCTCCAGCTCAGGTCCGCTCAGGAAGGGGCTCCAGCAGGGTTGCCAGGTGCGCAAGGTCTCCTCGGCCTGGTCAAGCAGTTGCGCCATCGTTTCGGGATGGAGGGCGCCGTCGAGCAGTTGATCGCGGGGGAGACTCATAGCTCGCTGAGGCGCACCACTTGCTGGGGGCGTGTCTTCTGGACCAATTGCCAGGGCACTTCTCGTCCAGCGGGTGTTTCCAGCAACAGCAACCAGAGTTGTTCTTGGTGACGGTTGCGGAGGATGCGCACGCCGTCTTCGTTTTCCGATGGAACGCTGGCTGCGGCGGCGTAGCTACCCATCAGGCCCGACCCCATGCCCAGCAGTCCGCCGATCAGGGCTTCTCCGATCGGCCCGAATTGGGAGAAGGTGTCGAGGGTGGTGATCTGCGTGAAGGTGAGACCGGCCATGAACCCGAACGGCAGCAGCCAGCGCGACATCGACTTCTGACGTCGGTTCCTGGCAATGCTTGGGTTCAGCAGTTCAACTTGCTCCATGGGTTCAGGAGTGAGCACTCCCTGGCCAGGATCCCCTTGGTCGGGTGCTACCAGGGCCACACGGGTTAAAGGGACGCCAGCGTCCTGCAGCGATTTATAGAGAGTCTCGGCGGAGGCGCGTTCCTTGAGCACCAGGACGCAGGCAGGCATGAGCGAATCGGTGCGGGCCGCCATTCTCCATGGTGGAGCTGATCGTTGGTGGGTTTTTGGAGCCTTGCCAGGGCATTCCGGCGCTGGGGTGCTGATCGGGCCGATCTCTAAAGTGAATGACGGCTTTTTCCCCGCCGCTGGATGACCAAAGTTCTTGTTTCAGACCCCATCGATCAGGCGGGTTTAGACATCCTGGGGCAGGTGGCCCAGGTGGACCAACGGACCGGCCTCTCCGTTGAGGAACTCAAGGCGATCATCGGCGAGTACGACGCCCTGATGATCCGTTCCGGAACGCAGGTCACCGCCGATGTGATCGAGGCGGCTGATCGTTTGCGGATTATTGGGCGTGCCGGTGTGGGTGTCGACAACGTGGACGTGCCGGCGGCCACGCAGCGAGGTGTGCTGGTGGTGAATTCCCCTGAAGGCAACACCATCGCTGCCGCCGAGCATGCTCTGGCGCTGTTGCTCTCGCTCTCACGCCATGTGCCCCAGGCCCACGGTTCGATGCGCGCCGGCGCGTGGGACCGTAAGAAATACGTTGGAAACGAGCTCTATAAAAAGGTGCTCGGCGTGGTGGGTCTGGGCAAGATCGGCTCCCACGTAACCAAGGTTGCCAAGGCGATGGGCATGAATGTGATCGCCTTCGATCCTTTCGTGTCAGCCGAGCGTGCTCAGCAGATGCAGGTGCGATTGACAACGCTTGAGGATCTGTTCCGGCAGGCTGACTACATCACCTTGCATATCCCTCGCACTCCGGACACCGAAAATCTCGTGAACGCCGAGTTGCTGCGCACGATGAAGCCCACGGCGCGGATCGTGAACTGCGCCCGCGGCGGCATTGTGGATGAGGCAGCCATCGCGGAAGCAATCGAGACTGGTGTGATCGCTGGAGCCGGCCTTGATGTGTTCGCGTCGGAGCCTCTCGCTCAGGATTCGCCGCTGCGTGGCGTGGAGCGCGGTCTGGTGCTGACGCCCCACCTGGGTGCCTCTACCGAAGAAGCGCAGGAGAATGTTGCCATTGACGTTGCAGAGCAGATCCGAGATGTGTTGCTTGGGTTGCCGGCACGCAGTGCCGTCAATATTCCTGGGCTGAGTGCCGAGATCATGGAGCGGCTCAAGCCGCATCTTCAGCTGGCCGAGACCCTCGGACTGCTGGTGAGTCAGTTCAGTGGTGGTCAGCTTCAGGAGCTGGAGGTCCGTCTCCAGGGTGAATTTGCGAGCCATCCGTCACAGCCTCTGGTGGTGGCTGCCTTGAAGGGGCTTCTCACGAGTGCCCTCGGTGACCGCATCAATTACGTCAATGCCTCCCTAGAGGCCAAGGGGCGCGGCATCAACGTCTTGGAAGTCAAGGATGACGCCAGTCGTGATTTCGCGGGTGGTTCCCTGCAGCTCACCACCCGTGGCTCTCAGGGGGGGCACAGCGTCACCGGCGCCGTGTTTGCGGATGGGGAACTGCGAGTCACCACGATCGATGAATTTCCGGTGAATGTGCCGCCAAGCCGCCACATGTTGTTCACCCGTCACCGGGATATGCCTGGGATCATTGGCCACCTCGGCTCTCTGCTCGGAGAACACAATGTGAACATTGCTTCGATGCAGGTGGGCCGTCGCATCGTCCGGGGTGATGCCGTGATGGTGTTGAGCATTGACGATCCGATCCCGCCGGCTTTGCTGGCCACGATCAACAGCATTAATGGCATCCAGGAAGCTCATCCTGTGACGCTGTGATGTGGTGGCGGCTGTCTCTTCCGATTCAGCCCGAGCTTGAAGAATCGCTTCTCTGGAAGCTGAATGAGCTCGGCCTGCATCGGGTTGCTGTGCAACACGCACCGGAAACACCGGATCAGTGCACCTTGCTGGCATGGTTGCCGGCCCATGAGTGGCCGGTGGACCAGCGCCATGAGCTGCTTGGCAGCCTTGAGCCCCTCGCGCACACCTTTGGACTGGCTCTCGCGGCGCCTCGATGGGATGAGCTCGCTGATGAGGATTGGAGCCGGAGCTGGAAGCAGCACTGGCAACCGGATCCCGTTGGCCGCGGCATGCTCATCCTGCCGGCCTGGTTGGAGGTGCCTGAGGAGCATGCCGGTCGCCTCGTGTTGAAGATGGACCCCGGCAGTGCCTTCGGGACGGGCAGTCATCCCACGACACGGCTCTGCCTCGAAGCGCTTGAAGCAACGCCGCCAAAAGGATTGAGGGTGGCTGATCTGGGCTGTGGCAGCGGCGTTCTCGGACTGGCAGCCCTGGGGCTAGGTGCCCGTCAAGTGCTGGCTGCCGATACGGACTCCCTGGCGGTGCGAGCGACGAACGACAATGCTGCGATCAATGCGCTGGCGCCTGATGCCTTGAGGGTGCGTCAAGGCTCGGTAGAGGTGCTTCAGGAGTTGCTGTCAGGGGAGCCAGCGGACCTGTTGCTCTGCAACATCCTGGCCCCGGTGATCGAGGCGCTGGCACCCAAGTTTCAAGGGGTTCTGAGTGCCGGTGGGCGGGGCTTGCTGAGTGGATTGCTGGTGGAACAGGCTCCCCGGCTTACTGAGGTGCTGGAGGGACTTGGATGGTCGGTGCAGCCCCTGGCTGAGCAGGGGCGCTGGGGTCTGCTGGAGATTCAGCGCCATGCTTGATAAGCGGGCCTTATGGGTGTTTCCGCTTTGATTGGCCTTGCCTGCAAACGGGCCGTTAAGTCACTGTCTGGAGGCTTGGAGGATGTAGAAAGATGCCGTCCTGCAGGTTCGTTTGATACGAGCCGCTGCAAATTCTCACCACTCATGGCTTCTTACAAGGTCACCCTGGTCGCCGAAAGCGAAGGTCTCAACAAGACCATCGAAGTCCCCGACGATCAGTACATCCTCGATGCCGCTGAAGAGCAGGGCATTGACCTCCCCTACTCCTGTCGTGCCGGTGCTTGCTCCACCTGTGCAGGCAAGCTCACTGCGGGCACCGTGGATCAGTCTGACCAGAGCTTCCTGGATGACGACCAGATCGAAGCTGGTTTCGTGCTGACGTGCGTGGCCTACCCCACCTCTGACTGCACCATCAAGACTCACGCAGAAGAAGAGCTTTACTGAGCTTCCAGCTGCGCTCCGGTCGATTCATCTCTTGAAACTTCAGCCACCCCTCCACAGGGGTGGCTTTTTGCTGTCAGGGTGGTGCGGCATCGATCGTTCGCCGATGTCGGCTGTTCCTGCTGCATCCCTGGGCACTGACATGGTCACTCTGCTGGATCACGGCACGGTTCACACCAGTCCGGGGGGGCAATACAGCTTTCGTGTGATCGGCCCCTGTTGCCGCCTGTTTGATCGGGAGGATCTGCCTTGGCCCTGTTGTCGTCTCGCCTGGCGCAGCAAAGAGCCCAGCTGGCGCCGTGTGGGTCGCCGTTTTGTGCCGGATCTGGCGTCGCGCCGCTGCCCGTCGTACGCCGTTGAGCTGCTCCAGCCCGGGTCCCGGCCCACGCAGACAGTCTTAACGCTCTTTCCGCAGCGATTCACCCCTGAGATGCAGGAGTGGTGGTACAGCCGCCGCCCCAGCTCGATGGAGGCCAGCAATCTCGCCCCCTAGCGCGGTGAATGCTGCGGAGAACCCAAAAAAAAGCCTGCCCGTTCGGGCAGGCTTTGATTGGATCGCGCTGATCGATGGATTGGCTGGGCTGCAAATCAGAAGTAGATCTTGCCGCCACCCCACTCGGGACCCAGAACTTTGGGGGCCACGAGGATGTAAGCCGACATCAACTCCAGATCTTCGTCGGTGAGATCACGCATGGCCGGATAGAGGTCGCGGCTGCGCATGCTGGGATGCAAGTCGGCGATGCTGTATTCGCCGTCGTAGGACGTGGGGTCCTGCAGGTAGTCCACCAAGGCGGCGATGTTGTCGCGGGCCGGGGTGGCTAGGGCCAACGTCTCAGGATCGAGTCCAACGTTGTGGTTGGTCTTGGTGATGCCACCGGCATGGCAAGTGCCGCAGCTGGTGTTGAACACCTTGCGTCCTGCTTTCACCTGCTGCTCACTGAAGGTGACCAGGCTTCCGTCTGGATCGGACGGAACCGTGAGTGTTTCGGCATCCCACTGGGCGGCCTGGGCGGGGGCGCTGATCAGGAGGCTGGCCAGCACTGGCAGCACGATCAGCAGTCGACTCAGCGACTGACGCAGGTTGGAAAAAAGAGAGGCCATGAAGGATGCCAGAAACTGACGAATACAGCGCACACGTTCTTGTATCACGGAGTGGGAACCACGCGTGGGGGATTCCGCTCCGGCGATCACGAACTGTTGCAGCAGGAGTCCTGGATGCTGGGGGTCACGTCCAGGGAGAGGAAGTCCTTGGCCAAGATCGTGTTGGGGAAGATGGCTTGCGCTTCGGCGAGAAGATCGTCTGCTGTCACTGCGTTTCCAGGGGCATAGCGGGGGCTGAGATGGGTCAGCACCAGCTGGCCAACGCCGGCTTCTCTGGCCGTCTGAGCCGCCATGGTGCTGGTGGAGTGCTGTTTCTGAAACGCCATGTCGGCTTCTGCGTGGGAGAAGGTCGATTCATGAATCAAGAGATCCGCCCCTTCAGCGAGCTGCACGGCTGCTTCGCAGAACACCGTGTCGGTGCAGTACATGAGGCTGGCTCCTAAACGTTCCGGTCCGCAAAGCTCCTGTCCATCAATGCGGCGTCCGTCCTCCAGCGTCACGGTCTCTCCGCGTTTCAGGGCGGCGTAAACCGGCCCGGGCGGGATGTTGAGCTCCTGGGCTTTTTGCACATCAAACCGGCCAGGACGCGGTTTCTGATCGATGCGGTACGCGTAGGCCGGCACCCGATGGTGAAGTGGCGTCGTGCGCACACGGAGGTCGTCGTCTTCGAAGACGACCCGATCGGTTTCGGCGGCCTCGCGCACCCGATGCACCGTCAGGGGGTAGCCGATCCGCGTGGAGCTCGTGCGCAGCACCCCCTGTAGATAGTTGTCGAGCGGATCAGGCCCATAGAGATCCACGCCGTTGCTGCTGCCGCTGAGCCCGAGGCTGGCCAGCAGCCCAGGCAGTCCGAACACGTGATCCCCATGCATGTGGGTGACGAAGATCCTGCGCAGTTGCGACAGGCGCAGATCACTGCGCATGAACTGGTGCTGGGTGCCTTCTCCGCAGTCGAACAACCACAGCTCAGCGCGCTGAGGCAGTCGGACCGCCACCGCTGAAACGTTGCGCGTGCGCGTTGGAACTCCGGAACTGGTGCCGAGAAAGGTGACCTGCACGATCGGGCGGGCTCAATGGTCAATCTGCCATGCAGGCCTGGCTGTATCGCTTCAGGCGGGGCACACTGAGTCCCCCTCGCCCTCACTGGAGTGCTCCTGCCCCTCTCCATGGCCCTGGTGGTGCTGGCGGCTGAACCGCGGGCTGCGATCACCCTCCAGGAGCCCCAGATGCGGGTGCTGGTGGCGGAGGACTCGCAGCTGCTGCTGCGGGCCGATGCTGATGAGCCGTTGCGGGTGCGCGGTCTGGGGCATCAGGAGCGGCGTCTTAAGCGTTTAAAGGTTCAGCTGCGTGGCGGTCGACTGCATCTTGCCGGAGGCGGGGTGGCGACCTCACTCCGGATCAGCAGCGATGATCCCCGGGGCATCTGGCTGGGCACACGGCGTTACCGCGGTGACCTGCGACTGCTCGTGCGTGACGGCAGGATTCTGGCCATCAATCAGCTGGGCATTGAGACCTATTTGTCCAGCGTTGTCGGCAGTGAAATGCCGTCAAAGTGGCCCCTGGCCGCTCTCCAGGCCCAGGCTGTGGCGGCTCGCACCTATGCCCTGCGCCAACGGGGGAGCAAAGGGGATTTCGACGTGCGGGCCACTGTGAGCAGCCAGGTTTATAAGGGCATCGAATCGGAGACCCCCAGCACCCTCGAGGCGGTGGCCACAACCCGCTCCCTTGTGTTGGTGCATGGCGGACGCTTAATCAACGCTGTGTTTCACAGCAGTTCCGGTGGGGCCACTGAGCCCAGTGGTGAGGTCTGGAGAACCCAGCATCCTTACTTGGTGAGCGTTGCGGACCACGATGACCACAGTCCGGTGCATCGTTGGAATCAACAGTTCGATGCCCTTGAGTTGCGTCGTCGTTTTCAGGAAACTGGAGGCGTCAACCAGCTGAGTGTTCTCGCCACAAGTTCCACGGGGCGGGTGCGTTCAGCCCGGATTCAGGGGCCGCGTGGATCGCTGGTGCTGACAGGGCGTGAGCTGCGTCAACGGCTTGGTTTGAAAAGCACCATGGTGCAGTTTTCAATGTTGCAGGGTGCTGGGGCCAGCGAAGGGTCGGAACCTCGCATGGGGCCAGATAGGGCTGAGCCCGCGCCGCAGTTGATTGGTCTTTGGCGTGACTCCGTTAGTGGTCTCAAGGTGTCGCCATCACCATCGCCCGCGCCAGTGCAGCCCTTGCGGGTGGGGTCGCTCGCGCCTCCTCCCACGCCACCACCGCTGCCAGAGCTGCCTACCTCGGCGCCTGCAAGAGCTACCGCTCCCATCGAGGCGCCAGTGCTCGAGGCGAGGGGGCGAGGTTTCGGCCATGGTGTCGGCATGAGCCAGTGGGGAGCGCACGGCCTGGCACTCAAGGGGGCCGATTTTCGCGAGATTCTCCGTCACTACTACCGCGGTGCCCTGATCAGGCCCTATCGCCCAGGTGATGACCCCTCGGTGGCAGCGAGCCCCCCATCCGGGCCAGTGTGGAGGAGTTGAGCTCTCCTGACGCTGCGTGCCTCTGCTTTCCACTCGCCTCGTGGTGCAACGCCGGCCAGAGCCGGTGGCCTTGATGCAGGCAGTAACGGATCACCTTGAGATGCATCTCGCTGCAGCTCTGAATCAGCACTCGTTCAAACCACTGGGACTGGCGACCGGGCGCACCATGGAGCCTTTGTATCGGGAGTTGGTGCACCGTCTGATGCGGTGGCCTGAGCAGCGCCTTGCGCACTTGAGACGTCGTTGGAGGAGTTTCAACCTCGATGAATATGTGGGGTTACCCAGCAGTGATCCGAGAAGTTTTGCCTTCTACATGCAGTCGCAGCTTGGTGATCCTCTGCAGCTGCCTGCTTCTCACTTGCGGCTGCCGGATGGCATGGCGGCGGACCCTGCCATTGAGGCGCTTCGTTATCGCGCTGATTTGCGCCAGGCCGGGGGCATTGGGCTGCAGTTACTGGGCCTCGGAGGGAATGGACATGTGGGATTCAACGAACCGCCTTCCGCCGCCGATGCGGCTTGCCGTGTGGTGACGTTGCAGCCGGCCACGCGACTGCAGAATGCCGGAGCCTTTGGGGGCGATCCCGCCGCCGTTCCCTCGCAGGCGATCACCCTTGGCCTCGACGACATCCTTTCGGCCGACGAAATCCATTTGATCGTGACCGGTGCCGCCAAGGCGGAGATTCTGCGCAAGGCCTTGCTGGAGCCCTGCCAGAATGCGGTGCCGGCCAGCTGGCTGCAGCGCCATCCCAGCGTGCATCTGTGGGTGGATGATGCGGCCAGTGCACACCTCCCCAGCTCTTGAGCGGTTGGCAGTTCTGGATTGACCGCGGCGGCACCTTCACCGACCTGGTGGGTCGGAAACCCGACGGGCAGCTCGTGGTGCGCAAGGTGCTGTCCGTCCAACCAGGTGTTCTTGGAGACCCCGCTGTTGCGGCGATCCGCGCGCTCCTGGGTCTGCGTCCTAGCCAGCCCATCGCTCCCGGTTTGATTGATGAATTTCGGCTGGGCACCACCGTGGCCACCAACGCCTTGCTGGAGGGGGCCGGTGATCCCGTGCTACTTCTCACCAACAGGGGGCTGGCGGATCTGCTGCGCATCGGTGATCAGCATCGACAGGATCTGTTTGCCTTGGCGATCCCCGAGCCGCCATCCCTGATTACGGCTGTGGAAGAGGTGGATGGCCGTCTGGATGCGGAGGGCCATGAGATCGCTCCATTGCAGCTCGGAGCCGGGCTGCGCCAGCGATTGAGTCGTCACCATCAGGCCGGAATCCGCTGCTGCGCCATTGCGCTGATGCATGCCTGGCGTGATCCGGTGCATGAACAGTCGCTAGCGGAGCTGGTGCTTGCGCTTGGTTTTGAGACGGTGGTGTGTTCGCACCAGGCCAGCCCGATGCCGCGTCTGGTCCCGCGCGGTCAAACCACGCTGGTGGAGGCCGCGGTGCGGCCGGTGCTCTCCGCATATCTGAAACAGGTGCAACGGGCCCTCGGGGACCGCATGCGCCTGCAAGTGATGACCTCAAGCGGGGCGCTGCAGTCCTCCGGAACCTTGCTGGCCAAGGACACGATCCTGTCGGGGCCCGCCGGCGGCATGGTCGGCGCGGTTGCTGCCGCCCAGCGGGCGGGCCTGGGGGCGAAGGCGCTAGTGGGGGTTGATATGGGCGGCACCAGCACGGATGTGTTCTGCCTGCCGGCTGGTGCGGCTGATCGCGACTGGGAACGCAGTGCCGAGACCGAGATCGCCGGGTTGCTGTTGACGGCCTCGCGCCTGCCGATTCACACCGTTGCGGCCGGAGGTGGCTCGATCATCGAGCCGGATGCCGGACGACTATTGGTGGGGCCTCGGTCCGCCGGAGCCGATCCAGGACCGGCCTGCTATCGCAATGGCGGTCCGCTTACCCTCACCGACGCCCACCTGCTGCTCGGCCGGCTCCAGGCAGGGGCATTTCCTGCTGTGTTCGGTCCGGCGAGGGATCAGCGCCCGGATCTGGAGGCCACCCGTGCAGGCTTTCACAGGCTTTCCTCGGAGCTGGGTCAGACCCCGGAACAACTGGCGGAAGGCGCTCTCGATCTGGCGGTCGATGCCATGGCTGCGGCCATTCGTCAGGTGTCGTTGTTTCGCGGGCATGACATCCGCGGAGGCGTCTTGATCGCTTACGGCGGCGCCGCCGGTCAGCTGGCCTGTCGATTGGCGGAAGCTCTGGGATTGCAAGAGGTGCTGCTGCATCCGCTGGCGGGTGTGCTGTCGGCCTATGGCATCGGCCAGGCGCGGCAGCGGCAGCTGCATCAACGGGCCATCCGCCGACCTTTGGACGCTGACTTGCTGAAGCGGTTGCCGTCGATGGTCCGCGCCGATTTGGGTAGCGCCACGGACGCCCTGCACCGGGAAGGCAGCGGCAGTACTGGCGCCTTGGACCATCAAATCCGGCTCGAGCTTCGTGATGCATCATCCGAGCAGGGCCTGATTCTCAGCCTGGAGCCCAACCCAGAAGCTCTATCGCTCCATTGGATGGAGGACCAGTTCGATCGCGCCCATCGGCTGCGCTTCGGTTACGTCGCCTCCCGCACGGCTCCGCTGATGGCCGAGCGCCTGGAGGTGGAGGTGTTGGAGACGCAGCGGCTGGATGACGCCTGTGTTCTGGCTGCAGAGGCTGAGGGAGGGACCCCCTCGCCAGCAGCCCTGCGGCGTGCGCGCGTGCATTGGCGAGAGGCTGGATGGTGCGATGTGCCGGTGCTGCAGCGTTGGCAGCTGCCTCTGGATCAGCCCCTGGAAGGTCCGGCTCTGATCCTGGATCCCACCGCTGGCATTGTGCTGGAACCGGCCTGGACGGCTTGCCGTTCGAGCGATGGCAGCGTGTTGCTGCAACACCATCCGCTGACGCCGTCCCGCAGGACACCCAGCAGTAACGACGCGGTGATCACGCCCGGTGAGGTGGACGCCCGGCCGGATCCTGTGGATCTGAGCCTCTTTCATCACCGGTTCATGCAGATCGCCGAGCGCATGGGCGAGCGCCTGCGCCAGACCAGTCGCTCCGTGAATATCCGCGAGCGGCTGGACTTCTCCTGTGCGCTGTTTGATGCCCGTGGGGCGTTGGTGGCTAACGCACCGCACATTCCCGTGCATCTGGGTTCGATGGGGGATGCGGTCGCTGATCTTCTGGCGCAGATCCAGCGCGGTGAGCGTCCGGCTCTGGTGGCTGGCGACACCGTGATCAGCAACGATCCCTTTCACGGTGGCACCCATCTTCCCGACATCACCGCCATCACGCCGGTGTTTGCGCCGGGAGCACCCCACCCCTTTGCCTTTGTGGCTTGCCGTGGTCACCACGCTGATGTGGGTGGGCTCACCCCTGGGTCGATGCCTCCTTTCAGCCAGACCATTGATCAGGAGGGTTGGCTGGTGCGCAATCACTGGCTCATCCGCGCGGGTGAGCTGTGCCATGCGTCATGGGTCGCCTGTCTGCAGGAGGCGGCCATCCCGCCACGGGATCTTGCGCTGCTGTGGGCTGATCTGCAGGCCCAGTCGGCCGCCAATCATCTGGGGGTGGATCTGTTGCAGGAGTTGCTGCAGATCGAGGGTGAGGCCCGTCTGCTCGGCTATCTGCAGCATGTTCAGGATCACGCGGCTGCCACCGTTCGTCGGCTGCTCGATGGCTTTCAGGATCGGGCGTTCCAGGTGGAGCTGGATAACGGCGCGTGCCTGACGCTCGCCGTGCGCATGGATCGGGAGCAACGAAGTGCCACGCTCGATTTCAGTGGTACCAGCGCCCAGGGGTATCACAACTTCCATGCCCCTCTGGCGGTGACCAAGGCCGCGGTGCTTTACGTCCTGCGTTGTCTGGTGGATGAGCCCATTCCACTGAACGCAGGCTGCTTCCTGCCGCTCACTCTGCTGGTTCCTGAGGGGTCTCTGCTGAATCCCAGGCCGCCAGCCGCCGTGGTGGCGGGCAATGTGGAGACCTCTCAAGCGGTCTGCAATCTGCTGTTTGCCTGTTTCGGCGTGATGGCTGCCGCTCAGGGAACGATGAACAACCTCACCTTCGGTGACGGTCGACGCCAGTACTACGAAACCATCGCCGGCGGCGGGGGGGCGGGAGAGGGGTTCAGCGGCTCCAGCGGTGTGCAGACCCACATGACCAACTCCAGGCTCACCGACCCTGAAATCCTTGAGCAGCGTTTTCCGGTGCAACTAGAACAGTTTGGTTTCCGCCGCGGCAGCGGTGGCGCCGGGCGTTGGAGGGGCGGTGATGGTTTGCTGCGTGAGATTCGTTTTTTGCAGCCGATGACGGCTGCGTTGCTGTCGGGGTCAAGAACAGTGGCACCGTTCGGATTGGCCGGCGGTGATCCTGGGGCCCCAGGAAGTGCTCAGCTCACCCGCGCCGACGGCACGGTCGAATCGCTTGCCGGTTGCGTGCAGCTTGCTGTCAGCCCTGGCGATCGCTTGTTGATTGCCACGCCGGGTGGCGGTGGATGGGGATCCCCATCTTCAGTGGTCGAGCGGCGGGACGCCTGATGGTGAGCTCGTCAGGGGCAGACTCTGCCGGTGGTAGTCACGCCAGGACTCCGACTGCGATGGCTTTTGTCTTTCTGGTGAACAGAAAATCATCCGCTCAAGGGAGGTTGACTTTGTTGACGATGTCAAAACCCACACGGCTCGCTGCCAGCAACGACTGGGCCTGACCTGGAAGGGAAATGGTGAATGCTTGGCAATCGATCGTGAAAACTTGATGCGGTTGCTCTGCGACGTTCATCAGCTGCCAAGCCAATTCACAATGACCGTTGATGGAACTTTCGACCATTGCTCATTCAGGCCATGAACGCCCTTCAGGCCAGGTGTGATTGCTTCATTGCATCACCGTGTGGACTATGCAAAGGCTTCAGAATTTGCTTGGGCAATTACTCGGTGGCTCAATAGCCGACAACCCTTAGGCAGATTTCAAGTGCTCCAAGACCAATCAGAAACGTACTGCCGAGCAGTAAGAGCTCTTTTCGATTCTGTGCCATGAGCAGTAGGGATGAGCCCACCAGCAACGCGCCAAAGAATCTAAAGGGAATCAGCAGCTCCAATGTTTCGGAAGATTGCTATTTGATTCAGGCTACAGCGTCTTGTTACCTGGCTTCATGAATTTGCTGTGATAAAAGCCAAAAAGTGGTCAATCGCTTCAGGGAAGTTAATGCTTGAACGATGAAAAAAGCTGCCTTGGTTGCCTGCGACCGGAGCTGATGGTTGATCTGTTTGTGTTGCGATTGCCTGCGCTTTTGTTGTGCTCGACGCGCTGACGCTGTCGTTGGTGTCTAGAGAGGGGAGGAGGTGGTCACTCTCATCCATGGAATAGCCGGCCTTTTTGACCATGGCTTTAGCTCCGGTTCGGCCAGTGCTCGATGCTGTGAAGGAAGGCCCTCCCGATCCCGTGCGTTGCTCATATCAACTGGGATTTTGCAGCGCTGTTGGCCATCGCGTTGCCCTCAGCCGTCCAGCTGCTCAGCATGCAGGATCGTTCTGGTCGCACCACCCATAAGCCGCCTCGCTCGATCGGCAGCGAAGGCTGTTCGGTGAATAGTGCTCAGTGGCTGCTCGTGCAATTCAGAACTCAGCGCATCACCCCAGGCCCAATGGGTGGCGTTGAGTTTGTACCGATGGGTGCTTCCCATGCGTCTGTTTCTCAGAGCCATCGCCGCATGCTCGACCAGCGCTGTCAATGCCTGGCAGCGCGTGATCAAGGTGGGTTGGCGGGGTGGTGCAGCCCCTGATCCCTGAGCTGCGTCGCACTGCACCGACAAGCCCAATTTGTGAATTCTGTCGTGTTCAAGGGCTGGGACGTCGTTGAACGCGGCACGCGATTGCTCTCGAAGTCGTGATCAAATCCTCACAAAGCAGTGGTTGGGATCGTCTCTTGGTCGCATCAGCATGCAATTTTGGTAGCGCCACGGGTGGCGTGGCTCTTCTCCACCGAAAGCCCGCTTGCGCAAGCAGCGGGTTTTTTTCTTGATTCCAAATGCAGTTTTCTGGCAGTTTCGGGAGGACCCCACCGCGTTTCTTCTGTTGGTGGGTGCATGGGTCTCGCTTTGATTTCAAAGTCTGGCGACATCCTCGGGGCTCTTCTGGCCACTTTGACTTTGATGGCCTAGCGATCAACGAGCGGTTTTGATGAGTGTGATCCCTCGAAAAGGGGATGAGGGAAGGGTCCGGTTTCACTCGAATGGGTTTCAAACATTCGGATTGGAGACGCAATGGTGTGAATCGGGGGAAGGGACTCTGAAAATTCATCCTCTCAATCACTTCTAATTGGATACTATTAATATCGTATTTTTAAGCAATTTAGCAGATTTTTCTCGAGAGAAAATAGATCTGTTTAGCGGTCAAGCGAATGAGCGAATAGATGAACTAAGCTTTTGCAGAGGATCAGCCGTGGCATTTTGCGACTTTCTCGGTTGGCGGATAAGAGATAAGACGGGTAAACGGTGAGAGAATCTCTGTCGGAAATCTTGAAGTCCCTAGGTTTACAGCTAAGTAGAACTTCAAGTGAAAACATTGGGACGCAACGATTGTTGTTCGCGATCTCCCTTCAAAAAATCGAACCATTGCGATCAACATCGCGAATAAACACATTTATGACTGGAAGAACTTCTGAGGAGTGACTCGTTAAAGCGATGCTTTGACCACTTAAAGAGTGCAAAGCTGTTGGCAGACATCATCGCAACTCACCTTAAAGTGATTGCAACTCGTGAATCGCAACTCTTGAGTTTCAAGTTAGAGAGTTTTTGAATTACCAAGCACGCAAGTATCCTCTAGCAGCAATAGATTTGCTACGCCGCGTACGGGATTTTCGCCAAGGCTCTCTAATCCTTTCACTGTCAACAGGCGTCACTACTTTTGATGTCTCCAGTTGTTTCAGTCGGTTCAGGGCTTTGACAAGTATTGCCTGTCCTTGTGCGGCTGGTCTGTCGTGCGCACTGACCTGCTGGATCAGTGTCCGCCCTTTTGCATCAGCCGACCTGTGTCTCTGCGGGTAGGCCCAGATTGGAGCTGACGCAGCTCACGTCATCGAGATCTTCTAGGGCCTGCAGCAATTTGAGGCTTTCCTGTGCTGTGGGCTGATCACTGGGTGTGACCTGGGTCAGGGGATGCCAGCAGTGTTCCCACTCTTCGACGTCAAAGCCCCATGTCCGCAGGCCGATCTGCAGGGCTTCGAGTGCTTCGTAGGGACCGTGCACTATCGCCTGGTCAGCCTGGGTGAGCTCATAGCCGTCGGCATCCAGTTCCATCAGCGCGTCCAGCAGAGTGTCCTCATCCAGGTCGTTGGCTTTGATCCGCACTTCGCTTCGATGCTGGAAGAGGTAGCTGACGCAACCGGTCTCGCCCAGGTTGCCGCCGTGCTTGCTGAAGGCCAGACGCAGTTCCGCCGCCGTTCGGTTGCGGTTGTCGCTCAGGACTTCCACCAGTACCGCCATGCCACCAGGGCCGTAGCCCTCGTAGCGCATCGCTTCCAGGTGCACGCCGTCGCCGCCCTGTCCGGATCCCTTGGCGATGGCGCGTTCGATGTTCCCCGCCGGCACGCCGGCGGCTTTGGCCTTGGCAATGGCGGTGCGCAGCTGAAAGTTGCCCTCCGGATCACTGCCCTGGCGTGCGGCCACCGTGATTTCGCGACCGATACGGGTGAACACAGCCCCTCGCTTGGCATCGACCACAGCTTTGGTTCGCTTGATTTGGGACCATTTGCTGTGGCCTGCCATCGGCGGCTTCGATGTCTGTCTTTGCCTGAAACCTACCCAGGCTTCTGGCTTCAGCCCCGGGCTTCGAACACCACCTTGGGTTTCAGCCCACCCTCGCCGTCCAGCAGTCCAAGTCCGAGCATCCGCCCCCCTTCGCTGATCACAACGACTGCATCGGCTGGTGGCGTTCCATGGGGGTCAGGTCCGAGCCTGCGCCCACAGCTCCAGTCCTCCTGCTCGCTGGCAGTCAGCATTCGTTGCGGGAGATGCGGCAGCGCCAGTTCCGGGCGCAGCAGTGTCAAGCTTCCAGCCCCCACCTGCTCGGGTGCTTCAGGAAGGGGGACGGCCTGATCAGCGCGGAAACCCAGGGCCTCGATGCGCCGCAGCTCGGCGAGGGCTCCACCGCAGCCGAGCGCTTCGCCCAGGTCCCTTGCCAGCGATCGGATGTAAGTGCCCGCTGTGCAGTGGACCTCCACCTCCAGTTGAGCCTGCGCCGGGTCCCAGTTCAGCAGTTCCAGCCGATGCAGGGTCACCGTGCGGGCCGGTAAGTCCATCACTTCACCGCGTCGGGCCCGGGCGTGGGCCCGTTCTCCATCAACGTGCACGGCGGAGACCTGGGGAGGACGTTGACTGATGCTGCCGCGGAACACCGACAGAGCCTGCTCCAGGCTGATGCGGTTCAGCTCCGGCGGCGGCTTGCGGCTCAGCACCGCTCCCTGCAGGTCATCGGTGCCGGTGGTCACCCCGAGCTGGATCACGCCGCGGTAGGTCTTGTCGCCAGGCAGATAGGGCAGCAGCCGAGTGGCCTGGCCCACAGCGATGGGCAGCACGCCGGTCACGGCAGGATCGAGGGTGCCGCCATGGCCGACGCGGCGGGTCCCCAGCACCCTGCGGATGCGAGCCACACAGGCATGGGAGGTGAGGCCCGCTGGCTTGTCGATCACTGCGAAGCCGATGGGCGCTGTCAACGTGCAAGGGGGTTTGGACTTCTGACTGTGGCACCCGGCCCTCGGTCGTTTCCGGCTCGCGCGTAGGTTTGCCGAACCGCCTCTGATGCCCCATGCCGCCTGTTCATGCTTCAGCTCCTGTGGGCGTCCAGGAGTTTTTGGCCAGCGGATTTGCGGTGAAGGAGCATCTGGCCTCCTACCTGGGTCTGACCGCTGAGGAGGTTGCAGAGCGCCTTCCGCAAAGCAAAGAGGATCTTGCTGCCATGCATCCGGGTGCCTTTGACCCAGACCGGGCGGCAGATTTCTATGAAGACACGGTCGGCACCGCTCACCTGTTTGAGCTAGCGGCCTGGCACCTCAGCAGTGCGGATTACATCGCCGACACCCTGCGACTGCAGCAGCAGTTCGCCCGTGGGGATGTGCTCGACTTCGGCGGTGGCATTGGCACCCATGCGCTAGCAGCAGCCGGTCTGGAGAGTGTGCGTCATGTGTGGTTCGTGGATCTCAATCCGCAGAACCGGGCGTTTGTGCAGGATCGTGCTGCGCGTCTAGGTCTGTCCGATCGCGTGTCGGTGCACCGCGATCTTGCCAGCGTTCCCGATCAGTCATTCGACACCGTGGTGTGCCTTGATGTGTTGGAGCATCTTCCCGAGCCTTCGGAGCAACTAATGGAGTTTCACCGGCGTCTGACACCGGACGGCCGAGCCTTGCTGAACTGGTATTTCTTCAAAGGCCACGACGGCGAGTACCCGTTTCATTTCGATGACCCGCAGCTGGTGGACAGCTTCTTCCTCACCCTTCAGCGTCAATTCCTCGAGGTGTTCCATCCTCTGTTGATCACAACCCGGGTCTACCGACCACTCGAGAGTGGCCTTTGAAGACTCGATGACCCAATCCGCTGGCCAAGGACGCTGGTTGATCCGCTTGATTGTGATCAAGAAAGTGCTTCTGGCGGTCGTGCTGTTGTTAATCAGCTTGGCGGCCTTGTTCGGCGATGTGCACTACGCGCAGCTTTCAGATTTTGCTGCCAGTTGGGGGAAGGCCGACCGCCAGCTCCTCTCCGCGATGGCGCAGAAGGGAACTGTGCTGGGGCCAACCCGCCTGATGCGACTGGCGATGGTGTCGGGTTTCTATGCGGTATTGATCATTGTGGCGGCCTGGGCCACCTGGATCGGCCGCCGGTGGGGTGAGTGGTTGTTGGTGGGGATTTTGGCCTTGGCTCTCCCCCTGGAAATCATGCACGCCCTGCATGAACAAAGCCCCAGAACGCTGGTCGTTCTGGGGCTCACTGTTCTTGGCTTGGTGGTCACCACACGTCAGGCCCTGCGTTCGATGCGTGACGATTAACCCCAACGCACCATGGGGCTGATCAGGCAACGCATCAGATCGATGCTGTGATGTTGATGCGCTTGCGGTTGCGTAGTCCACGGCGAATGGTCTCGAACTTGACCACGCCATCGGTGAGGGCAAACAGAGTGTCGTCTTTGCCTTGTCCGACGTTGATGCCGGGGAGCACGGCGGTGCCGCGCTGACGGATCAGGATGGAACCGGCGGTGACGGTCTCCCCGCCGTAGGCCTTGACGCCCAGGCGCTTGGAATTGGAATCGCGACCGTTGCGTGTTGAGCCTGTGCCTTTCTTATGAGCCATGAGTAGGAACGGAGTGGAGAGGTAAGTAGCGAGCTGAAACCGGGTTGATCAGCTGATGGCCTTGCCGCCGACAGAGATGGACTGAACCATGACGCGGGTCAGTTCTTGACGATGACCATTCTTGCGACGGGTCTTCTTCTTGGGGCGCATCTTGTAGACAATCACCTTGGGACCGCGGCGGTGGGCCATCACCTTCAGTTCGACACTGGCGTTTTTCACATAGGGCTTGCCCAGTGTGGTGCCCTTGGCGTCCTTCACGAGCAACACATTGTCGAGCGTCACCGTGGCGTCGACATCGGCCTGGAGGCGGTCGAGATCGTAATAACGGTTGGGTTGCAGCCAGAACTGTTGGCCTGAGGCTTCAACGATGGCGTAGCTGCCCGTCTCAGGGGCTGCAGAGGTGGTGGTACTGGTTTCGGCCATGAAACGAAAAGACGCGGTCAGGCTCGGACAAGCCGATTCGGCCTGAGCCGCAATCGAAAGACAAACAAAGATCTTCGTTCTTCGCTCTGCCTTTCGTCAAGATTCACCTCAGGACCCAGTCGCGGTGGATGGCCCGTCCGGCACTCACGATCGCTTTGCTGTTGCGCACTCGAGCACTGGTTGATGTGTGTTGTCAGTGGTTGCCGGTGAATCGTTACGCCCCGGTGGATCTGGGGGAGGTGGAGTCGGGTCAGCAGGTGTTGGAGCTGCTGTCGCATCAGCGCGAGGCGGTGGATGCGGTGGTCATTGAGCAGTCCTTGCTGGATGGCACAACCCGTGAATCCCTCGGCCAAGAGGGTCTGCTTTTTCCAGCCGTTGTTGTGGGTGACTTGATGGGGCGGGTGGATTACCACCCGGAGGAAGTGCATCTCCCTGGAGATCAGCTTGAGCAGCTGGGTTACAACGTGGATGCCGCCATCTCACGCTTTCTGCGTCAAGGCCAGAAAGAGGTGATGCCAGAGGATGGCGCTGAGCAAAATGCCAGGCCCTCGATTGATGGCAGCGCCTGGAGGATGTCCAGCCGCCTTCAAGAACGGCTCGGTTACCTCGGCGTTTTTTACAAGCGCGATCCGTCACGGTTTCTCGCCAATCTTCCACTGGATGAACAGCGCGATCTGGTGCAGTCATTGCAGCGCACCTATCGCGATCTGCTCATCAGCTACTTCCGGGATCCAGCTGCTGCCAACCAGGCCTTGGAAAGCTTCGTGAACACGGCCTTTTTCGGTGACCTGCCCATCACCCGCGCTGTGGAGATCCATATGAATCTGATTGACGAGTTCTGGAAGCAACTCAGACTTGAAGGACATAAGAACGATTTCCTTCAGGACTATCGCCTCGCGTTGCTCGATGTCATGGCTCATCTCTGCGAGATGTACCGACGTTCGATTCCTGCTGAGGTCCCCTTGATGCCCTCTGCCGGGGAACGTCGCATTCTCAACGAACCGGAGGTGTCCCCATGAGCCCACGCAAGACCTACATCCTGAAGCTCTATGTCGCAGGGAACACGCCCAACTCCATGCGGGCGCTCAAAACCCTGCGCAACATCCTCGAAACGGAGTTCAAGGGGGTCTACGCCCTGAAGGTGATCGACGTGCTTAAAAATCCCCAGCTGGCGGAAGAGGACAAGATTCTGGCAACGCCTACCCTGTCCAAGATTTTGCCGCCTCCAGTGCGGCGCATCATCGGCGATCTCTCGGATCGGGAACGGGTGTTGATCGGTCTTGATCTGCTCTACGACGAGCTCACCGACAACAGCCTCACGTCTTCTCTGATGGAGTCTCTTGAGGGTGTCGACACAGTCGAGTCAGATTCTTAAGCCCGACGGTGCACCCGAAGATCAGCACATCTTTTCTCTTTAGCTTGGCTCCATAAGGTTGCCGCTATGCAGATTTCCAGCTCCAGTGGTTCCCCACAGATGCAGGTTCAGAAGCTCCCAACAGGGATTGAGGGCTTTGATGATGTCTGCCAAGGAGGCCTGCCAATCGGTCGCAGCACCCTGATCAGCGGCACGTCTGGTACAGGTAAAACGGTTTTTTCGCTCCACTTCCTGCACAACGGCATCGCTCACTTCGACGAACCGGGCATCTTCGTCACATTTGAGGAGTCACCGCTCGACATCCTGCGCAATGCCGCCAGCTTCGGCTGGAACCTGCAGGAGATGGTTGAGCAGGACAAGCTCTTTATTTTGGATGCATCCCCCGATCCGGATGGCCAGGATGTGGCCGGCAGCTTTGACCTCTCCGGGCTAATTGAGCGGATTAACTACGCCATCCGCAAATACAAGGCAAAACGGGTAGCAATCGATTCGATCACGGCGGTCTTCCAGCAGTACGACGCTGTCTTCGTGGTACGCCGAGAGATCTTCCGCCTGATTGCTCGTCTCAAGGAGATCGGCGTCACCACGGTGATGACCACCGAACGGATCGATGAATACGGTCCGATCGCGCGTTACGGCGTAGAGGAGTTCGTCTCCGACAACGTGGTGATTCTGCGCAACGTTCTCGAAGGAGAACGTCGCCGTCGGACGGTGGAAATTCTCAAGCTGCGCGGCACCACACACATGAAAGGGGAGTTCCCCTTCACCATGGGCGCCCATGGCATCAGCATCTTCCCGCTGGGAGCGATGCGTCTTACGCAGCGTTCGTCGAATGTGCGGGTGAGCTCCGGTGTGCCTCGTCTCGATGAGATGTGTGGCGGTGGATTCTTCAAAGACTCGATCATCCTGGCCACCGGTGCAACGGGCACCGGCAAGACGTTGCTGGTGTCCAAATTCATCGAGGACGCCTGCCGTAACAAGGAACGCGCGATCTTGTTCGCCTATGAGGAATCCAGGGCGCAACTGCTGCGTAACGCCACCAGCTGGGGCATTGACTTCGAGCAGCTGGAGCAGGATGGCTTGCTCAAGATCATTTGTGCCTATCCGGAATCCACTGGATTGGAAGACCACCTGCAGATCATCAAGACCGAGATCAGTCAGTTCAAGCCGTCGCGGATGGCGATCGACTCCCTCTCTGCCCTCGCGCGGGGTGTGAGTCATAACGCCTTCCGTCAGTTCGTGATCGGCGTCACGGGTTACGCCAAGCAGGAGGAAATCGCAGGCTTCTTTACGAACACCTCCGAGGAGTTCATGGGATCGCACTCCATTACCGACTCCCACATCTCCACAATTACCGACACCATCCTGCTGCTCCAATATGTGGAGATTCGCGGTGAAATGGCCCGTGCCGTGAACGTGTTCAAGATGCGTGGCTCCTGGCATGACAAGGGCATCCGCGAATTCGTGATCACAGGCAATGGTCCACAGATCAAGGACTCCTTCTCCAACTTCGAGCGGATCATCTCCGGTGTTCCCCACCGGGTCACCACCGATGAACGCAGCGAGCTATCGCGCATCGCCCGCGGCGTTGCGACTGACTGACGCCTGATTCGTCCATGGTCGAATCAGTCCGTGAAGTTCCTGGAGGCGCTCAGCGGTCGGCGCTCCTCGGGGCTCTGGCGTTCAGCTCGCCACTTCAGTTCATCTGGATCTTCAAGGGTGAGGGGTAGATCGAACCAAAAGGTGGTGCCGACATCCAGTTCGCTCACCATGCTGATCTGGGTGCCGTGCTTTTCGAGGATGCCACGCACGATCGACAGGCCCAGGCCAGTTCCTACCTCGGTGTGCACAGCATTTTCAACACGATAGAAGCGCTCGAAGATGCGCTGTTGGTTGGCTTCGCTGATGCCGTATCCCGTGTCGCACACCTCGATGCGGATTTTCGGCAGCGGTGAACTCAGCGTGCAGGTCGGTCCGTCTTCCCCCACGCTGTTGGTGGCTGGCGACATCATCAGACAGCTGTCGGGCCAGGTGTAAGCCCGGATGACCAAGCGTCCACCACTGCGGCTGAACTTCAAGGCATTGCCGACGAGGTTGTCGAGCACCTGTAGAAGCAGATCCCAGTTGCCGAGCACTTCAGGCAGGTCGGGATCGGCTTCCAGGCTTAGTTCCACCTCCTTGTCGTTGGCGTTGAGTTTGTAACTGCGCAGAGTCTGTTCCAGGCCGGGGCGCAGATCGATCGGTGCGAATTCGACCGACCGGTTGGATTCCAGGCGCGACAGGTCGAGCACATCGTTGACGAGTCGCGTGAGCCGGTCGGTTTCGGAATTGGCGACCCCCAGAAACTCCTTGCGGTCGTCTTCGCTGAGCTGGTCGCCCATGTCGTGGAGTGTCTCCACGTAACTCTTGATGTTGAACAGTGGCGTGCGCAACTCGTGGGAGACGTTGCTGATGAAACGGCTTTGAGCTGCGTTGAGCTCCACCTCACGGGTGAGATCCTGAATGGTCACGGCAATGCCCTTGAGCACGTCACTGCTGGGTTCGCGTACGGCCTGCAACACGAAGCGCAGCGTTCGCGGCGGATCCCCGACGCTGCTGCGCAATTCGTTGGTGTCGGTCTGGTTCTCGAACACGGCTCCGAGCGGTTCGTAGAGCTCGACCGCCAGCAGTTCAGGCAGTTCGCTGAGGAACTCCTGTCCCTCGAGGTTGCGCCCTTCCCAGCGGAACAGACGCCGCGCCGTGGGATTGGCCAGCACGATGCGGCCGTCCCCATCGAGCAGCAGGGCGCCATCAGCCATGGTGGCGATCAGTGATGACTGCTTCACCTGCGCGGCTTGCAGTTCTTCGATGTTGGCTGCGTCGTAGGCCTGCAGCTGGGAGGCCATTGCATTGAATCCCTCCAGCAATTCGCCCAGCTCTCCTCCCATTGGCAGGCCGATGCGGGCCCGGAAATCTCCATCACCAATCGAACGTACACCGCGCAATAGTTCTTTCACAGGACGGGTGATGGTGAGCGCGTTGAAGACGGCCCCCAGGATCACCAGAACCCAGATGGAGATGAACACAGCCACCGTCACTTCACGGGTGAGGGCGGCGCTGGCTAGTGCGGTCTCGTTTGGATTGACCCCTAGAGCCAGAACGCCGAGATAATTCTTGTTGTCCACCAGGGGCACGAACACATCCGTGACCTGGCCCTGAGGTGTGATGTGCTGACGCACAAGGGGGTTTTGGGGGCGGCTGCGCAACTCATCCGGCAGTTCGAGGCGGCGGTTCAGGCGCATGTCAGCGCTGCTGCCGGCGTCGCTACCGCTGATGGGAATGCCCAGGTAGACGATGCCGTCGGGGTCGGCGAAAAAGATGTAGCGGAGGCTGCGGCTGGAGCGCCAGAACGTTTCGGTGACGTTGGCTAGCTCGCGATCGCGACCCTCCGCCACCAGCTCCGTCACGTTGCCCGCCAGCAATAGACCGAGATCCCGCGCATAGCGGGTGTCGTTCATCGCTGTATCGCGCTGGATGCCGTTGAGTGCGAAGAAGGTGATGCCTGTCATCATCAGGCTCACCACCAGGGTGGCAACGGCCAGCAGCTTGGTCTGAAGACTGAACTCAGCCCACCACGACAACGTCCTTTGCCACAGGCTGCTGTCATCGGTCGGATTCGACCCTGAAATTGAAGCAGCCCAATCCGCAGGAGCGTTGTTTAGAGCCGATTCAGGATCGCTGGTCATGCCGCCCATGTGCATGGGTAAAGCCTAGGCCCGGCGGACCTGATGCCCGATATCCCGGCGAAATTGCATGCCATCAAATTGCACCAGTTCCAGGCCCGCGTAGGCACGGGCGAACGCCTGGTCGAAGTTCTCGGCCTGGGCCACCTGGGTCAGCACTCGACCCCCTGCTGTCACCAGCGCGCCGTTCTCCTGGAGGCGCGTGCCGGCATGGAACAGCTGCCTACTGGCATCAGCATCGCTCTGCAGCTGAATGGGATCGCCCTTGCGTGGTGCATCCGGGTAGCCCTCAGCAGCGGCCACGATGCAGGCACTGCAGGCCTGGGTGATCGACAGGCTGGGAGCCAGGTCGAGACAACCCAAGGCGCAGGCCTGCAGGACCTGAGCCAGTTCAGGGCCGAGCAGCGGCATCAGGGTCTGGCACTCGGGGTCGCCGAAGCGGCAGTTGAATTCGATCACCTGGGGGCCGTCTGCCGTGAGCATCAGACCGGCGTAAATCACACCTCTGTACTGAATCCCCTTGGCTTGCAAAGCCTTCAGCGTGGGATCCAGCACCAGTGCACGGACCTCTTCCAGTCCGGCAGGGTCGAGCAGTGGGGCGGGGGCATAAGCACCCATCCCACCGGTGTTGGGGCCGCGGTCCCCTTCTAGCAATCGCTTGTGGTCCTGGGCGGGAGGCAGCAGCACCATCCGCTCCCCATCGCAGAGGGCGAACACCGACACTTCCGGACCCTGTAACCGCTCCTCCAGCACCACCCGCTCACCGGCGGCACCGAAACGGCCTGCAAAGGCCTCACGGATGGCGGTTGCGGATTCCTCGATGCTGTCTGCCACGGTCACGCCTTTGCCGGCGGCCAGGCCGTCGGCCTTCACCACCAGCGGCCGTTGGATGCGATCAAGCACCGCCAAGCCTGCGTCGGCATCGGCCACTGCCCAGTGGCCTGCGGTAGGGATGCCCGCTTCTGCCATCAAGGCCTTCGCCCAGGCTTTGCTTGCTTCCAGCTGCGCGCCATCGGCTGAGGGCCCGAAGACTGTCAGGCCGGCTGCGCGCAGATGATCGGCTACCCCAGCCGCGAGGGGCGCTTCAGGTCCGATCACTACCAGATCAATCGCTTGCTCGCGGCAGGCGGCAATTAAGCCGTCGGAGTCGCATTCACCAATGCTCAACTGCCCGCAGTCACCCAGCGCAGCAGTGCCGCCATTGCCGGGAGTCACCCAGACCGCCTCCACTCCTGGGCAGCGGCGCAGGGCCCACGCCAAGGCCTGTTCGCGGCCGCCGCCGCCCACCACCAGCAGATGTCGCAGGGGAGGCAGGGCTTGGGGACGGGAACTTGAATGGGCCATGGGAGCAGGCGTGACGGGCGAAGACCCTTAGGTTTGAGCGTCGCTCCCTCGCTTTCAGCACTGGCTGTCGACGATGCGGAGACTCGTCCATCTTTGTTGAGCGCCTGCCAGCCCATGGGATTGCTCCCCCTGCCCTTGTCATTGCTGCTGGCGGCGGCCCCTGTGGTGACCCCGCTGGGATCCGCTCCTGCTCCCGCCTCGCTACCAATGGCTCAGGACACCTTTGATGCGTTGCTGCTGGAGGGTGACCTGTCAGAACTGCAGGAGGCCTGCGTGGAGTCAGCTGGCTTCGGCGCCAATGATCGGCTGCAACAGCTGCGGGATCGGCTCCTGCAGGTGGCGCCGGCTCCCCAGCCTTTCTCTGTGGTGATGGCGAACGCCAGGGCTCTGATGACTTGCAAGGACCCTGCTGGTGCCCAGCGGGTGCTGAGTCGCTACGGACCTGGCACGGCGCGCCAGCGGCGCGAATGGCTGCTGCTCTCCTGGCATGCCGCGAGTGCAGCGCTGGATCAGGAGCGCGCCATCCTGGCGCTGCTGCGATTGGCTGACGGACAGCCCGGACGTCTGGAGGGGGAGCAGCTGGTGGTGGGTCTGGATGCGCAGGGCCAACCCCTTGTGCGTTCTGGCCTGGATGTGCTGGCGCAGGCGCAGGTTGCGTCTGGGCAGACGCTGGATGCGGTGCAGACGCTGTTGGCTGGTCGCACGCCTGGCAAGGTGGCAGCGCGTCGACTCGCGATCGTCGCGGAATTGCTGGCGGAATTGGAGCCGGACCGCAGCGCACCCCTGTTGGAGACGGCGCTGGATCAGGCGGCTGCCGATCAGGCCTGGAGCCTGGCGGAGGAGCTGCTGCGTCTGCAACTACGACTGGAGTTGGCCAACGGTGGCAGTGGTGAGCGGCCGAGGGAGCGATTGCGTCGCCTGGCAACGCGTGTGGATGACCAGTTCACCCTGCTCGAGCTCGAGGAGGAGGATCCACTGCTAACCCCAGAGCAGCGCCAGCAGCTCGAGCAGCAGCTGCGCTCTCCCCGCGAGCCCGGGGGGCATGCCGCGCTGGGAGAATCGCCGAATCCTGAAGCCGGTGCGTCCGGTGTTGACGACCAGCCATGACCATCCCCCACGGTGATCTCCTCTACGAAGGCAAGGCCAAGCGCATCTATGCGAGCGACAGCGATCAACAGGTGCTGGTGGAATTCAAGAATGACGCCACGGCCTTCAATGCTCAAAAGAAGGCTCAACTCGACGACAAGGGACGTTTGAACTGTCAGATCTCCGCCTGTCTCTTTGAGCTGCTGGAGGCGCAGAACATCCCCACGCACTATCAGGGGCTGGTGAACGACACCTGGATGGCGGTGCAGCAGGTAGCTGTCATCCCTGTGGAGGTCGTGCTTCGCAACACCGCCACGGGGTCCTTGTGCCGGGAAACGCCGATTCCTCAAGGAACATCTCTCGATCCCGCCCTGCTGGATCTCTATTACAAAGACGATGGCCTGGGCGATCCGCTCCTGACCGATGCCCGTCTGGCATTGCTAGGCGTGGTGTCGGTAGAGATGCGGGATCGGATCGAGGTGTTGGCCAGACGGGTGAACGCTGTGCTGATTCCCTTCTTTCGATCCGTCGACTTGCAGCTGGTCGATTTCAAGCTGGAGCTCGGGGTGAATGCCACCGGTGATCTGTTGGTGGCTGACGAGATCAGCCCCGACACCTGCCGCCTCTGGGATCTGCGTAGTGCCGATGAGAATGAGCGGATTCTGGATAAGGATCGCTTCCGTCAAGACCTCGGCGGCGTGATCGAGGCCTACGGGGAGGTCTGCAAACGGGTACAAGGGGCGTGCCCCAAACCCCGCATCTGGGGCTAGTTTCTGCGACGTTTGTGGCCATTAAGGCCAAGTTTCGCCCTCCCCCATGGCCGCTTTTTCCTCCCGCCGAACTCGGAATGCCGTTCGGCACGGCGCATTGGGGCTGGTGCTGGCCTTGCCACTGGTTGCGGGTCTGCCGACGCAGGCCCAAAGCGAGGGCTCCGAATCGGAACGTGATCAGGCCCAGCTCGAAGACGTGCAGGTGGATGCTCAGACCAATGGGTTGAGTGAAGAGCCGGGTGCTGCGGAGCCCATTGAAGTGGTGCCGGCTCCCGCTTCCGGTCCGCTGGCCGAACCGATCCCGGTGACGCCGGAGCAACCGCGGGTGTTGATCACGGAGGTGATCATTGAGGGCATTGATGGCCACCCTGAGCAGGAGCGTCTCGAACTGGCCGCCTATGACGCCATGGCCGTGCGTCCCGGCAGCCGCGTCACCCGAGATGAGCTGAAGCTCGACCTTGATGCGATCTACGCCACCGGTTGGTTCTCTGATGTGCGCATCGAGCCAGTCAATGGTCCGTTGGGTGTGCAGCTGGTGGTGCAGGTGATGCCCAATCCGGTGCTCAGCGAGGTGGTGCTTGCGCCGGAGGACAACTACATCGAGCCGCAGGTGATTGAGGACACCTTCAGTTCGGACTACGGCCGCACGCTCAATCTCAGAGAGCTGCAGCTGCGCATGAAGGAGCTGCAGAAGTGGTATGCCGATCAGGGCTATTCCCTGGCTCGGGTGAGTGGACCGACCCGGGTGAGCCCGGATGGTGTGGTGGAGCTCAAGGTGTTGATCGGCACCGTGGCCGGTGTGGAGGTCCAATTCGTCAACAAGGAGGGTGATAACACCAACGAGAAAGGCGAGCCGCTGAAGGGCAAAACCAGGCCTTGGGTGGTCTCCCGCGAGATTTCCCTGAAACCGGGCGAGCCGTTCAACCGAACGCAGCTCGAGGGTGACATCCGCCGCCTCTACGCCACGTCTCTGTTCAGCGACGTCAAGGTGACCCTGAAGCCAGTGACGGGTGAGCCGGGCGAGGTCACCATTGTGCTGGGCATCGTGGAACAGTCCACGGGCTCGCTCTCCGGTGGTCTCGGCTATAGCCAAAGCCAGGGTGTGTTCGGCCAGGTTCAGCTGTCGGACAGCAACCTGTTTGGTCGCGCCTGGAATCTGGCCCTCAACATCACCTACGGCCAGTTCGGTGGCCTGGCCAACCTCACCTTCTCGGATCCCTGGATCAAAGGCGATTCGCATCGCACCTCCTTCCGGACTTCGCTGTTCCTTAGCCGCGAAGTGCCGCAGGTGTTCCAGAGCCAGGACGAGGGCGATATCCGCACGCTGGATGCCTACGAGGACAATGGTTCCAGAAACGCCTATTCGATCAACTCCGACAAGAACCCGGCAGGTCGCAAATTCGACAATGTCGCGGAGGCCAGTGAGAAATTTCCCAACGTCAGCTGGTTTGATTACGAAGGCGATTCCGTGGCATTGCAGCGGGTTGGCGGCAATGTGATCTTCGCCAGACCGTTGAACGGTGGCGATCCTTTTAAGCGGGTGCCCTGGTCCGTGCTGGCCGGTCTCAACCTCCAAAACGTCCGCCCGATCAACTTCAGTGGGGATACACGCCCTTACGGCATCCCCAACGACCGCTTCCGCGACGGCAAGATCCCCGACGACGAGATCATTTGCGTTGCGTTCAACTGCGCCAACGAGAACAATCTGGCAAGCCTGCGTCTGGCCGCCTCCTACAACAATTTGAACGATGCCCGCAATCCAACGTCGGGCAACTTCTTCAGTGTGAGCACGGAGCAGTACGTCTCCGTGGGTGAGAACTCACCCACGTTCAACCGCGTTCGCGGCACCTACACGCACTTCATTCCGGTGCGGTGGCTGAAGCTGTTCAAGGGTTGCCGACCGAAGGAGGGTGAGCCCGAGAACTGTCCGCAAGCATTGGCCTTTCAATTCAAGGCCGGCACCGTGATTGGTCAGCTGCCCCCGTACGAGGCTTTCTGTCTGGGTGGTTCCAACTCCGTACGTGGATGGTTTGATTGCGACCTGGCTGTGGGTCGCAGCTTTGGCGAAGCCACGATCGAATATCGCTTCCCATTGATCAGCATCTTTGCGGGCGAGGTGTTCATCGACGCCGGCACCGACTTCGGGTCTCAGGGCAATGTTCCCGGCAAGCCTGGCGAACTGCTCGACAAGCCCGGTTCCGGTGTGTCCCCAGGTGTGGGTGTGATCATCACCACGCCGGTGGGTCCTCTGCGTCTGGAGGTGGCCAGCCAGAATTTCACCGAAGAGTATCGCTTCAACCTGGGCGTCGGCTGGAAGTTCTGATGGTCTGCTGGCCCAGTGATTACGACGGTGCCTGGACCTTGGCCGGTTCAGCCCGTCGCAGCGGGATCGGTCTCCACAGCGGCCATGAGGTGGCTGTGCTGTTGCATCCCTGGCCGGATGCTGGCGTCTGGGTGAGCTGGTCAGGTGACTCCGAGCCACCGGTGCGGCTGCAGCCCTCTCAAGTGCGCGACAGTCAGCTCTGCACCACGCTGGAACTGGGGGATCGGCGTCTGTCCACAGTGGAACACCTGCTGGCGGCTTTGGCTGGCTGCGGCCTGACCCATGTGCATCTGGAGGTGGATGGCGGTGAAGTGCCGCTGCTAGACGGTTCAGCGCAGGGCTGGGTTGAGGCGATCGCTGAGGTGGGGATCACGCCTGCCGGTACACCCGCCGCCTCTCGCCCCGTGCTAGAGGGGCCAGTGACTCTCCACCGTGGCAACAGTGTGATCACGGCGACGCCAGCGGAGCAGTTCACGCTGGTGGGGATGATCGATTTTCCGCAAGCTGCGATCGGTCGTCAGCAATGGACCGTGGCGCTCACGCCGGAGCGCTTCGTCGCGGAGATCGCGCCCGCCCGCACCTTCGGCTTCCGTGAGCAGGTGGAGCAGTTGCGGGCCGCAGGCTTGATTCAAGGTGGGGCTTTGGACAATGCTCTGGTCTGCGACGGGGATCACTGGGTGAATCCACCTCTGCGTTTTCCCGACGAACCGGTGCGCCATAAGCTGCTGGACCTGATCGGTGATCTGGCACTGGTGGGTTTCCCGCGTGCCCAGGTTCTGGTCTACCGCGGCTCCCATGGTCTGCACACCGACCTCGCGGCGGCCCTGGCCGATCGTTCCGCTGTTCAGCTCTGACTGATTTGACTTCCCCTTCCACCACTGCCGCCACTGCTGCCGCCGCGATAGTCCCCGAGACCCTGCTCAATGCCGAGCAAATCATGGGGTTGCTGCCGCATCGCTATCCCTTCGCTCTGGTGGATCGTGTGATCGAGCATGTCCCCGGCGCAAAGGCGGTGGCGCTCAAGAACGTCACCTTGAACGAGCCGCAGTTTCAGGGGCATTTCCCTGGGCGACCGTTGATGCCTGGCGTTCTGATCGTTGAAGCGATGGCCCAGGTGGGTGGATTGATCGTCACCCAGATGCCCGATCTGCCCAAGGGGTTGTTCGTGTTCGCCGGTATCGATGGCGTGCGCTTCCGCCGTCCGGTGGTGCCTGGTGACCAGCTGCGCATCACCTGTGAACTGATCAGCCTCAAGCGTCAGCGTTTCGGCAAAGTGAAGGCTGTGGCGACAGTGGACGGCCAG
The DNA here is from genome assembly GCF_014280095.1 of Synechococcus sp. A15-60. Lineage (NCBI taxonomy): Bacteria > Bacillati > Cyanobacteriota > Cyanophyceae > Synechococcales > Synechococcaceae > Synechococcus > Synechococcus sp. A15-60. The sequence continues at coordinate 784,729 of NZ_CP047933.1, forward strand.
CTGGTGTGCTCCGGCGATCTCATGTTCTCGTTGGTGGACTGAGCATGATGAGCGAACAGCGTTCCCCCGCCGTGACTGCTGAGGACCGTCCTCCACAGATTCACCCGCTGGCAGCGGTCGATCCAGGCGCTGAACTGGCGAATGGAGTTGTGATTGGCCCTGGTGCCGTTGTGGGCCCTGAGGTGCAAATCGGAGCCCACACCTGGGTGGGCCCTCATGCCGTGCTCGATGGCCGGCTGACGATCGGCGCGCACAACAAGATCTTCCCTGGTGCCTGCATAGGGCTCGAGCCTCAGGATCTCAAATACAAAGGTGCCCCCACGCAAGTGGTGATCGGTGATCACAACGCCATCCGTGAATGCGTGACTATCAATCGGGCTACCGAGGAGGGAGAGGAGACTCGCATCGGTAACTACAACCTGCTGATGGCTTACTGCCATTTGGGCCACAACTGCGTGCTGGGCAACGGCATCGTGATGTCGAATGGCATCCAGGTGGCTGGTCACGTCTTGATCGAAGACAAGGCTGTCATCGGTGGATGTCTGGGTATCCACCAGTTCGTGCACATCGGTGGCATGGCCATGGTGGGAGGCATGACGCGGGTGGATCGCGATGTGCCTCCTTATTGCCTAGTGGAGGGTCACCCCGGCCGCGTCCGTGGTCTGAACCGCGTCGGCCTGCGGCGACGCGGCTTTAATGGCGAGGAGCTCAAGCAGCTCCAGGAGGTTTGGTCGTTGCTGTATCGATCGGACCATGTCATTGCCGAGGGTCTGCGCCTGGCGCGGGAGCAGTCGCTGATGCCCCTAGCGGATCATCTCTGCACCTTCCTTGAGGGCTCGATCTCCAAAGGACGGCGGGGTCCCATGCCAGCTGCCATCGGGCGCTGATGGTGCGGTTACTGATCAGCACCGGAGAGGTGTCAGGCGATCTGCAGGGCAGCCTGTTGATCGCTGCGTTGCACCGACAGGCTGCCCTTAGGGGGATCGACCTGGAGGTGTTGGCTCTCGGCGGTCAGCGCATGCGTGCCGCTGGTGCGGAGCTGCTGGCGGACACGGCCCCGATGGGGGCTATTGGGCTCTGGGAGGCCCTGCCGCTGGTGGTGCCTACGCTCAAGCTGCAGGCAAGCGTGGATCGGCTGCTGGGGCAGCGTCCCCCGGATGGCGTGGTGCTGATCGATTACATGGGTGCCAACGTGCGCCTCGGCAACAGCCTGAGGCGGCGCTTGCCGCACATTCCGATCACGTATTACATCGCTCCCCAGGAGTGGGCCTGGCGCATCGGTGATGGTGGCACTACGGAGCTGCTCAAGTTCACCGACCGCATCCTGGCAATCTTCCCGGCGGAAGCAGAGTTCTATGAGCGGATGGGTGCTGAGGTCACCTGGGTGGGTCACCCCCTTCTCGACACGGTGCTGAGCCGACCGGAGCGGGCCGAAGCTCGTGCCCAGCTTGGCTTACCTGACCAAGGCAAGCTGCTGCTCCTGCTGCCAGCTTCGCGGCCCCAGGAGCTGCGTTACCTGATGCCAGTGCTTGTCGAGGCGGCGCTTCGCCTGCAACAACGGGACCCCAGCTTGGATGTGATGGTTCCCGCTGGGTTGGAACGATTTGAACAGCCCCTGCGTAAGGCCCTGGCTGCGGCGGGTGTGCGCTCCAGGGTGATTCCCGCCGATCAGGCGGACAGCCTCAAGCCACTGCTCTTCGCTGCGGCCGATCTGGCTCTCGGCAAGTCGGGCACCGTGAATCTGGAACTGGCCCTGCAGGGGGTTCCCCAGGTGGTTGGGTATCGGGTGAGCCGCGTGACCGCCTGGGTGGCCCGGCATCTGCTGCGCTTCAAAGTGGCGCACATCTCACCGGTGAACCTTTTGCTGAACGAGCGGTTGGTGCCGGAGCTGCTTCAGGATGAGTTCGATGTCGATCGCTTGGTGACGCTGGCGGCACCGTTGCTGGAGGCTGGCGAGGCACGTCAAGCCATGCTCAGTGGCTATGACCGGCTGCGTACAACTTTGGGTGAGCCGGGGGTGACTGATCGTGCCGCCGCCGCCATCCTCGACAAGCTCCCTGCGCCCTCCAACTCGTGATCCGATGCCTGTTGCCGCTGCTGATGGCGGTCCTGTTGCTGCTGTTCGCTCCCGTATCGGTGTTGGCGGCGGCGCAGGACGCGGTGCTGGCTGGGGGCTGCTTCTGGTGCCTCGAGAGTGATCTCGAACACCTGCCTGGGGTGCTGTCGGCGGAGAGCGGCTACACCGGTGGCACGGTGGCCCGGCCGACTTATCAGCAGGTGAGCAGCGAGACCACCGGTCATCAGGAGGCGGTGCGGGTGCGGTTTGATCCCGCAAAGATCAGTTACGCCCGTTTGCTGCAGTCCTATTGGCGCAATGTGGATCCGCTCGATGGCGGCGGCCAGTTCTGCGATCGTGGTGATTCCTATCGCCCGGTGATCTTTACCCAGGGGGAAAGACAGCAGGATCAGGCCTTGGCCAGCAAAGCTGCAGCGGCCGCGGAGCTGGGTGTGCCGGAAACCGCGATCAAGGTGGAGATCAAACCGCTCACAACCTTCTGGAAAGCTGAGGGTTACCACCAGGATTACGCCATGCGGTCCAAAACCAAATACACCTATTACCGCTGGGCATGCGGTCGTGATCGCAAGCTTGACCAGGTTTGGGGAGCAAAAGCGCGAAGTGGGGCCCCATGGGCTGATTGATGCTTACTACCCCGCATGCTGTCCTGAGGTTCACACGGCATGACTTGATGCTCGTCAGTCCGTGGTGCTTCGCTGTGGTGAACCCACTGCAGCGGCGGCGACTCACCCTCTCTGGAGATGCGTTGAGGAATCGCAGCGAACCAACGATGAGAGCGTTCGTTCGCTGCGCCAAACGATGTGTTGCCTTACGGAAAAAGGACGCGATCCTGAAGACAAGTTTTTAGTCGCTCCGTGATGTTCATCACTGTTTTTGGTCAAAAGGGTGGTGTCGCTAAAACATGCAGCAGTGTTCACATCGCAGCGTGCTGGAGCCACCAGCAAAAACGGGTGGTGCTGGTTGATGCCGATCGCAACCGCTCAGCGACGGCGTACGGGGCTAGAGGGCTCTTGCCTTATCCCGTTGTGCCCATCGAAGCGGCAGCCAAAGCGACGCGATCAGCAGAGATTGTGATCACAGATGGGCAAGCCAGCAGCAACGAAGAAGAAATGAAAAACTTAGTTGAGGGGGCTGATTTCATTTTGCTACCCACCACGACGCAGAGTCGATCAATCGAATTGACAGTTGAGATGTCACAAATGCTTAGGCAATACAAAATCCCGTTTGCTGCATTGCTTGTTAAAGTAGATGCACGCAAAGAAGCTGCGGCTGAACAAGCGATCGAGTTATTTGAAGGCTTCGATATCAAGGTTTTGGCTACGCAGATCCCACTCCTGAGTGCTTTTGAACAGGCAGAAACAGAAGGAGTCACGGTTGATCGGGCCATTGACAAGCGGGGTCGTGCCAATTCCCGCCGAATGGCAGGTTGGGCTGCATACAGTGCAGCCTGCAAGGAAATTGAGGTTCTATTTGAGGAGCACCACAAACAGAATCAGAATCATTCACCGATTGGATGGGACTTCACACCCATGGAAAATCGTATGGCGGCGTAAGACGAATGATGTGCGAACGAGCCGTCAACTCAACTCGCGGGATGAGGTCTCGCTGAGTTCAGAACGAACCTCGTTGCGACTCGTTTCTTTCGAGTTGTGACTGCAGGGGTCAACGCTGCCGCAGCCTGCTGAGCAGTCTGAAGTCCCGAACGAGGGGCTGGCATGACAGCCCCTCGTTCGGGACGACAGGTTGACCATTCACCGCCAGGACCCCAGGGAGCGCAACGCGTCCAGGACAACCTCGACTGCTGGGACTGCGGGCTTGACCGGCACCTGAACGGCGTCTGGAGATCCAGGGCGCACGACAAGACCGCCTGGGGTATGCCTTCAGGGCGCAGTATTCGCCGCGTCTTATTTTTATGAATCTGAGGAAAATCTGTGGAAATTCTGTAGCAACTGATGCTATTGGATTCAGTCACTTCTCAGTGAAGGTGCGGGTTTTCCCCCCTCGACGTTGACCCAAACATTGCGTACTATCAATGGACGAATTGTGAGAAAACTGTATGTATCTGCTGACCATCAAAGACGGTCTCGTGACACGTCATGTTGGTCCGTACCCCTCTCCGAAGCAGGCCTCCGATGACCTTGAAAGAGTCATGGCCACCTGCTCGGATCGGGCTCGTTGGCAGATTCATGCTCTGGAGCAACCCCAATCGTTGGCAGTGATGGCCTCCTGAGGCTTAAGACTTGCGGCCTGGATATCCGCGCAATAAACCTGATTCGATCATCAGCCCAACACCGGCGTTGATCAGGATCAGGCTGAGTGTGCCGTACCACCACCAGGGACCTCCATCGCTCCCCGCCAGCTGAAGGGTGCGACGGCTGACGGCCTCCCCGAACAGGCAAAGGCCCGCGGGGAGGAGCAGCACGCCCAGCTGAGCGCGGACGTACCAGCGGAGAGGGCTGGAAGCCATGGAGCTTGCTCCGGTCTGGATGGAATTTAGGCCGCTGCCGTTGAGGCCTGGCTCAGCACCCAGTTCACCAGCGTGCGAACGCCGTAGCCCGTGGCACCCGATGGGTTGAGATCCCGGCCCTTGTCAGTCCACACTGTGCCGGCGATGTCGATGTGCGCCCAGGGAATACCTGCTTCCACGAATTCTTTGAGAAACAGCGCTGCGGTGATTGAACCACCGGGGCGGGGACCGGTGTTCTTCATGTCTGCCAGCAGCGACTTCAAGCCCTTGCGGTAGCTGCTGTGCAGCGGCATACGCCAGAGCCCTTCGCCAGCATTGCTAGCGGCGGATTCCAGCGCTTCCGAGAGGCCGTCATCACCGCTCCACAGGCCAGCGATTTCATCCCCAAGGGCCACCACACAAGCACCGGTGAGAGTGGCGAGATCGACGATCGCGTCGGGCTTGAGCTCGCTGGCATACACCAGTGCATCCGCCAAGGTGAGGCGGCCTTCGGCATCGGTGTTGTTGATTTCGATCGTGGTGCCGTTGGAGGCGGTGACGATATCGCCGGGGTGCACAGCCGAGCCGTTAATCATGTTTTCGCAGGAGGCCACCAGCATGTGCACCTCCACGCCGGCGGGTTGCAGCTCTGCGATAGCGCGCATGGCGCCGAACACTGCAGCACTGCCGCCCATGTCGAACTTCATCATGTCGATCTGGGCCGCACCCACTTTGAGGTTGTAGCCGCCGGAATCGAAGGTGAGGCCTTTACCCACGAGCACCAGACGCTTGTGCACCGCATCGCTCGGGCGGTACGTGAGGTGAATGAACTTGGGATCCATGTCGGAGCCCTGGCAGACCGACAGGAAGGAACCCATGCCCTTGGCCTCGCAGTCGGATCGCTCCAGCACCTTGAGCTCGAGACCATGGTCTTTCGCGAGGGCCTCGGCGGTGTTGGCCAATTCGCTGGGGGTGACGCTGTTGGGCGGTGCAGCCACCAGCTCCCGGGCCAGTTCCACACCGGCGCACACCGGCTGAATCGCCGCCAGGGCTGCGTCGATGCCGGCAGGCCATTGACCCAGCAGCTCCAGCTGATCGGGGCAGGGTTTGGGCTCCGGCTTGCTGTGGAAACGCAGGTCGCTGTAAAGGCTGAGGCGCACGGCTTCCGCAGCGGCGATGGCATCGCCCGCCGGATCCTCTGATCCCCAGGGCAGATGCAGCGCCAGGCTGCCGCTCTGACCATTCGCCGCCCGGGCAGCCGCGGCAGCGGCTTTGCGCAGGCTGTTGCGGTCCACCTCAGCGGCATCCCCCAGGCCCACCAGCACCAGCGCTGTGCAGTCGCTCCTCAACAGCTGCAGGCTGGCCAGATCACCGCTTTTGCCGGTGAAAGGTTTCTGCTTTAGCCAAGCGCTGAGCTGCAGATCGAAGCGCCGCTCCATCGCCGCCACCAGGTCCTGTGGGTCGTCCTTGGGGATGCCAAGCGCCAAAACGGAACCACTCCAGGCCTCAGGGGTGGCTGGAGAGAGAGAGATCTTCATGGGGAGCTGATGCCTGGACTGATGCTAGAAGCTGCGCTCAGTCGGCTTGGAAGGGGGTGGCCCAGCGGTCGCGCATTTCCTTGTTGAACGGAGGCTGCCAGCGCCTGATCAACGTCTGTTCCAGTTGCCGTCGTGCTCGGGTCCCTTGGGGAACATCCCCCCAGAAGCGGATGCTGGGGCTGCAGCTCAGTCCGCAGCTGGCGCAGGCTTCCTGGTATGCCGCCAGATAGGCCTTGCAATCGTGCTCGCCCTTCCAACGGCGATCGGCGGCCTTGGTTTCGCCCAGATAAAGAAGGATGGGAAGGTCGAGATGGTCCGGGCGGTCCATCACCCAGTAGAGAGCGGCCCCCTGGTGGGGACTCTCCGGCCAGCGCCAGAAACTGAGGGGGAGGGGATTCAGGCTCAGCGGTTGAATGTCTTCCGCCGGAGCGCTGACCGCCCCGAACAAGCTGCCCTGGCTGTCGACCTGGGCCTTGGCCTCAAACAACGGGGCTTGGGCGCGATGCACCCGCTCTTGCCAGCTGCGCAGTTGGTCAGCGGTGAGTGTGAGGGCAGCCGCCTGCTGATCGGATGCGCCAGCAGCTGCTTGATTGAACAGGTCGCCCTGGCGCGGAGCAGCAGCCATGGCGCTTAACCCCGTGGTGGCAGGGAGGGACCTGCGGGCCTGGCACCGAAACGCACCCGACCGATCAAAGCCTCCACGGCATCTGGCGGCAGATAAAGTCTTTCCTGAAGATCGGCGAGGTTCTTGAAGGGTTGGCGGCGACGTTCGGCCATCAGCCGTTCCAGGCGGTCATTCGGCCACTGCAACTGCCCTGCGAGCACCGCGCGGCTGGCGCCATTGAGATCGAGCGGTTTGGGCTGGGGCAAGGGCGGCGCATCACCGTGCCAGCGAAAAATCAGGTGGGGCTGCCACAGGTCGCGCAGATCCTCCGACAGATCGAGCAGCTGGGCTAGATCCTCCAGTTGGCTGAACTGCACGCCGCCCCGTTGCAGACGCAGTAGTAGATCCACCATGGCATCGCTGCAGCCAGGCAGTTGGCGCCATTGCTCGGCGCTAGCGCGGTTCACGTCGATGCAGAGGCTGTCGACAGAAGGGCTCCCGGCCGATGCAGCCTCCGGCTCGAGTGACGGGCTACGCGCCTCCTGCACGCGGGGCGCGGGGTCGGGGGGCAGCTCGCCCATGGCCTGGAGCACCTTGCGGGCCAGGGGATCGAGCCAGTGCCGGCGCGCCATCGCCGCGTCTCTCCTGAGCAGCTTCGCCAGGACCCTAGGTCCAGCGCGGCGGTCTGGTGGGCACTTGCACCAGCCCCTCACGAAATGCGGTCACCACCGCTGTGGTGCGATCCCGGGCCGGCAGCTTGCGCAGCAGGCTGCTCACGTGACTTTTCACGGTTTCGATCGAGACCACGAGGGCATCGGCGATTTCCTGGTTGGTCATGCCTCGGCAAAGGCCACGCAGCACGTCTTCCTCTCGCATGGTTAGCTCCTGGAGCGGCGTCTGCTGGCCACTGCGGCGCAAGCGGCTGTGGTGCAGCACGCCGCTGATCAGAGGGTCGATGTAATGCCCATCGGTATCAATGGCCGTGAGAGCCGCTGCCACCGTGCCGGTGCCGGTGGCTTCCGCGGAGCAGAGACCGTGGCAGCGAGCATCGATCGCATCAAGAATCGTGCGCGGGATCGGCCGTTGAAGCAGCATCAGCACCTTGAGGTCCGGGTGGTTCTTCCGAGCGCGGCGTACCAGGTTGGTGCCACTACCGCCTTCGAGGTTGTCAGTGCAGAGCAGCAGGTTGGCGCCGCTGCTTTGCAGTCTCTCCAGGCAGTCGTCTTCGCTGGTGCAGGCCGCCACCAAAGGACCCTGCCCTTCAAACCAGCTCATCCAGCTGGCAAGGAGCACGCGGTCGGCGCTGGCGATGGCGGTACGACTGCGCTTGAGCAGGCTGTAACCCTGGCGAGAGCGCTGCTGCAGTGAGGGGATCCGATCGCTGAGATCCACAGATGAACAGGCTCGTAGCCCTGACCATTGCCTCACCATGGTGGCTCGGAACAAGGGGGTGTGGATCCGCACTGTTACCGCGAGCTCAAATTGTTCAGAATCTCTGAGTTGCATCGATGGCTCATGGCGTTCTTCGACTCGGACATCGTTCAGGAGGAGGCCAAGCGGCTGTTCGGCGACTACCAGCAGCTGATGCAGCTGGGCTCGGACTACGGCAAGTTCGACCGGGAGGGCAAGAAGAAATTCATCGACACGATGGAGGAGCTGATGGAGCGCTACCGGGTGTTCATGAAGCGCTTCGAGTTGTCGGAAGACTTCCAGGCCAAGCTCACCGTGGAGCAGCTGCGCACTCAGCTCGGCCAGTTCGGGATCACCCCTGAACAGATGTTTGATCAGATGAATCAGACGCTCGAGCGGATGAAGAGTCAATTGGATCAGCCCCCTAGCTGACGGCGGCTCGTACGATTCAGCCCGCTCACGTCCCGCTCGTCCATGGCCACGACCCCATCCCTGCCGGCTTGGTTGTCGCGTGGCATGGCTGATCTGTTCCCTTCCGGCGACCCCGGTGATGCGGACGAATCCCTTGCGGCGCGGCTGGCGCAGGCCGAGGCCGGAGGTCGGCCGCTGCGCATCAAGCTGGGCATCGACCCCACCGGCAGCAACATCCATCTGGGCCACAGCATCCTGTTCCGCAAGTTGCGGGCCTTCCAGGACGCCGGTCACACCGCGGTGCTGATCATCGGTGACTTCACAGCGCGGATCGGCGACCCCACTGGCAAGAGCGCCACTCGGGTGCAACTCACCAAGGAGCAGGTGGCTGCCAATGCCTCCACCTACCTGCGTCAGCTGGGGCAGGACCAGCCCAAGGAGACGGCGCTGCTGGATTTCGAGACGCCAGGCCGTCTGGAGGTCCGCTACAACTCCGAATGGCTGGAAAGCATGGATCTGCCGGCGGTGATCGGCCTTCTGGGCACCGGTACCGTGGGTCAGATGTTGGCCAAGGACGACTTCTCCAAGCGCTATAGCAGCGGCACGCCGATTGCCTTGCATGAATTCCTTTACCCGCTGCTGCAGGGCTATGACTCGGTGGCGGTGAACGCGGATGTGGAGTTGGGCGGCACCGATCAAAAGTTCAACGTGGCCATGGGCCGCGACCTGCAGCGCCGCTTCGACAAGGGCACCCAGTTCGGGCTGTTGCTGCCGATTCTGGTGGGTCTGGACGGCGTGCAGAAGATGAGCAAAAGCCTCGGCAACGTGGTGGGGCTGGAGGAGGATCCGTTGTCGATGTACTCCAAGCTGGAGAAGGTCGGCGATGCGGCCATCAACGACTACGTCACGTTGCTGACCGATCTGGATCTGGCCTCCCTACCGGAAAACCCGCGCGAGAAGCAGAAGGCGATGGCTCTGGCAGTGACGGCCAGCCGCCACGGACTGGCTGCTGCCAGCAAGGCACAGAGCGATGCAGCCACCCTGGTGGGTGTCGGCGGTGATGCCGCTGCCGATGTGCCGGAGGCGTCGCTGGCGCAGGTGAACTTCCCCGCCAAAGCGTTTTATCTGCTCAGTGCCGTGGGCATCTGCGCCAGCAGCAGTGAGGCACGCCGCCAGATCAAAGGTGGTGCTGCCCGTCTGGAGGGGCAGAAGCTCACCGACCCCAACCAAGAGTTTGCTTCAGCGGCCGAGCTGGAGGGCAAGGTGCTGCAGCTGGGCAAGAAGACCTTCCGGCGGCTGATGGCCTGAGCTGCCAGATTCTCCTCGATTGGGAAATCCCCTGATTGAGCAGCGAAGCGATGCTGAATCGAAACTGAGAAGCCGATCCAGGCCTGCGTGTTCTGCATCTCTTCGAGGCACTCACCGCCGTTCTCGCTGGTCCCGTGTTCATTCGACGGCCTCATGCCGTCACCTGCAGCCTGAGCGTCGCCAACGTTGTGTTCGCCGGCTGGATGAGCATTGCGTCGATGCACGGCTCACCTCTTAGATGTCAGCCAAACTGGCAATAACAATGGGGTGTTGTGATGCGGCGGAGTCTCAGCTGGTTACGTGCCTGCGCTGCGGCTCTGCTGCTGATCGGTGCGCCGCTGAACGCCGAGGCGGAGCCCCGCAAGACTCTGGTGGTGGGTGTGGTGGATGAGGCGGCACCCTGTTCCAACCGCGTGGGGCCTCTGTATGAGGGCTATGCCGTTGAAATCTGGGAAGCCATCGCCTCACAGAAGGGCTGGCCCTATCGCTTTGAGCCAGTGCCGTCACCAAATGCTGCGGTGTCGATGGCGGCGAGTGGTGAGATTGATGTGGGGGTGTCCTGCCTCAACCAGGTACCGGAGCGCCTGGCGGTGACCAATTTTTCTGTCGCCATCAGCTCTGATGGGCTGGCCTTCCTTTCCCCCCGTGAGAACAGCTACCCCCTGAGTGCGCTGCTCACAGGGATGGTGGGCAATGGCTTGCTGCTGCGTTCCTTGTGCTGGTTGTTTTTGGTGTCGCTGGCTGGGGCGGTGCTGTTGTGGTTGAGCTACGGGCGCTTCAGAAGCAAAGACGTGGAATGTGCCACAGCCCAGGGCACCTTCATCAAAGGCTGGATGATGCTGCTCATGGGCTCCGGCACTTACAAGATGAGCGACAGTGCCGGCGGCATTCTGTTGGTGCTGGTCACCAATTTGTTCCGTCTGGTGATCGTGTCGATCTTCGTGGGTGCGACGGCGAAAACACTGATCCGGGAATCGGTGCCAGTCGATGGCAACGCATCAGAGATCCTCGCCAGCAAACTTGCGGATGGGGTGGCGGTGGATGCCCAGACCATTTCCGAAACCTGGTTGCGTTTCAAGCTGGAACAGCTCCCCTCGGGGGCGCGCGAGGCAGCAAAGGTGGAACCCATCAGCGGTGATGAGCAACTGATTGAGGTGTTGCGTTCCGGAGTGGTGCAACATGTGCTGGCCGATAGCTCCCGGGTGAATTATCTGCACAATCAGGTGCTGTCTTCGTCGGATCGCTCCCGCTACGCCGTGTCAGCGCAGGTGTTCAACAGCACGCCCCAGGGCTTTGTGTTTGGCAGGGATCTACCGGAGACCACCCAGCGGCAGATCTCGGTGGCGATTGCCGATCTGCGTTTCCAGGGGGTGATCGACGCCATGGTCAACCGCAATCCCTAAGCGGCCTCTCGTATCCAGATGGATCAGAGGTTGCGCAGCACCTCCAAATCTTCTGGGTCAAGGGCCGTGGGAATGCCACATTTCACTAGCTCGGAAAAACCTTCATCACGGTTGAGCACCGTGAGCAGATAAAGGCGATCGGGGCCAGGGTTCTCGAAATCATGGGCAGCATCGGCCGGCACCACCACAAAGTCTCCGGTGTGGGCGGTGATGGAGCGATCGTCGATGTGAAACAGCACCGTGCCGCGCAGCACGAAATAGAACTCGGCGGAGCGGTGATGGCTGTGGGGCGGCACCCGGTCGCAGGGGTCGTGGATCTCTAGAAACAGGCTCATCGCTTCGCCGGAGCCGCGATCGTCGTCGCCATCGGCGGGTGCACTGAGCAGAGCCAGGCGGCAGTGATCCTGTGCGTGCAAGCGAAAGCCCTGGAGCTGCTCGGGGTGAACGATGCGCGGCAGCATGACGGCGGAACGGTGTGAGCTCAGGATGGAGGCAGTTGATGCCGTTGCCTTGGCTCCGTTGCTTTCTGCGAATCCCGCCGATCGGATCATCGTGGCCCTCGATGGCATGGCACTCGAGCAGGCGCTGGCTTTTGCCGGCCAGGTGGATGGGCTGTGCTGGGTGAAGGTGGGCCTGGAGCTCTTTGTCCAGGCCGGCCCGGAGGTGGTGGCGCAGCTGCGCGAGCAAGGGCTGCGGGTGTTTCTTGATCTCAAATTCCACGACATCCCGGCCACGATGGCCGGTGCTTGCCGGAGAGCGGCGGCTCTGGGGGCCGAGCTGATCACGGTGCATGCCTGCGCCGGCAGCGAAGCGCTCCAGGCGGCTCAGGCCGCGGCGATAGAAGGGGCACAAGGTGCTGGCCAACCCGCCCCCACATTGCTGGCGGTGACGGTGCTCACCAGCTGGGAGGAGCAACGATTGCAACGGGAACTCGCCATCTCCCAGGGAATCGCCGAACGGGTGCCGGCGTTGGCGCAGCTGTCGGCAACTGCTGGGATCGGCGGTTGTGTGTGTTCACCCTTGGAGGTTGAGGCATTGCGGGCCCAGCACCCCGAGCCGTTTGCGTTGGTGACTCCAGGTATTCGCCCGAAAGGCTCTGCTGTGGGTGATCAGGCCCGTGTGATGGGGCCTGCTGAAGCGGTTGCAGCGGGGGCCAGTCAGCTGGTGATCGGCCGGCCGATCACCAAGGCCGAAGATCCCAGTGCTGCCTTTGGCCAATGTTGCTCTGAACTGATCGCTTAGGACTCGGGCCCGAACCAACCAGGCAGCTCATCGCTCGGCAGTCATGCCGACGTCCTTGGGGGGTTGGAGCGATCTGATGGGCCTGCGCACCTCCAACACCACCGCCGATGGCTGAAGTGACAATGATCACTCCAACGACGCCTTGCTCAGCTTTCTTGGCCGATCCGAGCACTGCTCCTTCAGCCGCTGTCGCATCCAAGCGGCAGCCGTGTTGGGATCTTGGTCGCTCCAGCGCTGCAAAGCTCTGGCCTCCTCCTCCAGGGCGTCGACACGCTGCTCAACATCCAGTTGCGCGGCCAGTTCCGGTTGACGGCAATGCTGCAGCCGGTGCATGGCTTCATGCAGCAGCGTGCTGGTGAGCGCTGCATCGCTGTTGTGGTTGTTGCGGCAGAGGCCGATACGGTTGCGCGATGGGGCGTAGAAGCCCTCCAGGCCAGCAGGGCAGTCGTCCAATAGCAGGACGCGCGTCTGGCCGGCGCTTTCCATCTGGGCGATCAGGGTGAGCAGGGCGATGCCGGCTGCTGCACTCAAGACTTCTGGCCCACTTTGGGTTCGGTGCCATTGATCAGCCGCTGGATGTTGCTGCGGTGGCGCCAGAGCACCAACGCCATTGCCACCAATGCCACCAGCAGGTTGGCGTTGCTGCCGGAACCGGTGGCCATCAGCAGCGGAAGGCTGATCGCGGCCACCACGCTGGCGAGTGACACGATTTTGCTGAGGCTGAACACGGCAAGAAACACCCCGAAGCAGGCCAGCCCCACCGGCCAGGCCAGGCCCAGGAACAAGCCCAGCCCCGTGGCCACCGCCTTGCCGCCCTTGAAGCCCAGCCACACCGGCCAGATGTGTCCAGCCAAGGCCGCTAAGCCCGCGAGCACCTGAATCCAGTCGTTCAGTGGATGGGTCGCAGTCAGGGCACCAGCCAGCAGCACGGCAGCGGCACCTTTGGCCACATCCAGCAGGAACACCACCAGCGCCGGACCCTTGCCCACGTTGCGCAGCACGTTGGTGGCGCCGGTGGAGCCGGACCCGATCGTGCGCAGGTCGATTCCTTTGCACCAACGACCGGCCAGATAGCCGCAGGGCAGGGAGCCGAGCAGGTAGCCCAGCAGCAGTGCAAGGAAGGGCATCAGAGCAGGTCGTCGTCGTCGTCGTCGGTTTCGCCAGGCCCTGCCGCAAACGCCAGCCAGAGCGGGAACTGAAGCACAGGGATGTCGACAAACCGTTCGCCTGCGTCGATCAGAATCAGCGGGACCTCGCCGCGTTCCTCCAGTCGGTCGGCGCGCTCCACCAGAGCATCACCCCGTTCAAACAGCACGATGCCGCTGCTGGGGCCAAAGTCTTCTCGGCCTAGTCCGAGGGCATCCTGCAGTCCCCGGCGCCACTCCCCCAGTCGTTCCGGCCTGCCAGCCAGCACCAGCGTCTGGAATTGATCGCCATAGAGCTCGCCGATCACCGCGATCAGGGCGGCGCCCACCAGCACGTTGCGCGGGCGGTTGCCGCGGCTGGCTTGAGCGCCACGGCCCCCCTGGTTGAAGAACCAGTCTTCGAGCATCGCTGTGTCGCTGGAATCGAGGCTGCGGCGCAGCTTCCAGGGTTCGGCGTAGAAATCGGGTTGCTCCAGGAAGCGCGTGATGTTGGCGCGGATCAGCGCCTCATCAGGGCGAAAGGTGTCCGCCACTGCCGGTGCGGTGCCATCGGTAGGAGCAACGGTGTCGTCGGCGTTGGCAGCGGCCTCTGAGTCCAGTGGTGAGGGCTGCACCACCATGGGCTGCACCACCAGTTCCATGGTCTCCACCGACTGCACCAGGCCCTGCAGGGCTCCTCCTAGGTAGTCCTGGAATCCCTTCACCTTGCGTGCGATCGCATCGGACTGACCCGCGAAGCTGGCGGTCATCTCCTGCTCCAGAGCTTGCTTGCGCTGGCTCAGGACCTCGATCTCCTGCTGCAGTGCATTACGGCGGTTCTGCAGATCAGTGAGGGCCAGCTGAATCAGAGCCTCGTGACCACCGTCGGTGGTTGATCGTCCTGTTGCGCTTGCGCTCGTTTGGTCCGTTTCGATGGCTGTGGATGGTTCAGCCGCTGCTGCCATTTCAGGGGCTGGCGCTTCACTGGTGACGTCCTCGGAACCCTCCGCGGCAGGTGTCGCGTCTTGGGGCGTCAGGTCGGTGTCGTCAGGCATGGCTGGCTTGTCCTGCTCTTATTTCAGCCGATCGCAGGGAGCTTGGCAGCGTAGGCACGCTGGCGTTCCTGTTTCGTATCTTTAACGTTACGCTAGTGTGCCGCTTGGTTCTGGCAGGTGGCCGCAGCTCAGGCTTTGGGTGTTTCCAGAGCTCCCACCCGCAGCTCCAGTTGCTCGCGCAGTTCCTTGGCGTTGAACAAGATCGGCAGGAAGTGAATGCTCTTCACCTCGCGGAAATAGAACAGGCCTGGCATCCAGGCGGCGAACAGACGCCAGCTCTGCCAGTCGGCATAGGGAAAGCGCCGCAGCTCCTGCTTACCGCGCCACACCACCAGGGTGTTGGCGGTGAACTCAAGCCGCAGGCTGTAGGTCTGAACCAGCAGGAACAGGCCAAACAGGCCAACCACCAGGGTCGGCCAAGGCCGCAGCGGCAGGGGCAGCAAAGCCCCGCTCAACAGCACCACTAGCAAGGCCAGCCGCGGGCTTGGGCTGATGCTCACGCTGGTGGCCTCGCTGCTGGGCTGTTCTGAGGGGGAGGGTGTGAAGGTCATCGAGGGCAAGGGCGGGTCAGCCGAACAGGAGTTGCGTGAGCAGGACGTCCATCAGGGCGACGGTCACCAAGATCATCACCACTGCGCCGGTGGTGCTGGTGCCCACTTCCTTGGGGCCGCCCTGCGTGGTCATGCCCCAGCCGCAGGAGAGCACCGCAATTTGCAGGCCAAAGATCAGGGCCTTCACCAGCATGAATGGGAGATCTTCCGGTGACAGCCAGGTGCGCACCGAGTTCCAGAACACCTCTGGAGGGATTTGATAGATCTCGGTGCTGCTGATCTGGCCGCCCAGGATCGCGACCCCGAAGAACAGCAGGCACTGCACCGGTGCCATCACCACCATCGCGATCAGGCGGGGCACGACGAGGTATTCCACCGGATCGGTGCGCAGCATTGTGATGGCGTCGATCTGCTCGGTCACCTTCATCGTGCCCAGCTGCGCTGCATAGGCGGTGGCCACCTTGCCTGTCAGCAGCGTGGCGGTGAGCAGCGGCGCGATCTCCCGTGCCAGGCCGATGGCCAGCACGCCGCCCACGGTGGCGTTGGCGCCCATGCTGTTCAGTTCCTTGGCCACCTGGATGTTGAACACCGTCCCCGCGGCCAGGGCGGTGATGATCACGATCAGAAAACTGCCGGGTCCGGCTTCTTGCAGTTGATCGAGCAAGTCGATCGTGTTGATCCGCCCTCGCGCGGTAGCCGTCACTGCCTGGCCACCGATGATCAGGCTGCTGCCCAGACGGTTCAGCCAGCGGGGTGATTTCAGACGGACGCGGAGGCGGGACGTGGTCATGTGCGTTGCAGATGGGCGCCGCGGTCGGGCCAGCGACGCATCACCAGGAGGCCAATGCCTACCAGGATGGCGGGAATCAGCCCCATGCTCATGCGGATGGCGAACAGTGCTGAGGCCGGCTGCTCGATGAAGTTCATGGCGCCTTCGCAGCTCGCACTGGAGATGTAGCCGGTCAGCGACAACAACCCACCGAACACGCTCATGCTCACGCCGATGATCAGTTTCTGGCCGAGCACCATCCAGGCGGTGTAAAGCCCGGCCGGTCGGGTGGGATCGGCGTCAATGGCGTCTGGCAGCAGTGACCAAGGGATCAGATAGGCGGTCGAGGCGCCGATGCCCACCAGCGCAATCAGACCGATCAGCGGAGTCAATTCAGCCGGGGTACCGCCGTGCTGCATGGCTGGGAACACCATCGAGATTAGGCAGGCCACGATCCACAGGCCCGCGCCCCAGCGCAGGGCCACCAGGCGCCCTCGCCTGTTGGAGAGCAGGCTCCACAGCTGCAGGCCCAGCAGGGCACTCAACTGGAAGGGCAGCAGGATCCAGGTGGAGAGATTCGGGGGAACGTGCACCACCTGCACCAGCCAGATCAAGGCCACCACCTGCATCAGCTGCAGGCCGAACCAGAGCGCCAGATACAGCCCCAGCACCATTAGAAAACGGGGATTGGAGCGGATGCGCTTGAGCTGCGCCAGTGGCGGCTCCGCCTGGTTGATTGGCCGCGCTGATTTCTTGGCGTAGGGGGCCAGACCCCAGCAGCAGGCCAGGGTGGCGAGGGTGGCAATGGTGCCAGTAATCCGCCCCATGCGCAGATAACCATCCGCCCCATCAGTGAGCACCAATGAGGCCACGATCAACCCGCTGAGTCCAGCCACGATGGAGCCGGTGAAACGGGCCGCGTTCAGGCGGGTGCGGATGGCGGTGTCGCTAGTGAGTTCAGTCGAGAGCGCTGCGTAGGGCAGGTTGACGCTCGTGTAAGCCGTCATCAGCAAGATGGCCATCACCACGTAGTAAAAGGTGCGCTGCAGGGTGGTTCCCTCCGGAACCCACCACATCGCCGACAGGCTGATGCCCAGCGGTAGTGCAGCCCCGAGAATCCAGGGGATGCGCGGCCCCCAGCGGCTTTGGGTGTGGTCGCTCATCCAGCCGATCAGCGGGTCGTTGATGGCATCCCACACCTTGATCACCGTCAGCAGCGAGCCGGCAATGAAAGCCGGTAGGCCCGCCGTGCATGTGAAGAATGGGAACAGGTAAAACCCCAGCTGCGTCGCGGCCAATCCTGTGCCGGCATCTCCCAGTCCGTACGCAACCATCAGGCGCCGGCGGGATCCCCCGGCCAGGGTGCTCGTGCTCATCGGGCAGGAAGGGGGGCGGACGGACCGCCATAATGGTTAGGCACAACACCCACCAGGCCTCTGCGGCATTGGTACGGATGTTTTGGTGCGGGCGTAGTTTAGTGGTAAAACCTCAGCCTTCCAAGCTGATGATGCGGGTTCGATTCCCGCCGCCCGCTTGCTTCAAGCCGACACTCAGAGCTTGAGTTTGGCGGCCTCATCGCGGGCCACCATCACCACCAGGCTTCGGGCCTCCAGCGGCACACCCTTGGGGCTCCAAGGTTCCAGGGCAGTCGGCAAGTCTTCGCCAGCGGTGAGGGCGGTATCGATGAGTCGGCACCAAGGTGATGACGGCTCGGGCAGATCGAAGTGCATCGCCTTGAAGTAGGCGTTGAATCCAATCCAAAGTGCTGCCCCTTCGCTGCCCCGTTGCACGCTGTAGGCCAGGCAGTGGGACCAACTGGCCCAATCCGGTTTGTTCAGTTCTACGCCATGCCATTGGCGCCACAGCCCCTCTGGCTCACTGAGACGTGGTTCGGGCGATTCGGGCGTTTCGGGCGTGTCCGCGGATGGTGCCGGCGGTGGCGGCGGCTCGCTGTGGGCCACGAGGGGATTGATCAGCTCCGCCAGCTGGGAGCGCACCTTCAGCAGCCTCTGGGCATAGGTCAGCAGCGCTTTATCGCAGTGGGTTTCAGACCAGATCATCCAGCTCAAGGGGGTGTCCTGACACCAGGTGTTGTTGTTACCGCCCTGGCTGCGGCCCACTTCATCGCCCATCAACAGCATCGGGACGCCCCGTGCGAACAGCAGCGTGGTGAGCAGATTGCGCTGCTGGCGCTTGCGCAGCGCCCGGATCGCCGGGTCGCTGGTGGGACCCTCCACGCCATGGTTCCAGCTGGTGTTGTGGTTTTCCCCGTCGCGGTTGTCCTCGCCGTTGGCCAGGTTGTGCTTGCCGTTGAAGCTCACCAGATCGAGCAGCGTGAAGCCGTCATGGGCGGTGAGCAGGTTGATCGAACGCCCAAGGCTCGCCGCTTTGCCGTCGTAGAGATCCGGGCTGCTGCGCAGTCGCTGCGCCAGGGCCCAGGTGCTGTCGTCATCACCTTTCCAGAAGCTGCGCAGCGCATCGCGGAACCGACCGTTCCAGGTGCCGATGCGTTGGGCTGGGAAGTCATTGAGCCGGTAGAGGCCGCCGCAGTCCCACGGTTCGCTCACCAGCTTCAGTTCGCTCAGCAAGGGGTCGGCTTCCATTGCTTCAAACAAGGCCGGTTTGTCCAGCGGTTTGAGCCCTTCGCCACGGCTCAGAGCAATGCCGAGATCGAAACGGAAGCCATCCACCCCCAGTTCCAGAGCCCAGCAGCGCAGCGACTCCAGGATCAGCTCACGGCTGATGGGTTGGTGGGCCGCAATCGAATTGCCGCAGCCGCTGACATCCAAATACTGACCCTTGTCGTTCTGGTGGTAGTACGTGCGGTCGGCGAAGCCCCGCCAACTCAAGGTGGGGCCCTGGCTGTTGCCCTCGGTGGTGTGGTTGTAAACCACATCCAGAAGCACCTCCAGCCCGGCGTCATGGCAGGCCGCCACCAGGGCCCGCATCTGGTCGCGGGCCAGCAGTGGGTCGTCACCACACACATAGCCCTGATGCGGTGCGAACCAGCTCAGCGGGCTGTAGCCCCATACGTTGTCGCGTCCGGGAGGGGCGTCCTGGGGGTCGAAGGCCTGCACTGGCAGCAATTCGATCGTGGTGACGCCCAGGCTCTTCAGGTAGGGGATCTTGTCGATCACCCCCAGCAGGCTGCCGCGATGCTCCGCAGCGACTCCGCTGTCTTCCGCCTTGGTGAAGCCGCCCACGTGCAGCTCATAAACCACCGTGTTCTGCCAGCTGTGCCGCGGTCGCGGATGCGCATCGAAGTCGAAGCGATTCCGTTCACACACCACACCCTTCAGGCAGCAGTCGGTGTTGGGCGACGCTCCAGTGGCGGCGCCACGTTCGTACACCGACCAGCCGTCAATCGCTCGGGCGCAGGGGTCGAGCAGCACCTTGCCGGGGTGGAAGCCATGTCCGCCGGGGGCCAGAGCACCGAACACTCGGTAGCCGTAGCAGCAGCCGGCCTGCAGTCCTGGCAATTCCACATGCCAGTAATCACCCGAGCGGTGCCGATCGCCTTCCAGATCGATCACCTCGCAGGGGCTGGCGGCTTCACCAGACTCGAACAACAGCAGTTCCACCCGATTGGCGGCCGGTGCCGCCACCGAAAAATTCACGCCCAGCTCACTCAAGCTGCTGCCCAGGGGCCAGGGTCTGCCGCGCAGGATCGTGCTCAAGGCTCCACTCCCGGACCGCTGAACGTGCTGCCATCAAAGTAGTGAGAACTGCGGTGAACCACCGTGTCTGTGATGACCTCCGCTCTGGAGTCGGGCCGTCCGCCCCAGCAGATCCGGCCGGACCTCTGGTTGTTTCCCCCCAACCGCGACTGCCGTGGCGGCTCCTCTTGGTGGGTGGATGTGGATCCGGAACCGGTGCTGATCGACTGCCCGCCGTTGACTGAGGCCACCCTCATGGCCTTGCAGGCGTTGGCGGCGGGACGCCGAGCTCGCATCTTGCTCACCAGCCGGGAAGGTCATGGCCGCCTGCGGCGTTTGCAAGAGCGTGTGAATTGGCCTGTGCTGGTTCAGGAGCAGGAGGCCTACCTCCTGCCCGGCGTTCAGGAGCTCGACCTCTTCGCCGACGAAGCGACCACTGCCTCCGGTTTGCGCCTGCTGTGGACCCCTGGACCGACCCCAGGCCATGCCGTTGTGCATGCGCCTGGGCCTTTGGATGTGCTGTTCTGCGGACGTTTGCTTGTTCCTGTCGCATCGGATCGTCTCGCTCCGCTGCAGCATCGGCGCACCTTTCACTGGCCGCGGCAGCAGCGAAGTCTGGAACGTCTCCGCCAATGGCTTCCAGCAAAAGCCGCGCCAGCACTAGCTTCTGGTGCGGGGCTTGGAGCGCTGCGGGGCGGTCGTCTGGCGCCGTTCAGCAGTTGGGTCGAGGCCGATCCGTCAAAACCGGACTTTTTTTGAAGCGTCGCTGATGCTGTGAATGCATTGCGGCACGGTGTTTTTGGTTGCCGCACCGCGATTGTCTCCATACGATTGGCGCGCTTGGGAAGCCGTGCGGATGCCGACTCCGCATCGTCGATCCAACTGCTTCCGCCACTTTCCCCCTCCCAGTTCATGAACAAAGCCGATCTCGTCAATCTGGTTGCAGCCCGCACTGAGCTCACCAAGACCGACGTGTCCCTGGTGGTAGACGCCGCCATCGAGACCATTATTGATTCCGTTGTCGAGGGCAAGAAGGTGTCCATCCTCGGCTTCGGCTCCTTCGAGCCCCGTGAGCGTTCCGCCCGTCAGGGTCTGAACCCCAAGACCGGTGAGAAGATCAAGATTCCCGCCAAGCGCGTGCCTGCCTTCACCGCCGGCAAGATGTTCAAGGATCGCGTGCAGGGCTGACGTCTCGGCCTCAACGCTTGATTTAGGTGGTCCTGCGGGGCCACCTTTTTTATGTGGACTTCCCCGACCATCTTCAGGCCCTGTTCGAGCAGGGATACCGCGCGCGTCAGCAGGGCTATCGCGGCCGGTTTGCTCCGACACCCTCTGGTCCCCTGCATCTGGGCAACCTGCGCACGGCACTGATCTCCTGGCTCCATGCCCATCTGCAGGGTGGGGAGTGGTTGCTGCGCATCGATGATCTCGATACCCCGCGCATCCGTGCCGGGGCGATTGCTTCAGCGCAGGAGGATCTGCGTTGGCTGGGTTTGCTTTGGGATGGACCGGTTCTGATCCAGAGTCAGCGTCGGGGCCTTTACGGCAGTGTGCTCTCAGCCTTGCGGCGGGCCGAGCTGCTCTATCCCTGCCGCTGCAGTCGCCGCCAGCTCGGGCAGGGTCGGCGCTATCCCGGCACCTGCCGTCACCAGTTCCGCGGTTGGGATTCGCAGAACGGGCGCCTACCGTCCTGGCGGCTGAAGGTGCTGGCGGCTGACGAGACCCAGTGTGGCGACCTTGTGCTGCGTCGAGCCGATGGATTCATCGCTTATCACCTCGCCACAGCCGTCGATGAATTGGCGCTTGGCATCACCGATGTGGTGCGTGGTGACGATCTGGCTCCGGTGTGCCGTGCCCAGCGGGCGGTGATTGCCGTGTTGGACCAAAGCCCACCGCGCTACCAACATGTGCCGTTGCTTTGTGATGCTGAAGGCCAGAAGCTGTCCAAGCGTGAGCGTGCCCAGGGGCTGGCGCCGTTGCGAGACCAGGGCTGGACTGCAGAACAGGTGCTGGGTCGTCTGGCCGCGTCACTGACCCTGGTCCCTGAGGGATGTGCGCTGTCGGCCACTGAGCTGCTCGAGCACCTTCGGCAACAGCCGCGATTGCTGCAGCACTGCATCCAATCCTTGGATTCTTAAGGAAAGTTTCGGGATCATGGCGGCCTGGTGATCCCACACTGGCAATGGCTTTAAGGCTGGGTTATGGCGATCTGCTCGAGCTGTGGCGGCAGCGGAATTCAACGCATCAGTCAGCAACAATCCCGCACGTGTCAGACCTGTCTCGGTCGTGGCGTGACCGCAGCGGTTGAGCTCGCTCCACAAACCCTTGATTTGGCGAGGGTGACTGGTCTCCGGGCTGGGGTCAGCACCCAAGAGGCCCCTGCCACGCCTAACGCAGTTGCTTCTTCTTCTGCTGCCAGATAAAGAAAGTGGCAGTGGCCACCACGGCCAGCAGCGGTACCGCGGTGAACAGCAGCAGGGCAACGGCGGTCCAATCGGTGTACATCCGGTGTCTTCAGCGAATCGACAGCATTCTTTCAGCCAGGAGCAGCGCAGCGTGATGGCGTTGATGGTTGAAAACGATCGAGGTGGTTTGGGGCGGTGCACCCCATGGATCGTTTCGCTTGGATGTGCCGCTGCACTGGCTGGGTTGCCATCGCAGGCCTCGTCGCTGTCTGCGGTCAGGCCCTTGCTGTTGCACTGCTTTCGCGCGGCCCATGCACCCAGTTGCGAGCAGGCGCTGTTGCTGACTGAAACGCTGCAGCGTCGTGCTGGAGCTCAGGATCGATATCCCTGTCAGACCTTGCTGTTGGGCCTGCAGGCCGAGGTGGTGATGGTGCAGCTGGATGTGGCCCGTGGTGAGGAGGCCTTCGAGACGCTGCGGGAAAGCGAACAACTCTGCTCCGGACTCTGATCAGCCACAGCCCTCCGATCTCGGCAAAATGGAGGTTGTTGCTTCGCGCACCATGAGGATCTCGGGCTCAGGGCTTACCGCCGCTTTGCTGATTGCCGGAGCGTTGTCCGGTACCACCCATGCCCAGGTGCGCTTTGACGACTGCCAACCCGTCGCTGGTGGTGGGATCACCTGCAATACGGTGCCGACCGGCAACACTCGCGCTGACATGATCGATGGTGAATATGGCCTGATGGATCAGGCCAGCCCCGGCTGGTCGGAGTACAACCCTTACGAGGGGTATGACGACATGCTTGGCGGCAATCAGACCTGACCTTTTGCGCGCCGGCTGACGCTCCCGCAGGCTGTGGACGCCTCAGCGATCTCTGCGCAGCATGGGATCAGATCTTGCTGTCGCATGCGCCCGCTCCACGCCTTCAGAGGACCTGCTAACCCCAGCTTTTCGGGGTGGCTGCTGATCGCGTTGGCCTCCGGAATCGTGCCATCTGCGCTGTTGAATCCTGCACTGGCTCAGAGCCAGAGCAGGGAGGCGATGTTGAATGACGACTTGGAACTCGTGCAGTTTCACTGTGCGCGTGGCGCTGAGGACAATCGCCAGGGCCTGTCGGCGTTCAATGATGCCTGGGTCCAGCAGACGCAGATGCTGCGCTTCGAGGCCGGGGTCGCGCCGGACCGTCCCGATGGCTCCAATGATTTCTTCGCGGCCTTGTCAGCGGCGATGCACGTGCAGTGCCCGAACGTGTGGTGATCGAATCAAGCGCCCGTGTGCTGTTGGCTCAGGAAGCGATCCATTGCTTCGATTGCCAGAGCCCAGTTCGATGCTTCGCTGTGGCCTGAACTCTTGCGAGGCTTGAAGCTGTGATCCCCGTCGGGTAACCAGGCCAGCTGCAGCTGCTTCGACAGCTTGTAAGTGCTCACCTCCTCCTGGCGTCCCATCGCGTCTCGCTCCCCCTGAACGACCAGCGTGGGTGTGCGCAAGTCGGCCAGATGGTCTGTACGCAGCTGATCGGGCTTGCCCAATGGATGGAACGGATAACCGAGGCAGATGCAGGCCTGGATGCGTTGCTCGTCGAACAGAGCATCCGCCAGAAGGCTGGCGATGCGCCCGCCCATCGACTTGCCCCCGATCACAAGGGGCTTGTCGTGCGCCAGCGCCTTCACCTGTTCGCGGAAGCTGTTCAACAGAAGTTCAGCCTTGTCGGGCGGACGCTTCTTGCCGCTGTTGCGTTGCCGTTGCATATAAGGAAACTCGAAGCGCAACACCTGCCAGCCCTGATCGGCAAGGCCGTCGGCCATTGCCGCCATGAACGGGCTGTCCATGCCGGCACCGGCTCCATGGCCCAGCAGCACCCTCAGCGGTGCTGAATCCGCACCCGACACCAGCAGGTTGTCCATCCCATCTCCTTGGAGGACCAGCATGCTCCTTTGCCCTGCGAACCCTTGCTATGCCAAGCAGGGGTTCAGGATGCTGTGCGATGCCCGGCAGGAGCTGTTGCAGCATGCCAATGGCAACAGGCTTCGCATCCAATACCCGCCCTGAACCTGTCTCTCAGGGGATTTTGCCGTCGTGATCGTAATGGGTTGACGTGGCCGCTGGTCGCGGTTTCTCCTGCTCCATCTCCTCGGAGGGCTCCGCTGCCAGCTGTTGTGTGCCGGAATTCATCATCTCGGTGTAGGTGAGCGCCCGGCGTTTCCGGGTTTGCGGTGATTCCGTCATCGCTGGCGACTGGGCTTCGTTGGTTGTGTTTTAGGCATGCAGTCACGCCAGGAGGTGGTCAGAGTGATGGAACGGAGATGGCCGCCCCACCGGATGGTGAGACGGCTATGGTCGCTCGTTCATGCAGGGTTCAACCCTTCAATCAGTGATCTGAAGTCGGGGTCGACACGACTGGCTGGGGCGTCCCTGGGGCCATGGGTTCAAGTGTTGGGTTGATGCAACTCCCGGGCACCTGGGACGGTGCAGTGGAGTGTCGATCGGCGTGGCGGTCCGGGTCATGCCTGTCAAAGGACCAACCTCACAATTCGGTTGAAACTGTTGGAGCAGGGTGCCAAAAAGTCAGACTGCTTCTCAGTTGTGCTGGGGTGGAGTGTCAGCTGTCATGAGCGCCTCCGTTCTCGATGCACTTACTGTCCACCGTCCGGCGGGCATTGCCTACTGGTGTTCATGCTCATTGCCCTGCGGGCGGAATCGGCGGAGAGTTGAAGGGTGTGGATGGACGGTTGTCTGTTAGAGCGCTGTCGTCGTGATTGGCCGTGATGCCAATCAGAGACCGAGGGCCTGCAGCAGTCCTTGTTGCAAACAGGCCTCCGTTACCAGCAGCGCAATGAATCCCAGCATGGCCAGGCGTCCGTTGAGTCGTTCCGCTCGCACAAGTCGCTCACGCCGGATCTGGGCGGCGGCCAGGCCCTGCCAGTAACGCTCCTGGGCCTGAAGTGTGGTGGCCGTCATGGTGGTCTCCGAAAGGGACCTGATTGGTCTACGCCTCGCCTTAATCCCAGGGAAGGAGGACACCCGACCGTCTTGGTTCGGTTTCAGGACCTGTGCTGCTGGGTCCTTTCAGGAACAGATTTAGGCATGAATGGTATTCATTGGAATCGTGACGTTACCGCTGCTGTAGGGGGACAGGCCTCACACGGCAGGAACCTTTGGGGCATCAACCTGTCCTGGCCGTCCTGCTTGACAGCTAGCCAGCCGGTGGAGAGCTGCCCATTGGCTTGATTGTTAAGCGGCCACTTTCACCATCAAGGTGGTAATGACCACGGCCAAGAGAACCGTTCCACCGAGGAAAGCAACGTTGACGTGAAGTTGATGCACGCAAATCGTTTCGAGATGGATGAGTATTGCGCTTTTTAATCCTTCAACGACTAAGTCTTAATGCCTAAATTTTCAAATTTGGTGGTTGACTCTGCAGCTCTTTTATTGCGAAAAAATATTAGCTCAGATACGTGTTTTTGCGAAAATGCCTTGTTGGATGTGAATTGTTGTAGAGAATGAAGGTCGTCGTGTGGAGAAAAGAATGGGGCTCACAATTCCAACGCTTTGCTTGACCGTTTTGGGATGTCTGATCGGGTATCTCCTGCTGGCTCCGGTATTGGGTTGATCGTATGTAGGACTCATCGTGTCCACCCCGCCTTGTCTTCAGAATTCAGAGCGCAGGCACGATGTGCGTGATCTGGTGGCCGCTGATCCAACGAATCACGCCGGTGTGAACGTCTATCACCTCAAACAGCGGAGGGTTCTGTGTGGACTCTTGCTGGTCGCTGACGCGTCGCACGTCGGCCATGCTGATGTTTGAGTCTTTTGAGCGGTGGATGACTGTCATCCCCGCCTTGACGTGATGAAACAGCGGGTCAACGTCGTTCGTTGTGAAGCGCGAGTGGCAAGTTGGCATGGAGTCGTGGCAACGCCAGCGCAATTCGAGCACTGATCGAAGTTCTGGCGTGTTTCTTTGGCGACATGACGGCGCATCGCGGAGCACATTTTGCCGAGGTGGCCGGGTTTGTGAGTGGGTAATTGTTACTACCGAGTCTTTGGACGCGAGCCATCAGAATGCAGCGGTCTTCGGGTGAAAACCGGAGATGCGTCGAGCTAAGGAGGGGTGGGACCCTCCTTTTTTTTTGGATGACAAACCTCCAGCGGAGCTAATTGTTTGCTGATTTGGAAGTGGGTTGCGAGTGATACGTCAAGTTTTTGGAAAGGCTTGTAACACAGTGTCAGCAAGTTAATTCCCATGGGTGACGAGATCGTCGCGAGCTTCGACTACGACCTGAGGGCGTTGCGGCTCGAATACAAAACCACCTGTGATGCCTTGCGTTACTGGCCCGGTGGTGATGCGCAAGAGCAGGAGTTTCTTGTCTACAAGAAGCAGGAGTTGTTCAGGGTTCTCGTGGAGCAGACGCTTCAGATTGAGGCGTTTTGATCGGCTGCGATCGCAGTTCTCAAGTTTCATGCGCATTCGGGTGAGCGTGAACCATCAAGGGAGAGAATTCCCTGCATGCAGGATCTGATTGATTCCAAGTGGCCGGTCTCCGCTCACCACGACCGGGGCACCTGGATGGTGAATGGTATGGATCAGCGCTTGGTGCATTTCCGGCCCGACACCAAAACGAGCCACGGTCAGTGGGTTGAGCTGCGGGTTTACGAATGGATTCGTCCGCAGCCTCCTGTTCCGCGCTACCGCCGACGTCTCTTGAGGGCCAATGCGATCGATGTCTGGAACAACATGCTCAAAGTGGGATGGCGTCGTTGTTTTCCCCCTGTTCGCTGATGGAGGAGTGGACGGATGAATTCATCACTCATGCGCAGCGAGAGCTCACGGGGATGGTGGATGATTGGAAATACGACTACGGCGCCGATGACCGGGCCTGCGTCGCAATGCTGCTTTGGATGGTGTTGAAGCTCAACCCCGAGGCCGACATCGACTCCAGCTTGGTCTGAGCTTGTGCAGATAGGGGGCAGGGGTTTGTCTTATACTTTCGATACGTTGGTCCCCTGGTAGGGGACGCAGTTCGATCTCAAACAAGCAACGGGGTTTGAGACGCTGTCGGTGATGTCCATGAACACCCTCCTTTTGATCAAAGCCAAAGAGCTCAAGGCTCGTCGTCTTCAAAGTGCTCAGCATGTTTTTGCTGCCCACTCCGAGGGCATCGATTACACATCAGCTCATCTGTCCCCTGTGAAGCTCTCTGCCAACGCAGGTTGATCACGCTGCGTTGACTTTCAGCTGAAGTCTCACCCCGCCAATGGCGGGGTTTTTTTTTTGGAACTGCATTCCTCGTCAGGTTCGGCAGCGTGACACGCGCAAGTCAGGATTTTCTGCTGATCTTGTTTTCTGCTGATCTTGACGGAGGCGAGATGAAGGTGGGCAGGCCAGTGCACTACAGGGTTGGTGAGCGGATTCGATGATCAGATGGCCCATCGGTTAAGCATTGGCAGCGTCAATGATGATGTGATTGCCGTTGTCCGCCCCGGTGAACTGTTGACGGGTTGCCTTGTCTGTCTGTTCACGGCTAACCGACAGAACAGTGTCGATCGTCAATCCTGATGGCCGTTGCGAATCGGTTGCGATGGCAAGAAGCAATTGGCTAAAGACTCCGACACGGTGTTCTCCCGCTTCGACCTGGCGTTCGCCCGTTGTGACAACCAAGCCGAGTTTGAGCAGTAAAGCGGCGTCGGCGTCGAAGCGAGCGTTATCGATTCCCATTGTGATGGCGAAGTCCCTGAGACCAGCATCCGTTTGAAGCTCAGCTTGCGTCCTTTGAATGGTCAGAACCACGTGTTGAGTGCTTAGCCAAAGATTGAGGACTTCATCCGTAATCGGCGCGAGTTTGACGTGATGTTTCCTGATCAACCTGTTCGGTCCCTGTAGCAGCAAGCCTGAGGTCTGAACCGCCTCAGTTGAGTTAATGCTGTGTTCGAGAGTTCAAGGTCCATGCCTAGCTCTGAACTGCATTGAGGACGGCTTGGATGTTCGGGTGCGTTTGTGCAACTCCGCTCGTTTTTGTTGTCACACCCGCAACTAACACGGACTCAGCCACAGTGATTGACTAGCGCAACCATTTGATTAAGTCATGGAAACCACCGTGTGGACTTTTAGCCTGAGCGTGCCTTTTGAACAGTGGGCAGCGATTTACGACAGTGAGGATGTGACCAAGATGCATGAATCGATTGGTCTCAAATCGCTGTTCCGCGGCGTGAGCAAAGACGACCCCACCAAGGTTTGTGCCGTTCAGCAAGCCCCAGTGGGTGCAGCTCAAAAACTCTTCGAAGACAACAAAGCGATGATTGCCGGAGCTGGGCACATCATCGAGAGCACGGTAATCACGGCGTATTCCCAAAGCTGAGCAGCTGTCGCATCCAAGGACACAGACCAAGGGCTTCGTGGACGGTTTTGCACCACGCGAAGCCTGCCCCAGGGTGGTCAGTTGCGGAGTGGGTTCAGTCTGGAATCACCGTCAGGCTGTAGTGGCCATCTCGCACGAACACATCATTGCCTTGATGGTCGGAGCGTTCGTAGGTCACCCCTTCCTCATGACTTAAGAAGCTGAAATTGAGGTATAGAAAACCGTCCACATAGGTGTGTCCCTCATGCTCATTGACCAGACAGGGGCCTTCGATAGTGCTGGTGCAATCGTTGTGCCAATCAAGGGTGCAATAGGCATCAACGGGTTCGGTAAGACCATCAGCTCGCAGCAGACTTTCAGAGACGGTGACCAGTGCTGCTGCCGCCGCCAAAACCAGAGTTGTGCTGCGCATCATGAGCTCTGCTGTGGTTGATGCCCCCAATTAACCGTCGGCTGGTTCAGTTGTTGACGGAGGTCTTCCCCGACCCTAACCAGAGATTGCTGATCAAGCCTTGTCGGGACGATCCAAATTGGTTTGGATGGAGAGTCGACACCCGGGAGTCCCCGCTGTGATCGGTCTAACCAGGATCTACTGCAATCAGGGGGAGGAATTCCTTCTCGTTCATGTCCCCGCCCAGGATGCAGCGCAAACGGCTGATGAATTGACTGAAGAGGGGTGGGACATTGAGGCTGAAATCCCTTTGTGATGCTGGTGGATGTTTCAAGGGTGGCCTCCATTGGTGCAGGCATTGACGAAAACAATCCCGAGTCAATCGGGTTGGATTGACCCAGCACTGATTCTTGTCGCAAGGGCTTCAGGCCGCCCGTTCATCATCTTTGAGCCAGATGTTCCGGCGGCTGTCGGGCAGCCGAATGACGGAGCGTTCATATCTTGATCGGCAGCTCTGTTTCTTCAGGTGATTTTCCGCGTCCTGCAGCAGTTGCTCAATTCTTTGATCAGTCATGGTTGAGTGTCAAAGGGGGCAAGGCCATTCAGAAGGAGTTGGTGCAGGCGTCAAGGCCCCAATCTGGTCGGCTTCCTTAAGGCTGTTGGTCCAAAAGACTGTGAAATGTCAAGTTTGGATTGATCACCAGCATGGATCCCCCAAGCGCGGGCGATAAAAGACATCGGGACCTAACTGATTCGCTTGGCAGGCTTCAACAATCACGCGGGTTCGGTCTTCAGCGATGTTGGCCCCATGGCGATTGAGAAGTTCATAGAGGGCCGGAGTGATCAGGCGCTCCTGGGGCAGTTCTTCATTGGTTTGAGCGAGTGCTGGCATGCCCAGCGCCAAGACCAGGGCAGCGATTGAGAGCATGCTGTTTGCCCTTTCACTGCTTGATGCACAGATCTTTCTAAGCAAGTGATCCATGTTCGACCCTTTGAAAACATGGAGCATTCACCCATAAAAAAGGAGCCCCCTCAGGCTCCCAACGCACGAGGCGTCATTCTCTCAACAAGCTCAAACTACTGACGCATGATGCGTCTCAACCGTGGCGTTTGATACCAACTGTTCTGATCATTGCCGTCGCCCATTGGCTCCCGCCGGTTTGTCCTCAATGGGTGTGCAACGCTCTGCAGGATTCAAAGCCTCGGGGGGCATGACGACGTGGTTGGCTGGGCTCGCATGCCTGACATTGCTGGCGCCTGCTGAGGCACGTGCCCAGAAGCGCATTCCGAAGGCAACCGGTCATGATCAGTTCCCCCTCGATGATGTGAACACGTTGGAAACGACCTGTGTGTTGCCGATCCGCTGAGACGTGAAGCTCACCAACGGTGAGGCTTGCCCGAGCGGTTGGATGAACATCAGCGCCGGCTACCGCCTCAAGAAATAAAGACCCCTTGGTAGGAACGGGGTGCTGAGAGTCCAACCTTTAACAACCCCTGTTGGCCTTGTGGTGGATCGAGGTGGGGTGTCTTCTGGTGTTTGGTGAGAAGGAGAATTCTGAACAACATCCCAGCGCCCTTCCCAAAGTGTTTCGTTGTGGAATTCAGACAAGCCCTCCTTGTTTTCGTTTCATGGGCGCCGTGGATGAGAAGACAGTGAGGCCTCCGCTGATGGATGCGAATCAACGCGGGGTGATGTCTTTGTCTATTCAGGTGCTGAATGATCAATGTTGCGCCAAGGGCTTTAGGTGTTATGAGCATGGTCGTCAGTGTCGGCTTGGCGCAACCCTCCATCTGAATTCCAGTTGCCCATGACGTCCCGCAGCACGATGCAGTCATGTGTTGGCGGTTTCACTGTTGTGGAGTGCGACATTTCAGTGGTTAAAGACCACCTGATTTTGCCCTTGGGTGTAACGCCAGGAACCTTTGCAAACACTCGTTGATGTGGCAGTTTTCTGGTATTCCTATTGCCCAGCTCAACAATGCTCACCGGAGCCGATCTTCTCGCCAAAGTCAAAGAGCTTGGCGATGTTTCCAAGAGCGACATGGCGAAAGCCTGTGGTTATGTGTCGACCAAAAAGGACGGTGGAGAGCGCATCAACTTCACCTCTTTTTACGAAGCCCTGCTGAATGCCAAGGGTGTTGAACTTGGTGGTGGTTCTGCGGGTGTTGGCAAGGGTGGCCGCAAGCTCTCCTACAAAGCTGTCGTGCAAGGCAATGGAAACCTGCTGGTTGGCAAGGCCTACACAGCCATGCTTGACCTTCAGCCTGGGGATGAATTCACCATCAAGCTTTCCAAAAAGAAAGGTGTTTCGCTGATTCCTTCAGGAGCAGAAGACGAGGAAGGCGAGGAGTGATCGTCTGACTGATTTCATTGAACGGGCACACCTCAGCGTGTGCTTTTTTTATTCAGTCTCCCTGCGCACGGGTTTAGAGGCTTTCTTTATGGGGTACCCTTTGCCTACTCAGGCACGCCTGAAGAGGCTGAGGGGGCTGGAAACGCTCAGCGTTGCTTGCTGTGCCTGATGTTGTCGGAAGGCTTGATCACTTCAGAGCAAGCAGACAAAGCTGTTTTCTTTGTCAGTGAGCTCAATGATCAATTGTTCAATCAATACACCGAAGAGTACGGACGAATGCGATCTGATGCCTATGATTTGGCTTGGATATCGACTACTGTTGCTACCAACGAGTACGACAGTCGCTGAGAGAAAATTCAACAGCCAAAACCAGTTTTTTTTGAATCAACGAATGGTTTTATAAAGAACATCAAACTTCTTACTGCTGACAATCGTTGCCTAGTGCTAGCAAAAGGGGCAACTAGTGATGATCAAAACAGTTTGGGTTGAAGGTTCTGGTGAGACCTCTCTCTTAGCCTTTCATCATTTGCCTGTCTCACCGTTAGGGCAGATCGATTCATTCCTGTCAATGGCGGAGATGTCTCATGGGTAAACGCAGACTTAGTTGGTCGTGGAATTGACCCAAAGCTATGATTGCGGTGGAGTAAACAAGCAAGATGAATTTTTCTTCGCCAAGTTTGCTTGATAAAAATATATTTTCTGACCCATTCGCAAAGCCAGACTTTTTTACAGATTTACCACCTTTGGGTATCGATGATGGACTGACTAGTCTTGCAAAAGACTATCTTGACGATTATTTCCAGCTGGCTTTTTCTAAGCCGGAAAATGAAAATGACTCGTATTTTACTGATGAATTTGTCACTTTTGAAGGCGAAACAGCACTGTCTGACGGAAAAGACGACATCATTATCGGCACAGGCCGTGGTAATCCTACGGGACCGTTAGTACGCGTCATTGATCCAGTTACAGGTGCTGACAGATTTAAACCTTTTTTTGCATTCGAGCCAAGCTTCCAAGGTGGTGTTCAGGTGTATGGCGCAGACGTCACCGGTGACGGTGAGCCTGACATCATTACTGCTTCAGGACCAGGTCGACTGGGTGAAGTCAGGGTCTGGGAGCTCATCGACGATAGAGCTGTTGAAAACATCGCGTATAACTTCTTCCCATTTGGAAGAGGTTATACCGGTGGCGTAGAAATCTCAGCGGGATCGATTACAGCTCCCGGAAAAATTGAGATTGCAGCAGCTCAAGGTTTAGGTGGGCTTGTCAGTATCTTCGGAGTTTCATCGACTGCTGCTGACCCTAATTGGCAAGGAAGCGCCTTTAGTGGTGATTCTGACTGGCAATTGAACTTGGTCAGGCCAAGGCCGATTCGACAACTGCGACCTTTTGGATCTTCTTATCTTGGCGGTGTCAGAATCGAGACGGCTGATGTCGGCACTTTGCGTGGAGGAAACGTGTCATCAGTCAATCCTGATGGCATTATGGAGCTCTTCTTGGGAAGCAGCTTCGGCATTCAGGCTCAGGTCAGGGGATACAACGGCACGACAGCTGGACCGACGCTCTTCAATTCATTCAATGCGATTCGTACTGGATATCGCCGGGGAGTATCAGTCGCACGCCTGCCATCGAGCACAACCAATGCAGCGAATCGCATTCTTGTGTCAAGTGGTTTCGATGGTAACTCGCTGGTTGAAATTTATGATGGAAGAAAATCCACACGTGATAAGAGTTTCTTTGCGTACACTGATAGCCGAGCAGAGGTGTTTAGCGCCGCGATTGATGATGATTCAATTTTCAACGTACAGGGTTTGCTCGGGAAACAAGGTGGTGTACAGAATGCACTCTTGCCATCTGGTGAATCGAAATTCACATTCACTCGCCCTTTGGCACAGTCAATAGTGATCTCTCCACCACTGCAGATTTCTATTCTGAGAAATTAAGGCTGAAATCATTTCTGACCAGGATCTTTTCCACGCGTCGAAGGGAGGTCTTGCCACCGATGGACGTCAATTCGGGACGTTCTACTCTCGATCGCTGAGGAGTTGCATATGTCATCTCCTCAGCGATCCTCTGACACCACGTTTAAACCGTTTGGCTGAACTGTTGCCTCATTGCAGCTAAACCGGAGTCACGCTGCAGCTCCCCCTGTGTTGGGAATGGATGAATTGGCTACATCAAGATCTTCAAAGGCTCTTTTCAATGGCGTGTATTGCCGTGGGTAGATGCCGGAGTCAGGACCTGATCCCTATGTGCAATTTCTAGAGAACTGGATTCCCGGAATTGGCGAGTGCACTGAGCTGCACGATAAACTCCACGATCATTTCGGTCTTGATTTCAGCGTCAATAGCGAAGCCCGTCTGCTGGGGTTTCAGCTAGGTCATCACCCCGCAGGAAATTTTTTTCACGTCATGATCTTTGCTGTCATCAGCACACTGCTATACCCAAGCCAATATCGCAATAGTTGGATAGATTTGAAAGATTTTTTTCGCTCCTATATTTTGGGCAAAAATTTTCAGCTCATTTCCTATTGGTTTATCCCAAGGGGAATCTTGGCATGGCAGAAAGCTTGAAAGCTACTATCCGCTGTTCTGGCTGGCTGTGCATGCGCTTGCCTAATTTGAGACTCTTGTTCACTTGCTAGCACTCATGGATACTTCTAGAGGAAGGCTAGTTCAACCAAAAAGGAGCAGTCCTTAGACACGTCACTTTTGATGTGATTTGCGCATTGTCATTGTTTTGTTGAGTGATATATCCTTCGACAACATCGATAGTCCAACGCTCGTAGATTCCTTCTCTATCTCCCTCCCAATAAATTGCGAGCCCTTCATCTTCTATCGTAAATCCGTCATACCATCCCAGATAATTGTTGAAGGTAAAACGACGATTGTTCCAATCAATTGTGAGTCGCGTCCCTAGCTTTGGAAATTCGTCGCTGATGAATGGATCTCTACATAAATAATGCCTAACATCCTGTTTGGATTGAGCCGATACAGCAGGACAGCATGAGGCCAGCGTTATTAATATAGCAAGAAAGTGTTTCATCATTGTCAAAACCGATCAGAAATTTTTCGTTAAACTATCGGCGTGGGTGAACCAGATGCAGGGCATCAATTCCTTCAGTTATAGGTCTGTGAAGGATGGTCTTGATGAATGCTTTTAATTCTTTCTCTCGCGATGCATTCGATCTGAAGGGTTTTGGACAATTTGCTTGCGCTTGGCCTGGATGAAGGGAGCTAGATCGTCGTGGTTAGCCAACATGGGACTGTCTGGTGCCATTGCTGAGCGAGGAGGAAGCGGATCAGATGGCGTCCTGGCTGGTGGGTGCGATCGAGTTCAATCGCGGCAAGGTTTGTTCTGATCGAGGGATGGAGCAGGTCTGGATGATCAGCCGCGAACCGAAGCCCGCTTGTCGTTATCCGACGATGGTTTTGCTTGAGCCTTGGACGGCGTCTTGGTAGCCAAGGACGCTTCAAGACGCTGGAGCTGTGCATCGCGCAGTGCCGCTGAGATGCTGATTGCGAGGTCAGTCATTGCTTGGTGTTCCCGGCTGCTGCAGGCCATGAGCGCGTGGCAGCGGAAGGTCACCTGCCGAT
The DNA here is from genome assembly GCF_014280095.1 of Synechococcus sp. A15-60. Classification (NCBI taxonomy): domain Bacteria; kingdom Bacillati; phylum Cyanobacteriota; class Cyanophyceae; order Synechococcales; family Synechococcaceae; genus Synechococcus; species Synechococcus sp. A15-60. The sequence goes on from NZ_CP047933.1 coordinate 819,421, forward strand.
CAAACAACCGACAAACGATAAACAGCTCTTGGCTCGCCACAAGGAGTGGAAATACTTAGGTGAGCAGTTCATGACACCACGTCTCTTCCCGTTGTGCAAAGCATGCTGTCTTGACACCAGATTGGGCTGCAACAGCAAAAGAAAGCTCTCGTATCTGTACAGGTGGCCACTGTGATGGACCACGTGGATCAAGCAGGGTTTTGCATGCTTCGGTTTTGTGGCGGGTTTTTCCGCGCTGGACGCGCCTCTTTGTCCGCTTCATCGCTTTTGGACACGTCGGCCCATTGTTCTTCAACGGTTGTTTCACTACCTCGGCACTGAAAACCGCATCAATCTGCAGAGAATCGACTGGAAGCAGGTCACTACTCAGTGAGGGGTTTTGGTCGTTGGATTCTTCGATGAAGTCTTGTTTATTGAATCCAAATGGAATGGAATGGTCAGTGGTGTGATGATTAAAGCGACTAGAGAGAATGGACAATGTTTCTGAACTGATGAGCCAGACAAGTGTTGGGACAGTGTTCTCAATCCTAATATGGGCTGAGTTAGCCTAAGATTCTTCAAGGTGTATTCAAAGACAGTGTTCAAACGACTTATCCCTGCAGTTGTATTATTCAGTGCAGCCATGGCGAGCCCAATGGCTTCAGCAAGTGTTCCTGAGGTACAACTTATTGTGCTCTCTCTGGGATCGCAAACACTGCGTCAATGTGAGCGTTCATCGTTAAGGTTCCTGAACGCCAATGGCTTTGCAACAAGCGTCCGGAGAGAGGGCTCTCAATTTGTGAAAATCTTTGGTGAAAAAGCTTTTGATCGCTTCAGTTTGCAGCTTGAGTGCGATCGTTCACTTAACACCAAAGCCTTGGCTTTTTCGCATCCCCGTCGTGCGAGGCAATCATTAGTCGATGCAATTATTGAGGGTTTGCTTGAGTGATGTCTGCAATAGGCTTATGCGCACCTTGCTTTGCCCTGCAATCGCGATTGCACGTCCCATGCAGCTCCATCGTCGCGGGATTGCGTGTCACTGATGGATCGCGAGCGATCGCAGGATGCAAAATTGCCTGACCCATTCTTGGTTCGACGTGTTGTTCTGCCGAGGCAGCAATCGTGGAGATGGCGTCAATCCGATTGGTTTGGTTCTGCGGAGGTACGTCGTGCTCGTGACACAGCCGGTTTCTGAATCATCAACCGATCGGGTCAGAAGGCGCGGGCGAGGGAACCCGCTAAACATCTGCCTCCTGTCGATGCGTCGAGCGTCGAAGTGCATTTCTACGCGATGTGAGAACGATTATCAAATGAGTCTTAATGCCTGATCCAAAACTGAATCTTGTTTGTCATGACGCTGCGTTGGGTCTCTCAGGGCGGAGAGTGATGGTTGAAGGCGTTGCCTTCATGTGTTGAGACGAGACTGGCTGAGAGGTCTGTCTCTCTCCCTCGGCAAAATCGACGGTCGGAGAGGCGCTAGCCCGCGCTTGCCACGATGCAGCGGCAAGCCTTCCTGCAAACAACTGCTTGAAGACGCGCCGGTATCGGCGCTCATCGGCCGCTCGAGCCATGCGGCGGGGTGGCTCTCCAGCGATCTGATCTCGACGCGAATGAGTGCACGGATTGAACAATGACCAAGATCACAGGTCGAATTGATGCTGGTCGCCATCTGTGATGTGGATTCCCGAGAAGGTGATGTCACACGGGGGAGACCCCAAACCACACACCTCTCAACCCATGGCTTGCGCTCTTGTCATTGCTTTCACCATCATCGGCATGCTTGCCACGCACTCCGAGCAAGCATCACTCAACCGCATCGAGGACGGTCTGCAGGTCCGAGTGCGTTGAACAGGATCCATCGAAAGTTGACGGCTGCGGCCAACACATTGGTGGCACACAATGCGGCAGAGCAGGGCATCACGCTCACAGTGGACGAGATGACGGGTTCTCTCAATCCAATGGATGAAGTCGATGAGGGCCAATCGATGCTGTGGCCATTCGTTGCCGTTACTCTTGGACGCCGCATCGCGGTGAGTGCTGAGAAACAATCAAGTGGACGACGAGCCCAGAGGGTGGTCGCCCTGGCGTGCGTCTGATGCGCCAGTGGCTCTGGTGGCTCGCCCCAGAGCGCTTGTGACGTCGATGCCGCTACCAGTCGCTGACTTCAGCTCACGCAGTATGCCTATGCCAGTTGGCGAAGGCGGCAAGATTAACGCTCGATGCAATTGTTGATCACCCTGTTCACCTTCGACGAGTTCGTTGATCGTTTTGTATTCCAGTGAACCCTTGGTTACCTAAATACATCTACAGGTGTATTTGAGTGAAGCAATCAGGCAGAAGTTGTTCTCGGTTTTTAGCGTCCAGAAAACAGAATTACTTTCAATGACGCGTGTATCAGGCCGACAACAAATTGCCAGGAATGCTCAGCTTGAACAACTGGCAAAGGAAGCGATTGAAGCAACGTATGGTGATCCATCCAAGATTGCTTGCCTCCGGTTTCTTGCGAATCCTGTTCTGCCACCTATTACGTCTCAACCAAGGTGGAGAGGTCGAAAATTGAGTGACTGATTGCGCAGTCTCTTTGGACTTTGGCTCGACTCACCAACATGGCTTGTTATTTGTAATGGAAAGATGTGTGCTTTTTGATCGATGAAACCCTTGAAAAAAATGGCCTTCATATAGTTCTTTCATTGCTCGTAGTAACGATTGATGCGTGTCCTGTTGTTCTTCGCCACTTCTAACCGAATTAAGACGATTCAACTGCTTCAAGGTGTCAGTCGACCACCACACTCGTGGATGTTCATGCTGACCTCCCTTCTTTGTCGTCAATGCACCCGCTGCCGGCATGCCTCGGCGATCAATTGCACGCCCTGCATCTTCAGAATCATCGGGTTGCTCTGAATTCGAAATACGCTCTTTCCGCTGCAGCACAAGCGGAGACCAAGTGAACCCATCGCCTGTGACCACTCTTGTGACATGAAAAATTACCCTGAAACCCGAGATTCTCGTGCTGGGCTTGGTTTTTGACTGACGCCCCCAGATGGTTTGAACCACCGACCGACTGCTTAGAAGGCAAAAAATTTTTAGTTGTGGATTGGATATTTCATGATGACTGGGCTCTTGGATGTGGAGGGCGCCACCGGTATCCCTCAAAAGTCCCTTTAGTGATCCCATTTTTGTAAACTGCACCACTTTTAAAAAGACTGACCACCTGAGAGAAAAGTGCTCCTTCTTCGGGATCCAGTTGATCTAACACCATTGTGCGATGTGGGTTGGATCAAGCTCAGCAATCGCCGCCTGCAACAAACCCGCTGTCATCCCTGACTTCTCAAACGGATTTGATGGACTGATCTTGCTTGAATCAACGCCTGCCATCTTGCAAGCACGATTCAATCATTGAATCTGATTTGGTGTCATGATTTACGGGCTGCAATGTCCCTAATTGACACCCTAATTTTAGCGAATGCGTTTTATCTACTTTGACTCAACTGCCCTCACTCGTGCCAGGTATCGAAAGCTGATTTGGGGGATTATTGGCGAGATTTAAGAAATAAAAGCCACTGTCATTGCAGGGATTTTGGGTGGTTTAGTCTTATGCCTGACCTCATTTATAGGTGGTTTTATGTTTGGTTTTGTTCCAGAATTTTTTTGTGGTTCGAGGGGGCAAGCCAGTAGTTACTACAAGTAGTGGTGTATACCAATCGTCTCTGGCAATAAGTCATGTCGTGCACCCTGACATCCCTGTTTTTGGGTGATGCAGTTAGGGCGTGAATTGTTGGATTTTCCCACTTTTTCTTCTTGGCTGCTGTTGTATTGGGTCCGCCAAAACGAACGCTGATATCAGCGGAAACGCGCGTGTCAAAAGCCTCGTCGTAGGAAATATTGATTCCAGTTGTTAATCCTTGGCTGATCTCATAAGCGAGGCGACCGCGAACGCCTGAACCATCGACGTCTTCTTGATCACGGTGCTGGTAGTAGTAACCAGCGGAGGCATGAAGTTGTGGGGTTATGAAATAACCAACATCCAGTCCATAGGTGTTGAGTGCACCAGCGTCATAAACGCTGTTGAGTCTCTGCTCAATATCCCCAAAGGGGATCAGTCCATAGCCATTGAAGGTCCAGCTGTTGGAGACCGCTTCTGCGTTAACGGCGACCTGGTTGAAAAAGATCGTTTGCTTATCAAAGACCGGGATGTTGGTATCAGCATCCCCGGATTTGATGGTGCGGGTGTCGTAGCCAGCATTCAGCCCGTACATCCAAGAGCGATCACCGTTCAGCCAGCGGTACCCCAAGCGTGTGGAGGTGGAGAAGCCACCATCCACATCGGTGTTGATGATGCTGCTCTCACCATCGCGATCAGCGAAATTGACGTTGACCAGGGCATCAAGGAACCAGACGCTGTTCTCGCCAACCGAGAGTGGCAGGAACCCGCCGATACCGGCCTGGTTGGGAGTGCCAGCCCCTTGCAGAGCACCTTGAAAGCCGACGTTGGGTTTGACCACATCTTTAAGGCTGATGCTCATCACACCACCGAGATCCTCAGCGCTGTCTGCGTCTTGAGCAGCAGCAGGCAAGAGAGTGACGCTGGAGAGGACCAGTGCAGCGGCACCACCAAGCGAAAGCGACAAGTTGATGGAGCGCTGCATGCCACATCGGAATTTCAGGCAGTCTGCCGACGGTGTACACGTTGTGCACGAGTCGGGTTTTGCTTTCACAAGCGCCTACGCTTCTGCAATAACTGGTACGCAGGCAATAAAAAAGCCTCCTAAATGCGGGCGATGGTGCCAGGTATTGACTGCTGATTGATGGGGTTAGCCAGACTATTGAAGTAATAAAAAGCCCCTGCATAAGTAGGGGCTTTGAGGGCCTAGGCAAATTACCTTTTCAGCTTCCTAGTTACATCGCCACTGTGTTACTACTCGTCCTTTTTTTCCACCCCTACCGCCACCTGCATCTTCTAGCTCCTCATCTGACACTTCTGCCGTTGTCGATTGCATTGATTGAATATCTTCTGCGGTGATTGCAAACCCAGCTTCTTTAGCGATTGCAATAGCAGCTTCAGGTGTGTTTGCTGCATTGAGCTTTTCCTGCAGGCTGGTGTCGCCTTGGACCTTTTCTAGAAAAGCATTGAGCTGCTCTTCTGACATTGGAGGGACTGAAGCTTCAGCTCGGTCATAGCAACGGTCGGGAGCCGTGCCTGTAAGCGATAAAAAGCCACTATCAATGCAGGGTGTTTGAAGGCGAAGGCGCTTTTAAAAGTGGGGAACTAGAACCCATTTCGTCGCCTCCTCCGGGCCCGGCAACACGCTAATTGCACCACCACTGGGTAGTGGTGCCACCATCGAGCGCAGTACGTTGACACTGGTCGAGGGGCCCACAACCCCTGGCAAGGTGAGTATCGCGAGTACCGCGAGCGCATCCACCAGCTGCACCTTCCAGCTCTGCGTCTGACAATTCGTTTGCTGATTGCATTGATCGAATATCTTTTGAAGTAATCGAAAAGCCTGCTTTTTTCGCAATCTCCGCAACAGCATCTGCATCTGCAGCTCCATTGAGCTTTTCTTGCAGGCTTGTGTCAGCTTTGACCTTCTCTAGAAAGGCGTTGAGTTGCTCTTCAGACATGGGAGGGAGTGGAGCTACGGCCTTTTGAAGTCACGATCGGCTTTACGAATCAAACGATAAGGGATGGGCCACCCGGTTCGATCCGGGTGGCCCATTGCAAGGGCAGTTAGGGAGCGATCACCACGGTGCTCACCAGAGCTTCACAGCATCGCTGCTGCCGACCTTCCAGGGCGTCAGGCTTTTGCTGATGGCGATCGCCATGTCAGCGGTGGCCTCCGCCATGTGGCTTTTGTCGCCGACCATCCGCTTGGCTTTGCCTGAAAGATTTTAGACGCCCCCTGATGGATTCGAACCATCGACCGACTGCTTAGAAGGCAGAAAAATTCACAGTCGTGGACTGGGTTTTTGAAGCTATGACTGCGCTCTTGGATGTGGAGGGCGCCCTTGGTATCCCCCCAGAATGCCAATAGTGGTCCCGTTTTAGGGGGCGGGACCACTTACAAGGTGGGACCACTTTGCAATCGACCGACTGCCTCCAAGGCAGTTGGTCTTTCTTCTGCATCCAGCCGATCCACCGCAGCAGGACCACCCTCAATCAACTGCTGGCAACGATGCCGTGCCGCAGCATTCTCAGCCGGTGTGTGGAGGGCATCGTTGGCACGCAACTGACTCCAGCGACCCTGTTCAAGGATCTCCGCTTCAGCCTGTGCCCTGGCCTTTGGTGGCAAAGGGCGTCGACGACGCTTGGTCGCCATCAGCGCAGCCTCGCCATCAGCTGAGACATCACCACAAGCGCATCCTGGAGAGAAATGCACACCGGCTCATCCAGTGCTGATTGCTCTGGCATTGCCTCCAATGCCTCGCGTATACGGCTCAGTGATCGGAGTGATGCGGCGCTGCGCAACCGTGGTGTCTCATCCAGTTGAGTGATGAACTCACTGGTGGGATTCATGCAATCCGCCTGATCGGCAAATGCATCCCAGACGGTGGACTGAAGAGGAAAGCCGATGCCCCCATCGGCATTTGACCGGGCGCCCATGTCCTCATCACTGCCCCCAGGCGTGACGATGACCTCAGCGGGTGGATCCACCACGGTCTGGATGGGTTTAGGTGCAGCGCAACAGGCTGATTCACAGCCATGGTCACCATGGTGGTGATCGGGCGCGATCAAGCTCAAAAACCTGCAGAAGAAACCCAAGCCTGGCCCTCGGGCCATACCCACCGATGACGCGATCATCAAACTTGTCGATGCAGTCAGAGGCGAGCGTTACGGCTGGTGTATCGCTGCAATGGCGACCTTCGGCTGCAGGACAGGTGAAGTACCCAGCCTGCAACTCAACGATGACGGCACCGCCAGCTGCCTGACGATCAAAACCAAGCTGTCCCTGCCGGAAGAGCGCACCTGTTTTGCGTACCCAGGGGAGTGGATTGAACGCTGGTACCTACATAACGTCGATATCCCAGGTGGTGTCCGCTGGCTAACGCCTCAAAGCTGGGACGCTAAGCGGAGCGAAAACTGGGTCGCAGCATGGCGGCAGTAGAGGTGCAGGTCAGTCTTCAAGGCCATTTCTGAAGAACTCACGCCGGGCTTCGACCTCTACAACCTTCGCCACCGCTGGGCCATGCGCTCCATCGAGGCGAACATCAACCAATCCCTGTGCGCCCAATCGATGGGTCACACCCTCAAAGAGCATGAGCAGATCTGCCACCGTGAGCTGAAAGGGAACACGTTGAGAGCCGCCATGGCGAAGCTCACCATGTAGCTCCGCAGCACCTCGAAAATCGAACACTTAATGGTGTTGGGAGAGGCCTAATGGAACTCGATCCCCCCTTTGTGCGGGAGGAGGCCTAGTGGTCCTCGACTCCCAGCTGCAGACAGATCCCTCACGCCAGCAGGGTCAAGATGCGCCTGCCGCTTGATTCGTCGAGAGGATCTCAGTTTCCTCCTCCATCCAAAGCGGCTGCAGCGCGGTCTACTGCCTGGATACCCGCTTCAATGGCCCCTTCGAAATAACCAGGCCAGCGGGTGGATTCTTCCGTGCCAGCCCAGAAAATTCTGCCGTGAGGCTGCTGCCAGGTTGTGCCGAATCCAGTCCATGCTCCCGGCGTGCGGAAAGCGGTGTAGCCACCGGTGGTCCACTGTTCATCGATCCAGCGCTGAACAACAAGATCGAGCGGTTCGGCAGCCTTTGGCCCCCAGTATCGAACAAGATCTTCAAGGATCAATCGCCGTTGTTCTAAATCTGGGAGACGATTCAGCTGAGATGCTCGATGTCCAGAAACAAATGAAGCCAATATTCCCGGACTTGTTTCTGGGGGACCGCTATCGGCAGTCTGTTCAAGCAATTTTAAGTTTCCTTGGCCTGCCCCACAGAACCCCTGTTCTCTCCAGAAAGCTTCTTTGTAAACCGCTAAAACTTTAAATTTTGTTCCCATTGGCGAACGTTGGATAAATTGCCTGTACTCGCTTTCAAGTCCAGGGTTGAAGGTTATTTTTTGACGTAATACTGGTGGAATTGCAACGATAGCTGCATTAGATGAAATTGATTTATTTGCACCATATCCATAAAAAACTTCAAGACCATCACCTGTTTGAGTAATTTCTTGAACTGGAGCAGAAAGTTCTATATCCTCTCTCATTTCTTCGCCAAGTAGTTTTGCAACCTCTCCCGCACCCTTCGTGATGAGCCATTCCTCTCCACCACCACTTTGAGGCGCAACGTTCTGGCCTAAAGCAAGATGCAAAATAGAGGATTCACAGGGTTCATACCCTCCTGTACCAGTTCCGCCGGTGCAGTTGTAGGCAAAGAGCCATTGAGCAAGGCGAGACGCGTTGTTTTGCTCGAGCCAATGCGAAACAGTTGTTTTATCTAAAATTTCTGCATCAGCGGCTAGCCAAGGCTGACTTGGATTAATCGTCTTACTGATGGCTAATAGTTTATTCCACAAATTAATTGCAGAGGTTTTCTCTTCTAAATTGATGTTCAAACCTCTTGCAATAAAAAAGCCAATTGATTCAACTTCTCCTGGCATAATGCTGATATCAGCTATAGACTTTTCACCATCCCAAATAAAAACACCCTTGCCGTCGTAAAAACTTGGATGTCGTTGTAGTCCTAGCTCATCAGTCAATTGTTCTAAACGGTGATGAGTATGTCCACCCCACTGTCCCCCGAGATCAATAATTCCGCCGCTGGGGGTGATTTGATTAAACATCCGGCCGCCCACGCGGGACCGGGCCTCAAGCACTTTGACGCTGTAGCCCTTTTTCTTGGCTTCCCTTGCTGCAATCAAGCCAGAGAGACCGGCACCAACGATAGTGATGTCAACTTGATCCATGCTTTGTTATTGAATTTGAAGGGGAGAAATCTGCTAACTGGCCCGAATTAAAGCAACGGGGAAAATCCCAGTAATTGCTTTTGATGACTGGCTTCAGGCAGGCAGACTTGCCCGCATGTTGACAACGTACCCGGTTGGAGTGAACCCGTCAGGAAGTTGCGGTTTGGATTTCTTTGCGATGGCACATCGCTGACTAAGGGCTGATTCTTCGACGTGTGCCAACCGCAGGAGGCACGCCATTGCGCTTCCTTCCTCCTCGGTCAGCAGTCGAGGCTCAAACATCGATCGGTCGTCCTTGCTCCAGCTGGGCCATCTGCTCGCGCAGCTCGGCGATGTGTTCCCGCATCTCGCGGTCCAGCACCCCTCGCTCGATGCTGCGGATCACTGCCTCGCAGGCAGACACCGCGGCATAGGACTTCGTCGCCGGATCCAACGCAATCGACAGCAGCCGATCGGCAACAGCTGGGCCTGCACTGATGAGCCTGTTGTAGGTGCCCGCTAGGGCCTCCCTCACCTTCTCCTCGACGTAGGCTTCAGCTATCGGTAGATCCTTCCATTTCAGGAGGTTCCGGTAGCTGGCCCCGGTCATGTCGGAGCACTGTTTCCAGCTGTGGCCGGCGGCCCTGAGGGTTAGGGTTGCCCGCACCTTGGGTGGGATCTCACCGGATTCCTCCCGGGTGGGTCTGCCGGTGTGGCACGCCAGCGACGTCATTCGCTGATGCCCCATTCCCGCCGGGCTGCTGCCGCCGCTTGGTTATCCATCTCCGCTTGGCTGCGGGACGTCTGATTGCGCAGGCTGGCTTCCACCGCAGTGGCATGGATCACAGCATCACTGACGCTCGCCAGTTGCTCTGACAGCTCATTGGATTTCTCGATCGTCACCACGGTGTCGATCTGTTCCAACCGCCGCTGGAGACCCTCCACCACCGTCAATGCCGTCGACATCTGAGTGCGCAGCGCTGCAATCTCACGCCGATCGGCATCACGTAGATCCAACAGCTGATTGATCATCCCCATTGCAGCGTTGTCATCGCTGTCCTTCTTCAGATCTGCTGCTTTCAGCTCCAGAAACTTTCGCTGCCGTTCTGCTGGCCAGTCATAAATCTCTTCTGGCACCTCCATCCCGCTCGAATGCTTGATCGTTCGACCGCTCAACGTTGGCTTGGCTGGTGATGACGCCCGCGGGGCAACAGGTGTTTTCACTTGCCCTAACGCACGAGCCCGAGCCCGCTCCACTGCACCAGGAGGTGCTGCATTCAATGCTTCTGCTGCACCACGATTTCGCGCTGCTTGTTTCTTTGTTCGCTCAGCACTGATGTCGTAAGCGACCTGTTCACTCTTTGTCAGTTCTGCCATCAGACCCGACCTCCTTGTGCCCACACTGCGCGTTGTTCAGACAGTTGCTGTGCCTTTGCATCCTGTGCCGCAATTGCTCGCTTTGCCTGATGCTCATTGCCACCGGCACTACGCAATTCACGGTTAAACCGCATCTGCGCTGCTTGCTCTTCGAATGCCTTCAGCTGTGCAGCTTCCTGATCAACATGCTGCTGCTGAATCTCTTCAACGTACTTGGCATCATGTTCGAACAGATCACGTTGCGCTGCAGCGCTCAACTCCTGCCCAGATTGCAATTCAGCCATCGTCGCAACACTCAACCCACCACCTGCAGCAACACGCCACCGTGCCGCCTGTGCGGGATCAAGCTCTGCAATCGCTGCTTGTAACAAACCCGCTGTCATCCCTGACTTCTCAAACGGATTTGATGGACTGATCTTGCTTGAATCAACGCCTGCCATCTTGCAAGCGCGATTCAATCATTGAATCTGTTTAGGTGTCATGATTTACGGGCTGCAATGTCCCTAATTGACACCCTAATTTTAGCGAATGCGTTTTATCTACTTTGACTCAACTGCCCTTATCTATGCCAGGTATTGAAGGCTGATTGATGGGGTCAGTCAGACTGTTGAAGTAATAAAGAGCCCCTGGTGCTGCAGGAGCTTTGAAGGCGTAGGCTGTTTCTATCCATCGGTCAACAATGCAAAGCGTTTGACAAAACAAAACACACTAACAGTATTTCGATTCTGGACAGTTTCGCGAATATTTTTTACCTGTTCCACCAGCTGCACCTTCCAGCTCCTCGTCTGATACATCTCCCGATTGCGATTGCACGGATTGAATATCTTCTGCGGTAATTGAAAATCCAGCTTCTTTGGCGATTTCAATCGCAGCTTCTGGGGAGGCTGCTGCTTTGAGCTTGTCCTGAAGGCTGGTGTCGCCTTGGACCTTTTCCAGGAACGCTTTGAGTTGCTCTTCTGACATGGGAGGGCGTGGAGCTACAGCTTTTTGATAGTCACGATCGGCTTCAACGACTCAAACGGTCATCGATAAGCCACCAAACAGCCACTTGCGCATGGGTCGCATGCCAGGGCGACGCCCCCAGGGCTCGTCATGCGCTTGCTTGTTTCTCAGCACTCTCCTCCCGCGCCACTATTACCCCCTGCAATGGCAGCAAGAGCGACAGCATCCAGCTCGATGTCATCAAACTCGTCATCGTCATCCATCTGCCTGAGGAAGCCACGCACCTCTTCTGAGGTGACCGTCATCCCTTTCTCAGCAGCGATCTCCACAATGCGCTGGATCGAGGCATCAGGGTCTGAAGTCATCAGCTTGAACAGCTCCCCTTGCACCGCAGCGGGCACCGCATCACGCATTGCCTTGAACTCGTCCAGCGTTGCCATCAGCGGATCTGCAGCGTGACTCCGTTGTAGCCCTGATGCGGCAACAGTTCAGTCACCCGGTTCGATCCGGTTAGCCCATCGCAAGGGCAGTAAGGGAGCGATCACCACGGTGCTCACCAGACCTTCACAGCATCGCTGCTGCCGACCTTCCAGGGCGTCAGGCTTTTGCTGATGGCGATCGCCATGTCAGCGGTGGCCTCCGCCATGTGGCTTTTGTCGCCGACCATCCGCTTGGCTTTGCCTGAAAGATTTTTAGACGCCCCCTGATGGATTCGAACCATCGACCGACTGCTTAGAAGGCAGTTGCTCTATCCAGCTGAGCTAAGGGAGCAGAGGGCTCATTGTTGCAGTCGATCCCGGCGGCGGCACCTAAGGTTGAATGCTGTGCAACTTTCGCGATGGCACCCAGCCGGCTTACAGACAGTCAGAAGCAAGAGCTGCTGGAGCGGTATCGCGCCGGGGAAACCAGTGCCGTACTGGCAGACGCCTTCGGATGCAGCACCAACACGGTCAGTCGTACGGTGCGAACGCTGTTGTCGCCTGACGAGTACAGCGCACTCAAAGCTTTGCGTTCCCGCGGTGCTTCTTTTGCACCACAAGCCAAGGCCGGTGCTGACCTCAGCTCAGCACCGGAGGCTCCGAAGTCCGAAGCTATGCCGTCAGACCCGTCGGATCCAGAGGAACAATCAGCCCAAGAAGACGAGCAGGCTGAAGACGACAGCCCGTCCACTCTGGCTCTCGACGATGCTGATGACTTCGGAGCGGATGAGCCAGAGGACATCAGTGAAGACGACGACCTTGCTCCTGACCCTGATGATGTGTTTCACGAGGTGGCCGTTCTCGCTGTTGACCTGCCCCAGGTCAGCCGCGAGCAAATGAGCTGTCTGCCCTTTGCCGCTGGCGTGTTGCCTGAAAGTGTTTACATGCTGGTGGATAAAACCGTGGAGCTGGACCCACGACCGCTGAGTGAATTTCCTGAGCTCGGCGTTGCTGATCCTTCTGAACTGTCGCGACAAGCCTTATATCTGTATGCCAGCCCCAGAACGGCAAAGCGTCAGTGTGGTCGCAGCCAGCGCGTGATCAAAGTGCCTGACACGCAGGTGTTTGAGCGCACCACGCGTCACCTTGTGGCTCGCGGCATCACGCGGCTGGTGATGGAAGGAGCGTTGTATTCCCTCGACGCCTGATTGACCTACTGCTGAGAGTTGGGCATCAGGAGGGCTGTAAGGCTGCCACCGCTAACAACCCCAAGCACCGCACTCACGCCAACGACAAAACCAGCGGGCAATGGAGCCGTTTCTCCAATGCCAAGTCGCAGGCGATAGCGATCACTCAGGTTCTGGGCTCCTAGACAGAGCACCACCAGCAGGGCTGCGCCTGATCCCAGCGTGATCAACAGCAGTCGCAGGCGCAGCAGCATGCCGCGTGGTTCAAAGGGTGGGCTCAGTCTGCCTGGTTCTCTGCGGTGTGCAGCAGTGCATATAACTCCCGCTTGGATCGGCCACTGCGTTGAGCCAGATCCCGAGCTGCATCACTGGCTTTCATGCCATCGGCAATCAGTTCCTGGAGTTGCTGCAGGCATGCCTCGTCATCCAGAGGGTCTGGAGCCTGCACTTCGGCGCCACCCAGCACCAAAGTGAATTCTCCTTGGGGTGCCTGATGGGTGAAATGAGCCAAAGCGTGCCCGATCGTCGGTCCAACCTGCTCTTCGTGGCGTTTGGTTAGTTCACGGGTTACCTGCAGAGGGCGTGCCGCACCACAGTGCTCCTGTAATTCCTCCAGCAATTTCAGAAGTCGGTGGGGTGCCTCGTACAGCACAGTCGTGCGGGGTTCCTTGGCAAGGGTTTCCAGGCGTTGTCTGCGATCCCTCCCCTTAGCGGGCAGAAATCCTTCGAAGCAGAAACGACCGCTGGGGAGTCCGCTGCTAACCAGGGCGGTGGTGGCGGCGCAGGGCCCTGGGATACAGATCACGGCATGGCCTGCTGCTCTGGCTGCAGCCACCAGCTCTTCGCCTGGGTCGCTAATCCCTGGTAGCCCAGCATCACTGATCACCGCCACGCTGCGGCCCTGGCTGAGCTCATCCAGCAACTGGGGGATGCGGGCGTGGGTGTTGTGCTGATGAAAGCTGCAGCGTCTGGCTGTCGATCCCAGAGAGACGAGCAGCTGGCCGCTGTGACGTGTGTCTTCACAGGCCACCGTGTTTACCGCCGCCAGCAATGCACGCGCCCTTGGCGAAAGGTCACCGAGATGACCGATCGGTGTGCCGACCATATAAAGAACACCGTTCTCCGGTTCGGCGCGCTGCTTCACAATGGCTCCGCCCAGACCTACCCATGATGCCGACTGCTCTGACTTTGCCTGCCGGTGTCAGCCAGGACGCTTTGCTCGCGGCTTTGCGTCCACTCTGTTGGGGAGCTGCAGATATCTTGCGGGCCTATGCCCGCGGTGAGCAGCCACCGCACGGCTTTCCCAAGGTTTTGCGCGTTGATGACGGTGGAGATGGCCCGGTGTCTGCGGCTGATCTAGCTGTGAACCAGTGGTTGCTGGATGGCCTTAAGCAGGCGTTCCCGGAGGTGGATTGGACGCTACTCAGCGAAGAAACGGCCAAGGAGCAGCTCACGGAAGGCCAAACGCTGCCTGCGGAATGGCTCTGGATCCTTGATCCCCTCGATGGCACCAAGGATTTTCTCCAGGGCACCGGCGAATACGCCGTTCATCTGGCTCTGGTGCACGGGCGGCGTCCCGTGCTGGGGGTGGTGCTGCTGCCGGAAGCCGACGAACTCTGGATCGGCCTTGTCGGCGAGGGGGCCTGGTGTGAAGACCGCCAGGGCGAGCGGTCGCCGGTTCGCTTCAGCGACAGAACCACGGTTTCGGAGCTGATCCTGGTGGCCAGCCGTAGCCATCGTGACGACCGTCTGGTGACGTTGATTGACACCCTCGCCCTTGGCGGTTCTAAAGCGGTGGGCAGCGTCGGCTACAAAATCGCCACGATTCTGCGCGGCGAGACCGATCTCTATGTTTCACTCTCCGGCAAAAGTGCTCCCAAGGACTGGGACATGGCCGCGCCGGAAGCGGTGCTGCTGGCTGCAGGTGGTGCCTTCACCCATGCCGATGGTCAGCCTTTGACGTACAACACTGGCGATGTGCGTCAGGCCGGGTGTCTGATCGCTAGTCATGGAAAAGCCCATGCCGCTCTTGAAGAGAAAGCGACACGGGCCATGGAAAGGATCGATCCTGGTTTTCAGGTCTGAACCTGAGCCCCTCAGGAGAGGGGCGCGACGGGGGTCGGAGCAGGTTCGGGAGCTGCATCCTCACCGCTCTGGGGCACTCCGCGGAGAGTGAGGTTGATACGGCCGCGGTTGTCGATCTCACGCACGCGCACGGTGACCTCATCGCCCACTTTCACCACATCTTCCACTTTCTCCACCCGCGCCTCGGAGAGCTGGGAGATGTGGATCATGCCCTCCTTGCCAGGAAGAATTTCCACGAAGGCCCCGATCGGAATGATGCGGGTGATCGAACCGCTGAACACTTCGCCTTCATTCACCTTGCGCGTCAGTCCTTCGATGATCTTCTGGGCCTCGTCGGCGGCCGCACCGTCGTGCGAAGCAATGGTGACGATGCCACTGTCCTCGATGTCGATCTTGGTGTTGGTGCGCTCGGTGATGCCCTTGATGGTGCGTCCGCCAGGACCGATCACTGTGCCGATCAGTTCCGGATCGATGCGGAAGCTCAACAGACGTGGAGCATGGGGTGACATGCCTTCACGCGGGGTGTCGATGGCCTCCATCATCTTTTCAAGGATGTGAAGACGGGCAGGACGCGCCTGATTGATGGCTTCAGCCACTGTGTTGATGGCCAAACCGGTGATCTTCATGTCCATCTGCAGGGCGGTGATCCCCTTGTCGGTGCCGGCCACCTTGAAGTCCATATCGCCGAGGAAATCTTCGATTCCCTGGATGTCGGTGAGGATGCGTACCTCCTTGCCTTCCTTGATCAGGCCCATGGCGGCGCCGCTCACCGGTGCCTTGAGCGGAACACCAGCGTCCATCAGCGCGAGGGTGCTCCCGCAGACCGAACCCATGGAGGTGGAGCCGTTGGAGCTGAGCACTTCGCTCACCACACGCACCACGTACGGGAAGGTGTCTTTGGCTGGAAGCACGGGAAGAATCGCCCGCTCGGCCAGGGCTCCATGACCGATCTCGCGCCGTCCCGGAGAGCGCATTGGTTTGGTCTCGCCGACGGAGTAGGGCGGGAAGTTGTAGTGGTGGAGGTAGGTCTTCTCGGTGTTTGGGTTGAGATCATCCATCTCCTGGGCATCACTGGGAGTGCCGAGGGTGGCGGTGGACAACACCTGGGTGAGTCCACGTTGGAACAGGCCCGAGCCATGAACGCGCTTGGGCAGCACGCCAGCCAGAGCGCTGATTGGACGAACCTGATCCAGGGCGCGTCCATCAACGCGCTTGCCGTCCTTAACAATTTGCTGGCGCATCAACTTCTTGGTCAGAGCCTTGAAGCTGGTGGGCAGGGCCTTGCCGTTGGCAGACACCAGCTGACGCACTGGGTCGTTGTCCTTCAGCCCGTCAATGCTCTCTGCGGTCTTGCTACGGATCGCGTCCAGTTTTTCGTCCCGTTCGGCCTTGCTTTGGTCGAACTGGCTCAGCACCTCACCAATCGCCTTGCTGCACGCCTTCTCGAGGTAAACCGGCAGGGTGGTGTCTTCGCTGGGAGCCTCAGGTTTCACCTGCTTGATGCCCGCGTCTTTGAGGATGGTCTCCTGGGCCTTGATCAGCTCGCAGACAGCCTCGTAACCGAAGTCAATCGCTTCGATCACGTCCTGCTCGGGTAGCTGGTTGGCGCCTGCCTCCACCATCACCACACCTTCCGGTGTTCCGGCTACCACCAGGTCCAGATCACCGCGTTCGATTTCTCGGTAGCTGGGGTTTAACACGAAGTCGTCTCCGAGGAGACCGACTCGCACCGCCGCCATAGGGCCGTGGAAGGGAATGCCTGCAAGCAGCGTGGCCAGGGAAGCACCAGTCACCGACAGCACATCAGCGGGGACCCGCTCATCCAAAGACATGCAGGTGGCCACGATCTGCAGGTCATCCCTGAGCCAGCTGGGGAACAGCGGCCGCATCGGGCGGTCGATCAGGCGGCTGATCAGCGTGGCCCGTTCTGGCGGACGTCCTTCCCGGCGCATGAAACTGCCAGGGATGCGACCTGCGGCATACAGACGCTCCTCGTAATCGCAAATGAGGGGCAGGAAATCAATGCCCTCGCGTCCTGCTGAACGGGTGGCGGTCACGAGCACGGACGTGTCACCGCACTCAATCATCACGGAACCACCGGCCTGGGGGGCATACCGCCCTGTGGTCAGTCGAATCTCCCGACCGTCAAAGGAGATCGACTGTGTCTGACCTTGCACTGTTGTTTATGTCTTTCTGTCAAGTCTGATTCTGGCACTTCACCGGATTCAACCGCCAATCCCTCGGAATCCACTCAGTTTGCTGACGACGATTGCATCAAAAAAGGAGGTGATTGCTCACCTCCTTTTTTCGCTTGAAAGCGTTTTGACCTCAGCGGATCACCAGCTGGACTTGACCACGCCGGGCAGTTCGCCTTTATGGGCACGTTCGCGCAGCTGGTTGCGGCAGAGGCCGAAATCCCGATACACACCGCGGGGTTTGCCGGTAGCCCAGCAGCGATTGCGCATGCGAGTGGGTGCACTGTTGCGGGGAAGGGCCTGAATCTTGCGATGAATTTCAAGACGCTCCATTGGATCCTTCGCTGCATCGAAGGCGGCCATCAGGGCTGACCGCTTGGCAGCGAAGCGCTCCACAATTTTTTTCCGCTTCGCATCGCGGGCAATCATCGACTTCTTGGCCATGCAGCGGTTGAAAAGGAGCGGTTCGATCAATAACGATACCGTCTCACTGTCCCAGTAACTGACGCACCACTGGCAGCTGGCTGGTGTCGCGCACGATTAGCAGAACACTGAGGCCGAGCACGAACAGCAGGCTCGATTGCATCACCGCCAGTTGGAAGCGCTCGGGCAGCGGTCGACCGCGTAGGCCCTCCAGGAGTAACAACACCGCCTGGCCTCCATCGAGCAGGGGCAGGGGCAGGGCATTGAGCACGGCCAAGTTGATGGAAATCAAGGCCACGAACAGGGCCAAGCCGGAGCCTCCCTGACTGGAGAGTTGAGCGCCCATCTCCACGATTTTGACCGGGCCCGACACCTGCTGCGCTGTGGCACCGAAATTGGTGAACAGTCCGGCATATCCGGCCGCTGTGCGAGTGACCAGTCCGCTGAACTGATGGCTGGACACCGTGATTGCTTCCCAGGGCGATCCCACGGGTCGGCTTTCGCCGGTGAGAACCTCTTGCAACTGAGCGCCGATGCGACCGGTGCCCTGTTGATCTGAGGGGGTGAGCGTCAGGGGGAGTTGCTCCCCGTTGCGTTCAATGCGCAGGCTCAGGGATTGCCCGGGGTGTTGACGGATCGGGTCCACGGCTGCTTTGACCGCCGGCTCGCCGCTTCCAAGAAGAACATTATCGATGCTGAGGATGCGGTCGCCCGCCCTCAACCCCGATGTGGCGGCTGCTTCGCCGCCCTGCACGCTCATCACCATCACCCCAGGGGCTGGTTCTCCAGGCACCCCGGTCACGGCCGTGTGGCTGACGAGCACCAACCAGGCCAGCAGCAGGTTGGCCAGCACTCCAGCACTGATGACGAGCAACCGCTGAGGAATCGGACGGTTGCGTAGCAGATCTGGGTCGTCATCCGGAATCTCGCTGGCCTCGTCATCGTCCGGGAAGGAGACGAAACCGCCGAGGGGTAACAGGCGCAGCGCGTAGGTGACACCATCGCGCTCGGTTTTGAGCAATGCAGGTCCGAATCCCACCGAGAAGCCATTCACACGGATGCCCTGCAGTCGAGCAGCCAGGAAGTGCCCGGCTTCATGGATCACGATCAGCAGCCCCAGAGCCAGCAGTGAGGCCAGAACGTTCATGAGATCCGATTGAGTGGAATCATTCTGGCCGGATGTGGTCGCCACCG
This sequence comes from Synechococcus sp. A15-60, assembly GCF_014280095.1. Lineage (NCBI taxonomy): Bacteria > Bacillati > Cyanobacteriota > Cyanophyceae > Synechococcales > Synechococcaceae > Synechococcus > Synechococcus sp. A15-60. The sequence continues at coordinate 838,102 of NZ_CP047933.1, forward strand.
AAGTAAGGCACCAACGCCTGGGGGAGTTTCACGCTCCCATCGGCTTGCTGACCGTTCTCCAGCAACGCCGCCATGGTGCGGCCGATGGCCAGACCGCTTCCGTTCAAGGTGTGAACCAGCCGGGTGGCTTTGCCTTCTTTGGTGCGGATGGAAGAACGCCTCGCCTGGAAATCTCCGCAAACGCTGCAACTGGAGATCTCCCGGTAGGCTCCCGCGCCGGCAAGCCACACTTCCAAGTCATAGGTTCGGGTGGCGGAGAAGCCGAGATCACCGGTGCAGAGCTCGAGCACGCGGTAGGGCAGTTCCAGGGCCTGCAGGACCGCTTCGGCATCGGCAGTGATCTGGGCGTGGGCCTCAGCCGACTGGTCGGGATGGGCGAACCAGTAGAGCTCAACTTTGTTGAACTGGTGCAAGCGGATCAACCCACGGGTGTCACGGCCATAGCTGCCTGCTTCGCGACGGAAGCAAGGGCTGTACGCCACGTAGCGCAACGGCAGCTGATCCACCGGGATGATTTCTTCACGGTGCAGTGATGTGACCGGCACCTCGGCCGTGGGTGTCAGCCACAGGTCGTCTTCAGCGCAGCGAAAGCTTTCCTCGGCAAATTTCGGAAGCTGACCGGATCCTGTGAGGCTGGCGCTGTTGACCAGCACTGGAGGCAGCACTTCCCGGTAGCCCTTACCGGTGTGCAGGTCCAGCATGAAATTGATCAGGGCCCGTTCCAGCCGCGCGCCCTGGCCGAGCAGGGTCACAAAGCGGCTCTGAGCAATCCGCACGGACCGCTCGCTGTCGAGAAGCCCCAGGCGATCGGCAATCGCCCAATGTTCCTCGAGGCCTCGCTCTTCGCGTGGACTGCCCCAGCGGCGCACCTCAACGTTGTCGGTTTCGTCCTTGCCATCGGGGCTTTCGCTCGACGGCAGGTTCGGAAAGGTGAGCAGCTGGGTCTTCAGTTTCAAGGCCAGCTGCTTTTCCTCGTCTTCCAGCACCGCCACCTTCTGCTTGATGGCGTTGCCTTCCTTGCGCAATTCGGCGACGTCATCCCCCTTCGGATCCGCACCTCCTTTGATTCTCTGGCCCACCTCCTTGCCGATCCGGTTGCCTTCGGCTTGGAGGTTGCTGCGTTGTTCTTCGAGGTCGCGCTGTTGCTGTGCGATCAGTTGCAGGGATGTGAGATCAACATCCATGCCTCGGCGCCCCAGTTGAGCCGCAATCAGCTCAGGGTTTTCTCGCACCAGACGCTGATCGAGCACAGGGATTCAGATAACAGCGCCGGCAGCCTAAGCGTCCGCTGCCAGCGCCTTCCTCGCGCTCAGAGAACCTGTCCCACCATGACAGCTGCGACGGCGGAGAACAGGGTGATTCCCAGTGCGGTAATCGGGTTCTGGCCCTGCGCCACAGCCACCGTGGTGATCACACCGGCCCCGAGGCAGGCTGCTGCCAGCTGAGCAGTGAAATCGGAAGGACGGTTCACAAAAAGATCGCGGTCGATGACCGGAACTTACGGAGTGCACAGGGTTTTGACCTGAGTACCCCACTCAGATTGTTACGCCGTTTGAGAGTTCGTTACGCCCCGCAATGAAGCGGGTCGTGCGCGCCCTGCGCTCGCCCATTGCTTGAGGCTCTCGAGTTGTTCCCGTGCGGTGCGTGACAGTGGCACCAGCTGTGCCGCTGCTTGAATCAAATCGCTCTCAGACAGCTCCCGGCTGTCTGCGAAGGCCAGGTGCATGGCTTCAATCACCACCTGCTCGAGTTCAGCGCCTGAATACCCATCGGTGCGGTCGACCACGGTGGAGAGAGGCAGCTCGAGACCGGGGCGTCGGCGCTGGAGGTGCAAGCTCAGGATGCTGTTGCGCTCGTCCCGCGAGGGAAGGTCCAGCAGGAAGATCTCATCGAATCGTCCTTTCCGCAGCAGTTCCGCTGGCAGGCGCTCCACGCCGTTGGCGGTGGCCACCACAAACACCGCAGAGCGTTTCTCGGCCATCCAGGTGAGCACGGTGGCGAGTACGCGCTGGCTGGTGCCGCCATCGCTGCGGCTGTCATTGCCGAACCCTTTATCGATTTCGTCAATCCACAGCACGCATGGGGCCATGGCTTCCGCCCGTTGAATCATGTCGCGGGTGCGCGCTTCACTGGCCCCCACCAGACCGGAAAACAGTCGGCCCACATCCAGTCGCAGTAGCGGCATGGACCAGCTGTGTGCGATGGCACGGGCCGTGAGTGATTTCCCGGTGCCCTGGGGGCCGACAAGCAGAACCCCGCGGGGGAGGGGCAGGCCGAATCGACGGGCATCGTCATTGAAGGCACGGTGGCGTTGATCCAGCCAGTGCTTCAACGTCTCCAAGCCGCCGATGTCGCCCGGTGTGGCATCGGTCCGGCAGAACTCGAGTACTTCGCTGCGGGCGAGGGAGAGGCGTTTTTCCTCCAGCACATCAGCCAGATCGTCACGGCTCAGGGATCCCCGTTGAGCGAGAGCCTTAGCGGCCACATGCCGCACGCGTGCCTCGCTGAGGCCACAGCAGGCATGGGTGAGTTCTTCCAGCACATCCGCTTCCAGGTCGCGTCCGCTGGCGCGGGCGATATTGGCCAGCAGTGTGCGTAGCTCCTCTTCCTGGGGCAATGGCAGATCCAGCAGTGTGAGCGCTTCATCCAGGTCTGCGGGTGGAGTCCACTGCCCGCAGGTCACGATCAGGGTGTGAGGCGTCGTGCGCAGCTGGCTGGCAAGGTTGCGCAGCATGCGGGCAATGCCAGGGTCATCGCAGAAGCGATGCACGTCTTTCAGCAGCAGCAGCGTGGGGTTGCTGCTGGGGCGATCTTGAAGCCACTGGAGGACGGCCATGGGCTGACGCGCACCCAGCTGTTCTTGCCCCAGCACGCCACTAAGGCCGCCTACGAAGTCCCAGCTGGCCAGGGTTCGATCCGGAAGGCGCTGACAGGTCTGCCTCAGCAGTCCCTCAACGCGCTCTTCTTCATGGCTGCGGATCCAGATCAGGGGTGTGCCCGACCGAATGAGCAGATCCAGTTGACCGATCCAGGTGTTAGCCATGGTCTCCCCTATCCGGTTGCAGGGACGACTGCAGATCCCGCAGTGCCTTCCAGCGAGGATCCACGGCCGCGGCGCTTGATGGTTTGCGAGGCTCGGCCGCGTGAGTTGGCATGCCTGGGCAGAGATCGCCGCAACGGTTGACCACCGACATCTGAAGACTCAGTTGTTCAAACACCCAGCGTTCCGGTTCGAAATCCCCACGGGGATCCAGCACGTCCACCAGACCGTCAGGGATTTCCGGATCAAGCCCTGCATCGGCCAGCAATTCGTCCGTTGGCTCACCCCCAAGCCAGATCAGTTCTTTGGACTCGGCCTTGAGCTCTTGATTGAAGCGACCCAGGCAGCGATCGCAACGAAGGCAGACGATGGTCTGTAGCGACCCCTCCACCTCAAGCAGGTTGCCGCGGTGCTCAGCCCTGAGGCTGCCACGCACGGGAGTCAGGCTTTGGATCGCCTCGAGTTGCCCCTCCACATTCCAGACCCTGGACGTTCCCAGAGCCTGGAGCTCCCTCAGCGGTACCGGCTCGAGGCCGGGGATCATTTGTTCCCGCCTTTCGGCTCGAAGGGCAGCCGGCTGCCGGCTGCACCGCTGGCGGTGGCGGCTGCAGGTGTCTGGGCCTGTTTCAACTGCTCATCAAGAATGGCCTGGAGGTTGTCAGGCAGGGCCTCGCGGGTGAGCAGGAAGGTTTGCGCAGCCTGGAAGATGTTGGCGATCACCATGTAGAGGAGAACGCCCGCGGGCAGTGGGAAGAACAGGAACATGCCCGTGATCATGACTGGCGTGATCTTGTTGGCGGTGGCCTGTTGGGGATTGGCAGGCATTCCCATTCCTGACAGCAGCTGGGAAATGAACAGACTCACGCCAAAGGAACCCACCAAGATGGCGATGTCCCAGTTGATCGAACCATCGGTGTAGAAGCCCACCTGACCCAGGGCCTTGATGAAGAGGAAACCACTGCGGGCCGCTAGGCCGGGGATCTTGCCTTCGACGGTGGCGTCGCCGGGAGCCAAAGCAGTGATGGTGCCGCTGTCCGAGACGGACACGATGGATTCGCCTTTGGTCACCGTCCAGTCGGGGAGAAAAGACTGGCCGTTGTCGACCCCAGTCAGCACCTCGCTAAAGGGCGTGCCGCTTTTGGTCTGCAATTGGATCTGGACCGATTCCCCTGAGCCGATCTTGGTGCCGCCCGGCAGGCTGGCGATCACGGGAACGTGATCGGTTTCGGTGACAAAGATCGAGTGGCTGGCGCTGCTGAAGGGCTTGGGTTCGATGGCAGCGATCTGCTCCGAGGGCAGCACCTTCAGATTGAGGGTGTACGGCACATCCGCGAACGGTGATCCGCGCAGCGTGGCGAACAGGGCAAACAGGATCGGCATCTGCACGAGCAGAGGTAGACAACCGGCCAGCGGGCTGCCGAACTCCTTCATCAGCTTGCTCAGCTCCTCTTGCTGCTTTTGAGGGTTGCTGGCGAAGCGCGCCTTGATCTCGGCTTGCCGCTTCTGCATCACCGGTTGGGCGATGCGCATGCGGCGTGCACTGCGGATGGATCCGGCGCTGAGAGGGAACAGTGCGAGGCGGATCACCACCGTGAGCGCCACGATCGCGAGTCCGTAGCTGGGGACCAATCCGTAGAAGAAATCGAGGATTGGCAGCAGCAGATTGTCGGAGATGTACCCGATCACGATGGCGTTCCGCGTGGTGATGAAAGGTGATGCCAGTGTGCAACAACGGCGATGCCGTTGCGCTCATGCCAAGGGTCAGGCAGCGAATCCCTTGGTGGAAGCGATGTCGCTCTCTGCACCTTTGGCCGCAGGACGGGACTTAATCCGTTCCTCGATGTAAGTCTCGATCTCTCGGAACTTAGGCATGGAGCGAAGTTCCAAGCGCGAGCCGTCTGTTAGCACCAGCACCATGTCCCCCCAAGCACCGAAGCCCCGAGGCACACAGCGCACTTCCTTGATCTGGCTGTAAACAACCTGGGTGCGATCGCGGCCCAGCCAGCCGCCGCTCACGGAGATGCGCCGGCTGGTGACCTTGAAACGCAGCCAGAGAGCACGAACAACCCCGCCAACAGCGAAGGGCAGACCAATCAGGGTGAGGCCCAGAAGGAGGTTGAAAATCAGATCCCCTTTGGCAGGGCCCCCCTCGTAAAAGGTGTCTTCCTGGATCGAACCGTTCATGTCGTCAGCCCTGCCTGTTTAAGCAATCTGTCGCATTCTTCCAGCAAGGCGTGGCTCTCGGGGGCAACCCCTGGCTTCAAACTCACCAAAAGCCAGATGGCACCGTGTTCCGGTGCCTGTTCGAAGCGGCTGCGCAGATGCGCGTGCAAGCGGCGACGCAGGCGATTGCGCACAACGGCACGCTTGCTCACCTTGCTGCTGATTACGACAGCCACGCGGCAACGTGCGCGATCCGCTGTGGACGATGAGGTCTTCAACGCCGCGTTGCGGTTCAGCAATTCATTTCTGGCTGGGGCAGTGCGCAACACCATCAAGGTGCTGTGAAATCGTCTGCCACGCCGATGAAGGTGGTCGAAACAGCGATGGCCACGCAGGCGCATGGATGCCGGCAAGACCATCGCAGATGTCTTGACTGATCAAGCAGCGAGACGGGCCCGTCCGCGCTTACGGCGACTGCGGATCACGCGCCGGCCAGTATGAGAGCGCATCCGCACTCGGAAGCCTGAGACGCGCTTGCGCTTGCGGCTGGTGCCTCCGAGAGTTCGTTTGGTCATTGGATAGTTACGGCGCCCGGCCTTTCGTCAAGAAGCGAGTTTATCAGCTTGGGTCAGTCAATATCGACGGACCAGCTGCCCAGATAGCCAGACACCGGCACTTCTCCGGGGGCCTGAGCAAGGGCATTGAACTGGAACATGCCCGACTTGGTGGGGTTGAACACATTCATCACCACGGCAACGGTGCCACCGGTCGGGATCGGCGTGTCGGGAAAGACATCAATCGCGGTTTGCTCTTCGTTCACCTCAATCACCGCCGGCAGAACCTCTTCGCAACGACTGCGCGACAGCATTCCGCCCAGTTTCATCCTGCAAAGAGAGAGGTTTTTGGGACGAATGCGGGCGTTGAAGTGCCTGGGCACGCTGATGCTCAGTTTGAGAATGGCGGTCTTTCGATCCTTGGGTCGCAACATGAACATGTACTCAGCCCGTTCCCGTTGACGCTGGCTGCTCTGCACGAAATACAGCTTGCGATAACCGCTGTTGTCATCCCAGCGGAATTCCAAGAGCGACGGAGTGTTTTGTGCCGATGCCGGTGGTGCTGAAAGGGGTTGCAGCAAGGCGGTGGTACCGATGGCGCCACAGCTGATCAGGGCTGCGATACCAGCGCTTCGGCTCATGAAGGGAAAATGTCGGGTCATCGCGGCAAGAAAGTGATCGGCCCTTGAGCCGTGAGTCGTTTGTGAATTGTCGTGAGAATCACTCCCGGTGAACGGCCGTGGGGGTCGGCCCTTGATCTGTCAGTTGTGACGAGATCGGTCCGGGCGCAGCTTCATCGCCCCGCGCAGATAGGGATGATGCAACGGTTGCGTCGCGGGCAGCCAGGCATGGGCGAGCAGGCGGATGCAGCGGGCCAGATCCCCCTGCACGGCCATCTGTTGGACATCCAGCAAGGCCACGGCGTCCCAGCCGGGACGGTGCCGTGCCGTGGCGGCAGGGAAACTTGCATCCAGATCAGCGGTCACCGAGAAGGTGACAGACACCAGCTGTTGGGGGCTCAAGTGGTTTTGATCCATCAGGGCTTCCACCAGTTCATTGACCGCATGACGGATCGCTTGAACCGTGTTCTCACTGCTGGTGGTAGCGCCGCGCAGCCCGCGCAGTTGCAGGGACTCCGTCATGGTCGATGCATCCAAAGGGGCTGACCGCTGAGTTCCAGTTCGGTGTTCAGGACCTGCTCCAGCCTTGTGAGCAGCCGCGAGCCCGGCAGGTTCTGCAACAGTCGCTTGCGGGGTTTGCCGAGGGTCACCGGCTTGCAGCGCTCCTCATCGAGATCAGCCAGGCGTGCCGCCAGCCTTCGCGCTGCCTCCTCATCGCCCAGCTCATCCACAAGGCCGAGATCCTTGGCCTGGGCGCCACTAAACACGCGGCCATCGGCGAAGCTGCGGACCTTGGTTTCTTCAAGATTGCGGCCCTCCGCGACAGCGGTCACGAACTGGTCGTAGCTGCTGTCAATCAGGCTCTGCAGCAAGGCGCGTTCCTCGGTGCTCAGGGCGCGGTCCGGCGAGAGGATGTCTTTGTAAGCGCCGCTTTTCACCGTTTCGAAGCGGACACCGATCTTCTGCAGCAGCTCAGAGAGATTGTTGCCGCGCAGGATCACGCCGATCGACCCGGTGATGGTGCCTGGGTTGGAAACGATCGCTTCAGCGGCGACGCCCACGTACACCCCGCCAGAGGCCGAGATGTTTCCGAAGCTGGCCACCACCTTGCAGCCCTGGTCCCGGAGTCTCAGCAGCGCTGCATGGATCTCTTGGCTATCACCGACTGTGCCACCAGGGCTGTCGATGCGCAGCAGCAGTGCCGGGAATTCCCGCTCCTGAACCTCCCGCAGGGCCTTCAGCACTCTCTGTCGCGTCGAGCCGCTAATCGCACCTTCGATTTCGATGCGCGCCATGCGGCGTTTGGATTTCCGGCGCCACAGCCAGCCCATGGCCCTCCGTTCAACTCGTCAGATCTTAAAAAGGACCCTGTCGGCCCAATGTCATGACGTCGCTGCAGCGTGGTCTGCTGATGGTGTTGCCGTTTGCCCTCTGGGGAACGGCGATGGCAGCGATGGCGCCCCTGGTGCAATCCGGCGGCGCACTTTTGGTGGCCTGTCTGCGGCTGTTGCCGGCTGGGGTGGTGATCCTGATGGCGGTGCCATGGCTGGGTCGCTCGTTGGCCATCGATCCAGGAGACCGCATTTGGTTCCTACTTTTCACCCTGGTGGATGCAGTCCTGTTTCAGTTCTGTCTGGCGAAGGGGCTCCAGGGCACCGGCGCGGGTCTTGGTTCAGTTCTGATCGATTCCCAGCCCTTGATCGTGGCCCTGCTGGCCCGCTGGCTGTTTGCTGAGTCGATTAATCCGATTGGCTGGATCGGTCTGGTGGTGGGTCTGGCAGGGATCGTCTGCCTCGGAGTGCCGGCCCCACTGCTTCAGCACTGGTGGCTTCAGGCCGATCTCTCGGCTCTGCAGACGGGCTGGCAGCAAGGCACCGGTTGGATGCTGCTAGCAGCGCTGTCCATGGCCTTCGGCACCGTGCTCAGCCGTTTCGCCTGCAGGCGCAGTGATCCGGTCTCGATCACTGGCTGGCACATGGTGCTGGGGGGAATCCCGCTCCTGCTCCTCCATAGCGCCGACAGCAGCACGGCGCTGCTACCAGCCTGGACCCTCTGGAACTGGGCCCAGATGGCCTATGCCTCCCTGCTAGGTAGCGCCCTGGCCTACGCCTTGTTCTTCTGGTTTGCCAACCGTGAGGACCTCACCGGTTTCAGCACACTCGGCTTCTTGACACCCGTTTTTGCCCTCGCAACGGGCGGTGTTCTGTTGGGTGAGCGCCTGCAACCTCTGCAATGGTTCTCCGTGCTGTTGGTGCTGTTGTCTGTTCTGCTGGTCAGTCAACGCCAACGCCTCTGGGAACCGTGGGTCTCCGCATCGATCAGCAGTCCTGGAGATCTGAAGGCATGACGGATCGGCCTCTGACGCTGGTGCTGGTCAGCACACCCATCGGACAACTCGGCAGTGGCCGCGGCGGTGGCGTTGAACTCACCTTCACCTCGGTGCTGAAAGGTCTGGTCGGCCGCGGACATCATCTGCATGTGGTGGCGCCCTCCGGCTCCCATCTCCCTGCCCTGGATGGTGCCGTGACCCTGCACACGGAGCCTGGTGTGGATCAGCCCAGTTGGCAGCATGCCAATCGAGAGGCCGCGATGCAGATTCCGCTGGACGGGGTGCTGCCGCAGCTCTGGGATCGAGCCCTCGCGCTCAGTGCCGATGCGGTGCTCAATTTCGGCTACGACTGGCTACCGCTCTGGCTTACCCCCCACGTGGTCAGCCCCGTCTTCCACCTGGTGAGCATGGGATCGGTGTCCTCCTTGATGGATCGGGCCATTCAGGATTTGGCGCATTGGGATCAGCGCCGCATGGCCTTTCATACCCAACGTCAGGCCAAAGATTTCGCTCTTCCCCATCCCCCTGAGGTGGTGGGCAATGGCTTTGACCTGTCCCGCTACGCACTGCAGCTCACCGGGGATGGTCCGCTCGGATGGGCTGGTCGTGTGGCTCCCGAGAAGGGGCTGGAGGATGCTGCTGCCGTCGCAGCGGCGCTGGGCGAGCCCCTCAAAGTGTGGGGACTGGTGGAGGATCCCGCCTATGCCAGCCGTGTGGAAGCGCAGGTGCCTGCCGGCACGATCGAGTGGTGTGGTTTTCAATCCACGGATGAGCTTCAGCGACAACTGGGGCGTTGTCGTGCCTTTCTCAACACTCCCAAATGGAATGAGGCCTACGGCAATGTGGTGGTCGAGGCCCTGGCCTGCGGCGTCCCCGTGATCGCTTACGACCGCGGTGGCCCTGGCGAGATCATTGAAAACGGTGTGACCGGATGGCTGGTCACTGCCGATGACCGCGAAGCGCTCACCGAAGCAACCCGGCGCGTGGCGGCTATCGACCGGCGTGCCTGTCGACGCTGGACGGAGCAGTGGGCCAGCCAGGAGGCCCTCGCGGCTCGAATCGAGGCCTGGATCCGTCGTGGTTTGATCCCAACGGATGGCACCATCAGCTGATGACCGCGGTTTCGTCAGCTCCAATCGTTCCCACGCCACGGCAGCGCCGACGGGGACTGTTGCTCATTCTTGCCCTGGGGGTAGCGCTCTGCTGTTGGAAGCTCGGCAGCACAGGATTGGTGGATGAAACACCACCGCTGTTTGCAGCTTCAGGACGAGCCATGGCCGAGACCGGTGATTGGCTGACACCACGGGTGAACGGGTTGCCCCGTTTTGACAAGCCGCCCCTCGTTTACTGGCTGATGGGGCTGGGGTATGCCCTGCCTGGTCATCAGCTCTGGGATCCCCTTGGGACCTGGGCGGCGCGTTTGCCGTCCGCGCTGGCTTCTGTGGTGACGATGCTGGCCATCGGTGACACCTTGATGCGTCATCCCGGTTCCGAGGATGACCATCCCCGCCGCACGGCAGTGGCAGCAGCGCTGGCTTTCGGGTTGTCGCCCCTTGTGCTGATCTGGAGCCGCACGGCCGTCAGCGATGCCCTACTGAATGGAACGCTGGCTCTCAGCCTGCTCTGCCAGTGGCGTTGTTACGTCGCCGAATCCGAACGGCGCTGGTGGTCGGCCTGGATCCTCCTGGCCACAGCTGTGCTCACCAAGGGGCCTGTCGCAGTGGTGCTCACGGGCATGACTCTGTTGCTGTTCGCGATCACCCGACGAGACTTGGCTGGTCTCTGGCGTCGCCTCAGACCGTTGCCAGGACTTCTAATCACCGCGGCGATCAGTCTTCCCTGGTATGTGGCTGAGTTGCTGGTGGAGGGTCAGCCGTTCTGGGACAGCTTCTTTGGGTACCACAACCTCCAGCGACTCACGAGCGTGGTCAATGATCACCTCCAGCCCTGGTGGTTCTTCGGACCTGTGCTGGTGGTGGCATCTCTGCCGTTCACGCCCCTCCTGCTGCTTGGGTTGGGACGGGTGTTGACCGGCTTCTTCGGCAGCGCCTCCACCGCTCGAAAGCCTTCTCACGACAGCCTGATTGATTTCGCTGGTTGTTGGTTGCTGGCTGTGCTGTTGTTGTTCACCGCAGCGGCCACCAAGTTGCCCAGTTACTGGTTGCCTGCCACGCCGGCTGCGGCGCTGATTATGGCGATCACAGCGCGCCCAGCGGCGCTTCAGCGCCGCTGGGCGCTCCTCACTGCCTGGTCCTGCATAGCGGGTCTCGTCTTGATCCTGACAGTGGGTTTTTGGCTGTCTTCGCTTTGGATCCCTTTGATCCAGGATCCTGAAATGCCCACCCTGCCCGCCGAGCTGCTGGCCAGTGGTCTTGTGCTGAGGTCAGCGGTCTGCTTTTCAGTCGCTCTCTTTCTGGGCCTGGGGTGTCTGGGTTCTCCGGTGTCGGGGCGACTGCTTGCCTGGCAGGGGCCACTAGTGGCCTTCCAGTTGTTTGCGCTCGTGCCGATGATCCAGCTGGGTGATCGGGTGCGCCAGCTGCCGGTGCGCCTTGTGGCCGAGCAGGTCGTGGCGCAGCGCCGGACTGGCGAACCGCTCGCCATGATCGGCGTCCTTAAGCCATCGCTGCACTTCTATACCGGTCAGGTGGTGATCTACGAAGGCGAATCGCGGGCCGCACTCATGAACCTGGCCGATCGCCTCAACCATGAACGTCGGCGCGGATTTGAGGGCCGCCCCCGCGACGCTGCTGATGGATCTCCCTCGGTGCTTGTGGTGATCAACACGGGCACCGCAGCCAAGGAGCATTGGCAGGATCTGCAACCTCAGATCCTGGCCCGTGAAGGAATTTATGAGCTCTGGCGCCTCGAGCGTGAACGCCTGGAGGAGCGCGCCGATGCATTGCAGGCCAGTGGCGTGGTGCTCACCTGGCGCAAGCCAAGACCAGAGCGCTACTGATCGCCCCCGTTTGCCTTGCTCAGCTCCATGCGACGGCAGAAACTGCAATGACCCCACTGGGCCATCTCGCCCAGGGGGGATGGCGTGCCGCAACGGGGACAGGGCGCGATGCCATGCACATCGATTCGGCTGGGATGGCGCTTCCAGTCTTCAAGAGGGTCATCCGCAGCTGGGCGCGCGACTGCGTGGTGCTGCTGGATGCGCAAATCCTTCACCGGATGGCCTGCGGCACGAATCGCCGCCAGCAGTTGCAATTTGCTGTAAAGCAACGCCTGGCGCCACTGGGGGTGGCTGGCCCCCACGGTGAGGACGCCATTGCGCAGGCCCAGGGGTCTGCAGTGGCCAGCGAGCTGGTCGCCGGCCAAGGTCGGCCAGTCCTGCCAGAGAGCCGCTAGGGACCCTTCCTGACGCCAGGTCTTCTGGAGGGCTTCCAGACATCCGCTCAACGGTTGGGCGGGCGCAGGCATGGGTGGCAGAAGCACTTCACCCTTGCCAAAGCGACGTCGCTGCGATTGCGGGGCCCGTCCCATGGCCGTCTGCCGATTTCTGCCAAACCCTAGGCAGGTCCGGTTGATTCGCTCGCTACCCTCAGGCAACGCTCTCCGCGATTCATGGGTTTCTTCAATCGGGTCAGCCGTCTGCTGCGCGCCAATGTCAATGATCTGGTGAGCAAGGCCGAGGATCCGGTCAAGATTCTCGATCAGTCCGTCGCGGACATGCAGGAGGACCTGGTGAAGCTTCGCCAGGCCGTGGCGTTGGCGATCGCCAGCCAGAAGCGTCTGCGCAATCAGGCAGATCAAGCCGAAGCGCAAGCTCGCACCTGGTACGAACGGGCTGAGCTGGCACTGAAGAAAAACGAGGAGGATCTGGCCCGTGAGGCGCTAACCCGCCGCAAGACCTTCCAGGAGACCGCTACGTCCCTCGCCAAGCAGGTGCAGGGTCAGGACGCCCAGGTCGAGACCCTGAAGAAGAGCCTGGTGGCGCTCGAAGGCAAGATCGCTGAAGCCAAAACCAAGAAAGACATGCTGAAGGCTCGGGCTCAGGCGGCCAAGGCCCAGCAGCAATTGCAGAGTGCTGTGGGCAATCTGGGCAGCAACTCCGCCATGGCGGCTTTCGAGCGCATGGAGGACAAGGTCGAGGCCATGGAAGCCAGTAGTCAGGCTGCGGCCGAGCTCGCGGGAGCTGATCTCGAAAGCCAGTTTGCTGCTCTAGAGGGTGGTGACGACGTCGACGATGAACTGGCTGCGCTGCGCCAGCAACTCTCGGCGGGTCCCGAGGCTGCCGCTCTGCCCTCTGCAGACCAAGCAGCAGATGCCACCGTCGAACCGGTGAAAGTTACGGAGGTTGATACCGACCTTGAAGAGTTGCGCCGCTCCATCGACAAGCTCTGAGCCTGCAGGCCCTCCGGCAGTCACACCGATTCATAGGATCGAAGCACTTCGCAGCTCCGATGTGTCCGCCTCTGTTTCTGATTTCACCGACGCAGGGTTTGCTCAAGAGGTGCTCAAGGCAGACAGCACCGTTCTGGTGGACTTCTGGGCTCCCTGGTGTGGTCCCTGCCGGTTGATGGCGCCGCTGATGGACTGGGCCGCGGAGGCTTATGCAGGTCGTCTGAATGTCGGAAAAATGGAAGTGGATGGCAATCCCACCACCCGCGATGCTTACAAGGTGCAAGGCATTCCCTGCTTAATCCTGTTCCGGGATGGTGTGGAACTCGCCCGGCATGAAGGAGCGGTCGCCCGCCCACAGCTGCAGGCCTTCCTGGATGCTCACCTCTGATCGTCTGGCCAGGCTGGGCAGCGGTGTTTTTGACCGCAACGATCGCCGTAAAGCCGCTTATGGACGCAGCGCCGCTTGCGCTGAACAGCCGCTGATCGATCTTTCGCTTGGCTCAACTGATCTTTTGCCTCCGCCGGCTGCTGTGCAGGCCATGGCATCTGTCCTGACGGAACCGGCCAGTGCCTCCTACTGCCTGCACGCGAGTACGGAACCCTTTCGCCAGGCCGCGGCGGCCTGGTGCCAGCAGCGCTTCGGTGTGTCGGTCGATGTCGACCGTGAGGTGCTGCTGCTGGTTGGCTCCCAGGAGGGGACGGCCCATCTGCCGCTCGCTGTGCTCAATCCAGGAGATTCAGCGCTGATCCTCGACCCCTCTTACCCCTCCCATCGGGGCGGCCTCGAACTGGCGGATGCCGCCATTGAGACCCTGCCCTTGTTTGCTGAGCGGCAATGGGCTCCCGATTTCGACGCGCTCTCTCTGGCTCAGTGGGATCAGCTGCGCCTGATGGTGCTGGGCTTTCCGCACAATCCCACCGCCTGCACCGGCGAGCAGGCCTGGTTGGACGCGGCGATGCGCCGCTGTGATCGGCACGATCTTGTGCTGGCCCACGACAATCCCTACGTGGATCTTGCCTTGGAAGGAGAGGCGCCGTCATTGTTGCGTTGTCCCCATTGGCGGGAGCGCGGTATCGAGTTCTTCTCCCTCTCAAAAGGGTGGTGTCTTGGTGGGTTCCGTTTGGCATTTGCGGTGGGAGCGGCGCCTTTGATTGCGGCCCTACGCGAACTCAAGGGCGTTGTGGATTTCAACCAGTGCCGGGCGCTGCAGCAAGGCGCGATTGTGGCTCTTGATCAACATCCCGACTGGCCATTGCGCTTGCAGCCGGTGTATCGCGAACGGCGGGATCGCACCCGTCAGGCCTTGGCAGCTTTCGGATGGTCGATCCCCGAACCGTCGATGGCGCTTTACCTCTGGATGCCTGTACCGGGTTGGGCTCGTGCCCGGGGTTGGAGTGATGAACAGTTGTCGGCTGACCTCTTGGAGCATTGCGGGGTGGCCCTGACACCTGGCTCCGGGTTCGGTGATGCCGGCGCCGGTTGGCTGCGCCTGGCCTTGGTGCGGCCCACCGATGTGTTGGAGCAGGGGGCAGCCCGTCTGGCTCGATGGTGGACGCAACAGCATTGAAAGAGATCCGCATCCCGCAGGGACGGCTAGTTCACGCGCTTCGCGACAGGGGCTCGTCCGGGTGGCAGCTGCGTCATCTGAGTGTCTGTTCCAGCACTGAAACCGCGTTGACGCAGTGGTTGCGTCAACAACCCTGGTTGGCGCGTCAGCCCCGGGCGGTGCTGGCCCAGCATCAACGCTTCGCCCACGGCCAGTACGGTCGCTTCTGGATGGCACCGCCAGGAGGCGTCTGGTTGAGTGCCGCACTGCCTTGGCCGAACGGTGAACCCTCCACGGGCCTCTTTGGGCTGACTGTGGCGTTGGCGATGGCCGAGCAGCTGGAGAGCCATGGGGTGTCGGCAGCCATCAAGTGGCCGAATGATCTGCTCGTTGGCTCCCGCAAGCTGGCGGGTGTGTTGCCCAAGCTTGTGTTTCGTGGCCATCACGTGCGTTTGGCCCGGATCGGGGTGGGGCTGAATGTGTGCAATCCAGTGCCGCAGGGGGGCATTGCCTTGCGGGAGTTGCTCCCTCCCGGACGTTGTCGAGTTCGCTTGTGGCAACTCCATACGCTGCTGGCACTCGAGCGTGCCAACCAGCTTGCGGCGCATCCTCAACGGGTGGTCGCTGCGGCGGATCAGCGCCTGTGGTGCAGGTCCGTTGCCGATCCGGCTAGCGGTGAACACTGGGCTGTGTGCGGCATCGGTCTGGATGGTCAGCTGCTCCTGCGTCAGGGAACCCGGACCACCAGCTGGACGCGTTGGGGCGGTCGCTCAGAAGGGAATCTTTAAAGTCTCACCAATGAGATGGCGTTGTTCATTGGCATTGCGCTTGCTCGCTGCGTCCCTGCTGCTGTCCCTCCCTTCACTGCAGGCTCCGGTGCAACCTCAGGAGCTGCTTCCACCTCAGGCGCCTCTGACCTTCGACCGGTCGCTGGAATCTCTGGAGCGCAATCAGGTGATCACACCGCAGGAGCGTCGACAGCTTGAAACCGGTGATGTCAGCCGACCAATCAACGTGCCGGCATTTCAGCAGGCCTGTCGAAGTGGTGCCTTGTCACGCCAGGAATGCAACGGTGGCGTCGCCGTGCGTGGTCGTGGGGTTCGCTCGCCCCGAATTGTCTGGAATGGCCGTGATGAGTTGCTCACTGGACTGCGTCGTCTTGGACCGGATGGTCAGCCCTTACCCCCGATTTCGGTCCCCGTCGGCGCTCTTCTCGCGGGACCGTCTCCCGGATTCCGGCTGGACTCGGTCTTTGCGGTGTCACCGCGTCCTGCTTCCGTCGCAGGCAATGGCGATCGCCAGCTGTTATTCCCGATCATCGGGTCTGCCATCACCACGAGTGAGTTCGGATGGCGCCTCCATCCGATCGTGGGCCAATGGCTGATGCATGCCGGCAAGGATTTTGCTGCGCCGGAAGGGACTCCCGTCGTGGCAGCACTCTCGGGCCGTGTGCTCAGCAGTGGTTTGGCCGGCGGCTACGGCATCGCCATTGAACTGGAACATGAACTGCCCCGCCGCAGAACGCTCTACGGCCATCTCTCCGAGCTGTATGTGAAGGCCGGCCAGACGGTGCGCCAAGGAGAGGTGATCGGTCGGGTCGGCAGCACTGGTCTAAGTACGGGACCGCATCTTCACTTTGAGTTGCGCCAGCCGCAGTCAGGCGGATGGGTGGCCAAGGATCCAGGCGATCTGGACCTTAATCCGCTGACGGCCTCCGGCGCTGATGCAGTGTCGTTGCTGGTGGCCCAGCTGATGAACAGTCTTGAGCGGCCAGAGGGGTCATGACGCCGACGATCGGCTGTCAATGCGCATGATGAATCCCACACCGCGAACAGTGTGGATCAAAGGAGGCAACTCCTTCGATTCAATTTTCTGACGCAGATAGCGGATGTAAACATCCAGCAGATTGTCGTCGCCGTAGAAGTTTTCGCCCCAAACACCGCGCATGATTTCGGCCCGTTCCAGCACCTTGCCCTGGCCACGCATCAGGAAGTTCAGCAGCTCGTATTCCTTGACCGACAGCTGAATCATGCGGCCTGACCTGCAGACATCCCGGGTGTTGGTGTTCATGGTGAGATCCCCCACCTGGAGAGTTTCTGGTTGAGCGGCTTCGCCATCACCGCCAGAGAAGCTGATCGCGCGTCGTTGCATGGCCCTGAGCCTGGCCATCAACTCTTCGATCGAGAACGGCTTGATCAGGTAGTCGTCTACGCCCGCATCCAGTGCTGTGACGCGATCCGCGACGTCATCGTGTCCCGTCAACATCAGGATCGGTGTGGTGATGCCACTGCTGCGCATGCGTTGACAGATGTCCACGCCACTGAAGTCCGGAAGATTCCAGTCCAGAACAATCAGGTCGGGAGCGGGTTCGGTGCGGGCACGGATCAGGCCACTGGCACCATCAGCGGCCACCTCCACGGCGTAGCCCTCCACCTCCAGCTCCATGGACAACAGTTCTGTGAGTCTGGCTTCGTCATCCACAAGAAGGAGTCGGGTCTTCGTTGTAGTGGAGGACGCCATGTTGGCCAGCTCACTCGCGCCCAGACTAATCAGCTTGTCCCGGGCTTCCCAGCTGATTTGGGGCGCTCGTTCCAGCGCTCGATGCGACCGTCGCGGAAATGGGCCACCCGCTCGGCTCGCGCGGCGACGTCATCTTCATGGGTCACGAGCACCAACGTGATCCCCTGAGCATGCAGTGCATCAAACAGGTTGAGCACATCGTCGGTGGTGCGGGAATCCAATGCTCCGGTGGGTTCATCTGCCAGCAGCAGGCTCGGCTGGTTGATGATGGCTCTGGCAATGGCGACACGCTGCTGTTGGCCGCCGGACAGCTGGTTAGGACGGTTCTGCATGCGATCTGCCAGACCGACGCGATCCAGGGCTTGGCTGGCTTTCTCGCGTCGTTGCTGGGCGGGCACTCCCGCGTAGATCATCGGCAGCATCACGTTTTCCAGTGCTGTCGCATGGGGCAGCAGGTGGAACTGCTGAAACACGAATCCCAGCTGCTGATTGCGCAGGTCAGCCAGAGCATCATCGTCAAGATCCTCAACAGCGTTCCCATTGAGGCAATAGGACCCTCCGCTGGGTCGATCCAGGCAGCCCAGGATGTTCATGGCCGTGCTTTTGCCTGATCCGCTGGCCCCCATCACGGCCACATAATCGCCCTGACGAACGGTGAGATCGAGTTGATCAAGTGCTTTGACCAACCCATCACCATTCCCGTAGACCTTATCAACGCCGCGCAGTTCTGCGACAGGAAGCCTTGCGACTGCCGTTGATTTATCCAAGGGTTGTTCCGGAAACACTGGCGATCGCCTCCTGCAGCAGTGGAGTGCCGGCGACAGCATCACTAGCCCATTGGAAGAGGGGATTGGACAGGATTCCACCGATCGCGGTGATCACTACGCAGGTAACCAGGGCCACGCGCAGGGGTGGAAGGCCAAGGGTGTCCCACTGGATGGAGGGGTAAGCCTTCACCACTTCAGAGGCCTCCTGAGGCTCCTTGACCACCATCATCTTGATCACACCGATGTAGTAGTAGATCGAGATCACCGAAGTGATCAGGCCCACCACCACCAGGAGGTACTGCTGATCGGCCCAGCCAGCGAAGAACAGGTAGATCTTGCCGAAGAAGCCCAGCATCGGCGGAATGCCACCCAGGGAGAGCAGGCAAAGGCTGAGGCCCAGGGTGATCAGCGGATCCTTTTGATAAAGGCCCGCGTAATCGGAAATTCGATCACTGCCGGTGCGAATGGAGAAGAGGATGATGCAGGCGAAGGCCCCCAGATTCATGAACAGGTAGGCCGCCGTGTAGAGGATCATTGCGGCGAAACCGTCTTCCGTCCCGCAGACCAGTCCGATCATCACGAAGCCGGCCTGACCAATGGAGCTATAGGCCAGCATTCGCTTCATCGAGGTTTGCGCCAAAGCCACGACGTTGCCGAGCGTCATGCTCAACACGGCCAGAACTGTGAAGAGCAGTTTCCACTGGGTGTCGAAGCTGCCGAAGCAGCCCACCAGCAGGCGCAAGGCCAGAGCAAAGCCCGCCGCTTTGGAACCCACGGAAAGGAAGGCCACCACAGGGGTGGGAGAGCCTTCGTAAACATCGGGGGTCCACTGGTGAAAGGGCACGGCCGCAATCTTGAACGCCACGGTGGCCAGCACGAACACCAGCGCTAGAGCCGCCAGGGGGGTTGGACTGGTCAGCAGCGACTGACCGATTACCTCAAGACTTGTGGAGCCGCTGAGGCCGTAGAGCAGGGAGGAGCCGTAAAGAAATACTGCCGCCGCGGCTGAGCCCACCAGGAGATATTTCAGAGCTGCTTCTGAGCTGCGCGCGTCGCCCTTCATGTAGCCGGAGAGCAGATAGCTAGCGACGGATAGCGTCTCTAGAGACACAAAGACACTCACCAGATCGGTGGCTCCGCAGAGCAGCATTGCTCCGAGCGTGGCCGCTAGCAGGATTGCGGCATATTCCCCGACCGGGGTGCCTCCCTGTTCGGCGTAACGCCAGCTGATCAGCAGCGACAGCAGGGTGGATGCTGCCACCACGGCGCGGAAGGCGATGGCCAGATGATCCGGCAGGAACGCCCCGAGAAAGGAGCTCTCCAGTGGTGCATTCCATTGCAGGGCAAGCAGCACCAGAGCCGTGCCAAGGCCGGCATAGCAGATGGGTGGAACCCAGCGAACAGAAACCTTTTCACCGGCCAGATCCACCAGCAAGGTGGCGAGCATGGCGAGGAGGACTGCACCCTCGGGGGCGACGGCTCCAGCGTTCAACGCCAGGTTCAGAAGGTCACCAGGGGCTGCCAACGCCTGGGTGGAAAGAAAGAAAGCACCCAATTCGGGCATGGCGCGCGCAGGGCAGAGCGGTTCGGGTGACTGTAGCTGCGCTTTCGTTCTGGCTTGTGGCTTCCGATCAATTCGCTGCAGCCGGCGCGACGGTGCGATAAAGAGGGTGACGGTTACCTGCCCCCCTTTGGCGCACACCCTGGTCATCGTTGAGAGCCCCACCAAGGCCCGCACCATCCGTGGATTCCTCCCCAAGGACTTCCGAGTGGAGGCCTCGATGGGACATGTGCGCGACCTTCCCAACAACGCGAGTGAGATTCCTGCTGCTCAAAAGGGGCAAAAGTGGGCCAATCTCGGCGTCAACACGGAAGCCGACTTCGAGCCCCTATACGTGGTTCCGAAGGACAAAAAAAAGACGGTGAAAGAGCTGAAGGATGCGCTCAAGGGTGCCGATCAGCTGCTTCTGGCAACGGACGAAGACCGTGAGGGAGAAAGCATCAGCTGGCATCTGCTGCAGCTGTTAGCGCCGAAGGTGCCGGTGAAGCGCATGGTGTTTCACGAGATCACCAAAGAGGCCATCGGTCGCGCGCTTGAGCAGACCCGGGAGCTCGACATGGAGCTGGTCCACGCCCAGGAAACGCGCCGCATTCTCGACCGACTGGTCGGATACACCCTCTCGCCGCTGTTGTGGAAGAAAGTGGCCTGGGGGCTCTCGGCCGGGCGGGTGCAGTCGGTGGCCGTGCGTTTGCTGGTGCAGCGCGAACGGGCTCGGCGTGCGTTCCGCAGTGGCAGCTACTGGGACTTGAAGGCGGCTCTTGAGCAGTCCGGCACGCGTTTCGATGCCAAGCTCACCCATCTCGAAGGGCAACGAATCGCCACCGGCAATGACTTCGACGAGAGCACAGGTGGACTGAAGGAGGGCAGCAAGGTCCGATTGCTGAGTGAGGGCGATGCCCGCACGCTGTCAGAAGCTGTGAAAGCCGCCGCCTGGGCTGTCACCACGGTGGAGGAGAAGCCCACGGTGCGCAGGCCCGTGCCGCCGTTCACCACCAGCACCCTGCAGCAGGAATCCAACAGAAAGCTGCGTCTGTCGGCGCGCGAGACCATGCGGTGTGCACAAGGTCTCTATGAGCGTGGCTTCATCACCTACATGCGCACTGATTCGGTGCATCTCTCCGACCAAGCCATCAGTGCGGCCCGTAGCTGCGTGGAGTCCCGCTACGGCAAGGAGTATCTGAGCAAAACCCCTCGGCAGTTCAGCACAAAGGCTCGCAATGCGCAGGAGGCTCATGAGGCGATTCGCCCTGCCGGTGAGAGCTTCCGTGCTCCCCAGGAGACCGGACTCGATGGCCGGGATTTAGCCCTCTACGAATTGATCTGGAAACGCACGGTGGCGAGCCAGATGGCCGAGGCGCGCCTCACCATGCTGTCGGTGGATCTCAGTGCTGCGGAGGCCGTGTTCCGCGCCAGTGGCAAGCGAATTGATTTTCCCGGATTCTTCCGTGCTTACGTCGAGGGCAGCGACGATCCCGATGCTGCGCTGGAGGGCCAGGAAGTGCTGCTGCCGGCCTTAAAGGTTGGTGATGCTCCCAACCTTCAAGAGGTGGAAGCGCTCGGTCACCAAACTCAGCCACCGGCCCGTTTTTCCGAAGCTTCCCTCGTGAAGATGCTCGAGAAGGAAGGCATCGGCCGGCCATCCACCTATGCATCCATTATCGGCACGATCGTGGATCGCGGGTACGCCTCTCTCCTTAACAACTCACTCACTCCGAGCTTCACGGCCTTTGCGGTGACGGCGCTCCTGGAGGAGCATTTCCCCGATCTCGTCGACACCTCCTTCACGGCCCGAATGGAGAACACGCTGGATGAGATCTCCCATGGCAAGGTGCAGTGGCTGCCTTACCTGGAAGGTTTCTACAAAGGCGATGAGGGCCTGGAGTCCCAGGTGCACCAACGTGAAGGTGACATCGACCCGGGGGCATCACGCACCATCGATCTCGAGGGTCTTCCCTGCGTGGTCCGCATCGGCCGTTTCGGTGCCTACCTGGAGGCGAAACGTGTCGGTGACGATGGCGAAGAGGAGCTGATCAAGGCCACTCTTCCCCGCGAGATCACTCCTGCCGATCTTGATCAAGAGCAGGCCGAACTCATTTTGAAGCAGAAGGCCGATGGGCCTGAAGCTCTTGGCGAAGATCCCGAAACCGGTGATCTGGTTTATCTGCTGTTCGGTCAGTACGGCCCCTATGTGCAGCGGGGTCAGGTCAGCGACGACAACCCCAAGCCCAAGCGCGCTTCGCTGCCGAAGGGCGTCAAACCCGAGGATCTCAGTCTTGACGATGCGCTGGGCTTACTCCGCTTACCCCGTCTGCTTGGTGAGCACCCTGATGGCGGCAGGGTGCAGGCCGGTCTCGGCCGTTTCGGGCCCTATGTGGTTTGGGACAAGGGCAAAGGGGAAAAGGATTACCGCTCCCTCAAGGGTGATGACGACGTGCTTGCCGTTGGACTCACCCGTGCCATTGAGCTGTTGGCCATGCCCAAGCGTGGCCGCGGCGGCCGCACGGCGCTCAAGGATCTGGGCAAGCCTGACGGCAGCGATGAGACCGTGCAGGTCTACGACGGTCCCTACGGGCTCTACGTGAAGCAGGGCAAGGTCAATGCCTCTTTGCCTGAAGGCAAGGGGGCTGACGACATCACCCTGAAGGAGGCGGTGGAACTTCTTGCGGCCAAAGCGGCCACCAAAAATAGCAGTCGCAAGTCGGCATCGGCGAAGAAGCCAGCCGCCAAGAAATCAACAGCGAAAAAGCCAGCGGCCAAGAAGCCTGCCGCCAAGAAGCCCCCGGCCACCACCAAATCGGGTCGGCTTCGCGCCAGTGCCGTGCGCGTGATCCGGCCCGCCGATTCCTGATGGACATCCGGCGGTTTTCTTCGGCGCTGCTGCCCCTAGTGGTGCTGCTTCAGGCGTGCTCCAGCACCCCGTTCGGTCAGCAGCTCTCTGAGAGTTTCGATGGGCAGACTGCTGCGGACGTGCCCACCGCTGCACCCTCCCAACCTGAACCGTCCCAATCCCAACAGGCCCAGGCCACGGAGTCGAAGGACGATGGGTCCGATCGCGCTGCTGAACAGGAGCCGCCGAAGGATCCAACCATTTCGGAACCTCAGCAGGTCAGCGCCGATCAGCCGGTTCCAACAAAGGATGTTCAGCCAGCAGATGGTCAGCCAGCAGATGGTCAGCCAGCCGAAGCGCGCGCGGTGCCGGAGCGGACCCGTCCTTATCGGATCATCATTCGCTTGTCAGCTGCTGATCCAGCGGCACCGGCAGAGGGGGTCACGGAAGCTCTGCGGCGCGCGGGAATCGGTTTCGAGGTGGAAACGATTGAGAAAGTTCCTGCGCGAGATCTGAATCCGTCCCCCAGCGCTCAGCCGTCCAGCACGCAGCGACAGCCCGCCTCCTGATGCCTCCAGCCCTCAGTCGTCGTCAGGCTCTGCGCATGATGGAGTCCTCTTACCTAGCGGCCGCGGCCGCGTTGATCTGGCTGGCTCTCTACTACCTGCCGGTTGGCGGTGCGTTGTTCCGGCTCGCCCTGCCGCTTCCGTTGGCCTTGCTGACAGTGCGTCGCGGCGGCCGCGCTGGTGTCGAGGGGCTTGCGGTGGCGATTCTGCTGCTGATCGCCCTAATGGGGCCCGTCCGCGGCCCCCTAATGCTCTTCCCCTACGGCTTGTTGTCGGTCTGGTTGGGCTGGTGCTGGTTGCATCGACGCAGCTGGTGGCTGAGCTGGGGCATCGGTCTGCTCGTCGGTGCGGCGGGCTTTCTGGTGAGGGTTGTGGCGCTGTCGTTGCTGGTGGGAGAAAACCTGTGGCTGGTCATCACCCGGGCTGGGGCTGGCCTGCTAGATCGCCTGCTGGATCTTTTGCAACTGCCCGTGGCTCCAGATCTGCTGCTCGTGCAGCTCATGGCTCTCGCACTCGTGCTGATCCAGCAGCTCGTGTATGTACTGGCGCTGCATGCTCTGGCTTACTGGATCTTCCCTCGGCTGCAGGCTCCTGTGCCTGAGCCGCCTCCGCTTCTGCATGGACTGGTTGCCCTCGATCCTCTCTGAACGGCTTGCGGCCAGCCAGCGGCTGACAGGCACGCCGGTTCCGGCTGCAGCGGCACCGTTCCTGCAGTCTTGGTGTGATCCATCCAGGCCTCTGCCGGATCTGTTGCTGCTGCTGGCTGGCACCAGAACCGCGGAAACCAATGGGATCTCTGCTGCTGGATGTACCCCAGAAGCCCGTCGCACCACGGCCCTCGCCGATGCGGAATTGCTGCTGAACGGACCGTCGGTGGCTCCGCGTTGGCCGCTGCCTCCTCTTCCTGCTGGTGTTTCACCGGCTCTCATCAGCTGGGTCATGTGTGATCAGCTTGGTCTTCATCCGCAGGTGGCGGCGCTAGGGCTGTCTTTGCCGCCACCGTTCGCCCATTTGCGCTGTGAGCCGCCTGAGTTCGGCCCGGCGGACTGCGTGTCCACGGGGCACGCCATGGAGCTCAAACGGGTGCGCCAGTTGCTGCAGCGTGGTCACCGGCTCGGCAGTCGATTGCGGCATCCGTTGCTTCTGGCGGAATGCGTCCCGGGCGGAACGACCACGGCCCTGGCGGTGCTGACCGGTCTAGGTCTGCCGGTGGACACCCTGGTGAGCGGCAGCGCCTTGCACCCCCCCATGACGCTCAAGCAGACCCTGGTTCGGCAAGGGCTTGCGTCATGTTCAACGGGCTCCGACGTTGACATTGGGGTGTTGCTGGCTGCAGTCGGTGATCCGTTTCAGGCCTTTGCGACGGGGCTGCTCCTCGGTGTAGTGGAGGCGGATCAGCCGGTGTTGCTCGCTGGGGGCAGCCAGATGGCTGCAGTGCTGGCCTTAGCACTTCAGGCCCTGCCGCCCTCTGCGCGCCAAGGCCTCTCCAACCAGGTGCTGTTGGGCACCACGGCTTGGCTGGCCGCTGAGTGTCTCCAGGCTTCAGCCGGCCCCTCATCACTGATGGTGTTGTTGCGCAACTTGGAGCAGCATTTCTCGGTGTCGTTGCAGGCTTATGCCGCCGGGCTGCGTTTCAGCAACAGCCAGCAGCCACGGTTGCGAGATTTTGAGCAAGGTCACGTGAAGGAGGGCGTCGGTGCGGGGGGGCTCACCCTTCTGGCCCAGTGGCGTGGTCTTCCGCTCAGTCGCCTGGGGATTGCCTGTGATCGTGCAGTGGATCAATTGCTGGCCCATGGACACCACAACCGGGCTGCCCCGTAGGTTCAAACCATGAAGGCTGCTGTCCCCCCAGAGTTCCCGCTGAATCGCCGTCGCTTTCTCCAGCTCGCTGCCCTCACCGCCGCAGCCGGTCTTAGTGGCTGCAGCCGCGGCAATGCTGTGCCCACCCTGAGAGCCTCAGCGGACACCCTGCCTGCACTCTGGCGTCGCCGTCTTCCCTCCCCCTGGGCGTTCTCTCCCTTCAGCAAGGCTGCTGAGGTTGCTGATGTTTGGCCTCCATCCACCGATCTCCTGGCTCTGACCGATGGTTGGTTAGCAGGTCTTGCGCCATCGCGGCTTCAGGCGATCGCTACATCTCCGCTTGAAAGCCAACTGGGTCGACTCGGCCAGCGGTTTCTGGCTAACACCCCCGAGGCCTGGTCGGGTCTGATGCTGCCGGTGGGATTCAGTCCCTGGGTGATGTTGATCCGCCGCGAAAGCGGCACTGCGCCGGATCTGGATGCAGGCTGGAACATCCTTTTGGACCCGGCGTTCGAGGGCAAGCTGCTGCTGCCATCCAGTCCAAGACTGTTGGTCTCTTTGGCGGATCGGATCAGCGGACCTGACCCGCTGCGTCGTCTCCGTGCTGCTGCACTCAGCTTTGACGACCGCTTTGCGTTGAACTGGTTGTTGCAGGGTGAAGCCCGGCTGGCGGTTCTGCCCTTGCAGCGCTGCATGGGTGCCCTGCAGCGCGATCCGCGTTTGATGGTCGTGCTGCCGCAGCAAGGGGCTCCTCTGCACTGGACGTTGCTGCTGCGACCGACGGGGACCGCCGAGCCAGTGCCGCAGGCTTGGGTGGAGGAAGCCTGGACCCCCCCGCTTCTGCCGCGGATGTTGTCTCAGGGTTGGATTCCACCTCTCCCAGCAGCCACGCTTGCTGCCGCCGCCAATCGGGTCCCCAGCCGCCTGCTGCCCGCTTTGCTGCCACCCGCAACGGTCTGGGATGCCTGCTGGACCTTGTTCCCCTTGGATCCTTCCCAGACGTTGCCGCTGCAGGTTCGCTGGAACGCTTCAGCCCCATAGACGTCGACGTGGTGCTGCGGCCAGTCGCTTGTGGGTGTCGGCCAAAAGCGCTGGAATGGCCAATTGATGGGGGCAGCGCGGCAGGCAGTCACCGCAGGACTGACAGGCCTGGGCATTGATCGTTTCCCACCAGTGGCCAGCCCTGCCGATCAGGTTGTACCGCTCACTGGCGAATTCCATCAGCTCGTGACCGAGCGCCAGATTGCGAAGACGCAGCAGATCAGGGATGGGCACCGCATTAGGACAGGGCAAGCAGGCGCGACACTGCTCGCAGAGCTCGTCACCCAGTCGTTCTCGGCGCTGTTGATCCAAGCGCTCGATGGCCTGGCATTCCTCGGCCTGCAGGGGACCATCGTGTTGGCCGAGCGCGTGGGCCAACTCCAGGTCTGTGGCGTTTTGTGCTCCCACGGTGAGCGTGCTGATGCCTGCGGCCAGCAGATAGCGATAGGCAAGCTCCAGGGGTTGAAACGGGCGGCAGTCCTCAACCAATCGCGTGCTGGGAGCCTGAAGACGGCCGCCCTTGTCTGCGGGCGAAATTGCGAGCACACCCATCGTCTGCTGCAAAGCCAGCTGCGCCAGAGGCATGCGTGTGGGATCGAGTAGATGCAGATGCAGACAGCAGAAACGGAACCGTTGACTCTCGATCGCCTGATGGATCAGGGCATTCGAGCCGTGGCTGCTGAACCCCACCTGGCTCACTGTTCCGCTGTTCAGGGCCCAATCGATCAAGCGGGCGCCCTCGCCATGGAGGGCCCAGTTGAGATGGCTGTCCAGATTCAGCCCGTGAATCGCCAGGTTGTCGAGTCGCTCAATTCCGAGACGCTCAAGGCTTCCCCTCAGAGCGGCTCGACCCTCGTCAAGGCTGAGACCAGGCAACAGCTTGCTGGTGACGACCCAGCCATGGCCGGCCGGTTGGATCCCTTCGCTGTGCAGTTGCGTTAGGGCCTCACCCAGAAAGGATTCGGCGGGTCCATAGGCCGGGGCTGTTTCTAGATGGTTCACCCCCGCTGCATGGGCGGCCCGCAGCACCATGAGCATCTGATCGGGTGCCTGCAGCGCCCGCATCGTGCCCAGCGTGAACAGGCTCACCGGGGGACCATCACCGAAGGGGCGTTGCTGCATCGCTTTGATGCTGCTCAAGGGGGTGGGGTGTCGCTTTGAGAGTCGCGGGAATCGCCAGGGGGCCGGGATTCCAGGTGACGCACCAGTGCGGCGGGGCTCAGTTGATCCAGGAAGCGACGGAATTCGTCCCTGTCTTCCGCATCTGCCTCGGCATCCACGGCGATTGAGGCTTCGGCGACCACTTCCTCCAGCATCCAGATGCTGCTGCCGGTGCGGATGGCTAAGGCAATGGCATCACTGGGGCGCGCATCAATCTCCAACTGGTTGACGCTCTCTAGATCACCGCCAGTGGCATCGTCGCCGTCTGGCTCGTCGCCGAGCGGTTGCAGCCGCAGCACCGCGCGAAAGGTGCTGTCTTCAATGGCATGGATGATCACCCGTTCCAGTCGAAGACCGCCTGCTTCGAGCAGAGCGGCCATGAGGTCGTGGCTGAGCGGCCTGGGCTGTGGTGTGTCGTTGAGGCCGGCCATGATGTTGTGGGCCTGGGCCTGATCAATCCAGATCGGCACCTGACGGGTTCTGGATGGATCTCGCAGCAGCACGATCGGGCTGCGACTGCTGGCATCTAGGGCGATTCCCGCCACGCTCATCTCAACCAAGGACGGCTCCGCCGCTATATCGATTATGAACAGATGACAGGGCTGCAGAGGGGGAGATGTTCACGGGTTTGGTCCAGGCGGTGGGTCGCGTTGAGCGGCGCGGTCGAGCGTTGCTGGTGGAGGGCTGTTCGCCGTTCACCCCTTTGGCACTAGGTGACAGCGTGGCCGTGGACGGTGTCTGTCTGACGGTGGCGGAGCTGGTTGGAGATGGTTTTCTGGCGGATGTCAGCGAAGAGACCCTGCAGCGAACGATCCTGGGTGCGAAGGCTTCGCACGGTGCAGCGGTCAATCTCGAGCCAGCCCTGCGCCTCTCCGATCGTCTGGGCGGCCACCTGGTCAGCGGCCATGTGGATGGCATTGGTGAGGTGGTGGCTGTGGAGGCCTTGCCGCAGTCGTGGCACTTGGAATTGCGCTGGCGGGACCCGTCTTTCGGTCGCTACATCTGCGACAAAGCCAGTATCGCCGTGAATGGCATCAGTCTCACTGTGGCGGGCTGCGCCGAGCAGGGAGCCAGGTTCTGGGTTGCCGTGATTCCCCACACGTGGTCGGTCACAGCCTTGCGGGATCTACAAGTGGGGGATGCGGTGAATCTGGAAATCGACCTGTTGGCTCGGTATACGGAGCGATTGCTCGCGGCCACTTCACCCAAGCCGGAAGGTGCCGCTGTTACCACCGCCTGGCTGGCGGAGCATGGCTGGGGCTGAGGAACGATCACAAACGATGGCCGCTTGTGAAGGGTGTCAATAAGTTGCGGGAGTTGTTCAAGCTGAACCCTCGATGACTGGCGATGAGCGCCCTGACTCTCTGGGCACGTTCAAGGCTTTCACCATTGCCGAAGGCATCCTTCTAATTGTTCTGGGCATCCTCGCCCTGATCTTCCCCGTGATTGCCTCGTTCTGGACCATCGGAGTGATCGCCGTGTTGTTCCTCGTGGGCGGCGTGGTCGGCTGGATCAGCAATCTGGCGCGTTCCGGACGCATGGGGCGCTGGGTCTGCTTCTGGCGTCTGGTGGTCTCCACCCTTTTTCTGGTGGCGGGCGGCTCGATGATCAGCAACTTCCGGGATCCGGAGGAAGCGGCCGAGCAGGTGGTGACTTTTGCCCTGGCCATCGGCATCGTTTTCCTTGTTGAGGGACTGGTCGCCTTCTTCAACGGCCTTGCACACACCAACCGACCGGGTTCCGGCTGGGCGATCGCCAACGGTGTGATCACTTTCGTTCTGGGTTTGCTGATCGTGACCTTGAAGTTCTGGGGTCTGCTGTGGGTGCTCGGAACCCTGGTAGGAATCAGTTTCCTGTTCAGCGGCCTCGAACTCATGATCTTCAGCTCAACCCTGCATGACGATCAGGATCCTCCAGCTGTGGCCTGATGGACCAACGCTCAGGGGAACTCAGGCAAAACCCATATGCCTGGGTTGCGAATTCACTCCGACGCCGGGGATTCCTCGAGGGGCAGGAGTGTGATCGTGCCTGAATCTTTGTTCAATTCAATCTTGAACTCCTGGCCAGGCACGAGGTCAAGTCGTCGCGTATAAGCATGACCGATCAGTAGGTTGCCGTTGCCGTGAACGCGCGTGCGGAAATCGGCCTGACGTCCCCTTGGGCCGCCGCTGCCATTGCCGCTGCTGGAGGGCAGCTTGTAGCCCTTGGCTTCAACGAGCGCGCGGTAAAAGCTTTTGCGCAACAGCCGGCCACTGGGTCCGACGTAGCCGCAGCCACGGGCAATTTCGTCCTCAGGTCGGTTGCTGAGGGCCCGGGCCTTGTTCAGTAATTCCTCTCCAACCAGCATCTTTATCGGAAAAGACACATCAATTCTGGCTTCAGAGTGCAATCTGGGCAAGGAATCCATGGGGATTCCCTGCACAAAGCAAAGACGGTCTGTTTCAGATCAGGTAGAGAATCACGAACAGAATCACCCAGATGCCATCCACGAAGTGCCAATAGAGCTCGGCGGCTTCGAGGGGGAAATGATTGCTGGCGCTGATGCGTCCTGATGGGGTGCGGCATTGCCACCACACAATCAGGATCATCAAGGTCCCAAGGGTGACATGCAACCCATGAAATCCAGTCAGGGCATAAAAAGTGCTGGCGAAGAGATTGTCAGTGAGACCAAACGGCAAGGTGAAGTACTCCACCATCTGACTGGCCAGGAAGGCCAGGCCAAGGCCCGCTGTGAGCAGGAGCCAGAAACGGCATCGATCGTTTTCCTGTTGGCGCAGATTCGCTCCAGCGCGATGAAATGTGGCACTGCTCACCAGCAGGAGGATGGTGTTGAGGGTGGGCAGCGGCAGTTCAAGTTCGTAAATTGCACCTGGCAGGAGTGGATTGACCGCTTTGAAGGTGAGATAAGCGGCGAAGAATCCGGCGAAGGTCATGGCATCAGCCACCAGAAAGGTGGCCAGTCCGAACATGCGGTGATCGGGATGCTCCGCTGCATGCGGATCGTGATTGGTCAGGTCGTGATCCTGGGTGGTGATGGTCATTGGCCGCTGCTCCAGAGATCACTGCCGCTGGCAGAATTGAGGTCAATTTCATCGGCGGGAACCCCATAGCCATAGGGATGGGTCACCAAGGGCGGTTCGCCGGTCCAGTTCTCCACTGGTGGCGGTGAGGACGTCAGCCATTCCGGTGTGAGCGCTTTCCAGGGGTTATCCCCTGCGGGTGCTCCGGAGAACGCGCTGGCCACCACATTCCAGAGGAAAGGAAGCGTGCTGATGGCCATCAATAGGGCTCCCACGCTGCTGATCTGATTCACCAGAGCAAATTGAGGGTCGTATTCCGCCACGCGTCGGGGCATGCCATTAAGGCCAAGCCAGTGTTGAGGCGCGAAGCAGAGGTTGAAGCCGATGAACGTGATCAGGAAGTGAAAACGCCCCAGATGCTCGTTGAGCATGCGGCCAGTCACTTTGGGGTACCAGTGATAGATGGAGGCGAAGATCACAAACACCGATCCCCCGTAGACGATGTAGTGAAAGTGGGCGACCACGAAGTAGGTGTCGTGGACATGCACATCGAAGGGCACTTGCGCCAGGGCGACGCCGGTGATGCCCCCCAAGACGAAATTCACGATGAATCCGCAGGAGAACAAAACAGCACTGTTCAGGCTGATCCGCCCGCCCCAGAGGGTGGCTAGCCAGTTGAAGAATTTGATGCCCGTCGGTACGGCGATGAAGGCCGTAGCAATCGTGAAGAACAGGCGCATCCAGGGAGGAGTACCGCTGGTGAACATGTGGTGCGCCCAAACCACAAGGCCCAGCACCACAATCGCCATGATCGAATACACCATCGTCGCGTAACCGAACAAAGGTTTTCGGCAATGCACCGGCAGGATTTCACTGACGAGCCCGAAAGCCGGCAGCACCATGATGTAGACGGCAGGGTGTGAGTAGAACCAGAAAAGATGCTGATACACCACCACATTGCCCCCCAATCCAGGATTGAAAAATCCGGTGTGGGCCACGATGTCGAAGCTCAACATGATCAATGTGCCAGCCAGCACGGGCGTGGAGAGCACGACGAGAATGCTGGTGCCGAGCATGGCCCAGCAGTACATCGGCAACTGCATCAGTTTCAAACCGGGTCGGCGCAGTTTGAGAATGGTGGCGATGAAATTGATGCCTCCGAAAATGGAGCTTCCACCTAGTAGAAGCACACTCAAGATCCAGATGATTTGCCCAGTGGCCGGTGTGGTGATGCTGAGGGGGGGATAGGCCGTCCAACCCGATTGCGCCGCACCCGTGATGAAATAGCTGCTGATCAGCATCAGCCCTGCCGGAGGAATCAGCCAGAAGGCGACGGCATTCAGCCTGGGATAAGCCATGTCCCTCGCGCCGACGTAGAAGGGAATCAGATAGTTACCAAAGGCGCCATTCACCACCGGCACAATCCATAGAAAAATCATCACCGTGCCGTGCAAGGTGAGAATCTGGTTGTAGACATCTCTCGGCATGAAGTCCGAGATGGGGCTGAGCAGCTCAGTGCGAATGGCGCCGGCCATCGCCCCGCCGATCAGATAAAAAGCGAAGCCGCACACCAGGTACTGGAGGCCGATCACCTTGTGATCGACGCTGAAGCTGAAATAGCGCAGCCATCCACTGGGTTGCAGTGACGCTGACGACGGTGTGGATGGTGGGGGTGCGGTGATGGTCATGCTTCAGAAGGGGTGGTCTTGCTGTTGGCCTGCAGCCAGGTCTCGAAGTCATCGGCGCTGTCCACCACGACAGAGGAGCGCATGCCGCCGTGATAAGGCCCACAGAGCTCTGCGCAAACGATCGAATAAGTGCCAGGTCGAGTGGGTGTGAAGTCGAGAACCGTCGGTTGCCCAGGGATAACGTCCTGTTTCAGCCGGAACTCAGGGATCCAGAACGCATGGATCACATCCTTCGCTTCCATTGTCAGTGAGACAGGGCGATCGGCTGGGACGTGCAGCTCCCCAGAAATGAAGTCGCCTTCCGGGTAGTGGAACAGGAAAGCGAACTGCATCGCCGTGACCTCGATGGGAAACGGTGCGATGGCCGACGCCTTGGCCGTTTGGGAATCCTGTGTAGAGCCAATGCCTCCCCAGATCCGTTGCTCCGTCGCGCTGGCAGTCGCACTGACGGCTCCATGGTTGCCATGGCCAAGGGGAACCATGCCGCCCATGCGTTCGTAGATGTCGTAGCTGTAGAGCCCGACAAACAGAACAACGATCGCGGGAACTGCCGTCCAGAACACCTCGAGCGGCAGATTGCCTTCCAGGGCGATGCCATCACCGAGTTGGCCAGGACGTCTCCGGAAACGCACCAGACTGAACACAATCAACCCAACGATTCCGACGAAGAGAATCGTGCCAATGCTGAACAAAACACGAAATAACTCGTCGTAGATGGGCGCATTCACGCTTGCATCCACCGGCAAAAGATTCACGTTCTGGCCAATCCAAAGCCCCCCGAGAACGAGGAGCATTCCTAGGACAAGCGTGAGGATGGCTGAAGGAATAGGCACCCGAACTTTGATGGGGGCAACTTCAGGCTATGGAGGTTGGTTTCAATCACCACCTACTGATTGTTAAACCAGCCTGAAAATCTCTCGGCCTGGCTGACTTTCTCGAGGTTTGTGTCAGCAAAGTCGCATCACTCTCCTGATTCTGTTGTTGCAGTCGTGCACACATCGTGCCGTTTTGATTGAGATCGCTACGTTCCGTTGATCACCACTCCATGGAGGAGTCGACGTTGACTGCATCGTCTCTTGCTCCGATCCGTCGACGTTTGGCCCAGCTGGCTGCGCATCTGGTGGTGGCCTTGGTGGCCTTAGTGGTGATCGGTGGCGCGACCCGCGTCATGGAGGCTGGTCTGGCGTGTCCGGATTGGCCGTTGTGTTACGGCACGCTGCTGCCAGGGCGTCAGATGAACCTCCAGGTTTTCTTGGAATGGTTTCACCGACTGGATGCCTTCGTGGTGGGGGTTGCACTCATGGTGCAGCTCGGTGCTGTGTGGTGGTGCCGCCGAGATCTGCCGAGATGGTTGCTGCCCATCAGCGCTTCCCTGGTGCTGATGGTCGCCCTGCAAGGAGGGCTGGGGGCTCTCACGGTTCTGCAGCTTCTTCCTTCCGCGGTGGTGACCGCTCACCTGGCTCTGGCACTAACGCTCGTCGTCACCGTCAGTGCACTCACACAGGTGCTTCTCGCCGACGCCTCGACCACGGCCGCTCCGCGCTGGTGGGTGCTGCTCGGATCCTTCAGTGTTTTGGCAGTGTGCGGGCAAAGCCTCCTCGGCGCCCGCATGGCTACGACCTGGGCGTCCCAGCGTTGCCTGGAGGCCGGAGCCTCCTGTCATTGGTTGCACTGGCATCGGATGGCCGCCACTCCCGCGGCTCTTTCGGTGCTCGTTTTCGTCCTCGTAGCGCTGTTCAGCGGGCGTTGGGGTCGCAGCCAGTGGCCGCTTCTGTGCACAGCCCTCCTGCTTGTGGGCACCCAGATCGCCCTTGGCGTCAGCACGTTGCGGCTGGGTTTGTCCCAGCCCGCTCTCACCGTTGGTCATCAGTTGGTGGCTTGCCTGCTGGTGGCCGTGCTGGCGGCGCTCACGTTTCGGCGTCAGCCTCCCGCCAGCGATGCGCTGATCGCCCTTCCCGATTCTTCCGCTTTGGAGGCCTGTCATGGCTAGTGCCACTCCGACCGCAGCTGCAGCTCCTCTCACCCGGGACCAGGTGGTCCCCTCCCGTCGCCGCATCAAGCTGCCTCCATGGTTGGAGGTGGCCAAACCAAGGCTGATTCCTTTGCTTCTGGCCACCACTCTTGGTGGGATGGCGCTGTCGGAAGGCTGGCCTCTGTCGTCGCCACGACTGGCCTGCACCCTTGGAGGTGGAGCCTTGGCCTCCGCTGCGGCAGGTGTTCTCAACTGCCTCTGGGAACAAGAGCTGGATGGTCGGATGCAGCGAACTAGTGGTCGTGCTCTCCCATCAGGACGGCTCTCCCCGACCGCCGCTTTCGCAGGTGCCGTGTCCTGCACCCTTGCCGCGGCGACGTTGCTGGTCAGCGGTGTGAACTGCCTGGCGGCCGGGTTGTCCCTGCTCGGTCTGTGCAGCTACGTACTTCTCTACACGGCGCTTCTCAAGCCCAGAACCACTCAAAACATCGTGATCGGCGGAGTGGCTGGGGCGATTCCGCCGCTGGTGGGTGCTGCGGCCGCCACCGGTCATGTGGGCCTGAGCGGCTGGTGGCTCTTCGCGTTAGTGATGGTCTGGACCCCTGC
The DNA here is from genome assembly GCF_014280095.1 of Synechococcus sp. A15-60. Lineage (NCBI taxonomy): Bacteria > Bacillati > Cyanobacteriota > Cyanophyceae > Synechococcales > Synechococcaceae > Synechococcus > Synechococcus sp. A15-60. The sequence continues at coordinate 872,231 of NZ_CP047933.1, forward strand.
CCACTTCTGGGCCCTAGCTCTGTTGCTTCGCGACGACTATCGCGCCGTTGGAATTCCCATGTTGCCGGTGGTCAAAGGCCCCGTTGTGACTGCTCGTGCTATCCGCCGTTACGGCTGGGCGACGGCTCTGCTCAGTTTGCTCGGTGTTGTCGCGTTGCCAGAAGGTGGTGTGCTCTACGGCTTGCTGGTAATTCCCTTCAACGGGCGCTTGCTTCAGATGGTGGAGCATCTCGCCCAGGACCCCAGCAGTTCCGAACGCGCCAAAGGGTTGTTCCGCTGGTCGATTCTTTACCTCTTCGGTATTTGTCTGCTGCTGATCCTCAGCCGTCAATCGGATGCAGCACTTTTGGACGCGCAGGTGAGGGGATGGATGCTGATGCTGACGGGCGGGTTCTCAGGGACATCTGCCTAGATTTTGCGAGTTCGTTTCTGTCGGTAGATGTCTCTGCTGGAGCTGGACCAACTGGAAAAGTCCTACGGGTCCGTTGAGGCTCTGAAGGGACTCAGTTTGTCTGTTCCTTCCGGTTGCCTGTACGGCTTACTCGGCCCAAATGGTGCCGGAAAGACAACGGCCCTGCGCATCCTGGCCACCTTGCTTGCCCCTGATCGCGGCACCGTGACGGTTGGAGGCGTCAATGCCTTGGAGAACCCGCGTGTTGTCCGCCAGCTCATGGGATTCGTGGCTCAGGAGGTGGCGATCGACAAGATTCTGACTGGACGTGAGCTCCTGGCTTTGCAAGGCGATTTGTACCACCTACGTCGCGCCGAGCGGAACCAAAGGATCGAGACCCTCATCGACCGCCTGTCGATGAACGAATGGATTGATCGCCGCTGTGGCACCTACTCAGGCGGGATGCGTCGTCGGCTGGATCTGGCTGCCGGACTCCTGCACGAGCCTCGATTGCTCGTTCTGGATGAACCCACGGTGGGGCTCGATATTGAAAGTCGTGCCGTGATCTGGGAAGTGCTTCGTGATCTTCGAGATCAGGGAACGACAGTGTTGCTTAGCAGTCATTACCTCGAGGAGGTGGAGGCCCTGGCCGACCGCATGGCAATCATCGATGCCGGTCGCGTGATCGCCGAAGGCTCACCCGACGGCCTCAAGCAAGACCTGGGTGGCGACAGGGTGACCTTGCGAGTGCGTGAATTCAGCGATCAACCGGAGGCCGAAAAGGTGCGCCATCTACTGGAGGGCTTGGACGGCGTCAGGCGGATTGTGGTCAACCGCGCTCAGGGCTACTCGCTCAACCTCGTGGTGGATGGCGAGCACGTGCTGTCAGTACTCAAAACGCAGCTCGCCAGTGCTGATCTCGAGGTGTTCTCCCTGTCCCAGAGCCGTCCAAGCCTCGATGATGTCTACCTGCAAGCGACGGGTCGCACCCTGATGGATGCTGAGCTGGCCGTTGCGGGTCAACGCGATCCCAAGCTCGAGCGTCGTCAGTCGATGCGTTGAAACACAGCCCTCTGTTGTTCCTGTTTTTGTCTTCTTCATGACCAGTCCAGTCATCGGTGCTCCATCCGCCCAACCCGTCGACCGCTCAGCTTTGTCCGAGTTGGCGCAGGAGACGTCTGCACTGACGCGCCGGTTGTTCCTTCAGTTGCAGCGTCGCCCGTCAACGCTGGTGGCGGGAGTTCTCCAACCGTTGATCTGGTTGGTGTTGTTCGGTGCACTGTTTTCGCGCGCTCCAGAGGGATTGCTTCCCGGTGGCATGAGCTATGGGCGCTTCCTTGGGGCTGGCGTGATTGTGTTTACGGCCTTCAGCGGGGCTCTCAATGCAGGGTTGCCGGTGATGTTCGACCGGGAGTTCGGCTTCCTGAACCGACTGCTGGTGGCTCCTCTGCGCAGTCGAAGCTCGATTGTGCTGGCGTCGGTCATTTTCATCACCACCCTCAGCCTGGTTCAGAGCCTGGCGATCATGCTGATGGCCGCGCTGCTGGGTTACGGCTGGCCTGGAGCTGCGGGTCTTCTGCTGGTGATCATCACCTTGCTGTTGCTGGTATTCGCGGTGACGGCACTCAGCCTCGGCCTTGCGTTTGCTTTGCCTGGTCACATTGAATTGCTTGCGGTGATCTTCGTGGCCAATCTGCCGCTGCTGTTCGCCAGCACTGCGTTGGCACCCCTCAGCTTCATGCCCCCCTGGCTGGGCTGGCTTGCAGCGCTGAATCCCCTTACCTTCGCGATTGAACCCATCCGCGCCGCCTATGCAGGTCCATTGGATCTGTCGTCGGTTCTTTTGGAAGCCCCTTACGGTCCGGTCACCGGAACCACCTGTCTGCTGGTCCTGACGCTGTTAACTGCTGCGTTGTTCCTGCTGATTCGCCCTCTGCTCAATCGCAAACTCGCCTGATCCCGTGACTCAGTCTCCGTACCAGCATCAGGATCCACGCCGGATCGACCTGCAGCGTCTGATCGATCAGGCGCAACGGGATGGCGATGCGCAACGTCTGGCGCGTCTCGAGCTGCAGTGGGTCCATCGCTTTGGGGTGGATTCGCTACCGCAGAGCACCACGCTTGAACGCATCGATGATGCCGCTGTTCATCCCGACGTGTCTCCAGCCTTGATGGAAGAAAGCTCCGCTGAGGCGATCGCCGCCGTTGAGCTGGCTTCCTCTGAGACAGCCACCTCAGAGACAGCCACCTCTGAGACAGCCCCGCCCGACCTAGCCACGCAGACCCCAGCCGCTACCACGGATTCGGTCACGGCTGATTTAAAGGCAGTTCCTGCTCCCGAAGAGCAGCGCGTTGACTCGACGGCCAGTCCCTGGTCAGCGCTGGAGCCAGAGCCAGAGCTGGAGACAGAGCCAGAGCCAGCACTGCAGGCCGATCAAGAGCAGCCGACGACTTCGGACTCAGGGTTCAGTCGTTTCACTGCGCTCTTGAAGGATTGTCTTGATGATGTGGGACTGGTCGTTGATCGTGAGGACCGCACCAGTGGCGCTTCACCAGCCCCTTCCGCAATCTCTGCTGCTGCACCAGCACCATCCCCCAGGCCCGTTCCAGCCTCAGGCCCCCGTCGTCTACGCCGATGGTTGACTCCCGTCGATGCTGACGATCTGCCTAAGGCGTCTTGAGACTCCATGGCTGGTTTCCTTGATGCGCCCCTTGATCGTGCCCAGCTCAAGCGCGGCTTGATTGTGTCGGTGCAGGCTCCCGAGGGATCGCCCATGCGCCATCCGGATGTGATTGCAGCCATGGCGGAAGCGAGCCTGCGCAATGGGGCCCTGGGTGTTCGTCTGGAGAGTCCGGAACATATCGGTGCCGTTCGGGAACGCTGTCCTGATGCCTTGATCATCGGGCTGTGGAAGCGCACCTGGGCTGGAAGTTCCGTCTACATCACTCCGCGATGGCATGAGATCCAAGCGGTCTGGGCCGCGGGCGCCGACGTGGTGGCCTTAGATGCCACCGATCGCGTGCGCCCGGATGGTGAACGGTTAGAGGATTTGGTGCGTCGCGCTCGATCAGAGCTTGGAGCCCCGTTGATGGCCGATGTCGACACGCTGGCCAATGGGCTGCGCGCGGCTGCGTTGGGTTGTGACTGGGTTGGAACCACGCTGTTCGGCTACACCGAAGCGACAGCAGCCTCGTCTCCACCGGCCTGGGATCTCATTCAGCCCCTGCGTGAGCAGTTGCCATTGACCACCCCCTTGATCTGTGAGGGCGGCATCGCATCGGCTTGCGCAGCTGCTGACGCCATTCAGCGCGGTGCAGATGCAGTGGTGGTGGGAACGGCCATCACCGGCGTGGATCTCCAGGTTGCTGCCTACAGGCAGCGGATGGACGTGCAGACTGGTTGAGTCTCGCGAGACTCAACCATGCTTCGCCTGATGTCGGCCCCGGCAATGATCGGTGGATTGGTTTTCGCCCTGCCTCTCGCGGTCCTTCCGATGAGCGAACTTCAGGCTTTGAATCGGGAGTTGGGCTACCTCTGCCGCAACCCCCCGCGCGAAGCCTTGACGGTGTGTCGGATTCATGCGCGCCTGGTGAGATCGTTTTGATCCGATCAGGCGCGCGTTGTTGAATCACATCATGCCGGGCATGCCCATGCCTCCCATGCCTCCCATGCCACCCATGCCACCCATCGGGTCGCCGCCGGGTGCAGCTGCTGCAGCGGGTTCGGGCTTGTCAGCCACCACCACCTCTGTGGTGATCAGCAGCGAAGCGATCGACACCGCGTCCTGTAGGCCCAGGCGAACCACCTTGGCAGCATCCAGGATGCCGGCCTGAAGCAGGTCTTCGTAGGTTCCGGTGAGGGCATTGAAGCCCTGGCCGGTGCGCTGGACCTGCTCCACCACCACATCCCCGTTGGAGCCAGCATTGATGGCAATCTGCTTGAGCGGTGCGCTCAGGGCACGCTTCACGATTTCCACGCCAGTGCGTTGATCACCCTCGAGCTTCGAGGCCACGGCATCGAGAGATCCGGCGAGCTGCAGCAGGGTGGTGCCACCACCCGCAACAATTCCCTCCTCCACTGCGGCGCGCGTGGCATTGAGAGCGTCTTCGATACGCAGTTTGCGGTTCTTCAGCTCCGTTTCGGTGGGAGCGCCCACTTTGATCACCGCCACGCCGCCGGCCAGTTTGGCGATCCGTTCGGTCAGCTTCTCGCGGTCGTATTCCGATTCGGTGTTCTCCAGCTCGCGACGGATGGAGGCCACACGGTCAGCCACGGCGGCCTGACTGTCTTCGCCCGCCACGATCGTGGTGTTTTCTTTGCTGATGGTGATTCTGCGGGCGCGTCCGAGGTCCTGAAGCGTGACCTTGTCGAGGGTCATGGCCTTGTCTTCGCTGATGACGGTGCCACCAGTCAGGATGGCGATGTCAGCCAGTGCTGCCTTGCGTCGCTCGCCGAATGACGGAGCACGCACAGCGGCCACTTGCAGCACACCACGGTTCTTGTTGACCACCAGGGTGGCCAGGGCTTCACCGTCCACCTCTTCGGCCAGGATCACCAGTGGGGAGCCGGACTGTTGAACCGTCTCGAGCACCGGCACCAGATCGGTGACGGAGCTCACCTTCCGATCGGTCAGCAACAGCAGTGCGTTGTCGAATTCGCACAGCTGACGGTCACCGTCGGTGACGAAATAGGGAGAGCTGTAGCCGCGGTCGAAGGCCATTCCTTCGGTCACTTCCAGCTCGGTGGCGAGGGACTTTGACTCCTCCACGGTGATCACACCGTCCACGCTTACCCGGTCCATGGCCTCAGCGACCATCCGGCCGACCTCTTCATCACCACCGGCACTGACCGTGGCGACCTGACGGATGGCATCGCCGCTGACGTCTTGACTGCATTCGGCAAGGCCTGCCACCACATGGGCGACGGCCGCTTCCATTCCGCGACGCAGTTCGATCGGGCTGGCACCCGCCGCTGTGTTGCGCAGGCCCTCTTCGACCATGGCCTGAGCGAGCACGGTCGCCGTGGTGGTTCCGTCGCCAGCCTTGTCCTTGGTCTTGGACGCCACCTGCTGGATCAGCTTGGCCCCGATGTTTTCAAAGGGGTCTTCCAGTTCGATTTCCTTGGCGATCGTGTCGCCGTCGTTAATGATGTCGGGCGCTCCGAAGGACTTCTCAAGCACCACATTGCGACCGCGGGGGCCGATGGTGACGCGCACGGCATCGGCAAGGGCATTCATCCCACGCTCGAGCGACGCGCGAGATTGATCTGAAAAGCTGAGAAGTTTGGCCATAAACAACACTTACCCAATTGCTAATTTCCCATAGCAACAGGTCGCTTGACCCGGTTTTGGAAGTGGGGAAAGCCGAATCAAGCCGCTCTGATCACAGACGGATCGAACTCAGCTCGTTAGCGTTGATCCATGACTGATTCAGGGGTGCTGTTTTTCGGTCTGATGGCCGCTTTGGCGGGCTCCCTGGCCCTCGTCTATGTGCCTCTGAGGATTTTTCTGACGGCCACGGAGCGCAGCCGTCGGTTTCGTCTGCTGCAGCGGATTCGCAAGTTGCGAGATGAGCTGGGACAGCCCCTCGAACGCTGATCACAGCCTCATAATTCAACCCATCACCATGCCTCCATCCACTTGGATCACCTGACCGGTGATGTAAGCGGCGGCGGGATCGGCGGCGAGGAAGCGGACGGTGCCAGCCACCTGTTCGGGTGTGCCGAAGCTTCCGAGTGGAATGGCCGCAAGGATGCCCTCGGCGTTTAGATCCTTGGTCATGTCTGTGGCGATGAAACCAGGCGCCACAGCATTCACAGTGATCCCCCGACTCGCCATTTCCTTGGCTGCACTGCGGGTGAAGCCCACGACCCCTGCTTTGGCGGCGGCGTAGTTCGCCTGACCTGCATTGCCCATGAGACCCACCACAGAGGTGATGTTGATGATCCTTCCGCTCTTTTGCTTGAGCATCGGACGGGTCACAGCGCGCGTGCAGAGGAAGACACCACTCAGGTTGAGGTTGATGACGGACTGCCAGTCAGAGGTTTTCATGCGCATCAGCAGTCCGTCGCGCGTAATTCCGGCGTTGTTCACCAGGACGTCGATGCGGCCACTTCGCTCCAGCACGGCCTTGATCAGCCCATCGACGGCCTCCTCATCAGCCACGTTCGCCTGGAGGGCATAGGCCTTTCCCCCTGAGGCCTCGATCGCCTGCACCACGGCTTCTGCCGCATCAGGGGAACTGGCGTAATTCACCACCACCTCGGCACCGGTTTCGGCCAACGCCAGGGCAACGGCCCTGCCGATGCCCCGGCTGGCTCCAGTGACCAGGGCGATTTGACCTTCAAGGGTGTGAGTGGTGCTCATCCATGGACCTGCGGTCGGTTGATCGTAAGCACCGATCATGTGAGCTCTTAATCCGTCGTGCTGATGCCACTCATGGTTTCCACGGCATCGACGCCATCGCCCAAGATGCCCCGCAGATCCTCCAGCTGCTGCTGACTTCCCATCACCACCAGCATCTGGCCCGGTGCGAGGGTCATCGCACCACTGGGATTAGCTGTCAGGGTGTTGTTCTCACGGATGGCCAGGACCATGGCACCCGTGCGTCGTGCCAGGTCGAGATCTGCAAGGCTGCGATCCGACAGGTGACGCATCATCAGGGGATCTTTGCTGAGGCGGAATTCTTCGATTTCACAATCGGATCCCGCTAGCAGATCAACAAAATCGACCGCCAGAGGGCGCAGGGCCGTGGCGGCCATCATCCGTCCACCTGCCACATAGGGACTCACCACCACACTGGCTCCAGCCAGTTCCAGCTTGGCTGCGGCTTCTTCGCTGTCGGCGCGTGCGATCAGCCGGCAAGTTTTCTCGAGCCCGCGGGCACTGAGGATCACGTAAAGATTGGCGGCGTTGCTGGGGAGAGCAGCCACCAGACTGCGACAACGGCGAAGGCCAGCCTCCAGCAGCGTTTCGTCCAGGGTGGCGTCGGCTTGAAGCACCTGCAAGCCGCATTGCTCGGCGGCGGCTTTGCGGGCAGGGTCCAGTTCCACCACGAGCACCGGCACCTGGTCTCGACGCAGTTGCTCGCCGATCTCACGGCCAATCCTGCCGTAACCGCAGAGAATCACATGGTTGTTCATGCGCCGAAGCATCCGGCGAAACCTCAACTCCCGCACTTGACGGAAGTACCCCGATTCTGACAGTCCCAGCACGCGCTGAATCGACAGCTGTACCACCAGCAGGCCGCCAGCAATGATCAGCACGGTGACCAAGCGCCCGGCTTGGGAAAGGGGTTCCACTTCTCCGTAGCCGATGGTGCTGATGGTGATCAGCACCATCCACAGGCAATCACCCCAGTCCCACCCTTCAGTGATGCGGTAGCCCAGAGCACCTCCCAGCACCAGAACCGTGAGCGCCAGCACTGGCAGCAACCACGGTTTGGCGATCAAGGCCAGATGGCGCAGCCTGGTGCGATGCCTCGTGGACGCTCCAGGTCGCCTGGGGCTCCGCATCAGAAGCCCAGAGCCTGCATGACATCCGCATCTGAGAGGGAGGAGAGATCTGGGCTCTCCAGTCGCCGGATCACATCACGTTGCGGGATCTGATCTGCGTTGGCCCCCAGCGTCACCATCGGCAAACCGCAGTAGGTGGCGAGAAGCTGCGTAATCGGGCAACTGCTCAGGACCACATCCGCACAGGCCACGGCGGCCGCTTTCTCCACCACAGGCATGTCAGGTGCCAACAGCTGACTGCGCAGCTGAGGCAGCTTGCTGCGGATGGTGTCAGGCAAAGCAGTCCAGCGCTCCTGGGGCCAATCTCCGGGGAATGCGCCGGGGGCCAGCAGAAGGAGGGGCCCGTCGCCGGAGGGTTGACGCTCGCGGGCCGCATCCATGGCTTTCGCGCTCAGACTCAGACGGAAGGCATCTGCCTGAAGCGTGACCCCCATCGGCGTCAGAAATGCTTGCAGTTCTTGTGGCAGCCAACCGGCGTTGATCTCCGCCTGAGTCGTGCTTGCGAATCCTTCAGTGGCGATCCGCGTGGGAATGTGGCTCATCGACAGGAGCAGATTCACCTGTCGCCCGGTGGCGAAATTCAGACAGGCCTGAAAGTCGGGCTCACGCACGAGACCAAGCAGGTTGGCCCAATCCGCCAGGTTGGGTGCTTCGTTGAAGGGAAAGGGAATCACCTTCTCCACTGCAGGGAGCAGTTTCCAGAGCCCCAGATGGGACGGATCGCAGGCCACTTGGAGACTGGCCTGCAGCTGTTCAGCGGTGGCAGCCAGGGCCGGAAGGCGCTCAAGCTGCTGCTGAAGGCTTCCAGGGCTGAGAGCGAGAACGCGCATGAAGCGGCAGCACAAGTGGTGCGAGCTGATTGTATGGAGGCCGTTTCAGCCTGCCGGGAGCAGGAGTCGCTTGTGCATCTGTTGATCGCTGCCGCCGGCAGCGGCCGTCGTATGGGAGCGGAATGCAACAAGCTCCTGTTGCCCCTGCTGGGCAGGCCGGTGCTGGCCTGGACCCTGGACGCTGCCTTTGCCGCAGCGGACATCCATTGGATTGGTGTGATCGGTCAGTCGCTGGATCAGGTGGCCTTCGCTCCCTTACTCGAGGGAGCGCCGAAGCCTGTGGTCTGGATTCAAGGGGGAGCCACGCGACAGGAATCGGTTGAACGTGGCTTGGCTGCTCTTCCCGGCGATGCTGAGCATGTGCTCATTCATGACGGTGCCCGCTGTCTGGTCGAGTCCGCTTTGTTCAATCGCTGTGCTCGGGCTGTACGAGAGGGTGGCGCTGTGATCGCCGCCACGCCGGTCACGGACACGATCAAACGGGTGAATGCCCAGGACGTGATTGTGGACACGCCGGACCGTGCGGAGCTCTGGGCGGCGCAGACACCCCAGGGGTTTGCCGTGGCGTCCCTGCGACAGGGACATGTCGAGGCCAAGGCCCGTGGTTGGAGCGTGACGGATGACGCTTCCCTGTTTGAGCGGTTGGGATGGGATGTGCGGGTTCTCGATGCGGGGCCCGCCAACATCAAGGTCACCACGCCGTTTGATCTCACGGTGGCGGAGGCTGTCCTCGGTCAGCGTTGAAATGGCATTGCCACACTCAGGGTTCCCTGATCGGCGTCCAGCTGTGCCTCCACACCCACCGGCAGGGCTGCATTGCCACCGGTTCCATGGCCGACTGGCAGATCAGCGATCACCGGGCAGTTCAAATCTGCAATTCGTTCCCGCAGCACCTGTTCCAACGTGAAGGTGTCGGCGGAGGCCTCCTCACTGTCGTCGTCACAGCCGCTGAAGCGACCGAAGCCGATCCCGGCGAGCTGGTGCAGCACACCAGCGAGTCGCCAGTGGGTGAGCATCCGATCGATTCGGTAGGGAACTTCGCCCACGTCTTCGATCACGAGGATGGCACCACGCAGATCCGGGAGGTGAGGCGTGCCCAGAAGGTGCGATGCCACGGTCAGATTGATGGTGACCAGAGGGCCTGATGCATGGCCGCTGCGCCAGCACGTGCCCTGCAGAGAGGGAACCGGTTGCCCGAATAGGAGAGACCTCAGCCGTTCCTGGCTCCACGGCGGTTCACTCGCCAGGGTCGTGAGCAGTGGTCCATGAATTCCTCCCCCCAGGCCGCGGGCCCAGCGGCTGCAGAGCAGTGCTGTGACGTCGGAAAACCCCAGCAACCAGCCGTCCGTCCAGGTGATGGGAGCTTCCAGGAGGCGTGCTGCTCCCCAGCCGCCACGCGCACAGGCCAGCAGTGCTCCTTGAGACGGAAGCAGGAGATCTTTGCGGCGTTCGTCGTCGCGTCCGGCCAGATATCCCCAGCGCCGCTCCAGAGGCGGTGGAGGGTTGACCTGCAACCCCCAGGAGGTGAGAACGGCGACCCCTTCCAGCAGCGTGTCATGGTCTCGCAGGCAGGAGCTGGCTGCGGCGATTCCGACCTGATCTCCGGTTCGCAGCGGAGCGGGCCATTGGTGCGAGGAACCGGGCACGCTCATCCGAGACCCCTGGATAGCACCAAACCGCCCAGCAGGAGTGCTCCGATCTGGACCTGACGGGCGAAATGACGCGCATAAATCGCTGGCGCCTGTTGCTCTGAGCCCCGAAGTGTCTGGGTGGATTGCCAAAACCCCACGGTGGCTAGCCCCCAAATAGGCCAGAACACCACGCCCACTTCAGCGGACGCAGCTGCAATCGCCAGTGCCGCTGTGGTGAGGCCGTAGCCTGCCCTCACTGTTCTGACGGCTCCACGCCCTAAAGACAAGGCACTGCTGCGCAGCCCCAGCCGAGCATCGTCCGGGCGGTCGGCCATGGCGTACACCGTGTCAAAACTGAAGGTCCAACAGACCGTGGCAAACCAGCAGCAGATCAGCGGCAGGGTGGGCCAAACATTGCCCTCAATCGCTGCCCAGGGGATCAGCACAGCGAAGCCCCAGCAAATCGCCAGGACAGCTTGCGGGTAGGGAAACCAGCGCTTGGCAGAGGGATATAAAAGAATCGGTGGCAGCGCCAGCACCGCCAGCAGCAGGCACAGCTGCAACACCTGAGAGGGAAAACTGAGCACCACCCCGAGGGACAGTGCCAGCAGCAGCAACAGGGCTACTACAGCTTGTGATCGGCCTAGTGCGCCGCTAGCCAGTGGACGTTGACGGGTGCGTTCGACCTCGGAATCGATCCTTTGATCCCAGAGATCATTGGCCACACAACCGGCGCCACTGACGGCAAGTCCACCGATCAAGATGCGCAGGATCAGGGCTAGGGAAGGTGGTGCGGCTGGAGCCAGCCAAAGACTCCAGCCGGCCGGAATGAGCAGAATCAGGCGACCTGTGGGCTTGTTCCACCGCAGCAGGGCCAACCACGGTGTCGTGACGCGCGCAAAGGTCGTTCCGGTCACGGTGCGAAGCGCTCAAACACGGGAATTTTCGAACCTTAATCAGCAGGCTCCCCCCCTGGAGAACCGATGGCAGAGTGGGGCCCACTCCTTCACGGTGCGCCATGTCAGGTGCCGACACTTCGCCTGTGACTACCGTGGACCGAAATGATCAGCGCTTGCGCCAGGCTCTGGACGCGGGCCTGCGCGAGCCGCGGCAGGTTCGGCGCGTGGCTGCGATTGATGTCGGCACAAACTCCACCCACATGCTCGTGGCGTCGGTGGAAGTGGCATTGGGCACGTTCACCATCGATCTAGCGGAGAAATCCACCACCCGCCTGGGTGAGCGCGATCCAGAGACCGGTGAGCTCACGCCTGAAGCAATCGCCCGAGGATTGGAGAGCCTTCGCCATTTCCAGGAGCTTGCACTCAGTCACCAGGTGGAGCAGATCGTCGTCGCCGCCACCAGTGCAGTGCGTGAGGCGCCCAACGGCCGGGACTTTCTCCAGATGGTCAAGGATCAGCTGGATCTGGACGTGGATCTCGTCAGTGGTCCTGAGGAAGCGCGCCTGATTTACCTCGGGGTCTTGTCCGGAATGCCCTTTGGTGATCGACCGCATCTGGTGCTCGACATCGGCGGCGGATCCACCGAGTTGATCCTGGCGGATGGTCGGGATGCCCGCGCACTCACCAGTACCCGTGTTGGCGCGGTGAGGCTTCAGCGTGATTTCGTCAAAGATGATCCGATCCCACCACAACGTCGCTCCTTTCTTCAGGCCTTCATTCAGGGATCCCTGGAGCCTGCGGTGGACAAGGTGCATCGCCGGATCAAACCGGGGGAGACCCCGGTGCTGGTGGCAACGAGCGGCACCGCCATGGCGATCGGTGCTCTTGCCGCCGCCGAGGATGACCGCCCTCCTTTGAAGCTGCATGGCTACAAGGTCTCTCGGCAGCGCCTGAACCGCGTTGTGGAGAGACTCGCGACCATGACGCCTGATCAGCGACGCGGTCTCACAGCGATCAATGATCGCCGGGCCGAAATCATCGTGCCTGGATCACTCATTCTCCAGACCACCATGCAGATGCTCGGGGTTGACGAACTGGTCCTGAGTGAACGAGCCCTGCGCGAGGGCCTGATCGTTGACTGGATGTTGCGTCACGGTCTTTTGGAAGACCGGTTCAGCTTTCAGAGCAGCATTCGGCAGCGCACGGTGCTTCATCAGGTTCAACGGTTTGCCGTGAATCAGACCCGTGCCGAGCGGGTGGCAAGTCATGCTCTAGGCCTGTACGACAACACGTACGGAACCCTGCATCGTGACGACGGATCTGGACGGGATCTGCTGTGGGCGGCCGCCATGTTGCATGCCAGCGGTCAGCACATCAATCTGTCCGCTTATCACAAGCACTCCTGGTATCTGATCCGTCACGGAGAGCTGCTGGGATATTCAGAAGCCGAGCATCTGATGATCGCGGCGATCGCGCGGTATCACCGCCGTAGCTTGCCTAAGAAGCGTCATGAGTCGTGGCAGGCATTGCAAACGAGGGACAACCGTCGAACTGTGTCCGAGATGTCCCTGTTACTGCGCCTTGCCGCCGCGCTCGACCGCAGGCCCGAGCCAGTGGTGAGAGCTCTGATCGCTGAGGTGGTAGGCCATCATCTCGTGCTTGAGCTCGTGCCTGAACGTCTCAATCAGAACGTCAGTCTTGAGCAGTGGAGTCTAGAGAGCTGCTCTGAGGTGGTGATGACGGTCACCGGGCTGAAGCTACAGGTGAAAATCAGGGATTGAGCTTGTACCAACGCACCTCTTCAATCGTGCCCAGGGCCTTGGGCGTTTCTTCGCCACGGCTAATCAGTACAAGATCCGGTCGGCCGGCGTAGATTTCAACATCTGCATCCGCGGGCAATGTCTTGCTGTCGGCAAGGGTGCCTTCGAACAGCTCCGATCCATCGCTGTTGCGGATCGACAGCCAGCTGGGTTCTGAGCTTGTGATGGTGATAACGGCCGGTGGTGTCGACGTCTCCAGTTCGACAACGCTGTCATCGCTGTCATCGTTGCTCACCACCTCAGAGGGCATGGCCTGTGGCACTGTAGGGATGGCTGTGTTTTGGAGACTGCGCCGTTGGCTGGCCAGCACCATGGCGCTACCGGCCGCCACAGCAACGCTAATGGCTGCAGTGATCCAACGACCCCACGAATGTTGGGGACTGACCGTCATCAATTGAGTTGTGGTCTGAGCCTTGGCACTGGGGCCAGGCTCTGATGTCTTGCGGCTGCTCGGATTGGGAAGCGCTGTCTGCAATCGCTGGATCAGAGAGTCGCTGTCCACATGAAGTTTGGAGGCAACGCGGCGCGTCATGGCCGTAATGAAGACCGGTTCAGGTAGCCGATCGAGATCACCCGACTCAAGGGCCTCCAGTTGCTCGGTTCCCATGTTCAGAGCGCCAGCTAATTGCTCGCAGGTCATCCGACGGGACTCCCTTGCCTGACGGAGCACTGCGCCGATGTCTTGGAGCGTTGAGGTGGATTCAGAGTCCTTGTTGCGATCGGAATCCGTCGACCACATTCGCCCTTTTACAAACCTCCTTTGAAATTAATGTGATTTCACAGATCTGTCAGTACCAAGAAGCACACAGTCATTGTTAATTGAGGCAGGGCTTCATTGCGGCCTATGACGATGACGGGTGTTCAGGGCTGGCTTCTGACTAACAAAAGGGGGTGTTCGCCTGGGTTTAAGGATGTCGAGTGCGCGCAATCGTTCGCGTGAGCAGCTGTCTCCGCGGGCTCTGCTTCAGGACCTTCAAGGGGCTCGTGACGCCATGATTGCCTTTGATGGATACGAACCTCCGGCCACGGCTCTCCATGCCATGGCTCTGGATCGACCCAGTGCACCCACCACCACGGCTTCGAAGGGCTTGGAGCTCTTCGTTCGGCGAATTCAGATTTGGATGACGACAGCGTTGAAATTTGGTAGCTGAATCAGTCCCGTTCGTCTATCCAGAACGGCGTTATTGTCTTGCGCATTGGAGTGAACCAAGGCTGGTGGTTTGACTGAAAATTGTTGCTTTTGTTCCTTGATTAAATAAAAAAGAGACCCCCTAATCATAAGGGAGTCTTTTTCATGGGCGATACTGGATTCGAACCAGTGACCCCTTCCGTGTGAAGGAAGTGCGCTACCACTGTGCTAATCGCCCGCACACCATGATCCTAGACCACGGCCGGCCTCGCAGGCTTTAGCGGTGAGGTCTGAATAGGTGGTCATGATCTGGTGCATAGAGTTTTGAGCGCTGCTGACTGGAGCGAAAGGCAGGGCTGACGACATACAGCGTGGTCCGGATCAGATTGCGTTCACGACTGGCCTTGGCCATCTGATCGAGTGGCACCATCATCATCCACTGATCTGGCCAGCTCACCCTGTAGCCAATCGCGACCGGTGTATCTGCTGGGTAGTGCTCCAACAATGTCGCCGCCACTTCGTCCACATGACGAGCACTCAAATAAAGACATAACGATGCTTGAAGTCGGGCCAAGTTTCCCAAGTCTTCTCGCTGTGGAACGCCGGTGCGTCCACCTGTTCGACTCAGAACGATGGTCTGAACAACCCCTGGAATGGTCAGTTCCGCATTCAGAGCGGCAGCTGTGGCCTGATAAGCACTCACGCCAGGGACAACTTCCACTTCAATGCCGGCATCTGCAAGTCCGCAGACCTGCTCATTCAAAGCGCTGTAAAGAGCAGGATCTCCATCGTGTAGTCGAACCACTCTCAGGCCTTGCTTGGCACGATCGATCATCAGTGGAAGCACGTCTTCCAGCGTGAGCGAGCTTGTGCGAATGCTTTCGCAACCCACGGGAGCTAAGCCAGCGATCTGAGGAGAGACCAGCGAGTCTGTCCAGATCAGCACGTCGGCCGCACGAATTCTCTCTTCAGCTCGACGGGTGAGCAGGTCAGGCGCGCCTGGCCCGGCACCCACGATTGAAAGCTTGATCATGATCCATCTGTCTGTCGTAGGCCTGGGTCAGGGAGAGAGGCTTGGCGTCCATACAGCCAGTACAGCCCGAGACTCGCCAGGGCCATCAGGCTGAAGCTCATCAATTGAGCCGCACGCAATCCGCCATCGCAGAAGGGGGGCTGGCCTCCCAAGCAGAGAGGATCAATCCTCAAGCCCTCAATCCAGATGCGACCAAGGCTGTAACTCAGTAAGTAGGTACAGCTGAGGGCCCCAACAGGAAGTTGGAGCCTTTGACTGCGTCCTAGCTGGAAGAGCACCATCAGCAGCACAAAGACTCCGAGATTCCAGATTGACTCGTAGAGAAACGTGGGGTGAAAAAATTCGGAGTCGCTGAAGATCTGAGGGCGGTTGGCAAAGGGAATGAACAGTTTCCAGGGAAGATTGGTTGGAACGCCGAAAGCCTCTGAATTGAAAAAATTTCCCCATCGGCCGATGGCTTGGCCCAGAACAACCGAGGGCACCAGAACATCCAACACATCCCAGAAGGCCACGCGCTTCCATCGGCAAAACAGGATCACGGCCAATGTGCCTGCCAGTAAGGCGCCGTGGATGGCAATGCCTCCCCTCCAAATGGCGAAGGCGTCCCACCAGGAGCGTTGGTAGCTCTGCCATTCGAAAGCGACGTAATACATCCTGGCTCCCACAACAGCTGCCAGCACCAGGATTGGAAGCAGGTCACTAATCAGATGAGAGTCCAACCCTCGTTGACGTGCCAACCAGCCGGAGAGATTGAGGCCGATCAGCACAGCCAGAGCAATCAGCAGGCCATACCAGCGGAGAACAAAAGGCCCGAGCTGAAACAGCTCGGGCCCGGGCGATGTGAACACTGCGGAGAACACCGGGCTCAGACACCCTCAGCAGCTTGGACTTTTTCGATCTGCTTTTTCTTCAGAACCAACATGATCTGGGCCAGTGCAACAGCTGCGAAGAAAGCGAGTAATCCGTAGATTCTGACTGGGTTCTGAAGCACAACCTCAGCGTCCATCTGTCCGAAACCACCGACGTTGGGATCGTTGGTCAGAGGAGCACCGGCAGTCACGGAATCACCTGTTGCCACGAGAAGTGCTGGGCCGACAGGGATGGTTTCGCTGACGCTGCTGCCATCGTCAGTGTTGATGGTGACCACCTTGGCGCCGTTGTCACCGTCTTCGATGGAGTCGATGGTGCCGGTTGCAGAGGCCGTGAAGACGGTGTTGTTGCTCTTCTCACCAGTGGGATACACCTGGCCACGGCCACGGTTGCCGCCCACGAACACCTGATACTTGCCGAAGTGGATGTTGCTGTCGGTGGCAGGGTCGGGAGACAGGATCGGGAAGACAATCTCCTGATGTTGGTCACCAGGGAGGGGACCCACCAGAAGAATGTTGGGTTGATCGTCGCTGTACTGGGTGTAATAAACGCCTTCGGTTTCTTCCTTGATCTCGTCGGTCCAGCGATCCTGGGGCGCCAGAGTGAAGCCATCGGGCAGCTGAATCACAGCACCCACCTGCAGGCCGACGTCGCTGCCATCGGCTCCAATTTCCTGGAGACCTTCCTCATAGGGGATTTTGACGGACGCTTTGAACACCGTGTCCGGAAGCACCGACTGAGGCAGCTCAGCCTGGGTCAGTTTTTTCGCCAAGTGACAGTTGGCGCAAACAATCTTGCCTGTGGCTTCGCGGGGGGCGTCGTAGTTCTGCTGAGCCCAGAAGGGATAAGCCCAGCTGCTGGACGGTGCTGAGAACACGGCAACGCCGACGATTAGAGCGGCGAAAAGAGGTGAAAGAAGGCGGCGCATCGGAGACGGTGAGTCAGGGGAGAACGGCGGGAAAGGAATCGTGGATCAGCCCCACCAGGGCTTCTCGCCCGTGCGGAAGTCGGTTTCGGTCCATTGGCTCACGAACACGTTGTCGTCTTCAACACTGACGTTCGCCAGGGCAAGGGACAGGGGTGCTGGACCGCGAACCACCTTGCCGGTGGCGTCGTACTGGCTGCCGTGGCAGGGACACATAAATTTGTTGGCACCGCTGTTCCAGGGCACGACGCAACCCAAGTGGGTGCAGATGGCGTTGATGCCGTAGCTGCCAATGGCGTCATCGCCTTCGACAATCAGATAGGTGGGGTCACCTTTGAGGCCCTGGACAAGGCTGCGGTCACCGCTGGGATGATTGCTCAGCCAACCACTGGCAGTGACCGGATTGCCCAGCTCATCCTTGGCCGTGGTGCCACCACCGCCTCCTGCAGCGCGAGGGGGGATGAAGTAGTTCACCACCGGATACAGAGCGCCGAGGGCCACGCCGGTCACAGACCCGAAGGTCAGCAGATTCATGAATTGCCGACGCCCCATTCCGGGCACATCACCTGCTGGCGTTTGAGTCATAACTGACTGTCGTTGGGCACTGAATGCGGTTCATTATGGACGCTGTAGGTCGTGTCACGCTCTGCGAAGACTGGACTTTTCACCGATGTTTAAGGTCGCCATTTGTGCTTGTTGAATCACCCTTGTCGTCTCTGCCAGATCCCCTGACTGTGGATGAGGTGGTTGAACTTCTGCGCTCTCGCTGGCAAGCCAGCTACGACCTGCAATTGGTGACTCGCCGTCGCCGGATGTATCTGCAGGTGATGTGGGCCTATCTCGAGCAGCAATCGTTCCCTTTGAGCGAAGAGGCCTACCGATCTCACCTCGCCGAAGTGTTGGAAATCGTCAACCGATTGGGGCAGGCGGGGGTCGTTCGCGATTGGTTAAGCACCACTCGAGACCGTCCAAGGTTGGGAAAAGCCCTCAGCCTGCAGCTGCAGGGGGAGGAGCGGCTGGAGGAGTTTCTGCTTTGAAGCGCTGCACCAGCGCCACCAGAAGAACCCCGATCAGGTACAGCCCAGTGATCGCACCCCCCAGAAGAATCATCGTCACCGGGTCCGTTGAGGGGGTGAGCACCGCTCCGGCAAGAGCCGAAATCATCACAACCCAGCGCCAGGCCGAGAGCATGCGTTTCCAGTTGACCAATCCGAAGGCTCCCAGCAGTAATTGCAGCACGGGTAATTGGAAGGCCAGCCCAGTGGACAGCATCAGAAGCAGAACGAAATCGAGGTAGCGCTCGATCGACCAGATTGGTTCCACCACATCAGCGCCGTAGCTCACCAAAAAACGCAGTGCTGCTGGAACAAGGGCCCACCATGCGAACGCCAGGCCGGCCAAAAACAGCACGGCGGAACCCGCCACCGCCGGTGCAATCAGCCGGCGCTCACCACGGGTGAGGCCTGGAAGCACAAAGGCCAGGCCTTGATAAAGAACATATGGCAGAGCCAGGGTTAGACCGGCGTAACCGGCCACTTTGAAAGACACGAATAGGAATTCCCCTGGTGCCAACTGCAGGAACCGGATGGAACCTGCAGGCTCTTCGAGCACTCGGACCAGCGGCCGAACGGTCAGCAGGCAGGCCAGAGCGCAGAGGACCACAGCTCCAAGACTGCGCAGCACCCGTTGACGCAGCTCCTCCAGGTGATCCACCAGAGGCATCTCCACGTCATTGGGAGGGCTGTCAAGACTCCCGATACGAATCGGGGGTGGCGGTGACAGTGCGCTTGGCTTGTCGGGCTCGGTCCTGGTCAGGGGGGCTTCACTGTCCGTTCAAGGTCAGGCTAGGGGCTCCCGCGCCTCAAGGGTTCGGCGTGCACGGTCTGGCTCAGCCCAAACCAACTCCGCCTGACGATGTCGCACGGTTCCTGGGGCCGATCCAGGAATTCTCTGGAGATGATCCACCGAAGCCATCACCACAGGTACCCGTCGGTTGCCCTTCGCGCGACTGAACCAAGCGGCGAGGTCTGCTGCTTCCTGAACATCCTGATCGGATGCCGCTGCGGCTGATGCCTTCAGCACTACGTGGCTGCCGGGGCATTCTTGTGCGTGAAACCAGAGATCACCGCTGCGGGCCTGTCGAAGGCTGATCCATTCGTTCTGGCGGTGGTTACGCCCCACCTGAATCAGCAGTCCACCCGTGGTTGCCAAGGCCAGTGGCTGTGGCTGTCCCGGTGGTGGACCCGCGTGACGACGTTGCTGCTTGGGGGCCAGTAGCTCCTCCAATTCAAGCTTGAGGTCCTCGAGCTGTCGGCTGCGCTCAGCAGGGTCATCCCATTCCGCCTGGATCAAATCCTCGAGAAAGCTCTCGCTGCCATCCAGCAGGGCCAGGCGTTGATTGTGATGCCGGAGGCGCTCCTGGATCACGGGAATGGCACGCCGCAACCGTCGGGCTCGTTGATACAACTTCTGAGCCCGATCAATGCTGTCGCGGTCTGGATTCTGCTGACAGAGAAGGGTGTCGGCCTGGTGCTGCAGGGTTCCCGCGTTGTCGGTGTCTTCCATGCGGTCTTGTTGCTCCTGTCGTTGGGCCTCTTCCCGTTCACGACTCACTTGCAGCAATTGCCTCAGTTCGTCGGTCCTGCGCTGCAGGCGACGAGCATTGAGGTGGTGCCGGTAATAGAGACCCAGGCGGAGGCTGAGGCAATCCCCCACGCCAGCATCTTGTTGATCGTCACGTTGATCGACGCGTTCGTCGTCAGGGTTGTTCCAGACGCAGTACCCACCCTCTTTCTCGAAGTGGAGTTCGAAGATTGTCTGGTCGAGATGCTTGAGCCATTGCAGCCAGCGATGATGCAGTCGCAACCACTGGTCAGAGGTGATGGAGTCCACTGGTGTGGAGGGCAGTAGTGCTGGAGAAGGGTCGGCAGCCGTCGGCGGAAGTGCGATCAGTTGTTTGACCAGCGCGGGGCTGATGCCCTGGTAGGTCTCCCGCAATGCCTTGCCCAAGGCGATCGGCAGGAGTGACAGGCGTCGCTGCCACTGTTCGATGGGTTCGTTCAGCTGTGGCGGCAGGCTTTGCAGAGCAGGGGGTGGACAATAGGCATCACCACTGCTCAACGGCCGAATTCTTGATTGATGCTGCCGCACTTGACGGGCGATCGCTGTGATGCGCTTTTGCTCATCCAGCATCAGGCAGTTGCTATGACGGCCCATGAGCTCCAAGACCAGGGTCCTGACGGCTGCTTCTCCGGGTCGCGGAGCGAATTGAAACTGCACCACACGCTCGAATCCCTGTTGTTGCAGGCCGACGAGGGCTAGCTGTCGCAGTCCGTGTTGAACCTGTTGTGCCAGCGTGCTGCCGGAACCAGTCCTTTTGGGTGGCCGAATCTGCACGAGCCTGGCGGCCTCTGCCTGCCAACTGAGCTCCAGCCAAATCATTCCCTTCAGCGTGCGGAAACCCAGCTGGAGACTGTGTGGGTCTGGCTGCTGGGCCTTTTCGAAACGGCTTGGAAGAATCTGACCGCTAAGGTCCGCTAGCACAGCCTTGAGGCTGGTGAGATCCATCACCTGAAGCGTGCTGCTGGCCATCGCTGTCGGTGGTCTACTGATGTGGGGTGCCTTCCTACCCTGCAGCCTGACTGCGCACAAGCCATGGCCCTGACCGACCGCCGAGCCCGGCTCGTCCTCTTGACGGGGCCAAGCGGTGTGGGCAAAGGCACGCTTGTGGCCCGTCTACTGGAGCGTCATCCCGAAGTTTGGCTCTCGATCTCTGCGACCACACGCTCACCGCGGGATGGTGAGCAGCATGGAGTTCAGTACTTTTTTCATTCACGTCCATCCTTCGACGAACTCGTAGCGCAAGGAGGACTGCTGGAGTGGGCAGAATTTGCCGGTAACTGCTACGGGACCCCCCGGCAACCAGTGATGCAGCGATTGGATGCTGGCACCCCTGTGCTGTTGGAAATCGAGCTGGAGGGAGCACGTCAGGTGCGCCGCAGCTTTCCTGAGGCTTTTCAGATCTTTCTCGCTCCACCGAGTTTTGAGGAGCTCGAGCGCCGTATTCGCGGACGTGGAACGGAGTCGCAAGATGCCATCCAGAAACGATTGGATCGTGCCCGAGCTGAACTGGCAGCTCAGAAGGAATTTGATGCAGTCGTGGTCAACGATGATCTGGACACTGCACTGACAGAGCTTGAACGCCTCATGAATCTTGCCTGAATGGTGGTTGGCAATGCGCAAAAAAAGAGGGAGGACCTCAGTCCACCCTCTTTTTATAAAAAGTGAATCTGTGCTCAACCCATGGGGTGGAACAGAAGATCGGGGAAGAACCGATTCCACTCAATCAAGATTCCTGCTGTGGCTGTGAACCAGATGGCCGCAACTACAGGTGCTGTGCTCAAAAATTTCTTCATCGTTTCAGTGGATCAAGGAGTGACTGGGACTAATTAGCGAGGGGAAACAGTGATTTTGGAATCATCTTCCAGCAGCTTTCCACTGGTGAATTCACGCACTGCTGCCAGAGGCCAGGTGGCTGAAGCGATCAGAGATTTGAGAGCCAACGGGAGATCGATCTGGATTTCCTTCATGTACTGCTCTTTGGTGCCGCGAGTGGCCTTGAGGTACTCACGACCCGACCAACCAATGCAACCAGCCACGTAGAGAAACATCAGGCCGGGATAAACAAAATCACCAGCGTGATCCCAGCGGCCGTCCACGATCAGGTGAGGGAGACCATCTTCACCACACACAGCTTGGCTGTACATGTCGAAGCGAGCTTTGGCTTGTGGTGTGGAGGCTGCGCTGGCGCGTTGCTGGAAACGGGCACTTTCTGAGCAGGGAGTCAGACCTGCAACATCTGCTTTGGCGACGGGCGCAAAGCCGAAGACAAGCAGTGCCGAAAGCGCGAGGGCGAAGAGACGACGCATCGGGACGATTCCTGTTGAGCCTGCGCCGAAGCGGCAGGATGTCACAAAACGACAGTAGTGGAGGCGCTCGGTTCGGATGTCAAAGCTGCTCGCCCTCGAAACAAGTTGTGACGAGTCCGCAGCTGCCGTGGTGGAGCTTCGCGAGGGTCGATTGCACGTGCTGGCGCATCGCATTGCCTCCCAGATCGAGGAGCATGCCCAGTGGGGAGGCGTGGTTCCTGAAATTGCATCCCGTCGGCACGTGGAAGCACTGCCGCACCTCATTGATCAGGCCCTCGATGACGCTCAGTTATCGATTCCTGATCTAGACGCTGTGGCGTCCACGGTCACGCCAGGACTTGTGGGCGCTCTGATGGCCGGCTCCATCACCGGACGCACGCTTGCGGCTCTCCACGACCGCCCCTTTGTGGGTGTGCATCACCTTGAGGCCCATTTGGCCTCCGTGCATCTCGCTGACGAATCCCCAGAACCGCCTTACTTGGTCTTGTTGGTGAGTGGGGGCCACACCGAGCTGATCCGGGTGGATGGTGATTGCTCCATGGAGCGTCTTGGCCGAAGCCACGATGATGCCGCCGGTGAGGCCTTCGACAAGGTGGCCAGGCTGATGGGGCTGTCCTATCCGGGTGGTCCTGCCATCCAGGCCGTCGCGGTGAATGGCGATTCGACTCGCTTTTCTCTGCCCCAGGGCCGTGTGTCCAAGCCTGGTGGTGGCTTTTATCCCTATGACTTTTCCTTCAGTGGTCTCAAGACGGCCATGTTGAGGCAGGTCGAGGCCTGCAAACGTGCTGAGGAACCCTTACCGCTTGCAGATCTTGCCGCCAGCTTTGAGCAGGTGGTGGTGGATGTGCTCGTGCAGCGCAGTCTCCGATGCTGTGTTGACCAGAGTTTGTCGACTCTGGTGATGGTGGGTGGTGTGGCCGCCAACCAGCGCTTGCGCCGCTGCATGCATGCGCAAGGCAGTCAGCAGGGAGTGGCTGTCCATCTCGCTCCATTGGCGTATTGCACCGACAACGCTGCGATGGTTGGTGCGGCAGCGTTCCAGCGCCTCCACTGGAGCGCGATGTGTGGCTTCAGTTCTTTGCAGCTGGGGGTGTCTGCCCGCTGGCCGCTTGAGAACTGTGCACCTCTGTATCAATCGAATCCCCCCTTTTGAGATGCAACACATAGGGTGATTGCATCTGATTTGGGGTGAGGGGATGACAGTTGACCCCCATCAAGAGTCCAAGGTCGAACCGGTGGATTCTGTTGAGCTGAATTCCTGGCGCAGGGGTTTCACCCCTCAGGCTGAGATCTGGAACGGTCGCCTGGCCATGCTTGGGTTGTCAGCCGGACTGGCATTTTTGTTGTTGATCAGACTCTTCGCAGCCGGCTGACGCGTTGTTCGGTTGTTCTTCTGAGTGATTGTTTTGCCAATGGCTGGTTTTCAAGGTGGTGGTGTCTGAATGGATTTGATCAAGTTCCTCCACGACCACGCAGAGCTTGGGCTAGTTCATTGGGTTTGAGACTTACGGCAACCGCTTGATCGGCGTCAACACGACCTTCCTCCACCAGCCTCTGTAGCGATTGGTTGGTGGTGACCATGCCATCGAACCGGCTGCGCTCCATGATGTTTTCAACCTCATCCAGGGCTCCCCGTTGGATGTAGTCCTTGCAAGCATCTGTGTTGATCAGGATGTCGTGAAACGCGGCGCGCTTGCCGTCGTTGGTGCGGATGAGTCCCTGAGCAATCACCCCGAGCAGGGCTTCCGACAGGGATCGTCGAATGCTGTCTTGATCTTCTGGAGGAAACATTCCTAGAACACGCTCCACGGTCTTGACAGCAGAGTTGGTGTGCAGCGTCCCAAACACCAGATGTCCGGTTTGGGAGGCTTCCAGTGCCGTGTTGAGTGACTCCTGATCGCGAATTTCACCCACGAGGATCACATCGGGATCCTCACGTAATGCTGCCCGGAGGGCATTGTGGAATTGGTGCGTGTGCAGACCCACCTCCCGATGGCGGATCAGGGAGCGCTGGCTGGAATGCACGAATTCAACGGGGTCCTCGATGGTGAGGATGTGACGACTCTGATGACGGTTGATCCAATCGATCATCGCGGCCAGTGTTGTGCTTTTGCCAGATCCTGTTGGCCCCGTGACCAGCACCAGCCCCTTGGGTCTGATGGCTAAATCTCTTAGAACATCGGGAAGTTGCAGCGCCTCAAGGCTGAGGATCGTCTGGGGAATCAGACGCAGAACCATGGCTGGCCCTCTCAAGGAATCCAACAGGTTGATGCGCACGCGCACAAACGGGAACGCATGGGCGCCGTCGAACTCCTTCGACCGAAAGAAGTCATCAATCTGTTGAGGAGAGAGAATCTCCTGGAGCCAGCCCTGAAAGGTTTCCTGCGTGGCAACAGGCCATTCGGTCTGGAGCATTTCGCCTCGGGCTCGGTACCGGGGTGATTCCCCGACGCCAAGGTGCACATCGGAATGTCCTCGCTCATTTGCGATCTGGACAATGCGTTCCAGGCTCGGTGCTGACTCCAGATCGGAGGGCATGGCTCTGATCGGTGCCGGTGTCGGATGACGGTGGGGAACTGGAACCGTGGTGGACGGGAACCCTGGGGGGAAAATCGTTTGACTCACGCCGGCTCCGCTGCTGGGTTCAGCTTCGCTGAGATCACTGACCTGGCGAGTGAAGGCTTGGTGGGAGCTTGGTGAAACGCGATTAAGATTTCGCCATCAGTTTTCTATCTATGGCTGCCAAGCCCCGCGTCACAATCGTGCTTGGCACTCGTCCAGAAGCCATCAAACTGGCCCCTGTCATTCAGGAATTCCGTGCCTGCGATGCCCTCGACACCCGCGTGGTGCTGACGGGACAGCACCGTGAAATGGTGTCTCAGGTGATGGATCTGTTCCGTCTGAAACCGGATCAGGATCTCAATCTGATGGCCCCGCGTCAGACACTGACACATGTCACCTGTGCTGCCCTGCAGGGGCTCCGCGACGATTTCCAGGCGTTCCCACCTGGACTGGTGCTCGTTCAAGGCGACACCACCACCGCTTTCGCTGCTGCCCTAGCGGCCTTCTATGAGCAAATCCCGGTCGGTCATGTGGAAGCTGGCCTGCGGACCGACAACCTGCTGGATCCCTTCCCAGAGGAAGCCAACCGCCGGCTGATTTCACAGGTGTCGCAGCTGCATTTCGCCCCAACACAGCGCTCCCACGACAACCTTCAGGCCTCTGCTGTGGTCGGTCGGGTAATGGTCACGGGTAACACTGTGATCGACGCTCTGCTGCGGATGGCAAAGCAAGCCCCATCGCTCGATGATCTGCCCATCGACTGGGCTCATCAGAAGGTGATCCTGGCCACGGTGCATCGACGGGAAAACTGGGGTGAGCGTCTGAAAAGCATTGCGGCAGGCATGCGCCAGGTGATTGAGAGTCATCCGGATACTGTGCTGTTGCTGCCGCTTCACCGCAATCCCACGGTGCGTGAGCCCCTGCAGGCTCTTCTCGGTGACCATCCCAGGGTCGTGCTCACCGAGCCACTCGATTACGACCGGCTGGTGGCGGCCATGAAGGGATGCACGCTCCTGCTTACCGACTCAGGCGGACTGCAGGAAGAAGCCCCGGCCCTTGGGAAGCCCGTTTTGGTGCTGCGCAGAACCACCGAACGTCCCGAGGCTGTGGATGCAGGAACCGCTCGCTTGATTGGCACCGACAGTGCGTCGATTGCCCGTGAAGCCTCGCTTCTGCTCGATGATCCCGAGGCTTATGACCAGATGGCCCGAGCGGTGAATCCATTCGGCGACGGCCTGGCCAGTGGTCGGATTCTTGAGGCTGCCCGTGGTCTGCTGGAGGTCTGAAGCCTCCTTCAGCACCTGCGGCCAGTACCGATGGGAGCTTCAGCGTGCCGTTTCAACACCCGCACAGGATGAGCGTCGGCGTGTTCTTCTGTTTGTGGGGTTGAATCCTTCCCGCGCTGATGCCGATCGTGACGACCCAACCCTTCGGCGGCTGCAGGGATTTGCCCAGGCCTGGGGGCATCATCAGCTTGTGGTGCTCAATCTGTTCGCTCGGATTTCACCGGCTCCTGTGGCCCTAAGACGTTGCGCCGATCCGGTCGGCGAGAACACCGACCGGGTCTTGATCCGCTGGTTCCAAGGTTGGGCATCTCACCCTGGTTGGGATCTCTGGCTCGGTTGGGGTGCCGCCGGTGGTTTGCACCAAAGGGATCAGCAAGTGGTGCAGATGCTGAAACAGTCCCTGAGGCACCGACGAGCAGGGACGGCCCCGCTGGCCATGGGCACCACCCGAAGCGGGCAACCGCGTCATCCTCTCTATCTTTCGAGTGGAAGCTCACCCACACCCTGGACCTGTACGGTTCGCTGATGACACGTACCCCCCGTCGCTATCGCATTTCGCTCCACTTATCTGGAGGTCAGACGGAGGTGGTTCATTTCCCCACGCTCGAGACGTTTCAGGATTGGTATCAGGGGCTGGTCAACGGTGGTAGCGCACAGGCCTTCGTGAATGTTCCCTTGGGTGATTTCGAAGGTGAATATCTCGTGATCCGTCCGGATGCGGTGATCGGTGTGCGTGTGGAACCGCAATACGCCTCGATCGATGACGCCTGACAGGCTCGGACTGCTCTGGGGAATCACGGTCTTCGCCGGTGCCTGTGCACGTTTGCTTGCTGCCTTGTCGGGTCTTCAGGCTGTGGTGCTCCTGCTGCTGTCCGGCCTGTTGATCGGGCGCTCCGGTCTGGGACTGGTTGAACCTCTGGACCTCGGCCTTGGGCTGGAAACAACCGTCGGGCTGCTGGTCAGCCTGGTGTTGTTCGACGGTGGTCTGAACCTGCGTCTCCCTGGGGACACGATCAAAGCCACTGTGCTTCGCATCTCCTTGGCGCGCCTGGTGTTGTCATTTGGGGCTGCCATGTTGGCGGCCCATTGGTTGGCAGGCCTGGGATGGTCCCTCGCGGGGGTCTACAGCGCGATCGTGCTGTCCACTGGCCCCACGGTGGTGACTCCAATCGTGCAGCAAATCCGACTGGCTTCGCCCCTGGGCGATGTGCTCGAGGCGGAAGGTCTGGTGTTGGAACCCATTGGTGCTGTCCTGGCATTGTTGCTGTTGGAGCAGTTGTTGGGTGACCTCTACGGCTGGAGAGGCCTGGCCATGGGTTTGCTTTCAAGACTCGGTGGTGGGGTGCTCATCGGTTTGGCGGTGGGCTGGCTCCTGTCCGAGGTGTTGCGGCGCCTTCCATCGGAGCATTCGGTGGGGCTGCGTCTGCAGATCACGCTGGGCGTCCTGTTCCTGATGTTCTCGATCTGCGAGTGGCTTCTGCCCGAATCCGGTCTGCCTGCATCCGTGGCTGCTGGTGTGGTGGTGGGTCGTCGTCCTTCGACGCAGGCTGCTCAGCTGGATGCCTTGATCCGTGAACTGGCCAGCCTCGCCATCACCATGCTGTTCCCGCTCTTGGCGGCCGACGTGTCCTGGGCCGAGCTCAGTCCACTGGGATGGGGCGGTGTCAGCTGCGTGCTTGTGCTGATGGTGCTGGTCCGTCCAATTGCCGTTGGTGTGTCCACCATGGGATTGCCGCTCGACTGGCGTCAGCGCCTGTTCATGGGCTGGCTGGCTCCGCGGGGGATTGTGACGGCAGCTGTTGCATCACTGTTCGCCATTCGGCTGGAACAGGCGGGTGTACTCGGGGCCGGCCGCCTCCAGGGTCTGGTGTTCCTAACGATTCTGATGACGGTTGGCTTGCAGGGCCTGAGCGCCCAACCCCTCGCCAGAGCGCTTGGGTTGACTCAGAAGGATCCTGAACCCTCAGTCCAGACAGCGCCTAAGGCGGGGCAAGTCTTGCTCGATTCGGGCCAGCAGTGACCAGGTCGTGATCAGATCCGGTCCTTGCAAACGGCCCAACAACGCGGCGCGCAGGGATTTCATCAGTACGCCCTTCTTGACGCCCGTCGCTTTGGCCGCATCGCTGAGCATCGCTTGGGCTTTGCTGGAGTCGAGCCCATCCCAGGGATCGGATTCCAAGGTTGTCACCAGATGGGCGATGGCTGTTTTGGCCCCCTCCACAGCAAGTTGCTTCACACCATCCTCTTCGAGTTCTGGGCAGATAAAGAAGGGTGATGCCTGTTCGACGCCGTCTTTGATCAGTGTGAGCGATGGACCCAGCAGTTCACACAGCGCCAGCGCCCAACTTTGATCCTCAGGAAGCGACCAGCCCTCTGACGTCCACAGCGGCGTCACGTCCTGGAGCAATTGCTCTGGCGGCAGAGCGTGCAGCACCTGCCCATTGAGCCAGTTGAGCTTGTCCCAGTCGAAACGGGCCCCCGCTTTGTTCACACGATCGAAGCTGAACACCTCCGCTGCCTGCTGCAGGGTGAAGCGTTCCTCCATGCCTTCCGGTACGGACCAGCCCAACAGGGTCATGTAGTTGGCAATGGCTTCTGCTGTGTAGCCCATGCTGCGGAAGTCATTGATGGAGGTCACCCCATCGCGCTTCGAGAGCTTGCGGCCCTCGGCGTTAAGAATCAGCGGTGCGTGAGCGAACGTCGGCTGGGCCAGACCAAGGGCTTGATACAGCAGCAGTTGCTTGGCGGTGTTGGCAATGTGATCTTCTCCGCGGATGACGTGGGTGATGGCCATGGCTGCGTCATCAACCACCACCACCAGGTTGTAGAGCGGATCACCGATCTGATCAGCAGGTGCCCGTCGGGCGACCACCATGTCGCCCCCGAGGTCGGCGCCGCGCCAACGCATTGGTCCGCGAACCAAGTCCTTCCACAGAATCTCAGCGTTGTCATCGATCTTGAAGCGGATCACGGCCTCTCGCCCTTCAGCCTGAAACGCGGCCTCTTGTTGCGGTGTGAGTTCGCGATGGCGATTGTCGTATCGCGGCGCCTGATTGGAGGCTTTCTGGGTCTCCCGCATCCGCTCCAGCTCCTCTTCGCTGGCGTAACAGCGATAGGCGAGGCCTTTGTCGAGCAAGGTTTGAATCGCTGCTTGGTGCTGATTCACCCGCTCGCTCTGAATCACGGGATCTTCATCCCAGTCGATCCCGAGCCACTGGAGACCCTCAAGGATGTTGCGGGTGAATTCAGGTTTGGATCGCTCCTTGTCGGTGTCTTCAATGCGCAGCAGGAACGATCCGCCCTCTTTCCTGGCGTAGAGCCAATTGAACACAGCTGTTCGAGCCGTGCCGATGTGCAAAGTTCCCGTTGGGCTGGGTGCCAGACGAACGCGAACCATGCGGTGTCGGATGAATTGAAAACGGGACCGACGGGGCTCGAACCCGCAACTTCCGCCGTGACAGGGCGGTGCTCTAACCAATTGAACTACGGTCCCAGGTGCTGCGTCGCCAACGGCTCGGTTGGGAGCGGACCTGTGTCGCGATCGCGACGAGTGAAGTATCGACCTCAGCCCTGCCCTTCGTCAACATCAGGGCGTGTGAACGGGTTTGGAGCTCTCAGGTCAAAGCCTGAGATCACTTGTCTTCACAAGGTTGTCAGTTTCAAAATTGCAGGAGCGGTGGCGAGGATCTCAGAAATAAGAAGGACGACCATCTGGCAATGCCCGACCAGCCCCAGTGACTGCGTTCCAGTGAAGCCGCCACCAAACCAAGACACCTTGGCTAGTGCCAGTGTTTGGCTCTTGAATCCAAGTGATGCCAAAGCTTGTGCTGCTGAATGTTGATCAGGGTTTGTCCAGTGGTGAAGGTCTGTTGATTGGTCGTGGTTTGAAGAAGCAGCCGACGATTCCAGCGTTGCTGTCTGCGCTGCGATCGCGTCGGGCCGACAAGATGGCAGTCGACTCAGAGTGACAGTTCCTTTCATAAAAAGAACCCGGCAGTGTTCCTGCCGGGTTCAGCGGACCAATTCGACGACAGCGATTGTCGTTAGGGCCTGAAACCTGCTGGTTCAATCAAGCGCACCTGATTGCCACGGGCAGTGAATTCGCGGCCTTGGTCGCTTTGAACGACCACACGTCCGCCGGATTTGACACGGATCACACGGGCACGAACCCAGCCGAGGGCGGCGGATTCGAGGACCTTGACCACATCACCAGGTTGAAGATCCAACTCCATGCTCGAAATCAGGAAACTGCAGAAGGGGCCATCGGACGCGCCGTGGAGGACTCGAACCCCCGACATCAGGTTTTGGAGACCTGCGTTCTACCAACTGAACTAACGGCGCAAGGCGATGAACCCCTCGACCACCACCGAAGCGATGGCATTGGATTGAACGAGGCCGGAGCCTCAGCGATCGAAGCGCTGCTTCACGCGGGTGGCCTTGCCCACCCGTTCCCGCAGATAGAAAAGCTTCGCCCTCCGTACCTTACCGCGGCGCTCCACCTTGATGGAGGCCACTTGAGGGCTGTGAAGCATAAACACTCTTTCCACACCGATGCCCTGGAAAATTCGACGGACGGTGATGGTTTGGTTCATCCCTCCATGGCGCTTAGCGATGACGACGCCCTCATAGGGCTGAACCCGCTCTTTGTTGCCCTCGCTGATGCGAACGCCGACGCGCACAGTGTCCCCGACATAGATGTCGGGAAGGTCACTCTTGAGTTGAGCGTGCTCAAACTCTTTGATGAGATCAGCAGGACTCAAGCGCTCAGCCTTGGCGGTGGTGGCAGCGGCCTTGGGGGTCTCGCTGTCAGTGGCTACTGCATCAGCAGTGTCCTGCGCAGATGTTTCTTTCGGGTCCGCTGCCATCCCAGCTCCGGGTAATCACGCCAAACAATCACTTTACCCTGCCGGCTCACCCTTCTCTGAACGCTGTTTCCAACTTGTTCGCCAGGACTGCAACACCATGCTTCCGCCGGTGACGATCAACCAGAGAACGCCAACGCCATTGAGAATCACGACGACAGGCTCCAATTGCGGTCCCAGCCATTCCCCTTCGTGGAGACTCATTAACCAATGCGCATCGTCGCGACTAAAGCCGAACCAGTCGCGAAGCACGCGGTAAGCGGTTCCGGTGATCACACTGGTCAGCAACGGCAGCACCACAAAAGGAGCCACCCATCGATGCAAGCGTCGCAATTGTGCGATTAAACGCGCCACTGTCATCTGCCCGTCACGATTGATAGCGTGACAGCAGGACGTCGGGACTACCCGAAGACATCACCGATGAACTTGTTTGCTGATCTGCTTGCCTCAACAAAGAATGGCGGCGTGACCGCTACCGGTCCTCGCATTCAGCAGCGTCGGGGCGTGGAGATCAAGTCAGCGCGTGAATTGAAAATCATGGCCAAGGCCAGTCGCATTGTGGCCACGGTTCTGAAGGAGACCATCGCCATGGTCGAACCGGGCCAAACCACAGGTGATCTGGATGCCTATGCCGAGCGACGCATTCGTGAAATGGGAGCCACACCAAGCTTCAAGGGTTACCACGGATTCCCCGCCAGCATTTGCGCCAGCATCAACGACGAGGTGGTCCACGGCATCCCCAGCAACAAACGGGTGATCCGTGCCGGTGATCTGCTCAAGGTCGATACGGGTGCCTTCTACGACGGCTACCACGGCGACAGCTGTGTCACCATCTGCGTTGGTGAGGTGAAAGAAGAGGCGGCAGTTCTCAGCCGTGTTGCCCAGGAATCATTGATGGCAGGCTTGGCTCAGATCCGACCTGGCAACACCTTGCTTGACATCGCCGGTGCCGTGGAAGACCGGGTGCTGGAAGGTGGCTTCAGTGTTGTTGAGGATTACACCGGTCATGGAGTCGGCCGTAATCTCCATGAGGAACCCTCGGTGTTCAATTTCCGAACCGATGCTCTTCCGAATGTGACCTTGCGGCCTGGGATGACCCTGGCGGTTGAACCCATTCTGAATGCCGGTAGCAAGGCTTGCCGCACCCTCAAGGATCGCTGGACGGTTGTCACCCGCGATGGAGGCCTCTCTGCGCAATGGGAACACACCATTGTTGTGACATCCGATGGTTGCGAGATCCTTACGGATCGGGGTGACTGACTCTGAAGATCCGGTAATAGAGCAGCCGTCCGAATTCCGTTAAGGGCATCACCACCCAGGTGATCGGATTGGGAGTGATGATGATGAGCGGCAGTCCAAACTCCGCTTGCCAAACAATTTGTTTGGCCACGAAATCAGCCGACATCACGCCAATGGGGTTCAGTTTGGAACGAAACGGACCTAAAACCAATTTGCGCAATTTTGGAAGGCCGGCGCGTTCTCTTGCAGGAGCACTCCAACGCAAACTCACCAGCTGGCCGATCAAACGCTTGCTGAGCTCATAGGCGGGACTCAGCGCCGGCTGAATCTCTGCTTCTGAGGTGTTCACCCAAACCTCCGCAGGCTTCGATCCTGTTGCTTCGGTGCTGTGCAATCGCTCAAAACGTTGCAGCAGCCGCCAGTGGCTCATGGCGTTCACCTCGATCGCCAGGCTCAGGCTCTCGGGGCATTGGTCCCCACCGGGATTGATGCCATGGTTCAGCACCAGCAGGTCGAGATCCTGCAGGGTCGAATCCAGCGCGTCTTCCCGACCGCAGCTCCAGCGCACCCAGTCATTGGGGCCTGCATTCAAATCGCGTTCCGAGGGTTCTGATCGATGACTCAGGGCGATGACATGAGCTCCTCGCTCCCTCAAACAACGGGTCAAGGCACGGCCCAGTTCGCCCCCAGCTCCTGTGATCCCTACGCGGCGCCCGTTCCAGACATCGGCCGCGGAACCGGATCGGGGGCTTGTGGATCTGGACGAGGACTGGGCCATCGCAGCGAGCTTGGGCATGCTTGAAACAGCTCGACGGTATGACGTTGTCCAGCCCGTCTGGAGAAGCCCAACTCGCACTGTTTGCGCCTTACTGCGGTGGTCGCCGTCGGGAAGAGGAGCTGCGGCGAGCGCTCGAGTGGCTTGCGATCGGGCAGTTCCAGGGTGAGCGCCAACTCAGCAATGCTGGGTCTCACCGCTTCCGCATGGATTGGTCTCCCACGCGATCCCCTCTGGAGATCAGCCGTTGCCAGCTGGTCCTTTTGGATGTGCAGCAACAGCCTTACCGCTTTGCATGTCCTGCCCATCAGTTGGTGCAGTGGCTGATGGATGTGGAAGCTGCGGAGCCCATGGATCTGCCGGATGCATTCTGGCGATGGTTATTGCTGGAGCGGATTCCTGACGAGGGACCCCTTTAAATTGTGGCGATTGACATCAGTACTCCCGGATGGGCTCAACCCTGCTGATCGGATCCTGTGAACCCTTCAGCGGAAAATCCGCGCTTGTACTGGGGATCGCGCGGCATCTTCGTTCAGCTGGTGCAAGGGTTCTGTTTGGCAAACCACTGGCCACGAGCCTTGACTGGGAGCCTGGGGAGGGAACGCCTCCATCGCCTCTGATTGATGACGACGTGCGTTTCGTCGGAGAGATCCTCGGGTTGGCGGAGCAGGATTTGCTGCCCTCTTTGCATCTGCTCTCGGCCCATTCAGGCAAGCAACGGCTTGCCGATGGGGTGCTTACGGCAGGTGACGGCCTCGATCATCTGCGTTCCAGCCTGCAGCAGCCAGACAGCGGCATCACACTGCTCGAAGCGGCGGGCAGCCTGCATGAGGGACTGCTGTATGGCCTCAGCCTTGTGCAGCTGGCCAGAGACCTGGATGCTCCTGTGGTTCTTGTGCATTTGTGGGAGGACAGTCGCAGTGTGGATGCCTTGCTGGCTGCACAGCAGCAGCTCGGCGAGCGTCTGCGCGGTGTCGTGCTGAATGCGGTGACGCCGGAGGACGTCGAGACCCTCGAACGCGACGTGGTTCCGGCATTGCAAGCGCTTGGTATCGAGGTGTTTGGTGTGATGCCACGGTCCCCTCTGCTGCGCAGCGTCACGGTTGGTGAGCTCGTGCGACGTCTGGATGCCCGAGTTTTGTGCTGTCGGGAAAAGCTCGATCTTCTGGTCGAGACCCTGAGCATCGGTGCGATGAATGTGAATTCCGCTATGGAATTCTTCCGGCGTCGCCGAAACATGGCGGTGGTTACCGGTGCGGATCGCACCGACATCCAGCTGGCGGCTCTGGAAGCTTCAACGCAATGTCTGATCCTGACCGGTGCGGGTGATCCGCTTCCCCAGCTCATCAGTCGTGCCGACGAACTGGAGGTGCCTCTACTCAAGGTTGAACAGGACACCCTGGGGACCGTTGAAGTGATTGAGCAGGCGTTCGGTCATGTGCGCCTGCATGAGGCGGTGAAGGCGACCTACGCCTTCCGCCTCGTTGAAGAACACTGCCGCTTGAATGATCTGTTCGAGGCCGTCGGCTTTGAAGCCTTGGCGATTCCCTCAAATTGATGGCTCCGACTGGGTTCATCACTGCTAGTTTTTAGAAACAACGGCGGGTAGTCATTGAGCCAGTCACTTGATCTCCCTGCACTGGACAGGGTGGACACACTTGCTCAGGAACTGGCCCTTCTGCAGGACAAGGGCAAGCGGCGAATCGCCATTCTCGGAAGCCGGCACGTTCCGGTGGTTGCGATTCATTTGATCGAACTGATTGCCCGCTCCCTGGCTCAGGAGGGGCATTCCTTGGTCACCTCGGGGGCGCAAGGTGTTAACGCTGCTGTCATTCGCGGTGTTCTTCCCGTCGATCCCGCCAAGCTCACGGTGCTGTTGCCCCAAAGCCTCAGTCGTCAGGCTGTCGAGATTCGCGATCAACTGGAACAGGTTTTGCATCTCATCGAAAAGCCTGAGCACGATGATCTGCCGTTGCCCATGGCTAGCAGCCTCTGCAATCAAGACATCATTAGTCGTTGCGATCAACTGATCTGTTTTGCCTTTCACGACAGCGAGACTTTGCTGGCCAGTTGTCGCAACGCTGAGGACATGGGCAAGGTGGTCAGTTTGTTGTTCTTTGACTGAGCCTCCAGGAGGGGTCTCAAAGCGGTGGAAGTGTGGGCAGCACCTGCAACCTGGTGCCGTCCCGCCCCATGACCAGCACCTGATCCCCTGGCTTCAAGAGGGTTTCGATATCCAAGGAGTGTGCTGCCCAGCTTTGCCCGTGCCAGCGGACACGGCCTTCGCCGCCTGGCGCGATGGCATCCAAGACTTCAGCGGTGTCCTCCCGAAGTTGGCGCCTGCCGGTTCGCGGCGTGCGTTTGGCTGACCAGCGCGTCAGCCAAAGTGTTCCCAGCACGGTCATCAACACAAACAGGCTGATCTGTAGCCAGATCGGCACGGGTAGCAGAGCTGTCAGCACGGAGACGGTCAGCCCCGCGATGGCCGCGAACATCAACCCGTCAAAACTGGGGGACACCAGTTCGATCCCCAATAAGGATCCCGCCACCAGCAACCAGATCAGGGGAATCCACAGGGATGGCATAACGGGTTGGTTTGCTTGCTCCACTTTGGGGGCTACGTTCCCAACAGACACCCTCTCGTCATGGAAGCCTTTCTGAGTCTGCCGGCCCTGATTTTGATCGCGCTGCTGGGCAGCGGAAGTGTGAAAGTCACGAGTGGGGGGCGATCAAGACTGGTGGAACGTCTCGGCAAATTCGATCGTGAGCTGCAGCCTGGTCTTTCCATCGTGATTCCCGTTGTGGAGAGAGTGGTCAGCCATGAATCACTGAAAGAACGTGTGCTCGATATTCCGCCTCAGCTGTGCATCACCCGTGACAATGTGTCCATCGAAGTTGATGCAGTCGTCTACTGGCAGTTGTTGGAGCATTCTCAGGCGTATTACGCCGTTGATAATCTGCAGGCCGCGATGGTGAATCTGGTGCTCACCCAGATCCGTGCGGAGATGGGAAAACTGGATCTCGATCAGACGTTCACGACTCGCAATGAAGTGAATGAACTGCTGCTTAAAGAACTGGACGAAGCCACGGACCCCTGGGGAGTGAAAGTGACCCGTGTGGAGATGCGCGATATCAATCCATCGCCCGGTGTGAAGCAGGCGATGGAGGCTCAGATGACTGCGGAACGCGAAAAGCGAGCCGCCATTCTTCGATCGGAAGGCGAAAAAGAAGCCCAGTTGAATGAGGCTCGCGGGCGTGCTGAGGCTCTCGTTCTTGATGCGCGTGCCCAGAAAGAGGCGCTGATGTTGGAGGCCGAGGCTCAAGCCAATCAGCAGAGCGTGCTGGCTGAGGCCAAATCAGAGGCAGCTCGGGTAATGGCCAAAGCGCTGGCGGAAAGTCCTGAAGCCGAAGAAGCTGTTCGCCTGATGTTGGCTCAGGATTGGATGGCCATGGGTCAGCAGATGGCGAATTCCCCCGCTGGCAGTGTGTTGATGGTGGATCCCCAATCACCGGCTTCGCTGATTGCGGCGCTCAAGCAGTTCCAGCAGTCGAAGTCCTAAGCGACGAGCAGGGCTTTGAGGCCTTCGCTGTAGAGGATGCCGGTGCACAGCAATGCTCCGGCCCAGCACATGCCGCGCAACGGTGGAAGATTGGCGATGTAGGCGGGCAGGTAGAGGAAGCGCAGCAGGGGTTGCAGCAGTGCAGCTGGAACCGCCAAGCCAGGCAGTTCCCCCACCTGAAGTACGGCAATTAAGGCCAGCAACGCTGCCGGTGCATGGAGAGTGAAGGCTTCAAAACTGTTTTGATGCGCCCAGCTGGCCCGTTGCCCCCAGGCAGGCAGGCGCTCGAACATGGCCCTTGGTGCCTTCATATCGGCCATGGTGAAGTCAGCCTGGGAGCGGGCAGCACCCAGTGGAATGATGCTCGCGATGACGGCTGCTCCCGATAGCACGAGCGACCAGGCGTAGGGAGCAGCAGGGGTCTGGGTCAGCCAATCCGTGATGTTCACGACCGATCGCAAGAGACCCCAAACAATAGAGATCGACTGTTCATGAATGCGAAAGCTCATTTGAGCCTCCGTCCAGCGCATTGCATGGCAAGAGAGCGATCGGATGGCGATTGCTAGCCTTCAAACATCTGGACGTTTTCGATGGCTTCATACTCTTTTGATGTGGTGTCTGACTTTGATCGCCAAGAACTGGTCAACACCCTTGATCAAGTGCGGCGAGATGTTTCTCAGCGTTATGACCTCAAGGATTCGGGCACTGAGATTAAGCTTGAAGAGACTGCTGTGGTCATCAACACAGCGAGCGATATGACCCTTCAGGCTGTTGAGGACATCCTTCGGACGAAAGCAACCAAAAGAAATTTGTCCCTCAAGATCTTTGATTTCCAGCCAGCAGAAACAGTCGGCGGCAACCGTGTTCAACAGACCGTTAAGCTGAAAAAAGGACTGAGCCAAGAGCTTGCCAAGAAAATGAGCAAGATGGTGCGTGATGAAATGAAGAAAGTAACAGTCGCTATTCAAGGGGAGAGTTTGCGAATTACAGGAAAAAGTAAGGATGATTTGCAACAGGTAATTCAGCTGCTGCGCTCAAAGGATGACGAGCTGGATGTTCCCCTTCAGTTTGAAAACTACCGATAGAGCTTCGATCGATTCGAGAATTAGTAATGACTCTATTGCCCTAATTTTTGTTTATTCTGTTGCTTGCCTGGAGAAAGAGGCTTGCAGGCATTGACACATTTGTGGCGCGTGGAATAAGCAATCGAGTATTAGCTGTTCTGCTAACGATCAAAGGTTCAGGTTGAGTTGAACGCCTCCGGCCCAGATCCCTGGTGTTTCGCCTGCACCGCCCGGGTTGATGATCCATTGCATGACTGGCTGGATTTGCAGCATTTCGGAAACGTAGATCGAATAATTGAGTTCAATCGTGGCTTCGTAGCTCTTGCCGGATAAAAGTGTTGAGCTGAAACTCGTGCGTTCGAGACCGAGGGCAAGCACGTCGAGTGGGCGGCTCGGAACAACACCCTGCGTCAGCCAGCCGCCGCCAACGAAGGTCGGATAAGGGTTGTTCTCAGGGTCAAGGCTGACAGTGCCTGCGACCCAGAGGCGACTGTCGAGGCCGACGGGTAGGTCCAGTGGCCAGGTGATGGATCCGTAAATGCCACGGTTCAGTCCCTCACCCAGCTCATCTGCGTCATCGCTCAAGAGACGCGTGGATGTCAGATAGCCGCCCAATTGAAGCTCGGGCATGGGCAATTGCCGGATCACGTTCGCCTGGGTGTCAGGACGAGGGATGGGTTTCGATAGATCGGTTCGCGATGGAAGCGGATTTCGGGTCCATTGAAGAGCTTGCATACCTCCCTGCACCTCGGGGATGCCCGGATTGACCCCCAGGCTTGAAGCAATGGTCGTCTGTGGATCGAGATAGAAGTACCCGTAGCCCAGACTTCCGAGCGTCTCGGAATGCGCCTTCACCTTGAGACCGGGTGCCACAAAAGGATTGATTGGCATGCCGATCACCAGCAAATTCATGGTGTTGTTGAACACCGAACTGAAGTAGTTATTCATCACTGGTGAGGACACAAAGCCAGGCTCACCAGCCATGTCGGGTGCCAGCGACATCAGACCGAGTTGCGCTTCCCACCATCCACGGCCGCGGTTTCTAACAACGCTGGCCTCGGTGAGCCAGGTGCCAACGGGGTTCACCAGAGTCTGGAGGGTGAAGGCGGATCCCAGATCGGTGTTCAGATTGGGGTTGCCGGCGTTGCTGGAGAGCTCCACGTTCAGCTGCCAGTGATCGAGCTCACTCCAGCTGTCTTGGTCTTTTTCGAATCCGCTACTGAGGGACAACCCGAGGTTGATGGATTGGAACCAACTGCTGGCACCAGGTCGATCACCCCCGACGACACCCACCATGGGCTGGGCGGTGACCGTGACGCTGAGGTCAGCCCATTCGGGCAGCCCTAATAAGGATTCGAGGGGACTTGTTCGAGCCGATGGGGCAAAGACTGCACTGCAGGTCAGTGCGAGGGCTGATGAGGTGAGCTTTAGAAACGTTCCCATCCATCCTGGTTGATGTGGAGGCATGGGAACGCATCAGGAGGGCTCAAAATCTCAGGCGACAGCAGCGAAGCTTTCGCGGAAGGCCTGGATTGTGCTCTCGATGTCTGTATCCGAGTGGGCCAGGGAGGTGAAGCCTGCTTCGAACGCGGATGGTGCGAGGTAGACACCTCGCTCGAGCATGGCACGATGCAACTTGCCAAAACGTGCGGCGTCAGTGGCTTTGGCTTCTTCGAAGTTCCGCACAGGACCTTCGCAAAGGAAGAAACCGAACATGGCGCTCACACTGCCGGCGGAGATCGGCAGACCGGCGGCGGTGGCGGCCTCTTTGATTCCAGCCACCAACTTCTCGGTGGTGGCCGTCAGCTTCTCGTAGCTACCGGGTTGTTTTAGTAGCTCAAGGGTTTTAATCCCGGCCGTCATGGCCAGAGGGTTTCCACTGAGGGTGCCGGCCTGATACATCGGGCCTGCAGGGGCCACCATCTCCATGATCTCTCGACGGCCGCCGTAAGCGCCAACAGGAAGACCGCCACCGATCACTTTGCCCATGGTGGTGAGGTCTGGGGTCACGCCGAAATGGGCCTGGGCGCCGCCATAGCTGATGCGGAAGCCCGTCATCACTTCGTCGAACACCAGCAGGGCGCCATGTTCCTTGGTGAGCTCACGCAGGCCTTCAAGGAATCCTGGTTCGGGCTGAATGAAACCGGCGTTGCCGACGATCGGCTCGAGAATCACTCCGGCGATGGCCTCGGGGTTCTCGGCGAAAAGTTGCTTGACCGCCTCAAGATCGTTGTAAGGAGCGGTGAGAGTGTTGGCGGTGGTGCTGCGGGGCACACCTGGAGAGTCGGGAAGTCCGAGCGTGGCGACACCGGAGCCCGCCTTCACCAGGAACATGTCCGCATGGCCGTGATAGCAGCCTTCGAACTTGATCACTTTGTCGCGACCTGTATACGCGCGCATCAATCGCAGAACAGCCATGCAGGCTTCTGTGCCGCTGTTCACGAAGCGAACCATCTCGACACTGGGGACCGCGTCGATCACCATTTCTGCCAGGGTGTTCTCCAATGAACATGGGGCTCCGAAACTGGTGCCCTTCTCAATGGTTTCTTGCAGCGCGCCGATGACTTCAGGGTGCGCGTGACCGCAGATGGCGGGGCCCCAACTACCGATGTAGTCGATGTATTTGTTGTCGTCCACGTCCCAGGCATAGGGTCCTTTGACGCGGTCGAAGACAATCGGCTGGCCTCCCACGGACTTGAACGCGCGCACGGGAGAGCTCACGCCGCCGGGCATCAAAGCCTGGGCTGCATGGAAGAGCTCCTGGGAGCGAGTGGTGTTCAAGCTTGGTGCTGTCACGGGGGCGGAAGCCAAAGGGCCGATGCAAACCGTGCAACATCCTGACCCAAGAACGACCCAAATCGGCTGATCTGTGTACGAAGACGCGTTTCCGAGTCTTTCAATGGCATGGTTGGTCCAGTGATTCAGACCGGTTTTGGTCCACGACTGGGCAGCTCTTGAGCAGGACCTGAGACGGTTTCTGGCCCCGCGCGACATCGTTTGTCGACGTGAGGAGTTGCTTGTGTACGACTGTGACGGTCTCACCATGGATCGGCATAGCCCGCCGCTCGCAGTGCTGCCGAAAAGCACCGAACAAGTGGCAGCGGTGCTCAAGGCCTGTCATGCCCGCGGCATCCCCTTCGTGGCCCGTGGCAGTGGAACCGGGCTGTCGGGAGGGGCACTGGTGGAACAGGAGGCGCTGCTGGTGATCACCAGTCGCATGCGCCGGATCCTCTCCGTGGATCTGCCCAATCAGACGATCACGGTGGAGCCCGGTGTGATCAACAGCTGGGTGTCGCGTGCCGTTGCGGGGGATGGCTTTTATTACGCCCCTGACCCATCCAGCCAGGTGATTTGCAGCATCGGCGGAAACGTGGCGGAGAACTCCGGCGGCGTGCACTGCCTCAAATACGGCGTCACCAGCAACCACGTCCTCTCGATGCAGGTGGTTCTCCCCGATGGCGAGGTGACGCGCTTAGGGAGCGATCTCTCCGACAGCGCCGCCCTTGATCTGCGCGGCTCTTTCATCGGTAGCGAAGGCACGTTGGGCATCGCCACGGCGATCACGTTGCGGCTCTTGCGCGCTCCCCAAACTGTGGCGGTGCTGCTCGCCGACTTTCCTTCGATGGCGGCGGCGGGCGATGCCGTGCGCAGGATCACCCAGGCAGGGGTGTTGCCCGCTGGTCTGGAGATCATGGATCACACCTGCATTGCAGCTGTGAATGCGGCGTTCGAGCGGGAGGAATATCCAGCGGATGCCGGGGCCGTGTTGCTGATCGAACTTGATGGTCAGACCCAGGAAGTGAAGGAAGCCGTTGCCCTCACCAGTGCCCTGTGCCGTGAGGCCGGCGCGGGTTGTTTGCGAGAGGCCTGGGACGAAGCCGAGCGCGCCCGCCTCTGGAAAGGTCGTAAAAGTGCCATCTCGGCCCTCGGCCGCCAATGCCCGAGTTACTACCTCCAGGATGGTGTAGTGCCCAGGACTGCGCTTCCCTCGGTGCTCGCCGCGATCGACAGGCTTAGTGAAGAGCGCGGGCTGGTCGTCGCCAATGTGTTTCACGCCGGCGACGGCAACCTTCACCCGTTGATCCTCTACCGCGCCTCAGAACCTGGGGTGAATGAGCGGGTCAAAGCACTCGGGGCCGCCATCATGGAGTTGTGTCTGGATGCGGGCGGCAGCATCTCTGGGGAGCACGGGGTTGGCAGCGATAAGCGTTGTTTCCTGGATCGGATGTTCTCCACAGA
Organism: Synechococcus sp. A15-60; assembly: GCF_014280095.1. Classification (NCBI taxonomy): domain Bacteria; kingdom Bacillati; phylum Cyanobacteriota; class Cyanophyceae; order Synechococcales; family Synechococcaceae; genus Synechococcus; species Synechococcus sp. A15-60. The sequence goes on from NZ_CP047933.1 coordinate 913,787, forward strand.
TGATCTGGCCACCATGCGTTTACTGCGCTCAGCCTTCGACCCTGAAGGGCGCGCCAATCCTGGAAAGATCTTCCCGACACCCCGCACCTGTGGTGAATCCCAGCGGCGTTACGTGGAATTGAAAAACCAGGCCGCACCGCTTCCTGATGAAGCAGTGGTCTACTAAACGTTGAAGGTGTCTTCGTCGGCTTCTTCGTCGTCTTCCCAGGCAAGATCAACCACGACGGGCGCGTGGTCACTGGGCTGCTCCAGACCGCGTTCCTGTTTATCGATGCTGCAGCTGCGCGCTAGCTCCTGCAGGTCACTGCTGAGATAGATGTGATCGATGCGCCAGCCGGCATCACGGTTCCAGGCCCCACTGCGGTAGTCCCACCAACTCCAGTGACCGCTGCTGGATTCGAACAGGCGGAAAGCATCCTTGAGGTCTGCTCCCAGGGCCTGCGTCAGGGCGAGGCGTTCGGCTTCGGTGGCCATGATCCCGCCGGTGAGACGGTCGGGGTCGTGTAGATCTCTGTCTTCCGGGCCAATATTGAAATCACCAACAACACAAAGGGGTTCGTCCCGCGACTCCAACTGACGCAGGTAGCGCTCAAGGCAGCCCAGCCACGCCAGCTTGTAGCTGTATTTCTCTGAAGTGAGGCTTGAACCATTGGGGACGTAGAGATCGACCACTCGGATTCCATCCACCAGAGCACTGATCACCCGCTTCTGTTCGCTCAGGTCGGCGGCGACGTCATCGTTCTGCAACTCTCCGCTGAAGCCCACTCGCACGTCCTCCAAGGGATGGCGGCTGATCAAAGCAACGCCGTTGTATGACTTCTGGCCGTCGATGCTCACCTCGTAACCCCTCGACTGGAACGGCTCGAGAGGGAATAGAGGGTTGTCGACCTTGGTCTCTTGAAGGGCCAGCAGGTCCACATCACTCCGGTCCAGCCAAGCCAGCACATGGTCCAGCCGAGTCCGCACCGAATTGACATTCCAGCTGGCGATCCGCACAGATCCTTTCGAGCAAGACGTGTGACCCTTAGCATCTGGCCGGCCCGCTGACTCGTCACCATGCCTTTTCAACGCGTGTCCGCAGCTGTTGTGATGGCTGTCAGCGCAACATCTATCTGGCTGACCCCTGCAGCCATCGCTCAGTCATCGTTTGGGGGTCAGAGCCCTTTCGAAACCAACGAGGATCGCGACATTTTCAATAATCTCCCTGATGCGAAACGGCAGGGATCGGTGCTGGATGCCACCAACCCCATGGAACTGATGCAGCGTCTGCGCGAGGCCACGTCGATGAATGACGCCACGGACCCAGTGGATGCCATCGACGCCGCGCTGCAGGAGTTCAACCAGCCCTGATGCCGGTGCAGATTGATTGGCTGAAGACAACATCCCAATGCTGGTTACAGTTGCTGCGGGCTAGTGGATGCCCTTGAAACTGATGCGCGACCATCCCATTCCCGCGGTGACCGAGCCGCTGCAGTACCGGGCCATCGGTGTCGTGCGAGGAATCTTTAGAACGGAATCCGAGGACCAGCCCACGCGCGGGCATCTTGTTGATGCCGACGGCCAGGAGATCGAAGCTGTCGTGCTTGGGAGGATGCTCACGCTCATGCGTCGTCATCTCGAGATGAGCCAGCCGCACCTCTGGGTCGTCTATCCCCGTTGTCGGGAAGCCGGTCAATTGCATCTCCAGATTGCAGGAATTTGGGAGCCGAGCACGCTGGCGGCAACCCAAGATGACGTCGAAGCCCTCGACCCCTCCGTGGATCAGCTCCCCGAAGGAGACGACTACTTCTCGATTCGGGGTGAGCTGATTTACACCAAGCCTGAATCCTCTGAGCTGGTGATCAAGGTGCGCCAGTTGCCGCGCGCCGATGGATTCAAGCCCCTGCCCTTCAAGCTTCAGCTGAGTGGTGACGTGGAGTTGGCACATCTGCGTCACTTCGTAAGTTTGGATGTGCGTCGCCAGGGTCAGGCGCTGCAGGTGGAGTCGGTTGAGGTGATCGCCCCCATGCCAACCCGAGGCGGAAAGGGACGTGGTGGGGCCTCCCGCCGAGGTGGTGCCGGGGCCGGCGCTCGTAACAGGCCTGCTCGTAACGGATGAACGCTTCACCGGTGTCTGCAACCACTGCTGGTTTTGCAGTGGCTGGCTGCACCGGCCTTGCGGTGTTCGGCCCTCTCGTCGGACTGTCTCCGGCCTGGATTGCCTTGCTCATCGGCGGTGGACTCCTGGGTCTCACCGTTGATGCGTCTCAGCTGGAAGGCATGGGCGGCCATCTTCTGGCGGAAGCCCTGCCTGGTGGTCGGTCCCGCCTTCGTCGGGTCGCACGCCATGAAGCGGGCCACTGGTTGGTGGCTCAGCAGGAGGAGCTGGCGGTTCGACGGGTCCTCGTAGGAACACGCGCCTGTCTGAAGGCTGGTTTGCGTTGCAATGGGGCGACGGAATTCGATCTGCCGGAGCAAGTGAGATTGCCTCTCGAGGATTTACGTCGCTGGAGCCGCGTCCTGCAAGCGGGAATGGTGGCCGAGGCCCTGCTGGAGGGAGAAGCTCGTGGTGGTGCTGATGATCGCGCCTTGTTAGGTCGGATCTGGGGCTTGTCGGGACAAGATGTAGCAACAGCTCAGCGTGAGCAACGCCGTGCCCGCCGTGAGGTGGAGCAGTTGCTGAAGAAGCGATTGGATGAGCTGGATGGTGTAGCGGAACGGCTGCTGGAGGGCCTGGAGCCGGAGTCGGCATGACCACGCCGGTTTCAGCCGATTTTTTTGTGGATTGTCCGACCGGGCTTGCCGGAGACATGCTCCTGGCGGCCTGCCTGGATCTTGGTGTTCCGACTTCGGTGATTCAAGCGCCACTCCAGCAGCTTGGTCTTGATACGGCCTACGCGCTGCGTGTGTCTGAGGCCCAAAGTGGTGGCTTGCGAGGCCTGCGGCTCAAGGTGGATGCACTGGAGCCCGATCCAGCGCATCGCCATTGGGGTGATCTGCGCCGGCAAATCCTGGCGGCTGAGCTGAAGCCTTCTCTCCGGGACATGGTGCTTGCTGTGTTCTCCAACTTGGCGGAAGCCGAAGCAGCCGTTCACGGTGAGGCTCCTGAACAGGTGCATTTCCACGAAGTGGGTGCCATTGACAGCCTGGTGGATGTGGTGGGCGTCTGCGCCGCCTTCGATGTTCTGCAGCCTCGTTCCCTTTGCTGTCTGCCACCGCCGTCCGGCCGCGGCACGGTGTCCACGGCCCATGGCGTGTTGCCGGTGCCGGCACCGGCGGTGCTGGAGCTGGCTCAACGCCATGGTGTGACGCTGCGCAGCGGGGATGACTGGCCGGAAACCGAGCTGACAACTCCGACAGGGTTGGCCTTGATGACGGTGCTGGCCGATCGATTCGGCTGGCCGTCTCTGCTGGAACCCGAGTCCATCGGGATCGGTCTTGGACATCGCCAGCTGGACCGTCCCAATCTGCTTCGACTGATTCGGATGCGCCCCCGTTCGTCGGTGGCCCTCAACCAGCCGCACTGGCAGGAGTTGATGGTTCAAGAAGCATGGATCGATGATGCATCCGCTGAAGCGATTGCCTGGTTGTGTGAGCAACTGCGGGATGCAGGTGCTGTGGATGTGGCCTCTGCGCCTCTTCAGATGAAGAAAGGTCGACCAGGCACCTCGGTCATGGCCCTGGTGTTTCCCGAGTCTGCTGAGCGCCTGCGTCAGATCTGGTGGACGGCAAGCCCCACGCTTGGTGTGCGTGAACGGTTTCAGGGCCGCTGGGTGCTGCCCCGTCGGTGTGGATCCCTGGACACGCCCTGGGGTGCTCTCGCCGCCAAACAGGCCATGAAGCCGGATGGAAGCCTGGTGGTCAAAGCAGAGCAGGATGCGCTTCAATCCCTGGCTGATCGGGAAGGCCTTTCGCCGGAATCACTCCGCCAAACGCTGCGCTCGTCGACCCTGCCGTTTCGGCCAGAGGAGGACTGGACATGTTGAAGCGACTCCAAGCTCGCTTGTCCTCGTTCCTCCCCGGCGGCTTGAAACTCTGGGTCACTTTCCTCACCCTTGGTTTTGTGGGATGGGCCCTGGCAGGCCATGCCAAGGGTCTGAGTGAGCTGTCGATTTCAACCCGTGGTTGGTGGTGGTTGGTGACGGGACTGGGGCTGAGCTGGCTGAGCCTGGTGGTCAACGCCCTTGCCTGGAAAGTTCTTGTGGCATGGCTAGGCCATGGCTCCGGCCCGGTGCCATTGGTGCCTTTGTATCTCAGCAGCAACTTGTTGAAATACCTGCCGGGCGGGGTCTGGCATTTCCTGCGGCGTGTCCGGGCTCTCGGGCCCTCCATCGGCACAGGCCCTGCTCTCGTTTCTGTGCTGTTGGAGCCGATGCTGATGGCTGTGGCTGCGGTGCTGTGGATACCGTTGGGCGGATGGCAGAACGGTTTGGTTCTGTTGGCCCCGCTGCCTGCGCTTCTGTTGCTTCCTCGCTGGAGAGAGCCTCTGCTGTGTCGCCTCGAGCGCAGTCGACTCAAGCAGCTGAATCAGGCTGAACCCGCTCTCGAGGCTTTGCCACTCCCAGAGCAACTTGGCAGTGGTCGTCGTGGCTACCCCTGGGCTCCACTCGGGGCTGAGTTGCTGTTCATCGCTTCACGCTTCTCGGGATTTTGGTGTTGCATCCAGGTGTTTGATCTGGGAACTGTGTTGCCCGCTGGACGCTGGATGGCGGCCTTTTCCTTGGCTTGGGCCGCGGGGCTCGTTGTTCCCGCCGCTCCTGGAGGTCTGGGTGTGTTTGAGGCCGTCTTGTTGCTGCGTCTGGGTGCATCCGTGCCGGAAGCAGGATTGTTGGCCGTTGCTTTGAGTTATCGCTTGGTGGTCACGCTGGCCGATGTACTTGCTGCCGTAGGAGCACGGGCCGATCGTCTGCTTGCTGAGTCGATCAGCAAGCGATCGAGTTCTGGATCGCCTTCCGTTGCCCCTTGAATCATGAGGGACTTGCCTGAGCATCACGGTCGAGTCGCGGTATGAGGGCTGAGGCCGCCAGTAGACCCAGAGCCAGGATCATCAGCGCAGGCCAGAGAGCTGCTGCAAGACGCTCATCGCCGGCGTACTGATAGACCCGCACCGCCAGGGTGTCGAAATCAAAGGGGCGCAGAGCAAAGGTGAGCGGAAGCTCTTTCACGGTGTCCACAAACACCAGCAAGCCCCCCACCACGATGGGGCCACGCAGAAGCGGGAAATGAACCCGTTTCAGAACGCCTGGCCAGCGGAGGCCGAGTCCTGTTGCGGCTTCATCGAGGCTTGGCGAGAGGCGTTCAAGAGCGGCATCAATGCCTCCTTTGTTGACGGCGAGGAATCGATCGCTGTAGCCCCAGAGCAGCAGAAGGATCGGTGAGAGCTGCCAAGGACCGCCTAGCAGCAACAGGGATAGCGCCAGCACGGCTCCAGGGATGGCGTACCCCATCCCCGCCAGGAATGTGACAGTTCTGAGCCAGTGCGATCGACTCCAGCGTTTTGCGATTGAGAGCAACAATGCGGCGCAACCCGCTAGCAGGGTGGCGGCCAGGGCGAGTGCGAGGCTCCGAAGCGTCAGCAAGATGAGCTCGGGTTCAAGACCATTGGCGAGTTGGTCTGCATTGATTCCTGCCCAGGTGAGTGGAACGCCAAGACTGATCAGGGGTGGAAAGACGCTTAATGCCTGCGCAACGAAGGCGCGTCCCCCATACAGGGTCCAGGCCGGCGATTCTCCACCCGCCACGCCTTCCGACCAGCGGCGGCTGCGGCGACGCAGCCAGCGTTCTCCCACCAAAAGCACCAGCACAATGCAGAGTGTGATCAGGGCTAACCCCACCGCACCAGTGGCATCACCATCCATCTGCCAGGCCTGCAAGATGCCCGCTGACAGACTGGGAATGCCTAACAACTGAACGGCGCCCAGTTCATTGGCTACTTCCATTCCCATCAGCGCGATGCCTGCACCAATGGCTGGAAGAGCCATCGGAAGGGCGATCCGTCTGAAGCTGCTCCAGGGGCCGACCCCCAATGATCGGCAGGCTTCGAGCTGACGACGCCCGCTAATGCTGAAGCTCTCCGTGCTGAGGAGGAACACGTAGGGATAGGTCGTCAAAGCCATGACGGCGATTCCCCATCCCAGTCCATGGATGCGGATGCCATGAACACTGCCCAGATCCACCAACGTTCCCGCCAACAGATAAGAGGGTGTTGCTAGAGGAAGCAGCTGAGCGATCCGCAATCCGCGGCGGCCGGGGAACCGGCAGTTGGCTAAAAGCCAGCCATTGGCTGTGCCCACCAAGCCCCCCAGTCCTGCGGTGCCGAGCAGCAGTGTCAACGTGCCGCGAACCTGTGCCAGTCCATCAGAGCCGAGGCTGGCATTGCCATGGGTCAGTCCGAATAGGCCCTCCCTTAGCAGTCCGGCAATGGGGAGAAGCGCCAAGAGTGCAATCAACAGGGCTCCTGTGACCAACAGAAACCGACCCGACAGCAAGTTGAACGACTGGGGGCGGGTGGCCTTGCAGAAGATGCCTGGCATCGCGAAGGGATCGCTGCTCACAGTCGAATCAAGGACAAGCCAATGAATTGAGAATTATATTCAATTTCAATAGCTCGCTGACTTCAATAAAAAACCACCCGCCGCGATTGCGGTGGGTGGTCCTAACAGTGGAGAAAGCAGGGAAAGGGTGAGGGAACGTTGAGGATCAGCGACGTGAGCTGCGGACGGGGATAGGAACGAGCGTCGGCTCCATCAGACCGCCGCCGCCATTGTCATCATCGGAATCGAGCAGCAACCAAAACGCGAGTGCCAGGGCGGTTATGAGGCCGCCTGCTGCGAGAACTTCAACCATGCTCCCTCCGCTTTGAGGAGCAGCTTAATCGTGATTTCCGCCCGTGGGTGAATCAATCACGACTCATTCAGGAATGTCGCAGACACAGGCTTGAAGCTGTTGTCTCAGGATGTCGTGCTCCAGGTCACGGCCGATCAGCACGAGTTGGTTCTTGCGTTCACCAGTCCAGTCGCTGTCGTCGATGGAGAAGCGTTTTCCGGCCAAATGGAACACATGACGGCGCTCACTCTCCTTGAACCAAAGAATTCCCTTGGCGCGGAACACGCTCTCAGGCAGCTGGTTGTCGAGGAAGTTCTGGAACGCTCTCAGATCGAAAGGGCGAGGGCTTGCGAATGACAGCGATGTGAACCCCTCAATGGCGAGGTGGTCGGCAGAACCATGGTCATGGCTGTGATCGTGATGGCTGTGATCGTGATGGCTGTGATCGTGATGGCTGTGTCCATGATCGTGATGGTGTTCATGGTCATGGTCATGGTCATGGTCATGGCTGCAGTGTCCGTGGTCGTGATCGCAGTCGCTGTGATCAAGGCTTGGATCCTGGGCCGGACTCACCACCCGGTCGGATTCGAACAAGCCCACGCTCAGAAGCAAAGGGAGCGGCACCTCGCCTTTCACTGAGCGCAAAATTCGGGCATCTTTTTTGACTTCGCGCAGCTCGTTCTCCAGGGCCACAAGCCGGCTCTCTTCCACGAGATCAGTCTTGTTGAGCATCAGGATGTCGCCATAGATGACCTGGGAACGGCCCACTTCGCTGGCGAGGATTTCGGAGCCGAAATTCTCGGCATCCACCAAAGTGATGATTGAGTCAAGCCTGGTCTGATCGCGCAGTTCGCTGCCCAGAAAGGTCATCGCGACAGGCAGTGGATCCGCTAGCCCTGTGGTTTCCACGACGAGATACTCCACGCCATTGGGGCGTTCGAGAATCCGTTCGACGGCATCCAGAAGTTCGCCATTGATCGAGCAGCAAATGCAGCCGTTGCTCAGTTCGACCATGTCCTCGCTGGTGCTCACCACCAGCTCGTTGTCGATCCCAATTTCTCCAAACTCATTTACCAGAACGGCGGTTTTTAGCCCGTCTTGATTGCTCAGAATGTGATTGAGCAGCGTGGTTTTGCCAGCCCCTAGGAACCCGGTGAGAATCGTCACCGGCACTGCTGAGTTATGGGTCGCGCTGGCCGTCATCGAAACTGATTTCACCACCCTTTTATTCTGACAGTGGTTCAAAGAAGCGCGTTGATGGCGTGGGCCATCGCAGCATCTAGGTCACTCAGGCCCCCGAGATCGTGTGTGGTCAGTTCGATCGTCACGCGGTTGTAGACGTTGCTCCAGTTGGGATGGTGCTGCATGGTTTCCGCCAGCAGCGCTACCCGGGTCATGAAAGCGAACGCCTCGCTGAAGTTCTTGAACTGCCATTGACGCTTCAAGCGGTCGCCCGTCACCTGCCAGTGCTTCAGCGTGAAGCCAAGCTCTTCCTTCTCTTGTGCGCTGAGCAGTGCTGCCATGACGAAGATCGTTTCTGGACTTCAGCTCTAGTCTGAGCGCGGTGAAACGCTTCGATTGTGCGGATGTTCAACAGGAAGCTCTGGCTCCCGCTGATCATCGTGGTTGTTTGCGATCTTCAGGCCTCTACGGCCCGCGCCCAACGCGTCGTGAAAAAGCTCACGAGCGAGTGCCCCATGGGCTACATCGACACGGCTAACGGCAAGTGCAGCGCCCTGGGGTTGATGACTTACACCCTCAGGCCCGCGATGGGTGATGAGTGTCCGCCAGGCTGGAGCAGCATTGGTGGCGATTACTGCCGCCGGGACTGACTGAGCGCAGATGATTCGCAGTGCGACCCCCAACGCCTGGACACGCCTTGGCGAGCACCTGAAGGAAACCCAGCTGCTTGGTTCAATCCAGAGCACCCTCTATTGGGATCAGAACACGCGCATGCCCAGCGGCGGTGCAGCTTGGCGTGGCCAGCAACTGGCACTGTTGGCTCGTCAGTTGCATGCCCGACAAAGTTCGCAGCGTTATGCCGATCTGATTGCGGACGCTCGCGCTGAGTGGAACGCCAGCACCAGTTCTGGGGAGGCTGGCGAGCTGAAGGAGCAGGCCCGCAACCTTGATCTGCTCGAGCAGGATCTGCGTCGTCAACAGTCGCTGGACCCTGCATTGGTCAGTGCTCTCGCAACAGCGAAATCCCAGGGATACAACCTCTGGCAGCAAGCCAAAGCGGCATCGGATTTTCAGATCTTTGCACCTGCATTGCGGCAGATGGTGGAGTTGCGCCAGGAACAGGCTCGTCAGTTGTCGGAATCCCGCAGCTGCTGGGAAACCTTGGCGCAACCATTTGAGCCTGATCTCACCCTGACCCGGCTTGAAGACCTGTTCGCACCATTGCGCAGCCGTCTCCCCGCTCTGCTGGATTCGCTCCCAGGTGGGCCCCGTCCTGCATCGCTCAGCTGGGATCTGACGCCGGCGACGCAGCAACAGCTCTGTGAGCAGTTGCTGCAGGAGTGGGGCCGTGATTCAGCGATCACGTGTGTTGCGGCCTCTCCCCATCCTTTTTCCATCACCCTTGGACCCCGCGACTTCCGCATCACCACCCGGGTTGTGGCAGGTCAACCTCTCTCTTGCTTTTTGGCGACGGCCCATGAGTGGGGACACAGTCTTTACGAGCAAGGGTTGCCGGAATCCAGCCATCAGTGGTTCGCCTGGCCCCTCGGTCAGGCCACGTCGATGGCCGTGCACGAAAGCCAGTCGCTGTTCTGGGAGAACCGGGTGGCCCGTAGCCAGCCGTTCTCGGAGCGCTGGTGGCAGCCTTTTGCCGCCGCCGGAGCCCCGGTGACGTCCTCGTTGGATCTCTGGCAAGCCATGAATCCCATGGCCCCCGGCTGCAATCGTGTGGAGGCTGATGAACTCAGTTACGGGCTACATATTCTGATTCGCACGGATCTGGAATTGGCCCTGCTTGAGCAGGGAATGCCAGTTGAAGATCTCCCCAGCGAGTGGAATCGCCGCTACAGCGAACTGCTCGGCGTGACACCAGCCAACGATGCCGAGGGCTGTCTGCAGGACGTGCATTGGAGTGAAGGCCTCTTCGGTTATTTCCCGTCCTATCTGCTCGGTCATCTCGTCAGTGCCCAGATCAGCGAGGCGATGACCGCAGCGATCGGTTCACCGGAAGAGCATGTGTCTCGGGGGGACGTGACGCCGTTGCTGGCCTGGCTCAGGGAGCATGTGCATCCTGTGGGCCGAGCGTTGAACGCTGAGCAGCTCGTGGAGCAGGTGTCGGGTCGAGCGTTGTCGAGTGCGCCTTTTTTGACCTACCTCGACGACAAGATTGAAAGACTTCAAGCACAGGGCCACTGAGAGATAAACCGTCCCGATTGGTCGAGCTTCTCGACGTGCTCTTGTGGCATGGATGGCTGCTGTTCTGGGACGGAAGATCTGCGATGACGAATCCGTTGTGCGCGGTTTTTGCGGTGATTCACCACGATGGTGCTGGTCAGGGCGCCTCGATGGTTGGCCGGCTGCCGAGAAGGCATCCTTTCCCCGTTTCGGCTTCGCTTCAAAAGCGTTCATGGAACGGTCCGTAGGATCACTGCGCCGATCGCCGTCTCCCATGGCCAATCTCGACCAGGCTCCCAGCCGGAGCATGCCCAATCTGTTGCATGTGCTCCCCGCTTTTGCGGATGAATCCGAGCTGCGTCTGAACACGATCGTCGAGCTCAACTCGAACACGATCAACAAGTACGAGCTGATCACCGAGACCGGTCATCTGAAGCTGGATCGGGTTGGTTATTCATCCCTGTCCTACCCCTTCGCTTACGGCTGTATCCCCCGAACCTGGGATGAGGATGGCGATCCGCTTGACATTGAGATTGTCAATGTCACTGAACCGCTGATTCCTGGCTCAATTGTGGAAGCTCGCATCATCGGCATCATGACTTTCGATGATGGTGGCGAGGTCGACGACAAAGTCATCGCTGTGCTGGCGGATGACAAGCGAATGGATCACATCAAGAGCTTTGAGGATCTTGGCGACCATTGGAAAAAAGAAACCACTTACTACTGGGAGCACTACAAAGATCTGAAGAAGCCTGGAACCTGCAGCGTCAACGGTTTCTTCGGAACCGAGAAGGCTGTCGAGATCGTCAAGAGCTGTGAGGCCCGCTACGTGGCGGAAATCGACCCCAAGCTGGTCGACTGAGCTTCAGCCGTCACGTCCTGCAACGGTGAACACAACCATGAACAAGGTGGGGGAGCCCCCGCCTTGTTCATGGTTTGAGCAAGACAGGCCCGGGTGTCTGGGGGATGTGGAACTGCTCCCTGAGTTGAGTGACTTGTTGCTCAGCGTGCCTCCAGAAATCGAAGTCTTGAATCAGATTCACGTTGCAGGCCAATCCTTTTTCGTAGCCAGCCATGGCGTCGTCGGGGATGAACTGCCCTGTTTCCGGCGGAATCAGACTGTTGGTGGTGCTGAAGGATTTTCCAAGATGGAAATCGAGCATCACTTCAAGCAGTGATTCAAAGCCGAATCCATCGGTAAAAAGTCCGGCTTGAAAGGCTGCCACATTCATTTCCCCTTGCGTGTCGGTGTTGAAGCCACCCAGGATGTGGCAACAGTCATGATTCACTAGCAATTCCGAGGTGCTCTTGTGCTCGCCGGGCAGCGCCCAGTTGCGGTCGCGATACCAGTGGAAAAAGCTGTGGCCAAGGCTTCCTTCTGGAAACTCTTGCAGGGCTTGGTAACGACTGGCGAGGATTGGATCCCCGACAGCTTGGTGGATTGCGCTGATGATGCCGCGTACAAATTTTGAGGGACTGTCGAGGCGTAAGAATTCACTCATGCTCCGGCGGCCGTAATCGAGCAGCAGGCGCCTGAGGTGGTTGTCGCGAACCTGGTGGAGGTCCTGCAGCGTCTGGGGTGTCACCTCAAGACATTCGGCAAAGTCGTCCACCACGCCCACCATGCGCGCATCCACTGTCATGTCGACGTAAGGAATCAGCACCAGCATTTGGATGAGTTGTTCTCGCTGCGCTGGATCAACAATCAGATCCGGATATTGGATGGGAGGAATGATTGCCAGGTTGTCCAGATCAATGTCTGAATGCAGAACATGCATCTGAATCGCGTGCATCATCTCCAGGATGATCGGCTGCAGTTTCAGCACGCCACCAGCGGTGCCTACGTTTTTGATGGCCTGAAGCACAAGTTTGGCTTCGGCAGTCGTCCACGTCAGTTGCTGCGGCATCACTTAAGAGGCTGGTAGTCGCATCTAGCACGTCTTTCTCAGCAGGTCTGGGCCCGAACGACTGGTTTCTAAAGAAAGTCCTCCACTGATGGTCGGTTTTAAATCTGACCAGTGAATACGTTGAGACCAGTGAGTCTTGAAAGTCCGATGTTGCGTCTCGATTGCGTCGGATGGCGTCATTTGGCTGGCGTTGGTGTTGTCTCGGCGGTGCTGGCAGGTTCGGCTGCTTCGGTTGCTTCCGTGCAGGGGGCAACGGTGCCGAGCACATCGGTGCCATGGCAGGCCGCAGCCCCCGCGACGCGGATTCATCTCGATCTGCGGGAACGCCGCATCAGCGTGATTCGAGATGGCCAACCATTGGGTCGCTGGCCTGTGGCCATCGGCGACCCCAGCACACCCACGCCGACAGGATTGTTTCAGGTGGAATCGAAGCTGGAGAATCCTCAATATCAGAGCACCACGTCAGGCAAGGTGCATCCAGTCACCGGCCCTTCCAGTCCTTTGGGACATCGATGGATTGGGTTTCTTCAGCAGGGCCCTAATCAGTTCGGCATTCATGGAACACCCTGGCCCCACTGGGTCAAGATTCGTGCTGCTGTCTCCAACGGATGCGTGCGGATGCTCAATGCCGATGTGCAAAAGCTGTATGAGCTCGTTGAAGTGGGTACTCCCGTGGTCATCACCCAATGAGTCCAGAGTCCTTGAGAATGGGAAAGCCGATGCTTATGCCTGTGAACAGCATCTGAATCGCGATTGCCGTGAGCAACAGTCCCATGATTTTGGTCAGCACTTGCAAGGCTGAGGCGCTGATTTTTGAGGACAGCATTTCGCCAGCATTGATTACCAGATAAACGACGGCGGTGAGAGCGACCGCCACCAGACTGGGGCTGACTTTGCCTTCAAGGCTTGCGGCGTGGGGATCAGCGATCACCACCGTGAGGGTGCCTGGCCCGGCGAGAAGGGGAATGCCCAAAGGCACGATGCCTTTGACAGCAGAATTTTGATCTCGGTCTACTGACTCGGGATCGTGGTGCACCTTCGATGGCTCGGAGTGCAGCATCGAAAGCCCGATCAACACCACAATCAACCCTCCTGCGACCTGAAAGGCAGCACGGCTAGTGCAGAAGAACCCCAAGAGGTCATTCCCAAGCCAAGTTGCTAACAGCAGTGCACTTAGAAAGGTAAAAGCGCCGCTGCGGGCAATCGCTCGATCTTTTTTTTTTGTTCCCGTCGGTGAAGGAGAGATAGATCGGAAGGTTGCCGATCGGGTTGGAGATGGTGAAAATTCCGACCGCGGTGTGCAGCAGAGACCTGCTCAGGCTTCGGGGCGAACCGAGGCAAAGATCTCTTGAAGGATCTCTCCAGCACCGCGTGATTTCAACTCGCCGGCCAATTTCACGCCGAGAACTTCCGGATCAGAAACAGGTCCGCTGCACTCATCTCGGATCAAGCGCGTGCCATCAAGGCTCGCCACCATGCCAGTGAGGGTGAGGGTGTCGTCTTCGATCACAGTGTTCACGCCGATCGGCACCTGGCAGCCACCTTCGAGTTCCCTCAAAAACGCTCGTTCCGCGAGGCAACGCGCTGCAGTGGGGGCGTGTTCGAGGACCTTGATCAACTCCAGAACTTCGGGGCTGCCTTCCACGCATTCGATGCCGAGTGCGCCCTGACCAACGGCGTGAAGAGAGATGTTGCTGGGGATGATCTGATGAATGCGGTCGCCGAAACCCAGGCGTGAGAGTCCTGCGGCCGCCAGGATCAGACAGTCGTAGTCACCAGAATCCAGCTTTTCAAGGCGGGTGATCACGTTGCCCCGCACATCCTTGAACTGGAGGTGGGGATAGTGATGACGTAGTTGTGCCAGCCGACGCAGGGAACTGGTTCCCACCACGGATCCATCAGGCAGCGTTTCCAGGGTGTGATCAGCATTTTTTTTGTTCACCACTAGGGCATCGGCAGGATCCTCCCGTTCGGTGACACAACCCAACATCAACCCCTCTGGAAGGTTGGTGGGCAAATCCTTCAGGGAGTGAACGGCGATCTCCGCGCGGCCCACCAGCATCTGGGCCTCGAGCTCCTTGGTAAACAATCCCTTGTCGCCGATCTTGGCGAGGGCGACGTCGAGGATTTTGTCTCCCTGGGTGGCCATGGCTTCCACGGAGATCGCCAGCCCGGGATGAGCTTTTTCGAGTTCAGCTTTGACCCAATTGGTTTGCACCATGGCCAGCTGGCTTCGGCGGGAGGCGATGCGCAGTTGCTCGAGGGCCATGGGCAGGGGGAAGTGGCCATGAAGCTTACGGACTCAATGGCCCCGATCCGGTCAAGATTTCACAGAACGCAGGCCCTTCGTTCATGGGGAAGGCGAGCATCCACACAGACAGATGCCGACGATCCGCCGGAACAGCTTTACGATCTGTAAGCATTCGAGAGTCGTTATGCCTGGACCTGTAGTGAATGGGGTTAAGGCGCAACGGGCAACATCTGCCGTTTCTTTGGGCCAGGAGGGAGAAGCAACTCCTTTCCTCCCCGTGTTGAGCGAGGGATCGATTCGACTGGTGTTGCTCACCAGTGGTCAGATGCTGGTGGCACGACTCCGGCAGACCACTGACTCTGATGGAGATCGGGCTTACCAGCTCATTCGTCCCCTTCGTTTGGTGAAGGAAGCAGAGACCGAGCCGTGGTCACTGCTGCCTTATCTGGCCGGTCTTACCCCACAGCGGAATGTGGTGATGTTGAAGCCGGCCGTGGCAGCTGTGCTGGAGCCGGAAGCACGCATCCTTCAGGCCTATACGCGGTCCACGAATCAGGAATGCCCACCCTCGGAGACGCCCGTGGAACGCCTGAAAAAAGCTTTTCAGGAATTCACAGACAGCATCGAGGCTGTTTAAGCCAATCGATGTTGGCTGACAAACGGCAACATCTGGGAGACATCCAAGGGATGTGTGGTTGCAATGGTCTCGGTGATGTTCCGACGGAGAAATGTTTTGAGGATTCATGCCTTGCCCGCACTGTTGTCGCTGACAATGGTTGGGATACCGCTTCCGGTGAGAGCTGCTGTCGTCAGCTTTGAATGCAGGGGGGAGAAGACACAAGGGTCTGGGGTGGCGACGGGGCTGCCGATGAATCATCCGCTTCGCGTTCGCTACCGATTGGATACCGATGCATCAATGCTCACTGAAATGGAAATCAGTGATGAGCAATTGTCAACCGGTCAGCAGCTGATACCCGTCAAAATCTATGGAAATTTGTTGATAGCTAAATTCAGTAATCTCAATACAGGTAAAGATTACGAGATTCAAATTCGTGGTGATGAAAAGCGCTTTTCCATTACGGTTTATCCAGACGGAATCTATGAACCCGATGCTTGGTACGGAACCTGTCAATCATTGATCGTTGAAGAATAACCCTGAAGAGTCGTGTTGCTTGTTCTTGGTTTGATTCAATCACCAAATCCCTTGGAGCGCTTAGGTCTTTTCTGTATTTTCTTGTCGAGGACCTTGACCACGGTTTTGTCAGAGGTCTCGTCTTTGAAGATTAATCCGTCCAGCCAAATCGTTAGGATGTAAACAACGATTAGAACGGGAATGATCACGCCCCATTCATTAGGGAATTCATAGGGAATTTGTCTGACGCCAAAGATTGCTAAGTAGCCCGTGATCAGTGTGAAGACGAACCGTCTGATGCTTGATGGATTCATTGTGATTAATTGATGATCTGATCTTAAGCAAATTGGCTTGCCCTTGATTTACTGTGTGGAAGCATGTCAGCAATGAGGCAATGGTAAGTTCTAACTGATAGTCAATCCATCGAGTTGGGTAGGTAAAGTCAAAGGTTTTTCTGCTGATAGTTACATCTTGTCTTTCTTCGGTTAATCCTTATTGGGATTTTGCCATTTTTCATGGTTGTGACGCTGAACATCGAGTTTGGACACATGTTGATGATTGGCGGCTGCTCTTGCCCCATTCCTCTTGCTGAGGAGCCGCATCGATCTATCATTGATTTGTGAGGGGGAGACCAATCAGGTGTGGTTACCTGGATTGGTGGGTGGGGTCACGCTCACTGCCTCTCTCACTCCTCTTTGCATACTTCAGAATTCGCCTGAAGGTAGTCAGTTGATCGTGTGTCTCCAAGAGACGATGCCTTCTTCCAGTCAGCGCAGGCGCTAGGCACAATTCCCAACTCTGCAAAGAGTGATCCACGCTCCCTCAGGGCATCGGAATAGTTTTCATCAAGTTCAAGGGTTCTTGAATGGTCCGTCATTGCGCCATTAAGGTCATTCATGTTGTACTTGATGATTGCACGATTAAAATAAAAAGTTGGAATTGCAGAATCAATTGCTATTGCCTTGTTTGCTGACTCCAATGCTTCTTTCAGAGACTTTGGAGATGCGCCACTTGATCGGAGCAATAATACGGCATGATTGTTGTATGCCCATGCATCATTAGTTCCGAGTTCTATCGCCATATTGGCATCCTCTAATGCTTCTTTGAGTAAACCCAATTTTCCTTTTGCTGCGCTTCGCCTTGTATAACCTCTTGGGATTTCAGGATAGCGTTCGATGAGCTGACCGTAGTCATTGATGGCACCTGGATAATCACCTGCTTGGTATTTCTTGTCTCCACTTGCTTCTAAGCTTCCAGGAGAGGGGGGATAGGTGACTGAAGGGTCTTTGAACTTCAATGAAATATTCGAGCAACCTGTTATGCCCAAAGTGCAAAGCGCAAATGTCAGTGCTGCCATGGATTGACGGAGAGGCATCTGCTGAGGCACTTCGTCTCTTATGGGTTTATTTAGCTTTTTCATTGAAGTGTTGCGGATGTGTCTTGCGCCTTGAGCTGTTTGAGCCCTGGATTTTTGTTTGGAAATGATGCCATGTCAATGCAAGATTTGATGTCGCTTTCTTGGTGGTACTTGCGTGGTGTTCTTGAGGAACACCACGAAGCGTGCGTTGATCGATTACTTTGCCGTCTGCTTCATGAAGAATAGCCACATACTCTTCTGAATCAATGCCCTTTGCCCTGATGATAATAATGTAAGTCAGCGGTCTATCTGACAAAATTATTTAGTGTGGTTATATTGGTGTGGTCAAGACGGAGAGTAGTATGAAACTCCCACTACTCCTCGGTGCTCTACTCCTCTCAGTATCACCTGCTGTAGCTGGTGACCTCGTTTATCTGAAATGTACTGGAACGGTTCAGTGGGGGGAAATTAAACCTTCAGGGGAGAAGTCACAAGAGACTGAGGAAATCACATTACATTTCAAGATTGATACAAAAGAGAAGTTCTATATTGATTCAGCTCAGCCTGAGAACCAACACGAAGTGAAGATACGGAATGGGGTGGTTTTTGAACAATTTACTGATTACAAAGAACCTTTTACGGGAATTACGAATGCCCAAATTGCCTTTGATCCACCAGGGATGATGCTTGCAAAAACCAAAGCAAGGGATAACAGCACTTCCGTTGAATATACCCAAGAAATTTCAGGTACTTGCGAAGCATCGGATGCTGAAACCTACGAGGCATCAAAACAATGAAACTTCCACTTCTCCTCACTACCCTGCTTCTCTCATCATCACCTGCTTTGGCTGATGACTTCCTTTATATGGTTTGCGATATGGAAGGAACTAGCAAGACCATGTTACTGCCTTCAGGCCAATTAATCTCTGAAAAGCCTCTGGATAGCTCCCTAAAATTTCAAATTAATTTGAAGGAACTAAAGATGAGAAACCATAAGAATTCAGTTTGGGTTGATATTTCTATTAGGGGTGATCGGATTATCCAAAATACTCAATTCAATGAAGATGGATATATTGGTCAAGTCCAAGGCGTTATGCCATTAAATCCACCTGGGCCAACCTCGACCAATATTTGGACGAAGACTCAGACAGAGTATTGGGTGACTGAAGGTGAGGGTGATTGTAGAGAGATTGACTCCTCTGTTTTTGACGAGGCATCAAAACAATGAAACTGCCACTACTCCTCACTACCCTGCTTCTGTCAGCATCACCTGCACTCGCAAACGAGACTTATAAGGGTGGAATCTTTGAGGGTGAGAACTATGTTATGACCTTTTATCGTATTCGTAACTTTGACCATATATATTCTGTTTCAGTGATTGAGCCAAGATCAGTTAAAAACGACAACGGAGTGGTTGTTCCATCCTCATTTTCTTTTAATTGTGAAAATGGAAATGTAGATGGATTTGTGGCAATGGGTGCAGACAGATCAAAGGCCTTTATTGAGGATGTCATGATGTATTACCTTTTGGAGTTCTGCACTCGTAATGGATATCAATACGAGGGATCCTCACAGCCTCACATTCAATTGCTATTGGACAGATTACAGAAAGGCTGAAATGAAACTCCCGCTTCTCCTCACAACGCTGCTTCTTACAGCATCACCTGCTCTTGCTGATGACTTCCTTTATGTGTCCTGTGAGTTTAATGGAACAAACAAGATAACTTCTCTCCCTTCGGGAAAGGTGATTTCAGAAAGGCCATTGGTGGCGAATACCTTATTGCTCAAAGTTGATTTAATAAACAATAAGATGAGGAGTCATGCAGTTGCAAAATGGAGTGATTTTCATATTGAAGGGAATAAGATTATCTCCGACGATCGAGTGAGCATAAAAGGTTTCAGCAGCCAGGTAAGTGGGGTAATGCCGTTAAACCCACCAGGCCCGTCCACATTTCATAATTGGTTTAAGACTAAAACAGAGTATCAGGTGATTACAGGTGAAGGCGAGTGCCATGAGATTGACTCCTCTGTTTTTTACGAGGCATCAAAACAATGAAACTCCCACTACTTCTTACAACCCTGCTTCTGTCAGTCTCTCCAGCAGGTGCTCTTCCGGCACGGCTGTTGTGCCATGAAAATGATGGAGTGGTCATCTATGAAGCAAATGAGTTAATGGAGTACTTTGGTAAAAAAAGGGTTGAGAGACCAATATGTGAGCCAGAAGATTATTTCAATGATGACTGTGAAATGGGAAACATTTATAGAGACGATGATCCATACACCATTGAGTTCAACCCAGAAACACAGGAAGCAGTTGTCGATCGTGATTCAGAGACCA
Source organism: Synechococcus sp. A15-60 (assembly GCF_014280095.1). NCBI lineage: Bacteria > Bacillati > Cyanobacteriota > Cyanophyceae > Synechococcales > Synechococcaceae > Synechococcus > Synechococcus sp. A15-60. The sequence continues at coordinate 932,933 of NZ_CP047933.1, forward strand.
TCTTTTACACCATTGAAGAGACAAATAATCAAATTCGATTAATCAGGAAAAGACGACCATTGATTGAAAGCACGTATCAAAGTACAGGCTATCAATCATTTTATGCCTACAGCATTTTGATTGAAAAGGATTCTTTGTCTTCTGTGTATACAGAAATCGTAGACAGAACTGATTGGGGTACTGCGGATGAGGGTGGGATTTTATACACAACGATCATCCATGGTTCCTGCAAAGATCATCCATTGTGAGATATGGGATTCAGCTTATGTTTTCTGATGTGTTCAAATAATGAAACTCTCACTGCTTATTAACCAATCCCTGTTGTGATGAGTCTTCCAGTTCCAATTGACATAAGGAACATCATCATAATTACCACATCCCATGCCTTTAGTTTGATGAAGTATGGAACTGATATTGTTAATGCAACCAAGTGAACAATCACACCAGTTACCATATCAAGGTGGAGAGTGATGAAGTAAGAAGCAATTACCAAGCAACTACTTATCACCCTCATTCGCTGCAATAGATCCATCCTTATTTCACATGCTGTCCATTTCACGAGCAAGAGCATAACGACATAACTGAGAGATCTTTAAACCAGATGACTCAGCAAAGACTTTCAACCTGTCATGGAACTCAGGATCCACTTGAAAGGAGACCATCTTTTTCTCCTGTTCACGAGGAACGCATTCAACGGGTTTCGAGCTTGTTGACGGTATCCCTGCCAAGGGACTTCTCTGCCTCATTGTGTTGGCTCGTTGAGGTTCAAACGAATGGAGGCTTGGAGTCGTTGAGGCAATTCAGAAGTCTGGGGTGTTTGTTGATCTCTGAACTGGCTCTTGGCTAAGGACATCTGGTAGGCCAAAGGAAAAAAGGGATGTCCCCTTGATAACTCATTAAAAAGCTGCCGAGATCTCTTGTTCAGAAGGGATCTCGGCAGCTGACTCGATCTTTAACCGTTATTTGATGTATTCCTTGAGCACACCATTACGGTTGGGATGACGCAGCTTGCGTAGTGCTTTCGCTTCAATCTGGCGAATGCGCTCCCGGGTGACATCGAAGATCTGGCCGATTTCCTCAAGGGTCTTCATGCGTCCGTCATCGAGGCCGTAGCGAAGCCGGAGCACGTCGCGCTCCCGGGGGCTGAGTGTGGCCAGAACACCTTCAAGATCTTCACGCAGGAGATTCTTGGCGACATCCTGCTCGGGATTCTCAATGTCGGCTTCGATGAAGTCGCCCAGACGGGAATCCTCTTCTTTGCCGATCGGAGTCTCCAGGGAGATCGGCAGTTGAGCGCTCTTGGCGATGAAACGCAGTTTTTCGATGGTCATTTCCATCGATTCAGCAATTTCTTCCTCTGTTGGCTTGCGGCCGAACTCCTGGCTGAGCACCTTCGTGGTCTTTTTGATCCTGGAGATGGTCTCGTAAAGGTGAACCGGCAAGCGGATGGTGCGGCTCTGGTCGGCGATGGCGCGGGTGATGGCCTGGCGAATCCACCATGTGGCGTAGGTCGAGAACTTGTAACCCTTCTCGTGGTCAAACTTCTCAGCCGCGCGGATCAGGCCAAGACTGCCCTCCTGGATCAAATCCTGGAAACTCAGGCCCCGATTCATGTATTTCTTGGCGATCGACACCACCAGGCGCAGGTTGGACTGCACCATCTTTTCTTTCGCCCGCCGGCCGAGCATCAGCCGGCGTCGGAAACGGATCAAGGGCATCTCCACCAGTGCTGCCCATTCCTTGTTGTCAGGTTCGCGGCCGTTGTCGCTTTCGAACTGAGCTGCGAGTTCTTCGAGATAGAGCAGATCGGCGATCTTTCTCGCCAGTTCGATTTCTTCATCCGGTCGCAGGAGCCGAATGCGGCCGATTTCCTGCAGATACACCCGAATGGAGTCTTCGGTGTAGACCCCTTTGGGCCCCACCTTGATGCTGGCCAACACCTTGGCTTTGGCATCGGCTTTGGCTTTCTCTTCCTTGCCGGCTGAAGCAGCACCAATGCCGGTCTTGCCTGCCGCTTTGGCGAGCAATTGGTCTGCCGCAGCATTCAGGTCTGCAGGCTTGGCACCCGCTTTGGCTTTGCTTTTAGTCGAGGCTGCCTTGGGGGTGCTGCCCTTGGCCTTAGAGGTGGTGCTTTTGGCTGTTGATTTGGCTTTGCTAGTCGTGCTTTTGGCCTTGGTGGCGCTGGCCTTTGCCTTCGCTGCGGGCTTGGCTTTCGCGGCCACCGTCTTGGGCTGACCTTTGGGATCAGCCAGCATCACGATGGCGGGAGCAGCCTGGGACTTAGCTGACTTGCTCGCAGCAGGACTCATGGGAAAGAAGAAGGAGGATTAAGGGGTTAACGGGGCTTCAACACCCAAGAACAACTCAGACACTTTTCAATGCGCTGCTAGACCTCGCCATCGAGGGGCGTCGACGTCATCAGAGCAATGATCAAAATTGATGTGTTGGTCTGTGGTCCGTGGCAGGGCTGTCAGGGGCTTTCGCAGACCGGTCGGCCGTCGGGCAGAACCCTGGCTCGAGCTTCGTGTCTTCCCACTGGACGGAACTCTGCTTTGTTCCGACAACAGCTCAATAGCTGTCCAACAAATGTATCTTAAGAAAAACATGTGACGTCGGCAACCCCTGCCGAGTTACCGTGCTGCGTGCTTTCCGAACAGTCGGTTTCCGTTGTTGACGTCTGGCTGGAGGCCGGTCGAGACGGTCGCACGTTTCGCTACTGCGACAGTCTCCGACTCGGTGTTGGTTTGGGAGATCTGGTGTCCGTCCGCCTGAGAGGCCGACGGTTGCAGGGCCTGGTGACCAGCTGCCGCGGCTTCGACGAGGATTCCCACGCTGAGGGTTTCAGCGGCCACCCTCTCCTGCCTGTGGATGCACTGGTGCAATCCGCTGCGGTTGATGCCGGTTGGAGGGAGTGGCTCGACGCCATGGCAGATCGATGCCATACCAGTTCCTTTCGGATGCTCAAAGCGGCTTTGCCACCCGGATGGCTGGGGCAGCGGCCCACCCCTTCTGCGGCTGGCCGTCGGATGTGGTGGGTTGCCTTGCGAGACGTCGCGCCCTCCGTCGACCTCTCCAACGCGTCACGCCAGCAAGCCTTAATGGATGTGCTTGCGCAACGGGGTGGGGGGGCCTGGCAGCGCGATCTCCTGGCGGAAGGGTTTCAGTCGGGAAGTGTCCAGGCCTTGGAATCCAAAGGGTTGATCCAACGTGAGCAGCGCTGCTGCAACGACCTGGAGTCCTCCGTTTCGCCACCCTTTCATGCGGAGCCTCCGCGAGCGCTGACTGAAGAACAGCAGGCTGCAATTACGCGCTTTCAGAGGCTCCCGGATAGCAGCGAAATGCTGCTTTGGGGAATCACCGGGTCAGGAAAAACTGAGGTGTATCTGCAGCTGGCTGCGGCTGAGCTTGGGGCCGGACGGCACGTTCTGATGCTCACGCCGGAGATCGGATTAATCCCACAACTGGTGGACCGTTGCCGCAAGCGTTTTGGCGCGCAGGTTGTGGAGTACCACAGTGGTTGCACTGATCGGGAGCGCGTCGCTACCTGGCGTCGTTGTCTTGCCTCTGATCAGCCCCTCGTGGTGGTGGGCACGCGTTCGGCTGTGTTTCTGCCGCTGCGCCCGTTGGGATTGCTGGTGCTTGATGAAGAGCACGACAACTCCTACAAGCAGGAGTCACCGATGCCTTGCTACCACGCTCGGGATCTGGCATCCGAGCGGGTGAGGTTGCAGGGTGGCCGTTTGCTGTTGGGCAGTGCCACGCCATCGCTGGAGACCTGGAGCCGTCTTCAACCCGAAGGTCCGGTCATGCTCTCCAAGTTGCGCTCAAGGATCTCCCGTCAGCCGTTGCCTCCCGTGCGCATCATCGACATGCGCCATGAGTTGGCAGAGGGCAATAAACGCTTGATCAGCCGTGCACTCATGGATCGGCTGGCAGGCCTTCGAGATAAGGGCGAGCAGGCGGTGGTGCTCGTTCCGCGCCGCGGGTACAGCACCTTTCTCAGTTGCCGCAGTTGCGGAGAGGTGGTGATGTGTCCCCACTGCGATGTGCCTCTCACCGTTCACGGCAGCCGGTCGCATCAGCAGTGGCTGCGCTGTCATTGGTGCGACCATCGCGAGCCAATCGCCGCGTCCTGTTCCGCTTGCGGATCACTGGCGTTCAAGCCCTTTGGTGCCGGAACGCAGCGGGTGATGGAGCGGTTGGCCGCGGAGCTGAGCGATCTGCGCCTTTTGCGATTTGATCGCGACACCACCGGCGGGCGAGATGGGCACCGACGCCTGCTGGACCGATTTGCCGACGGCGAGGCTGATGTGCTGGTGGGAACGCAGATGCTGGCCAAGGGGATGGATCTTCCCCATGTGACGCTGGCTGCAGTGCTCGCGGCAGATGGCCTTCTCCATCGCCCTGACCTCAGGGCTGGTGAGCAGTGTCTGCAGTTGCTTCTGCAACTCGCTGGTCGTGCCGGCCGTGCGGAGAAGCCTGGCGAAGTGCTGGTGCAGACCTACAGCCCGGACCATCCTGTGATTCGGCATCTGGTGGATGGTCGTTACGAGCGGTTTCTCGAGGAGGAAACCACCTTGCGACGGGAAGCAGGACTCGTGCCGTTCGCTCGGGCTTGTCTGCTGAGGCTCGCAGGTCGATCCGCCAACGACACGGCGACGGCGGGAACGCTCTTGGCGGAACGCCTGCGCGAACCGTGTGCCGCGGCCGGCTGGCAGTTGCTCGGGCCCGCACCAGCTCCTGTGGCCAGAGTGGCGGGACGTAGCCGCTGGCAGTTGCTTCTGCACGGTCCCAAAAACAGTCCCATTCCTCTGCCCCCGGGTGCCAGCCTCTGGGACGGCTTGCCTCGGGATGTGTCGCTGGCTGTGGATCCTGATCCCCTTCAGCTCTGAGTCAAGACGGGAGTTCTGGGTAGCCGAAACCCAGACGCAAGCGCACCGATTGGAGCATCAGGCTTAGCAGCAGCAGGATGCCAACCACCACACTGCCCAGTCCAAGGCGGCTCCATTGCCAACGACGGATCCGGAGTTGATTGATCGCTCCACTTTGAAGCGGCCAGCGCACCACCTGCTGGTTCAGCGTCGCTTCAGTCGGTGATGTCTGCACATGCTTGAGGTTGGCAACCGGTTGAATCGTGATCTGCAGCTCACCGGTGGTGTACGACGCCAAACCAGTGAGATTCAGCTTGAGGTCGAGGTCTTGCTGGACACCGATCAGCCAGTTCCGTTCCTGCACCGAAAGCTCAGGAGGCGGAAATGACTGGCCGGCAGTGAGACCCGCTAGTTCGACGCTGCGGCTTAACAGCGTTGAGGCCTGCTGGCCGGTGAGGGTAGGGCTGCTGAGGGAGAGCCCACCGGTTCGTTGCTGATTCACCGACCAGCTCAGTCCTTCGGATTGCAGTGCCTTAGCAAAATTTTCTTGCCAGGGAAGCCGGCGGCCACTGAGGCTGTTGATCTGCCAGCGCATCGCCAGTCGATCCGGGCCACCCAGTTCGATATCAGCACTGACATGAACACATCCACTGAGCAACAGGGTCAGCCCCAGCAGCACAGCCAGCACCAACGCTGCGAAGCCTGCCGATGGACCCCTTGTTGGCCCCGTCGGCGGAGGCGGTGGCGGTTTTGGCTTTCGACTGCGTCGGCTGCTGCGGGGCCTTTTGCCCAGCTTGGGAGCCATCTCGAGGGTCGGCAGCTGCATCGACCATCGGGCTGGCCGGTCAAGGCTCGGTGCCTCCAGCACGCTCAACAATTGCCGGGCTCGGTTGCGCAGCTCGACGTCTTTGCAACGGGTCAGCAGCCGACAGGTGGCAATGGCTTTCTGGTCATCACCCTGTCCCATCCAGGCTGTCACCATCACCATGCGCACGGAGGCTCCTTTGGGCTCGGTGATCGGATGGGCCTCAGCAAGAGGCTCGAGTAGGCGCAGACACTGGCCATAGTCACCTCGCTCAAGCGCGTCCTCCGCTGCCTTCAGCCCCGTACTCATCGGTCAGCCGCGTCCCACCACCATGGTGCCAATGCCTGCATCGGTAAACACTTCCAGCAGTAGGGCATGGGGGACGCGGCCATCCACGATGTGGGCGGCTGAGACGCCCTGGGCAAGAGCCCTAATGCAGCATTCGGTCTTCGGCGTCATGCCGCCGGCCACGACTCCATCCTGAATTAGCTGTCGTGCCTCGGACAGCTTCAACTGCCGGTACAACGAGGCTGGATCCTCCCGATCTCGGAGAATTCCTGGTGTGTCGGTCAGCAGAATCAGTTTTTCTGCTTCCAATGCTGCAGCCACTTCGCCGGCCACGGTGTCAGCGTTGATGTTGTGGGCCACACCTTCGGGGTTGGCGGCCACGCTCGAAATGACCGGCACATAGCCACGCTCCAGCAAGGGCTCCAGCACGTCGGGTGTGATCCGTGCCACTTCACCCACCATGCCGTGGCTGCCATCACCCCAGGTGCGAGCTTCCACCAAACTTCCATCGCTCCCGCTCAATCCAACCGCCTTGGCTCCCAAGCGGTTGAGACCATTGACGATTTGCTTGTTGACGCGCCCAACCAGAACCATTTCCACAATGTCCATGGTGTTGGCATCGGTGACGCGCAGACCATCGCGGAACTCTGGTGCGATCTCCAAGCGATTGAGCCAGTGATTGATCTCGGGCCCTCCGCCATGCACCACCACCGGCTGGACGCCGACACTGCGCAACAGAGCAAGATCCCGGAACACCGCAGTCTGCAGTTCAGCGTGCGCCATGGCCGCTCCGCCGTACTTCACCACAATCCTGCGGCCGGCAAACCGCTGGATGTAGGGAAGGGCCTCACTCAGGACGGAGACCCTGAGAGCATCATCCATGGGATTGTGCGTCGGTCTTTCCATGCTCGCTCTTCGCGAAAACCCCTTCCGGAAGCAGCGTCAGGTCGAGACGATCACCGTCGAGCGGAGTGATGGTGGCGTCGAGCCCTTTGGCGAAAAAACGACTTAAGCGCTCTTGACGTTCCTGCCAGCGTTCCAGCGGAACTCCCTCACAGGAGAAGCGAAGACGCAACCCGTAGCTGTTGCCCAGGCTGAGTTCTTCGATTTCCTCGAGCTGTGGCGGATTGTCTTCGTCCCAGAGCTTGAGGGCTTCCAGGGAACTCTCCAGGTGAGCTTTCTGGCCGTAGCGCCAGCGGGTCACATCAGCCAGGAGTTTGCCTAATTCGGGAGTGGCAGCTTCGCGCTGAGTTTTCAGCAAAGCTTTGGGCGTGACCCGTCGTGCGGGCGGAAGTTCAGACGATTTCAGGGCGAGCCCACCCAGAAAAATGGGAATGCCGTAAAAAATTGTCGGCAGGCTCAGGTTGGCGTTGCCTGTGCCGTAGGCCACAGCTCCGACCACGGTTAAAACACCGCCGGCGATAGTGACCAGGCTTCCCGGCGAGAGCAGATCGGTCATGCGGCCTCGAAAGTGGCGCCATTCTGACCATGTGGGGTTCAGGATGGATGGAACCATCCCGCAATCCATGGACAGCTCCCGATCCAACGAACGAGAGTCCACAGAGGATCCCGCCGACTTGATTCAACAGCTGGAGCAAGACCGGGCCTGGCTGCTGGAGCAGATTGATCGTGGACGCTGGGCCGAGTTCCGGTTGGATCTGGCTGCTCTGGAGCGGGAACTCGGTCAGTTGCTGCAACGGGCCTCCGAGCACTTCACGCCTAGCGCCTCACAACGCTGAAGCAGACCATCTTTGATCAGAAGGGGATGTCATCGGTGTCAGGCACCAGAGGCGCACTGTTCCACTGGGCGGCGGGTTCAGCAGTGGGCGCCGCAGCTGATGCAGATGCGGAAGCTGGGGGTGCTTGTCGGCCGGGTGCGCTCTGCGGCAGAGGTTGGGGTGCTGATGCGGCCGTAGGGGCTGATTCCACCGCATGCAACCTGGCGAGGGTGAATTCAGCCCGCTTCTCTTTTGTGCCGTCTTGCCGCGGAACAGTGTTCATGCGCAGTCGCCCTTCGATCACCAGTCGCTGCCCCACTTGAACCCGGTTCTGCAGGTCCTGGGCGAGGTTCCCCCACCCGACAACCTTGAGTTGACCACGGGGATCATCCGCACGCAATGCATCGAACCCAACCTCCATCTCAGCGATTGGGGTCTGATTGTCCTGGGTGTAACGCAGGGTGGGAGCCTGAAGAACATCCACCTCAAGTACGCAATGATTCATCCTCGGCCGGATCAGTGAGCGCCATCCTGATGCACCAACGGCGGAATCGCCATGAGCATGTGCTGGTCTTTGCTGGGACCGGAGAGGGCCCTGGGATTGTGCAGTCGCTGCTGGATAGAGGATTCCGCGTCAGCGTCAGTGTGGTGAGTCAAGCGGCGGCGAGGGGTTTCGCCGCGATGTCATTGCAAGGTCTGCATGTTGGAGCTTTCCCGTCGCAGCAGTCGTTAGCTGATCATCTGGCGACGCAGGCTGTGACCTGTGTGGTGGATGCCACCCATCCCTTCGCCCTGCGCATCAGTGCTGATTTGCAATTCACCTGTTCCACCGGCCATCCATGGCTCATTCGCTATGAGCGCCCTGATCACGGAGCCGTTGACCATGGGCTGCTCGCAACGATCGATGACCTGGCCCGTTGTCCGTTATCGGGTCATCGTCTGCTGCTGGCGGTTGGAGCAAGGCAGCTTCATGCTGCAGTGGCAGCGGCGCACCTGGCCGGGGCTGTGGTGCATGCTCGAGTGCTGCCAACGCCCGAGGCCATTCGCAAGGCTGGTGCAGCGGGCTTGTCCGGCGACCAACTGGCCGTGCTCAGGCCCGGTGCCGGTGAACGTCCCGGGGCTCTTGAAGCAGCCTTATGCCATCGCTGGAAGATCAGCGATGTGCTGTGTCGCCAGTCGGGTGGTGCAGCTGATGGGCTTTGGAGTCGTCTTTGTGCGGACGGATCGATGCGTCTATGGAAACTGAAGCGACCGCACGCAAGGCTGGATGTTGACGTGGTCCATAGCGTGAATGCGCTGTGCCGCCTTCTCAATGCCAACACCGCAGGACCTCAAGCTGGTGCTTACAACGGAGGCCAATGAAACCCTGGCTGAGGCACTGGCCCAGGAGTTGCTGGACCAGCGTCTGGCGGTTTGCGTCAGTCTGATGCCGTTGCAGTCGCGCTACCGCTGGCAGGGTGCGATCGAGCGTGCCAATGAGGTGCAGCTGCTGATCAAAACTTGCCCGGACCATTTGCAGGATCTGCTGTCGGTCCTGGAGAGCCTGCACAGTTATGACACGCCAGAAATCTTGCATTGGTCGGCCCAGGCAGGCAGTGGTTATGCCGCCTGGGCCACAGCGGCGCTCAGCGCAGATGCTCGCTCCTGAGCTCCTTCAGGCAAACCTGAGATCGGGCCCCAAGCTGCGTGACGATCTGACCGGCGCAGAGTGCGCCAAGTTCTCCACAGCGCTCTAGCGACTCCCCCTGGGTGTAGGCGTGCAGGAAACCACCGGCGTAGAGATCTCCGGCACCGGTTGTATCCACCAATGATCCAAGGTTGAAAATGCCGATGTTCCAGCGTTGATTGCCCTCAAGAACCACCGAACCCTCTCCAGCACGGGTGATGGCGGTCACGGAGCAGCATCCACGAACCTGCTCGAGCGCTGTGTCGAAGTTGTCGGTTTCATAGAGCGCTTTGATCTCTGCTTCATTGGCGAAGAGAACATCTACATGACCGTTCACCAGGTCCAGGAAGCTTTCGCGGTGACGATCAACGCAGAATCCGTCAGACAGCGACAAGGCCACTTGACCTCCTGCTTCTCGGCAGGCCTCCGCCGCTGCGATGAAGGCTCGTTTGGCCGCTGGGCTGTCCCAGAGGTAACCCTCCAGGTAGAGCACTTTGGTTTCCTTGACCATGGATAGATCGAGATCCTGCGGTTCGAGCTGGGTTGAGGCGCCAAGGAAGGTGCACATCGTGCGCTCTGCATCAGGCGTCACATAGATCAAACAGCGAGCTGTGGTGGCTCCGCTGGTGGCCGGAGGTGTGTCAAATCGGGCACCGACCGCGCGGATGTCGTGGCTGAAGATCGAACCAAGCTGGTCATCGCGAACGCGGCCGATGAATCCGGTGCGGCCTCCCAGCTGAGCAATGCCCACCATGGTGTTGGCCACGGAACCACCGGAGGTCTCTAGGCCTGGACCACTCGATTGGTAGAGCGTTTCAGCCTGCTGCTCATCGATGAGCGCCATTCCCCCTTTGGATAGCCCGTGCTGCTCCAGGAAGCTGTCCTGGGTTTGCACCAGCACGTCAACAATGGCATTGCCGATCCCCACCACATCCAGTGATGCGCTGGGCTGGAAGCGGTGGGATTCGGCCATGAAACGGGGGGATGAATTGCCGCAGTCTTACGCCTGGACCGACTCCTCCGAATCAAGCGCTCAGCAGAGCGCGCTTCGGTCCATGAATCGGGTCTTCCACCACGATGGTCTGGTCCCGTCCGGCTCCCAGCGACACGATGGCGATGGGCACTTCCATCAGGTCAGCCAGGAAGCGCAGGTAGGCCATCGCCTTCTCCGGAAGATCCTCAAGGCTGCGGCATTCTTCGGTGGAGCACTGCCATCCAGGCAGGGTCTCGAAAATAGGGGTGCAGCGAGAGAATTCCTCGGCGCAGGAAGGGAAATGCTCGATGCGGACACCGTCGAGGTCATAGGCCACACACACTTGGAGCTCGTCGAGTTCGTCGAGCACGTCAAGCTTGGTGATGGCCAGACAATCGAGACCGTTGACGCCCACCGCATAGCGACCGATAACGCCGTCGAACCAGCCACAACGGCGGCGGCGGCCTGTGGTGGTGCCGAATTCACCGCCGCGATCACAGAGGTGATCGTTGAGGCTGCCCTCGAGCTCGGTGGGGAACGGTCCCTCGCCGACGCGCGTGGTGTAGGCCTTGGCTACGCCGATCACCCGATCAATCAGGGTTGGCCCCACCCCGGCTCCAATGCATGCTCCGCCGGAGATGGGATTGGAGGAGGTGACGTAGGGATAGGTGCCGTGGTCGAGATCAAGCAGGGTGCCCTGGGCCCCTTCAAAAAGGATGTTTTTTCTGTTGCGAGCCGCTTGGTGAATTTCGCGGGTGCAATCCACCACGTGGGGAGCGAGGCGTTGGCCGTAAGCCAAGTACTCGCTGATCACCGCCTCGGCGTCGAGGGGCTCCACGCCATAAATGGTTTCCAGTAGCTGGTTCTTTTCTTTGAGCGGACCATCAAGGCGATCCCGCAGCCGATCTTCATCGAGTAGGTCGATGACACGGATGCCACTGCGTTGTGATTTGTCGGCATAGGTGGGACCAATGCCACGGCCGGTCGTGCCGATTTTCCGGTCGCCACGCTGCTTCTCCATCGCTTCGTCGAGGAGGCGGTGGTAGGGCATGGTCACGTGGGCTGTCGATGACAGCTTCAGCCCGGAAATATCGATGCCGTTCTCGATCAACATGTCGAGTTCGCCAAGCATCACCTTTGGATCCACGACGGTGCCGGATCCGATCAGACAGTCGGTGTCCGGGTACAGAATTCCCGATGGGATCAGGTGCAGCTTGAGCACACGATCGTCCACAACGATGGTGTGGCCAGCGTTGACACCGCCCTGATATCGGACGACGACGTCAGCGGAGCGGCTGAGAAGATCTGTGATCTTTCCTTTCCCCTCGTCACCCCACTGCGCACCGATGACGACAACGTTGGCCAAAGACACAGCGGCCCGAAGCCGCGATTCTGCACAATCTGCGATCTTCTCAGGTCGAGATGCCTGAAGTCAAAGCGATTGCGGATTTGTGATGTTGCTGTTGAAGAACAGAGGCGTCAGGTGCCGCGCAGAACTGCTTTTTCAGCTTTGCCAAGCTCCTTGTCGACCCTGGCTCTCAGATCGTCCGGGACAGGACGATTGGTGTAGGTGTTGTAGTGGCCTTGAAGGGAATTCAGGGCGGTTTGCATTGTGGTGAAAGAGCTCAGCCCATTCACTCGAGGTTGCGGCCTGTAGCGCGACATGTAGTCGTTGATTAAATCGTGGGCCTCACGCTCTGAGTCTTGAAGTCCCTCGGCGTCTGCTGGCAGGGCGAGGGTGGTCTGCAGTGTGTGAACCACGGCCACGGTGTCTTCGACATAGTCGCCGGTGAGCATGGAGACGGAATCTCCACAGGCGGTGAGCAACAAGGTCAGCCCAAGACAGAGAGCCAAGGTGAAGCTTTTGAGCTGTCGGCTCAGGTGGTTCAGCGCGTCTTGCATGGTTGGGTCGGTTTGAGGGACTTTAGGCGGATAGGGCGTCAAATCTGTATTCCTGCCGGGATGGTGTCGATCAAGCGCTTCAGTGCTTCTTCATGCGGAAGCGTCTCACTGGCTCGTGTTGCTCGCTCAACCAGCTCCACCCGGCCCTCGGCAGCATCACGTCCGACCACGATCCGCCAGGGAATGCCAATCAGATCCGCGTCCTTGAACTTCACTCCAGCCCGTTCGCCGCGATCATCAAGGAGCGCATCGAGTCCAGCGCTTTTGAGTTGTTGATACAGGGATTCGCCCAGCTCAAGCTGGGTGCTGTCCTTCAGGTTCGCGACGACGACGATCACCTGAAATGGAGCGATGGCCACAGGCCAGCAAATGCCAGCGTCATCGTGATGTTGTTCGACCGCTGCCTGCGCAAGCCGTGAGATGCCGATGCCGTAGCACCCCATCAGCAGGGATTCCTGTTTGCCGTCCTTATTAGTGAAACGCGCGTCTAAGGCATCGGAGTATTTGCGACCTAGCTGGAAGATGTGGCCGACTTCGATGCCGCGTCTCTCCCCCAGCGTGGCCTCTGCGTTGTGGACGCAGCGATCGCCTGATCGGGCATTGCGCACATCCGCGGAATGCTGTTTCGGCATCGATGACCAGCTGGCTCCCCAACGATGTTGATCCGAGACATTGGAGCCGCAGACGAAACGTTCGACCTCGAGAGCCGTCGGATCTGCTAGCCGTTCAAAACGGCCTTCCCAGCGGCGGGCCCCTCTTAGAGCGGCGTCGTCCAGATCAGGGCCCAGGGATCCGAAGGCCAACGGTGCCAGTCCCTGCTGGCGGACCTGATCGGGCGTGGCCGGAGCGACATCCAGCACGGTTGATTCCAGGAGGCGGGTGAGCGTGTTGGTCAGCTTGACCTCATTCAGTTCCTGGTCGCCGCGAAGGCTCACAAGGACCGGTTGTTCGCGTCCGTCTTCCAATCTCGCCACGAGCACCAGCACTTTGATGATTTGGGTGGGACTGAATTCGTGGGCCGAACAAAGTTGCTCAATGGTGGTCTGCCCGGGTGTTTTCAGAGTGCGCTCGTCTCCGGCTGGCAGAGCCTCGGCCGGCGGTGGAATGGAGACAGCTTTCTCTTGGTTGGCGGCATAGCTGCCATCCGAGCTGGTCAAGATGAGGTCTTCGCCGGCATCGGCGGTGACCATGAACTCCTGGGAGGCAGCCCCTCCAATGGCGCCGCTGTCGGCATCCACGCCAACGGCATCGAGCCCGCATCGCTCGAAGATGCGTTGATAAGCTCCCGCCATTGCCGCATAGGTCTCCTGCAGGTCTGTCTCGTCGGCGTGGAAGGAGTAGGCGTCCTTCATGATGAATTCCCGTCCGCGCATTAACCCGAACCGGGGACGGATCTCATCCCTGAACTTCGTCTGGATCTGATAGAGGGTGACGGGTAATTGTCGGTAGGAACGCAGCAGGTCGCCTGCCAATTCGGTGATCACCTCTTCATGGGTTGGGCCGAGGCCGAGGCGTCTCTCCTGTCGATCTTCGAGGTGAAACATGATTCCTTCGCCTGCCGTGTAGCCCTGCCAGCGACCGCTCCGTTCCCAAAGCTCGGCAGGTTGCAGCTGTGGCAGCAGTGTTTCGAGAGCACCAAGTGCGTCAAGCTCGTCGCGCACAATCGCGCTGATTTTGCGCAAAACCCTCCACATCAGCGGGAGGTAGGCGTAGATACCTGATCCGACGCGTCGGATGTATCCACCGCGGATCAGCAGTTGATGTGACGGAATCTCTGCATCTGCGGGGACATCCCGCAACGTCACCAGCGTGAGGCGGGAGACGCGCATCACATCACTTCAAGGGCGTGTTGGAAGTTATCACCCGCAAGAAAACGGTCGATTCTGGAACTGTCTCTTTCGCTGTGATCGACGCTGGCGTCCTGAGTCTCAGCTGCTAAGGTCTGCGGATTCCAAGCTGTCCCAGCGCTGTCTCATGTTTCCTCGGCCGCTCGATGTTTCGGTGCCCTCTGTCACCGAATCTGGAGAATTACGAGGCGATGCTGGAGCTGCTCTTTCGCAATCGGATGCTTTGGTTGGCATCGATGATGTTCAGAAATCTCTGAATCGTTCACGCGCATCTGTTTATCGCTACACGAACACTGACCCCCGCAATCTCAACCCCCCTTTCAACCCTCGCAAGCTCAATCCTGAATACAGGAGCGATCAGAAAGATCCCCTTTTATTTCACCCCAACGAGGTTGCTCGCTTCGCTAAGGACGTCCTGAGGATTAAAGAAGTCACTGTTGAAGTTCTCAACTCTCCGTCCACGGCCACTCAGCAAGTGCTAGGAGCCATCCTGGAAGAACTTCGTTTGATTCGCAGCCGGCTGGACGGACTCCCTGAAGCGCCTTCAGATCTTGCTTCCCGCAGGGATCGTCAGGATCGGCCTGCTGCATAAGCGTTCCATGAGTGGCAGAATGCAGGTGAAATTGATCGCCTGATCCCTTTCATCTCCCCACCGGTAGCTTCTCGAGGTTTCGGTGTCTTCAGCGCTTCAAGCTCTGACGTGTGGGATGTCCTCGATAACCACTGAATGGACCCTGAGCCTGCCCCCCAATCGCCTGCGCACCCAGCGCAGCTCGTGTCTGTTCCTGCTCTCGCTCTTCTCGGCTTCACCCTTGCCATCACCGGTTTAGGCGTTCCGCTTGCTGCCGTGTTGACCGACCGCCCCAACCATTCCTCCATCGCTGTTCAGGAGAGTCATGGATCTCAGGGCCCTTACACCCTCACCCTCTCCAGGGCTGATCAATCTGATCGTTGAGATTCCTGCCGGAAGCAGCAACAAATATGAATACCTTGAAGAAGCTGGAGTGATGGCCTTGGACCGCGTTCTCCACTCAGCGGTTCGATACCCCTTTGATTACGGCTTCGTCCCAAACACACTGGCTGAGGATGGATCTCCTCTCGATGCCATGGTCATCATGGCCGAGCCCACGTTTGCTGGTTGCTTAATTCATGCCAGGCCGATCGGTGTGCTCGACATGCACGACATGGGTCATTACGACGGCAAGATTCTGTGTGTTCCAGCTGCCGATCCACGTCAAAGCAGCATTCAGAGCATTCGCCAGATTGCACCCAGTCAGCTGGAAGACGTGGCTGAATTCTTTCGTACCTATAAGAATATGGAAGGTCGCGTGACCAGCATCGGCGGCTGGCGAGACGTGGACGCTGTGCAGCCTCTGCTTGAGACCTGTGTCGCAGCGGCAGCCCGATAACCCGAGCTGTGATTTTTCCCTTCAAAGGCGGCGGACGAGCTTGGCTGTTTTGCCTCCTCCCATTGGTTGATTGCTGTAAATTGAGCCACCGACATTTCAGGACGCCCCGTGCCCACCATCCGTTTCGAGCAGGAAGGCCAACAGGTCGGCTGTATTGAAGGTGCCAATCTGCGGAAAGCGGCTCTCTCGGCCGGTGTGAATCCCTACAAAGGTTTGAACAACCTCAACAATTGCGGTGGTGTCGGTCAGTGCGGCACCTGTGTGATTGAAGTGATCGAAGGCGCGCAGAACCTCTCACCACGAAGTGATGTCGAGGAGGTTTACTTGGCTGACCGGCCGGCGAACTATCGCCTCAGCTGCCGCACCAGCGTCAATGGTGACGTCACGGTTCGCACCCGTCCTCAAGACGGTGTTGGTCAGGGCTCCAACAGCCTGATCGGTGCTGTGAAGAGCTTGCTCGGTCGCTGATTCCTTGGCTGATTACACCGTCTTCAGCTATTCGCGCTGCAGCACGTGCCGAAAGGCCCTCACCTGGCTGGAGAGTCAGGGTCTTTCATGCGAGGTTCTCGACATCACGCTTGAGCCGCCCTCCATTGATTGGCTCTCTAAGGCTGCCGATCAGTTCGGCAGTCTCAAACCGCTGTTCAATACCAGTGGCCAGAGTTATCGCGCCCTTGGTGCCGCCGCCGTCAAGGCCATGACCCATGACCAGGCACTACAAGCCCTCGCCTCCGATGGGAAGTTGATCAAGCGACCCTTTCTTCGCGGCCCTGATGGCCGTTTTTTGACGGGATTCAAGCCTGAGATTTGGGAGGCTGAACTGTTGGGTTGAAGTTCAAACCATCCAGTTCCTTGATCAGTGCATCCACATCCTTCTGCGAGCGCAATTGCGTCATGCTGTTGCGCTTGAGTTCCTCGAGAAACGAAGCAACGAGTTCCTGACTGCGTTCCAGCACGGGGCCTTGTTCCAAGGTTCTGGCGAGTTCTTCCCAAAAACGATCCACCGTCTGAATGCCAAGGTCCTTAAGTACCTGGTCTTTCTGACCCAGTCGATCGCCGGCGCGGCGCGAAAGGCTGAGCAGTGAATCGACCAAGCCATTGGAGAGCTGATGGCTAAGACGGTCTTCGGCGCGTTCCATTCCCGGGAGAGCTCGGAGTGAGGAGGGAATCGCGGTCTCCTCCAGATTCCGCCGTAAGGCATGGCTGACAAGCGCTACCAATTGTGGACGCATGGCTGGCCCCACTTGCGTCAGCACGAGTGGCAGCCAGAGTCTCAGCAATTCTGCTAGTTCCCTCTCTCCGTCGTCATCGACGCTTTGGTGGCTGCACAGCCTTCGGATCTGGTCCGGCCAGCGGGGTGAGCGCACGGCATCCTGGGCGGCATCCAGGGTTCGAAGGGTGATCACTTCGAATAATTCAAGAGCCAGGACCGCCACCACTCCACGACTGACCGCAGCCCGCAGGGGCTCCAGCTGAATCATGCGTGTGCTGGACAGACGTTCGGTGACCGGCACCACCCGCAGCAATCTCCAGAAAGGGATCAGCAGTGGCAGATCGATCCAGCGGCGCAGTAGGGCATCCCGCCAGGCAATCGCGGGAAAGCGTCGTTTCAGGCGAACGGCCCGCAAGACAATGTCCAGCAGGAAGAGGATTTGAAAGGGAAAATCAATCCGCCAGGACAAGTCGACCGGTTGCCCGTTCTCATCGGTTCCGCGCCAGTAGTTTGTGGCGACCAGGGGCAGGATGCTGTCTTGCCAAAAACGCTTTTCGTCGTCCCAGTTCTCTGGTGTCAGATGACTTTCCCCCAGCAGATAGGCGGCGGACTGCTTGGCCGAATCCATGTCGGCTCTCGCCCGGAGACGACTCTTGAGCTTCTCCAATGAACCCGTTTTATTCGAGGCCACGAATGGGTTTTCATCGATCAGCTGATTGCTCTTCACCACCATTTGCAGTCTCAGCTGGCGTGCTGCTGGGCTGTTGATGCCGCTTGATGCAGCGGTGGCTTCCAGTTGCTGAAAATGCCTGAGGTAGGACTCAGTGTCTGGGTGGGGTTCGATGCCTTTCACCCGGTCGTAGACCTTGGTGAGGTTTGGCAGCCAGGGCAGTGGAACCGCGAGGCCAATCGTTGGAAGGGGATAGAGGGTTCGCTGCAACCAGAAGTTGCGCAATGGCACATAGGTCACGTCGAACACGACCCAGGTCAGGTTCACCGCGGCGATGGCAGCGATCGTCCGATCCCATCTCAGCCAAAATCGGCGGCTCGCTGTCGGTTTCGCGCTTTGCCACCGGGGTCGGACCATGGGCGTACTCCGCTGACTTCAGGCTAGGAGGCCAGCGCCATCAGGCCTATCTTGGGTGCTCAAACGCTTGATCTGGGTTTCTTGCCTGACCCTCAGCCCGACGCCTCATCCAAAGGAGCTGAGTCTCCCCCGGGTTCCTCGCCATCGCCTGCCCCTGCTTCGACCCGCAAAGCGCATCCCTTTTGGGATTTCTGGGGTCCAGTGCTGTTCACGCTGGCGTTGTATTTCGGCATCCGGCACTACGTGGCAGAGGCACGGTTCATCCCTTCGGGCTCAATGCTGCCCGGTCTGCAAATTCAGGATCGCTTGTTGGTCGAGAAACTCACCTTCGCAGGCCGGTCACCGCGTCGCGGCGAAATTGTTGTGTTCAACTCTCCGCATGCGTTTGATCCAGCGTTGAAAACCACCGAATCTCCACCAGTGTTCCGCTGCGCTCTGGCCAATTTCCCGCTGATTGGATTGATCCCTGGCGTGAGCCAGCCCGCCTGTGATGCCTACATCAAGCGTGTGGTTGCCATCGGTGGTGATCAAGTGACCGTCAACCCGCGCGGTGCCGTGACCGTCAATGGAGTTGCACTGGATGAGCCATATGTCACCAACTACTGCGACGTGGACGATCAGGGCATGAGCCTCTGCCGCACGCTGAATGTGACGGTGCCTGAAGGCCACGTGCTGGTCTTGGGTGACAACCGAGCCAACAGTTGGGATGGCCGTTACTGGCCTGGCGGGCCCTTTCTTCCTGAGGATGAAATCATCGGTCGTGCGTTCTGGCGGTTCTGGCCCCTTAACCGCAGTGGCTCTCTGGGGTCCTGAGGCCGCAGGCCACCACTTTTCCCTTGACGGCTCGATGCAGCCAGGGTTGGTTGGCCGCTTTTGATGCCGAAGGATCATCACGCGATGGCGTCCAAGTCTGCTCGGGGTCGAACAACAGCCAGCGGTTGCTTCCGAGCGCGAGCTGCTCCGGTGTTCGTCCCAGCAATGTCGCTGGCTTAAAGCTCAGGATGTCCCAAAGCTCTTCGGCGCTCCATCCGCGCGTCACGACCAAGGCCTGCCAAAGAGCGGGCAGCACGTGTTGATGGCCGGCGACCCCCCGTTGACGCTGATCCGGCGGCAGCAGACATTCCTCGTCATCCAAGGGCAGGGCATGCACCGCAACGGCGTCAATCACCCCGTTGCGCAGGCCTTCGATCAGGCCCTGCTGGTCTGCGTCATCGCCTAGGGATGGCGAGACGAACCAAGAGGCCGCGGTTGCGGCACTGTCGCTGCTGCTCTGGATTAAGTGCCACCAACTCACGGTTGAACCGGGACGTTTGGGCTGTCGCTGGAGGAGGTCGACGCTTGTCGCTGTCGATACCCCCATCACCATCAGCCTTCGCTCGGGATGTTCTTGCTGGAGCTGAGCGAGCTGGCTGAGGGGAACCGTTTCACTACTCAGCGGATCACCCGGCCATCCGGCCCTTAGCGCTTCCGGACCTTCACGCAGCAGGCCTTCGCCCCGCAGGTTGAGGTCAAGGGGCGAGATCAGTAGCGGTGCTGATCCGCACTCCCCCAGAGTGAGTGCTCGATCGATCAAGGCCATGGATGGGATCGCACCACCGTCGGACAGTCCGACAGCACCGGCTTCAATCAGATCGGCATGGGGGGTGAGCTGCTCACCCTCTCCCCCTTGACTGAAACCTGCCCAGAGATGCACGTCCACATCGCAGTCTTTCAATTCAAAGCCATGCAGATGTTCCGGACGTTCGCGACGAGTCTCGCCATCCGGCAGGAGAGCGATCTGGCCGAAGCCGCCAGCCCCGGCGGATCGCATGAGGCTGTTGAGGGTCTCACCCTGGCCCTGAAACGGGGCGGGCAGAAACGAATGTGCATCCACCAGGCAGGGTGCAAGCAGTTGCTGTGAGGCGTCTTGCACGGTGATGTTGGCTGCATGAGCAGCCGCACGAGCAGCCTCGCCGAGTGCTTCCAGCCGGCCATCCCGCAAGAGCGCAGCACCACCGATCTCAACGGCATGACCCGGGCCCTTGAGCACCTGGACGGGGTCGAGCAGCAGCATCTCGGTCATCGGTCTTGTGATTTCAGAGCGCTCCAGCGGCCGTGCGATCGAGAACCCCACCAAGGTGGGAGGTGAGATTCAGGCAAGCCACTACTGCAGGCTGCCCCGGTTCTGAGGGCATGTCGACCACCGTGACACCGCCGTTGCCTTGTTTGACAGCCCAAATGTCCGCAGGAGTAAGCCCCAGCAGATGGCAGAGGATGGTTTTGTTGACAGCGTCATGGGCCACCACCAGCGCGGTTTCGGCAGGGTTCAGGTCCTCGGCGATCGTGTTCCAGCTCTGAACGGATCGCTCCCAGACATCCTGAATGGTTTCACCCTCAGGCATCTGGACGGTTTCCGGTGTGCGTTTCCATTCCTCGAGCAGAGCACCCCACTCCGCCTTGATTTCGGATTCCAGTTTCCCTTCCCAGAGGCCATGGCCGATTTCCACCAGACCGTCGGTTTGTTGCAGGGCGACGTCGGGATGCGACATCAGGATCCCCTCAGCTGTTTCCCTCGGACGGGTCATTGAGCTGCTGAAGGCTTTCTGAATCGGCACATCTGCCAGAAAGCCTCTGGCGGCTTCAGCCTGGGCATGGCCATTGCTGTTGAGCGGGATGTCGATCTGCCCCTGAAAGCGGCCGTCACGGTTCCAGTTGGTTTCGCCGTGCCGAACCAGGATCAGCCGTGCTCCTTTCCCTTTGGTTGGCAGTGGGGGCGTCAGGTGTGCGGTGCTGTTCAGGCATTCGATCTGCACTTGATGGCCATCACCTTTTGAGCTGATATTGAAAATCGAGAGCGATGCATTGTCGAGGCGGAGCCGCCTGAAGCCCTGTTCCGGTTCACCGAGCAGCGTCACGATCAGGCAGCGCAGGATGGCGTTGTGCCCAACGATGAGAACGGTGTCGTTTCCATCCACAGAGTGCTTGCTGATCAGTGCGTCGAGAAACTCGCGCGCCTGTTGCATCAGCTCCTGCAGAGGTTTGTAGCGACGTCCATCGGCGCGGCTCAGCTCCAACACTTCCGGCTGACGTTTCCAGGTGGCGAATTCCTCGGGAAAGCGCTCGGCCCGCTCGTCAGCAGTGAGTCCGCTCCAGGGTTCAAGATCAATCTCAAGCAGACCGTCGTCGAAGCTGGGCGAAAGCTTGTCATTGCGTTCAGCCAGCACACCGGCAGCTGTGGATGCCGCTCGTTTCAAAGGAGAGCTATACACCGCTGTGATCGGCACGTCAGCCAGGGCCAGGCCTGTGCGACGGGCTTGTTCCTCTCCGGTTGTGGTCAGCGTTGAGAGGTCATCACGCCCTTGAATCCGGCGCTCCACGTTGAAGCTGCTGAGACCGTGGCGAACGAGGAGAAGACGCAAGGACACCGCTTCATGCAGAGAGAGCGCCGCCATCGTATTGGCGAGCCTCCATGGCTTCCTTTGGATCGTTCCTTGGATCGTGCGGTCGCCCCGCATGCCCGTGACCGAGGAGAATCTCTTGCAGTTGCTTGCGCTGTGTGACCAGCCCACCCTCGGGACGTTCTTCGGCAGCTCCGACCTGGAAGGTGTTGCTGGCGCTCCTCTCGCTGGTCCTGGCCACCACTGTCTGGGTGCTTGGACTGGTTGACAGTGTCAGCAAGCCATCCGTCGCGCCTGCTCTCTCTCTTGAGCAGCAGGAGCTGGCTCTGCTGGCTGAGCCGAAGGTGCCAGTACCGCTGCAATCGCTTCTAGTGGGTGCCGATCCCAGGGCTGCTCTGCTGAAAAGCCTGCGCCAAACCCCTCTCGATCGGCTTGATGAGCGTCAGAGGCTGCTCTTCGCCGCATTGGAGTCCGACCCCGAGCATCTCCGCACACTTCAGCAGGCTGCGCCTCGCGCCGATGCATTCGCCGAGCTTCAGAAGGCCCTGACGGATCCCGGTGCCCGCGATGTTTCGGTCGACGATCGCGCCAGGTTGCTGAGCCAGGCTCCTGATCCGCTGGTCCGTCGGTTGGCCTGTGAGGCCTTGGGTGGTGATCTCACGTCATGTCTTGACCCCCGATCGGCAAGTGCAGCGGCCAGGCGGCTGGTGATCAGTGAGCTTCTGCCGTTGTTGGCGCTGCTGCTCGGGGGGCTCTTGCTGATCCGTCATCTTTGGCTGCTGTTCCGCCGCCGCCTTGCCCCTTGGCCTGCGCTCGTCGCACCACCCCTTGCTCCGTTGGACATGGTGCTGCTGGTGGCCGGTGGATTTGTGGTGCTCGGCGAGGTGCTGGCGCCTCTCGTGGTGTTGCCTGTGGCCGGGCTGGTCACCCGAGGGCTTGCTGCACCTCTTTCCCAGGGCATCACCGTGCTGTTCGGCTACGTCGCGTTGGCGGTTCCGCCGCTGCTGATCCTGCGCCAGCAGCTCAGAACGTGCGATCCGTCACCACCTCCTTCCGGCGGTTGGTTGCAGTGGCGTTTGCAGCCTTTCGGAACAGCTGTGCTGCAGGCCTTGCGAGGTTGGCTGATGGTGATGCCTCCCGTCGTGCTGACGGGTTGGTTGGTGTCTCGGGTGATCGGTGACCAGGGCGGCAGCAATCCCCTGCTGGAAATCGTGCTGACCAGCAACAGTTCCCTGGCCCTGCTCCTGCTCGGCTCCACAATCGTGGTGCTGGCGCCGCTGTTCGAGGAAACCATTTTCCGCGGTGTGCTGCTGCCTGTGCTTGGGCGGTCGCTTGGCCGAGCCGGCGCTGTGATTGTGAGTGCCTTGGTGTTTGCGGTCGCACATCTCAGCCTTGGTGAACTGCCGCCACTGCTGGTGCTGGGTCTGGGCTTGGGGTTGTTGCGACTGAGCACCGGGCGCCTGCTCCCCTGCGTGGTGATGCATGCGCTCTGGAACGGGGTGACCTTCCTGAACCTTCTCCTGCTGGGCAGCTGAGCGAATCTTCAGTCCTGGTCAAGGTTTCGGCCTTGCGGTGCCCCGTCCCAGATGGTTCACTGGCGCATTGATCAAACCTTGTCCGTGGTCGCGGTTCCGCAATCTCAACCGTCGTCCACGCAACGACCGGTCGCTACAGGGGCTCTTGAAGTTATTCAGGGGTCCCTCTCGGCCCGTCGTGTTGCCCGGCAGTCGCCCCTGCTGGCAGGTCTTCATCGTGCTGCCGATGGAAGCTTGATCGGCGTGTTCGCTGCTGTGCTGGTGCTGAGTGGCCTCACCTTGCATTGGCAGCATCGCTGGACCCTGGCGTTTCGCCAGTTAGAGATGACCCGTGAGATGGCCCATCGACTGACGGAATCCACGGCGATGCTTGAACGTCATCTTCTGGAACGCTCCAGTGGACCTCGCCAGATGGTCCCCACCACCGTCGCCAATTTGGTGTATCTCGATCGTCCCAGCTTTAATGCCGCTGAGCCTCCGGCTGACCATCTGGCCATGCTCGGATCGTTTATGGACCAACCCATTCGGCACGGCTACTGAGTTGATGGGTCGCACCGATCAGTCTCGCCGCACTTCTGGTCAACGCTCGCGCAGGCGTGTGGTGCCCCTCGAGCCGGTTCCACCCGGACGCATGCGATCCGTGTTTGCCCTGTTGTGTCTGGGATTGATTGGATTGATGGGGCGGATGGCCTGGTTGCAGGTCTTTCAGGCCACAGAACTGGAAGCCCGGGCGCGATCCGTGCAGACGCAGCGCACCCAACCGCTGGGGACACGGCGACCGATCGTCGACCGCACAGGGCGACTGGTGGCCTTGGATGAGGAGCGCTATCGCCTTTGGCTGCACCCCCGCTACTTCAACTTGCCAGGCGATGAACCGACCCTGATCCGGCCGCCGGCCGATGTGGCGGCTCGCCTGGCTCCGTTGCTTCCTTTGTCGGAGGAAGAGATTCTGCAGCGCATGGGTGATCGCCCATCCGGGATCAAGCTCATGGATGGTCTAGACCCGGAGACCGCCACCACGATCAAGGCTGAGGGCATCAGCGGTGTTGATCTCGAGTCGTATCCCCATCGGGTTTATCCCCAAGGTGAACTGTTCGCCAATGTCGTTGGATTTCTGAATCAGGACCGCGAACCTCAGGCCGGTCTCGAACAGAGCCGTCATGAGGATCTGCAACGCCACGAGCAGGCCCGCAGTCTGCGTCGTGGTGCCGATGGCACACCGTTGCCGGACAATCTCGATGCCGGTGTCTTCTTTGGGGATGACCTGAGGCTTCAACTCACCTTGGACGCCCGTCTTCAGGCTGTGGCGGCGAAGGCACTAGCGGATCAAGTCAAGGCCTGGAAAGCCCAGAAGGGTGTCGCGATTGTGATGGACGTCACTAATGGCGAGTTGCTGGCGCTGGCCTCGGTGCCCACGTATGACCCCAACAACTATTGGAGTTTTCCGACAGCCCGTTTTCGTGAGTGGTCTGTGCAGGATCTCTATGAGCCTGGCTCCACCTTCAAGCCGATCAATCTGGCCTTGGCGCTTCAGGAGGGCGTGATTGAGGCATCGGGTCGTGTGAATGACAATGGTTCGGTCACCATCGGTGGTTGGCCGATCAACAATCACGACCGCAGGGCCAATGGTCTGATCGACTACGCCACCGTTCTGCAGGTGTCCAGCAACGTGGGCATGGTCAAGGCCATGGGGAATCTTCCCTCGTCGACCTATTGGGACTGGATGAGTCGACTCGGCCTGGATGCAAGGCCAGATACGGACCTTCCCGGGGCGGTCGCCGGACAGATCAAGACGAAGGAGCAGTTCACCACGCAACCGATTGAACCCGCGACGGCGTCCTTCGGGCAGGGCTTCTCGCTGACTCCGTTGAAATTGGTGCAGCTTCATGCGCTGTTGGCGAATGGTGGGCGTCTGGTCAGTCCGCACATCACCCGGGGGCTGAGAGCTGGTGATGCCCTCGCACCACCTGGATCCCGCCGAGGCAAAGCATTGCTGGACCCTGAGGTCACCCGAACCGTGCTCGCCTGGATGGAGTCAGTGGTCGAGCAGGGCAGTGGCCAAGGGGTGAAAACACCTGGCTACCGGATTGGTGGAAAGACGGGGACGGCTCAGAAGGCGCTCAATGGTGTGTACGTGCCGGGGGCTTTGATATGCAGTTTTGTGGCCACCCTGCCCGTCGAGGACCCTCGGTATGTGG
Source organism: Synechococcus sp. A15-60 (assembly GCF_014280095.1). NCBI lineage: Bacteria > Bacillati > Cyanobacteriota > Cyanophyceae > Synechococcales > Synechococcaceae > Synechococcus > Synechococcus sp. A15-60. The sequence continues at coordinate 957,822 of NZ_CP047933.1, forward strand.
TGCTGGTCGTGGTTGATGAGCCAAAAGGAGACAACGCCTACGGCTCAACTGTGGCCCTTCCCGTGGCCAAATCGATCATCGATGGTTTGCTGGTGATCGAGAAGGTTCCACCCAGCAGTGCCTCCAGCACAATCTCAACTAAAGCCGGTTGATCGGCTGAGTCTGCACAACAATCCAACAGAAAATCTGCCGATGCCAGCACAAAAAAACGCCTGTACGTTACGGACATCAAGCCCTTCAACGTCATGGCCACTCTTCTAGAGCAGCTTTCCGAAATGACCGTCGTGGTGGCGGACACTGGTGATCTCGAAGCGATCCGCAAGTTCACACCTCGAGATGCCACCACCAACCCTTCGCTGATTCTCGCGGCTGCCCAGATACCCGATTATCAGAGCCTGATTGATGAATCCCTCCGATCGTCACGTCATCTGATGGGCGAAAACGCTCCTGTTGAGCAGGTCGTGCGTGAAGCTCTTGATGAAATCAGCGTGATCTTTGGCAAGGAGATTCTGAAGATCGTGCCTCGCCGGGTTTCTACGGAAGTGGATGCTCGGTTGAGCTTCGACACCGAAGCCACCATTGAGAAAGGCCGCAAACTCATTCGCCTCTACAACGATGCGGGCATCAGTAACGACCGGGTGTTGATCAAAATTGCTTCCACCTGGGAAGGCATCAAAGCGGCCGAAGTTCTGGAGAAAGAAGGCATTCATTGCAACCTCACGTTGCTGTTCGGTTTCGGTCAAGCCGTGGCCTGTGCCGAGGCCGGTGTCACCTTGATTTCTCCCTTCGTTGGGCGCATCCTGGATTGGTACAAGGCTGAGACCGGGCGCGATTCCTATCCAGGTCCTGAGGATCCAGGGGTCTTGTCTGTGACAAGGATCTTCAACTATTTCAAGTCGTACGGCTACAGCACCGAGGTGATGGGAGCGAGCTTCCGGAACATCGATGAGATCACCGAGCTTGCCGGTTGTGATCTGCTTACGATCTCACCCAAGTTGCTGGATCAGCTGCGATCCAGCGAGGCGGTTCTCACCCGCAAACTCGATGCTGACAACCCCGCTGGCGGTGAACCTCAGATTCATGTCGACCATGAATCGTTCCAAACGATGATGGCCTCGGATCGCATGGCCACCGACAAGTTGTCGGAGGGGATCAAAGGTTTCAGTAAAGCGATCGAAACCCTCGAAAGCATGCTGGCCCATCGTCTCGCTGAACTCGAAGGGGGGCATGCGTTCGGCCATGCCGTGCAAGAGATCTTTCTGCTCAATGACATGAACGGTGATGGATCCATCACGCGGGATGAATGGTTGGGAACTGACGCCGTCTTCGATGCCCTGGACCTTGACCACGATGGACTTCTGTCACAGGAGGACGTGCGCAGAGGCTTTGGTGCCGCACTCTCACTGACAACGGCCTGACGGCACCTCGATCGCCCTTTGCCTGTGAACGCTCTCGACACCATGCGTGCTCTTGCTCAGACGAGCGAGGTTCGCAGTGTCGGAGCAGGTGGCATCATCTTTCGTGCCGATGATCCGGGTACCTCGATGTTCGGGGTGCTTGAGGGCACCGTGCGATTGTCCTGGACTAACGACAACGGTCAACAGGGCTATGAGGTGATTGAGGCCGGGAATGTCTTTGGCGCCGGTGCCCTGGTGATGGATGGTCATCGACGACTGAGCACGGCTCAGGCGGAAAAGGATTGCCGTCTCATCGAGATGAATCGCGAGAAGTTCCTGTTCGCTGTGCAGGAAGCCCCAATGTTTGCCATTGAATTGTTGGCTTCGGTGGATGAACGACTTCGTGATCTCAAGATCACCTCTCAGCTCTGATTTCAGGCTGTTTAGGGTCTAACCCCATCAGCAGAACGCTTCGTCTCCGATGACCCTCCAGCTGGTCTGGTTCAAGCGTGATTTGCGATGGGTGGATCACCAACCCTTGATCCAGGCCCTGGAGAGAGGTCCTGTGTTGCCGCTCTACATCGTGGAGCCTGAGTTCTGGCGGCAACCCGATGCTTCGGGCCGGCAGTGGGCCTTTTGCAGAGAAGCACTCATCGATCTACGTGGCGGGCTGGCTGCTCTAGGTCAGCCGTTGGTGGTGCGCTGTGGTGACGCGGTGGAGGTGCTGGAACGTGCCCGTTGCCAGTTGGGCATTGAGTCCCTGTGGAGCCATGAAGAGACAGGTAACGACTGGACCTATGCCCGCGATCGGCGTGTGGCGGCCTGGGCCAAGGAGCAGGGCATCCCTTGGCGGGAGATCCCCCAGTTTGGCGTCACCCGACGGATGCGCTCCCGCAGGGGATGGGCCCAGCGCTGGGAAGCGCGGATGGGGGAGCCACTCACACCATCGCCTGTCTCCCTGACACCTCTGCCGACTGTCTCCCCCGGAGACCTGCCGGACGCAACGGCACTCGCACTCCCGGCGGATCCTTGCCCCCATCGACAAACCGGTGGTCGGCACCAGGGGCTGAGAGAACTGGAGGATTTCATCGAGCGTCGGGTGCAGCGCTACTGCAGTTCCATCTCAAGCCCGAACCGGGCGTTCACGGGTTGTTCCCGCCTTTCGGCCTATCTCACCTGGGGGTGCCTGTCGATGCGTGAGGTGTTGCAGCGCAGTCGAGAGGTGTCCGGCCGCGGCGCGAGCAGCTTCGGATCTCGTCTGCACTGGCATTGTCATTTCATTCAGAAGCTGGAAGATCAACCACCGATCGAATGGCAGGATTTTCATCCGTTCATGCGCGGCATTCGCCCCTCGGATCCTGAACGGCTGGCTGCCTGGGCGGAGGGGCGCACCAGGGTGCCTTTTGTGGATGCCTGCATGCGTGCGTTGCGAGCCCATGGCTGGATCAACTTCCGCATGCGAGCCATGCTCATGTCGTTCGCCAGTTACAACCTCTGGCTTCCCTGGAGAGACAGCGGTCTGCATCTCGCCCGTCAGTTCGTTGATTACGAACCGGGAATTCACTGGAGCCAGTGCCAGATGCAGTCAGGCAGCACCTCCATCAACACCATCAGGATCTACAACCCGATCAAGCAGGGGCTCGACCACGATCCAGATGGGGTGTTCATCCGGCGTTGGTGTCCGGAATTGGCCGATGTTCCCTCCGTGCATTTGCATGAGCCATGGGGACTTGGTGGTTCCTTGCCACCCCCGATCGTGGATTGTGCTCAGTCAGCCCGGGAGGCCAAGGACCGCATCTTCGCCATTCGACGTTCAGCTGGCTTCGATCGTCATGCGGATGCCATTCAGCGTCGCCATGGATCGAGGCGTGCTGGCCTTCCTTCGACATCCAGGCGCCGCTCGCGACGTCAGGTCGACGATCCGAATGCGCAGCAACTCACCCTTGAGCTTTAACGACGTTTCAGCAATAAACGTTTAATCACACGCTGGGCGATGTCGCCATATCCCATCTCACCGGAAAGGATTTGGGCAATTCTCTGAGGAGCCGTCGGGCGTTTAATGCCCAGCTGATAGCCAACCCCAGGAAAGCGGTAAAAAACCTGAGCGATGCGACGACCCCAGGCCATCGACTCGCCCCACCGATGTCGCATGGCTTGGCTGTAACCACGCAGATCATCCTGGTTGCCGCGGAGCCACTGGTCGAGGTGTTGGGCCGCTTCGCAACCGCTCATCAAGGCGGGTCGTAAGCCTTCGGCAAGAAAGGGATCGCAGAGTGACGCCGCATCCCCGACCACCACGATTCCATTGCCATCAATGCGGTGGTGGCCGTTCCAGACCCGCAGCTGGCCGCGCTGGCGGATTCCCGCGTCAGGGGCAAAACCCAGATCTGGCAAGAGCTTCGCCAGCACCGCCTCCGGGTCGGCATCCTGGCGTCCAATGAAGCTCCCAACCCCGATGTTCACGCCACCAGCCACCGGAAAGGCCCAAGCGAACCCCTGCTTCACCAGGCCGAATTCAAATCGGGTGGTTCCATCAGCGAGATGGCCTCGCCCTTCGAGTCGTACCGACATGGTGGTGGCGGTCTGCACCTGTTTGGCTCCAAGCCCGAGACGTTGCGGCCATGGTGAAGAGGAACCGTCAGCGATCACCACGGCTTTGCAGCGCCAGCGCCGACCGTCGATGGCTTTGACCTGCCAGAACTCTTGGTTGCGGATGACATCGTCGACATCCACACCATCGATGCGTTCGGCTCCGGCTTGGCAGGCTTGTTCGGCCAACAGCTGATCAAGCTTCTCCCGCCGCACAATCCAGAAGGGTGCATCTCCCGGCAGTTCAGCCACCACAGGATCGCGGAGGCACCAGCTGAAATCGACTCTCCGGATCACTTGCTCGACAGCAGGCTCCAGGGAGAACGGGAACCACTGCTGGACCGACGCAGCCATGCCACCGCCGCAGGGTTTGATCCGCGTTTCATGATCCTTCTCAAGCAGAAGAATGTCGTGGCCGGCTGCGGCCAGATGGGCAGCTGCTGCGCCGCCGGCGGCGCCGGATCCGACGATGACAACATCGCGGATCCGCTGATCAGATCCGTTCAAACCTTGAGAATGTCAGCTTCCTTGTCGCCGAGGTGCTTCTCCAACTCCGCGATGAACTTGTCGAGCACTTTCTGCACGGCATCTTGTTCATCACGGCTTTGATCTTCACTGAAATCGCCGTCTTTTTCCTTCTTTTTGATCTTGTCGATCGCATCGCGGCGAAGATTGCGAAGCGCCACCTTGCCTTCTTCGGCGTATTTGGAGGCCAGTTTGCAGAACTCTTTACGACGTTCCTCCGTGAGCGGCGGCACATTGATCCGAATCACTTTGCCGTCGTTGTTGGGTGTGAAACCCAGTTCGCTCATGGCGATGGCCTTTTCGATTGCGGCCAGGGCGCTGATGTCGAAGGGCTGGATCTGGATGGTCTGGGAGTCTGGTGTCGATAGCGTCGCCAGCGATTTCAGAGGTGTATCAGCTCCGTAGTACTCGACGCTGATGCGATCCAATAGGGATGCGTTAGCTCGACCGGTGCGGATCGTGTTGAAGTTGCGCTGGGTGGCTTCCACCGACTTGCGCATGCTGGATTCGAGCTCGGGATGAGACATGACGTTGATTAATTGCTGATGCGTGAACCAATGGGTTCGCCCGCGACGGCTCGGCCAATGTTGCCGGCTTCAAACAGATTGAAGACCACGATTGGGATGTTGTTGTCTTTGCAGAGGGCGATAGCCGTGCTGTCCATCACCGCCAATTCTCCGCTGAGCACCTGTTGGAACGTCAACTGCTCGTAGCGCACCGCATCAGCATGTTTTTCGGGGTCCTTGTCGTATACCCCATCCACTTTCGTGGCTTTGAAGACGACATCAGCACTGATTTCGGCAGCGCGCAGGGCCGCCGTGGTGTCGGTGGTGAAGAAGGGGTTGCCGCAGCCGGCCCCAAAGACCACAACCCTTCCTTTTTCCAGATGGCGAATGGCTTTCCTGCGGATGTAAGGCTCTGCCACCTCCTGCATGCCGATGGCGGTCTGAACGCGGGTCGGCACACCTGCCTGTTCCAAGCCATCCTGCAGTGTGATGGCGTTCATGACAGTGGCCAGCATTCCGACGTAATCGGCCGTAGCACGATCCATGCCAGCCGCTGAACCTTTGAGGCCGCGAAAGATGTTGCCCCCGCCCACAACGATGGCCAGCTGAGTGCCACCCTCGATCACTTTGGCGACATCTGCAGCAATGGACTGAACAATGGCTGGGTCAATTCCGTAGCCCTGATCTCCCATCAGCGCTTCACCGCTGAGTTTCAGGAGTGCACGCGCGTAGGCCATTCAGTCACCTGATCCCGCTGACAGTAGCAACCGGGATCGGACGGTCACAGCACTGGCGCGCCGCCGTCGTAGCCGCTTCCATGGAGCAACGATGTGAATGCGATGTCTGAGGAAATCGGTGAGCGCAGTTCCGTGATGGCCCGCCTCACCTTGTCAGCTCTGGACAAGGCCAGTCAGGATCCGTCCTGTTGGCGCGATCCCGTGGTGCATCGCGCGTTGTTGGTGAGTGGGTTGTCGGTGTTGACGGCCGCTGCAGGGCTGCTTCGTCATGACCTCGAGCAGTCCTGAGCGCACGTCAGTGGGCCAGAGCTCCATCTAGAACTCAATGCCTGCCTGGGCTTTCACGCCTTGTTCGCGGAAGGGATGGTGCACCAGGGTCATTTCGGTCACCAGATCAGCTGCTTCGATCAGGTCCTTCGGGGCGCCACGACCAGTCACTGCCACGTGGCAAAGCTCGGGGCGTTCTTGCAATCCAGCGATCACCGTGTCGGCCTCGATGTAACCCAGCTTCAGTGCCACGTTCAATTCATCGAGAAGCACCAGTTTCACCTGGCTGTCGCGGAGATAGCTCAGTGCGGTCTGCCAGGCCTCGCCGACCAGTTGTTGATCCCGCTGTCTGTTCTGGGTCTCCCAGGTGAAGCCTTCGCCCAGGGCATGCCAGACCACCTGATCTCCAAAGGCTTTGAGCGCCCGCGCTTCCCCCGGTTCCCAGCCGCCCTTGATGAACTGGACGATTGCCACCCGTTCGCCATGACCCAGGGTTCGCAGAACCAGACCTAGGCCGGCGGTTGTTTTGCCTTTTCCCTGGCCGGTGAATACCAGGATCAAACCCTTTTCCCTGTTGCGTTCCTCCACCCGCTGCCGCTGCACTTCCTGGCGACGCTCCATGCGTTTGCGGTAGCCGCTGTCATCGGCCTCAGGGGCAAGGTTGCCTCCCATGCCCAGGTCTGCGGCGGCCTGATCGAGGTTGCTATTGGTCATGGGGTGATCGCTGCAGTGGGACGGGTTGCGGTAATGCGCTGCAGGGCGTTCCCCGCCAGCAGTTCCTGGTCGATGTCGGAGAAACCAAGCGTCTCTAGCTGACCTGGCAGGTCATCTTCAAGCATGGCCAACGCTGTGTCCGTTTCAAACAGGGCGCAGAACAGTTGCTGTGGCAGGCGCAGCCAGGGGCCGGCGGGATGCAGATCCACGAGCACCAGCCAGCCACCTGGGCGCAATAATTTCAGGCATTGCTTCAGCACCTGAGCCCGCTCAGCACGGGGAAATTCGTGCAAGGCCACACTCATCTGGATGGCATCAAAGCTGGCCTCCCTCAGCGGAGGCTCCTCCGCAAGCCCTTCGACCCGTTTGAGATCCGGATGGCGTTGCGCGGCTAACGCCAGCGCCAGAGGTGAAATGTCCAGTCCGGTCACCTGGAAACCTGCCTTGAGCCAGGGTGCCGCCGCTTCCCCGCTCCCGCAGCAGAGATCGAGCACATCGGCTTTGGGGGTCAGTCTGGGGTGGAGCGCGTCGAGTCCCAGAGCCCTTAGGCGCTCCACGCCTCCCACGCTGAGGGATGACACCGCGGTCACGCAGTCATAAATCCAGCGATATCGGTAGGCCAGCGGTCTCAAAAAGGATGTCATCAGAACCAGTGACAGCGCGGCTTGCTGCGTTCAACAACATTCCCATCCTGGCGGCCACGGATGGGGCTCGCTTGGCCTCTTGGCTTGCCTTTAGGCCTGATGACGGGCCAGGGCTGTGTCTACTGCCTGTTGCTGATCCCGACGGGTAATCCAGTGGTGATAGGTGCGGGTGTGGATCGCCACGGAGTGCCCCATCATCCGAGCGGACACCGTGTCAGGCAGCCCAATATGGATCGTGCGGACGGCCCAGGCATGGCGGAGGTCATAGGGGGTGAGCGGCAGTTCGTAGCGCCGAAACTGCTCGCTCACACGGCGTCCCACCTGTTGAAGCGTGGTTCGGCGCAGATCCGTGCTGATGGATGGCAAGGCATCGGAGACGTTCCCCAGCCTCGTGAGATCGAATCGCTCCACCCACTCGGGGTGAAAAGGCCACACCTGATGTTCGCCGGTTTTGGTGGTCGGGAGCACGCGGATCACCCGGTCTCCACCGGTGCCAAGGGCGCTGAGGTCGCAGAAAAACACCTCATGGTTGCGAAGGCCGTAGGTCGCCATCAGTCCATACACCAGCCGCCAACGCGGGTTCGGGATCCTCAGCAGTGATTCCAGAATCAGACTGTCGCTCGGAAGCTGACGAAATCGTGCGCGATGCAGGCCATAGCCCGCGGCTTCCGCGCGCCACTCATCTGGCAGGTCGATATTGAGATGCTTGGCCAGGCTGGCCAAGGCTGTGCTGCACTGCTGACGACTGCGACTGCCGTCGGGATAGCTGTGCAGCGCTTTCATCAGCAGTTCGCTGCTGACTCCCTCTGACTCTTGAGTGGCCAGGCTTCTGAGCCTGCGCAGATAGGGGTTGTAAGCCCCTGCCCAGGTCGTGCGACTGCCGGAGGGGGAGCGTCGACGTCGCGGATCGGCGAAAAATGCCGCGCAGAACCCTTCGATCTGATCGTTCATCGGCGTTTCCCCACGACGGTGGGACAGGGCTGTCGTCGACATATTGGCTGCTGCTGCGGCACTCCATTGCTCCCACCGGAACTGGTCGCGCTTCAACTGCCCGTCAATCACCCGGGCGATCTGTTCGACCTCCAGCAATCCTTGTGCGTTGGCTGCGACGCCCAGGCTCAGGCGCTGAACGGATCGTCGATCAGGCGTCTGACGACCTGGCAGTGAACCGCGCAAGTTGAGACGCATTCCGCGCTGTTCAATCCTCAGCCCCACGCCTGATTCAGCCAGCGAAGCATTTGCGTTTCTTTTCGCTACTTCGAACGCGTCGCTTTGTTCCATCCTTTCGTTCAGGCCAGGCCCACCATGCCTTTGATGGGGGTTACTCTCAACCCCTGCAATCGGTTTCGGACATGTCTCGGGTCGGTGTCGTGCTCCTCAATCTGGGTGGGCCTGAGCGCATTCAGGATGTCGGTCCTTTTCTGTTCAATCTGTTCGCGGATCCGGAAATCATCCGCTTGCCGATCCCGGCGCTGCAGAAGCCATTGGCCTGGTTGATCAGCACGCTGCGCAGCGGTAAATCCCAGGAGGCCTATCGCTCCATTGGCGGTGGATCACCCTTGCGGCGCATCACCGAACAGCAGGCCCGGGAATTGCAGAGCTTGCTTCGTCAACGGGGAATCGAGGCTACGAGCTATGTGGCGATGCGCTACTGGCATCCCTTCACCGAGTCCGCCGTTGCCGATATCAAGGCTGATGGCATGGATGAAGTGGTGGTGTTGCCTCTCTATCCCCACTTCTCCATCAGTACTAGTGGGTCCAGTTTCCGTGAGCTCCAGCGCTTGCGCCAAGGCGACAGTCGCTTCGAAAAGCTGCCGATCCGCTGCATTCGCAGCTGGTTCGATCACCCCGGTTACGTCCAGGCGATGGCTGAGTTGATTGCTGAGGAGGTTCGCAACAGCGACGACCCCACCCAGGCGCACGTGTTCTTCAGTGCGCACGGAGTTCCGAAGAGCTACGTGGAAGAGGCCGGGGATCCTTACCAGCAGGAAATTGAGGCCTGCACGGGCCTGATCATGAAGAAGCTCGAGGAGCTGATGGGCCATGGCAACCCCCATACGCTCGCCTATCAGAGTCGAGTGGGGCCGGTGGAGTGGCTCAAGCCCTACACCGAGGAAGCACTGGAAGATCTCGGTAAAGCCAAGACCAACGATCTGGTGGTGGTGCCGATCAGTTTCGTCAGTGAGCACATCGAAACCCTCGAGGAAATCGACATCGAGTACCGCGAACTGGCCACCGAGGCTGGTGTTGTGAATTTCCGTCGGGTGCGTGCCCTCGACACCTATCCCGCCTTCATCGAAGGACTTGCTGATCTGGTGGAAACCAGTCTCAAGGGACCTGAGGTGAGCCTTGATGCCGCGGCTGAACTGCCCACCAAAGTGAAGCTCTATCCCCAGGAAAAGTGGGAGTGGGGATGGAACAACAGCTCCGAAGTGTGGAATGGCCGTCTGGCCATGCTGGGTTTCTCCGCATTTCTGCTGGAGCTGATCAGTGGGCAGGGTCCCCTGCACGCACTTGGTCTGCTTTAAATCCCGTGACGACAGCGGATCGCCGCCTAACGTGGAGGGTCAGTTCTTCGTGACAACGCTGTGACGCTGACCTCCGCTCCAAAAGCCGATGCAGCGTCGAGTAGTGGTGACAGCCGGCGCATCACCGGGGCCCAGGCCTTGATGGATGCACTGCGCCGTCATGGGGTGGACACGATCTTCGGCTACCCAGGTGGCGCCATCCTGCCGATTTATGACGCGTTGCACGTTGCCGAGAGCGAAGGCTGGCTGCGTCACTATCTGGTGCGTCACGAGCAAGGTGGGACGCACGCTGCTGACGCTTATGCCCGAGCTACGGGTCGTGTCGGCGTTTGTTTCGGAACATCTGGGCCCGGTGCCACCAATTTGGTGACCGGGATTGCCACCGCTCAGATGGATTCTGTGCCGATGGTGGTGATCACCGGACAGGTGCCGCGCACGGCCATCGGCACCGATGCGTTTCAGGAAACTGACATCTTCGGCATCACCCTTCCGATTGTGAAGCACTCCTGGGTGGTGCGTAATCCTGCTGATCTCGCTTCGGTGGTCGCCCAGGCGTTTCACATCGCCGCTTCGGGTCGCCCAGGCCCGGTTCTGATCGACATCCCCAAAGATGTGGGTCAGGAAGAATTCGACTACGTGCCTGTTGAGCCCGGTTCGGTGGTGCCGGCAGGGTTCGCATCCACACCATCTCCCGATCCCCAGTCGATTGAGGCGGCCCTCGATCTGATTGCTGAAGCGGATCGTCCCCTGCTTTACGTCGGTGGTGGTGCCATCGCTGCGTCAGCTCACGACAGCATCCGCCTGTTGGCAGAGCGTTATCAGATCCCGGTCACCACCACCCTGATGGGTAAAGGGGCATTCGATGAGAACCATGCCTTGGCTCTAGGCATGCTGGGGATGCATGGCACGGCTTACGCCAACTTCGCTGTCACAGACTGCGACCTTCTCATTGCTGTCGGGGCTCGATTTGATGACCGGGTCACAGGCAAGCTCGACACCTTCGCCCCCCGGGCTCGGGTGATCCATTGTGAGATCGATCCCGCCGAAATCGGCAAGAACCGTCGCCCTGATGTCGCCGTTCTTGGCGATGTGGGTGCCAGCTTGTCGGCCATGGTGGATCTCAGCCTGCGGCGTTCTCCCGAACCCCGCACGGCCAACTGGCTGGAACGCATCCGCGAGTGGAAGCATCGTTATCCGTTAACGACTCCACCTGCAGAGGGCGAGATCTACCCCCAGGAGGTGCTGCTGGCTGTCCGTGATCTGGCTCCCGGCGCCATCGCCACCACCGATGTGGGTCAGCATCAGATGTGGGCCGCCCAGTATTTGCGCAACGGGCCCCGCAGCTGGATCAGTAGCGCCGGCCTGGGCACGATGGGATTTGGGGTGCCTGCGGCTCTCGGTGCCCAGGTGGCATGCCCCGATCGTCAGGTGGTCTGCATCGCTGGTGATGCCAGCGTGCTGATGAACATCCAGGAACTAGGAACCTTGGCTCAATACCGCTTGCCAGTGAAGGTGGTCATCGTCAACAACCAGTGGCAGGGCATGGTGCGTCAGTGGCAGGAAAGCTTCTATGAGGAGCGCTACTCCGCTTCAGATATGAACAACGGGATGCCTGATTTCCAGGCTCTTGCCCAGGCCTTCGGGGTGGAGGGAATGACAATCGTTGATCGCGCGGATCTGCACAGCGGCCTAGCGAAAGCCTTCGCATCTCCCAATCCGACCGTGATTGATGTGCGCGTGCGCCGCGGAGAAAATTGCTACCCCATGGTTCCACCTGGCTGCAGCAATGCCCAGATGGTCGGACTGCCGACCCATCCTGAGTTGGCGTTTCAAGATCTTGGCTCCTCGTCGTCCAGCGCTGCTGCCCAGTGAAAATCCATCGGCTGTTGGGTCTGATCATTGGTCTGCTGCTGTTGCTGAGTCAACCGCTCGCATCCCATGCGGCCGAAGTGCTGCAGGTGCGTTCGGCCACATTGCTGCAGGTCGGTGACCGGAACCGCAATTACACCGTTCAATTGGCTTGTATTGATGTGGCTGTCGATGATCAGCAACGCGCTCAAGACTGGCTGCGCGCTGAACTCCCCCGCCGTCGTCGCGTCAACCTCCGCCCCGAGGGCTCCGCTGATGGAGTGCTCATAGCCAGGGTCACGCCCCTAGGGGATGAACTTGATCTCGGAGCGGCCCTAATTCAGGAAGGTCTGGCTCAATCCACCTGTCTCGAAGGCTGAGATGGCGCGCAACCGCATTGCCTCCGGGGTGGTCATGGTGCCCTGCGTGCTGCTTGGATCAGCGTTTCTGAGCACAGCTTTCTGGGCTGATGCCGCATCGGGCAACCGCTCACTGGCCTTGACGATTGGCGGCCTCTTGCTGTCCGCGGGATTGCTGGCCTTGGTGTTTCAAAGCGGTTCCACCGGTTCGGAGACAGAGACAGACGAGTCCGATCAGTCTTAAGCGTTTTGGAGGGGGTTCCTGCGTCATGGTCCCCAACTTTGCGGCTGAATCCAGGGGCAGCAACGATGGGGGATCCGATTCCGCACACAGGATCGATCCGTCAGATGTCATCCAACATCAACCCACCCGGCTGATGTCCGGCCGGTAAGGTTTCCACTGGGGTCTGATGGGAGACGGCTCGTGCTGCGCCTCAGCGAGCTAAGGGTTGATCTTGATCACACGGATGAGGATCTGGAGCAGGCTGTACTCCGATGTCTGCGAGTTCCCCGTGAGCGGCTGATCTCACAACATTTGGTGAAACGGAGCATTGATGCCCGTCGCCGCGATCGGATCCGCGTGATTTACAGCGTGGATGTGAACGTGCGCGGCGAGAAGGCGCTGCTGCGCCGCCGCGCGTCCGACCGTCGCATCCGCCTGGCGCCCGACGAGCGCTATCGCTTTGTGGCTCATGCGTCATCGCGTCAGAACGGTGAGGATCTGGCACGTCCTGTGGTGATCGGTGCCGGTCCCTGCGGCTATTTCGCAGCGCTACTGCTGGCTCAGATGGGCTTTCGACCGCTGCTGCTGGAACGGGGTCAACCCGTCAAACAGCGCAGCCTCGACACGTTTGGCTTCTGGAGGCGCACGTCGGATTTCCAGCCTGAATCCAATGCCCAGTTCGGGGAAGGGGGCGCTGGCACCTTCTCTGACGGCAAGCTGTACAGCCAGGTCAGTGACCCTGTCCATTACGGACGGAAGGTGCTGGAGGAACTGGTGGAGTGCGGAGCCAATCGCGACATCCTTACCCTGCATCGGCCTCACATCGGCACGTTCAAGCTGGCAACGGTCGTGCGAGGTTTGCGGAGCAAGATCGAAGCGTTGGGCGGGGAGGTGCGCTTCGGAGCGCGCGTCGACCGTTTGGTTCTGGAACCTTCAGGATCCGATCACGGCAAGCCATGGCGGATTCGGGCTTTGCAACTGGCCGATGGCAGTGAGCTTGCCTGCAGTCAGGTGGTGCTTGCCCCTGGGCATTCGGCTCGAGACACCTTCGCGATGCTGGAGGAAACGGGGGTGGCACTTGAACGGAAGCCATTTGCCATCGGCGTGCGCATCGAGCATCCGCAGTCGTTGATCGATCGGGCCCGTTGGGGTGATTGTGCCGGCCATCCTCTTCTGGGAGCTGCTGAATACAAGCTGGTGCATCACGCCAGCAACGGCCGTTGCGTCTACAGCTTCTGCATGTGCCCCGGTGGCTTTGTGGTCGGTGCTACATCCGAGCCTGGCCGCGTGGTCACCAACGGCATGAGCCAGCACTCCCGCAATGAGCGCAATGCCAACAGCGGTTTGGTCATGCCGGTGTTGGATGCCGATCTGATCCCCCACGAACGGTGGTCAGGTGATCCGTTAGCCGGTCTGACGTTTCAACGGCAATTGGAATCCACGGCGTTTCGGCTTGGGGGTGAGGATTACAGCGCACCGGTGCAGCGGCTCGAAGACTTCGTGGCAGCTCGGCCTTCAACACGTCTCGGCACCGTTGACCCTTCGTATCAGCCGGGGGTCACGCCAACTGATCTGGCTGATCTGCTGCCCGAAGCGATGGTGGAGGCCCTGCGCGAAGCGCTGCCCGCATTTGACACCAAGCTGTCCGGTTATGGCCATCCCGATGCCGTCTTGACGGGAGTAGAAACCCGAACCTCTTCTCCACTGCGGATCCCGCGGGATGCGCAGTTGGAGTCGCTCAATGTGTTCGGCCTCACCCCTGCCGGTGAAGGTGCCGGCTTTGCCGGCGGAATTCTGTCTGCTGCAATTGATGGCATTCGGGCAGCCGAAGCGGTGGCCTTGCGTCTTCTCGCAACGACAGCTTCTGCATCAACAGAAAGTTGACTCCGCAGCCTGGCCAACGATGCCGCTCCACTGCACGGCCTTGACCTGATCCCTGCGCCAGGAATGAAACAGGCTTGGTTCACTCAGCGTGCACAACGGACACATGGCGATCTTGCTGGCCTCCAAACCGGCATGCTGAAGCTGAAGCCTGGCGGCTGCTCGGATGTCGAGGCGGCAGTGGCCGTCCTTGGAATCGGGCGTGACGACCTTCAGGGTTTCCAGGTCAGCGATCGTATGGCTGGTTCCGTCCAGTGAGGCGCCGACCTCAAGCGCCACGCTGTTGTTCACCTGGTAGTGCGCTCCACTGATGGCAGGTCCCAGGGCAACCAGGAGCGACTCGCGGCATGCCCCTCGTTGTTCAAGCCGCAGGATTGCTTCATCCAGGATTCGACGGGCGACTCCGCGCCAGCCGGCATGGCAGGCCGCGGCATGACCGCTGACTGGATCCGCCAGAAGCACAGGGGTGCAGTCGGCTCCGCAGACCCACAGGCTTTGGCCGCCGCGATCACTCACCACACCGTCGCCATTCGGCCAGGGCGATCCGGTCGCCGACGAAGCCTCGATCACAACAGCGCCGTGCACCTGCTGGGGACGATGCACACTCACCCCCGCAGAGAGATAACCGGCCAGTTCGTCAGGACCACGACCATGCCAGCGGCGCGTGAAGAATCCATGTTCAAAACCAGCCTCTTGCAGGTGATTGGCTTGCAAGTAATAGCCGCCATAACAACCGATCCAGCTCCAACCCTGCAAAGTGTTGAATCGGCTATCAGGTCGATCGAATGGATCGTCGCCCAAGTCGGCATGTGCCCCGTGCAGGGGACTCATGGTTCAGGTTGATCTCGCAACATCCAGAAGCCCTCAAACTTCTCGCTGTCTGGAGCGCTCTGGATGGCGATGAACTGCAGTCCCCGCACGTCCTGGCAGGACTGCTTCAGGGCCTCTGCGATCTGTCCGGCTTCCTGTGGAGCCAGATCACTCACCAGCCAGGAATCGTCCTGACCTGCGTCAAGGATCAGCTGACTGGCACTGACGCGAAGCCGCACAGGCTCAAGACCGCCAAGCCACCCCGCCAGGGCCAGAGCCCTGGTGCGACTGAATAGTCGTAATCCGGGAACCTGCTGATTCAGATCCAGAGCCGCAGGCACCGGCAGCAATCCGTTGAACCCTAGGGGCCACTCTCCGGCTTCCTTCAAGCTTCCCAGGGGAAGACCAGCCCAGCTCCAGGCATCACCACGCACCGCTTCAGGCAGGGGAAGCGGGGGTGTCACGACCGGAGATGGCGGTGGAGCCAGCGGTCCGGCCATGAATCCTTCCTCTTGCGGGTAAACCGTTTTTTCCCGCTCTTCAAGCCAGTCGAGCAGCGCGTAGGTCCGTCGGCTGGACACCATCTCCAGCTTCAATTCAGTGGCGGCTCGCTGCACCATTGTTCGCATGGCACTGCGCCAAGCTCGCAATCGTCGGGGTGCTTTCCATCCCTCCTTTTCAGCCTGAGCAATCGCTTCACGCAGAGCTGCGGCGAGCCAGGTGGAATTCACCTCGTTTGCTGGACATCGCTTGGCGAATCGGAAGCAATCGCTGTGGCTGATGTCGGGGGTGCTGATGATCAATAGCTCCCAGCGTTTCTTGCCGTCGGCTTCCAGGATTGGCCTGGAATAAAAATCCAGTTCCCAGTCCGCTTCGCGTGCGGACCCGGATTTTGCACCGGTGTCACCGGCGGACTGCGGAGCTGTGATCATCCAGCTGACTGTTCCTGCTGTCTGAGGACGTTACGGGCTCTATTGGCACGATCGGCTGCTTCAGCCATCACTGTGTCTTTCTCAACAATCAGCTCACCGGGCTGGTTCTCCAGAAGTGCTGTATTGAGTGCGATTCGACCCCGCCCTGGATCGAGTTCTGTGATCAGGGCCTTCACGGCATCGCCATGGTCAAACACTTCGCGCAAGGAGCGCAGACTGCCGCCGGTGATGACCGATTGGTGCAGCAAGCCACTGATCCCACCGAGGTCGATGAACAACCCATAGGGCTTGATGGCAGCGACATGGCCTTCCACTAACTGACCAACTTCCAGCTCTGAAAAACGGGCGGCCGTGGCTGCTCGCTTCTCAGAGAGAACCAACTTGCGGGTTTCAGGATTGACCTCGAGGAAGGCCACTCCAAGGGTTTTGCCCACCAAGGCTTCATGATTCTCGCCTTCCTGGAGCTGGGAGCGGGGGATGAAGCCGCGCAGGCCCTCGAGATCGCAGGTGACACCCCCGCGGTTGAAGCCGGTCACCTTGACCTGGACCACCTTGCCTTCCTTCTCAAGTTCACGCACCTTGTCCCAGCTCTTGCGCAACGCCAGGGCACGACAGCTGATGGTGACCATGCCGTCAGCGTTCTGTTCGCGCGTCACCAGAACCTCAATTTCCAGACCCTTCGGAAACCGTTCCTTGAGGTTGGTGATCACGCCAAGGCCACACTCGTTCTTGGGCATGAAGCCCGGCGCCTTGCCGCCGATGTCGACATACACACCGTCGCTTTCCATGCCGATCACGGTGCCGGTGACCACTTCCCCGGTGGTTCCCACCGGTTCATTGGCATCCAAAGCCGCCAGGAATGCATCCTCGTCGAAATCGAAGTCATCGACACTTCGGCTGACGGCGGCCGCCCCGGCCTTGGATGGGTTCGATTGACGGTTGGCATCGGCAGGGCCCAGCAGGTCCGCCATGGTCATGCCCGCCAGGTCATCATCATCAGGGTTTCTGAAAGGTGCTCCAAGGGCCGGGGCTGCAGGGGATTGAGGTGCCCTTGGGGCTGATGGTGCCTTGGGTGTCCCAGCCTGGCCACCTTCCGCTGCGAGAGCGGCCTGTTCCAGCTCTTCTGCTCGCGCAGCGGCAGCATCAGCAGCTGCTCTGGCTTGTTCGGCTTCTTTGCGCAAACGCTCCTGTTCCTCACGCTTGCTGATGTGCATCACCTGCAGCGGTTTGCGGGGTGGTTGCGCGGAAGAAGCGGCACTTTTGCCACCATCCGGGCGGGAAATCTGACGTTCTGTTCCGGCCATGGGACCCATCGTCCTTGGCCAGACAGTCTGACAGCAGGAGGTTGATTCAGGATGCAGTCCGGTGAAGTTCAAACAGTCAAACGGCTGCATTGCATGCCCTGGCCTGATGCGGCCAAGGCGCTTCAGTGCCCCGGTGCAACGTTGGTCTGGCCCTTTGGTGCCATGGAACAACATGGCCCACAGTTGCCCCTGGCGACCGATGCGCTGTTCGCTGAGCGCATCCTTGATGCCGTTCTAGGGGAACTCTCGCAAGATCTGCCGATCTGGTCTCTGCCCCCACAAACCATTGGTTTTTCACCGGAACATCGAGGTTTTCCCGGCACCGTCAGCCTGAGCGCCGACCTTCTGATCGACCTGATCAAGGACGTGGGTGGTCAGCTGGCTGAACAGGGAGTGAAGCGATTGGTGCTGTTCAACGCCCATGGCGGACAAATTGGCCTGCTGCAGGCCGCGGCCCGTGAACTGGCGGCTCAATCACCGTCCATGGCCGTTCTGCCCTGCTTCATTTGGAGCGGTGTCTCCGGGCTCAGCGATTTGCTTCCCGACCACGAGTTGAGGCATGGCCTGCACGCAGGCCTGGCGGAAACCAGCTTGATGCTCGCGTTGGAACCCACGCTGGTGGGAAGCGAACGACCGGCAGACGGGGATCATTCCAGCGCTGGTTCCAGCTCTACGCCCCCCGAGGGCTGGAGTCTCGAAGGGGATTCGCCCATGGCTTGGTTCACGGCTGATCTCAGCGAGTCCGGTGTCGTGGGTGACAGCCGTGGTGCCGATTCCGCCCTGGGCCATCAGTTGCAGACGCAACTCATTCGGCACTGGAAGACCCTGTTCACCAGTCTTTTGGCGTCATCCTGGCCACCCCGCGCGGACCCACGACGTATCTGAGGATCATCAATCGGAACATCCATTGACGGTGGCACTGGTTACAGTCGCTTCCATTGACCGTTGTGGAAAGATCCATGCCGACTCCCGTCAGCCCTGACGTCGCCGTCCTGGAGGAGCGGGATGAAGCAGCTCAACAGCTGCCCGATTTCACAACTGAGGCGTACAAGGACGCTTACAGCCGGATCAACGCAATCGTGATTGAGGGTGAGCAGGAGGCTCATGACAACTACATTTTGTTGGGCACCTTGATCCCCGATCAGGCTGATGAGCTGACGCGATTGGCTCGGATGGAGATGAAGCACATGAAAGGCTTCACGTCCTGCGGTCGCAACCTGGGTGTTGAGGCCGATCTTCCCTTCGCTAAGGAGTTCTTCGGCCCGCTGCATGGCAACTTCCAAGCCGCCTTCAAAGAGGGCAAGGTTGTGACCTGCCTGCTCATTCAGGCCCTGTTGATCGAAGCGTTTGCGATTTCCGCTTATCACATCTACATCCCTGTGGCAGATCCCTTTGCCCGCAAGATCACTGAGGGTGTGGTCAAAGACGAGTACACCCATCTGAACTACGGCCAGGAGTGGCTCAAAGCCAACTTTGAGGCCAGCAAGGATGAGCTCATGGAGGCCAACAAGGCCAATCTCCCTCTGATTCGCTCCATGCTTGATCAGGTGGCTGAAGACGCCGCTGTTCTGCACATGGAAAAGGAAGATTTGATTGAAGATTTCCTCATCGCTTATCAGGAAGCTCTTGGTGAGATCGGCTTCACCGGCCGTGACATTGCCCGCATGGCCGCAGCCGCTCTTGCGGTCTGATCCGCCAGGCTTTTCAGTCCTGGATTCGCCGATCATGTCCGGTTTCTTCACAGGCACGTTTTGCAGGGCACGTGCCTTCGTGGGACCATGATCGATCAGCCCACCTTCGTGGTGAGTTCTTGTTCCATGCGTTCACATACGACCTTCGGCGGTACATGTTTGGTCTGATCGGACACTCCACAAGCTTTGAAGCGGCGAGGCGGAAGGCTTCAGAACTTGGGTTCGATCACATCGCCGACGGCGATCTTGACGTGTGGTGCAGCGCACCACCCCAGCTTGTCGAGCATGTCGAGGTGACAAGCGCCACGGGAAAAATCATCACCGGTGCTTACATCGATTCCTGCTTTGTGCCGGAGATGCTCAGCCGCTTCAAGACGGCGAGGCGCAAGGTGCTCAACGCCATGGAGCTGGCGCAGAAAAAGGGCATCAACATTACGGCTCTGGGCGGATTCACCTCCATCATTTTCGAGAATTTCAACCTGCTCCAGCACCAGCACGTGCGCAGAACAACCCTGGAGTGGGAGCGTTTCACCACGGGCAATACCCACACGGCCTGGGTGATCAGTCGTCAGGTTGAGAACAATGCTCCGCTGCTGGGAATCGATCTGACGCAAGCCAAAGTGGCTGTTGTGGGTGCGACAGGTGACATCGGCAGTGCTGTTTGCCGC
Source organism: Synechococcus sp. A15-60 (assembly GCF_014280095.1). Taxonomy (NCBI): domain Bacteria; kingdom Bacillati; phylum Cyanobacteriota; class Cyanophyceae; order Synechococcales; family Synechococcaceae; genus Synechococcus; species Synechococcus sp. A15-60. The sequence goes on from NZ_CP047933.1 coordinate 977,445, forward strand.
TGGCTCGCAAACCGCACCGGTGTGGGTGAGTTGCTGCTGGTCGCACGCCAACAGCAACCTCTCCAGGATCTCCAGGCCGAGCTCGGTGGCGGAAGAATCCTCACCTTGGATGAAGCCCTCCCTGAAGCCGATGTGGTCGTCTGGGTGGCGAGCATGCCACGCACGCTTGAGATTGATTCCGCTTCACTGCGCAAACCCTGTCTGATGATCGACGGTGGCTATCCCAAGAACCTGGACGCCAAGGTTGCCAGCGAAGGCGTTCATGTGCTGAAGGGAGGCATTGTCGAATTCGGCACTGACATCGGCTGGACGATGATGGAAATCGCCGAAATGGAGAAACCTCAGCGGCAAATGTTTGCTTGCTTCGCTGAAGCCATGCTGCTCGAGTTCGAGGAGTGCCACACCAACTTCAGTTGGGGACGCAACAACATCACGCTTGAGAAGATGGATTTCATTGGGGCGGCTTCCGTTCGCCACGGTTTCTCCACCCTCAATCTCCAAGGGCAGCCTCAGGCTGTCATTGCCTGACCTTCGTTCCGCGTTCTCCCATGGCCAGACGCCCGCTGCTTGATTTCGAGAAACCCCTGGTTGAGCTCGAACAGCAGATCGAGCAAATCCGTCAGCTGGCAAGGGATTCCGAGGTTGATGTGAGTCAGCAGCTGCTTCAACTTGAAACCCTTGCGGCACGCCGCCGGGATGAAATCTTCCAGTCGCTGACCCCAGCACAGAAAATTCAGGTGGCGCGCCACCCGCATCGTCCCAGCACACTGGATTTCATCCAGATGTTCTGTGACGACTGGGTTGAATTGCATGGTGACCGCCGAGGCAGTGACGACCAGGCTCTGATCGGCGGGATTGGTCGTCTGGGAGACCGCTCCGTGCTGTTGATCGGCCACCAGAAGGGACGCGACACCAAGGAGAATGTGGCGCGTAATTTCGGGATGGCCACTCCCGGTGGCTACCGGAAGGCTCTGCGGCTCATGGAGCATGCGGATCGCTTCGGCCTTCCGATCCTCGCTTTCATCGATACGCCGGGTGCCTATGCGGGACTTCTGGCTGAGGAGCAGGGTCAGGGCGAGGCCATTGCCGTCAACCTGCGCGAAATGTTCCGACTGCGTGTGCCGATCATTGCCACGGTGATCGGTGAAGGCGGCTCGGGTGGAGCGCTGGGAATCGGTGTGGCTGATCGACTGCTGATGTTTGAGCACAGTGTCTACACCGTGGCCAGCCCGGAGGCCTGCGCATCGATTCTTTGGCGGGATGCCGCCAAAGCCTCCGATGCTGCGGCTGCCCTGAGGATCACCGGCAAGGATCTGCTCAGCCTTGGTGTCGTGGATGAAGTGTTGGAGGAGCCGGCCGGTGGTAACAACTGGGCCCCACTCGAGGCCGGTGAAACGCTGCGCATTGCTCTGAATCGTCATCTCGATCATCTGCTGTCACTCTCCGAAGACGAGCTGAAAGATCAGCGCTACCGGAAATTCCGAGCGATGGGCCGTTTTCTAGATGTGGCCTCGCCGGAAAGTAACTTCGCTGCCTAGTGTGCTTCGGTTTGCACCGATTTCTTGCCCTCAGTCCTGATCACTGGTGCATCACGTGGTATTGGTCATTCAGCAGCAAAAGCGTTCGCTGACGCTGGCTGGGACTTACTTCTGGTGTCACGAAGTGAAGCTGCTCTTCAGTCGCTGGCGTCCGAGCTGAGATCGGGTGGATCACGCGTGATTCACCAATCCATCGATTTCACGGATCCCTCTGCCATTGCACCTGGGATCGAGACATTGCTCAGTCAGGGCCTTCGTCCTTCGGTGTTGATCAATAACGCCGGTGCGGCCTGGACTGGGAACTTGCTGGAGATGCCTCTGGAGCGCTGGAACTGGCTCATGCAGCTCAACCTCACCAGTGTGTATCAGGTGTCTGCTGCCGTTGTTCCCTCGATGCGACCTGCAGGTGGCTTGGTCATCAATGTGAGCAGTCATGCTGCTCGCAATGCCTTCCCCGGTTGGGGTGCTTACTGCACGGTGAAGGCTGCTTTGGCCAGTTTCACCCGTTGCTTAGCAGAGGAGGAGCGATCCAACGGAATCCGTGCTTGCACGCTCACGCTCGGGGCTGTGGACACGTCCCTCTGGGATTCACCCACGGTTGACAGCGATTTTGATCGGCGTGCGATGCTGCCCGTCAATCAGGCCGCTGCAGCACTTCTTCATCTTGCTCAACAACCTGCCACACAGGTCGTTGAGGACCTCACTCTCATGCCAGCCACCGGCGCCTTTTGAATTCTGAAAGAGATGACTTCCACACTCCCTACTTCCAGTAACGGCAACGGTGTTGCTCTCGGTAAGTTGCGCAGCAGTTCCCCAAGCAAAAGTCAATTCCCGATCGCGGAGGCCAAGATCTCCGAGGTGATTCGTGAGCGGCTGCGCCAGCGTGGGGTGTCGTTTTTGGCTAACGACAACATCGCTGATCACTTGCTTCCTGGTGAGCTTGAAACACTCCAGGTGGAAGTGGCTGACCGTGTGCGCGACCTGTTGCACAGCCTGGTGATCGACACCGAAAACGATCACAACACAGCTGAAACTGCTGAGCGGGTCGCCAAGATGTACCTGCAGGAAGTGTTTAAAGGCCGGTATCACCAGCAACCCAAGGTCGCCAGTTTCCCCAATGTGAAGCAGCTGGATGAGATCTACACCGTTGGACCGATCACGGTGCGATCCGCTTGCTCCCACCATCTTGTGCCGATCATGGGCAATTGCTGGATCGGAATCAAACCCGGCGCCCGTGTGATCGGACTCTCCAAATTCACACGTGTGGCTGATTGGGTGTTCTCACGGCCCCACATCCAAGAGGAAGCTGTGATGATTCTTGCCGACGAGATCGAAAAGCTCTGCGAGCCCCAAGGTCTCGGCATCATCATCAAAGCTCAGCACTACTGCATGAAATGGCGTGGTGTGCAGGAGCCGCAAACCAGCATGGTGAACTCCGTTGTTCGTGGCGACTTCCGCCACGACCCAAGCCTCAAGCAGGAATTCTTTGAGTTGGTGCGTCAGCAGGAAGCTCTGCTCTGCACCTGATCGTGCGCTGATTTGTTCCATCGATCAAACAGAACCCGATCACGTTGATGAGGCTTGATAAGGCTCCACGGCCTGCACCAGCTCTTCTACCAAGCTGAGATTCTTGACGCCGGGGCGTTCTTCCAACCGGCTGGATGCATCCAGCCCGAAAGGGCGCACCTGCTCTAACAGGGTGGGCACCCACTCCCCACTGACACCCCCTGCGAGCCACCAGGGTGTTGCTTGATTGATGCGGTCATCGACCTGCTTCAGCCAGGCAGGGTCCAACCGGTGTCCTGTTCCTCCCAGTTGGGACGGGCTCCAGGCATCCAACAACAGCGCGTCCACGCAATCGGAGTAAGTGTCAAGCCGGCTCAAATCCTGTGCACCGCGCAGGCGCAGCGCTTTCCACCAGCCAATCTGCGGGAACCGTCGTCTGAGTTGCTCGCAGTACTGCGGTGATTCCTGCCCATGCAGCTGAATCACAGAGGGTTGGCCCTCTCCTGAAAGGGTGGATCCCAGCTCCTCTTCGCTGAGATCAGCCACTACCCAGACCCGCTGAACGGAGGGATGTTCTACAGCAAGGCGCTGAAAGATGGCCCGCCGTCGTTCTTCCCCGACAAATCGTGGTGTCCCTGCAACGCCGATCACACCGATGGCCTGCACACCCATGGCAGCGATCGCGCAGGCCTGATCGCTGTCGGTGAGACCGCAGATCTTGAGGGACAGGCCCTGGTCGACCATGAAGGGAAGGTAGTTGAGGGTCCTTTCTAGGATTGAGGCAACGAGACCGGCCACTCCTGCCGGAAAAACACGTGGGTGATGGCTGGCAATTGATGCGTATCGGTGGGATCCCTCTCAGGGTTCACCCCAGCTGGTTCATCATCCTGGTGTTATTCACGATGGCGTTTCAGCAGCAGGTGGCCAGCACCATGCCGGACACCAGTGGCACGGTCTGGATCAGCTGGTTCATGGGTCTGGTCACCGCCTTGCTGCTGTTTGTTTCAGTGTTGCTCCATGAATTGGGCCATTCGCTGGTGGCCCTGCGTGAAGGGGTGAAGGTGCGCAGCATCACTCTTTTCCTAATGGGGGGAGTGGCACGGGTGGAGCGTGAATGCTCCACAGCGATGGGGTCGTTGCGCGTCGCCGCTGCCGGGCCAGCGGTCAGCTTGATTCTGGGGCTGATCCTGCTGGCAGCCTCCCACCCCGGCAATCACGTCAGTCAGTTGCTGGGAAATCTGTTGACGCAGCTGGGCTGGCTCAATCTGGTGCTGGCCATCTTCAATCTGTTGCCAGGGTTGCCGCTGGATGGCGGCCTGATTCTTAAGTCCCTTGTCTGGCAATGGACCGGAAGTCAGCGCCGCGGCATTCAGGTAGCAACCGCGAGCGGACGTTTCCTGTCGCTGTTCGCGATCATGCTCGGCTTCTGGATTGTGCTGCGCGGCGGTGGTTTCTCAGGCTTCTGGTTGGTGCTCCTGGGCTGGTTCGGGATGGGCGCCTCGCGCAGTCAAACGCAGACCCTGGCTCTTCAACAGGTGCTCAAGCGCGAAACCGTTGGCCCTGCTACGGCGCGCCGTTTTCGTGTGGTGGAGGCCGGTCAGAGCTTGCGCAGCCTCAGCAAACTTCGTCTTGGAGCGACGGAAGACGGCGACCAAAGCCTTCCCGACTGGGTGCTGGTGTGTCGAGAAGGGCGTTGGATCGGTTTCATCACCGATCAACCGCTCAAGGATTTGCCAGTTCAGCAGTGGGACCGACAGACCATCGCTGATCATCTCGAGCCCCTCGACCGTCTGCCATCGATTCAGCAGTCAGCCCCCCTTTGGAAGGCGGTGATTGCACTGGAGTCCAGCGCGCAGGGCCGTCTGTTGGTTCTTGGTCCTGCAGGACTCCCCAGCGGAACCCTCGATCGTTGTGATCTCGGAGAAGCCGTGCTCAAAGGTCTATCTGTGAAACTTCCCGATGGAATGCTGACCGCTGCCCGTCGCTCCAATACCTATCCCTTCGGCATGCCTCTTGCGCAAGTGGTCAAGAGCATGAAGTCTTCTGGGCTCTTGGAGGATCAAAGCCCAGATGCCCCCACCCGGTAGAGGGGAGCTCTGGTTTGGAGATCCACGCGCTCGGCGGCGCTGATCGGGAGGCTGATCCATTCCAAGCCAGGCCACGGCTTCTTGAAGGCCGTCATCAGTGCGTCTTCCACCTCCTGTGCAGAGGGGGGCTTGGGATGCCATTGCGGTGGTGGGCTCTTGAAGAGAGATCTCCAGAGGGTGACAGGCGGTGTCAGTGGGATTTCCCCATGCTGAAGCAGGTGACCGTGCTGCCAAAACTGAGCGCTGCCGATCCGTTTGCTGCCGTCTTCATCCACAAGGTCGGCCAGGGTTGAGCGGGCAAAGCAGTTGAATCCGCCAGCGTCTTGAGGATGATCCCCCGATCTCAGGCTGACCCCGAGCTGTTGGAATCCACGCCGGATGCAATTGTTCAAAATTGCATAGGCCTTTTTGCCTTGGCGAGGGGCCATGGGCCAGATCAAGGCATAGGTGAGTCCGCCGGCATGCAGCACAGCTCCGCCCCCACTTGGACGTCGAACCAGCACCACTTGCCCATCATTGGCGAGCTGATGCCAGCGGTCAGGAAGCTCACGAAGATGCCGGCCCAGGGAGAGCGTTGGGCGACGCCACTGATAAAACCGAATGACTGGGGATCGTTGCTCTGACCTCCAGCACTCCTCCAGCAACAAGGCATCCAATGCCATCTGTTCGGCACCGTCGAGCGCAAGATTCGGCACCATGCGCCCGCTGTTCCGTTGTTCGGACCGGCAGGATGCAGGCTGCGTCATGGCGGCGATGACTTTGACGGATGTGTTGCTGGTGGTGCCTCTGGGCCTCCTGGCAGGAGCCTTGGCAGGCCTCCTTGGCATTGGAGGCGGTTTGATCTTCGCGCCTTTGCTGCTCTGGATGGGCCTCAGTCCGCATCAGGCCCTCGCCACCAGCACGTTCGCGATCGTGCCGACGGCACTGGGCGGCAGCTTCATCCACCTCCGCTCGAGGTCACTGCAGCTCAAGCCCGCTTTTGCCATCGGCCTGGCGGCCTTCCTGACTGCTTGGGTGTTCAGCCAGCTGGGACGCCTGGTGGCCGGCTGGCATCTGTTGACGCTGCAATCACTGCTTTACGTGGTGCTGGCGTTCACAATTCGCGGTGATCGCGGCGACACTGAGAGACCTGACCAACAGCCGTTGCGCCTGGCCGGGCTGACCGCCGTGGGCGGCGTGGCCGGTCTTGCCGGCGGAATGCTGGGACTGGGAGGCGGGCTGTTGATGGTGCCGTTAATGGTGAGCGGGCTGTCGGTGCCAATTCGTCAGGCCATCCGGTTGAGCACGCTGGCGGTGGCCTGTTCCGCCACCGCTGCATCCCTTCAGTTCCTCCAGGAAGGCCGTGGTCAGTGGATGCTGGGGGTGCTGCTCGGAGCCGTCGCGGCTGTGGCGGCGCAATGGACGGCCTCAAAGCTCGACAGTGTGCGCGCTGGCACCTTGGCGTGGCTGCTCAGAGGGCTGGCGGCGCTGCTGGCCGTGGATAGTGGTCGCCGGGCCCTAGCGCTTGCCTTGCAGCAGGCATAACCGCTTGATTGCAAGCTCTCAGCCGGTGCTCCAGGCGATCAGTGGTTGGAGCCCAAGCGCAAACAGCACGCTGACCAGAACACCGACTGACGCTTTGCCAATGTCGTTGCCAATGATCTGGTGGAGCTCTCCTCCGTTCCGATTGGTGAACACCTCATCGAGGCTTTTTCCCTTGAAACGAAGGGCGACTTCTCGCCCGCCGATCAATCCCAGGAAGACCCAGGTGGTGCTGAGTGGAAAGCTGCTCAGGCCTGCTTTGATCAACAGGCACAATCCGAACGTGAAGTCGATCACGGTTGCCGAGCGCAAATCAGCCATGTTGGTTTTGCTGCTTAGCACCCCTTGAATCGGTCCGCCGCCGATGACCACCAGCAGGCACAGTCCGATGCAGAGAATCACGGTGCAGAGAACCATCGGCAGCATCCCCAGACTGCGCGGCAGATACACAAAGATGTTGGCCAGGTCCTGCACCATCCACATGCTCCAGAGAAATCCTGTCGAGCACCACTGAAGCCCGTACCAGATCGCGTTGAATTCCTTGTGGTCGCGAGTCCGCCGGAATACCCAGCGCTCCAACATCCACATCCCCAGCCACCAGACGGTCCAGCCAAGCCCGAACGCCAGGACATAGCCCGATAACGAGCTCTATAGCAATTTTCCGATGTTGTTCGGCACAAAGGATGTCAACACAAGGAAGGATGTGCTGACAGGGGCTCCCCAGGCTGTTAGTGCCAGCACAGCCAACGGTGGCAGGACGTACACCCAGGTGAAAGTTTCAGGGAGGGGAAAGTGCTCCAGGCGCCCCCAGGCGGGATCACCATTGTTCATGCTCCAGCCCAAGCCCAGAACCACAAGCGTGATGGTGCAGATGAAGCTCATCTGGATCCACCTGGGCGTCCGTGCTCGGTTGGACGAGATGTAGGTGCCCAGCGTCTGCAGAGAGTCATTCGCCACCACGGAGCAGGCGGCGAGGAGAAAACCCAGCACCATCCAGATGTTGACGTCCATCAGTGCGACTACTGGCAACACCTGTTTAGAGAGAAATATTTTCTAAGGACTTGATTTGACCGACTTCAGTCGGGGTGGTTCGTTCCCTTACCCCTTACCGCGACTGATCCAGCAGCTCCCAGAAACCGGCATCCAACTCGAAGCCCAAACTTGCGGCCATCAGGCTCAGATTGCCCCGCTGCTGGCCAGCTTGGCCAGACCTTGCACCGAGATGATCCAACAGCATCAGGCGGTGGGTGATCCAGAGCTCCAGGGCCTGTGGGTCGAAGCGAATGCCTTCGCTGGCGCTGAAATCATGGGGAACCAGCATCGCCACGTGTTGCGCGAGGCTGCCGCTGGTGCGATCCAGAAGCAGGGGCAGCCAGGGATGTTGCGCATCAGCCTTAAGCGCCCACAGCCTGGGTTCTGGGCATTCACTGAGTTCCCGGGGGTCTTCGGCAGGGCGCGGCCATGCATAGCGAATCTCTAATGCGGCACCGGCCTGGAGCAGGGTTTCCAGTGGTTGTGTTATCCAGGGGTCGAGCGGTTTCAGATCCAGCGTCCGGATCGCCTCTGCGTCGATGGTGACTCGGGGATCAGGACTCAGCGCTTGCATGGGGGTGTGACAGGCCTTTGCGAATGATGGCGTCCCGAGCGCTAAGCACGAAAGAATGCGTGTGTTTCGTGGATCCGACATGGTCAGCTCAATCACCCAGACCGAAATTTTCATCGCTCTCGTGGTCGCTGCTCACGCCGGCGTTCTGGCCTTGCGTCTCTGCGTGAGCCTTTACCGCGCCTGAGTGCATCGGGATGGAACAGGTCCTCTTGGCAGGTCCGGGTCCTCGCGTTAAAAGCGGACATGCACAAAGCTGTTCCATCCGCGCCTGATGCTGCCTCTTTGGCCGCTCTGCTTCAGCATCAGAACGATCGTCGGGAGCTGTTGTGCAGCACCCTCGCTCTCGCTGTGAAGGTGGGGTTGATCTTTTTGGGGTCTGTGAGCCTCGTGCGGCTTTCAGTGGCCTATCAAGAAAGGCTTGATCGCCATGGGGAGCTTGCTGCTGTGGTGGATGTTGAGGCCAATAAATTGCAGGGACTGCAGCATCGCTTTGACTCGCTATTCACTCTTGGAGGCGAGAAGCGGTTGATGGATGAGCAGGAGCAGTGGATTGCTCCCAATCGGTTGCGCGTGATCTGGCGCTGAAGCGAAAGCAGGGTCTCAACCTCTCGCTCATCCCCCGGTGGGCAGTTGAAGTGGAATCGGCAACCCCCACAGCGTTTCCTTACCTAAAGGCCAAAGAGGTTGTGGAGGGTCAGGTGTTGGATGAAGCCTCTTCGTAGTTGAAGTCCTGCAGACCGTATTGGGCCATTCTCTTTCCAGATTTTGTGTCAAACAAAGAGACAACTAAGTCGGGCTCCTTCCAGTTTTTTTGGTTGATCAATCTGTTCAGTGCGTCCATTGCATCTTCAAGGTCGTCGTGGAGATCAACATCGCGGAATGCTCCACCTTCTGATCCAACCGCAATTCTGTAACCCATGCATGTGTGTGATTTCGAGCATGGTACGGCGGCGGATCCCTGGCAACAGATTGAGGCTGTCTGAACAATTCATCGTTTGTAGCCAGCAATGAAGACACCCCTCGTTTTGAGGCGGGCAACTGCTGACATGGGGGTGGCAGATGCGTTCAGTAGCGATAAAGAGGGTTTGATGCTGCATCGATGGGATGCTGATTCACACCGCACATGGTCAACCTGTTGGTGAATGGATTGACGACGGCAAGCACCCGCCCTTCAGGGCGCCAGGGTGTCCGTTGCAGGCGTTGAATTACGACGAGTCTCAGATGAAGGAAAGCGACGCTGAGACCAGAGCACAACGGGGATCATTGGTTTACGACTGCTGAGCGTCTGTTCTTCTGCTGAGCGTCTGTTCTTCTGCTGAGCGTCTGTTCTTCGATCTGGTCACCGAAGGATTCTTTGGTTGCGGTTCTGTGGGGAGACCGCTCAGCTTCTTTCTGCGCGTTGGCCACTCCAGGGGTTGGTTTGGTGGCCACTAGAAACCAAACGTTCCGAGCATCAGCTGCAGAAGGCCGAGGCCCAATAGGAAGGTGCTGGCCAGGAGGCCGAGATCTTTTCTCGAGGGAGCCACGGCTGCCCGCAACAACAAGGTGGAAAAACCTAAAGGAAATCTAAAGAAGCATTTGCGCGTCTCAACCTCTCGTCACATCGGTGAATCTCAGTTGCGGCTGTTCGACGCTGTTGACAGGATCAACCGAAGCAGGCCGGAGAGGCTGCTGCTGGTTCCGTTTTGGTGGTTGTAAACAAGGTCGCTGATCACCCAGCCGTTGTCCGATCGAATCAGGCGATAAGAGAGTTGCTGGGGTCTTTCTGATGCGCGTCCTCTGAGACCTGTCTGCACGGCCACGGATGCTGCGATCACGTCTGGAAAAAATCCATTCGCTGCGGGGTAGAGCTTGTGGCAGCCGATCACATCGGCCCCGAAGGTTGTCACTTGGGTTCCGCTGAACACCACGAAGTCGAGAAAGGCTCGATCCACCCGCGGGTCGAGATCCCAGGCACGGTGGAGTTGGTCGTAAAGCTCAGGCGTGAACGTTTGTTTCTGCAGTGTGAGGTCACCGCGATGTTGATCTGCCTGAGCAGCGAGGTGCCATCGGTACAGGTCATCGAGGCGATCCACCACCTGTTGGGGGCATGCCGCTCCAGCCGAGGTCAGGGCTGTCGCAAGGATCAGATTCAGCACAGCAAATCAGCACGTTCTCCACAGTGTGTGCTGTTTTCCCTGGACGCGGGTCTTGCTTCAAAGCCGTTTGGATGGCTCAGCCGGACTGTTGCACTGACGGTCCAGCCCGCTGAGATTCGTGACCGAAGCATGCCGCTGGTTTCGGCTGGCGTTCAGACTGACGCCCTCCTTGGACTGATGCGATGTCCGCCCCTGGCACCGTTCTGATCACCGGCACCACCTCCGGGGTCGGTCTTAATGCCACGCGAGCCTTAGTGCAGCAGGGTTGGACGGTGATGACCGCCAACCGCAGTCCGCAACGCGCTGCTGCTGCTGCTGATGCGCTGGATCTTCCCAAGGAGCGGCTTCAGCATGTGTTGATGGATTTGGGTGATCTCGACAGCGTGCGTCGGGCCGTGGATGCCTTGCCCGAGCGTCTGGATGCCGTGGTCTGCAACGCAGCCGTGTACAAGCCCAAGCTGAAGCAGCCGGAGCATTCCCCTCAGGGCTATGAAATTTCAATGGCCACCAACCATTTCGGCCACTTCTTGCTGATTCATCTGCTGATGGATCGTCTGCAAGCTTCCACGCATCCATCCCGCCGTGTTGTGATCCTTGGAACCGTGACGGCGAATTCCAAGGAGCTGGGTGGCAAGATCCCTATCCCTGCTCCCGCCGACCTCGGCGACCTATCCGGCTTTGAGGCCGGGTTCAAAGACCCCATTGCCATGGCCAGCGGCAAGCCGTTCAAGCCCGGCAAGGCCTACAAAGACAGCAAACTCTGCAACATGATCACGACGCAGGAGCTGCATCGGCGTCTTCATGCGGAGACCGGCATCACCTTCTCATCGCTCTATCCCGGGTGTGTGGCCGATACGCCCCTGTTTCGCAACACGCCACGGGCCTTCCAGGTGATTTTCCCCTGGTTTCAGAAGAACATCACAGGTGGGTACGTCACCCAAGCGCTGGCCGGTGAGCGGGTCGCCCAGGTGGTTTCCCATCCAGATTTCGCCGAATCTGGTGTGCACTGGAGCTGGGGTAACCGTCAGAAAAAAGACGGCGAACAGTTCCGTCAGGAACTATCCGAGAAGGCCACTGACCCCGAAACCGCGTCAAAGGTTTGGGATCTGTCGATGGCGTTGGTGGGGCTCAGCAACGAGGGCTGAGCCAGGCATCACCATCAGTCGAAGCCGAGCAGGTCGAAGATCTCTCTGTCTTTGAGAGGCTCAGCTTCTAAGGGCTCAACCGACTCAAGCATTGACTGCGCCAGCCTGAGGTATTCCTGTTGAACAGCGCTCACCCCTTCATCGGCAGGATCCATTTCGAAGATGGTGCACTTCTTCAGGCGTGACCGTCGGATGGCGTCCACGTCTCGGAAATGGGCCATGGTTTTCAGGCCTGTGCGGGTGTTGAACTTATCGATCTGATCGGTGTCTGCCGAACGATTGGCCACCACGCCACCAAGCCGCACTTTGTAATTTTTGGCTTTGGCCTGAATCGCGGCCACGATTCTGTTCATGGCGAAGATGGAATCAAAATCATTCGCCGTCACAATCAAGCAGTAGTTGGCGTGCTGCAGCGGTGCAGCAAATCCACCACAAACCACATCGCCGAGCACGTCAAAGATCACCACGTCGGTGTCCTCAAGCAGATGGTGCTCTTTGAGCAGCTTCACCGTCTGGCCAGTGACATAACCACCACAGCCCGTGCCAGCCGGCGGGCCGCCGCTTTCGACGCACTGAACTCCGTTGAAGCCGTTGAAGACGAAGTCTTCAGGTCGGAGTTCTTCGCTGTGGAAGTCCACTTCTTCCAGGATGTCGATCACGGTCGGCACCATCCGATGAGTGAGCGTGAAGGTGCTGTCGTGCTTTGGGTCGCATCCGATTTGCAGCACCCGCTTGCCCAATTTGGAAAAGGCGGCGGAGAGGTTGGAGGAGGTGGTGGATTTGCCGATCCCCCCTTTGCCGTACACAGCAATCACCAGGGTTTCCTCGGTGATCTCCATGCCCGGATCCTGGTGGACCTGCACGCTTCCTTCGCCGTCTGCCGGCCGCCTCAGGGTCGTGGTCATTCAGCACCCTTCTCCAATGGGTTTGGTTTCATTCAACAGCAGTTCATGGACTGATGCTCATTTACAACGAGAAATCAAAGATCTGCTCCCGCTGACATCAGAATATCCGTCCATTTTTAAATGGTAAAAATAAAAAAATTGAGTGCAAATGCTCATGCCTTGTAGTGGGCTTTGGCGTCATAGAGCGTTTCGCTACTGATCTCCAGATGGCCCTGCTCGCGTGCATAAGACTCTGTGTTGCGTCGCACTTTGCCGCGAACGAAAAATGGAATCTTGCGAAGCTCGGCTTCGCCATCCGCGGTCCAAGTCAGACCTGTGGACGCTGTGGCTTGATCCGCACTTGATGCTGTGGGCATTTCAGCGCTTGCGCCCGACCCTCCGCTGTGGCCGAGATGGCTCTGATGTCCATCCACAAACTCGAAGTCGTGGCGGAACATGCCGATCAGATGCTCCTCCAGACCCATCATCAAGGGGTGCACCCAGGCATCAAAGATCACGTTGGCCCCTTCCCATCCCATCTGAGGACTGGTGCGTGCGGGGACGTCTTGCACATGCATCGGTGTGCTGATTACCGCGCAGGGAAGTCCTAGCCGTTTGGCGCTGTGGCGTTCCATTTGCGTTCCCAGCACCAGCTCCGGCGCCGTCTCCGCCATAGCGGCCTCCACCTCCAAATAGTCATCCGTGATCAGGGCCTCCAGGCCCAGTTGCTTCGCAGCAGCCCGTACCGCCCGTGCCATCTCACGGCTGTAGGTGCCAAGGCCGACCACCTCGAAGCCCAGCTCCTCTTGGCAGATGCGTGCGGCAGCTAGGGCGTGGGTGCCATCGCCGAAAATAAACACGCGTTTTCCGGTGAGATAAGTCGAATCCACTGATTCGGAGTACCAGGGCAAGCGTGAACGTCGATAACCTTCGTCGGGTGCCGGCGGCTCCATCCCAAGCAGGGTGTGGAGCTCCACCAAAAAGGCGTGCGTGGCGCCAACGCCGATGGGGACCGTGCGCGTGAACGGGGTGCCGAAATTCCGCTCCAGCCAGCTGCAACTGGATTCGGCAATTTCTGGGTACAGGCAAACGTTGAGATCCGCCTGAGGCAGGCGTTGGATGTCATCCACACTGGCGCCAAGGGGAGCCACCACGCCGACATCCACACCATGAAGAGTCAACAACCGCTGCACTTCGAGCACGTCATCGCGGCAGCGGAATCCAAGTAGCGAGGGTCCAAGCAGATTCACCCGCGGCCGCCGGCCCTCAGTTTTCCAGGCCTCTGTGTTGTGCTGCGGCTGATCCGGCACCTGTGGCTTCAGCAGGCTGCGGGTTAGTTGATACAGCGTTTCGGCTGCTCCCCAATTTTCTTTCTTGCTGTATGCAGGCAGTTCCAAAGGCACCACCGGCATTGTCAGGTCCATCCCCTTGGCCAAGGCACCGGGTTGGTCCTGAATCAGTTCAGCGGTGCAACTCTCTCCAACGAGCAGTGCTTCAGGTTGAAAGCGCTCGGCCGCTTCTCGCACCGTTCGCTTCACCAGTTCGGCAGTGTCGCCTCCCAGATCCCTGGCCTGAAAGGTGGTGTAGGTGACCGGTGGGCGCTCCCCTCGCCGTTCGATCATCGTGAACAACAAGTCGGCATAGGTATCCCCTTGTGGTGCATGCAGCACGTAGTGCACGTCGCGCATGGATGCGGCGATGCGCATGGCCCCCACATGCGGCGGGCCTTCATAGGTCCAGAGCGTGAGTTGCATGGGATTTCAGACGTGAACAGAGGGTTGAGGCGCTGTGGGATGCAGTGCTGGTTCGATGCGCTGACGCCGGCGCAGGGGTCTCGAGAACAATTCGGCCAGATCACCGGCCTGATCGATCCCATGGATGGGACTGAACACAAGTTCGATCGACCACTTGGTGGTGATGCCTTCCGCTTCAAGAGGGTTGGCCAGGCCCATGCCGCAGACCACAAGATCCGGCTGGCTGTCGCGAACGCGGTCCAGCTGGCGATCGACGTGTTGTCCTTCCATCACCGTGGTGCCTTCAGGAAGCAGCGCCAACTCTTCGGCCATCAGCTCACGGTTGAGATACGGCGTGCCCACCTCCACCAACTCCATGCCGCATTCACGCTGCAGAAAGCGTGCAAGCGAGAGCTCGAGCTGCGATTCAGGCAGCAGGACAATCCGTTTGCCTTCGAGAATCTGGCGGTGTGGCGCCAGGGCCTGATGGGCCCGCCGTTCGAGGGGATCGAGCACCTCCGCCACCCGATCGGCTGGCAGGTTGAAGTCTCGGCAGGCGGTCTCCATCCATCGGCGACTGCCCTCTGCTCCGAGCGGAAAGGGTGCACTCAACACGCGTGCGCCGCGATCGCGAAGCATCCGCGCGGTGTTGCTCAGAAACGGCTGGGTGAGCAGAACCGTCGTGCCGGGTCCCACCGCTGGTAAGTCCGTTGATTGCCGAGGCGGCAGGCTGTGCACCGTCTGGATGCCCAGGCGTGTGAAGAGGTGGATCAGGCGGTCTTCCACCGCATTGGCGAGGGTTCCGACCAACAGCAACTGACGCTCGTCAGTGCTGGGCAGCAGCGGACCCAGTGCTGCGAGAGCGCCATCCTCGCCATCGGTGAAGGTGGTCTCGATCCCACTGCCGGAGTAATTCACGACTCGCACACGCCCTTGAAGCTCCTCATTCAGGCGTTCGGCGGCACGAGCTAAATCCAGCTTGATCACCTCACTGGGGCAGGACCCCACAAGAAACAGGGTGCGAATTTCCGGTCGACGTTGCAGAAGTTCCCGAGCCACACGGTCGAGCTCGTCATGGGCATCGGCGAGGCCCGCTAGATCGCGTTCGCTGAGGATCGCGGTGCCAAAGCGCGGTTCCGCGAAGATCATCACGCCGGCGGCGCTCTGGATCAGATGGGCGCAGGTGCGGGACCCGACCACCAGGAAGAACGCATCCGGCATGCGGCGATGCAGCCACACGATTGAGGTCAGGCCACAGAACACCTCCCGAGGTCCTGACTCCTTTTGCAGATTCGCGCCCATGGCGATTCCCGAGCTTTTCCTGTTATCACCATGACCACAAATGAGCGGAGCGAGCCAAGTGATCGAAACTCTTTGGGATCACTGCGGTTCAGGTTGTTTCCGCTAACGCGCTTTCAGACAACGGTCCACCGGGGTGGACTGTCGAGCTGCACACCCACACCCAATCGAGGGTGATCGCCCAGCTAACGACCACCGCTGTTCTACGCACATGGCATGCCAAGACAAACCCGCATTGGGCTCAGAGTCTGCGGCGGAAGCGATTCTCAACGAAGTGTGCGCTGGAGTGGCTTTCGGCCTCTTCCATGCGGGTCAGGCGCCAGACGTTGCGGCTCACGCGACGGGCCTGCAGGCCTCCGCGTTCAACGACTTCGCTGCCCGGGCGTGCCCCGAGCAGATAGGTCACCTCTGATGTGGTGAGAGGGGCGCCGGTTTCGATAGCAAGCGACGTCAATTCCAATCTGTGGCGCAGTTGTCGCACCATGATGCTGGGACCGCTTTCCTCCGCTTCGATCCAGGGGAGTTCTCCCTGCCCTTCGCTGGCGAGTCGCTGCATGAGCCGATAGCTCACCAGGCCGAGGGCCTGCTCGGCATTGATCTCTGTCAAGAGTTGACCTGGCTCTTCAGCGGTTTGGCGTGTCGGAGCCATGGCTCAAAAGGCAGCTGGGCTGAAGGTATCGGCTGTGTCCAGCTGCGCAAGCGCCCATTCCCTGATTTCTGGAGAGCTTCGAGTAACATCTCCGCCATGAATCGTTTCGCCGGCTTCGACGCCAGGGAGCGGCGGGTCGGCGGAAGCGCTCTCGTCACTGGAACGGAGGTCAATCCCTCCGCCAGTGGTGCAAGCTGCGTGGTCACCACCGATTCGGAGTCTTCACGCTTCACGCGGCGGAACAGCCATGTGCAGTCGATTGAACTGCGCACGCATGTCTTCATCGATTCACTGCAGCCACAACTCGCGGCCTATATGGGTTCCGTGAGCCAAGGTTTCCTTCCCATACCGGGAGATGCCTGCCTCTGGATGGAGGTGTCACCTGGTATGGCTGTGCACCGTGTCACTGATATTGCCCTCAAGGCCAGCAACGTGCGCCTCGGTCAGATGGTGGTGGAGCGGGCCTTCGGATCCATGGCCCTGTATCACCGCGATCAGAGCACGGTGCTCCATTCCGGAGATGTGGTGCTGGAGGCTATCGGCAGCTCCATCGAGCAGCGCAGTCCCGCTGAAGTGAGCTGGACCGAAGTGATCCGAGCCATCACGCCCGACCATGCGGTGTTGATCAATCGTCAGAACCGCCGCGGTTCGATGATCGAAGCAGGGATGAGCATGTTCATTCTGGAAACTGAACCGGCCGGCTACGTGTTGATCGCCGCAAACGAAGCCGAAAAGGCATCGAACATCACCCTTGTGGACGTGAAGGCGGTGGGTGCTTTCGGTCGCCTCACCCTTGCCGGCCGGGAAGGTGATGTGGAGGAGGCGGCTGCAGCGGCCATGCGGGCCATCGACATGGTGAATCGACGCTCCACCCAGCGTTGAGTTGAGCAAGTCGAGTTGAGCAATCAGTTCAAGCGTTAGTGCAGATGGAGACGTCGCCTTAGGCCCGGTGCAAGCGCTCGAGCAGCTTTGCCTCGACTACCGAGCTTGGTCAGCTGCGCTGTGTTCAGTTCTCCATAACTGCAACCGGCTTCTCGCACCCAGAACAGCGACTCGATGCCGCCTCCGGCATAAGCGGGCTCCTGAAGCAGCTCGCCCCAGCAGAACCCTTCGGCTTCCTCGTCGCACTCACCATCCGGTGAACAGAGCACCATGGCACTGCGAAAACAGGCACTTCGATAGGGGATTCCCTGCATCGCCTCCGTCAAGCGCGACAGCTTCTCGGGATCTGATGCAGCAAATCGGGCAGTGAACAGACCCGGAGCTCCATCGAGGGCGTCCACTTCCAGACCCGAATCATCGGCGAGAGCCCAGCAGCCCGTGCGTTCGGCAGCCGCGCAGGCCTTCAGGCGTGCGTTCTCCAGGTAAGTGGATCCCGTCTCCTCGACCTCAAGATCCGGAGGTTGGCGTTGAACTTCGATGGCAATCGGCCCGAGCATCGATTCAATTTCAGCAACCTTGTGCGGATTGCCGCTGGCGATGATCAGGGTGCGCAAGGCACGGCTCTGCGGAGGAGCACCATTGTGTGGGATGGGGCGACAGAGAGCCGTCGGGAAGCTTTACGGAATGTAAACGGGACCACCTTGTCGCCATCGTCAACCGTTTGTGCTGGCCTGCTCACATCCCTTGCCACAGTTCTCTGGATCAGTCCACGACAGGGTGATCAGCGTGGCTTATCAGGTTCACTACGGACAGTGATCCGGGAATTGCTCGCTAGCCCTTGACGCCATCCCCTGCGGCAAAGCAGTCTCACCCGCGAACATTCCACCCCTTTTCCCGGTAGGCAATGGCTAACGAAACCATGGGCATCGCTCTCGGCATGATCGAGACACGCGGCCTCGTCCCCGCGATCGAAGCAGCTGACGCCATGACCAAGGCTGCCGAAGTGCGCCTGATTGGTCGTGAGTTCGTCGGCGGCGGTTACGTCACCGTTCTGGTTCGCGGCGAGACCGGTGCAGTGAACGCAGCTGTGCGTGCTGGCGCCGATGCCTGTGAGCGCGTGGGCGACGGCCTCGTTGCTGCACACATCATCGCCCGCCCCCACCGCGAAGTGGAGCCTGCACTGGGCAACGGCAACTTCCTTGGTCAGAAGGACTGAGATCGGCTGAACCTCTGATTTGAGGTTGCAACGTCTCACCCCCTTCACCGACTTAACGGAGTTTTCTCATGAGCAAGAAGTACGACGCTGGGGTCAAGGAGTACAGGGATACCTACTGGACTCCTGATTACGTCCCCCTCGACACCGACCTGCTGGCCTGCTTCAAGTGCACCGGCCAGGAAGGTGTGCCCAAGGAAGAAGTCGCCGCTGCTGTGGCTGCTGAATCCTCCACCGGCACCTGGTCCACTGTGTGGTCCGAGCTCCTCACCGACCTCGACTTTTACAAAGGCCGTTGCTACCGCATCGAAGACGTCCCTGGTGACAAGGAGTCGTTCTATGCCTTCATCGCCTACCCCCTCGACTTGTTCGAAGAGGGTTCCATCACCAACGTCCTGACCTCACTGGTCGGCAACGTGTTTGGTTTCAAGGCGCTGCGCCACCTCCGTCTGGAAGACATCCGCTTCCCGATGGCGTTCATCAAGAGCTGCTACGGCCCGCCGAACGGCATCCAGGTCGAGCGCGACCGCATGAACAAGTACGGCCGCCCTCTGCTGGGTTGCACCATCAAGCCGAAGCTCGGCCTGAGCGGTAAGAACTACGGCCGCGTTGTCTATGAGTGCCTGCGTGGCGGTCTGGACTTCACCAAGGACGACGAGAACATCAACTCCCAGCCCTTCCAGCGTTGGCAGAACCGCTTCGAATTCGTTGCGGAAGCCATCAAGCTGTCCGAGCAGGAGACCGGCGAGCGCAAGGGTCACTACCTCAACGTGACCGCCAACACTCCCGAAGAGATGTATGAGCGCGCTGAGTTCGCCAAGGAACTCGGTATGCCAATCATCATGCACGACTTCATCACTGGTGGCTTCACGGCCAACACCGGTCTGTCGAAGTGGTGCCGTAAGAACGGCATGTTGCTGCACATCCACCGCGCCATGCACGCGGTGATCGACCGTCACCCCAAGCACGGCATCCACTTCCGCGTTCTCGCCAAGTGTCTGCGTCTGTCCGGTGGTGATCAGCTGCACACCGGCACCGTGGTCGGAAAACTCGAAGGTGATCGTCAGACCACCCTTGGTTACATCGACCAGCTGCGCGAATCCTTCGTGCCCGAAGACCGCAGCCGCGGCAACTTCTTCGATCAGGACTGGGGTTCCATGCCTGGCGTGTTTGCCGTTGCTTCCGGCGGTATCCACGTGTGGCACATGCCTGCCCTGGTCACCATTTTCGGCGACGACTCCGTTCTTCAGTTCGGTGGTGGTACCCATGGTCACCCCTGGGGCTCCGCTGCAGGTGCTGCTGCCAACCGTGTGGCCCTCGAGGCTTGCGTCAAGGCACGCAACGCCGGCCGTCATCTCGAGAAAGAGAGCCGCGACATCCTCACGGAAGCCGCGAAGCACAGCCCCGAGCTGGCCATCGCCCTCGAGACCTGGAAGGAAATCAAGTTCGAGTTCGACACCGTCGACAAGCTCGACGTTCAGAACTGATCGTCTCAACGGCCGGTTGATGGAACCGGCCATCCCCTTCTCTTACACCCAGGATCCCCATGCCTTTCCAGAGCACCGTGGGTGACTATCAAACAGTCGCCACCCTGGAGACCTTCGGCTTTCTCCCGCCGATGACCCAGGACGAGATCTACGACCAGATCGCCTACATCATTGCCCAGGGTTGGAGCCCGCTTGTCGAGCACGTTCACCCCAGCAACTGCATGGCCACTTATTGGTCGTATTGGAAGCTCCCCTTCTTCGGTGAGAAGGATCTCAACGTTGTGGTGAGCGAGCTCGAGGCTTGCCATCGCGCTTATCCCGACCACCACGTGCGCATCGTTGGCTACGACGCTTACACCCAGAGCCAGGGTGCCTGCTTCGTGGTCTTCGAAGGCCGCTGATCTCCGGATCACTTGGTTCAGAGCCCTGATTCAGTTCAGGGCTCCAGTTTTTTCCGAAGGGACAGATGTTCCTTCAATTCACGTCGAAATCCTCGGGCGGACATGGCAAGACTCTCCAGTCGCGAACTCGCACTTGAGCGCCGTAAGGCGCTGACCACTTCCGGTAAGAAAGCGTCTGTCGCCGCTCATGGCGGTGCCAATCGGGTGCGTACCGCCTCTGATGCCAGAGCGACCCGCACCAATGCGAATGCCGACCACTCCGATGTGTCCGTGCCAGCCGCTCCCGTCGCTGTTGCTCCGCGACGTTCGGCAACACTGAGCTCGTCGACCGCTCCTGTTCGTTCCCAGGTGAAGTCCCAGCGCCATCCAAGTCGTGACTTGGTGTTGGCTCGTCGTGAAGCCTTGTCACGTCGTGGCAAATCCGCTGATACCAGCAAAGACCGCAACCGTTCCGATGTTGCGAAGCAGTCGAATCCTGTCGCTGCATCTGCACCTCAGGAGACCAAATCCTGCGGCTGCGGCGGCAAGCGCGCTGCTGAGAAAACTGAGCTCTCCGCACCTCCCGCTGCCAAGGTTCAGTTGACTGCTCGGATCGAGCGCCGGTCGGCAATACCCAAGCGTCGGGCGATCGAGAACCCCAGCCGCGCTCTCGTGCTGGCGCGTCGTGAAGCGATGGCGAAGCATGGCAAGACCGCCGGCAAGCAACCCACCAGTGCTGCTGCCGTCGCCCGTCAGGCCAACCCCGATCTCACGAGTCGTGAGCTGGCACAACAGGTGCGAGAGCTCCGCGCCAAAGCCGGCGCCCGCAACAAGCAGAGCGCTGGTGTGACCCGCCCTACCGGTCCCAACCGTCATGGTGCAAAGCAAGCAGCTGCTGCTGATGCCCACTGGAAAGTGGGTGAAAGCACCACCACTGGAGGCCAGACCGTGACCGGGACTCAGGCCAACCGCTCGGTGAAGACCACCGGCAATGAAGCCAGCACCTGTCGCTCCATCACCGGCACGGAATACCTGGGCGCCGAGGTGTTCCAGACCTTCTGCCAATCTGCTCCTGAGCCGACCACCCCGGCCAAGGTTCGCGTCACCGCGACAAGTCACGGCAACCGTGTCACGGGGAATGAAGTCGGCCGTTCCGGCAAGGTCACCGGTGATGAGCCCGGCACTTGCAAGACGGTGACCGGCACCGAATACATCTCCGCCAACCAAGCCGCTGCTTATTGCGGTACCTCTCATCCTTCTCCCCGCAAGGTGGGTCACAGCCTCACCCTGCAGGGCCGACCTGTGAGCGGTGTGATGGTCGGTCGTTCCGCCAGCGTCACCGGCGATGAAGCCGGTGCTGCACGCAATCTCACTGGTGATCAGTACTTGGGTTCTGATCCCTTGCCCGAAGGACGACCTGCCGCCAAGGTGGGCCTCTCCGGAACCCTGTCTGGCACTGGTGTGACTGGCACGATGGTGGGCCGCTCGGCGCAGGTCACCGGTGACGAGTTCGGCTCCTGCCACCGCGTGACGGGCGATCAGTACGTCAGTGCTGAGCAGGTGAATGCTTTCTGTGGAAGCAAGCCCGAGCCAGAAGCCGCCAAAGTTGGCTTCAGCATCACCAATCGCAACCAGGTAGTGAGCGGCACCCGTACGGGTCGATCGGAGATTGTGACTGGCGATGAGCCTGGCAGCTGCCAGGCCGTGACCGGAACTCCTTATGCAGGTCTCGAGCAGGCCGGCCAACACTGCGGCACCCCCGCAGTCCAGGCCATCCGTGAGCGCACTCCCGTGCGTGCGGGCACGCCTTCTGCTGCCTTGACCGGCATCCAGCCCGGAGTGGGCGGTGTGATGACGGGTGATCAGCGCGGCGCTTGTGAAGCTGTGACAGGGACCCCTTATGTCGGTGCTGACCAGCTCGCCGCCGCCTGTGGCGCTGATGCTCCTGCCGGCACCGACACCCATGGTGAATCCCCTGAAGGTGCACCCTGGACTCGTTTCAGCGTGGTGTCCCCTGCCCGTGCAGCCCAGCAGCAGCGTGAGGCTCGCTCCGGCGTGACCGGTACGTCCTACGAGCAAGGGAACCGGATCACCGGCCCTTTTGACATGGCTGGCGGCAAGGTGACTGGCACGGAGCAATTCCGCTTCGACAACCGCGACTTTCAAAACCGCCAGCAGCGTCAGTTCCAGCCCACCGTGGCTGTGGTTAGCGAGCCCTCAGAGAAGCCCGCATCCCGGGTGACCGGAGAGGGATCCTCCACCAAGATCACAGGTGATGACTGGGATCGTGGTGAGCATGTCACGGGTACCGAGGGTGCTTCGGCTCGTCGTCGTAACCCCAGCCGCCCTGGCCCGATGAGCGCCATGTCTCCTTTCGAGCGCAAGCGCAACGAGGAAACTGAATGGCCTGTGAGCCGTGTGACCGGTTCCAGCGGCAACACTGAAAAGGGGTCCCTGATCACCGTCTCCGGTGGCGCAAGGGGTTGATTCGCGCATGGTTCGCTCCAAGCCTTCCCGTGGCGGGCGAGCTCTTGCCCCCACAGCCCCAACGAGGCGTCAGCTTCAATCCATGGTGACGCCAGCCGCGGACCCCGATCAGGGATCTGCGGGGGAGTCCTTGACTTCCTCGAGTGAATCCACCACGCGTCTGTCCGCTCTGCAACGCAGGCAGGCTCTGACGGTCTCGGGCAAAGCTGCACGGCTTTCCAGTGGATCCGCGTCAGCTGGTCGTTTGCGCTCCAAGGCCGACCAACGTCGTCCAGTTGTGCATCAGCAACCTGGCTGGGTCAGACGTGGTGAGACCAAATCGCGTCCAGCGGTCAATCTCAGCCGAACGACTTTGCCCTGGTCGCAAGATCTTCACCCTCTGACGGACCAACAATCCAATCAGAGGCTTCAGGCCTATGAACTTGAGGTCAAAGGTCGTTTCGATCGCATCGTTCCGCTGCTGAAGCAGGTCTCTGCTCTTCAGCATGAGCCAGATTTTCTGACCCAGGCTCAGCGGCTTGCGCGGGCTGAGCTTGGTTTTGATCTGCCGGATCACATCCTTGAACTGTCCTGGGTTCGCCCCCTCGACATGCGAGCACTCTTCGCATGGTGCGTGTTTCAGTCGCATCAGCTCTTCAGTGAGCGTTTTTTCCAGGATGATCCTCTACAAGGGGCTTCAGGCAGCGCTGCGTCCAATGCCTTCAATGCGTTCCTATTGGAGTGTGGCTTTCATCTTCTGGATGTGACCCCCTGCGCCGATGGTCGCCTCGCCCACACCATTGTTTACGCCCTGCGCATTCCTTTCAGTGCGGTTCGGCGCCGGTCCCATGCCGGTGCGATGTTCGACATCGAGAACACCGTCAACCGCTGGGTCAAGACCGAACATCGTCGGTATCGCGAGCAGCATCCCAATGAAGCTCACGCGCCGACCCGTTATCTGAAGGTGGTCACTTACCACTTCAGCTCATTGGATCCCACCCACCAGGGTTGCGCTGCCCATGGCAGTGATGATGCTCTGGCCGCATCTTCAGGATTGCGTCGTCTTCACGATTTCCGCGAAGCCGTTGAGAACAGCTTCTGCTGTGGTGCTTCCGTCGATTTGCTGCTGATCGGACTCGACACGGACACCGACGCCATCCGCGTGCATGTTCCTGATGCAGAGGGTGAGATTCGCCTGGATCAATGGCTGTGCGCTTCAGCTCTCTATGAGAGCACCGCACCACTTACACGCCAACAGGCTCTCGAGGCGGTTGAAGCGGCCGTGAGAACGCATGCCTCGTCATCCCCAGATGACGGGATGGTGGCATTCATCACCCGCATGCTGATCAACAACATCTCCCAACAGGATTACGTGCGCTCCCTCCATCGCGGGCCCTACCCCGACGCTGGCCATGCCGAGCGTTTCATTGGTGTGGGCATTGGCTTCAAGGAGGTGCATCTGCGCAATCTCACGTATTTCGCTCACCTCGATACGGTCGAGCAGGGTGCTCCTGATTTGGATGTGGGCGTGAAGATCTTTAAGGGTCTGAATGTCTCCAGGGATCTGCCAATTCCCGTGGTGGTTCGCTTCGACTATTCCGGTCGTGTTCCTGGTGCCCGGGAGCGAGCCATTGCTGATTGCCAACGCATCCAGCAAGCCATCAACGAGCGCTACGCATCGCTGGTGAAGGACGGTCTGCTTCACACCCTTCTCACCATCCGCGACCGCGACCAGCCCCTACCGGCGGTGGCGGTAGGTTCCACACTCGATCCCGTCCAGCAGGAGGCTCACTGACCATGCTGATCGTCAAGGTCCTGAAGCCGCTCGTTTCTACGAACCGGATTCCCGATTTCGAACACAAGCATCTGCAGGTGGTGCAAGACGGCAGTGCCAAAAAGGTGGCTGTCGATGCCGTGGGCGCCAAACCCGGTGACTGGGTCATCTGTGTGAGCAGCTCCGCGGCCCGCGAGGCGGCTGGCAGTAAGTCATATCCCAGTGATCTGACCATTGTCGGCATCATTGACCATTGGGAACCCGATCCACCGAAACCCTCTCCCTCAGTGGCACCGTCGCCGGCCAAGTCCACCACGGAGCCCAAACAAGGAGATCCCTCCTAATGGAGATCATGCAGGTGATGGGAACGCTGGTCTGCACTTATCGGGTGGCCGGACTCGATCACATGCACCTGCGCATTCTCCAAAACAACAAAGGCAAAAAGCTTGTGGCTGTGGATCCCGTCGGTGCCCGTGAGGGCAACTGGGTGTTCACCGCTAGCGGTTCAGCCGCACGTCATGCCTGTCCCGATAACACCGTGCTCACTGATCTCACGATCGGCGGGATCATCGATCATTGGATGCCGGATGGATAACTGATCACCTCCAGCTTCACCGTTCCATCCCATTTTTTCCCTGTTCATGGCCACTCCTGCTCCCCGTCGTCGCTCGTCTGCTTCCTCTTCGGCATCCGCTCGAGCGTCTCAGGCAGCCAAGACATCGCCGTCCAGCTCTGCCGCCAAGCCTGCTGCGAGCAAGGCAGATGCAGCGGCGTCTTCGGCCACCGTCGATGTGACGCCTGTGGCCAGCAGCAAATCCACGACAACGACCCGTCGCAGCACCACGGCACGAGCCAGTGCCTCCCGTGCGTCGACCACCCGCAGCACCACGCGTAGCGCGTCTGGTGCGTCGGGATCGGGCGGTGCTTCCAAAGCTGTCGCCTCAGCTCCCCAGCCGTCAGTGCAGGGCATTGCCCTGGGCATGATCGAGACCCGCGGCATGGTCCCCGCCATCGAAGCCGCTGACGCGATGACAAAGGCGGCGGAAGTTCAGCTGATTAGCCGTGAGTATGTGGGCGGTGGTTACGTCACGGTGATGGTGCGTGGTGAAACCGGTGCTGTGAACGCTGCAGTGCGGGCTGGTGCCGATGCCTGTGAACGTGTCGGCGACGGTCTCGTGGCCGCCCATATCATTGCGCGCCCTCACCAAGAGGTTGAACCCGCCCTCGTCGCTACCAATGTGCGACGACGCAGCTGATCGACACACTCTTAGGGGACCTTTTCAGATTAGATTCCCCGGCCAATACGCCCTACAACGACCCCTTCGGTCTCGTTGCTTTGACTTCAGCACTTTCGCTGCCCCTTCAGACCGCCTGGCTGATCCCTTTGTATGGATTTGCTGGGATGCTCGTGTCCCTCCCCTGGGCATTCGGCTGGTTTCGGCGTGACGCCCATCGTCCTCCGGCCTATCTCAATATCCTGCTCACCCTGATCGCCGTCATCCACGGCAGTCTGGTGCTGAGGGATGTGATGGCGACGGGCCCTGCTGTGATTGGCATGCCCTGGCTCACGGTGGGTGATCTCAATCTTGAGATCAGCTTCAGCCTCTCCCTGACCAACGTGTCAGCACTCGAGCTGATCACCGGGCTCAGCCTGCTTTCCCAGCTGTATTCCCTCGGCTACATGGACAAGGAATGGGCTTTGGCTCGTTTCTTTGCGTTGCTGGGTTTCTTTGAGGGAGCCATGTCGGGTGTGGTGTTGAGCGACTCGCTGTTCCAGAGCTACTTCCTGCTGGAAATGCTGACTCTGTCCACCTATCTATTGGTGGGTTTCTGGTACGCCCAGCCTCTGGTAGTCACCGCCGCTCGGGATGCATTCCTCACCAAGCGCGTCGGTGATGTGATGTTGCTGATGAGTGTGGTGGCACTCACGGCCTGGTCAGGTGTGACCGGTTTTCAGGATCTCTATGCCTGGTCTGCGCGCGACACACTCACGCCTCTCGCGGCCACACTGCTTGGCCTTGGCTTGATCGCTGGCCCCACCGGCAAGTGTGCTCAGTTCCCCATGCATCTCTGGCTTGATGAGGCCATGGAGGGTCCCAATCCGGCGTCGATTCTGCGCAACTCAGTGGTGGTGACCTGCGGCGCGATCGTGCTGCTGAAGGTGATGCCTCTGCTGCAACATGCTCCCGTCACGCTTGTGGTGCTCCAAGTGATTGGCGTGATCAGCGCGATCGGTGGTTCCCTTGTGTCGATTGCCCAGGTTGATATCAAGCGCACCCTCTCGTATTCCACAACGGCTTATCTCGGCTTGGTGTTCATCGCGATCTCTCTGCAGGTGCCCGTTCTTGCTCTGCTGTTGCTGTACGCCCACGCTGTCTCCAAAGCCCTGCTCTCCATGAGTGTGGGGGGTGTGATTGCCTCCACTAACTGCCAGGACATCACAGAACTTGGTGGCCTTGGCGGTCGGATGCCGGCCACAACCGGTTCCTTCCTCGTGGGAGGCGCCGGTCTGGTGGGCCTGCTGCCGCTTGGAGGCTTTCTCTGCTTTGCTCAGGCCGTGGAACTGGTGGGAGCCAGGGCAACAATCTTTGTTCCCGTTTTTCTGATCACCAACGCACTGACGGCTCTAAATCTCACCCGGGTGTTCCGCCAGGTGTTCCTCGGCCCCTCGCTGGCGAAGACCCGACGTGCTGCAGAGGTCAACTGGCAGATGGCCTTGCCCATGGTCGCGCTCACCGTGATCGTGCTGCTGACGCCTCTGCTTCTCATCCGGCTGGAATCCCTGGATGGTCTGCTCGCATTCCCTGCCTCCGCAGCTGCTCTCGTAGTCGCTAGCGGTACCTCTGGGCTGCTGGTTGGCGCCCTCATTCCCCTCAACAAGGCCTGGTCGCGCTCCCTGAACCCGATCCTCCGCTGGTTCCAGGATCTGCTGTCCAACGACTTCTACACGGAGCGTTTTTACCGGGTCACGATCGTGAATGTCGTCGCAACGTTTTCCCGACTGGCTGGATGGTTTGATCGCAATGCCGTTGACGGGGTGCTGCACGGGCTTGCCCGCTTCTCCCTTTCCAGTTCAGAGGGTCTGAAACTGAGCATCAGTGGTCAGTCTCAGTCGTATGTGCTCACCGTGGTCGCCGCCATTGTGCTGCTGCTCACGTCCCTGAGCTGGGTGCTGCAGTGAGGTCATCATGCTGACGATTCTTCTTCTCATCCCTTTCCTTGGAGCACTGCTGATCAGTGTTCTCCCCTCCGAAGGTAGCTCCGAGCGCGTCCGCACTTTGAGTGTGATCACGCTGGTGGCTCAATGCGTGCTGAGCTTCGCATTGCTGCTTCCTTTCAGTGCCGTCGAGCCAGGCATGCAGATGCTGGAGACACTGCCGTGGTTGCCCCAGGTCGGTCTTGAATTCAGCCTCGCTCTTGATGGGCTGTCGCTTCCCCTAGTGCTCATGAATGGGGTGCTCTGTCTGGTAGCCACCGTCGCTTCCCGCTCGATCAGCAATCGCCCCCGTCTTTATTTCGCTTTGCTGCTAGTGATCAGCGGAGCCGTGAATGGAGCCTTCCTTGCCCAGAACCTGCTGCTCTTTTTCCTTTTCTACGAACTGGAGCTAATTCCCCTCTGGTTGCTGATCGCCATCTGGGGTGGTGCGAACCGTGCCTATGCGTCCACCAAATTTCTGATCGTCACCGCCGTGTCCGGTGTGCTGATTCTGGGAGCCTTCCTGGGCATTGCTCTGGTAACCGGAACGGTTGATTTCGGCATCCGGCCGATTCTGAATGCCCAGATGGGGATGACGAGCCAGTTGGTGCTGATGGGGGCTCTCCTCATCGGCTTCGGCATCAAAATTCCACTTTTCCCCTTCCACACTTGGCTTCCGGATGCGCACACCGAAGCCAGTACGCCTGTGTCGGTGCTTCTCGCCGGCGTTCTGCTCAAGCTGGGCACCTATGGACTGCTGCGTTTCTGTTTGGGGCTCTTCCCTGAGGCCTGGTCCGTCGCTGCCCCGTGGTTGGCAGGCTGGGCGGCGGTTTCTGTGCTGTATGGCTCGCTTGCCGCCATCGCCCAGACCGACATGAAACGCATGGTGGCCTACAGCTCCGTGGGCCACATGGGATACGTGCTTCTGGCTGCGGCTGCGGCCACACCCCTTGGACTGATGGGTGCGTTGTTCCAGATGGTGAGTCACGGCCTCATTTCGGCCGTTCTTTTCCTTGCGGTTGGTGTGGTTTACGAGCGCACAGGAACCCGCGATCTCAATGTGCTGAGGGGTCTTCTCAATCCTCAGCGCGGTCTGCCATTGACAGGAACACTGATGATCATCGGTGTGATGGCCAGTGCGGGCATTCCCGGCATGGCCGGCTTCATTTCTGAGTTTCTGGTGTTCAAGGGCAGTTTCGAACTCTTCCCAGTGGCCACGCTTCTGTCCATGGTGGGATCAGGATTGACAGCCGTTTACTTCCTGCTGCTCGTGAACAGGGCCTTCTTCGGACGACTCGCGGTTGCACCGGGTGCGAATCCCAATCCATCCATTCTCACGCAGGTGTCCCTAGGGCAGCAGATCCCCGCGCTCACCATGTCCTTGTTGATCCTGATCTTGGGCGTTGCACCCAATCTTCTGGTGGGTCTGAGCCAGACGGCCACCACTCAGCTCAGTGAACTCGCCACACTGCTTCAACCCGGAGGGCTCACATGACGACCACCGAACGACCCCAGGCTATCGACGTCAGCCTTCCTGATCAGGAGGAGTTGATCCGACGTTTGCTGTCTGACAGCCCTTTGCTGGCCGATACATCTGACCACCTGCTCCAGGTGGTGAACGTGCTGGAGAGTTATGGCGTTGTTCTCGATGCCTACAGCAGAAATCTTGTTTATCAGGGCAAAACCCAGCTGCTGAACCCTTTCCCGGTGATGCGCTTCTTCCATGAAGGGTTTTCCTTCGGGCGTCTCTGGGAGCACCTCAAGGGTGATCGCATCAATTTCGAGTACGCCGAGTACTGCCAGAAGGCCATGTTCTGGCATGGCACCGGTGGTATGGATGCCTATTTCGATTCAGAGTCTTTTCAGGACGCCTGTCGTCGGGTGATTGCGCTTCGTTCCCGCAGGGACCCATTGCTGCGCCTCGTCAACACGGTTTATCCAGGTTTTGCACCTGAGGCGATCCGGTCGATGACCACCATTTATGCCCTCGGGCTGTTCTGGCGGGTGATGAGTGACATCTTCATCGATCTGGCGCGCCGCTACCGCATCGGCGAAGTCGCCTGTGTGCTGGATGTGGTGCATCACATCCGGGATGGCCTCGTGAAGGCAGCCGGGAGCCCGATTGAGTACGCAGTGGAGGTTGGCGGTGAGTCCGTCTGGCTGCTTCCTCCTGAAGCAGGTCTCACCTTCCTGGTGGATGTGGCTGTGCCCTACGTGGAGGCCGTGTTCTTCCGCGGCATGCCCTTCCTGGGAACGGTGTCGTACAACGCCCAGGCTCGTCAGATCGCAGCTGATCAGAGTCAGTTCAAGTACGGAGCGCTGTACGCCGATCCCGTGCCAAGCATGGGTGCTGGCATCCCGCCGAGCCTTTGCATGTCGGATATGTTCAGGAATCTGCCCGAGGAACTCAGCCGTTGGTACGACACTCACGGTCGCAGCCAGGCGGATGCGCATGTGCAGATCTGCGTCAGTTTCCAGAAGTCGATGTTCTGCGTTACAAATGCAGCAATCGCAGGCACGATGCCTCATCCCCTCACCACTGAAGATCCAGAACAGCAGGCCGCCAACCACGCCTACGCCTCGAGCTGGTCAGAACGATTGATGGGATGTCAGCGCGTGGCTTTGTTGCCAGGCTGAACGCGAAGCGCGAGGCATTCGGAGTTGGTTCTCCGAGCGTTCTGAATCAACGCTGATGTGGCTTCAAATGGTCGGTGTCACAACTACCGAGTTTGTTTGAGTTTCCTTAGGAAGGGTTGAAGGTGGCTTGTCTCCCTTATGACAACAAATCCCAGCGAATTGGATGCATTGGATCCTTTCCGTGGAGAACCACCCGGGCTTTTCGTGTCCTCTCACATGATCATTAACGGGTCTGTTGCGCATTGGCGATTGCAGATTCCTGCCGTGAGATTCATCCCTTCAAGTTGATGAATGCTGATCCTGTGCTCATCTAAAGTTTCTGAATGAATTGAGATCAAGACGTGGATCAGTGGCATGAACGCAAACGTCCTGTCTGTCTCGAGCGGCGCTACGAATTCGAGACCTATGACGCCACCCGGGATTTCTTGGACAAGCTTGGTGATCACAGCGAAACCACCCAGCGCTTCCCGGACATCAGCTTCGGCCGCACCTACGTGAATATCACCATCAGGCCTGATGATGATGCCACTGACGCTTCGTTAAGTGAGGCAGATCGAGCATTGGCTTCCGAGATCGATGCACTCCTTGGTTGATCTGGACGCGGCGTATGCCACTTCTGGTGTTGGGGACGTCCTCGCTCAGCTCGATCGTGAATTGATCGGTTTAAAGCCAGTGAAAACGCGCATTCGTGAGATTGCTGCTCTGCTGCTGGTGGACCAGGCCCGTCAACAGCTGGATCTCTCCAGCACGGCCCCGAGCCTACACATGTCATTCACTGGACATCCTGGAACTGGCAAAACCACTGTCGCCCAGAAGATGTCGCAGATTTTGCATCGCCTCGGTTACCTCCGTAAGGGGCATGTGGTGACTGCCACACGGGATGACCTTGTGGGGCAGTACGTGGGCCATACCGCTCCGAAGACCAAGGACATGCTCAAGCGAGCGCAAGGGGGTGTGTTGTTCATTGATGAGGCGTATTACCTCTATAAGCCTTCGAATGAACGGGATTATGGGGCAGAGGCAATCGAGATTCTTCTCCAGGAAATGGAGCGAAGCCGTCAAGATCTTGTGGTGATCTTTGCTGGTTATAAAGATCGAATGATGGATTTTTATCGGTCAAATCCAGGTCTTTCATCACGTGTGGCCCACCACATTGATTTTCCTGATTACAGCGAAGTCGAGCTGATGGCGATTGCTCAGTTATTGCTTAAGCAGCAGGACTATCAGTTCAGCGATGAAGCCATGTTGGCCTTCCAGGGTTATATCAGTCGGCGTAAGACATTGCCCTTTTTCGCTAATGCCCGTTCGATTCGGAATGCGATTGAGCGTCTCCGGCTTCGTCACGCCAACCGTCTATTTTCCACGAGAACACAACTGCTTGACCGTGACGCTCTGAGCACCATCGAGGCCTCGGATGTTCGATCGAGTCGTGTGTTTCAAGGGGTTGTGGAGGGTGCGGATCCCGCTGAGCCCCTCACCACTTGACCGGCGTGGTGCCGTTGATTCCTATTTGTCGCTGGGCTGCTCCAGATCCCGACGGATCAAAGCCATGAGATAAGAAGGTGCCTTGTAACGACCGGGAAGGCAACGGTTCAGCGTTTCCAGGTGTCCCCAGCACACGGTCTTTTCGATCTCTTTGACCGCACGTCCCTCCTTAAGGAGTCGTCGTAATGCCTTGCAATACAACGGGTAACCGGCTTCCAGTTCACCGATGGTCAGCTTCGCCTGGGGCATGGAAGTCGGTCAGCACATACCTCAACTTATGCAACCGTGAGGTCGCCAATGCTCCGGGGGTTACAAATCCACTCCAGAGCATCAATGTCTTCAGCCGAGCCAGGCGATGCAGTCGATCTCAACCTTGGATCCTTTCGGCAGGGCGGCCACCTGAACGCAGGCGCGAGCTGGACTGATACCTTCGCCAAACATCTCGGCGTAAATCGCATTCACGGCCTGGAAGTCGGCGAGGTCCACCAGGTAAACCGTGGTCCTCACAACTTTGGATGCATCGGTGCCGGCCGCACTCAGTACGGCCTTGAGATTGCGAAGCACTTGTCGGGTTTCGGCTTCCACATCGCCATGACCAACCATTTCTCCACTGGCTGGGTCCAGGGGAATCTGACCCGAGCAATACAGCCAGCCACCCGCCTGTACGGCCTGGTTGTAAGGCCCCACCGGAGCCGGGGCATCCGTGGTGGTGACGGCCTGATGGACGATGGTGGTCATGTGGTGGGCTCACAATGAGGTTGCATTTTCGCTTTCCGTGTTGATGGAGGCCTGTCCAGTCGAAATCGAGGGCCTCTGGCACAGCTACAGCGCCTCTGGCGCTGACTGGACGCTGCAAGGGATCGATCTCCGCCTGCAACGCGGCGAACTCGTGGGATTACTGGGACCCTCCGGTTGCGGAAAGACCACCCTGCTACGACTGATTGCCGGGTTTGAGCAGCCCAGCCGAGGTTCTGTCCGTCTGCATGGGCAGGTCGTGGCCAATCCCCAACGGTCGCTGGCGCCAGAACGGCGTGGTGTGGGCATGGTGTTTCAGGACTATGCGTTGTTCCCGCACCTCAACGCCTGGCAGAACACCTGTTTTGGGTTGCTGCCCGGTCAGGACACCTCACGGGCGTCGTGGTTGCTGGAGCTTCTGGGACTGAAGCAGTTCAAATCGCGGTATCCCCATGAGCTCTCCGGCGGGCAGCGTCAGCGGCTTGCTCTGGCCAGGGCGCTTGCGCCATCGCCTTCAGTGGTCCTTCTGGACGAGCCCTTCTCCAATCTCGATGTGGAGGTGCGTCTGCGCTTGCGCAGTGAACTGCCGGCCGTGCTCAGTGCTTGCGGGGCAAGTGGTGTGCTGGTGACCCATGACCCCGAGGAGGCCATGGCGATTTGCAGCCGTGTGGCGGTGTTGCGGGATGGGCACCTTCACCAGTGCGCCAGCCCACGCGAGTTGTTCGATTCGCCTGCCACACCCTTTGTGGGAAGTTTTGTGCTGCAGCGCAATGTGTTGCCCGTCTGGGTGGATGCCGCAGAGGGTTGCCTCCGTTGCCCCTTGGGAGATCTGGAAAGGCCCCGGGATCTCGATGGGGCTTCACTTCCCGAGGAGGCCACGGTGCTTGTGGCTCCTGAATCGATCTCGCTGCAGGAAGACTCCAGCGGGGAAGCCTGCGTGATGGGCAGAGAGTTCCTGGGTCACAGCTGGCTTTACCGGGTGCAGACCGGCGACCGACAACTGCGTCTTCTCCGCCCACTTGTGGAGGATTACGCGCGTGGTCAACAGTGCCGTTTGCAGCTGAAACCTGGGTCCTCGGTTCTGCTTCATCCCCAGCGCTTGGCCCTGATGACTCGCGCCAGCTCAACAGTGGAGGGGTGATCAGCCGCGCCAGCTGTCCTTGTGGGATCGCAGCTCAGCCAGTTCTTCTGCAGAACCAGCCTGAAGGAACAGGTTGGTGTCGCGTTCCCTGTCCATCGTGCTGGGCAGCGTCAGTTCACCTCGGCTGCGCTGATCTGTGACCGCTGCAAGCCGTTTGGCAATGGCCTCGTTGCCAGGCCTGAGGGCGTGAGCCCAGCGCAGGTTCCCCTCCGTGTATTCGTGGGCGCAGTGCACCCGGGTGCTCCCTGGAAGCCTGTCGAGACGACCCAGAGCCAAATGCATGTCCTCGGCTGATCCTTCGAACAGCCGTCCGCAACCACCCGCGAACAGCGTGTCCCCGCAGAACAGCGCCGGCGTTGGATCTGAAGGCGAAGCCCCCTCGGTGAGCACGAAGGCCAGGTGGGCACGGGTGTGGGCCTTCACGTCGATCACCTGCACGGGTTGCCCCAGCAGATTCAGCAGCATCCCCGCCTTCACGGACGTGGTCTGAAAGGGAATCCTCTCCAGGTCAGCCGCAGCGGCGACCACGCTCGCTTGAGGCCAGTGCTCGAGTAGCTCCGGCGTGCCGCCGATGTGATCAGCGTGATGGTGGGTCTGAAGAATGGCCTCCAAAGACAGGTCGCGATGGCGAAGCCAATTGATCACGGGTTTTGCGATGGCAGGGTCGACGACCACGGCCTTCCGGTTTTGGACCCAGATCCAGATCACGTTGTCTTGGAGGACCGGCAGAGGGAAGATCCCGTCGCTCTGAACGGATTGGCCCATCGTTAAAGTTTCGAACGATGCAGGCATCCATGATCACCGTTGCACTGGCCAAGGGAGCGCTGCTATGCGACTCCGTGGACCGTTTCAAAGCAGCGGGGCTGGATTTTTCAGCGGTGCTGGACCCTGATAACCGTCAGTTGATGGTTCCATCCGTTTGCGGTCGAGCCAGGGCTCTGTTGGTTCGCAACGGTGACGTGCCGGTCTATGTCGCTTACGGCCAGGCGCAGCTCGGCGTGGTCGGTTACGACGTGCTGCGGGAGCATCAGATGCCTGTCGCTCACTTAGCCGATCTCGGGTTTGGCGGTTGCCGCATGTCCGTGGCTGTGAAATCCAGCAGCGGTTATCAGCGCGTAACGGATCTGCCCCCTCATTGCCGCGTGGCCAGCAAGTTCACCCGTTGTGCCAGGCAGTATTTCGACTCCATTGATCTCCCTGTTGAGCTGGTGCACCTGTCGGGCTCGGTTGAGTTAGGTCCGATCACCGGCATCGCCGAAGCGATTGTGGATCTGGTGGCTACCGGTCGCACCCTCAAAGACAATGGTCTCGTCGCGATTGAGGATCTCTTCCACACCACTGCGCGGTTGGTGGGGCATCCCCTGTCTTTGCGCCTCGATCAGGGAGAGCTTCAGCAGATCATCACGGCCATGGATGCGCCAAGGTCCACTCCGGTGGGCGCAGCCTGATGGCCGGTTCGGATCTCAAACGCATCCGCCGTCTGGGTCGCTATCTCGGGCAGGACCGTCGTCGATTGCTGCTGACCCTGACGCTGTTGGTCCCCCAGGCTTTTTCCGTTGCTGTCCAGCCGCTGCTCATCGGTCAGGCCATCTCGATTCTTCGCACCGGGACCGGTGCCACCAACGAAGCCGTGCTGCCGCTCCTCCAGCCGCTCGACAGCACGCTGGCCTTGAGACTGATCGTCGCTGCAATGCTGATCGCAGTGCTGCTGCGTTTCGCCCTTCAGAGGGTTCAGCTCTCCAACAATCAGTACCTGGGTCAGCGACTCACGGCCAGGATCCGCCGGGACCTGTTCTCCCACGCGATGGATCTTTCGCTCAGGTATCACGACCGCATGCCTGTTGGAAAGCTGCTGACGCGTCTCACCAGCGATGTGGATGCTTTGGCTGAGGTCTTCGCCAGCGGAGCTGTTGGTGTGCTCACCGACCTGGTCACGCTCACGGTGATCGCCGTCACCATGATTCTGGTCGAGTGGCGGTTGGGATTGCTGCTTCTGGTGTCACAGGTGCCTGTGACCCTGGTGATCCTCTGGTTACAACGGCGGTATCGCAAGGCCAATTACCGGGTCCGCGAGGAGTTGTCTCAGCTCAATGCTGACTTTCAGGAAAACCTGCAGGGTTTGGATGTCGTCCAGATGTTCCGGCGTGAGGTTTTCAATGGTGAGCGCTTCAACCGAACGGGTCGTGCTTATCGGGAAGCGGTCACTGGAACGATCCTGTTCGACAGCAGCATTTCTGCCTTCCTGGAATGGGTGGCGCTCGGAGCCGTTGCTGTGGTGCTGGCTCTTGGGGGATGGATGGTGACGGCCGGCGCGATGGGTCTTGGAACACTCACCACCTTCATCCTTTATTCACAGCGTCTGTTTGACCCTCTGCGCCAGATGGCTGAGCGCTTCACACAGATTCAGGGCGGACTGACCGCTGTGGAGCGGATCGGAGAACTGCTGGAGGAACCACTGGAGATCCGTGATCTCTCTGGTGATGTCGCCTCGGACGCCCCCGATGGCATATCCAGGCCCTTGCAGGTGATGCCCTCAACCCGTGGTGAAGTGATTTTTGAAGGTGTGCATTTTGCCTATCGCCCTGATGAGCCAATCCTTCAGGACCTCAGCTTCCGCATCGCACCCGGAGAGCATGTGGCCTTGGTCGGCCCCACCGGTTCCGGCAAGACCACTGTCATTCGTTTGCTGTGTCGCCTGTATGAGCCCCAACAAGGACGAATCCTGCTGGATGGTCGTGACATTCGCACTCTGCCGCTTGCCGAGCTGCGCCGTCAGTTGGGTGTGGTTCTTCAGGACACCTTCTTGTTCAGTGGCACTGTTGCTGACAATCTCCGTTTGGACCGTGAGATCGATGATCGGCGGCTGCGTGAGATCTGCAGGGATCTGGGCTTAAGCGACCTGCTCGATCGCTTGCCTCAGGGGCTAGAGACGGAACTGCGGGAACGGGGTGGCAACCTCAGCTCCGGTGAGCGTCAGCTTCTGGCTGTGGCAAGGGTCGCGATCCGCAACCCCAATGTTCTGGTCATGGATGAGGCCACAGCCTTCATGGACCCGTCCACCGAAGCCACCCTGCAGCGGGATCTCGATCGGCTGCTCGAGCGGCGCACGGCTGTGGTGATTGCCCACCGCCTGGCCACGGTGGAAGCGGCTGATCGGATTCTGGTGCTGCGTCGTGGTCGCCTGATCGAGCAGGGCACCCATCGTCAGCTTCGTGCCCAGGGCGGTCTCTATGCCGAACTGGCCGAACTTCAGGAGCGGGGATTGGCGCGGCTCTGATCGGCCATCCATTCGAATAGCACTCTCCTGAGCTGGTCCGGTTGCTCTCGCATCACCAAGTGGCCGCAGGAGCTGATCTCCCGGTAATCGTGGTTTGGGCTGTAAGCCGCCAAATGCCGGACATAGCCGGGTTCCATGACCTGATCCTTGTCACCGCTGATCCAGAGATTGTTAACGCCAAGCTCGGCCACTAGACCAGGCAGTTCGCGTACCGCACCGCGGCAGGTGCTGTTCACGAGCAGGCCTCGGGCGGCCCGATGTTCCGCCTTGAATGGACCCAGAGAACCAATCGGCGCCGGCCATCGGCCCAAGCCATCAGGACGCAGCTGAAGGATCAGATTGCCAAGGCTGCGCAGTCGACGAAACGGTCTTGGTTGATAAATGCCACCTCCAGCTGCCAGCTGCACTACCCCGCAGAGATTCGACCGTTGTTGACGGCGCAATTCCGCTTCGGCATGCAGCACCACACTGCCGCCGAGGGAATGCCCCATCAGCACGAATGGACGTCCCTGCGCTCTGTGGATCGATGCTTCAGCCAGCCAGCGTCCATAGCTCGTCAGGTTCGGCAGCAAGCCAGAGGGCCTGGGTGCATCGCCGAATCCGGGCAGGTCCGGGCACCAAAGCTCAATCTCCGGATGCTGCCGAGCCCAGCCTGCGGCGAACGGTGCCCAGACATGCCTGCTGAGAAGCCAGCCGTGGACAGCGATCAACAGGTAGTCGGCAGTCATCGCGCTCGATCAGGCCATTCCACCTTGCCGCTCTTTTGACCTTCGGTGCGCCAGGATCGACCTGAAATTGCCCCGTCCGGTGACCGACCACTCCTCCCTGACTCCAGAGATCCTGCAGGCGATGTACGGCGATCAGGCGAAGCTGTGTGCGTCACCCAGCGACCAATTGACGTTGGTGTTCAGCCAGCACCGCCCCTTTGATCTGGTGGAGCTCGAGCAGCTGTTGGAGGCGGTGGGATGGAGTCGTCGCCCTGTGCGGCGCGTGCGCAAGGCCTTGGACCACAGCCTGCTGAGGGTTGGCCTGTGGAGGCATGATCTAAGGGTTCCCCGCTTGGTGGGCTTTGCCCGCTGCACCGGTGATGGTGTGCTGGAGGCCACGATCTGGGATGTGGCTGTTCATCCGCTGTATCAAGGCTCTGGACTCGGCAGCCAGCTGATGGACTACATCTTGGACGCCTTGCGCGTGCTTGGCACCGAGCGGGCCACGCTGTTCGCGGATCCTGGTGTCTTGCCGTTCTACAAGCGTCTGGGATGGGATTTGGAACCCGGTGGTCACCGCTGCGGCTTCTGGTACGCCAACTGATCAACGTAGTAGCGACGCGCCATTTGCTCTGCTGGCTCCCCTCGCTTCCAGCTCCGGCGCAGCATGGCGTTGCTCCAACTGCGCCGAAGCACACCATCCCCATCCCAGCGCCGCCCATCGGTGGTCAGCGGCAGGCCAATTCGGCGCAAGCGTGTGATGGCGCTCAAGCGCTCCACCAAATCGAGATCTTCCATGAGCGGCAGCTCCTTGAAACCACCGCAGCGTTCATACAGGCTGCGGTGAATCAGCAATCCCTGATCGCCGTAGGGGCGTTGTAGCCAGCGGCTGCGCAGGTGTACGAGCTGCTCCAGCAACCGACGTGCCCATGTGCTCGGCTCGATGCACAGATCGAAATACCAACCGGAGCCTTGAGCATCCTCTGACGGCAGCAGATGGATGACTGAGTCTTGCCAGTTGGGTGCTAGCCGACTGTCGGCATGGAGGAACAGCAGCCAATCCCCTCGGGCTTCGTCGGCCGCGAGCGCCAGCTGACGTCCCCGGCCAGGGGGATGCACGCTGACGACGCGCCCTCCGGCCAGCTCCGCGATCTGTGGGCTGGCATCGATGCTGCCACCATCACTAATCAGAATTTCGAGTGGGAACGAACTCTGCTGCAGGTCTGCCAGCAAGAGCGGCAATCGCGCTGCCTCATTGAGACAGAGCACGATCACGCTCAGTGGAGGCTGATTCCTCGTCATTGCAGCCAAGCTGTTAAGTCGTTCAGCTGGTCGATGTCATTGCGTGCAACGAGCTCTGCCGGCTCCACGCCGTGACGCCGAGCGCGTTCGCGGGTGACATGACACACCCGGTCGGTCCCCCATGGCATGGAGTGGAAGGGCCAGCGGGGTGCACCAGGGCCTGAGCCATCCAGGCCGAGCAGCCAGTAGCCCCCATCTTGAGACGGGCCCAGCACGACAGGTGCTTGTTTCAGCGCTTCGATGGCTTGCGCGAGATCCCGTTCTTCTAGATCGGGCAGATCCGTCCCGATCAGGATCACGGGTGAGCCGGGGTGCACAGTCTTGGCCCTGAGCACCTCCCTACGCATGCGATTTCCGAGGCCTCCGTGTCCTTGGCCGATCACCCTGGCCTGGGGCAACGATGCCAGCCAACGTTGGCGTGCTCGAGGGCCCGCTCCGCTGACAGCAACGTGGAGATGGAGCCGATGCTGCGCGGCCACGTTCTGCGCAACGGTCAGAGTGTGAGCAATCAGCCGTGACTGAATGCGTGCAGCTGGTGATGCGCCCAGGGTTTGCGCCAGCCGCCGTTTGCAGCGACCGCTGGCAGGCCAGCGGGTCATCACCACCAGCACCGGCTGGGTCATTGGATCGATTGAGCGCGCATTACTGCTGACGTGGAAGCTCTTCAGGTGTCACTGTGAGCTCCACCGTCTCGCCGTCTCGTTCGACCACGATCGGCATCGGTTGTCCGACGCGTCCGCGGTCGACCGCCAGCTGGACCTGGGAGGGGTCCTGAACCTCGGTGCCGTTGACAATGCGAATCAGATCGCAGGCTTTGATTCCTCCACGGGAGGCTGGGCTGTTGTTGACCACCTCGATCACGAGCGCACCGTTCAGTTCGGGGACCTGGCAGAAGTCGCTGGTGGCGTTGATCTCCTTGGCAAGCTGGGGAGTGAGACCCTGGAGGCGAACGCCGATGAAGGGGTGGGACGCCTGGCCTGTGCTGATGATCTGCTGGGCGATGCGTTTGGCCAGATTGATCGGGATCGCAAAGCTGAGGCCGGCTCCCGGCGCCTGACGGATTGCAGTGTTGATGCCAATCACCTGACCGGCATCATTGATCAATGGACCGCCGCTGTTGCCGGGATTCACGGCCGCATCGGTCTGAATGTAAGGAACACGTTGACCTTCTCCAACGGCATTGGTGCGGTCCACGGCGCTGATGATCCCCGCCGTCACGGTGTTGTTCAGGCCGAGTGGATTGCCGATGGCAATGGCCCACTCTCCGGGTTTGAGATCGCTGGAATTTCCGAGCGGAGCAACCGGCAGCTTGTCGGCCACCACGCGAACCACGGCCACATCGGTCAACGGATCACCACCTAGCACGTTTCCGCGGAAGCTACGGCCATCCGGGAGTGTCACGGAAACCTGATCGGCCCCTTCCACTACGTGAGCATTGGTGAAGATCAATCCGTCGGAGCGGGTGATGAACCCCGACCCTTGGCCGGCTTGTTGCTGGACTGGCGGACTTCCTCCAAACAGCTTGCCCAGCGGGTTGACCACACGCTTAATGGTGTCGATCCGAACCACAGCGGGGCCGACCCGATCCACGGCCTGAACGATCACGTTCTTGCCGGGTTGCAACGGTGCTGAACGCGGTCCATCACTGACTTCCGGCAGAGGGTCAGTGGACTGAGGCTTGTCCAGCCCGACCCGTTCGCGCCAGGAGGTTCCGCAGCCGCTCAGGCTTGTGCCGATGAGGCCGATTCCCAGAAGCAGTGGAATCCTCTGCAGAAAGCGCTGGGTGGCGGGAGCCATGGACGTCGGTGGCTTTAACAGGGTCTCATTAAAGACTGACCGATCGGCCAGAGGTGCGTAGATTCAGCCTCCTTGATTCAGTCGACGCAGTGCTGACGGGCAGTGAGCTTTGGAGTCATGTTCAGCAGACCCTTCAGAGCAACCTCAGCAAGCCGACCTTCGAAACCTGGATTCGACCGGCTCAATGCAGCGGATTCCGGGATGGAACGCTGACGCTTCTTGCTCCCAATAGCTTTGCCAGCAACTGGTTGCGCAAGAACTACGCCAGCACGATTGCTGAAGTGGCCGGTGAGATTGTTGGCCAGCCGGTGGAGGTGTCGGTTCAGGCCCGCGATGCGGATGAGCCGCAGACCGCGGCAGGTGCCGGCAATGCGTCCACTGCTGTGGTCTCAGATCCCACACCTGTGGCGGCACAACCTCCTGTGGCTGCTCCCAAGGCTTCGGCGCCGAGGCGGCTGCCTGGCCTCAACATGCGCTACGTGTTCAATCGTTTTGTGGTCGGGCCCAACAGCCGCATGGCGCATGCGGCCGCCCTTGCCGTCGCCGAAGCCCCTGGCCGCGAGTTCAATCCGCTGTTCATCTGCGGTGGTGTGGGTCTTGGCAAGACCCACCTGATGCAAGCCATCGGCCACTACCGCCTTGAGATCGACCCCGAGGCCAAGGTGTTTTACGTTTCCACCGAAACATTCACCAATGACCTGATCGTGGCCATCCGCAAGGACGGCATGCAGGCTTTTCGGGATCGCTACCGAGCCGCAGATCTGATCCTTGTGGATGACATCCAGTTCATCGAGGGTAAGGAATACACCCAGGAGGAGTTCTTTCACACCTTCAATGCCCTGCATGAGGCTGGTCGCCAAATCGTGATCGCCAGCGACCGTCCGCCCAGTCAGATTCCACGACTTCAGGAGCGCCTGATCTCGCGCTTCTCGATGGGATTGATCGCTGACATCCAGGCGCCTGATCTGGAGACCCGCATGGCGATCCTGCAGAAAAAAGCTGAGCAGGAACGGGTCTCGCTTCCCCGAGACCTGATTCAGTACATCTCCGGTCGCTTCACCTCCAACATCCGTGAACTCGAGGGTGCTCTGACCCGCGCGGTGGCCTTCTCCTCGATCACCGGCATGCCCATGACGGTCGAGTCGGTGGCACCGATGCTGGACCCCAGCGGTCAGGGTGTGGAAGTCACGCCTGAGCAGGTGATCGACAAGGTGTCCGAAGTGTTCGGGGTGTCGGCGGATGACATGCGGAGCAGCAGCCGTCGCCGTGCGGTCAGCCAGGCTCGTCAGGTGGGTATGTTTCTCATGCGTCAGGGCACTGGGCTGAGTTTGCCTCGCATCGGTGAAACCTTCGGAGGGAAGGATCACACCACCGTGATGTATGCCATCGACCAGGTGGAGAAAAAACTTGCCAGCGACCCCCAGGTGGCAAGTCAGGTTCAGCGTGTGCGTGACCTGCTCCAGATCGACTCCAGGCGCAAGCGCTAAGCAGGATCGGTTGCGTCTGCCTCTGTCTCAGAACACCGCCTGGAAAATGTCCATCTGCACCACACCCACGACCTGACTCACTGGATTTGGCCCGGCTGGCGTGGCAGAAAGCGAAAAGGTGTAGATGTCTGCGGGTGGGTTGGTTCCTGCCTTGAAGGCGACCGTGATGGTTTCTCCAGGCGCGACTGGCGTGTTGAACTGCACATCGATCGTGCGCGCACCTTCGCTGAACGCTGCAGTAACTGGCACGGATCGGCCCTCCTGCCGAGGGGTACCGATGAAAGCAGTGACAGGAACGGCGCCGTTGTAGAAGGCAGGTTCAACGCCCCGGATCTGTTCCAGGTGCAGCTGGCCCAAGTCAGCGCTAGCGCCCTCAGGCATTTCAAGGGTCAGGTAGTACACAGCACAGCAGTCGAACGCGTACCAGCGAAAGTTCGTGAGTTTGGCTTGTGTTGGCACGGCCACGAAGCTGGTTTGACCCTTGAGTTCCAGTGTCTGGCCACTCGGCGGAAGTAGCAGGAGGGCCGCTGCGAGGCCAGCCGTCAAATGGAGCATTGGCTGATAGAGGTGGGATGGCTCAGGACTTGCCGGTCCAACCGGCTAAGTGTCGAGCTGCTGATGATTGGCAGAGGCGTCGGGCTGCTGGCAGCGCCGGATCGAGTTGCGCTGAGCTGAACGGAGGTAGAGGACGGGTCCGAAGCCAGCTGCCCCAGCGGAATTCGTGATAAGGGATCAGGGGTTGTGGCTTGATCAGTCGTTCTTTCTTGAGCTTCCAAACCAGGCTTCGGTAGGGATCATCCTGCAGGTCAAGAAGAGAGGTCGGCAGGGCTGATGGGGCCCATGGTCCCTTGCCACGTTCATCGTGGAGATAAAGCCAACCTCGTTGCTGGAGCGCTTCCAGAGCATCATTTCGATTGACACTGTCGAGCTCAGCGATCACATAGCCATAGCTGGAGACATCGGTATCCATCTCCAGCAGGGCCCGCAGACGGTGATGACGATCCACCATCCAGAGCTGG
This sequence comes from Synechococcus sp. A15-60, assembly GCF_014280095.1. NCBI lineage: Bacteria > Bacillati > Cyanobacteriota > Cyanophyceae > Synechococcales > Synechococcaceae > Synechococcus > Synechococcus sp. A15-60. Next base: position 1,020,536 of record NZ_CP047933.1, read on the forward strand.
CCGTCTCTGTTGCGCACCAGAGGCACCGGTTTCCTGCGCAGGTAGTTGAGCCGTTCACTTTGGCTGTCTTGGCCGAAGTCGCGCTGACGGCTCCACACTTCGGCAAGTCCAACGCACATCTGGGTTGGCTGCAGCGCACGCACCTTGACCTCAAACAGATCGTGCTCGCCGTCGTGATCAGGAATCCGGTCGAAATGGGGCAGGTGCAGGGTGAAGTCCGCAACGTTGCTGTCTTCACCCTATGCCGATCTCAACGGTTCTTCACTGTCGGATCTTCAGCGTCGGAAGGGTTGCAGGATGTCCATCTGGAGCACACCGACTAGCTGAGGGATTGGATCGGGGCCTGCGGGAATGGCCGAGAGGGAAAAGGTGTAGAGATCTGCAGGCGGATTGGTGCCCAACTGAAAAGCCACGGTGACGGTGTTGCCTGGTGGCACCGCTTGTGGGAAGCGCACCACCACATTGCGGGCCCTGTCGCTGAATTCGGCGTCGGCGGCAATTGCTTCCCCTTCCCGTCGTGGTGTTCCTAAAAATGCTCTGACCGGAACGGCGCCCCGCCGAAAGGCTGGTTGCACGCCACGAATCTGATCAAGGTTGATGGCGCCGAGCCCCGCTTCGGCACCAGCAGGGAACTCGAGCACCACGTAAATCACGGCTTTGCCCTGGAAGGCGTACCACTGGTAGTTCACGAGTTTTGCCTTGGTGGGCACGGCCACGAAGCTGGTCTGACCGTTGAGGTCAACCGATCGAACCGGAGCCAGTGAGCTCAGCAAGGCAACTGTGAGGGATGTGGCGATGGCTGCGGCTTTCGCAGTGCTTTTGGAAGTGCCCTTGGCGAAGGTGCTCAGACGCATGGCGTTCGTGGGTTCCCGTTGATTCTGGTCGAATCGGCGGTTGGGTCAGGCATGCACGGATCCCGAGATCCATCGCATAGCCCTCAGAATGAAAAGTGATTGATGGGCATTCCGGTGGAGCAGTCGTTTGATCTCGTGGTGATCGGTGCTGGCTCCGGTGGTCTGGCGGCAGCTAAGCGGGCAGCGCGTTACGGCGCCAAGGTGGCCATCGTGGAAGGGGATCGTGTGGGAGGAACCTGCGTGATTCGCGGCTGTGTGCCCAAGAAGCTGCTGGTTTATGGATCCAAGATGGTGGAGCACCTCGAAAATGCTCCCAGCTACGGCATTCATCCTTCAGCGCTGACGATCGACTCGTCCCAGTTGCTCGCCAATGTGCGCACCGAGGTGGATCGTCTCAATGCGCTGCATATCGACTTCCTGGAGAAGGCCGGCGTGACCCTGATTCGAGGCTGGGGCCGCTTCGAGGATGCTCACCACATTGTGGTGTCGCCGACTCCAGCAGGCGAGCCTGAGCATCGGCTCCGTGCTGAACGGGTGATGATTGGCGTTGGCGGTCGCCCCCATCGCCTTGACATCCCTGGCGCTCAGCTGGCTTGGGTGAGTGATGAAATGTTCCAGCTGGAGCGCTTTCCCGAACAGGTGGTGGTGGTCGGCGCCGGTTTCATCGCCTGTGAATTCGCTGGAATCCTCCGTGGGCTGGGTGTTCAGGTGACTCAGCTCGTGCGGCGAGATCACCTTCTCCATGGTTTTGACAGTGAGCTGTCGTCGGCGGTGCAGGAGGGCATGCTTGAGCAAGGCATCGACCTGCATTTCTCCACCAGTCCTGTCGCCATTGAAGGTGTGCCTGGGGATCTTGTGGTGCTAACGCAAACCGGGGAACGGCTGTCCTGCGGTGGTGTTCTGTTGGCCACAGGTCGACGACCGTTTCTGCACGGACTTAACCTCCAGGCGGCAGGCATCACTGTTGAAGGGCATCGGCTACCGGTGGATGCTGATCAGCGCACCAACGTCTCCCATGTTTTCGCCGTTGGCGATGTGACGGACCGCATTTGTCTTACACCCGTTGCGATTGACGAAGGTCGTGCTTTTGCAGACAGCATTTATGGCCAGCGGCCGCGGCAGGTCAATCATGATCTGGTGGCGAGCGCCGTGTTCTGTCAGCCAGAACTGGCCACGGTGGGTCTTTCGGAGGATGAGGCGGTGGCCCGCTTTGGAGCGTCGGGGGTGGTGATCCATCGCGCCCGTTTCCGCTCGATGGAACAGGCTTTGCCCAAGCGTGGTCCGCGCTGTCTGCTCAAACTTGTGCTCGAAGCGGGTACGGAGAAGGTGCTTGGTTGCCATATGGTTGGCGACCATGCAGCCGAGATCATTCAGATGGCTGCAATTGCCGTTGGCATGGGAGCCACCAAGGCTGATTTCGATCGCACCATGGCTTTGCATCCCACCGTGTCAGAGGAGTTCGTGACGATGGCCTGATAGCCAGATCAGCCTCGAATTCTGCGATCCAGGGTGTCGGCAAGACGCAGGGCCAGAGCAATGGTGGTGAGGCCGGGCCCGACACTTGGGCAACTGGCAAACACGCTGGTGTCGGCAATGTAGAGGTTGTCGATGTCGTGGCACTTGCCGTCAGCATCTACGACGGAGGTGGCGGCATCGTTGCCCATGCGGCAAGTGCCGCAGGCAAAGCCGACCACACTCAAAGGGGCTTCTCCTCGGGGATGGACAGGTTCAGCTGTCACGACTCGCGTCAGTGGATCGGCTTCGACCGCTTTGAGGGTGTCAATCCAGCGGTAGACAAGACGATCGTGAGCTTCGCGGTTGTTGTGGATGTAATTGATGCGGACCTGATTGTTGTTCAACCAAATGCGGTTTTCTGAATCAGGCAACACCTCGGTCATGGCCCACCACGCCACGGACTTTGACGCCAGACGTTCCAACCCTGCATCGGGAATCAACTTGCTCACCAAGGAGAGCACCGGCGGCGATTCTGCGAACAGCGCATCTTGAAGCACGCCGCCGGCGGCCTGGATGTGGCCGAGAGGGAAACTGACGTTCTTGTCGCCCCAGTAGTAGTCGTTAATCCCAAGAGATCTTGCGTAGCGGCCGCTGTTGGCTTCAGATGCTTTTTGCAGGATGGAAGTGAGCTGAAGATTCATCAGATTGCGGCCCACCTGCTCGGAGCGATTGGCGAGCCCCCCTGAATGGCGCTCGTTGCTGGAGCGAAGCAGGATCGCTGGGGTGTTGATGGCGCCTGCCGCTAGCACGACCAGATCCCCTGAAAACAGCCAGGACTCCCCGTCCACATCGGCTTCTACCCCCTTCACCTCCCGGCCCGACGGATTCACATGCAGCCGTTGAACAGTGGCGTGGGTGCGCACCTGCAGATTGTTGGTGTCGGCGTTGTCGATTCCATAGAGCTGGGCGTCGCCGCTGGGGTCGTCCTGATTGTCGGACCAGCTGATCGGCAGGTCATAGGGTTGACAACCCTGACGCTTCAACCCCTCGCGTAACGGCTCAAGGAACGGCGTTAAGGGACGTGGTAGGTGCTCGAATGCCTTGGTGCGTGGTGGCTCTGTGGGATCGACACCGACCTTGCCATGTACGTGGTATAGCGCTTCGGCCTTGTCGTAGTAAGGCGCCAGATCGCTGTAATCAAGGGGCCATGCGGGAGAAATACCTTGCTGCAGTTGCACCTCGCCGAACTCCCGTTCCCGCATTCGCTCCAGAACCGCACCCCAGATTTTGGTGTTGCCCCCTAGTGCGTAGGCGGTTTGCGGTGCGATCGGGTCACCGTCAGGTCCAAACCAGTGCTCATCCTTGGGGTGGTAGCGATCCTTTCGCAGCAGGTCGACATCCGCGACGTTTTGGTCGCTGAGAGGCATGGCCTCACCACGTTCGAGCAAAAGAACATGTCGTCCCGCACGACTCAGAGCACCCGCGAGGGTGCCTCCCCCGGCACCGCTGCCGATAACGATGATGTCGTAGTGGCGATCGTCGATGATCATGGCTGGATGTTTGGGTGTGAATCGGCCGTTGCAGGTTGATCAGGTGGTGCGTTGCCAGACGTAGATCAATACGTAGAGGATGATCCAGATCACATCCACGAAATGCCAGAACAGGCTGACGGCTGTGACACCCATTTCCCCCTTGGCGTAATTGTTGGGACGGAAGGATCGCGCCAGCATCAGACCCATGAGCAGGATGCCGGTAATGACATGAAGTCCATGAAATCCCGTCAATAAGTAGAACGTGCCGCCAAAAACACCGCTGTTGAGATGGAAGGGAAGCTCCGACCATTCGACGTACTGCCCGTACACGAAATAGGCACCCATGGCCATCGTGAGAAGCCATAGGGCACGGAATCCCCAGAGGTTGTCCTTGTGCAGGTAGCGTTCAGCGAAATAGGCGACGAAGCTGGAACTGACCAGGATGACGGTGTTGATGAAAGGGAGCTTTGTCTCTAGACCCTCAACACCCTCCGGAAGCCACTCGGGGCTGGTGAGTTTGAGCAGCGAAAAGCCCACAAAGAAAGCCAGAAAGATGATGCTTTCTGAGCAGAGAAAAATAATGAACCCGGTGAGGTTGTGGCCGTCGTGCTTGATGTGCCCCGGTTGATGATTGAGAGAAAGATCTGGATTGGCGCTGGTCATCGATTTAGGCCTCCATGGATCGGCGGATGTAGAACTCTTCGTCCTCAACGAGGGGGCGCCCCAGTCCGTAGCCATAGGGCTCACTCATGACCGTGGGCACGTCATCTTCAAAATTTTCGGCAGGGGGTGGAGAAGGCAGTAGCCATTCCAGTCCGATCGCATTCCATGGGTTGGCGGACGCTTTGGCGCCCCGTGACCAGGAGCTGACAAGGTTGAGGATGAATGGAATGGAAGCCACACCGAGCATGAAAGCCCCGATGCTGGCAATCACATTCCAGATGGCAAATTCCGGGTCATAGGAGGCCACACGGCGGGGCATGCCGTAAAGGCCGGCCCAATGAAGAGGGAGCCAATTGAGTGTTGCCCCGATGAATGTGAGAGCGAAATGCACCTTGCCGAGACCTTCGTAATACATGCGCCCGGTGAACTTCGGGAACCAGTGGTAGATGCCGGCGAAGATCCCGAAACCGATCGTGTTGAAGATGATGTAGTGAAAATGAGCCACCACGAAATAGGTGTTGCCGACGTGAATATCAATCGGAACGGTGCCAAGCATGACGCCGGTAATGCCGCCGAAGATGAAATTCACCAGTCCTCCCAAGACAAACAACATTGGAGTGGTGAGGCGGATCTTGCCTCCCCAAAGAGTGCCTAGCCAGGCGAACACCTTCACGCCTGTGGGTACGGCGATCAGCATGGTGGTGACCATGAACAAATTGCGCATCCACTGGGGTGTTCCTGTGTAAAACATGTGGTGAACCCACACGATCAGACCAAGGAACGTGATGATGAACGAGGCCAGAGCTACGAACTTGTAGCCGAAAAGTGGTTTGCGTGAATACACCGTGATGAGTTCGGAAAAGATGCCGAACACCGGCAGCACCATGACGTACACCGCTGGGTGCGAGTAAAACCAGAAGAAATGTTGATAGAGAACCGGATCGCCTCCGCCTTCAGGTCGAAAGAAACTGGTGCCGAAGCTGAGGTCAAAGAGGAGCATGATGGCGCCGCCTGTTAAGGCAGGCAGGCCAATGAGCTGGAGGGTCTGTGCCGCCCAGGCAGTCCAGATGTACACAGGCATCTTGAAGAAACCCATGCCGGGAGCACGCATCCGCAGGATCGTGGTGACAAAGTTGATCGCGCCCATGATCGAGGAAATGCCGGAAAGCGCTACAGCGAGGATCCACAGAAATTCCCCGTTGATCAGATGCCCAAGCGGGTTCTGAATGCTGACCGGTGGATACGACCACCAACCGGATGACGCAGGACCGCCCGGCACGAAAAAGCTGCTCAGCAACACCAGGGCAAACACAGGCACCAGCCAGAAGGCGGCGGCATTCACCTTGGGGAAGGCCATATCGGGTGCCCCGATCATGGTCGGAATCAACAGGTTGTTGAATCCATTGAGGACCGGAAAAAGAAATAGGAACAGCATCACTGTCCCGTGCATCGTGTAAAGACCGTTGTAAACACTCGGGTCAACTAGATCGGATGGAGGTGTGATCAGCTCTCCGCGCATCACCATGGCCAGCAGACCTCCCACGAGCAGGAAGAACAGCGACAAGCCGATGTATTGGATACCGATCACTTTGGCGTCGGTGTTGAAACTGAAAAAGCGTTTCCAGTTGTCGGGTGCCCCTGGAACAGGATGGGGAGCCTTGAGCACCCTCGGGTCGTAATTCGTGCTGGTCATCGGGGTCAGGCGTCGTGGGGCTCGTCGGGATTGCCGGGGTCGTTGACCATCGGTGGTGTTGCTGGAGGCACCGTGGCCCATCCACGGTTGCCGTCTTTAAGTCGCTTGGCGTAGAGCGATGTCCCAGGGCTCAGTCCCTGCACAAGCGGACGTTTGGCCGTGGCCTTCAGCCAGGTGTTGTAAGCCTGCTCGGACTCCACAACCACGTCGGTTTGGTTGTGAGAGAAGTAGGCGCCACTGAACATCGAGTCGCGCAGGCGATATCGACCTTCTCGAGTCGGTGTGATGCTGTATGAGATCACACTTCCAGGAATGATGTCCTGTTTCAAACGGAATGCTGGGATGTAGAAGCCATGCAAGACATCCTCCGAGCTGAGCTGGAAATTGGCCCGCTGATTGATCGGTAAATGCAGTTCTGAGCTACGCACACCATCGGGATAAATGAATTCCCACGACCACTGGCGGGCAATTACATCGATCGGCCCGATGTCACGACGAGCATCCACAGTTGCCACGGCATCAGGGGCTTGGTTCACCGCAACGTCATATTTCTGCTTGGGGCCCAGGGACGCCAGTTTTTCGTTGACTTGGATCGAATAGAAGGCTAAAGCCATCACGATCACGAAGGGAATCACCGTCCAAGTGATTTCCAATCGGGTGTTGCCTTCGATGGGAAGACCGTCACTTTCGTCATACTTCTCTGCCCGGTTGAAGATCACAGACCAAAGGATGAAACCCACGGATCCGATGAAAATGAAGGCTCCGATCCCTACTTCAAGACTGAACAGGTCATCGACATAGGGCGCAGCCGTTGATGCAGGAACAGGAAGCCATGCGTAAGACCATTGGGCGACTTGAATGCTCAAGAGAGCATCCGCAATTGTTGCCATCGCAACGATGACCAGCAATCGGAGAGGGAATCCCTTTTTGGGTGTTTGTGTAGATGTCATGGCAGGGCCTCCTTGAGATCTGCGCCTGCCGCCAAGAGCTGATCCGCGGTGATGTGAACACCAAATTCACTGGCCAGCCAAGCCCCGAGGCTTCCGTGCACTCCCATGATCAGCAGAATCAGGGTTCCACATCCCAGATACAGCCAGGTCACCTGCCGGCCAAAATCCTTGCGCCAGACGAAACGCTGATAACCGCGCCAGATGGTCATCGCCACGATGGCCAGCAGCAGGATGACGCCGCCGATGCCGTGCCAAAGCATTGTGCTGATGGCATTCTGGCCGATCAAACTGCGGATTCCCGGCAGCGGGACGGCCAGCAGCATCTCGTAGAAGCCTGCGGCCACAGTGAAAAAGGTGATAACGCTGCAGGCGAGCACGTTGTACCAACCCACATCATGAAATCCACTACGGGTCACGGGTAGGGCCAGGTAGCGGAACACCCGCTTTTCAAGCGGATAGAACGCACCTGCAAAATCAAATGCGATGCCGATGGCGAACAATCCGATGGTGAAATGCACCAAATTCGGATGGATCGGGATGGAGTAAGGGAGATCGTTTGCCCCCAGTTGGTCTGCGATGTCGTTGATGGGAGAGGGGATGGCCATCAGTTGGATCAGGTTGAGGGATGTCATGACACCGCTCCACTACGAATGGCTTCCACCACCGGGACGGTGTGAAGTCCGTAGACCCAAACCAGCTTGTCTCCGAGATACACCTGGCAGAACACGAGGGTTGCCAGCACGCCGTCAATGACGAGAAAGCCGGTGGGCAAATGCGTGGGATCTTTTTGTCGGACCACATAACGCCATCCGGTCAGGAGCCCTAACACCCCCGCCAGTGACCATCCGATGGTGCTGTGGTAATTGAGGATGTCACGGGAGGCCCCGTACGGATTGGCGAGACCTGCCTCAATTTGGCCAAAAATAATCGCTACGAAGATGGCCACCGTGGCCACCACCAAATTCCAGAAGGTCACTTCGAAGAGATTCTTTCGGCGCGTGATCACACCAACCAGATCGAACACGACGCTGATCAGTGCCATCGCGATCACAAAGTGAACCACGATTGGGTGAATGACATCCAACCAGGGAAGATTTTTATCGTTGAGCGGTGGAAGCAGCTCGAGCATCGGCAAGCCGAGCAACGCTTCCTAAGGATGAACAGCTTTTTGGATGTAGTCACCCTTTCGTGAACGAATCCGCGCCTGGCTGTGATGAGTTGCTCATCAAACCTGGCTGGCACGACGCATTGTCTCGCTGCCTTGTGGTCAGGGACGGTTGCGACGCAGTTGGCGCCAGTAGAGGCCAGCTTGCGTCACGATCAGAACAATCACCGCGGGAAGCACAAGACAGAGCATGACCAGCCGGAACTCGTCTTGCCAGGTGGGCAGGGTGCGTGGCAGCACCTGATCCACCACATAAAAGATGTAGAGGCCGAGCAGGATGCCTCCTTCCAGACGTGTGATCAGCCCCTTGGTCCAGAAAATGGGCAGGCAGGCCAAAGCGGTGATCACCATCACGGGGATGTCGCGTTCGATCAGCAAGGCGCTCACCTCAAGGCCTCCTGCTCCGCTGGCAGCCACCGCACTCGCTCCGAGCACCAGCATCTGGTTCAGAAGATTGCTGCCAACAACGTTGCCGATGGCCAGGTCGGTTTTGCCTTTGATGGCAGCCACCAGCGACGTGATCAGTTCCGGCATTGAGGTGCCGGCAGACACGATGGTTAAGCCGATCACCGATTTGCTGACACCCAGAATTGTGGCGGCTGCTGAGGCGCCATTGACCAACACCTTGGAACCAACCCCAAGAAGCAGGATCCCCAGCAGCAAAGACAACACCGCTTTCACGATCCCTCGTTTGCCTTGATCAGGGTTCACATCGGGCTCAGCCTCCTCGACACCCTCCGGTTCTTCGCGGGCGGTGCGGATTTCCCAGATTGAGTTGATCACCAACGCCAGTAGCAGTGCTGCACCTGACTGCCAGGTGACACGCCCAGCGGAGGCCATGCCCCAAACCGCTGCGGAGACGGCGATCATCACCGGCACGTCCCTGCGGACAAGACGGCTTTCGACCCGAAGCGGCATCACGAGGGCACTGCTGCCGAGCACCACCATCACGTTGAAGATGTTGCTTCCGACCACATTGCTGACGGCCAGGGCGTCCATGCCTCGAAGCACAGAACTCACGCTCACAAACAGTTCTGGAGCGCTGGTGCCGAAGGACACGACGGTGAGTCCAATCACCAGCTGCGGAATGCCGAAAATCAGGGAGAGAGTGACCGCTCCTTGAACAAACACCTCCCCGCCGGCGAATAGCAGGCCGATCCCGACCAAAATTTCCAGAAACGATTGCAGGAAGTCGGACATCTGGAACGACGGCAGGCTCACATTGTGCGACGCCATCATCCCGTTGACCTGCGACGGCTTGCATCGATCTGGTCTGATCCCGTGAGCGGCGACTAGAATTCCGCCACATTTGTAACGGACGCTATGTTCCTGAATCACATCAGCACCCGCAACATCAAAGGCGATGTCTTCGGTGGAGTGACTGCTGCGGTGGTTGCGTTACCAATGGCTCTGGCCTTTGGTGTGGCGTCAGGGGCTGGGGCAGCTGCCGGTCTCTGGGGTGCCGTGATCATCGGCTTGGTGGCTTCCCTGTTCGGGGGTACCCCAACACTGATTTCCGAGCCAACCGGTCCGATGACCGTGGTCTTCACCGCCGTCATCCTCAACTTCACCACCCAGATTCCTGACCAGGCAACGGCCCTGGCCATGGCGTTCACCACGGTGATCCTGGCGGGCGTCTTCCAGATCCTGTTCGGCTTTTTCCGACTAGGTCGTTACATCACGATGATGCCGTACACCGTGATTTCGGGCTTCATGTCCGGCATTGGTGTGATCCTGGTCATCCTTCAACTGGCTCCGTTTCTCGGCCAGAGCAGCCCGTCGGGAGGTGTCGTGGGAACGCTTACGGCACTACCTCAGCTGTTGGCCAATGTTCAGCCCATGGAGCTCACTCTGGCTGTGGTGACGCTGCTGATCCTTTGGTTCACACCTGAGCAGGTCAAGCGTTGGGTTCCTCCTCAGTTGCTGGCATTGCTGATCGGAACGCTGATCTCCTTGACCTTGCTCGGGGATGTGGAGTTGCGACGGATCCCCGAGTTCTCGGCGGACTTCCCCAGGTTTCAGATGCCCAATTTCACCGGAGGGCAGCTGCGGGTGATGGTCGTGAACGGAGCGGTCTTGGGCATGCTCGGCTGCATCGATGCTTTGCTCACCTCCGTCGTGGCGGACAGCCTCACTCGCACAGAGCACGATTCCAATAAGGAATTGATCGGTCAGGGTTTGGGCAACGTGGTCTCCGGTCTGTTCGGAGGCTTGCCCGGCGCCGGAGCCACCATGGGCACGGTGGTGAACATCCAAGCTGGCGGACGTTCGGCTCTCTCTGGAATTGTCCGTGCGTTGATTCTGATGCTGGTGATCCTGCTGTTCGCTGGAGCGGCATCGGCAATCCCATTGGCCGTGCTGGCCGGCATTGCCCTGAAGGTTGGATTCGACATCATCGATTGGAGCTTCCTGCAACGCGCCCATCACCTCTCGATCAAGGCGGCCTGCATCACCTACGGCGTGATCGCTCTCACTGTTTTGGTGGATCTGATCTGGGCCGTTTTTATTGGTGTGTTCGTGGCCAATGTGCTCACCATCGAGCGAATGACGGCTCTGCAAGCCAAGGGTGTGAAGACCATCAGCACCACCGATGATGATGTTGAACTGCCTTCTGACCAGCAGGAGCTCCTAGATCAGGCCTCTGGGCGACTGCTTCTGTTCCAACTCGCAGGGCCAATGATCTTCGGCGTGGCGAAAACGATCAGCCGGGAGCACAACGCCATCGAAGATTGCGAGGCGGTGTTGTTTGATCTCACCGAGGTTTCCCATCTGGGTGTGACCGCTTCCCTTGCGCTGGAAAATGCCATCAAAGAAGCGGTCGAAGTGGGACGTTCGGTCTACGTGGTGGTGATGAATGGAGCCACGCGCAATCGCCTCGAGAAGCTCAAGCTGCTGGATCTTCTCCCCGAGGAGCACGTCAGCGACGATCGTGGACAGATTCTTCGCTTGGCCGTTGGAGAGCTGCCCTTACTTCAGGAGGTCTGACCTTGGCTCAGGTGCCGTCATCACTTGTGCTCCGCCGTCCTGATGACTGGCATGTGCACCTGAGGGACGGAGCGATGCTTCAGGCCGTGCTGCCAGCCACGGCCAGAACCTTTGCCCGGGCCATCGTAATGCCCAATTTGCGACCTCCGATTACCACGGTCGACGCTGCGCTCGCTTACCGCAGCCGGATTCTTTCAGCGCTTCCGCAGGGACAGCCGTTTGAGCCGCTGATGACCGCTTATCTCACCGACGATCTTGATCCCAATGAGTTGGAGCGTGGGTTTCGCGAGGGAGTGTTCACCGCCGCGAAGCTCTATCCCGCGAACGCCACCACCAATTCGGCGGCCGGTGTGAGTGATCTCGCTCGGATCGCCGCGGTGCTGGAGCGTATGGAATCCATCGACATGCCTCTGCTCATTCATGGCGAGGTCACCGATCCAGAGGTGGATATTTTTGATCGGGAAGCGGCTTTCATCGACCAGCACTTGATCCCTCTGCGTCGCCGCCATCCGGGATTGCGAATTGTGCTGGAACACATCACCACCGAGCAGGCTGCTGTTTACATCCGCGATGAGCACCTCGCTGGTGATCGTCGTCTGGCCGCCACGATCACCCCCCATCACCTCCATCTCAATCGCAATGCGATGTTCATGGGAGGACTGCGCAGCGATTTTTACTGTCTCCCGGTCGTGAAGCGTGAATGTCATCGCCAAGCTTTGATTGCGGCCGCAACAAGTGGCCTTCCCTGCTTCTTTCTTGGCACAGACTCTGCTCCCCACCCTCGTTCTGGTAAGGAGTCGGCGTGCGGTTGTGCCGGGATTTTCAATGCGCTCCACGCCATCGAGAGCTACGCCTGCGTGTTCGAGCAAGCCGGTGCTCTGGACCGTCTCGAGGGCTTTGCTAGTGAACATGGTCCTCGGTTCTACGGATTGCCTCTCAACGACGACACCATCACGCTCGTGCGCAAAGAGCAGTCAGTCCCCTCGCGCCTCGACCCTGTGGAAACGGACGTATCGGCGGAAGACTCCCTTGAGGAGAATGAGTGGCCTGCTCTGTTCCACGCCGGTGAAACATTGCCTTGGTGTGTTGCTTGATAGTCAGGCTTCTTCGAAATGAATAGGGTGCAAAGATCCGCCCGAGTCACTTTTGACCGACCCTTTCAGTCTGGCTCCAGAGCCTGAAAGCTACTGGCATCTCTATACCGATGCCAAGGGCATCAGTCGTCAGCAAATGTGCACGATCAGCGCCTTTGAGCTTGGTCAGCTGGGCCCCGGTGATTCTCCCCAGTTTTCTCGTGATCTCATGAAGGAAGGCAACGCCTTCGTGACCTATCTACCCGTTGGTTGGACTGCTGACTGGCATGAGAACCATGTTCCGAAATGGATCTACGTCCTGAAAGGTGCCTGGTCTGTGGAGAGTATGGATGGCACGAAAGTGGTCATGAAAGCTGGTGAGTATTCCTATGGAGGTGACCAGGGGTGTCGGGCAACATCGGATGGCCGGCAAGGACATCTTTCTGCGCAGGTCGGTGATGAACCTTGCGTTCAGCTGATCATTCAACGGAATGATCAGGCCTGGCGAAATCTGCCTCCTGGATCCTTCAAGTAAGCGGCAAGTCGTCATGGTTTTTCGCAGTGAGTTTGTTGAAACCAAGATCGAAGTTGTTGATCCGCGTTTCAAGTCTCTGGTGCTATTCAATGCGCAGCTGGAACGTCTCTTTGGTGGTTGTCGATGGTTGGAGGGTCCGGTTTGGTTCGGCGATCAGCAGCGTCTTCTGGTTTCTGACATTCCCAATGATCGAATTTTGTCGTGGGATGAGAGCCATGGTCTGAGCGTGTTCCGCCACAACGCTGGATTTCCAAATGGACAAACGCGTGATCTCCAGGGACGGCTGTTGACCTGCAGTCATGGCCATCGGGCCTTGCTCCGCACCGAGCACAACGGTCGTGTTGTTCATTTGGTGGATTCCCACCTGGGTCAGCCTTTGAACACGCCCAATGATGTGGTGGTGAAAAGTGACGGCACGATCTGGTTCAGCGATCCGTTGTATGGACTCGTGAATGATTACGAGGGAGGACGGCGGCATTCGGTGCAACCGGCTGTGGTCTATCGCTTTGACCCTGCGGATGGATCCCTCAAGGCCATGACGGACCCCGATGAGGTGGTCGGCCCAAATGGTCTTGCCTTCTCTCCCGATGAATCACTCCTCTACATCGTGGACACAGCAGCACCTGAGGGTCTGAACGGTTCCCCGGTGGAGTACGACGCCCCTAAGCCAGATCGACTCATCCACGTGTTTGATGTGGAGGATGGCGGTCAGCAGATTTCGGGTCGACGCGATTTTTATCGGGTGAACAACGGCAATGCCGATGGCATCCGTGTGGATAGCGACGGCAACATCTGGAGTAGTGCCGGGAATGGCGTTCACTGCATTGCATCGGATGGGACCTTGCTGGGACGCATCGCCACGCCCCGTCTGGTTGGGAACCTCTGTTTTGGCGGCATCCACAGCAACCGCCTGTTTCTCTGCTGTTGGGATGCGGTGTATTCCATCTATGTGCATGCGCGTGGGATCCAACACCCTGCACTTCCTTGAACGTCGCTACAACAAAGACAGTCGATCTGCATCGATGCCTTTGGACCGTCATCCAATTCGCACCCAAAATGCCAATCAGCCAGTGGCTAGCTACAGCCAGGGCTACCAAATCGGACAGTTTGTGTTCGTCTCAGGCCAAATGCCTGTGGATCCAGCCACCAATCAAACGGTAGAAGGTGGTAGTGCGGAACACACCCGCCAATGCCTGAAGAATGTGTTTGGTGTGCTTGAAGAAGCAGGATGCACTTATCGCGATGTGGGACAGGCAGTGGTTTATATGACCAATATTGATGAAATTGAGGAGATGGATGCTGTCTGGCAAGAGTTTTTCCCCGATCCAGATAATTACTGTTCCCGTGCGGTAATCGGCATCAGCAAATTGGTGGTTGGAGCCCGCATCGAAATCTCCTGCATTGCAATTAAGGATTGACGCTATGACCAGCACAGGGAATCCACAGCTGGAAGCTTTCCTCCACAAAGTGAAAGGTGATCAGGCGTTGCTTGACCAGTTCCATACAGCAGCTTGTCTCGACGACATTGCAGCCATGGGGAAGTCCATGGGCTTTCAGTTCACAGGGGTCGACATCCTGGTGCATCAGGCATCAGCCACGCTGAAACTGCCAGGTGAAGCTCTCGAGGCTTTGGCGGCTGGGGTGGAGCTTGAGGGCCATCTCTGGAAGATGGCCATTCAATGGACCTGAGCCGATGCACATGATTCACCGCCTCGAACTTGCCGATGCCGACCACATCGTCGAGTCCGCTAAGGCCATGGCGCAGCAATTGTCGGCACGGGTGTCGATCGCGGTCGTGGATGCCTCGGGAGTGCTGCTCTCCTTCCGTCGGCTCGACGGTGCGTCCATCGCCAGCGTTGAGACATCAGCCGCTAAAGCCCGCACGGCAGCGCTGACCGGTGGAGACAGTGCTGCTGCGGAACAAGCGATCGCCTCAGGCCGCATGGCCCTGCTGTCGTTACAGGCTGTGCTGCATCAGCCCTGCGCCTTGATGGCTGGCGGACTGGTGTTGCGATATCAAGATGTGGTGGTTGGGGCGATCGGGGTGTCAGGGATGACGCCTGATCAAGATGCCGCGGTCGCCCGAGCGGGGATTGAGGCTTTCGCGCTCAAAGACCAGGACTGCTCATCATGATGCCGCCATCGGCGAAGACGCTGGTGGCCGTCATGTAACTGGCGCCGTCACTGGCGAGGAACGCCACCACCGAAGCGATCTCCTCTGGTTGCGCCATGCGGCCCATGGGAATGGCGGCGTTGAGCTTGGCGAGCAGTTCGGGGTTGTTCATTGTGGAATCGTTGATCGGCGTTGCGACTGCACCAGGACCGACGTTCACGATGGAAACACCCTTGCCTGCCAGTTCCACACCAGCCGTGCGGGTCATCATGCGCACACCGCCTTTGGCTACGCAGTAAGGGGTGTTGTCGGGCATCGGCCAGTCTTCATGCACCGACGAAATGTTGATGATCCGTCCCCCGCTGCCTTGGGCGATCATCTGTTTGGCGGCGTACTGCGTGGCAAAGAACACACCCCGCAGATTGACATTCATCACCTTGTCGAAGTCTTCGGGTGTCGTATCCAGAATTGATGTGCGCGTTTCGATTCCGGCGTTGTTCACCATCACGTCGACCTTGCCGAAGGTCTTCACCGCGACATCCACGAGGCGTTGCAGGTCGTCCAACTTGGCGACGTCCGCTTGAACACCGATGGCCTGACCACCCAGTTCTCCAATCTCATCAATCAGCTCATCGGTCCGCTCGGGATGTGAGCGGTAGTCGATGACCACCTTGGCGCCCAGAGCACCGACGGCTTCGACAATGGCCTTGCCAATACCGGAATTGCCTCCGGTCACGATGATCACCTTGTCGCGCAGACAAAGGGAGGTCATCGCTTTTGGGACCTGGGTGGTCATGGCGGTCAGAAACAAACAAACATTCATTAGCCGGTTTCACTGATCTCGGCAGTGTTTCGTGCGTAAACGGCGCTAAGACAACGTCAGCGGGGATGACGCATTCGTGGTCGATGTTCAGTGCCAATCTCCTTCCGTTCAGGGAGTGGCTTTTTCTCTCCCTATCGCCGGGTCTCTCGATCCTCTCCTTGCGCTTCTCGGCGTTGAGGATCACGGACAGGCTCTGCTGCAAGGGGACGACCTTCAACGCCGCTTTGGCTTGACCCAGGGACAGGCCACCATTCATCACTACCGACTGGGTGATGAGTGCCTTGACTATGTCTCCTTCGAAGGTGTTGATCCCGTCCAACAGCGACACCCAGGGGTTGCGAACAGTCTCTGGTTCCAGCATGTCGCGATTGTGGTGAGTGATTTGCAGCGTGCGGCAGAACAGCTGATGCCTGTCGTGACTCCGATCTCGGAAGCGCCGCAGTGGTTGCCCAACGGAGTGGGGGCATGGAAGTTCCGCAATGCCGCTGGTCATGCTATGGAGCTGCTCTGGTTTCCTCCTGGGCTCGGGCACCCGCGTTGGCATGAGGAGGACGCCCTTTTGTTTCAGGGACTCGACCATACGGCTATCGCGATCAGCGATAGCGACCAAAGTTTGATGTTTTACGGCGTGGAGCTTGGCCTCCAACTGCGCTACGCCACCCTTAATCAAGGTGTTGAACAGGAACGCCTTGATGGCGTCACCAACCCCAAAGTGTCCATTCATGGATTAAGTGGTTCTACGCCGTGCGGAATTGAGTTCTTGAGATATCTCAGTCCCACTCCGTTGCAACCCACAGCGGCTGCGCTGCGGCCGCAGGATGCTTTGTATGCGCAGATTCTGATCAAGGACCCTGAGGCTGGACCCGGTCGCCAGTTGAATGACCCAGATGGTCACCGACTGTGGATTTCTTCTTAAGCGAATCCTTCAGTTTTTCCGACTCGAACTCACTAACGTTCGTAAAATGGTCGACGTCAAGTGGATCTTGTTTCTCTGATTGTCCCTGCGGCGCCGAAAGGCCTTGCTGGTGCTGGTTTGTTGGTGCTGCGGCTGTTCACCGGTCTGGTGTTCATCCGCCACGGTTGGCCCAAGCTCAGCAACCTGAACACCTGGGCCACGGCCATGAAGACTCCGGCATGGCTTTGTTTTCTCTCAGCCTTCTCCATGTGGGCCGGTGGGATTGCTCTGATTGCGGGGCTCCTGACGCCCTTAGCAGCAGTCGCTATTGCTGTTTCGATGCTGTACGCCGTGGTTTTGGAAATTACCAGTGGCTTCCCGTTTATTGCACCTGACCCATTTCAAATCCCAGAAGGTGATTACGCCGGACCGATGGGTGTTGGTGAACCTCCGAGCTGGGAGAAAGCTGCAATGTATGTCGTGATGTGCTTTGTGCTGATCACCGCGGGCGGAGGACCCTTCAGCGTCGATTTGATGCTGGTGGTTCCACGCCTTCAGGTCTTGTTGGGGTGATCAGCTCAGTCGCTCTTTGAGGTGTTCCGCCACTCGGATGGCGTTAGCAATGGCAGTGAGCGACGGATTCACCGCTGAGCTGCTGGGGAAGAAACTGGTGTCGACCACATAGAGATTCTCCACATCGTGGGTGCGGCAGTTGAGGTCCAACACCGAGGTACTCGGATCCGTGCCGAAGCGACATGTGCCTGACTGATGGCCGACTGCTGCAATGTCCATCGAGGAGGCGAAATACACCTGACGCTCGGCCAGGTGATTCTTGAGGTAAAGCTTGTCGAGCAGCCCCTCAAGTCGGTTGACCAGCTCGTTGGATGACCTGGTGTTGGTCGGTGTGTAGTCGAGTTTGATCTGTCCTTGGGAATTGATGGTGACTCGATTGTTTGCCAGCGGAAGATCCTCAGTTTGCAACCAAAAATCCAGCGAGTGTTCAGCGATCTTGTCCATGCTCCAGGTGGGGGCCAGAGCGGTGAGTCGCGGTTTGTAGCCTTTCATCATCGCTCCATTGGTTTTACCCGTCATCTGCACATTTCCCATCGGGAAATCGAAGTCGTTGTCTCCGAAATACCAGTCATGCAGAGCAACTGTTTTTTGGAACACCGTCGTGTTGGGCTCATGGGCCAGTGCCACCAAGGCCTTGCAGTTGTGGTACATGTAATTTCTGCCCACTTGATCGGAGCTGTTGGCAAGTCCTCGGGGATGGGCGTCGTTCGCTGACATCAGCAGCAGACGTGCTGAATTGGCAGCTCCAGCAGAGACCACCACAATGTCTCCTTTGAAGCGACGTTCCTGCCCCTGGTGGTTCACCACCACGTCCGTGACTTCTCGCCCACTCTCATTGGTGTTCAGTCGAAGCACCTCAGCATCTGTGAGCAAGAAGACATTGTCATGATCCAGTGCCGGGCGAACACCCATCACCTCGGCATCACCCTTGGCCTGCACTAGACAGGGAAATCCATCGCAGCGGTTGCAGCGCACACATGCACTGAAGGCGGGATTGGCTTCGTTGAGGGCGACTCCCGTTGGTGCGTGAAAGGGATGAAGGCCTGCTGATCGCAGGTCATCAACCAATTTCTGCATGCGCGGTTCATGCTTGATCGGCGCATAGGGGTAGTCAGAGGATGCCGGTGGTTCGGTGGGGTCTTCGCCGCGAAGGCCATGCACGTGGTACCACTCTTCGGCTTTGCGGTAGTAAGGCTCGAACACGTCGTATTTCAGAGGCCATTCCGGTGATTCACCGTCGACATGCATCACCGATTCGAAATCCCTCTCGCGCAGCCTGAAGTGAGCAGCTCCATACATCTTTGAGGCACCGCCCACGAAGTAATGACTGCCTGGTTGAAACGTCTTTCCGTGTTTGTCTTGCCACGGGTCCTCTGAGACGTAGCGATCGTTCTGAAACACCTCAACTGGGTCCCAGTTCTGAGGTTCCCTGGGCAACCAACCACCACGTTCCAGGATCAAGATTGAGTGACCGGAATCCGCTAGAGCTCTGGCGAGAGAGCCTCCACCCGCGCCACTGCCAATGATCACCACGTTGTAGTGATCACTTTGCGGTTCGATGGATGTTTGGCGACGAGCGGCATGGGTGGCGTGATCCATAACGACGTGCCCAGGAGTTCTGCTGAACGTTAGGGAGATCACTTCATGACGTCAGCGCCAACGTTGGAGTTGCGTGATCATTTTGACCACCACTCCGGTCCATCCCGTCTGGTGACTTGCTCCAACCCCTGCACCGCTACAGCCATGAAAATATTCATTAAATAGAAAGAGATCACGCCACTCTGGATCCTTTTGAAACAACTCCACCTCACCATTAAAAGCTCTGCGTCCGTCGCCATCCCGACGGAAGATGCCGACTAAACGCTCTTCCAGTTCAAGCGAGATCTCCCACAGATTGAGGTGCCGCCCCGATCCAGTTGGGAATTCCATTTTGAAATCGTCACCAAAGTGATGGCCGAATTTCTGCAGGGCTTCGATGAGCAGGTAGTTGATTGGCATCCAAACGGGGCCGCGCCAGTTGGAATTGCCTCCAAACATGGCGACAGGGCTATCAGCAGGGCTGTAGCTGATCGTGGCGTAGTCGTCGCCCTGTTGGTAGCTGTAAGGGGTTTTTTCGTAGACCTTGGACAGGCTGCGGATGCCGTACGGAGAGAGGAATTCATCTTCGTCGAACACCCTGGTGAGAATGCGTCGGAGCCGTTGCGGCGGAACGATCGAAAACAGAACCCGGCCATGGTGCCAGGATCCCAGATGGGCAATCGAATCAAATTCGGCTCCGCGTTCGCGACCCAGATCTCTCAGGTATTTGCTGACGTCCAGGGAGGGAATCGAGTCCACCGTCTGCTGGTCAAACGTCGCGATCGCAAGCAACGGAATGAGGCCGCTGAGTGAACGGGTGCGCAGGTAGTCGGTGCTGCCGTCGGGTCGCTTGAGCACGTCGTAATAGAAGCCGTCCTGCTCATCCCAGTTCACATATCCCCTGCCACTGGGGCTGTTTAAGGCGTAGGTAAGCCGGCTGAAGTCCGCCACGAAGCGGTCACACAAACTCTTGTATTCCGCCCGGTCTTCTGAGAGCAGAACACAAGCCTCCAGCATGTTGAGGCTGAGCATTCCCATCCAGGCAGTGCCATCGGATTGTTCAATTCGGCTGCCGTCTTTGAGCGGGTAGCGCCGATCGAAAATGGCGATGTTGTCGAGTCCGAGGAAGCCTCCCTCGAACAAGCTGTCGCCGTTGCGATCGGTCCGGTTGGCCCACCATCCGTACTCCAGCAAGAGCTCCCGCAGGCTGGCGCGCAGGAAGGGGTAGTCGTTGACGCCGTCACGGCGTTTCGCTATTTGGAAGATGCGCAGTGCCGCCCAAGCGCCGATCGGTGGGTTGGCGTCTGAGAGTGCCCACTCATAGGCAGGGGATTGACCGTTATTGGCGGTATATGAGGCTTGGCGAAGCATGCGTGACTGCCGTTTCGCCTCACCCGGATCGATTTCGGCGAAGGCCACCGCATGGAACATCAGGTCCCACTGGCAGAAGTAGGGGTACTCCCAACAGTCGGGCATCGAGATGATGTCTCGGGCCCGCAGATTTCGCCAATAGGCGTTTTCGGTGTGCCAGCGTTCTTCCGGCGGTCTCGGAGCATTGCTGTCTCCGCGCAGCCATCGGGCCACGTACCAGTCGTAGTACTTGCGGCACCAGAACAAACCCGCAGCGGCCGAGGCATGGATCGCGCGATCTTCCTCGTTAAGTCCAGGGGCCACCCACTGGAGATAGGCCTGCCACTCCTTCCGGCGTTGCTCAATTAAGCCATTGAAGGCGGTGGTTTCGGTCGGTTCAGGGGCCTTGTTTCCCTGGTGGTCGTGCCTGCTTAAGCGCAGATCCACGCTCCAGATTTCCCCAGGATCGAGTGTGCGTTGGAGGTGTAGCGCTGCTTTGCTTCCTGTCTGTGCCGGATTGATTGCGTGGTGGTCGTCCTCAATCAGGTAGCGGTGAAAGGCATCTTTCACGTAGGGCTGTTGAAGCGCTTGTCCATACAGACGGTCCGTGTTGGTTTCGTTTTCCGTGAACAACCAATGGCCCTGTTCACTGCAGCTCAGGTTGTAAGAGGCCAATCCTTCGGTGGCATCGCTGACGAGGCGATTGCCCTGAAGCCGAAGGTGGGGTCGGCCATGGTCACGATCTCCCCAGCTCCAGGTGTTGCGGAACCACAGCGACGGTAGGAGGTGCAGGGGCGCTTGATCCGGACCCTGGTTGGTGATGGTGAGCCGGATCAGTACATCCTCGGGTGAAGCTTTGGCGTACTCAACTTCGACATCGAAAAAGTGATTGCTGGAGAAGATGCCTGTGTCGACCAACTCATATTCCTTCTCCTCGCGACTGCGGCGGCGGTTTTCATCGCGCAGCTGTTGATAAGGAAAACTCTGCTGTGGGTAGCGATACAGCGCTTTGGAGTAACTGCCGGTTGGTGTTCCGGCTAGGTGATACATCGTGTCCTTGATGTCTTCCCCGTGGTTGCCTTCGGGATTGCCCAGTCCGAACAGGCGTTCCTTCAGAATCGGGTCCTGGCCATTCCAGAGCACTGGCGCGAAACAGAGCAGGCAGTGTTCATCGGTGAGTCCGAGAAGACCGTCCTCTCCCCAGCGGTAACTGCGCAGGTGGCTGTGGTCGAAGGGGAAGGCATTCCAGGCATTGCCATCGGCGGAATAGTCCTCACGGACCGTGCCCCATTGCCGGTCACTCAAATAGGTTCCCCATCGATCCCATGGCTGATGCCCTTCATCCCGTTCACGGCAACGCAGACCTTCAGCCGGTGTCTCTCCGATCGTTGCGTTGGAAATCGCAGAAGTCGACATCGACAGGACACCCTGATGCTCAGAAACTACTGAGGGTGTCGAAGATTGCCCACCAAGGTTCTGCTCCCAACGCAGGCGGTGGTGGGGGCGGGGGGACTTGAACCCCCACAGGACTTCCATCCCAAGCGATTTTAAGTCGCGTGCGTCTACCGATTCCGCCACGCCCCCCGGTGCACACCGGCCCCGTACCGGCATCCTAGATTCCTCCACGAACAGCCTTCTGTAGTGACCATGGAGACTCTTCTGAACGCGGTTTCCCTGGACACCCTTCTTGTGATTGCTGCCTACGCAGCTCTCGGCGCTGCTTATCTGGTGGTGGTGCCTTTGTTTCTTCTCCTCTGGATGAACAAACGCTGGACCGTCATGGGCAAAGTTGAGCGCCTGGGCATCTATGGATTGGTGTTTCTGTTTTTCCCGGGGATGATTCTCTTCGCCCCCTTCCTGAATTTCCGCCTTAGCGGTCAGGGTGAGGTCTGATCGTTGACGCGTGCTGGAGTTCTGAAACTTGGACTGGGCCTGCTCGCTGCCGGAGGACTTGGATACTGGCTGTTTGAAGCTTTGGGTCTGGAGGGATTTTCGGCTGGGATTGCAGCCGAAGCTCTGCTGGTTGTTGTGATCGTTGTTTGGACCAGTTCCTATCTGTTCCGTGTGGTGACCGGTCGCATGACTTACATGCAGCAGCGACGGCGTTATCGCAGTGAGTACGACCAACTCACGGCGCAACAGCTGCAGGAGCGCTTTGATGCCTTGAGCCCAGAGGAACAGGAGGCTCTGATGGCTTCGATTTCTGCGGATCCAACTGAATCTGCGGCGGAGTGAACTCAGCCGCCACCTAGGCTCGCCTGCATCGTCCAACCTGAGTCTGTGACCGTTCAGCCCTCACGCATTGCCGAGGTCTTCGTGAAGACTGCCCGTGAGCAGCGACTGGCGCTGATGCCATTCGTGATGGCCGGTGACCCTGATCTGCAGAGCACGGCTGATGTGCTGCTCAGTCTTCAGGCCCATGGTGCTGATGTTGTTGAACTGGGTATCCCCTACAGCGACCCATTGGCCGATGGACCGGTGATCCAGGCCGCGGCGCACCGTGCACTCGAGCAGAAGACAACACCTGTGAGGGTGCTTGAGATGCTGCAGGGATTGCGCGACAGGCTCACGATGCCTGTGGTGCTGTTCACATACAGCAATCCCTTGCTCAATCGCGGCCCGGAACGGTTTTTCTCTGAAGCGGCAGCCGCCGGTGTTGCCGGTTTGGTGGTGCCGGATCTTCCTCTCGAGGAAGCGGAACGTCTGTCTCCCTTGGCATCAGAACAAGGCCTGGATCTGGTGCTTCTGGTTGCCCCCACAACGCCGGAGCAGCGGATGCAGCGCATCGCTACCTCCAGTCGCGGTTTCACTTATTTGGTGAGCGTCACGGGTGTCACAGGTGAACGGGCATCCATGCAAGATCGTGTGGGACAGCTGGTTGGATCCCTGAAGGGCTGTGATAGTGGACCGGTGGCTGTTGGTTTTGGGATTTCCGGACCCGACCAGGTGCGACAAGTGCGCGAGTGGGGCGCTGATGGCGCCATTGTCGGCAGTGCGCTGGTGAAACGCATTGCCGCTGCACAACCAGGTTGCGCAGCGGCAGAGGCGGGTGAGTTTTGCCAAGAGCTTCGCGCTGCTGCCGGCTGAGGATCATTCGTCGTCTTCGTCCGCGCCGCCAACAGGAACCAAGCGAATTTGCTTGCGCCCCAATTTGATCTCAAACTCATCACCGGGTTGGAGATCCAACATGGCGGTGTAGGCCTTACCAATCAAGAGATTGCCGTTGCCTTGAACTGTCGCGACGTAGGAGAGTTTGCGACCACCTTTGCCGATAACGCTGGTACCAGTTGGACCGAGATTGACTCCCTTGGCTTCAAGCAGAGCTTCGTAGAACGCTGTGAAGTTGAGACGCTCACCACCATTCTTCTTGTCAGAGACATAGCCACAGGCACGGACGAGATCGGACTTGCTGACATCACCAAGTTCCTTGACCTTGTTCAGCAGATCGCTGCCTGTGAGCATGATTTTTTAAAAACATCAACTTTATGAACATAGCTGTTGGTATGCACCATGTGCCATTCTTTTAGGCGCTTAAGTGCCACTTGACGACGAAACTATGGCTCGCTTTGTGCTCTGGGGAACCTATTGCGAAAATGCTCTTCAAAAAAGAGAGCCCTTTCGAGATGAGCATCTCAATCGTCTGAACCAGCTCAAAGAAAGCGGAACTCTGATCACACTGGGACCCACGGAAGGAAGCACCCATGTGTTTGGAGTGTTTGAGTCAGACTCCCTCTCCAGCGTCCGTGCGTTGTTAGAGGCCGATGTGTATTGGCGAGAAGGAATCTGGACCCAATTAGACGTTTATCCCTGGATCCAGGCATTTTGAGCTTGTTCCCAGATCCAATCGGCGACGATGACTTCATTGCCTTCACCGAGAGCCTCGGCATAACCGCTCATTTGACCGATGCCTGCGCGGGCGATCGCAGCGATTGCCTCCGCATTGTTGATGCCTTGTTTCTCCAGGGCCTTCAGTTTCAACGTCTTTCCCCGACGGATAATGTTTCCGCCATTGGGGTGGCACCCCGCACAGTGGAGATCGAAGAGGTCTGCACCTGATGGGGGAAGCGCAAGGGTCTCAGTAGGCCAAAGCAGTGCCAACGCCAGCATCACCGACATGATCAACGAGAGCATGCATCCACCTCTGTTGTTGTGTTCAGTGTGCCTGGCGGCAGCTCGGTGAGAGCTGTTTCGGAAGTCGGCACTGGCTTGGATCGCGGCACTGGCTTGGCAGGATTGGCTCCACTCCGAGGAAAGGCTTGATGGCGGAGGACGATCTAAACCGCTTTCTGCACAAAGTTGAACAACTCAATGCTTTGGTGAGCAGCCTTGAGACGGACGACGAGCGGCGTCGGTTGCTGGCGGCCTGCTCTGATCACAATGCGGTGGTGACACTCGCTGCGGAGTGGGGCTACAGCATTGGTCGCCGCTGGGGAGAACAACCCTCCGGTCCCACGGATTCCAACAACCTGTTGAGATCAACAGCGGCGCTGGCGGGTGAGGAGGTTGAGCAGCTGCTGTGTTCAGGCCAAGGCTGGCGTTTGGTGCGGATTCACTCCAATGGAGCCAGCAGCCCTGAAGGTTTTTGGTATGAGCAGGAGGAGCATGAATGGCTCACGATTCTCAAAGGCAGTGCCCGTTTGCGCCTGACGGATCCTGACGCTTGGGTGGATCTCAGTGTCGGGGATCAGCTGACGTTGCCATCCGGTCGTCGTCATCGTGTTGAGAGGACCGATCCGGATCCTGGAACGATCTGGCTGGCTCTCTACTGGAAGGATGGTTCAGACGTCCCTCCGGTTGCATCGCTCGTTTGACGAGCCAGTACGCGCCTGCCAGTGCAATGGCGGACAGGCCAAGGCCGACCAGCAATTGCGGCTTGTCATCAGAGGATGCAGGCAGAACAATCACCTTTCGGGCCACAGCAGTTAGGGCTGTGACCAGCACCAACTCGATCTGCACGACATGGCGACGCAGATAGCTGGTGATGTTCTGCAGAACTTCCAGCGCAATCAGCACGGTGAGTAAATCACCGAGGATCCTGATCAAGCCATCACCCAGCCAATAGGCATCCTGTTCCGTTGTGATCAGGGCTAGAGCGACGCGGATGGTGAGTTGCACGATGGCCGCGGCGATCACCACGGCTGTGATCACGGTGAGAAGGATGGCAACCTGCTTTTCGCCGGCATCCACCCACTGCAGAAAGCTGCGACGCTTAGGGCGCTGGTGAGCCACGTCGATCAGTTGTTAAAGGGGTCGTAGTAAGGCTTGGCCGGAGTATCACCGGGAGGATTCACGATCTTGGTGTCGCAGGTGACGGAACCATCCGCAGCTTCCACGCAGTTGGTGGGCACGACGGTGCTTTCAGCGCCGGTTTTGCTGTTGGGACCCAGTAGCCACACTTCAGAGGAAGCCAGGGCTCCCTGGGAAAAGACTGCGCAGCCTGTTGCGAGCAGGCTGATGCCAAGCAGTCGTTGCATCAACGGAGCCATGTCAAAACAATGGTTTTCACCATGTTGCCTGGGATTGTCATCAGCTGGCGCAGTCGTCTCGAATTTCCTGCAAGAGAAGGTCCAGCTGGCCGAAGGGGTCTGGGTCGAGGTTGGCCATCTTGCGTGTTGCTGAAGCGGCAGTCCCCTCGCCGTCACTGCTGGCCCATTCCGCTTCAATGGCGCACAGACGAGCTGCCACGCGTGGCATGCCACCGAGTCTGTGATCTCTTTCCAGCACTTCCATCAGGGCTGGCATGCGTGTGGAGGTGGCCCGCAGGCTGCGCCTTAGGTCCGACTGGGTTCGTCCCTGATGTTTGAGCCAATCTTTCAGCAGGGAAGCTAGGTCGTCCTCAAGCTTGGAAGACCAGACAGTCATGGATGAGCGATCGAGAACCATTGATCCAGTTTGCGTTGCGCTCGTTGACGGATTTCGGGAGTGATGTGATTTCGGCACAGACCCAAAACGGCCGTGATCGCCACGAGATCATCGCTGAAGCCAGCCACAGGCAGAAAATCGGGCACCAGATCTGTTGGAAGCAGCAGGTATGTGAGTGCAGCAAGGAGGGTCAGGCGTGCCTGAGCCGGAGTGTTGGGATCCAGCAACATCTCCATGGCTTCTAAGGCCGGTCGTGCAATCGATCGACCGGCCTGCAGCAGCAGTCGTTTGAACGCCGGCTCATCGATGACCTCGCTATCAATCACTTCAGCATCAATGGCCTCCGCCGTGAAGTCAGGCGTGCCAGAACTCGAGCCAAAGGCCATGGTGACGACTGCAGGGAACGGACATCGCCATTCTCCCGCCTTTGCTGGATTGTATGGGTAAGCAATCCGACAGGAGCGTGGTCGGGTTGCCGATCAGACGTTCATCTCCACAAGACCGTGCTGAACGCCTGTTTTGCGCAGTTTGCGCAGGGCGCGTTGGACGACCTGACGGCAGTATTCACGACTGCAGTTCATGTGACGTGCCACCTCGGCAAGGGTGCGCCATTCATGGCTGCCATCGAGACCAAAACGCAGCATCACCACAGTGCGTTCTTTGGGGGTGAGGTTGGATTTGTCCAACAACTTCCAGGCTGAAGCGGTGCGCTCCGCAATTTCCGCACGCTCCATCGGTGGAATTTCGTCGCTGGGAAGCACATCCACTAATTCAGAAGGATCGGATTTTGACTTCACAACACCCTGAAGGCTGACGGTCACGCTGCGCAGCTCGCAACCCAGAAGATCTTCCACTTCATTGAGAGGAAGGTCCATGGCTTCGGATAATTGCTGGGCTGTGGGTGACAGGCCGTTGGACTGCATCAGCCGGGCCTTGGCCGCCCTTAATTTTGTGAGCTTTTCATTCACATTCACGGGAATACGAATGGTGCGGCTTTGTGTCGATAGCGCTCGGTTCAACCCCTGGCGAATCCACCAATAGGCATAAGTAGAAAAACGGTGTCCACGAGTTGGGTCATATTTTTCGACGGCACGCGTCAATCCCAGCGTGCCTTCTTGAATCAGGTCAAGAAGGTCAAGCCCCTTGCCTTGATAACGCTTTGCCAAGTTGACCACGAGCCGGAGATTGGCAGTGATCATGTGGTTCTTGGCTTTTTCTCCACGCTTAATTGTCCGTTTCTCTTCATCGTTGTAGCAACATGCCGGACCGCTCCCTCCGGCAAGATGGCAGCGTTCTGTTAGAGCAACCATGGCCTGCACTTTGCGGCCCATGGTGAGCTCCTGTTCAGGTGTCAGAAGTTGATGTCTGCCAATCTCGCCGAGAAATGCACTCAGGGAGCTCACCATCACATGTTGTCTCGGGTTCTTTGAACCTAGGGCGAATGTCTTTTCATTTTGCGCGTGTAATAAAGACTGCGGAATTCACATTTTAGACGTAATTTTGAATTTGTTCCGAATTTCGATTTTGTTCGGAGTGTGATCGAAATTGCTTCAGGTTTCTTCAAGGCACGCGCGTCTGCTCGTTGGCGTGTTGACGCCGGTCAATCCATGCAGTCGCTACTGTCACCACCGGTTCTCGCACTGATTCCATGCCACTGGCCACTGTGCTGACTCCAGAAATCGCCAAGAGTGCTGGCGTGGCCTTCGTGCATTACCTGAGCTTCATGCTCTGCTTTGCAGCACTGGTGGTTGAGCGCCGACTAATCCGTCCTGACCCTGATCGACGGACAGCCACCACCATGGTGATCACCGATATCATCTATGGCATCGCCGCATTGGCCCTGCTGGTGAGTGGGATCTTCCGGGTGCTCTACTTCGGTCAGGGGAGTGAGTTCTACACCCAGAACCCCTTGTTTTGGTGGAAGGTTGGCCTCTACCTGAGCGTTGGTGGTCTCTCGCTTTATCCCACCGTCACTTACATCCTCTGGGCAATTCCTTTGCGCAAAGGTGAACTTCCCAATGTCAGTGAAGTCCTGGCCACCCGTCTGGGCTGGATCATCAATGTGGAGCTGGTGGGTTTTGCTTTGGTGCCCCTGTTGGCAACACTGATGGCGCGAGGTGTCGGACTTCCTGCGGTTTAGATCGTTCAGTGATTCCTGCTGAAGTCTGCCCTCCAGCCCAAGACGTCAAGATTCTGGAGGGTGAAACGCTGAATGCCTTGGCAGCTGCTCAGGCACCTGGATATGGAACCAGTTTGGCCACATCTCGGTTCGGCATTCCTTCCCTGCCCCGGTGGTGCGTCTGGGTCGAACCCTCCAGTGGCCTTGAACCCGATCGCTGGGAGCAGCGCTGGATTAACAGTGTCGATCAAGCGTTGAGCGCATGGTCAACGCTCCTGCCGATCACGCGGGTCGAGGATCCGCGTCAAGCGCATGTGCGCGTGGAGCGCCGGCGACCACCGTTGCGTGACGTCGCTGGCCAGTGGAGAGCTAGTAACGGTCGTGCTTTGCTTCAAATCCTGGAGGTGCGTCGCCAGGATGTGTGGAGATTGGAGCCACGCGTCACGGTTTTGGTGTCTCCCGAACTGCGTGCGCAGTCGCTTCAAGCCACGGCTTTGCACGAGCTTGGCCATGCATTTGGTCTTTGGGGGCATAGCGATACTCCCGCCGATGCTTTGGCGCCGGTGCAAGGTGCTGCGCCGGTGCTGAGGCCGTCGGATGGTGATCGACGAACGTTGGATTGGCTGCGTCAGCAGCCGACACGCTTTGGTGCTGAGGTTGAGCCAGAAGCGTCTCGCGATGATGTTGAATCGCCACGCTGATCCAAGCTGTTGCGCTGACCCTTTCTCGGACAGCAGTTTCAAGACCAGGACTGCTATCTCGTCTAGTTAACAAAGCAATGGGTGCGCAAAATTTTTTAATCCAAATCTTGCTGTTTAGAGAAGCTTATTGGTTCAGTTTTGTGAGGGTTTAGGCGTTTACGAAATTGCGGCATCGTCTTCGTCTTGATTCTGGCTATGCGTGTGATCGTTTGGCCACATTGAATTTCGGCAGTGAGTCAAATTTGCTATTGATTTGATGTAAAAGTTTGACCTCCATGGGTGTTACCAATTGGATTTATGATTACAGGCTGCCACTTGATGTGGTCGATGGCTACGAAACACAATCAGCTACACCCAACAGCTCGAAGTCCATCTCAGACCCACTGACAGGCCTCGCTGCTCCGTCTGAAGTCGACCGCGAGATGGAGGTGAGGTCCGAATTAGAAGCGGACTCTGTTTGCAGTTCTTGGGACCCTTCCCAAGTCGTGCGATCTGGGATTTTTGGGGATGAACCCTATCGCCCATTGTTGCCTGATCCATTTAGGCGCCGGGTTGTCGACTGGTCGGCAGCACAGGATCAAAACTTCCGCGGTTGGGATTTTGATTCACTCATGCTTGCACGCGGTGATTTTTCAAGAAGTGATTTTACGAATGCTGAAATGCGGAGTCAAAATGTTTGGTCGGCTATTTTTCAAGACTCGATCCTCTATTCGGCGAGTATCCAATACAGCGGTTTTAGGTTTGTGGATTTTTCTGGCTCCGATATGCGAAGACTGAATGGGATCAAGGCAGATTTGAGGGATTCAAAGTTTAATCAATCCGATTTGAGAGGGGCGAACCTGACGTATGCAAATCTGAGAGATGTAACTCTTAAAGAAGCCAAGATATTCTCAACAATGTTTTTCAATGCATTTCTCGAAGGGGCGTCAATGGTCAATGTTGAAGGAGAGGGGTCTTGTTTTTGTGATGCGCGCCTTGAAGAGTCGACGTTGATTGAATCTGCATTCAATCAGGCAAGTTTTAAAGGGGCAGATCTTGGCAATGCACGTGCTACTGGTGTTGATTTTCGTGATGTGGATTTTACTGATTCTGATTTAAGCGGCACAATCTTTGATGGTGTGGACCTTAGGGGCGCTGAAATTAGAAATGCCACATTGTCAGATGCTGTCTGGACCAATACGGTCTGTCCTGATGGCAGTACGAATTCAATGAGTCTTCCATGCTTGGGTGATCAGCAAATTCCTATACAATTATGATTCATTCGTGTTGACAAAGTTGTTCGAAACACTTGGGGTAAGGGATAAGCCTCAGTGTTTTGCATGGTCAATTTATGTTTTTATTCGTCGATTCGTTCTGGATTCGAGCCGGTAGTTCCATCCTCGCTAGCGTTGCTGTAGTGATTGAAGGTAGACCGTGAAGATCGCAAACAGGTTGCAATACAGCACCGTTCTGCGAGCACTGACATTTGCAGCTTTTGCGGGAATTGTGACCAGCTGCGCCGGGTCTGGTTCCGCTCCATCTGCCGACGGAGATGCGGCTGAGGTGATTCGTATTCAGCTCGATGGCGCTGATCCTGCAGCCAGCACCGGTGAAGGGGTGACAGGAGTTGAGTCGAAGCGCTTCCAGGTGGGCTTCGGTCGCAACGGCATCGCCTGTGCAGGAACGCGCTTTGAGGAAGGCTGGACTCCGTTGGGAACGTTCAGGGTGAATGCGATTCTCAGCGCTGATCGCTTTGCCATGGACCCTGATCTCGTCAAGTTATCTGGAAAGAGTGAGGCCTACCTGCGCGAGAACCTCTTCCGCAATATGAGTGCGATTGATTTCAAGGGTGACGGTGAAACCGGTGAGTACGGAATCGGTTACGTCAGCCTTGCTCCCGTTCCAGCCACGCCTCAGCCTTTTCGCTTCAACACGTACGACGGTCAATTCCGCTGGTACAGCTTTGCGATCCACGGAACCAACGATGACTCGCGCGTGGGTCAAGCCATCACCGGTGGTTGCATCAATGTGAATCAGTCTGTAATGGCTGCTTTGCTTAAAACGGTGCAGTTGGGTGACGAAGTGGTGATCCATTCCGACACGCCATGCACCCCTTGATGCCCAGGCACTGTGATGATTGATTGGAGAAATTATTTGTTGTTGTTAGTAATTGAAGGCAAAAGAATCGGCTATGAGCGAGTCTCCCTCTGGGCTGTTTAAGGCTTGGCGAAAGCTGTTGAAGTTTGTGTCGTATTGATTTAGGATATTGCCGTTGTAAGCAATTGGGTCGGACGACGGATTGCTAAATATGAATAGATTTAGGGTGCCATTTATTTTGCCTGGGATGCCGAATGTTTCGTTGTCGCGCGTTGTGACCTTGATCGTGCGTTGCTCAAGTCTCACGTTGCTGTCGCTTGGTTCGAAGCTCCAGTTGGGATCAGCTGGAATCCCAGTCAGAGAGTCAGCATTGAAAACAACCGCATTCGGTTGCGTGAATGTGAAAGGGAGACTGGGGATTGGGTAGCCGTCGTTGGTGGGGAGTGGGTTGCCGTCTTGATCGAATCCAAACAGCATGGTGATGTCGTAGGGAAGTTTTAGAATTCCATCATCGTTGAGAGTGATATTGACCCAGTCTGACAGTCGGTTTGTAGTGTTGATGAATGCGGAGATTTGAAAATTATTCTCCAGGCCTGAATCGCTTTGCAAGGCTGAAAGGCCATAGCTAATGGCTGTGTTGTCAATGAACAAGCCATCCAAGGTGCGAGCTAATCCTCGTTCTTTGGCAGTGCTGTGTCCAGCTCTTTCGCTTATCGTTTGCGGTGCTTTCGGATAATTGGTTAGGCCTTGTGGTGTGAGGCTAACCATGGGTGCGAGTTTGTCAGCGTTGCGTGTGGTCAGTGCGTTTAATCCGATTGCAAAAGCTGCAGACGAGTAGACAGAAGGGCTTATGAGAGGAAGTTGACTCGCATCGCCCTTGCTAGGGATTCGTGTGCTTGAACGCTGAAAACCGCGAACAGAGTTGTAATCAATTCTGACATCATTTGTTCCTGCTCCTGTTACTCGAAATAGTGAATTCGTTCCTGCACTATTGTTGAGTTCAATCGATAATGGAATAACCTGCGCATCGTTCGGGATGTTGTTGGCGCGAGCTGCTGATTCAATATTGTTGAGTGGGGGGAACAGGCCGCTTCTGGCGGCAATCATGGGTTGTGGTGGCAAAGCCCTGTCGAAAATATTTCTAGCTCGAATGGCGCTCAGACCAGTAGCGAAGATGAGGTGCTTGTTTTGTGCCCAACGCGTCAGACTTCCTGGTGTGAATTGACCATCTGGTATGTCACCCGCTGGTGCATAAACAAGCTTTTTGACTAATCTCTCCCAATTGAAATCGATCCCATTTTTGTCTGAAAGTAAAGGTAACATGAACGGTTCAACGCTTCTTTGCCCGAACTGAGGAAGCCTTTCGAAAGCCTCTCGGACTTGCCCAAGAAATCCTGAGTTTGTGATGGCATCGGTGCCCGACTTTGATTGAAGTGCTGTATTGATCGCGGTCGAGCTTGCCAGAGTGGTCAAAGCCCAGGTGCCACCGGAATTGGCTGCGATTGCATCGGTGTTGCCGAACAGGTTGTTGAGGTCTCTGGTTTGGCCTCGTTGCTCAAGCGCGTCGAGGGCTCCAGCTGTCATCCCGTAGAGCGCGCTGAGGCTGTGCCAGCCACCACCACTAAAAGCAACGAGTTTTTGGCTCATATCCTTTCTCCAAGCTGTAGTTTTTTAGCCCATCTAACCTGTGCTGCAGAGTATGGGTGTTGATTCTTAGACGGCTAGGTAAAGCTTGAGTTGCTTCCATCTGCCTCAATGTTGTTAATGGGCCAAAGTCTCGGTGGATTTCTGTCTACGACGAGTGGTTGTGGTGGCAGGGCTCCCTCGTTGCTCTGGACGGCACTTCATCCAGTGCCGATGATGCGCTTTTCCTTCGCGTCTCATCCAACATCTCCGTCGATACGAAGTTGCCTGAAGGGATGTCTTGTGCTGGTGTGAAGATGAGATCGTCGACAAGTCGCTTCGTCAAGTCGCTGACATTCGTCGTTATCACCCAATAGTTGACATCAGGTCGATCAGGTCGCTGACCGTTTCGGTGGAATCTCCAAAGCGTGAAAGCTGTTTGAACGCTTGCTTCACCTGGCCGAGATGGCTGAAGCCCGTGATGGCGTTCATGCCCGATTGGGTTTCTTGAGCGCCCAGGCTCCGCCTGATTTGGCGGAAATGGCATCCACCCACGCAAAAAGCCGGTTAGGAGTCCTGCTTTCCCCTTCGTCCTCGAGAACGTCAAGGGCTCCCGCAATCATTCCGTAGAGAGCACTGAGGCTGTGCCATCCACCACCACTCAAGGCGTGAGTCGTTGGCTCATGCCGCTCTCGGCTTCGATGCAGCCCATGGGTGAACAGCTCAATCCTGGATGTTTCGCGGCTTCAGTGACGCCGTGGTGCCCCCCGACGGGCCGCCAGCACCGCCTGCACTTTTCTCCAGCTCACGCCGTGATAGGCAAGTGCGACCTGCATGTGGAACAGGATGTCGGCGGCTTCGCCGGCAATTTCGTCGGCATCGTTGTCTTTGCAGGCCATCACGAACTCGGCGCTCTCTTCGCCGATCTTCTTGAGAATGCGGTTGTCGCCACCCTCGAGCAGCTTGTTGGTGTAGCTCCCTTCCTCAGGTGCGTCGCGTCGAGCTTCAATCACCCGCATCAGCTCCGTGCAGGCATCCGCTGGGGGAGGAAGCGCATGTTCGCCGCCCTCGCTGCGCTGGTCCTCCTCTTCGAAGAAACAGCTGCGTGCACCGGTATGACAGGCCACATCACCGGTCTGTTCAATGGTGAGCAGGAGAACGTCGGCGTCGCAGTCGTAGCGGATTCCGCGCAGTTTTTGGGTGTGGCCGCTGGTACCCCCCTTATGCCAAAGCTCCTGTCGTGACCGACTCCAGTAGTGAACTTCTTCGCTGCGGAGGGTGTGTTCCAGCGCCTCGCGATTCATCCACGCCACCATCAGAACGGCACCATCAAGCCAGTCCTGAGCGATCGCGGGGATCAAGCCGGCTTCGTTGAAGCAGAGCTGATCGATAAAGGCAGGGGTGAGAGACTGCATCAAGCCGTCGCGCACGCAAACGAGGTTGCAGTGATCCTCGCGCAGCGCGGTTCAAAGGGCCCTTGTTCCTTGCAGTGGACTGACTTGCTCCAACGGTCAATCTGACGACAAACTGATTCATATTCCTTACGCAAGATGTATTAAAACCGCGAAGTCATGTCCGCGGGATCTTCCGATTACAACGATTGCAATGAGCCGACGAGGAATGCACCCCTCCCTGATGGTGTGCAACAGCCCTAAACGCCAACATTCAAGACCCGAGAAGGCGCCCAGTGAAATCACTGGATTGGAGTCACCTCAGCGTCGTCGCTTCCTGCGGGAACTGCGTAAAGACGAGGCTGACGCAGCGGCCAAGTGAGGCCGCCTGAGTTCGACGGCATCCGATGTCGTATTGGTGAATGGCTTTGGGTGTGATTTTTTAGTGCAGCGAAGGTGCCTGTCTCGTGTGATGGGCAAGCCCCACTGCCATCGATACGTTGACAGCAGCGCTTCCAACGTTGCAATGCGAGCCCATCTCAAGCGACTTCTGGTTGGCGCTGGTCTGGTTCTGGTGGGGAGCACTTTGATCAGTGCCTCGTCAGCCTCGAACCGAAGGGCGGTCACGCCTTTTGACTTTTTCACCACCCGAGAGGCCTCCAGCCCGCAGATTTCACCTGACGGTCAAACACTGGTTTTTGTTCTGGAAGAACCAGGTCCTCGAAAAGAAGGTCAACCCTGGAGTGGTGATCACGATCTTTGGAAAATGCCTGCCGACGGCAGTGCGGCTCCCCAACGCTGGCT
The DNA here is from genome assembly GCF_014280095.1 of Synechococcus sp. A15-60. Classification (NCBI taxonomy): domain Bacteria; kingdom Bacillati; phylum Cyanobacteriota; class Cyanophyceae; order Synechococcales; family Synechococcaceae; genus Synechococcus; species Synechococcus sp. A15-60. The sequence continues at coordinate 1,055,349 of NZ_CP047933.1, forward strand.
TGCAAGTCCCCAGAAGGATTGGTCACCTCGCTGGTCCCCCGATGGCGGGACACTGGCCTTCCTCTCCAAGCGCAACAACGCTGATGGGGATCCGTCTTCGACGCAGATCTATCTATCGGACCCGCTCGGCACTCAGGTGAGACAGCTCACGCGCGTGACCGGCGATGTCTCCGGATTCCGCTGGGCCCCAGATGGCCGCACTCTCGCGTTTCTGTTAGCGGACGATCCCGGTGATGCCGTATCGGGTCCCCAGCTCTCGAGTCGTCCCAAGCCGTTGACAGCGCTGTTTGAAGTGTCTGTGTTGGGGGGAGATCTCAGACGGATTTCACCTTCGGATCTGAATGTGATCGACTTTGACTGGTCCCCGGACGGGACGCGAATTGCCGCGTTGTCCTCTCCCAGTGCCAAGGTCTCGGATTTAGTCAGTGCCAGACAGTTGGTGATCCTCGATCCCTCTGTTGGTGAAGTGGCGCGTCGTTTCACCAATCGCATCGGCTGGGACTCCCCAGTGCTGTGGTCTCCCGATGGCGAACTCATCCATGTGGATGTTTGGAGTCCTTCCCCTGGCGATGCTTGGTCACCTGCATTGATCTCAGCCACCGACGGTCACACGCAGATTGTGTTGGATGGCATCAAAGCGACGATCGCAGACACACGTTGGTCTGCTGATTCTCGCTTTCTGTACGGTCAATTGTTGGAAGGTAATCAGATGTCTCTCGCCAAGATTGATCGAGAGACAGGTGCGATCGAGCGCTTAAGCCCGACGGGTGTCAATATGTTTGCTAAGAACAGCTACACCATCCACGATCAGTCAGGTCGTGTTGTGTTCCTCAAGGGTTCACCTTCAACATCACCTGATCTTTGGTTGATTGGTGAGGACCAGACATCCAAACAGCTGACGCGTTTAAATCCGCAGTTTGATGCGATTCGCTTTGGCGATGTGCGTGAGGTGAAATGGCGCAATCCAGATGATGGTCACACGGTGCATGGATTCTTCGTTCTACCTCTTGACTATCAGGAAGGTCGTCGCTACCCGATGGTGACGATTCTCCATGGCGGTCCAACATCGGCATGGAGAATTGGTTGGTCAGACGGTTTCACCGATTGGGGTCAGCAATTAGCCGCCCTTGGCTATATCGCTTTTTTCCCAAATGTTCGTGGTTCACTGGGGGCTGGAGTTGATTATGCCAATGCCAATACAGGAGATTTAGGTGGAATTGACTATGAGGATGCAATGAGTGGGATCGACGCTATGGTGTCGCAAGGATTTGCTGATCCTAATCGTTTGGGTGTTGGTGGTTATAGCTATGGGGGTTATCTGAGTTCTTGGAGTATCACACAGACCCCACGATTTAAGGCGGCTGTTTCGGGTGGAATCCTTTCGAATCTGATCAGCTTTTATGGAACGACTGACAATCCTGTGTATTTAAGAGTTCATCTTGGTGAACCACCTTTTACTGAGCCATCGCTCGCCTGGCAACGCTCTCCTCTTAAGCATGCAGCTCAAGTAACAACGCCTGTGATGTTTTATGGGGGTGACAGCGACTACCGCACGCCCCCTGGTCAGGTCCATGAAATGCATCGCGCGGTTGAAGATGCTGGGGTGACGACGTTGAAGGTCCTTTATCCAGGAGAAGGTCATGGATTCGTAGACCGCAACAATCAATTGGATCTGATGCAAAGGATGCTCGATTGGTATGGGCGTTATTTGCCCGCGGATTAACGACTGAATGTGGTTGGGTGATGTTGTTTTCCTTGAACCCTGGAACCCTGATCTCGCTGTGATCCATGGAGAGTGGCCTGAGCTCCCATCGACGGCTCTGATCCTCCGAACGGATCAAGATGGAGATGTCGACAGGCAGAGTCGTCTTGCACTGCCTCTCCTTCTTCCGCCTGATGCCTCTGCCTCCCACTGGTCATACCTGTAGCAAGCAGTTTGAGGACTACCCCTGTTGTCACCGGCAGTGGCAGCACCCTGGGCATTGCCGGTTTGTGCACGGTTACAGCCGCAGTTTCACGTTTTGGTTTGCCGCCACTGCGTTGGATGCTTGCGGTTTCGTAGTGGATTTCTCCAGCCTCAGGCCTCTGGAGAAACAATTACGTGACCAGTTTGATCACACGTTTCTTGTGAATGCTGACGACCCGCTGATGGAGCAGTGGCAGACACTGCATGCCCAGGATGCTTTGGATTTGCGGGTGATGGACAACGTGGGCATGGAAGCCTCTGCCCAGTTGGTGTGGGGCTGGGCCAACACCCTGTTGAGGGAGCGCGATGGTGGTCGCTCCTGTTGCTGGAAGGTGGAGGCCCGGGAGAACCGAGCCAACGGAGCCTGTTATGAAGCCCTGCCGGAATGGTTTTCCGCTACGCAGCCATGACGGCAACGTTAGTGATCAGCGAAGCACCAGCTCCTCCCGCTCGTCGCTTCCCTGAACTGGTTCCACATCCACGTTCACGGTGGCCCCATCGACATACCGTCCCGCAAGGATGGCTTTGGCAATGGGGGTTTCAAGTTTGCGCTGAATCGCCCGCTTGAGTGGACGTGCGCCATACACCGGGTCGTAACCGGCGTTCGCCAGCCAGTCGGTGGCTCCGTCGCTGATGTTCAGATCGAGTTTGCGTTCCATCAAACGGCTGCGCAGCCTCTCCACCTGCAGGCTGACGATTTGGCGTAGCTCATCCCGCCTGAGGCTGTGGAAGATGATCTGATCGTCGAGGCGATTGAGAAATTCCGGTCGGAAATGGCCACGGAGGGCCTCATTGACTCGCCGCTCCATCACGTCGTGCTGGTCGTCATCGCCCCCGAGATCGAGAATTGACTGGCTGCCGATGTTGCTGGTCAGGATCAGCACCGCATTGGTGAAATCCACGGTGCGCCCTTGCCCATCGGTGACGCGGCCGTCATCGAGGATCTGGAGCATCACATTGAACACATCGGGGTGTGCCTTCTCCACCTCGTCGAACAAGATCACGGCGTAGGGCCTGCGACGCACCGCTTCGGTGAGCTGACCGCCGGCCTCGTAACCCACGTAGCCCGGAGGGGCTCCGATCAGACGACTGACAGTGTGCTTCTCCATGTATTCCGACATGTCGATGCGCACCATGGCCTCTTCACTGTCAAAGAGCTGCGCCGCCAGGGCTTTGGAGAGCTCCGTTTTCCCAACACCCGTGGGCCCGAGAAACAGAAAGCTGGCGATCGGTCTGTTGGGATCACTCAGACCGGCGCGTGAACGCTGAATGGCATCGGCCACGGCTGTGACGGCCTGCTGCTGCCCCACGACGCGGTCGTGCAGCTGGGTTTCAAGGCCCAGCAGTTTGGCCATTTCCGATTGCACCAACTTGGCAACAGGGATCCCCGTCCATTTGGCAATCACTTCGGCGATGTCGTCTTCAGTGACCTCCTCCCGCAACAGCGATTTCTCCTGGACCGACTCATCATCTCCAGCCAGGGCCGTTTCTTTGTCCGTCAACTGCTTCTGCAGGGTGGTGAGAGTGCCGTACTCCAGCTCTGCCGCTTTGTTGAGGTCGTAGCTGCGCTTGGCTTGCTCCACCTGCAGTTGCACGCGTTCGATCTCTTCCTTGAGATTGGAGAGTTCGTCGATGGCGCCTTTCTCCTGCTGCCACTGGGCATTCAGGGTGCTCTGCTGTTCAGCGAGTTCAGCGAGTTCGCGTTCCAACCGCTCCAACCTCTCCTGACTGGCGACATCGGATTCACGGCCGAGAGAGAGTTTCTCCATCTCCAGTTGGAGAATCTTGCGATCGATCTCGTCAATCTCCTCCGGTTTGGAGGTGATTTCCATCTTCAACCGCGCGGCTGACTCATCCACCAGGTCGATCGCCTTATCTGGCAAAAAGCGGTCGGCGATGTAGCGACTGCTGAGCACAGCAGCGGCCACCAAAGCGCTGTCGGCGATGCGCACGCCGTGATGCACCTCATAGCGCTCTTTCAGACCACGAAGGATGGAGATCGTGTCTTCAACAGTGGGTTGGTCGACCATGACCTGCTGAAAGCGGCGCTCCAGAGCTGGGTCCTTTTCGATGTGTTGGCGGTGTTCATCCAGCGTGGTGGCGCCGATGCAACGCAGTTCACCGCGGGCCAGCATGGGTTTGAGCAGGTTGCTGGCATCCATGGCTCCGCCTGTGGCGCCGGCTCCCACCACGGTGTGGATCTCATCAATGAACAGCACGATCTGGCCGTCGGAGGACGTGACCTCCTTCAAGACGGCCTTGAGGCGCTCCTCGAACTCCCCCCGATACTTGGCACCTGCGATCAGAGCGCCCATGTCGAGGGCGATGAGCTGACGATTTTGTAGGGCTTGCGGGACATCGCCATTGACGATCCGCTGAGCCAGCCCCTCCACGATGGCGGTTTTGCCGACACCCGGTTCGCCGATTAGCACCGGGTTGTTCTTGGTGCGTCGGCTGAGGATTTGGATGGTGCGGCGGATCTCTTCATCCCTGCCGATCACGGGATCCAGTTGTCCATCACGGGCAGCGGCGGTGAGATCGCGGCCATATTTCTCCAGGGATTCGTAGGTTCCTTCTGGGTTTTGATCGGTCACGGTCTGGCTTCCACGCACGGCATCGATCGCGGTTTTGAGGGCTTTCGGCGAGGCACCCGCCTGGCTGAGCAGTCGTTTGCCGCAGCGGGAATCCTCGGCCAGCGCCAGCAACAGGTGCTCGATGGAGATGTAGCTGTCTCCGTAGGCCTGTTTCAGTGTCTCGGCGCGATCGAGCAGACCGTTCAGGCCGCTCCCCAGATACACCGACTCCGGCGGTGTCTGCAGGGATGGTTGCTGGGAGAGATGACTCTCGACACTGTCTTGGAGGGTTGTGGGGCTGACTCCGGCTTTCTCAAGAATGCGGTTGGCCAGACCGTCCTGCTCCAGAAGGGCCAGCAGCAGATGTTCCGTTTCCAGCTGCTGATGCCGTCGCTTCTGGGCCAGGTTCTGGGCCGAAAGGATCGCGGCCCAGGCCTTTTCGGTGAATTGTTCGGCCGTGGGTTGCATGGTTCCGTTGGTGCTGAGACAACCGTATGGGTGATTGCAGCTTGTGAGGTCCGGAGGACCCATCCCTTGGGGTTCGGCCTCCACACCCTGATGCGGTCAACCGGTCTGGATCGGTAGGGTCCACCGCACACGCTGCAACGTGATGTCCGAGGTCAACACTGTGGATCCGAGCCTGGTGCTGCGACTGGTGGCGCGTGTTCGTGAGCTTTATGGTCCGACGCCTTCCGATCTTGAGCGGATGTGCTGGACCGTGGTGCACGAGCATCATCATGCTGCGTTGCCGACGGAGTACGACATCCGGGAGGTGGATGAAGAGTTGTACATCGCTGTGCTGACAGCCGCTCGCCAGTAACACCGAGGGCAGAGACCCATCGCAAGACCCTGCTGGGGTACTCAATGCGAGACAGTCATGTTCCAAAGCATTGGATGTGATCGAAAAAGGGACGATGTTCTTCGCTTCTCTGCCGCGTGTCGGCTGCTTGTTCTGTTGAACGATTAAGAAGCTCATGGATGGAACCGTCACCGTTGAGACCCACCTCGGGTTGCACGTTCCGATGGCTCTCCTTCAAGCGTCAAACTTCCAAGGAATCCAGCAAGACCGCTTTGAGCGACGCAGCAATGTTTGCTTATCTGGTGACCTTGGCCTACGGCGATGTCGACGTCCCAACCCTGGCCCAAGTGGTGTTTCTCAGCGATCGGGAGGGAGAGGATGCCAGCTCAGTGGCGACGTCTCTGCTTCAAAACGCGGAGGCACAAGCTCCGCAGATGCCACGATTTGACTGGACGACCCTGAAGGTTCATGGAAGCCAGACCCTTAGCCAGGCTGACCTGGGGAGGTTGGTGGCCGCCGCAGCCAAGGGCCAGGTGGGTGTTGGTCGTGTGTCTCCCTTGAGGCTGCGCTGAAAGGGGTGTTTCATCCTGTGATCGGCCATTGGTGTTCAACAGCTGATGGATTTTTCCGTTGCTTAGTAAGTCCTATTGCTTATGGACTGCTGTTTCAGTCCACCCTAAAAATTCATCAATGCCTTCGGCATTGACTCAAGTGTGAGGCTCTTGTCAGTTCTGATGGAGAGCAATGCCTTTGCAAGGAAATCGTCCACCGTTCATTGGTTTGAAAGTTGGTGATCTGGTGTTAGTGCAATCCACGCCCAACCCTGACCCTTCAGATACAGATTGGTGGATGGGGTGGATTGTTCGTTGTACTCATCGTTCCCAGTGCATTCATGGCACCACGATGTTTGAAGTGAAGGATGCCGACACGGGTGAACTTCGATCGGTGGATGCTGAGCATGCAACACGCTTGGTGCTTGCTGGCATGGACGCCACCAAAATGGTTCCTCTTGTTCCTGTGTCTTGAGAGCTTGTTCTGCTGGATGTTTGCAATCATTGGTACGGATGCATTCCAGCAAGCACTGCCCTGCTTCACGTCTGAGAGAATGAAATCTGGTCTTTCCGGAATGGAGCAGCCGGTCGATGGGTAGCAAGTCTGGATTTACGGCGCGAGAAGTGGAAGAGATCAAACGTCTTTACCTCGAAGAAGGTCGTTCCCATGCTCAAATCGCCAAGATTGTGGGGCGAGGGAGTGAACATTCCGTGCGTAATGCGCTTGTGAAGGCGCGAGTGAGTCGAGTTGGTGGTGAAGGTAAAAAGTTGGAGCGATTCAAGCCTGGGCAGATCTATGGAAAAATAACTCTGATCAAGCAGCTCGTGAAGTCAAAGAAGCTTCGTTATCACGTGGCTTGTGATTGTGGCTATGAATTTGATGTTGATCCCTATTTGTTGACACTTTCAGATGGCCACAAGAACCAAATCGCGATGTGTCAGCAATGCAAGGTTTCGCAATGACGGGCAGTCATTGGAGATGACGTTTCCCGGTGTTTGAGGGAGTGACCTGATGTGTTGAGGATGACCGCGTCAGGCAGCACTCCAACCACGATGCCCTTCAACAAGGTCAGCCAGAGAGTTTGTTGATCCGAGAGGCCAGGTGTCTGTTGCACATGTGTGATCACGCGTTGGTGCCGTTTTCTCAGCCATGGGCGCATCATGTGGGCTCTCCTCTGGTGAGCCTTCGGTTCAGCCCTGTGCATTGGGGACAAGCCGTGGCAACAATGTCCAAGGAGGGGTGTTTGTTGGCATCGCGGTATGAACAAGAAGCCTTGGTGGCAGCGCTTGAGTGCTTATCTGTTCGGCGTGGTCGACGAATATTGGGCGATGCGGGAGCCATCCCAATACCACGAGCACAATCCCCAGTGCGATCTGGAGCCCAATCCGACAGCATCGGAAGTTGCCGACTGAGGTTGCAGTGAACCGATCGCCCACGCGGATTGATTGATCGTTGTTGCTGGTACCTGCCAGAGCGCTTGGCTCTGGCTATCGATTGAACATCAGCCCAAGAACGGAGTGGTCGTATGCCTGTGATCAATATTTCCGGTGAAAAAGTCCCCAAGCTGGATCAGGTGTCTGAGTATTGGCCACGAACCATTCAGCAGTACTGGCGAGATCAGGAAGGCCGGCAGAAGTCCTTGTCGGCAAGGCTGCTTTCGGAGTCCATTCGATTGAAAGGAGCCTCAAGGCCTCGCAAGCAATGGTTTGCCAAGCGCCAGAGCTTCGTTTCTCCAGCTCATCGGTAGGCAGACGTGCTGAGCCATTGGGCTTGAGAGGCGTCAGCGCGGATGGTTGCCGGCCAAATTTGTTTTGGCAGCCTTCAGGGCTTCTTCGCAGGCAGCCCTGTCGTCGCGGTCGATGTCCCCATTTTCCCCATTCAACCGAGCCGTTAAAAAGGCAATCTCATCGTTCCAGTACCGGCTGTCTTTCGTGTCGTTGGGCATAGTTTTCGGTGGGGTCAGCAAGTTGTCCGCCTTACCATCCCAGCACCAGAGCGCGATTGATGGCTGTTGTTGTCCCCGAAGATTTCGACTACGACGCGGAGATTTCCTTCCTCGAGATCAGGGATCAGTTACCGCTCATTGACCCCGAGTGTCTTTCGCCAAGTGATGTGCTGGCCATCCTTCTCCATCTGTTCCAGCAGAAACCGGGCTTTTTGGATCGTGGTCATGACATCAACAACTCGGAAACAGCCTGGGTGAACGGCTATCTCTATCGGTTGCGTGCGGGCGCCGACGCCCAAGGGATGGAAGCGTTCCAGGTGGAGTGCATCGGGTCGAGCGTCGATCGCATGGCTGAACTGCGTTGAAACGGCGCTTGGGCGCTTGGCTGCCCCAGACCACTTCAATCTCGATTGGGCCGATCCGTGAGATCACACTGGTTGATCCCCTGGGCATTGGGATCGACCTCTCTCAGGCGCTGAAGAATGTTGCGCAGGTCTGCACCTGCCAGTTCACCATTGCTTTCCCATTTCAGGCTGGTTCCGCGGCGGTTGTGAACGGAATCGTGCATGGCCCCTTGGAAGTGGGTGAATTGTCGGCGCTCGTGGTCTCATGCGGGGAGAGCGTGGCCAATCCTTAAAGGAAGTTTAAAATGTAGCAACTGCTACGCATATGGCTGCATCCCGTGAACGTGGCTCCCTGTCTGAATGGAAGACCTGTTCCCCATCTAGGCAAGCGGGTCTTCCTGCTGACACGCGGAGTGCCCCCGCTGTCGTCGTCGTTCAGCCGAACCCTTGCGCTTTTGCTTGACGGATCAACGGGCGCTGATTCCCCTTGACCAAGACCTGACGCTCGTGCGCATCTCCCACGTGGGGAGCGATTTCAACACCTTGTTGCTGCATGCGCTCCTGCCACGCGGCTTCCTGGCTTGAGCCCGTTTCACTCTGCAGGTAGGCCGTCACACTGGCGTTGGCCTTGTCGTTCGGCGCAAAAAACAAGGTGCCTGGTCCGCGCCGTTGACGCGTCAGGTTTCGTCGCAGACGTCGTTGTTGCGTTCCCGCCCACAATTGCCCAGCCGCTGAGGTCATGTAGTCGTTGAGTGATGGCTGATCGGTGTGTTCACTCAGCGCCATGGACGTGCCATCGATGAAGTCGCTCAGCAGGGTGACCACAGACATCGCCAACGTTTTGAAAACGTCAGTCTGTGTCTCCGCCGGGGCGGAGGCCAAGTGCACTGCGCTTCCACCAGCCATCCAGTGATGAGCTCTGGGCGTCTTCGATCAGATCGGAGGCTGAAACAGCGAAGTCAAGCCGTCTCGCCAACGCGACAATCTCAGCATCATCGTTGCAGCTTGCGAGCTCTCGGCGAAGGGATGCGCTGTGTTCAAGGGCATGAACGAAGCGACGCAGTCCTTCTTGGCTCATCGCGACCAACCCTTCTCCGCTTGGCGTTCTACGAAGGCGGCGACGTCATCGATATCGGTGGCGCTCAACTTGCCCTCGAAGGCCGGCATGGCGTTTCTGCCATTTTCGATTTGGGTCTCGATAGCTTCGATTGGGTCCTGCAGGTATGACTCCAGGTGGGCTTGGAGGTCCTGCTGGCTGAGGGTTCGACTGGCGCGAATCACATTGCCACCACCCATATGGCAAGCCGCGCAGTTGGCGGAAAACAGCTGTGCCCCATGCTCGACGTCAGCATCCAGAGCTGCCGTCACTGGAAGGGCCGTCATCAAGCCGATGCATAGGCTGAGAATCAAGGCCAACACAGGGAAGGGGTTCAGCATCGTTTGCTGATCAACACTGCTTCAACACTATCGATCGACGGCCATAAGAAAAGATCTCAGAGAGATGATTCACTCTCTGAGATCTGAAGATGGTGATTTGAAGAAAAAGGCGGTGATCGAGAGAATCACTCAACGATCACTTGGCCAACCATGCCAGCACCGCGATGGGGCTCGCAGTAGTAGTCGTAAGTGCCAGCTTCACTGAAGGTTTCCTCCCAGGATTCGCCAGGTGCGAAGGCCAGATCAGGATGGCTCAGCTCATCGTGGCCTTCGAAAACGGCGTTGTGAGGCGCCATTTTGTTGTTCACAAACTTGACGGTGTCACCCGCTTTAATGGTCACGCTGCTGGGCTCAAACGCCAGCATGCCGGAATCGGCGCCGAGCTTCACTTCGACAGTTGCAGCGTTGGCGGAAGCCACGCCGAGGGAGCAGGCCAGCACGAAAGCCACGGCTGCGCTGAGAATGGTTTTGAGACTCTTCAGCATTGGATCTAAAGGGAATGAGTCAATTAAACCGCATGGATATGGGCCCTCGTGGCGGAAGTCCTGAATCCTGTAGGACGGCTTCAAGATCTGAAGCATGACTGCTGCCCCCGAACTGCTCCGGCTGGGTCACAGGGTCATGGATGAAATGGCGTTGCCGGATTGAAAAGCGATCCCAGGCGTTGACCTCAATGGGCAGAACTCGGATCAGGGTCTCAATCAGCCACGGCCAGAGCGGAATGCCGGGGGTCAGCCGCACGCCACGCCAGCGACAGAGGGTGGCCACGGCGTCGTTCACACCGATGGCGCGCTGACCCATCACAATGCGGCGCACCGCGCCTTGACCGGGTTCCGAATTGCGCTGATGCGGTGTGGTGGCGAGATGACCGCAGATGGCAGCGATGTCTGCGGCATGGATGAAGTGGAAGCTGGCATCGGCTCGCAAGAACCGTGCCAGCCAAAGCCATTTGCTCGCTTCCGCCAGGCCTTCGGTGAGGTAGCTCGTCGGGAAGCGACTGGTGCCGTCGACGCGACCGCCAAACACCAGCGTTGGAAACACAGCAACGATCTTCTCTGCGAGCGGATGTTCTTCCAAATCCTTGAGGCATTGGGCCTTGGTTTGGATGTACTCCGTGCCGTAGGCCAGGGCTTCCTGCAGAGGTTGAAGATGCCGGTCAAGAATGCTCGCGGTTGAGAAATAGGTGATCTGCTCGATCCGATCAGGATCCAGCAAGCTCAGCATCTGCTTCACCGCCACCACATTCACCTGCTGCGCTCGTTCAGGGTCACCCCATGCCGTCGCCGTGTGAATCACGCGTGTCACGGTGGCCAACTCGGCGGCGAACCGGTCGGTATCCCTCAGGTCGCCGACTAAGAGCGTCACCCGCGGATGATCCGCAGGAATCGCGGTCAGCTTCTCCGAATCTCGAAGCCAAAGAAGTAATTCCGCATCACTGTGCTCGAGGAGCCAGGCCGTGGTGTATTGACCAACGCAGCCGCTGGCGCCGGTGATCAGGATGCGCGCCGGGGTTGAGGCCTGGCTCAAGCGAGGGCACCCACGCGGTCCATGACGCTCTTACCGGCCTTGAAGAAGGCGGCACCGTTCTCCTCAGGAGTGCCGGGAAGAATGCCGTGACCAAGGTTGAGGATGTGCTTGCGGCCGCGGGCTTTGCGCACGCAGTCATCGATGCGCGCTTGGATCGCTTCGGGTGTGCCGAACAGCAGGCCAGGATCCACGTTGCCCTGAACGCCCACGTGCTCCGGCAGGCGTGCCAGCGCTTCGGCCATGTCAACGGTCCAGTCGAGGGAGACAATGTCGACGCCGGTTGCCGCCATGCGTTCAATCACACCGGCGCTGCCGGAGATGTAAAGAATGAACGGGGTGTCGGGGTGGGTCTGCTTGACCAGATCGACAACCTTTTTCTGGTAAGGCGCAGCAAACGTGTCGTAGTCCGCTGGACTGAGCTGCCCTGCCCAGGAATCAAACATCTGCACCACCTGGGCTCCGGAATCGATCTGGTAACGCAAATAATTAGCGATTGATTCGGCGAAGTGGTCCAGCAGCTTGTGCAGGATCGCCGGCTCCTGGAACGCCATTGCCTTGATCACGGCGTAGTTCTTGCTGCTCTTGCCTTCCACCACGTAAGCGGCCAAGGTCCAGGGGGCACCGACGAAGCCGAGGACGGCTGCTTCATTGCCGACGCTCTGGCGTAGACGACCCAGCACCTCACCCACGAAGGGCATGGATTCAGCCGGATCAAGAGCGTGCAGGGCCTCCACTTGGGCCATGCTGCGAATGGGATCGCCGATCTGGGGCCCTTTGCTCTCGATGATGTCGAAATCGATGCCCATGCCTGGCAGGGGCGTGAGGATGTCAGAGAACAGGATCACGCCATCAGGCTTGAAGGCGTGGAACGGCTGCATGGAGATCTCGTAGGAGAGATCCGGGTTCTCCGAGCGCTCGCGGAAACTGGGGTACTGATCCCGCAGGTCCCGGTAGATCTTCATGTAGCGCCCGGCCTGGCGCATCATCCACACCGGAGGACGCTCCACCGCTTCACCGCGGGCTGCGCGCAGCAGCAGAGGCAGAGAGTCGCTCATCAAGCCGAATTCAGGTCATTCGGAAACCTACCTGAAGAGTCCGTGCTCTCGGCCAGGTTTCTCGCCACACTGAGCTGTTCGTCACATGGAGGATGTTGTTAGACCTCGGTTGTTGACGACTGGGGGAGGAGACTGCGCTTGGGATCGTGGCGGAACACCATCAGGCTGAGCGGCGGCAAGCAGAGATCCAGGGAGTTCTCATAGCCGTGAATGCCCCATTCGTCAGTGGGCTTTCCACCCATGTTGCCCAGGTTGCTGCCGCCGTACTTGGCTGCGTCGGAGTTGAAGATCTCTTCGTAGAAGCCGGAAAGCGGAACGCCGACGCGGTAGTGGGAGTGGCTTTGCGGTGTGAAATTGGCGACGACCACCAGCCAGGTGCCGCTGGCGCTCTCTCGACGCATGAAGCTGATCACGGAATGGCGATTGTCATTGCAGTCGATCCACTGGAAGCCAAATTGATCAAAGTCATCACGCCACAGCGCCGGTTCTGACTTGTAAAGCGCATTGAGGTCGCCAACCATCCGCTGCAGCCCCTGATGCGGCTCGAAATTGAGCAGATCCCACTGCAGATCTCCCCACACGTTCCATTCAGCACGCTGGCCGAATTCCATCCCCATGAAGATGGTTTTCTTGCCTGGATGCGTCCACATGTACGCAAGTAGCGCACGGGTGTTGGCGTACTTCTGCCAGTCGTCGCCTGGCATTTTGTGCAGAAGGTGGCTCTTGCCATGCACCACTTCATCGTGGCTCAGGGCAAGCATGAAATTTTCGGTGTATGTGTACCAGATCGAGAAGGTGATGTTGTTCTGGTGGAACTGCCGGAACCAGGGATCGAGCTCGAAGTAATCGAGCATGTCGTGCATCCAACCCATGTTCCATTTGAGGTTGAATCCCAGACCTCCGATATCCGTTGGTTGCGTCACCATCGGCCAGGTGGTGGATTCCTCCGCGATGGAGAGAGCTCCAGGGAAGTGCTGGAAGAGCACGTGATTGGCCTGCTGGAGAAAGCGAACGGCTTCAGTGTTCTCTCGGCCGCCGTTCTCGTTAGGAAGCCATTCCCCGTCAGGCCGTAGATAGTCGCGGTAGAGCATCGATGCGACAGCATCCACTCGGATGCCATCGATGTGGAACTGGTCAAACCAGAACACCAGATTGGCCACGAGGAAGTTGCGCACTTCGTTGCGGCTGTAGTTGAAGATCAGCGTTCCCCATTCTTTGTGCTCGCCGATGCGCGGGTCAGCGTGCTCATAGAGGTGGCAGCCATCAAAGAAGGCCAGGCCATGGCTGTCCCGGGGAAAATGACCAGGAACCCAGTCGATGATCACGCCGATGCCTTCCGCATGGCAGCGATCGACAAAGGCGCGGAATTCATCGGGTGTTCCGTAGCGGCTGGTGGGCGCATACCAGCCAGTGACTTGATATCCCCAGGACCCATCAAATGGATGCTCGGTGATCGGCATCAATTCAATGTGGGTGAAACCCCGCTCCTTCACATAGGGGATCAGCCGGTCGGCCAGCTCAGAATAAGTAAGCAGTCGGGCCCCTGGTTTGAGATCTGCCGCAGGTACTGGTGCGCGGGGGCTGCCATCGGCCTCGAGAAACGGCTCGTCTGCCGAGGCATGCATCCAGCTGCCCAGATGCATCTCATAGACGGAGATGGGCTGGTCGAGAGCATTTTTGCTGTCGCGTGTCTGCATCCAGCTGGAGTCGCTCCACTGGAATCCATCCAGATGACTGACGATGGAACTGGTGTCTGGCCGTACCTCGTGCTGGAAGCCGTAGGGATCGGCCTTCTGGTAGCAGTGACCGTTCTGGGTGCGGATCTCGTACTTATAGAGATGGCCTTCGGGCAGGCCTGGAACGAACAGTTCCCAGATCCCTCCGACGCGTTGCTGCATCGGGTGCAGACGTCCATCCCAGGAATTCAGGTCGCCGATCACACTCACGCTGAGAGCGTTGGGTGCCCAAAGGCAGAACATCACGCCTTCGACCCCAGCCCGCTCACAGCGATGGGCACCCATCCTGCGCCAGATGTGGTGATGGTTGCCTTCAGCAAAGAGATGGCGGTCCATCTCCCCCATCCATTCTTCTCGGAAGGCCCAGGGGTCGCTCTGTTCGTGGGTGATGCCTCCGCGTTCAACCCGGACCCGGTAGTGGCAATCAGGATCCTTGGGCAGCTCGACCTCGAAGATCCAGGGGTGGTGAGGGGTCGCCATGGCGATCTCCTGTCCACTGAGTAGCAGGGTGACCCGCTGCGCTTCAGGCATCCAAACCCGGATCACCCAGGTGCCGTTCTCCAAAGGCTGGGGGCCGAGAATGGAGAAGGGGTGGTCGTGTCGGCATTCTGCGAGACGCTGCGCGTCCTCAACCATCCAGTCGAGCACCGTGCTGGGCATGCCGTCTGACATTCAATTGGGCGGGAGCTTAAGCGGAAAATTCCCTCAAACTCCCTCCATGCCAGGGAGTCAGACCAGATCCGCTGAGAAGTCGACGTTGATGATCCGCCCCTGACTGTTGAAGATCACAAAGAGGTTGTCGGTCACTTTGCCGAATTCAATTGTCACCAGAACCAGTTGCTGCTCGCTGCCCTGGCTGGCTACAAGCGCACTTTTGACGTGCTTCATCCCCCCGAGCACCCGCTCCAGCTTCGACCATTTGCGTTCCAGGTCAGCTGGTGAAATTTCTTTCTGGAACTCCAGATCCAAGTAGTAGCGCGCTGCGATCCAGCGACCGTCTTGGAGATCCTTGACGAAGTTGAGTGCGGTTTGCTCGATCGGCAGCAGCGTGCCGACCCATTTCCAAGCCAGCAGTTTGCCGTCGTCATCCAGCACCAGGATCAGGGGGGCTTCCCGGGTTCCTTCATTGGTCACGGTCACCGTGTCAACGGTGGTGTCGTCGAGACCTGGGTTGATTTCCACCACACGGAAGGAGTCGATGACCGGTGCGCGTTTCAGTCGCTCGCCGATTGCTTCAACGCTGCTGGCAGACTTCAGGGGCGGCGCCAGAAGGTCGTAAATCGCCTGGGCGTCACGCGTCTGAATCGCTCTCAGCAGCGCACTGGCTGACGCATTGGCCTGTGCCGCTGTCAGGGTGGTGCGTGTTGAGCTCTCGGCCTGGGCGACGTGAAGATCGGCTTTGACACTCGCCGCGGGGATGAGCTCCACCGTGCAGGTGGCCAGGGCTGCGGCCAGAAGACAGGGGGTGAGCTTCACGGCAATCGACAAAGTAAGCGCCGCTAGTCTGCCGGAGTCCGACCGGTCTGGGGCAACAGCAGCGGCAGCATCTGCAAGTGCGCTGTGTCCAGCTGCAACTCGATGCTGATCACGCGGCAGTCGGCAGTGGGTGCGCCGCAAGGAGCGTGTGGATGACCGGGATTCACGGCAATCGCCGGCCAGGCGGCCCCTGCAATGGATAGACGCAGGCGGTCACCAGGGTTCAAGCTGGCATGCAGCGCCTGCAATTCCAGCGTCAGGGTCCGGGGATGGAGGGCGTTCTGACCGATGATTCGTAAAACACCTGTGCTCAGCTGCTGAACAGACTCGGAGCCAGCGGGCAATCGTGAAAGGGCCACGCACAGATCAAAGCCGGGTTGATCGGCAAAGCCGACCAGCTGCAACATCGGCCTGCCGCTCAGTTGGAGGCTTTGACCGAGCGGAGCACTGGTGAATAGCGCCACATCGCTTCGCTGATCAACAGATGCCCGATCGACAGGGCCTGCGGTCGGACTCAGGTGGCCACCGATCGCCGGGACGGGCCGCCAGGGGTCATGGACGATCACGACCTTGCCACTGCCGTTGGCTCCATTGCTGATCAACGATCCCTCGCTGGGGTCATGGCAGGCCAGGCCTGCGCTTCGGAAGGTCCAGCGAGGATTACCCGCATTGGGCTGGTCGGCTGGATTGGTGGTGTGGAAGGACTGCCAGCAGGCGCTGGTCTGGTCCCAGAGGTGCACACCGGTGGCGGCGCTGCCCTCACCGGCAGTCGTTGAGGGGTGATCCTGCAAGTGATGCTGGAAAAAGCTCAACAGAAGGCTGCTGCTTTGCGGCCACCACTGGAGATGAGTGGCTGGACCGATGTGCAGATCCGGTTGGCCGCCCACGGCGCGGGACCGTTCCGCCAGATCCAGCAAGCCGCGCAAATGCGGATCCCACCAGCCGCCGAGCAGCAGCATGGGTGTCTGCAACCAGCGCTCAGGCACGGAATGCTGGATCCAAGCCGACGCATCGTGCGCTGACTGATGCAACCAGCGCACGGCCATGCCATGCGGGTCGTGCTGTTCCAAAAGGCGCAGGCCGTCCCGCAGGTAGCTGCCGTCCTCCAGGCTGCGGCGGATCTCCTCCCAGTGCGCCTGGTCGCCACGGCGATGCGCCTGCAGGGCCGCCAGTTGCAGCCCCCATCCCAACCCCAGATGCCACCAGTGCGCCTCCCCCTCGCAGCTCCAGTGGTTGCGTTCATCCAGGCCACACATCGCCGGTGCCATGCAGTCCGGTGGTGGACAGTCCTCCGGTGCCAGCAACTGGGTGAGACCTTGATAGGAAAAGCCATAGAGGCCAATTCGACCGTTGACCTCCGGCAGTGCACGCAACCAGGTGAGCGTGTCGGCGGTGTCACTCGCTTCCTGCGAGAAGCCAACGAAGGATCCCTGCGAATCGCCTTGGCCGCGCACGTCCTGAACGACCACCAGAAACCCATGCCGGCACCACCACTGGGGATGGGGAAGGGTGACGGTGGAGGCGATGGCCCGGCCATAGGGCTGACGCATCAGCAGGGTTGGCCAAGGGCCATCACCCTGAGGGCGCCAAAGCCTGGACACGAGGGTCGTGCCGTCTTGGGTCGTCAGATTCGCGTCAGCGAACATCCGGACAATTGATGCCGATGGCGTAAGTCACCACAATTTCAGCATCGGTGTTGCTGAGGTTGCGCTGACCGGCCACCAAGGCGATCGATTCAGGAGAAAGGGCGGACTCGCCTCGCGCATTGAACGACATGAACTGCTGGCACAGCGCTCGTGCCTCGCTGGGGTTGCGCTTGACGCTTTCCAGCAAAGACGACTGTGCTTGCGTCGGCGTGCTGAGGGTGAGCAGGGATGCAACCGCTGTCAGGGCCGCTAGCCACAGGTTGTGGAGGGAGCGCATCGGGAACCTCCGTCCGAAACTATCCTCATTTGAAACTGATGAGACGGCCTTGGCCGTGGTTGGCGGTCAGTTCGTGTTTTGCCTGTCTTGCGCAAGACGGATCCAGCGCCGCGCGACAGCCAGGTCGACCACCGGAGGCCGGCCGCTCCGCAGCTGCCGCTCCAGCCGTCCCGTGCGGTTGACCACGTCCTGAGGGCTGGACCCTGCGATGGCTGCCACTGTGGCCAGCCCGGCATGCATCAACAGAGCGGCGTCGGCGGGGGCTAGGTCGAGGGCACAGACCAAATCGGCCATGCCTTTCACACGCTTGAGGTTGCGGGCTGTCGCTCGCCCCGAGGCGGCGAGACGGCTGATCCGAACCTCATCCAGCTCGCGGACCTGTCCCCAAGTGGTCAGACCTGCTGCTTGGAGAGCATCGCGCTCATAGCGGAGGTTTTGCGGCAGGTCATGCAGCTGTTCATCCGGTTTCATCCGGCGGAGAAGCTTCGTGTGGTCTCGCCGAGAACGACTGGCTTCGACGCTCCGTCACCAGCGGGCTGCAGCTGCCGCAGGCGAACGGTCACTTCGGCGCTGCCACGACCTCCGGGACGCACGTTCTGGGCAAGTTGCTGAAGCGTTGGCTCAATCGCTTCACGTGGAAAGTCCGCGCTGGCCTGAGCCACGATCAGATCATCGCCGTTGTCGAAAACCACTGGAGCCCGGAGGGCGCCCTCGATCCTGACGGTGGGTGTGTAACTGAGGCCGAAGGCCCAGCAGCTGATCGCCAGAACGAACGTGAAGCTGGTGACCCCCACCAGGCGGAAACGCAGTCCCCATTTGGCGATGAAAGCCACCAGCGTGATCACCAAAGACACGGCACCGCCTTTGACGAGCCAGCTTGTGGCGGTTTCGAGTAGGTCCTCGAGCGGCATGGGCTGGTGTGCTTTGAGTGTGGTCTTTATATTGCGTCGACCTCGGGCTTGTTGACGGGCAGCGATGCGTCGAGGCGGAATCGTCACGCAGAGACAGAAGCTTCTTCTTTCCCTTCTGGGAGGAAGCCTGATTGGAGGTGGGACGCTCTGGCTCGTGGCCGATCGGGTGATCGCCACGCAATTCCAACGTCTTCGCCCCCTTCTCGAAACGCGGGTGTCCGAACCGCTTGGCCACCCGGTCAGCCTCGGTCGCTATCGGGGACTGGGTCTACAGGGCATCAGTTTCGGTCCCATTGCAGTGGAAGCGGGATCTGCCGATCAATCCACCGCAGCCATCGAGCGCCTGAGCATCGGCTTCAACCCGCTGAAGAGCCTGTTGCGGCTGCGTCCGGTCCTCCCCGTCAGGGTTCAGGGCGTTCAGCTGGAATTGCAGCGCAATGCTCAAGGGGCTTATTGGGTCCCTGGTCCCCTGCCGCAGGGAGGATCCCCACCGCGTCTTGATCTGCAAGTGCGCTTGGTTGATCCGGCCAGGATTCGACTTGCACCAGGCGACTTAACGGTCTCCGCGGCTGGCTGGAGTGGCATCCAGCTGGATGAGAGTCGTGCAAAGGGGTCTTTTCAGCTCATGCTTCCCGATCGAGGCAGGGTGATGGTTCGGGGAGAGGGGCGCTGGGATCAACCCGAAGTGGAACTCAGCACGCGGGTGGAACGTCTGCAGCTTGGCCTCTATCAAAGCCTGCTGCCTGACAATTTCCCAGCGCAGTTCAAGGGACAGCTTGGTGGCCAGGTGCGCGTCGCCTGGCGCGATGGCCGCGCCCACTGCGAAGGCGGACTCTCGCTGGTGGATGTGACGTTCAGCGGTGAACCCCTGGACCATGCCCTCCAGTCCCCGCAACTGCGCCTCAGTTGCCTTGGTGATCAGCTCTCAGTGCCCACAAGCCGTTGGGTCTACGGGCCCTACCAAGCCCGTTTTGGTGGCAGCGTGCGTCTCAACCGCTCCTTTGATCTGAAGGGGGCATTGGAGGAGCCCAATCAAGATCGCCGCTTGGCCTTTCAGCTCAACGGCGCTTGGCATCAGCCCCGTGTTCGCGTAGATGGCCGCTGGGCTTTGCCGTCATCGATCCCGCTGGATGGCCCGTTGCAGCTCGGTGCTGAGCTCCAGGCCGACTGGCGTGAGGGGCCGCGATGGACGGCCACGCTCGATCAATTTGACCTCAGGGCTCCCGGACTCGTGGTGGAGGCCAAGGGTGCGTTGCATCCTCGGCTAAACGTCAGCACCCAGCAGCTTCAGTTGGCGGGTCCAGCCTGGAAACGCCTGCCTCTGGTGCCCAAGCTCCTAGGAACAACGGCTCCTGTGTCCGGTGCCTTGACCCTGCAAGGTCAAAGCGTCCAACCCGAAGTGGCACTCAGCCTGCGGCAGACCAGTAATCCACTGCTTCAGGACTGGTCGCTCAAGAGTGGATGGACGGCTCAATCCGGTCTGCTGCGTCTGGAGCAATGGCGCAGCCCCGAACTGAATGCCGAGGCACAGCTTCCCCTGGTTTTGGCCAACGGTGGAATCAAGACCGGAGATTTGAAAGCGTCTCTGCAGCTGGAGGCCTACCCACTGGAGCGGATTGGTCCTCTGCTGGGGACCGTGATGGATGGCACGTTCAGTGCTTCCGGAGAGATCAGTGGTCCCCTCGATGCCTTGCGCCCGGATCTGCAGATCGCTGTGGTTCATCCACGCGCCGGTGCACTGCGCTTGATGGAGGACTGGAGCGGTCGGTTTGAGGGCCAATCCGGTGGCGGTGGCGTGTTGTCCATGGCCTCAGTCGGTTCTGTCATTCCAGGAGGGTTGGACGCTCAGTTCGGTTCTGACTGGCTTCCCGCTGACGTGCGGCTTCGCCGCCGCAACGGTGAGCTGCGCTTGCAAGGCACACCGGCGGACTACCGCTGGACAGCGACCAACTTCGCTGTGGATGGTTTGGAGCTGGCGTTGCCGCCCAGGCAGCGTTGGGAAGGCGTTTATGGCTTGCTGAGTGGCCAGGGCTCGCTGGGATTGCAGCCCCTGGCAATGGAGGCAGATCTCACGCTCAGTCGTCCAGGCCTGATGGGTGTGCAACTGCAGCAGATCCTCCTGAGCGGTCGCTACATCAATCGTCGCTACAGCCTGACCGGTGAACTGCTGCCTCCCGATACGGGACAGATCACGCTGGAGGGTGAAGGCCGCATTGGCGGAGCTGTTCAGGCGCAGACCGTTGCTCGGGGTGTTAGTGCCCGCTGGCTTAGCAATAGTGCGCTCAGCTTGCTGCAGCTCAATCAAGATCTGCCTCTCGTGAAAGGCACTGCGGCGGATCTAGGGACGCTTCTCGTGAACACTTTCGGCGGCACGCTGGATGGTCAGCTGCGTGCCCTGCGAGATGCGCGTGAAGCACTGCTCAAGGCCAAGACCGACTATCGCGACATCGAGCCCTTCCATCTCGAGGATCTCAGGGGTCAGTTGGACGCGGTCATTGATCTCCAGGGTCCTGAGATTGCAGATCTCAACCTTGATCTCAAGGCTCGGGGGCATCTCTGGATCGAGGGAGACGACGCGGACTATGCCTTGCAGGTCAAGCCGTTCACGGCCCGTCTTGAAGGCCCTCTGGTGGGTGGCGAGGGCCGGTTTTCGCTGGCGCATTTGCCCTTTGCACTAATGGGGCTGGTCGCACCAATGCCCGCGGCGCTTCAGGGTGCTCTCGGCCTGCGTGGCGCCTACCGGCTCAACGGTGCCAATTCGGAGATCACCAGTGAGCTTGTGCTCGAGGACGCCAAGGTTGGGGCCTACCCGATTGAATTCCAAAGCAGCCAGGTGCTGCTGAAAGATCAGGCCCTCACGCTGGATCTGTCTCTTACATCCCAGTCATCGTCCGAGCCGGTGACGGTGACTGGTCGCATTCCGTTGATCGCGGATCAGCCCCTTGATCTGCGGATTGTCAGCTTGGGTGATGGGCTGCGCTTCCTGACAGGTCTGACCAACGATGTGGTCACCTGGAACGAAGGGGAAGTGGATCTGCGCCTGTTGCTGGGCGGCACGCTCGGATCGCCCGAGGCCAATGGTTATGTGGTGATCAAGGACGGCGCTTTTGAGGCCCAGGGGCAGACCATCTCCAAGGTCAATGGCTCCATCCTGTTTGATTTCGACCGCCTTGAGGTGCAGTCGCTCACCGGTTGGTTCGCGTCAGGCGGTCAGCTCATTGGCAGTGGTGCACTGTCGCTGTTGAAACCAGCGTTGGAGCCAGAGCCGTTACGCCTCCAGCTGGACAAGGCCAGAATCAAGGTGCCGGTGGCTGATGTGGAAGTCGGTGCTGACCTGATCGTGACGGGTGCTCTGGTGAACCCCCAGATAGGGGGCCAGTTGGACATCAGCAACGGTGCGATCAAGCCGCGTCGCACCAAGGTGACCCGTGATCCCTCCGCATCGGATCAGGATCAACCGCCAGCAAAGACCGCCGAGGCTGGAGGTGAGGCAACGGCCACCACCGTGGAAGCGTTGCTGGAAGAGCAATGGAATTTCAATGAGCCTTTGGTCTTGCAGGGCGCTGAAGTCGAAGCGGACACCAGCCGTTCGATCAAGGCCGCGATGCCCAAGCTTCCTTTCATTGGATTCCGCGATCTGCGCGTGTCCTTCGGTCCCAAGTTGCGGGTGGAAGTCCCCTTCTTTGCCACGTTCAAGACCCGAGGTCTGCTGACGGTGAACGGGGCTTTCGATCCCAACCTGGAATTGCGCGGGGTGGTGCAGCTTTTGTCCGGACGGGTGTCGATGTTCACGACCACCTTCACCCTCGATCCTCGGGCCTCCAACGTGGCGGTGTTTACGCCATCCATGGGCTTAATCCCTTACGTGGATGTCGCCATGACCACGCGGGTGTCAGACAACGTCACGCTTCCGGTGGAGAACGATGCCTTCTCCACCACAGTGTTTGATTCCAACGGGCTGGGAAATCTGGGCGCGGGCGGACAACTGCGGCTGATCAAGGTGCTGCTGTTAGCGACTGGACCTGCCGATCGCTTAGCGCAGAACATTCAGCTGCGCAGCACACCGGCTCTCTCTCAGCCCCAATTGATGGCCCTGATTGGTGGTAACTCTCTGGCTGGATTGTCGGGTGCCGGTGCTGGGACGGCGATTGCAGCCGTTCTTGGCCAATCGCTGCTGTCGCCGGTGTTGGGCACACTCACGGATGCCTTCAGCCAGCGGCTGCAATTCGCTCTTTATCCCACCTACGTGACGCCAGTGGTTCAAAGTGAATCCGAGCGCATCTCGGGTCAGGTGCCTCCACAGCTGGCGCTGGTTACCGATATCGGCGTTGCTGTAACGGACCGCTTTGATTTCTCGGTTCTGGCGGCCCCCAATCGCAATGACATTCCTCCTCAGGGCACCCTGACGTACCAGATCAATTCCAATCTCAGTGCATCCGGGTCCGTGGATACCCAGGGCACCTGGCAAAGCCAACTTCAGTTGTTCTTCCGGTTCTGAGTCATGCCAGACCCTTGTGTGCTTGGGGTTGATCTGGGCGGGACGGCCATCAAGCTCGGACTGTTCAGTCTGGGCGGCGACCTGCTGGCGGAACATCAACTCCCGACCCCGCAACCGGCCACTCCGGGGGCAGTCTGCATGGCGATCGTTGAGGCCATTGGAGTTCTCGATCCCGATGGCCGCGCGTCGGCGGTGGGGATCGGCTTGCCGGGACCGATGGATGCCGAGGCCCGCATCGCCCGTGTGTGCATCAACCTGCCCGGCTGGGAGGAGGTGCCCTTAGCGGCTTGGTTGGAACCCCGCCTCAACCGCCGCGTCACCCTCGCCAATGACGGCAACTGTGCGCTCGTGGGTGAAGCCTGGAAAGGAGCTGCCAGCGGCTTTGATGACGTGGTGCTGCTGACCCTCGGCACTGGTGTCGGAGGTGGAGTGATGCTCTCCGGCGCCTTGTTCACAGGCCATCACGGTGCTGCGGCCGAGCCTGGTTTGATCACGCTGTTCCCAGAAGGACCCGCGTGCAACAGCGGGAATCGCGGCTCTCTGGAGCAATACGCCAGCATCACGGGTCTGCAACGTCTTGGCGCCGACGACCCCGCCGCACTGGCCGCGGCTGCATCCGGTGGGGATCAAGAGGCCCTGGCGATCTGGGATCGCTACGGGGAGCTGCTCGGGACTGGGATCAGTTCCTTGGTGTACGTGTTCACCCCCCAGTTAGTGCTGCTGGGCGGTGGCCTTGCCGGGGCGAGTGCTCATTTCCTGCCTGCCGTGCAGCGTGAGGTGACGTCCCGGGTTCAAGCCATCAGTCGTGAGGGGCTTCAGATCAAGGCGTGTGCCTTAGGCAATGGAGCTGGACGTCTGGGTGCGGCTCGCCTGGCGGTTCAGCGCTTGCTTTCATCTGCGCCACCCCAAGCGGGATGATGGTGCGTCGTCGCTGATCCATGCCCGTGCAGGCCGTTCCAGAACCCTCCCCGGAGCTTCTGTCGTTAGCGGTTGGATTGCGCCGGGCCGCGACTGACCTAGGCCAGACCAGTGATCAGCAGCGCCGTGACGCTTTGCTGGCCATGGCTCAGTCCCTCCAATCCCATGCAGAGGCAATCGTTGCGGCCAATCTTGAGGATCGTCAGAGAGCGGAGCAGAACGGCTTGGCGCCGGCCTTACTGGCGCGTCTGAAACTCGATGGCGCCAAGCTGGATGGGGCGATCGCCGGTGTGCGTCAGCTGGCGGAGTTGCCGGACCCCCTTGGCCAGCGTCAGTTGCATCGTGAGCTGGATGAAGGGCTGGTGCTCGAGCGTGTGAGTGTGGCTCTCGGGGTTGTGGGTGTGATCTTCGAGGCACGCCCTGATGCTGTGATCCAGATCGCTTCATTGGCGATCCGATCTGGCAACGGCGCGATTCTCAAAGGTGGTCGGGAAGCCGAGTCCACGAACAAGGCAGTAATGATCGCCCTTCAGGACGGGCTCAAGGCAACCACCGTGTCGCCCGATGCACTCGCGCTGCTCACCACCCGAGAAGACAGCCTGGCGCTACTGCGGCTCGATGGGTTGGTGGATTTGATCATTCCCCGCGGCAGCAATGAGTTGGTGCGCTTCATTCAGGACAACACCCGCATCCCCGTGTTGGGCCATGCGGATGGGGTCTGTCACCTCTACGTCGATGCCGAGGCGGATCCCGATCAGGCGGTGACGATTGCAATCGACAGCAAGACGCAGTATCCCGCTGCTTGCAATGCGATCGAGACATTGCTGGTGCACAACGCCATCGCTGCTTCGTTTCTGGACAAGGCCATTCCCGTTTTCCAGGCCAAGGGTGTGCGCCTGCTCGGCGACCCTGCGGCCTGCAGTCTCGGCATCGAGGACGTGGCGACCGATGCGGACTGGAGCACGGAGTATCTCGATCTGACCCTGTCGGTGCGAATCGTGGACGATCTCGAGACGGCGCTGGAGCACATTCGCCGTTATGGCTCTCGTCACACCGAAGCGATCGCCACTCGCAATCGCGCCACAGCGGAACGATTCCTGCGGGCCGTTGATAGCGCTGGTGTTTACCACAATTGTTCGACTCGTTTCGCCGATGGTTTCCGTTATGGATTCGGCGCAGAGGTGGGCATCAGCACCCAAACGTTGCCTCCCCGTGGTCCGGTGGGACTCGAGGGTCTGGTGACCTATCGCTATCGCCTGCGTGGTGATGGGCATATCGCCGCCGACTATGCCTCCGGTGATCGACAGTTCATACATCGGGATCTGCCGGCATGACCCTGCAACCGTTGGATGTGATTCGGGTCGATGATCTGCGTCTCTGGGCCCATGTCGGCGTGCTCGATCATGAGCGTCGCGATGGTCAATGGTTTCGCGTTGATCTGGCTCTGCATCTGGATGTGAGCCAGGCGGCGTTGGCCGATTCGCTGGAGGCCACTGCCGATTACAGCCGGGCAGTGCAGGCCCTTCAGACCCTGGCCTCTGAGATTCGATGCCAGACGATTGAACATTTCAGTGAACGCATGTTCGAGGTGCTCGAACAGCTTTATGGCTCCATTCCGATCCAGTTGCGTCTCTGCAAGTGCCATCCCCCCATCCCTGGATTCGCCGGTACGGTGAGCCTCGAACGCTGGCGCCGTCAACCGTCTTGAGATGACCTCCTCGGTGCCGTCAGCCACTAGGCGTCCGTTGGTTCTTGTGCATGGGCTGTGGGATACCCCGCGGCTGTTCCGCCGTTTGGAGCGGCAGCTCGAAGCCCATCACATTCCATTGTTGGTGCCGCACCTGCCCCATCGCCTTGGCGCGGTGCCCTTGTGCAACCTGGCGGAACAGCTTGATGGGCACATTCGTCGTCAATTCGGCGAGGAGCAGACCATTGACCTGTTGGGCTTTTCAATGGGTGGTGTCATCTCCAGAATTTGGCTTCAGCAGCTGGGTGGTGCCCATCGCACCCATCGCTTCATCAGCGTCGGTAGTCCGCAGCGCGGCACAGTCACAGCGCAATGGATCCCTCCCTGGCTGTTTGCCGGGCTGGCTGACATGAAGCGGGGCAGTCCCTTGCTGCGGCGGCTGAATGACGATGTCGCCTCGCTCCGCCAGGTCGACTGTCTCAGCTATTTCTGTCGCTGGGACCTCATGGTGGTGCCGGGCTGGCAAGCTCATCTGCCGGTGGGGGCCGTGCACAGTATTTCTGTGCTGACGCACCAACAGCTGGTCAGTGATTCGCGTGCGCTTGATCGTTTAGAGCAAGCACTTCTGCGTGACTGATTGGTTGCTTCGGCGGTGACAGATTGTGTTCCAATGGTCACAATCTGGGGGTTCCATCCAGAGCCGCGTATGTGTTTTTCGGCCTCGGCAAGTTTCACAGCATCAGCTGTGCTGATGCCTCTCGGGTTGTATTCAAACCATCTGGCCAGTCGCCATGAGCGGCCGGATTACAAACCATTGGCCTTGGTGCCCTTTTTTTTTGGTGTGCAGCAGTTTGTCGAAGGATTGGAGTGGACGGCCATTGATAACGGCGGATTGGAGCCTCTTGGAACCATTGCTGCGAAGGGCTTTTTGTTCTTCGCCTATTGCTTCTGGATGATCTGGATTCCATGGAGTGCCTGGTCGATCAGTCGAAGTACCGACTCCAAAGGACTGCAACGGCGGCTCAAATGGGTGGCGATTGTGGCCACGGCGCTAGGGATCGGGTTTTACATCCCCGTGCTGTTTCAGGCCGATCTTGTGCAACCCGCCATCGAATCCGGTCGCATTCATTATCAAGTGGATACCGCTTGGCACAACTTTGTGAACACCGAACCCGTCGGGCAACTCGCGTACTGGGGGTTCATTGTGCTGCCACTGGTTGCATTGAGTGACCGCGCGGTCAAGTTGTTCGGCGTCCTTATCTTTGTGTCGATTTTTCTCACCTGGCTTACCTACAGCATCGCCTTCAATTCCGTGTGGTGTTTTTACTGCGCCGTGCTGTCGATCATGGTGATCTGGATCGTGAATCGTCCCCATCTCCGTCAGGCCTGAAGCCGATGGCTGAGCAGCTGGTGGCATCGCTGGAATCCATGGGTCAGCTTCTGCTGGCCATGGATACCGGCGTCGGTCTGTTGATTGGCGTGGGCCTGTCGATGTCGGCGTCGCATCTCTTCTCGTTGCTTGCCAATCGGCTCACGCCAACTCAGATCTTGCTGCATATGGCGGTGGACGGACTGGTGCTGAGCCTGGCGTTTCTGTTGGGAATTCTTTGCCACAGCCTGATGCTGATGCTGCTGGAGGGCGTCCCCCTTCAGCCGATCACCTTTGCCAACCGTATGGGGGCAGCCCTCTGGCCTGGGCTGTTTTATGTCCTGGCGGCGGCTCCTTACGTGAGTGATCTGATTGCGGTCAGCCTGCTGGTCTGGATACACCTCAATGTGCTGGTGTTGCTGCAGGCCGTTTACGGCATTCCACTTCTGACCGGTTTGGTGGTGGCCACTCCTGGCTTTGTGGTCGCCTTGCTGTTGGTCGGGCTGTTGTTTGCTCAGCGCTGGCGCACCAGCTACGACATGCTCGCCCGCGAAGTGGCAGACCTGACCCAGCCATGACTGCTTCGTCCT
This sequence comes from Synechococcus sp. A15-60, assembly GCF_014280095.1. Lineage (NCBI taxonomy): Bacteria > Bacillati > Cyanobacteriota > Cyanophyceae > Synechococcales > Synechococcaceae > Synechococcus > Synechococcus sp. A15-60. The sequence continues at coordinate 1,082,655 of NZ_CP047933.1, forward strand.
CCACGTCGTCCGCGACGGTTCAGTCGTCTGCAGTGCAGCACCAGCGGAGGCGCCTCCGTCATGGTCGTCGCTGGCTGGTGGTGGCGTTGGTGTGTGTGGCGATGCTCGGCTTGCTCGGGTTGACGGCCGTACGTCGGGATGCGTCCTCCCTGCTGGCACCGGAATCACTGCTTGAACTGCTGACCTGGTTCGGTTCGGTTGTGGTGATCGTGACCGCCCTTGTTGGTGTGTATTCGGTGATGGTGGATTTCGTGTTTTGGGAAGGCTGGATGCATGGTCTTCCCGATCCCAGTCGCTTGTTTGCCGCAGAAGATGGGGCGCAAGGTGGCCATCGTCATTACCTGGTGTATCTCGATGGCATTCATCAGAGTGAAGAAAGTCATCCTCCGCGCGTGAGCGAATTTCTGGGATGTCTGGATGACGCCATCCCCGCCGACACGCTTCTGGTGAAAGGCATTGAGGCCTACACCATCACCAATGCAGGACTGCGCTCGACAACCCTTGGGGGTTGGTTCTGGCAGCGTCTCTTTGCTTTTCAGGAACAGCATCCCAATGGTTTGATCCGCTTCATCTGCGCTTTCTGTGTTCAGGCCAACAATGTGATCAAGGTCGGCATCTCGTCGGATCGTCGTTACGGTCCCGTGATGAATTACGAGCTCGCGTTGAAGATCGCGCGCCGTCTGGAATCGGTGGGATTTCAGCCCAGCAGCGCCGCTCGCATCGTTCTCGTGGGGTACAGCGGGGGTGGTGAGATGGCCATCGGTACGGCGGAGATTCTTCAGCAGCTTTGCCGCGTGCCCGTGCAAGTGATCACCGTTTGTGGAGTGTTCAGTGGAAACGGCGCTCTGGAAACAATCCGGGATGTGGCCATGGTGGTGGGTAGTCGGGATCCCGTGGCGGCGCTGGGTCGGATCGCATACCCCGGCCGCCTGTCGCTGCTTCTACTTTCCAACTGGAATCGTTGGCAGCGGAAGAATCCTTTGCATCGCTATCCGATTGAGGGGATGAGTCACAACGGGGCCTCAGGACCCTTTTCGGTGGCTTACCGCGGTGAAGTGGTGAAAGCCATCTGCCGGGAACTGGAGCGATCAGACCTCACGTCATCCTCGACGTCTCCCCATTGAGGGCTCGCACGAGTGCGAATGGACTGTGGCGGGGCTGGCTGAGCCGCAGCCTGCGCTGTGCATCGGAGCGTGAGGCGTTGGAGTGGAAGAGATCTTGGGGCAGCTGCTCGAGGCTGTTGCGGTAGCGACCCACGCAATGCTCTGGTGCCTGAAGGCCTGCATCAAGCAGCTGCTGGAGCTGGTGCAGCAGTCGCTGCCGCCAGAGGTCGCCGAGGGTGAGAGGAAACAAGCTGGTGGTTCCGGTGATGGCCAGTTCCACCAAAGCGGTGGAGTCAATGCAGAAGCCCAGTGCTCCGTAGCCCCCCCCATGAAGATCACTCAACTGAGCTTCGCTGTTGTGCACGGCTCCCATGAGTTCGCAGAGATCGAGGGCCTCTTCTAGTGATTGGTCGTGCAGTTCACCCGTTGGATAGGCCACGGTGCCGTTGTTCCGATCGTTCTGCCAAGGGCGATGTTGATCATTCAGCGCGGCCCAGCCATTGAGTCCCTCAGTCCCCTGGTAGTACTGCAACAGCACGGTGTCAGCCTCCGGGCTCGGAGGCTTTAGCTCCATTTCCAGAGAGCAGTGGGGGAGAAGTGCTCTGATCTCCTCCCCATCCGCATCAAGAAGTCCGGTCCGATAGGGCACGGCCAAAGGAACCTGCTGCCAATGATCACTGTTGTGCGTGCTGGCACCGAGCCCGAAGCTGGCCACGCTGGCTCGGATTCGGCCGCGGCACTGCCATCCACGGGCTCGAAGTTGTTGGAGCAGGGCGCGTCCACTGCTTATCCCGCAAAACTGAAAGGGTGTGGATCCGCCGGGCATCGATGGCAGTCGGTTGCTGCCAAGAGCGTTCAGCACCTGGGCCATCACCCGGTTGCGCTGCCTCGCACGCTCGGATTGGAGCGAGGAAAGCCCTTCGTTGCGCCAGCAGAGCGTGTTCCCGAGGGCACTGATCTTGGTGAGAGTGCCGCTGGGTTTTGATGTCTCCACCGGTCCCGCGAGATCCGTTGCCACGATTGTTTCGAGCTCGTCCAGGCTTTCGGGCAGCGGCACGGTGCGGTGGTCGTTGAGTGCCACCTGTCGCTCACTCCATCGATCGATGGCGCGACGTTGTTGGCGCTTTGGTGATTTGGGCAGCAGATGTTGCAGGTCATCCGCCAGCGTGGCGAGAAGCAAGGGACTGATCAGGCCTGTTTCCAGCAGCCCGCCGATCGTGCGCAAATGGTCTGGCAAGTTGGCCTGCCGCAGCTTCCAACGACGCGGAAGCATTAGCAGCAAGGGGATCAACTGTTGATGGTGGAGATCGCTGAGAAGGTCCTTGAGGAAGGCATCACGATTGATGCCGCGGCGCAAGCTGCTTAGCTCAAGCGCCTGGTCGAAGGCCAGTAGAGGTGCAAGATCTGTTCCGTCCTCGACGCGATGGCCCCATTCGGGGCTGAGCCTGAGCGGGTCATCTGCCATGGCTCAGGCCTCGGACTGATCAGGCCGTGGCTTGAGCCAGGCCGGTGTGACGAATGAGGGCTTCACTGGTGGCGTCGCGTCCGCGGAATTGGCGGTACACCTCGGCGGGTTTGAGACTGCCGCCCAGGCTGAGGATCGTGTTGCGGAACCGTTCGCCTGTGGCGGCGATTGCATCGTCTTGTTCAAGACCCACCTCTTCGAAGGCGGCGAAAGCATCGGCGCTGAGCACTTCCGCCCACTTGTAGGAGTAATAGCCAGCGGCATATCCCCCGGCAAAGATGTGGCCAAAGGCGCAGAGGAAATGATCCTCAGCAACCGGAGCCAGCACTGTGGTGGAGTCGGCGATCTGACGACGGAAGCCATCTGGGCTCAAGCCAAGATCGGGACTCCACTGACTGTGAAGTCGCAGGTCAGTCAGGGCGAAGTGCACTTGCCGCAGGGTGCCATTCCCTTGCATGAAAGTGCGGCTACTGCAGAGTTTGCGGTAATCCGCTTCGGGGAGTGGTTCATCGGTCTGCCAGTGGCGCGCCATGCCCATGAGGGTGCTGCGGTCAAGGCACCAGTTCTCCATGAACTGGCTGGGAAGCTCCACCGCATCCCATTCGACGTTGTTGATGCCTGCGGCCTGGGGATGGTCGACGGTGGTGAGCATGTGTTGGAGCCCATGACCGAATTCATGGAAGAGGGTTTCCACTTCTTCGAAGCTCATCAGGCTGGGGGTGTCGCCCGCTGGGGGCGTCTGATTGCAAATCAGGTAAGCGACCGGAAGGACGGGCGCGCCGTTGCGGTCACGGCTGCGACTGAGGCATTCATTCATCCAGGCCCCGCCACGTTTGCTGGCGGGACGGCTGAAGGGGTCGAGGTAAAACGCGGCGAGGGGCGCATTGTCCCGATCCAACACCCGGAAAAAGCGCACGTCTTCATGCCAGACGGGGGCTTCACCATCGGCGGCCTCGATGCGAATCCCGAACAGGCGTTCGCACAGTCCAAACAGACCGTCGAGCACGCGGGGAAGCGGAAACCAGGGCCGGAGGGCCTCCTGATCGAGGTCGAAGCGCTCCCGCCGCAGCTGTTCGGCCCAGTGGCTGACATCCCAAGGAGCGAGGTCGTCCGCTTCGGCAGCGCCTCGGTTGGCAGCACAGGCTCGCAACTCGGTGAGTTCTTTCTGAGCGACTGGCATCGCTGAGCTGCGCAGCTCCTCCAGCAGTGTTTCCACGGCTGGAACGTCGTCAGCCATCTTCGAGGCCAAGCTCAGTTCAGCCCAGTTGCTGTAACCAAGACGCACAGCCTGCTCGCGTCGCAGTTGCAGGATCTCCTCGATGAGGGGAGCGTTGTCGAGATCGCCGCTGCTGGCTCGACTCACGTGGGCTTTGTAGAGCGTTTCGCGAAGTGCCCGGTCCTGCGCGTGGGTCATTACCGGCAAGTATCGGGGCATGTCCAGACCCAGGCGCCAGGGGCCATGTGCCGCGGAGGAGGCGGATCCATCGGCCGCGGTGTCGCCGGCTTCAGCCGCGGCTGCCGCCAGGATGTCGAGGGCGCGCTCGGGGACGCCACGCAGCTGATCGCGCTCGTGAATCACCAGGTTCCACTGCTGCGTTGCATCCAGCACGTGATTGCTGAAGTTGGTGGAGAGAGCGGCCAGCCGCTCGCTGGTGCGGTTGAAGGCTGCTTGCTCCTCACCCTCAAGACCAACGCCTCGATGCTGCATGGAGAGCAGTTCCGCATCCAGGATGCGCTTCTGTGTGGCATCCAGCGGTTGGGCGGGATCCGAGAGCAGGCGACTGAGGGCTTTGTGAATGATCTGGCTTTGACCTATGCGGTTGCTGAAACGAACCACTTCCGGTTGCTGGCGCGCATGGGCTTCGCGCAATTCCGGGGTGTTGCGCACGGAGGTGAGATGACTGACGACACCCCAGCTCCAGTTCAGCCGTTCGCCCAGGGTGTGCAGAGGCGACATCAAGGCGTCCCAGGTCAGCGGCGCCGGGTCGTTCAGGCGCTGTTCGAGGGTTGACTCCAGCGACTCCAGTTCCTCACTGAGTGTGGACAGGAGCGTTGGGATCTCTCGGTCGACCTGGTCCGCATCGATGGCGTCGAAGCGGGGTAGGCCTTCGCCCCGCAGCAGTTCCGAGGTGCTCATGGTGTTCAGCCGAGGGGAAGAAGGGCACGCACAGCCACAACCGTGTGGCTGGCCAGATCCGATGCAAGGGCATCGGTTGAGGCTTCATAGAGGTCCATGGCCACCCGGGGCCAGATGCCAATCACCAGGGTGGGGACGAGAAGGGTCAGACCGATGACCAATTCACGGGGGCGCATGTCCTTCACGAAGGCAAGCGCCGGAATCCTGGGACCGAAAAACACGCGACGGCTCATTGAGAGCAGATAGATCGGTGTGAGCACGAGGCCAATCGCCGCGAGAACGATGGTGGTCACCCTGAAGAAGGTGGTGAAGCTTTCCTGACTAGTGACACCAAGGAACACGGTGATCTCGCTGATGAAGCCACTCATGCCGGGCAGTGCCAGCGAGGCCAGGGAGCTCGCAAGGAAGAAGGCAAAAGTGATCGGGAGGGCTTTGGCTAAGCCGCCCATGTTGGGGATCGACAGGGTTTTGGTGCGTTCGTAGAACACGCCTGTGGTGAAGAACATCGCGGCTGCGATCAGACCGTGACTGACCATTTGGAGCATGGCGCCGCTAAGACCGAGTGCATCCACGGCTCCGATCCCCAGAAGCACGAAGCCCATGTGGCTGACAGAGCTACAAGCGATTCGGCGCTTGACGTTGTCTTGAGCGAAGGCATTCAGGGCGCCGTAGACGATGTTCACGATGCCCAGGATGATCAGAGCCGGTGCCAAGACCATGTGTGCTTCGGGCAGCATCTGCACGTTGAAGCGGAGCAGAGCGTAGCCGCCCATCTTCAACAGCACACCCGCGAGCAACATCGACACGGGCGCATTGGCTTCACCATGGGCATCGGGCAGCCAGGTGTGAAGCGGGAACATCGGCAGCTTCACGCCAAAGCCCACGAGGAAGCCCAGGTAACACAGCAAACCGAACGTTCCGCCTGGTGACCGCTGGGCCAGTTCCGTCAGGTTCAGGGTGAAACTGTCGCCTGAGAGGGCCAATGCCAGGCCACTGATCAAGATCAGTAGAGAAGCCAGGGCGGTGTAGAGGATGAATTTGGTCGCTGCGTACTGGCGGTTTTTGCCTCCCCAAATAGCAATGAGCAGATACACCGGCACCAGCTCAAGTTCCCAGGCCAGGAAGAAGAGCAGAAAATCCTGAGAGAGGAACACCAGACCCTGGGCTGATGCTTGCACCAGCAGTAGGCCGAAATACAGCCTTGATTTGCGCTCGATGTTCCAGCTGGCGGCCACGGAGAGCAGTGTCACCAGTCCACTGAGAACAACGAGAGGGGCGGACAGCCCATCGGCTCCCAACGACCACTCCAAACCGATGGCAGGCAGCCAGCTGACCCGTTCCACCAGCTGAAGTTCGCTGCTGAGTGGATCAAAGTGCTGGCTGAACACCCCCAGCATCAAGCCAAGATCCGCGAGCAAAACGCCAAAGGCGAGGTTGCGTGGGATCGGCGAGGGCTTCTCATCGTCACCGGGCAACAGCGGCATGACCAAAGCCGCTGCGACCGGTAGCAGCACGATCAGAGAAAGCCAGGGAAACCCGGAGTCGGACGCAGCCGTCAGCGGCAAGTTGGCGTCCATAACACTCCCGTAAATGTGATCGAACTTATCAGTTCCAGGGACTCGATTGGGTACTTCTACTCAGGTTTCGGCTCAGCCATTGTCCTTTGGCTGCCAGTGGCTGCCCGCCGTTTGCAGGCTGAGCAGGGGAGCGCGACTGGCGACGCCAACGGACTCCCATGCCCGCACCATGGCCTGGCTGATGGCAACCCCTTTCTCTTCGGAGCACAACGCCAGAATGCTGGGTCCAGCGCCGCTAATGGCGCAGCCCCATGCGCCTGCGGCCATCGCGGCTTCGCGCACTGCCTGGCCACCCTTGATCAAGCGCCAGCGGTATGGCTCGTGAAGTCTGTCGTGCATGCCATCGGAGATCAGGTCTCCATTGCCAGTGCGCAGGCCCTGAAGCAGCAGTGTGAGCGCACCGAGATTCACCACGGCATCGCTCACAGGAATGGATTTGGGCATGGCACGCCGGGCTTCACTGGTGCTGAGGCGGATCGCCGGAATCGCCACGACGGCCTTGACGCTGTTCATCCACTCGCAGCGAACCACCCGCCAGCGCTGTGAAGCGGCTTTGGCCGTCATGCAAAGACCGCCCAGCAGCGACGGCACCACGTTGTCGGGATGACCTTCGATGTCGATGGCCAGTTCCAGCAGCTTTTCCCGACTCAGGGGTTCGCCGACCAGAGCATTGGCACCAACCAGTCCGGCCACGATGGCTGTGGCGCTGCTGCCGAGACCGCGTGCGGGAGGTACGGCAAGCCTGACGCGAGCTTCGAGCGCCACGGGTTCTTCACCTGCCGCTTTCCATACCCGTTGCGCTGCTCGGTACACCAGGTTTTCTGCGCCACCGCGGAGATGGGAGCCCTCCTGGCCTTCGATAATCAGTTCGAATCGTTCACCGTTGCCTTCGATGCGACGCATCGTGAACCGGTTGTTGAGATCCAGTGCTGCACCAAGGCAATCGAAGCCTGGTCCAATGTTGGCTGTAGTGGCTGGAACATCCACAACCACGGTTTGACCAATACGCGGCTGCGACATCCCCTTCGGTTCTTCTCAGGCCAGTGTCCCACCCGACTCCGCAAGATCACGCGCCCTGCAGGCGGCACTAAACAGTCCGGCCTCTGGATCAATCACCGCGCGGATGGTCATGGACTCGATCAAGGGGCGAAAGCGACCTTTGGCTCTCAGCGGTTCCAGGAACTGTTCGGATTGCAGCCCGTCCAGGTTTTTTTCAGCGGTTCCACCCCCAATCCAAAGCCCGCCGACGCTGAGTTCATGCAGTGCCAGATCACCGGCCGCTGATCCATAGGCACCCAACCAGATGCGCAGCGCTGCCGAGGCGATGGGATCACCCGCCGCAGCCGCCTTGCCGGTGTGCGCCGGCAGATCTTCGTAACCGGCTTGATCGGCGGGGATGTGGCGCCAGGCGTGGGCGTGATCTGTCAAAGGATGACCAGCCGCCTGATCTTGCTGCAGTAGCCAGTGCATGACATGGCCGAGGCCGGTGCCACTCACGATCCGCTCAATCGAGAGGCGCTCAAGATTCAGGTCTTTGCGCAGCCATTGCGCCAGAGCCCATTCATCGCTGGTTCTCGGGGCGAACTCCCGGTGGCCGCCTTCGCTGGGCAGTGCAAGCCAGCCACCCGGTGCAGGTAAGCCCCGGGCCATCCCGAGGCCTGTGCCAGCACCAAGGATCGCAACGGCACCGCTGTCGTCGCCCGCAGGAGCTGGATTCATCCGCCCATGACCAACCTGCAGCACTACCTGCTGTTGTTCATTGAAGTGCGGTAATCCATGGATGAGAACGGCAAAATCGTTCACTAGTTCAAGTCGCTGCAGGCCGGTGGCGGCCTGCAGCGACTCCTGACTCATCGTCCAAGACAGGTTGGTGAGCTGTGCCGAGCCGTGACGCACGGGCCCTGCCACTGCAATGCAGCTGGTGTCGGGCTTGGAGAGATCCTCTGGAGCCTCCTTGAGGAAGTGAGAGAGCATCGACTCCAGATCACGCCATTCCGCTGAGACGTAGCGATGACTGTGGGCTTGCTCGAGCTGCCCCTCCACGTCTCGGTAGAGAGCTAGGAAGGTTTTCGTGCCTCCAAGATCTCCGGCCAGATAGGTCTTGGCTGCCATGGTTGGGGGGTCAGGCCTCACCCATCAAGGCTGATCCTGGCCCGCACAATCGGCAAGCATTGTCGTGCAGCTTGCCTGCGCTGATCAGAGAGTGGATATCGGCTTGGCTTGCGTCGAGGCTTCGAAGAAATCCAGTGGCAGCGGCCCCCAGGTGCTGCTGATCTGGCCCTCATCGTTGTGATGACCGGTGATCAGAATTCCCTCGCCCAGTCCATGCTCGATTCGCACCCTGACCGTGCCCATCTGTTGGTTGGCTTTGAGAAACACCGGACCGTTCTGATCCGTTCCCTCTACAACCTCTAAGGGAGACCATGCCAACGCTGTTTCGAGAGATCGAAGCGTCTGAAGCGCCTGTTCTGCTGATTGGGCCATCACGCCGACGGTGCACCAACTGGTGCCAGCGAGGACCTCACCCAGTTCCCCACGAAGCGCGGACGCAACCTCAGCACTGAGGTCGGGGGCCGATCGCAGCCGCTCAAGATCTTTGAGGCATTGCACCGGTGAACGGCTCATGCGGAGAGCTGCAAGCCAGCAGCGCGTTTGGTGTTGGCAGTCGTTGCTGCAGCCAGGAGCTCGCTGACGGGTGTGACACCGAGATCTCCATCGCGACGGCTGCGCAGGCTCACGGCGTTCTGCTCCGCTTCCTTGGCACCGATGACCGCCAACACGGGGATCTTCATCTGTTCGCCGGTGCGGATCAACTTGCCGAGCCGGTCTCCGCTGCGATCGATCGTGGCGCGAACGCCAGCTTTGGTGAGTTGGTCCAACACCTGTTCGGCGTACGACTGCACCTCGTCGGTGACAGGCAGCAGACGCACCTGCTCGGGGGCCAGCCAGAAGGGGTAATCGCCTGCGTAGTTCTCGGTCATGATCCCGAAGAACCGCTCCAGCGAACCGAAGATGGCGCGGTGAATCATGATCGGCCGCTGCTTGCTTCCATCGGCCGCGATGTAGTCGAGTTCGAACCGTTCCGGCAGGTTGAAATCCAACTGGATCGTGGAGCACTGCCACATCCGGCCGATGGCGTCTTCGATCTTGAGGTCGATTTTCGGGCCGTAGAACGCACCGCCGCCCTCATCGATTTTGTAGGCCCAACCCTTGCGGTCCAGGGCTTCGATCAATCCCTTGGTGGCCAGGTCCCAGACGGTGTCATCGCCGATCGACTTCTCGGGGCGGGTGGAGAGGTTGATCTCGTAATTGCTGAAATCGAAGGCGGAGAGGATGCGCTCGGTGAGATCGAGGATCTTCAGGATCTCGTCGCTGATCTGCTCCGGCAGACAGAACACGTGGGCATCGTCCTGGGTGAAGCCCCGCACCCGCATCAGGCCGTGCATCACGCCGGGGCGTTCATAGCGATAGACCGTTCCAAGCTCCGCCCAGCGGATCGGCAGTTCCCGGTAGCTGCGCAGTTTGCTGGCGTAGGTAAGCACGTGGAACGGGCAGTTCATTGGCTTGAGCTGGTACTCCCGTTCGTCCACCTCCATCGGGCCGAACATGCTCTCGGCGTAGAAGTCGAGGTGGCCTGAGGTTTTCCAGAGGCTGATGTCGGCCACGTGGGGGGTATAGAGCAGCTCGTATCCGCCCTCGAAGTGGGCTTGGCGCCAGAACTCCTCGATCAACAGGCGCATGCGGGCGCCGCGGGGGTGCCAGAACACCAGACCTGCCCCTGCTTCGTCCTCGATGGAAAACAAGTCGAGGTCTTTGCCGATGCGGCGGTGATCCCGGCGCAGAGCCTCGTCCTTGCGGCGTTTGTGCTCGGCCAGTTGTTCGGGGGTTTCCCAAGCAGTGCCATAAATGCGCTGCAACTGGGCCTTGGTTTCATCGCCGCGCCAGTAGGCACCAGCCACGCTTTCCAGCTCAAAGGCCTTGGCGTTGAGCTGACCCGTGTGCTCCACGTGGGGGCCGGCACAGAGATCCCACCACTGTTCGCCCAGGGTGTAGAGGGTGATGGGCTCCTGCAGACCTTCGAGGATTTCGAGTTTGTAGGGCTCGTTCTGGGCTTTGATTTTTGCCTCGGCCTCGCTGCGGCTCACTTCGATCCGCTCCAGGGGCAACTTCTTGTTGATGATCTTGATCATCCCCTTCTTGATCGCTTTCAGGTCGGCTTCCGTGAAGGGGTCGGGGTTGTCGAAGTCGTAGTAGAAACCGCTCTCGGTCCAAGGGCCGATGGTCACGCGGGCTTGCGGGAAGAGCTGCTGCACGGCCATGGCCATCACGTGGCTCATGGAGTGTCGGATCTTCAGCAGCTGGTCACTCTCACTCGTTTTAGGCAGCACCACCGTCGTTGAGGGGGCTGTAGTTGTTGCTGCCGCGCTGCTCACCGTCTGCTGCTCGTGATTCGCCATCCTATGGGGGTGCTGCCTGGCAGATGCAATGAAGCCTGGTCGGGATCCCGACGCCGACGAACTGCTGGAGTCGCTTCTCGACTCTCTGCTGAAGGATTTTGACCACTGGTTTCACCGGGGGCAGGAGCTTCTAGAGGACTGTCCGGATTCGGTGATGGGGCCGCTGGAACGTGAGCGGATGGCGGTCAGGGTTGAGGAGGGGCTCAGAGCGATCGAGGCCACGCGCGCCCTGATGCAAGCCAGCCCCGAGGCGATGGCAGTGTCGATGGAAGCAATGACCCCCTGGCACCAATTGGTGATGGAGGTCTGGAGCCTGTCCGCGCGCGTCGCGCAGGCATCGCGATGACAGGTTCAGGCCGGTCGACGCGGTCAACGGGGCTGGTCAGCCTTGCCCTCATAGCGATGTTGTGGCTTCGGTCCAGGGGTTGGTCGCTTCCACTGCCAGGCTGCCCATGGCGAGCATGGACAGGGATACCTTGTCCTACCTGCTTTTTGACCCGTTCGGTGATGGCCTCGCTGCACGGCGATCTTGGCGAAGCCCTCGAGCTGCATGTGTTCGGTCCACCAAGCCTGGCCGGTTTGGCCTGGATCGGCTGGCGGCAGGGCGTGAGAGGGCATTCGTTGCCCGAGCTCACACCCAGGCGCGCACGGCTGCTGGGGCTCGTGGTTGCCGCGTTGCTGATCTACTGGTTGATGCGTCTTTGGGGCTGGCTGACGTTGGGGTGGCCCCAGCCCATCTGATCAACCTCAGGCACCCTGGCGCAGTTGGCTCAGGTTGTCGTTGTAGAAGGCCAGTAATTCGGCATGGGTCTTTACCGGTTGGCCATAGGCACTGAGGCCAGCATGCGTTGGGAAGGAAGCCCACTCGGGGGCCAGGCTGTTCATGGCTGTTTTTGTGAGGCCATATCGATCCACCTCCTGGAGTGCTCCGCGCTTCTTCGCCAGATGCAGCGCTGCCTGGTCTTGGTGCTCAGGAGCGAAGCTGGGAAGGCCCAGGCTGCGTGAAACGTCTTGCCAAGTGCCAGGAAGGAATTGATAGGCGCCGGCCGCTGCGGAGGCGTACCGCTTCACCACTACGCGATCCGGATGGCGTGAGAGGTCTTGAAATTGTCCGCCTCCGTAAAGGATGCGGTACCCCAGATCCCTTCCTTCTTTCCAGGTGCCTTCGGCATAGCGAATGGTGTTGAGCAATGCGCGACGTTCGGGAGTGATCGCGTAAGCCCCATTGGAGGGCGCTTCAGACGTGGATGTGGATCGGTGGGGGCTCAACGCCTCGGCCACTGTGCGTTGATGCTGCTCCCGTTCGCTCGAGCGTTCTGCCTGCAGGCTCTGGCCCATGGACAGCACCAAGCCCAGGCTGAGGGCGCCAATGCCCAGCAGTTGAGGAGCTTGCTGTGTCAGAGGACAAATCTGTTTAGTGACGCGATGAAGCAAACGGGACGCTCCGAACCAAAGGAGTCGCCACCTTCGTCAACAGCCCAACCCTCTGGCGAGAGTGTCCCGACTCCCCTTGACGGGGTGCGGCGAATATGCATGGGTAGAAAAACCCATACAAATCTCGCTTTAAGACTCGTGAGACAGGCCTGATGCCGCGCAACCCCGGGTTTGTGGTCGTTGATACGAGTCGAGCTATCAGCCGTCTTTAAGGATTAGGGAAACTTTTTAATTCCTTCACAACTGATCAGCTGGGGCTCAGGAAGCCCATGGACCGCCGTACGCGCTGAACATTGGCTTCTGCAACCGCGCTGGCCCGTTCACGTCCGTTGCGCAGAACCGCCTCCAGCTGCGATCGGTCGTCCATGAAGGCCTTGTAGCGCTGCTGAATCGGTTCCAGAGCTGCCACGGTGGCTTCTGCCAGGAGAGGTTTGAACTGCCCCCAGCCCATGTCGGCGCATTCCTGGGCTGCGGCTTCACGACCTTTGCCGCTGAGGAGGGCATACAGACCGAGCAGGTTGTCGGTTTCCGGCCGATCGGGGTTCCCGAATTCCAGGCCGCGTTCGGGGTCCGTCTTGGCTTTCTTGATCTTTTTAGTGATCAGCTCTGGGGGGTCAAGCAAGGTGATGCGACTGCCCTCGTTGGGGTCGCTCTTGCTCATCTTGCTGCGACCGTCGGTGAGGCTCATCACCCGGGCCCCTTCCTTGAGGATCATCGGTTTGGGCACTTTCAGGACCGGGGTCTCCTCCGAGCCAAACCGCGCATTGATCCGTTGCTGGGCGATATCGCGTGCCAGCTCGAGATGCTGCTTTTGGTCTTCGCCCACCGGAACGAGGTCGGCGTCATACAAAAGGATGTCTGCGGCCATCAACACCGGGTAGTCCAGGAGGCCCACAGAGACGTTGTCTCCCTGTTTCAGGGCCTTTTCCTTGAACTGGATCATCCGCTCCAGCCAGTTCAAGGGAGTGATGCAGTTCAGAAGCCAGCAAAGTTCGCTGTGGGCGGCCACCTGGCTCTGTACGAACACGGTGGATTTCTCTGGATCCAGTCCGCAGGCCAAATACAAAGCTGCGGTGGTCAGGGTGTCGTGAGCCAGGCGTTGCGGATCATGGGGAACCGTGACCGCGTGCAGATCCACAACACAGAAGAAGGTGTCGTGGTCGTTTTGGAGATCCACCCAATTGCGAATCGCCCCCAGCCAGTTGCCCAGATGCAGGGCACCGGTCGGCTGAACACCCGAGAGAACGCGCGGCCGCCCCATCAATCAGGCCTCGGTTGCTGCGTCCTTGGCGGGATCCGCTTCAACAGCCGTCTCTTCCGTGTCTGTTGCCGGCACATCGGTTGCGCTGGGTTCGATCTCAGCGTTGGCCTCGGCCTCGCTGCTGGGATCGGGATCCGGCTCGGCTGCTGCTGGCTGGGGCTTGGCAGGGCGAGCGAAGGGATCAGGTCGAGCTCCTCGTCCGCTCTCTCCCCGTCGTCCGCCCCGTTCGTCATCACGCCGGCCGCCACCTCGGTTTCCCTGGGCGCGCTGCTGAGCCACCAGCTCATCGAGCGTGCCGTCCTCGAGCATCTGGCCAAGGGTTCTGACAGCAAATCCCAGCACGGCCACGGTCGAGCGCAGATTGAAGGCTTCCTGCAGGGCGCGAACAGAGCGCATTTCGTTGTCGCTCAGCCTGATTCTGAACCCACCGCCTTCGCGGTTTCCTTGGCCCCGTCCTCCGCGGCTGCCACGTCCGCCCTCGCGGCCGCCATCACCCTGTCCGCGCTGCTGGCGGGAATCGCTGTAGGAATCAGTCATGGCCTGAGGCCTGGTGTCAGGCGCAAGTGTGACGCATCACCTCACGGTTTCAGGGGCTTGTTGATCCGTTTCACGCTCTGGATCGGTTTTCAGGCCGTCAAGAGAGAAATCGTTCGGTTCTCTGGTGCGCCGTGCTGAAGGTGAGCTAAGAAAGCTTCGTCAGTGGAAACCCAGTGCAGCTTCCGTTACCCACGATCCCTTCCCTGTCGTTGAAGGACGCGTTGGTGACTCCTCGGCTGTTGGGTCCTCTGGCTCTTTCCGCTGGAGTCCTCGTCGGTGGGCAATGGCTGCTGGCCGACGTCTTGCATCTCCCAGGCGGTGGCCTGAGTTTGTTGGCGGCAGGTGTCGGCATCTGGTGGTTGGCGAAGCCGCCGAAGCGCCCCAGCTTTCGCAAACCCGTCTCGTTGCAGGGATGGGTCAATCGCTGCGAAGAGGTGTTGCATCAGTTCGCTGAATTGGAATCGGCCCTGGGTCTGACGTCATTACGCGCGCCGCGTGAGACCGAGCTGCGACGCATTGAGCAGTTCGATGCGCCCCTCAGCCTTGGTGTGGTGGCGACCCAAGGAACCACCCTTCCAGCCACGGATCAGCTGCAAGGCGCGATGGCTGGTGTCCAAGCTCTGGATCTCTGCATCGCCAGGCCCCTTCCCGTCACCGCAACAGCGTGGTGCTGGGCAGAGGACTTGGAAGAGCTGGATGTGTTGCTGCACGTGCTGCCGCTTCCGCTCCGTGCTGCGGATCTGCTCTGGCTGGAACAGCTGTCCTTGGACCGTCCGGTCTGGCTTTTGCTGGAATCGCCCGGCTGCACGGAATCGGCCGATCAACTGGATGCCTTGCGCTGCCAGTTGCCCGAACGCTGGCATGCGCACCTGCTCGCTTGGTCGGGTGATCCCAGCCAGTTGCGTGGGGTGCTGCAACCGGTGCGCCAGCAGCTCATCCAGTCGGAGCGGGTGCGACAGCTCACCCGGCAGCGTCTGCTGGGCAATCTTCATCGTCAATGGCAGTCGGAGCTCGAAGCTCTGCGTCGAACGCAGTTCCGAGCACTGTTGCAGCGCAGTCAGTGGGTGGTGGCCGGCGTCGTGGCGGCCTCACCGGTCCCCAGTGTGGATCTGCTGGCCGTTGTTGTCGGCAACGGTCTGCTGGTGAAGGAGATGGCGAAGATCTGGGCCTGCCCTTGGAGCGCAGAGGTGCTTCAAGCGGTCGCCCGTCAGCTGGCTGTTGTCGCGTTGGCCCAGGGAGTGGTGGAGTGGACCGGTCAGGCACTACTCGGGCTGGCCAAGCTCGATGGCGGCAGCTGGCTTGCGGCTGGAGCGATGCAGGCGCTGAGCGCGGCCTATCTCACCCGCGTGGTGGGCGCCTCCATGGCGGATTGGATGGCATTGAATGCCGGTGTTGAGGAACCTGACCTTGAGGAGCTCAAGCGTCAGGCTCCCCTGCTGGTGGCTCGTGCTGCGGAGCAGGAGCGTCTCGACCTATCCGGTTTCGCTCAGCAGGCTCGGCAGTGGTTGAAGGACGGTCAAAGCTGGTCGACCACCTGAACGCGATCCAAGCCCATGAATTCCCAGAGCTGTCGCTTGAACAAGAGCGGAGACAACCACTCGATCGATTGCTTCATGTTTGTTCATGAAGTGTTTATGAAGTTGACATGAATCAATGATTCGAGATGACTCGAATGATGTGATTCGTCAGAGAAAAATCAATCGCTCCATAACCTGAATCCGAATCATGGCTCTCTCCGTGGGAGTTCTGATTTTTATCCGTTCTCTTTTGCTTTATGGCTACTGCAATTCGCAGCGGTCGCCGCAGCGGCTGGGAAAACTTCTGTCAGTGGGTTACCGACACCAACAACCGCATTTATGTGGGTTGGTTCGGTGTGCTGATGATTCCCTGCCTGCTCGCAGCGACCATCTGTTTCATCATCGCCTTCATCGCCGCTCCCGCGGTGGATATCGATGGCATCCGTGAGCCCGTCGCTGGCTCCCTGATCTACGGCAACAACATCATCTCCGGTGCTGTTGTGCCCTCTTCGAACGCCATCGGCCTTCACTTCTATCCCATCTGGGAAGCTGCCTCTCTCGACGAGTGGCTGTACAACGGCGGTCCTTACCAGCTGGTTGTCTTCCACTTCCTGATCGGTATTTCGGCCTACATGGGCCGTCAGTGGGAACTTTCCTACCGCCTCGGCATGCGCCCCTGGATCTGCGTTGCTTACAGCGCACCTCTGTCAGCTGCCATGGCTGTGTTCCTGGTGTACCCCTTCGGTCAGGGTTCTTTCTCTGACGGCATGCCCCTGGGCATCTCTGGCACCTTCAACTTCATGTTGGTGTTCCAGGCTGAGCACAACATCCTGATGCACCCCTTCCACATGCTGGGTGTCGCAGGTGTGTTCGGTGGATCCCTGTTCTCCGCCATGCACGGTTCCCTGGTGACCTCCTCCTTGGTGCGTGAAACCACCGAGAGCGAGTCCCAGAACTACGGCTACAAGTTCGGCCAAGAAGAAGAGACCTACAACATCGTGGCTGCCCACGGTTACTTCGGTCGCCTGATCTTCCAATACGCCTCCTTCAACAACAGCCGCAGCCTGCACTTCTTCCTGGCTGCCTGGCCCGTTGTCGGCATCTGGTTCACCTCCATGGGCATCAGCACCATGGCTTTCAACCTGAACGGTTTCAACTTCAACCAGTCCATCCTTGATGCGCAAGGACGGGTGCTTCCCACCTGGGCTGATGTGTTGAACCGCGCCAACCTCGGCATGGAAGTGATGCACGAGCGCAATGCTCACAACTTCCCCCTCGACCTGGCTGCTGTTGAGTCCACTCCTGTGGCTCTGCAAGCTCCCGCCATCGGCTGAGGCTGAAGTCTGCAAAAGATTCAGCTTCGGTTGAATCGGAAAGCCCCCTCTCACGAGGGGGCTTTTTGTTGGCTATTGGGGGAAAGTGATGGGGATTCTGCGATCAAACGTTGAGTCATCCCCATTGCACAAATCAGCTTGATGAATAGAGTCAAAAAAGTATTAGTCCAAATCTTGCACACGCCTCAGATCCTGAAATCTTTTCTCCCTCTGGCTGTTGTCGCAACAGCTTTCGTTGCACATCTGCCAGCCCTTGCTCAAAGCGATCAACAAGTGGAGCGAGGCTTTCAGGAATTTTTGGCAGGCGACTACGAAGCTGCAATTCTGACCTTTGATCGCATCATTCAAGAGAATCCAAATCATGCGCTTTCGCTGATGAATCGCTGTGGGGCTCTCACCCGGCTCGCCGAAGCCACAGCTGACGCTTCCTACTACGAAAAAGCATGGAATGATTGCAACAAAGCCATCCAGATTGATCCTGCACTGGCCATTGCGTTCTACAACCGCTGCTCGATTCAGTTGAACCTGGGTGATTTCTCTGCGGCCGCAAAGGATTGCGATCGCGCCATTGAGAAAGCCCCTGGCTTCGCCCCTTCCTACCTGAACCGATGCAGCGCTAAAGTATCATTAGGGCAATATCAATCCGCGCTAAGTGATTGCGACGAAGCATTGGCCTTGGATGCGAGTCTTGCTAAGGCATACGTCAACAAATGCGCTGCAAAACTGAATCTAGGACAACTCAAAGGTGCCCTTTTAGACTGCAACGAGGCTTTGAAGATTAATCCAAACCTTACAAATGCCTATGTGAATCGTGGCGCCATTGGCAGAGCTTTGGGAAAGCCTCAATCTGCGATCAATGATTATACATTAGCCATTGAACTTCAGCCTAATCTAGCCATCGCCTAC
Organism: Synechococcus sp. A15-60; assembly: GCF_014280095.1. Lineage (NCBI taxonomy): Bacteria > Bacillati > Cyanobacteriota > Cyanophyceae > Synechococcales > Synechococcaceae > Synechococcus > Synechococcus sp. A15-60. The sequence continues at coordinate 1,100,383 of NZ_CP047933.1, forward strand.
GGTAATCGCGGCAATTCCTTTTCCGATCTTGGCCGCTATCAGGAAGCAATCCGAGATTTTGATCAGGCGATTCAGATCTCACCCAACTTTGCCAACTTCTACGTCAACCGCGCTATCGCCAAAAGTGGACTCGGCAACGAAGCAGAGGCTTGTGTCGACCTTGGCAGAGCGGCTTCCCTCGGCGACCAACGCGCATCTTCGCTCAATGCCCAATTTTGCCAATAATTCGTTCTTTCACTGGTTGTGAACCGACTCCATTGAAAAGCAAGTTTTTGACTCTTCGAGCCATTGGTGCGGCTTTCACACGCCCAATGCAGTCAATCCGGCGAAGTGATCGAATCTCTTCGCCAGAATTGGCTCACTCCTTTTAAATGAGCGCGTTGCAATTGGATGCGTGAACTCTCGGTGCGCTGATGGTTGATTAGGTGGCTGCAGTGGCGTCCATGTGCCGCATCAGGTCGATGCATTTGCAGCTGTAAGCCCACTCGTTGTCGTACCAGGCGACAAGCTTCATGAACTTCTCATTGAGGGCCATGCCTGCTTGGGCATCAAACACGGACGTGCAACTTTCACCCAGCAGGTCGTTCGACACAATCGGATCTTCGGTGTACCCGAGAATCCCTGAGAGTCCGTTTTGGGAGGCCCCCTTCATGGCGTGCTTCACCTCCTCGTAGCTGGCTGGTTGGGCCAGATTCACCGTGAGATCCACCACCGACACATCCGGTGTCGGAACGCGGAAGGCCATGCCCGTCAGCTTTCCGTTCAATTCAGGAATCACACGTCCCACGGCTCGGGCTGCACCGGTGGAACTGGGGATGATGCTTTGGCCAGCACCGCGTCCCCCGCGCCAATCCTTGAGCGAGGGGCTGTCGATTGGCTTTTGTGTGGCAGTGGTGGCATGCACGGTGGTCATCAGACCACTGACAATGCCAAAATTGTCGTTCATCACCTTGGCCAGGGGCGCCAGACAATTGGTGGTGCAGCTGGCGTTGGAGACGATGTCTTCACCGGCGTAAGCATTGTGGTTCACCCCCATCACAAACATGGGTGTCTCGTCTTTGGAGGGAGCACTCATCACCACGCGCTTGGCACCGGCTGCCAGGTGTTGCCGAGATGTGGTGTCGGTCAGGAAAAAGCCTGTGCTCTCGAGCACGTAGTCCGCACCCACATCTCCCCAGCGCAGCTGGCTGGGTTCGCGCTCCGCAGTCACCCGAATGATCGAGCCATTCACCACAAGCTGACCATCGACGACGTCGATTTCACCTGGAAAGCGACGGTGCGTTGAGTCGTAACGCAGCAGATAAGCGAGGTAATCAATGTCGATCAGATCATTGATCGCCACCACCTCTACATCTGGGCAGGCCATGGCCTGTCGGAAGGCCAGGCGTCCAATGCGCCCGAAGCCGTTGATGCCGATGCGGATGGACATGAAGGCGAACCCTTCTTCTTTCTTGATTTATAGAGAACATCTGAGAAGACAACCGCACCCTTTCTGGGGACGCAGACAGAGTGGATAAAAATCTGTGATTTTGCGCTGATGGATGCCGCTTCTGGTGACGAGGCCTGTGCGATCTGCGCTCTCCATCGCGATGTAGACCATCTCGAATCCCATGAGATCTGGCGCAGTGATCTCTGGTTGCTGCGGCATCATCCCGGCCCCGCACCGCTTGCGGGTTGGTGTCTGCTGGATGCGCGCAGGCACTGCGGCGGCCCCATGGAGTTCGCTCCTGAAGAAGCGAGGGATTGGGGGCTGGTGGTGCAGCAAGCCTCAATGCTGGTGCAGCGGGTGTCGGGTTGTGACCGCGTTTATGCGATTGCCTTTGGTGAGGGGGCTCGCCATCTTCATCTGCATCTCATCCCCCGTGAAAGCGGTGATGCACGCACCACCGCCTGGGGAGTTGCCGATCACTACCGCAATGTCGAGGAAGGACGAACCATCCCTGCCTCCGACGCCAAGGTCCGGGACTGGTTGGTGCGAGCCAGAGCCATGGCACCAGACCTTTTCGACGAGTCGTTCGGCCGGGATCGCTAGCCGTTCAGATCGAAGCGATCCAACTCCATCACTTTGGTCCAGGCCTGCACGAAATCGGTGATGAAGCGTTGGGCTCCATCACTTTGGGCATACACCTCAACGATGGCTCGGAGCTGGCTGTTGGAGCCGAACACCAGATCGGCACGACTGGCGGTCCAGCGTTCGGGGCCGTTGGCTCCGCTCCGGCCGACGTAGCTGTCTTGGGTCTCACTGGTGGGTGTCCAGTGGATGGTCGCGTCCAGCAGATTCACGCAGAAGTCGTTGCTGAGGACGCCGATGCGGTCGGTGAACACGCCCTGGCGATTGCTGCCGCTGTTGGCTCCAAGCACGCGCAGACCCGCCAGCAGCACCGTCATTTCAGGGGCACTGAGCGTGAGCAGCTGCGCTTTGTCCAGCAGCAGCTCTTCCGCCCGTATCGGTAGACCGTTGCGCTGCCAGTTGCGGAAGCCATCAGCCAAAGGTTTCAGCGTGTTGAACGATGCGGTGTCCGTCTGCTCCGTGCTGGCATCAGTGCGTCCGGGCCGGAATGGAACTGTGATGCTCTGGCCCCCATCGGCTGCCGCTTTCTCCACCGCGGCGCAGCCCGCCAGCACAATCAGGTCGGCCATCGACACCTGTTTGCCATCGCTGGCAGCCGCATTGAATTGTTGCTGCACGGCTTCAATGGCCTGGAGAACCGCCTGAAGTTGTTCAGGATCATTCACCTCCCAGCTTCGCTGCGGGAGCAGCCGCAGCCGCCCGCCATTCGCGCCTCCCCGGCGATCGGAGCCACGGAAGGTTGAGGCCGAAGCCCATGCCGTGGTCACCAACGCAGGCACTCCAACCCCTGTGGCCAGGAGCTGTTGCTTCAGGTTGGTGATATCAGCAGCGTCGATCAGCGTGTGATCGACGCTTGGAACCGGGTCTTGCCAGATCTGGACCTCCCCAGGAATTTCAGGGCCCAGGTAAAGAGCGCGGGGGCCAAGGTCTCGGTGCGTGAGCTTGAACCAGGCCCGGGCAAAGGCATCAGCAAAGGCTTCCTGGTCTTGATGAAACCGACGGGCCACCGGCTCCATGGCCGTGTCGTGCTTGAGCGACAGGTCGGCGGTCGTCATGATTGGAGCCGATGACTTCCCGGGCACGTGGGCGTCAGGAATCATGTGCTCAGGCTTCACGTCTTTGGCGACCCACTGCCAAGCGCCACCAGGACTTTTGATCAGTTCCCAGTCATAGGTGAACATCATTTCGAAATAGCCCTGGTCCCAGCGGGTGGGATTCGGTTTCCAGGCCCCTTCAATGCCTGTGGTGATGGTGTGCTCGGCTTTTCCGGAGTGGAAAGTGTTTCGCCAGCCAAGGCCCTGCTCATGCAGTGGTGCTCCTTCCGGTTCAGCTTCGAGGTGGGACGGTGCTGCTGCACCGTGGCATTTGCCGAAGGTATGACCTCCGGCCACCAGTGCCACGGTCTCTTCCACGCTCATGCCCATCCGCGCAAAGGTTTCCCTGACGTCTCGACCAGATGCGACGGGGTCGGGCTCTCCGCCTGGACCTTCAGGATTGACATAGATCAGGCCCATCTCTACGGCTGCTAATGGCTGATCCAGGTTTCCCTGTGCGTCAGTTCGATCGTGATCGAGCCAACCGGTTTCCTTTCCCCAAAAAACATCTTCCTCGGGTTGCCAGATGTCGACACGCCCTCCGGCAAATCCGAAGGTGCGGAAGCCCATCGACTCGAGCGCCACATTGCCCGTGAGGATGATCAGATCTGCCCAGGAAATGGCGTTGCCATATTTGCGTTTGATCGGCCAGAGCAGACGTCGTGCTTTGTCGAGATTGGTGTTATCAGGCCAACTGTTCAAAGGCGCAAAACGCTGGTTGCCATGACCGGCCCCTCCGCGGCCATCGCCGCTTCGGTAGGTGCCAGCGCTGTGCCAGGCCATACGGATGAACAGAGCCCCGTAATGGCCCCAGTCAGCGGGCCACCAGTCTTGGGAATCCGTCATCAGGGCCCGAAGATCGGCCTTGAGACCCTGATAATCAAGGCTTGCGAAGGCTTGTGGATAGTCGAAGTCATCTCCAAGTGGATTGGAGGCGGGATGATGCTGATGAAGGATGCCCAGGTTGATTTGATTGGGCCACCAGTGATCGTTTCTGGTTCCTCCGGCGGGCGTTACGGCACCGGTATGACCACTGAAGGGGCATTTCATGTCAGCCATCAGACGTTTTAAATCAACGCTCTTCAGAACCGTATTCAGAGCTTCTGAACCTGGCCATTCATGGCAACGATGTTCATCACGTTGATTTCATCCCCAGGAAATCTGCTTTGCCGATCGCTGTGCCGTTGTGCCGCAAGATGGCGTATGCCATGGAGCAGTGGAAGTAGACGTTGGGGAGCAGGAAATCAGTGAAGAATTCCAGGGCTTTGAACTCCAACTGGCCGCCGCCGAAGCTGCTGGGGATCGGCATAATCACGGCGCGTTGTTCTCCGCCGAGAAAGGCTTCGGCCGGTAGAGCCCGCAAGGCGCAGAGGGTGGAGTCAACGCGGTTGATCAGGCCCATAAAGCTGGCTTCGCTGTCGGGCATTGACGACGGTTCTTCGCCGATCAGCCGCGCCGTGCCTCGGCGGGCGATGTCTGTGGCTGCCTGCACCTGTTGCTGCAGATCAAACATGTCCGGATAAAGCCTGCTCGACAGCAGAACCGACTCAGGAATCTGCCGTTGCTCGAGATCCAGGCTGGCTCGCTCCAAGATGTCGCGCAGGTTGGTGAGCACCCGTTCCAGCTGGGGGATCACGAGAGAGTGCAGATCGGTGCTCATCGCAGAACCCTGGATGGTCCGGTTCTAGCCGTAGGGGCCAAAGCGTGTGGCACAAGCTGCACCACAACGAGCCCCCAGTGCAACGGCATCGTTCACCGACCAGCCAGCAGCTAGCCCCGCTGTCACCCCTGCAGCAAAACTGTCGCCGCATCCATAAGACTCCACCATCGGAGCAGGGAGAGGTTCGGCGCTGAAACGGCCTCCAGGGATGAGCAGTCCGCCTGCGTCGCCCTCTGTGGCGATCTGCACCGTGGGGGTTGGCTCCAGGGATCCTGGCGGCAGTTGCTCACCGGGGTCGAGGCCACTGCCGATGAGGGCATCCAGTGGCAGGGAGGCTTCTTGCAGCACGGGTAAGCGCAGTCTGGGTGTCGCCGTCAGCACCTTCGCTTGACGAGCAAGCCGCAGCCCATCCGCATCGGTCGCGGACACAAACACTCCGTCGCAGTCCGCGAGCTGGTCCCAACTGAGTGCGTCATGGGCCATGGGAGTGAGGCGGTCGCCGATCACGGTGATCGCCCGGTCTCCTCCAGGATCCATCAGGCTGATCCCTCGACGGCTTGGCCCGTCCCGCCAAGCCACGACGGGTTCAACTCCTAGCTCCTTCAGGCGTTGAACGCTGCGTTCTCCAATCGCATCACGCCCCAGTGCTGTGAAAAAAAGCACCGGCCGACCGGTTAGACGCGCCAGTTGCACGGCGACCACAGCGCCCGCACCGGCTGGCTCCTCGAGGGAACGGCTTGCCCGACTGATGCAGCCAGGTTGTGGCAGGGCATCCACCTCCAGAAACGTGACCCACTCTTGATGTCCCACCACCGCCAGGCGCAGAGATTGCAGGTCAACGAAGGATGGTGTGGGAGTCATCGCTAGGGAATGGGCAGCAAAGATTTGGCGGCATCGCGGAGTTGCACGCTGATCTTGCCGCCGACCGAATCCACTTTCACGCCGCCATACACGTTCAAGCGCTCTCCATCTGGGGTCGCGACCATCAGCGCTTCACCGTCCTCACCGTGCACCATCACGGGTTGGGTGACCTCATTCACCGTGACGGGACCAGAGAGCGCGACATCCCCTTCCACCTGCACGGGCTCGCTGACCGCGACGCCCTTGGGCACAGCAACATCGCCAGCAACAGGAAGCGTTTTAGCGGCCTGGATCATCAAGGGTTCCTCACCCTTGACTCGCACGGGCGCCGTGAGCTGATCCACCGTGATGCCACCGACCAGCTGCACGGGCAGTGGCTGGCTCAGAGGCAGACCAATGGGGATGGGCTGGCGCAGGATCTGAATCGCTGCCACCGCGACGGCCCAGGCGGCCAAGGCCACGGCCAATGGCCAGCGGCTCGCCATCAGCAGAACGAACCAGCGCGGGTCTGCGCTGGATGAAGAACGGTCGCTGGGGTCGGCCATGGCGTGCTCTGGGCTAGACGGTCCGGTTTTAACGGGTTCTCGCACCAGAGCCATGGAGGAACGGCCACTTCGGCCAGCTCAGAGTTCGTATTCCTCTTCGAATTGGCTCAACAGGCCTTTGTAGAGCGCCAGGGTGCCCTCACTCTCTTCAGTGACGCCATCGGTGACGTAGAGCTGGGCGAGGTGAGTGCAGGCGGCGTGGACTCTGGAAAAAGCTTCGGCGTATTCGTTCTGGATGTCCTCTTCGCGAATGTCTCGGATCATGGCCGAGACAAATTCCACCTTTTTCTGGGCTGCTTTGATCTCACCCTCCATGTCTTTGCTGAGTTTGCGCCGCTTGCGAGCCATGTCTCCGATCTGACAGCCCTCAACCCTAGGGGTGAGGGCTGCTGAGTCTGCAAACGAATCAGAAACAGAACGGAAGGAACTTGGTGCTGCAGGCGGCGTAGCCATCCACCAGTGGACCGAGGCCGATCTGATGGATGATTCCCTGTCCGGTGATGGCTTCGGTGATCACGCCGATCACAAACCCGAGCATGGCGGCACGGCCGTTGAAGCGCTCAACACGCTCCAGCTGCTCGGCATGGATGGCATGGTTGGCGGAATCCTGAAACCACTTCTCGCTGGCTTGTTGGCTGGCCATGCATTAAACGCGAATATTTAGAAGTGTAACGGAAGGTTGTCTTTTTCTCGGTCGATCCCCTTTTGCTAGCCCGAGACCCAATGACAGATTGGTCCCTGGCCATGGCCGATGGCCAGAGGTTGCCTGAGGCCTTGTTTGACGTAGTGGCGGGCTGCGTCAATCGCATTGGCGAGCGTGTCTCCATGGGCCAGGCAAGCGGTGATCGCTGCCGAGAGCGTGCAGCCGGTGCCATGGCTGTGGGGGGTATCGATCCAGTCCCCTGCAAGCCAGTGTGGTTGTCCGTCGTACAGCAGATCGCGTCCGCCGTGGGTCCGGTTGCTTCCGCTTTTAATCAGCACCGCTGATGGCCCCTGGTCATGGATGACGGCCGCCGCTCGTTCGACGGAACTGGCGTCATTCAGCTCAAGACCGCTCAACAACCGCGCTTCATGGCGGTTGGGCGTGAGCACAGTCGCCTGAGGCAGCAGCTCGTTGCGCAGGGCTTGGATTGCCTGTTCCTCCAGAAGCACAGCCCCGGTGCGGCTCACCATCACAGGGTCGATCACTTTCGGGATCGTCAACGGCTTGAGCATCGTCGCGGTGGCCTGGATCAGCTCGATATTCAGCAGCATCCCAGTCTTGAGCGCGTCAATGCCTAGGTCTTTCTGCACGGCGTCGAATTGCGCCTTCAAGCCCACGGTTGGCAAAGCATCCACCCGCTCAACACCGCAGGTGTTCTGCGCCGTCACGCAAGTGATGGCGCAGCAGCCATGCACGTGGAAGGCCATGAAGGCACGCAGATCAGCCTGCAGCCCAGCGCCTCCACCGGAGTCGCTTCCGGCAATGGTGAGGGCGATCGGTGGTTTGAGATGGTTGGGCCGCGTGGTCATCGCTGCTGGTGGCGTCAGGGTTTGTTCCAGATCACCGGTTTGCGCCGGTTGGGGTACAGCTCCTTGCACAGAGGACACACCCTGCCGTCGCATCCTCTGGCTGTGCAGTATTCCCGTCCGTAAAAAATGATCTGGAGATGCAGTCGATTCCAGTGTTCCTCGGGGAACAACGCTTTCAAATCCCGTTCTGTTCGCGCCACGCTCTCACCGCTGCTTAGCCCCCATCGCTGGGCGAGCCTGTGGATGTGTGTGTCAACTGGAAACGCCGGAACTCCGAAGGCTTGAGCCATCACCACGCTGGCGGTTTTATGCCCCACTCCGGGCAATGCTTCCAGTTCCTCGAAGCTTGCAGGCACCTGGCTGCCGTGCACCTCCACCAAGATGTGCGCCAGTTTGTGCACGTTGCGCGCTTTGGTTTTGGCCAGTCCGAGCTGTCGGATATGGCCAAGGATGGCGTCCTCGCCGAGTGCTGCCATGGCTTCAGGGGTTGGCCCCGCTTCGAACAGTGCTGGCGTGACTTCATTCACCTTTTTGTCGGTGCACTGCGCACTGAGCAGCACCGCGATCAGCAAGGTAAAAGCATCGCTGTGATCGAGTGGAATCGGTGGTTCCGGGTAGTGCTCACTTAGTCGATCCAGCACCAGGGCAGCCCGTTCACGCTTTTTCATGACCTTCCTGATCGGGTTGCCATGATTGCAGCGTTTGAACAGGAGTGAGAGATTTGCCGCAGTCCAGGCCCTTCAGCCATGGCCTCCGCACAACGCAAGAGTCGTTCCGCATCTGAGCAGGCTTACCTGCGAGTTGTGGAGCGAGAAGAGAAGGCTGAAGGTGACGGGTCGCAAGCGCGCAAGACCGACGATCCCGGACCCAGCGACTCCAAGCCAAAACCACCGGAGCCTGCGCTGCCCGCAGACGACGTCGGCGACCTGTTTCGCCAGCACAGCCATCAACAGTCGATGGAAGGGGGCTGAGCTTGCATTCATGGGGTTACTGCTGAAACACCGCAGCACAGTGCTCTGTTGCGATTGGAAGATGGTGTGAATCACGACAACGGGGTTGCTGTGGCTGCCTACAACCCGTTCAAACGTCGTGATTTGGCCATGCTCACCACCAGCACTCGGCTGAAACTTCAAGCCATCCTCAGGCGCTTGGCCACAGGAACCAGCGTCAGCCTCGAGGAACGTGTTTACCTGCAGAAATTCGCGGACTGCGATCGCACCGTGGCGTCGTGGTTACGACAGGCCCGTCGACAACAACTCGCCGGGCACCCTTTCAGTGGCATGGATGGTTTCCTCAACGAGCTTGATCTCGGTGCTTCAGAGCCCAATCAGGAGCATCGGCCGGATCGCGATGATCTCGGCGATTGGTTCGGAGGAGCGGATCCCTGGTTGAGGCGCGACTGAAAGGTTCTGCTGCGAAGGTTCTTCTAACGTCAGGGCAAGCGGTTTTCCTTTCTGTGAACAGCACGGTGCGCGGGGTCATCTACGTCTCGGTCTGGGTGGTGGTTTGGGGCACTGCTTCGTCACTGGTGGATTGGGTGTTGCTGAATGCCGATCTTTATGAGACCGGTAGCTTTGGCCAGGCCGCCACATTCACCGGCTACGGCGCTGCTGCAGCGGTCTTGGCCGTCAAGCTCTCGCAGCGGTTTTTGGTTCAGGCCCCAGACGATGACGCGAGTGCCGATTAATCCTTGAGCTCTCCAGGTGAGCGTCTCACCGCCAGAGCAGCGATCAAACCTGCGACAAACCCTGACGCGTGGCCGATCCAGCTCACGCCGGCTGGAGAGGCCCAGGGCAGCAACCCCGGCAGAGCGCTTCCATAAAGCAAGACGGCCACCATGCTGAGAAGAATCGCGAGCGGACGTCGGTCCAGGAAACCAATCACCACAAGAAAACCCAGCAGCCCGTAGACCACGCCGGATAATCCATGGGCTCCCACAGGCCATACCAGCCAGATCGGGATCTCCAGAAGAATCACGGAGATCCAAACGGCGAGATAAGCCTGGGTGCCTCTGGCGAGCACCAGGTAGCTGAGCGGCAGGAAAACGAGGCTGTTCGCCACGAGGTGCCCCAGACCGGCATGGCTGAATGGGGCCGTGAATAAGGTCCACCATGGCGTGCCGGGACCCATGGCCAGATTCCAGCGTCCCGCGAACAGCAACTGGTCCAGCAGCTCCTGGAGCCAGGCCAATCCCAGCAAAATCAGAGGGAGTGCTATCACAGCGAGCGGACTGGCTTCTGCAAGGCGATCATGACCACAACGGACAACAACGTGAAGTGAAAGGCTATGGATCGCCATCCGTGCCAGTGCGCTGACGGCAGATGAACGGTGCGACCGGCTATGACCAGGCGAGTGCGCCAAGCGGGTCATCGATGACCACCAGAGAGCAGGTGATCGTGATCGGCAGCGGAATTGGTGGATTGTGCTGTGCGGCGCTGTGTGCGCGGTCAGGCCTCGATGTTCTTGTCTTGGAGGCCCACGGCCATGCTGGTGGCGCTGCCCATGGCTTTGACCGGCAGGGATTTCAGTTCGAATCCGGACCGTCTCTTTGGAGTGGTCTGGGCCGTTGGCCCAGCAGCAATCCCCTGGCTCAGATCCTCAGAGCGCTGGATGAACCCCTTGAGGTGATTTCCTACCGCGAATGGGACGTTCTGTTTCCAGAAGGCCACTTGAGCATTGGCGTGGGCGCAGATGGCTTCGAACAGGTGGTTGCAGATCTGCGCGGTGCAGAGGCGGTCGAGCAATGGCGTCGCTTTGCCGAGGTTCTCAAGCCGATTGCCGCTGCAGCGGATGCCTTGCCTCTTCTGGCGCTTCCTCCCGGTGGACTCGATGGTCTGGGTCCATTGCTGCGTCGCAGTGGAAAGCTGCTGCCGCACTTGCCGGCGTTACGCCATCTCAGTGGCGCCTTCGGGCCTCTAGTGGATCGTCACCTGCGGGATCCTTTCCTCCGGCACTGGGTGGATTTGCTTTGTTTCCTGATCAGCGGCATGCCAATGGCCGACACCAACGCGGCGGCGATGGCCACGTTGTTCGGCGAGTGGTTTGATCCTGAGGCCAGCCTTGACTACCCCAAGGGAGGCAGTGCCTCGGTGGTGGCCGCGCTCGTGAGAGGGCTCGAAAAGTTTGGCGGCAGCCTGCGTCGTGGTGCACGCGTGGAGCGAATTTTGGTGGATGGTGATCGTGCCGTCGGCGTTGAGCTTGTGAACGGGGAGCGGATCCATGCCGATCATGTGGTGAGCAACGCCGATGCCTGGAGCACAGCCGCTCTTCTTCCAGATTCCAGTGCACCCGCTTGGCAGAAGCAGCGCCGGCAGACACCGGCCTGCGGATCGTTCCTGCACCTTCACCTCGGTTTCGATGCGTCAGGTCTCGATGACTTGCCCATTCACACCGTTTGGGTTGGGGACTGGGAGCGGGGCATCAACGCCGAGCGCAATGCGGTGGTGGTTTCGATTCCATCGGTGCTTGACCCCTCGATGGCACCACCAGGTCATCATGTGCTGCATGCCTACACACCGGCCAATGAGCCGTGGGAGCACTGGAGCGGCTTGGAGCACAATTCAGCTGACTACGAGCGGATGCGTGAGCAACGCTGCTCGGTGTTTTGGCATGTGCTCGAGCAGCGCATTCCAGATCTGCGCAGTCGTTGCAAGCTCGTGATGGAAGGAACCCCGCTGACCCATCGGCATTTTCTTTCGGTGCATCAGGGCAGTTACGGTCCGGCGTTGTCGGCAGCCCGAGGTTTATTTCCGGGTTTTCAGACCCCGGTGAAAGGGTTGTTGCACTGTGGCGCCAGCACGTTTCCCGGGATCGGGATCCCACCGGTGGCCGCCAGCGGTGCGATGGCGGCCCACGCCATTGCCGGCACGGCAGCTCAGAAGCAGTTGCTGGAGAGCTTGTCCCTCTGAGGCTGCTCAGCCAGAGCGGCGACCGCCGGCGAGAAGTGTCAGCACGGTGAGACCACCCAGCAGCACGCCTCCGGCCGCGGCAATCGCGACAGCGATCAGAGGTTGGTCCTTCACGGGTTGCTCGAGACGGGGGCGCAAGGTCTCATCCAGTTCATGCAGCTTGGCGTCGAGCTGCTTCTGCAGAGGATCGATGGCTTGCACCACGTGCTCACGCACGGTGCGAAGTCCAGTGGTGGCGGTCAGTTCTGGCTCGGCGACGGCGGCTTGACCGTTGCTGGAGACCTCATGCTCATAGGGAGGAACCATGGCAATGACACGGTGAGGGTTCCTCCTTTCACTAGCTACGGAGTTGAGGGTGGGGACGCGCTTTGTTGATGGTTTCTTTAGGTTCCGGTTGTCTTTGAACAGCAGGCCTTTCCCATGGTCGTGCCGGTGTTGAGCGACAACGAGCGTTACAAGCTCGATGGCAGTGATGACGCGCTCTTCTACAGCGAGCCTCGATTCGTCCAGCATTTGGATGAAGGGTTTCGCTACCGATTGACCCGGCTCTACCGAGACCGCATTCCCAGCTGCGCTGTGGTGCTGGATCTGATGAGCAGCTGGGTGAGTCATCTGCCCGACGATCAGCGTTACGAGCTGGTGATCGGCCATGGGCTCAATGCCCAGGAATTGCAGGCCAATCCACGGCTGGATCGGCATTGGGTGCAAAACCTCAACCTCGACCAGAGGCTGCCGCTCGAAGATGACAGTGTTGATTACACGTTGATCGTCGCCGGCTGGCAGTATTTGCAACAGCCGGAGGCTGTGGCTGCAGAGTTGTTGCGCATCACCCGCCCCAAAGGCCAGGTCATCTGCGCGTTCAGCAACCGCATGTTCTTCACCAAGGCACCGCAGATCTGGACAGATGGCGACGACCGTGATCACCTCCGCTACGTGGCCGAGGTGCTGATGGCCCAGGGGTGGTCTCAACCTGAGCTGATCGCTGAGGAAACTCAACGGCCAGGTCCACTGGGTTGGATCGGAGGCAAGGGCGATCCGTTTTTTGCGGTGATTGCAGGAAAACCGTTGCCTTCAGTCGCTCTCTGATGGCTCCAGGGAGATGCATTGCCACCCGCTTTGCCAGAGCTTGGTGTCGCGCAATTCGCTCCAGAGCAGACGCAGACGGACTTCAGGGCTAAGAACCGACACCAGCTCCACCCAGCGTTGAGGGCCACGTCCGCCCTGGAGCACCAGTCGAAAGTGCCGTCGTCCTGACCGCGGTGCGGCGCTGGTCCAGGCCTTCGCTGGCTTCCAGGTCACTTAGCGTTCTTGCATCTTTGGGTGTTCATGATGCTGGCGCATTGACCGACAGCGTCTGCATGGCACCTGGAGACTTGTTGAGACCGATTCCAAACAGATACAGATGAGCGCTCGCACCATCGCCGTCAGCGGCGCTTCCGGCAAAACAGGTTTCAGGATTGCGGAGGAGATTCTCGCGGCCGGTGATCAAGCCAGACTGCTGCTGCGCCCCGAGTCGACGATTCCAGCTTCGCTAGAAGGTTGTGAACAGCATCGCCTCGATCTGATGGATGGTGAGGCCCTGGATGCCTCTCTACAGGGAGTGGATGCGCTGGTGATCGCGACCGGTGCACGCCCCTCCGTGGATCTGACGGGCCCCATGAAGGTGGATGCCTGGGGCGTCAAGCGACAGGTGGAGAGCTGTCAGCGGGTGGGAGTCAAGCGCGTGGTGCTGGTGTCGTCGCTGTGTGCCGGACATTGGCGACACATGCTCAATCTCTTCGGCTTGATCTTGGTGTGGAAACGCGTCGGTGAGCAATCCTTGGAAACGAGTGGTCTGGATTGGACGGTGATTCGTCCAGGAGGTCTGTCAGAACGGGAAGAAGGTTTGGAGCAAGAGGGTGTGCTCTGGACAGTGGCTGATCAGCAGACCAGCAACTCCATCCCCCGTCGTCTCGTCGCGCGCTGTTGTCTGGAGGCTCTGGACACACCCGCGTCCATTGGCAAGATTCTCGAGGTCACCAGTTCCGCAGAACAACCTGTGCTGAGCCTGAATCAGGCCATGTCTTGGTCATGAGGTGATGGAACTGCTCTCCACGGCAGTGGATCCATCAGCGCGGTTCGCCTGGTGCTGATGGCGGATTGGGGGTGGGCTGTTCGCTGTCCATTCGATCCCTGCAGGTGGAGCACAACAGATGTCCCTTGCGTTTCCAGAACACTTTCATCGAGCGTTCAATCGACTGTCCGCACATCAGGCACTGAAACAAGGGGGACATCGGCCAGGAATCATTGCCTCCAGCTTGTGTGTTGCGAAGGACCTGATCTGTTCGTGGCACACCTTTGTGCTGGAGAGCGCATGCCAGCTCAGTTGAGTATCGATTCCTAGAGCGTTGAAAGCACGCCTATGCGATGAAAGTCTCAACGGAGTTCCACTCCGGGACGCTCTTGGGAAGGAGCAAGACGGGCCGCCACCCGTCTTTTTTTGCGCCGTCCCTCAGACTCTTTTGGATCCGAGCAGGAGTCCGGGATTTGAAGGTGGTTGATCTGGCCGTAATCGGCGCTGGCCTGTCCGGCTGTGCCCTCGTGGCAGCCTTGCAGCGGCGTGGCTGGAAGGGATCGATCCTGCTCCTCGAGGCAGGTCGGGGACCCGGAGGTCGCTGTGCCACGCGACGACGTCGTGAGGACGACCGCTGGCGTCTTGATCATGGTTCTCCCACGCTGAGTTTCACGCAAGCTCCGCAGGGTGAATTGAACGACCTGATCGCGGGTCTGCAGGGAAGCGATGTCATCCGCCCCGATGACGCCCCTGTGGTTGGTGTTGATCACCTTGGGCGACAAGTGCCGTCACCAGACCATTTGCTCTTGAGCGGTCCTCGCTGGCGCGGTACTCCCACCATGGCGACCGTTGCTGAAGCGTTGCTCGCCCATGGAGGTGAGGCTGTGGAAGCCCGCTTTGGAGAGAGGATTACAACGCTCCGTCATGACGGTTCTGTCTGGCATCTCACCGGCGGTCACCACGCCAGAGCTCTTGTCCTGAGCGGCACGTTGCTGGCGCATCCCCGTTCGCTGGCCATGCTCGGTTGGCAGCATGTGCCTTTACGTGAGGCCGTTGCGGTGGGATTCGATCCCCAGCTCGACGCGGCGCTGCACCAGATCGCCGGCCTGGACGCCAGCGTGCGCTGGAATTTGATGTTGGAACTTCCAAAGGTCTCCAGCAACCACTTGCCGCGACAGATTTGGTTAACGGCTCAAGCCCAGGAGCGATTTGGTGTGGAACGTCTCGTTCTGCACACCCAACAGGACCAGCGTCTGGGTCTGGTGGTTCATGGACTCGACGATGGCGCAGTGATTACGCCGGATTCGCAGCCTGAGCTGCTTCGGCGTCATGAGCAGCAGCTGATGGAGGCGGTATCCGACCTGGTTCAGCCCTGGTCTGCACTCAGCAACGCTTTGGCTCAAGCACGATCGCTGGGGGTGATGCGCTGGGGTGCTGCTCAGCCCTTGCATCAGGGGTTGTCAGCGGATCTGCAGTGGTGTTCCGAAGCGAGAGTTGGCTTTTGTGGCGACTGGATCGCAGGTCAAGGTTTCGGAATGGCCGAAGGTGCTCTTCAGAGTGCTTTGAATCTGGCCGAACGCATTGCATGCTTTTCGATCGCAGAGACATGAACAATTCATCACAGGATTTTGAAGCTGTGGTGGTCGCCATGCCGTTCCCGCGTCAAAACAGGTCAAATGGTGTTGATCATGCAACGACGTTTTCAGCCTGTCCGGCTTCATTCCAGCGTTCATGACGACGACCCCTGTCAGTGCAACGACTGCGTGGCGCTCCGAGGCCGATTGGCCCAGATGATGGATCAACCCGGCGGCTGGAGACTTGAATCCCGTTCAGCAGCACAGATCAACGGGAAGGCAACACGTCACTGAGGCGTTGTAGTCGTTGCCCATTGACTCCCAGATCGGAGTCTCCAAGCCGTGAAATGGAGCGGGCCTCCAAGCTGTCCGTCTGGGATGCAAGCAGCTCAACGTCGTCAACAAAACCGAAGATCTTGCTGCTGAATGTGGCGTGCAGGTACGTCGCTTCGCGCTCAACAATTGTTGCGGAGGGGTCTGCCTCGATTGCTTCAGCCAAGGTGGCTAAGGATGTTTCGGCGTCGTTGACGGGCCAAATGGCGCTGGCGCAATGCGCCGGTCCAGGGCAAGGGCTGAGATGTCCGGCTTGGATGCCCAGGTCAGTGGGAACGGGGCCGACGAAATGGAAGAGGGCCAACACCAGCGGGAGCGTGATCGTTGAAAGAAACGTCATGGAAGGTCGGTGGTGGAGAAGTAGGGCACTGATGGCTCAGGAGGGATCGTTCAACAACGGCCTGTGATCAAGTCCAGCGCACCGGGTCGCTGGACTTGAGGTGTTGCACGTGCTCGGTTGCATGGTCCAGCAGATCGCGGCTGATGGTGAGACAGATGCTGTCGATCGGGAGCGAAAAGCTGCTGCCGTCGGAATCAAATGGACCCTCCACATAAGCGCCGATGCGCTCCGCCATGAGGAACATCATCACGATCACCACACCGCCAACGCGAGCGTGAATGGTGGGTTCGAGGTCATGGAAATAAACCAACAACAAAACACCAAAAAACCAGGACAGCAGTCGCACGAACACGTCGTAAGACGGAGGTAGCGGGGTGTTGCGAATCCTTTCCAGGCCTCCGATGGCATCGGTGCAAGCGTTGCCAAGGGCCATGAGCTGCATCCGTCCAAATCCATCGATCAACCCCTCGCGGTGCAGGTCACCGATCCACACGCCACGGAGCGCGCCGAGCTGACGAAGGCTGGTGCTGCTCGGCAGCTTCAGATCCTTCAACAACTGGTCTTGGAAGGCGCGCAGATCGCGATGCCAGAAATTGCGCAGTTGGAAATTCAATTGCCACACCGTGGCCACTTGTAGACGCAACAGTTTGCGTTCCAGGCGTCCAGACGGTCGGCTGCTGTCGAGGTGAGCTCGCAAGGTGTCAGCCCATTCGCGACTGACATTCACCACACTGCCCCACAGTTTGCGAGCTTCCCACCAGCGTCCAATCGCTTGGGTGTTGCGGAAACCGATGAAAATCGATGCGGCGATGCCCAGGATCCTCACCGCGCTGGCACTGCCCGTCCAGCCGCGTGGAACCAACCCGTTGGCCACCAACACGCTGATCAGCAGCAGGAGAAGGAGGTCAAATCGCATGCGCCACACCAGTGTCAGCATGACCACGCCGTAGTCCCGGCGCCGAATCGCTGGAGGGTGTCCGTAATCTCCGAGCTCAATCATGGGTTCAGTCGCGGCAACTCCCTTTCTCCGGCGATCATGACTGCCGCTGTGCTTGGCCGATGCATTCCACCTGGACAGAGCAGTGGTGGCCTGTGGCATACCTGCGCGATCTCCAGCGCCATCGCCCCAACCGGTTCACGCTGCTCGAGCGCGATCTTGTGCTCTGGTGGGATGCCCAAGCCAGTGATTGGCGGGCCTTTGAGGATGTCTGCCCACACCGCCTGGTGCCTCTGAGTGAGGGACGGATCAATGCGGCCGGTCAGCTGGAGTGCCCTTATCACGGCTGGAGTTTTGATGGAGAAGGGCATTGCTCCCGGATTCCGCAGATGCAGGAGTCCTGCTCTCCGGGTGGACGCCGTGCGAGCTGCCGAACCCTGCCGACGGCATCCGCCCAGGGACTCCTGTTTGTTTGGAGCGGTGACCCCGATGGGGCCCGCGTGGAGGATCTTCCGTTAGTTCCCTTGCTCCAGGAACAGGGAGAGGGTTGGGCTGATGGCTGGATCGTTCAGGACACCTTCCGCGATCTGCCGATGGATGCAGTCACTCTTCTTGAGAATGTTCTCGATGTGAGCCACGTTCCTTTTACCCATCACCAAACCGTCGGCCGGCGTGAGAATGCTGCTCCGGTCGAAGCGGTGATCTCGTCTGAGAGTTGGCGTGGATTTGAAGCGCTGTGGGAAGAGGGGCCAAGACGCGGAAAGCTGGGTTCACAGCTCACGCAGTTCCGGGCACCGCAATTGATGTGGCATGACCTGAATGCCAAGGGTTTCGCGCGGATTCTCACCGTGGTTTACGCCGTGCCCATCCGCCGTGGTGAATGCCGTTTGTTTGCTCGCTTCCCCTTTCAGTTTTCGTCATTGTTGCCGCGGATCCTGATCGGACTGCGGCCGCGTTGGTTGCAGCACATTGGCAACCACAAGGTGTTGGAGGATGACCAGGTGTTCCTCCATTGGCAGGAACGTGTGCTCGAGGCCGCTGGCGGGAGCTCTGAGGCCCAACGCGCCTTCTACTTGCCGACCGCTTCGGACCGTTACGTAGCCGCTTTGCATCGCTGGGTGAACACCCATGGAGGCGAGCCCTTCGCTGGACAGGCTCTCCCACCACGCCAAGCGGTGGAGAGCTTGATGGATCGATACCACAGTCACACCGTGCATTGCCGCAGCTGTTCCACAGCCTTGATCTGGGTCCGGCGACTGCAGCCTTGGTGTTGGGGACTGTTGTGGATCAGTGCTGTGTTGGTCGGTTTGGGTCAGCTGGGGTGGCTCAGCTATCTGGGGCTTGGATTGGCCTTGATCGCGTGGGTCATGGAGCAGCGCTTCAAGCGCTGGGAGCGTGGCCTGACGCTTGGTGACGGGCAGGCTCCGCGCAATCATGGTGGTTAAACGACGCGGGAGGTGCTCCAGCGATGATCCGTGTGACCGCCAACTGTCCGGAGAGCGTGATCCTGGCTCTAGGTGCACGAGATTGGCCCGTTTGGGCTTGTGAAGTCAGTGTCTTTCCATGGCATTACGATCAACGTGAAACCTGTCTGTTGCTGGAGGGAGACGTGACCGTGACTCCAGATCGAGGTGAGCCGGTGCGATTTTCTGATGGTGATCTGGTGGAGTTTCCTGCTGGACTCTCCTGCACCTGGGAGGTGCATCATCCGGTCAGGAAGCATTACCAATTCGGTTGATCGCGGCATGGTCTGGGGTCTTTGCCGCACGCTTCGATCGTGTCTACGTTGCAACAGATCCGATGGCACAGATCACGTGCTGATCACGATTGACGATGGCGATTCCTGAGCGCACGCGATTTCGGATTTTTGCTCTCGGCTTTTTGTTCTGCTGGGCATTTTGATTGCGCTTGCCTTCCCGATTGGCATCTCCGTGATCATGGGTCTGATCTATTGCTTTGACAGCAACACGCTGCGTTGCACCGATGCCTTTGTGCTGATGTTTGCTTTCTTGGGCTGCTCATTACTGAGTGCCTTGGGAGCATCCAGCATGTGGACCAAGGCCAGCCGCCTTCGAGCCAAAAGCTGATCGTTTGTATCCACGACGCTTATCAGTACAAACACCTAGTCACAGAGCTTTACAAAGTGACTAGCGTGCTTCGCATAACTTCATGGGCAATGCGATGACCGATTACACGTCTGCCATCTATGGCCTAATCGCGTTTGTCGCTGTGATCACAGCTGGAGTTGTTTACGTGCTGGCCCAGCCGACAGATTTACCCTCCCTGAAAAATTCCAAGGACCCGCGATGAGTCGTGATGCACGCATCCTGACTCCAGAGTTTCAGTTGTAAACATGGACAGTGACTTAATGGAAATTTTCACGGCAATTGCGATTCTTCCTTTTATTGCTGCCTTGGCGATTGGTGCTCGAGAGGCAGAAAAAAATGACCGCTAGCGCGCCATGTTGACGTTGCTTTTCTGTGGCGCCCTGGCGTTGTTCAACGTGGCCTTGATCAGCTTTGTTCTTTTCTTTGGCCGGCATTTTCCTTGAAACTGCGTTGCGCGTGCAGCAGTTGAAGTGCCGTCAAAGTGGAGTTCATCGCAGCTGGGTTGATTTGGTTTTGATCGGATAAATGATGGGTATTTGTTGATGCTGTGTCGTCTCTTGTTGCAGTGCGGCATGATCTAAATATCGGCGTCTGCATTCCATTGGGGGCAACATGGCTGCCAACCAACGCGCAGCAATTCGCGCCAGAGCAGGTCTGCAGTCGATTCTCGTAAGTGCAAGCGGGTGGTCAGGAGAGGATGCTGGTCTGGAAAAGGTCGCCCTGAATCCACGAACACCCTGGGGTCGCGTTTTTGGCTCTTTTCATCATCGTGGAACCGCTTCGTTTCCTGGGTGCGGGGGTCCTGGATCCAGCCGTGACGGGACATCGCTTGCGTGGGGTGATGAGGGATTCACGCATCCACTCCTCGGCCTTAAACGTTGCATAGGGCGAGCTGGGAGCCATGGATCCGCTGCTGATACACCTGTTCTATTCGGGTAGTACGCATGTGTCAATGCACATGGCTGCTCCGTTCCACGGTTGCCTCAGTTGCTCGGTGTTGGCGCTGATGGTTTGCGGGGTGGTGCAGGCCTGAATGGGCAATCCGCGCATCCGGCGCCGCAGCAGCCTCGTTGGCTTGTCTTCATCAAGTCACCCTAGAAACCAATGGGATCACAACGCCTGGCGTTTCCGCTTTTCACGGATTGGTCAACCGTGTGAGCAAGATCACAGCTGAGGTTGATCGTGATCAGGACCGGGATTCTTGATTCCTACGAGAGTCGGTGTGTACAGCACGTCTTGGCATGCAAGACCACACAGGAGCCAGAACCATGCGAGCGATCCATTGCTGGTTTTGAAGCCAGCTGCCGGGGAGCCTGACGCTCAATTGATGAGCTGAAAGTTATACAAAACCCTCTATGGGAAAGACAGGGCAGGTCGTGTGGTTTCCTGATCGATCCCCCGGCATCACTTTTCGATCAGCATCCCCATCCCGGGATGATCCGTGGCAAATCCTGCTGCTGTAGCTAAGGAGAAAACACCTGGCTTGCAAACTGTGCAGCACTATCTGATCGTCTGGACGTTTCCGACCGTGGAAGGCGCCTGGCACTCATGCCCTGGTTTTGCGGACTACATCAATGCTGGTGGTCCTGGTGACAGGTTTGATGGCTTCGAGTTGAAATATCGCGTTTGTGAGCCCATCAGCGGAAGTGGTGTTGCCATCGCCGTAGCCACTGATATCGGCAAGGTTTGGGCTCACCTGGGTCCTTGGATCAAAGGCTTCGGCATTCAGTTTGAGGTCACGGCTGTCGTTTCCGATGCCGAGTTCGCAGCTCTCTGGCCTGGTGTCGAAGCGGCGGCGGAGGTCGAGTGATCTGGCGTGCCTTGAAGCCAATCGTTTGGTTCAGGGCCACCGTTGGAGCATGATGAAGAGAATCGAAAGGTGACCGTCATGCTGACCGGTGGTCCGTCTTGCCCTCTCCATTTAGGAACCCTCGATAGTCCCGATTACTGGACTGATGATGCGTTGATGGCGGCAGTTCGCCCTTTGTCGGCGACTGAGTTGCATCGCATGGCTCTAGGTCTGCAGCAACTGAAAGAGCGTCGCGATCAGTTTGATCCAGCACAGTGCTGAGATGATCAATGCTGAAGCTCTCGTCCCTGAAGATGGCTCCAACATCTGTGAATCAAAACTCAGTATCAATAATCACCTGACGATCTTGCACATAAGGATTACCAAGAGAGCACATGCTTGATTGAGATGACGCGTTTTGTGATGCGAAACGGGGATGTCTTCGAATCATCGAAGGATCCGCGCCATTTTGATGCGTATTGCTACCGCAAGGATGGCGTCGAAGAGACGTGCATCATGTTGTCGGATCAATCGGAGATTCAATTTCTAATGCAGATGGGCAATGATGCGCATCTGAAATTTGACGCCGTCGAGTTGGGCTAACGGCTTTTGCCAGTCTGCTGCGCTGGCTTGTGTCGGTGGCGGGGGCACTTTGATGTGGGTCAAAGCACGTCTTGTGCCGTTCTTCGATGTCGTTGCTAGCAGTGAAGGTGTGAGTGATGTTGGAGTGAGTGATGTTCTGCATTCAACGGCAGGAAGCCCCCGATCAATGGGTGCAGGAGCTCTGTTTCAAGACGGAGTTCAAGGCCTACATGTGTGCTCGGACCAAGTCCTTGGCCACGATGAACACCTACCGAGTGATTGATCCTGTTCTCAACGAAGTGACAACGGTTGTGCGCGAAGGCAAGGGGTTGACTCACTAGGGCGAGCGCCATCCCTCTCCTTGGGTGGTGCTTTCAGAGCTCGACGACGTTGAATCGTCGTCATTGAACGTGCTCGTTTCGGAGGTGCATGTGATGCTGCTCCATGTCAACGCAGGTCATGGAGTGATGCTGTGGTCGATATCGACATCCCTTGCTGTGTTGAGATTGTCTGATTGATTGCAGGGAATCTTTCCGACAAGGCCTTCATTTTCGGTTGGCCATCAAGTGTGTGGAGATCCCCCAGCTTTGAAGATCTTGCGTGGTCTCTTGACGAGCAACGTCAAAGCCCTGGGTGGGGCGTCTGACTCTTCACCAGTGATCAGTCAAAGCAGTTGATGTTGTTGATTGGGGCCTCCAGCCAGGCCAATGCTTGGATCGATAATGAATTGAGTCGCCGTGCTCCTGGCTGGAATCAGTCACCTGTGACCGGAAGAGCGGCGTCCTTCGGTAAATCGCCTTGGTGGATTTCACCCAGCATGATGCCGATGCCTGCACCCGTCACGGTGATCATTGCAGCCACTAGCAAAAGCCAATGTTTCGCTTTCATCGACCATCAGAGCAGTGGTTTGTTGGGACAGCTCTCCTGAGGGCAAGAGAGCGACACATTTCGTTTTAGCCGCACTAAACGATTTTTTCTCGCCCAGACGTCTTTCAGCACACAGTTTCGCTGTGATCGTTGGCAGGCTGATGGCATGAAGAAGCCTCCGGATTCCTTGTGAAAAGGTGGATCTGATGGTTTTGCCGTCGCAACGACGGCTTGGGGTGGGTAGGACCGATCGTTCTGGCTTGCGATGCTGTGACCATTACCGTCTTGATTCATGTGGTCGTCTATTTCGCTGGATCCAGTTGTTCTTTGTGCCTACGGTGAATCAGCCTCCATCCAGGTGTCATCGTGATCAGGCATCTTTTGCTGTTGCAGTTCAAGCCCAATGCTGACCAAGATCGTATTGATGCAATGTTTGGTCAGTTTGTTCGGTTTAAGGCCAGGATTGATGGCATTGAATCGATCGAGTATGGTACCAATCAAAGTCCTGAAAATCTAAATAAAAGTTATACGCATTCTGTTGTGGTGACGTTCTCAGATTTGTCGGCTAGAGATCATTACTTGGTTCATCCAG
This sequence comes from Synechococcus sp. A15-60, assembly GCF_014280095.1. Classification (NCBI taxonomy): domain Bacteria; kingdom Bacillati; phylum Cyanobacteriota; class Cyanophyceae; order Synechococcales; family Synechococcaceae; genus Synechococcus; species Synechococcus sp. A15-60. Next base: position 1,123,209 of record NZ_CP047933.1, read on the forward strand.
ATCACAAGGCTCTCGAGGCTGTCTTGCTCGATCTTTTGGCTGATCTGATTGTTTTTGATCTTGAAGCATGAATCCTGGGTCATTCGCTTAGGAAGGGTTTGCAAGCACGACAGCGGATTGCGGCGAAAGACAGGGCGATGCGGTGTCTTCATCACAGCTCCACAACGTCTTGGCAGTGGTTTGGGCTGCGGGTAACGCCAATGGGTGGATTCGGCTTCGATTAATCCACACCTCAAGGCCTTCAGCCTGTGCAACTAACCCATCAGTTCCGACGGCTCTCCAGCTCAGATCTCCCTGCCGCAAGACCGAATACGTTCGTCTGAGATCGGCCAATTCCTTGAGGTAAGCCCTGAAATCGGCATTCCAGGCTTGTTCCCACGGGAAAGCTTCTCGGCAGGCTGGTTCTGGCCCGCTGGAATGTTCTGAATCGGGACCGCCAGCGAGACCTGTTTCTGTGCCGTAGTAAAGGCAAGGCGCTCCGGGTTGCAGAAACAGCAATAACAGCGCCAGCTTCATCGCTTTCAGATCGCCATTGAGGCTGTGCAAGGCCCTCGGCACATCGTGACTATCGAGAAGATTCATCTGCGCGCGGTTGACCTCTGGCCTGTAGGAACGCGTTGTGTTGCTCCAGATATCGAGTAACTCCTCGCTGCTGCGGGCCTGGAGGGGATACTCCGGATTTTGGTAGCCCTGCCTTAAGGCGTTGTTCCCCGTCCAACCGAGGGTGCTCCAGCCGATTCGGTAATTCATCACTCCATCGAAATGCTGCCCTTGAAGCCACGAATGGGCATCGCCCCAGATCTCTCCGACGATCCACGCATCAGCATTCACAGCTCGTACGACGCGCCGGAACTCCACCCAGAAATCCTTGGGTACTTCATCGGGGACGTCCAGACGCCAGCCATCAATTCCCTTGTCCAGCCAATGGCGCGCGACCGACAACAGGTAGTCCTGAACCGCTGGGTTGCTGTGATTGAACTTGGGCAGGTCTGCGATGGACCACCAGCAGTCGTATCCACAGTCTTCCCCTTCTCGCGGATAGGGGTTGATGGGCCATTTTCTGATGTGAAACCAATCTCTGTAGGGCGACGCTTGACCGTTCTCCACAACGTGATGGAACGCCCAGAAGCCCCGTCCGCAGTGATTGAAAACACCGTCGAGCACAAGACGCATCCCTCTGGCATGCACTGCAGTGATCAGGGCATCGAGGGATGCATTGCCACCCAAGAGGGGATCAACTTGCATGTAGTCGTAGGCGTGATAGCGGTGATTGCTTGCTGAACTGAAGATGGGTGTCAGGTAGAGGCAGGTCACTCCCATCGACTGGATGTGATCCAGTGCATCGATCACCCCGTAGAGATCGCCACCATGGAACCCCTGTTCCGTCGGGTCGCATCCCCAAGGTTTGAAAACAAGGTTGCGCTGTTCACTGACGCGTCCACTGCGGCGGAAGCGATCGGGGAAGATCTGATAGATCACAGCTTCTTCTACCCAAACCGGTGGATTGTTGAAGGTCGCCACTGCCTGCAAAAGTTTGCGTCCTGATGAGCTTTGGTTAGCAGCTCATCCAATCGACGGCCATAGGACCTGTCGTCGATCGCCGATCGACTTGTGGAGTGGATGAAATGCTTCACCTTGGCAAGCTGCAGGTTCAGTGGACTGCATTGCGCTGAAAACATCCCACCAGCAAAAAAACCGTGCCGGACAAGCGGTTTCGCGGTGCCAATGAGCGCCGTTACCCACTCACAATGGATCGAAACCAACGTCGCTCTGAGACGCCCCGAATCGTGGGGAATGAACGGTGCAGCATCAGAATTCCTTCAGGTTGATGAATTTGTCCAAGGAGATCCGCTGTGAACCCATCAAGTTGCTTTTGGCGTTCGCAACGGTTGCTCAGGCCGTGGTCCCGTGCACCATCGGATCAGCAACGAATGCCGCTCCTCAGCCAGAAAAGGCGGAGGCCGCCCCTTCCGGTTGGAAGAGACGGCCTAGCTCGCTCGTTTGTGCATCGTTCAACCCATTACGTCGAGTGGAAGGAAAGGGTCGAAGCTTCTGGCTTGAGGCGCCCTGGGGCCATGCGCTCGCAGTGTTGGGTCGAGTTCTCCGAGGGCACCTGAAGCGATGCGAGTGGAGCGTCGATTGGCGTGGCGGACCATTGCGTGCCGACCAAAGGACCAACCCAGGTCATGGTTGAGACTGTTGGAGCAGGGGCCAGAAAGTCAGGCTGCTTCTGCAATCTGCGCCGGTGGAGTGTCGGCTGTCATCAGCACCTCCGATCTCGATGGACTTACTTTCCACCCTTACGGGCGACTTTGGCATCGGTCGAATCGCGCATTGCTTTCTGCGCGCAAACAATCAAAAGTGGGTGTGGCGTGCACAGAGATTGTCAGGCTTTGCGCGTCAGACCACATTGCAGGGCCTCGAGCTCAGCGCCTTGCGCACAGAAATCCATTGCGGCGGGCTTGGTTCAGATTCCATTCCCCCAGAACAGGAATGGCTTCGCCTGTTCCAAAGCTTCGGAACGGCCAGTTCGGCTGCGTGTTGCAACGATCCTGGTCGCAGACGCAGAGATAGGTGTTGGCAGTGTTGCCATTCCGGCGCCACTCGTTGAAGATCCACGACAGCGGCACATTGCGTTGTTGAAAGGCTTTGGTGGCCGGCTCCTGCGCCCGGGCAACCGAAACAGCGAGTCCTGAGAGTGACAATATCGCTGCCACGCTCATGACACGGACTGGCAGGAACGTTTTCTGAGGCATGACGGATGAGCAAGCGTGGAGACGACATAGGTCTTTGGTCTTGCTCGCGTCAAGGCAGGCGGAGATCAGCGATGTGCTCGGCATCAGCATGGAACTGTTCCGACGATGCATTCGCGGCGTTGCGGTTGGCGCCAGAGCTGACAGTTGGATTAACCCGGGTGGCTGAACTGTTGCCGCAACAGGGCTACAACGAGGTCACGCTGTGGTTTCCTTGATGGACAAACTCGAACGCTTCAAGCTGCTCTCCAATTCCATGCCAATCGAGAAGAAAGTCGAGCTGTATCAGCAGTTTGTTGCCACTCCAGAAGCAGGGATTGAACGCTTCAATGAATTGGCTGCTGCAGCAGGGCTTCGGTTGGATCAAGCAGAGGTCTCTGAATGAACCAAAGCGATCGACATCGAGGATGAGTTCGATGAAGTTGATTTGGATGCTGTGTCGCTAACTGCGATTCTTGGTGGACAATTTATCGATTCCAGTAACCCTTCGTCGGGTTTTATTGATCTTGCTTAATCGCGAGCATTCAGGAAACAATTGCGTCCCATGCGCAAGTGGCTCTTTGGTGGATCACTTCAGCGCGTTTGACCTTTCGATGCCGCTGTCGGCCGTTGCGTTGATCAGGCTCTAGCTTCACGCTTCAAGGAGGCAGCACCACCGACATCAGGACAGCGAAATTCAGAACGCTCAGTCAGTTGTCGAGCAATCAAGGTTGCAAGCCATGCCGATGGTGACTATAAGAAAGCATCTCCAAAAAAAGAATGACACCTTCTGTCGGATTTTCTACTGGTTACGTGTGCAGCGAGTGTGGCTGTACTTCCTACGAGACTGGCCAGATTCGTGTCTCCGGTGGATTCTGGAGCAGCTTCTTTGACATAGGTAATAGGCGCTATAACGCAGTCACATGCACCAATTGTGGTTACACTAAGTTTTATCGGAGATCGGTGAGTGGAGTGCAGAAGGTTTTTGATTTCCTTGGTAGCAACTAATAAGCGGCCGTCGACAATTCATTCGTGCTCTATCCGTCTTTGTCTCCCTTCCTTCTAGACCAACTCAAACGCAATGCCGATAGAAGTGAGAAATCCAAATGTCAGCTAGAGGAGCATCGTCCAGATGCATAATCAATGCGCAACTGGCTCTTAGGTTGATGAATTCTGGCTGTTTCAGTTGTGGATACCGACCCTTGCTATAACCAAATGAATCTTTCACGTCCTTGAATGTCAGAAGAGCAACTCAAGGCTGCTTCGAACACGTTAAAACCGTACTAACCTTCTGAAGAATCTAAAGCAGCTGCTGACGCTAACGCTGTGATGGTGATTGCAAGGGAGGCAGGATTCTTGATCTCTACCGGTGATTTGAAAAAAGCTGATTCAGCTCCTTTCAATGAGGAGCTGGAAGACGCGGCGGGTGGTGCTCAAGACTCGGTACCGGTCTGTAGGTGCTGGGGCATGCAAATTTAACTTGGCTATAGTGCAATTCTATTCAATTGTTGCAGATGCATCTGTCGAACCTTGCCTCGATCAGGCTGAAGCTCAGCGCGATTTTGCGTCAGAGATTGAAGGGAGATGCATCAAGAATACCCATGTGATCAGTTCTGGCGAAACACACATAGACTCCTAGACAAGATGACCTATCTTCGCTCTTATCTCAACGACATGCTCAAGAAGCATCCTCGAGGAGAGGACTTTAAATTGATTCGCAAGGCAGCAAGGAGAGCAGGGAATCTTCATCCTCGTGAAGCAACTGAATTGGAAACTGTGTCCCTCGGCATCTTGCAGCTTGTCTCACTATTCTTTCCATTGTTTTGGACCGCTTCTTTTTACAATTCGAATTTCAGACTTCCCGATGACAATGCCTCTCCGGCTCCTCCTGATGAAAAGAAACTGCGAGTCTTCGCGGATTTAAAAATACAAGTTTCAGAATTTATTCGATCATTGGACAACAGTGAAGAGTCGCAATGGCTTGCTCAATATATGGTGGACGAAGGGGCTGCTTGCTGTGATGTCGTTCAAGACATGTTCAAGGAATACCTGGCGAATTGCCAGATGTCTGAATCCGATGAAGGCAACAAGTAATCACCACTCATCAGCAATGCAAGTAACGTTGAAACGAGGAATTTCAGCTGATTGCTAGCAACACTTCAACGTCAGTCGGATGCTGACTTACGACTAAAACCAACACCGGCGATGGACTGCGAGATTCAGTCCCGGCCGCCGTGTCACCAGGGCTGGATCGCGTGCACGTGGAATTGGCAGTCACCCGAGTGGATGCCGATTTTTGCCACCCTGCCGTTGATAGCAGCCCTTTTTTGTTAACCGGGTTGTCAACGCACCGATGAAAGCGCCTGAAGCACTGATCAGACGAATTGGCAAAAACCCTGACGGAGCTGCTAAACGGTTAGTTGTGCTGTTAACGCAGCTGGGCGACTTCGACTCGATGGAATATGCCCAGGCGTTGGTGCCGGCGCTGCCCAGGCTCGAGCAGGCCGGCATCCGTCCTCTAGCCATCGCCATTGGTGATCAGGCAGGAGCCGATCGTTTCTGCGACTTCACGGGTTTTCCGCCAGATCTGCTGCAGATCGAGCCTGATCACCAGTTGCATCGTGCGCTGGGCCTTTCAGCGGGGCTTCAGGCACCCGGAGGTCCCTGGCCGTCGTTGCTGTTGATGTGCGCCGGCATTGGTTCTCCTGGAACCTTGAAGGAGGTGTTGCGGGGTTATACCGGTGATCGCTCTGCACCACAGCGCTTCGATGATGATGAGCAGGTGACGACCGGGGTCCTGCCATCCTTCCCCGCCGCCTTGTTTCGGCGTGCGGGGGGAGGGGGCTTCCAGCGTCCGTTTGAACTGGCCACGGTTCGTCTGCGCAACATGAACGAAGTGCTGCGGCACTGGGGCACCTATGTGCCCGATGATCGTTTCATCACGCAGCGGGGAGGAACATTCCTTCTCGATGACGACGACTCACTCCTGTACGTCTATCGCGACCGAGGCATTCTTGGATTCTCAGAGTCGATGGCGCGGCCGCTGGCCTTTCTTGACCCCTGGCTAAACGATGCCCGTTGATCAGGGTCGTGTGGACCCAATTCCTCCATGGAGACCGTTGCTGCGCGGAGCGCGCCAGCGTGAAGGACGCGCCGCAGGATCGGGCTGGCTGCAATTGGCCAGCGTCGCTCACGACGGCACACCCCGGGTGCGCACGTTGGTGTTTCGGGGTTGGAGCCCATCGGGTGATCTGGAGCTGCTCACGGATGCCCGCAGCGAGAAACCTTCTGAACTGATGCATCAGCCTCAGGTGGAGCTGTGTTGGTTGTTCCGCAAGGCACGAGAGCAATTTCGGTTGCGTGGCGCGGCGGCGTTGATCACCCCTGAGCAGGACCCCACAGGTCTGGCGGATCATTGGCAGAAACTCTCTCCCCCCGGTCGCAGTGTCTGGGCTTGGCCGAATCCTGGGGAGCTTTTGTCTGAAGCAGGGCCGTGGCCTCGGGATGTGGTCGACGGCGAAGCTGTTCCGCCACACCTGTTGCTCTTGCGTATTCACCTGTCTCAGGTGGAGCAGCTTGATCTGAAGCCTCACCCGCATTGTCGCCGCCGTTGGCAGCGTCACGACCACTGGTGTGAACAGCGGCTCAACCCTTGAGGGTCCAGAGAGCTAAGCCACCACCACGGCCACGGGCTGCCATCCATCCGTCGTTGCTGCGACTGATCAAGGCAAAAAAGGGCTCACGGCCTTGTGTGGGGCTGGGGAGCATTCGTTTCAGCAGCGTGAGCTGTCCAAGCTTCAGTTCCACCTGCTCGAACTGAAACACCAGCAGCGGGCGCCTGCCGCGCAGATGGCCAGGCCCTTGAAACTGCAGGCAGAGCGGCCCCAGGTTCACAGCATTGCGTAGCTGAAGATCAGCGTTTCGGCCTGCTGAGATGTCCAGACAGGCTCCAAGGCTGCGCAAAAACCAACCACTCAGGGCGTTGGTTTCTTGGCGACCTCTGGGCCAGATCGTCGTCAGCTGCCAGCAGCCAAGGATGTCCTCGCATTGGAGGCCAGTGCCCCGGTGACGGGCCCGATCTTCAAGGTCCTGCAGCTGGCGGTGATCGATGGTCACAGGCGATTCACTTCAGCGGTGATCATGCAGTGATGATCCGAGACTCTCATGGTTGCCCTCAATCCCGCCACGGCTCTGAGCTGGTCTGAGTTGGAGGCCATGGCACCGCCCGCTGCGGAGCGGGTCGAAGGACCTGCCAATGCGCAAGCCACTCTGCGTCTCTTTGGTCAGCCTGAATCGACGGTGCGCGTCACGCTGTTTCGGGATCACCATGCTTGGTGCCCCTACTGCCAGAAGGTTTGGCTTTGGTTGGAATTTCGCAGGATCCCCTATCGGATCCGCAAGGTCACCATGCGCTGTTATGGGCCCAAGGAGCCATGGTTCACAGCCCTAGTTCCATCGGGGATGCTTCCAGCGCTGGAACTGGATGGGCGGCTGATTACGGAAAGCGACCGGATTCTTGAGGCACTCGAGACGACTTTCGGGCCCGTTGGTGCTCCGATGGGTGATCGCCGCGTGCGCGCCTTACGTGATCTTGAACGGTTGCTGTTCCGGGCCTGGTGCCTCTGGTTGTGCACACCAGGCCTCAATGAACGCCAGGAACGTCAGGCCCGCGACCAGTTTCAGGCTGTGGCACGACAGATGGAGGACGCCCTTGCGGCCGGGGGTGGCACCTGGTTGGATCCCGATGCCCCTGAGGGATCAACCCCGGGCACGGCCGACCTGGTGTTCATCCCCTATGTCGAGCGCATGAACGCGTCGTTGGCTTATTTCAAAGGATTTGCGCTGCGCCAAGCGCATCCGGGAATCGATCGCTGGCTCTCGGCGCTTGAACAACTGGAGACCTATCGCGGTACCCAGAGTGATATGCACACGCATGCCCATGATCTGCCGCCGCAGATGGGTGGATGTTGGGCGGATGGCAGTGAGGACCAGCGCACCATGGCTGCTGCTGTGGATGCTGGGCAGGGGCTCGGTGAGCTGGAGAGTCGCTGGGCTCCGGCGCTGGCTGAAGGGCTGCCGCGAGAGCGGGCGCTGGAGCGCGTGCTGCGTCATCGGAGCACGCTCTTGGCGCGCAATCCCCTTGGCGACGGGTTTGACCAGCCCCTGCGAGCGGCACTCACGGCTTTGATGCTGGGTCGGCCGGTGTCTCCCGAGCCTGGATCGGCTGCCGCCTTGCGCTACCTGCGTGATCGCATCTCAGTGCCTCGAGACATGCCGTTGCACAGTGCCCGTGCACTCAGGCGCGCTCTGGAGTCCACCGCTGTTCTGGATGGGGATCAGCAACCGGCACCGCTCCCGTTCGAGCATCGCTTCGATCAAGACCCTCGTCCGTTTCTTTGATCAGGCTCACGCCGAGGGTGCAATTGATGGCACTTCATTGGTGAACCAACGCTGTAGGCCCAAGCTCCGTCGACCGCATCACCTTTCGTGCCGGAGGGGTGACATGCCATGGGAGGACCAGGCACCTTAACCCGGTGCTTCGATGCCACCGTTCCACCATGCGGCGCCGATCTGATAGCCGTTGCTCAATCAAGCAAGGTGGAGACTCCTCGATGGATGGGCAACGCATGCCATGTGATGGTGTCGCAACGAAGACCGCCTCGACCTCGAGTGGTGAACGCGGGCGCAGCACCAGCAAGTGCAGACCTGGTCAACAGACCTTGGCGTTGCCTCTCTCCGGACGGTTGGATGCGCAGAAGTTGAAACGGGCGCACAAGCGTCTTGCCGTTCAGCTGAACCAAGCGCGTGACGTGCTGCTGCAGGCCCAGAAGGAGGTTAGTCCTATCTGATGACAACCATCGCGCTATTGGGCACCGGTCGTCTCGGTGCCGCCATTGGTCATCGCCTCCTGGAGGTGGGGATGTGCCTCAAGGTGTGGAATCGGGATCCTGATCGCTGTCGATCGCTGGTCAGTGCCGGAGCACTGCATTGCGACAGCCCTGCTGAGACGTTGCTGGATGCCGACACCGTGGTCACCGTGCTTCGGGATGGTCCGGTGACCTCTGCGGTTGTGCAGTGTCTTGGGCCGCTGCAAGGGCGCACTGTGATCCCCATGGGCACCATGGGGATCAGTGAAAGCGTGCGCCTCTCAAAGGACGTCAAAGCGCAGGGCGGCTGCTACCTGGAAGCACCGGTGCTGGGCAGTCGCCCGGAAGCGCAGAAAGGGACGCTGCTGGTGATGGCTGGCGGTGATCCAGAGGTTTTTGAGCTTCAACGTCCCTTGTTGCAGCAGCTTGGTTCCGATCCGCTGCACATGGGCGAGGTCGGTACTGGAGCCGCCGCAAAGTTGGCGCTCAATCAACTCATCGCCAGCCTGACCCATGGGTATTCGCTGGCCCTTCGACTTGTGCAGGCATCAGGTCTGGAGGTGGAGCGTTTCATGGAGGTGCTACGTCCCTCCGCTCTGTATGCACCAACGGTGGATAAGAAGCTCGGGCGGATGCTGACGGAGCACTACGGGGATCCCAACTTCAGCACCAGCCTGTTGCGAAAAGATCTGAATCTCTTTTTGCAGGAATCCAAGCGGGCTGGCGTCGATGCGTCTGCCCTGGAGGGGTTGGCGCTGCTGCTGCAGCGCGCTGAAGGTACGGATCTGGATGCAGGCGATTATTCGGCGCTGCACGCTCTCACCAAGATCAACTCAGATACCAGCGAATGAGACCCATCACTTGACCAGCCGGCCCATGGCCGGTGGCGAGTTCACCCACCACAGCGGCTGCGAAGCCGACCATGGCCGTTCGCCCGTTAAGGCGCTCCACGAATTCCAGAGCGGAGGTGTTCCAGGGGCGTCGGGTGGTCAGGCTTTCGCCAAAAGCCTCGATTGGTTCGTAGTGATATTGCGGATCAGCCATGGGGGCAGTTGCCAGCGGAGCAGTGGAGCTTATGCAACAGAGCCGTTGATCTGAATAAGGTTTTGATCTGAGGATGTTTTTATGTTATGAACGCCGATCGTCTCCGCACTCTGTTTACCAAGCCCTACGGCATGGCTGCTCCGACCGAGGCGCAATGGCGTGAGCTTTACGACGACAACGTTCATTTCCAGGATCCCACGCAAGAGCGCACGGGCATCAAGGCCTACATCGAGGCTCAAGAGGGGCTGATCCAACGCTGTGACGACGTTTATTTGGTTCCGAGCTCTATCGCCGTGGAAGGCGACACAGCCTTCATTGAGTGGGAAATGGGGCTGAAGATCAAAGGAATCGAATTCATTTACCCCGGTGCCAGCCGCCTACGCATCAATGGCGAGGGCAAAGTCTGCGATCACCGCGACTACTTTGATTTCGTTGGGCCCACCTTTGAGCCTGTGCCGGTGATCGGCGGGTTTGTGCGTTGGCTTTACAAACGCTTTGTGGACTGACTGCGACTGAACTTCCAAAACGCCAGGGTGGTGGTCGCAGCACCGAAGCCCAAGAAGAGCGTTATGAGGACTTCACTCGTCATGTCAAGCGCCCGTTACCTAATTTCATTATGGTCGTCTGCGATCCCGAGCGTGGATCCCAGAGTTAGTAGGTAGTTTTACTCATCTTGTTCTGATCCCGCCGCGCGAGCTCGCGGAAGGGCGTGGTGAATCCTTAATTTTTCGTCATTAAGTTTTTGCTGTTGTGCTCAGAGCTGTCCTTTCAAAGCCATTTCTCGCTGACGCTGGCCTCTTGATCCTCCGCGTCTTTACCGGTGTTCTGTTGATTCACCACGGCTACGAGAAGCTCGCCAACATCGAGAACTTCGCTGATGCTTTCGTTAGGCCCTTGCATCTGCCGTTCCCGATCACCCTTTCTTACATCGCTGCCTTCTCCGAGATTGGTGGCAGCTGGCTGATCATCACCGGTTTGCTGACCCGCTTCGGAGCCTTGGCCATCTTCGGAACGATTTCCGTGGCCATCTATCACGCGATCGTGACGTCCGGATTCAATATCTATCTCCTTGAGCTGCTTGGTCTTTATGTGGGTGCAGCGGTTGCCATTTTGGCCGTTGGTCCAGGGCGTTTCGCCATCGATGAATTGATTCTCCGCCGTTTCGACCCCGATGTTCGGTCTCAGACTGATCGTCTCGAAGCTGCCTTCGCTTCCACCGAGCGTGCAACAGGTAATTCCAGCACCTCAGTTGTTCCCGATGGTGTGAGCTGAAAGTCTGCCAACCCTGCTTCAGTACACCGACTGAGGCAGGGTGAAGCCACTTTGCATGTGCTCGAAATCAAGCAAGACCCAAGTCAACCAAATCACGAGTGCAAGCACCCCTGAGACCGCAGCAAAGCGAGCCGCGTTGCGTGCGAGTAGTTCCAGCAGGCTGATCTCCTTCATGGACGATTGGTATCGATTTTCATTGTGCTCGATTTTGGGGAGTGCTGATGGCTTTTGACCTCGACACTCCTACTGCCAGCTTGCTGGTGTTTGGTGTTGCCTTCGCAGCTCTGCAGGTGTGGTGGATCGGAGCTCTGCTTCTGCGGAATCGTCGCCATCGAGGGGAGCGTCCCCTAAGCAGCGAACAGTTTCGCCGTGATCTTGAACGTATCTTTCGTCAAGAGTCCTGAAAGGTTGCTGCGACATGTGCGGCCGTTTCGCGTTGTCCAGTCCCGTTGGCGATCTTCCGCACCCCTTGCGTGAGCGACTGGATGCTGAGCATCGCCGTCATTATTCTCCGCGCCAACTGATCTCTCCAGGCGAACCCGTGTTGGCTTTGCGTCGTGATCAGGCAGGTCCTGAGGCGGCTTTGATGCTTTGGGGGTTGATCCCGAGCTGGAGCAAAGATCCCACGAGGGGCCCTAGACCCATCAATGCTCGCTCCGAAACGGTGGCGGACAAAGCCAGTTTTCGTGGTGCCTGGAGACATCGTCGCTGTCTGATTCCAGCCAGTTCCTTTCTGGAGAAAGGCCGCAGAATCCAGCGTGTCGACGGCCAGCCGTTCTGGTTGGCTGGCCTCTGGGAGCGTTGGCTGGGAAGCGATGGCAGTGAAGTCGACACCTGCACGATCCTCACCACCACTCCGAATGCCCTGGTGAAACCTTTTCACCCGCGCATGCCCGTAACGATCCCCCAAGGTCTGGAGGAGGCCTGGATGGCACCTGCTGATGGGCATCAGCTGCGTGCGCTGGAGCCATTGCTCAACCCATGGGACCCATCGGAATGGCAGTTGGTGGAACCAGAGTCTCAGCAAGGACAACTGTCGCTGCTGGGATCCATGGGGTTGTGATCATCACCGCACGTCGTTTTGAAAGAAAGCTCGCCAGTGCAGCTCCTGCTGACACGCTTCAGGGGTCCCTTCTTGGGGGAAGCTGGCGATGAAGTCTTTGTCGTGAGTGGGCTGGTAGGGGCCTTGCTTGAGTTCGAAGATCACGGAGTCAGGTTCAAGAGCCACCAGGGTGTGGAACTGATTCTCCGCCAGTTCGATGCCCTTGACAGGACCGGCGGCGCGCAGGATTTCTGTCTCGAGTAAAACTCCATCCTCATTCAGAACGAGCAGGCCGATGGCGCCCTGCAGCACAAGAAAGCACTCGAAGCCGGATCCCTGCTGCTCGCGACAATGGCGATGCGGTCGCACGTAGGTGCCTGGCTGCAGCACATTGAGAAATCGCTGGACCACATCCTTGTCCTGATGCAGGTTGTGGTTGCATCGCAGCCGATCACGCTGACGCGACTGCTCCGCCACTTGATTGAACAGCGATTGATCCAGACGCTTCAGATCAGCCATGGCCACTACCAACGTTCTTCTCTGAGACGACGCAAGGTGTTTCTGGGCATCATCCGGTTGTCGCGCAACGTGGGCTTACTGAGTTCCGATCGTCGAGCCCTTGGGTGAAAGCTCACCATCACCATGCCAATCAGCAACAGCAGAATCACTGCTCCTGCCCGGAGAGCCTGAAACATCAGCTGCTTGCGTCGGACGATCCCAAATCAGAACGCACCACACCCTGTTCAAGGGGCAGCAGCTCTTCATCGTCGGCCGCACGGCTGCGCACCGGGGCATTGAAACCACGCGCTCGCGGGTTCTTCACTTCGAAAGGCCCAGGGGTGCCGGCGGGGATGGCCAGGCGAAGGGCAAAGGGATGATCGCCAGGGTCGACGTCACCGATCGAGCCGACGCGCGTACGGTTCTGCAGCACCGGTTCACCGCTTCGATCAAGAATGCGCGCGTAGACGTCTGTATCAACGATTGGATTGCGACCTGGATTGTGGACAGTGCCGCTGAGCACATAACAGCTGGCACCTTCTGGGCTGGTGATGTTGGTGCGTCGACTGAGACTGCTGGTGCTGGGCTGAGCTCCAGGGTCAGACGCGTCGCATGGCATCAAGGCCACCGCATCGAGACGCAGGTCAGCTGCCCAGGCCGGAGGAGCGACCAGAAGAAGCGCAGCGATCAGCAAGGAGGCCAGGCTTCTCACAGCGGCAACGGAGCTTGATCTTTGGACGCTATCAGGGTTTGGGCGGCCCAGTCAGCAGTGTCGCTTCACGGTCGCTAGAAGAAGTCCACAGTCCGCGCACAGCTCTTTCTCCGCATGCAGAGTCCTTCGTCGATGCGATCGGTCAATCCTGGTGGACCTGAAGGAGGCCTGGTCGTGATTGTCGCCATTGTGCTGGCGGCACTTCTGCTCTTGGGGCAGGCGCTTTTTGTGGTCCCTGCTGGTGAGGTGGCCGTGATCACCACTCTGGGAAAAGTAAGTGGGGCTCCTCGACAGCCGGGACTCAACGCCAAGCTTCCTTTGGTGCAACAAGTGTGGCCCTTCAGCATCCGCACGCAGGTCAAGCCTGAGAACTTTGCGACCCTCACCAAGGATCTGCAGGTCATTCAGGCCACAGCAACGATCAAATATGCCCTGCGCCCTGATGAAGCAGGCCGTGTCTACAGCACCATCGCCAGCAGTGATCGCGACGTTTATCCGCGCATCATTCAGCCGTCCCTGTTGAAAGCGCTCAAGTCCGTGTTTTCGCAATACGAGCTGGTGACCATCGCCTCGGAGTGGAACGACATCTCTGCATTGGTGGCCTCCACTGTCGCCGACGAGCTGGATCAGTTCGACTACGTGAAAGTGGTTGGTCTTGATCTCACAGGCCTGGAAATCGCCGAGGAATACCGTGCCGCCATTGAGCAAAAACAGATTGCCGAGCAGCAACTGCTGAGGGCGCAGACCGAAGTGAAGATTGCTGAGCAAGAAGCGCTCCGCTACGACACGCTCAACAAGAGTCTTGATGACCAAGTGCTCTACAAGCTTTTCCTCGACAAATGGGATGGGCAGACCCAGGTGGTTCCTGGTCTGCCGGGGGTGGCTGGCGGGACGCCACCCGTGATTGTCGGCAGGCGATGACGGGCCAGATGTCGTCATGAAGCGGCGAGCCGCCACCGGGATCGCTCTCGTGTTGCTGATGGGGGTGATCACGCACTGTGCGGCTCACATGCGCGTGAGGGTTCGCCATCGCGTCCTGCCCCAGCGAGGCCCAGGTCTTTTGGGTCCACCACCAACACAGCGACTGCCAAGACAGCCATCGCGCCAACAGCGATCCCCCAGTCCACGGGGGACTCTGATTTGATTCGACAAGGTTCGGGGAAGAAAAACCGATGGAATTCCTTCTCTGCTCTCTACGGGGTTAGCCGTGGGGAACCCCCCTTTGGAGGTTCTTCATGTCCATGAAACAGCTGGAGTCATTCCTGGCCCGAGCCAACGGCAATGACGACATCCGCCGTGAAGTGGAGCGGTGCGGCGGTGACACCGCTTGCGTCGCCAAGGTTGGTTTGCGCCACGGCCACAAGTTCTCAGCAGCGAATTACACCCGCTGGCAACGAGAGCACGGATGAACCACAGGCCGCCTCCGGGTCAGGAGGCGGCCATCGTGTAACGGCACCTTCACGCAGCTCACGGCTGACCTCCTGAAGTCTCTAAAACCTGTGAGTCTTGAAATGCGAATGGTCCATGGAGAACAGTTTCAGCCGGGAATTGGCTCGTTCGCTGGCTGTGATGCTTTTGGAGATGCACGCTGAGCTCGAGGAGTTCGCTTTTCAGATGGATCGAGCACCACAAGTGATTCCCACTGGCAGCACCTTTGCGGTGGAGTCCCAGGCTCAAGCCTGATCAGGGTCGAGCGGTAGCCCTCGCCACCCCAGAGCGAGCTGTCGAGCAGCGAGGAGCCCTGGATACAGAAGATTGGCTCTTCGGGGATTCCGGAACAGGCCATGGAGCAATTGCAGCAGGGGATCACTCGGAGTCAGGTGTTGGCACAACACAGCAATGGCGTCGCTGCCATGCCAGATGCGTTCTCCTTCCATCAACACAGCTCCATTGCTGAGGTTGAAGCCTCGGCGGCGCAACATTCCTCGCAGTTCGTGGTCACTGCGTCCATCGCGGATGGTCAGATCAGGCAGCCCTCCGAGTAATTCACTGCGGCGTGCGAAATGACGGCAGAAGGGGCAGCCACCGTCGTAAACGAGTGTGATTGGCATCGCGACATCCTGGCTGCTGGAAAGCTTTTGCGTGGATGTTCTGGCCGTCTCTCAGCTTGCAGAGCCAGGCGGCGTTTCCGAACGGCTGCACCCCAAACAGTAAGTTGATCCGATCGACTTATCCGATCGCATCGGCTCGAATGGCAGACAAGGAACTCCTCAGAGAGGTAGCGCTTGAGCTCTGGGGCTCAGTCAAGAAGCTGCGTCCAGGACTGCCCAGGGAGTCACGCCTGGAACTCACGCTCAAGGCCCTGATGGTGATCGGTGATCTCCAGGATCAGGTGCAGGCCGCTGTCGTTGTGGGGGTGATCGCCGAGCAGGAACCCCCTGAAAGCGAGCCCCAGGGTCAGGATATGACTCAAACCGCTGATTCAGGCTCAGAGGTGGAGCAAACTCCGGACGGCCGTCGTGTGGTGCGTCGTCGTTCCCGTGCTGCTGGCTGAGTTCAGGCGGATCGCGCTGCTAACAGCAGAGATTCACCACGGCGGTGAATCTCTCGGGCGAAATCGGTCCAAAGCCCTTGTCCCCAGTATCGGAAACAGCTGGTCTCCAGCAGCAGCAGATGCAGCAGCGCATCTCGGTAGAGGTCTGTCGTGGTGATCGATGGCTGTTCGGAGTGCCGCGTATCGAACACCTGATGGAAGGTTGCGCTGAGCTGTTGCATCGGCTCGAGCACGTTCTCGTATCCCCTGACCCAACTGAGGTCATTGGTCCATGAGGCTCCCTCCATGGCCAGGGACTGGTCCTGCTTTTGCAGCGCGGCAATGGCGTCGTTGAGATTGCTTGGCTTCGTTGCCGCGCCGAGATGGGTCCAGAGTTTGTGTTGATGCACGGCCTGGATTTGGGGCAACGCATCCCATGACACCTGCAAGTCGTCGAGTGCCTGCAGGTATTCACTGCCATTGAGGGCCGCTGTGGCCACGCCTTGATCGCGGATGCGACGGTTTGCCTGTCGGAATGCATCCGGAAACTCATTCATCATCACGCCGCCGTTTTCGCCATCTGCGATCTGGGTGACCAGCGAAGGCACTTGCACGCCTCCGATGCTTTGACGCTCAAGCCCAAGTGCTTCTGCGCACGGTTGCATCTGGCCAACGAGTTTGGTGTCTGATCCCTGGGTCTTGATCAGGGCGATCATGCTGACTTCGTCGCCTGTGGATGAGCGAGCCATGAGCCGATTGGGCACATAAAGCTGGTGTGCGCTCAGCGTCGAGCCATCCCGTTGTTCAACGCTGTGTTCTTGAATCATTAACCACCGGTATCCCGCATCGCGCAGGGCATGGAGCAGTGCAAACAGGGTGTCGGGATGGTTGGGGAGATGCATTTCTGGCAGTGAAAAACCGCGAACGCGGCGAAGGGCATCGTTTCCGAACAGCCGGGCGAATTGGTGCTGCCAGGCCCTGATCTGCAAGCTCAGATCGGGGATGGGTGTGGATGGCGCGACGGCATGTCCCCAGAAGCTGCCGAGCCATTCCACATGCTGTTGCATTGCGTCATCACAGGCGAGAAATCGCAGAGATTGAATGATGTCTTCTCGTCCCATCTGCGCAAGCCCCCAGAGGAGATTGCCGGAGTAATCGAGCATAATTCTTGGCTCACATCCTTCCTCGATCAGTTCGGGAATCAGATCAGCCATGCGCCGATAGCAGTGCGCAAAGGCTTCAGCGTTGTGGTTATCTCCTTCGTCTGAATGATCGAACATGTATTGCAGGTGAGAGATCAACTCTCCATGAGGGCCGGCTGGCACCGTTGGCTGATGCATGTGGAGGGCGCACGCGAACGCCGAGCGCAAATGCCTTGTGTCGTGGCTCTCTGATGCCTGCCAGAAGTATTCGCGGTTCTGCATTAAGGATTGGATGGACTGTTCTCGTCCGCAGATTGATAAATAATCAGATTGTTCTGCCATGGCGGATGAGGTGTTGAGTCCTTAAATCGTGCAAATTTTGCTCATGAATAGACCCCCAGGATTCAGTGTTGGCTCTGAATCCTGGGGGTTGTTGCCAGCCAGATTGGCTGGTCTCGGATGACCGCCCCATTCCGATGAATGAAACGGCCTAGCTCGCTCGTTGATTCATTGGCTTCCTGTCTGATGCTGAGGGTGAATCCTTGGTTGAATCCGTTGCGAAGGACAGTGAATGAAGCAAAGGAAAGGGTGAGCAGAAGCGAACAATTCGGCTGTGGGCGCCTGGGGCCAGGATCCAGTGGGATCAGAACTGCATGGATCTGTGATGGTGATCCTGACTGGTGCAGTCTGGCGTTGGTTGGGGGAGCGCTGGAGCAGGGGCGAACAGTCGAAAGGCTTCTCAGGCTTGCTCAGGTGGAGTGTCAGCCGGCATGCGGTACCTCCTGTTGTCTTTATTCAGTGTTGATGCTCTGATCTGATGAGGCAATCGGTGCAATCGCGCATTGCTGTTTCACATCAGCTGGGTGATGGTGAAAATGCTGTGCTTGATGGATTCGCGGCACATCAGGCCTCTGGATTGTTGCAGGGCTTAGATGATTGAAGGCTTGGATGTGTGAGCTGGTACCGTGCCGGTGATGGTCAGCTGTATTCCGGAGCCCAGCCGGCTTCTTGATGCCACGTTGGTGTCCACAATCTGCAGCGCCTGGTCAGGTGCTCTCCATCGGCAAGACGTTGCTGACGCAGCCGACACGCCACCAGCGTGTGGCAATGGGCATCGACGCCGTGGGTGAAGTGCTGGCATGTCATGCAGGCTTCACTCCCACGGAACGACAACAGCTCATGCTCGTCCACAAAGGTCCATTCCTCCATCCCGTCGATGCATAGTACGTCTGTACTAGCCGAGGATCGGGTTTGAGGTCAAGTGCCGATGCACGAGATCCGTCTTCGTCAAGAAATGGAAAGCAAGGTTGTGAGCTACTGGGAATGATCCGAAGCTCCGTTGATGGGATTGCTTCACTGTCCGCTCTGCATGGGCCTTGCCGTTCTCTCGGCGGTTCGTTTTATGGCCCACGTCGTGCTGGCCCTGCAGCTGGAGATGCAGCGCACCCAACGAACTTCGCACCCAGCTGATCTGCTGGGCACCATTTTCGGGCTTTAGGTCTTGCTGCACTTGGCTGTTGTCTCGCCTAGAGCACTTTCGGCTTCCTTCGGGCGCACTGAAGTCAAGACGTCCTTGATGTAGTCCATCCCCCAGTCGAGTGTGTGCACCGGTAGGTCGTAGCACTCGGCAAACAGTCGACGCCGAGCGCTTTCCAGGCGTTCGTGGCCGATCGCTTCGAGATTGGCTCTGGAGGCCCGGAAAAATTCGCTGCGATTTGCGCTGTCGTTGCGTTTGATCCCGTTCACATAAAGCGTTCGGATCTCAATGAGAAGCTCCTGCGTGGTGCTGTCGAAGCGAAGAGTTTGTTGTCCTAGGGGGATTTCCATGCCTTTGATGCAACGCATTGAGAACCGCATTGCCCTGCGGGTGTCCTCGGCATTGAGCGCATCGGCATGGCCCTCCCGAAAGCGGAGCTGGATCATCCCGTTGCTGCACTCCAACACCCGGAGGATGGCCAGTTTGTCCAGTTCGGCAGTCGGGATTTGGCGAAGCAGCACCGGCCAGCGGCCCTCGCTCATCGCTCCGACACCACCCACGCCGTAGCTGCGCGTTGTCGCAAGTACAAATCAGCGAGTTCACGAGCCAGGGACTGGAGCTCGTGCACATCGGTGGTGGAATCGATCATCCGCTTGAGCGACTCGGATTCGAACTGCTGAGAGAGGTTCAGCTGCATGGCACAGCAATTTAGTTTGCGTATCTTAAAAAAACTTCATGGCCTGTCGTGTCGGCTTGGTTGTTGGGGTTTTCGGTCATTCGGCGTCGGATTCGCGGTTGGCGCGTCAGGCCGACAGGATGTAACAAGTTCGTTACAAAGAGTCATGACGTTGGGGGAGCTCTTTTTGAAAAGCCTGTCGAGTGGCGTGATCACGCAGGGTGAGGTCGACTGGCTGGCGTCTCATCAGCATGAGTTTTCACGCCACGAAGAGGCCGCGGCGATTCGTCTGGGTCGGTTGATGGATGAGGGGGTGGTGAATCTCGGGTGTCGGGTGACGCCTCAATGGCTTCATCACCGCGACGTGCTGGAGCACTGGATTGAGCCGCTTGGTCGCCGCCGCCATGCTGTTCAGAGCTGATTCAATCCTGATTCCGCTGCCGAACCCATTGCTGATGCGTGCGAACGCGTTTGCGTTTTGGGTTGTCCGATTCAGGCTCGGATGCATTTCATGAATCAGTGAAATGATGGGCAAGTTGGGTGCTGTGGTCGGAGTTTTGCCTTGGTCGTCGACTGTGTTGTTGGTTCGGTGGTCGGCAGGCCTGACTTTGCCCTATTGCTTCCTTCCATGAAACGTTCTCGGTGGCCCCTGAGCGCTCTGATCGTTGCGATCGGGATTTGGTCATCTGGGTCCGTTGATGCTGCTCAGACGCGATCGAATGCAGCAACGACATCTGCCGACGGCATCGCGTCGAACACGCTCAGCCTTCAGATCGGCAGCAATATTGAGGTGATTGGTGATACGCGCAATCGCTTCGCGACGCGACGTTCGTTGATTGCGGGTTTGTCGGTGAATCAGGCCATGGCACGCCTTGCTGAATCGTTTGTCGGCAGCCCTTATCTCGCCATGTCTCTTGATGTTGATGGTGCTGAAAAGCTGCGTCTCGATCTCACGCAATTTGATTGCATGTTGTTTGTTGAGCAGCTTCTGGCTTTGGCATGGTCGCAGTCTTTTGATCAGTTCTCTGCGCGCACGCAGAGCTTGCGCTATCGCGATGGCGATGTTTCCTATTGCAATCGTTGGCATTATTTCCAAGACTGGGTGGATTCAGCTGTCAAGCAGGGAATGCTGGAGGCTGATTTCGCGTTAGAAGGAGAGGTTTCGCGATCATTGTCCTTGAATTTCATGTCATCCAATCGCGCTCTTTATCCCAAGTTGCGATCGAATGTTTTGTTCGATTGCATCAACGCTCTGGAAAACTCCCATCGGGTTCAGCAGCGGTTCATTCCACTAAGCGCCATTGAATCCGTTCTCCCCAGTCTTCAATCCGGTGATCTGTTCGCGATCGCAACCCGCGTGGAGGGCCTCGATGTCAGTCACACCGGTGTGTTGGTCAGGTCAGGATCAAGAATGGATGCCATCCATGCTGCCCCAGGCGAGGGAGTGATGCGTTCCCCTGGGGTGGCCCGCTACCTGCGTTCGGTCCCCGACGCCATTGGTGTGGTGATTGTGAGACCCGCAGCCTCGGCAATCGGCACCCAGCATTCAGACAACGTTTGAGGTGAGTGATGCTCGCCTTGCCGTCTTCGTTCTGACATGGAGCTGGGGCCTCGGTCGAGAAGATGCTGCACAGTCTCACGCCGAAAGCCACTGCAATGACACCTTGCGTTGCCGTGGTCCATCCAGTTCCACCAGCAGCACGTCCTGATACTGGCCCAGTTGCAACTCTCCATTGCAGACATTCACGGTCACTTGGTTGCCCAGCAGCAAAGCCTGCAAGTGCGCATGGGCATTGCGTGGCTCATCGTCAGGGATGCCTGGGCGAAGATGCAGGTCGTCATGCTTCCAGTCATCGCCCGGAGGAGCCATCTGGCTGAGCCACCGTTTCAGGTCCATCAGCAGCCGTTCCTCCAGTTCGTTGATGATCACGGCAGTGGTGGTGTGCTGGCCTGACACGACCACAGCGCCATCGCGCTCACCATGCACTTGCACGAATCGACGCAGCGCTGCAGTAAGTGGCAGATACTGAAAAGGTGCCTCGGTGCTGAGGCTGAGGAGCTGGGAGGTCATGCCGTCATGCTGGCCTCTGGTCTGAATGATTGCTCCAGGAAATCCCACATGGCTCTACTTCCCCGCTGACATTGGAGGATGTGGAGCTACAGCCTGGTCATAGCAACGGTCGGTAGTGATGTCTGTATCTAATAAAAAGTCCGCTAAGAGTGCGGGCGATGGTGCTAGGTATCGGAGGCTGATTGATGGGATTATTGGCGTGATTGAAGTAATTAAAAACCCCTGTCAATGCAAGGGCTTTGAGGGCGTAGGCTCAACAACCACCCCAATCATTAACAATTGACATTCGCCTTTGTTGGGTTTGAAAAGTGACAAATTACGGCCGACCTCCGAATGCAACGTCCACCAGCTGCACCTTCCAGCTCCTCATCTGACACTTCTCCCGTTGTCGATTGCATTGATTGAATATCTTCCGCAGTAATTGCAAACCCTGCGTCATTGGCGATTTCAAGAGCAGCTTCAGGTGAGGCTGCTGCATTGAGCTCTTCCTGGAGGTTGGTGTCGACTTTGACCTTCTCTAAGAAGGCTTTGAGTTGCTCTTCTGACATAGGAGGGCGTGGAGCTACAGGCTGGTCATAGCAACGGATAGCTGCAGTGACTTTGGCTAATACTTACTGCGCTCAATCGTGCCAGGTCTAGGAGGCAGGTGAGTGGGCTTTTGGGTGTAATTGCAGAAATAAGTCGCGTCAATGTAGGAGTGTTAAGTGTGTAGACTGGTCCACAGCTAGCCTAATTGTTCACTGACACATAGAGTCACCAAACCAACACCATCTATCCCGTTGTGCATCATTACCAGCGGATGCACTTTCCAGTTCTTCATCTGAAATTTCTGATTGAGCTTTCTTCAAGTCATTAGCAGAGATGCTAAAGCCAGCCTCTGTCACAATCGCAAGAACTGCGACTGAAACCCGGCCCTCATCGGATGGCCCGCTCCAATGTCTTGAAAGCCTTTAAGTCGGTGCCGGGAGCTAATCCGCTGCCCGGCAAACGGACCCTACGCAGTTGCTGAGCTAACGCCAAGAGCTTGGGCACTGTCCGTAGTGCTCATCCACTCGCCTGCTGTTAAAAGGGGCTACGCATGTTGTTGCGTGGATTGTGCGCAGTTTCTGCGCTGCGCGTATTTGCCAGCGTATAGATGTCGTCACGGATCCTTTAATTCCTGTTCCTTACTAGGTTTTCGAGTATGGCTCTCATCCCCCGCTGGCAATACATGACAGAGGAGAGCAAGGCGTTGGTGAAGCGTGGTGTGGTGAGCCTGCTGGTGCTGCTCGTAGCCGTCTTGGTGTTGCGAGCTTTGTTGCCTTGGGTGCTGGTGGCACTGATTGTCTGGTTTGTGTGGTCGTGGGCGCGTCGGCGTTGATTGCCACCGCTTGCCGCTCTAGGTGGCCTTGGCCACTCTGTGGCGAGAGGTTGGCGACAGCATGGTCTCGGATCAGGATCAGGCGCTGATGCGTGAAGCGATCCGTCTGATGCGGGACGCTGGCGTGGTGCACAAGACAGGTGGGCCCTTCGGTGCTGTGATCGCCAAGGACGGACAGATCGTGGCCGCAGCTGGAAATAGCGTTGTGAGGGATCTCGACCCCAGTGCTCATGCTGAGGTCAACGCCATTCGGGCGGCTTGTCAAACGCTGGGGACCTGGGACCTCAGTGGTTGTGTGTTGTACACAAGTTGTGAGTGTTGTCCGATGTGTTACGCAACGGCGTATTGGGCTGGCATCCGTACTGTTTTCTATGCCGCGGCTTGGTCGGATTACAGCGATTTGTTCTCCGATCAGGAGATCAATGAGGACATGCAACGGGCCAAAGACAAGCGCGAAATCAAGCTCACGCAGATTCTTCAGGGTGAGGCGTTTGACGTCTGGAAGGAATTTCGTTTGCTCCCTGATGGGGCTCGCTACTGAAGGCGATGGCTTTCTCGAATGACTCGGAATGGCTCGATTCGGGTGATTTCGTTTACACCATCCACAGTGTGATTCCTGTTGAGAAAAAGCAATCTTTTGAGCTCTTGCAGCATCAAATGAATGAGGCGGCCTGTGGTTTTGATGGATACTGCGGACAGTCGATCTCATTTCAGGACAAAGACGATGGACAGCATGTGCTGGCCACGACACGGATCGTTTTTCAAACCCTCAATCAATGTTTGCATTGGTTGGACAGCCCAGAGCGGCGGCGTTTGCTGCACCAGGCCGAAACTCTGATGGATTACCGCTATCACGGGACGCTTGAGGCGGATTCTTTTGATCAGTGGATTCAGGCGAGACAGCTTGAAAAGGTGCCAGTCTGGAAGGTGAATCTGCTGGTCTGGCTGGCCCTCTATCCGTCAGTCATGGTGTTGATCTTGCTGGGCAATTCAACCCTTGCGACACTCCCGCTGCCGTTGAATATGTTGGTCAGCAATTTCATCACCGTGCAGCTGACTGGGCATTTTCTAGTGCCTCGGCTCAGTCGTCTGTATGAGAACTGGTTGCACACGTCTTCAACGCGCTTCACCTGGTTAGGCATTACATCTGTTCTGCTGGTGCAGCTGTTTTTGTTGACGCTGTTTTCGCAATGGCCGGGAATGCCTTGGGATGCCTCAGACCTCAGCCCCCATGGGTTTGTGCTGAGCGTTGTTCAATGCGTGTGTTCATGGAATCTCGGCTGATCACCACCTCGTCAGACCATGGAGAGAGTTGGTTGACGTGGGATGCATCGACGTCAACCTCTGCCGAGAAGAGCCATGAGCACCTGCGCGAGCATGTCGGGTTCTGACAGCATCACATCGTGACCAGCTTCAAGGATGCGCGTGGTGCCCCCCAACCGCGCCGCATACAACAGGTTGCTCTCCAGCCCTAGGGCCTGGTCGTCCCTGCAGGCGAGGTAATGCCTGGGGCAAGTGAGGGTGGACAGGTCGAATGGGCTCTCTTCCAGGTACACGCCTAGAGGCTGGGGTGTCAGTCGGGCGTGATAAGCAGCGGCTTGGCTCTCATTCAGGTCGTTGAAAAACAGCTTGCGTGTGACGTCCGCATGCAGGGAGATACTTTGATCGTCTGATGCCTCCGCAAGTTCGAAGTAGCTCGGACGACGGCTCTCCGGAATACGGTCGATGGCTCGTTCTCCGGGCTTGAGCACCAGTGCGGCCACCATGACCAGCTGATCGAGAGCGATCGGCGCTGTTGCCATGGCTTCAGCGATGCCGATGCCGGCCAGTGAATGGCCGACGAGAACTGGGGGTTGAGGTCCGCACCGCTCCAGTTGATCGCGGATTGCTTCGCCGTAAGCCTGCAAGGTCACTTGATCGCGCGGCGTTGGATCTTGCCCATGTCCTGGCAGATCGAAACTCACCGCTTGATGACCTTCACGCCGGAGTACTTCAGCACAAGCGTCCCAGCACCAACTGCCATGAGATCCACCATGCACGAGTAAGAACACAGCCATGGACTCTCAGGTCAAACGTTGCATGAAAATTCTGATGTGATCGGTTGGGATCAGCTCGTCAGTGATGCATCTGAGAGGTCAATGAAACCATTCAGAAAAGGCATCACTTCCCCTGTGATCCTCACGCGCTCGCCAGCGAGTTGGCAGTGAAGGGATCCACGCCGCTTCGACAGTTGCCGAGCATCAAGGGTGCTGCGTCCCAATCGCTCAGCCCAGTAGGGAATGAGGCTGCAGTGGGCTGATCCGGTCACGGGGTCTTCATCAATCCCAATCCCCGGTGCGAAAAATCGGCTGACAAAATCCACTTCATGGCCCTGAGCCGTCACGATCAACCCCCGACCGGGCAGTGATGCCACAACTCCAAGGTCTGGTGTCAGCCCCTGAACCGTTGATTCATCGGCGACAACAGCGATCAGGTCTTCTCCAAGCAGGCAGGCCAATGGGGTGACCCCCAGAGCGTTGCGTATCCCTTCCGGTGGATCGCAGGGCTTGGCGCGTTGGATTGGAAAGTTGAGCGTAAGACCTTCACCCTGACGCTCAACGACCAGTTCTCCGCTGTTGGAATCGAACTGAATCTGATCAGATTCATGGTCTTGCTGAAACAGCACGTAGGCGGCGCCCAGCGTGGCGTGACCGCAGAGATCCACTTCGCAGCTGGGAGTGAACCAACGAATCCTGTAGCACCCGTCAGCTTCCACCACAAAGGCTGTTTCAGAGAGGTTGATTTCCGCTGCGATCGCTTGCATCAGTGCGTCGGGTAGCCAGGCATCCAACATGCAGATGGCAGCCGGATTGCCTTCAAATGGGGCATTAGCAAAGGCAGCCACCTGCTGGATGGGAATGGCCTGGTTCATGACGTCTGCTTGCTTTGACGGCGTTCCACCTGTGTGAACACGAGCCAGGCCAGGGTGGCCAATCCACCTCCGGCCCAGTCATTGCGCAGCAGTTCCACGAGAGCAACCGTGCTCGCTGCAATGCGAAGACCGCGTAACAACAGCTGTTTGAGCGAGGGTGCTGAAGGTGTGTTCTGATCCATCCAACTGATGGCTCTTTGAGCCTTCTTTAAAACACTGGATCCTCCTTGCCTCCACCCGAGAGGATGGTTGTTTTCACCTGACGCATTCATGTCAACGTTTCTAGTCACCGGCTCTAACCGGGGGATCGGTTTCGAGTTTTGTCGACAACTGCAGCGGCGCGGGGATCAGGTGATCGCTGTGTGCCGTGAGCCCTCAGACGAGCTTCAGGCACTACCTGTACGCATTGAAGCCGGTTTGGATCAAACGTCTCGGGATGCACCCGATCAACTGGCTCGCAGGCTTGAAGGAACGGTGTTGGATGGTGTGATCCTCAATGCCGGAATTCTGGAGACCATCGCTTTCGATCAGCTGGATCCTGATGCCATTCGCCGCCAGTTCGAGGTGAATGCTTTGGCTCCGCTGATGTTGGCTCAAGCTCTATCTGAATTGATGCCGGCAGGTTCCAAGTTGTCGCTCATGAGTAGCCGGATGGCGTCGATGGATGACAACACGTCTGGTGGTTCCTATGGCTATCGGATGTCGAAAGCAGCTCTGAATAGTGCAGCAAAATCACTGGCCTTTGACCTGAAACCGCGTGGCATTGCTGTAGCAATTCTGCATCCTGGATTGGTTCGAACACGCATGATCCGCTTTAATCCCAACGGAATTTCTCCAGAGACCGCTGTTCGAGGACTGCTGCAAAGAATCGATGCGCTTTCCTTGGAAACGTCAGGAACATTTTGGCATGCCAATGGTGAGATTCTTCCCTGGTGACCCGGCTAAAAGCATCAAACGAGACCGAAGATTTTTATCTCTTCTGGACTCATTGAAGACCTGTTTGGTTCAGGAGCTGATCGGCAATTCCTTCCGCATCTTGAGGCCAAATAGCTGTTTCACGATATAACGTTGATAGACGTGTATTGTAATTCTGAATCGAAAGTATTTTTGAGGTAATTGCGTCTTGATATTGTTGAGCTAACTGATTAAGTGCTGTGATATCAGTGAGACCTGCATTCATTCGGGCCACTGCTGCAACATATGCAATTTTAGACGAATCAGCTGCTGCTTTCGCAGTCATGAACTCAAGCGTTGCAGAATCAAGAGCATTGATTGTCGTTCTCACGGTTTCAGTGGCACGATTACGAAACGATTCTGCTTCAAATTCAAACGCTTTGGATTGATTAAAGTCAAAGGATGCATTGGCATCATTGACGCCACCCTGATAAAACGTCCATCGAAATCCAATCAACGCGGAAATATCATAGTTCGAATCTCTAGACCAAACACTGGTTGTTGTGTAGCTATCTCCATTGATTCCTGCCCCAGAGCTCTCTAATTCAACGTCTTGATTGCTGTTGAGCGAGCTCTCACTCCCTAGATAATTTGCGTTGGCAGATAAATATAGCTTAGGAAGCGTACTATTTAATTGTGAAATGCCACTCCATTTTGATCCTTCGGAGAGTTCAACTGCTTGAAGGACTCGATCATTATTTAGCCTTGCCAATGCAATTGATTCATCGAGACCAAATGGCCAGTCTGCTTGAAATTTGCTTTCTCCTTTGGTGATAATAAAGGTTTCTTCGGGGAGTGAAACGAGTCTAGCCAGTGTGCTAGAAAACTCATAATAGGATTGGATAGACTGAATCAGTCGTGAGAGAGTGTTGTAATACGCTGCATAACTTTGGCCCAAATCCTGAAGGCTGACACGACCTGCATCGAATCTGGCTCTTTGGACTTCAGCGGAGAGCTTCTGCGATTTAGCAATGATCGTGTACGAGGTAATGAGATCTTTTTGGGCTAATAATTGGTAGTATGTCGTTTGTATTTGACTGACGAGGTCTCGAGAAAACAAATAAAATCCATAGCGTTGAGCGGAGTAAGACGCTGAAGCTGAATTGATGGTGGGTTGCCGGCTAAAGTCAAGAAATTGCCAAGTCACCTCCGCCTGAACCCGACTCGTTGCTCGCGAGTTGGTTGTGTCTGTCGTTCGACTCCTTCGAATGGTTCCAAGCGGATTCGATTGAGATGGATCAGTCTCCTCTCGACGGTCGTTGAATGATTCGCCTCCATTGATGGTGAAGCTTTCGCTGGAAATGGAAGCAGTTGGATTCCAGGATCTGGTCGCTGCGGTCAGTCGATCTCGGCTGGATTCCAGATCACTCAGTTGTTGTTTGATTTCTGGGTTATTCGCAAATGCAAAATCGATGCACTCCTTCAGCGTGAATGACCTCGCATCTGGATAGTTTGTGCTCTTATTTAGAAAATTTTCGACTTGTTGCCAGTGTTGGGTAGAAATTGTCTGTAAAAGCTCTTTTTTAAAGAATCCTTCTGGTGCATCACTCAGTTGATCTAGGTTTATGGATAAATCATACGCATGAGAAGTAGACGCAAGTGGGACCAAACAAAGTGCCGCTATCGAAGCTTTGAAGGCTATCTTGATCGATAACATGGTAAAGAAAAGATTTCGTCTCATTGGATTAATCCACCTCTGTTCCTTGTGAGCGGTATTTTTGCATCACCTCCTTCATATAATTGGAGTTTACAAGGCTGTTTTCGAAAGATCCTTCGAATTCGATTTTACCCTTTTGAAGAACAATAATGTGATCGCAGCTTTGGATTGCTGTGATCCTGTGTGCAACGACGATGCGACTGACGCCAATATTTTTCAAGTTTTCGACGATAACGCGTTGGGAATAATTATCAAGCGCCGATGTCGATTCGTCTTCTAATAAAACCTTGGGTTCGCGTAAGAGAGCACGGGCAATGCCTAGGCGCTGCCTCTGGCCTCCAGAAATATTACCAGCACCCTCGGACAAGATTGTCTCTAATTTCATGGGCAAAGCATTTATTTCTTCTGACAGATTAACAAGCTCAAGTGTTCTCCAGATTGTTTCATTTGATTCGCTCAAACCAGATGTTAAAGCATCTTTGATTGATGAAACTGGAAGAACAGTTGTTTGAAGGATTGTTCCCATCTGTGACCTGAGATGCTTGATATCAAGTTCTGATAATTCGTGCCCATCGATAAAGATTGATCCAGATTGAATTGGATAAAAACCTAAGATGATAAGGATAATCGTTGACTTACCACATCCGCTGGGGCCAAATAAAACATTAAATTGATTAGGGTAAAGCGTGAAACTTACTTTGTCTAAAATTATATTGTCAGACCCTGGATAAGAAAATGTGACATCTTTAAATTGAATAAGACCGTTAAGAGTGATTTGCTTTTTAATGGTATTCAAACCCTCTTCTTGTTTTTGATGAATTAGCGGCATAGCCCGCTTGAAATCGACCCAACCTTGACCCAAAACCGTATTAAATAGATCAACAAGCTGTGTAAACTTCGTTGAAAAACTAGAAAAGGCGCTCGAAAAAATAATAAAAGTGGATGCCTGTAATCCGAGTTCGTTGATATCACTTGAATTGAGTAACCGGTAAATTAAAACTGCGTAAATCAAAGACAAGCCAAAATTATTTAAAAAGCTCGATATGATTGAATTGTAGCTAGAAAGAAGATTGACATTAAAGCGAAGAGAAGTGAACGAGAATATTGATTTACTCCATCGTTCGATAATTGATCGTTCACTCCCAGAGGTTCTAATTTGTGCAATATTATTCAATGATTGCAATGTCTCATCATAGAAATTAGCTTCTTCTTCAACGAAGCTTTTTTCGTAAACAATTTGACGTCTGAAAATACCAGTTTGTATGCCTGCAATGGTGATGATCAATCCAATCGCAAAAATACTAAGTTGCCAATCATAATTAATCATCAATCCCATGAAGCCAATCAAAGATATGATATTGATGACTGTCGATAGCGCTGATGATGATAATGACCTAAGTAGGCTGTTGACTGAAGTAACACGCGATGATAAGTCGCCAATCTTATACTGATCTAAAAACGAGATGGGATAAGAAAGAATTCTTTGGTAGATTGGAATCTGAATCCTGAGACTTAATTTTTGTGTAAATCGAAGTAAAAAGAACGACTGTAGCCATGTCATCAACGATGAATAGAGAGCAATCACAACAGTGATTATGAACGTTGAAATGATCCAACCGATGTTTCCGCTTGGAACAACGTCTCCTACCACTCTGGATGTGATGATTGGTGAGAGAAGTGATAGCCCTGTGACGAAAACTGAGATTAAAGCAGCGAATATAAAATCTCTCTTGACAGCAGGGAATGAAAATTTGAGGAGTTCCCAAAAAGTATCGAGATTTTCGGGAAAGATTGGGAAAATTTCGTAAACAGTTTGATCATCTTCTTGCTCAAACTTTTTTCCGTTAATGTAGGTATTTAGTGTCGTATCGAAGATCTTTGTTTTTGATCCAATTTCATGGATAATAACGAGTGAGCCATTTTTTTTATTGATAGTAACGAGAGGAATCTGTTCATATTTACCGTAGTCAAGACTAATGTTTGAAGGGCGATAATAGAACCCATTAGACTCTAATAAATCTTCAAGAGTGTTACGCGACTGGATTATTTGCTGTTGGTCAAGACCGAATAACTCCCTGAGTTTATTAATTAAGTTGTATGCTTCATCTTCGATAGTGCTCTTATTGAACGACTCATGATCCTTTTGAGTTGACACATCCAGGCTAAGCAATGACTGAATTGCTTTTGATGATGCTTGGATCTCATTGAAATTATTATTTGCCATCATAGTGCTCAATCTTCCTGATCGATGAGTTGTTTGAAAAGTGAATTATCAACTTTCAACAACTCGTTGGGGTGACCAGATTCTTTGATGTATCCTTTGTCTAAAACAACAACCTGATCAGACAGCTTTGCAGTAAGAAGTCTGTGTGCGACTGCAATCACGGTCAAATTTAAGTTCTTGATGTTTTGTATAACCATTCGCTCAGTTGGCACGTCTAATGCACTTGTAGCCTCATCAAGAAAAAGTATATTGGGTGCGGTTAGTAACGCTCTAGTAATTGAGAGACGTTGTAATTGTCCGCCACTTAAACCGTTGCCATTATCGCCCAAATATTGAGAGTATCCTTGAGGCATATTCATCACAACGTCGTCAAAACAAGCGATTTTTGCTATTTCCCTGACATGATCAAGATCGTAGTTATCGTTATACATGGTTAAATTGTCATAGATTGTTCCGCGGAATATGTTGGTTTCTTGCGAAACATAAGCGAACGACCGCCGAATTGTCTCATCGTCATATTCCATCCAGTCATGATCACCGTAGAGAATCTGCCCTTTAGAAGGTTGATAGAGACCAACCAAATTTTTGATGAGGGTCGATTTCCCCGACCCACTTGGGCCAATGATACTAATTAACTCTCCATCCTTTATTCTTATATTGATGTCAGTTAAAACATTTGGAGACAAGGGTGAAAATGTCTGATCTACGTTAATGACGCTAATTGATTTTGGCTTGTTAATTTTAAGTTGAGTTTGCTTGTTATCAGATTCGAAATTAAGCTTCGAATCAACTAATTGTGATTTGTACTGATCAAGGGATCGCACCTTGGGGTCATTTTCAACCAATCTTAAGTCTTGAAGTCTTCCAAGCTCAGCTTCAGCTTGCTGGAGTTGATCCAAAAGATTTGAAACGCTGAGTAGAGGGCCTGTGATTTCGTTGCGTAAAACTTGGAAAGCCATAAATCCAGCCAAATTCATGCTTCCCTGCATCACCAAAAAACCTGAGAAAGCAATCGTTCCGTAGTTATAAAGTGTATTTGATAAATCTGTGAGAAAGTCAAAGGAATTCATTTTGCTCTGAACCTCTTGGCTTTTCTCTAAAATGGGACTATAAAAATCTTGATACGTCGATAAATATCTGTTTTCAAGTCCCGATGCTTTGATCGTTCTTGTATCACTCAGCATTCTCACTGTGATGCCATAGACTTTGCCTAATTCAACCTGAATTGATCGATTTGAATCAATTAACATGCTGGCAGCAATCGCTGCTAGTGTAATGTTAACCAGTACATAAATTAGAGATATGACCGTCAATTGCCATGAGATTAAAAGTAAAAAAGGGATGATTAAAGCAGCTCCGATCAGGCCCAGGACGAATATTAGGAACTGATTGATCAATGTGTTGGCAATGTTCTCAGACAGTTTAAGTCTGCTTGCGATGTCACCAATGAATCGACTCGTGTAAAATTGATAGTCGACTGATAATATTTTGAAGGATATTTCGACAGATAATCGTCTTTGAATGGAGAGAGCAAGTCGTCGGACGACATTCAATTGAACACTAGTCAGAGACGCTGCCAGAATGACCATCAACAATGACAACCACATAATGGGAAGCCCAAGTTCATACCTTTGGTCCCCTAAAAATGATTGAACAAATGCACCCGATAATCCAGGTGTTGCAAGTGATGTCACGAGCAGCGCAGTGGATATCAATAAGAGAAAATAAATCGAAACTTGATAGCCTCCTATAATCGGCAGAAAGTTGAGAATTTCCCGCTCGGGCCGCCCTGATTTCTCGAAAGTATCTTGCTTGTTAAACTGTAAGAGTAAACCTGAAAATTTATTGCTCAGCTCCGTTTCACTGACTTTGTATTTACCTCCACCAGGATCAGCAATGCGTAAAAACTTTCCATTCGTGCTTTCAAAGACGACAAAATGGTTGTAATTCCACCAAGCAATGCAGGGAAAATCTACTTTTCCATCTAGGATTTCTCTTGGTCTTTGTTTGCCTACTTTTACATTGAGGCCGTAGTGAATTGCAGCTTTCTTGAGGTTTAACATATTGCTACCATCTCGACTGACTCCGCATTGATAACGAAGATCCGATAATGGCAAATACTTACCAAAATATTGGAGAATCATTGATAATGATGCTGCTCCGCATTCAACCATCTCGTATTGAAGAACGAGTGGAACTTTCCTTCGGAAGAATGCTGGTATTAGAGTTTTTTTCATGGCTGATTAAGTTCTAAACGGATTAACTTATCCGGAGGTGCGATCCCGATTATTTCTCTGAGTGCTGGTATCAGCATTTGGATTGGCGTGCTGACTCTGGTCGTGATTTGGGTGGAGAGTAAAAACCCTTCTCTTGGAGAGATCGGAGGGTTACTTCTGTTATTCCAAACATATCGACCACTTTTGTCGCGCACGATTGAATTGGTCTCACCGTCGAGGATCGGTACCGATGCTGTTGTGCTCGCTTCCTTGCGTAGTTTTGTGAGATCTCTCGTTTTTAATCTCACATTCACCTGGTAAACACTTCCCTGTGGGCTAACCACAGTCGCCAGGCCTTGAGAATTCAACCTCGAAGCCAGTGTTGCTGTGGTGAAAGGGATTGATTCAAGTGAGTCTATTTGACCTTTGATTCCACCGATTTCGGCTGAACTAAAGCCCAAAGGCGTCAAAATGACTTCTTGGCCAATGTCCACCTGAGTTGCAGCACGCTGATCGATAAAGACAGGGATTACGGATGGCTCTGAAACATTTGACCAACTGACGGTCATAATTTCTGAACCAGGTTGAACAAAGTCCCATTGACTTGATGTAAATGATTGAACATAGGCATCATCAAATGCAAATACTACAGAATCTCTCAGGAATTGAGATAATGAATCGATTAGATTTGATTGTTTATTCTTAATTTCAAGCTCTAGACGTTGCAAATTTGATGACAAGTCAGAGACTGCAATTCTCGATTGCGTTGTTTCGGCAAGGGCTTGATTCAGCTCGAGTTGAGATACGAAACCCTCTTTTACGAGTGGTCCGAGTGGTTGTATCAGCGCGTTCTGTGACTCCTCAACTTCTTTACTGAGCGCTAAAGACTCTTGATTGATTTTGATTAGATTTTTGTAATTTGAAATCGACCTCTTAAGGCTGTGGAGATTGTTTTGAAGTTCTTGCCTTGCAGACGGTTGGTCGATGATTGCAACAATATCGCCTTCGTTCATTTTGACAGTGTAGTTGCCACCTGTTTCAAGCCCACCACTGAATAAGCTCATTGGCATACGGCTTGTTTGGAGTTGATTCAAATAGTCGAGGATCTGTTCGGTCAATACAACTGATTCTTCAAATGTTGTGGTTTTGCTGTTGGTGTTAAATGCGTAGGCTCTTTGGGACCAACTTGGAATCACATATTCAACTTCTTTGGTCTGTTTGTTTTGTGTAAACGGGAGAAGGATCCTCCCTGCTGATTGAGACTGATAAGTGAAAAGACCGTCAACTGGGGCGAGAACGCCAAGTCCATTGACCTGCACTGGGATTGGTGCTGTGAAACCCCAAACTGCAGTTATCCCTGCTAACCCTATAAAAATTCCTCCAGCAATGACATTGGGAGAATTGAGAACAGCAGTTGTCGAAATCTTCCTAGGCACTTTATTTTGCAGCTTGTTATCCATGCAGAAGACTAATTTGCGCTTGGCTGCAAAGCCATTTTTTTTATTTTAGCAGAGAATATTGCGCCTGCAAGCTTGCTTGCTCTCCTTTTTCTTTGCCGTCATTGGTTGTTGTCTCATTCATTAAGGTTGAATTTCTTGCTTGTTTTGTATTGCTGACTTTTGGCGCCTTGTTTTTAGTTGTTGCTTTCTGGAGGCACAGGCTTTGATAAGTTTGTTTTCATTCTCTAGCGATTCACTGCAACCCTGAATTTTTAATCTTTTTGGGATAGATATTATAGTATCCATATTTGCATGTGTCACTGAGCTGTTGTTCGTCCTGTCCCCTTCGTTTTTGAGTACAAAAACCCTTGCGTGCGTCTTTATATTTGGTTTAGAACTGAGACAATAACCCTAGAGGAGGAAGTGAAAATGCTTTCTCTTGCCGCATTCAGCCTTCTGGTCTTGCTGAATCTAGTAGTGCTCGATCATCTTGCCAGCAAGATGGTTCGGCGCTACGGAGAGTGGCGTCAAGCCAAGCGATTTGTTGGCGGGCATCCTGAAATGCAGGGTGTTGATCTTCAGAATGACCCCTTGGTGCATTACACAGCGGATGCCGCCCTAAAAGCTTTCGTTCTCGATAATGAAGACCCTGGCGAAGATCGTCCCTTCATGTCTGGTCTTTCTGGCGATTTTGAAGACATTGACTACGACTGAGTCGGCCTTCGTTGCGCAGTAGCTTCCACCAACGCTCTGATGAGCTTCCATGCTGTGCTGATCTTCGGCCTTTAATGCCAAGCTGGAGGCCTTCGACGCTGAATTGAGGCTTGGCCTCATCACCATGGGTTTTGATCCTCGTGATTGGTCAGCGACATCTCATGACATCCCAACCGGGAAGGCTCGCGGCGAGCGTGTAACGAGCAACGTTGAAGCCCTCCTGCGCGAAAATGATTCCCTTCGCCGTGAAGTTCATCGCCTTGAGCTGGAGCTTGATCGTTGTCGACGTCGCCAATGGCAACGACCGCGGCGAGAGCCTTTCTCACGTGAGTCATGGCAGCAGTCGTCAACCCAGTCTCCGCCGAGAGTGACAGCGACGCAGGTTCAACGTTGGGGTGCTTCTCTTGCTGATCAGAGGGGCTGGACCGAGCTGAGAGCCACTGGCTTGGTTGCACTGATCGATCAGCTCAACCGTGACAGCTTTCATGCTCAGCTGACGTTGCAGCAACGGCTTGATCGCTTGGTGACTGGATTGGGGACCGACCTTTTTGCTGCTGTTGGTTCTCGTTCCAGCAAACGTTCCATGGCCGTTCTGGCTGCGTTTGCCCTGTATGGCGTTCGAGCGAGTGAATGGTTGGATGAAGATCCTGCCCGGGTTGTGGAGGACCTGCACCAACGCCAACGACGTGAGCGAACAGCCAGGTCCGGTCGCCGAACACGCAGTGATCAACGCAGAACCGACCGCGATTGGCGCGAACGGGATCCACGAATGGACGCGTTGTCTGTTCTCGGCCTTGACGCGTCAGCGACGCAGGATGTGATCAAGCAGGCATTTCGCCAGCTTGTGAAGCAGCATCATCCGGATGTGGGTGGATCAGCTGAATCCTTCCGACGCGTGAATGATGCTTATCAACTGCTGATGTCTTGAAGCCACCTCTGCACGCAGTTCACACATTGCTTGGTTGACTCGTAGGGCAAAACGTTGCGTCCGTCGATGGTCTGAATCACAGCATTGTTCAGTTTGGAGTTGTAAATGTTCAGTCGCTCCTCAACATCGTCCCAGCTGCTCGAGCGACCAATCCCTGTCGCTGAACGGCCAAAGACCACCAGGAACGGGACGTTGACTGCTGTGAGAGCGGGTTCCCAGCCACGTCTCCAGAATCCCGCCAGAAAGGAGAAGACGGCCCAGCGGGTGTCCATCTTTTTTGAACCCTCATGGAGTGTCTCAATCCACTCCTCATCCACATCATCCTGACAAGCAAACAGATTGTTCTTTGAAAAGCTTTTTAGAAAGCTCCGTCGTCGTGCATAGCGATAGAAGAGAGTCCCAAGCGTGCCATTGAACAGAACGTTCCAGAGTTGGTTTGATCGCTGCGTTGGAAACGTGTCCCTCAGCACCCGCCATCCTGGGGGACTTATCGCAATCAACCCGCTCACCAATTGAGGAGCTTCGGCCATAACGGCCAGGGCAATTGGTAACGATGCACCTTGAGCTACGAGGATCACAGGCGGTGAATTCCGTCGCTTCAGTGGTTCCAATAATGCTGTGGCCCAGTCCTCTGGAGTCAGTGGCTGCCTGGGACATGCTGCGAAGCCGCATCCAAGCAGATCAGGCGCAATGAGCTCGCGCCCATCGCCCGTCTCAGTCCAGTGATCGATGAAGCGATGCCAAAACTGAGCTGAAAGTCCAACGCCGATGGGATGAATCAGCAACAGCGGAGACTTGGCCGAAATGTTTTGATCCGTCATCACACCTCGACATGAGGTCCATCATGTCGAGGTGATGACGCTGACCGCGTGACTTCGCTGATGGTTGCTTGATCTTCAGCAGTCTTCAGGACGAGGGCAGGGCATTAAGGGAAGGCATTCACCCGAGGGGTTTAACCACTCTTCGAACTCACGACGAATGGCTTCCGCTTCCGATGTTCGCTCCATGCTGTTGAGAAGCTTGCTGCGTTGACGGCTGTAGTCAACGGCAGCACCAATCAGTTCAATCGCCTGTTCGCTGGTCATGAGATGGGTGCTTTCTTCACAACATGGTTGGCAGACCACTCGAGTTCGGTAGTGGCAAAAGTGACCATTCCATGCATTGATTGGGTTATGGCACCGATGCCAATCGGGATGACATCCAAGACTTGCGCACGTGTCGCCATGACGACGAGACAACGATGCGTTCTTAGGCTCCGCGCAGAGCGAGTTGAATTATGAATCCCAAGCAGGTGGGCGCCCTCAGGCGAGCAGCGATCTATTTCGTTGTTGGATATGGCGGCCTGGCAGTCGTTAACAATGCCGGCATTGCTCCCGAACGGATGTGGATGGCTTATCTGCCTCTCTTCATAGGGGTCTACTTCTTCGCCCGTTGGGCTGATGCGCGTCTCGCAGCCATGGGCAACAACAAAACCGATGGCTGACCATCTCGCTGTTGCCTTGCTTTTGATGGGGGCTGTGTGCCTGCCAGTTGCCGATTAATTCCAATAAAAAACCCCCGCAACTCGTTGCGAGGGATTGATTCGTTGGCGAGAACACCCTCAGCGGTCACGCTTGAGATAAGGCAGGTCGCTGGGCCTGGACAGGGTGTAAACCACTGCGGCAGTGATGGCGGCACCGAAGGCGAGCATCGCGTAAATCCAAATGGAGTAGTCCGTCATCAGCTCAATCCAAGAACGCCAAAAGTGATCTGGCTCAGCACGCCATGACCGGTCAATGCTTCGGTGGCAACGCCAATCACGAAACCCAGCATCGCGACTCTGCCGTTAAGTAACTCAGCTCGAACGAGGCGCTCACCCTTGATTTGGGACGCCGCTGCATCCTGAAACCATTGATCCTGCGTTTGAGGTTGTGATGCGGAATTCATGAAACCCTTCTGTGTAAAGCAATGTTAAGTGCTTGTGTGAAGGAATGCAACGCTCTGTCGGGTCGCGCTTCAAGGCCTGGGGCGAAGTCGTCGCTAAGGGGGCAGGTACTCAGCGATCGACGCCTGGGGAGGCTGGTTGTTTGGTCGTTTGAGTCCGTCAACTTCGTCTTGCAGCATGCGCATGTGTGTGGCCATCTGCTGAGTCAGGGCTTCGCGCGCTCCCCGGTCTTGTGCGTCTGCGCTGTTGCTCAGTGCGGATCACCAAGGGATCGCCGCATTGCTGCTTCGACGGCTTAGCTCAGGCTCAGGCTGAAGCTCCTCGCCTTGGCGATCGCTTCAAGCTGGTCCAACAGCTCTGCGAACAGATCCAGGGTGACGGATCGAGTGAGGTGGATGTGTGTTCAAGAGAAGTGTGTGGGATTGGATGTGTGTAGTCGAAGGTCGTTTCAATGGATTGTTCGCTGCGGCCTGCCGTTGGGAAGCGGTCGACCGGTTGGCAAACTGGTCAAGAACAATTGTCACTGTGACAGTTGGCTTGCCATATTTGTTCTGTGAGGAAAAAACGCCTCACGGGGTGGAAACAAGGCAACACTCCCTTGAAGCGTTTTCAAATCCCTGCCTTCGGCGGGGATTTTTTTTGTCATTCTGCAGTCTCTTTCGTCTTTGGTTGAAGCGGTGTGCACCCTTCAAAGCCAGGATTCTGAGAGCGGCTGCAACATGCCGTTTGCGTCGTATCGACGAACGATCTGGCGTCGGTCACCTTCGATGCCGATCCAGCGGAGGCCACAGACCGTGGTGTCGCCAGTGGAGCGTTGTCTTGTGTCGAGCAGCAACTCCACATCGGGTTCCGGCCTCCAGACGCTCCAATCTCCTTGTTTCTCCATCCGGCATTGAACTGGGATTCGAGGAGGTTCTGGTGGCGTCGCCCCCTTGGCTTCAATGACATACACCACCTGATCGAGGCCGCTGGCGCCATGCCGCACGACAATCCGGCGGCGCTCTTCTCCTCGCACGACGCACATTTCCCCCACCCAGTTGAACGGTGTGATGGAGCTAGGCCCCAGTGTCCATCCCCCGGCTGGGCTCACCTGCATGGTGTAGGGAAGCTCGAGGAAATTCATCGAGCGCTGTTGGCCGCTGTTGAGATAGGTGAGCTTCGTCTGGATCACCCCGTCCACATCTTCCACACTCAGTGTGGTGTTGAATCGATCGTTTTCGCTCCCATCCGCACGCAATCGGATGAAGCATCCCTGCCAACTGCCGCTGTTGTGTTGCAGTAGAGCGGCCCTGGGGTCGTGGTTCACCATCGTTGGATCATTCCCCATGGACCGTAGAAAGCTCTGGGAGTCTGGTGCGAGTGATGCTGCTGATCCTCAGGCAGGCAGCATTGAAAAACCACCCTCGGTGACACCTAGCTTGAGATCCTCTTCAGGTTGTACCGATGGGATTGATCGGCTGGTTGTTGCAATGGCCTGTTCGGGGCTTCGTGTTGCTTCTTGTGGCGGTGATGCCGCTGGGCGTGGAACTGTCCAGTTTTCAATCGGCACTGACCTCGGCTGTCGTCATCGGTCTGCTCGGGACCTTGTTGATTGTTCCCTTGAAACTGGCACTTGCGTTGCCTTGGGCGTTGGCCAGCTTGGGTGGCTTGATCGCACCGGTGAGTTGGTTGTTCGACTGGATTATCACGGTGATGTTGTTCGCTCTTGCTTCATCACTGGTGGATGGATTCCGCCTCAAAAATGGTCTTAGCAGCGCTCTTCTCGGAGCTGTGGCTTACAGCGTGCTGAGCACTGTGTTCATCCGAGTTTTGGGACTAGGGGATGTTGGCTTGCTCAGAGCGGCTGGCGGCTGAACGCTGATGCTCGTTTTGCCTCCACACCAGTCTTCGTGGCGAGTCAGCATGAAAAAGGCCCTCCCTCGGAGAGCCTGATCAACGACCATCACCGTTGGCAGATGAGGATCAGTCTTCGCTGCCTTCTTCGTCTTCTGCACCCATGGGAACAAGGGTCACACCTTTTTTCTTAGAAAGTTTGATTGTGAACTCGTCGCCAGGCTGCAAATCAAGCATGGCTGTGTAGGCCTTGCCCACCAGGAGGTTGCCGTTGCCTTGAACAACAGCTTTGTAGGACAACTTGCGCCCACCTTTGCCGACGCCTGCAGAACCGCCACCAAGATCAACTCCCTTGGCGTTGAGCAGTGCTTCGTAAAACGCTGTGAAGTTCACACGGTCTGAACCGTCTTTCTTCTTGGAGACATAGCCACACGCTGTGGCCAAATCGGTTTTACTCACATCTCCAAGGTCTTTGACTTTGGCAAGCAGTTCAGCACCAGTGAGCATGGGAGAAGTTTGGGTCTTTCAATTGAAATTAAAGAAGAGGATGCCTCGGTGTCAATGCCCGCGATATCGAGTTGTGAGGCAGTGATCAGTCATTTTGCTGGTCTTGATCCTTGCTCAACTCTGCCCTCATTCGTCGGCGATGAAGTCTGCTCTTGCCTGCTCTTCTGGTTGGATCGGCGCTGATGGATTCTTCGTGCTCTAACTACATCAATCAACCCTGCATCCGGCTCCCCCAATCACAGGACAGTCGCCCTCAAGATCGATCAGCTGTGCTGATGGAACTCACATGGTGCATTGGACGATGCAGCCTCTCTAGACATGGCGACGTCGTGGTTTCAAGCAAGACCCGCTTGATCTGGTCATGAACTCATTATTTGAGTCTGAGCAATGTCAGACGGTATTGACTGTGAGCTTGTTTCGGATTCGGCCCAGCCTTCAGACCCCTAAGAAGGGATCAAGAGGACGGTTCGGGTAGATGCTGATGGGGAGATCGCCAAGACAGAACGTCTTCAGACCGTTTTCATCGGCCGCTCAAGGATCTGTTGTAGGACCAGCACTGCTGGAAAGCCGCTCGCTTCTTCGTTTCAAGGGTTGTTCAAGCACTTGATCAATGGTCACCAATGGGGTTTGGCTTGGTTGTTCTTGTGTTGACCATGGATGCGACGGGGATCACAGTGATGGACACTCTTCGCTGACGTCCTTCTCATCCACACGCTTCACCAGCTGTTGCACTCGCGACACTTGAATGGAGAGTGGAGATGATGTTGTTTGTCGTGAAATGTTCCACTGCTTTTTCTGTCTTGATGCAGATTCTTGATCCAGACAGATTCTTGGTGTGTTTCGACAGGTCGCCGCACCATTGAAGTGTTGAAACTGAGTTCAAAAACAACTCAACCCCAGGCCCCCTGGAGTGAAGGGGATCTGGGGAATGAGTCCTGAACATGGTGTTCAGATTTTGGAGGCCGATCGTTTCCGGGTGGAGACGACGGCCTAAATCGCTCGCTTGTGCATCGTTCAACCCGTCACGTCATCCGTCGAAGAAGGGTCGAAGCATCTGGCTGTGGCATCCCTGGGGCCATGACGTCCAAAAGTGGGGCTATGCAGCTCCGGGGCACCTGCGGCAGTACGCGGCTGCCTTGACGATGCAGTGGAGTGTCGATCGACCTGGCGCACCGGATGTTTGCCTGTCGAAGGACCAGCCTCACGGGTGGGTGGAAACTGTTGGAGCAGGGGGCCGAAAAAGTCAGAAAGCTCCTGCGATCTGGTTGGGTGGAGTGTCGGCTGTCATCAGCGCCTCCGATCTCGATGCACCCAGTTTTGGTGTTGAGGCCTGCAATAGCAATGAGCATGAAGGCGCATTGCCTGATTCAGTGCGACTCCCTGAAAGTGCAAATGGCGTGCCTGGTTCTGGAATGGAGCAATCGCACCATCAGCTTGTCCGTGCAGCGGCTGCCCTTGTGGTTCCGTTCATGCTGACGTCCTGCACCGGTGGTGAAGCGCTGAAACGTTTCTCGTTCACAGCCGAAGCCATGGGCCCCCAGGTCGCCACTATTGACCTGCCTCGGGACGGGACGTTGAGCTTCTGGAACAGTCTTGATCTCGGTTATGAAGAAGGCACCTCTGTTG
Source organism: Synechococcus sp. A15-60 (assembly GCF_014280095.1). Taxonomy (NCBI): domain Bacteria; kingdom Bacillati; phylum Cyanobacteriota; class Cyanophyceae; order Synechococcales; family Synechococcaceae; genus Synechococcus; species Synechococcus sp. A15-60. The sequence continues at coordinate 1,164,508 of NZ_CP047933.1, forward strand.
CTTTCAAGCTGTCCATCCAACGTCCGGGTGACCCGCAACCTACTGAGGTGATCTGTGATGCACTTACGCCATCGATGACCCTCATGTCCTCGATGGTGCAGGTGCAAAATCGCATCAACCAATCCTGGAAACTGGCTCGGATGCGCTGTGGATTCGGTCCGGTTCCTGAGGCCCAGCAGATGCAGGTGAGCGCTGTGCCGGTTGTCTCTCGACCTGTTGAGATCAGACGGCTGGATCTTGAGTTGAAGCGCTGAGATTTACGCTCCGGCGATTCAAACCTCCTCAGGAGGCGGGGTTCATGGCACTGCAACTTCGCTCAGCTGATTTTCTGCATAACGACGGCAAGACCTATTGCATTCGTCGCGCGACCCACGAACAGGACTTCACGATCTACGAAAAACGTGAGGGGGAGTGGGTTGACAGTGGCCTGGATCAGGCTGTGAAGGACCTGAACTTTGCTGAGTTCAAGCGCCTTGGCTTGTTGATCAAAACGATTATGGATGCCGACCGTTGGATCGATTAGTTTGCCGCGGTTGCCGGTACCGCTGCTGCAGAAAGCCTTGTTGCCAGTTTCTGTGAATTAATATTTAGCGCAAGCAATGGCTCGTCTGAACTATTAATAAGTTTTTTGTGTGACGTCGCGATCGCAAATGCCTGAATCCCGATTATTTCATTAATCCACATGGCTGCTGTCAAGTACAAGCGGGACTTCACGCATCAAGACCCTGTCTCATTTGCGCATGCAAATACCAATGATGCGGCCAAAAGTGCCAGTTCCAACAAGGGCAAGGCAGCCACATCTCCCGCACAATTTAAAGAAAATCATTGCGCGTCTTTGGGCATTGATGCTGGTCCCCGTCTGCACGAGATCTGCCCCTTCTCAGCAGTGAACCACTCCTATGCAGCCACTGGGAATGGTGCACTTGAAGCCGCCATCAGTGCTGGTTACAAGCAGGTTTTTGGCAACATCGGAATCACCGGGAACCAGCGCCTGGCGTCTGAAGAGGCTTTCCTGCGAGACGGCCGCACCAGCGTTCGCGATTTCATGGCAGGGCTGGTGAAGTCAGATCTCTATAAGCAGAAGTTCTTCCATGCCGTTTCGCCGATCCGCGGCGTCGAGCTGACGATGAAGCACCTGCTGGGTCGTCCTCCGATCAGTCAGGCCGAGATCAGCGCTGCCATTCAGATCATTGCTGACCAGGGCTTTGATGCCTTTGCCGACAGCCTTGTGCATTCCGAGGAATATTTGGAAACCTTCGGTACTGACACGGTTCCTTATCTGCGCGGCTTCAAGTCCGAAGCACGGGCAGCCTGCTCCACCTTCGTTGGCATGGCCGATCTCACGCCCGCGAACGGCAGCTCCGGAAACATCATGTCTTCCGGAAGCCTGCTGATCAGGCGTTTGAACAAGGATCTCAGCATCTTTAACGTTGCTCCAGGTTCCGTTGATGGTGGCGGCTTCTGCTACACCCAGGCCGTCAAGAACGCCAGCAATGCTGCCTATCGCCGCATGTATGGCGGCAAGTTCAACTACCGCTCCTGATCCATCGGAGCGGCGAGGCCACCAAGGCAGGTTGTTTCGACTTGTTCTGGGGGCCTCGCTGGTGCAACGTTGATGTGTCGTGACAGATCCCATGGTTGATCCCGAGCCGATCACGCCGATGACCGCGTTGACGCTGGATGCCAACGGAAGGCTGTCGTATATGGCTGAAGATGGCAGTCGCAGGGTCATCGTGGCCGACCCTGATCTGTTTGATCGACTGCAGCAGCTCAGCCTCAATCCTGATCAGGAGTGAACCGCAGCAGCGTCTGAACTGTTGTTCGACAGATCATGGTTTTTGTTTGGGGATCAATCGGCGCTTGATCGATCCAGCGTCCTGCCAGCTCGATGTCTTCGTAGGGATCATGCGTTGAGAACATGATTCGATCGGCATCAAGCGTGTCGATCGAACACTTCAGGGCAGCGTTATCGCAGACGCTCGAGGTGGCGATCAAAAAGTGTCGCGAGAAGATCTCGCTCGGTGGATTGCTGGCGGCTTGGCGATCGCGCATGGGTGGCGGCGTCGATCGACCAGCCCCAGGTGGCCCCGTCCAGTTCTCTCACCATCGAAGCGGGTTGGTCGGTGGTTGAGGCTGTCTTGTGAGGGATCAATGGTGCTGGCAACTGCAAGTGCGTGCGTTGTCGTTTGCTGAGAACTAGATGGAAGGGCCATTCAGTCCACCGTTCAACGCCGGAATCTCCAAAGTTCAGGCCTGTGATTACAGGGTCTTGCCCTGGTGTTCAACGGGACGAATGGCAACCAAGTCGTCAAGATGACTGACCTGTTTCAGGCTTGATGGAGCGAACTCATGCTTGCTCGATGGAAATGATGTAAATCGGTTTATAAATAGAAAGCATTGCCACTTTCTTTGTAATAAGGAGAGTCTCTGTAGTCGATGGAATGACCTCCACAGAATTCTCGGACCATGGTGTTCAACTCACCCATGATTTCGTTGCTGGAGGTGTAGTTGGCCGGATCAACTTCGTTCCAGAATTCGTAATATCCATCCTTGCAATCAATCCAACCTGCCGAAGGCAAGGTTTTCCCGTCTGACGTTGTCGTGCTGCCTTCCAGGACGTAGCCAACAGCGAAGCGTTCAGTTGGCTTCTCGTTGACTTCGATCAATTTATAAGTGAGAAAGCCCCGTCCATTCAGGATGGTGACGACGCCTCCACGCCAATCGTTGGCTAGCGCAGGGGACGACATCGCGGCCAAAAGCAATGCGGCAACGCTGAACAAGAGACGTTTCATCGCCAAGACGGCTCCTTTTTTCGTTACTAGCCAAGGCTGAGATCATTCGCAGGTTCTGTGCCGCTGTGCAGGTTTGGCACAACGTTCACTTGCTCTGCTCGTAACCAAATGTGAAGCGATCCCGCAGTCGCCAGTCATCCATGCAGAAATGCAAAGGTGACTGATTGCAGGGCTGCAAGGTCACAGCGAAGATGGCGTCCCCCCAGACCTCCATCTTCGTGTAGATAGCGATGGCATTTGTAGCGTCTTGAACGGTTTAATGCATGCTTCCGTCGCTTTCAAGTCGTCGTGTTCAAGTTCTCGCAGTTGCGACGTCGCAACAGGCCTCGCAGGTTGTTGATGTGTGATCGGAAAGCTTGGTCTCGCTAAGACACCGAGTCAGAGCATGGTTGGAGCTGGCGGTTCAGACCAGAATTGGTGCAGTCGTCAGCAATGGTGCTGATGGGTTCAGTCCGCCTCGAGCTAATCCGCAGTTATCGCATCGGCGATCCCGGCATTGGTCTGAATGAACCCTCGGGCCTCACGCTCAATGCGGACCGCACAGCGCTCTACACCGTCTGTGACGACACCAAGGCGATCTTTTGCGTCGACCTCGAGGGTCAGGTGTTGCTGCAGCAGTCGTTCTTCATCAGCGCGGCTGGCTTGGAAGGGATCGCGCTCAGTGCCGATGGCAAGCAGCTGTTTGCGGTGCAGGAAGAGACCAATGCGGTGCTGATCATCGATATCGCAGGACGCTGTGAGCGGCACCAGCACCCCCTGGCCGCGATGGCCAATTACGACTCCGTTGCGAAGCATTTCCCGCATCGTCCCGATAACAAGGGACTGGAGGGGATCACCGTCAACACCGTGAACCAGCATGTGTTCGTGGTGAAGGAGTCCCAGCCCGGGTTGCTGATCGAGCTGGATGCGGAGTGCCGCACGATCTTGTCGTCGCGCTGTCTCAGCAAAGCCAACGGTTTCTCCCATCCGAAGGTCGGTCCAGACAAGCTGGATTTTTCTGGTCTGAGCTACGACCCCCGCAGCGACAGCCTGTGGATCGTCAGCGATCAGGGTCGGTGCCTGTTTCAGTACGACTGGGTGCAAGACGTGGTGCTTCAACGGCTTGACCTGGAGATCGGCGAGGGCAAGCGCCGGTTGGTGCGCAAGGCCGAGGGTGTCGCGATTGATCCCGAGTGTGGCCGTGTGTATGTGGTGAGTGACCGCGATGCACGGCTTTATGTGTTCAAGCTTGCTGCCGTGGGTTGAGTGGGATCACGGCCTGCTACGCAACTGTGGCTTCACGTCTGGAGAGGCCTCCACCAAGGCCAGCAAGCTCTCCACTGGTGGCGGTGTGGTCCGATCCGTGCGCTGACAGCACCAGCGTCACGAGAAGGAGCCAGCACATCGTTAGTTTCGTTGCCGCCGTCCCTTTCCCCTGCGGCGCGTCATCAGATTGTCCCTTGACTCTGCTCCATGTCTCACGCTGAACCCCGCCGGCTCCTGCTCACCGGAGCGAGTTCGGGCATCGGTCTTGAGGCGGCCAAACAGATGGCGGCGCGGGGGCATCAGCTCACGATTCTTTGCCGCAATCAGGCCCGTTCCGACCTCACCCTGCAAGCTCTCTCAGGTGCCGCGCAAACCCTGATTTGCGACTTGGCGGATCTCGATGCGGTGAGGGCAACCACGGATCAACTGCTAGCGCGCGGTTGGCCTCTGGATGCTGTGGTGCTCAATGCCGGCCTCCAGTACGCCGGTGAGCGTCAGCCCCGATGGAGCGCTCAGGGGATTGAGCTCACGTTTGCTGTGAATCAGCTGGCGCATCAGGTGTTGGCAACGGCCCTGCTGCCTCTGCTGAGGGCTGCCTCAAGGCCGCGGGTGGTGATCACTGCTTCGGAAGTGCACAACCCGGTCAGCGGTGGCGGAAAGGTGGGAAAGCCTGCTGGGCTTGGTGATCTCAGCGGCCTGCATCAGGGCGCTGGTTGCCCGATGCTGGATGGCAGCCCAGTGTTCGATGGCAACAAGGCCTACAAAGACAGCAAGCTCTGCAATGTGTTGTTGGCTCGGGAACTGAACCGGAGGCTTGAGGGCGCCATTCCGGTGATGGCCTGGAGTCCGGGGTTGGTGATTGCGCGTGACTCGGGGGGCTTTTTCCGCTACAGCCGTCAGCAAAATCCTCTGGGAATGGCAGCGTTTGCGTGGGTGGCCCGCGATCTGCTGCGCCTCACGGAATCACTGCCCCGTGCCGGTGCCTTACTGACAGCGCTGTGTCTCGACGATGGGATTGCCACGCCGGGATTCAGCTACCGCAGCAACCACTTGGTGCGTCCTGGGGTGCATCGTTTTGAGCTGGTCGACACCAGTGCTGAAGCCACTGATCTCGCCAAGGCGGCGGCGCTGTGGAATGGCTCGGAGGCTTTGCTGGCCAGTTTGTAGGGGTCTGCGCGATCAGTCCAGCTTTTGGCTCGCGAGTGGGGTGAATGCTGCGATGTCGTCCGCTGTCTCGATTCGGAGCGGATGGCTGACGGCGCCGATGCGATCAAAGCGCAGGGAGTTGGAAGGGGGTGTCAGGCTTGCGGCGCAGGCCTGTCGGGTCGGCAAGGGGTCGTTGCTGTAAAGCAGGCTCAAATGTGGGTCCAGTTGGTAGCTCAGTGCATTGGCGGAGCGGTGGCAGAGGTTTTGAGACCAGGCCTGCAGTGCGGCTTGCGCAGCCTTCTCACTCTGTTCCACGCTGAAGCGGAGCATCAGGCTTTGCGTGAATGCGGCACCAGCTTCGATCGCCTGTGGCTGAAGCTGGAGTGGTTGATGCTGTTTTGCAGCAGCGATCAGGTGTTCGATCGTCAGATCGAAGCTGTCGAGATGGTCGCTGTAAAGGGTGATGTGCGGCGGCAGCCAGCAGCCATTCAGCTGCTGCTGTGCGCAGTCAGAAATCTGCTTCAGTGCCGCTGCTGTTTGCTGATCGGGCATCAGCCAGTACGACACGACCTGTTTGATATCCAAGTGGTTTGTGTGTTCCTGCCGTCGCAATCATGACCGCGAATGTTTCGTTGCTGTTGATACATATCCTCGTTTGATGACGTGATCCCAAAGAGAATGCGCCAATTGTTCGTGATTTTGGTTGGGGTGAATGACTGTGGTGGATATCTGCGTCAAGAACCGATGGCATCATTCACAATCACGATGATCGGCAAGGAATCCGAGCAGTCTTTCACGTGTGAGGGTGATCAATACATCCTGGATGCGGCCGAAGAAGCCGGGGTTGAACTTCCCTATTCCTGCCGGGCTGGAGCCTGCTCCACCTGCGCTGGGAAGGTCATCTCTGGCGATCTCGATCAAAGCGATCAGAGCTTCCTGGATGATGAGCAAATGGAGCAGGGTTTCGGTCTGCTTTGTGTTGCCTACCCCAAAAGCGATTGCAAGATTGAGGCGGAGGCGGAGGAGCAGTTGTTCTGAGTGCGGTTGGCGCCTAGTCGCACTGCTTCACGAACACCACTTCCTCTCTGGGGGTCGCCATTGTTTTGGCGATCTTGCGGGCGGCTTCAAGGTCGAGGGCTTGGATGATGTTGCCGTTGCTGATGGCGTTGGTTCCCTGTTTGGCAAAAGCGACTCTGAACTTCCTGACCTCGTGCATGAAGTGAAGGTGAATTCCTCAGCCTAAATCTTGGCTTTGTTTTGGCTGGAGACTCTCCTGCTGGCATCAAAAAAGCCCCACCGGAGTGGGGCTTGGAGAGTTGGCGAATGCCTGAAGGTCATTTGCTGGTGAGCTTTTGACCGCGATAGACGACGTTGGCCGACTGATTGCGCTCAGCGGGGGCGTGGTTGACGACGTACTTCTGGCCGCGATAGGTCAGGGTCATGAGGGTTCCTCGAAGCAAGCTCAGGTCCCCGTTCCATGGCCTGAGTCGAACTGCGCCTCACGAAACGTGAGGTGAACGTTGTAGGTAGCGGTTGCTACAGACTTTTTATAACGCCTTGGTCAACCCCCGTGTTGTTCACGCGGATACACAGGGGAGACTTGTTACGCGGGGCTACATCACGCTCATCGACAGGAATTGATCGTCCGTTTCGGTCATGGCCTCGTTGTCGCCGTGAAACCAGCAGCCATACATCAGATGGATGATCCGGCCCACTTCGAGGTCGCGGTCGGCCACGTCTTGCCAGACGCGTTGGCTCAGCTCCTGGTCAGCCAACTGAAACTGGGCCTTCACAAGGCTTCGGGTGATCGAGAAATAGGTCTGACGATCGTTGCGTGCCTGGCATTCCATTGAGGCGCTGACGGTGTTCAGCAGCGGCTCGGTGGGCTGGACGGTGTTCTTGTGCTTGTTGATCAGCATGGTGTCTCCGGGTTCTGCGATGGCAGAGAGAGGCTCGCGCTGGGCGCCAATGAAGGACCTCCCTCTCAGATCGAGCGGCGATCTTGCTGTGGTGGAGTGGCATCCGTCATTGGACCCTCCTGTATCAATCAACACAGAGATAGATCCGCTGCCGGTGAAAAACAATCGGCATGAACACGCATTCGAGCCGGATGCCAAGCCCTTCGCTCTCGGCAAGATGGCAGCAGCGCGGAGCTGCTGATGGTGAACGCCAGTCTGAACTGGGCCTCAATCTGGGGATTGGTGCTCATGGCCCTCTGGGTTCCGGCCCTCGTGGTGTCGTTGCGCCGGTTTGATCTGTTGATGGCCCGAGATCAACCGGCCGCGACGTTTCAAGGGATCGCGTTGGTGGGGTTTCTGATCACCCTGCTTGGACGCTGTAGCGCCCTGCCGCTCGTGGGCTCGATCCTCTTTTTCCAGGGCTGGCGGTTGGATCCGATTCTTCAATTCGGAGTGGGCCTGCTGGTGATGGGCACCGTCGTTGAGGCGATCCCCTCCGTTCGTGCAGATCACCGAGCCCTGTTGCAACGTTCTGCAGAGGATGCTCAGCTCTCCAGCCGCCAGCGGGCTCTGGCGCGTCGCCTCCGCGACCGGGCCTGGCCATGGTCATTCGCCCATTGTCTGCTGCCTTTCGCTGGCATTTATTACGCCATCACCCGGCGCACCATCACACCCTTGCTCTGGGATTTGGTCGCACGTGTGGTGATGGGGTTGGTCGACTGCGGGGTGATCGTCCTGCTCGAACGGTTGTCAGATGCCGGGACGTGGCCGATTGGACTGGCTGGCTTCAGTGTGTTGGTCGTGCTGAATGTGTTCGCTGGTCTGCTGCCGGTGCGCGTTGCCATTCGCCGCATCCAGGCGGATGCCCGTCGCCGTCTGGATGCCCAATCTTGATGCCATCACCCAACCGATTCTTCTGCCTAGGGTTAAGAACCGGTGTGGATCGATGACCATTCCCTTCGGTGATCCGGAGCCGTCCGACGCTCTCCTCAACAAATCGGTGGCGTCCACTCGGCTGAAGACCTGGTTGCAGCGCCGACTGCGACAGCTGGCCTTGGAACAGCGCATTCAAGATGCCCGGGCGTTGCGCAGTGAGTTTCTGGTGGATTGATCGATCGGAGTGGTGCGAGCGCTGAAGCGCATTCCACTTGGACGGTGTTCTGCTTTCCCTCTTAAGAACCCAAGATTGCTGTGCATTCCAGGCGTTCCTGGCAGGCATCACGGCGTTGCAAACGCAGATTGATCACTTGGGCAAGATAACGAGCGTCGTCGCTGACGCCGCAGAAGCGACCGGAGCCCCAGGTGTGCAGCCATGGCAAGCCGATGAAATACAGGCCAGCACTTTGGGTGACGCCGCGATCATGGGCCGGCAATCCACTCCCATCAAAGACGGGCACCTCAATCCAGCTGAAGTCACTGCGGTAACCCGTGCACCAGATCACCGCGGCAAGGGGCTCTGAGGTCAGGTCAATGCCGGGATCATCGATCGGAGGGGGCTGCCAACAGGGGGAATAGGGCGGTTCGACTGGTGCATCAATTCCTTCCTGTTCGATCCAGCTGTCAATGCTGGTGCGGATGCGGCAATACACCGCATCGGCTTGATCGAGGTTGGTGGCCAGGTCACCAGCGAAACCAATGTGTTCGCTGGAGATGGTCGAGAGCCGGCCATGCAGGCGCATGCCTTCCTTGGCTCGTCGACGCAGATCAATCTCACGCCCACCATCTCGGCCTGTGAGGTAGTGGTTGGTCTTTGCTCGCACCGAGCGTGGATCCGTGTGATCGCTGATCGGCATGGCGTAGTAGCCCATCCGATCCAGCCAATCCACAACGTCTTTGCCGCGATAACGGCGCGGAGAACGTGGGGCACGTCCCACACTGAGGTGCACGGAACGACCTGCCAGGTGGAGGTCTTCAGCGATCTGACTGCCGGATTGACCATTGCCGACAACCAGCACTGGACCATCGGGGAGTGACGTGGGATTGCGGTAAGACCGTGCATCCAGTTGAAGAACAGCCGCTGGAATGCGTTCGGCGCATGGATGGCGTCGGGGAATGTGATAACCCCCGGTGGCAACGATGACGTGTTCGGCTTCGATGACTCCCTCGCTGGTGTCGAGCCGATATCCGTTCACGATCGGTTGCAACCGTGAGACGGCAACGCCCTCGCGAAGGTCAGCGTTGACATGTTGTGCGAAGCGTTGCAGATACTCCACAATCGACGCCTTACCCATGAAGCCGTCGGGATCATCCCCTTTGTAGGGGAAGTCAGGCAAACGGCATTGCCAATTCGGCGTGACCAGGCAAAAAGAATCCCAGCGCTGTTGGTCCCAGGCGTAGGCCACACGATTCTTTTCGAGAACCAGCGGTCGGATTCCCTGCTGCTGCAATGCGTAGGCAACGGAAAGGCCCGCCTGGCCTGCACCGATGACAACAGCTGAACGTCGCTGCGGTGGTAATTGAGGTTGCGCAACCACTGGCAGCGATGTATTGAACACAGCTTTAAAAACATCATTTCTCAGAAAACAAACAACGCTGTAGTGAAAAGCACTAAATCGCCAACCGAGCGGCGTACTTACGTCCTCGTTTTGGTTGCAATAAGCACATCGCAGATCACGGCGATGCAGCCACGATTAAGTTGCTTATGAAAACTTTACATGCCTACCGTAGATCGTCCCGCCAATCAGCCTGGCGACTTTCTCGTTGATTACGAAGAAAAGGTCTTCCCTGATGTGAAAGCTGAGCCGGGAGAAAAAGCCCTAATCACGTTCCACACCGTGGCGTTTGAGGGCTCGATTGGCTTAGTGAATCTGCTCCAAGCCAGTCGTCTGATCAACAAAGGCTTCGAAACGTCGGTTTTGCTCTATGGACCTGGTGTCACGCTGGGTGTGATGCGCGGTTTTCCTAAGCTGGGTGATGCGGCATTTGATGGTCATCTGAACTTCAATGCACGCCTCCAGAAGTTCATGGATCAAGGCGGAAAAGTGTATGCCTGTCGGTTCGCCTTGCAGGCTTTGTATGGCCATGGTGAAAAAGCATTGATGCCTGGAATTACGCCCGTGAATCCTCTTGATGTTCTCGACATCGTGTTGATGCACCGCAAGGAAGGCGCCTTCATTCTCGACACCTGGACGCTTTGATTCCTTCCTGAGGCTCTCCACTGTGACCACCGTCAAAGTTGCTGCCGCGCAGATCCGTCCCGTCCTCTTCAGCCTGGACGGATCGCTCCAAAAGGTGCTGGATGCCATGGCTGAGGCCGCGGCCCAAGGGGTGGAATTGATTGTTTTCCCTGAAACATTTCTTCCTTACTACCCCTACTTTTCATTTGTTGAGCCGCCGGTTTTGATGGGGCGATCCCATCTGGCTCTCTACGACCAGGCCGTGGTTGTTCCCGGCCCAGTAACCGATGCTGTTGCCGCTGCTGCCCGTCAGTACGGCATGCAAGTTCTGTTAGGCGTCAACGAGCGCGATGGTGGAACGCTTTACAACACGCAGCTGTTGTTCAACAGCTGCGGCGAACTGGCTCTGAAGCGGCGAAAAATCACGCCGACCTATCACGAGCGAATGGTCTGGGGTCAGGGTGATGGCTCAGGCCTCAAGGTTGTGCAGACGCCGTTGGCCCGTGTCGGCGCGCTCGCCTGTTGGGAGCACTACAACCCCCTGGCCCGTTATGCCTTGATGGCCCAGGGAGAGGAGATCCACTGTGCGCAGTTCCCCGGTTCACTGGTAGGACCAATCTTCACAGAACAGACCGCCGTGACCATGCGCCATCACGCGCTTGAAGCCGGGTGTTTCGTGATCTGCTCCACCGGGTGGTTGCACCCCGACGACTATGCGTTGATCACGTCCGAGTCGGGTCTGCACAAGGCGTTTCAAGGGGGGTGTCACACCGCTGTGATCAGCCCTGAAGGCCGTTATCTGGCGGGTCCCCTGCCGGATGGTGAGGGGTTGGCGATCGCTGATCTGGATCTTGCACTGATCACCAAGCGCAAACGGATGATGGACAGCGTCGGGCATTACAGCCGCCCTGAACTGCTCTCGTTGCTGATCAACAGCTCGCCTGCGGTTCCCGTTCAAGACATGACGACATCAACGGTTCCTTTGGAGCCGGCTACTGCTTCCGATGCCCTGTCATCGATGGAGGCACTGAATCATGTCTGAGCTTGGTCGCCTAGTGACTGAACTGCAGGTGCATGGTGTCCGGGTTGATCCCGTCCAGGGCAACCCGGGTCGACGGGGAGGTGCGGGTCCCTCCGATCACCGTGCCTTGAATCTTGATGGCACCACTGTGATGGTGCCCGTTTACAACGATGCCTCCGCATCGTCTCCTTACAAATTGGCGTCATCGGGCGCTGCTCTTGCGATTGAGGGACCTGAGCAGGACTGCTCTCCACAGATCTCCACTCCACGAGAGCCAGCGTTTTATGGGCTGAGCACAGCCGATGGAATCCCCTATCGATCGATTGCCTTGCTGCACAGCAAGGATGTGTTGGCGACCACGTTGCTGCAGACCTGCATTCGCTTCCGGGATCGATCCCAGTCGTGTCAGTTCTGCGCGATTGAACAGTCCATCGAGGATGGGGCCTTGGTTCGCAAGACTCCTGAGCAGGTTGCGGAAGTGGCGGAAGCTGCTTTTCGGCTGGATGGGGTTAAGCAACTGGTGATGACCACCGGAACCCCGAACAGCGATGATCGTGGCGCCCGTCTGATGGCTGAAACCGCTGAAGCGGTTAAACGGCGGGTGAATCTCCCGATTCAGGGTCAGTGTGAACCGCCGGAGGATCCGCGCTGGTACCGGCGCATGAAGGAGTCTGGAATCGACAGCCTCGGCATGCACTTGGAGGTGGTGGAGCCGGATGTGCGGCGTCGGATTCTTCCAGGAAAATCGGAGCTCAGTCTTGAGCGCTATTACGAGGCCTTTGCGGATGCCGTTGCGGTGTTCGGTCGGGGTGAAGTGTCGACGTATTTGTTGGCCGGCCTCGGTGATAGCAAAGAGGCCTTGCTGACCTGCAGCCGCCGTTTGATTGAGCTCGGGGTTTACCCCTTTGTGGTGCCCTTCGTACCGATCTCCGGAACACCGCTGGAGAGCCATCCATCACCCGACAGCTCCTTCATGGTCGATGTGTATCAGGGTGTTGCCGCGATGCTGAAAGCGGGTGATCTGCGATCCGATGAGATGTCTGCCGGTTGTGCCAAATGCGGAGCTTGCTCCGCACTCTCGTTGTTCGAGCAGGTGCCGTAGTCATGGTGTCTTGTCTTGATCCCAGCAGCACCGGCATTGGCCGCAGCATCAGTTCCGCTCCGCATCTGTTCATGCCGTCGGTGCGCGGCGGCATCGGCATCGACGCCGATGACTTCCGACTATCTCCCACCGCGAGTTCCGATCGGTTCACCTTTCATCTTCTGCGGGCTGACTCGTCGTTGACTCAGGGCTATTGGTCGTTGCGGCGCAACATCTTCTGCAGCGAGCAGCATGTGTTTGAAGAGTCAGATCGTGATGAGCTCGATGCCATTGCCTACCCCATTGCGGCGTTGCATCACAGCTCAAACCCCGAGCATGAGGATGGCTCTGAAACCGATGTGGTGGGTGTGGTGCGGATTGTGGAGACAGAACCACGACTTTGGTATGGAGGGCGCCTGGGAGTGCATGCCGATTTCCGCCGCCATAACCAGATCGGAAAGGGGTTGATCTGGAAGGCTGTGACCACTGCCAATGGTTGGGGATGTGATCGTTTCCTGGCCACGGTGCAGATTCAGAACGTGCGCTTCTTCCGCCGCTTGCATTGGTCCTCGATCAATGAGCTTGAGATCCGGGGAATTCGCCACCATCTGATGGAAGCGGATCTCAGCTACTACCTGCCCTCACGTGAGCGACGGCCGATCGCCTCCCATCACCTGTCAGCTGCGGCGTGAATGACGTGGGCCTTGTGAGCGCTTTGCGTAGGACCAGTGGCCTGTTGGCGAAGCGCGATATTCGCTCGGCCGCTGACACGTTTTGCCACCAGCCCTTTCCGCAACTGGGATTGGCCGGAATGCTGGGGGATGACACTGCTGTGCTGCCCGCCCAGGACGGTCAACTGTTGTTGGCCTGTGAGGGGATGCATCCCGGTCTGGTTGAAGAGGACCCTTGGTTTGCCGGCTGGAGTGGGGTCTTGGTCAACCTCAGTGACATCGCGGCCATGGGTGGCCGTCCCCTGGCGCTAGTGAACAGTGTCTGGAGCACCAGTGCTGATGACATCAGCGCCTTGATGGAGGGAATGCGATTCGCGTGCGATCGCTTCGACGTCCCCATGGTGGGTGGCCACTCCAACCAGCAGAGCTCCTATCAGGCGCTTTCGGTGTCTGTTCTGGGTGTGGCGGATGGCCCCGTCTTGTCTGCTCGCGCCGCACGACCCGGTGATGAGCTGTGGATGGTGGTGAATCAAGCCGGAGGCTTTTATCGCCACTACCCCTTTTGGGATGCTGCGACCCATGCTCCGCCCGAGCGCCTTCGTGCGCAGCTTGCTCTGCTGCCGTTGCTCGCCGCTGAGCGGCTGGTGCATGCCGCCAAAGACATCAGCATGGGAGGCATCACTGGCACGGCCGTGATGTTTGCCGAGGCGTGTGGTCATCAATTGATCCTCGACCTCGACGCCGTGGAACGTCCTGAAGGCATCCACGACGAGGCCTGGCTGACCTGTTTCCCGAGCTTTGGCTACCTATTGGCTGTGGATCCCTCGCGCACGGCCGACTTGGCGCAAGTGGCATCGCGAGATTCGACGCTGATTTGCTGCCGTATCGGACACTTTGCCTCGGGTGATTGCAGCGTGGTTGTGAACCATTCAGGTGACACCCATCATTTCTGGGATGGCACTGATGCACTGACGGGTTTTGGCTGTGTTCGATGAGACAGTCACCGGCAATCTTGCCGTGCAAGATCATTGAATTGACCATTGAGCCATGCCTGAAGTTCGCTTTCAACTGGAGTGGCCAGACGGACAATCCAGCACGTTGTATTCGCCATCGACGGTGATTCTCGATTATTTTCGTCCAGGCGATTCGCTGTTGGTTTCTGAGCTCGAAGAGCGCGGAGTTCAAGGGCTCCGTGCGGCTTCTGAACGGGTTCGTGCTCGTTATGGTTTTGCCTGTACGCGCGCAGACGAAGAAGAATCTCAGCTGCGCCAATGGGTCGCTCGCTACAGCTCCGATGACACGGTTCGTGTCACCGGTCAGCAGACCTGATTGTCATTTTTCACGGATTATTTTTTTCATGTCTGGAAAACCCCCCTTTCCCCCGTTCACCCTGGAAACAGCCAGCCAGAAAGCACGCATGGCAGAAAATGCTTGGAACAGTAAGGATCCTGACAAGGTCTCACTGGCTTACACCGAAGACAGCGTGTGGAGAAATCGCAGTGAGTTCATCCACGGACGGGCCGAAATCCTGGCGTTCCTGCAGCGCAAATGGGCCAAGGAGCTGGACTACAAACTGATCAAAGAAGTTTGGGCCTGCAGCGACAACCGGATTGCTGTTCGCTTCCAGTACGAGTGGCACGACACGGAGGGGCAATGGTTTAGGGCCCATGGCAACGAAAACTGGGAATTTGCCGAGAATGGTTTGATGCGCCGGCGTGAGGCCAGCATCAATGACGTTGCGATTGCCGAAAGCGACCGCCTGTTCACCTGGGGTGATGGCCCGCGGCCGGATGATTTTCCGGGTTTGACGGAGCTGGGTCTCTGAGTTGATGGAACGATTCCGTCATCCACTGCCGGAGGCGATCATGTCGATCGCAGACCTGCGGCTGTTCATGGAACACCACGTGTTCGCGGTGTGGGATTTCATGTTGCTGCTCAAGACCTTGCAGCAGCACCTGGCGCCATCTGGTCTCCCCTGGGTGCCGCCCAGCCACCCCGAGATCGCAGGTCTGGTGAACAACCTGGTGGCGGAAGAGGAATGTGATGTTCTGCCCGAAAGCCTCGGTGGACCCTTGCCTCTTTCGCATTTCGCGATCTACAGACGCGCGATGGTGGAGATCGGCGCAGACACTGCGGTGATCGATGCGGTGCTCGAGCAGGCCTCGGGCGGCGATCTCGCCGCTGCCCTGCACCATCCGGGGATTCCAGCGCCGGCGGCTTGCTTCCTGCGCACCACCCAGGCATTGATCGCCTCTGCTGAAGTGCATGCGCTGGCGGCGGCGTTTGCCTATGGCCGAGAGCTGTTGGTGCCTGATCTGTTTCGTGACCTGCTCGATCGTTTGGTCGTGTTGGAGCTGCCCTGCCCCACCTTGCGCTGGTACCTCGAACGCCACATCGTTCTCGACGGTGACAGCCATGGGCCGTTGGCGGAAACGATGGTGCGCACCCTGGCTGGACACGACCCAGCCGCGCATGAGTTGGTGCAGATCGTTCGCAGCCAGGTGCTTTCCGATCGTGCTGCGTTCTGGGATGCAATCGCGCTCCAGCTTCGGCTGCGCTCTCCACTGGATCGCTCGGCGGGCATGATTCACGCCATGTCTGTGCCTGCATGAGCTGATGCCAGAGAGCGCCAAGCCCGATGCGTCGGGGGCATCCCATGCGTCATCTCATGCGGTGGTGATCGGTGCTGGCTGGGCAGGTTGGGGAGCCGCCAAAGCCCTTTGTGAGGCGGGGGTGCGCGTCACCCTGCTGGATGGCATGGCCGATCCCACCGGGACCACGCCGTTGACCACATCCAGTGGCAAACCGTTTGAGGCTGGCACACGCGGCTTCTGGAAGGACTATCCCAATATCAATGCGCTCACGGCGGAGCTCGGTCTCAAGGAGGTGTTCACCGACTTCACCAGCAGTGCCTTCTGGTCGCCCGAGGGGCTTGAGGCCACAGCGCCGGTGTTCGGTGATGGGCCGCAGCTGCCCAGTCCGCTGGGGCAGGCCTTCGCCACGATCAACAACTTCAAGCGGCTGCCGGTGGCCGATCGGTTCAGCATCGCCGGGTTGCTGGTGGCGATGCTTGATCTCCACCGCAGTGAGGCGGTGTTCCGGCGCTACGACGCGATGGATGCGCTGACCCTGTTCCGCCAGCTGAAGATCAGTGAGCGGATGATCGATGAGTTCCTGCGGCCAATCCTGCTGGTGGGCTTGTTTAAGCCGCCGGAGGAACTGTCGGCGGCAGTGACCATGGAGCTGCTCTACTACTACGCCCTCGCCCATCAAGACTCCTTCGATGTGCGTTGGATCAAGGCCAAGAGCATCGCTGAGCAGCTGATCGCACCCTTGAGTGAGCGGCTGCAACGGCAGCATCAGCTGCAGGTGATGGGCGGCACGCTTGCCACGGCCATGCATCTGGAGCCAGATGGCCAGAGGCTGGCGTCGGTGAGCACGCGATCGGTGACGACAGGCCGTGATGGCGTGATCGACGCTGTGGATGCCGTGGTGCTCGCGGTGGGCTCCAAGGGCATGCGGGCGCTGATGGCCGGTTCACCGGCCTGCGCGGCGGCAGCACCGGAGCTGGTGACAGCGGGTGCTCTGGACGCAATCGATGTGGTGTCGGTGCGGTTGTGGCTGGATCGCTATGTGCCGGTTGCCGATCCCGCCAATGTGTTCTCGCGCTTCAGCGCCCTGCGCGGCTCGGGTGCGACCTTCTTCATGCTCGACCAGCTGCAGCAGGGGGATCAAGCAGCGCTGTGGGGTGATCAGCCGGTGCAAGGCTCAGTGATCGCCAGCGATTTCTACAACGCCACCGCCATCGCCGAGTTGAGCGATCAGGCGATCGTCGACTGTTTGATGCAGGAGCTGCTGCCAATGGCGGTGCCGGCCTTCAAGGCTGCTCGCGTGGTGGATCAGGAGGTGCGCCGATATCCCGCTTCAGTGTCGCTGTTTTCGCCGGGAAGTTTCCACCAGCGTCCGCCGCTGGAAACCTCACTGGCGCCGGTGGTGTGTGCCGGCGACTGGGTGCGCATGGGCTCGCGTGAATTCGGCGCCAAGGGCCTCTGTCAGGAGCGGGCCTACGTGTGCGGGCTGGAGGCAGCGAATTCGTTGCTGCGGCGCGGGATCGTGCAGAGCGGTGCTGCCGCCCGCAACCGCCGGCATCCGGTGATCCCCATCCGCGCCGATGAGCCGCAGGTGCTGCTGGGCCGGGCCCTCAACAAGGTGGTGATGGATCCGCTGGAGGGCTTTGGCATCCGTTGGCCCTGGTTGGCATCGTGACCTCGACGTTCCAACGCCTCCTGGGGCCTGCTAATCGGATGAATGCTGCGAAATGGTTTGACGCCCTGGGCCGTGTGTTGATGGCGGCGGTGTTTGTGAATGCGCTGCCGTCCAAACTGACCGACTTTGCCGGAACGGCTGCGTTCATCGCCTCCAAGGGCATCCCGGCCCCGCTGGCTGCAGTCCTGCTGGCGTCTGCGATTGCGGTGCTGATCGCCGGATCCGTGCTGCTGGTGTTTGGGCGCAACACAATCCTGGGTGCATCACTGTTGCTGGTGTTCCTGGTGCCCACCACGCTGATCTTCCACACCTTCCCAGTGGACCGCGGCTTTGTGATGAATCTGGCCCTGATCGGGGCACTGATCCTGGCGATCACCCGCGCCCGCGGCAATGCGGTGCCCAGCTTCAATCACCTGCGCAGCAAGGGCTGACGCCTGCGTCACTCACCACCATTGCTATGACCGGGATGGCGTTGCGGAGGCCTCCAATGTCCCTAGAGCAACTGAAGGCTTTTCTGGAGAAGGTGAAAGGCGACACCAGCCTTCAGGAGAAGCTCAAGGGTGCGAAATCACCTGAGCATGTTGTGGCCATCGCCAAAGATCATGGGCACGAGTTCAGCATCGATAAGTTCACCGAACTCAGCGATGAAGAGCTCGATGGTGTCGCTGCTGGAGGAATTCATATGTGCTGTAAGACCACGCACAACAACACGCACGGTTGAGCCAAAAAAAGACCCCTGGGGTCCCACCCCCAGAGGCTCCGTTCCTCTCCATGACTCGACTGGATCAGCATCCTGCGGATGTTTGCTGGCGGGGAGCAGGAGAACCGCCCTGTGGGGTTCGGTCTTGACCACTCACCCCAGAAAACCGCCCTTGGCGAAGCCGAGCGCGTCGGCACCCTCGGTTGGCAACAGCAGTGGTTAACGTTTCTTCATATTCGGCCGAGTGATCCGTGCTCTCAGGTCTTTTTCCCCTTGCCTACGCCGCTGTCGCCACCTGCTTGCTGCTGCAGGCGTTTCGGATGATGCGCCTGTCGTCGTCTGCCGCCAAGGCACCGAGCGACCGCACCGGGCTCAAAACCGTTCACCCGGAATTGCTGGATGAGAACGGCGTGATGACCAACGAGGAGCTCTGGGCTGTGCGCTTCTCGCACAAGGAAGGCGTCGTGTTCCCGGAGGGCTGAACATGACCATCGACTCCCGTTGCAAGGAGCAGCAGCACGTTGCCGACAAGATCTTCATGGACTTCAAGTACACGGCGCCGGGTTCTGCCGATCAGGTCCGCGCCCTTAAGACTTTGAACTTCCTGATCAGCATGTGGGGTGATTTCCTCTCCCATGAGGAACGGCGCATGAACTCGGCTCTGTTGCTGAAAGCCAGAAGCTGAAGAGCTCCGCTGCCTGAGCCTTGAACAGTGCAAAGCCCCACCACTGAGGCGGGGCCAACGTCTTCAGGATTCAATCATTGGAGATTGAATCCATAGACAGTTGCAAATTCATCCTGGAATGGAGACGTTTTCAGCACCTCTCTGATTCCCAATTCATCCTGCCAATCGGTGATCGGTCTTTCCCAGCCCTCCTCCCAGCGTGGCGAGAACAGTTCAGGAACCACCTGGCCCACTGCAATGCCAAAACCGATGGCATCCCAGATCAGCTTGCGCTCCTTGGGTTCGTAGGCACCCCGCAGCATCCATGAGGAAAGAATTCCGATATGAAAGGGGCTTGATCCAGTGCTTGCATAAAACGCCGTCGCAGCAGCTTCACCGGCCACGGTGATCGGAAGACCAAGAATCGTGTGGTGAATTTCATGCAGGCGTCCAAATCTGGTTGCAGCGAATTCTCGATCGGTTTGGGATTCTGGTATCTGCGATTGATCAACTAAAAAAGAAAGCCCAAGTGTCTTCAATCGTCGATGAACGCACCATCCAAGGCTGCCTTTGGGCATGGCGGACATGTCTTCAAGATCTGGCCATCGTTGTGAAGGTCGATTGGCCAGGAGTTCCTGAACTTTTGGGGTGGCGAGAATTCTTTCAACAACGTCTGTCTCCAGGTTGGTCTGTCCTGGAATTGCAAAATACCGGCCGTGTTGAAAAACTCTTTCAGGCTGCTTGGCTGTCTGCAGAATGGATATCCCGAGTTTTGCGGCACCCTTGGAAAATGATGAGCGTGCGTAGTGCTTCTGTTCTGTGGTCATCCGGTGATGATGCTTTGCAATCAATGTCGCTGGAACACCAGATGATTTGCTCCCCCGAATGGGTGATTTGTTTCTGAGACTTTGCTGAGTCACTAGGGATCTGCTTCACCAGTGGGCAGTCCTCACTCGTGGCGCTGATCACGAAGGCAACACCTGAGGTGAATCCAAGTCGGAATATCGATGCTTCGTAGTTGTTTCACTGTTGGTGCTAGCCAGCTGCCCACGCGCCACAGCGGTGGCATGTCCACCAATGAGGAGTGGATTCGAGAGCTGCTGGGAGCGATTCGGAAGAAGCTGGAAGCCGGCGAATTGGATTGAGCTGTAAGGCCAATTCCCCCAAACTCAGGCCAAGCGATCACAGGCCGATGACGGGGGATGCACAGCAGGCATCAGTGGAAAGGCAGCTCCCTCGCGCTGTCTTCCTCGATGCCCTCAGCCTCGGGCCCGTGGATCTGGCGCTGATCGAGCAGAGGTGTGAGCTGACGGCCTGGCCATCCACCGCAATCGATGAACGCCTTGAGCGGTTGCGCGACGCCGAGATCGCCATCACCAACAAGATCCCTCTGGATGGGGAGCTGTTGCGCCAGCTCCCGAAGCTGCGCCTGATCTGCGTGGCCGCCACCGGCACCGATCAGATCGACCATGCCGCCTGCAAAGAGTTGGGCATCCGCGTGCACAATGCCGGCCGCTACAGCCGCGCCTCGGTGGTGCAGATCACCTGGGCTTTGATTCTCGAGCTCTGCTGCGCCATGGATCAGCGGCGGCGGGATCTGAGCCAGGGCGTCTGGCAGCGCAGCCCGGTGTTTTCCGTGATCGAACCGGAGTTCGACGAACTGGAGGGGCAGATCCTGGTGGTGCTCGGCGCCGGAGACATCGGCCGCGGCGTGCTGGCCATCGGCGAGGCCTTCGGGATGCAGTGCATTGGTCTCACCAGCCGCAGCAGTAATGTCGAAGTGGAAGCGGCCTTGCGTCAGGCCGATGTGCTCAGCCTGCATGCGCCGCTCACACCGCAGACCCAGAACCTCATCAATGCCCAGCGGCTCAGTTGGATGAAGCCGACAGCCCGGCTGGTGAACATGGCCCGCGGCGGGCTGGTGAATTGCGACGATCTCTGCGCTGCCCTGCGCAGCGGCCAGATCGCTGCTGCCGCTCTCGATGTGCTGCCGGTGGAACCTCCCGGCTCTGAACTGGAGGCCTTGCAGGACACCCCCAATCTGTTGATCAGCCCCCACATGGGCTGGAGTTCCCGTCAGGCCCGCAACCGTCTGGTGCAGACCCTTGCGGGACATCTCCAGGCTTACGTCTTTGCTGAAGCAGCCTGATCTCCGGCTCGGCACAGCCAGAGGCGGATGAACAATCCTTGGTAGAGCTGTACGGGTGCAGGCCAACCGGCTTGCTTCAGCGCAGCAACGAGCCGACTGGGATCAAGGGAAAACACCACGCTGTTGCGGCTGGCCTTCATCGCCTCGATCTTGTCCGCGGGAACGTCGCGATCCGCCAGGCGTTGCCAGGCCACCTTGAACACGTCCTGCTGGTCCTCGCTGTTTTCCGTTTCGCTGTACGAACTCAGCAACAGCACGCCGCCATCCGCCGTGCACTGCGTCAGTTCATGCAACATCGCGGCTTGCTCTTCGCTGGGCAGCAGGTGAACCACGTTGTGGCACACCACCAGATCAAAGCGGGCGCCCTTCAGTTCGCTTTTGAGCGCCTCATCCAGCGTGGAGAGCAGCAAGCGGCAGCGGCGGCTGCCGGGGTGATTGGCAACCGTTTTGCGGCATTGCTCCAGCATCAGCTCACTGGGCTCGAGCACCGTCACTGCAGCGTCAGCGCAGGCATTCAGTAGAGCCGGAAGCGCATCGCCAGGGCCAGGGCCCACCACCAGCACCCGCTGGGCATCGCTGGCTGTGGCCTGGATTGCTGCTCGGGCGATTTCGTGCAGAACGTCGTGGCCGGGGATCGTGTGCTGAATGCTCTTGCGGTAGGTGCGTCCGTACTCGCCATCGAAATCAAGGGAGGGCATGGGCCTCTGCGTGAGCAGACCCAAGGATGGTCGCGGGAAGCTTTACAGCCCACCGCGCTGCGCCGACGCCTTCCACCGAGGTCTTCGACCTGCACTCCACGCAAGACCTTCCACGGAGTGGTACAGAGGTTTAGGCCAGCAGTCGCCTCGACTTGAGCGACGTCGACTGCCAGGAGCGTTCTCTGCTTGCCAGACTCTGTGGCATGCCGAACAAGGACCGCCCACTCGTTGATCGCCATCCGCCCAAACCCGGCGGAGAAGGTTGGCTGGTGAACGCGCAGCAGCAATTGGTGGTGCAGTTCAAACCCGACAACCCAACGGTTCACGCGGAATGGGTGTCCGTGCGGACGTACAGCTGGGTGCCACCACATCCACCAGTGCCGCAAACCCGACGGCGAATGCTCAGGCAAAACGCGATTGATGCGTGGAAGCAGATGCAGAAAACTGGCTGGCAGCAGTGTTCACCGCCGGTGCGTTGACTGATCCTTCATGCGGGCGATTGCCAGAAGCTCTCCTGAACCACATCGGATGCAAGAGCAATCCAAGGGGATGACAGCGGTTGCACACGTTGCTTCCCCCTGAGCACGCCTTCTCTGATTGACCCATGACCCACCGCCTGAACATCGGGTTCGATGAACGTCTCGATGAACCACCCTGTGACCTCCTTTGGAGTGCCAGGACATCTGAGGCAGCAATCTGCGAATGTAAAAGGGACTACCCAACGTGTCGGGTTGAACTAGTAGGAATCTCTTAGGGCTGAACATTTGGCACCCCCATACGGGTGCCTTTTTCATGTCTGATTCAGGATCCTTCCTAACCTTGTGGAAGCAAAGTAGCCATTAGATGTCTCGCAGAACAACGGCCATTGCTGCAGCACTGTCTTTGCTTGCGCTTGGTTCTCCGTTGATAACTGGTTGTACGAACATATTGTCAAACCAGTATCTTGGCCAGGGTGTTGAGAAGTATGAGGAAGGAAATTATCAGGGTGCCATCGCTGATTACACAAGGGCAATAGAGATTGATCCTCAGAATTCTGCTTCTTACTACAACCGTGGTCTTGCCAAGTATCATATCGAAGATCTTCAGGGGGCAATTGCTGATTTCACAAAGGCAATAGAGATCAACCCTCAGTATGCTGACGCATTTGTTAACCGTGGCAATAGCAAGGACGAATTAAAAGATTATCAAGGCGCCATTGCTGATTTTTCAAAAGCAATAGAGATCGATCATCAGGATGCCGTCGCCTATTACAATCGTGGCAATGCTAAGGCTGATTTGGATGATTATCAGGGAGCAATTGCTGATTACAATAAGTCAATAGAGATTGATCCTCAGAATGTTATGGCCTATTACAATCGTGGCAATGCAAAGGGTAATTTAAAAGACCTTCAGGGAGCAATTGATGATTACATGAAGGCAATAGAGATCGATCCTCAATATGCTGTTGCTTACGCCAATCGTGGTATTGCAAGAGAGTTGACCAATGATCTCAAGGGAGCCTGTCAGGATTGGAGAAAAGCAGCAGAACTTGGACTGGAGCAACCTGCCGAATGGGTGAAGGAGCAATGTTAGAGGCTGTTCCTGCAGTTACAGGATTAAGTTCTCGCTCTCAACTCACCAGAAGGCAGTTCTGAGAGGGAGCTTTTTTTGTGTCTGATCCCAGAACTTTCCTGTCCTGTTGGAAGCAGTGCACGGATTAGATCTATCGCAGGTCGTGTGCCATTGCCGACTAGAACTGGAAGGATACTTCCGCTGACAAAAATCCACTTTCTGGCCATGTAACAGTGGTGCTTACTGGTTTTCCGTCTTTCATGACTGTGTCACAAACAAATCCATCCTGAGTGGGTGTTCCACTTTTCAAGTCGTAGTGGATTTGTCCAACACATTGGTAGTTGTATCTGAAACCATATGCATCGATCTCCTTCACCGTATCATAGTAAGTGAGAGTGTTTGTGTTTGGGTTCCAGGTGGCATCATCACCAGTCGTGATTGACGGTGGTGCACTCAACAAACTAATGACTGCGGTGAACGAACCCCTTATCGTTCCATCTGCTTCTGCTGCCAGTTCTTCCGTTGGAGGTTCTGGTTCAGGCGCCAAGGTCGATGTTTCTGCCTGTGGCAATGCGTTCTTTTCGACAGCGCAGCCTGTGAAAACGAGCAGGGCACTACCCAAAACAATCAATGTGGCTTGAGTCATCAGAGATTTCCGCGTCCTTGAGTTGCTCTTCTGACATTAGAAGAACTTGAGCTACAGCCAGGTCTTAGCAACGGATGGCAGCGGTGTCTTTCAGTACAACAAGCCCGCACAATGCCGGCGATGGGGCCATGGATTGGAGGATGTCTTGATGGGACTGGTCAAGCTAACGAAGCAATCATCACTCCCTTCGGTGGCATTGGGTTTGATGAATGCGAATTCCAACGACACAAACTACTGACACGTCCGCACTGTGCATCCGACCCCAGCGCATGTGTGCATGTGTGCATGTGTGAACCTCCAGCTAATGCTTCCAGCTCATCGTCCGATAAAGATTGCATCGTCGCGATGCTTTTCATGTCGTCTTCAGTGATGGAGAATCCCGCTGCTTTTGCGATGTCGACTGTTTCCTTAAAGGAGGCTGCCCCTTTGCATTGATTTTGTAAGTCGGTATCTATTTGAACCTTTTCTAGGAACGCTTTGAGTTGCTCTTCGGACATGAGAGGGTTGGTGCTGCAGCCTTTGACCAGAGACAATCGGCATCGACAACTCAAACGGTCAGGATATGTGCATCAATGAGCCATTTCCGCATGGGTCGTTTGCCTGGGGGGCGCCTCCAGGGCATGTCATGCGCTCGCTTCGTTGGTAACTTGCATTGATCCCTGGAAGCACAGTAGTGAACGTCGTGCAATACATCAAAAACAAGTTCGATCCCACCAGGCCGATGGGTCGGAAGAATTACTTTTGGACTAATTTTATTTATCGAGCAATTGTCGTAGCGATAATATTCTTGTTTTACTTGATTGGAGCTTGGTGGGTGATAGCACATCATTTCCCACACCTTATGCTGTTGGTCGTCGACGCACCTAGCCTATTGCTCGCATTCAGAAGAGCGAGAGCCGCCAAAGTTCATTTTATTCTTGTTTACAGTGCTGGCATATTGAGCGTTGTTTATTATTTGTTGTCAACATCAATTCCCTTCGTTCCCAATTTAATAGCCGGTTATAACGTCGGTCTGTCGATTGCTCTTCTCGTTCTGGTGAACAAAGTGGAGCCAGTCACGCCTTAGACGCTCATCTTTGCAGCGGGCACCTCATCACGCAGTGTCTGGAGATCTGATCTGGCGAAGGGTTCGACCAACCAGCACTGGGTGTTGCGCTGGATGTTGAACTGCAACGAAAGGTGAAACCGGTATCGAGCGGAGCCTCTCGGTCCACCCGCCAAGGAATGAGAATCGTTCCCGCCTTCAAGCTGTCGTTGTGACTGAAGCGCTGAAATTCCCCTACTCGGTTCAAGGGCGTGGAACCGTTGAGCCCATGGGCAATCACTGGTATCGGGTTTGCGGTCCTGCGGGGTGCACGATTGTGATGGGCCTTTCCAACGCTCTTTATTTGAGCCGGAATGTTCCCGAATCAGTGACCGCAACCGACTCTTAAGCACTTCAGGCAGTCTGGTTTCGGTGATCAGCGGCCCAAGGATGGCCCAAGGATGTCCAATAAAAAGCTGTCCGCCACCCTCGGAGGACGGCTGCTCCTCGAGCAAGACGCTCTTGAGAGCTAGTTAGCTCTTGAACAATTCGTTGGTCATGGTGCGGTAGCGCTGCAGTGACGGTCCAGGCTGACGCTTGCGGCTGGGCAGGTTCTTCCCGGCAAGCAGATGCTCAGGCGCGTAATTCACCAGCAGTGCTGCAGGTCGCTGCTCGGCTTCTGCAGCCAGTTCCAGCGCAATGGCTTCGGCGGTGGTGAGCACGCTGGCTGGCTTCGCCACGTCGCTACTGGCGTCCGCAACAGCCATGTCCGTCGTCGTGGACTCCTCCGTCAGGCTGCTGGCCTCGGTTGCCGTCTCTTGCTCGAGGGGCAGAGGCCTTAGCAGAAACAAGCCCAATGAGAGGGCCAGCAATGAGGCCACGGTGCCACTCAATCCAAATTGCACGCCGTAGAAATTCCAAACCGTGCCGGAGATCGCCAGCCCGAGCACGCCCACACTTGCTGCACCAGGGCCGCTCAGTTGCTTGATCAGTTGCATGGCGTGCTGAATTGTTGTGCAAATCTTGTCGCGTTTAAGTCCCAACCGCGAGAACGAAGGGACTGGTGGTCGCCAGGGCAACGCCAGTGGCGATCACTCTTGCCAATCCATTCCTCAATCACGAGGGCCCTCCCTCGAATGAGGGATGTGGATGCGTGGACTGGCTGCCTCAATAAGAGGGGTGAACCTTTGCCGGCATGCCTCCTGCCTACGACCTCATCCTCAAGCGAGCAGATGGCTTGATCACGCGCACGATTCATGCCTCGAACGCGGCTGAGGCCTGGCGCTTGGCGCGGGAGCACTATCCCGAGAGCATTCGGGCGGTGGTCTGTCAGGACTCAGATGCGGCTGAACCGCCTGGCCACCGCTAAAACGACACCAAAGCAGACGCCCTGCCATGGAGCTACGGCTTGCGTCGCGCACGACGCATCAGGCCCTTGATGCCGTGAGTGAGTTCTTTGAGCAGGAGCAGGTGGTGGCTTGTATGGGTGACCGCTTTGCCTTGTGCTCCCTGTGCATGACCGAGCCGATTCGCCGATCGGTGGTGGGTGCCGCCACCACCGAAGACGAAGGTTTCGAGCTGGTGCAACGCCACAGGCCTTCGGTGCTGATTTGCAGTTCTGATCTCGAGAGTGGTTACGGCATCGACCTGCTGCGGCGGGTGAAGCGAGAATGGCCCAGCTGCAAGCTGATGATCCTGCTGGTGCGGGAAACCCAGGCCGTGGTGCAGGAAGCGCTGGGAGCATTTGCGGATGCGGTGATCTTCAAATCAAGCCTTGGCACTGGTCAGGGGGATTTCGTGCAAGCGTTGGCAACGCTCGCTGACGGTGGGGTGTATCTGCCGGAGCAAATCCGCAAGCTTGGCTCAGAAACACCGCGTCCGGATCTGCCGCCGTTGATTGAACAGCTCAGTGAGCGCGAACTGGAGGTGACCGCTGCTGTGGCTCGCGGCCTCACCAACAAAACCATCGCTGCCAGCCTCGGGCTCTCGGTGGAAACGGTGAAGACCCATGTGGTGAATGCCATGGGCAAGCTCGGAGCACGGGACCGCACCCAACTAGCGGTGCTGGCACTGCTCTATGGCTTGATCGACCCGATGGGATAACCGCTTGTCAATAAAAAACCACCGCGACCAATCGGTCCTGCGGTGGCCGGGTGATGGGGAGCGCACAGTGTGCCGTGCGAGATGGGTTGGGTCAACACTACATATGGTGTGACCAAGAGAGCGCAGGCACTACAAAAAGTCTTTGTATCCGACAGAACAGTGTTGTGGCGCACGCTGCCTAACCTTCTTAAGCCGAGTGATGGGGATTGCGCGGCTCAGGATCGGTCCAACCTTGATTGCACGCGGCTGAAGGGCGCATCAAAACCATCAAACGGCCACACCTCCAGGATGTTGAACCAATACGGGTTCAAGCAATGTTGATTGCATGTGCCGATGGAGTTGGCCAATCTGCTGACAAGCCAGCGGTTCCCCCTCGGAATGAGTCAATCCTTTCAGGGTCGTCCAACGCTTGTTGACCACGTTCTCGCCATCCGCGAAGAGATCAAGCTTCTCGAAACATCCGTGGAAGCACGGGAGAAGGTCCTGCGAGCGATTCAAGCGACCGATCTCTCTAAGGCGCAGACGATCGAGCAGGCCATCAGCTTGATCATTAAGACCTACTCCACGGATCCGCGTGGGTGAGCGGAGGGCCAATGTGCATCAAAAAAAGAGCGGTGTCCCACCACCGCTCTTCATGAGGTCGCGGTCTGAAAAAGACAACGACCAGTTGCAGCCTCGTTGATTGGGCTCGCCAGTGCATCCCGTCCCCGGGTGCGTTACAAACCGTAACATAACCTGTCTCAGGTTGAG
Source organism: Synechococcus sp. A15-60 (assembly GCF_014280095.1). Taxonomy (NCBI): domain Bacteria; kingdom Bacillati; phylum Cyanobacteriota; class Cyanophyceae; order Synechococcales; family Synechococcaceae; genus Synechococcus; species Synechococcus sp. A15-60. Next base: position 1,192,089 of record NZ_CP047933.1, read on the forward strand.
ACTTCCAAGGCCAGTCCCGGTTGTGTGCGCTGATCCCGATTCGGCGTGGTGGTTCCTGAAGGCGGCGTCAATATGGCTCCGTGTCACCACAGCGAGCAAGGAGGCCCAAGCAGGCTTCCTTTTTGGTGTCTTCAGCGCATGCCCATCACCTTCCTGAAAGCCACTCGTCGCTGAGTGGTGGCGATCAAGTCTTCGATGGTTGGTTGGGCGCTGAGGTTTTCGCTGGGGAAGAACAGCTTGATGGAGACGAGAGAAGCCGTCACGGCGCAGTCCGCGGCGCCCCAGCTGTTGCCCACGCGGCAACACTTACGCTTTCTGATCGGGAACAACAAAGTCGAAGCCCAGGGTGGACTTGGCGAGTGCGACCACTGACTGATGAGAGAGCGATCACCAGGCGCAATGATCTCTCCAGCGTGGTGCCCCGCCAGATGCAGCAGGATCAGGACCGCAACGGATTCGCAGATGGTGTCCGGTTGGTCGCTGCCGATCGACACCTCCACAGCTCATGGGCGATCTCTTTTCTCTCCATGGACCAACGCCACAGTGAAGGAAGGTTGACTACACCACTCTCTCGACATCTAAGTGCTAATAACAAATAGCGTCATTAATTCTTTGCAGTACTGATTCGTATACCTCTTTCAATCTCTCTTCTCGGTAGCCGGCAAGTGTCACTACCGAAGACCCACGAATCTAAACATTCTTAGCCGCCACCCACGTTCAAACAGCTCAAGTCGAATCCACCGGCCGCGCCCTCAAGCAGCTCATCTTCCGAAAGCTCATCTTGAGATGTCTGTAGCTCTTCAACAGAAATCGTGAAGCCTGCTTCCTCGGCAATGTCCACTATGGCAGCAGAGTCGGAGACGCCTTTGAGCTTTTGTTGGAGTGCTGAATCTGACTGTATTGCTTCCCAGAACGCTTTGAATTGTTCTTCTGACATGAGTGGTCTAGATGGATCCACTTCTTAGCAAGATCGGCCGTCATCGACCGTTCTTTGTGGAATTGTCAAAACACAGCTGCATCTGTTGAACCACTTCCATCACCACTCAGGCTCAAGCCGTTCAAGCAGGCTCACCGATTCAAGAAGTCCAAGTACAGGTCAAGCAGGATGGTTTGACTCGCAGCATTGCTCTGGCGAGGTGGAGGCATGCGTCTGTTCACCGCCGTCAAGCTTGATGCTCAGGAATGTCTTCGAAAGGGTTGAAGCCGGAGGTTTTAGCAACGAGCAACCTTAGGGGTTTGTTGAGACGGAAGCAATCCGCGTGAATGACAGGATTAATGCGTTAGTAGCGGTAACGCAGGTAGCAGTTATTACGCTGGGCCTGATTGTTGAACCCCCTTGCCATTTGTTGTTGTTCGCGTGAGCTGATGCCACTGCGCACAATGTCTCGCTCCAGCAGACTCAGCACTTGCTCCACCTGGGGTCTGCTATAGCCGCTATCCAGCATTGCGCAGGCGACCGATGCGGCACCCATGCCGAAATCCTCCCGGCCAGCCTGTGCTGCAGGTGCCAGCAGGCCGGATGAAGCGACGGATAACGACAACAGAAGCAGGAACGAGCGCATCACCATGAACAAGCTCACGTCACCGTAGGCAATCCGCAGCTGATCGTGCTCAGACAATCACGCCCAGTGCGTTTGGCTGAGGTCAAGACACTGCCAATGACGATTGGCACGGTGAATCGTCATGACCTTTACGTTCTTTTCTCTGAGTGATTCAGCACATTGGAAAGTCATCAGCTTGTTGATTGCCGATAGATTGCATTCGACCGATCGTTGTGAAGCACCATGTTGGCTGGTTTTCGATCGATAGCCTTAGCGGCAGCTCTCGTTAGTCCTTTGCTGCCATGGCCATCCGTTGCCAAAGCAGGGTCCGTGAGTTGCGGCGAGTTACCCCCTCATGGTGAATGGTGCGGCTATCACGTGATGACGACGGACTACGGCGATGTCTACAAAATCGACTACCGCAACGGCAATGAATCCGAAAAACTGACCATCGTTTGTGATGGGCGTTACGTGGTGGATTGGGAAAGTCGCGGCAATCTCGAGCAGGGACAGGCGGACTGGGTTGCGACCGAATTCTGTGCTCTTCCCAGCGATTGACCCCACGCTGCAAGCTCAACGTCTTGTCGCGGTTACCAACAAACCGTCGCGGGGTGTGGGGCTTGGAATGAGTTGAAGGGAGAAATCCTGATTGGGTTCCAACTCGAGCTTCAGCGTCCGCAGCAGGCCAACGGCCATTAGTCGAATCTCCAATTCCGCCAGCGCCTTTCCCAAGCAGACGCGCTCACCGCCTCCAAACGGTAAGAGGGTCTGCTTGAACGAGCCATCCAGATGGCGTTGTGGTCGGAACTGCTCCAGATCATCGGCATCGGCATGGGTCGAGCTGCTCAGCACCACTTGAATCACGCGGTCTTCCGGAACCTCGACCTCACCGAGCTGCACGGCTTGCCGATTGCGCCGGAAGAAACCACCCACCGGTGGGGTCTGCCGCATCACCTCCAGCACCGTGGCGTCAAGCCGCGGGGAACGCTGACTGGCTTCGAAAGGCCACGGTGAGGTGCGCAGTTCTTCCAGCAGCCAGGTCTCGACGGTTGGATTGAGGAGCAGGGCCCGGAACAGACAGCTCAGGGATGACGCCGTTGTTTCGTAGCCGGCAAACAGCAGCAGGAGCAGCTGTTCGGCCAGATCATCATCATCGAGGGGGATGCCGGCTTCATCCAGGCCCCCACTGAGCAGATCCAGTCCACCGCCTCTCGGTTGGTTGGATTGCAGAACGGCTGTCAGTTGTTCGAGCAGCCTTTGGCGTGCTGCCATCGCCTTGGCAAAGGGCGTGCCGGGGATCGCCATGGGAATCGAGAACAGGGCCCGCGTCCAGATTTCAAAATCGGTGAACAGAGCGTCACGGCGGTCCGCTTCTAGACCGAGCACGGTCGTGGCAATCACCGCAAACGCGAAACGGCGCATCCGAACGGCTAAGGGCACCGCTGCTTTGGCGGCACACAAGTCGTCGCCGAGCTGCTCAACCAGCGTCTGGATCGATGGGGTGTAGCGACTCAACGCTGCACTGGAGAACAGTTGCCCCACCACGCGGCGTCGCGCCTTATGGCCTTCGCCGCTGCGGTTGGCCAGAGAACGGCTGCCAAGCAACTGACGGACGCTTTCGGGCCACCAACCCTCCAAGGCTTCGCTCTGCTTGAGCAGATCGGTGATCGCCCGTTCGCCACGGATGAACACGATGCGCTGAGCCAGCAGCTTGGTTTCGAACACATCGCCGTGGGTGTCAAAGCGGCGCTGGGCAAATGCCGGATCGTTGAAGAAGTCCAGGGTTTCCTTCAACCCCGTCACGGCTCCTGTACTCGGCAACGTTGCGGCGGTCATCAGTTGTGCTGGGCCTGGCTGCTGCAAGCTATCGACGCCTCAGCGTGTTCCGCTGCGACCGATCAGATAGGCGCTGAACGCCAGCATCAGCACCCCGGCGCAGTACTGCAGCAGTTCAGTGATGGATGTCACCTGGAAACTCACCATCACCTTGAAGGCAGTAACGATGAGGGCCACGATGATGACCTTGGTGAGCTTCTGTTTCAGCGCATCGAGTGAATCAATGTTGAGCAGATTGTGGCGGCCTTGTGAGTGATCCTGCTGGCGTGGATCGATGTCGGAGATCACCAGTTCGTAGATGCCATACCCGAAGATCAACAGGGCAATTCCGATCAGGTAGTAATCAATGCCACCCACCACCTTGCCAATCAGCAGTGTGCTGTTGGCACTGGTGAACCGTCCGCGCAGGATGCTGTTCAGCACGCTCAGTTCGGCATAGGTGCCGAACACAAAGCAGCTGACGCTGCCGAGCAGGCTCATGATCACCGGAATCAGCGTGATCAATCGGAACTTCCAGATCAGCGCTTCGAAACGTCGCTCCAGTCGGTTGGCGGGCGGTTTGGCCATCGGGCGAATTCTCAAGCAGTGGTCTGCGACATCGGCGCGCGCGGTGGTGCCGGCGGTCGCAGCAGTCCGGGGAGTGACATCGTGATCAAAGCGGATCCCACCGCTAGCAACACCAGGAACGGCAGGGGTTTCACCAGCGGTTGCCGCTCCATCACCGCGCCGCAGCTGGAACAGACCGGTAGGGCGCCTTTGGGGGGATGCAGCACAATCGCTGGTCCGCAGCAGCACTCTCGACAGCGAAACCGTGGCATGGGGCGGAAAGGCGAGTGACCCGCAGCAGGGCTCAGTTGATTGCGACAATCATGCGTTGCCGCCAGTGGTCACGCCATGCCCCTCAGTTCTTTGGTGCGTCTGCTGCAGACCTCCCCACTGAGCGGTGAATTGTGTGAGCGGCAAGGCCGTGCGGATCGCTTGCTGTTACGCGGTGGAGGCCGTGGTGCTCGGGCTCTCGTGGCCAGTGCCCTGGCGCGTCATCAGGACCGGCCGTTGCTCGTGGTGGTGCCGACACTGGAGGAGGCCGGTCGCTGGACGGCGCTCCTGGAACTGATGGGTTGGCGCAGCGCCCAGCTCTATCCCACCAGCGAAGGGTCGCCCTATGAACCCTTCGACCCCACCAGTGAGATCACCTGGGGACAACTGCAGGTGCTCAGCGAGTTACAGATTGAAGGGCAGAGCAGTGATCTGGCAATCGTTGCCACCGAGCGTTGTTTACAGCCGCATCTGCCGCCGCCGCAGGCGCTGGCGGATCGTTGCCGCACCCTGCGCAAGGGAGACACCCTGGATCTCGAGGATCTGGCCACCAGCCTCACTCAGCTGGGCTACGAGCGGGTTTCGACCATTGACCAGGAAGGCACCTGGAGTCATCGCGGTGACATCGTGGATGTGTTTCCGGTCAGCAGTGAGCTGCCCGTGCGGCTGGAGTTCTTCGGTGATGAGCTCGACAAGCTGAGGGAATTCGATCCGGCCAGCCAGCGTTCACTGGATCCGATCGACAGCCTGCGCCTGACGCCCACGGGCTTCAGTCCGTTAATTGCCGAGAGTCTGCGTGACTCCGTGCCGGATGGACTGGAGCAATTGCTGAGTGAGCAGGCGATCACAGAGCTTCTGGAGGGGGGGACCCCAGAAGGCATGCGTCGCCTGTTGGGCCTGGCCTGGCAGCAGCCCGCCTCCCTGCTCGACTACCTGCCGGCCGACTGCTGCGTCGCCATTGATGAGCGCCGCCATGGCCGATCCCATGGGGAGCAATGGCTGGATCATGCCCGCGAACACCATGAGGAATTGGCGTTGCCAATTCCGCCCCTGCATCGCGATGTGGATGAGGCCATGGCCCTGGCGGAGGCGTTCACCGGTTTTGATCTGGCTGAACTCCAAGAGAGTGACGCGCATCCCAATGCCTTCGATCTCAATAGCCGTCCTGTGCCGGCCTATCCCAATCAGTTCGGCAAGCTCGGTGAGTTGATCAAGGGGTATCGCCAAGACAAACAGGCGGTGTGGTTGTTGTCGGCCCAGCCCAGTCGTGCAGTGGCGCTGCTGGAAGAGCACGACTGCATCAGCCGTTTTGTGCCCAATGCCGCGGATGCCCCGGCGATTGAGCGGTTGGTTGAACAGGCCACACCCGTGGCCTTGAAGATCCGCGGCACGGCCGATTTGGAAGGTCTGCAGCTGCCTGCCTGGCGCGTGGTGCTGATCACGGACCGCGAGTTCTTCGGGCAACAGACCCTCACGAGCACTGGTTATGTGCGTCGCCGACGCAAGGCCGCCAGCCGCACGGTGGACCCCAACAAGATGCAGCCCGGTGATTTCGTGGTGCACCGCAACCACGGCATCGGTCGCTTCCAGAAACTTGAAAAGCTCGCCATCAGTGGTGAGGTGCGCGATTACCTGGTGGTTCAATACGCCGATGGCATCCTGCGGGTTGCCGCGGATCAGCTGGGCAGCCTCGGTCGGTATCGCGCCAATAGTGACGCCCCGCCGCAGCTCAGCAAGATGGGCGGCTCGGCTTGGGTGAAGGCCAAAGAGCGCGCCAGCAAGGCCGTGCGCAAGGTGGCGCTGGATCTGGTGAAGCTCTATGCCGAGCGTCATCAAGCGCCTGGTTTTGCCTTCCCGGTGGATGGTCCCTGGCAGAACGAACTGGAGGATTCATTCCCCTACGAACCCACGCCTGATCAGTTGAAGGCCACGGCCGATGTGAAGCGCGACATGGAAAAGTCGCAACCGATGGATCGCCTGGTGTGCGGCGATGTGGGCTTTGGCAAGACCGAAGTGGCCATCCGGGCAATTTTCAAGGCGATCACCTCCGGCAAGCAAGTGGCCATGCTGGCTCCCACCACGGTGCTGGCGCAGCAGCACTGGCGCACGCTTTCAGAACGCTTTGCTCCCTATCCGATCAAGGTGGCGCTGCTCAACCGCTTTCGCACTGCCAGTGAGCGCAAGGCGATTCTCGAGGGTCTCAAGAACGGCACGATCGATGCGGTGGTAGGGACCCACCAGCTGCTGAGCAAGAACACCGTGTTCGACAAGCTCGGACTGCTGGTGGTGGATGAAGAACAGCGCTTTGGCGTGAATCAGAAAGAGAAGATCAAGGCACTCCGTAAGGACGTGGATGTTCTGACCCTCTCGGCCACGCCGATCCCCCGCACGCTCTACATGAGCTTGTCTGGGGTGCGGGAGATGAGCCTGATCACCACGCCACCACCCTTGCGTCGGCCGATCAAAACCCATCTGGCGGCGCTCGATGAGGAAGCTGTGCGCAGTGCCATTCGTCAGGAGCTCGACCGCGGAGGCCAGGTGTTTTATGTGGTGCCTCGCGTGGAGGGCATCGAGGAGGTGGCCGTTCAGTTGCGCCAGATGCTTCCCGGACTGCGCCTGCTGGTGGCCCATGGCCAGATGGCCGAGGGCGAGCTGGAGAGCGCCATGGTGGCGTTCAACGGCGGTGAAGCCGATGTGATGCTCTGCACCACGATTGTGGAGAGCGGCCTCGATATCCCCCGCGTCAACACGATTCTGATCGAGGATGCGCATCGCTTTGGCCTGGCACAGCTTTATCAGTTGCGAGGTCGGGTGGGACGCAGCGGCATTCAGGCCCATGCGTGGTTGTTCTACCCAGGCAATGCCTCGTTGAGCGAAGCGGCGCGCCAGCGATTGCGCGCGATCCAGGAATTCGCTCAGTTGGGCAGCGGCTATCAGCTGGCGATGCGCGACATGGAGATCCGGGGTGTCGGCAACCTGCTCGGTGTTGAGCAGAGCGGTCAGATGGAAGCGATCGGTTTTGACCTTTATATGGAGATGCTGCAGGAATCGCTCGCTGAGATTCAGGGGCAAGACATCCCTGCTGTGGATGACACTCAGGTGGACTTGCAGGTCACGGCGTTCATTCCGGCGGACTGGATCACCGATGCCGACGAGAAGATGGCGGCTTACCGCGCGGCCGCTGAATGCGTCAGCAGTGAGTCGCTGGTGGAGCTGGCGGCCATTTGGGCGGATCGCTACGGCGCCCTGCCGGGACCTGTTCAGTCCCTGCTGCAGTTGATGGATTTGAAACTGTTGGCCAAACGCTGTGGATTTTCTCGAATTCGTCCGGAGAAACCGAATATCGCGCTGGAAACTCCGATGGAGGAGCCCGCTTTCCGCTTGCTCCGTCAGGGATTGCCCCAACATCTGCACGGGCGCTTGGTGTATCAAGCCGGTACAGGCGCTATCGCCAAGGTGATGGCGCGCGGCCTGGGTGTGTTGCCGATGGAGAAGCAGCTGGACGAGCTCAAGACCTGGCTAGAGCAGATGGCTTCTCAGATTCCTGATGCTGATGGCTTGACGGTTGAGCAGCGCGAACAGCAGCAAAAGGACCGCAACGAGGCTGTTCTCAGCGTTTGAGCAGTCAGCTGCGGTCGTGCGCAAACGCTGAAAATGAGAAGCCAGCGACACATTGCGCAATTTTTCGTTACCGTGAGCGCAGCTTCGTTGGGCCTGTGGGCGAATTCATCGATCCAATCAGCAGCGGTTCCTTCGGATTGCTCTCCAGTGTCATCGGCGCTGCGGCCATCGGCATTTACGCCCTCTGGGATGACGATTCTCAAAATAACGACGATGACGATTCCACCCCGGGTGGTGGTTTGATGCAGCCCGTTGCTTGATCGGGTTCACCAGGCCTTGATCGTTTTTCTCTGTCGGTAACCACCACTATTACGAGTGGTGGTTTTTTTGTGGACATCCGCGGTTGGGAAGAGCCCTGGCCTGGATGAGTGCCAGCAAAGACTGACGTGGTTGATGACAACAGAGTTCTGACGTCAACCGTTCTGTGTTGATAGAAAGCAACGCATGGTGATGTTGCGAGAAACAGGAATCAAGCTGCGATGAAACCAGCGTTCACGCGGCATCGGCTTCAAGAGTCTTTGGCACAGCACCAGCAGTGCGACCGGTTCGGCTGGGGCCCGGCGCATCGGCCACTGACCAGATCGTCGGTAGAGAAGATGGTGCAGGGCGTCAATTTGAGACTCACTCAGCGGAGACCAGCATCCACCCCAAGCACGATCTGTTGCCTGTTCACAGTGCAGTGTGAAAGAGAGACCATCCTGGGTCACGAGTTGGATGTCCACTGGGGGTGGAGAAGGGAGTGCTTGATCGAACAAGAATTCCGCACCCGCTTCACTTAAGGCAGTGAGTTTGGCTCGATGCCCACTCAAGGTCACCGGTTCATTCCAGGCAAACCAGGGAATGGCATTGTCACGATCTCGGTCATGGCAACAGCGCCAAGCCGCCACCAACAACAACGTGTTCAGCAAGCTCCAGATCAAAATTGCTATCTGAGTTGAACTCGATGTGAACGCAACTGCCTCACCAGTTTGTTTCGCGAATAAGACAGATAGTAGATTCAACAAAGCTACGATTTGGAGAGTTAGAACACCCATCAATAGCTTGGGAGTTACGCTGCTACTTGTTTTAGATTGAAGAGTCTTAGGGGTGACTTGAAAAGGTTTCGGTCGTCCTAATAACGTTGTAAAAACCGACCCAAAGAGAGGTAGCAACACCATCCAACGATACAATTCAGGTAACAGTGCCGTGCGGCTATGTCCAGTGATCCATCGCGTTAGCAGTAATTGAGCGATCACGAGTGGTCCTGCTGATTGCAACAGTCCATCGCTACTGATACGCACAGGTGTCACACCAAAAATTCCCACAGCGAGAGGCACGATCATCAAGATCATTTGTGGGAAGACATTGAGCCAATGCAAAATTCCTTCCAAATAGGCCACTCTCTGCCAGAAGGTCAGTCCAGGAATCTTCAGTGGGCTGGCTCCGGTTCGCAGAGTTTGCAAGGTTCCGCTGGCCCAGCGACAACGCTGACGAACGAGCGCTTCTGAGGTGAGGGGTGCAAGTCCTGCGCTGAGCTTTTCGCGCAAAAAAAGGCAGCGCCATCCTTGCGCTGTAAGCCGGATACCTGTCGCTAAATCCTCGGAGGGGGTAGCGGTTTCGAACTTGCCAACGCTCATCAATGCCTTGCGTCTGACCACAAATGAGGTGCCAGCGCAAACCACAGCATTCACCCCTTGTCGAGCAGGTTCGATCCATCGGTAGAAGCTTTCCTCATCGGGAAGCATCCAACGTTCAAGCCCCAAATTGCGGATGATTGGATCAGCATTCATGTAGGTCTGTGGTGTTTGCACAAGCCCAACATCAGACGTCTCGAAACAGCTCACTGTGCGTCTTAGAAATGATTCCACGGGCACGACATCAGCATCGAAAACGGCAATCAGGTCCCGTTTGAGTTCAGGTAAGACATGATTGAGGTTTCCAGCCTTGGCATGATCATGCTGTGTTCGACTTCTGTAGACGCAGCCAAGACGCATGCAGAGTTGTTGCAGTTCTGATCGATTGGTCTCATCGAGGAGCCAAATAACAACGTGTGGGTAGTCAAGGGCGATGCAACCACGTAGGCAACGCTCGATGACGTCAAGAGGTTCTCCGCAAGTGGGTACGAGGACATCAACAGATGGGTTGTCACCGTCATTGAGCACCTCTGGTCTGTTTCCCAGATTGAGTGGCGATGACCTCTGTGGCGCCAAGCTCAAGAACAGCAGCAAAAGCCAGTGACCTAGAAGCCAGAGTTCTGCGACGAACACCACAACACTGAATGTGCTGATCCAAGGCCCGCTGAGGTTGAGTGTTGCAGTGATCCTCCAATGCAGATAATGAAGGATCAACAATGCAAGCACCATGACAAGCCAAAAACGGCGTTTCATGGTGTTTGTGGTAACGGTGATGCCTGATCGGAGGGTTGGGGGCAGGTTCGGTTGTCAAAGTTACAGCTGTAAATCGTGGATTTCTGCCAACTCAGCGGGATTTCGAGTAAATCACGTGGACCGCTGATCCCCTGTACGACAAAGATCAGTGCTGCGAAAATATTGAGGCTTAAATGGAGGCGACGCCAGCGTATGTTTCTGTAAATTGCATAGCGCATCGCCAGTGATATCAGCATCAAGCCGGTGAGTACGATTCCACTCCAGTAATGGGACTGCCAGAACTCAGGATCCAGTGGATTATCACTGCGACGAAACACTTCCGGTTGCATTCCAAGCGTCAGGATTCCGATCCAGCACAACAGTGCGAAGGTAGAGCGATAGATGAGTTTACGAACGTTTAGGAGGGCAAGGAAAGCGACGATGCTACCGACCAAGACCAGGAATAATTGAAAAAGACGTCCTGGTCCGCCGGAAAATTCGGCCAAGGGATTGACTGTGGTGATCACGACGACTTCAGCAAAAAGAACGATTCCTGTCACGGTCGTGGTTAGCCATGTTCCAAGATCGGCGTGATTTTTTCCGACTGCTGCTGGGAATGTCTGTTTCAACACCCGTTGGTCACGTGTTTGTCGCGCTGCCCGCAACACCATGCCAAGAAGGGGATACACAACCACAACAGCGAGTGCTGGGTGAATCAGCCAGAGCCAGTCAACGAATTGCATTGGATGTTGCAGATGAACAATGGAACCGAATCGCCGTCATGGTCAAGGGAACGATGAAGACCATTCAGACCTTGATTCACTGTTGAATTCATCGTACAAATTGAGATCACCAAGCGAGGTTGTGTGAGCAGTCACCACTTGAGCGTTCTGGTGACTTCGGACGTGCCATCCGCACATCACGGATTGTTGATTCAGAATCCAGGGCAGTCGAGTAGGAAAGAATGCGCCTTGTCGTCGTTGCAGTGCTCTCTTTTGCAGCCTTTGCACTCGCATTCGCCATCCATGCTCGAGGCTCGGCCGCTGTCCCTCAGGACTACACCACCCACATTGGAGTACGAGTCCCGCCTCCTGAGGCTGGTTGCCTTTTTGTTGGCGGAATCACCACCGACGCCGGCAAGCCTCTCAACGTCTATGCCTGCCCGCCCAAGGTGTCGGATAGGCGGAGTCGCTAGTCCGTTATCCGTTCAGCTTTCTGTGGTGTCTGACGGGCCTTCCTCCCCGTTGCATTGATTCCAGCATCCCTTTTTCGAGAGCAGTCAATTTGGGGATCTTGTCGTCTAACGCAGCATGCGCCCGGGCTCTTGCTGCTGCAATGAATCTTTCTGTCTTGTCACCACCTTCAGAGGCCATGGTTGTGCCGTAATCAATGCCTAAGGTATGCATCTCAAATGCGAACAGTCCGCAGCTACAGAAAAAATGTATATCTGCGACGGGATTGGTTCGCTGTTGACTTGCCCGGAAGTCAAACGGTCCGGCCAGGCTTTGACGAAAGGATTTTTTGACCCGGCCCAATCGGTCGTGTCGTGTTTCGAAGAAGTTTCGAATTCGTTGAGTGATTTTATTGCTTAGAGCTACAAGTATGATCAATTTCGATTGACGAGGAATTTCCGTGTGGATATCTCTAATTGTCTGTGGCTTGTACTCGGAAAGGATGTTTTATCAAGGCCGATAATGGTTCTGTTTCTTGATGATGATTTGAGCCCCTTCACTGTTGATATTACGATCAGATATTGAACCAGGTTGGTGTCACGCAGTTGCCACCATCAATGCCTTCCAATTCTTCATCGGAGAGGGATGATTGTGTTGCCATACAATCAGCTTCAATCGTGAAACCAGCCTTTCGGGCCAGTGTGATCACCTCCTCGCTCTTGGTGGCTGCTTTGAGTGCTTTTTGAAGATTTGGATCAGATTTCGCTGCTTGAAGGAATGCTTGGAATTGTTCGTTAGGCATACTGCGTGGCGACCACTCCATGCATTGCTAGCAGTGATGCGCTCGTTTGTCATTTTCAAGGGATTCACGACCTATATCTGCTTAAGCTTGGCATCGATGTCGGTTCTCAGTGTGCGGTTTTTCTGTTGCGAATGGAACTGAGATCCAGTTTTGATGCAGAAGGGTGATGCACCATTCCTCCTGTGGAGGATCGCTGATTCATAGAGCGCAAACATGCACAACTTGTCGGCATGCTTGGCTCATGGTGGTTTTGTGGATCCAATGGTCCGCTCCGTGGGAGGTCGCAGGGTCATCGGTGTGATCTCCCCGGCTGTGCCTTGAACAAACAGGAAGGGTTGGGCTTGTCTCCCCTATGGCTGAAGCGCCGACTGCAGGTTGGCTGAGCCAGGCTGATAGGCCTGGCCGCGTTCCGGGGATCGCAGGGCTTTCAGCAAGGTCGTTTCTGCCGCGCGGTATTGGCTGTCTTTGCTGGTGCCGAGCTGTTCAAGGGTGAGCGTGCGGATTTCCCTTTCGCTCAGTTCGACGGGCACATCCGGGAGGATGCCGTTCTTGTGAATATCGGTGCCCTTGGGGGTCAAATACTGCGCGATGGTCACGGTCAGGCCGGAGCCATCGGAAAGCCCACGCACGGATTGCACGAGTCCCTTGCCAAAGGTCTTCTGACCCACCAGCACGGCGCGCTCATTGTCCTGCAGGGCCCCGGACAGGATCTCACTGGCACTGGCTGACCCTTCATTCACCAGCACCACAACGGGGCGATCCGTCAGTGCACTGCCCGTGGCCCGGCGCACATCCTGAATGCCATCGCGCGTTTTGGTGCTGACGATGGTGCCCTCATTTAGCCACTGGCGCGCAATGTCGATGCTGGCTTCCAGCAGACCTCCAGGGTTGCTGCGCAGGTCGAGCACATAGCCCTGAGCACCTTCGGCCTCGAGTTCGCGGATGGCCATCCGCATCTCTCTGGAGGCATTGGCGTTGAACTGCTTCAGCCGGATGTAACCGATCTTGAAGCCGTTCTTGGACGTGTTTAGTCGACTGTCAACAGCCTGGATCTCAATCCGCGCCCGCTCGAGGGGCACGTTCACCACTTCCCCCTTGCGGCGTAGACCGAGGATCACCTCGGTGCCTTCCTGGCCCCGGATCAACTTCACCGCATCCTCGGTGGTCATCCCTCTGGTGGACTCACCATCGATCGTGACGATCACATCTTTGGGCTGAACGCCAGCCCTCGACGCCGGCGTGCCTTCAATCGGCGACACCACCAGAATTTCCTTGGTGTCTTCGTCAAGGGAGATTTGTATGCCGACACCGCTGAGTTCTCCAGAGGTGTCGATCTGCATCTCCTTGAACTCTTTCGGGTCGAGGAAACGGGTGTAAGGGTCATCGAGGCTGGCGAGCATGCCTCGGATCGCTTCATAGGATTCATCTGGTCCGGCATAGCTCCTGGAGAGCAGGTCCTTGCGCAGACGGGTCCAGCTCTCGACGGAATACTTGCCGGTTGAATCGAGGTAATCGCGGTAAACGATCTGCCAAACCTGATCAATCACCTCCTTGGGACTGTTGGTGATCGACGAATTGGAGGTGCTGGGCAACCCAAGACCAGGGGCTGCCACGGCCACGGCTGCCGTCAGTCCTCCCGCCCCAAGGATCATCAGCAGCCCCCGATGACGGGAACGTCCAGAGCGGGGGGTGACGGTGGGCATGGATGGCCTTCAGGACCGATGTCTCAGATTAACGAGATCAAGCGGGGTCCACCCAGCGTCCGTCGTCCTTAATCAGCTGAACCAAGGCGTTGACCCCTTCGGCTTCAGGCACTTTGCGAATCTCTTCCCGACCTCGGTAAAGAGCGATGGTCCCAGGGCCCTTGCCCACGTAACCGTAGTCGGCATCAGCCATTTCGCCGGGGCCGTTGACGATGCAGCCCATCACGGCGATGTCCAAACCGGAGAGATGCGAGGTGGCGTTTCGAACCTGATTCAGCACCTCCTCAAGATTAAACAAAGTGCGACCGCAGCTCGGACAGGCCACGTATTCGACCATCGTCTTGCGCAGGCCGATGGCCTGAAGGATCGAATAACAGACGGGGATCTCCTTCTCTGGTGCCTCTGTCAGCGACACGCGGATGGTGTCGCCCAACCCTTCGGCGAGCAGGGTGGCGATGCCTGCGGTGCTTTTGATGCGGCCATAGTCACCGTCGCCAGCTTCCGTCACGCCGAGGTGCAGCGGATAGTTGAATCCCTCCTTGTCGAGAGTGTCGGCCATGAGGCGATAGGCCGCCAGCATCACGGGTGCTCTGGAGGCTTTCATCGAGATCACGATGTTGTGGAAGTCGAGTTCATCGCAGATGCGCACGAACTCCATGGCCGATTCGACCATCCCCTCGGGCGTGTCGCCATAAGTGAACAGCATCCGCTCGGCCAGCGACCCGTGATTCACGCCGATGCGCAGGGCCTTGTTTTCCCGCTTGAGGGCTTCCACCAGCGGGGCGAACGTTTCCTTGATGCGTTCGCCGATGGCGTCGAACTCCTCCTTGCTGAAATCCTGGCGGTTGGGATCAGCGGTTTCGAAGACGAACAGGCCGGGATTGATCCGCACCTTGTCGACATGCTTGACCACCTCCAGCGCGATCTTGATGCCGTTGTGGTGCACGTCGGCCACGAGCGGCACGGTGCACCCCTGCTCGCGCAAGCTGGATCGGATCTTGCCCATGGCCTTGGCGTGGGCCATCGAAGGCGTCGTCACCCGCACGATCTCGCAGCCGGCGTCCACCAGCCTGCGAATCCCCGCAACCGACCCTTCGATGTCGAGGGTGTCCTCATTGATCATCGACTGCACCACCACCGGATGCTCGCTGCCGATCGGCACATCACCCACCATCACCGTGCGCGTCTGACGACGGTGAATCACCGTGTCGTAACGGGAGTTGCTGGCAACGTCACTGCCGGTCTCGGTCGTGCTGGCCAGGGTGCCGGTCATGGATCGCTTGGAATCTCAGCCAAACCCTCGCATAGCCGTCACCGCAGTGACGGACGTTCGCGGCATAGACGACGCCTGGCTTCCTTGAGGTCCTGCAGGGTGAGGTCCTGGGGACTGCCGGGCTCGCGGGAGCGGAAACGCAGTAAATAGGAGGGATGGAACACCGGCATGAAGGACCGTTGGTCCTGGTCATGCCATTGCCCACGACGTTGACTGATGCCGCTGCGGATCCCCAGCAACGCCCGAAGAGCCGTGGCACCGGCCAGCAGCACCAGCGGCGGTTTGATCAATGTCATTTGCTGCTCAAGCCAAGGCCGGCACTGGTCGATTTCCTGCGCCGTCGGTTTGCGATTTCCCGGCGGCCGGCACTTGATCACATTGCAGATGTAGAGGTCCTGTTCTTCATCCAGTCCGGCTTCAGCGATGAGGCCGCTGAGCAGTTGCCCTGACCGTCCCACGAAGGGCAGGCCGCGGGCGTCCTCCTCAGCCCCCGGGGCTTCACCGATCAGCATCAGGCGTGCCTCGGGATTACCGCGACCCACCACCACCTGTTGGCGTTTCTCCGCCAGCCCGCAGTGGCGGCACTCGGCGCAGCAAAGCTCCAAGGCCTGGAGTTCAGCGGAGATCGGCGATGTCATGGCTTGTCGTGTGTGCCGGGTCGACTGGGAAGCACCAGCAGCAGAAACCGCTGCCCCTCGGGATCCTCCATCCAGCACTCGGCGCCAAACGGCTCCCGCCGCGGAGATTCCGTGCTTCGTCCTCCCAGCGCCATCACCTGCTCCTGCCAGCGGGTCAAGGCCGCCAGCGGATCGGCATCCACTTGTCGCTGCAAACATGGCGCCAGCACGGAGCCTGACGTTGGCCAGGGGCGGCTGCGGGAAGGGGTATAGATCTGCAAAGTGCCGCTTGGCTTCAGCGGCACGATCCAGTGATGGTCGGCCAGTCCCGAGCGAACGCTGGTGTTCAGCAGCTCGGCATAAAACCCGGCCAGTTGGCGTGGCTGTCGGGACGCCAGGATCCAGCTCAGCGACGTCACCTCAGCAGCCATCACACTTCGTTCGTCGGGTTGCATTGTCTCGAAGCCCAAGGTCTCGCTGCGCTCTTGGTGGTCTGGGACACCACATCAGGCAGGATGTTGAAGCTCGTATTTGCGCACCCACCGGAGGGTTGCCGCGCCGATGTCCCGCCCGCCATCCCTGTCCAGCCGAGCAGAAGCCCTGCAGCCTTCGCTCACGCTGGCCATCAGTGCCCGGGCCAAGGCTCTGAAACTGGACGGTCGGGACATCTGCAGTCTGAGTGCCGGTGAGCCTGATTTCGGGACCCCTCACTTCATTGTTGAGGCTTCCATTCAGGCCTTGCGCGACGGCCTCACCCGTTACGGACCCGCTGCCGGAGACCCTGAACTGCGGGAGGCCATTGCCCGCAAGCTCAGCGCTGAGAACGGCATTCCCACCACGGCCGCCGAGGTGATGGTGACCAACGGTGGCAAGCAGGCCATCTACAACCTTTTCCAGATTCTCCTCAACCCCGGCGATGAGGTGATCATTCCTTCGCCCTACTGGCTGAGTTACCCCGAGATGGCACGGCTGGCGCAAGCCCGACCCGTGCCGGTGCCCTCTTCGGCTGAAAGCGGCTTCGCCTTGGATCTTGAAGCCCTTGAAGCGGCGATCACCCCGGCCAGCCGTCTTTTGGTGATCAATTCACCGGGCAACCCCACCGGCAGGGTGCTCACCCTCGAGGAACTGAAAGCCCTCGCCGAGCTGGTGCGTCGTCATCCGCGCCTGCTGGTGATGGCCGATGAGATCTACGAATACCTCTTGGATGATCGTGTGACCCACCACAGTTTTGCTGCGGTGGCACCTGATCTGAAGGATCGCTGTTTTCTGGTCAATGGTTTTGCCAAGGGCTGGGCCATGACGGGCTGGCGGCTTGGTTACCTCAGCGGCCATGCATCGGTGATCCAGGCGGCGTCGGCTCTGCAGAGTCAGAGCACCAGCAACGTTTGCAGCTTCGCCCAGCGCGGCGCCCTCGCGGCGATCGAGGGTTCACGGACCTGTGTGCAGGAGATGGCGGCGAGTTACAACGCCCGCCGGCGTCTGCTCACTGAGGGCCTGCAGGCCATGCCCGGGATCACGCTGACTCCGCCCAGTGGGGCGTTTTATGCCTTCCCCCAGCTGCCCGAAGGCTGCCCGGGTTCGATGACGTTCTGCCAAACCGCTTTGGAGCAGGAGGGTCTGGCCATTGTTCCGGGTGGAGCTTTCGGCGATGACCGCTGCGTTCGGCTGTCCTGTGCTGTCTCGCGTGAGACGATCACAGATGGATTGGCTCGACTCGCACGCCTATTACCTGCAGGCTGAGCGGGCGATCCGTGTTCATTCCTCTTGATTTGCTAATCGATGCCGACACGAGAACGTCGGGCCGTTGCCCTGCTGGCTGTTTTGCTTTGCCAAGGGGTAACGGTCCTTCCCGTGGTTGCTCAACCCACTCTCAAGGTGGGAGCCATCCCTGATCAAAACCCCGAGCGTCTGAATCGTCTGTATGGCCAGCTGGCCGATGAGCTGAGCGAACGCCTCGACGTCAAGGTGCGTTACGTGCCCGTCAGCAACTACCCGGCGGCCGTGAGTGCCTTCCGCAGCGGTGGTTTGGACCTGGCCTGGTTCGGAGGCCTTACCGGCGTGCAGGCGCGTCTGCAGACACCCGGCGCTCAGGTGCTGGCCCAGCGCGACATCGACGCCCGTTTCCGAAGTGTTTTCATCGCCAACACCAATTCTGGTCTGCAGCCCATCACCTCCATCAATGGCCTGACCAGCCTGCGCGGCAAGCGTTTCTCTTTTGGTTCGGAGAGTTCCACCTCAGGCCGGCTGATGCCGCAACATTTTTTGGCCAAAGTGGGGGTGACCCCTAGTCAGTTCAGTGGTGGCCGGGCTGGATTCAGCGGCAGTCACGACGCCACCATCGCCGTGGTGCAGAGCGGTGCTTATGAAGCTGGCGCCCTCAATGAGCAGGTGTGGACCTCGGCGGTGAACGACGGCCGGGTCAACACCGAGAAGGTGGAGGTGATCTGGCGCACCCCGGAATACGTCGATTACCACTGGGTGGTGCGTCCCAATCTGGACCAAAGTTTTGGGGCTGGCTTCACCGGTCGCCTGCGTCAGGCGATCCTGGCGATTCAACCCACCACGCCCCGCCAAACCACGATCTTGGAGCTCTTCGCCGCCAAGCGTTTCATCCCTGCGGAGGCCAGCCAGTACGAACCGATCGAACGGGTGGGCCGCGAACTGGGCAAGATCCGGTGACATCGCTTTTGGAGCTGGAGCAGGTTCAGCTCGCCGGACCCCACGGGGATCGGCTGAGGTCCCTGTCTCTCCAGCTCCAGGCTGGAGACCGGGTCGCCCTGCTCGGTCGCAGTGGTGCGGGCAAGAGTTCCCTGCTAGCCGTGATCAACGGCAGCCTGAGGCCTCAGACCGGTCAGGTGCGCTTCAGGGGAGTGCCGTTGCCAAGTCTGACCCGTCGCCAACGGGCTGAGATCGGCACGCTCTGGCAGGACCTGCGTCTGATCGATGAACTCAGCATTGGTCAGAACGTCAATGCCGGTGCCTTGGCACGTCATCGCCTGGGCTGGGCTCTGGCCAATCTGCTGTTTCGAATTGGCACCGATGCCAGCCGTCACTGCCTGCGGCAGGCCGGACTGGAGGAGGCTCTGCTGGGGGATCAGGCCCTGGATCGTCCTGTGCGGCAGCTCTCGGGTGGTCAACGTCAAAGGGTGGCGTTGGCACGTCTGTTCCGCCAACAGCCGGCGTTGATGCTCGCGGATGAACCATTGGCCAGCCTGGATCCGGCCATTGCCGCTGAAGTGCTTGAACGGTTGCTGGCGTGCGACCTGGATGGAGGGCTGTGCAGCGGCGCTGAGGCCGTCGTGGTGTCGTTGCATCGCCCTGAGCTGATCGACCGGTTTGATCGTGTGCTCGGACTCCGCGATGGAGCCCTTGTGATCGATGCATCGGCCGCGATGGTGTCGACCGAAGACCTCAAAGCCCTGTACGCCTCATGATCCGGGCGCTTCGGCCGACGGCCCCGGCCCTGGCCCTGTTGCCGGCTCTGGCGCTGGTTCCGGTGCTGATCGTTGTGCTTCAGGCCGTTCATGGCGGCGGTGGCGAGATCTGGGCAGCCTTCTTGATCGGTGCCGTCCGGCCCTCCCTGGATCCAGTCCTGATTGGGTCTTTGCTTAGGGCACTGCAGGTGACCTTGGCCACGGCGCTCACAGGCTGGGGCTGCAGTCTGCTGATCGGCGTGGTTCTGGGGTGCTTGAGTTCAGAGCGTCTCTGGCTCACGTTCCGCTGGCCGGGCTTGCCAGCAGTGCTGTTAAGGCGGCTCCTGGCATTGCCGCGTTCGGTGCATGAACTGATCTGGGGGTTGCTGCTGCTGCAGGTGTTTGGACTGCATCCCTGGGTGGCCGTCGCAGCGATCACCATTCCCTATGCCGCCCTCGTGGCGCGCGTCTGGCGCGATCAGTTGCAGAGCCTGGATTCTTCCAAACTGGAGGCTCTGCTTCAGGCTGGTGCGTCGCCACTCTCGGCCTGTTTCACCGCCTTTGCTCCGGCCATGGGTGGCGTGTTGATGAGCTACGGCGGCTACCGGTTGGAGTGTGCCCTGCGCAGCGCCACGCTGCTGGGGGTGTTTGGTCTTGGTGGACTCGGAACCGATCTTGAGCTCAGTCTCAAATCACTGCGTTTTCACGAGCTCTGGACGGGGCTCTGGCTGCTGGCCCTGGTGAGCATTGCCCTCGAGCAGGGATTGCGCCTGTGGCGACTGCACAGCGGTCAGGCGCGATTGGCGCAGCGGCAGGTGCTGGGTTTTGTTGCGCTGGTGTTGATGGCTGTGATGGTCGGTGGCCTCTGGTTGGCGCACCTGTTCCCTGAGGCCGGCCCTCTCCTCTGGATGCCGGTGATCTGGCCGGATGGCCGCGCTCTGCTGGAGGCCGCGCAGGAGCTGCCTTGGATGCCGATGATCTGGGAAACGCTGTTGCTCACCGTGCTGGCGGCCGGTATCGCCATCGGTTTGCCGCCGCTGGTGCTGCTGCTGTCGACCAGTCGGCTGTGGCGGTCTTGCCTGGGGGCGCTCTGGAGTCTTCTGCGCTTGATCCCACCGCCGCTCACTGTGCTGCTTCTGCTGCTGAGCAACCGCCCGACGCTGGCCATCGGTGCCCTGGCCCTGGGCCTGCACAACGCCGGGGTGATGGGGCGATTGCTGCAGGAGGGATTGGATCAGCAGGACGATGCCGCTCGCATCGCCATGCGCAGCAGCGGTGCATCAACACGGGTTAGTTGGCTGTATGGCGTGCTCAGTCCACGCAGTCCGTCCCACCTCGCCTACGGGGCCTATCGCAGTGATGTGATCCTGCGCGAAACCGTCGTGGTTGGTCTCATCGGTGGCAGTGGACTGGGATGGCAGCTGCTCGAGTCGCTCAGCTCCTTCCATTGGGCTGCCGTCTTACTGCTGCTGGTCAGTTACGCCCTGATCACCCTCTTCGGTGAAGTGCTCAGTGATGGTTCCCGGCAGCACTGGCTGCAAAGCTGAGCCCATCCCTTTAAAGCAGCGACACATCGATGCGGGCTCCCCGGCAACTTGTAGTGATCGGCGACAGCGGGGTTGTCGGCTGGGGGGATCGCGAAGGCGGCGGTTGGTGCGAACGGCTGCGTCGGCACTGGATGGAGCTTCCTGATGCTCCGCTGATCTATGGCCTCGGCGTGCGCGGTGATGGCCTCGAGGCGGTGTCAGCACGCTGGGAGCGGGAATGGACGTGTCGTGGTGAACTGCGGCGTCAACAACCGGAAGCGATCCTGCTGGCGGTGGGTCTCAACGACACCGCGCGAGTCGGTCGTCCCGATGGCCGTCAACCTTTGGATGCTGAGGCGTTTCGCTTCGGGTTTGAACAGCTCCTACGGGCGATTCAGCCGCGGGCTTCGGTGTTTGTGCTGGGACTGACGCCAGTGGATGAACAGGCCATGCCCTTTGCGGGTTGCCTCTGGTACGGCAACCAGGACGTGGCGGTGCACGAAGCCCAGATTGAGGACGCCTGCCTGGAGGTGGACGTGCCTTTCCTGGCTCTGCATGGTGCGATGCGGGCGGATCCCGACTGTCTGCAGTGGATAGAACCCGATGGCATTCATCTCAATGGTTTCGGCCACGCCTGGATTGAACAGCGTGTGCGTGCCTGGGATGCATTGCAACGCTGGGCTGGATTGGAAACACGCACGCAACCCACACCCTGGTGATGGTCGCCAGACTCTGGAGAACTGCTGCTGAACCATGCACCATCCGCTTCGGCTTGTGTTGGTTGCCCTTTTGCTGGCCTGGCTGCTGCCTGCTCGGGCTGAGCAGGGTCTGGTGAATTGCGAAGCCTTCTCCAGTGGATTCACCACGCCGGATGGTTGCATCGATGGATCGCAGCCCAGTTCTGGTCCGATTCCCACGGATCAGCCTGTGGTGGAGGGCATCGCCGATGACTGGCCTGATGGCGAGATCGGTCCTGAGGCCGGCATTGAATTCTGAGCGAAAGGCTTTGTCCTGCCTGCGATCAGCTGGGATTCGCTTAGTTGGCTGATCCTTCCGGGTTGCTGCGTGAGTTGTTGAGGGTGCTGGTCAACGTTCCTAAGGGCCAGCCCAGGTTGCGCAGGTGCCTCACCAGGCTGCGAGAGGCCTGATAGAAGCCCTCTCCGTAGTGATGGCCAAAGCCGATTTCTTTGAGGGTGAGCAGGAGCAGTCGATGCTCTCGCTTGGTGCCCTCGCGGGCTTCCATGAGCTGGAAACCACGCTCCCGAAGTTCCTTGCGGGCTTGGAGGGTGAGGTCGTCGTGGAAGCCCAGTTGCAGAACGTGGTCGACTTCCCTGTAAGCGGTGAAAACCCTGGCGCCGCGGTGGTTTTCCAGAAATTGATAACGCTCGGTGACGGCGATCACGGCATCCATGCAGGGCGCCAGTAAAGCTTGTTCGATGTTGGCGGGATCAAGCTGATCCAGCTGCGCGCTGTTGAGGGTCATGGTGCAACGTTGGCGGCGGCCAGGCGTTCTTCGCAGGCCCGTTCGTAACTGGTCACAGCGCTGGCAGGGATGGAACCGTTGCTCTTCAGCTGCCGGACGGACAGCTCCACGCATTGGAGAACAACGCTGGTGAGTTCGCGCCCCTCACATTGAGCCCAGCTGCGCAGCAGCACGTGCAGGCTCGGGGGGACCGAAACCGTCAGCTTCACCTGGTTTTCCCGCGCAGGGGCCATTCGGAGCGTTTGCTGTCGGATCGAATCTAGCTTGAAGTGTCTTTAAAGTCACTGTGCAGTATCTGTTGAGTTACTGCACGGTTGCTTCACGGTGATTGGGTTGGATTTGTGCTGCACTGTTCGCGGTGTCCGTCATCAGCGCCTCCAGGTGATCATGCGGTTGTTGGCGGGGAGCAGGGCGATCTCGCACAGCGTCAGACCCACGGTCGTTGCGTGCTCGATCACGGTCGTTTGGTCCCGTACGCCCCAACGGGAGTCGCGTTGCTGCAACGACGAGTCGAAACTGCGGTTGCTCTCGCTGACGTGGGCGCCATCCACGCAGAAGGGTCCGTACACGCTGAGGGTGTTGCCTGGTTGCAGCAGCTCTGCGGCGTTCTTCAGCAGCGCAAGGGTGCACTCCCAGGGAGCGATGTGCAGCAGGTTGATGCACACGATGGCCTGGGGTGCAGCGCTCAGGTGCTGCCGCCAGTGGTCGTCACGCACGTCGAGGGCCAGTGCAGCGGGCATCGTGTCGTTGAGCCCCTCATGGCGGATCCAGCTGTTAATGCTGCGGCAGTGCTCTGGATCGGGGTCACTGCATTGCCAGGTCAGCGCGGGAAAGCGCTGCTGAAAGGTCACGCCATGCTCCCCCGAGCCGCTGGCCAGTTCCAGCACTAACCCCTGGCTGGGCAAGTGGCGTTCCAGTGCGTCACCGATGGGAATGCGGTTGCGCTGCGTGGCGGGAAACAGCAAGCGTTGGTCGGCGGCTCCGCCTTTCATCGTTCAGTCGTCACAGCAGCTGCTGCGTCTTTGGCAGCTGTCGGTGAGTCCTTGCAGCCACTGCTGCAGCGCTTGCAGGGCTTCCGGACGGAGCCGGTAATAGACCCAGCGACCGCTTTGGCGATCACTGATCAGGCCAGCTTCTCTGAGCACCTTGAGGTGAAAGGAGAGTCGCGACTGGGACAGCTGCAGGTTGGTGGTGAGATCGCAGACGCAGCGCTCGCCGGCACCCAGCTGCTCAATCACGTTCAGCCGGATCGGGTCCGACAGCCCCTTGAGCATGCCTTGGGCCTGGTGGGCATCCAGTTGCGAAGCTGTTTCCACCGTCGTTGACATGGTCTGTGCTCTGTCAGGTTTCAGCCTAGAGGTGCTGGGCTGGGGCGATGCTCAATGCTCAGGAGGCTTGGTTTGCCCCAGAATCGCTCTCCAGGTAAACGGTCTGGCTTGGGAAGGCGAATTCGATTCCTTGCTGCGCGAACACTTCCATGATGGCCAGGTTGATCGCCTGCTGATTGTTCAAGGCGACGGTGTAATCACGCGTGTCGATGTAATAGGCCAGCTCGAAATTCAGGCTTGAGTCGGCGAATTCCGTGAAGTGACAACGGCCGAAGCTGCTGTGCTCCTGCCGGTCGATGATCTCCTGGATCATTGAGGGAATCGCTTTCATCTGCTCCACGGTGGTGTCGTAGGTGACGCCGATGGAATAGAGCATCCGCCGTTGGGTCATTTCGGCGAAGTTTTGAATTGTGTTTCCCGTGAGTGTGGTGTTGTTGACCACCACCAGCTCGCCGCGGGTGCTGCGCAGATGGGTGGAACGCACGCCGATTTTCTCCACCGTGGCCGACGTTGACCCCGTGCTGATGAACTGCCCGACGGTGAAGGGTTTGTCGAGCAGGATCATCAGGTAGGCGAACAGCTCCTGCGCCGGTTCTTTGAGAGCCAAGCCAATGCCGATGCCGCCGGCGCTAAGCAGGCCCCAGACCACCGTCATTTTCACCCCCAGGCTCTGAAGAAGCACCAGGATGCCCACACTCCACACCAGGGCTCTCAGCAGCGGCAGCAGGCTTTTCAGCAGTTGCTGAAGGTCTTCCCCGCCGGTGCGTCGCGCGGCGCTGGTCAGAAAGCGTGCACCCACCCGATTGGTGAAGCGCACCAGCACAATCGTGATCAGGGCGCGCAGGGCGATGGCATAGGCCGTCTTGATGTTGCCGGGAAGGTTGAGATCAATTTCTGTGAGCACCAGCACAGTGATCAGCCCGATCGGAATCACGGCATCCCCCAGGGCATTGATCAGGAAGTCATCAAAATCGCTGCTGGTTTTCTGCGTCAGCTTGGGAAGCACGCGCCGCAGTAGGTACGACAGCACCAGGGTGATTGCTGCGCCACCAAAGACCGTCCAGAGGAGATGACCCAGGTTCATTGGCGATGCTGCCTATCTGAAAAAAGTCTGCAGCGCTGTGCCGACGCTTGCAAGAGAACTTGCATCAAGTCTGGTTGATCAATCAAGATTGGTTGATCTATGGGGCCGTCGGCCCGACTGATCACCATGCGTATCGGCATCAATGGCTTTGGCCGCATCGGCCGCCTGGTGCTTCGGGCCCTCTGGGGGCGGCCTGGAATCGAGCTGGTGCACGTCAATGATCCCGCTGGCGATGCAGTGACAGCGGCCCACCTGCTCGAGTTCGATTCCGTGCATGGGCGCTGGAATCGAGCCATCACCAGCAGCGCTGATGGCTTCAACGTGGAGGGATCAGCGCTCACCTGGTCGAGCGAAAGCGATCCCACCGCTGTGCCCTGGATCGATCGTGGGGTGGAGATGGTGCTCGAGGCCAGCGGCGTGATCAAAACGCCGCAGACCCTAAACCTCTATTTCGAGCAGGTGGGTTTGAAGCGTGTGGTGGTGGCCTGTCCCGTGAAGGGTGTGGTCGCCGGTGAGGACGCGCTCAACATTGTCTACGGCATCAACCAAAACCTTTATGAACCAGCGCGGCACAAGTTGGTGACCGCTGCCTCCTGCACCACCAACTGCCTGGCGCCGGTGGTGAAGGTGGTGCATGAGAGCTTCGGCATCGACCACGGCCTGATCACAACCATTCACGACATCACCAACACCCAGGTGCCGATCGATGCCTTCAAAAGCGATCTGCGTCGGGCCCGTTCTGGCCTCAGCTCGTTGATCCCCACCACCACCGGCTCGGCCAAGGCGATCGCGATGATCTTCCCTGAGCTGAAGGGCAAGCTCAACGGTCATGCCGTGCGCGTTCCTCTGCTGAATGGATCGCTCACCGATGCGGTGTTCGAGCTCAAGCAGAGCGTCACGGCAGAGCAGGTGAACGCAGCGTTCAAGGCCGCGGCAGACGGTCCGCTCAAGGGAATCCTGGGCTATGAGGAGCGCCCGTTGGTGTCGTGTGACTACACCAACGACAACCGCAGCGCGGTCGTCGACGCCCTCTCGACAATGGTGGTGGACGGCACCCAGCTGAAGGTCTACGCCTGGTATGACAACGAGTGGGGCTACAGCAGCCGCATGGCCGATCTGGTGGCCCATGTGGTGGGGCTGGAGTCATGAAGCTCTCTCCCCTTCAGCAGTACGGCATCGTCACCGCCAACTACTGGGCCTTCACGCTGACCGATGGAGCGCTGCGAATGCTGGTGGTGTTCCATTTCCATCAACTCGGCTACTCCACCCTCGAGATTGCGTTTCTGTTCCTCTTCTACGAATTGTTCGGGGTGATCACCAACCTCTACGGGGGATGGATTGGGGCCCGCTACGGGCTTCGGCTCACCCTCTGGGTGGGCACGCTGCTGCAGGTCCTGGCATTGCTGATGCTGATCCCTGTCGCCGCCAGTTGGCCGAAACTGATCAGCGTGCTCTATGTGATGACCGCTCAGGCCATCAGCGGAATCGCCAAAGACCTCAACAAGATGAGTGCGAAGAGCGCCATCAAGACGGTGGTGCCGGAGACCCCGGACGATCAGCAGCAGGGGCAGAAGCAATTATTCAAGTGGGTGGCAATCCTCACGGGATCCAAGAACGCTCTCAAGGGAGTGGGTTTCTTCCTCGGAGGGGTGCTGCTGACAGCCTTTGGCTTCAATGCTGCCGTGGGCTGGATGGCAGCAGGTCTCGCTCTCGCCTTCCTGCTGACGCTGGTGCTCACGGGAGAGATCGGAAAGATGAAGTCCAAGCCGGCCTTCTCCTCGCTGTTCTCGAAATCCCGGGGCATCAACGTGCTGTCTCTGGCGCGCTTCTTTCTGTTTGGTGCCCGGGATGTGTGGTTTGTGGTGGCCTTGCCGGTGTTTCTCGAGGCTTCCTTGGGCTGGAGCTTCGGGGAGATCGGTGGCTTTCTCGGCCTCTGGGTGATCGGCTACGGCATTGTTCAAGGATCAGCGCCTGGTCTCAGACGTCTGTGGGGGCAGACCACCTCTCCGGGAGTGTCTGCCTTGCAGTTCTGGAGCGCACTGCTCACCGCGATTCCCGCTTTGATCGCTGTGGCGCTGTGGCGTCAGGTGGATGTGTCGCTGGCCATCACGGCTGGCCTTGCCGCCTTCGGAGTGGTGTTCGCCATGAATTCGTCGATTCACTCCTACATGGTGTTGGCCTACACCGATACGGAGAACGTCAGCCTCAATGTGGGCTTCTATTACATGGCCAATGCTGCCGGGCGCCTGGCGGGCACGTTGCTCTCGGGGGCGGTGTTCATGCTTGGTAGAACCGAAGTCGTGGGCATGCAGGCCTGTCTCTGGGCTTCATCCTTGCTGTTGTTGTTGTCGGCACTGACATGTCGGGAGTTGCCGAGGATTCACCCCATCGGCCTCAATTCGGCGTCAGCAACCTGATGCCTGCTTGATTCTTGTTGTGGCACCGTCTCCAACTGGCTTTGGAAGCCTTGTGAGCTGCTCGGCCATGCGCCACTGTGAAATGGCTGGTTGGGTTTGAATCTTGAGTCATGGTGGGCTCCGCAGCTGATGCTCTCAATTGGGTGGTCAGTTTTGACGCGATGCGGGTTCGCCGTGAAGTGGACCAGTTGCGTGCTCGCTTTCCAGCCGCCAGCAGCCATGAACTGGCTGAGCAGGCGTTTAGTGACGCAAGACTTCAAGTGATTGCTGCCGGTGCCGTCATGGGGTTGGCGGCCAACCCCGTACTGAGCCTTGCGGGTGCCGTGGCCGATCTCTCTGTGACCACCCGCACGCAGGTGTTTGCAGCCGCCTGCGCTGCGGAGTTGATCCTTCCCGGCTTCCTGGACCGTGACTCGGCTCGGCTCGAGTTGCTGGTGCCTGTGTTTGGCACCAGTGTGCTCAGTCAGCTTGGTGTGGAAGTCGGATTGCGGATGGCTCAAAGTGCCACCCGTCAGGTGGTTCGACAGTTGATCGACCAGGGAGGTCTTCAGTTGATCAATGCAGTGGTGACCAGGGTGTTTGGTCGGCGGGTCACCCAGAGAGCGCTACTCACCAAAACGGTCCCGCTGGTGGGTTGCGTGATCGGCGGTACCTGGAATGCCATCGAAGTGCGGATGATCCGCAACCGGACGCTTCGCTATCTCTCCGATCAGGCCATGGACAGCATTGAACTGGTGGACGTGCAGGTGGTTCAAGCTTGATGCCACTGCCAAAGCCAAAGCCAAAGCCAAAGCCAAAGCCAAAGCCAAGGCCACGTTCTGTTTGGACGCTTTGACGTCACTCTCGATCCCCAGACTGCTGCTGAGCGGGGCCATCCTCAGCGCAACCCTTAGTGCAACTCTCAGTTCAGCAGCCAGGGCTGAGCCCCATCCGCGTCAAGCCGTCATGGTTCTGGCAATCAACAATGGTCAGGAGGTGCTCGTCGACCTTGGTGATCAGGGGCGTGCGGTGCGTTTGGCGTGTGTTCAAGCGCCACTGGCTCAGCAGCAGCCGTGGTCTCGCTTGGCGATCCAGCAGTTGCAACGTCTGCTTCCTGTAGGCAGCGAGGTCGTCTTGGAATTGCGCGCCAGGGATGTGTACGGCCGTCTGGTGGCCCGTTTGCTCATGCAGGACAACGATGTTGCTCAGCCTTTGCTCCTTCAAGGAGTCGTCTTCGCCTAGGACGGCTATCTCGGCCGTTGTGATGACCTTCCCTATGTCGCTCTGGAAGCTCAGGCCCAGAACGCGTCCCTTGGAATCTGGGGAGTGCAGGGAGGTTTGGAACGTCCTTGGGATCTGATTGAAGCCGCGGGCGGCATGCTGACGCCCTGATGGATCCTCACAATGGTTGTGACGGGCACAACCAAGTGCATTGCGCTGCTTCTTAATTAGGTGAGAACGTTCACTGCGATGAGCTACGAACCCGGAAGCCTTGAATGCCGTCTGCTGATTGATGCCAAGCAGTACGTCGAAATGGCATTGGGGTCTCTCAACACCCTTCCCCAGAGCGACCATATTCAGCGTCAGTTGAAGTCTGTGCATCAACAGCTTGAAGGCATGCACGATCTCAAGCGCACGATGCCGATCACAACGCCTTGATGAGCGCCCGTCATGGTGCGTGACGGTTGTGTCGAAACACCTCTGGGGTGTCACACAATGAGCTTGGTCATCACAAGGCGATGTTCGAAAACAAGAACCGACCTGCTTGGCTCAATTGGGTGTTTCTAGCCATCTTTCTTTGGTCAAGCTGGCAGCTTGCTGTGGGTTGGTACGCCAAGTTGAACGGCTGATTCGCTTGAGCTTCAAACAACCACCGACTCCGACACATCCACTTGCGGTTGGGTCGTCGGTGGCGCAGCTGGAGAGGTGATTTCCGCTGCTGGTCGGGCCGCCGAGCGGTTGAGTTCCCGTTCCAGAGCTTCAATGCGACGTTCGCGCAGGCAGTGACGGCAGCCGCCCGTGGTTTGCAGATGCTTTTCAGGGGTAATGGTGATTTCCTGAACAGGATGCTTGCGGCACCGAATTTTCACAGGGCTTTTGTAGCTGCGCCACTGAATGCCTGAGTAGTCGAATTGGTCTCCGAAGCGCTGCTTGGCACGCTCCAAGAAAACCTGTTGTGTGATCCTTGCTCCCATCTGTTCAATCTATGAGCTGAATTTGAGGGCAATCCAGGTCTGTTATCCGTCTTCACTCACGCTTCTGCCCGCCACGCGCGAGAGTGCCCGGCGCGACGGGAGTGGTCGGCATGCTCAATGACGATGCTGCTGAGTCCATCAACTGGACGCATCAGCGCACCTGGCTGAATCCCGCCACCAGCCGTACGTGGATGGATCGTTGTGTGCAGCAAATCCCATGGGATCAGCCTCAAGTGCGTGTCTACGGGCGTTGGCACCGGGTGCCCCGGCTCACAGCGTTTCTGGCTGATCACAATGTGGCTTACCGTTACAGCGGAGCGCTGCATCGTGGTGAAGGCTGGCCGGCATGGTTCAAGCCCCTGCTTGAGCAAGTGAGTCAGCGCTGTTCAGCTCCCTTCAACGGCTGTCTGTTCAATCTCTACCGCAACGGTGAAGACCGCATGGGCTGGCATGCGGATGATGAGCCTGAAATTGATGATGACTTTCCGATTGCGTCCTTGTCGCTCGGCGCAACCCGTGATCTGCAATTTCGCCACCGCGTGAGTGGCTGTCGCCACGATCTCCCCCTGGCGAATGGCGATCTGCTGCTGATGGATAGCTGCTGTCAGCAGCAGTGGATGCATGGATTACCGATTCGCAAGCGGGTGTGCGAACCGCGTTTGAATCTCACATTCCGGGTGTTCCGCCAAGCGGACGAATCAGCAGGCTCCAGAGCGGCACGCTGATCAACGCCAACACAGTGCTGCGCAGGATCAGTTGCGCCGGTGCTGCCACGTTCACGTGCTCCGACTCCGCCATCAGCAACACCGAAATCGCCGTGGGAGCGGCTGCCTGAAGCACAAGTGCCTGGCGTGCAACGCCAGGAAGTGGAAGCGCCAGGCTGATCAACAGCATGAGCGCTGGAAACAGCAGAAGTTTGCAAATCAGCGGCGTGGTGAGGCTCACGTCGAGGCTCGGGGTGTTCTTTGAGGCAATGCTTCCTAGACGCATGCCTACCACGGCCAAGGCCAGCACGATCACGGCTCGTGAGGGCAGCCACAGTGCATCGCTGATCGCAAGGTGCCAAGGGGTGACCATCACGATCAACGCGCCGATCAGCCCGCGAGTGGCTGGGCTGGCACTGAGGTGTCCGAGCAGGTTTCGCCACCTGCGGTCTGGGCCGCTGGACGCTGGCTTGCGGGTCAGCCAGAGAGGGCCGAGCCCCCAGGCCAGCAGCGTGGCGCCGAAGTCGTAGCCAATGCTGATGGGTAAGGCGTCAGACGGCAGCAGTGCCAGTGCGGCTGGGATGCCGAAGTACGCCGTGTTGCCAATGCAGCTGCCGAGCTGTAACTCGGGATGGGTCAGGGCTACTGAGAAGGGTGTCGCCAACCGCAGCAGGGTGAGCATCACCGCGATCACTGTGACGGCCACCATCGCCATGCCCAGCAGTAAGCCGTTCAGGCCGCCATGCAGCAACAGGCCCATCAGACTGACTGGGACGCCGAAGCGCACCAGTGGTGTGGCTAGAGGTGCAATCCACTGGGGTCGCCAGCGGCCGATGAAGGCGCCGCCGATGAGGCAGGGACCCATCTCCCAGAGGAGGTTCAGCACCGCAGACCTTCCAGGAAATCCATTTTAGAAAAGCCTGGGTGATGTGCCAAAGTTATAATCGTCCTTGTTGGAGGAGATGGTTTGGGTGTCGCCGCTCCTAGCTGTCTGATTCCGCAGCATCAACTTCAACTCAGCAACGCCCTTTCGGAGCGTTGCCAGTTGCTTCAGTTCGAGCTGGCCGATCAGGTGGCCACCCTGCCGCTCGGCAATGAACGCTGGTTGCAAACGGAACGGGAACTGGCGGCCGCTGAGCAGGCGTTGGCCCGTCTACGTGGCAATTAGGTCGATTCGGCACCGTAATAGCTGAGCGGAACACCGAACGTCACAACAGCATGGGGATCGCCGGGCAGCAGCGCAACAATGGCCAGCTCGCGGTCGTCATAAGCCTCCTTGGATTTCACCACGAATGAGGCTGCGTCAGTGGCGCTCCACAAGGGAGCCCCACCGCGGCGTTCGTCGCGATACATCTCAAAAACAGTCGCGAACTCCTCGCCGATGTCCGGATCCTTGCGCATGGTGTCCACGGCAGCGTCATCGCTGCTGGATTCCACCAATTTGAAGAGTTGCCGCATCAAGGGGTGATCAATGGTCGTGGAGACCCGCACCACATTGCCGACGCTGCCGACCCCAGTGACATGAAAGGATCGCCGCTCGGTGCGAGCATCGATTACGGCGACGGGCAGATTCAAGTCCCACTGTGGGCGATTGGCCACGTCGCAAGCGAGTTGCTGGAGCGCTTCAGCGTGGTCTTCGCAAAGCTGCTGGACCTGTTGTCTCTGGTCCATGGCCTGTCACTGATGCGGATGGGCAGCGAGCTCAATCGCTCGGCTTTCAGGGAAGCAGAACTCCAAATAAAGGCCTGCAGCGTCTCGCTTGCGACCTTCCTTAATCAGGAACGACACACGGTCTCTCCACCAGGTCGACACCACAGGATCGATTTCATTCGATAGCGGTCCATTCCATGACTTCTTCATGGGGGCGTTGCGTGTTTCGAACGTTAGGAGCAGTGGAAAGGAGCGTCACGGCATCGTCGCGATGGATTGTTGAGGATTGAAGACGCGAGGCGCTCAATGGGCCATCTGATTGAGGAAGCGCCGGCTGCGTTCTTCCTTGGCTTGCGTGAAAAAGCTGTTGGCATCGCTGAGCTCGACTACACGGCCGGCATCCATGAACAACACCCGGTCGGCCACCTCACGGGCGAACCCCAATTCATGGGTCACGATCACCATCGTCATGCCATCGGATGCCAGCTGGCGCATCGCATCCAGCACTTCTTTGACGCGTTCCGGGTCGAGGGCGCTGGTCGGCTCATCAAACAGCATCAGCTCAGGGTCCATCGCTAGGGCTCTAGCGATCGCCACCCGTTGTTGTTGGCCACCACTGAGTTGCGCAGGGTATTTGTTCGCCTGATCTGCAATTCCCATCTGGGCCAGCAGGCCATGAGCGCGCTCTTCGGCAGCGATTCGGGGCACCTGGTTCACCCGTCTTGGCGCGAGGGTGATGTTGTCGAGGATCGTCAGATGTGGGAAGAGATTGAACTGCTGAAACACCATGCCAACGCGCCGCCGGATGCGCCGGATCTGGCGTTCATCGTGCTCCGCATCCAGGCTCAGCCCTACCACCTCCAACTGTCCACCATCGATCGCCTCCAGACCGTTGAAGGTGCGGATCAAGGTGCTTTTGCCGGAACCCGATGGCCCCATCACCACCAGCACTTCGCCGTGCTCCACCTCAAGGGTCACGGCATCCAGGGCGCGTTGCCCGTGCTGGAAGCTCTTGGTGATGGAATCGGCGCGAACGGCGACAGTCATGAATGCTCGGCTGGGGTGGAGGGTGAGGCGGTCTTGACTTCCAGTTGTCTGGCCAGCAAGGCCATCACGCTGCAGATCAACCAATAGAGGCCGCCCAGCCAGACGTAAGTCTCCAAATACCGGCCGATGTATTCAGGGTTGGCCATCAAGCTGCGGCTGATGCCCAGCAGCTCGACGAGGCCCAGAATCGCCATCAGGCTGGTGTTTTGCAGCAGGCCGATGGCCTGGTTGGTCAGTGCAGGCACAGCGATGCGCAAGGCCTGGGGTAGCACCACCAAGCGCTGGGTTTGCCATGGACTGAGGCCTAAGGCCTGTGCGGCTTCGGTCTGGGTGTGAGGAATGGCCTGGAGACCACCGCGCACGTCTTCTGCCACGTAGGCAGCTGCGAACAGGGCAAAAGCGATCACGGCACGCAGCACCCGGTTGATTTCGATCTCCACGGGTAAGAAGAGCGGCAACAGCAGCTGACCAAAGAACAGAACGGCAATCAATGGCACAGCCCGCAGGCCATCGATGTAAAGGCGGCTGAGTACACGGGGCAGTGCCAGATGACTGCGGCGTCCCAAGGCCAGAAGAATGCCCAGAGGAACTGCAACCAGACCGCTGGCACCGGTCAGCATCAGGGTGAGTGTGAGCCCTCCCCAGTCCCGAGAACTCACAGGCGGTAGGCCGAATCCACCTGAGAGCAGCAGCCAGCCGATCGGCAGCATCGCCAGCCATCCCAATGACAAGGTTTGGCCGCTGAACTTCCAGGGGGAATGAGCAACTGGTTGCAGCAGCGTGGCAACGGTGATCGCCCCAAGCAGCAGAAGCCAGAGCATGGGGCGCCAGCGCTGCTCAGCTGGGTAGCTGCCCACCGCAAAAAGGGGCAGGTTCTCGCTCACCACTGACCAGTCAGCGGCAGTGAACAGCCAGGCTCCTGTGGACCAGACCACCCAGGCAATCAGAACCAGGATCACCAAGCTGAGGGCTGTTTCCAGCGGATGACTCCTGGGTTGCCACAGGCGCCGGCGTCTGGCGTTTCGGCGTTGCGCCATCAGCTGCCGGATTGTTCAGCCGGAGCGCGGAACAAGTTCAGCGCAGATAGAAATAAGGCTGCACCAAAGAGGGTCCCGAGGGCCCACAGGCTGTCGGAAGGCCATTCCACGACCAGCAACACTCCGAAAAGTGCCGTGAGGATTCCATCTACCACGATCAGTCCGGAAGCAGGGCCGGACGCCGTGGCTCCGGAGGCTAGTTCCATCACGCCTTCCACCAGCAGCAGCACCCCTGCGAACAGTGTGAGGCTGATTTCGCTGTCGATCGGGTCGATCAGGATGAAGATCGAACCACCGATGTACAGCAGCGCAGACAGCACGCGGAACAGCTTTTCTTGAGCACCGTTGACGTCGCCGAGCCTCAGCAGCTGGCCCATGCCTGCTGCGAAAGCGATGCCGCCGATTCCGATCGTCAGCAGCGTGGCTGAGGCAAAGGGCAGCAGCAGTGCGGCCACTGCGGCGACGAGCAGCAGCACCGCTGCGATGCGTCGAGAGTTCATGGAGAGCGGGAAGGTGCGCGGATGTTACGTCCGTTGGCCTGGAACCATCACGATTCGGTTGAGGATCTGCATGCCTGCGTTGATCAGCAGGTTCAGCACCAGAAAACTGAGTAGGAGGATCAAAAAACCCTCGATGGCTCTCCCCGTCTGGGTGATGGCGGTGTCGCTGACGGCATACAGATCGGCATATCCCACCGCGATGGCCAGGGTGCTGTTCTTGGCGAGATTCAGATACTGACTGCCCAGGGCCGGAAGGATGGCCGGTAAGGCCTGGGGCAGCACCACCTTGCGCATGCCCACGCTCTCGCTCAGGCCCAGGCAGCGGAAGGCTTCCCATTGACCCGTCGGAACCGCATCCAGACCACCACGCACGATTTCGGCGATGGCCGACCCAGTGAATACGCTCAAACCAACGAGCACGGCGGCGAATTCCACGCTCAGGTTGAGCCCAAGGATGCCAATGCCCTGATTCGACAGACGGATCAGGGCTCCAAGGGGGGCCAGAGGTTCTGAGGGAAGGCCCAGGAAGGCCACGAAATACCAGAAGAGAAGCTGCAGCAACAGTGGGATCTGGCGGATCACACCCACATAGACCGCCGCGAGCCTGCGCAACAGTGGATGAAGGCTGCGCCGTGCTGCACCAGCGCTGACCCCTAGGACGGTGGCCAGCACCATGCTGCAGGCGATGACACGCAGGCTGTTCAGCCAGCCCATCACCAGAGCCCAGGCGGTGCTGTCGCCGGGTTGATAGGGCAGTGGGTGTTCGCCCAAAGCGAACCCTGCCGGGCGCCAAAGCCAGCGAAAACTGAGGCCGAGCCCTGTCCTAATCAGATTCACCGACAGGTTGTTCACCAGGATTCCCACCACGGTGAGCACCGCGATTGTCAGCAGAATCTGAAACCAGGTGGAGCGACGCAGCTTCATTGGAAGGGAGGGGCTGTCAACACACCGCCCTGGCTGGACAAATTGTTGAGACCGCGCGGAATCGGCACCACACTGTCGGGGCCGAGATGTCGGTTGTAGATCTCCCCGTAATTCCCTGTGCTGCGGATCACTTCCACCATGAAGTCGTCGGGGAGGCCGAGCTTGCTGCCCAGATTCCCTTCCACCCCGAGGAAACGCCTGACTCGGGTGAGATCAGGATTGTTGGTGGCCTCCTCCCGCTTCGCGTCCACATTGGCCTGAGTAATTTCCATCTCCTCCGCCGTGATCAGGCCAAACACCACCCAGCGCATGGCATCGGCAAGGCGTTGATCGCCTCCGGATGAGCAAGGAGCCAGGGGCTCCTTGCTCAGCACTTCGGGAAGAATCACATGATCGTCGGGACGTTCGAAGCCGGAGCGGGCCGAAGCCAGCTGGGATCGATCCGAGGTGAACGCGCGGCATCGACCCTGCAGGTAGCCCGCCACGACCTGATTCAGGTCTTGATATTTGATCGGGGTGTAAGGCAGTCCCCGCGCTTGAAAGGCATCGTTGAGGTTCTGCTCAGTGGTGGTGCCGGAGCCCACACAAATGGTCTGTCCACCCAGATCCTCAAGGCTGCGGATGCCGCTGTCGCGACGAACCAGGAGCCCCTGGCCGTCATGGAACACCACCGGAGCGAAGCTGACGCCATTGCCACCGGCCTCATCACGGCTGAGGTTGAAGGTGGTGTTGCGCGACAACAGATCGATTTCTCCGGTGCGCAGGGCGGTGAAGCGTTCCGGTGCCGTCAGCGGCCGGTACTGAACCTTGTCACCATCGCCGACGAACGCGGCAGCGAAGGCCTTGCACAGATCCACATCGAGCCCGGCGTAGCGTCCATCGCGTTGCAAAAAGCTGAATCCTGGGATCTTGCCGCTGACGCCGCAGCGCAGTTCTCCACGGTTGCGGATCTGGTCGAGACGTGAGGCGCCGCCTTCCCCGAGCGTCGCGCAACCACCGAGGGCGAGCACCGCGCTCAGCAGAGAGATCACCGGTCGTCGCGCTGTCATGACAGTGAACATCGAGCCGCAATCCTGTCAGAGCTTCGGACGGGTTGATGTCACTTTCTGCCGACGTTCTCGAAACTCTCTAAGTTCAGCTCATTGTTAATCAGTCGCACCGTAATGTTCCATCGCCTGCTGGGATCCATCCCCGCATTGGTGATGGCGATGGTGAGCATCTCAGCGCCTGTGTCTGCTTGGCAGGTGAGTGATCGCGAGGCTTACAACAACAAGATGGCGCTGCTCAGCGTGATCCTCGAAGGAGCCAAGCAACGAGCCGTTGAAACGGATGATCTGCAAACCCTGTGCCTGGTGATGAGCATCGGCAACGATGTCACCGAGCTGTATCTGCAGGAGCAGACGAGTGATCAGCAGATCCGCCAGCGCCTCAGTGGGATGCGTAACGATTTTTCCGCTTGTATCGGTTTGCTCGACAACAGCCGTTGAAGCCTCTGGAGAGACTTAGCCGTGAGCCCCCTCGGGCTGGCTGCCGATTCTTTCGAACAGATCTAGGCTCTCTTTGTTGAGACCAACTACCTCCACCTGCGATCCGCCCTGCTGAAGTTTGCGGATCAGTTGATTGAGGGCGCCGACGCCGCTTTGGTCCCAGATATGAGCACCGGACATGTCAATCGTGATCTGACCGGGGTGGTCATGCACGTCGAATCCCTGCATGAAATAGATCTTGCTGACGAAGAACAGCTGACCGGTCACCACGTAACGGCGCAGGTTGGGTGTGACATCCACCGCTTCCACGCGGATCACCTTGGCCACCTTGCGGCTGAACAGGATCCCTGCCAGGGCCACACCGGCGATCACGCCAAGGGCCAGGTTGTGGGGGGTGGTCAGCATGGTGACCGCGAAGGTCATCAGCATCACAGCCGTGTCGCTCTTGGGGATCGATCGAATCCGCTTCAGACCAGCGACATCGGCCGTGCTGACAGCGATGCTGATCATCACAGCCACCAGGGCCGCCATGGGAATTTGCTTCAGCAAGGGTTCAAACAGCAGGATCATCGCCAGCAGGCTGATGCCTGAAAACAGGGTCGAGAGGCGTGTGCGTCCACCGTTGTCGATGTTCATCACCGACTGACCCACCAAGGCACAGCCGGCCATGCCACCGAACAGTGACGACACGATGTTGGCGATGCCTTGACCCCGTGCCTCCACGTTTTTATTGGAATTGCTGTCGGTGCGGTCATCCAAGATGTCTTGGGTGAGGAAAGTTTCCATCAGTCCCACCAGTGAAATGGCCAAGGCTGTGGGCAACACGATGCCGAGGGTTTCCAGATTGAAGGGCACCTTCAGGTCTTCAGGTGAACCGAAGGGCCAGCTCGGTATCGGCAGTCCCCTGGGCAGATCACCGAGGCCACTGACGGTTGGGATTCCGTAGTTTTCCGCCAAATTGAAGACCATGGAGATTGTCGTCAGCACGACAATCGCCACCAGCTGAGACGGCACCACCCGCGTTAAACGGGGCAGGCCATAAATGATGACCAGACCCAGCAGAACCAGTCCCCAGATGATCGGGAGCTGCACTCCACTGAGGATCACCTCATGGGCATCACCAGCGGCTTTGGCTTCCCCGAAATGCAGATTGATCCCGAGTTCAGGCAATTGCGCTTGGAAAATCAGTAGGGCCAGCGCGTTCACGAATCCGCTCAACACACCCAGCGGCACAAAGCGCATCTGATAGGCCAGTCGCATCCAGCCCCAGAGGATCTGAAGGATGCCGGTCACGACGCCAGCCACCAGGAGATAGGTCAGTCCAAGGCCAGGACCGCGGGCCTCGCCGGTGGCCACCAGGCCCGTCATCAGAAGAGCCGTGGAGCCCGTGGCGGAGGTGATCATGGCCGACCGTCCACCCACAAAGGCGATGGTGATCGACAGCAGAAAGGCGCCGAACAGTCCAACCTCCGGTTCAACCCCGGCGATGCCAGAGAAGGCGATCGCCTCGGGAATCATGGCGAAGGCCACGACCAGGCCTGACAGCAGATCTTTGCTGGGATTGCCGAAACCGATGTTCAACTGTCTTGGCACGGATCCTGGGGCCATCAGGAATGCATTGATTGGTGGGACCGTACGTCAAAGCGGTGGCAGCTTCGCTTCGGGGTCCAGGTTCGATTTCAAATGACGCAGCTCCGGCAGCCAGCTGCCGAAGGCTTCGCTGAGCTCTTGTTGATGACCCCGTAGGTGGTCATGGAGCTGCGCGAGGTGCACTCCAGGACAGCTTGCGCGCAGATCATCATTGACGCGCTCCATCCAGGCGAGGCTGCGCCAGCGACCCTCCACATCACCCGGCGTCCAGCTCGCTGTGATCCACGGCTTCCACTGGGCATCCCGATGCACGAAGGCAGTGCGGTCCGGATCGATGCGTGCGGTGGCTCCTCCGAGTTGC
Organism: Synechococcus sp. A15-60; assembly: GCF_014280095.1. Taxonomy (NCBI): domain Bacteria; kingdom Bacillati; phylum Cyanobacteriota; class Cyanophyceae; order Synechococcales; family Synechococcaceae; genus Synechococcus; species Synechococcus sp. A15-60. The sequence continues at coordinate 1,230,540 of NZ_CP047933.1, forward strand.
TGGGCACTGATCCGGCAAGCCGGGTGTGGGCGTTGGCGCATGTGCCGCTCCAGCTGTTCAATCAGGGCTTCGGCTTGATCCGTCAAGACAGGCCCAAGACGCCCCAGAACCTCGCTATGAGAACGGGTGGCCCCGGAGGGTGCCGCATTGGTTGTTGTCTGCATTCCGTACTGGCCGAAGGCAGGCAGGTCCAACTGATCGCGGACTTGCTGCACCCCGCCGCCCGAGCAAGCTTTCAAAAAGGGATCCAGCGCTTGCAAACTTGGGCTAGGTGTTGATGGTGGACTGCAGTCCACGGCGTAGATCTCCAGCATCTCGCCCCAGGTCCATTGCAGGCTGCAGCTCTCGGGCCACTGTTCTGCCAAGGCGATGACGGCTGGCAATTCCGATGGGTTGATCCAACCCCTGCGCAGCCTCAGCTCGGAAACGGCATGGGTGCGCAGCCGCAGTTTGGTGACCACTGCGAGAAAGGGAGCTGCACCCAGTAGGCCCCGCCAAGCAGCTGCGTTTGAGGGTTCGAGCTGAGCTTGCTCGGCATTAAGCGTGAACGGCGCTCCTGATCCCCAAACCCCTTCCACCTTTGTGATGTGGTCGATCGCCAACCCTTGCGTTCGGCTGAGGGGACCCATGCCGCCAGTCAGCACAAAGCCGCTGCCGGGCAGGCCGGAGAGACCGATCGGGATGGCGCGATCGAAAGCCTGCAGCTGCCTCAGTAGTGCGGCCATGGAGAGGCCCGTACCGAATTCCACCTCCTGCGTTGCGTGGATGTAGCGGAACTGCTGATGGCGCCGCAGATCCAGCGTCCAGTGCTGATCAGCCGCGCAACGGCTTGATGTGCCTCCCGATCGCACCATTAGTGGAGTCCCACCCAGCGGTTGACGCATCAGTGGTGGCAATAGCTCTGGCCCGGGGCTCAGGCATCCGAGGGACTTGGCATCGCGGGCCTGCGGATTCATCGCTGCTGTTCCTTTCCAGCGCCGAATAAGTTCAAGGGAGAGGCATACCGGGTGTGGCGCTGCAGATCGATGGTCCTGATGCACCGAAGCATGGTGTTCTGATCTGTGGTCACGGCAGTCGCAATCGTCTGGCGGTCGAGGAGTTTGAGGGTCTGGCGGTTGGCCTCAAACAGCGGCTAACAGGGTTCCCGGTGGACTACGGATTCCTTGAATTCGCCCAGCCCATCCTGCGTGATGGTCTTGAGAACTTGCGAGCGCAGGGCGTGGAAAAAGTGCTGGCGATTCCCGCCATGCTTTTCGCGGCCGGGCATGCCAAGAACGACATTCCCTCGGTGCTCAACACCTACAGCGCTGAAACGGGTCTGAAGATTGAATACGGGCGCGAGCTGGGTGTCGATCGCTTGATGATCGCGGCTGCAGGGGCTCGCATCCGTGAGGCCTTGGCTCAGGCCCCGGAGGTGCCGCTGTCCGACACCTTGCTGGTGGTGGTTGGTCGGGGCTCCTCAGATCCTGATGCCAACTCCAACGTGTCCAAGGTGACGCGGATGTTGGTGGAGGGGTTCGGATTCGGCTGGGGTGAAACGGTCTATTCCGGTGTCACTTTCCCACTGGTGGAACCTGGGCTTCGCCACGTGGTGAAGCTGGGATTCAAGCGAATCGTGGTATTCCCTTATTTCCTCTTTTCAGGGGTGCTCGTGAGCCGCATTCGTCAGCACACCGAACGGGTTGCTGACGATCATCCCGAGTTGGAATTCCTTCATGCGTCGTACTTGGGGGATCACGACCATGTCCTCGACACCTTTGTTGAACGGGTGCAAGAGGTGCTGGGCGGGGAAGCGGCGATGAACTGTTCTCTGTGCAAGTACCGAGCCCAGGTGCTGGGGTTTGAGCAGGAAGTTGGTCTGGAGCAGTCCAGTCACCATCACCACGTGGAGGGACTCACCGAGTCCTGTGATCTCTGCGAGCGGGAATGCACTGGGGCCTGTTCACCTGATGGGGTGCCAATTCCGCTCGGCGGCGGCCATCACCATCCCCATGACCACAGCCATGGGACGGATCACAGCCCTACCCACGATCACAGCCACGGTCATCATCCATACCCGCACGCTGAGCACCCCCTTGGTCCAGCCACCCTGCGCAATGTTCAGTCACAAGACAACACAACTCAGCCTTAAACCTGAAGCAATTGGGTGGTGTTGACGTGCTCAGGTGTCTCTATCTTACTTGCGTCGCATGAGACTTTTTAAGATAAGCGTGACTAATCAAAAGTGCGTTTTGTGGAGAACCCAAGGCCTTTTCCACAGGTTTGCCAGGGTTTTCCACGGTTGATCGCCTGAATCCCTGTTCTCGCGTGTGCGCTTGTGGGTTTGCGATCTGGTGATATTTGCGACTTGACAGTGGGACGGACGTTTTCAATTTCGAGGTCATCGACCCATGTCACCCCACAAGCTTCCTGCGCTGAAGCGAGTCTCAAATGAGATGTGCATTTGGTCGCATCTGGAGCCTGCCTTTGACGAGCGCCATGGTTTTGTGGCTCCCTGTTGATGAACACGAGGCCCAACGCACTGGATGGATCGCAATCACCTCGAACGATGCATGGACTCCCAAGCGGTGCCTTCTACGGAGGTTGATGCGCCCTTTGTCAGCCTTGAAGCTGAAATTCCTGAGGTGCTGTATCGGGGCCTAAAAGACTTCATTGGGTCCAACCCCAACTGGGATCAATACCAGGTGATGAGCTCTGCGTTGGCGCAGTTCCTCTTCCAGAACGGCTGCTCGGACCGCGCTGTGACCGAGCGTTATCTCGACGACCTGTTCAGCCGCTAGCAGGCCTGACGGCGTCCTGACAGGCCCTTCGTGTGATCGCCATCATGGTCAGTGTCGGGCTCTGCCAGCCTGAGCTGGGCCAGCAGGCCCCATCCACCACCAGGACATTGGGACAGCGCCAGAGGCGATTCCAGCGGTCCACCACACTGGTGTCTTCGTGATTCCCCATCGCAGCTCCACCCACTTCGTGGATGTAGTACCCAGGGGGAGGCGCATCCTTCTGAACGGCCGCAGCACTCCGCACGATCGGCTCGACCAGGGGGAGATGCACCAGGTCGGGTAGCGACGCAGCTGTGCCCCCTGCTACAGCAATGCAGTCTTGGATCGTGCGCTGCATGTCGCGCACCATGGCGTGCTCGTTCTTGCCCCATCGGCAGCGAATCAAGGGCATGGGGATTCCGAGGGGATCGCATTGCTCTGAAAGGCGCACGTTGTTGCGCGCATCTGCCAGAACTTCCCCATGGCCGATGAGGAAACCCAGTCGGCGATCCGGATGGCGTTTGAGCCACCAGGGTGGGTCGAAGCGGTTGATCGCGCCCCACAGCCCATAGCCCCGCAGAAAGGATGCGTTGGCGCGTCGTTCGGGTGCGTTCCCGAAGGGCAGGAAGAAACTGCCTGCCCCCGACAGGGTGGTGGTGGGGTCGCGCTGTTGCATCGCCTGCCGCCCCGTCTGACTGGCGATTGAGAAGAAGCGGCAGCAGGACACGTGGTCCATCAGCCCCTTGCCCAGCTGTCCGGAGGGATCGATGAATCCCCCTGGCCCGTTGTTCTGTTCTTCCGACTGCAGCAGCAGGCGAAGGCTGGCGATGGTGGAAGCGCAGACCACCACCAGCTCGCAGTCCAGACGTTGTCGCTCATGCGTTGCACGGTTCACCACCACGACCGACCGTGCTCGCTGCCGGCCTGGATGCAGTTCCAGCCTCTCGGCCACACAATTGCTGAGGATTTCGACATTCCCTGTGTCCAGCGCGCGACGCAGGCTGGAGCCATTGCTGCTCGATCGCGGCCAGGGTGTTGTGATTGAAGGCTGATGGGCTTCAAAGCCCCGGGAGTGGATCAAGGTCAGACCGCGTTCCCGATGCAAGGCGTCGCGGAACTGCGACTCCTCTGGCATCAAGGGCAGCGCAGGCTCCAGTTGTCCATCGGGAAGATGACTGAGGCCGTCGCGGTTTCCACGCACTTTCAGAAGCCGTTCGAGGGCGGTGTAGTGAGGATCCAGATCGTTGTGGTTGATCGGCCAGTTCTGGCCATATCCATCGTCATTGGCTGCCTTGAATTCGTAGTCCGATAGCCGAAGCGTGATGCCTCCCCAGGTGAGGCTGCGTCCTCCAACCTGTCGGCCCTGGGTCCACAGGAAGGGTTGATCCTCCGGCGTCTCATAAGGAAAAGCACGCTCATCGGCGTAGAGCGCAGGATTCTGTTTCCAATACCCCGGATGTTGGGCCTGGACGCGATGGCGTCCGCTGAGTAACCCCTCCGCACGGCGAAGGCTGTTGGCGGGTTCACCTCCCAAGGCCTCCATCGCAGACATGTCTGGTCCTGCCTCCACCACCAGCACCCTCACGCCGGCTTCGGCCAAGGTCATCGCGGCAACACCACCGGTTGCTCCCGAGCCGATCACGATCGCTTCAAAGGGATGCAGAGGCACGGCAGCAGCAACAACCACCCGATAGTTTCCGATGTGACCGGAAGCACGTCCTTGGCGTGTCTGGATCAAAGGTCCGACAATGTTGCCGAGGGCCGTGAATGTCCTCCGAGTCGTGCAATCAATCCTCAGATCCTGTTGCCATCGCTTGACACGAAGATTTCAACAACCGTTAATCGCAGATGGTGGGTGATTGAGTGTGATTCAAGGACTCACGATTGCCATTTGATCCAATAGTGTCAGCGCAGATGCACCGAGCGATTTGATAAGAACCTGTCGTCAACGTTGCTGCACTGACAGCGAACTCTCGGTCTTGTTCTTGATCGCGATTGAGAAATTTGGCAACAAAAAAGCTCCACCAAAGTGGAGCCTTTTGATTTGGTGGCGGGGGGGAGATTTGAACTCCCGACCTTCGGGTTATGAGCCCGACGAGCTACCAGACTGCTCTACCCCGCGTCGGCTTTTAAATCATACAACTCTGCGGTCCGTCAGGCCACCAGCTCTGGGTCAAGAGCGCAGCTCACCCTCCACGTTGAGTTGGACGCCCGGATTGAGCATCAGCAACTCTTCTTCCAACTCCTCCAACCCGCCAGGGGTCATCCAATCGAGCTGGCGAAGCAGGTGCAAGGCCACGGCTTGCTTCGCGCGGCGCGCACCGTCTTCCACTTTGATGGCCACGCCCAGCCCTTCGCCCGTACGGCTTAGGCACTGAATGCCTTCTGCGCCGCCCTTGCTGATCACCTGTCGATGCGAACGACGCATCAACTCTGTGTCGAAGCGACCATCACCAGCCACCAGTTCGGGGTGGGTCAGCATCGCTCGACTGATTTGTTCCAGCTCGGCATGGGCTGATGATCCGAGATGAGCAAAGAGCAGCGCCATCTGAGCAAGTTCAAGACGCAGGGTTGGAGCGCCGCAGTCATCACGCTCTGCCACCAGTTCCTCCTGAGGGAGCCCCAAAAGCTCTGCCACACGACGGTTCACTTCCTGCTGAACGGGATGATCGCCCTGCAGGTAGCTGTCAAGAGGCCAGCCCATTTTGCGGGCGGTCACTAAAAAGCCGGCATGCTTCCCAGAGCAATTGTGTTCCAGCGGACTGGTGCGACCGGCTGGCACCGGACAGCGCAGCATTTCAGTTTCAAGCTCTGCATTCCAGAGCATCCGAAACGCTTCGCGGGCGTGGGTGGGGGTGCCCGCATGAGAGGCGCAGCTAATGGCGATTCCACGCTCTCCGCAACTAAAGGCTTCAGAGGCTCCACTGCTGATCAGTGGCAGTGCCTGGAACGGTTTCAGCGCGGATCGAATGAAGGTTTCAAAGTCGGGCTGCCCGGCTCGCATCAACACGCGGCCGCGGCTGTCGCACACCACGGCGTGCACACGGTGGGTCGATTCGATCGACGAACCACGCCTGAGATGCACCTCGAGAGGTGGTGAACTCACAGCCCGGGCCGAACCGCGGTAACCGGATGGGATCGACATGCCCGCTTGCTGTTCAGGTTCACAGAGCCTGACAGATGCTCGCCCCACCCAGCATGAGCCCCGTCACCAGCGCCATGGCACGGCCAAGACGCCCAAGAATGGGCCGAACCTCATGCTGGGCCAGCAACAGATCTCGTTCTCGCCACGCCAGGGGTTTTTCCCAAATTTGACCGTCGTACCAACCTGATTCTTCGTACTCCACTTGTTCGGAGAGAAGGCGCTTGTGCACATACGTCCATCCAAGCCACTGCCTGGTGAGCAGCAACATGGGCAACACGAGTGCGGCAACGCCGCCGGCAATTAGGAGGCGAACCGGGTCATGACGCAAGGTCCAGCTGCCGCTGGCGACGAGCACGGTGAGCGGTGAGATCAGCAGCCAACTGATCAGTAGAGCGCGGTCGAGGGACACCTGTGCTGTGCAAGGCCAGGCGAAAAACCAGGAACTGCAGAGCTGGGCGTATTCCTCTTGGGGTCGCTGCTCAGGTGGCACCGGGCAGGCGATGCTCGCTTCCATGCCGGGGTTCAAGCTTAAGCATCGGCTGTGCTTGAGGCTAAGTAGGGACGGCGTTCGCCGTGACTCCAGAAGGCTTCCAAGTCGTAAAAGCGGCGTTCTTCGGGCATCAGCACGTGAACAATCAGCTCGCCGTAATCGAGGAGTGCCCAGCGCCCTTCGTTGAGGCCTTCCTTGCGGAGAGGAAGGCGTTGTATCTCCTGCTCAATCCGATCTTCGACCGATCGGGCGATGGCCTTCACTTGCACATCACTCTGTCCGCCGGCGATCACCATCCAGTCAGCCAGGCTCGACACTTCATCCACGCGGATGAGCTGAATGTCGACGGCTTTGCGGTCATCGCAGGCATCAGCTGCGAGCTCCGCAAGCTGCTCACTATCCATAAACGTTTTCGCTGGTGACGGACTGTCGGGAACCCTGCTGCTGAGCCATTTCAGCTCGGGCCTTCCCAGCACTCTTGCGCAACGCCTCGAGTCGATCTTCGTAGTAACCACGTTTTTTCTTTTTACGAGTTTTCTCCACGAGGTCTTTGAGGGCGCCTCCGAGGCTCTTGTAAGCATTGGGGACGCTGTATCCGAATCGGCAGGCCAGGTCGATGGCGCGTTCGTCTGCTGCGATGGCATCGCGAAGACGCTTTTCCGAATTGTTTTTCAGGTAAAGCCGGTAGCCAGCGAAGCCCGAAAGCCCCAGAGCCATCATCAACAGCAGTCCGTCTTGAACCCACAGTTCACCGATCGCTCCGCCAAGGCCGATGGCCAGAGCAGCCATCTCCCAGCCATCCCGAGGAATGGTGTCGTTCTGGATTCGACCGACCTCGTGCCAGAAGAGAAGGTTGCGATGGTCCAGCGCAAGGCTGTCCCAAGAATCGAGATCCACCTGGATCTCCACTTCATCCCGCCCGATCTCCTCGAGTGTGATCAAAGAAGGATCCACAGCTGCGGCCGCCTCGACGAACACCCAGCTCTGCATTTCGGGGGGCAGCAACCCTTTCAGGCGCTGGAGTTCGCTCATGGCTGTCATCACGCTCCTCACCCTTAACGCTAGCGACTGACCGGCACTTGCTGTGCAAATAACGCTGTCTCTTACGGAGGCTGCGTGGGAGACTGAAATTGTTTGGCCGCAAAGAGAAGCCCATGCCACGGCGGAACGATCTTCGTCGCATCCTTCTGCTGGGTTCGGGGCCGATCGTGATCGGACAGGCCTGCGAGTTCGATTACTCGGGCACCCAGGCCTGTAAAGCACTTCGCGCCGAGGGCTACGAAGTGATCCTGGTGAATTCCAATCCGGCGTCGATCATGACCGATCCGGACATGGCGGATCGCACCTACGTGGAACCGCTCACGCCTGAAGTGGTGGCTCGGGTGATCGAGACGGAACGTCCGGATGCGCTGCTGCCCACCATGGGTGGTCAGACGGCACTGAATTTGGCGGTTGCCCTGGCTGAAAACGGCACCCTGGAGCGCTTTGGGGTTGAGCTGATCGGTGCGGATCTTCAGGCCATCCGCAAAGCCGAGGATCGACTGCTGTTCAAGCAGGCCATGGAGCGCATCGGCGTGAAAGTCTGCCCCTCAGGCATCGCTTCGTCCTTGGAGGAAGCCGAAGCGGTGGGCGCTGCCATTGCGTCCTTTCCGCGCATCATCCGACCGGCGTTCACGCTGGGCGGCAGCGGCGGTGGCATCGCGTACAACCCTGAGGAGTACGCCGCGATTTGCAAAAGCGGTCTTGATGCCAGTCCCGTCTCTCAGATTCTGATTGAAAAGTCTCTGCTGGGCTGGAAGGAATTTGAGCTGGAGGTGATGCGTGATCTGGCGGACAACGTTGTGATTGTCTGCAGCATCGAAAACCTGGACCCCATGGGGGTTCACACCGGGGATTCGATCACGGTGGCTCCGGCCCAGACCCTTACCGACCGTGAATATCAGCGCCTGAGGGATCAGTCGATCGCCATCATCCGCGAGATCGGTGTGGCCACCGGCGGCAGCAACATTCAGTTCGCCATCAACCCCGCCGATGGTGAGGTGGTGGTGATCGAGATGAATCCCCGGGTGAGTCGCTCGTCGGCCCTGGCCAGCAAAGCGACAGGCTTCCCCATTGCCAAGATCGCCGCCCGTTTGGCTGTCGGTTACACGCTCGACGAAATTCTCAACGACATCACCGGTAAGACCCCGGCCTGCTTCGAGCCCACGATCGACTACGTCGTCACCAAGATCCCCCGATTCGCCTTTGAGAAATTCCGTGGATCTCCCGCGGTGCTCACAACGGCGATGAAATCGGTGGGTGAAGCGATGGCCATTGGTCGCTGTTTCGAGGAGTCGTTTCAGAAAGCGCTTCGTTCTCTGGAAACGGGTCTTTCCGGTTGGGGCGGCGATCGCGATGAACCCGTTTTCACAGATGCTGAACTGGAGCGTTCGTTGCGGACGCCCTCTCCGGATCGGATCCTTTCCGTGCGCGCAGCGATGTTGGCCGGCCGCAGTGATCAGCAGATCCATGCCCTCAGCCGAATTGATCCCTGGTTCCTGGCGAAGTTACGGCTGTTAATCGATGCAGAAACTGAGCTGCTGAAGGGGCGTGCACTAGCTGACCTCAGCAGCGATGACTTCCTCCGTCTCAAGCAGCTGGGCTACTCCGATCGTCAGATCGCCTGGTTTACGGAGGCTGATGAGCTCGCGGTGCGCTCGGCACGCCAATCTTTGGACGTCCGCCCAGTGTTCAAAACCGTCGACACCTGTGCGGCTGAATTCGCATCAACAACGCCTTATCACTACTCCACTTACGAGCGGCCGGCAGCACGCCTGGATGCATCCGGTGCGCTGGTGTCCCTGCCCACGGCCACTGAGGTCTCGCTGGAATTAAAGCGCAAGCTGATGATCCTTGGTGGTGGTCCGAATCGGATTGGACAGGGCATTGAGTTCGACTACTGCTGCTGTCATGCGTCGTTCTCTGCGCAGGATCTTGGTTTTGCCACCGTGATGGTCAACAGCAACCCTGAGACCGTTTCCACCGATTACGACAGCAGCGACAGGCTGTATTTCGAGCCCCTCACGTTTGAGGATGTTCTGAATGTGATTGAGGCGGAACGCCCGGATGGCGTGATCGTGCAGTTCGGTGGCCAGACCCCGCTCAAGCTGGCCATGCCGCTGCTGCGTTGGCTGCAATCTGCGGAGGGGCAGGCCACAGGAACCCGCATTTGGGGAACATCACCGGAATCGATCGATCGCGCAGAAGACCGGGAACAGTTCGAAGCGATCCTGCGCGAGCTTGAGATCCGTCAGCCCCGCAATGGCCTGGCCCGCAGTGAGGCAGAAGCCTTGGCGGTGGCTGAATCCGTTGGGTATCCCGTTGTGGTGCGGCCGTCTTACGTGCTGGGTGGTCGCGCCATGGAAGTGGTCTACGACGAAGCGGAACTCAATCGCTACATGCGTGAAGCCGTGCAGGTGGAACCCGACCATCCTGTGCTGATTGATCAGTACCTGCAGAACGCCATTGAGGTGGATGTGGATGCACTCTGCGATCGCGATGGAGTGGTGGTCATTGGCGGCTTGATGGAGCACATCGAACCAGCGGGAATTCATTCCGGGGACTCCGCATGCTGTCTGCCGTCGATCTCCCTGGGCGATGAGGCTCTGGCCACCATCCGGTCCTGGGCGCGGGACTTGGCTCTGCGTCTGAAGGTTCAGGGCTTGATCAATCTTCAGTTCGCGGTTCAGCGCACCGAATCTGGTGAAGAACGCGTCTTCATCATCGAAGCAAATCCCCGTGCTTCTCGCACTGTTCCTTTCGTGGCCAAGGCCACCGGTGTGCCGCTGGCGCGGGTTGCCACCCGTCTGATGGCTGGTGAAACGCTGGCTGATGTGGGCGTCACGGAAGAGCCAAGGCCACCGCTGCAGGCTGTCAAAGAAGCTGTGCTTCCCTTCCGCCGTTTCCCGGGTGCCGATTCATTGCTGGGACCTGAAATGCGTTCCACTGGTGAGGTGATGGGATGGGCTCCTCAGTTCGGCATGGCTTACGCCAAGGCCGAGCAGGCTGCTGGTGATGCGCTCCCAACCCAGGGAACGGTGTTCTTGTCCACTCACAACCGTGATAAGCCCGCTCTGGTTCCTGTGGCGAAGCGACTGCTTGATCTGGGTTTTTCGCTGACAGCCACGTCAGGGACCGCTTCCACGTTGCATGAAGCCGGTCTGGCCGTCGAGCCTGTGTTGAAGGTGCATGAGGGGCGTCCAAACATTGAGGATCAGATCCGTTCAGGCGACGTGCAGCTGGTGATCAACACGCCCATAGGACGCCAGGCTGCCCACGACGACCGTTATCTGCGTCGCGCAGCGCTGGATTACTCCGTGCCCACCCTCACCACGCTGGCGGGAGCGCGTTCAGCGGTGCAGGCCATCGAGGCCCTTCAGTCCCAGACGTTTGGAATCCATGCTTTGCAAGATGTTCATGATCAGGTGCAGGCCCGGTAAGGTCGCGGAAGCTTGCGCGTCTTCCCGTGACCGTCTCCAGCCCTTCAACCATTGCCGCCGGCAGCGACTGCCGCGATGCCTTTCGTGCCGCCTATGAAAACCGCTACACCTGGGATCCCGGGTTTGGTGGCTACAAGGGTCGCTGCATCTGGCAGCAGGGCGAGCGGACTGTGGAAGGTCGATTCCAGGTTGGTGCTGATCTGAAGGCCAGTGTCGAGGGCATTGAAGATGCCGAGGTTGAAAAGGCCGTGGCCTCACAGCTTTGGGAAGTGGCCATCCACCGTGTGCGTCGTCCCTTTGAGCAAGTGCATGGCGAGAACACTTTCACGGCTGGCAACAGCACCGCCGAAGGCCTGGAAGTGTTGATCGGCGGCAAGGGGGAAGGCGACCGCTATCGCATTAAGGATGACGTGGTGACCATGGTTCACCGTCATATCCACGGCACGGTAGTGACGATTCACACCGGCAGCACCACGGATACCGGCGCTGGTTATTTGAGCCGCGACTACACCAGTCAGTATTCGGATCCCGCAACAGGTGAGGCCAAGGGACCTGCCAATTCCTTTGAAGACACCTTTGTTGCTCTGGGTGATCAGGGCCGCTGGGTGTTGGAGCGTCGTGCCATCCAGACCAAGGATGCCGATGGCAACGACAGTGTTCAGGTGTTCCAGTTCACCGATCTGGAGGCGTTGTGATGATTGTTTTTGCTCAATCCCCTTCGGGCCTGGATCGTCTGGTCACGTCCATCAATGGTCCCATCAACGCCTTCGCATGGGGTTGGCCCACGATCGGGTTGATTTCCTTTACCGGCGTTCTGCTGATGGTCGGTCTGGGATTCATGCCGATTCTGCGTCTGCCGTATGGCGTGCGCATGATGTTCTCCAGTCCTGAAAAGGCCGATGAGGGCGATATCACCCCCTTCCAGGCCCTTATGACGTCTTTGGCGGCAACCGTGGGCACCGGCAATATCGCCGGGGTGGCCTCAGCAATCGCCATCGGTGGACCCGGTGCTGTGTTCTGGATGTGGTTGATCGCATTCTTTGGCATCGCAACCAAGTACGCCGAGGCGGTGCTCGCCGTCCACTACCGCGAGGTGGATGAATTGGGCAACCACGTCGGCGGACCGATGTATTACATCCGCAATGGTCTTGGCCCTCGCTGGATGTGGCTCGCTGGCCTGTTTGCCCTTTTCGGCATGCTCGCCGGGTTCGGGATCGGCAATGGCGTCCAGTGTTTTGAAGTGTCGAGTGCTCTGCTGACCTTCGGCATTCCCCGTGCCTACACGGCTGTTGTTCTCGGCGTTCTGGTGTTTGCCGTGATCGTCGGTGGTGTGCGTCGAATTTCCGAGGTCGCCTCGGCAGTCGTGCCATTCATGGCCATTGCCTATGTTCTGGCTTGTCTGATCATCCTGTTGACCAATATCAGCGCTTTGCCCGAAGCCTTCGGCAGCATCTTCACCAATGCCTTCACGGGGAAAGCGGCAGCGACTGGCACCCTGACCCAAGTGATCCTGATGGGCTTTAAACGGGGAATTTTCTCCAATGAAGCTGGTCTAGGCAGTGCTCCCATCGCCCACGCTGCGGCCAGAACCAACGACCCTGTCCGTCAAGGCACGGTGGCCATGCTGGGCACGTTCATCGACACCTTGATCATTTGCACTCTCACCGCTTTGGTGATTTTGGTGAGCGGAGCCATGGATGGCGTTCTCTCCGGCTCTGACTTATCGATCGCCGCCTTCAACCAGGCCTTGAACGGATCCGGCTTGGTGGTGACGTTGGGACTGCTGATCTTTGCATTCACCACAGTGCTGGGCTGGAGTTTCTACGGCGAGCGCTGCACCGAATATCTGTTCGGTGTTCGCGCCATCCTTCCGTTCCGCATGGTTTGGGTGGTCGTGGTCGTGGTCGGTTGTCTTGTGGGCGACCGTGGTGTCGTCTGGGGTGTTGCTGACACACTGAACGGATTGATGGCGATTCCCAACTTGATTGCCTTATTGCTGCTGTCTGGAACGGTGTTCCAACTCAGCCGCAGTTATTTCAGCCGCTCGGTTGAAACCGCTGACTGAGACACACCGGATTGAGAAACCTCAGGCTGTGTGTTGGGGACTGCTCAACTCTCAACCACGAAAAAGCCCCCGCGTCAGCGGAGGCTTTTTTTGCGACACGCCGGTGCCGTTGAAGCGGATGACGATCAGCCGTTGTCGGGCAGGGGGGTGACGTTCTTGAGCCGTTCGTTTAGCTGCATGGCCAGTGATTGACGTCCTACGGCCAACACTTTGAGGGTGTCTTCGTGCATTCTCAATTGAGCGTCGGCAACCTGCATGCCACGAACCAGCTCTTTCAGTTCGTCAGGCAGGGCATTGAGGTCGTAGCGCTTGCCTTCGAAGGTGAGCACAGGGTTTTCCGTAGGAGTGGCAGTCATGAAAAGCGGCTGAAATTGCCTGATTCCAACGCAACTTAGCCGCGTCCATCGCGAATCATCTGACGTTCACACAGATCGCGATAGCGACCATTGCTCGCCATCAGCTGATCATGGGTTCCCTCTTCACTGATGCGGCCCTGATCCAAAACAACAATCTGGTCAGCCTCCTGAACCGTCGCCAGGCGATGAGCGATCACCAACACCGTGCGTCCATGCATGGCCTGGCGTAGCCCCAGCTGAACGGCCGCCTCAGCTTCGGCATCGAGGGCACTAGTGGCTTCATCAAGCAGCAGAACAGCAGGGTTGCCGAGCACAGCCCGTGCAATGGCAATCCGTTGCAGCTGGCCGCCGGACACGTTCGTGCCTCGCTCCTCAAGTTGGGTGTCATACCCCTTGGGCAACGCCATGATGAAGTCGTGGGCATTGGCCAGACGGGCGGCTTCGGTCAGCTGTTGGTGGCTGGCTTCGCGGCCAAAGAGGATTGCGTCGGCGATGCTGCCTGAAAACACGGTGGTGCGCTGAGGCACAAGCGCCACCTGCTTGCGCAATTCGCGTGCTTTCACTTGCGACAGGTTGGCACCATCCAGTTCAATCTCACCCGACTGTGCCGTGTTGAAGCGCAGCAGCAGCGAGAACAGGGTGCTCTTGCCGGCTCCCGAGGGGCCGACCAGGGCCACCACTTGCCCTGCGTGAATGCTGAGGTTGATGTCGTTCAGCACCGGCTCACCGTCGCCATAGGCAAAGTTGACCTCCCGCAGGTTCAGGTGACCTGCCGGGCGTCCGATCGGAATGGCAGGGTTTGGGTCGGCTGCTTCCTGGGGTTGGCGTTCGATCTGGCGGAGACGCCGTAACGACGCCTGGCCCTGCTGAAACTCGTTGAAGTTATTGGTGACGTGAGCGATGGGATCAATCAGCACCACCAACCCGGTGAGATAGCTGCTTAATCCGGCAATGCTTAGGTCATTGCTCTGAATTCTCCAGGCGGCTAGTCCCAGGACGGAGAAGAGGCCGACTACCTCGATCATTCCCACAACAGGGTGCTGCAGGGCGACCAGGCTGTACGTGCGGTGTCGCGCTTTCCTGTGCTGATCGATCTCCTCTTCGAAGCGGCCTTGCAGCCATGGCTCGGCAGCGAAGGCGCGCACCAGGGGGAGTCCTTCAATGGCTTCGCCCAGAAGGCCGGCCAGTTCACTCACCTTCTTCTGACTGCGTTCGGTGGCGGTCATCACCCGTGCGCCGAACATGCTGATCAGCCAGATGATCAGAGGGGCGAGCAACAGAATCGACGCCGTGAGTTTCCAGTCGAGCCAGAGCATGTAGCCCAGCACGGCGAACAGCTGCAGCACGCTGGGCAACGTGTCGTGCACCGACTTGTAGAGCACTTCACTCACCCGATCCGCATCCTCGGTCAGGCGGTAGGTGAGATCGCCTGCAGAGAGTTTCTCCAAAGCCCCCAGTTCCACGGTCTGGAGCTTGCTGAAGAGGTCACTGCGCAGGGTTTTGCTCACTTGCAGTGCAGGTCCGGCCAGCAGTGAGTCCTGGCCGAACTGAGCCAGTTTCTGCACAGCAAAGATCAGCACCCCCTGTCCGATCAGGCTGAGCACGCGTCCGAGATCCCGGGAACCGAGGGCTGGGAACAGGTCACCGGCGAGGTTGAGCAGCAGCAGGAAGCTGCTGACGTACACGAGCATGCAGATCAGCCCGACCACCAGTTGACGCAGGTGTGGACGGAGCAGGGGCAGAAGCCTGCGGAATCCTGCTTCGGACGGTTTCAGCATCGCGTCACACTATCAATGGTCTTCCTCGCTGTTCCCTCGATGCGCCTTGATCAGTTCCTGAAATGGAAAGGCTGGGTCGGGACGGGCGGTGAGGCCAAGATGCGCATCCAAGCAGGTGAAGTGGTGGTGAATGATTGCGTCATCACCCAGCGTGGTCGTCAGCTTCATGTGGGTGATCATGTGTCGATGGGCACCGATCAGGCCATCGTCACCGACATCTGAATCAGATTTCCCGCGCTGGAACGTAAGTTGGCTGCTGCTGAACTGCAGAGGACGCAAGAGTGCGCAAACCGGTGATCGCTGGAAACTGGAAGATGCACATGACTTGTGCCCAGACCCGAGATTGGTTGAGCACCTTTCTTCCACTGATCGCCAACACCTCTGACGATCGCCATGTGGTGGTGGCACCCCCGTTCACGGCGATAAGCACCATGGCGGAAGCGAGTTCAGGGTCGCGGGTCGAGATTGCTAGTCAGAACGTGCATTGGGAGGGCCAGGGGGCCTACACCGCTGAGATTTCACCATCGATGCTCGAAGAGCACGGGGTGCGTTACGCGATCGTCGGTCATAGCGAACCACGCAAGTACTTCAGCGAAAGCGACGAACAGATCAATCACCGGGCGCGTTCGGCTCAGGCCAACGGGCTGATCCCAATCGTTTGCGTCGGTGAAAGTGATGAACAGCGCAGCCGCGGCGAAGCCGAACGTGTGATCCGTCGTCAGGTGGAGCAGGGACTGGAAGGTCTTGATCCCAGCCATCTGGTCGTGGCCTACGAACCTATCTGGGCCATCGGAACAGGCAAGACCTGTGAATCCGCCGAGGCCAATCGCATCTGTGGCCTGATCCGCAGCTGGGTGGGGGCTCCTGACCTCGTCATCCAGTACGGCGGCTCCGTGAAGCCAGCCAACATCGATGAGCTCATGGGGATGAGCGACATCGATGGTGTGCTGGTGGGCGGCGCTTCGCTAGATCCAGAAAGCTTCGCTCGCATCGCGAACTACCAAGCCGCCTGATCCAGGATGCGACGTCCGGTTTGCTGGGACGAACGTTCGGCCGTGATGGGGGTGATCAATCTCACTCCGGATTCCTTTAGTGACGGCGGTCGTTTCAACCGGCTTGATCTCGCCCTCAGAGAGGCCTCAAAGCAGGTGTCCGCTGGGGCGGATGTGCTGGATCTCGGGGCTCAGAGCACCCGACCTGGAGCTGAGGAGGTGGGTGCTGAAGAAGAGCTCCGACGCCTGCTCCCTTCTCTGGGTGCGATTCGATCAGCCCATCCCGAGCTGATCATTTCCGTTGATACCTTTCTGGCTCCGGTGGCGGAGGCTGCTTTGGCAGCCGGTGCTGACTGGATCAATGATGTCAGTGGTGGCCGGCGGGACCCCGCGATGGTTGCACTGGTGGCGGACGCTGGATGCCCCTACGTGCTGATGCACAGCAGGGGAGACAGCAGCACGATGGATGCATGCACGGATTACGGCGATCGCGGAGTGGTGGCCGGTGTGCTCAGTGAGCTCCGCCGCAGCACGGATCGTGCTTTGGCTGCCGGTTTACGGCGGGAGCAACTGATCTGGGATCCAGGCCTTGGCTTCGCCAAGTCCAACGACCAGAATCTGGAGCTCCTTTGCCGGTTGGAAGAGCTGCAACAGGATGGCATTCCTCTTTTGCTCGGTCCTTCCCGAAAGCGATTCATCGGAGCTGTGCTTGATGAGCCTCGAGCTCGGGCCAGGATCTGGGGAACTGCGGCCGTCTGTGCCAGGGCTGTCGAGGCAGGTGTGCAGGTGTTGCGCGTGCACGATGTTGGGCCGATGAGCCAGGTGGTCAGGATGGCCGCAGCAGTCAAGCGGACCGCATGAGCGAACTGGCTAGAACTGACTCCGTTGCTGACCCTGCTGCATGAGCACGAGCCCGGAGCTCACTCTCCTCTACGACGGAGGTTGCCCTCTCTGCGTCCGTGAAGTGACGTTCTTGAGTCGCCGTGACCGTCAGGGAACCATCCATTTCGTGGATGTTGATGCACAGGATTACCGGCCTGAGGACTGGTCAGGCATTACGTATCGACAGGCTATGGCCAAGATCCATGCCATTCAGGCCGATGGCACTGTGCTCACCGATGTGGCGGTGTTTCGTGAGGCTTATCGCTTGATCGGCCTTGGCTGGATCTATGCACCAACGACTTGGCCCGTGCTGGGCGCGGTCGTGAACGCGGCCTATGCCGTCTGGGCGCGTTTTCGACTCAGGGTGACAGGGCGTCAGCCTCTGGATCAGCTCTGTGAACAGCGCTGTGAGCGTTCACTCTGAGTTGGACCAAGCCTCGATCGAAGCCGTACCGAAAAGGCCGGTGAGCCATCACCGGCCTTGAGATGGCGAACCGACGGTCGCTGTGATTCAGGCTGTGGTCACTCCCTCAATGCGATCTTCAACCTCTTGATAGAGCTCTTGGAGTTGCTCGATGTTCTCGTCGGAGGTCTCCCAGTAGCCACGACCATGGACCTCGAGAAGCGTGCCAACGATCTGACGGAAGCTGTTGGGGTTCAGTTCCAGCAGACGCTTGCGCATCTCAGGGTCATTGATGAAGGTCTCGTTGGCTTCCTCATAAACAAAGTTGTCGACGGCGCCGCTGGTGGCACTCCAACCGAGGGTGAAGTTGAGGCGCTTGGCCACTTCACGGACACCTTCGTAGCCGGAGTCGAGCATGCCTTCGTACCACTTGGGATTGAGCAGCTTGGTGCGTGAATCCAGGCGGATTGTTTCACTGAGCGACCGCACTTGGGCATTGGCGGTGGTGGTGTCCGCGATGTAGCTGGTGGGAGCTTTGCCGTCGTCACGCAGACCAGCAATCAGTTTGGTGGGGTCGGAGTCGAAGTAGTGGCTCACGTCCGTGAGGGAGATCTCTGCGGAGTCCAGATTTTGGAAGGTCACATCAGCGGTCTTCATCACGTTCTCAAAGACTTCGCGCTTCTGATTCATTTCACCGGGGTTGTCGGCGTTGAACGCGAAGGTCTTGCGCGAGAGATACATCTCTTGCAGTTCGCCCTCTTCTTCCCAGGTGCTGTTCTCCACCGCGAGATTCACGTTGGAGCTGTAGCTGCCGCTGGCATTGGAGAAGACTCGGCAGGCCGCATCGCGCAGTGAAGTTCCTTCCTTTTCAGCCTGTTCGAGCGCGTGCTTGCGAACGAAGTTCTGATCGAGTGGTTCGTCGGCTTCTGCGGCCATCTTCACGGCCTGATCGATCAGGGCCATTTGATTGATGAACAGATCGCGGAACACACCAGAACAATTCACCACCACGTCGATGCGGGGGCGCCCGAGTTCCTCCAGGGGGATCAGCTCAAGCTTGTTGACGCGACCCACGGAATCGGGCATCGGTTTGACACCCACAAACCAGAGAATCTGGGCGAGCGACTCGCCGTAGGTCTTGATGTTGTCGGTACCCCAGAGCACGCAGGCAATGGTTTCAGGCCAGGTGCCTTGCTCTTCGCGCTGACGTTCAATCAGCTTGTCGACGACGCCTTTGGCTGCAGCCACCGCAGCACGGGTAGGAATGGCCTGGGGATCGAGCGCGTGGATGTTCTTGCCACTGGGCAGCACACCGGGATTGCGGATCGGATCACCACCGGGTCCGGGCAGGATGTATTCGCCGTCGAGAGCCTTGAGCAAACTCTCCATTTCCATATCAGCGCACACCTGCTCAAGGCAGAAGCGCAAATAGGCGAAGAGCTTGTCAAGTTCGGTGGAATCGATCTGAACGAAGCCCGCACTGCAACAGGCCCTCAGCCAGGGGGAAGGGAGTTTGAAGCCGAATTTGGACAGTAAGTCGTAGAACCAGCCGAAGCTGTTGCGAAGACTCACCCGTCCGTCGCGGCCGGTGAGGCTGCGGACCATGGCTCCAATGGCTGCCCTGGAGGTCTCGGTGATAGTGCGATTGAGCTCTACATCCGCAAGGACGCCTTCGTCGTTGCCTTTGTAGATGTCTTCGATCGTGCGACCCATGGCCTCAGCGAGCAGGCCAGGCAGGGAACGCAAGTCGTCTTCCTCGCGTTCAAGGGCAGCGATGTTCACCAGCGTTGCGATGGCTTCCTCCGCGGTTGGAGGCTTGCCGATGGTGTGAAGACCGCAGGGAAGCAGCCGGCTTTCGATCTCCATTAATTGGCGATACACCGCACCGACAAGGGCGTCGCGCCCCTCGAGTTCGAGCGCCGAGGAATCGTCATCGGGCAGGTCGACGTCTTTGTCGAGATTGCACTGACGTGCCGTTTCGATGATGGTGTTGACGATTTGCACACCACGACCGCCTTCACGCAATTGCTGGTAGGAGCCCACCAGCTCTCCGAGTTCTTTTAGGCCCTTGTAAAGACCAGCATTTTCTGCTGGAGGAGTGAGGTAGCTAATCGTGGAGGCGTAGCCCCGACGCTTGGCAATCGTGGCCTCTGAAGGGTTGTTGGCTGCGTAGTAGTAGAGGTTCGGCAGCGCACCAATCAACGAGTCGGGGTAGCAGGTTTCGCTCATGCCCATCTGTTTGCCGGGCATGAACTCCAGAGAGCCGTGGGTGCCGAAGTGCAGCACCGCATCGGCTTTCCAGATTTTTTGGAGATAGGTGTAGTAAGCCGCGAAGCCATGGTGAGGGCTCGCACTCCGGGAGTAGAGCAAGCGCATGGGATCACCCTCGTAGCCGAAGGTGGGCTGCACGCCAACGAAGACGTTGCCGAAATGGCGACCGAAGACAAGCAGGTTCTGGCCGTCACTGTTGAGATTGCCAGGTGGCTTGCCCCAGTTCTCTTCCAGACGCTCGGAATAGGGCGTCAGGCGCTCGTATTCCTCCACACTCATCCGGTGGGCGATCGACAGCTCCGGTGATCCCTCCATGGCATCGGCGTCATTGATCACCGCTTCCAGCAGGGCACGGGGGTTTGGAGGCAGATCCTGCACGTCGTAGCCCTGAGCCTTCATTTCCTCCATCACGCGATGGATGGAGCCGAACACATCGAGGTAGGCCGCTGTTCCGACATTGCCCTTGTCGGGAGGGAAGCTGAAGACTGTGATGGCCAGCTTTTTCTCCGTGCGCGGCTTGATCCGCAGCGATGACCAGCGGATGGCGCGTTCCGCAATGGCATCAACTCGATCTTGCAGCGTGTGCGCTTTGCCGGTGGCGTCATCGCGACCGGAGAGGACGATCGGCTCAATGGCACCGTCGAGTTCCGGGATCGCGATCTGCAGGGCGACCTGCACCGGGTGGAGGCCTAGGTCACTGTCTTCCCATTCCTGAGTGGTCTGGAACACCAGCGGAAGAGCCACCATGTAGGGCCGATTCAACTTCTTGAGCGACTCGATGGCCTTGGGGTGATCCTGACGAGCGGGACCACCCACCAGTGCAAAACCGGTCAGCGAGACTGTGCCGTCAACCAGCGGTTGCTCTGGGTTCAGTGGGTCGTAAAAGAAGGCGTTAACTGGCTTGGAGAAGTCCAGGCCACCGCAAAAGATCGGGATCACGCGGGCACCGCGGAATTCCAGCTCCTGGATGGTGGCGACATAGTGAGCATCGTCACCGGTCACGATGTGGCTGCGCTGCAGCACCAGTCCGATCACGGGCCCTTTGCGGGCTTCTTCAGAGAGATCGGTGCGGCTCGCGGTCCAGTTGAGATATTCCTTGAGGTCCTCGAACATGGATGGTGCGAGGGGGTGCCAGATGCCCAAGTCGGGGAAGACTTCGGGTTCAGCCACCTGCATCTCGGGACGTTCCTCGCCCCCGGCAGCGGGGAACACGTATTTATCCGCAAGCATCAACAGAAAGTTGCGAAGATTGTCTGGCGTTCCGCCAAGCCAGTACTGGAAGCTGAGCATGAAGCTTCTAGCGTCCTGGGCCTTCTCAACCGGCAGATACTTCAGAACGGTCGGAAGCGTGTTCAGCAGCTTGAGCATCGCGTCCTGGAACCCGGCTCCACCGGCTTCCTTTCGCTTTTTCATGAAGCCGGCAATGGCGCTCTTGCTCTGACCGAGCTGCGCCATCGAGAAGCTACCCAGTTTGTTCAGACGCATCACCTCCGGCATGGAGGGGAAGACCACCGCAGCCTTGAGACGGTCGCGGTGGGGAGCTACGGCATCCACCACCTTCTGAGCCAGATCCTCAATGAAAATCAAGGAAGCGACGAAGACATCTGCTTCGGACACGTCGCGCTTGAAATTTTCGTAGTTTGTCTCATCGCGCAGCTCCTCGATCAGGTAGCCGCAAAGATCGATGCCGAGATCTCCATTGGCAGCGTTCAGAGCTGTTGCCGCCTGGGTGAGTGCATTTTGGTACTGGGGCTCAAGAACCACGTACACCGCCTTCATGACGGATTTGTGGTTTTGACCCTCCACAGGAGCAACGCGGCGATCGGCGGAGCGGACCTGTGTGAACATCAGCGCACTTTTAGCTATGTGAAGAACGATACGGCCGACAGGCCACCACTGCGTTATTCCACAACCTTGGTGTTACAACCCGGCTGCCCCATAGGCTCATTCGAGACCGATTTCCCGCATGAGCGCTTCTGCGAGTCCTTCAATCCCTGTGCTGGTGACCGGAGCGCTGGGGCGCATGGGAGCCGAAGTGATCCGCGCCGTGCAGGCATCGCCTGACTGCCATCTGGTGGGGGCAATCGACACGACACCTGGCAAAGAGGGTGCCGATGTCGGTGAGCTGCTGGGACTGGGGGAACTTGAGGTAGCGCTTACCGCCGACCTCGAAGGCTGTCTTTGCGCCAGCAGCCAGGCGGTGCGTGATGCGGGCCCGGGGAAGGGTGCGGTGATGGTGGATTTCACCCACCCATCAGTTGTTTACAACAACACAAGGGCTGCGATCGCTTACGGCGTGCATCCCGTGATTGGCACCACCGGCTTGTCACCTGAGCAGCTGCGGGATTTGCAGACGTTTTCTGAAAAGGCCTCGGTGGGAGGGGCTGTGATCCCCAATTTCTCGGTTGGCATGGTGCTGCTTCAGCAGGCAGCGGCCGCAGCGGCGCGCTTTTATGACCACGCTGAGCTAACGGAATTGCATCACAACCGCAAGGCGGATGCTCCCAGTGGCACTTGCATCAAGACTGCAGAGCTGATGGAAGAACTGGGAAAAACTTTCAACGCCGCGGAAGTGGATGAGCATGAGTCCCTCGAGGGCAGTCGCGGCGGTCAGCGCCCCAGCGGCCTTCGGCTCCACTCCCTTCGTCTTCCCGGGCTTGTGGCGCACCAGGAGGTGATGTTTGGGGCTCCCGGTGAGACCTATACCCTTCGCCACGACACGATCGACCGATCCGCTTATATGCCCGGGGTTCTCCTCTGTGTTCGGAAGGTTCGTCAGCTTTCGGGTCTTGTTTACGGCCTCGAACGCCTCCTTTGAGTCGTCATGCTCATTCCTCTAAGGCCCGGTGAATTGCAGCGGCTGATACCGGCGGTGGCCACGGGAACTCAGTTCCAGGCCATGGTCGGTGATCCCCGCAAAATCCTGCAGAGGCTGTTGATTTCAGGCATTGGTGGCGTGATCACGCTGTTGATCAGTCAGAGCTTGTCGTTCAACCGTTGGGGATCGGTGTGGCTCGTGGCGGGTGTAGTGCTTCTGCTCTACATCCTCTGGGGACCGATCCTTGAGGCGGGCCGCCGCAATGCCACCTTGCGGCGCTATCCCGCGGCTGCACTGTTCGAGGGAGAGGTGGTGGATGCCTACACCCGAGAGCGGGTTGAAAATCAGCGTGAGCAGGCGGACGCCAACGGCCGGTTGGAGCTCGTCGAGAATCGGCGAACCTGGATGATTCTCGAGCTGGCGGATGAAGACGGCTACCTGGGTCGCGTCAGTTTTCCAATGGCCAAAACCCATTCCGCCATTCGAGCCGGGGTGCTGATTCGTTGTCTGGTGCTGAGCGAACGCAAGGACTTTTCCCGCATCGGTGCTTTGAGTGATGCCTGGTTACCCGAGCTGAGACTTTGGGTCGGCGAGTATCCGTTTCTGTTGCGTCCGGCCTTTGAAGATCTATGCAGGCTGCGGTTGCGTAAAAGTTCTTAATAAGTAGGTTAAGCTGTGTAAAGAAGACAGGTTGAACATGTCCCAGGCTCCCTCCAATGCTCCCACCATCCGTGGTGCCAGCGTCACCACTGAAGACGGTGGCCGCCTTAATGCCTTCGCCACTGAGCCCCGCATGGAAGTCGTCGACACCGAAAGTGGCTGGGGATTCCACGACCGGGCCGAAAAGCTGAACGGTCGCATGGCCATGCTGGGCTTTATTGCGCTTCTCGCCACAGAGTTTGCCCTCGGAGGCGAAGCTTTCACGCGTGGTCTTCTTGGTATCGGCTGAACAAGTTGACTTCTGTGGTGACGATTGCTTCTCCAACGCGGGATTCAGTGGCCACCACAGATTTTCGTCGCTTTCGAATTGTCGGAGCTGGTCCTACGGGAGCACTACTGGCTCTTGGACTAGCGCGCCAAGGTCACTCAGTTGATTTGATCGACGCACTACCCCGGCAGGCATTGCTCGATCGCAGTCGTGCCTACGCCATGACGCACTCGTCTCGGCGGTTGCTTCAACGCCTCGAGCTCTGGTCCGATTTGTCCCCTGAGCTCACACCCTTCACAGCGCTACGTCTTGATGATCGAGCCACCCATCAGACCGCTTGGTTCACACTGAATGATCTGAACGATGCCAACCGCAAGGCCGAAGCCATTGGTTGGATCCTTGATCATCGACCGTTGATGCGCCTGTTGCTGGACCATCTTGAGCAATCACCGCGGGTAGCGTTGCGCTTTGGCGTTGCCGACAACGCCCCCTTTGCATCCCCTGCCTCCGTCTCGGGGGAGTGGATGATTGCGGCTGATGGCCCCCGCTCCTCGCTGCGCGAACGCTCGGGGGTTCTGTATTGGTCTCATCGTTATCAGCAGGGATGTCTGACTGCCAAGGTTCGTCTGCGGGGTGCTGAACCTTTCACGGCCTACGAGTTGTTCCGGCCTGAAGGTCCGATGGCCGTTCTTCCCCTCGGAGAGGATCGCTATCAGGTCGTCTGGAGTGCGCCGATCAGTCTGTGTCGCGATCGTGCCGGGTCCAACAGCATGGAACTCCTGTCGGCTCTCACGGCCATTCTCCCGGAAGAGCTCTCGGTCACAGAACTGTTGGACCGCCCAGGGGCTTTCCCTTTGGAGTTGAGCTTCGCGCCGCGACTCGATCGTCATCGTTTGCTGCTGGTGGGTGAATCGGGGCATCGTTGCCATCCGGTCGGAGGTCAGGGGTTGAACCTCTGCTGGCGTGACGTCAGTGATCTGTTGGATTTAACCCAGCAACTGCGCGATGGAGTCTTGACATCACGCGCTCTGCCACGCCGTTACACGCGCAGGCGGAGACTGGATCTGTTAAGTGTCCTGCTGGCGACCGATCTACTGATTCGGTTCTTCTCCAATCGTCACCTGCTGCTCTTGCCGCTCCGACGCTTGGCACTCGTCGCGCTTGCCCAGCTGGGTTGGCTCCGTCGTCTCAGTCTTTCCGCAATGACCGATGGTCCGGGCACACTGCTGAGATCACTGCCAGAGTGAGCCCAATACACTCTTCGTCATGGTCATCAGCAGTGATCCTCAACCGGCAGTGTCCAGGGCGCTGATTGACTTTCTCCACCAAAAACTCGGGTTGAGTGACAACGCCATCAATCTGGGACTCCGTCAGGCTGAGCTCGAACAGGCGCCGTTGCCTGTGGTGCTTTGGAGTTTCGGTTTGCTGAACCTGACGCAATATCAAGACGTTCTCGACTGGCAGCTGCAACAACAGTCCTGAAGGTCTCTGTGCGCTCTCCAGCGTGGATCAGCCATAGGTGATCAAGGAGTCGATCGCCACGCCTTCAGGCAGACGCTGACGACCCTCAAGATCAGCCAGTTCCACCACGAACGCGCAGCCGAGCAGTTGTCCTCCAGCACGTTCAATCAGCTGAACGCTGGCTGCCGCCGTGCCTCCGGTGGCGAGAAGGTCGTCCACCAGCAAAACGCTGGAACCGTCGGCAAGAGCGTCGGCATGAATTTCCAGCCGATCGGTGCCGTATTCAAGTGAATAGTCGATGCCAACTACCTCACCTGGCAGCTTTCCGGGCTTCCGAATGGGGACGAAGCCGAGGTTTCGTCGGGTCGCAATCGCAGTCCCCACGATGAATCCTCGCGATTCAATGCCCACGATCAAATCCGGTTGGAGGCGCTCACAGATGTCGTCAAACTGACGCATGACCTCAGCCCAGCCTTCAGGAGCGCGCAGCAGAGGCGTGATGTCGCGAAACAGGATTCCTGGCTTCGGAAAGTCGGGGACATCACGAATGAACTGACGAAGATCCACAGGGTGGTGACGCGAAGGCCTCAACCCTGCCATCATCGCAGCCATGACTGAAGTCACTGCTCAGGCGGCTCCTGATCCGTCCTTGCCAGATGCCGTCCTTGGCCGTCGTGCGCTCGAGCGCCTGGATCTGCTGTTGCTCACCGTTGAGTCTCTCGATCTCAATGGTGGTGAGGCCATGCTGTGGGCCACGCGCCAACTGGGCTTCGAGTCGATCTTTCCCAATCGCGTCGAGCTCTGGAAACGTCGCTGCCACAATCCCCTGCGACGTTCCACCCGTCGGGGGCAGCTCAGCGCTGTGGAAACCGAGGCTTTGATCAGAATTCTCTGCGTCATGGCTGACAGGCTCTATCCGATGCTTCATCAGCTCTTGTCGAGTCGTGAACCGGAACACCTCACCCGCGAACGCTGGGCGCTGGTTGATCAGCGTCTTCGCGATTTGATCGAAGAACGCATGAACCCACGCCGCGGGGCGATTCAACGGTTGCTGGGCGTTGAACCTGGAGCTGCCCTCCAGCGCCAACTGGTTCTCACTCTGGCTCTGGCGTCTGGTCCCGGAGGCGTCGATCGTCTACGCGCCAGCCTTCTTGACCCCACCCCCTGAACGTTGAACGGCGATGTTGAAACAGTCTTACCGCTATGACCAAACCTCAACCCGTTTGGAGGTGGAGGGACTCCCTGACCTCTCAGCCGGTCACGGTGATCAGGCCATCGGCATCCTGTCGTCCTGGCGGTTGATGATTGTCGGCGGCACAGAAGTCGAAGGCCGACGTGAACATCTGGAATCGCTCATGCGCGTGGTGATTCCCTACGTGCGATTGCGGCTCTCCAACGTGGTCCGTTCCGTGGGAGAGGAGGGGGATCCCGTCAGAATCGTGGCAGAGGGGGTTCAGCATCGACTGGATCTGACGAGCGGTCAGGCCGATGTTCCACCTTTATCGATTCGCCTAGACGACGCGGAGCTTGCTGATCTTGTGCGCTGTCTGGATGCCCTGCGGATGGACACCCGTGTTCGCCTCGACTGGCCGTCCATCCAGCATGAACCGCTGCATCGTCGCGATCTTGTCGAACGCATCCCCCTGACAAAACGGCTGGCAACTCCTTTGCTGGGAGGAGCGACGTTTGCTGTTCTTGGTCTTGTCGCCATGCTGCTTCCAGTGCCGCAGCTTGAACCAGGTCCTCAGGAGATCACTGAACCCTTGAGCACGGAGGCTCCGATCAGCGATCCTTCACAAGAGGACGAGAAGCGTTGACCTGACGAAGGGCCTCACCAGAATGTAACGATACGTTCAGGCCACTGATGCGTCCTCGCGGTGATTGTCGAACTGAGGCATCCAGTCAACCGTGGTTGCCGGTTGCTGTTCGGCAATGTCCATGAGGTCTCCGAACCTTCGTCCTCTGCGACCAATGTCGAAGACCCGTCGTGTGTTCACGGACCGTCAGCCTCGCCGTCAGCCATCGATTGGCAGGCAGTTTGTCGAGGGTGTGTTGTTGTTGGCCCTCGGCTCCGCAGCTCTGGCATTCCTGAGCTGGTTGCCGCAAAAGGATGAAGGCTTGCTGGTGGTCAGCGAAGCCATCGCTGACCTCATCGGCGGCATCGGTCAGCTCCTTGAAGGGCTGCTGGGACTGGCGGCAGTGATTGTTGTCGCGCTTTTGTTGGTTGGCGCTCTGTTGGCGTTGATTTCAGGCCTCATTCGCTTGTTTCGCTCGCTCAAGCGCACCTTCAGCCCGCGAGCTCCCAAGTCGGTTGCTTCCATGCCTCACCGTCGTCGCAATCGTCGCTAAGGCGTCATGCGTGGCGCCAGAGAACGCTGGACAGTCCAGAGCTCTGTCAGCGTGAGTCCCCCATCGCCATCGAGATCGAAGCTTGTGAAATTCCTGCTCAGCCAGGGCAGAGCCTGACATTCATAGCGATCGATGCGTCCATCACCATTGCGGTCAGCCTGGTGAAAACGTTGTTGCAAGCGTGCACCGCTCGGATGGGTGCTTCTGGCTTTGAGGTCGTCCAGCAGAAGAAATCCGCGTGAATCGCGACGCTGCAGCCGTCGTTCGAGGTACGGCTGGCCCTGAACCTCATCGGACTCCAGTCGTCCATCCCCGTTCACGTCGAGCCGTACGAACATCGCTTCCATCCGTTGCCCGTAGATCTCCACCGGCCGAGGATCTGCCAAAACAGCCACAGATGACATCAGGCCCCCGATTCCGATCAGCCCAATGGCGCTCCAGCAAGATCGGTTCAAGGGCTTCAGCATCCCTTGAGCTTATGGACGCTCGCCTTGAAGGACATGTCTGAGTCGTGACAGTCCTCCGATCAGCTGTGACAGGGTCCTTTCCTGCGAGACATCGAGTGGCGAGATCCATACCATCGAATCAGCATCAAGATGGATCGAAAGCCATGGCTGTGAACCCGACGAACTGGGTGCTCGAATGATGACCTCCACCGCCAATTCTTCAGCTAAGCCCGCGGCGAAGAAACCCTCGATGATCTGGGTCGTGGACGATGATCCCGATCTGCGCCAGATGGTTGGCACGTACTTAATCGATCAGGGTTATGACGTTCGCAGTCTCAGTGATGTGAAGCAGCTTGAGGCACGCCTGGAATTTCAGCGTCCAGATCTGATTGTGCTCGATCTGATGATGCCCGGAGATGACGGTCTCACCGCGCTGCGTCGTCTGCGGGATGCTGGCGATGATCTTCCTGTCGTGATGCTCACGGCGCGTGGTGATGGAGTGGATCGCATCATTGGACTGGAACAGGGCGCAGATGACTACCTGGCCAAGCCGTTCCTACCCCGTGAGCTGTCGGCCCGCATCGAAGCGGTGCTGAGGCGTCGCAGTGCGCTTCCCGCCGGGACGCCGTTGGCTGAGGGTGGTGATGTGGTGTTCGGTGAAAATGTGCTGGACCTTGCCGCACGGACGCTGATGCGCGAAGGACAGCCTGTGGTGATCACCAGTGGTGAATTCAGCTTGTTGGCCGCTTTTGTTCAGCATCCCCATCGTCCGCTGTCTCGCGAACGGCTGATTGAGCTGGCTAGGGGTCCCGGTTGCGACACCGATAGCCGCAGCATGGACGTGCAGGTCTCCAGGGTGCGCAAGTTGGTGGAACCTGACCCGACCAGGCCGCGTTATCTGCAGACCGTCTGGGGATACGGTTATGTGTTTGTTCCGGATGGTGAGCCTCGTACGAGGCATTGATCCACCAGGTTCAATCAGCGTGACGCGTCAGCATCATTGCGTTGCTTTGATTGTTGTCCGTGAATTGCGAACACAAAAAACGATTTCGATGACCTCAACATCCAGGGTTGTCAACACATCAAGCGCAATGAGTTGCGCTTGATGTGTTGCTTTGAGATCCCTCCCGATGATCATCACTTAGGTCTGATTAGAGGGCACTGGACGTTGCCACCGCCAGGACGCTAAACCCAAGCCTGCAAAGGCAATAGCAAGGAGGCCCAACGCTTCTCGAATGCCAAACAATTCACCTGTCACTCCCATCGCTAAGCCTCCAAAAACACCGGCGATCGTGTTTGAGCGACCGATGATGTCGAAGCGTCGTGCAGGATTCCCGTAGGGCTGAAGATGATCAACAAGTTCAAGCTGAATTCTCGCAATCGAAGCACCTAACGGCATGAAGAGAACAACGTCAAGCCATATCGGAGTGTTTGGATGTGCCGCCAGAAAAATCAGGATTGCGCACAAACCGTAGTAAGAGTCAGTCTTCATTTTTAGAAGAAGACGCTTCTGAAATACGCGACCGAGCATGAACGAACCGATGATCCAGGAGAGATCAACTGAATCTCCTCCTTTAATTTGGAGGACCCACAAGGGCAGCAGAGAAAAGAGAGCGCCGTCCACCAAACCGTTCAATAGGCTCCATCGTTCCAACGGTGGAACGCCCTTTTTGATCTCTGTTTGATTGGGTGATGCTTGTGACTGCTTTTTGTTCTCTCGATCGGCAAGCCAGGCAACGGGAAGCATCAGCAACAGTGTCGGTGGTAAGAGTTTGAAAGCTGGGTAAATAATCCCTCCCAGGAATGTTCCAGTAACCCCTCCTATATCCTTACCTTGAAGAACTTGTTGATTTGTGATTCCTTCGCTTGTTTGTGTAAATCCTATGATTACTGCGTCACTCTTGGTGATTCCTAGTGATGCGAGCTGAGCACTGAAAAAGGTCAAGAAAATCAAGGCTGCTTTGTTGCCGAAGTCGAAATACATACCAATGACAACAACTTCAAATAGGATTGCTGCTGTTGTAAAAAAGAACAGGCCTCGGCGGCTTCGCTGAAGCGGTAATATTGCAGAAATACTCCGAGGTAAGATTAACAGGCTATTGATCATTGGGGAGGGGCTGAGTTCTGCTAGAACCCATGCCGTACTCAAATTAAAAATACTCATCGACGCCCTCCAGCTGCTAAGACAGAGCATTGTCTGTAGGACCTTCGCTGTCATGAGTTAATTGCTAGGTATGGATGAATTCAATTCTCTGCAGATTCAAGGAGATGAATTTGGCTATCATTGTAGTGGCACAATTCATCGTTGTCTGAGAGTCGGATTGCCCGTTGAAGTTGAGATGTTAAGGATGTCGTGGATCTTGTGCCTCAAATTGAGGGTTCTCCTCTCAAATGGTCGTTGACTTCAACCCGCCTAACAGTGATCACTTTCCGAACAATTTCGCTGGTTTCCCACACCGTGCACGAAGCGGGACTACAGATCGAGAGTGTCGTCGTTTTTGATCGGTCAATCCGATCGCTCTGATTCCCGCAGGACTGTCACCCGATGCCCTCACGTCCATGGCAGAAACGTCTGAGAGCACTGGTTGTTTGGGGTGGCCTGGCGGTTGGCAGTTCAGCGTTCTGTTTGGTGATGCTGCAGGCCCTGTTTGGCCGGCAACTGGAGCAATTGCAGACCATTCAGCTCGGCCGAGAACTGGCGTTGAACGTGCGCCTCACTGAATTGGCCTTGGAGCGCTACCCACCCCATTTGGTGGCGGAGCTCACCGGTCTTGATCTCAAGGTGGCGGTTCGACCGAAACCCCCTGCAGTCCCTCCATCGGCAGGCTTCAAACGTCAAGCTGACGCCTTGCAACAGCAGTTGTGTCGGCGGTTATCCCACTGCCCGATGGTGTTGCCCGACCGAGCTGCTCGGGGCGAAAGGCGCGTGTGGATCGAACTGATTTCCCCACTGGAACCGATCTGGTTGCGGGTGGATGTGCCGTCGATGATGCGCTGGCCGCCTGAGCCGACGCTGCTCGGCCTGTCTTTGGTCGTCGCTGGGGTGATCTGCGGTGGTCTGTTCTTGCTCATCGAGGTGGAGGCGCCCCTGCGCGGTCTGGAGAAGGCACTGTCCAGAGTCGGTGAGGGCGAGGATCCGGATGCCGTTCCCTCCCGCGGAGCTCCCGAGGTGCAGCGCCTCACCCGGCGGTTCAATGCGATGGTGCAGAGGCTTGCTCAGAACCGCCGCGAGCGAGCCACCATGCTTGCTGGGATTGCTCACGATCTCCGCGCGCCAATCACCCGGCTGCAGTTCCGCCTGTCCATGCCACAGCTTTCAGCGGATGAACGCGAACGCTGCGCTGGTGACCTGCAATCTTTAGAGAGAATTACTGGTCAGTTCCTGCTGTTTGCCGGGGGAGGTGACAGCGAAACCTCCGTTGAGGTTCCCCTCGATCAGTTGTTGGCTGAAGTGGCCAGCAGTCATCCGGCCGATCAGTTGCAGTTGCAGTTGGCCTCGATCAGTCTCTTGGTGAAACCCGTCGCCCTCGGCCGTGCAGTCGCCAACTTGATCGACAACGCCTTTTCCTACGGCGCAGCTCCGGTGATTCTCAAGTTGCATGCGCTCGATGATCGCTGCTGCATCGAGGTTTGGGATCAGGGCGAAGGTATGCCCGCTCAGCAATGGGACGAGGCCCTCCAACCGTTCCATCGTCTGGATTCGTCCCGAGGTCAGCAAGGCCATTGCGGTCTTGGCCTGGCCATTGTTGCCCACGTCGCCCGTTTGCATGGCGGGCAACTGGAGTGTCTGTCCGCGCAAGCTGGTCAGAATCCTGGCACTTTTGCCATTCGCCTCAGTTTGCCCCTGCCGATGAGCCAGTCCGAGATCGGGCCGGTGGAAATCTGAGAAAAACCGGCGCACTCGGACGCTTCACGCGTCCAGGCCCTCCAATGGGGATAGGAATGATCTGCGGCCATGGGTCAGAAGCGCAAAGACAAAGCCAAAGCCAAAGCCAAGGACAAGAAACACAGCGAACCCAGCAAGGACAAGGCTGCGGCCAAGATTTCTCACCATGGTCTGGACAGCCTGGGTGGCAGTGAGCGCGAGATTGACCACCCAGCTGAGCTGTTGGATGACTTGCTGGAAGGTGGTCAACAAAAACGGCAGCGCTTGAATAAGAAGCTCTACGAGTCGGAACTGGTCCGCCTCCAGACGGAACTGGTGAAAATGCAGTACTGGATCCGAGACACCGGTTATCGGATGATTGTGTTGTTTGAGGGGCGTGATGCTGCCGGAAAAGGGGGCACGATCAAACGGCTGACGGAACCACTCAATCCACGTGGTTGCAGAGTTGTTGCTCTCGGAACGCCAACAGAACGCCAGAAAAGTCAGTGGTATTTCCAGCGTTATGTGGAACATTTCCCTGCAGCAGGAGAGATCGTTGTCTTTGATCGCAGTTGGTATAACCGGGCCGGTGTGGAACGGGTGATGGGGTTCTGTACGCCAGAACAAGTCGAGCAATTCCTGGAAGATGCGCCCAAGTTTGAACGCATGCTGGTGAGAAGCGGAATTCTGCTGTTGAAGTATTGGTTTTCGGTGAGTGACACCGAGCAGGAAATTCGCTTTCAATCCCGGATTGATGATCCCACCCGTCGATGGAAGCTGAGCCCCATGGACCTTGAAGCGCGCAATCGCTGGGTCGACTTTTCAAGGGCGAAAGACGAGATGTTCAACCGCACCAACATTCCTGAGGCCCCCTGGTTCACTGTGGAAGCAGACGACAAACGACGGGCACGCCTCAACTGTCTCCGTCATGTGCTCGGCAAAGTGCCTTGGGAAGACATGACCCCGCCAGCGATTGAATTGCCTCCACGACCGAAACAAGGTGATTACACCAGGCCACCCATCAATGAACAATTCTTCGTGCCGAATACGTATCCCTATTCATAAATAACTCCATGGATGACATGGTCGTCTGAATGATTGATTAAACGCAAACGCCTGCTGCTGGTGCGAAAACATCAACGCTTTTGAAGGTTGTGGTGCCAAGCCCGTATGCATGGTTTGAGACTTGGTGAATGCACAGCAATGTTTGGATTCAGTCCCGCATGCGTCGTGCATCAATGATGCGTGCCAACTCGAGCATGTAACCGGCCGTGCACCAGCGCCCATGATTTCGCGCACGGTTTTCCAGATCGGATCGGATCTCAGCTGTTTCAGCCATCAGCAGGTCCAGTTCGGACAGGCTGAGGTCGTAGAGCTCCTGCAGTTCCACTTCCCGCCCGAGCAGATGGCTGCGAAACCACTTTCTCGGTTCCTCCTGACCTGGAACATCGCGTCTCATGGTGGTGATGCTGCTCCTGTCGTCACTCCAGTAGAGCGCAGCATCACTCGAAGAATCGCGTGACTGGCCCGCCATGTTGATGCATTTGATTGCTGGCTTTGCATCAACCGCAGCCGCACGTCCACACGCTTTCTTGCAAACTGCGCGTATGAATCACTTCACGATGCAGCAACTTCTGGGTCTACGCCTAGAGGCTTTGGCTCGCGACCACCACGACGTGGCGGCGATGAGGGCCAGCATCCAGCGGACACCCGACTCACTGGTCAAGGAGCTGATGGACACGCACGGTTGGGCGGCCCATGAGGCGTTGTCAGCAGTAGAACAGCTTCAGGCCAAGGCGTTGCAATCCACCTCCGAACAGGCCGCTGCTTAGAGCACCTTCAGTTGCTTGGACGCAAAGTGGTGGATAGCGATTCGGAATCCCTCCAGACTGCAGAATCTGGATCCCACACCGATTTCGCGTAGGTGCCGCGCAGTTGTCGTTGCGGCCTCTGAATGTTCAGTTGTTGATGGCAAGCTTTCGCGACCTGGATGGAGACGCGGTGAAACGTTGTCCAGGCAACGAGCTGATGGCCATCCCAGACGGGCGGCAGGCCAGTTGTTTCAAACATTTCGTTGAACTGATCGAAATGCCTCTGCAGGTCTTCAGGCTGGAGTTGATGCTCTGGTTGTGCGGTTTTCAGTGACTGTTTGAACGGTGCTTGATCCATGCACTGTTCAAAACGGGCGGTCAACTGGGTTTGGCGACTCCAGGCTTGCTGCCCTGCGGCACCAGCCAAGAGCAGCACGATCAAGGCCACGCCAGCAGCAAGGACGAGGGGGGTTCGCTGACGGGAGGTGTTTGACATATCCCGTGCTTGGCTGCTCGACACAGTCAGTGTGACGCTCATCCGCGTTGCGTTTCGTTGTCCTTGATGCCTGTTTCTGATGAGTGAAAACGCCGAACAGACCCATCCTTTGTATGCATCGGATCGCGATCTTGTGGATGCTCTGCTGGGGCATCAGGGCGATCCAGGACCTGAGCAACTCACCGTTGCCGCTCGCTTGGTGATGCGTTATTGCGACTTCCCCGGGGCTGATGACATCAAAGCCGACATCCAGAAGGTGGTGTCCTCTTGGGGGTTCGATGCCCAGACCCTCAATCTCCGCTGCCGTGAGATCTGGGCCAGCGGCTGGAAGCCTGGTCAACAGCTCGATGGTGATCTCGGGTCTGGCGCCGATGTGTCTGATCAGGATGGTTAACGAACGCGGGCTCTCCAGGTCATCAAAAAAGGCTCTTCCAAGGAAGAGCCTTGCAGGGTTGTAATCAGCAGCCGAAGACTCAGACCAGCACAGGCTCGGGGCACTTGCTGTCGCGAATGCCTTGGATCGCGGCTGCGTAGTCGGATTGATTGAACACTCCGGAACCGCTCACAATCGCGTTGGCGCCAGCTTCGATCACCTTCCAGGCATTGGCGCCTTTGATGCCACCATCCACTTCGATCCAGGGATCGAGACCGCGCTCATCGCACATGCGGCGCAGATCACGGATTTTCTGCACTTGGTTCTCAATGAAGCTTTGACCGCCGAAGCCGGGGTTGACGCTCATGATCAGCACCAGATCGCACAGCTCGAGGCAGTACTCGAGAGTGTCGAGAGGGGTGCCGGGGTTCAACACCGCACCGGCCATTTTGCCGAGATCCTTGATCTGGGCCAGGTTGCGGTGCAGGTGAGGGCACGCTTCGACCTGCACCGAAATGATGTCCGCACCCGCTTTGGCGAAATCGGGGACGTACTTTTCGGGCTCCACGATCATCAGGTGCACATCCAGAGGCTTGGTCGTCACCGGACGGAGGGCCTCAACGATCAGGGGGCCGATGGTGATGTTGGGCACGAAGCGACCATCCATCACGTCGACATGAATCCAGTCGGCACCGGCCTGATCCACTGCCTTCACTTCCTCACCCAAGCGGGCGAAATCCGCTGAAAGAATGGATGGAGAGACCACCAGTGACTTGGTGCTCATGGCGAGTTCAGGCTGTGGAACGGGACGATTGTAAAGAGCGTTGTAGACGCTGATACAGTGAGCCGCGCTGACGAGTGAAAAGCCCTGTGGCACCAAGCCCTGTGAGCTGATCCTCACCGCATCAAGTTCCCCGCCGCACACCAGTGGATCGCACTCTCATCCAGGAAATTCTCGAGGTCGTTGAGCAGGCAGCTATCGCCTCCGCCCGCCTCACAGGTCTCGGTCAGAAGGATGAGGCAGATGCCGCTGCCGTGGAAGCCATGCGTCAGCGCATGGGCCAGATCCAGATGCAAGGCCGCATCGTGATTGGTGAAGGCGAGCGTGACGAAGCTCCCATGCTTTACATCGGCGAGGAAGTTGGAAGCGGCACGGGGCCTGGTGTTGATTTCGCAGTTGACCCCTGTGAGGGCACCAACCTCTGTGCGAACAACCAGCGTGGCTCCATGGCTGTTCTCGCTGCTTCCGACCGCGGCGGTCTCTTCAATGCCCCCGACTTCTACATGAAGAAGCTGGCTGCTCCTCCGGCCGCCAAAGGCAAGGTGGACATCCGCAAGTCGGCCACCGAGAACATCAAGATTCTCAGCGAATGCCTCGGACTGGCCGTTGAAGAGCTCACCATCGTGGTGATGGACCGTGCGCGTCACAAGGACTTGATTGCTGAGATTCGTGCCACCGGAGCCCGTGTTCAGCCCATCTCCGACGGTGATGTGCAAGCGGCGATTGCCTGCGGTTTCGCCGGCACCGGAACCCACTGCCTGATGGGCATCGGTGCGGCTCCTGAAGGCGTGATCTCCGCGGCTGCCATGCGCGCCCTCGGTGGTCACTTCCAGGGACAGCTGGTGTACGACCCGGCTGTGGCTCAAACCAAGGAATGGGCCGATCTCACCAAAGAGGGCAATCTTGCTCGCCTGGCCGAGATGGGCATTTCTGATCCCGACAAGATCTACGAAGCTGACGAGTTGGCTTCCGGTGAGCACGTGGTTTTCGCCGGCAGCGGCATTACCGATGGACTGCTGTTCCATGGCGTGAAATTCGAGCGGGATTGCACCCGTACCAGCAGCTTGGTGATCAGCAATCTCGACGACACCTGCCGTTTCACCAACACGGTTCATATCAAGGATGGCGCCCAGAGCATTGCTCTGAGCTGACCGTTCCTTTCAACTACCAGGGATTCCCCCATGCACATTGCCGTTGTCGGCCTCAGTCATCGAACGGCACCGGTTGAAGTGCGTGAGAAGCTCAGCATCCCTGAGCAGACCATGGAGGAATCCCTGCAGAATCTGCGGGGACATGACCAGGTGTTGGAGGCCTCGATCCTCAGCACCTGCAACCGCCTTGAGATTTACACCCTTGTTCGCAACCCCGAACTCGGTATTTCAGCTGTTAGGGAGTTCTTGAGTGGTCACTCCGGTCTGGAGACCGGAGATCTCAAACCTCATCTGTTCACTTACCACCATGAAGATGCGGTGGCGCACCTGCTCAGGGTGGCTGCCGGTCTTGACAGCCTTGTTCTTGGAGAAGGGCAGATCCTCTCCCAGGTCAAGAAGATGATGCGCTTGGGGCAGGAGCACAAGTCGCTCGGGCCCATCCTCAACCGACTGCTCACGCAGGCTGTCAGCACGGGCAAGCGCGTGCGCAGTGAGACCAACCTGGGCACCGGTGCGGTGTCGATCAGTTCGGCGGCCGTTGAACTGGCCCAGCTGAAGCTCGGCCAGAGCCGTGGTGTTGATGATCTCGTCTCCCTGGACGGCGAGCAGGTGGCTGTTGTCGGAGCAGGCCGGATGAGTCGCTTGCTTCTGCAACACCTCAAGGCGAAAGGCGCGTCCGGTGTGGTGGTGCTGAACCGCACCATGTCTCGGGCTGAAGCCCTTGCAGCTGATTTTCCAGATCTCCCAGTGCAATGTCGGCCTTTGGATGATCTGGATCACTGTTTGAGCACATGCTCCCTTGTGTTCACCAGCACAGCTGCTGATGATCCGATCATCGATGCCGCGCGCTTACAACGCTTGAATCGTCGCAGTTCCCTGCGTTTGATCGATATCGGCGTTCCCCGCAACATCGCTGCGGATGTGGAGGGACTCTCCGGTGTCGAGGCCTTCGACGTTGACGACCTCAAAGAGGTTGTTGAGCGCAACCAGGAAGCGCGTCAACAGGTCGCTCGAGAAGCTCAGGGACTTCTGGATCAGGAGAGTCGATTGTTCCTCGAATGGTGGGACAGCCTGGAAGCCGTACCCACCATCAACAGGCTTCGCTCTTCACTCGAGTCGATCCGTGCCGAAGAGTTGCAGAAGGCGTTGAGTCGCATGGGCCCCGATTTCTCGGCCCGTGAGCGCAAAGTTGTTGAAGCCCTCAGCAAAGGAATCATCAATAAGGTTCTGCACACCCCAGTGACCGCGCTTCGTGCTCCTCAACAACGCAGTGAACGGCAGAATTCACTTTTGGTTGTGGAGCGACTTTTTGATCTCGCACAGGATGAAGATCAAGATCGCTAACGCTTAGCAAGGCCTCTCCGTTGCTTGTCTAAATCTGATTCCCAGCAGTCTTGGTTGATCTGGTCCAAAGGTGTGCTGAGATCAGGAAAAGTCCGGTAGGTTTACCCCCGCAAAGCCGATCTTCGGGGGCGGCATGAAGCGCGTTCTGGCCATCATTCTCGGGGGAGGTGCGGGGACGCGTCTCTACCCACTCACCAAGATGCGTGCCAAGCCAGCTGTGCCGCTGGCAGGCAAATATCGTCTGATTGATATCCCGATCAGCAACTGCATCAATTCGGACATCAACAAGATGTACGTGATGACGCAGTTCAATAGTGCGTCACTCAATCGGCACCTCAGCCAAACCTTCAACCTCAGCAATTCTTTCGGCGGTGGTTTTGTCGAAGTCCTCGCTGCTCAGCAGACACCCGACAGTCCCTCTTGGTTTGAGGGCACGGCTGATGCGGTCCGCAAGTACCAGTGGTTGTTCCAGGAATGGGATGTCGATGAATACCTGATCCTTTCCGGTGACCAGCTGTATCGCATGGACTACAGCCTTTTCATTGAGCACCACCGCAGGACCGGCGCAGATCTCACCGTTGCGGCCTTGCCGGTTGACCCCGCTCAAGCCGAGGCTTTCGGGCTGATGCGCACGGATGGAGATGGCAACATCCTTGAATTCCGTGAAAAGCCGAAGGGTGACTCGTTGCGGGAGATGGCCGTTGACACCTCCCGGTTTGGCTTGAGTTCCGAGTCCGCCAAAGAGCGCCCTTATCTGGCGTCGATGGGGATTTATGTCTTCAGTCGCAAGACGCTGTTCGACCTGCTGGATACGAACACCGACCACAAGGATTTCGGCAAAGAAGTTATTCCTGCATCACTGGCACGCGGTGACAAGCTCCAGAGCTATGTCTTCGACGACTACTGGGAAGACATCGGCACGATTGGTGCGTTCTATGAAGCCAACCTTGCTCTGACGCTGCAGCCAAAGCCTCCTTTCAGCTTCTACGACGAGAAGTTCCCCATCTACACCCGTCCCCGTTACCTGCCGCCTAGCAAGTTGGTGGATGCACAGATCACCAACTCGATTGTGGGTGAGGGTTCGATTCTCAAATCTTGCAGTGTTCATCACTGCGTGCTTGGTGTGCGCAGTCGCCTCGAATCCGATGTGGTGCTTCAGGACACGCTGGTGATGGGTGCCGATTTCTTTGAATCCAGCGAAGAACGTGCTGTTCTTAGTGAGCGTGGGGGGATTCCTCTCGGTGTGGGGCAAGGCACCACCGTGAAGCGAGCCATCCTTGACAAAAATGCCCGGATCGGTCGAAACGTCACCATCGTCAACAAGGATCACGTTGAAGAAGCGGATCGAGCAGAGCTCGGTTTCTACATCCGCAACGGCATCGTCGTCGTGGTGAAAAACGCCTCGATTGCCGATGGAACCGTGATTTGATTTCTTGATCTGATTCCTCATTCCTGACACACATTGACCATGTTGCAGCCGACTTCGGTTGCCGTGGTCACACTGTGGTCACTGCAGTGTCCAGCTGACCATGTCCAAGGCCCATTTCGGTTTGATTGGTCTCGGCGTGATGGGGGAAAACCTAGTCCTCAATGCCGAGAGCAATGGCTTCTCCAGTGTTGTCTACAACCGCACCTACGCCAAAACTGAAGAATTTCTAGAGGGACGTGGTGCTGGTAAAAACATCCAGGGCGCAACGGATTTAGCGGACTTCGTTAACAAATTGGAACGGCCCCGCCGCATCTTGATGATGGTCAAGGCCGGCGGCCCAGTGGATGCCGTGATCGAGCAGATCTCTCCCCTGCTCGAGCAGGGTGATTTGCTCATCGATGGTGGTAACTCCGAATATCACGACACCGAACGTCGTGTCGCCGAGCTGGAAAGCAAGAGCTTCGGTTTCATCGGCATGGGTGTTTCCGGCGGCGCTAAGGGAGCGCTGGAGGGCCCGAGCATGATGCCGGGCGGAACAAAAGCCTCTTACGACGCCATCGAGAGCCTGGTGACCAAGATGGCGGCCCAGGTCGACGATGGTCCTTGTGTCACCTACATCGGCCCGGGTGGATCAGGCCATTTTGTGAAGACCGTCCATAACGGCATTGAATACGGCATTGAGCAGATCCTTGCGGAGGGGTACGACCTGATGAAACGGGTCGGTGGCATGACCGGGACGCAGATGGCCGATGTGTTTGCTCACTGGAATAACACTGAGGAACTTGCCTCTTACCTGGTGGAGATCACGGAGGTTTGTCTCCGCACTAAAGACCCCGAAGATGGTGCTGATCTCGTCGAAAAGATTCAAGACAAGGCTGGCCAGAAAGGTACGGGGCTCTGGACTGTGGTGAGCGCGCTTCAGATGGGTGCTTCCGTCCCAACGATTTATGCGTCACTCAATGGTCGGGTGATGAGCTCCATGAAGGATCAACGCGTCAAGGCGGAATCCATCCTTCAGGGCCCTGCCATTCAGCCCTTCGACATGGGCACTCCGGCCGATGGCATGGCTCCCCTGATGGATGCCATGGTTCTGGCCTGCATGGCTAGTTACGCCCAGGGCATGGAACTGCTCCGCATCGCGTCTGCCGAGCATGACTACAACCTGCACATGCCTTCGATCGCGCAGATCTGGAAGGGGGGGTGCATCATCCGTGCCCGTCTTTTGCAGCGCATCCAGGATGCTTTCAACGCCGATCCTCAGCTCGCCAATCTCCTCATCGACCCCTGGTTTGCCGATCAGGTGAATCGTCGTCTTCCCGGGTTGGCGACGATTGTGGCGGGCGCAGCAGCGGCCGGTGTCCCGGTGCCTTGTCTGAGCAGCACCCTCGATTACATCAATAGCTACCGCACCGCTCGTCTCCCCCAAAACCTCGTGCAGGCCATGCGGGATTGCTTCGGCTCCCACACCTACGAGCGGGTTGATAAAGACGGCAGCTTCCACACCGAGTGGTTGGACTGAGGTCGGGCCCATGAGCGCTTATCGCATTGAACGGGCCGAGTCCAAAGAGGCTCTCGCCCGGCGCGCTGCTGAGCACATCGGTGCTGCCATCGATCTTGCCCTTGATCAGCGGGACAGGGCGCAGGTTGCCTTGTCCGGTGGAACCACGCCAGCTCAGGCCTATGCCTTGCTTGCTCATGAGCACCTCCCATGGGATCGGGTGGATGTGCTGCTTGGCGATGAACGTTGGGTGGCAGCTGACGATGAATCCAGCAACGCCCGCATGCTTCGCCAAACCTTGCTGACATCGGGGCAGCCCGGAGCCAAAGCCTGCTTCCATCCAGTGCCGACCATTTCACTGCCGTCGGCAGAAGCAAGTGCTGACGCTTTCTCAGATCTTCTGGGCACCATCTGTGATGGTCAACCGCCTGTGTTCGATCTCATGCTTCTGGGCCTTGGCGATGACGGGCATACCGCGTCCCTGTTTCCCGGCACGGATGCACCAACGGTTTGCGATCGCTGGACCACCGTCGGTCGTGGCAAGGGCCTGGATCGGATCACCCTGACGGCGCCCGTGCTCAGTGCAGCTCGCCAGGTGGTGTTTCTGGTGAGTGGTGAAGGCAAACGTCAGGCGCTGTCGCGTCTGCTCGATCCCGATGAGTCGCCGGAACGCACACCTGCCAAGCTGGTGCAACCGGGATCCGAAATCCTGGTGCTTGCTGATCAGGCTGCTTCCGAAGGTCTTTGACGATTCCCCCCTCTCAGCCCGCGCCTGAAATCAGAACGGTGGTTGCTGGCCAAGGGTTCCGTGAGTGGGCCAGTCTCAACGACACCATCATGGGTGGGGCCAGCAGCGCTGGTTGCCGTGTCACGGACCAGGGGCTGAGGCTCGAAGGTGAGGTGGTGAGTGAAGGCGGTGGTTTCGTCAGTTGCCGATCACCGGTGTTTCGTCCGCCCTTGGATCTCAGCGGTTTCAACGGTCTGCGCTTGACGCTGGATGGCGAGGGCCGCAGTTTCAAGGTGGCCGTGGCCTGCCGTGATGGTGTGCTCGGCCTCACTGAGCTGATTCCCGGTGGTTTGCGCTGGGTGACCACGGTCGCGACGCAGCCATCGGCAACCACTGTGGTCGACATTCCTTTTGAACAGCTCAGGCCAGTGGTGAGAGCCAGTCCAGTCAGCCTGCCCGTGCGTTTCGATCCGTCCTGCGTTACTCGCTTGCAGCTGCTGCACTCCCGTTTTGGTGATGATGGACAGGCCAATCCTGGCTACCGATCTGGGCCGATTCAGATGTTGCTGCGTTCGATTGATGCCTTCTGAGCTCGGACCCTGCGCCGCACTCGAGACGCTCATCGCCGCGGCCGCGGACGTCTGTAGCAAGCCTTATCAGCATGCTGTGCTGTCAGCTGAAGAGGCCACTCCCGAGGACTACCAAGGTCGGATCGAGTGCCGCAATGGGGAGGGTGAGCGCCTGCGTGAGCTGGACCTGGAGTTGGAGATGTACCGGAGTGGTGTAGAGCTCAATCTCACCTTGGCTTGGGCTGACCAACCCGACAGGCCAATGCTGTGGCACGGCCAGCATCCGGTGTGGATGGATGGTGAAAGCGGCAAACGTTGCTCTTCACCTGCCGATGGTGCACCGCTGGAGGCCTTGGCTCGTCGACTCAGGGCCTTGCTGGCTTGAGGCCAGCGATCTGATCAATAAAAAACCACCGCTAGCACTGGTGCCTGCGGTGGCCGGGTGATGGGGATCCACATCATCCCAATCTGAGATCGGGAAGTCAACGCTAGATGTGGTGTGCTCGAGTCGTTCTCAGTCGCAGTGGTCCGTGGTGGCACCACGGCTGGCACAGGCGACAAGCCGCGCGTATTTGCCAAGAATGCCCGTCCGGTAGCGGGGTTCCGGTTTCGTCCAGGCGGCACGACGTCGTTCGAGTTCAGCCTCGTCCACATTTAGCTGCAGCAGCAGTTGATTGGCATCGACGGTGATGCTGTCGCCTTCCTGCACCAGGCCAA
The DNA here is from genome assembly GCF_014280095.1 of Synechococcus sp. A15-60. Taxonomy (NCBI): domain Bacteria; kingdom Bacillati; phylum Cyanobacteriota; class Cyanophyceae; order Synechococcales; family Synechococcaceae; genus Synechococcus; species Synechococcus sp. A15-60. Next base: position 1,272,922 of record NZ_CP047933.1, read on the forward strand.
TGGTGCCTCCGACGGCAGCTTCCGGAGCCACATGACCGACCACGAGGCCGTAGGAGCCTCCGCTGAAACGGCCGTCAGTGATCAGCGCCACCTTTTCACCGAGCCCCTGACCGACGATGGCGGAGGTGGGCGAGAGCATTTCGCGCATCCCCGGACCACCGACGGGTCCTTCATTGCGAACCACCACCACATCACCGGGCTTGATCTGGCGATCGAGAATCGCGGCCAGGCAGGTTTCCTCGCTTTCGAATACTCGAGCGGGGCCCGTCAGGACGGGTGTCTTCACACCACTGATCTTGGCCACGCTGCCCTCGATGGCCAGGTTGCCTTTGAGGACGGCCAGGTGACCCTTCTGATAGATGGGGTTTGAAATTGGGCGAATCACATCCTGGCCTGCGGGTGGTGTGGAGGGAACATCCGCCAGGACTTCTTTGAGGGTCTTGCCTTCGATCGTTCGGCAATCGCCGTGTAGCAAACCAGCATCCAGCAGTTGCTTCATCACCTGAGGAATCCCACCGGCTCGGTGCAGATCCACCGTGACGTATTGGCCGCTGGGCTTCAGGTCACAGAACACAGGCACGCGCTGGCGGATGCGTTCGAAGTCATCAATGCTCAGCTCAACACCAGCCGTGCGCGCGATGGCCAGGAGGTGCAGCACGGAGTTGGTGGATCCACCCACTGCCATGATCACGCTGATTGCATTTTCAAAGGCCTCTCGCGTCATCAGATCGAGGGGACGGATGTTGGCCTTCACCGCGTCAAGCAACACCTCGGCCGAGCGTGCAGCACTGTCGGCTTTTTCCTGGTCCTCCGCAGCCATGGTGGAGCTGTAGGGCAGGCTCAGGCCCATTGTTTCGATGGCCGCGCTCATGGTGTTGGCAGTGAACATGCCGCCGCAGCTGCCGGCTCCCGGGCAGGCGTTTTTCTCCACTTCAGTGAGCTGCTCTTCATCGATGTTGCCGTTGGTGAGCTGACCCACGGCCTCGAAGGCGCTCACCACGGTCAGATCACAGCCCCCCAGTTTTCCTGGTTTGATCGTGCCGCCATACACAAAGATGGACGGGATGTTCATGCGGGCCATCGCCAACATGGCGCCAGGCATGTTCTTGTCGCAGCCACCTACGGCCAGTACGCCATCCATGCTCTGGCCGTTGCAGGCGGTTTCGATGGCATCAGCGATCACTTCGCGGCTGACTAGGGAGTACTTCATCCCTTCCGTCCCCATCGAGATGCCATCACTGACGGTGATGGTCCCGAACATCTGAGGCATGCCTCCAGCGGCACGGGCGGCTTCAACAGCACGCTTGGACAGGTCGTCGAGTCCAACGTTGCAGGGTGTGATCGTGCTGTAGCCGTTGGCGATGCCCAGGATCGGCTTACCGAAGTCTTCGTCACCAAAACCGACAGCACGCAGCATGGCGCGGTTCGGGGAGCGTTGGATCCCCAGGGTGACGGCGTCGGATCGAAGCATGTTGAATTCCGCCCTTTGGTGAACCATTTCCAACAACCTACCGGCCGTCCTGATCAGTCCCTGGAGCCAAGATCTTCCAGTTGGCGTCGCACATCAGCGATGGCTGCATTCAATTGTTCGACGCGGGCCTCGAGGTGTCCTTCAGCTCCCACCGTCGGTTGATCACCAGCACTGATGGCTTCACTGCCGTCCTGCATCCGCGGGGCGTAAAGCATGGAGCGCTGGTTCCGAAGCCGTCTGCGTCGATCTGCTTCGGATAGCAGCCACCAACCCAATCCTGCGGCCCCCAGGACCGCACCGCTCACCAGCGTTGCCAGGGTTCCTGAGGCCGAGTCCTGCTGCCGCACCATGGGCTTTTGTTGAGTCTTCCCAGACTAGGTCGCCTGAGACGTTCTGATTCCCAGTCGTTGCAGGGGATCACCGATCCCAGGAAGGATGCGTTGCTGCTCATCCAGTTCAGCATCGATGCAGGCCGTGTGAATGGTGATTTCGGGGTAGGTCTCGCCGATGCGTTTCAGACCCGGGCTCGCAGTGAGCGTGGTGATCACGCGAAGGCGTGGTGCTTCAACACCGAGTCGCTCCAGCGATCTCAACAGGTCGATCAGGTCGTCTCCTTGGCTGATCTGATCGAGCAATAGCACCACACCTGCCTGGGTTTCGATCGCCTCAGGAAGCCCTCCAAGGCAGAGCTCAGCGTTGGGAAGCACCTGCCGCGCGCCTTCCCAAAGATGCAGTGCTCCAGGAAGAATCGGCACCGCGAGTAGAGGAACCCCCGCTTCGATCACCATGCCCTCTGTGCTGGCCAGAGGCGTCTGAACGGTGTCGCGGCGGTGCGGTAACCAGTCACGCAAGGCCTCATAGGTGAGCCAGCGGCCGAGCTCTTCCATCGCGGTGCGACATAACGGCGCTGGAGTGCCCTGATGCCTCAGCACCGTCAGCCAGTGAGCAATAAGGGGGTGGGGCGGTACCACCACCCTGAGAGTCTTGGCCATGGCACGTGGCTGGGCAGTTGTCTGCCATAACGTGACCGTTCAAGCTACGGCAATTGCTTCCAGCAACCGCCGATCGTTTCCATTCCACTGCCGTGCCAGCTACTCCTCGTTTATCGTTCCGCCGCGTGGTGGTGTCCATGGCCATCGCACTGTCTCTGATGGTGGGTTTCTTGAGCAATGGCACTGCGGCTGAGGCGATCACAGCTCCTGAGCTGAGAGGCCAGCGCGCCGTGCAGGACATCAGCCAAGACATGCATGGTCGCGACCTGAAGGAAAAGGAGTTCCTCAAAGCTGATTTGCGCGAGGTGGATCTCAGTGCTGCTGATCTGCGTGGAGCGGTGATCAACACCTCACAACTTCAGGAGGCTGATCTGCGTGAGGCCGATCTGCAAGACGTGGTTGCCTTCTCCAGCCGTTTCGATGGCGCAGATCTGCGCGGCGCCAATTTCACCAACGCCATGCTGATGCAAAGTCGCTTCAACGATGCTGAGATCGAAGGAACCGACTTCACCAATGCGGTGATCGATCTTCCGCAGCTGAAGGCGCTGTGTGCACGGGCGAGTGGGGTGAACAGCAAGAGTGGCGTCAGCACCCGTGAATCGCTGGGCTGCCGCTGATGGCCAGCCGACTGCCTGTCACCGTAATCACCGGATTTCTGGGTGCCGGGAAAACAACCCTTCTGCGCCATCTGCTCACCACCAGTGGTCAGCGACTGGCCGTGATGGTGAACGAGTTCGGCACGGTCGGGCTGGACGGCGATCTGATCCGCAGCTGTGGTTTCTGCCCCGAGGAGGAGGTGGACGCACGTCTGGTAGAGCTGAACAACGGCTGCCTCTGCTGCACCGTTCAAGACGACTTTCTGCCCACGATGGAGACGCTGCTGCAGCGTTCCGACCAGCTCGATGGCATCGTCGTCGAAACCAGTGGGCTTGCGCTTCCAAGACCTTTGCTGCAGGCCCTGGAATGGCCAGAGATTCGCAAACGCGTCCATGTCAATGGCGTGGTCACGGTGGTGGATGGTGAGGCGTTGAGTGCTGGAAGTCCGGTCGGTGACCCTGATGCTCTGGAGCGTCAGCGCCAGGACGACCCCAACCTGGATCACCTCACCGCCATCGACGAGTTGTTTGAGAACCAGCTCGCGTCAGCCGATTTGGTGCTGATCAGCCGTGGCGACCGCCTTGAGCCAAATCAGCTCAAGGCGGTGCAGCAGGACCTCGCGACGAGGTTGAGAGCCGGGGCTGAAACATTGGCCATCAGTCGCGGAGTTGTGGATCCCGCCCTCGTGCTCGGAATCGACGCCAAGAGCGAGGCGAAGGCCGAGGCTCATGATCATGAGCATGACCACGAGCATCACGGCCACAGCCACAGCCACGATCCCCGTGATGGTGATGGGCATGATCACCACGACCATTCGCATGTGGAGGCCCTCAGCGGTCAGGTTCGCTGTGAAGGCTCCGTGTCCCGTCAGCAGCTGGAACAGTTGCTTCCTGACTTTGTCCGCCGGCATGGGGTGATTCGGCTCAAGGGCCGCGTCTGGCTGGAGGGCAAGTCGTTGCCGCTCCAGATTCAGATGGTCGGTCCGCGTCTGGACAGCTGGTTCGAAGCAGCGCCGGATCAGGCATGGCAGCCTGCTGGAGGCAGAGGCCTCGAACTGGTTGTGATCGGTCTTCAGGCCGATGCGGCAGATCGCTTGCAAGACAGCCTTCAACCCCTGATGTCATGCGCTCCAGCATCCACCTGATCGCGCTGCTGGCGACGGGCCATCGGGGCACTTGATCCCCCGCTGAGGGGTTGTCTGACCCTGTTGTGGAGCGTTTGTCGCAATCCATCGGCTGGGCGAGGGCAGCCCTCCACTCCTGACGTCAGTCGATCACGTTCAGGTGGGTTGTGCCGTTGCTTTCGATCAGGCGGGCTAGCTCCAACATGTCTGCCTTGCGCACGAGGCCGATGCAGCCGAGCGTGCCGCTTTGGTTGTTGTGGATGCCGGCACTTGGATCTTGATGGATCCCTAAAACCCGGCGCCCGGTGATGAAGTTGGGCTCAATACTGATCCATACCGGACCGAGCTCTGGATAGGCACCCTCTGCGAGGGGCTCCACCACACCGACGCTGTAGGTCCCGGAGGGCAGAGGGGCTCGGCTGCCCATGCGGTCACGGTCCGCGTTCTGACGGTTGGCCCGTCCACTGACGGCTTCGAAGCGCCGGTGCGGCTCGCCTGGGATCTCCAGCAAAAGCTCCCAGATGGGGTCACCCGTGCTGGCAATCCGGCGATCCGTGCGCATGAGCAGAAGCTTGGACGCGGGTCCAGGCTCGGCTTCGATCGGTTCTGGCTCCAGCAAGGCCATCAAGGGTTGACGTTGCTTGGGTTCGGCTTCCGCTCTGGCTGGGGTCAGCACAGTTGCTGAGAGAACAAGCATCGCCATGCCCAGACCATTGATCACGTTCGTGAACGGTTGGCGCTGAGCGGTGAAAAGCATCCTGCTGGCGGAAAAACGAGCCAGTCTTAGAAGCAATGATTATCCCTTCAAGGATGGATAAACGGTTGTCGAGCTGGTCGATCAGTCGCGCCAATCCAGTCCAGGGCAGTGAGCAACGATGGCAGGCGTCTCCGTCCGGTAGGTCGCATAGGAAGGAAGGATGCACAGCAGAGCCTTCTCTTCGCGTCGTGCCTTGCCCACCAGCAGCACACACAGCAGCAGTAGGAGCAGCAGGTGCAAAACACTCCCCAGCGCGATTACCACCCCCAAAGAACACACCAGCACGGCGCGATACAGGGGGTGCCGGCATCGCCGGTAAACCCCTTCGGTGACCAGTGCTGCTCCCGGTTTTGGATCTGGCAGTGGCGAAAGGCTGGCTCCCAGAGTCAGAAATCCCTGCATTGCCAGTGCCAGACCCAGCAACAACACCATCACGCCCATCAGCCGAAGCGGAGTCGGCCATGGCCCACCGAAGTCGTCCGGTGCGGGCCAGGCTGGTGCCAAATGGGCTGCGATCAAGATCAGCTGCGCCAGCAACCACCACTCGCCTTGGCGGTTGTGAAGCCATCCATCCCAGCTCATCCCCCAGCCCGTGAAGGCTTGTTTCCAGTCAGACACGGCAACGTCAGCTCTTGCGCTTCGAGATCCCATCAGTGGGACCATGCTGCGATCCTGACGCAGACACCAGCATGCGAACCGCAGTGATCACTGGTGCGAATCGGGGGATCGGTGCCGCCGTGGCCCGCGCTCTGTTGGATGAAGGTCATCGCCTTTGCCTGGCCGTCCGAGATCCAGCGACGCTGGTGGGCAGCGACCTCGACCCTCAACGGCATAGCGCGCGATTGATCGCCTGCCGCTACGACGCCCGAGTTCGTGACGATGCCGAGCGGGTCATCGCAACCACCCAGGCCCATTTCAACGGTCTCGACACGGTGATCCATTGCGCTGGAATTCTGCGGCGGACCCCTCTGGTGTTCCGTGATGATCAGCGTGGGGAGCCCGACGAACTTTGGCGCGTCAATGTGATGGGGCCCTGGTTGTTGACCCGTGCCGCGTGGCCTGCGTTGGTGACGTCATCGCAGGGACGGATCCAGGTGTTGGTGTCGATGAGCGGTAAGCGCTGCAAAGGGACGTTGGCGGGTTACACCGCCAGCAAATTTGCGTTGATGGGGCTCTGTCAGGCCATGCGCAATGAGGGCTGGGAGCAGGGAATCCGCATCACGGCCATCTGTCCAGGCTGGGTCAACACCGACATGGCGTCGGCGGTTCAATCCATGGCACCTGAAGCCATGACCCAGCCGGAGGATCTTGGTCGCTTGTCAGCGCATCTGCTCACGCTTCCTGATTCCGCTGTGCCGTTTGAGTTGGCGGTGAATGCCTCGCTGGAGCACAGCTGATGTGACGGGGGATCACCGAAGACAAACCGTCGCTATGGCCGCGATGGATCCCAGAGGCGCTAGTCCTTTCATCAAGGCTCTCAACGAAGGTCATGCTGGCTTTGCTCGCTTCGGCGTTGGTGTCGCTCGGTGAACAAGACGCCTGGACCAACTGCCTTTACAACAACAAAAGCATTGCTTGCCGGCGTCAGTTTCTCTGCACAGAAGCGCCCTGTGGCGTGTTCAAGCTGGAATGGATCGATGGCCTGAGTGATGTGTTCACATTGCAAAGACCAGGGGTGGCCAAAAATGTTGGCTTCTACTCCGACTCTCGTGGTGGCGAGTGGATGCTGCGGGGGTATGCCAGCTCCTTTGCTCTAAAGAATCTTCAAAATCACAACACCATCATTTTTGCGATGACCCTGAGCCAATGCCGGACTTCAGGATTAAGTGACTTGTGTGAGTGACTGAAACAACCACGTGAAGTTCACAACGTTGTTGCTGGCGAACAAGTTCGTGAGCGTTGTGATGGGGGACGTTTAAGACCCGATGGGTGCGATGAGCGTCCTACGGGACAGGGTGTTGCTAACCAGTAGAGGTACGCACCGCATGTGATGTTCGTTTTCACCCGGTTGATGGCTGTTGCTGCGCTTCTCGGCCTAAGCGCATTCAGCGTCCAGGCAGGTCAGGTCACCGTTGAAGCTGTGGATCGCAATCTCGCGATCACGAGGGCCACGTCGCGCGTGCCTCAGGGAAAAACAGTCACAGACACCTCTTGCAAGGTCATCGATGTGGCCAACACTGACCACTACCGCTGCACCGTGTCGTGGGAGTGACTCGGACCTGCCTGATGGCTGGAACGCACGTTGATGAGAAGTCGAACTAGTCGAGGGGGATGTCGCCTCGAGCGCAGACGTCGTTCCAGCACAGCGTGCGTTCCGCGACCCATCGGGCCTGCACGGCAGACCATCCGGCCTGATCTCCCACCTGCATGTGCATCAGTCCCGTGCCGTCATGACGGAAGTGCACGGTGTGATTCTGAAACGCCAGCCGCCAGTGGGCACCTGGTTGCTCGCTCTCGTAGCGACACGGTTGCCAGGCCTGCTGTTGCTGGCGGCACTCCATCGGCAATGAGAGTTGCGACTGCGCGGAAGCACGGCAGGTCAGTCCCAGGCTCACCAGCACCAGCGTCGGCATCACACGAGCCAGGGTTGCAACCAGGGGTGCATGCACGGGCAGGACTCAAGGTGAACAGCTCTGCTTTCAACGTGCAAGCGGCAGCAGGAGAGCGGTCACCTGGCCTGGCAAGATTTAACAATCCCTGCTCGGTGCTCGTGCCGCGTTATCAAGCCCGTGTTCTGGTGCATCTGCGCCCATCGGTTCTCGATCCAGCTGGTGAAGCCGCACGGGCTGCCTCCGCCCGCTTGGGCGTTGATGGTGTCGAACGTTTGCGCATCGGTAAGGCTGTGGAACTGGAGCTGGAGGCTCCCGATGAAGCGGAGGCGCGCCGTCGCCTTGAACTGCTCAGCGACCGCTTGCTGGCCAACCCCGTGATCGAAAACTGGACGCTGGAGCTGACCCAGTCATGAGCATTGGGGTTGTTGTTTTTCCAGGGTCAAACTGTGATCGCGATGTGCGCTGGGCCACGGAAGGGTGCCTGGGCCTCTCGACGCGCTATCTCTGGCATGAAGAGCGTGATCTCAGCGGCTTGGATGCTGTGGTTCTCCCTGGGGGCTTCAGCTACGGCGACTATCTGCGTTGCGGTGCCATTGCACGGTTCGCGCCGGTGTTGGAGTCACTGCTTGATTTCGCCGCGTCCGGCGGTCGGGTGCTCGGCATCTGCAACGGCTTTCAAGTGCTGACGGAACTGGGTCTGTTGCCAGGAGCTCTCACCCGCAACCGCGACCTCCACTTCATCTGTGAAGACGCTCCCTTGGCCGTGGTTAGCGACCGGACTCCATGGCTGGCATCCAGCCATCGTGGCGCTCAGTTCAGCCTGCCGATCGCCCACGGAGAGGGTCGCTATCAGTGCAGTGAAGACACTCTGAAACAACTACAGGATGACGATGCCATTGCGCTTCGCTACTGCAGCAATCCCAATGGTTCGGTTTCAGACATTGCTGGGATCACCAATCCTGCCGGCACGGTTCTCGGTCTGATGCCTCACCCGGAGCGAGCTTGTGATGCGCAGACCGGCAGCACCGCAGGTCGCGCCATCTTGGAAGCCTTGCTCTCCTGAAGCTGATGCGGCGACGGTCCTTGCTGGAGCTGGCTGTTGCGGCTGGCTCCGGGTTGGTGGCCTCGACGTGGCATGTCGGGGCTCATGGGCGACCCACTCCTGCCGCTGCCAGTGGTCCCCAACCGCTGCGTCGCGGTTCACGTCTGCGAGCTCTGAATCCAGGCACCTGGATCGAACCAGACGTTGATTTCAATGTTCTTGTGCAGCGTTGTGAGCAGGAGGGTTGGGTGCTGGAGTTGCCCGATGCGGTGAGGGGCCAGTGGCAATGGTTTTCAGCGACGGATGCTCAGCGTCGTGATTCGATTGCATCGGCGTGGAGAGATCCAAGTTTGGATGGTGTGATTTATGTGGGTGGTGGCTGGGGAGCCGCTCGGGTGCTTGAGGCGGGCCTGAAATTTCCGGACCGTCCCCTATGGGCCCTTGGTTTTTCAGACAGCAGTGCGCTGCTTCTTGCGCAATGGCAAGCGGGACTCCAAGGGGCGGTGCATGGGGCGTACTGGGGACCGGATGATCAATGGCAACGCACAGTGGAACTGCTCAAGGGGCGCTCTGTTGAGCCGCTTCAGGGACGTGGTGTCTGCGGAGGACTAGCGCATGGTCCTCTGGTTGTGACCAACCTCACAGTGGCAACACACCTGATTGGTACGCCTTGGTTCCCGTCGTTAGCAGGAGCCATCGTGATTTTGGAAGATGTCGGTGAAGCTCCCTACCGGATCGACCGCATGCTCACTCAGTGGCGCGCTGCGGGACTGTTGGAGGGTGTGGCTGGTGTGGGCTGCGGTCGCTTCAGCTGGAAAGAGGATGACATTCTCCCTGGAGATTTTTCGATGGCGGAGATTCTTGAGGAACGTCTTTCTGATCTGGATGTTCCCCTTGTGGTGGATCTTCCCCTTGGTCACGGCCTGCCTAATTTCTCGCTTCCCCTGGGTAGGCCGTCATGGCTGAATGCTCAGACTGGGCAATTATCGTGATGATCAAGCAGAGCGATGACGGTTGCCTTGTTACTCAGAATGCTGAGTGGAATGATCGCAAAGCTGAGATATGGAATCCCCGGCGGAATCAGCTCGGCGGCGCAATCCATCAGGAAAAAAACAACAACAAAACTCAGTCTTCGGTAGTTGTTCGGTTTTTTCAATCACTGCTGATCGTCGATGATTGACTGTTCGAGCAGTTCAGGATGTGACCAGGCATGATGAGTGATCATCCAGCCAATCGCGGAGATTGCTGCGATGGTCCACCAATACAGCAATCCTGCTCCTGGGCTCGAAGCAGATGGTTGATTTGTGACTGATCCGTAAAGCGCTGTGGGCCAAGGAAGAAACAATCAAGGCCATCCAGATTGTGTTCAGCCAGAAAATTGGCCCATCAAAGGTCCTCATTACATTGAAGATCTGATTGTGTTTCAGCCAAAAAAAGACACGATCAAGGAGCTGCAGCAAAAAGAAAGAACTCGCGAGGCATTGTTCCCTAATAATTGCCAGATCGACTCTCCTTCAATCGCTTTGATGTTAACCAGCGGTAACAGCTGCAGTGTAACGGCAATTGCGCTCACAGCATCGGTGAAATTGATCAGTCGATTGAACGATCGCTTTTCGATTTCTGAGTTAATGTGCTGTTCTTGGTTGCTTATCAGACTCGATGGGCGATCTTGTGATCGGTCATAGGAAAGCCAGGGGAACGTCCCCTGGCATGCAACATATTCTGCTGGACAGCAGTTGTTATTATTGATGCGGTGGCTTCAAATCAATCCGGGCGGTTGTTCGGTCAGAGCATCGACCAGGGATTGATCAGCAAAGTGATTGAAATACTCAGTCCAGCCAGCACCATCGGCACCGCTGCTGGCTTGGGTTAAGTGAAGAGTTTTCAGATCGTCTCCTTGATTAGTGCCGGGTGTGAACACATAAAGTAAGGAGTTGTTATTCACGCTAACCGCAAGAGAGAGATTGGGATGAATCACTAACTCGTCTTCACCAAATGTGAAGTCGAACAGAGTGGTGCGTCCCAACGTGTCGTGCTCATCAATTACGAGTTTGTCACGGCCAAGTCCCAATTGGATGCTCCCACTGCCGCGACCCGGTGCTACAACATCAGCCCCAGCCCCTGCAATCGCATTCAAACTACCCGGCGTTACGTTCCCATGGTCATCGACAGTGGTGCCAACAATGACATCCGCATAACTGGATCCAGTGACGCGATCCACACCCCCGCTCAGTGAGATATAGCTTCTGAAGCTGTCAGGGAGCACACCATCTGAATTGACCAATCCTCCGAGATCTTTAATGCGTGTTCCGTCTTTCAGCTTTGTCTTGGGATTGATATTGAAACTGCTTTGATCCAGGTATTTTGCAGTAAGTGTATCGCTACTATTTGTGTCTCGATCGAACACTACAGCCTGGGAAGCTGGCGATGAGTTTGCATCGAAATAAAAGATGGTTTCATAGCCGTACTTCGTGTCACCATTGGTTCCCTCAGTGACTGCTTTGTACGTCTCTGCATTCAGAGAAAACCACCCATCTTCGGAGAGCGTATTATATAATTTTTTCTGAGCATCCTGTGCTTTCTTATCTTGATTCTGTGGTGCACTGATTTCGCCCGTTGTTAATGAATCCAATTTGAGGTTGTTCACCCACGCTTCGTTGCCTGAGAAGGTATCGAACCATGTGTCTCCAAAGGTGCTTTTCCAGCTGACGGGTGCTGTTGTTTGATCACCCCAGTCTTGTGAATTCAATTGCTCAAAACTGCCGATCAAAAATGGATTGGCCGCATTGGCATATGGCAGTGAATTTTGTGTATTGAGTGTAGATGCTTGATAATTAAATTGATAGTGAAATCTCAGCGTTGCCGCAAGAACGTCTTCAATTTTACCGAATCCACGATAGTTAGCTTTTGGATCATTTTTCTGGGTTTCTAGTAGGTCTTGAATCAGTTCGCTGAAGGTGTAGGGTTCATTGGTGGTTTTGTTGATGCCAATGCAGTCGCGAATGTCTTGGTCATTCTTCGGTGTTGTTTGGAAGAAATCTGTGGGTGGCCTGACCTGGTTGCCACTGAAAATCAGATCTCCATACGCTTTAGACAGGCATACCCACCATTCATAGAGTTTTTCGCCACCTTCAACAAAGGTGTCGTCTGGGTCGCCTGGGTTGATTAATTGTGCAAAGCTGTTTGCTTTTTCATTGTCAACAAAAAAGTCGGGGCTACCGATCCCACCGTCTCCTGTTACTGGGTTGCCTGCCACGGCGTTGGCAGTCTCATAGGTCAATGCAAGCTTTGGTTGGACGCCCAGGTATTCCAGATACATCGATAGCGTGTTTCCTCGGCGCCAGGAATCCGAAAAGACGTCATCTTGCATGGATGACCATATTGCATCAAGTTGTTGTTGATAGCTTGCAATTTCACTCGGAAGAAAACCTCCGTAGCGAATTAGGTCTCTTGAGAAGAATTGGTTAAATCCTTGGAGCGTTGGTAGTTGTATGTTGGCTGCGTAAGATAATTCGATCCCTTCGTTTGTTGTCGGGCTGCTATTTTTAGTGCTCTTTCGATCATAAACGTAAAAGGAGCCTTGAAAATCTACTGGATTCGCACCAGCGGAAAATCCGATATTCCTGAAGAGCCCGGCATAAGATTGGTCGGATATTTGAACCTTCCCTTTTGAGATGGTCTTGACATCATCTTGATAGCGCTGATTTAAGACTAGTAATTGATGTAAATTATGGCTGCTTCCGACCCATCCAAGCGGAAACGACTCAGGGTAGAGGTAAGGTGGTGTTGGAAAGTTGATGAAGAGGTTGTCTGAGACTTCATCAACCTCAAAAGTGCTTAATGCCTTTAGATAGCCTTCAACTGTGTTAAGGGGTGAGGGCATTGCTCGGGGAGCTGTAGCTTGTTGTCCTCGCAACATTGCTAGAGAGTTGTTAGGGCTTCTGTTTTGTAAGGGTGAATACAGATTCTTCTGTGTTGATTGAGGCGCCTAATAGTGCTGATTCCCGGTTCTGTTGTCTGTTGGGAAGCAACCGCCTGGATCCCCATAGAAGTCTCCGATTGCATCCTTCGTGGTTGTTGCTCACGATGAAAGCTGATGACGTGAAGGTGTCGTTCCATGCCGGATCTGACCATCGCCAACACCGTGACTGATCTGATCCAGGGTGATGTGCAAGAGCATTTCGCCTTCTCCCGCATTCCTCTACAGGGGGATGTTCTGGGTCTGGGAACCACCAGCAGCCTGGATAACGGTGAGTTGACCTTCCTGCCCTCTCTCGACGGTCAACGCACCACCATCTGGAAATGCGAAGCCTTCAATGGTGGTCTGCGTGCGGTCCGCGATGGGGATGGCAGTTCCAATTTCCCTTATGTCTGTTTCACTCGGGATGCCAGCTCACTGCAGCGTCCGGTGGACCTCAGCGCACTGACCTGCAGCAAGGATGCACCGCTCCAGGCGCTGGTCGCTGATGCGATTCGTGTTGGGCGTCAGTCCGGTGCGCTTGAAGAGGCTGCCATTTATGGCGCTCGCGCTCTCACAACCTGGGACGAACTGGTCATCACCGTGGCGTCCAAGCTCTGCATGGGTCAGCAGCGGCGCAACCGTCAATGGGCCAGCAGCGAGTCGGGCGATGGACTGGCATCCACCAGCATCTACGACTTGCTTCAGCACTATCGGCTGGCCCCAGAGGATCCTGGAAATCCTGGCGATCCCGTGCGTTTTCTCGGCCGCTCACTGCAGTGGGACTGTTGTGGATTCTTTGACTGCGAACCTGAGTTGGGCCGCGTGACGGTGCCACAGGCAGGAGCGTTTCTGCACATCCATGGTTGCAGCACAGATTTGCGCCACGGTGGGCATCTTCACCATGAACATCCTTCCAGTCATTTGCGCCGACTGGAGCGACTTGTGCTCTATCCCTTGACCTCAATCAGGTTGCTGAGCAGTGATCTCTGTGTGCGTGGTGTTGAGGTGGATGGCCAAACACTGCGGTTCAGCGTCTGCAACGAAGGCGAACTTGATGTCAGTGATATTGGGGTTGTGGTGGTGGTTGATGATCGCTACAGCGATCATCGCTTTCTGCGCGTTCCATGGTTAGACGCTGGAGGTGAGGAGCGTTTCACAATGCCGCTTGGCCTTGAGGCCGGTGAGCATGATCTTGTGGTGATCGTGGATCATTCGCAGCAGGTGATTGAGCCTGAATCGACGCGAGCGAACAATCGTGTGCACCGTCGCATCACGGTTTGACCAAGACGTGGTGTGACCAGAAACCACGCATCAAAAAGGGGCCCCTTAGGGCCCCCATATGAATCACTTGTTGGGTCCTGGTAATCAGGCAGCAACAGCAGCCTTGGGATCCAGTGCACCCTTGGCGTAGAGGCCGGCGTAGTAAGTGATGCTCTGCTGTTGAATCTTGCTGGCATTGCCAGCGGCCCAGAACTGCTGATAGCGGTCGAGGCAGACCTGCTTCATGTATTTCCGCGCCGGCTTGTTGAAGTGGCGAGGGTCGAAGTTGGCAGGATCAGCCATGGCTGCTTCGCGCACAGCGGCGGTAAAGGCCAGACGGTTGTCGGTGTCGATGTTCACTTTGCGCACTCCGTTGCGGATGCCTTCCTGAATCTCTTCGACGGGAACGCCGTAGGTTTCGGGGATGGCACCACCGTGCTTGTTGATCATCTCCAGCCATTCCTGGGGAACGGAGGAGGAGCCATGCATCACCAGGTGTGTGTTGGGGATGGCCTTGTGAATTTCAGCGATACGGCTGATGGCCAGCACTTCACCGGTGGGCTTGCGAGTGAACTTGTAAGCGCCATGGCTGGTGCCGATGGCGATGGCCAGGGCGTCGCACTTGGTCTTGGCGACGAAATCAGCAGCCTCAGCGGGGTCAGTCAGCAGCATGTCCTTGGACAGCTCACCTTCGAAACCGTGGCCGTCCTCAGCCTCACCCTTGCCGGTCTCCAGGGAACCCAGGCAACCCAGCTCACCTTCAACGCTCACACCCACGGAGTGAGCGAAGTCCACAACCTGCTTGGTGACGTTGACGTTGTACTCGTAGCTGGCGGGCGTCTTGGCGTCAGCTTCGAGGGAGCCATCCATCATCACGGAGGTGAAGCCGTTGATAGCAGCGGAATAGCAAGTGTCAGGAGCGTTGCCGTGGTCCTGGTGCATCACCACGGGGATGTGGGGATAGGTCTCGGTTGCGGCCAGGATCAGGTGACGCAGGAAGATTTCACCGGCGTAGCTGCGAGCACCGCGGGACGCCTGCAGGATCACGGGGCTGTCGGTCTCATCAGCCGCTTCCATGATCGCCTGCACCTGCTCGAGGTTGTTCACGTTGAACGCAGGGATGCCGTAGCCGTTTTCGGCGGCGTGATCAAGCAGAAGCCGAAGCGGAACGAGCGCCATAGAAAAAGTCCAAAAGAGGGCCCTAGCGGACTCAAGGTCCGTAGAGCTGGGACTTTACCTGTGAGTTGCTCAATATGTCACGTTAAACAACGCCTTAAAGCACGAGGCAGCTTTTGAAAGCTGGTTAATAGGTGTAGCCGCTTACAAAAAGCTGCTCGTCGGACGATGGTTGAGAGCCAGGGACGTATCGGCCCAGTGATGCCTCAGAGTTCGCTTGAGCGCGAGCAAGCAGCGCCTTTTGACCCGCTTCAATATTGGTACCTCCCCACCCCTTCAAGCATGAGTGCTGAAGGGCACGGCCATAGGAGAAGCCAAGATTCCACTTGGCTTTGCGCTCGATGGTGTTCATTTGGTTCAGATACACCGAAGCTGCTTCTTCGCTGAGTCCGCCAGAGAGGAAGACGATGCCTGGAACACTGGCGGGAACACTGCGTTCCAGTGTGCGTACCGTCATGGCAGCGACCTGGGCCGGATCGCTCTGTGTACTGCAGTCGGCTCCTGGAACCGTCATCGATGGCTTCAGCAGTGTTCCCTCCAGCAGAACCCCGTTGGCCTGACAGGCGTTGTACACCTCTTGAATCACATGTTCCTGAATGCATGCAGTGGTCTCGATGCTGTGGTTTCCGTCCATCAGGATCTCGGGCTCCACGATCGGAACCAGTCCTGATTCCTGAACTGATCGGGCGTAACGGGCTAGACCCCAGGCGTTTTCTCTCACCGCCAGGGCTGTCGGCCCTCCGTCAGAGGTGATCTGGAGTACCGCACGCCATTTGGCAAAACGCGCCCCCTGTGCGTAGTAGTCGGCAGCGCGCTCAATGAGCCCATCAAGTCCAGTGCAGAGTGTCTCTACAGCTCCAGCACCAGCGAGGGGTCTTAGTCCTTTATCAACTTTGATGCCGGGAATGATGCCGAGCCTGCCAAGTTTGCTGACCATCGAGTCGCCATCGAGATGGTTCTGGAAGAGTGTTTCCTCAAACAAAATGGCGCCACTGATGAACTCTCCTAGGCCGGGTGCGGTGAACAGCATCCCCCGATAGGCCTGTCGATTGGCTTCAGTGTTCTCAACACCAATAGAACCGAGTCGCTTGCCGATTGTTTTCGTGGATTCATCAACAGCAAGTATTCCTTTGCCAGGAGATGCGAGAGAATTGGCCGTGGAAATCAGCTCAGAGGTGTAATCGGACAGTGCCATTCAATTGACGCGTTAGGACAGAATTCTCCTTGCTTCTTTGGGTTCATTGGTTGGGCTGTTTACGGATCAATGTGCGATTTGTAGCGATGTAGATGCAACATTTTTTCGTTGGCTTGTCTCTTTGTCGGCTTCCCAAGAGACCTGTAGGACACTTCAGAGTTCATTCCATTCCTTGGGGAGCATGTTTGACACCAGTGTGAACGAACCTTTCCCATCGGGTTTTAAGACGTAAGCGATGCCTTGAGGTTCTGGGTAGATGCCTGTGGCAGCTTCAAAAAGATCATCGTGACCGACGATCACAGTGTTGAAGTCATCCGCTGGCAAGTCGCTGAGCAGCGGCATCACCCTTGTTTTCATTAACAACACTTGTTGATCGTTGTAGTTCTCAAAAGGAAGAAAATTCAATCGATCATCTTTTTTGTCAACGCGTCCAAAGGCCAAGTTCGCCGTTTTCCAGGCTCGGCAGTACTGGCTTGTAATGACAGTTCCAACTGGAATCTCTTTCTTGGCAAACGCTAGGCCAATGGTTTGTGCCTCTTCAATCCCCTCAATGCTGAGCTTGCGTTGTGTTGAGCAGTCGTTCAAGTCAAGGCTGGGATCTGCCTGGTCGGCATAATCCCTTTGAGTAGTGGCGTGGCGGAAGTAAATCACATAACCACCTCGTTTCAACTCGTTGAGTAGTTGATCGCTCGACAGTCGATCAAGGAATTCAGCATTTCGGCGCTCACCCTCAGACATCGCCACGCTGACTGACTCACCCGATGGGAGCTGGGTCTCATCCTCCGTTGCAGTTGAAGAGCAGGCCGTCGCAACAAACAGTGCAGTCAGTGAGGCGACAATCTTTCTCATGACACGAGTCCAGTCAGGATCGATTCAAGAGCTTTGTTTTGCTCCTCGCTGCTTGAATGGCACTTCAGCGCGTGGCTGTTGATACCTTCAGGGCTTGATCACAGGCCTGCTGGCTGCTAAGGCCTTCGGCCAGGCCCGGAACCATCGGCGTGCCGCCAGCGATGCTTTCCGCCCACCAGCCCTGCAGTCGGGAGACAGGAGCGATGCGTCCGTCGCTCCATGTCGTGGCAAAACGGAGATCTTCATCAGCCTGGATGCTGCGTGTCGATTCGCCGTCGCGATGCAGGGTGAGCGAGAAACCGTGGACGTAATCCTTCTGGTTGTCACTGCCGAGCACGAGAGTTCCCTCGGATCCATAGATCTCGAGCCAGCAACCACGACCATTGCGTGCCACGGATGCCAAGGCAATCTGGGCCGCCACCGTTCCGCCCTGATGGGTGGCCAGTTCGGCATTGATCAGTGCAATGTCATCGGCATCGACGGGTCGCAGGTGGCCTTGGGCATCCGGTCGCTCAGCGATGGCTGTGCGCGTGATGGTCTGTAGCTGTTGAACCGGTCCGACCAACCAAGCCAGGGTGTCGAAGGCATGGGTGCCCAGGGCTCCGATCACGCCACCACCCTGATCAGCCTGGGAGTACCAGCTCCAGGCGCGATTGGGATTGGCTCGGCTGCTCATCAGCCAATCCATCTTTACCAACCACGGTGTTCCCACCGCTCCGTTCTGAAGCAGGCGTGCCGCCTGTTGGAAAAGGGGGACCGCGCGATATTCGAAATCGACGGCAACGCTCAATCGGCGCTGGATTGCTTCCCGTTGAAGCTCCGCCACCTGTTGAGCATTCAGCGCCACAGGCTTCTCCAGCAGCAGGTGCTTTCCCGCTTGCAGGGCTTGCAGAGCCAGCGGATGACGTGGCTGCGGTGGTGTGGCGATGATCACCGCGTCAACGGCTGGATCCGCCAGTAGCGCATCCCAGTCGGTGTGACCCTTGAGTCCTGAACTGGCACAGGCTGCATCCAGGCGTTCCTGGCGTGGATGCCACAGGGCCACGGCTTCAAGAGCGGGATTGGCGGCCAGTGCGGGCAGGTGAACGGCTTCGCCGAAGCCAAGCCCGGCGATCGCCACCCCGATGGGAGCGCTGGATGACGGGCTGAGAGGCATGGTGAACGTGGGTGCTGTGTCGTGGACGTGCGGGTCAGGCCAGGCCGGAGCTGCAGACCGCCTGGATCACTTCGCTGATCAGATCATCATTGGCGGGTGCTTCCCACTCAGCGCGAAACCGGGGCAGACCATTTTTTTGGATGTCGCGATAGAGCGTTTGATCGCAGTCGATCTCCATCACCACGAGGGTGCCAAGAGCAGGTGAGTCGTCCTCGGTGCGGAGGCTGTAGCGACTCAGAACGCTGAGAGTGTCATCGCGGGTGCGTCGCACGCTTCCCGCATCCCACCATTGCTGTCCGTCGCTGGTGGAGGGAACTTCTCGCCAATCCACTGGGCCTGCCAGAGCCGGCGACGCCTGAATGGTGAGCAGCAGGGGAATCAGCGCCCAGAGCAACAGGCGACGGAGTGGATGGAGCACGGGATCGATCACGGCTGAGCGGTCACGGCAGGTCGACAACCGTGGAGCTTGAGCAACGAGGTCAGGGTGGTTTTCAGCTGTGTTCGCGGAACAATCGTGTCGACGAATCCATGCTCCTGGAGATACTCAGCTGTCTGAAAATTGTCAGGCAGCTTCTCCCGCAGCGTTTGCTCGATCACCCGGCGGCCTGCGAAACCAATCAAGGCCTTTGGTTCGGCCAAGATGAGATCGCCGAGCATGGCGAAACTGGCGGTCACGCCACCAGTGGTGGGATGAGTCAGCAGAGGCATGTAAAGAACGCCGGCTTCACGATGACGTTCAAGAGCTCCTGAAATCTTCGCCATCTGCATCAGGCTGAGCATGCCTTCCTGCATGCGGGCTCCACCGGAGGCACACACGATCATCAGCGGGAGACGTTTGGCAGTGGCGGCCTCGATCAAGCGTGTGATCTTCTCGCCCACGACCGACCCCATGGATCCGCCCATGAAGCGGAAATCCATTACCGCCAGAGCCATGGGAATGTCATTGACCCGGCACAAGCCAGTGATCACACCATCGCGCAACCCCGTTCCGGCTTGTGTTTCTCTGAGACGGTCGGCGTAGGCACGGCGGTCCTTGAAGCCCAGTGGGTCAGTGGGGGAGAGGCCTTCATCCAGGGGTTCGAAACTGCCTTCATCGGCAATCACCGCAATGCGTTCCGCACTGAAAATGCGGTGGTGGTGGCCGCAGTTGCTGCACACGCTGGCATTTGCCAACAGATCCTTGCGGTACACCACCTGACCGCATTCAGGACATTTGCTCCACAGCCCGTCGCCGTCTTCCGGTTCTTGGTTGACCTTGACCACGGACTGACCTTTGCGGCGGTCAGCGAACCAGTCGAACAGACTCAAGGCCTTTCACTCCTCACGCGTGGACTGCGAACTCAGTGATCGCAGGAGGTCTTGGCCAGCGTCCACCTGTTCATGGTCGGAAGATCGATCCAGCCCAGTGGAAGGCAAGAACCTCACTTCATCTTACGGGTCTTGCGGCAAGTGGTATCCAACAGCACAAAACCAAGGCTTGGTTCGGATGATTGGCAATCAGAACTGGAACGTCGTCAGACCGAAAGAAAGTTGAGCCAGTGTTGCCACCACCATTGAGGACCCGTCAGCCAGACCAACCAGATGCCTAAAGCGATGAACGGTCCAAAAGGAAAAGGCTGTTTCGGCTTCAAGCGACCGCTGATTCGCCCGATGCTGCCAAACAGCGCGCCCGTCATCACGGCAATGCCCATGGCCATGCCAAGCCCTGCAAGGCCAAGCCAAGCCCCAGCCATTGCGGCAAGCTTGGCGTCACCAAGCCCCAGGGCCGGTTGGCCAACCAGGCGCTCAGCCAGGGCACTCAGGGATTCAAGAATGACCAAGCCTGCCGCTGCTGCGATCAGGTGATGGAGCAGAGTGGATGTGGGCAGTGCAGTGGACGCCACCATCAACGCCGTGGCCAGCCAGCCGAGAATCACGCCAGTGCGGCAAAGCGGTTCCGGCAGCCAGAGGTGATCGATATCGATGAGCACCAGAGGCAACAGCAGGCTCGCCAGCACCACGCCGGTGCCCAGGCTCAAGATCGCTGAGAGTCCCCCTGCACTGGGTGCATCCAGGCCAATGGCCCAGCCGGCGCTCAGCCAGACGCCCGCAGTGAGTGCCTCGACTAGCGGGTAACGGACGGCAATGGGCTGATGGCAATCGCGGCAGCGTCCTCGCAGAATCATCCATCCCAGAACCGGCAGATTGTCGTGCCAGCGAACGTGATGGCCGCAGTGGGGGCAGTGACTGCCGGGCCACACCACCGATTCCTCTCGGGGCAAACGCCAGACGACCACATTGATGAAGCTCCCCACACAGGCACCGCCCAGAAGCAGGGTCAGCACAAGCGTTGCGTTCACATGCCAGCTCCCCGCAGCCGGTCCTTCAGTTGTCGGGGGCGCCTCAGGCGACGTCCGATCAGATCGGCACTGATGAACTGTTCATCGGGAAGCAGGGTGGGTGCCTCAAACACCACGCGGCCATCGCTGAGATGAATGTTAACCACGACGCCGCAGGGGTCGATGGAGTGGCCCGATTCACTGAGATGTTGAAAATAAATTTTTCGGGCCAGTGCAATCAGTTTGCGGCTATCCACCCGATCCCAGCGTGGGGTAAGGCTGGCGTTGCCGCCGGCTCCCGCAATCACGAAGGAGGGTGGTGACAAAGAAATAGGCCCACCTGAATGATCAGATGAGCCCACGATAGATCCGTTTTCCGTTTGTGATCAGGCCTGTTGATCAAGCCAACTTGTTTTTCTCTTCGATCATGCGGTGAATAATCGGAGTGAGGATCAGTTCCATGGCGAAGCCCATCTTTCCGCCATTCACAACGATGCTGGTGGGGCTAGACATAAAGGAGTCGTGAATCATGCTCAGCAGATAGTTGAAATCAATTCCCCACTTTTCGCGTGCTCCCTTGCGGAAGTGGATGATCACGAAGCTCTCGTCAGGAGATGGGATGTTCCTGCAGATGAAGGGATTGGAGGTGTCCACCGTGGGCACCCGCTGGAAGTTGATGTCGGTCTGACTGAACTGCGGGCAGATGTGGTTGATGTAATCCGGCATGCGACGCAGGATCGTGTCCACGATCGCTTCCGCTGAGTAGCCACGTTCAGCGTTGTCGCGATGGATCTTCTGAATCCATTCGAGGTTGGTGATGGGCACCACACCCACCAGCAAGTCGGCGAGGGCTGCCACGTCGTAGCCATCGCCCTTCACACCGCCATGCAGCCCTTCGTAGAACAGCACATCGGTGCCGCTGGGGATCTCTTCCCAAGGGGTGAATTGGCCGGGCTCGAGATTCACACCCAAACGTGCGTTGTGCTCAGCAGCCTCTTCAACGCTGTGCAGGTAATAACGTTTTTGCCCACCACCAGTCTCGCCATAGATGCGGAACAGCTCCTCGAGCTTGTCGAAGAGGTTCGCCTCGGGTCCGAAATGGGAGAAGTTTTCACCTTTGGCAAGAGCGTCAGCCATGGCTTCTTTCATGGCCATCCGCTCGAAGCGGTGGTAGCTGTCGCCTTCGACCACCGCGGGCGTGATGTTCTCGCGAGCGAAGATGTGCTCGAAAGCCCGTTTCACGGTGCTGGTACCGGCGCCGGAAGAACCAGTAACGGCGACAACTGGATGGCGTTTCGACATCGACGCAGAGAGACGGCACCAGGCGAGTTTGCCAGGTCGCCGGCCCGCTTCACCTGGCGTGGGGCCGGCGTCTGTAATGGCTGTTACGAGCCCAGAGCCTTGACCAGTGCTTCACCCATGGCTGCGCAGCCAAGCGCGGTGCATCCATCCGCCATCAGGTCTCCGGTCCGGAAGCCCGAGGCCAGCACTTGGTCGACGGCCTGTTCAAGGGCAGTGGCTGCCTCGGCCTCCTTCAGGCCGATGCGCAGCATCATGGCTGCAGACAGCACCATGGCCATTGGGTTGGCTTTGTCTTGACCCGCGATGTCTGGGGCAGAGCCGTGCACCGGTTCGAACAATCCAGGACCATCGGAGCCGAGGGACGCAGACGGCAACATGCCGATGGAGCCCGTGAGCATGGCCGCCTCGTCGCTCAGGATGTCGCCGAAGAGATTGCCTGTGAGCAGAACATCGAACTGACGTGGAGCGCGCACCAGCTGCATGGCCGCGTTGTCGACATACATATGGCTGACGTTCACATCGTTGTATTGCGGGGCCATCCTGTTGACTCGATCACGCCACAACTGGCTCACATCCAGCACATTGGCCTTGTCAACCGAACACAGCTGCCCCCGTCGTTCCTTGGCCAGGTCAAAGGCCACTTTGGCGATGCGATCCACTTCGGAGCTCGCGTAGGTCATCGTGTTGAAACCGCGCTCTTCCCCATCGGCTTCAACCCGACCTTTCGGCTGTCCGAAGTAGATCCCACCGGTCAATTCACGCACCACCATCAGATCCACGCCCTCGATCACCTCCGGGCGCAGCGTGCTGGCATCGATCAAGGCGGGAACGATTTTTACCGGCCGCAGATTGGCAAACAGTTCCATGCCCGCTCGCAGGGCCAGCAGTCCGCTTTCCGGACGTTTCTCTCTGGGGAGAGTGTCAAACCGTGGGCTGCCAATGGCCGCCAGGAGCACAGCGTCTGCCGCGCGGCAGGCGGCCAGTGTGCTGTCAGGAAGTGGCTCCCCGGTGGCATCAATCGCTGCACCCCCCATCGGATGCTCCACAAAGCTGAGGGTGAATCCGTGGCGCTGGCTCACCGCATCCAGAAGTCGGCGGGCCACCGCTGTGATTTCCGGTCCGATGCCGTCACCAGGCAGGAGGACGACGCGATGCTGACGCATGGAATCTCAGAAATGCAGGTGCAGCCTGCGAGGTTACTGAGGCGGTTGGGCCTCGCTCTTCAAGGCGCTGATCTCCCTCCTGAGTTCCCGCAGTTGTTTATTTAGATCGGGAAGTTTGGCGAACGCTGCTGAACAGCGCAGCCAAAGACGATTGGGAATGGCTGGATAGCCGCTGACCACTTCTCCTGCAGCCACTTCGCCATGGATGCCGCTCTTGGAGCTGGCGATGGCGCGGTCGCCAATGCGGGCGCGGTTGGCAACCCCCACCTGGCCGGCCAGGATCACGCCGTTCCCCAGCTGGGCACCACCGGCGATGCCCACCTGGGAGGCCAGGGCACAGCCGCGACCGGTTTCAACGCCATGTCCGATTTGCACCAGATTGTCGATCTTGGTGCCGGCACCGATGCGTGTCTCGCCGACCGAAGGACGGTCAATGGTGCTGCCACATCCCACTTCAACGCCGTCTTCCAGCACCACCAGCCCCGTTTGCGGCATCTTTCGCCATCCCTTGGCCGTTGGCACAAAGCCGAAGCCCTCAGACCCGACCACGGCATTGGAATGGACCACACAGTGATCGCCGACGCGGCTGCCGGGATGCAGAACAGCATTGGCGTGAAGTTCGCAACCGTGTCCAATCTCCACATCCCCGTAGATCACCACGCCCGGGTGAATGACGGTGCGGGATCCGATGCGCGTGTCGTCGCCGATGCAGACATGGGCGGCGATGCTCACTCCGGCGCCAAGCTGCACGCGATCGGCGATCACAGCGCTGGGGTGAATTCCAGAAGCTGGTGTCGGATGGGGATGCAGTTGTTCGAGAGATTCTGCGAAAGCCAGTCGGGGGTCACGGCAAACCACCCAGGCCAGACCGCGTTGTTCAGCTAACGACTTCAGATCCGCTTGGTCGGGAATCAGAACCGCTCCGACGGCACTGGTCTCCAGGCTGCTGATCAGGGCATTCCCCTGCTCCAGGAAGCTGAGCTGATCGGCTTGGGCGCGGTCGAGTGATGCGGCACCGCGCAGCTCCGGGTCATGACCGGTAGCGGCATCCAGAACCCCAGCTTCGCCCTGCTTGAGGGTGGCGACCAACTGGCTGAAGCGCATGGAATCAAGACGCTGACGGGCGGATCGTAGGCGTCATTAGCACCATCGCGTCGCGATGAACCACCACAGGGGCGCCGCCTTGGTGGCTGGCGTCGCTGGTTGCCTTGGCCAGCTGATCCCTGATCTTCGCGCTGTCCATGGAGCTGAGCCCCCGGGCTACCTCCTCGCCAGCGGCATTGACGAGACGCACGGCCTGGTTGGCATCGAACTCCCCTTCCAGGTCTGAGATGCCTACCAAGAGCAGCGATGCACCTTTCTCCGTTAGTGCACGGCATGCACCGTCATCAAGGGTCAGCACACCACTGGGTCGAAGGGCGTGGGCCAACCAACTTTTGCGGTTGCCAAGTGGCTGCGGATGTGGGTGAAACACGGTTCCTCCACGTCCACCCCGCAGCATCGCTTGCAGCGCATCGGGTTGCCGGCCATCACCCAGGCGAACAGTGATGCCACTGGCTGTGGCGATCCGGGCCGCAGCCAGTTTGGTGGTCATGCCACCGGTTCCCCACTGGCCGCCATCTCCGGCGCCCTTTTCAAGCGCATCGATCTGGGATGGGTGGATCACGTCGGTGATCGGTTGGGCATCCGCATCGTTGCGCGGATCAGCTGAATAGAGACTGGCCACATCGGTTAAGAGGATCAGATCATCGGCTCCAATCGCTGCTGCAACCAGCGCTGAGAGGGTGTCGTTGTCGCCGAACCGCAGTTCCACGGATGACACTGTGTCGTTCTCATTGACGATGGGGAGAACACCCCATTCGAGTAGCTGATGGAGCGTTGCCGAGGCACTTCGATAGCGGCGTCGGTCTGCCAAATCAGCCCGGGTCAGCAACACTTGGGCCACCGGAATCGAATGGCGGGCGAGAGCCTCCTCATAAAGACTCATCAGATAACCCTGGCCGATCGCAGCTGCAGCCTGAAGACCCGTCAAGTTCAAGGGGCGACGCTCCATGCCAAGCCGTTGGCACCCCAAACCGACGGCCCCGGATGAGACGAGCACAAGGCGGTCTCCCGCGGAGATGCATTCAGCCAGGCTGGCTGAAAGCGTGGAAATCGCTTCAGCCGTGGACGCGCCAGGGCGCTCTCGCAGCAAGCTGGTGCCAATTTTCACGACTCGGAGCGTCATCGGCCTCCTGCACCGAGCCAACGGGCGAGGCGACGCTCGAACTGCTGCACGCGGTCGTTGCTGCAGGGTGAGCCATCCAGTTGTGGTGGTCGCACCAGCACGGTGTAGAGACCAAGACGGTTGCCGACCAGAACGTCCGTCAGCACACGATCACCCACCATGGCGATCTGCGCCGGCGGATGAGACAGCTGGTTCATGACCTGAACAATCGCCCCGCGACGCGGTTTGGATGCCGCGCAGGTGAAGGACACCTTCATCTGTTGCGCAACGGCCTGAACCCTTGCTCGCGATGGGTTGTTGCTGATCAGGTGAAGGTGCAGGTGCCGTGAGGCGTCATTCACCCAGCGCTGCATGGCATCGGGAAGTTCCACATCACGACCGGGCAGCAAGGTGCGATCGACATCCAGCAGCATCACCCGGATCCCGCGGCCCAGCAGGGGTTCAAGGGGTAGGTGGGCCAGGGTGAGCCCTGGGTCCCAGTCAGGTCGCAGCCAGTGACGGTGCATCACTCAGACAGCTCACGATCGTCGAGTTCGGCTTCGATGCGGGGTTGGATCCGATCGAAATCTTCGCCTTCCACCAACACCGCGGAACCGTCGTCCATGCGAGCGACCACAAAGAACGGATCCAGAGGGATGTAAAGCCCGTACTCCTGCTCGTCGACGAGGAAGCTCACCAGCAGCTCATAGGTTTCCGATTCATCGTCACTATCCTCGTCTTCGAGATCTTCAGGATCCGGCTCATCCAGTTCGCCGCTCACAGTGAGGGTGACGGCGGATCGCACGAGGGTGAGATCGTGCTCCTGCAGCACCACATCGGCAACCGAGAGGATCGGTTCGCTGCTGGTGATGCTGTCGACCAGTTCCGGATCGTCCCCATCACGCAAGCGAAACAAGCAGACCGGTGTATCCACCGGAGTCAGCAATGCGTAGTCGGTGCCGTCAAGGGGAATCAGCTGCTCAAGGAAGCAGAGAAGATCGCGCCCTTCGCGGTCCTTGACGAGAACGGTGGGCACCTCGCCGCTGGAGGCAGGTCCGCTGGAGCTCATGGCGCTGGGGTGGTTTCAGACCAGGATCCTGCATCAGCATCCTTCTCGCCACGCTGGACAGGCGCAGCCTCGATTGGTTGTGGTTCTGGACCCTCCACCAACCACTGTTCCAGCAGCAAGGCTGCAGCAGCACTGTCGAGCCGCCCGCTGCGATCACCATGCAGCTGGTGGCGTTCCCCGGCAGCCCAGCTGCTGCTGTGTTCATTCACAAATGCCAGCGGTAAGGCGAGGGTTTGGGCCAGTCGCAGTCCATAGCGCCTGCAGTGTCGAGCTTGCACCGTTGGTTCGCCCCGGTCATCGAGTGGAAGCCCGACCACCAAGGCTGATACCCGACGCTGATTGCAAAGTCGGGTGATCTGTTCTCGATCGTCTTCGAACGCCCCACGGCGAAGCGCCGCGATTGGCGTCACCGTCAGTCCCAGGGCATCGCAACCGGCCAGGCCGATTCTTTTCCGGCCGACATCCAAGCTCAGAACGGATCGTGGTTCTGGGCTCACGCTCACCGCCGGGGCGCCAGGCTGGGCGTTGGTAGGGGTGGATGTTGGGGCTGAAGACGTCCAAGCATCGATTGCAGCGGGCGAATGCCCCCAAGATTGCGTTGGCTCACCCGTCGCCACACGCTGCGTCCCAACATGACCTCGAGGCTGCCAGGCCTCCAACCCAGGCCGTCGAGTACCCCGCCAAGCGTCTGATCGTCCTCCGCCACCAGCAACGACGGCGTCGGTCGCTGTTGTTGGAGATGCTCAAGAGCAGTGGGCATGGCTGCTCCAATGCGCTCATCCCATGCCAGGCCACGCATCAGTTCCAGTCGGGGAGCATCCATTCCCCAGGGCCGTTGAATCAGTCCTGCGATGACCTGGCGGCTCCCATCACGATCGGCCATTAGCAACTTGGAGCCTCCTCCGCGCAAATCCAGCAGGTCGTTCCAATGACGATCAAGAATCTGCCGGTGATGGGGGCTGATGCTGGCCTGTTCCAGGGCGAGAAGTTGCCGAACGTTGTTTCGGGTGAGGTCGCACCAGACGAGACTTGCAGGCAGCGGGGCCGCTGGGGTCGGATCCGCGACGTCCTCGGCCTCAGCGATCGGTGGGTTCCAGATCCGGGAACGGCGGAGTGGCTGGAAGCCCATCTCCCGCAGCACATCCAGTAGTGGCCTGTCCTGTGAATCGCATCGCACCAGCCAGCTGTGGTTGCGAGCGGTCTGGTCATTGAGGGCTTCTTGGATCAGCAGCCTCAAGCCCTGGTGGCGGCTGAAGTGACGCGGGGATGCTAACGCCAGCAGATCGAGATGCCAGCAGGTCTGACGACGGTTGCCTGATCGCATCAACGCCAGCGCTTCGACTCTGTCGACTGACTCAGCGCCGGATTCAATCAAGGCCAGAGCGCGTGTGAGACGGGCATTGAGAGGTTCAGGCAACCAATCATCAAAACGACTGAACCAGGATTGAACAATCAAACCCTGCAGACTGTTGGGGTTCAGTCCGTAAGGAGCTGGCTGCGCGTTGGGCAGTTGCGCCAGATGGCTGGTTTTGAGGGACTCGACCCGGAGTCGGTATCCCGCTGTCGGCACCACGGCAGCTCTCAACCACCCTTTCAATGTATCGCTGACTTTCGTTCGCTGAGATTCAGGCGGGTCGCACCAACACAAGCGGAGTGCGCTCATTGGCGTTGCCGGCTGGGTTCGGTCGCAAAGCCCGATCCAACAGCTCCTCATCACAGCCTGCGCTGGAGGCCAGCACCTTCACGCGGCCCAGGTCGTTCACATCAACGATGGCCACGGAGACACCAAGGGATGCCGCAGCCTCATCGCAGAGCTGCTTGGGAGCCTGCGGACCGAGCACGATCGTTTGGTCATAGGGAGGTGTGGTGCCAGTGATGTCGTCAATCAGGCGTGCCTGATCTCCCGCCAGGCGATAAAACCAGCCTTTGAGTCCGATCAGCTTGAGGGCCAGGCCGATCGACCAGGCCAGGATGACCCGAGTCGGTCCCACCTGATCGATCAGCGTTTGTAGGCCGCAGGCTGTCGCCAGACTGCTAGTGGGGTGAAATACCCGGCAGAGCAGCCTGGCAATCCAGCTGGGGTGCACCATGCATGGATGGGTGTAACGCCCTTGGATCACAGCAACTGGCGTTTCACCGATGGTGAGGATGTCTCCGGATTGCACAAGCTCGCCGGCGTAGTGACGCAACACATCGATGGTGTTGTCGAGCGGTCCGAGCAGATGGGTTTTTAGCGGGAGCACTGAACAGCCATCGCCGGAACGGAAGGTTGCGTTCTCCTGATGCAGCGCTGCAGGCCGACGCAGAGGAACCACCACACCTTCGCGGCGAGACAGACGGCCGAACGGGCCATAGTTCATCCAGTGCACGTCCATCCAGACGGTATCGACCCGGCTCGACACATCGCCGCCATCGCGGCAGCTGAGGCTGACGTTGACCTGAACGCTTGTGCGCTTGTGCCCCTTAACGATGTAAGCGGGCCAGTAACCGTCCGGTCGACTTTCTTCGTCCGGGTGATGGGGCGTGACCCTGGTACTGATCACGATGTCGCTGAGATCGTCGTTACCGATCAACACCGGTTTGACCTCCAATTCAGGGACAAAGATCTCCATCCGTTGATGCGGGTTGGCGATTTCCAACCAACCGGAGAGTTCAAGGTTGCCGCTGGCCTTGCTCACGCTCCAGTCCATCTGGTGCAGCGTGAGGGGAGAGGAGGGCCTCAGTCGGTGCCTCGCTTCGATCCACAGCACGCTGAGTCCTAAGAGCAGAAGGATCAGGGGCAGAACGCACATGGCAACGCTGTCTTGCAGCCGAACTTGATGGCGCGCAGCGTAAAGCGTCCCTGAGGTGGGATCAGCGGGAGATCACCTCTGTGTTGAGTTCGTTGAAACTCATGCTGATGCTTCCCTGTGTTGGAGCGGGAAGACCTGTGGCTTCACTCACCGCTGCATTGATCCTTTCCAGAGCAACCTGGCCATCGGCGTCGAGGTGCAGCTTGCCCGCACCATCGATCACAACCACCTGAGGAATGGTGCCCTTCCAGTAATGGGCAGGGTCGCTGGGATCGCTGGTCGACCGTCCCTGCAAAGCGTCGGTCGTCAAAGGCAAGAGGTCAACGCTGTTTCCCCACACCCGTTGCAGTTCTGAGACCGCGCCGGAGAATGCTTTGCTCGTGCTGCTGTCATCGAGGTAGTAAACGATGACGCTGGTGCGCCCTGCTGCCTGGGATTCGGCCAGCGTGATCGCGGGGGGGACCAGAGATCCATTGCCGGCATACAGCGCGAAGATGTTGCCGTCGTAGCTGTCCGTGTCGCGTGCGGCCTGCACCGGCAGCACCATCAGGCAAAAAGACAGCACCGCAACGGTGAAACGCAGCACGAACGTGATCATGGATCCGGAAACCAGCGCTGCATTCTGACGTGCAACGTCTCAGGACATTGAAAGTGTCTTAACTGCGCCCAAGGGTGCGTCCCATGCCCTGGGCAATCCCACGGCCGATCAGGCCAATGGCGCGGCCGACGACCTGGGTGAGAAGCACGACCATCAGATCGCCGATGCGACGGACCAAGGCCTGCACCTGTGGAGCAATGGCGTCGCGTGCTTCCACGAGCAATGCCACCTGCTGCTGCCACCAACGCAGCTGTCTGAGCTCTTGATCACGTGGTTCGGTGAGCAAGAGCGGTTCAATCCTTCCAAACTTGAGCTGAAACAGCAAGCGGCGGCTTTCATAAAGTCGGATCGGTCGCTCGATCCAGTCTTCCCAGCGCGACTGGCTGTTCAGCTGATTGCGCAACCGTTCGAGTTCCCTGGTGGAGAGCAGATCCTGCTGAAGCAGGTAACGACGGAGCTCCGGCCAATCGCCACAGACCCCAAGCAGTTCAGAGCCGATCATTTCAGCGGTGCGCACTAGCCAGTTGCTGATCAGAGTTTCCAGTTGCATCAATGCCCTGGGGTCATCGGAGGGCAGCAACTGGCCCTCCACCAAGACGGGTTGATCCAGGACCAACGACGCCAGCATCGACTGGGGGTCAGGGAGTTCGTCATCCATCTGCTCAAGATTCGTGCGCTTCAGCAGCTGATCGGCAACTGGGACCAGATCCTCACCAAGAGGAATCCTCACGTAACTCCCGGCCACGCTGCGCAGCGCTTGTTGCTTCACTTCGATTTGCAGGGACTGCCATCGCTCACTGAGAGCTTTGCAATCCCGGTTGCTGGCCAGATCATCGTGGCGTAGGCGAAGCAGCACTTCATGCAGCTGCTTCAACAGCGTCAACAGCAGGTCGCGACGACGTTCGGGGTTGAGTCCTTCAATGGCGAGCAGTTGGCCGGTGCTGTTGCTCAGCCCATTCCCGATGGCTGCTTCAATGCGCTGTTGGATGGCATTCCAAACGGCGCTCGGTTGGCGTTCGCTGAGGGTGAGGTCAAGGGTTTCGCTGTTGGCGCGCAAGGGGACGGCATCCGCTAAGCCCATTTGCAAGGGGCCCCAAAGCCACAACAACAGATTTCTGGCTGCACGCAGCTCCCGGCATCGCCCTTCCAGAAGGAGCTGCAGGACGACATCGTTAGGGGGCGGATCGAGAAGGGCTTCCATGACCTGCAGATCGTGTCCGATCTGCCGCAGTCCACTGAATAACAGTCCCTGCGCTAGACCGAGAGGCTGATCCTGTTTCGGTGCATCAGGTGAGCCGGCACGGAAGCGCAGCACACGTCCTCCTGAGAGCACCGTCTGCACGGCCTCCCTTAACGACTGCAGATCGGGGTCCTGAACAATTCCATCGCAGTTCAGAGCGAGGAGTTCTGCAGGGTCATGACGGAAGTCGGCCGGGAGAACCAGCAGCAGGGGTGCGGGAGCCCAGCGTTGCTGTAACTGCAGAATCTCCCGCTGAACGATCACCATCGTGGGATCACTGGTCAAACACCAAATCACGAGGGCTGGATGGCCTGAGAGTTCGTCGGCCGATCGTTTCAGCTGCCAGGGACAGTTTTCCGTGGGTAATTCAGCTGCCAGCGATTCACCGAGGAGCTCGGGAGCGAACAGAAGAATCTCCCGGACCTGGTCGTTCACGGTGACTTGGAACTGCGCCTATGCGCGCAAGGTAACGGCCTTAAGCCTGATCCTCCAGTGGCAAATTCGGACGTCCGTTGAGTTGAAGGGTGTAGGACTCGATCCGATAACCGGTCCGCCGTTCGATCTGCTTCAGCAGCGCCTCTGGAAGCTCAACATCAAGATCCTCAATCGCGCCACTCTCCAGGCAGGTGAGGTGGCTGTGGGGATCGCTGCGATAGCCGTATAGGCGCCCGTTGGCACGGTCGAGGCACTCGATCACACCAGCGGTCTGCAGTGCCTCGAGGTTCTGATACACGGACGTATGTCCGATTTTTCGCCCTTGTTGATTGAGTCGTTCGAAGATGTCGCGTGCACTGAGATGACTGGCTTCCGTCCAGAGGAGATCCAGCACCATTCGCCGCTGACGGCTAAGGCGCATGCCCAAGTGCCGACAGCGGTCGAACGCATCCTGCAAGGTGCCTTCGCCTCCGGCGCCCTGGATCAGGGGTGACTGGGCTGGCGACTCCACGGCAGTCGTCGTAACGACTTCAGGTTAAACCGACGTCAAGTGAAGACGACGTTCAGAGTTCAGGCCAGATCTGCCATGACACCGGCCGGCGGATCCTGAATGCGTCCGTTGCCTAGTGCCATTAACGCCTCCTTGAGATCCACACGGCCGTCGTAGAGCGCGCGGCCCACGATCACACCCTCCACGCCTAGCGGTTCCAGCGCCAGAAGAGCGAGCAGATCGGCCATGCAGCCAACGCCTCCCGAGGCAATTACCGGCACCGCGCTGGCCTTGGCCATGTCCCGCAACGATGTGAGGTTGGGGCCTGCCAGCGTTCCATCCGTGCTGATGTCGGTGCTGATGATGGCGGCAATTGCCGATTCGCTGAACCGTGCAGCCAAGGCAGTGGCTTCGGTGTCACTGTCTTCCAGCCAACCCCGGGTGGCGACCTTGCCGTGTCGGGCATCGATGCCCACGATCACCCGACCGGGATGGCGGTCCGCCAGCTCCACAACCAATTCGGGTTTTTCAAGGGCAACGGTGCCCAGGATGACGCGCTCCAATCCGCATTGGAGCAGGTCTTCAGCGCGTTCTGCCGAACGCACACCACCCCCAAGCTGCACCGGGATGGTGAGAGCTTCTGTGATCGCTCGAATCGCCGCATCATTGGTCGGCTCTCCACTGCGGGCCCCATCCAAGTCCACCAGATGAAGTCGCTCCGCCCCTTGAGCCTGCCAGCTCAGGGCCTGGGCAACGGGATCGTCACTGAAACGGGTGACCTGGTCGTAGTCCCCTTGATGCAATCGAACGCAGGAACCTCCCAGCAGGTCAATGGCGGGAATGATCTGCATGGTCGAGGGGTTGGACTGCTTCCCATCCTGCATGGGTGAGGAGAGCACGCTTCAATACCCCCCGTTCTGATTGGCTGACCGTGCAAATCCTGTTGATGGGAGGAACCCGTTTCGTTGGGAAGCCTCTGGTGAGCCGTTTGCTGCATCAAGGGCACCAGCTCACCGTGTTCACCCGAGGTCGGCAGCCTGTGCCTGAAGGGGTTGAGGCGGTGAACGGTGATCGCGGAGACGATCCAGCTCTCGATCAACTCAAGGGCCGTCATTTCGATGTGATCGTCGACAGTTCAGGACGCACGTTGCATGACAGCCAACGCGTGCTGGAACGCACCGGTGTGCCGGCCCATCGTTTTCTGTATGTCAGCTCAGCGGGTGTGTATTCGGGAAGTGATGTCTGGCCTCTGACTGAGGACAGCCCTCTCGATCCGGACAGCCGGCACGCCGGCAAGGGAGAAACCGAAACATGGCTGATGCGCGAGGGGGTTCCCTTCACGAGCTTCCGCCCTACTTACATCGTTGGTCCTGGCAACTACAACCCGGTGGAGCGATGGTTCTTTGATCGGATCGTTCACAAAAGGCCGATCCCTCTGCCTGGCGATGGAACCACGATCACCCAGATCGGTCATGTTGAGGATCTTGCTGAGGCGATGGCCCGCAGCCTCGAGGTGGATGCTGCCTGCAATCGCATCTACAACTGTTCCTCGAAACAGGGCATTACCTTCCGAGGCTTGATCCACGCGGCGGCTGTCGCCTGTGGCCGTGACGTGGACAGGTTGGATCTTCGCTGCTTTGACCCCAGTGGGCTGGATCCCAAAGCCCGCAAGGCTTTCCCTCTGAGATTGAGTCATTTCCTGACGGACATCACTCGGGTTGAACGCGAACTGGCCTGGACGCCCAGGTTTGATGCAGCAGCGTGCATGGCCGACAGCTACAGCAGGGACTACGCGTTGACCCCCAGTGCTGATCCTGATTTCAGCGCTGATGCTGCGTTGATTGGGGCTTGAGGTAAGCCAAAGCCGACCAAAGCGCGAGTCCCAGTCCGGGCCAGAACAACCACCAGCCCAGCGCATGGATGATCTCTGTGAACTGGGCCGAGCCCCAGCTCTTGGGCCACAGCATCAGGAACAGGCTGAGAAATTGAAGGGTGGTTTTCCATTTCCCAAGCCACGAGGCAGGAGCGCCGCTTGAGCTGCCCGCTCGCCATCCCGAGATCAGCAATTCGCGTGCCAACAGCAGCCAGACCGACCAAACCGGCAGCTGTTCAGTGGCCGCTAGCCAGATCAGCGGTGCGCTGATCATCAACTTGTCGGCCAGAGGGTCAAGGCGTGCTCCCCAGCTGCTGCCACCATCGGCACGACGCGCCATCCAGCCGTCCGCCCAGTCAGTGAAGGCACCAAACAGCAGCAAAAGCCATGCCAGGGCGAACTGCTCTGACGAGAGCAGCAACAGCAGGGGAGCACCGAGAACGGCGCGGATCAGGGTGAAGCTGTCGGCCCACCGTCGCCAGGGAGAGACCAAGGCTCAGAATGCATTCAGTTGTTCAGATCCCATGGTGCTTCAGCAGACGGTCGGGGAAGTGATGTCCGCTCCGGTGCTGACGGTGACTGCTGAGACGCCCCTTCAGGATGCGGTCACGCTGCTCAGTGACCATCACGTCAGCGGTTTGCCCGTGATCGACGGCACGGGCGCCCTGATCGGAGAGCTCACCGAACAGGATCTGATGGTGCGCGAGAGCGGTGTGGACGCCGGCCCTTATGTGATGTTGCTCGACAGCGTCATCTATCTGCGCAATCCCCTTAATTGGGATCGCCAAGTGCATCAGGTGCTGGGCAACACAGTTGGTGATCTGATGCGACGGGACAGTCACAGTTGTGCGATCAGCCTCCCGTTGCCGAAAGCGGCCTCAATGCTGCATGAGAAAGGCACCCAGCGTTTAATCGTGGTGGATGCGCAACGTTGCCCTGTCGGGGTGTTGACCCGTGGCGACGTTGTGCGGGCCCTCGCTTCAACGCAGGCTTGAGATTGAGCGCTAAGCCATCGGTTTAATGCTGATGGCGAACGTTGATCAGTCTGAAATCAACCAAGTCACCTTGGCCGTTCCCGAGGCGAGGGCAACGGGCATGGTTTGGTTGAGCCGTTTATCCATGGGCAGGATGAAGTCTCGGTTGAAGCTCAGCAGTTGCATTCACCGATTGGCTTTCACTGAACTCTCTGCACTGATTTCGCTGTGTCGGACTTGATGTCATTCCGCTCTGTGCTCCCCATGGCCTGTGCAACAGCCGTCACCCTTTGTTCGCTGCCTTTGGCAGCGGCTCCTCAAAAGGAAATGCCGGAGCAAGATTTTCTTGATCAAGTGGAGGTGCCTGGGCACGTGTTGGTAACGGCCAAGGGTGTTGCGGCGGTGGATGCTGAAGCACGACGCCAGGGACTTCGTTTCCCTGCCGTGGGGTACTGGTCGCCGGAGACGATCTGCTTTCAGACACCTCCAACCGACGATTGCAATGGATTGTTTCTGCGGTGAAGCTTGATCTGCCAGCAGATCGTGACTGATTGCGATTCATCAAGGCTTGGTCCCATTCGGGTGTTGGTTGCCTTGAAGGGCACTGCTTGGTGTCTGAATCAGTGAACGGTGCGTTGCTCCAGCTCTCGGAGCGCTTCATAGGCAGCCCAAAGCCCTGTCTTCACCGTGCATCCACAGCGTTCGTTGCAGACGCGGTACTGCCCCTGTCCAATGGCATCAATGGTGGAACCTTTGGAGGTTTGGCAGACACGACTAACAAAAGCCACGGTGATGATCTCGATCTTGAAAAGATCTACGGCTCTTGTTGTGCATCAATCAACCGCTTGTGATGGATCGAAATTCACTGCTAGAGAGGTATATTTTTTTACATTTTATAAAAGTAAATTGTGGCCAATGTTTCGCTTAGGCAACGCGTTTGGACATTCAAGGTTGTGGTAGTGGCAGCGGAGGCGGCGCGGGGGGATGCGGGTGCATTGTCCTGTCTATGGGGATGACGGCTGGCTCGAGATCACCGTCCATGGTTCGATCAGCAAGGTGAGCGTCTGGTTCCAGCAGGATCGGTGGCGGTAGATCCGGTTGCAGTCCCTGTTCCATTGGTGGCAGCAAAGGGTCAAGCCCATCACTCAGCACCTCATCAGGTCTCTCGTTTTGCTCGAGGAGCAGCCGTGGGTCTGCGGTGGTCGGTGGCTCGGGAATTGGGGTGCGCTCGGTGCGGCCCAGCGACTGCGGCGGGGTTGGGTCTGGATTCAGTGGTGTGCGTTTGGGAGACCAGAGCACCCGGGCTATCGGCTCCAGTCCCATTTCGATCACCCGGTTCAGTCCTGCCAGAGCGCGGTCCATCAGTTGGTGTCCGGCCCATCGGCTGCAGTTGAGTGGTCCATCACACCCGGCCTGGTTCTGCTCCTGCTGGGACAACGTGCTGATCAGGCTTCCTTGAAGAGGCTGGCGACGTTCACTGAGTCGCAGCAGATAGGGAACGTGCACGAAGCTGGTCGCTCCACCACTGATCCAGTTGGCATCCTCCTCGGTGAATCCCTTCACCCCTGGAATGATCAAACGGCTTTTGGAGGCATGGTCAGGCATGTAGGCCGCCACAAGGCCACGTCGTCGAGCGAGGGCTTTGGTTTGTTCGAGGGTGAGCCCATCCCGGCTCATCAGCATTTCCAGGCGCCCATCCCGGCGCAGTCCATAGACCATCCGGATCCTTGGCAGGTAGTACCGGATGCGCTGGCCCATGCTGATGCTGTAGGCCCCTTTGTAGTTGCTGGGCGGAGCCTCCAAGTCGTTGTAGATGCTGTGCAAACCACCCACGAAGGTGTCGTAGGTCGTCATGCGGTCTTGGTTCAACTCCCCGTAGCCGAAATCGACTGAGCCATTGCGCCGGATTCCGATGAACGCCCGCTGGCGTGATGCTGTGCGGTTCCTCCCGCGCCAGAGCCGGCGGCCAAACTTCAGATCACCCAAGGGGACGGTGATCTCCTGCCCTCTCGCATCGATGTGCCGCTCGTACATCGGACCGGAGACGAAAGCCAGTGCAGCGTCGTCGGCAAACGCCTCCTGCTCGCGATCCCATCCCTCCAGCAGCCCAAACCGCACGTTGCGCGGATCGAAATCCAAGGCGTACA
The DNA here is from genome assembly GCF_014280095.1 of Synechococcus sp. A15-60. Classification (NCBI taxonomy): domain Bacteria; kingdom Bacillati; phylum Cyanobacteriota; class Cyanophyceae; order Synechococcales; family Synechococcaceae; genus Synechococcus; species Synechococcus sp. A15-60. The sequence goes on from NZ_CP047933.1 coordinate 1,309,660, forward strand.
CCTCCTCATTCGGCTGGTAACGAAACGATCCAAGTGCAACGTCTTTGGCTTGATGCTGTCTCGAGTACTGGTCTGCAGGGTCTGGCTCTCGTGGGGCCAAAAACACCAAGGTTGCAAAGGCTGCGACAGGGACTCCCAAAATCAGCCAGTGTCGTTGCCAGCGCATCCAATGGCTACGCCTGGTCTTGCGGCGCTGCTGGCGCCTCTGCTTGCTTCTGGGGGCCACCGCCGTGGAGCGAGAGCGGTTCATTGGGCCCACCTGCGTCGACGCGATGGTGGCGAGGGGTCCTGCCAGGCCATCACCCGATCCTCCGCCACCAACCATTTGCGATCCACCTGACCGCAATCATGGCCTCCTGTTAAGGCGCCAAAGGCAGGCAGCAACAGCCGTTCATGGGATGCCTCATAGGCGAAGCAGGGCAATCGCAGGTAATCGGGGCCTTGGCGAACGATGGCGACGGGGTGAACGTGACCGCAGAGATTCAGCCCTGGCTCGCCGTCGCCTGGCGGTTCGGGTTCATGGCTCAGCCAAAGGGCTCCAACCCTGAAGGATCGCTGCTGGATGCGTTCTCTACTCGGCAAGCTCCGGTCATGGTTTCCACCCACCAGCACAACGTTGGTGTTCAAGCGTTGGTCGAGGGTCTGAAGATCCGTCCGCAGGCGTTCGGTCAACCCCAGGCGACCATGGATCAAATCGCCGAGGATGATAAGGCGCGTGGGCTGCCACGTCGCGCAGAGCGCTTCCAGTCGCCCAAAGGTTGCTTGATCACCGTCGCTGGGTAGCGGAATCCCGCAGGCCTGAAACACCTCGGCTTTGCCGAGATGCAAGTCAGCAACGAACAGCTCACCTCCTGCGGGCCTCCAGAGCGCTTTCTGGCCAAGAAGTATGAGTTCTTCGGCGTTCCAGCTCCAGTGGTAGCTCTCGCCAGGGGCGATGGCTTGTGGAACTTGCGTGTTCCGGCTCTGCTCAGCAGGGTCAGTGGCATGCCGGACGGACAATGCGGAGAGTGAAGTTCCAACCGCTTTTCATTCTGCAGCGATTTTTTCGGACTGCTTGGAAACCTTCACCGCTGTGAAGGGTTGGCATGGCTTCGCTGCACAAGAGATGGCAATGTCGGTGTTACATCCATCGTTTGTTGAACTGTCGATGACTCTCGCCTTGTTGCTGGCTCTGCTGGGTTCCCTGGTTGCGATGGGGGTGATCGTTAAGCGGCTTGAGCAAAACGGCTGAATCCGATGACGGTGATTTCAAGAGTGTCATGGCTTCTGGCTGCCCTGTTGGGATGGTCAGCTCCGTCCCTAGCGGCGCCTCAGGTGATCAGGGTGGGCGTGAGCGGGTCTGCTCCTTTTGTGATTTCAGACTCGGATGGTTTGGAGGGCATCAGCATTCAGATCTGGGAGGAAACAGCCAGCCGTCTTGATCGCCCCTTCGTCTACGTGCCTCAACCCAACTCCAAGGCCAATATCGAAGCGGTGGGCCAGGGCGATGTTGATCTGGCCATTGGGCCGATCAGTATCACTCCCGATCGTCTCGCCAATCCAAAAATCGATTTCACTCAACCGTATTTTCATGGGGAGGAGGGTCTGATGATCCCCATGCGGCCCCCCAGCTTGTGGTCGCGTTTCAGTCCTTTTTTTGGTTGGGCTGCGCTCTCCTCCCTGGGTGGATTGATGGTGCTGCTGTTCGTAGTAGGGAACCTGATCTGGTTGGCTGAACGACGGCGCAATTCGGAACATTTCCCTCGCCCTTATTTCAAAGGCGTCGGCAACGGCATGTGGTTCGCGTTGGTGACCTTGACCACCGTCGGCTATGGCGATCGTGCTCCCACCTCCAGAACCGGCAGAACGATTGCCGGCGTTTGGATGTTGATGTCGTTGCTGGCTCTGTCATCCATCACTGCTGGATTGGCGTCTGCCTTCACTGTTTCGCTCTCGAAACTGGAGCCATCAACCATTCGCGAGCGATCGGATCTGCGCGATAAGTCTGTCGCTGTGGTGGTTGGCACCACGAGTGAAACCTGGGCGAGGTTGTACGGAGCACAACCGAAGCAGGCCGACACGCTCCCCAAAGCCATCGCCTTGCTCGCCGCCGGTGACGTGGATGCGGTCTTGTTCGACGCGGCTCCGATGCGCTACTACCTCCAACAAAATCCAGAGGCACCCTTCAAAATGGCCCCCTTTGCGTTGGCCACGCAGACCTATGGATTTGTGCTGCCGGTCGATAATGCGCTAAGGACTCCGATCGATGTGGAGTTGCTGCAGCTTCAGCGCAGCGGCATGGTGAAGCAGATCACAAATCGCTTGCTGAACTGATGTGCCCTCCTGGGAGTGGTGCTAGCGCGCGTGGTGTTAGCGCAGCATCGCGTGCCGTCTTAAGCCGTCCTCGATCAAAAAGGTGGCCAGACTGCTGCAGCTGCGCCCTTCCGCAAGAGCCTGTTGTTTGAGGCGATTCATGACACCTCCCGGCAGGGTCACATTCAGCCGTTCTGAATCCGCCGCTTCCGCTACTTGAGCCGCTGTGAGTGGCAGGGGTTCTGCTTCCAGCTGGTCACGGAGCTCGTCCAGCAATGCTTGAAGGAATGACACGGGCACGTTACTGAACTGTAACGTGATCGTACCGCAGTACCGCTGCGGGGGGTAGCGGTAATCTGTCCCAGTTTGTTTGATCTGTCCGGATGGAGACCCTGCCCCTGCAGCTGGACCCCGGGCATGACCTTCACCACACGCTCAGCGCTCTTGCAGCCGAGCGCAATCTCAGTGGATTTGTGCTTGGCGTCGTCGGCAATCTTTCACAGGCGTCCTTCCAATGTCCTGGTCAGGAGCAGCCGACACGTCTGCAGGGAGAGCTGGAGATCATCACTCTCAATGGCACCTTCTCCCCTGAAGGCGTTCACCTACATCTCAGCCTTTCCGACGGAGCCTGTCAGGTTTGGGGTGGTCATTTGGAGCCTGGAACCCTCGTGCTGAAGGGTGCTCAGGTGTTGTTGGGATTGAGCGGTCTGCCAACAGCACACCCTGGCCCTGCGCAGAAACGTGTCGAGGTGGCGGTGCTTCCAGGCTGTCCATGGTGTCACCGGGCGATGCAGCTGCTCAACCGGCTTGCGATTCCTTATCAGCTCGACACTGTGGATAGCGACGAGAAGTTTGAAGCCTGGCGTCAGCGCAGTGGTCGGGGTGTGTTCCCTCAGATCTTCATTGATGGCGATCTGATTGGTGGCTATGACGATCTGGTTCGGCTTCACGACGCCGGTTCCCTTGAGCAGCTGCGGTGACGGACTCACAGGACCCTGATCTTTGGGCGCACAAACCCATGTGGTGTCAGCCCTGGTCGATCCTGCTGACAGGTTTGATCACCATGGTTTCGAGCTGGATGCTTCTCCATCGGCTTTGGATCACCGTGCCTGTTTCGGTCCTGGTGTTGAGCTGGTGGTATGTGTTCCTCGTGTTGGCACCCGCTGCTTACAAGAATCAGCCCCGTTGAGCGGCACGGAATTTCTGCTTCTCCTCGATCAGCTCGGCTTCGAGTTGCTCGATCAATTGAGTGACCAACGCCTGAAATTCCGGCTGACAACCGCGGAATGCCGCTTTGTGCCGGATTGGTTCGTTGCGCATGCGCAGATCGGTCAGCATGAGCTGGAGGGCATCGATTCTGGCGTTGGTGTTCAAGGCGTCACCCCGCAGGCGAGGCGAGGTTATGACATCGGCTTCCGTCCCGATGGCACCTCACCCAGATTTCTCGAGCGGTTCTGGTTTGCCCACTCCCCTTGAAGCATTGCCGAGGTCACTCACACAGGGATGATTCGCACATTCACACTCTCAGGATGATCAGGCGGGAAGCACCTGGCGGTAGCCATGGCTTTCCAAAACCGTAAGGGGAGTGTCAAACAATCTCGACAGGTGATCCGCCGTCAATGTGTCTCGAGGAGAGCCATCAAGGCTCACTTCGCCTTCCGTTAGCCCCACGACCCGTTGAATTTCTGGGATGACTGCATCCACCTGATGCGTCACCAACACCAAGGTGGTTCCGTTCCTGCAGAGATCGCGGAGCAGCGCCAACAGCTTGTGGCGTGTCCGCAGATCCAAGCCATTGATGGGTTCATCCAGAACGAGAACGTCGGGATCATGCACGAGAGATCGCGCAATCAACAGGCGACGTTTCTGCCCATCGGACAGCTGACCAAAACCAATGTCGCTCAGCGTTTGAAGGTCGAGTCTTTCGAGCAGTGAATTCGTTCGCTGGCACTGTTCGTCACTTGGATGGCGGTCCTGGCCAAGCCCGATGGCTCCGAAAAAGGCCGACTGAAGCAGTTCTCTCCCCGTCATTGCTGCTGGAATGCGATGCTCCAGCTCTGTGTTCACAACACCCAGTCTTTGGCGCAAGTGCCAGAGATGCACGGTTTCGCTGCCAAACAGGCGTAGGTGCGAACCCGGCTGCACCACAGGATAAAGACTGCGATTGATCAACTTCACTAAAGAGCTTTTGCCAGCTCCGTTGCGGCCAAGAATGGCTGTTGATTCCCCTAGCCAGAGCCTCAGGCTGAGGTTGTGGACGACCCGGTGACCATCCATCCATGCTTCAACAGACTGAAGGTCCAGCCAGGGGGAACTTCTGTTGCTTGCATCATCAGGGTTCATTCGATGATTCTGGCTTTGGTTGGAAATCGAGTTGATGTCGACCCGACGCTGCGTTCAATGCGGCTCAAGCTCTTTTCGTGCAGATCGTTCACTTGGTGGACGCCTGGTATGCAACCGGTGTGGAACACCCGCCGATCAGCGTCGCGCTTCAGGTCGAGCTGGGTCTCCGATTCGAGCGAGCCCCCGTGGACAGTCCAGCCCCCTGTTCTGGATCGTGCTGGGTCTGGTTGTGCTGGTGTTGGTTTTGATCTTTCAGGCTGCCTGAACCAGTTCTTGCAGTGTCGTCGTGCGTCGACGAAGCAGCGGTGCCAAGGGGCATCGGTGTGTTGTCGGTTGCTCCAGATCCAATCGCCTCGGATCCCATCAATGTCTGGCACTTGAAAATGGAGATTGCATGACGATGTCAATCTGCATCTGGCATGGATGGGTTCCTGTGTTGATCATGCTGCGATGGATCAGAGGATAAGGATCATCGACTTGCGTTGAAAGGAATCACAATCAAATGATGATGGATGATCAAAACTCACGCGTTCACGTTTTAATTGCAACGCATTCAATTGCTTCTTGAATGTTTTAAATTTGGTGGTGATTGCAAATGGGTCAAGCTGATTGAGTCTTGATCGATCGACTTGATATCCCGTTATTCATCTTGGAAGTGTATTTGATTCACTTGTTTGTCACGTTAAAGGAGTTTTGTTGTGCTCGAATAAGATCGTTTCGACCAACTTCAGGTTAGGTTTGTTTGCAGCGATTTTGTCTCGCATGGCCTTTGGTAATCGAGCTTCCAAGTGTCTCTGCTTGATCAACTCTTTTTTAAACCGATCTCGAAAGCCAGGAAAGGCATCGAGATAGCTGAGCGCTTCACCACGCTTCCAAGCCACCATTTCCAGCGCTTGTTTGAAGTGCATATACGACCCAGTCCAGTCCACCAAGTCATTCATGCTTGCGATGCCAAGATCATTCTTGGAGAGTGATATGGCCCTATTCGAATCCGGGTAATTGGGTGATTCAGAGAGACTAGGCTTCTTATCGTCGTCAATCAAGATCTCACTCTGAAGTTTCCTTTGTGAGCGCCTTGCCCGGTCATCCTCCTGCAGCTTTTGAGCCGCTGTTCGTTGCATGGTGATCTCATTGAGCAAGAAGCGTCACAGTGCCAGTTATCTGTGACCAGATCTTTAAAGAGCCTACAAAAAGCCCCTTCTTGTCTTAGACCGATGGTGGTTGGTGAAACACCAACTCCTCACACCACTCAAAGCCTTCGTCTTCGACGGGGCTTTTTTTTGCTGTGTCTCGTGGAATGGCCTGTTGCAAGGCCAACCTTGTTGAGCCCAACGGATAGCAATCTGCCTATCCGTTGCCACTTCCTCTCCAGGCGAGTGAATGGTGTTGTTCGTCACCATCAGTTCTGGATCATCTCAACAAGGTTTTCGAGTCTCCTTTCTGGGCGAGGGGAGATGCGTCGACTCAGGTCGGGATGGTGACACCGGCTTTTTTCTGATTTCACAGCACTTCCAGGTTCATGTGCCACAGGCCATGAAGCAATCCCGAGCACTTTCTATTGTTCATTGGCATTCATCATCCATGTCTTCCAACGTGAGTGACAACAAAGGCTGATGCTGTGTTCACGATTCAAGAGCTCACGCAACATGGTTGGGATTCGAAAACCCAACACACCAATCAAGACCATGCGTACTGGCATGCCCGGGTGAAGTCAGAAGCTGATGGACGCACCTATCGCGTGATCAGCACTGAAGCTCACGTGGTGTGCTTGCTGACTCCCCATGGATCTGAATGCTGGGAATTGGATTGATCTCTCTTCTGTTCGCAAAAAAAAACCTCAGCGTTTCGCTGAGGACAGGTTTGTTTGGATGACCTCGGACCTCAGTGAGAGGTCCTGTGGTGCTCGTTTTTGTCTTGGTTGCCGGGATAGATCGGTCGTGCAAGCAACGTTGCTGGTTTGGCGCTCTGTGGCTTCTTGGTTTGGCCTTGGGTCCTGACGATGGATGGCATGGCTCAAAAAGCGTATGTTCCTTTTTAGATCTGGTTGGCTGCTCGTTGTCGCTACAAATCACACAGAACTAGAAAGACCGTCTCCCGTGATCGAAAGACGGCCTAGCTGTCTTGCTGGATGCTCAGACCCTGCAGTCACAAGGCTGATTGGGGAGTTCGAAGCGTCTGGCTAAGGGGCTCGTCAAGCCAGTCAGGCAGCTCCTAACCCCTGCTCAGTTGGACCATCGTCTCGCATTGGACGCCCCTAAATCAGAAGATGCGCTTAGTGTGCGCAACTTCGAAAGGGTCTGACATCAGTCAAATCACGCTTTGCCAACGTTGCGCTCACCGACGAGATTAAGGGTGATTTGTCAACAGGCGTCTGCTCAACCAGCAAGCTGTCTTCCAAGTCCAACGGCTGAGAGGACGCCTTTTTGTCCCGGTCGGCGTTTAGACGGTGATCCGGTTGGTGACCGGTCAGCCAAACAGTTGGCTCAGATCAAATTCCTCCTGGCTGACAGGAGCAATCTCCAGTTCGTAAGCCAACAGATCCTTCGACAGCAATGTCAGGGCGATGCCCATTAGAGCGAGTGCAACTCCAGAATCTTTGTCTGCAGTGGTGGATACAGTCCTGGATAATTCAAGATGTTTTTGCCAGGAAAAATGCATCGACTTCAGTTGCTGCAAGCCTTTTCTAGGTCATTCAGCAAAGCAAATCCAAGTCATTAGCGAAGTCAGGCAATGTTTTGTAATCAGCAAATTGTATTGGCCTGAGCATCTTTTCCTTGAATCGGTTGTAACGACTACGTTTTTGGTTTGCCCAAACAAAATATCTGGGGTACTTTGCATTTGCCAAGCTGAGAATGCTGATGGAACCGATTGCTCTGACTCTTGGTCAAAAGTTCGAAGTGGAAAAGTTTTCGAGGGAAATCGATAGTTTCGAAGATCTCCAGCAGCTGCGTGACCTCGCGAAGGATCTCTTGGTGGCTTGGAAGCAGCAGCAAGCTTCAACGGCTTGGGTCATTCGTCAGAAAGAGGGTTTGTCTTGACAGCTAGGGAGCCCGATTTCTGATGGGCTCTTGACGATTGCCGTTGATATGTTTGATGCCCTATCTCAATTTGGGATCACGTCGTATAAGCAACGTCCTCATTGCTGACGATGACATTGCTTCAATTCTTATTTTCTGATCTCTAAGTTTTTTATTGCCGGCAGCTAGCTTGTCCAATATTTCCTGGCAGTCATGATGAGTCTTGGAGAGTCTGTGATGTCACTTTTGAGTCTTGCAGCAGCCGTGATCTGAATTGTAGATTACTTATTAAGACATTGAACGATTGTGTTTTCTTTCATTGCTAGTTGAACAATATTTTAGAGAATGAATGCAGGGAGTCAATTTGATTCGTAGGATCTGTCTCTGCGTCAATCCCATGAAATCGGTTCACATCGTCTCGTCGAACAACTCACGAGGACATGGGTTTAGGTAGCACACCGATGATTCAACAATTGACATTTGTTCTTCATAGGCCAAGGTGTTGAACGAACAGAAGAAGGGCTCTGGGGTGGGATCTTCGCCAAGAGGAGCTTTTGCTCATGGTGAATTGTCCAAGTGCGAAATTAATCTCAATCTTCATTGATCCATGGGTTACTCTTTGCTTTGTTCACTCGTTGAATTATTTTTCTAACATATCTGGTCAATTTTAGTTTTATCAAATCATAGGTTTCAACGTTTTTAGTTGTGTCGGTTTGTTGGTCTCCCATTTCTTAAAGACAACTTCATCGTCGTTGTGTTGTCTTGATTGCAGGTTTTGCTCTCCCTGATCGGGTTTAGAGCTCAGTCCCCTCTCTCTGATTCAAAACATCAAATCCAAGCACTAGAAAAAAAGCCCCAGCTTGAGCTGGGGCTTCAACAAGATTGTTTAGGAGTGAGTAGGTGTTCAGGCACTCATCATTTCGAACAACTCCTTGTGGCATGCACACACTTCCTCATCGGTGAAAGCAGGCTGCATCTCAAATTCCACGCCAAACATCGCGCGCCAAGGAGCAAAGTGCTTGAACAGCACCATGCTGCTTTCTGCTTTGCAGATCACAACGCCACTGCCGGTTTGAGGGCAGTGTGTGCGGCTGATCAACTCGAAGCCATCAATGCGGTCACCCTCGGCGCCGCTCGCCATGTACTCAATCAACTTGGTGTACGCAGCCTTTTGGCCTTCGATCTCTGGGAACTGCCAAGTGACGTTGTAGAGCTGCATCTTGTTTCAAAAAGGATGTTGTCTTCTAGCACCAAAAAGGTTCTTGCTGTGCATTGCTGGACACTTCGGGCCGCTTCAGGAGCCCAGACCATCTGCTTCTGACAGGTGTGTGCCTTGAGCTTGGCAGGGATCAATCCAATCGTGATTGATGATAGTTATTGTTCGTTGTTCCCTTTCGGTCGCCTTACTGCCTTGAATTGTGGAACAGATTGTTGTGATGTTTGATCCAATCATCATCCACAAGTTTCTTTATTTCTGCTTTTTGGAAGGAGGAAGGAAGTCAGAGATTGCCAAGTCGTCCCTTTTAAGCAGCGCGAATATTGTTCCTACATTGCCGCGACAAACGCGTAGGTTTGTCGTGAGAACCGTGATATCCAGCCACGCAGGAAAGGATTGATTCAGTTGTTTCATCAGTTCGAGCCGCTGTAATCCAGCAATCTTTGGACCTCGCCATCCACCGCGACAGAAACACACGCCCACACGATTCGGCAGCTCAAGGCTGAGTTGAGCTTCGACTGAGATGGCAGCCATTCCAGCCAGAGGTCCAGACAATCTGAGCAGATTCATACCCCGCTGCGTCGCTGGATCCAGCACTTGCAGATTTTCAAGCCACGGAGCTTGCTGCAACCAGGGTTGTGTGGCACTGCTCCAACGCAGTTCCCAAACGCCTTCTAACGAATCGGCGCTAGTCGCAAGATCAACAGTCGATTCTGCTTCCAATGCTGAGATCAGACCACTGATTCTTGAATTTTTGGGTTGGTGCTTCAACAATCCAATGAGCTCATTCATTGTTCACCGATTAGATCAATTCAGGGTGATTGGGATCACCTTTAAAGGGGCCTTCCACGGCAGAACTGATCCAACCTCCATAAAATCCCCCTGCCTGGGCGGTGACTGGCTCTCCATTAAGCCAACAGCCATCCATCAAGCCTGGATATAGGGCGTACCAACCTGCAATGGCCATGAAAGTTGGAGTTGGTGTTGGATAACGCCAAACTGCGCGTTGGATGGTTTTGCCACCAGCTTGAACGTCAAAATATTCAGCCACCCCTTTCCATTCACAGAAGCTGCGCCCAACAGCCGCTGTCAGCAGGGATGTGTTGACGCCATCGGGCGGCAGGTAATAAGTGGGAGGGTGGAAAGTCTCCAGAACGCGTTGCGTTCCTTGACCTTCAAACAACACCTCGCCTCCCACTTGAACGAGCACATGGTCAACACTGGTTTCCAAGCGTGGGGGCCGTGGATAGTCGGCAACGCGTTCCGGCGTCATCTGTTCGCCTGCTTCTGCATGGATGATGGCGCTGTTTCGTCAACATCGGAGAGATGACGACCGTTGACCCCCGGCAGCCTGTCTTGATCCTTGGAGGCTTTTTGATTACGGCAGAGGCCTATGCACCGATGGCTGCCTGGCTTAAGCAACTAGGTGTTTTTGATGCGCATGTGGTTCCTGTCACACGACTGGAATGGCTGCTGACCACTTGGGGGTTTGGCTGGCGTCGGGTGCTTGATCGTGTCGATGCCCTCGTGCAACAGCTCCAAGCTTCATCGCTGACTGGTCGCGTGACCTTGATTGGACATAGCTCAGGTGGGGTGATGTTGCGCCTCTATCTCAGCGATGAACCCGTTCTTGGTCGTGGCTATCACGGTGCGACTCGCTGTGACCGACTGATCACGTTGGGCAGTCCGCATAAGGCAGTTCGTGCCACACCCTTGCGCATGTTGGTGGATCGACGCTTTCCGGGCTGCTACGAGCCGGGGGTGGACTACGTCGCCATTGCGGGCGAGCTCGATCTGAATGGAGACAACGCGTCGTCATTCAGCCGACGCACGGCGTCTGGCAGTTACAAAAGCATTGCCGGTGACGCAGAACTCAGTGGTGATGGACTGGTACCAGTGGAGTCAGCCCTGTTGAAGGGTGCTCGACATCTGGTTCAGCCGGACACCGCCCATGGTGGTTTCTTCGGCAAGCTTTGGTACGGGTCTTTGCAGCGGCTCGAGTCCTGGTGGACCTTTGTGACCAACGATTAGGCCTGAGTCGCATCTGTGGATGTGATTCATGACCACAGGCTTGCTTGATCTTGGTCCATAAAAATGCCAGTTAATCCTGATCTATGGAATCACGAGCGCTTCAGCACAATAGTTGGCTTGGATGAATCATGGCGACGCCTGAACTGGAAATCTTGCTGTGTCAATTGGATTGTTCCTTGTTTCATTGCTCAGTGCACTCGGCACCGGCCCTTGAATCTGTTTAAGATAATCATTCGGCAAACATGGTCTGATGCCTCTTTCACTTCGACAGGGCGTTGTTGCTTTTCTTTGTTTGATAGTTGTGTTTCATATTGCCGATAATTCACTGCAATATCAACGCTGCTTGTTACAGGCTTCCAATCAGCAATTTCCTGATTTCAAACTGGTCATGGCATCTCCGCAATGCAATGGATTGGCCAATGGAGGGTTGTTTCGTTTGTTTCCGAAGCCCCTGGGGATGCAACTGCGTTGAAGCTTCGGATGTGTGATTGATAACGCTTAAATCAAGCGGTAGCCAAACCAGTCGGGTTTGAGATCTTTGATGTTGCTGGATGGATCCGGTATCAGATGAATACGCCAACCCTCGACATCTCCAATCGGTAGGCAGTCATCGACGACGTTCAATGTGTCGATGCCATAGAGATCGTCTTTGTGCACCTGAGCAGCGTCATTCAGCCAACGTCGACGTGCCCTTGCTTTGGCAGCTGGTTTGCTTGGTGCAACGATCAGGCCAAATTGATGCAACTCCTGGAGTGAGCCACTGTCGTACCCACCGAGATTGACAAACCAGAGCTGGTCTGAGCCTTTGCTGAGCTTCGCATCCATCTCTGCCGGCCATTCGTGTTGGCTCTGGATGAGCTCAACCTTGTATCCATCCACATGTTCAACAGCGACATAACTGTCGATGTGCAGGCCTCGTTTGAGGCCAAACCATTGATGCTTCAGCGCTGGAATCGTGGCCTCAATGTCAACCCCCACAACCCAGCGCACATCATGCAGCTCAATGTGGCTGGTTGCTGTACGTCCTCCGAGGACGACCAGAAACAGTTTCGGTGTGGGCGTCATCGCGCGCTCTCAGAATTTCGATTCATGGCTTTGAGAAGATTTCCGCGTTGGTGACGGCATGACCTCAGCGATGCTTGCTGTGATTGTGCACACCCCATGACCGCATCAGTGGACATCACCGCGTCATGGCTGGTGATCGCTGGCATCACGGCCGGGGGTTGGTGGTTGGCTCGTGTGAACCGTTGGGCTTGTTGATTGCCAACCTGAGTGGGTGGAAGCCTGATGCTGGTGTGTCGGGTTGGGTGAATGGTCCCCTCACCTCCCTTGCCATCGTTGAGCTTCTGCTGGCTGTCGAGTTGCGTCGCGTGCTGCCTGACGCCCGGCGGCTCCTGCCCCCTTTTCTGGTGTCTGTCTTGGCCACCGTGTTTGCGGTGCTCGTCTTTGGATGGGTGCTTCGCCCTTGGCTTAGCGAGGATGCCTCAGCATTGGCGGCTGTGTACACCGCCACGTTCACAGGTGGAACGCTGAACTTTGTGTCTGTGGGTCGAAGCCTTGCGATTCCCGATGACTTGTTTGCAATTGCGACAGCCGCTGACTATGTGGTGTTCACAGGCTGGTTTCTGCTGAGCCTGCTGATCGGTCGAGAGCGCCAGGCATCAGGGGTGGACTCCATTGCCAGTGATGCGCACACGTCCGATGCACAGATGGCGGATGGGCCCAGGGCTCTCGGGATTGCGCATCAGCCCAAGTCACTGGCATCGGGTTTGCTCTGGGGTGGTGCTGCCATGCTGATTGCGGAACTGGTGTTGATCCTGTTGCGCGGGTTGGCGTGGGATGTGCCGGCGATCATCGTGCTCACCACGGTGGCCTTGCTGATGGCACAACTGCCAACCGGTGGATCCCGCGTCACGTGTTACGGCATGGGACAGGTATTGATTCAACCGTTTTTCGCAGTGATTGGATTGAGCACAACGGTTGGTGGCCTGTTCGGCTTGGGTTTACCCGTGCTGGTTTATGCCATTCCTAATGGTTGGGATCCAGGCTCTCGCTGTTTTGTTGGTGCGGTGTCAACAGCGTTGGGCGTTGGTCGACAGCTTGGTCGCATCCCAAGCCGCTGTTGGAGGTCCCAGCATTGCGCTGGCGTTGGCCAGCAGCTTGGGCCGATCGTCGTTGGTGTTGCCCGCTGTGGCGGTCGGCCTTCTGGGAATGTTGATCGGGACTTACCTAGGGCTGGCTGTCGAGACGCTGTTTCAGTGGCCCGTCAGCTGAGATTCACTTGTCGACACACGTCTGGATTTAATATTCAGCGTCTCTAAAAGCGTTGATGGCCTGGGAATACACGCAGCTCCGTTTTGTTCCGCGAGGGAAGAGCTGGACAGGCGAGATTGATGAGCTGTGGCTAGACGACAAGCAACTGATCTCCAGGAACCGTCCTCAGCAGGTGAGTCTTGTGGAGCTAATGAATGAGCTTGGATCCCAGGGTTGGGAGTTGGTGACCTATGCCCAGCCGTTCACCGGCTATCACGGTGGCTGCTACACCTTTAAGCGTCAGTGTTGACGTCTGTTTTGCGGATCGAAACGCTGGAGCAGCTGGCAGCGGTGGTGGTCACAGCCGGCCTAGTCATCGGTAATTTCCTACTGTTAACTCCCTGGCGGGATGGGCAGGATCCTCGTCATCGGGCCCCAGTGCCAACCCCCAACTCGTTGTTGCATGAGCACTTAGCCATCCGAGCACTGCTGCGAGCAACCCTTTGATCATGGGTCTGGTTTTTCAATAGCAACATTGGCTGTCAGCCACAAAGGTGATCAACGCCGATAACGCTCAAACCGGAGTTTGTCAGGGAGCGATCCAGAAACCGCTGTAAAACCAATCATTGATGAATTGGTTGAGCTCGTCGTCGGTGTTGCAGCCGGACTCGCTGATCAGGCTTGCATCCGACTGTGTCTGCTGAATTGCATAGAAGTCCTCTGGAGTGAAGTCGCCTTCATCCATTGCTTCGGCCATGGAGGCCCACTGGTTGGTCAAGGCCACCAGCAGTTGTTCGCGCAGCTCGGGGTTGAGCGTGGTGTTCATCGCATCAGGAGCCAAACCGTGACGCCGCCAACAGCGACACCTTTGAAGAATTGGGCCCAGGTGAGGGCATAGGTGTCGAGCTGAAAGGTTCGCATCATCCAATTCAGCACTTCTTTATGCTTGCGAATCAGGATGGAGCTTTCCGCAGTGTTTAGCTGCTGAATCTGTTTGAGTTTGATTTCGCCAAGCTTTGGCATGTGATCAATAATTTGGTTGGTGATGTTTCTTCAAGGCTGATTCTAATTCATGGCTTTAATGATTGAGTCTTGAGTCTCATGTTGACGCTGAGAAGGGGTTTGATTGGTATGGAAGAGAACAAGCCGGAGGCTGCGAATTTTTTTCTGGAGCGGTTCAATCGTCCTGTCTTTATCTTGGAATGACAACCTTGCGTTGCGTCGTCATGGTGTGGGAATGAGTGGTGTCTTGATGTCCTAGTTCTGTTGAGTTGCACTTGCAGCATGCTCGGCTGTCACCCTGCGTCCTGATCGTGTTCTGCCCACCCGTGCTGATCAACATCACCATGATCATCACAACCATGTTGTGTGCTCTGGTCCACCACGACGCCGCTCACTGCCGCTGCATCTGAGCTGGTCCTTGGTGCGATGGAATCCGGCAATGTCACCGTTGAGGGTCCCAACGGCGATGAAATTCAGTTGGAATGGTGAAACCCTTCGAATTGCTTTTCCGCATGGAACCCATCACTTGGCTGGTGATCACCTGGGCCACCTATGGCGCGCAGCGCACCACGGCAGCCCTGGAGAAAATTCCCCAGGCCTCGATGGACCAGTGCATGGCCAATTCCAGGCTGATCACCGACTGGCAACCGAAAGCCAGCGTGAAATGCATTGAAGGAGTTCAAGGTTTCTAGGCTCAATCGTTTGACGTTCTTGGTTGAGCGCTGATAGCGAGGCTTCATTGGACGCTGAGTTTCTGAAGCGGAACGCTGACGTTGGTTGCAGAGGATTCTTTGATTTGATGGCTGATTCACTCTTCATGTCGTAGAGCATCCTTTTGCATTCGCTCGATGCGTTCCAGCACGGATTCATTGCTCATGCGGTTATTGAGCCGCTCGACGAGCAATGGAAATGCCAGAGGGCCCGGCCGTGGAGTGGGGCAGTGCAAGACCTCGCCACTGCGCATGCGCATCAAAGCTTTGCGCAAGCGCGGCAGTTCCAGCTGGTCCTGCAGCACTTCATGCTGGGCCTGACGCACCAGCAGATTGTTGGGTTCGTGCTTGTTGAACACCTCCCACAGAAGCGAGCCGCTGATCTGGAGCTGGCCGGCGCTTTTGCTCTGCCCGGGGAATCCCTGCACCAGCAGTCCAGACACCTGGGCAATGCTGCGGAAGCGGCGGCGACACAGCTCGGACAGATTCAGTGCTTGCTCAAGATCCTGTTCAAGGTTGCTGTCATCGAGCAACACGTCCAAATGGTCCTCCAGCAGATCATCGAACGGGTAGCCGCGTGGTGCCAGCAATTCAAAGCCGTAATCATTCACCGACACCGTGATCGTGCCGCGATGAATTCGGGTGAGACGCGTGGCCCAGAGGAATCCCAGCCCTTCATGCACAAACCTTCCTTCAAAGGGATAGGCGTAGAGGTGCATGCCTTCACGGGTTCGGCAGGTTTCCAACAGCAGCTGATCGCTGTCGGGCAGCGTTGATAGATCCATCTGACGCTCGAACAACGGTTCCAGTGCCTTTAGCTCTGGTGTGTCGAGGTCTCCCCGTCCGGCCCGCGCGACTTCATCGCGCAGATGGTGGGTCAGTAGATCAGACAGTGACATCTGGCCACCGGCCCAGGCGGGCACCGCGGTGCTCTTGCGTGTGGAGGCCTTCACGTAGGCCGTCATCTCCCGCAGCCTCACAAATTCCAGCTGCCTGCCGGCGAAGAAGAACACATCCTTCGGCTTCAGCTGGCTGATGAACGTTTCTTCCACGTGACCCAGCACCGCGCCACGAATGAAGCGCACGCGAATGGCCGGAGCGGAGGTGATGGTGCCGATGTTGAGGCGATGCAACCGTGCGATGGCCTTTTCGCGCACCACATACCGGCCGTGCTCGTCGTGCTCCAGTTTTCGGTAGCGCGGGTAAGCACCGAGGCAATCGCCGCCGTGCTCGAGAAAGCGCAGACACCACTGCCAGTCCTCGTCTCTCAGCTCGGAGTAGCTCGATGTACGTCGTATCGCCTCGAGGGTGCGTTGGGGCTCGAAGCCTGGGCCGCAGGCGAGGGTGGTGAGGTGTTGGAGCAACACATCGAGTGGCGCATGTGGTGGTCGTCGCTCCTCTACCAAGCCGTTGTCCAGACCGCGGCGAACGGCGCTGAGTTCCAATAGCTCCAAGGCATTGGTCGGCATGAACAGCACCTGGGAGGTGCCTCCTGGTAAGTGAGCGGACCGGCCAGCCCGTTGCAGCAGTCTTGCCAGATTTTTCGGGGAGCCGATCTGCACGACCCGTTCTACGGGTTGAAAGTCAACGCCCAGGTCCAGCGAGCTGGTGCAAACCACCCAAAGCATCGAGCCGGCCTTCACGGAGGCTTCAATGGCTTCGCGCTCGGCACGATCGAGGGCGCTGTGATGCAGAGCCAGTAAGCCCTCCATTTCGGGGCAGGCGTAGCGCAAGCACTGAAACCAACGTTCAGCTTGGTTGCGCGTGTTGGTGAACAGCAGTGTGCTGGTGCAGGGCTCCAGTTGGCCCACCAGATCCTCATAGCGACGTAGGCCAAGGTGGCCGCCCCAAGGGAAACCGTCGATGCTGTCCGGAAGAATGCTGGTCACGCTGAGACCGCGCTTCGGTGCGCCTGTGATGAAGCAGGGATCTCCACCTGCGCCGAGTGCATGTTGCGCAGCCTCCTCCAGGTTGCCGATCGTGGCGCTGATGGCCCAGGTTTGTAGGGATGGGCGTTGCTGTCGTAGCCAGCTGAGCCCCAGTTCCGTCTGAATGCCTCGTTTTGAGCCAATCAACTCGTGCCATTCATCGAGAATGACCGTTTCCAGCGTTTGAAATAGACGTTCGCAATGGCGACCGGCCAGAAGGACGCACAGTGACTCTGGTGTGGTGATCAGGATCTCTGGTGGGGATTTGAGTTGCCGGCTGCGTTCGCTGGTGTTGGTGTCTCCGTTGCGGATGCCCACCCGTAACGGCCAGGCCATCGCATCAATGGGTTGCTGCAGCGCCAGCGCTAGATCCCGACTGAGTGCCCGTAGCGGTGTGATGTAGAGAAGCCTGACGCCTCGGATCTCGCTTGGCGACGCCAGCATGCGCGCGATAGAACCCATCACGGCGGCGTAGGTTTTGCCGGACCCTGTGGGCACCTGAATCAAACCGCTTCGGCCCGCCAGATGGGCTTCCCAGGTCTGTGTCTGGAAGGGAAGTGGAGTCCATCCCTGCTGGTTAAACCAGCGATGGATTGGTTGAAGAACGTCGTTCAGATCAGAATCACCGTGACGACGACGGCGGAAACGGCCAACACAACTGAGCCCACGACCACCCCTGCCGCCACATTGCCCTTGCGAACCTCAGCGCGGTAATCGAGGGGTGTAAGGCGATCAAAGAACCAGACACCGCCCACGATGAGCAGGATTCCTGCCACCGTCCACATCAGGCTCAGCATCAACTGGATGAGGGTTGCCTGCATGGGTGAGGCTGCATGACTGGCGTAATTTAAGCGGCAGTGTTCTGCCGATGGTCGTGTCAGGGTCGCCACCGGTGGGTCGTCGCGTGATGTTGGGTTGGCGAACCCGTGGTGTCTTCCCCTGGGCCCTGCTGGTGCTGATTTGTCCGCTCAGCCCTTTGCTGGTCCTGTTCATGGCCCCTGGTGGGACGGTCCAGGACCGGGAAGTGACCTTGCCGGCAGTGGATCAGGCGGTGACGACGCAACCGTTTGATTTCAAGAGCGTGAATGAGGCGGTGACGATCAAAACCGTCTTTACCCCTCCCGCAGGCACCCTTCTTTATCTCTCCACCGAGCTGCTGGATGTCAGCGGCAAGGTTGTGTTTCAACACGACATCGAGGGGCGGGATAGTGGTGGCGGTTCGCTGCCGGATGAATCTGCCCTGTCGAGGCTTTCTCCAAGCGAGCGTCAGCGCCAGTGGATGCGAACACCGGACTACGCTCGGCCCGCCAACGATCACAGCGTGAGCTTCCGTCCTGCAGAAGCTGGCTCGTATCAACTTCGTTTCCAGGTTTATCTGCCCCGCAATCAGGAAGGTGAGGCGATCCCGCTTTCAGACCCGGTGCTGGTCCGCACCAGAGTGAGCACAACGCCTGTGGATCGCGGCCTGTTGTTGCTCACCGTTCTGTTGAGCGGGGCTTCCTCTTGGATGTTCCTGTCCAAGGTCTACAGGCGTGGACGGATTCAATGTTCAGGCTGCTACGAATCCATTGGTCATGCCGGTCGGGCTTCGCGCGGGGATTACAGGGCTGGCCTTCTGGTATTGCGCGCGCGGGCTGCCTTCAGTCAGGGCTACCAGACCAACATCCAACAGGAGGCGAGGCAGTATTTATTTGGCGTGCGCGTGACTGACGGTCGGGGCACGTTGCTGTATCGCGGCAGTGCTCCCGTGGAGAGGTCGACGGTGTCACTGACCGATTCCACACTCAACTTGCACCTTTTTCCGCAACTTTTCCAGCTCACGAAAGACTGCAACCTTCGGTTTGATCTGCTTCCACCGGAATCCACATCGACCCTGCAGTTCGAATCCGTGCACATTGAGCTGTGCGACCAGGTCATGCTTGCCTGGCCGCAGGAAGTCGTGAGGCTCGATCCATGACCAGACTTCTTCTGCTGATGCTCACGGTGAGCATGAGTGCTGTGGGGATTTCGGCGGCTTACACCAACGAAGACGTTCCTCAGATCGGTGCGCTTTTGCCTGCAACAACCGATGCACAGGAATCATCGATCGTCTTCCGTGGTTTCTATGGCGTGTCCGGTTGGAGAGCGGGCAGCACTAGGCTTGAATCCAGCTCATTGGCGATTGGTCGGAATCCTTACGGCAGTTACAGCAGCTCTGGTCGCTACGGGGGATCAAGCGGCTACGGCAGCTATGGCGGTTTCTCCAGCGGTGGTGGATGGAGCGGCAAATAACGGCTGCTGATCTCAGTCCCCTCCAAGTGAGGGTTCTTCTGGTCACTGCCATGGTTTCTTCGGCAGCTGGACTCGTGCTGGAGCTGTTGCTTGTGGCGCAGGCCAGTTATTTGATGGGGGACGCCACCTTGGCGACAGGGGTGGTGGTGGGCACGTTCCTTGCGGCGATGGGATTGGGAGCCTGGTTCACGGAGTTCATTGCTGTGAAAGGCCAGCCCCTGAATCGTTTGCTCAGAGCATTGGTGCTGGTGGAAATCACCCTCTGCCCGCTGTGCCTCTTTGGACCAGTCACCTTGTTCTTGCTGTTTGCAATCGGCGCTCCGTTATGGATCGCCATCGTTCTGCTCACCTTGATGGTGGGCTTGTTGGGGGGCATGGAACTGCCCTTGATCACCCGCATGCTGGAAACCCAGGATCAGTTGCGGCGGGCGCTGGCCAGGGTTTTGGCGTTGGATTATTTCGGCTCGCTGCTGGGTGCTTTGGCGTTTCCGCTGGTGTTGCTGCCTTGGCTGGGTCTGTTGCCCACCGCGGCTGTGCTGGCGTTCGTGCCCGTCGGCGCCACCTTGGCCCTGGCGCTGGTGTTTCCGAGTTTGCGGCGCTGGCGCATTCCGGTGGTTGCGCTCCTACCGATCACGGGTGTGGCGGCGTATCTGATCGCCCCCCTCGGACATCGCATCGAGGATGGCTTCTACGGCGCCAGGGTGATTGAGCGCCATCAAACGCGTCATCAGCGGATCGTGATGACCCGACGTGGGGCGGATCTGCGCTTGTTTCTGGATGGGGACCTTCAGTTTTCCAGCTTGGACGAATACCGCTATCACGAAGCACTGGTGCATCCGGCGATGGCTGCTCATGCAGCGCCGCGCCACGTGTTGCTGTTGGGGGCAGGTGACGGCTTGGCGTTGAGAGAAATCCTGCGCTGGCCCAGCGTTGAACGGGTCGACGTGGTGGAGCTAGACCCTTTGGTCATTCGTCTGGCTAGACAACAACCCCAACTTCGACAGCTGAATCACGACAGTCTGGGAGACCCAAGAGTGACCGTGCACCTCGGTGATGCCTACGCCGCCGTGCGCAACTTCCAGCGACGCTTCGATGTGGTGATCGCTGACTTCCCTGATCCAGATACGTTGCCGGTGGCGCGGCTGTACAGCGTTGGTTTCTATGGCGCGGTGCGTGAGCGACTTAATCCAGGCGCCGTCATGGTCACCCAGGCCAGCGCACCATTTCTCACCCCCCGCGTTTTGGCCTCGATTCAGGCGGGACTGCAGCAGGCAGGTCTGCAGACCCGTCCGTACAGCGTCACCATTCCCACGTTTGGCCCCTGGGGGTTTGTCATGGCCAGGTCTGGTGCCTGGTCTCCGCAATTCCAGTCCATTCCATTTCCCACACGCTGGATCGATTCGGATCAGCTCGCGGCCTTGTTCGCATTCCCCAGAGACTTTCTGCCAAGCGGCTCCGATACTGTGCAGCCCAACCGGATGACACAGCCGGTTCTTCTTGACTATCAACGCGGCGATCGTCGCCGGCGGCTGCTCCAGCCACTAGCGCCAATCCCTTCCAACCCGAATTCCTCATGAGCGGACTGCTTTTTCTGCTGCTTGCCGCAGTGCTGGTTTGGTGGCTGACCCGAAACAGCATGGACAGGCGCAAAAAGCCCCGTCAGGGCGTTAGTCCTGAACAACGCACCCTGTTCAATCTCCAGGTGGGGGATGTTGTTCAGCGTGATCTGCGCGACTGGATCGTGGAATCGATTCTTGAATTCAATCAATCCGGTTTCCAATGGCGTGAGTATTACCTCCGCGATGGAGAAGAAGGCATTTGGCTCGTGGTGGTTGACGACGATCGTCTCGAACTGTCCTGGATGCGTCAGGTTCCATCCCATGAGATCTCGATTAATTTCCCCCTACGCGATCGACTCGTTTACGAAGGCATCAGTTATCGCCTTGAGGAAAAGGGACTGGCGCAGTACAGACGCATTTCGCGCAACAGCAATCAAGGAGGACCGTGCCGTTTTCACGATTATGTCGCTGAGGGTGGCCGTTTGCTCAGCGTGGAGATCTATGTGCAGGATGCTTCGGTCGATACCGGTGAAATTGAACTGTGTCTTGGTGAGCGCATCATTCCAGAGTCACTCAGCATTCTTCCTGGAGATGGACGCAGTGTTTACGCCTGAGTTCATCGCGTGATCATGGTGATTGGCTCCTGCTCATTGCAGCCATGTGAGGGGAGCTCCACTGCGTTCTAGCCGTCAGCGGCTGTGTGGATGCTTCATGGCCAGGAGTGGTCAGACAGACGGGTCAAAGGATGGTTCCTATGGACCGAGACGGCGCTGCTGAATGAGGGTCTTCAGTGTAAGAACCCTGACTCCTCAGAGAAATCTCATCGATTTACTTGGTCTTTCGCAGACTGTTTCGATGTGGTTGAGAGCATCGTGGATACATCAACACAGGGCTTCAAAGCCTGGTTTAACGATGTCACAAATTCCAGATGTATTGACAGGATTAGAGCGATATCTTGAGAGGGGGATTGGTGGCGGAGAGCTTGTTGAGTACAGCATCTACGGCAATGAGTTGGCTGCTGATAGTGTTTCAACTGAATTGGCGATTGGTTCCTATGGTCGCGTCGTTCATGCATGGAACCATAGTGATGAACAGAAAAGATTCATTCGCAGCGTCTTTGAAAGGCTTGATCCTTTGCTAGACCTAGACTTTGTTGAGTCGGCTCCATCCGGTGAATCGGATATCAACATTTACCGATCATCGCGAAACAGTTATTGGGAGTCCAACGCTCTTTTTGATGTGCCGAGTGATTGGGTTGGTGGTGGGTCTGCACACTCGAATTATGATCGTTTCGATCTTTCCTGGAGGGATGTGGATGCGTTCGATGCATTTGCCGATGCTGAGAAAAGCTCGCTAGTCCACGAAATCGGTCATGCCCTTGGCTTGAGAGATCTTGCTTATGACCCAAAGTGGACTCGCTACGACTCAATCATGTCGTACAACCACCCAAGTGATCGTCCCGTCAACACTTGGTTTTCTGAGGCTGATATCCACGCTCTGCAGAGTGTTTGGGGGCTCGAGGATGATTCTTTCTAGATTTTGAAAGACCCTTTGATCTGCATCGGAATGATGACGTGACAATTGGGTTTGCAGTGAAATACTCGTTGTTTTCAATCTGATCTGTTTTCAGCAGGTTGGTGCTGAGGATCATCTGTGTGGTTCAAGTCAGTCACGCCGACCTGTTCGTGACGCGCGCGCAGAGTTCTTTGGCTTCGCCAAGGGTGTTGGCACTGCTGGCGCTACGGTCCCGTCGCCAGCGCAGGATTCTGGGGAAGCGAACGGCGAGTCCGCATTTGTGTCGTTTGGACTCCTGGATGCCTTCAAAGCCAATTTCGAACACCAGCTCGGGATCGACCGATCGTGTTGGGCCAAACCGTTCACGGGTGTGGCGCCTGATCCAGCGGTCGAGTTCAAGGATTTCTGCGTCGTTGAGGCCGGAATAGGCTTTAGCAAATGTCACTAGCTGTGGCGCGTCGTCGTCATTGGATTGGTCATCCCAGAGCGCAAAGGTGTAGTCGGTGAACAAATTGGCCCGGCGCCCTCGGCCGGCTTGGGCGTAGATCAACACCGCATCCAACGTCATCGGATCGCGTTTGTGTTTCCACCAGTGTCCTCGTTTGCGTCCACTGAGGTAAGGCGAATGAAGGCGTTTGAGCATCACACCCTCCGCCCCCTGTTGTACGGCGGCTTGGCGCCGTTGGTCGAGTTCTGTCCAGTGGCCGAGCAAAGCGCCATGGCTGAGCCGGCAGCGCCACCCCTCGTTGCTGCTTCCGAAGCTTGCGTGCAGGTCGCCCAATGTGGCCAGCCGTAGTTTGAGCGGTTGCTCACGCAAATCCTGCGCGTTGTGTTCCAGGACGTCGTAGGCCACAAAGCTCACTGGGCAGTCATGGCGCAGTTTTCGACCCACCGTCTTGCGGCCGAGTCGGCGCTGCAGATCACTGAATGGTCGGGGGTCCGCTTCCGCTTCGGCCCAACAAATCACTTCTCCATCGAGCACGGTGTCGTGGGGAAGTGCCGCGGCCATTTCGATGAGTTCGGGGAACTGGCTGTTGATCAGCTCCTCGCCTCGACTCCAGAGATACGTGCCGCTCTCCCGTTGGATCAGCTGGCCGCGGATGCCGTCCCATTTGGGCTCCACCCACCATTCCTTGGCTGCTGTCTCACCGAGGCTTGCGTGCTGAAGAGGGCTGGCTAGGAAGAAGGGATAGGGCACCGGCCCCCGGTTGCCCCGATCCGCCTTCGGGGGAGCCGTGAGTTGTTGGAACCAGGCCGAGGACGCCTCGACTGGCGCCATCAATCGTTCCAGCACCAG
Organism: Synechococcus sp. A15-60; assembly: GCF_014280095.1. Lineage (NCBI taxonomy): Bacteria > Bacillati > Cyanobacteriota > Cyanophyceae > Synechococcales > Synechococcaceae > Synechococcus > Synechococcus sp. A15-60. The sequence continues at coordinate 1,333,094 of NZ_CP047933.1, forward strand.
GGCTTCTTCGAGGGCGAACCCACTGGCGATCGCCTTCACCACCAGGCCACGGCCGACCCCGATGCGAAAGCCACCGGTGAGCAGTTTGTTGAACAGGAAAAGGCGTTCCGGTGGCAAGGCCTGCCAGATCGCTAGCACCGCCTGGCTTTGGACGGCAGGCTCCATTGCTGCCAGTGCCGGCAGCAGCATCTCCATCCACCACTGCATTGGCGGTGATGCATCGAGCTCGCGAATCCATGCCGACAGTGATGCATCGCAGCGGATGTCTGGAATGTCGTGGTGGATTTGAGGCCACAGCAACGACAACGTCTCGGCTGAATCGCCGACATGGCTTTGGCAATCATCAAAGAGCCAGTCGGGCATCGCACTGGCCTGTTGCAAGATGTCGCGCAAACGTCGACCCGTGATGAGCCGTTTGCGCCGTTCTTCGATCAGCAACATCACGCACCAGGCCGCGTCCTGGGCTGAAACCCTCTTCAGGTGATTGGCAATAAGTGCCACTTTGCGCCCCGTGGCGGTGCATTGATCGAGGCTGTCGATCAGTTCTGCCAGTGCATCCAGACCCTGAGGGTTGAAGGCCGGCGGATCAATAGCGGCGGAGATTGCCGTCACCTGGTGCGGTTACTTCGATGTTGCAGCCAGGGGTTCCATTGGCCACGTCGTTGAAGGCTTTCACGTAGTTAGCGGCCAATTCAGCATCACCCGATTCACGCACTGCTCCCTGAAGCCTTGCCAGGTCGCTACCCACCAGGTCACGGTTCAGCACTCCGCTGGCCAAACCAGCACAGATGGCCCGCGCTGCAGCGCCACCGTCCGCTGGAAACACCACTGTGTCGATCTGCTCGATGGTGATCTCAACCTGCTGAGCGAAGCCTGCTCCTGGTGTTGAGATCAGCAAAGACGAGAGGCCAACGATGGCGGCACTGCGCATTGACATTGGTTCGTCAACAGGGAAGTTGAGGCTAGGTCAGGCGAGCTGCTCGAGGGGTTTGGCCTCAATGCCATGACGTTCCCGCAGAAAGCGAGCCAGCACATCGCTTTGTCCATGCGTCACGTACACGGTGCGCGCGCCCGACTCGAGAACAGTGCGAATCAAGCCCTGCCAGTCGGCATGGTCACTAAGTACAAACCCCCGTTCGTATCCGCGGCGTCGGCGAGCCCCTCGCACCGCCATCCAGCCTGAGGCAAAGGCGGTTTGTGGAGCGCGGAAACGGCGCATCCAAGCCGAGCGATGGGCGGATGGAGGCGCCAGGATCAGGCGGCCCGCCAGCGGATCCTTTCGGGGTAACGCACTCACAGGGCGACTCGGTGTCATCGGCACGCCGGCTTCGCGGTAATGCCGGGTGACGGTTTCAACGGCGCCGTGCAGCAGCACTTCTTCGTCCACGCCGATCGCCTTGAGCTCTGCTAAGAGGCGCTGGGCTTTGCCGAAGGCATAGCAAAACAACAAGGAGGGGCGTTCGCGGTCCCCGTGCCACCAGTCACGGATCTGTTCGGCGATCTGAGCTCCGCTGTCCCAGGCGTAGATCGGCAGCGCAAAGGTGGCTTCCGTGATCATCACGTCACACGGCACGGATTCAAAGGGCGCACAACTGGGATCTGCACAGCGTTTGTAATCCCCAGTGACCACCCATACGGAGTCATTCACCTTGAGGCGCACCTGCGCTGAGCCCAGCACATGTCCTGCGCTGTGAAAGGACAGGCAGGCTTGGTTGAGCCAGAACTCCTGCCCGTAGGCCATCGGATGCAGAGTGATGTCGCGACCGAGGCGTTGGCGCAACACCCCTTCACTCACATCCACAGCCCAATATTCATCGCATCCGGGCCGCGCATGGTCGGCATGGGCATGGGTGATCAGCGCCCTTGGCACCGGTCGGCTTGGATCAATCCAGGCATCCGCGGCCCGGCAATACAGACCGCTGTCAGTGGGCTCGAGCAGTTGCATTCAACAACTCTGGCAAGTGTGTCGCTGGGCTGGGTTAGCGACTCATCTCGAGCATGCGTCGAATCGGGGCTTCCGCTTGGCTGCGCAAGTTTTCGTCCAGTGTGATTTCTGGCGAGAGGCTGTCCAGGCAGTCACGCAGCTTCTCCAAGGTATTGAGGCGCATGTAGGGGCAGGCATTGCAGCTGCAGCCATCGAGGCCTGGCACGTCGATCAACGTTTTCTCGGGAACGCGTTGCTGCATCTGGTGCAGGATTCCAGGCTCTGTCAGCACGATGAACGTCTTGGCGTCACTGGTTTCTGCGTGGTTGAGCAGTTTGCTCGTGGAGCCGATGAAATCCGCCAGATCGAGGAGGGTTTCTTCGCATTCCGGGTGGGCGATCACTTCGGCATCGGGATGCTCAAGTTTGAGTTGGAGCAGCGCCTCTTCACTAAAGGCTTCGTGCACGAGGCAGCGACCGGGCCACAGGGTGAGGTCCCGACCGCTCTGGCGTTGAACCCATCGACCCAGGTTGCGGTCTGGCGCAAACAAAACGGGGCGATCATCCGGAAGCTGTTGCACCAGATCAACGGCATTGCTGCTGGTGCAAATCAAATCGCTTTGCGCTTTCACTGCCGCGGTGCAGTTGATGTAGCTCACGACGAAATGATCGGGATGCTGTTCTCGAAACCGTGCAAATTCATCCGCCGGGCAGTCATCCGCCAGGGAGCACCCCGCCTCCAAATCCGGCAGCACCACAGTTTTTTCTGGGCTGAGGATCTTGGCTGTTTCGGCCATGAAATGGACACCGCAGAACACGATCACTTCGGCGTCGGTGTTCGCAGCCTTGCGTGAGAGCTCTAGGGAATCACCGATGAAATCAGCGATGTCTTGAATGTCTGGTTCCTGGTAGTAGTGCGCCAGGATCACGGCCTTCCGGTCCTTGCGGAGCTGGTTGATCGCCGCCACAACTGCGGTGTCAGAGCTCATTGGGACTTTCTGGGGCAGGATGGGCCTAGCCTAGAAGTCGTCCTGACACCTGTCCGACTTGCAATCGCCGGTGATCTCCACGGGGACTGGGGTGATCGAGATGCAGAGCTGGTGCATCATCTGCAACCCGACGCGCTGTTGTTCGTTGGTGATCTGAGCGATGGTGATCTTCGCTTGGTGAAACGGATTACGCAGCTGGCGTTGCCTGTTGCCGTGCTTCTGGGAAACCACGACCGCGGTCGAGACCGAAGCGGTGCGTTGCTGCAACAGCAAATCACGATGCTGGGTGAGCGGCACTGTCCCTGGAGTTTGCGCCAGTGGGAGAACCCCCAGTTGGCTGTCGTCGGTGCCCGCCCCTGCAGTGCCGGTGGCGGTTTTCATCTTTCTCAAGCTGTTCAGGCCGTGTTTGGACCGGTCACCGAACAGGAATCAGCCGATCGCATCGTGTCTGCCGCTGCGCTGGCACCTTCCGATTGGCCGCTCGTTGTGTTGGCCCATAGCGGACCTACAGGTCTTGGATCCGATGCGGAGAGTCCATGCGGTCGGGATTGGAAGCATCCGCATATCGATTGGGGTGATCGCGATCTCGCCTTGGCACTCGATCGCATGCAATCGCGCCGACGGGCTGACTTGGTGGTGTTCGGACACATGCACCATCAGCTCAAAGGGCGCCGCGGCGAACGAATCACATTTCATCGTGATCGCAGGGGCACGTGTTACGTGAATGCCGCCTGTGTTCCCCGCTCTGGATGCGATGACGACGGGAAGCCACTGCATCACCTCACCTGGGTGGAATTCAATGCCATCGAACCCATCCTGATTAGTCACCGTTGGTATCGGCCCAGTGGGGATCTGGTGTATGAGCAAACCTTGTATCGATGCTGATATACGTCTGCTTGAGCAGCCATGGCTTCGGTCATGCGGCCCGCCAGGCCGCCATGCTTTGGCATTTGCATCGATTGCAACCCACCTGGAGGCTGGTGGTCAGTTCGATGGTGGACTCAGCATTTCTCGCGTTGGTCCTGCGCGAGGTGCCAGTGCTTCGGCGAACTGTCCGCTGGGACGTGGGCATGCTCCAAGCCGATGCACTGGGAGCGGATCAGCCGGCAACCCTCCAGGCTCTTGAGCAGCTGCAAGCGGATCTGCCCAGACAGCTGGATGAGGAGGTGGCCTGGATCCGACGTCAGCACGATCAGGTGGCGGTGGTCGGCGACATCCCACCTGCCGCCGCCGATTTGGCCTCGCGACTGAATGCACCATTGATTTGGATGGGCAATTTCGGCTGGGATGACATTTATGAACCCTTGGGCGGATCTTTTCGTTTTTGGGCGCAACAGGCCAACGAGGCTTACCGCAAGGGATCAATGCTGCTGCGCTGTCCGTTTTCGATGGCCATGAACTGGCAGCTCTCCGATGTGGCCTTGTCGCTGGTGACAGCAGAACCACGACCTCTTCCACCTGATTTCGGGGTGTCGCTCGCGCGTGATCCCCGCACCAAGGTGATGGTGGGGTTTGGCGGACTCGGACTTTCCTTGCCACCCGATCTCTTTCGACACTGGCCGGAGCAGCTGTTTTTGATCGCTCCCTCGCGCAAGTCCAACCAAGACGCTGAAGCGGAGCTGCCAGCGAATGTGATGGTGCTGCCTGAGCAGGTCAGGCCCTTGGACGTGCTGCCCGTGTGTGAACGGCATCTGGGCAAACCGGGATTCAGCAGCTTCTGTGAGGCGATGTCCCAGAAGGTGGGGATGCATGTTGTGGAGCGGCATGGTTTCGCCGAAGCGGAGGTGCTGATGAATGGTTTGCGTCGCCACGCGGACCACCACTGCCTCAGCCGTGAGGAACTTGAGTCTGGAGAATGGAAATTGGATCAGCCGCTCATACCAGCTTGTGATGATGCGCTGGCGAGCGATGGCGCTCAGGTGGCTGCTGAAACGCTCCAGACCTGGTTGCGCACAACGATTAAGCAGAACTGATTAGCTCTATTAGCCAGGCTGATGAGCGTTGAAAGGTCTTGACGCGTCTTGGGTCTGAAAGAGAACAAAGCGTGATTAAGGCGAATGACGATTTTGCGTGTGTCACATCTCTTCTGGGATGCGCAGCCTCGGTTCGACACAGTTTGCCCGTGCTTTTTGCATATGGGATTCTCTGAGTCCATCAAATCACTACCTAAAACCAACTGCTTGTTGCCAAAAGTGGTGATTTTGTTCTTCGTAAGCCTTTGATGACTTCTCTTGCTTTGAATGCCTGTCGTTGCTTTGCAGGCGCCGTTGCAAGCGTTGTCCCATTCACCGCCTCCATCACCGCACCGGTGCATGCGGTTCTTCCCTCCATCGAATCTCGATCCAAGCTGGTTCAACTGGAAGAAGAGGCCCCAGTTTCTGCCCTTCCTTACATCATCACGCCCGAGCGTCGCGCGATGCTCAACACCATTCGGTTTGCCGAAGGCACTTGGAAAAACGGCCTTGACGTGGGTTATCGGGTGATGTTCGGCGGTGGCCTCATGGCCAGCATGGACCGTCATCCCGATCGGGTGATTTATTCCTCGCGTTACGCGAGTGCTGCAGCGGGTGCCTATCAGTTCATGCCTTTTACCTGGGACTTGGTCAAGCGCAGCATTGGTGTCCGTGGCTTTGGCCCTGAAGTGCAAGATCAGGGCGCACTGTTCCTGATTCAACGCCGCAAAGCCCTTGGCTTGACCGACACGGGTGTGATGACGCCGCAGTTGGCCGCGATGCTGGCTCCCGAATGGGCATCGTTCCCCACCCTGAGAGGGCGCAGTTATTACGGTCAACCCGTCAAGCGGTTCGACAGTCTGCGTGGTTTCTACGATCTCAACCTGGTGCAGCTGCGTCAGATCCGAGATCAGCGTCGTGCCGATCTTGCTGCAGCTAGAAACGGTGAGATGCCCGCCGATGGAGCGCCGAAGGCTCCCGTCTGCACCGTGCCAACCATTCTCTGCGGCATGCCCTGAGCCACTCGGGATGCCCTATGGCATCCCGACGTACGGGTGATCGTTGAATCAGCTTTCGTTGGTTGATTCATTGAGCTTCCGCCCGACCGTGGCCTGCGCAATCAAATAGGCGGCAACACCACCGGCTAGGAATCCCATGCCATTGCGGATCAGCGGCAGCAGCTCACTGGTGCGCGTCACGACCGGTGCGACGCCGAACACACCAAACAACATCACCCAGAGAGGAGACAGCAGCAGCACCCAGGCCCAGGCGATCTTTTCGCCTTCCTTGCGCGGATAGGCGGCGAAACCGGCGATCAGACCTCCCAAGACCGATGTGGTGAGCGTCCAAAGCCATTGTTCGGTGGGCAGGCCAGGAACCACCTGGCATCCACCGCGGTCGAGACAGAGTTCCACGGCATCCAGGGCCGCAAGGATGGCACCGTCTTCACCGTGGTCCTTCACGTAGTACTGATTGCCGTAGCGCGTTTGCAGTTCGACCCACCACGTGCGTGGCATCAATGCGAAGAAGGCGTCTCCCACGTTGAAATTGAGCAGATTTCCACCCCGGGGATCAGCAACTAGCAGCAAACTGCGTTCATCCAATCCCCAAAATTCCTTCACCGCTCTGCCAGGTGTGCGCTCGTACTGAGTCAAGACTCGCAGTTTCCAGCCACTGCGGTCCTCAAAGGCATCCAGCGATGTTTCTAGGGATTGACGCTGGTTGTCGCTGAGAGCTTTGGCTAGGTCAATGACTGGTGTGGCGTGATCCGGCAGCAATTCCGGATTGTCGATGGCCATGGCCGGTGCAGCGAGTAGCAGCAGCAGAACCGAAAGACTCAGCACAGCCTTCATGCCGCGAGAGATGGCTTGGAGACCCATGATCGTGTGCGAGTGCTCGCCATTCTCACCACATGAAGGCCTCCGATGTGCCCTGCCCCGATTGGATGCAGCAGAGGTTGAAGTTGCATGGCCATCAAGTTCCCTTTTCCACCTTCATGGAATGGGCACTTCACGACCCTCAGCATGGGGCCTATGGAGCTGGCCATCTGCAGGTAGGAACGGATGGCGATTTCGTCACATCCCCTGCCCTTGGTGATGACTTCAGTGCCCTTCTGGCCCGTCAACTCATCGAGTGGCTAGAGGTGTTGGCGCGTCGTCATCCTGATCAGCCACTGGCTGTGGTGGATGTCGGCCCAGGTGAAGGGCATCTCATGGACCAGCTGAGGCCTCATCTGTCTGTCCAAGCTCCCGATCTGATCGGCAGGCTGGAATGCGTGCTGGTGGAATTGAATCCCGGCATGGAAGCTCGCCAACGCAACCGGCTGAGCAGTGACCACCCCATTCCCTGTCGCTGGAGTGCGTTGGAGGATCTTCATGCAGAGCCGTTGATTGGCATCCTCATTGCGCATGAGTTGCTGGATGCGTTTCCTGTCGAGCGGCTGATCGTTCGCGACGGGACCTTGCAGCGTCAACTGGTGCAACTGCAGTCGTCCGAGTTAGGCCAGGGATCGCTTGTGTGGGGCGAGGAACCCTTGCCGGAGGCGTTGGCCGCGCAGATTGCGCAGCAAGCGCAGCGGATTGGATTGCCACTCCCTCCGCTCGATGTTGAAGACGGCTGGGCCACGGAGTGGCACCACGCTGTGGAGCCTTGGTTACGTCAGGCCAGCTATGCCATCCAAGACGGCATGCTGTTGGTGGTGGACTATGCGATGGAAGCAAGTCGTTATTACTCCGCCAGACGTCCAGACGGGACCCTGACGGCGTATCGCCAACAGCAAGCCTCAGGTGATGTGCTGCGCCATGCTGGCGAGCAGGACATCACGGCACATCTGTGCCTGGAGACCCTTCTGGACTCCGCGAAGGCAACGGGCTGGATCCCAGCAGGTCAATGCCGACAGGGAGAGGCTCTGCTGGCGCTCGGCCTGCCGGAGCGGTTCTCAGCGCTGCAGCAGTTACCTGGTCATCAGCTGGATGAGGCCTTGCACAGACGTGAGGCGCTCCTGCGTCTTGTGGATCCCAGTTGTCTGGGGGAATTGCGTTGGCTGGCTTTTGAACGGTGCGCAGATCATGACGACCTGCCGATGCCGAATCCCAGCCGCTTTTTGCGGGAGCCTTCTTAACTAAGCCAGAGCAGCGAGGCATTCCCTCACATCGCTGTCGCTGATGTCGTCTCGGATCACGACCTCACCGATGCAGGTAGGCAGCACAAAACGCAGGCGTCCGTGACGGACTTTTTTGTCACCACGAAGGGTTGTCAGCACCGCATCCACATCAAGGTTGGGCCAGCTCGCGGGGAGCCCCGCCTTTTCGAGCAAATGCACCTGGCGCATCTGATCAGCTTCACCCCACAGTCCCTTCAAGACCGCCAAACGTCCTGCTGCCACCATGCCAATTGCCACGGCTTCCCCATGCAGCCAGGTGCCATACCCAGTCAGCGTTTCCACCACATGACCGAAGGTGTGGCCGTAATTGAGGATGGCTCGACGCCCTCCTTCCAGTTCATCCGCGGCCACAACAGTGGCTTTGGCTTGGGCCGAGCGCACCAGGATGTCGTGAAGCATGGCCGCTGATATCGCAGCAGGATCCGACAAATTCACGGCTTTTTCCATGCGGGCGAACAGATCCGGGTCACCGATGACGCCGTACTTGATCACTTCAGCCATACCCGCCCTGAACTCACGCACCGGCAAGGTTTTCAGCGTGTTCGGATCAATGGCCACCAGCCTTGGCTGATGGAAAGCTCCGATGAGATTTTTCCCTTTGGGGTGGTTGACGCCGGTTTTTCCACCGATTGAGGCATCCACCATGGCCAGCAGTGTGGTGGGCACCTGGATCACCCCCACACCGCGTAACCAGCAGGCAGCGGCAAAGCCTGTCATGTCGCCCACCACTCCTCCACCAAGGGCGAGCATCAGTGAGGTGCGTTCGAGACCCTGTTGCTGGGCTTGATCGAGGATCTGGCTCAGGGTCTGCAGCGTTTTGCCCTCTTCTCCAGCCTCGATCTGCAGCAGCACAGGATCAAACCCTGACGTGCGCAGACTGTTCAGGCAGCTGTCTCCATAGGGGGCTGCAACATCGGGATTGCTAACCACGAGCACTTTGGTTCCCTTGCGGACGTCCATGGCAGCGAGCGACTTGCCAATGGCACTGACCATGCCCTCTCCGATCACGACCTCATAGGGGTTGCGCTCGAGTGGCACGTTAATGCGCGTGCACTCCTGCAATGCCATTCCCTCCGCTGTGGTGCTCATGGACCGTGGCTGCGGCTCAGTTCCGCAGTTGTTCTGATCGACTGACCCTATCCTCAGCCGCAAGTGTCCTGAGTCTGATGAAGCCCATCTCCAGGCCTAATTCTCGCGCCAGTCTGACGGCCTGGGCTTTTCTCATACCGGCGTTGACTCTGCTCAGTCTGTCAGTGCTTATCCCCGCTGGCATGGCTCTGCTGATGAGCTTTACGCAGACGGGTCTCGATGTCTCAGAGCCGTTGCAGTTCATCGGTCTAGCCAACGTGCGGCGTCTGATCGGAGATCCGATGTTTTACCGCGTGCTGAGCACCACGCTGATCTACCTGGTTGGTGTGGTACCGCCAATTGTGCTCGGCGCGTTGGTGCTGGCTGTGCTGGTGAACCGAGTGCTGCCAGGAATTCACTGGCTCAGAGCCGCGTTTTACACCCCTGTGCTGGTGTCGATCGTGGTGGCGGCTATCGCCTTTCGTTGGCTTTATGCCGAAAACGGTCTAATCAACGGTTGGTTGGGCGCCCTGATTGGATCGGGATTTATGCCCATCGACTTTCTCACCAGTCCGTTGTTAGCCCTTCCTTCGGTGATGTTGGTGACTCTTTGGAAAGGACTTGGGTATTACATGGTGATTTTCCTGGGGGGCCTGCAAGGCATCCCCACAGAGCTTTACGAAGCGGCTGAACTTGATGGCAGCGAGGGATGGAGAAAACATGTCGACATCACGTTGCCGTTGTTGCGCCCCTACCTCATGCTTGTGGCGGTGATCTCCGCCATTGCAGCCACCAAAGTGTTTGAGGAGGTGTTTCTGATGACGCAGGGAGGTCCTGCGGATTCCACGCGCACACTGGTGTACTACGTGTATGACCAGGCCTTCGCTGAGCTGGAAATTAGTTATGCCTGCACGGTGGGGTTAGCGCTGTTTCTGATCGTCTTGTTGCTGACGGCCATTCGCTACGGCCTCAGTGACGATCGATCGCTGATTTGATTCCCGTTGACGCTGGCTGGATGGCAAGCTTCACGTTGAAGCAAATCCAAGGCGATGCCGAATGATGCCGGCACAATCGGGGTCGTCGGGGGTGGTCAACTGGCCTTGATGCTCTGTGAGGCGGGTCAGGCCAGAGGAATTCCGGTTGTTGTTCAGAGTGCGTCGGATCAAGATCCCGCCGCGGCATCTGCGCAGCATCAGGTGATCGGTACTCCCACCGATGCGGCAGCGACCGCATCACTGGCTGCTTGCTGCAATGGCATCACGTTCGAAAATGAATGGATTGCTGTTGAGGCCTTGCTGAGGCTTGAGCGCGACGGCGTGTCGTTTAGGCCATCCATTCAGAGCCTGAAGCCACTGGTGAACAAGCTGTCGCAGCGTCGCTTGCTGAATGAGCTTGCCCTGCCCAGTCCTGATTGGGTCGGCCTGGATGAGATTGACCGCAAAACGCTTGAACTGCCGGACGATTGGCGATTCCCTGTGATGGCCAAGGCAGCGCATGGCGGTTACGACGGCAAGGGCACCCGTGTGATCAAGGATCGTGTTGCCTTAAGCGAGCTGCTCAGCAGCGTTATGACCAAGGACTGGTTGCTGGAAGCCTGGGTGCCGTATGACCGTGAACTTGCTCTGGTGGTGAGCAGGGATCAGCAGGGTCGGATCCGTTCGTTTCCTTTGGTAGAAACACACCAGAGCAGTCAGGTCTGTGACTGGGTTCTGGCACCTGCACCGGCGGAGCAACTGCTGGAGGCAACGGCCTACAACATTGCAGCCTCTTTGCTCACGCATCTGAATTACGTGGGTGTGATGGCCCTGGAATTTTTCTATGGGCCGCAAGGCTTGATGGTGAATGAAGTCGCCCCTCGCACCCACAATTCCGGGCACTTCTCCATCGAAGCTTGCAGCAGCAGTCAGTTCGATCAGCAGTTGTGCATTACTGCCGGTTTACCCGTGCCTTCCACGGAGTTGGTGGCTGCTGGTGCCCTGATGGTCAACCTGCTTGGTCTTGGACCTGATGCGGAGTTTTCACTTGATGAGCGTCTGTCGGCTTTGCAGGCCATCCCCGATGCGCATCTCCACTGGTATGGAAAGGAGGAAATGCCCGCGCGCAAGGTGGGGCATGTCACCGTTCTGCTTCAGCAACCCGACGCCGACGGCAGAGATGGCGAAGCAAGAGAAGTCTTGGAACGTATTCGGTCGGTGTGGCCAAATCCATTAAATTGATGAAGGACTCCCTGATTGGTGACAGCCTTTCTCTAGTGCTCTGATCTGACTCTCTTTCGACTTGGGGGGACTGTCGTGATGGTGCCGTAGACCGGCCTTGCAGCCGGAAACGAATCCCCACTTTGTCGCCCCTTCTGGTAACTCCAGGTCGAACACTGGGGCTCGCACGGTCAGGTGGTCCACCTATTCAAAATCCTTGTCAGAGACTGGGATTAGAACAAATGGCAGATATCGGAGGAAGGGGGGATTGCCACTTAGTTGCCACACGCTCAACCCGCTCCAAGCATCACGAGACCACGCTTCAGAAAGTCCACAGCGCTGGCGTCTGGGTTGGTGGATTGATAGGTCTGCAGGTTTCCACCAACGGCTCATCACATCACCGTGATCGACAACGCAAACGCTCTGGGTGAGTTGGCAAAGAGCCACTGGCGCATGGGTTGAATTTCAGAGCAGTGCACCCCAAGCACGTCAGTCGCTTCCTCTTAAGAAGGTACTGATTCATCATCACCATCTTCGGCAGCGTTGCTAAGACAGCAGTAACGCAACCGCCGCATGAACAAATTAATACTTTTAATCACTCTATTCATCACGTTGCCCGTTAAGGCGGAAATGTCGTTGCCTTATGGGCTTAATGGATATTCGGTTTGGTATGGCTACAGCTATGGATCGGCGATGACGTTATGTTCATTAGTGTTTGGCAATCAACTTTCAGCCAAAGCAGCTCGGGACAATATGAATGAATTTATTGCTGGACTCGATCCAAAACATAAGATTCCTGCCGAGGCTGGATTCGCTGCAGCCAGAAATGCACAAGAGTTTTGCAATCAATTATTTGATTGACTATCGAAGAGCCGCTTGTGCATGGGTTGCATGACAATGGTGAGCATAGGGTTAATCCTCCTTTGCCATCCGAAATAGCAACAAGAAGGGCAACATCCAATTTCAAGTCATTGAACTCGTGATCGTCATCCATTGGCCTGAGGATGCAACGCACCACATCTGAGGTCACTGACATCCATGGTTTTAAAAAAGAGAGGACAACCGGAGTCATCTCGTCCTCTGCTGCATCAACAGACAAGAGCCTATGAGTAGAGAAGGGTGTGTGATGTGACATTTTGAACCCAAGCTTCTGGAAGTGAATGTGGAGCCTCATTTTCTAGACATAGAAAGAATCTCTTTATCCGTGTTTTTACTGCACTAGCGATAGAAGTGGTTCTGTATTGACTGACAATCATTTAAAATAGACGAGCTGTCGTCTTTTTGGGTGCTTTTCATATAGAAGAATTCTTTGTATCGCTGAGCGACAAGACCATCATGAAAAATCAGTTTGAAATTTTTATTGATCTTGGCAATTGGCGATGACTCAAATAATATTGTTGTTGATTAGTCCAATTAATTTCCAGTACCTCATCAGAATATTGAATGCAGAAGTGATTTGAGGCTTAAAGATTCAGATGCAGGTCAGCCAAAGCGACCTTCGGCTTCTAGGCGATATCAGTGACTGATTTGATCCTCTCCTGTTGGCTGATACCGTCTTTGATCTTTGTCAGGAAAGCCTGGGCTTTCTTCTCTAACGTTGTGATGCTCAGAGTATTGTGAAACACTTTGAAGCAAGGTCGCTTTAGTCATGATCTGGATGCGATCCCTTTCATGGAAGAAATGAACCTGACATTTCCCTGTTTCTTTGTTGTTTGTCTCGCATGAATCGTCTGCTTTCTTCGTTTCGAGCACTGCTCGCACTTTTCAGATTCTCTCCCGGAATGCTTTCATTGATACTTACTAGCTCTTCAGACATTAGGATCTCTAGAACACTCTCGTTCTAGCGACGATCGTGACTCAGAGGGAGAGTGGATTCACAAAGCTTCCTTAGGTATCTAACGATTGGCCCAGTCGCCCTATCTGATTTCGGAAGCCATCTAGATCATAGTTGTTTAAATGTTGCTGAAAGACGCAAGCTGCTGATTAGGGACTTCGATGGTGACTTACCGAGTTAAATAATTGAATTCGATCGTGCGTATCATGACGAGAATGGAATCATTCAATCGGGTGCTGCAAAATCAAGCCGATCGTCGCTAGAGCAAGAGGCAATCTTCTCTTGATTCCCCGCCAATGAGTTGTAAATGAAGGATACAAAGTTTTCAGGGCAAATCAAGTTGTTATCCCATACACCATCATATTCTTGAGTGGGTCTAATGTGAATGATGTCTTCCAAGCTTAGCCCAAGCTGCTTTAGCCGTTCCACTTCTGTTGTCACTGCGATCAGCATGTCGCGATACTGAATTAAGTCTTTGCGTCTCGGTCCATCAATTGACCCATTTTCTTTTGTTCGAAGATTACCGTGGCCTGGGATAATCAAAGTGTTGTCTCCTGTAAGATTAATCATTGATGTCACTGCATTGATCAATCCCCAAATTGAACCAGTTCTTAGGTCGATTAATGGATATCCTTCGGTCATGTAAGTATCGCCGGTGAACAGGATGTTGAGCTTTGGAATCCAGATGGCGATATCCCCATTTGTATGTCCTGAAGGAAGGTGCACTAGGCGTATAACGAGATCATCAACAGCTTAATTCATTTCATCGTTAAAGGTAATATTAGGTAGACCCGACGAGTCAAAGTCTGCGAGTGAAGCCATTTCGTTTCTGGCATTGATGTGGGCAATAATCTCGGCCCCGGCATCGCGAAACTGTGAATTTCCCAGAATGTGGTCGAAGTGAGCGTGAGTATTGATTAGATAAAATAATTTTCTGGGTATCTTAACGTCTTGATGGATATTCTGATTGGCATTTGGCGGACAACCACTATCGATTGCAATGGTATGCACTGCTGCATCAAGTTTTTTCGAGTCTGCTTCAGGAGTCTTAGGTTTTAGTTTCTCGAGCAACGTCGTATTGCCCGCATAAAAATTATTCGAATTTCTTAAAGTCAGCCTCCACGATCCAATCGTCGCAGTGAAGGTCTTGTCCCCATCATGATTATCTTTGAGGAATGAACACAACCCAATGTCTGATCTTTTGGAGGCATCTCTCGAATCGCTGGACTCAGCAATGCGGTTATGCGATCTCAGGGGCACTAGCGTAACGGCGAGAGCAGAAGCAAACAGTGCAATCGAAAGACGACCAAGCAGAGAATTGTTCATTACTCACGAATTATGACCTTGATGGTGTCGGTCTGCATCATCAGCTTCAACCAACTCATGGGAAGCCGACCCCTGCAGTGCACATTTTCAGTAGCTCATCCCTAAAGACTGATGTCACGGTTGGCCTGCTCAAGCAAGGGTGAGATGCCCTTTGATCATGGTGTGAGAAGACATCTCACCTCTTCATAGCAATGGCAGCGAGAGCGAGAGTATCGAGCTCAAAATCATGCATCCCATCACTGCCATCCCCCTGCCTAAGAACCCTGCTTCTTTTGGACGCAATTGTGGCTGCACATCTCGACCGCAATCATCATTCTCTTCTTGTCAAACCCTATCAACTGTGACTCAATAAATGTTTTGACGTGGTTGAAAGTTTAATGATTGATCGTTGAACCGTATTAGCTAACGTTTTTGATGGTGCATTCACCCTTCTACTTTGGCATGATCTGAGTTGACGATACTTAGAAAATCGTGACTTCTCCGGTCATTAAACCGTCGTCTGATATTTGTGCTGAATCTCCTTCAGCGATAGCACTATTAATCTCATCGCTAGCTGGACAGAGCAAAGCAATCGGAGTTTTTTTCTTTTTCTTCTTGATCTGTTTTTTAATTTTTTCGATAGCTAGGAGCCAACTCTTTTTTGACTTATAGCCACATAATGAAGCTGTTTCCTTGGGAGAAAAGTTCAGCAAAAGTGTAACGGATTCGGCCAGTAATTCGTATCCAGTGAGTTTGGTTTTCATCAGCTCAAAATTGCATAGAAATCGTTTAGGAGGACCTTTGAAAAGTCTCGTTTACTCCTGTCAGGTCACGACTGTCGAGGGAGTTTCGCCAAGATACCTCGAGCCGATTCGCTAAGCAAGCCAATCTTACTGGTTTTGGGTCAATCTGTTTTTTGAGCTTGATGAGCCACGACGGACTTGCTCCTGTTCGGGTGGGTTCTAGTGTCGTATTGCTGTCCGAATACCTGCAGCATCTTCCATGATTGCTCGTTTTTTGTAGCTTCTTTTCAAGCGCCTGTCTCTTTTCTGTTGTCACAAGACATTTTTACTCCTATAACGATTGGAGAATAACGTCAAAGATGAATAGTCGTTATGTGCTTGGAATTGATGAAGAGGAGCTTTGGTGCGCTTATGTGAATGGATCACCAGGTCAATTTAGTATCTGGTGGTCGCTGATAACTTTCGGCTTGCAGCGTAAGGAGCTGCATTCAGGTTGGCTGATTTTTACAAATCAGCGAATTGTTTTTTGCAAGCGTCATTGGTTAAAGCAGGCTTTGTTGGATGTTTTTCAGCCTTTGATTCGTAGCAAAAGGATTCTCTGGGAAGTTGCCCTCGAAGATGTTGATTACATTCAAGCACGTAAATGTCTTGCAATTTATCCTTTTCATCGTGTTCAGGCGAAGCGTCTCGACGCCGGATTCTATGATTTTGGTTGTAGGGAGAAAAAAATTAAACCTCTCTGTGAGCGGCTGTCGCTTGACTACCGATTACCGCTTTAAGTTGTTCAGACCATTGCCGTTTCTGCTTCCGAGTCTGTGCCAGCAATTTTTATGCCTTGATTGACGCTTAGTCCACCAGAAATCATGGGATTGGAGCCTCCGTGGTTGTGATTTGGCTGTTCGCTTCCTTGATTTCTAAGGTCATCTCATGGGTGTGGTGGCTGATGAGCAGTCCACTGACAGCAATCACCACCAGTGATGCAGTCTTGACTAGGTCCAGCACTATCGGCAGATGAGCTCGTACCATCTCGCGTGGCGAAAGCTTCTGTTCTTGATGATCATCCATTGTTGGTCCGGCGATTGTTTTTTTGGTAGCAGACGTTCAGTTTTAAAGACGTGACTGTGACGTGAAATTAAAGTGTTCCTGTCAGCTGCTGTTGATCAGGATTCGATACGCACTCCACTGCTCGAATGGTTGGTGTCAATTGCCTTGAAAGTCGTTGTTTCCATGAACATGGCGATTTGGCAAGCATGTTCGGGTTCCTACGCGGCTTTTGAATCGCTGTTCGCTGCTGCCGGACCTGTTTCATGGAATGCTAGATCCTTGAAATCTTCACCCTGTTCGATGGCTTGTAGCTTGTAAAGAGCCATCGCGGCTTCATTCCACCGCGCGAGCTCAGTGGCCTCGAGCCATTGCTGAAAAAACATCACGCTCAGCACGTCCAGATCGACAGATTCCAACCAAACTCCGCGGCTTCTTGAAACTTATCCAGCCCTGCATTCGCAGCTAGAGGTCAAAACTGAAGAATCGAGAAAACTTTGCCGCCAAGTGCAGGCCGAATGGGTTGGTCGAGAGGCTTGATTCGACTAAGGGCTGCAATGGTCAATTCTTTTGAGCAGTTCCTCTCGCTCCAATTGCGTGACCACGAACACTTCTTGTGCGGTCGTTCCACGCCGAGCCATGACCTTGTATCCACCACATACGGGAGTGGAGACACGCAGTTGAAGACCCGAACATCGTCCGCGGACCCGTGAAATCACCCCGGGTGTGATGGTCTGAATCTCAGGGTCTTTGGCGAGAACCTTCAGCCAAGGGATTAAGCCCTCCACATAGGTGCTGTGCGTGATGACCAGACGACCCACGAGGTTCTAAAGACCTTCTAAACAACCATTGGACGAAGCTAGTGGATTTGGCTACAGAGAAGAGAGCGATCACATCGCCCATGCTTCGATCTGTTGACAAGCTTTGCCGCGAGGTGATCGGTCCGTTGCAGGAACGGTGCGGACCTCAGGCCAGGGTGTTGACGGCTGAAGTGCATGGCCATGAGGTGCGCGGGTTGGCTTTCTGTCCTGGAAAGGTGTTGCGCTATGTGCTCGAAGCCGAAGGCCGCCGTCTGAAAACCCGATCTCTGCTGCGATTGGCCCGTAGCAGGCGTCAGCCAGCGGCTTGAACAACAGCGAGCGCGTCAGTGTTCAATCCAGTTCACTCGCCAGGATGGAGCCGAGTGCTCGTTCAACCTTGCGCTGGAACAGCTTGGTGTCCACGCGCAGCAACAACACGCCCGCCACCAGCAAACCGATGGCTTGAATAATGAACACGCCGGCGTAGGCAGCGAAGCTGTTTTGAGATCCCGTCAGGGTTCCAAACCCACTCAGAAGGGCGCCACCACTGATTGTGGCCAACCCCCGTGCATAGGCCTGAGCCAATCCCCAGACGCCAATGAAGGTTCCTGCCATCAGCGGTGATGTGAGCCCCAGCATCAGGGTGAGGCTCGCATTGGTACTGATCCCCGCTGCCGCACCAAACAGAAACAGCGCTGCTCGGAAGAGTGATTCGGAGCCCAGCGAACCGGCCACCACCATCAACACCACGAAGCAGGCTGATGACAGTCCACCTGCCAAGGCTGTGCGTTGCGCGCCCAGGCGCGGTGTCAGGAGAAACCCGGTGCTGGCAATCCCCAGCAAGGTGCCTACTCCCCAAATGGCGTTCAGTCGTGTCGTTGTGCACACGTCCATGCCAAACACGGCACCGCCATAGGGTTCCAGCACCGCTTCCTGCAAAAACAGTGAGAAGGTGAACAACGAGAGCACGCCGAAGAAATACCCCACCTGTGGTGATGAGCGCAGCACCTGCCAGGCCGCGCTCAGTGAGATCTCCTGTTCGGTGCTGGCCGCTGTTCCGGCGCTCTTCAATTGGGTGCTTACTCGGGGTTCCACTCCTGCGATGGACACCAACACCAGGGCGAAGATCACCCAAGGGGCAATGCTCACGAGTCGATCAACGCCGTTGATCACGGCTTCAATGCCGGCGCTTGCGCATGACGAACCCAGAAAGGCACTCAACACAATGGCCCCCGCCACGATGCCTACCATCAACATCGACCAGACCACGGACACCAGGGCTGGTCGTTGCTTTTCAGTGCTCACATCCACCAGGAGTGCTGCGAAGGGCGTGGAACTGGCTGAAATCGCGAGGCCATAAAAGAGGAACACCACTGCGAGCACTACCCCCCGCAGAAACACACTGCTGCTGTCGCCCTCTTGTGAGGCTTCGGCGATCCACAACACAGTGCGCCCTGCCACCCAAGTGAGCGTGCAGAAGGCCGCTGCTCCACCAATGATGAATGGTGTCCGGCGAAGTCCTTTCCACCGGCAGCGGTCTGATCGTTGTCCAAACCAAACGCGTGTAAACGCCACGAGCTGCTGACTGCCGAGGGCCAGTGCCGTCAACGCGGCAGGGACCTCAAACTCGTCGATCAGCAATCGATTGAAAATGCCCAGGGTGAGAACGGACAGGGCACCTAGACAGGCCTGAAACAGACCCAGGCGTAGGGAGAGAGCGACGAAGCGAGCAGATCCCACGGAACGGTCGGAAGCGTCGCCCGACCCTAGGGGCTAGATCAACACCGTTCGACTGGAGCCATCGTCAACCCTTGGGCGCCCAGTTGTTGGTGGTAAAGCTCTGCCTGTTCGAGTGGGCCACACCACACTTCAGCTGATCCCTCTCCGTCAATGCGCCGCGCCAAAGCCCAGGCACGGTCAGTGTTCATCCCGGGCACGATCTTGCAGAGGCACTCCACCACATGCTCGAAGGTGTTGACGTCATCGTCGAGGACGATGACCCGCGCTTGTGGGTAGCGCAGGGTTGAACGTTCACGTTCGAGAACCGTGGCGGTCCCGCTTGATGACGAAGTCATGAGATCTCGTGAACGAACAGCAAGTGTTGGCCTTGAACCTTAGGTAAAGTTCCCATATCGCAATGACACTTCAATGCTTTTCACCCTCGGATGGGCTGCTTTGGCTGCATGTTTCAGCTTCTCGATCGCCATGGTGGTTTGGGGACGCAACGGTGACGGCACGCTGAATTTCTGACGTGGCTGAGACCCTTCAGTCTCCTCTCTTCAATCAGGTCTTAGCCATTGCTGCTGCATCGTTGCTTGTGTTTGTCAGTGGTGCAGTGATCTATCTCTCGACCGTGGAGTGGAGAGACAGACGACGTCGCCGTTCCACCAGTGGACGCAGCTGAGCTACGGCGTCATTGCTTTGTTTGGTTTCGGTTCGCTGCCCAGAGATCCGGCTTGACAGCCCTGGGCATCGGTTTTCTGCTTGCTGTTGGCGGTTTGGGTTTGCAGCTCACCTCCGCTCAGCGTTTCCTCGGCGACACACCGGTCGCTGCTTTGGCGCGGTTGTCCCGGGTTCTGATCATGATTCAGAGTTTCAAGGGTGAGCCCACGCGGACTCCTCCGCGTCTCTGGAGCGATCGTCTCGGGGTTCAACCAGCGTGGGAGCTGTGGCGTCGTTATGGTCGCGCCGTTTGGTGGCAAGCCTGGTCTCAAGATGGTGAGGCCTACCTGGTGCTGCCAGCATCAGCATTGCCAACCGACCTCAAAGGTCTGCATCAGCACCGGGTCGGGGCACTCATGGTGTTGGGATCAGATGCTCTGCATCGACAGCAACTGGAACGGGTCTTATCCGCAGATCCGCCCGTACAACCTGTTGTTGAACCTCACACGTTGTTGGCGTCGTGTCTGACCAGCCTTGATCGTGGTCCGGCCGTGTATTGGCAGTCTGACGCGGTGGCTTCTCTCAGTGGAACGTTGGCGCCACTGCTTCAGCAGGGTCGTGAGGGATGTGTTCAGCTCCAGCTGACATCCGATCGTCTTCGTTGGGATGGTGTCATCGGTGAACGTTCACTGACCGCATCCAGCCAGCGAGTGTCCATCACAGAGCGCAGCGCCGTGCCGGTCACCAGCCCAGCTTCAGAGGCACCCTCCTCTTTGCTGAGCGTTCAAGGTCGCCGCCTGGATCTCATTCTTGGAACATTGTTCTCCCGCCAGATCATTCAGACCCCTTTGGAGACGCATTACGGCTTGAACGTGAAGATGCGCACGCTCCTTGCGGATCGACCCTTCGCCTTGCGGCTGCTGCAACGCGATACTGGCGGCTATCGAGCCGGTCTTCAGGTTCAGCTGCAACTGAACGGAGATCGCCAGGCTTGGCAATCTGTTCTTCAGGCCGTCGCTGATCGCCTGCAAGACACGGGTTTTGAGCGTTTGTCCTCAACAGGCCCAACGACATCTGCAGCGGATCCAAAGCTTTGGCGCCGTCGTAACGACAAGGACCAAGCCCTCGTGGGTGGTTGGCAGTGGTTGCCCGAAAGCAAGTTCAACGTGCTCAGCATTGGTTTTGGTATTGAACCAGCCAACGACGCGTTTCTTCCCTTTGCCGGCCTTGATGGCGAGTCAGACCTGACGGTGCAGGTTCTGCCGGAGCAGCTCAATCAGCTCGGACTTCTCAGTGGAAGCTGGCCGAAGCCCGTCGAACGCGCTTCGGTTTTGCGTTTCCGTCTTCGCTCCCTTCAAAACCAGCCAACCCAGAGGCCTTGGTGGCGTATGAACGGAGAGCTGCAATTGACACCTCAGCCTTGAGCAACCTTTTCCGCTTGCTGACGCTCCCGCTTGCGACGTTCAGCTGCCAGGGTTTCTTCCATCAACTCGACGGCTTGGGCCATCTTTTCCAAGTTGCTGCGATAGAGCGTGAGGTCCTTTTCAAGACGGGGGCGTGACAGACCGATTTGTTCACCGAGGGCATGAGCTGTTGCACTCAACGCCTCAGGGTCTTCGCTTTTGCTTCCCTGCGCTGCTGAGAGAAGACTGAAAAGGCCCACAGCCATCAGTCGTGAATAGTGAAAACTCTCTCCACCGAGCGCTGCCAAGCCTGTCGCCAGGGGCTCAGGTGCCTTGTCACCCTTGGCAGTGAGCCATGCCTGGACGTCCTCAACACTGTGACCTTGCACCGCTTTGGTGCTTCCCTCAGCCAGCGCTTTTAGCTTCTCAGCGTTGAAGCCGTTGCAGCTGCAAAGAGCAGCAAACATGGGTTCGATCTGTTCTTCTGGCCGGTATCCCTTGGTGAAAGCGTGAAACACCTGGCGTAGGCCAACGGCAAAGAGTGCATTCACCTGGAAATTGGTCTGATGGCTGAGCAAGTGCAGCTCTACCAGCAGTTCATCAGCAGTCCGTCTGTACAGCGATGGAATCACATACGGGAAGGCAGTGTGAAACGCTTTCTTGCTGTCAGAGATTGTCGGAAACCCAGTCAACGTCTTGGTCTGCTGTGTCGAAGTGAAAACCATAGCGCCGCTCTTGCCGCCGTTAGGATTCCGCCAGTGAGGAGGTTCAGCATGATCCCCATCGTGATCGAGGAATCCGGGCGCGGGGAAAGGGCGTTTGATATCTACTCACGCCTGCTGCGCGAGCGGATCATTTTTCTCGGCGAAGCCGTCACCAGTGAGTCGGCCAACAGGATCGTTGCGCAGCTTCTTTTCCTAGAGGCCGAGGATCCTGAGAAGGACATTTACCTCTACATCAATTCACCCGGTGGTTCGGTGTATGACGGCCTGGGGATCTTCGACACCATGCAGCACATCAAACCCGATGTGCACACGGTGTGTGTCGGTCTTGCCGCCAGCATGGGAGCTTTCCTGTTGTGCGCGGGGACCAAAGGAAAGCGGAGCAGCCTGCAGCATTCCAGAATCATGATTCACCAGCCACTGGGTGGTGCACGAGGCCAAGCCAGCGACATTCGCATTCAGGCCGATGAGATTCTTTTTCTAAAAGACCGCCTCAACTGCGAATTAGCTGACCGTACCGGTCAGCCTCTCGACAAGATTCAGCTCGATACGGACCGCGACTTTTTTATGTCTCCGACAGAAGCCAAAGAGTATGGTTTGATTGACAGCGTGATTGACAAGCGTCCGGTGCATTCCGTCTGACGCGCCGATCACAAACGACGCTTTTGCCAAACCTCCCACAACGAAGTGGGAGGTTTTTTCATGAAAAAAGGCCAGCAATGTTGCTGGCCTGATGATCACTTGATTTTGAAACGTTTAGTTCAAGACAGGGACAAAACGTTCCTTTTCGGGAACAGAGGTGAAGGTTGAGAGTACTTCGCGGAATTCATCACCATCCATGGTCTCCTTTTCGATGAGAAGCTCAACCAATTGATCCATGGCTTCGCGTTGTCCCTGCACTAAGGCGAGCGTCTCTTCGTAGCACTGCATCACGATGGCTCTCACCTGCTCATCGATTTGCTTGGAGATGGACTCCGACACTTCGCTGCGGTTCATCAAATCGCGACCCAGGAAAACTTCCTGGCCACCACCCTCCAGTGACATTTGTCCCAGATTGCTCATGCCGAAACGTGTGACCATCTGGCGAGCGATGGACGCGACCTGCTGAATGTCACCCCCAGCACCAGTGGTGACCTCGGCGCGACCGAAGACCACATCTTCAGCAGCTCGACCACCGAGGGCACCCATGATGCGCGCTTTAAGTTGGGCGCGTGACACGAGCATCTGCTCTTCATCGGGTGAGAACCAAGTGAGACCCTGAGCTTGTCCACGGGGGATCAGGGTGACCTTCTGCACAGGGTCATGATCTTTGACCAGTGATCCCACCAGAGCGTGGCCGACTTCGTGATAAGCAATCAGTCGCTTGCTGCGACCATCGGTCAGTGGCTGTCCTTCGAGACCGGCAATGATGCGATCAACAGCATCATCGATTTCAGCAAGGCTGATGGTGTCCTTGCGGCGACGCGCTGTGAGGATGGCTGCTTCGTTGAGCAGATTGGCCAGATCAGCGCCTGTAAAACCAGGGGTCCGACGAGCAATGCTGTCGAGGGACAGCTCAGGCGCGAGTTTCTTGTTTCGCGCATGCACCTCAAGAATGGACAAACGTCCCTTGATATCGGGGGCATCGACCGTGACCTGACGATCAAATCGTCCTGGGCGCATCAGGGCTGAGTCGAGAACGTCCGGGCGGTTGGTCGCAGCGATGATGATGATGCCACTGTTGCCCTCAAAGCCATCCATCTCGGTGAGCAGCTGATTCAGGGTCTGTTCACGCTCATCGTTGCCGCCACCGATGCCCGCACCGCGCTGACGACCAACAGCATCAATCTCGTCGATAAAGATCAAGCAGGGGCTATTTTCCTTGGCTTTCTTGAACAGATCGCGCACGCGGCTGGCACCAACGCCCACAAACATCTCCACAAATTCCGATCCGGAGAGAGAGAAAAAGGGCACTCCGGCTTCGCCAGCAATGGCTTTGGCAAGGAGTGTTTTTCCTGTGCCGGGTGGGCCAACGAGAAGAACGCCTTTGGGAATCTGCGCACCCACGGACGTGAACTTCTCAGGTTGCTTCAGGAAGGTGACCACTTCCTGTAGATCCTGTTTGGCCTCATTCACACCGGCAACATCGTCAAACATCACACCGGTTTCGGCTTCCATCGCGAAACGGGCTTTGGTTTTGCCAAATTGCATTGCCTGGCCAGGACCCCCTGGCATGTTGTTGGAGCGACGTGCCAGAAAGATCAAAGAGCCGATCAGCAGCAGAGGAAACAACAAGTTTCCAAGAATGCCCAGTGCCGGCGGCGCTGTTTTTGGTGGGTGGATGTCAAAGCTGATTCCTTCAGACTTCAGGGTGTTGATCAGCTCGGGAGCCAGTCCCGGGAGATCGACACGCAGGCGCTGAACCCGGTTATCGAGATCGGGATCCACCGCTTCCACCACAGCATCCCGTCCACCGTCGTAGATATCCACAGCGGTCACCCGACCGGCTTCCACATAATCAAGGAAGCGGCCATAGCTCATGCGCGCGACGGCAGTGTTGCGGGGAGCGACGGTGGGGCCACCGGGCTTGAGCTTGTTGACACCACCTGAACCCACGACTTGCCACGCCAGCAGCAGTGCAACCGTGATCGGGAGTCCCCAGAGAAGAATCTGCCGCCAGCGTTGATTCATGGCATCAAAGAAGATCCGATGAATCTAAGAGCTCGAGTGAAGAACTGTGCTTATGCCCGCCCTAGAGACTGCGAAGTGCCGTGATCGGATCTAGCTGCGCGGCGCGGCGCGCCGGCACGACTCCAAAAAACAAACCAATCGAGCCTGAAAGACCAACCGTCACCAGCACGGTGGTGACACCAATCGCAGCAGGAAGTGGAGTGAATATGGCAACAGCCGCGATGGCGCCGTAGCCAGCAGCCGTGCCGATGACCCCGCCGAGACTGGCCAACACAAGCGATTCAACAAGGAACTGTCGCAACACGTCGGAGCTGCGAGCTCCCAGGGCTTTTCTCAGCCCGATTTCTTCCGTTCGTTCACTGACAGACACCAGCATGATGTTCATGATTCCGATGCCGCCGACTAACAACGACACACCGCCAATGGCGCCCAGCATGAGCGTGAGTCCGCCGGTGATTGTGCCGACGATCGTCAGGGCATCTTGCTGTGAACGCACAGCAAAATCATCTTCGCGAAGAATGCGGTGCCGTTGTCGAAGCAGATTGGAAATCTGAAACTTGGCTGCGCTTGTGCTGTTTTCATCCTTAGCTTCAGCGCTGATGAAACTCAGACTGATGCCGTAGGTGGGATCTCTGCCGGTGAGACGACTCACCATCGTGCTGATCGGGATGTAAGCGTTTTCGTCTTGATTGGAGCCAAAGACTGCACCTTTGGGTGCGAGAACGCCGACCACACTGAAACTTTGGTCGCGGATGCGCAGCGAACTGCCGATCGCACCTCCATTGGGGAAGAGTTTGTCGCGCAAATCAGGACCGATCACCACCACCGTGCGCGCCGCCTGCACGTCCTGTTCAGTGATGAATCGTCCGCGAGCGACCTCAAAACTTCTCACCGGAAGAAATTCCGGCGTCACGCCGAAAATGGGTGAAGTGCTGCTGCGAGCCCCCGCCTGCACCACCTCGTTGGCGTTGATCTGCGGTGCCACGCGCTTCACGCTCGGCACCTGTTCGGCGATCGCCTCCGCGTCCTCCAAAACAAGGGTGCGAGGAAACGCGACCCCCTGACGCCGTGTGTCGTTGCTGCCAGGTACAACGAACAGAACGTTGGCGCCCAGATTGCTGAGTTGATTTTCAGCCAGGTTTTGAGCACCGCGTCCGACGCCAACCAGAGTGATCACCGACGCATTGCCGATCACGATCCCCAGCATCGTGAGCAGGCTTCGCAAGCGATTGGCTTTCAGCGTGTTGAGAGCCATGCCGACGGTTTCGGCAAGTGGCAGATTGCTGGCCATGGTCTGAAGCTCTGAATCAGAGCATCGTGTCGAGTTTCATCGCCGTGTTGCTGCCGGTGCCGCGGTGGACGGCTCCGTCTTTCACGTTGAGGGTGACCACTTCCCCTTCCAGGAGGTCTCGGGTGGCGTTCGCGACGCCGGCAATCACAGGAATTCCAAGCCTCTGGGCGATGACAGCGGCATGGGAGGTCTCTGCAGGCGTTTCCGTGATGACGGCCGCAGCATCACGAATGGCGTCGAGGTAATCGGCATTGGTGTCATTGGCCACCAACACTTCACCAGGTTCCAGCCGTGCGCAGTCGCTTGCCGATGTGGCGATCCGGACCTTGCCGCTAACGGACCCGGTGCCGAATCCTGTTCCCCGGCCCAGCACTGCACTCACGATGCCCACCTTGATGAGATCGGTGGAACCGCTTACACCTGCCAGCGTTCCAGCGGTTTGAACACAAAGGTCACCATCCTTGAGAACACCCATCTCCTGAGCCACGCCCATGGCCAGGGTGAAGGTGGCAGTGGTGCTCTTCTGTGTTTCGATCAACAACGGCGTGACGCCCCAGACCAACTGGAGTTTCCGGGCAACACCCACTTCCGATGTGATCGCGAGGATCGGCGTGGAGGGACGGAACTTGCTCACGTTGTGGGCCGTTGCTCCGCTTTTGGTGAGCGGAAGTATCGCTGCAGCATTCAGCTGTCGCGCAATGCTGCTCACGGCACCACTAATGGCGTTAGGAATTGTGCTGGGCAGATGAGTGTCGGTGGGACGCTGGGGGTAATCGCGCTCGATCCGACGGGCAATGGTGGCCATGGTTTCGACTGCTTCCACCGGGTAGTCACCCACAGCGGTTTCATTGGACAGCATCACCGCATCGGTTCCATCCAGAATCGCGTTGGCCACATCGCTGACTTCTGCGCGCGTGGGGCGAGGACTGGAGGCCATTGAATCGAGCATTTGGGTGGCCGTGATGATCGGAATTCCCAAGCTGTTGGCCTTGTGGATCAGATCCTTCTGCAGCAGAGGAACCTCTTCGGCGGGCATCTCCACGCCGAGATCGCCGCGGGCCACCATCACGCCATCACAGAGGGGCAAGATCGCGTCAATCTGGTCGATGGCTTCAAATTTCTCGATCTTGGCCACCACCGGTGTGGAAAAGCCATGCTTGCGGATCAGTTCGCGGATCTCCTGCATGTCGGAGGGATTGCGCACGAAGCTCAGGGCAACCCAATCGACTCCTTGCTGGAGTCCGAAAGCCAGATCCTGACGATCCTTGGTGGTGAGTGCACGCACTGACAGCTGGACGTCCGGGAAGTTCACTCCTTTGTTGTTGGAGAGAACGCCACCCACGGTCACGATGCAATGAAGGGTCTGATCGACCTCATCGACGCGGTCGACCTTCATTTCGACACGGCCGTCATCCAGGAGAATCCGGCTTCCCGCAGTGACCTCTTCTGCAAGTCTTTCGTAAGTGACTGTCGCCACGGTCTGGTTGCACCTCACTTGCTTGGAGGTCAGCGCAAAGAGGTCGCCTTTGCGGAGCGTGATCGGACCTTCTTCAAAGCGGCCCAGGCGGATCTTCGGTCCCTGAAGATCTTGGAGAATTCCGATGTGCACACCCAGCTCGTGAGCCACCTGCCGGATCGTGGCGATACGCGTGGCGTGTTCGCTGTGATCTCCGTGAGAAAAATTCAGTCGGAACGTTGTCGCTCCTGCCTGAATCAGTTCCCGAATGCGCTCGGGACTTTCGGTGGCTGGGCCGATCGTGGCGACGATCTTGGTTCTGCGGGTCAGATCGAACTCGGCCATCCTTGGCGCCGGAAACTTGCGGAATCTACCGTCATGACCTCAACCCACTCCTAACGCCGTGCAGCTGAACGACTACCAGCAGAGATCCCGCAGCACCGCTCGTTATCCCGATGCTGGACGAAATTTGATCTATCCAACTTTAGGTCTCACGGGGGAGGCTGGTGAGGTGGCGGACAAGGTCAAAAAACTGATTCGGGATCGAGGTGGTGTGGTGGATGACCAATTCACCGCTGACATCGCACTAGAACTAGGCGATGTGCTCTGGTATCTCGCTCAGTTGTCCACCGAGCTTGGTCTCGATCTTGACGCGGTGGCCGAAGGCAATCTGCGCAAACTGGCAAGTCGGGCTCAGCGAGGGACGCTCCAGGGCGAGGGTGATCACCGCTGATCGAGGCTTGTATCAGCCGTAGACGCCGAAGCCACCGGCAAAAGAAATGGAGGCAGATACCAGCAGCTGCTGCATCAGGTTCAAGGCGACGAAAGCGAGGATTGCGGAGAGATCAAGCCCACCCAACGGCGGAATCAGACCTCGGAAGGCATTGAGATACGGATCGGTGATTGAACTGACTGTGCTCAAAACCGGATTGCTCCAGTCGAGGTTGGGGAACCAGCTCAGCAGCACACGAACGATCAGAACTAGCGAGTAGATCTGCAGTGTCTGAGCCAGCACTTGAAGAACGGTGGACACAAGCTCGATGGCCATGGAAACCGTGGAATTATCCGAACTCTATGCAGCCTGAGACGGTTCGGAGCTTCCACCAAGTTCTGGAAGCACAGAAAAGGTGCGATGAAACTTTTCGGAGAGGGTGATCCAGTACGAACGTCCTTCGCTTTGACGCTTGCGTTCAATAAAGTTCTGATTCAC
Source organism: Synechococcus sp. A15-60 (assembly GCF_014280095.1). Lineage (NCBI taxonomy): Bacteria > Bacillati > Cyanobacteriota > Cyanophyceae > Synechococcales > Synechococcaceae > Synechococcus > Synechococcus sp. A15-60. The sequence goes on from NZ_CP047933.1 coordinate 1,361,241, forward strand.
GAGCTCCTTGATGTGGTCGTAAGCACCGGAGCCGCGCAGGTCCACCAGATCGGACTGCAGGATGCGCTTTTTCAGGGCAATGGTGGCCAACGTCCGCAATGTTGCCGTGGAGAGATTGACGGGCAGCAGATCGCGCACTAATTCCCCCAGTCCTGCTCGCAGCTGCAGGCTGTAGCGCCCGTTGCTCTCATGAATTTCAAGTGCTGTGTCCCGCTGGGCATAGCCGGCGATCAGGATGAGCATTCCTTGTTCCGTGTCGGGCTCCGATTCATTCACCAGCCCTGAGAGTTCCTTGAGCGACATCGGACGCCCCTTGAGGTAGAGAATCGCCTCCAAGCGTGCTGGAAGCGACACGGACGGCTCCAGCAGGCTCAGGCGCTGATCCTGCTGGTCTTCAGGTTGTTCACTCACCGCCAGCACCCCTCGATCCGACATGCCAACGTAACGCTCATCGGCGTTGGCACCATCAGGAACCCAGAAAGATCCGATAGGCGGGATTGGAGGTTTCTTCCCAGCTGGGGTACCCCAGATCCCGAAGGACGGCTTGCCATGACTCCAGATCATCCGGACTGACCAGAACGCCCACCACGATTCGACCGACGTCGGCTCCGTGATTCCGGTAGTGAAAAATGCTGATGCTCCAGTTGGAGTGCAAGGCATTCACGAAGCGCATCAGCGCACCTGGCCTCTCGGGGAACTCAAAGCGGTACAGCAGTTCCTGCCTCGATGGTTCTGAAGCCTTGTTTTGCTGCGGAAGCCTGCCTCCCACCATGTGCCTGAGATGCACCTTGGAGAGCTCGTCGTCACTGAGATCAAGGCACTCGTATCCATTGCTGCGCAGCGAGGCCAGAAGGTCAGCGCGATCCTGCTGATCTCTGATCTGCACCCCCATAAAGATGTGGGCCCGATCGCTTGCTCTCATGCGGTAACTGAATTCAGTGAGGCTGCGTTTCTCAAGCAGCTCACAGAGCTGTCGCAGGCTGCCTGGCTGTTCAGGAATCTCAACGGCCAGCATCGCTTCACGCTCTTCACCCAACTCGGCACGTTCGGCGACAAAACGCAGGCGATTGAAATTCATGTTGGCGCCACAAGCCACGGCCACCAGCTGACGACCCTGTAACTGGCGTTTGGAAACGTCGGCCTTGAGTCCTGCAATGGCAAGAGCACCGGCCGGCTCAAGGATGGACCGCGTGTCTTCAAAGACATCTTTGATCGCGGCACAGATCTCGTCAGTGCTCACGGTGACGATCGAATCGACATAACGCTGGGCTAAGCGGAAGGTGTTCTCTCCGACTTCCCGCACCGCGACACCATCAGCAAACAATCCCACCTGCGGCAGTCGGATCCGCTCGCCAGCCTCGAGCGACAGCGTCATGGCAGCGGCGTCATGGGGTTCAACGCCGATCACCTCCACGCCGGGCCAAAGGCTCTTCACATAGGCAGCGATCCCTCCGATCAGTCCACCACCACCAATCGCCACATAGATCGCGTCAGGGGGTTCCTGGCATTGGCGCAGGATCTCCATCCCCACCGTCCCTTGTCCAGCAATCACCTCAGGGTCGTCGAAGGGATGGATGAAACAAAGGCCCTCGTCTGCACTGCGACGGATGGCTTCTGCGCAGGCCTCGTCGTAGGTCTCTCCATGCAGCACCACCTCTCCGCCGAGCTGGCGCACGGCATCGACCTTCACGCTGGGAGTGGTCATCGGCATCACAATCACAGCGCGACACTGCAGATGGGATGCGCTGAGGGCTACCCCCTGGGCATGATTCCCGGCACTAGCTGCAATCACACCGCGCTCGCGCTCCTGCTCGGAGAGCTGGACCATGCGGTTGTATGCACCACGCAGCTTGAAGGAGAAGACCGGTTGGAGGTCTTCCCGCTTGAGCCAGACGTCATTGTTCAGCCGACGGCTGAGATTGATGGCTGGTTCAAGCGGGCTTTCACGGGCAACGTCGTAAACCCTCGCGCGAAGGATCCTGGGCAGGTAATCGTCCATCAGTTCAGTTTGACAACCGAACGCTGCCGCGGACGGCAGGTAAGGCCCGTAGATTGCCTAAATCCGTCGAGGGACCATGCACCTGCGCGATCTGTCGCATCCCAACCAGCTGCATGGTCTCAGCACGAGCGAGCTTGAGGAGGTCGCGGCGCAGATTCGACAGCGTCATCTCGAGGTGGTGTCCAACAGCGGAGGTCATCTCGGACCGGGTCTTGGTGTGGTTGAGCTCACGCTGGCTCTCTACCAGACGCTCGATCTTGACCGTGATCGTGTCGTCTGGGATGTGGGACATCAGGCCTATCCCCACAAATTGATCACCGGTCGTTACAGCAATTTTGATTCCCTAAGACAGAAAGGTGGAGTTGCCGGTTATTTAAAGCGTTGCGAAAGCAGCTTTGACCATTTCGGTGCAGGTCATGCCAGCACCTCCATCTCAGCGGCACTGGGCATGGCCATGGCCCGTGACCAGCAAGGAGAGAACTACAAGTGTGTTGCGGTGATCGGTGATGGCGCGCTCACCGGGGGCATGGCCTTAGAGGCAATCAACCATGCCGGCCACATGCCGGAAACGCCATTGCTGGTGGTGCTCAACGACAACGACATGTCGATCTCACCTCCGGTGGGCGCCCTTTCGAGTCACTTAAACCGCATGCGGCTGAGTCCGCCGATGCAATTTCTCTCAGGCAGCGTGGAAGAGAGCATGCGTCATCTCCCCTTCATGGGCGGTGACCTTCCCGCCGAGTTAAATCGACTCAAGGGCAGCATGCGCCGTTTGGCTGTCCCCAAGGTTGGTGCGGTGTTCGAAGAACTGGGCTTTACCTACATGGGCCCAATCGACGGCCATGACATCGCCGAGATGACCCGCACTTTTCAGGCGGCCCATCGCGTGGGGGGACCTGTTCTGGTGCACGTGATCACCACCAAGGGCAAGGGCTACCCCTATGCCGAAGCTGATCAAGTCGGCTACCACGCACAATCAGCCTTTGATCTAGGCACCGGCAAGGCCCGCCCTAGCAAGACACCTAAGCCACCCAGCTACAGCAAGGTTTTCGGGCAGACGCTTGTCAAAATCTGTGAGCAGGATCCGAAAGTGATCGGCATCACTGCGGCGATGGCCACGGGCACCGGTCTTGACCTGCTGCAGAAGTCCCTCCCGAATCAATACGTGGATGTGGGAATCGCTGAGCAGCATGCCGTCACCCTGGCTGCAGGCATGGCCTGTGATGGTCTGCGTCCTGTGGTGGCGATCTACAGCACCTTCCTGCAACGGGCTTTCGATCAGCTCATCCACGATGTCGGCATCCAGAAGTTGCCGGTCACCTTTGTGCTCGATCGAGCAGGCATTGTCGGTGCCGATGGCCCTACTCATCAGGGTCAATACGACATCAGCTACATGCGAGCCATTCCGAATTTCACGGTGATGGCTCCCAAGGATGAAGCGGAACTGCAACGCATGTTGGTGAGTTCACTTCAGCACGATGGTCCCTGCGCCATCCGCATTCCTCGCGGTCCTGGTGAAGGGATGCCGTTAATGGAGGAGGGCTGGGAACCCCTCCCCATTGGTTGCGGTGAAGTGCTCCGCACCGGGGATGATCTTTTGATCGTGGCCTACGGCGCCATGAATTCCAAAGCGTTGGCAACGGCCGAACTTCTGCAGCAGCAGGGCATCCACTGCACGGTGGTGAATGCTCGCTTCCTGCGTCCGCTCGATACCGCTCTGATTCATCCACTGGCGCAGCGCATCGGCCGTGTTGTGACCATGGAAGAGGGAACGATTCAAGGGGGCTTCGGTTCGGCTGTTCTTGAATCTCTGCAGGATGCTGATCTGCAGCTGCCTGTGATGCGGATTGGCATTCCCGACGTCATGGTCGACCACGCTACGCCCCAACAGAGTTTTGAGACTCTCGGTCTCTTGCCGGATCAGATGGCTGAACGCATCAAACTCCGCTTCAAACTTGCCGTATCCGCGCTCCAGGACACAGCCGACTCCACGTCGCAAGTGTCGTCCGTCGTCCCCTGAAAGACATGAAAAAAGGAGTGGTAGTGCCACTCCTTGCTGATCATCGATTCAAATGATCAGAGCACACCGCGGGTTGCGAGTCCAAGGATGGCTCCGATGCCAATCATGTGACCAAGGCTCGTTGTGGCCAGCAGTGATGCGTGGCTCATGCCCCCGAAAAAGGCGTCGTTTGGAAGCTTGGCGCCAACACTCGGATGTTTGATCGTGGCCTTGCCAATACCGATGGCAATCACGTTGCAGGCAATCATCACAAGGCCCACTTTCGGAGACCAAGAAACCGTGGCAGGCGCGATGGCCAAGAGAGGAGTGAGCATGAAAATCAGAGGCAACGATCCATTTTCCGTCGCTCAAGAACCCAGGCCCACCTGTCGTAAAGGATGTTCATCACTGCACCTTTTGAGGTTTGATCAGGCCGGCGACTATCACGGCATTGCTGAGGGTGAGGAAGGCCTCGGCACCTCCATGCAGTGGATCAATCGCCACCAGTTCGGCGTCAAAGCGAAGATCAGCAATCACGGCAGCCACGATGGTGACTCCAACAAACAGCAGTGTCAGTTGGAAACCGCGACGGGCAAGTGCTGGAAGCAAACGTTTTTTTCCTAGGTGATAGAGAAAGAACAAATAAGGAAAGAGAGACAGGGCGAATAACGGAGAGGGATCAAAGTCCGGCATCAGCGCTGCTCCTCACTGACTAAAGGAGCCGGAAGAGACCAGGCAGCCCAAGCCAGCAACACGTTCCCCAGCAGAGTGCATGAGGCTTGCAGTGTCACGAGCCAGCGAAGGCTTTCACTGTTGTCGTAAAGATGCCAGGTGCAGGCCGCCATCGCGCTGATCAACGCCGGCAGCATGGCCCAGGCGATGCGACGTGTTGAGGTTCCAGTTGTTTCAGATCGAAAGCGTTGGATCAACACGATGGCCACAAGCCATTCAGCCACTGAGGCCCAGTGAATCCACCAGGTGCCCAGCGAGAGCGCGTGCATGTCAATCCAGTGGGGACTTCACCGTAACCGGTGAACACTTGGATAATGGGTCGAATCGCTGTTGATGACTGGTGGTAGCGCTTCGCGATGCAGAAAAGGCGAAGGTGCTGTTGTGTGGTTATTACGGTGAGCACAACCTCGGTGATGATGCGCTGTTGCAGGTGCTCATTTCCCAGCTTCCAAACGCATGGGATCCGCTGATCACAGCCAGAGATCATCAGGCTGCCGCTGAGTTGGCTCCAGGTGCGTCCTTCGTCGATCGTCGCTCCCTGTCTGAAACACTTCGTGCTCTCCAGCAGGTGAATGCGCTCGTGCTGGGAGGCGGAAGTTTGCTGCAGGACGGCACCAGTTTCAAAAGCCTCCTCTACTACTTGATCGTGCTGTGGTGCGCGCGCTGGAACCGCATTCCGATCATTCTTTGGGGGCAAGGACTGGGCCCTCTTCAACGCAAGTGGAGCCGTTGGTGTGTTCAAGCAACATTGAGCGGAATTCGAGCGGTTTCCTGGAGAGATCCTGTCTCGTTCCATCAGGCCCAGCGATGGCGATTAAGCATGCCGATGGTGATGGGTCCGGATCCGGTCTGGTGCCATCCCGCACCGCGTTGGTCCGGTGGTCAAGACCTGATTCTTTGCCTCAGACCCACACCGCTGCTGAACACTCAGGGTTGGCAGACGTTGTTGCGAGCCTTGGAGCACTTCAGTGCCCAATCAGGGTCCAAAGTCATTTGGCTTGCCTTTCATGGTGATCAAGATGCTGCGTTGTGGAATGACCTCAATCAACAACGACTCATTCCAGCCGGTCTGCGAGAACGCTCGCTGCAAAGGCGCGCTGAATCTCTCGAGCAGGTTCACGGTCTCTTTGGCAAAGCATCCCTCGTGATTGCCATGCGATTGCATGCGTTGATTCTTGCAGCCACAACGGGATGCCCAACGGCTGCACTCAGTTATGACCCAAAAGTGAAGGCCGCCGCTCAATTGGCCAATTTGCCCTGGTTAGACCTAGAGCATCCTCTTGCGATTCAAGAGATGACGTCTCAATGGCATGAAGCCAGAAGACATCCAGCGTCATCGTCCAGCATTCAACAGCTCCGCGATTCAGCGGATGTGCACCGCACACTGCTCCAGGAACACCTCCAAGCCATCCATCAACGCTTGGCTTGAGACCATGCCTGCAAGAACATCAAGAGACGGTTGGTTCGCTCTTGGAAACCAATCTTGCGCCAGAGGTTGCATCGAAGTGCAATTCATCACTTGAATCCCAGCTGATCCAACCACTGTCGGGAATGGAGGCATCAGGATGCGTCAACATGCGCACGATGCCTTCTTCACTATCGAGAAACAACAACTGCGAATTGCCCAACCATTCTCTTGATTGCAGCTTGCAGCGAAGACCTGACGAGCTGAAGCGAACATGCTCAGGTCTGATGGTACGCACACGCCCTTGATGTGGACGCAAACAATTGATCTGAGGCCTTCCGATAAACCGTGCCACAAACAAGGTGGAGGGGTTGTTGTAAAGGTTGTATGGCGTATCAATTTGTTCAATATGGCCTTGATTCAGCACCGCAATTTTCTGTGCCATGGCCATGGCTTCATGTTGATCATGGGTGACGTAGATCGTCGGTTTCTGTTGCTCAAGAACCAGCCGTCTTAATTCAGGCCGAATGTCTTCTCGGAGTTGAGCATCGAGATTGCTCATCGGTTCATCGAGAAGATAAATTTCTGGATCCCGTAGCAAGGCCCGCGCGAGTGCGACACGCTGTCGCTGTCCTCCTGACAACTGGGCAGGTCGATGGGATGCGCGGTCAGAAAGTTGCACGAGATCGAGAATTCTTTGAATTTTGATTGAGCGATCTCTGGGCTGAACTTTGCGAATTTTCAGCCCAAGTTCAAGGTTTTCAAAAACGGTTAGGTGAGGCAGAAGTGCATAACTTTGGAACACCATGCCAATGCTTCGCTCGGCGGGCGAGAGCTGTGTGACATCTTGACCGCTGATTGCAATGAGACCCTCGCTGACGGGGTCTAGACCGGCAATCAAGCGCAATGTTGTGCTTTTTCCGCATCCGCTTGGGCCGACAAGTGCCAGGCACTCATCGTTACCGATCTGAAAGGAAAGATGTCTGACAATCCATTGATTGCTGATGCATCGTCCAACGTTTTGGAGATCAAGTGTCATCCCTTCACAGCTCCACTGGTTAAACCCGAAACGATTGGTTTCTGAAATGCCATCACCAGCAGAATCAGAGGGATTGAACCCAGCACTGTAGCGGCAGCGTAGGGACCGTAGGGAACCGAATGAATTGAGGAGCCTGCAATCCTTGCCATGGCCACCGGCAATGTCAATTTGCTGGCATCACTAATCCAGGTGAGTGCAATTGGGTATTCATTCCACGAAAATAGAAATACAAGAATGGAGGTGCTGGCGATGGCTGGCGCAATCAGTGGCAGAAGAATCCAGCGAAATCTTTGTAGCAACGATAAACCCTCTACTCTGGCGGCATCCTCAAGCTCAGTGGGTAGATCAGCGAAGGCATTGGTGAGAAGCAAAACAGCCAAAGGTTGCGATAATGCGGCATAGGGAATGGCCAGGGCAATGAGGCTGTTGCCCAATTGAAGGAACCGGGCAACCTCTAACAAAGCCAGAAAAAGCAACACGTATGGGAACAACGCACAGCCAACTAACAAGCCCCTTATCAAGTTGGCAGTCTGCTTTTTGAGCTTGCTGAGACTGTAACTCGCTGGCAATGCCAGAATTAACGTCAACAGTGTGGAAAGCACGCCTGTAAACAAACTGTTGAACAGGTATTTCAGGAACGGTGGATCACTGTGAAGCACACTTTGGTAGTGAGCCAGCGTCCATCGTTGCGCATGCTCAGCGAACGGTGTGACCAAGGCTTGATCGGTGCAGAATGATGTGTAGACCTGCCAAATCAGTGGCGCCAGGGACCAGATGCCGAGCAACAAGATCAAAGTCCGATTAACTCTCATGACGGTGCTCCCATGGCTGTTCGGCGTCGTGCTGTCGTGATGACCATCCAGGCAATCGCCACCATCGTGGTCAGAATGATGAAGCTGCCAATCATGATTGTTGCGCTGTAGCCGAAATCGAGGAATCTCAGAGCATTCCAATAGGCATAGAGAGCAATGCTTTCGGTGCTGCTGGCCGGTCCACCGCCAGTCATGACCTGAATGAGATCAAACACTCCGAAAGCTTGCGCCAAGCGAAACATCAACGCGAGACCGAGATAAGGGAGCAGCAACGGAAGCGTGATTCGTTTCAGACAGGTCCAGACCCCGGCCCCTTCCAAACGAGCAGCTTCGTAGAGATCGGCAGGAATGGTCTGGAGCCCTGCCAACAGAATGAGCGCAACAAAAGGGGTTGTTTTCCATACATCGGCATACACCGTGGTGATCCAGGCCAGCGTTGGTTCACCCAAAGCATTCAGTGACTGCCCAAACGTGCTTTCAAACAAACGATTCACTGGGCCATACGGCGTGTTGAAGATCCAACGCCAGCCCAACGCCATCACTGTGGTGGGAAGCGCCCAGGGAATCAGAGCTGTGGTTCGAATCAAGGCTCGACCACGCAGAGGCTGGTTGAGCATCAGCGCGATCGCGAATCCAACCAGCAACTCCAGAGTGACCGAGGCCAAAGCAAAGCGCAGGGTCTGGCCAAGGTCTTGCCAGAAACGAAGGTCTTGGAAAAACCGTTGCCAGTTGGCTGCATCGTTGGGGATCGCGACCAAACCGGTCATCACCGAATCGGCGTGAAAACTCAACCACAGATATCGAACGAGGGGTAACGCGAACACTGCAGCTAGGAACAGCAACGACGGCAGAAGCAGGAGCAGAAGACTGGTCATCAGGGGGTTGCCCCCGCTGCGATGAGCACTTGCTCCGTGGATTGCTGCGCTTGGTCCATGGCTGCAGATGGCGGTGTCACCCCGGTGAGGGCGCTACTGAGATTCCGTTGCAGGACATCACTCATTTGGGCGTACAACGGGGTTTGAGGACGTGCTCGTGCAAAGGGCAGCGCCTCACCAATGGCAACCAAGGATGGGTGCGTGCGGGTGAGTTGTTCGTCGTTAAATAAGGCCGCCTGTGTGGGTGTGTAGCCAAAATTGGTGTATAGATATCGCTGTGATTGTTCATTGGTGAGATATTTAATTGCTTCAATCGTGGATTGAGGATGTTCTGAACCCTTCAGTAGGCTCAAACCCCAGCTTCCGATGGTCGCCGCAGGGCGTTGGTTGGATTCGGCCACCATGGTGGTGATGCCAACCTTCCCTTTGACTGGGCTGTCATCTTTCTGCAATTCAGCCCAGGCATAAGGCCAGTTGCGCATAAAGGCTGACTCACCTGACTTGAAGCTTTGCAGAGATTCCGATTCGGCATAGTTCGTCACCGCCCTGGGACTGATGCCTGACTCGATCAGATGTTGCAGCCACGTTGCAGCGGCAGTCCCTGCAGGCTCATCGAGCCCGATTGCACTGGTTTGTGGTGCATACCACTCCCCACCGAAGCCATCCATGATTTCTAAGAACACGCAGCTCAACCCTTCGTATTGACGCCCTTGCCAGACGTAGCCAAACGGGACTTGTCCACTGGCTTGCAGGGTTCTGCTGATGGTTTCAAGGTCCTGCGGGGTGCGTGGTGGTTCATCCATTAAGTCCGTCCGCCAATACAGCAAGCCGATGTCTGACGTAAGCGGCCAGCGCTGCAAAGCACCTTCTGCATGATTACCTTCGCTGGCCCCAGGGGCGAGAGCGGCGATGTCTTGATCTGTGAAGTAATCGTCCAATGGAGACAGCCACCCCGCCTTGGCGTATTTCGAAACCCAGGTGACGTCCATCAAAAGGCCATCAAACGGTGTGTCTCCCAGCAACAAACTGCTGATCGCGAGATCGGAGATGGATTCAGTTTCGAGCGGGCCTCGGATCACATTCAAGTGGATGCGCCCCTCATGCTCTTTGTTGAACATACGAACGAGTTCAGCGGTGGCATCGGCAAAGGGAGCTGGCATCAGGATCGAAACACTGTCGGCTTGACGCGCCAGGGTTGAAACCCCGAGAAGCGTTGAAACAGTGAAGGTGATCACCACCAGGATCAATTGGCCGCTTGTGCGTTTCATCCAACCCATTGGATTATTCCGGTGTCTCCAGCGCATCCATCTGTTCAGCGGCCCAATCAGACACTGTGAACGTTTCCACTGCAGAACTCATGCGTGCCATCCGCTCCAATTGCTCTGAACTGGGCATGTCGATAGCAGCATCAATGGCATTGTCCATCTGCTTATGGGAATAGGGATTGGTCAGCACGGCCCCATCCAGAACTACGGACGCGCCAGTGAATTCAGACAGGACGAGCACGCCATCACGACCTTTTCTTGCCGCTGCATACTCTTTGGCTACCAGATTGAGACCATCCCTTAGGGGTGTAATCCAGCAGATGTCTGCCTGGGAGAACCAAGCCACCATTTCTTCATAGGGAATTCTGCGCGTTGAGAAACGAATTGGCACCCAGTCAATCTGACTGAATCGTCCATTAATGCGTCCGATCGTTTCTTCGATCAGTCGTTGAGTATCTTCATAGATTTTCATCCCTGATGCTGCAGCAACGCAGGCAAGCATCAAAACAATGTTCCCGTGTAGGTCTGGCCTTCGTTCCAGCAAGCGCTCGAAGGCCAGCAGAAGCTCTTCGTTGCCCTTCGTGTAGTCGACGCGGCTAGCAGACAGAATCAGTTTGCGGCCCTTTTTGGTGTCCTCGTCAATCCGTTCGGCGAGATGGCAGACGTGTGTGTCCTCGGCAAGAGACTGAATCACATCCGGTGATGTGCCGACGGGGGATGACAGCAATTGCACCCTGCGCCCTCGGTAGTTCAACCAGGGCGTCTCCGAGGGTTCCGTCAGGGCAGAGCCGCAAGCAAGAAAACGCAAGTTGGTGGGCGTTTTGGGGCCTTTCTCCACACCCAGCAGGCAGTTCGCTGCGCGCGCAAAATTTTCTGTGTAGCGGGGAATGTGAAATCCAACGACATCACAACTTAGAAGACTTTCAACAATTTGTTTTCGCCAGGGTAAGATTGAAAAAACATCACTTCCTGGGAACGGTGTGTGGTGGAAAAAAGCAATTTTCAGGTCTTTGCGTTTATCTCGGATGTACCCAGGTGCGAGCCATAGGTTGTAATCGTGAATCCAAACGGTCGCCCCTGGTGCTGCTTCAGCACAGGCTGCATCAGCAAAGCGCTGATTAACTTCTTCGAAAATGCTCCAATTGGCGTTGTTGATATCAAAATAATTTGGAAAAGTGTGAAGAATAGGCCAGAACGATTCCTTTGAAGTGACGTGATAGAAGCTTGATATTTGCTCTTGCTCGAGTGGAATTCTTCTCAAAGTGAAATCTGCAGGCTCGCGCATGGCAATGCGCTCATCTTCTGCACCAACTAAATCGTCGACCTGTCTCCAGGCAATCCAGGTGCCATTTTTTCGATCCCTGAAGAGATTTCTCAGAGTCGGAATAATGCCATTCGGACTTTTCTGATCTTGCCAGACTCTGGCCCCTGAAGCATCACGTGCTTCGTCGAATGGAGTGCGATGGTAGAGAATAATGAAATGACTTCCGCCTTCTCTACCATCCATTCCAGTTTTGTCCCGGTGTGTCTCCACACCACCATTCAACAGATCATTCCATCTGTCAAACCGCTCCGCTGGTTTGCTCTGTGATCAGCGTGCTGAGCACTTCCTGTGCGTGACCAACGGGTCTGACACCGGTCCAACGTGCCCGCAGAAGACCATCAGGATCGATCAGGAAGGTATGGCGCAGCGAATAAGGTGCCATCCAAGATCCGTAGTCTCGACTAACAGCACCGTCTGGATCGGAAAGAAGCGTGAAGCCAAGTCCCTCACTTGTGCAGAAGGATTCATGGTCATCAACACTGTCTGCACTGATTGCCGCAATCTCGCAGTTGTGACTTTTGAAGTCAGACAGGGCATCCTGGAAGCCGTGGGCCTCAATCGTGCATCCTGACGTGAAATCCCTCGGATAAAAATAAAGAACTAACCATTGTCCCCTCCACGACTTCAATGAAAGGTTCGGCTTGGTGGTACCGGCGATGGTGCCTGGGAGATTGAAATCCGGTGCGGCAATTCCGAGCTCGGGGAGCTTTCCGCCCAGTGCTTTGGCCATTGTTGGCTTCCAGAGCCAAGCCAAAGCCCCGGCCAGTGAGATCCCAAGAAAGTCTCGACGATTCACTGTAATGCGGGGCATTGAACGATTTCAGACCTTGGCCAGATCGATGCCAAGTGACTTGGCGTAGGCACCCAGACCTTTCTTTTGAATGGTCTTGAGCGCGCGCGTAGTGATGCGCAGATTGACCCAACGGTTTCCTTCTGCCCACCACAGACGACGCTGCTGCAGATTGGCCTGCTGAAGCTTCTTGGTGCGGATATGGGAGTGGCTCACTGCCATTCCGTTATTGGCACGTGTTCCGGTGAGCTGACACACCCGAGACATGATGTCGATCCTCTAAATCACTGGCCATCGGCCAAGAAGCCAACTTAGCAAATCAAGTGACTCACTGACCTCTGGCCACGAGTTCAGACATCAGTTTGGAACTACGCGTTTGAAAGCCAGCCAGTTCATTGGGTTCCAGTCCGCCGACACCCAGTCGGGCCAAGTCATAGAGATGACGGGCGAGGTCACTGGCTAGGGCTTTGCTAGGTGACGCTTGTGCAGTGCCGATGAGCACACTGCCAGCTGAAAGCTTCTGCAGGCCCTCCACCAGTGGATGACTGCGGTTGATGAGCAGAACGTGGTGGTCGGGCAGGCCAGGCAAGCGCTGATCCATCAGTGCGCCGATGTCGTTCATTCGACGCATCTGTTCGGGCAGAAGAATCATGGCGGCCGGGGCCTCTTCGCCACCCTTTAGGGCCTGAACCTGAACCGTGACCTTGTCGTTGTCGAGGGCTTCTTTGATGAGGGATCGGATTGCTTCGCTTTGGGTTTCACCATCCTGATCGCTGATTTCGGGTTGTTCGTCCCGCAGGCTTTCGTCGAGCTCAGCATCCACGCGCTGGAACTGATAGTGGTCATTGTTGGACTCCAGCCAAGGAATGAATTGGCTGTCAATCACGGTTTCTGCGAACAGGATCTCAGCTCCCTGGCTTTTCCAGAGTGATAAGGCACCTGCCTGGGCAACCTCATCGGTGCAGTAAAGAATTCGCTTCGATTGTGGGTCGGCCTGTCGCGACTGATAGGAGGCAATGGTTGTGTATGAACGCTCGCCCGCGCTGATGGGGCCATCGTCACCATCCACTGGATCAGCGGTTGTTGCGAACAAGATCAGATCGGAGACCTGTTCGGCAAATTTCTCGTCTTCCATGGCGCCGATCTTCACGAACGGTGCTAGCGCTTCCCATGCTTTCGCATAGTTCTCCGGCTCATCACGTTGAAGGCTTTTCAAGCGATCAGCAACCTTCTTGGCAACAAAGTTGCCGATGGAACGCACCTTGCGATCGGTCTGAAGTGCACTTCGGCTCACATTCAAGGGAATGTCAGGTGAATCGATCACCCCCCTCAAGGGCAGCAAGTAGCGGGGGACGATTTCCTTGATTGAATCACTGACATACACCTGGTTGCAGTACAAGCGGATATCACCCTTTTCCCAGTCGGCTCGACCGAGGGCTTGCGGGAAATAAAGAATCCCTTGAAGGGTGTAGGGATAGTCCGTGTTGAGGTGCACCCAAAGCAGCGGATCGCCCTGAAATGGATAAAGGTATCGGTACAGATCGATATAGTCCTGATCCGTCATGTCGCGAGGACTTTTGCGCCATGCAGGGTCTCGTTTATTGACGCTTTCCCCTTCGAGTTGGACATCAACGGGCATGAAATCGCAGTACTGCGTGATCAGCGTGCGAATTCGTGCCGGTTCCAGATACTCCAGCTCTTCCTCCATCAGATGCAAAATCACATCCGTGCCGGGTTCCTGGCGTTCATAACTTTCAAGTTTGAATGCGGGAGATCCATCGCATACCCAGCGCACAGCAGATTCATCTGGTCGGGCTGATCGCGTGATCAGCTCAACTTCTTTCGCCACCATGAAGCTGGAGTAAAAACCCAGACCAAAATGACCAATGATTGCGTCTGACTCTTGTTTGTATTTCTCTAGAAAATCCTCTGCACTGGAAAATGCAACCTGATTGATATACCGCTTCACCTCGTCGGCCGTCATGCCGATCCCGTTGTCACTGATGGTGAGTGTTTTGGCTTCCCTGTTCACGGTGATGTTGATGCGTCCATCATCACCTTCCAGGCAGTCGCCAGCCATCGCTGCCATTCGGCGCTTGCTGATGGCATCGGTGCCATTGCTAACGAGTTCGCGAAGGAATACTTCGTGACCGGAGTAAACGGCCTTCTTGATGATCGGGAAAATATTTTCCGTGTGGATCTGAATCTGACCCTGTTCGAGCACCGACATCAGCAAGCTTGAGCTTGTTGAAAATTAGTCAGCGCTTGTTCCCTGCATCAAGAGCTTGCCTGGAGAGTTTCCCGAACGTTCGTCGCTCAGCTGCGCTGAAGATCTGCGCGCTCTTCAGGCAGGATGGCTCCATCCACAGGGCACACCTGAAGACAAATGCCGCAGTCGATGCAGGTGTCAAAGTCGATCCAGAAAAATTCGGTGCCCTTCTTGTTCTTGCCTTTGCCGGGGTTGATGCATGCCACAGGGCAGGCATCGACGCAGTCGGAGACTCCTTCGCAGACGTCCGTGACGATGGTGTGAGCCATAACTCCGATCTAAGTCGGGCGATCTTAGTCACCGATCCATTCCAGGGTCTCGCATCCTGAATGGGCCAGTCGACGTTCGGCTTCAATCCGGTTTTGGCATGGTCTGTGATCGAGGCAGGACACCCTGCCTGCTGCATGCAAGCTCGCCTGATGGATTAACGCCTTTTCCAGGCACTGCTCGTTGTTGAAACAGATCAGCGCCGACGATTCTTCAACAACCGTTCTTGTTGTGTCGCCAGGCAGATTGCGGATGTGGTCCACGCAGTAACTGAATCCCATGCCTGTTGCATCGGTTCCTTGGCCACCCAGACGCCGGACCAGAGTGTCGTAGCGACCACCCCGCGCAATCACCACCGGTGCGGAGGTTCCTTGACAGACCAGTTGAAGCACGATGCCGTCATACAACTCATAGAGCGGTTGGAAGGTGGGATCCAATTGGATCTGTACGCCTGAGGCATTCGCCAGTGGAATCAAATGATCGATCAGGCGTTGCAGTCGATTCAACACGGCTTGATCGGGGTAGTCACGCTGAAGCTTGGCCAGGATGTC
Source organism: Synechococcus sp. A15-60 (assembly GCF_014280095.1). Taxonomy (NCBI): domain Bacteria; kingdom Bacillati; phylum Cyanobacteriota; class Cyanophyceae; order Synechococcales; family Synechococcaceae; genus Synechococcus; species Synechococcus sp. A15-60. The sequence continues at coordinate 1,376,568 of NZ_CP047933.1, forward strand.
TTGCGCTGTTCCACGGCGGTCAAGCCACGAACACAGGGCGTTGAGTTCCTTGGTGTCGGTTACCAGATCGCGCAACCCCAAGCGGTCGTATTGGCTGAGGCACCCTCTGATCCGATCGCGAAGCGAGCCGTCAAACGGTTTCAACAGCAGGTTCAACAGATCGGTGTGACCGATCAGCAGCTTGGGCTGATGACGAGGTTGGAGTTGCAAGGCGCGCATCGACGCCATCAACAGACTGAACAATTCCAGTTCTGCTTCAACGCCAAATCCGCCAAAGAGTTCAACGCCGCAATGGAGGATTTCCTCGATGCACTGGCCACCTTCATCGGCCACTCTTGACTCAAAGACGGTGCCGCAACTCCAGAGTCTTAAGGGTCGTTGGCGTTGCTGTAAGCGCGTGCAGGCGGCCCTGGCGATCGATGCCGTCAATTCCGGACGCAACCCCAGCGGTTCATCCGACACCAGTCGAACAATGTCCCTGCTGTCAATCGCACCTCCGGCCTTGAGTGTGTCCATCCGCTCGATCCGCGGTGGGGTGACTTCTTCAAAGCCCCAAAGTCTGAAGACGCCAGCCAATGTTTCTCTCAGTTCCTGGTTGCGCTGCACCTGCTGAGGATTGAGATCTCTCACGCCAGAGGCAGGTTGCAGGGCCATCACGCACGTCGCTGATTCGATCAGGATCCCACGGCCTGGGGTTCATCCGGCATAGAGATGCTCCGGCAGCGGCTGGATGGTGTCGAGCTCCGCTTGAAGTTGTCCATGCAGTGCTGGTCCTGTCGCCAGGATTCGACCAGTGCCGACGGAGTACGTCGGCGCCTTGTAGTCACTGACGCGGCCCCCCGCCATGACAACAAGCGCAGCACCTGCGGTTAAGTCCCATGGCGATAACCCTCGTTCCCAATACCCATCAAGACGACCGGCAGCGACGTAGGCCAGGTCCACCGCAGCCGCTCCACCCCTTCGCACGCCATGGGTGTGGTGGGTCAGCCGGCAGAACTCGGCGTAGTTGTTGTCTTCAAGCTCCCGTCGGTCGTAGGCGAACCCTGTCACCAGGAGGCTGTCTTCCAATGTTTTGCAATCGGAGACGGTGATGCGTTGGTTATGCAGATAGGCGCCGACGCCAGGGCAGCACCAGAACAACTCCTTCAGGAAGGGGACTGCGATGGCACCGAGAATGGGCTGATCCCGCCAGAGCAGTCCCACTGAGGTGGCGAATAAGGGATAACCGTGAGCAAAGTTCGTGGTGCCATCCAAGGGATCCACACACCAGCACAGACCGGTCGTTTCTCCGCTGGAGCCTGATTCCTCGGCCAAAACTGGGATGTTTGATGTGGCTGCCTGCAGCGATTCGAGCACTGCCGCTTCGGCGGCCAGATCCGCGTTGGTGACCAGGTCGCCTGCACGTGACTTCTGCTGGATGCTGTCCAGGCGTCCGTAGTGCTGCATCAACACCGTCCCTCCCAGCTCGGCTGCCGTACGCGCCACCTGACTCAGTTCTTCGAGTCTTGAAGAGTTGAGTCCCGCCTCGCTGGCCGCAGCGAAACAATCGAGTGGAGCGTGCATCATTCTTCGTCCAGTGGAAGGCCTGCCGTCACCTGTCCACGACCAAAGTGACGTCCGAACTGCAATTCATAGACCTCGTCTTCATCTTGGGTTTCCGCCACCAAAGGACCGATGGCTCGGGCGACGCACAACAGTCCGTAACCCTTCTCTCGCAGGTCCTTCGAGAGCCCCATCGCCTCCCGTTGATCCAGTTCCCCCTCTTGGACGCGCACAGCACAGCTGGTGCAACAGCCGTTCCGGCAGGAAAAGGGCAGGGGATCGCCCTGCTGTTCAAAGCTCTGCAGGATGTAATCCCCTTCGGGCACCTCATGGGAGATCACCCGACCCTCCTGGCGCCAGTGAATGGTGACCCGATGACTCGGCCTCATGCAGTGCTTGTGAAACGCCCTGCTACATTCTCACCCGTGCCCCACGATGCCCCTGGAGAGGTGGCCGAGTGGTCGAAGGCGCAGCACTGGAAATGCTGTATAGGGGCAACTCTATCGAGGGTTCGAATCCCTCCCTCTCCGTTCCATACCGGCCTTCAGGCCGGTTTTTTATTGCTGAATCGAAGCAGATTCTTCGACTGATTTATTTGACAATCTGACAATTAACCGAAACGGCCGGAGACATAGTCCTGTGTCATTTGTTGCGTCGGCGAATTGAAAATGGTCTCTGTTTCGTTGAACTCAACCAGATAACCAACTTTCCCTGAGCCGCCTTCGACTGCCTCGGCATTGAAAAATGCCGTCATGTCACTGACACGAACAGCCTGTTGCATGTTGTGTGTGACGATCACAATGGTGAAACTCTTTTTGAGCTCATGCATCGTTTCTTCAATTTTAAGCGTTGATATCGGATCCAATGCTGAACAGGGTTCATCCATCAGGATGACCTCGGGTTGAATGGCGATGGTTCGTGCAATACAAAGACGCTGTTGTTGACCACCAGACAATGTATAACCACTTTCATTCAGTTTATCTTTGCATTCATCCCAGACAGCCGCCTGCCGAAGAGAGCGCTCCACGAGTTCATCCATATCTCCTTTGTATCCGTTAATGCGAGCGCCAAAGGCAATATTTTCGTAAATGCTTTTTGGGAAAGGGTTGGGTTGTTGAAACACCATGCCAATGCGGCGCCTCACCTCGACAGGATCAACATTCGGCGCATAAAGATCAATTCCGTCGAACAATACACGTCCTTTGAGCGAGCAGCTTTCAATTAAATCATTCATGCGATTTAAGGCTCTCAACACTGTTGATTTGCCGCATCCGGACGGGCCAATGAATGCTGTAACTTTTCCTCGAGGAATGTCACAGTAGACGTTCTTCACCGCTTCATAGTTGCCATAGCTAATGGTGGCGTTCTGAATCGAGATGCAGGTTTCTGTTGAAATGTCAGAAAGCGTTTGGCTAGAGAACGTCATGGCTGAGGATAAAACAAGTGAAGTTGAAGGAAATGATCAGGACTCTTGGATTGAATTTGTTGCAAACCGTCCCAGCCAGCGTGCGAGCAGGTTGATCACCAAAATGAACATCAAAAGCACGAAAGATGCAGCCCAGGCCAGCTCAATCTGCGGTTCATAGGGAAGCTGTGCGAAGTTATAGATGAGCACCGATAGGGTTGAAATGGGGTTGAGGATCGGATTGTTCGTCGTCCAGAAGTTAGAGAACAGGTCCTGAGGCCAGAAGTTATTGTTCAATGCGGTGAAAATGAGAGGAGCTGTCTCTCCAGCGGCCCTTGCGATGGACAGCACCACTCCCGTTGCAATCGGCATGAACGCTGATGGCAGCGTGATTCGAACAATCGTGACAAATTGAGAGGCTCCAACCCCCAGTGCTGCCCGCCGCAGGTCATTGGGAACCAGCTTCAATCCTTCGTCGGTGGTTTTGATCACGGTGGGAAGCATCAACACAGAAAGCGCAACCCCACCGGCGAGCGCGCTGTAGGAATTGCCGAAGAACAACCGCGTGGCGACAATCGTGGCATACACAAACACACCCGCGATGATTGAAGGAACACCCGACAGCACATTGGTGCCGAAGCGGATGAACTGAGCGAATGTTCCACCCCTGGAGTATTCAGCGACGTAGATCCCTCCTCCAACTCCCACTGGAATGGCGATCAAAGCGGCAATCACGGTCACGAGGATGCTGCCGAGAATGGCATTGCCAATCCCCCCACCCGATAGACCTGGAGCGGGAGGTAACTCTGTGAACAACCTTGGGCTGATCATGCTGCCGCCTTTGATCAAAACGTAGGCCAACACGGCAACCAAAGGCAGCACGGCAATCACCGAAAACAAGGCTGCAAGGATGCTCAGGAACCGACTGATCAGGTTCCTCCTGGATCCATACCGGTAGGACAAATCCGGCATGCCATTAATCGATGTAGACGATGTGGGATAAGTCATGATCAGTATTTCAGGCTCAGTCGTTTCACCAGCCATTGAGCCAGAACATTCACTGCCAACGTGAGCAGCATTAACACAAAAGCTGCATACATCAGCGATGACACCTGACTGCCATCGGCTTCGCCGAACTGATTGGCGAGCATGGCTGAAATTGTGTTTCCAGGTGCAAGCAGCGACCAACTAAAGGTGTTGGAGTTGCCAATAATCAAGGTGACGGCAAGCGTTTCACCCATCGCACGCCCTAAAGCCAGCATCACACCTCCCACGATGCCTGAAATCGCCGCTGGCAAGATCACATTCAAGATCGCTCCCCATCGTGTCGTTCCCACTCCATAGGCCGCCTGCCTCAGTTTGATCGGCACCTGATTGAGGGCATCTCGGGAAATGGCCGTGATGATCGGCAGGATCATGACGACAAGAATCAGCACCGCAGGAGCGATGCCAGGACCCTGCGGCGGTGTGGAGAAGAAAGGAAGCCATCCCAGAACCGCATGCAGAAACTCCAAGCCTGGGCGAATGAATGGCTCCATGACGAAAATCGCCCACAGCCCCAGTACCACCGAAGGAATCGCAGCCAGAAGTTCCACCATCAATCCAATCAGCGATCGGATCGGGCGAGGAATGATGTTTTCCGTGATGAAGATGGCTGTTCCCACCCCCAGAGGAACCGCAATCAACAGTGAGAGAAGTGAGGTGATCAGTGTTCCGTAGATGGCGGTGAAGGCTCCGTATTCATCCTTCACCGGGTTCCAGTTGGAGGTCACCAGAAACCTCCAGCCGTAGCGGCCCATCGAATCGAGTGCTCCTGTGAACACCACGTAGAGGATGAACAACAGCACCAAGGCCACAACGGTGGCCAGCAGTGCTGATGTCAACTTGAAACCAGCGTCGATCGTCTTCTCTACCGCTGGACGGCGCCGCAATCGATATAGGTCTTCGAGGCTGGCCATTCCAAACGGGTAGTCCTTTGAAACGTACCGGCCGACCGGTAACTGAATCACTAAGAAGGCTTTAAAGACTCTTTCATCGGCCCGTGAGAGCGGGTGGGACTGGGAGAGACGGGTTTTGGCCGTTACCGTGGGAGTCCCCACAGGCGTTTATGGGCCGGATCGTCGGAATCGACCTGGGTACCACCAATTCCGTCGTGGCTGTACTTGAGGCCGGGCGGCCGGTGGTCATTGCCAATGCCGAAGGCACGCGCACCACGCCGTCGGTGCTGGGGTACACCAAAGACAATGAGCTTCTGGTGGGTCAGCCGGCGCGACGCCAATTGGTTCTCAACCCCAGAAACACCTTTTCCAATCTCAAGCGCTTCGTTGGGCGCGCCTGGGATGAGCTTGATGACGGTTCGCTCACAGTGCCCTACACGGTGCGCGCCAACAATCAGGGCAACGTTCGGGTCGCTTGCCCGCAGACCGAACGGGAGTACGCCCCAGAGGAACTGATCGCCAGCATCCTGCGCAAGTTGATCGATGACGCCTCCACCTACCTAGGCGAAGAGGTGGAAGCCGCGGTGATCACCGTTCCGGCCTACTTCAACGACGCTCAGCGTCAGGCCACCCGGGATGCCGGTCGCCTCGCTGGCATCAGCGTTGAACGAATTCTCAATGAGCCCACCGCTGCGGCACTGGCCTATGGCTTTGATCGCAGTGCAGTGCGCCGTGCCCTGGTCTTCGATCTCGGTGGCGGCACCTTCGATGTGTCGTTGCTGCGGATCGCAAATGGTGTGTTTGATGTCAAAGCCACCAATGGAGATACGCAACTCGGGGGCAACGATTTCGACCAACGCATTGTTGATTGGCTGGCGGAAGCCTTCCTGAAGGAACACGCCATCGATCTGCGTCGAGACCGACAAGCGCTCCAGCGCCTGACCGAAGCAGCGGAAAAGGCCAAGCAAGAACTCTCTGGCGTCACCACCACTCCGGTGTCTCTCCCCTTCATCGCGACCGGTACCGATGGCCCTCTGCACATCGAAACAACCCTCGACCGGGAGACCTTCGAAGGACTTTGTCCGGATCTCCTTGATCGCTTGCTCGTTCCAGTTCAGTCAGCCCTGCGTGATTCCGGCTGGACTGCCGAAGATATTGATGATGTGGTGCTGGTGGGTGGCAGCACTCGAATGCCGATGGTGCAGCAATTGGTGCGCACCCTGATCCCGAATGACCCCTGCCAGTCGGTCAATCCCGACGAAGTGGTGGCTGTCGGTGCTGCCGTTCAGGCCGGAATCATCACCGGTGAACTGAGGGATCTGCTGCTGAACGATGTCACTCCGCTGTCCCTTGGACTTGAAACCATCGGTGGGTTGATGAAGGTGCTGATCCCACGCAACACCCAGATTCCGGTGCGTCAGTCGGACGTGTTCAGCACCTCGGAACCCAATCAGTCCTCGGTTGAAATCCACGTCTGGCAAGGGGAGCGCCAGATGGCCGCCGACAACAAATCCCTGGGTCGTTTCCGCCTTTCAGGCATCCCTCCCGCCCCCCGTGGTGTACCCCAAATCCAGGTGGCCTTCGACATCGATGCCAACGGGATCCTTCAGGTCAGTGCCACCGATCGCACGACCGGTCGCAAGCAGTCGGTGACCATCCAGGGTGGTTCAACTCTCAGTGAAGACGAAATCCAAAGTCTGTTGGCAGAAGCCGAGGCCCGTGCCGATGAAGATCGGCGTAAACGGGCCTCTATCGAGCGGCGCAACTCGGCCATGACGCTGGTGGCACAGGCTGAGCGGCGTTTGCGTGATGCGGCCCTCGAGCTCGGTCCTTACGGCGCTGAACGCCAGCAACGTGCTGTTGAGATGTGCGTGCGTGATGTTCAGGATCTTCTTGCCCAGGATGATCTCCAAGAGCTTGAGCTGGCCGTCAGTGGCCTCCAGGAAGCGCTGTTCGGCCTCAATCGGCGTCTCACCGCTGAACGCCAAGTTGAAGCTGGACCCTTGCAAGGCCTCAAGAGCACTCTCGGCACCTTGAAAGATGAGCTTTTCGCTGAGGACGATTGGGATGATGACCCCTGGGCATCACCGCAATCGCGTTACGACCAGCCCGTGAGAAGCAGCCGACGCGGGATGGATCCCTGGGACGATGACAACTTCCGCTGAACCGGATTATTGGTCGTTGCTGGGGTTGGATCCTGACGCTGATCCAGAGGCCCTCAAACGTGCTTTTCGGCGCGAGGCACGCCGTTGGCATCCTGATCTGAATGGCAACGACAGCCATGCGGAAGAGCGGTTCAAGCTCGTTAACGAGGCTTACGCCGTTCTCAGCAATCCCGATCGCCGCAAGGAGTGGCAGTCGGGACGGCAGGGTTCCACGGTCTCTGCTGATCCCTTCAGTTCTGGCTTTCCCGCCTTTGAGGATTATCTGGCGGTGGTCTTGGGTCTGGAACGGGAACCAATTCGAGGCTCCTCTTTTCACGACGACGATCCTGCACCCGATGCTGCTGCGGCCGAATCCCACTGGCCTGAGGCAGCGCCACCACCACCACCACCGGTGCGCACGGAAGATGATTTGGAGACGGTGGTTGCGCTGACTCCTGATCAAGCGCTTCACGGAACCACGGTTGAGCTTGAACTGGGCGATGGCACCCTGGTTGAAGTGGGCACACCTCCTCGTGCCGGTGATGGCTGGCGGTTGCGGCTTGAAGGCGTGGCTCCTGGTGGCAAGGACCACTTCCTTCACTTGCGGGTCATCACCGACGACGGTCTTCGCATCGATGGTCTTCGCGTGCACTACCGGCTGGAATTGCTTCCTCCCGATGCAGCCCTCGGTTGTGCTGTGGATGTGCCAACCCTGAGCGGCCCAGTCACGCTTCAGGTTCCGCCTGGATCATCGAGTGGACGGTTATTGCGCCTAAGGGGGCGTGGTCTCCAACTCGACGATGACCGCGGCGATCAGCTGGTGGAAATTGTGATCGTCATTCCAGCGGAGTTGGCCGACGATGAGCGCGCTCTCTACCAACGCCTTCAGGAGCTCAGTCTCGAACGGGCTGGTGGTTACTGAATGCTTCAGACGATGAGAGACTGATATCGGCGATTGATCAGCATGTTGGTTCACGTGCTCCTGTATGACGCAGGACAGGACAGCGAAGGCATCCACTCCCTGGAACTTGCCGGGCAAACCGTGGTGCTGATGTTCGAAAACCGCGATGACGCGGACCGTTATGCAGGTCTCCTGGAAGCCCAGGATTTTCCGACCCCGTCTGTTGAGGAGCTAGACCGCGAAGAAATTGAACTCTTCTGCCGTGAGGCGGGATATGAAGCGCGATTTGTGTCCAGGGACTTCGTCCCCAAAAGCGACGATGAGCGTCTGATGCTGGCGCCCCCTCGCGCCAATCAGGATGTGTCCAACTGGCAAGACCAGGAGATGCCTCAAACGCCCAGCGAGAGGGCCAAAGACAACGACGCTGGTGATTCCATCCCGGATCTCGATGACGTGCGTCGCCGTCTCGAAGGACTGCTCTGACCATGGTGGATCTGGTGACACCCTCCGATGACCGCGGTCATCTCTTGACGGAACAGGTCAATCCCGCAAGCCGAACGCTTGATCAGCTCCCCACCTCGGACCTTGTGGATCTGTTCATTGAGGAAGATCGACGCCCCCAGCTGGCAGTGCATGGAGCGCGTGAGGATCTTGCTCAGGCTGTGGATGCCATCGCCAAGCGCCTGCGAGATGGAGGACGTCTGTTTTATCTCGGTGCCGGGACGTCAGGACGTCTGGGAGTTCTGGATGCCGCTGAATGTCCGCCGACCTTCTGCAGCCCCCCCGAGCTGGTGCAAGGCGTTCTCGCCGGTGGTGCGCCGGCCCTGTTGCGTAGTTCTGAGGGATTAGAGGACTTGGAGGAGGCAGCCGTCACCGATCTCAAGGCTCGCCAGTTCAGTGCCAACGATTGCCTCGTCGGTATTGCAGCCGGCGGTACGACGCCTTATGTGCGAGGAGGGCTGGCTTGGGCTGAGCAATTGGGGGCTTTGGCCATCGCCATGGCCTGCGTTCCTGCTGATCAGGCACCACTCCCGTGCAGCATTGATATCCGTTTGCTCACAGGTCCTGAATTGCTGACCGGTTCAACCCGTCTCAAGGCCGGTACTGCCACGAAAATGGCGCTCAACATCCTCTCCACCGGAGTGATGGTGCGTTTGGGCAAGGTCTACGGAAACCGCATGGTGGATGTGGCTGCCAGCAACAGCAAGCTCGTGGATCGCTCGATGCGCATCCTGCAGGATTTGCTGAGCCTGGATCGTGAGCCAGCTCTTGTTCTGCTGGAACAGGCCGGAGGGTCGGTCAAGCGTGCTTTGTTAATGGGCAGCTGTGGGCTGCAGACTGCTGAGGCCGATGCCGTCCTGGAGGCCCACGGAGCCGATCTGCGAGCGGCGCTCAACACCTATGGGCTTTCCTTGCCGAATCAGGCTTCGGAAAGTCCCCAATAGGGACTGGTGAACAAATCCAGTTTTTGACGAGTCTTCGCTGGCACAGCCTCCTTCGGTGTCATCAGAGCATCGGCAAGAGCACTGTGGGCGCTTGACATGGGCCGTTCGGTTATGAACGTCTCCATCAGGCCCTCCAGGATGGGGCCCGTCGCTGCAGCGTTGGCCTTCAAATTGCCGATCACCATGTCCACCGTGACCGCATCGTGATCGTTATGCCAGCAATCGAAGTCGGTGACCATGCTCAGGGAGGCGTAAGCAATTTCCGCTTCCCTGGCCAGGCGAGCTTCGCTGTGATTGGTCATGCCAATGACGTCACAACCCCACTGCCGGTAGAGCTCGCTTTCGGCGCGCGTTGAGAAGGCAGGACCTTCCATGCAGAGATACGTGCCGCCTCGGTGCAGATGGTGGCCGATAGGCATTGCCGCTGCTGCCGACGCTGCAAGCCGTTCACTCAAGATGTTGCAAAACGGATCCGCCAGGCTGACGTGCGCCACACAGCCTTCACCAAAGAATGTGATGGGTCGCTGCGTGGTGCGATCAACGAATTGATCGGGAACCACCATGTCGCGGGGGCGAAGATGTTCCTGCAGGGAGCCCACGGCTGATACGGAGATCAACCAGCGCACCCCCAGGGAACGCATGGCCCAGATGTTGGCGCGATAGGGCACTTCAGAGGGCAGCAGGTGATGCTGGCGCCCGTGCCGTGCCAGAAAAACCACCTCCACTCCATTGAGTCGGCCGATGCGGAATGCGTCCGACGGCGTTCCGTAGGGAGTCTCCAGACTGACTTCTTCGATCGTTTCCAGGTTGTCAATGGCGTAGAGCCCGCTCCCTCCAATCACTCCGACACGGGCCGTGTCCAGATCAGGAATGGGTGGTGTCTGGCTCATCGATGCAGTGAAGTCGGCCGCTGATGGCACTTGCCTAGCATGGTGTTTTGGAATTGACGCCTTGACGACCGTTCTCATGTCCACGGACGCTGGCGACATCACATTGGAGATGTTCGATCAGGACGCTCCCAACACCGTGGCCAACTTCGTCAAGCTGGCAAAAGATGGTTTTTATGACGGACTTGCCTTTCACCGTGTGATCGACGGTTTCATGGCCCAAGGGGGATGCCCCAACAGCCGCGAAGGATCCCGTGGCATGCCCGGAACCGGCGGCCCCGGCTACATGATCGACTGTGAAATCAACAGCAAAAAGCACGTCCCTGGTGCCCTGTCGATGGCGCACGCTGGAAAGAACACGGGTGGCAGTCAGTTCTTCATCGTGCATGAAGCTCAGCCCCATCTCGATGGCGTCCACACCGTGTTCGGTTTGACCGGGAACATGGACGTCGTCTTGGCCCTCAAAAACGGATCCCGCATTAACAAGGTCACCGTTCAAGACCAGTGAATCAAGGCGGGCTGGTCTCCTTTGGGAAACCAGTCCCAGCCTTGCTGGTTGTTCCCTAGCGTTGAAAGCCTCAGCTCCTCGCGCTCCAATGTTTGCGGTGGATGGGCAATCTGATCCGGATTAACGGAATGGAGCAGTCCCAACCGTGACGTGTCGGCCCAACTGGCCATGGTCGCCAGCAACCTTTTGATTGCGACAGGCTCAGGTTCAGCCCCCTGGAGCGACCAGACGAATCTGGGGCGTTCCCACAGCGCCAGCAATCGCGGCGCCTGCTCCGCCTGAAGCTGAAGTCCGTTCTCTTGACTCAGGGTTTCGACACGATGCAACAGCCTTGACAGCTCCCCATCGTCCGTGGAGGCACTGTCGAGGCAAATCACCCAATGGGACTGCCGGTCCTGCTCCTCCATCAGATGTCCCAGCTTGTCGCGTTTGGTAGCGAGGTAGTCGGCATTGAAGTCACCGAGCGCTGGTTTCATCGGCACCCGGCTCACCACTTCAAGGCCGTAACCGCCCAACCCTGCAATTTTTCTTGGGTTGTTGGTCAGCAGATTCAAGCGGTGAATGCCGAGATCGCTGAGAATCTGCGCACCGACGCCGTAATTGCGCAGATCAGGAGCAAATCCCAGCTTTTCGTTGGCTTCAACGGTGTCCAGACCTCCCTCCTGGAGGCTGTAGGCCTTGAACTTGTTGATCAGCCCGATCCCGCGGCCTTCCTGGCGTAAATACACCACAACCCCTTCTCCTTCCGCTTCGATGTGCTTGAGAGCACTGTGCAACTGCGCACGGCAATCGCAGCGCAGTGAGCCAAAGGCATCACCGGTGAGGCATTCGGAATGCATCCGCACCAACACCGGTTCGTGCAGATTGCTGGGGTCCCCTTTGACCAGAGCCACGTGCTCGCTGCCATCGATCTGGTTGGAGTACCCGATCGCTTGAAAGGAACCGAATTCAGTGGGAAGGGAGCATTGGGCGGCACGCACCACAAAGCGTTCGTTCTCCAGTCGGTAGCGGATCAGATCCGCGATGCTGATCAGCTTGAGCCCCTTTGCTTTGGCGTAGACCTGCAGTTCCGGAAGCCTGGCCATGGAGCCGTCAGGATTCTGGATCTCACAGATCACGCCCGAGGGGTACAGTCCCGACATCTGGGCAAGATCAACGGCGGCTTCGGTATGCCCTGCGCGTTTGAGGACGCCACCAGGACGAGCCCGCAACGGAAAAATATGGCCCGGACGGCGCAGATCAGCCGGTTTGGCGCCGGGTTGGATCGCCACCTGGATTGTGCGCGATCGGTCATCGGCCGAGATTCCCGTGGAAACGCCATGCTCCGGGCCAGCATCGATGCTCACCGTGAACGCGGTCTGATTGGCATCGGTATTGCGATCCACCATCAACGGAAGATCCAGCGCATCCAGCCTTGATCCCTCCATGGCCAGACAGATCAGCCCCCTTGCTTCGGTGGCCATGAAATTGATCTGTTCCGGTGTGGCGAACTGCGCAGCACAGATCAGATCTCCTTCATTTTCCCGGCGTTCATCGTCAACCACCACCACACACTCGCCGTTGCGGATGGCTGCCAGGGCGTCTGGAATGGAATCGAAGAGCGTCGATATCCTCTCGGATTGGGCAACGGATTCAGACAGCGGTCTCGACGTCGTGCAAGCTTTCACCATTATCGACGTCGGTACGATCAGGTGATGTGCCATCGCGAGAATGGGGAATCAACGGGTCGCAGTGGTGGGTGCCTCCGGGTATGGAGGACTGCAGACGCTTCGCCTGTTGAACGCCCACTCGACGCTCGAAGTCAGCTTTCTTGGCGGTGAGCGTTCGGCGGGTCGGGCCTGGAGCGAACTCTGTCCGTTCCTGCCCCTAAAACAAGACCTTGTTGTTGAAAGTCCTGATCCAGATCGCATTGCTGATCAGGCTGATCTCGCGGTGTTAAGCCTTCCCAATGGCCTAGCGAGTGAACTCGTTCCTCCATTGCTGGAGCGAGGAGTCAGGGTGGTGGATCTTTCGGCGGACTATCGCTACCGCAGCCTTGAGCAATGGGCGTCGGTGTACGTCCACGAAGCCAGAACCCGAAAGCGTGCCGATGCTGATCTGTGTGAGGAGGCGGTCTACGGACTCGCGGAGTGGCACGCTGATGCCATCGCCAAGGCCAGGCTTGTGGCGGCGCCAGGCTGTTTCCCCACCACCAGCCTCTTGCCGCTGCTTCCGTTTCTCAAGCAAGGCTTGATTGAAACCGAGGGGTTAATCATTGATGCCAAAACGGGAACCTCCGGTGGAGGGCGAGCCGCAAAAGAGAATTTGTTGCTGGCTGAAGCATCGGAATCCATCGCTCCCTATGGCGTTGTGGGGCATCGCCACACCTCGGAAATTGAACAGCTGGCCAGCGCAGTCGCGGGTTGTCCAATCCAGCTGCAGTTCACGCCACACCTCGTTCCGATGGTGCGTGGTTTGTTATCCACGGTGTATGCGCGTCTGCGCGATCCAGGGTTGACTGCGGAGGACTGCACCACGGTGTTGGAGACGGTGTATCGCCATCACCCCTGTGTGCGTGTGCTGCCAGTGGGAACCTACCCAGCGACCAAATGGGCCAAGCACACCAACCAGGCATTGATGTCGGTTCAGGTTGACGGACGCACGGGTCAGCTCGTGTTGATGAGTGCGGTGGACAACCTGATGAAAGGCCAGGCCGGTCAAGGCGTGCAGTGCCTGAACCTCATGGCAGGTCTGCCGATTGCTGAAGGATTGCCACTCGAACCCTTTTATCCCTAATCACAAGCGACCGATCGCCAGCGTTGACCTGCCAAAGCCGTCGCCCAGGGAAGCAGCCGGTGCTCCTCGCTTTGAATGCGTGCGGCCAGAGAATCACGATCATCTCCCGACAAGATCGGGACCGCTGCCTGGGCCAGGATCGGTCCGGCATCAACATCCTTCAGCACTTGATGCACGGTGCATCCGGCAAGGCACACCCCTGCCTCCAGTGATTGACCCACCGCATCCATGCCTTTGAAAGACGGCAGTAACGAGGGGTGGATATTGATCAGTTTTCCAGGAAAGGCATCAATGAGAACCGGGGTCACAATTCGCATCCAGCCCGCCATCACCACCGCTTCCACACCCGCCGATTGGAAGGTGCGAACCAGTTCATGATCCAGGGCTTCTCGGCTTGCGAATCGACGATGATCACGGAGCTCACAAGCAATGCCGAGGCGTTTTGCTCTTGCCATGGCTCCGCATCCAGGATTGTTAACCACCAAAAGTCGCAGTTCGGCATCCAAATCGCCTGCGCTGATCGATGCCTGCAGAGCCTCAAAGTTTGTACCCGATCCTGACGCCATCACACCGAGGCGAAGGGGGCTCTGAAATTTTGGCCATGGCCCGATGGTGGGAACCGTGAGCGTGGGATAGCGCTCGCCATTGATCTGGCTAGTGTCTGTGGGCGCGGGCATTCCGGATTTCATGTCCCATCTCTCCATCCTGCCCACACTGGTGACGGATCTCGCTTTGCTCGAGATCGCCCTTCGTGCTGAGGGCTTTCGTGTGCAGTGCGGAGGCATCGTTTCGTCGTTCGATCGTCATCAGGCTGTCGACTTGGCTGCTTATCACCCATCCGGCTTGCAGCTGGGTTGGAGACGACGTGACGACCACGTCGCGCTAGATCTTGTTGCTGATCTCTCAGCACCGCAAGGGTCCGGTCGCACCGAATCTGCTCTGCGCCGTGTACTCAGGCGCTACGCCCTCAACACAGCCCTGCATGAGGCTGACCAGCTGGACGCCGAAACGGTCACCGGCGCTGTCTGATGCCCGAGGTGCATGTTGTTCTCGACCTCGGATGCCCTGCTTCGCAGACGCTTTGGGTTGAGATTCGCTGGCTGCCTCAACAGCCAGTGCAACGTTGGACTTTGCCGGTCTGGACTCCTGGCTCCTACACGGTTCGAGATCCATCGCAGCACCTGCACAGCCTCAGCCTTGAACAGTCCGGCCAAGCCCTTACACCGACCCGTCGCTCTCCCTCGAGCTGGCAGGTGGACTGCGAGTGCAATCAGCCACTGATCCTGCGTTACGCCCTGGAAGCAAGACAACTCACCGTCCGCACCAATCTGCTCGATCCATCCTTTGCCTCCCTGTGCCTTTCGGCTGTGGTGATGCTGGTGGAGGGCCAACGTTGGACGCCACATCTGCTGAAGGTGGTGACCCCGTCCCACTGGTCCGTGGCCTGTCCACTTGCGCAACAAGATGGCGACTTCGTCGCTGAGGACTTCGACCATCTCGTCGATGCTCCAGTGCACGCCGGTGTCATGGACACCCTTTCCCTGACAGTGCGAGAACAACCCCACGAGTTGGTGTTAATCGGTGCGCCACCCTCTGGCTGGTCGAAGGATCTCCCAGGGCAGATTGAATTGATCTGTGAAGCTGTCTGCGATCTGCTGCAGTCGGACCCTCGATCACGGGTGCCGTATCAGCTAGTTCTGCAACTTTTGGATCAGGGGTACGGCGGGCTGGAGCACGACAATGCATCAGTGATGCAATTTCCCTGGACCCGGCTGCAGGAGCAGGGTGGGATGCGAAGCCTTCTGCAGCTCATTGGCCACGAGTATTTGCATCAATGGAATGTGCGTCGGCTCAGGCCGGTGGACTACGTGCCCTATCGCTACGACAAGCCGATCGTCAGTGATGGTCTCTGGTTCGCCGAAGGGGTCACTAGTTATTTCGACCTCTTCCTGCCGTTGCTCTCGGGGTACTCCAGTCGTCTCGATTTGCTGGAGGATCTGGCTGCCGATCTCTCCCATGTGTTGTTGAACCCGGGAACGCAACTTCAGTCACTTGCGGACAGCTCGCGCGAAGCGTGGGTGCGCCTTTACAAACAGACTCCCGCCAACGCGCGAAGCCAGGTCAGTTACTACCGCCTTGGCACAGCGCTGGCGTTCTGTCTTGATGTGGGTCTTCGTCAGGTCGGTGGTTCCCTAGCCGCCACCCTGCGTCTGCTCTGGGGACGGTTGGGCCGCCACGGTCGCGGGTATGGCCGTCAGGACCTTATGGCAGCGATTGCAGACGTCTCCCCTCCACTGGCGGACCAATTGCCTGGATGGCTTGATGGCCGTGGTGTGTTGCCCATCGACAGGTCACTGGAAACCATCGGGTTGTTGCTGGATCCAGTGATGGAAACGCAGGCCAACGCCGGTTGGACGCTGCGTGAAGGAGACGGCACCGTCTGGATTGACCGCACCTTGGCAGGTGGAGCTGCTGAACGTGCCGGCTTGGTTCCTGGTGATGAACTCGTTGCTTTGCGCGATTGGCGTTGCCGCACACTCAAGCGAACGCAACAGTTGCTCGATGGTCCTGAGCAATGTCAGGTGACCTACAGCCGCCGTGGCCTGATCAGCCACACGCAGCTAGTCCTGGAGAAACCCGGGGTTGATCGTTACCGACTGATCTGGGACCCTGGTGCATCCAGGGAGGCTCGCTTGCTCCGAGATCAATGGTTTCAGGTCGTCTGAACCGTCTGCTATCGAAGGTCTCAAGCTCGACCCGTCTCTCCCGCACGGGGCATCTGTTGGTGGGTACGTCCACCCTTGCTGTCGTGCTCGCTCTCGTTGGCTTCACCCAGGACAAAACTAACGAGCCGCCCGCACCTCAACCCTCTTTCTTGGATCGCTTTGAGGAAATAGGTCGTGATCGACCACAATCCACACTCCTTCAGGGTGATGCACCCCAACCACCCCAAGCGTCGGCTTGGGTCTCCCCCTTAAAACGCCAATGTTCCAACATTGATGCGTCGGTGCAGCAGAGACTGCAATCGCAACGGAACCAGCTCGCTGAATTACGGACATCGGTTCCCGCAGATGACAGCAATTACGGTGATCGTTGGCGCAGCAATCCCTGGGGAGAGACGTTGAATCCGGTGCCAAGGGTTGTCGTTTTGCATGAAACCGTTTACTCCCTGGATTCAGCATTAAATACCTTCCTTACTCCTCATCCCTACGATGAAGATCAGGTGAGTTATCACACCCTGATTGGCCTTGATGGCTCAATCGTGGACGTGGTTGATCCGCTGAAGCGTGCCTACGGTGCCGGTTATTCAGCCTTTCATGGTGAATGGGCTGTGACCAATCCTGATTTTCAGGGATCGGTGAATAATTTTGCGCTGCATCTCAGCCTCGAGACACCTTGGGATGGTCAGGACAGTGCGGATCGCCACAGTGGCTATACGCCCCGTCAATATGACGCGTTGGCATTGGTGCTTGATAACTGGCTCGAGCGCTTTCAGTTCCCAGCTTCTGCCATTACCACCCATCGCCATGTGGATCTCGGTGGTGAACGGGGCGACCCACGCAGCTTTTCTTGGGATGAACTTCAGATCCGCCTTGCTGCACTGGGAAGGCTTTGTGATGGCTAATACGCGCTCCCTTGAAGGGGTCTAATGTTGTTCACTCTTTTGGATGGATCGCTCGCAAAAAATGAATTTTGATTCTTCATCAGCGTGTTGTAAAAGCCGTGCAGAAAATGGCTTCAAGTTATGATTAACCCCTTGGAAGATGAAAGCCAAGCCAATGATTTTAATTTAAGGCTAAATCGATTACGCCATTCAAATTAATAAAGGCTGTGCCGATTGCTCTGTTGAATACATAAGTCCATGCAGTGCCGGGTCCTGCATGTAGCGCAGGACTCGGGCTGGATAGTCGAGCTTGCCGTTGTGAAGATAAGCCAGGGTGGCAACGGCCTTGGCATCAACATAGGAGCGGCTGGCGATCAGGATTGAGCTGCGATCCAGACCCAGTTCACCTTTCAAACGGGACAGTTTTGCCGCCAACAGTTCCACATTGGCTGCGGGATCCATCAGCAGGTCACGGGCTTCAGCAATCTCTTGCGATGAAGGGTTCTCAGGCAAGCGGCCCTGATGCACCAATTCGCTGATGCCCAGCTGGGCTGGCCCGTGGGTGTCAACAAGACCCGAATGAACGACAAAAGGAAGATCCTCTCCGGGCTTGGAGTGTTGAATTTCGTCAAAGAGAATCGCCGTGATCAACATCGGGTTGATCTGATGACGATCTGCCTCGCGCCAAATCATCGGTTTGAGTGTGCGCAGCCGCGAGAGTGTGTTGGCGCGAAGCGGCTCTAGCTGGTCAACGCCACGGGTGAACAGCTGCGCCAATTGGGTCTGTGGGCCATGCACACCGAAGCGACGTTGCAGATGCTCCAGTTCCTCAGCGCTGAAATCCGCAGGATTTGGGGTGACCGCCCGAGAGCGTTGCCCATCAGTCCCAGTCGGATCAGCCGTCATTGGACTCTGCTGGAGCCCTAGACGGAGACCGACTGTCAAGACCACTGAGGTAATAGCCACCGCCGAGACGTTCTTCAGCACGTCTGGAGCAAACGATGAGCAGAAACCAAGCCGATGCGGTGCCATGGGCGGAGACTAGCCGTGGTGTCCTCGTTCATGGGCATTCCGTCAGATCCTGGATAACTTCACCGAAGTGAGTGCGCTCATCGAGATGCGTTTCCCGGATTTCAGCGCGACGGATACCCAGATTCAGTGGCAGCGCTTCTGTGATCTCCTCTGGTACCACGATGACCTTGGGCTGTGGCTGGACATCAGCCGCATGCATCTCAACAGCAGCGATCTCGAAGTCTTGGCACCGCCCTTGGAGAAGGCGTTTCAAGCCATGCAGGCCCTCGAAGCTGGGTCGATTGCCAATGCCGACGAGTCCAGGCAGGTCGGCCATTACTGGTTGAGACATCCTCAGTTGGCGCCGGATCCTGAGGTGGGGAAGCACATCGCTGCCGCCATCGATGACATTGAGGCGTTCGGCCAGGCGATCGTGTCCGGCGCGATCAAATCGCCCACGGGAGAGCCTTTCACAGATGTGCTTTGGATCGGGATCGGTGGCAGCGGTCTGGGTCCGTTGCTGATGATCCGAGCGCTTCAGGAGAACGGCTCAGGGCTGCCCTTCCACTTCTTCGACAACGTTGACCCCAATGGCATGAGCCGTGTGCTCGCTCAACTGGGTGATGCATTGCGCACCACTTTGGTGGTGACCGTGAGTAAGTCCGGGGGAACACCGGAACCGCATTTGGGGATGGAACAGGCCCGGCATCGGCTCGAAGCCGTCGGGGGCACTTGGGCCGCACAAGCCGTCGCCATCACGATGGCTGATAGCAAGCTCGATCAAAAGGCTAGTGAGGAACAGTGGCTCAAGCGCTTCGACATGTTCGACTGGGTGGGGGGACGCACCAGTGTCACCAGTGCTGTTGGTCTTCTCCCTGGTGCCTTGATTGGATCCGACATCCGCAGCTTCCTTGCCGGGGCTGCACAGATGGACGAGGCCACCCGGGAGGTGGATGTCCGGCGTAATCCTGCGGCCCTGATGGCAGCGGCCTGGTACACCGCAGGGAATGGTCGTGGCACGCGCGACATGGTGGTGTTGCCCTACCGCGATCGTCTCGAGGTGTTCAGCCGGTATCTGCAGCAGCTGGTGATGGAATCGCTCGGCAAGCGTTTGGATCGAGATGGCACGGTCGTCCATCAAGGCATCGCTGTCTATGGGAACAAAGGATCTACTGATCAACATGCCTACGTTCAGCAACTGCGCGATGGCGTTGACAACTTTTTTGTCACCTTCATTGAGGTGCTTCGCGACAGCGAAGACATTCCGGTCATCAACGATGAGCTACCTGGTGATTTCCTTGACGGCTTTCTGCAGGGGACGCGTTCAGCTCTGACTGAAGGCGGGCGCCAGAGCCTCAGCATCAGCATGCGTGAGTTTGATGCCCGTCGTCTTGGTGCCTTGATCGCCCTCTTTGAACGCGCTGTTGGCCTCTATGGCGAGTTGGTGAACATCAACGCTTACCACCAGCCCGGCGTTGAGGCCGGAAAGAAGGCGGCCGCTGCGATTCTCACCCTGCAGGGCAAGGTCGAGGCGGTATTGAGTGATGGCGTTCCCAGATCCGTGGTGGAGATTCAACAGGCCATTGGCGAGGGCTCTGATGAATCGGTGTTCTGGATCCTGCGCCATCTCACGGGCAACAAGCGCGGTTACCAGGCACAAGGCCAATGGGACAGCCCCGCCTCCATCCGGTTCAGCAAGGGCTAATCACCGTCAGTGAATCAGGAGGGCACCAGATTCACCAACTTTCCAGGCACAACGATCACGCGTCTGGGAGGTTTTCCTTCCAACCAACGTTCGGCGACGTCACTGGCGAGGGCTAGACGCTCCAGTTCCGCTTTGTCGCATTCGGCCGGAACGCGAATGCTCCCGCGCACCTTCCCTTTCACCTGAATGACCAGTTCAACGCTGTCCTGCACCAAGGCTGCTGGGTCATGGGACGGCCAGGGTTGGCAATGAACACTTCCCTCACCGCCAAGGCGCGACCAGAACTCTTCAGCCAGATGCGGAGCAAAGGGTGCCAGCAAGCGCACGAGCGCTGAAAACGCTTCAACTTGAATGGGTCGTGATGCGTTCAGCACAGCCCCCGAAAGACTATTCGAGAGCTTCATTAGTTCGGAAATTGCGGTGTTGAACTGAAAATCACCGATTAAATCTTCACTGACCGCTTCGATCGCCAGGTGCACCGCACGTCTGATTTCCGCATCGGAATCGGACAGCGTCTCCGGCAGTGCTGGTGGATCTCCAGCCAGAAGAGGGGCCTGGGAGGCATCCGTCATGTTGGCAACCAGTCGCCACAAGCGCTGGAGAAAACGGAACTGCCCTTCGACATCGGCATCATCCCATTCCAGATCCTTTTCCGGAGGTGCTTTAAAGAGGATGAACATGCGTGCTGTGTCAGCGCCGTAGCGATCAATCACGGCTGCAGGATCCACGCCGTTGTGCTTCGACTTCGACATTTTTTCGAAGAGCACTTCGAGCTCCCCGCCATCGTCAGGGTCCGTCGGTTGAGCAGCGTCAGCCACCAAGGCTGGAGCCACGTAGCGGCCAGTTCTTGGGTTGCGGTAGGTCACCCCTTGCACCATGCCTTGGGTGAGCAGCCGTTCAAACGGTTCACGGGCCTCCAACAGACCGCGGTCCTTCAAGGCCTTCGTGAAGAAGCGGGAGTAGAGCAGGTGCAGGATGGCGTGTTCGATGCCGCCCACGTACTGCTGAACGGGCAACCAACGCTTCACGGCCTCTGAAGCGAAGGGCAGATCCCGATTGTGGGGATCCGTGAAGCGCAGGAAATACCAAGACGAACACATAAAAGTGTCCATGGTGTCGGTCTCACGCCGTGCTGGTTTGCCGCAGCTGGGACACGGCACCTGCACCCAGTCTTCCAGTGTGGCCAGTGGTGATCCACCCTTGCCTTGAAGGTCAATGTTCTTCGGCAAGGCGACCGGCAGCTGGTCGGATGGCACTGGGACGGCACCGCATTGATCGCAGTGAATGATCGGGATGGGGCATCCCCAGTAGCGCTGACGGGAGATCAACCAATCGCGCAGACGGTACTGGCGCTTTGCGCGTGCCCAGCCTTCGCTGTTGCCGTGGTCAGTAATCGACTGCCGGGCCTGATCGCTGGTCTGACCGTCGAAGCTGCCGCTGTTCACCAAAGTGCCTGGACCGGTCCAGGCCTCACCATCGTTGAGGTGCTCATCGGCACCATCCACCAGGATCACCCGTTGAACCGGCAGTTCATAAGTGCGGGCGAAGCGGAAGTCACGCTCGTCATGGGCCGGCACCCCCATCACGGCTCCTGTGCCATACCCGCCGAGAACATAATCAGCGATCCAAATCGGCACCTCTTGCCCATTGGCCGGATTGATCGCAACGGCTCCGGTCGTCACCCCGCGCTTGGGACGATCATCAGCCGTCCGTTCATCAGCGGTGAGGTCATTCACGAGGCCCCGGAACGCCTCCACAGCATCACGATGCTCGGAGGTGGTGACCACATCCACCAGGGGATGCTCTGGTGCTAGCACCACATAACTGACGCCAAAGAGCGTGTCAGCCCGGGTTGTGAACACGGTGATGCTGGTGTTTTCATGACCCACCACCTGAAAATCGACTTCCGCACCTTCCGAACGGCCGATCCAGTTCGCCTGCATCGTGCGAACCCGTTCCGGCCAGCCATCGAGAAGCCTCAGATCATCGAGCAGAGCATCGGCATACTCGGTGATCTTGAGGAACCACTGGCGCAGATTTTTTTGTTCCACCAGGGCCCCTGACCTCCAGGAGCGGCCTTCGGAATCCACCTGCTCGTTGGCCAGCACGGTCTGGTCAATAGGGTCCCAGTTGACCGTGGCTTCTTTCTGATAAGCAAGATCAGCCTCGTGCAGCTGCAGAAATAGCCACTGCGTCCAGCGGTAGTAGTCCTCATGGCAGGTGGCCTGCTCACGCGTCCAGTCGATCGACAGCCCCAATCGACCCAGTTGATCGCGCATCTGCTCGATGTTGCGATCCGTCCAAATTCCTGGATCAATCTTGCGTTCGATCGCCGCGTTTTCAGCCGGAAGTCCGAACGCATCCCATCCCATCGGATGAAGCACGGCGTCACCGCGCATGCGTTGAGTGCGTGCGATCACATCGGTGATCACATAGTTGCGCACATGCCCCATGTGCAAGCTTCCCGATGGATAGGGAAACATCGAGAGGGCATAAAACGCCTTCTGACCTGGCTTGGGGTCCTCTGTTGCGTAGAGGTTCTGATCACCCCAATTCCGTTGCCAGCGATCCTCTAGCGCCGCAGGCTCGTAGCGCTCGGACTGCCCCGAAGTGGTCTCGGGAGTGGTGGAAGTCTGAGGGGCCGTCACGTCTGGAAAACACCTGCGGCGATCGTGACACAGCTGGTGGCCACCCATGGGAGGCCGAGATCTGAAACGTTCAGATCAAAGGACGAATGGTGATCACGGCGTGGCGTGCAATCAGGATGGGATCGGTGCTCCCATCGCGCCGCAAAGCCAGGTATTGGGGGTCTTGCCAATCGAGTCGGCCGTCGAGGCGGCGACCATCCACAAGTTCAATGCTGAGCACGCGCTGTTCACGCATCCAGCTCTGAATCAGGCGGATGCCGGGAAGGCTTGGATCAAAGCCAGCTGCATCCATGACCGCTGGACGACTTAGATGTCTGCTGCAGTTCAGCAAGTGAAGAGGTCAGCGTCAATCAAACGCCGGCGGGCGGTTCGCTGCCAGAGCAACGCTTAAAATGACCCAAACACAGGCTCCAGAAGGGATGTTGGCGTTTAGTAAATATCAAGGACTGGGCAACGACTTCATCCTGATCGAAGGTCGTGGTGACCAGCTGCCTGCGGCTATCCACAGCCCCGATCCGGCCTGGGTGAGGCGGATTTGTGATCGCCGCTTTGGAATCGGAGCGGATGGACTGATCCTCGCGTTGCCGCCACAGGCATCAGGTGAATTGCGCATGCGCATCTTCAATGCCGATGGATCGGAAGCCGAAATGTGCGGCAACGGCATCCGTTGCTTGGCACGGTTTCTTGCGGACAGCGATGGAGATGCGGCAGGGCGGTGTTGGCCCATCGAAACACCTGCCGGAATGATTATTCCGGAACTCCAGCCAGATGGTCAGATCCGCGTTGACATGGGAGCCCCTTTCCTCGAACCCGCCTCAGTCCCTACCACCCTCAGAGCGAACGAGGCAGGGTTGCCTACGGGAGAACTGCAGGTGGGCGAGGTCAGCTTGCCGGTGGCCGCCGTGGGCATGGGCAATCCGCACGTGGTAGTTCCGGTCTCAGATCTGACGACCATTCCATTCGAAGAGTGGGGCACACACCTGGAAATCAATTCAGCATTTCCAGCCAAAACCAATGTGCATTTTCTGCAGGTGCACAGTCGTTCGCAGCTTGAGATCCGCGTCTGGGAACGCGGGGCTGGTCCCACACTCGCCTGTGGCACGGGAGCCTGCGCCACCCTTGTTGCAGCCGTGCTTCTCGGCCTCAGCGACCGTCAGGCCACAGTGGCTCTTCCCGGCGGACCCCTGGAGATCAGCTGGGCTGAGACGACGGCGTCGGTGTTCATGACCGGTCCCGCCGACGCTGTCTTCGACGGCGTGATCAATCCCGAGTTGATGCCGGCAGCACAGACTGGCTCCAACGGTTCACTGGAGAGCCAGCAAGGTTCAAGGCTCGTTGAAACGAAATCTGCCGAGTCGACCACCAAACCTGTTGATGATGACTGCACTGAAGCGGAGGCCCAGGCCAGAGTTCAGGCTTTCCTTGAATCAACGTCGCTTGATTCGATGATCAACATCGCTACCGAATCTCTGGAGCAACGCACCCTTTCGCGGTTCCAGCGCGATGGCCAAGCCTGAGACCAAGCGCTTTTATCTCGATGCCTGTGCCACGGCACCGCTTCGACCAGGGGTGTTTGACCGCATGGCCGAGATTCAGGCTCACGCATGGGCCAATCCATCCAGCCTGCATCAGGACGGCATCGCAGCGGCCGACGCCCTTGAGCGTGCCCGCTTTCAGATCGCCCGTGGATTCGCTGCATCGCCCGATGAGCTTGTGTTTACCTCCAGCGCAACGGAATCGGTGCATCTTGCTCTCCATGGACTGGCAGGAACCCAGGCCACGGGTCGACTCCTGATTTCCTCCGTCGAACACCCAGCTGTCGTCGGTGCAGCACAGCAACTGATTGCTCAGGGCTGGGACGTTCAGGAATGGCCGGTGGATCGTTACGGGCGAATCCGTTTGGACCTGTTGGATGAACTTCTCGCTCCTCCAACTCGTTTGGTGTCGTTGATCTGGGGACAAAGCGAGGTCGGAACGTTGCAACCCTTGCTGAAGGTCGCTGAAGCTTGCCGCGCGCGAGCGATTCCTTTGCACACCGATGCCACTCAGGTTGTCAGTCAGGGGATCCCCCGCTGGTGCGACCTGCCCGTTGATCTGCTCACCGCTTCATCGCATAAATGCGGCGGACCTCGTGGCATCGGTCTGCTGTTGGTCCGACCGGAATGGCGCGCTGCGATGACGCCACAGTTATTGGGTGGAGATCAGGAGGGAGGCCTACGCAGCGGCACACAGTCAGCCGTGCTGGCCGCTGGCATGGCCACCGCCATGGAGCAGATCGAGCGGGTTGATCCATCGGCCATTGCCTGTTCTGGTGATGGCATTGCCCAGTTGCGTGATGCCATCCGTGAACGACTTGCTGCTGATCACCGTCTGGAGATCTGCGGAGACCCTGAAGAACGTCTTCCGAACCATCTATCGCTTTTGGTTCGTGACGATCAGAGCCTTCCGATCTCCGCACGGCATCTGGTGCGTTGCCTGGATCATGTGGGCCTGGCAGTGAGCAGTGGCAGCGCTTGTTCGTCGGGCAAGGACAGCGACAGTGCTGTCTTGACCGCCATGGGGGTTCCCGAGGCCTTGAGGCGCTCAGGGCTTCGCATCAGCCTTGGACACTGGATTCGTGCGGAAGATCTGGAGCCGATTCTTGATCGTTTCCAGGCCGGTCTGGACATCGCATTAAACAGCTGACAAGAAGAGGGTTCTACGCTCCGCCCCATTCACACCGCTAAGCCCCCGTGAGCGCAGTTCTTCCCGCTGATCTCTTCGAAGCTGAACAGCGCACGCTGGTCGCGCTCCAGGAAGCTCTGGCATCGAAACGACGGGGACGATGGCAAATCACCTGGAAGTTTGAGGGACTGCGTCTGCTCGGCCCTGCCTTGCGTTTGGCGACCGCTTTAAAGGAAAGCGGTCGCAGTCTTCTATTGGCATGGCCCGATGCCGGTGCTGCTGCACTGGCAAAACGGGATGGACCTGAGCTGGCCGAATGCTGTGTGGATCTCATGCAGCTCCAACGCGATCCAGCCTGGGCCCAGCGGGGGGATCTCCTCCTGATCGCCAGTGCACAGCCAAGTGATTACGACACGGTTGAAGCGATCTGCAACCAGTGGATGGAGCCGGTCGTGTTGCTCAACGGACGGCTTGAAGATGCCGCGGTCGGCATTGGCAGCGTGGCCCGCACCAGGCGACGTGGATTTCTATCCACCTGGCAATCGGCCTTTCATCTCGAGCCTTTTCTGCAGGGGGCGCTGATGCAGGAGCGCTTGAAGGAATGGGAGCTTTTTCGGCTGGATCCCGCGGGTTATCGCTGGGTGCAGCAGTTTGAAGCGCGACCTGATCAGGAGCAGATCGATGACGCACTCTCTTCATCAGCCGATGGCTTGCGCCAGACATTGGGTGCGATGGATCGCTTTATTGACGATCTTCGTGGTTGATCCACAGCCACATCACTTTTAGTGTTGCCGGAAAGTTACTGGTTATGACTCTTCAAGATCGCCTGCGATCGCTGTCAGTTGTCGATACGGCAGCGGTTCTTGTGGTGATCGCCGCCGTAGGTGGCGTGTTGTGGAGTCCCAAACTCAGCAATACGGTGGCCAAGGCCACTGGGGCGCTCAAGCTCGTTGAGGTCATGGTGGATGTGCGCAATACCAGCGCTGCTGATCCGGACGGTTTGGTGCGTGAGGCGCTGGATGCAGGGAGAACCACCCTGGTGATCAGAAACCAACCGGCAGGCTCCGCCGAATTGGTGCGTGTTGATGACATCCGAACGCGCCTGACAGCGGTTCAACCCGATGGCCGTGTGGTCATCGCTGACGACCCCAACAAAGACATCAACGGGATGCTCAATGCGCGCTTCGTCCTCAAGGGCGATGCCATGGTGTCGCCGTCGGGGGTGGTGATGGCTGGGACCAAGCTCAAAGTGGGCATTCCGGTGGAGTTGGAAGGTCGCACCTACCGAGTGAATGGAACGGTCAGTGGGGTGACGATTCCATGAAGACGCTCGGCTTTTCTCTAGCAATGCTGCTGCCGTTGGCGGCCCCAAGGGTTCGCGCTGATGTCTTGCCGCTGATCGCGCCGCCGCCGCCCGAGACCGAGCAACCGCTTCCAACCCTCCAACCGGGGAGATCTTGTCCTGAGCTTGCCGAGGCCATTCGAGCCGATGTGGGCGCTGAGGCCCGCGTATGGTCCGTCACGGTGCTCAATAGTGACGGCGACATTCTGGGTGATGTGAATGGTGCCGTGCCCAGGATTCCAGCTTCTAATCAGAAGTTGGTTAGCACCGCTTTTGCACTCGATCGTCTGGGCCCCGATTTCCGTCTCAAGACACGATTGATTCAGCGTCCTGACGGATCCCTCGAACTGAATGGGGAAGGTGATCCAGATCTCGGAATTGCTGGGTTGCAGCGCTTTGCGATGGCAGCTCTGCGTCAGGGCGGAGCCATGGGTGAATCCCTGCAGGACGTCAAGTTGATGGTCCGAGAGGAACCACGCAGCAACTGGTGGCCTGCGGATTGGCATCCGGCGGATCGTGGGTATGCCTATGGGGCTCCGATTACGCGTCTCGCCCTGACCAGCAATGCCGTCGGTGGAGCCGTCAGCGACCCCTACAACCGGCTCCAGGTTCTCTTCAGCAAGGAGGTTTCACGCCGTGGAGGCACGGTGAGCATTGAACGAGGTCAACCCATGGTGGAACCACTCCCCACGGATGACGACCACAGCGTGGTTCTTCATGAGGAAGCCTCCGCACCCATGCACGCGCTGCTCAGCCTGGCCAACACGGAAAGCCACAACTTCACCGCTGAGGTGCTGATGCGTCAGGCGTCTGGCCTCTGGGATGTGAATGCCGCGTCCAGAGCCACCGAACGTTGGATGCTTGAGCAGGGATTGCCTATCCAAGGGTTGCGGGTTGCTGATGGCAGTGGACTCTCACGCAACAACAGGGTGACCAGCCGCACTATTGCCGCTTTGTTGATGCGCATGGATCAACATCCCTTCGCGCCTTATTACCAGGCGTCGATGGCCATTGCAGGACAGCGAGGGACCCTAAGGAATCTGTATCGCGGGACGGTCCTCGAGGGCAAGTTCCGCGGGAAAACCGGCACCATCAGTGGTGTCCGCAGCATCTCTGGATATCTTCAGACGCACGATGGACCGCGCTATGTGGCGATGATCTCCAATGGATCGGGCTACCCCAACACGGTGATGGGGCAGATTCTCCGTTCCGTGCAACGGTTCAGCCCGTGCCCTTCATCTGACGCAACCGTGATGCAGCCCGACGTGCCCGGCTGATCGGCACAGTTTTGCTGTCTTGAGACTCGGCTCTGATGGACTCGGTTTGACCGGTCTGGATCTTGATGAGTTCCTGACGTCCCGCCAACACCACCTGAGCCATCTCCTTCAGTCGCTGTTCGAGTTCCCCGAGGGTCTGTTCGGCGTAGCGGTTGGCACCCTCCTGAACGGTGGACGCTTCTTTTCGGCTGCGCTGAATCAGCAATTCACATTGCTGCTGCGTCTGATGACGGAACTGCAGAGCATCTTGTTGAAGACGCTCAGCCTCAGTCTGCGCTTCCCTCTGAATCCTCAAGCCTTCCTGACGGATTTGGTCGAGATCCTGAAGCGACTGCTGTCGGTTGCGCTCATGCTGTTCGCTCAGTTGACGCTTGAGTTCGATCGCCTCCTGATCGAGCTGTTGTCTGCGCTGAAGGGCTTCTTGCTCCAGTTGCTGTCGGCGTGTGGCGAATTGCTGTTCAAGTTGAGCCTGCTTGGTCTGCATCTCCTGCTCCATCTGCGCTGCTTGCTGACGGCTGCTCTGGAGCAGTTGCTCGCACTGCTGCCGAATCTGTTCACGCATCTCGGCGGCCTGGCGTTCCGCCTCCTGACGAATGGACGCCTGAGCGAGCAGTTGTTCACGCTGCTGCTGAGCCGAGTTGACAATCTCATCAGCCTGACTGCGGGCTGTAGCGATGAAGTCATCGCGTTTCTGCAGCAGTTGATCGGCGTCAGCCACCTGACCCGGCATCGCTTCACGGACGGCATCGAGAATCTCAATGGCGTCCTGCTCGTTCACGAGCCTCCCGCCACTGAAGGGAATGCGACTGCCCTCCAGCACGATCTCCTCGAGCTGATCGAGCTGGTCGATGACGGAGAAGCGGATCTCGCTCATCGCGACGGGGGATCGAAAGCCGAATTAAAGAACCTTCCGAGGTCCTCCGCCACCACCGGCGGCACCATGTGATCCACAGAGCCACCAAATCGAGCCACTTCTTTGACCACCGAACTGCTCAAAAAGCTGTAGTGGGCTGCAGTGCTGAGGAAAATTGTTTCGAATTCCGGGTCGAGAGATCGGTTGGTATGAGCAATTTGAAGTTCGTATTCGAAATCGCTCATGGCACGAAGTCCGCGCAAAATGAGGCGTGCACGATGGCGTCGAGCGCATTCGACGGTCAGTCCGTCGAAACTGGTGACTGTCACATTGCCCAGATGGGCTGTTGAAACACGGATCTGGTGAAGGCGCTGATCCAACGGGAAGGTGGGTGATTTCCCGGGGTTCTGTAAGACGGCTACAACCAGTTCATCGACCAGGGAGGCACCCCGTTCAATCAAATCCAGATGCCCTAGCGTCAGCGGATCGAAGCTGCCTGGATAGAGCGCTTTCATCCCGAGTTCAGCAGGGCGTCCTGGCCGGATCCTATGCACCCCGGCATCTCTAGATTCTGGGCATGCAGTCCTCTTTGCTCGAGCAACCGGATCGCCTCGAACGACGCCTGAAGGAAATCCCGACAGAACCAGGTTGTTACCTGATGCGGGATGCCGAGGATCGTCTGCTGTACGTGGGCAAATCCAAAAGCTTGCGCAGCCGTGTCCGCAGCTATTTCCGAAGCCGACATGACCTGAGCCCGCGCATCCGGTTGATGGTGCGCCAGATCTGTGAAATCGAATTCATCGTTACCGACAGCGAGGCCGAAGCCCTCGCTTTGGAAGCCAATCTGATCAAGAACCAGCAGCCCCACTTCAATGTGCTGCTCAAGGACGACAAGAAATATCCCTATCTCTGCATCACCTGGAGTGAGGCCTACCCAAGGATCTTCATCACCCGTCGTCGCCGGTTTCGCAGTCCACTCGACCGCTTCTATGGACCCTATGTCGATGTGGGGCTGCTGCGACGCACCCTGTTTCTCGTGAAGCGGGTGTTTCCGCTCAGGCAGCGGCCCCGTCCACTCCACCAGGATCGCACGTGCCTGAACTACAACATCGGGCGTTGTCCAGGGGTCTGCCAGGAGAAAATCAGCTCCGAGGATTATCACCGCACCTTGCGCAAGGTGGCGATGGTGTTCCAGGGCCGCAGCGACGAACTGCAGACCCTGTTGCGTGAACAAATGGATCGCTACGCAGAGCGACTTGATTTCGAAGCCGCCGCAAAGGTGCGTGATCAGCTGCAGGGACTGGATCAACTCACCGCGGATCAGAAGATGAGCATCCCCGACTCATCGGTCAGTCGGGATGTCATCGCCATGGCTGCTGATGAGCGGCTCGCAGCCGTTCAGCTGTTTCAGATGCGTGCCGGCAAGCTTGTCGGCCGATTGGGATACATGGCCGATGCCTCTGGTCAGGAACCAGGCCTGATTCTCCAGAGGGTGATCGAAGAGCACTACAGCCAGGTGGATGCCGTGGAGATTCCACCGGAGTTGCTGGTGCAGCATCCACTCCAGCAACAGGACCTGCTCGAGGAGTGGCTGACCGAGCAACGAGAGCGCAAGGTGCAGATCCATTGCCCCAAGCAACGTCAGAAAGCGGATCTGATCGATCTGGTGCAGCGCAATGCCGATTACGAACTTCAGCGTGCCAAGCAGAGTCAGGAACAGCAGGCCCTGGCCACAGAGGATTTGGCACAACTGTTGGAGCTGCCCATACCTCCCCGTCGGATTGAGGGCTACGACATCAGTCACATTCAGGGCAGCGACGCAGTGGCGTCCCAAGTGGTCTTCATCGATGGGCTTCCTGCGAAGCAGCACTACCGCAAATACAAAATCCGCAGCAGCAGTATCCAAGCCGGACACAGCGATGACTTCATGGCCATGGCCGAGATCATGCGTCGTCGTTTCCGGCGTTGGGCCAGGGCTAAGGCTGACGGTGTTGATCTCGGTGCCCTTCGTCATCAGGGCGGCAGTGCCTTGCAGACCGATGGCCTGAACGACTGGCCTGATGTGGTGATGATCGACGGTGGCAAGGGGCAGCTATCAGCGGTGATGGAGGCCTTGCGGGAGCTCAACCTGCATGAGGACCTCAACGTGTGTTCTCTGGCGAAGCAACGCGAAGAGATCTTCATGCCAGGGGAAAGTCAGCCACTCGACAGCGAGCCGGATCAACTAGGTGTTGGTCTGCTTCGGCGCTTGCGCGATGAAGCGCATCGGTTCGCCGTGAGTTTTCACCGGCAGCAGCGTGGTGAGCGCATGAAACGTTCGCGTCTGTCGGACATCCCTGGCGTTGGTCCCAAGCGGGTCAAAGACCTGCTGGCCCACTTTCATTCCATCGATGCCATTCAACTGGCCACGGTTGAAACACTGGCTCAGGCTCCAGGGGTCGGCCTGGCCCTGGCAAGGGATATCCGCCGGTTCTTTCACCCCGATGAGGATCCAGAGCAGGATGGGGCCACTCACGACCCTGGATCATCCCAGCCATGATGCGAGTCCTCATCCTGACCGCCCTTTTGTTTGGTCTGCTTACAGGACTGGTATCCCCCTTCCGTGTTGAGGCGTCTCCAGGTCTTTGCACCGGTCCTGTCTGTGCCGATGACATCACGCGCAGTGCCAAGAACCACTGGCAACTGGTGCTCAAACTGAATGATCAGCTTGGCCATCGCGAAAAGGTCGTGATGAATTGCAGAGCTGGCCAGCTCAGTCCAATGTCCGGTCCTGTGGACCGCGCTTACGCCACGGCCATTGGACGACGCGCCTGTCGACTGGCCGGTGAAGGCTGACGATGGAACTGACGCTGATCTTTCCCCATCAGCTGTTTGCTGATCATCCCTGTCTGAAATCCGGCCGGTCGGTGGCCCTGATCGAAGATCCGCTGTTCTTTGGCACTGATCCCCAATGGCCGATGCAGGTGCATCGCCAGCGTGTTTTGCTACACCGCGCATCGATGTCGGCCTACGCCGACACGTTGCGTGAGCGTGGTTACCACGTCGTTCAACGTCATCATCACCAGGCCAGCAACACAGAAGGGCACCTGCAGTCTTTGGTCGATCAAGGATTCCGCAGCTTTCACCTCGCTGATCCCATCGACGATCTTCTATCGAAACGACTGCGGAGGTTTGTTGCCTCCAATGCCTATGGCCTGGAGATCAGCGCAACACCAATGCTGCTGACGCCCGATGCCGTTGTTGAGGAGCACTTCAACAACGGGCGCAAGCCGTTCATGGCCAAGTTTTATGAGATGCAGCGTCGACGCCTTGGTGTGTTGATGGATGCCGAGGGCAATCCTGTCGGAGGGAAATGGAGCTTTGATGCTGACAATCGCAAGAAGCTGCCCAAGGGCATCGTGGTGCCACCAGAGCCGGACGTTGGCTCTGATTCACGCGTAGATCAGGCCCGCGAACAACTGGATGCTGAGCAGCTGCCGTTGATTGGTGACTGGACGCATTTTGCGTACCCGCTTGATCATCACCAGGCCGATCGATGGTTGCAAACCTTTTTGGAGGCCAGGTTGAAGCAATTCGGGTCCTATGAGGATGCCATCAGTACCCAGCACCGGGTGATGTGGCACAGCGTGCTGACCCCCATGCTCAATATCGGTCTGCTGACACCGCAACAGGTTCTGGACCGAACCCTTGAACGGGCTTCAGAGGGTGACGTTCCCCTCAACTCGCTTGAGGGATTCATCCGCCAGATCATCGGTTGGAGAGAGTTCATGGCAGCGATGTACAAGCGCCATGGCGTTGTGATGCGCAATGGAAATTTCTGGGAGTTCGAAGACCGGCCCATTCCCCAGGCGTTCTACCGGGGAACCACGGGACTTCCTCCGATCGACGATGCCATCCGACATGCGCTCGAGACCGGCTATTGCCATCACATCGAACGGTTGATGCTGCTCGGCAATGTGATGTTGTTATGTGGCTTTCATCCGACCCGGGTCTACACCTGGTTCATGGAGTTGTTCGTGGATGCCTACGACTGGGTGATGGTTCCCAATGTGTATGGCATGAGCCAGTTCGCTGACGCGGGTTTATTCACCACCAAGCCCTATTTGTCGGGATCCAACTATGTCCGAAAGATGTCGGACTACCGCAAGGGCGAGTGGTGCGATGTCTGGGATGGATTGTTTTGGAGTTTCATCAAGAGGCATGAGACCTTTTTCCGTGGCCAGTACCGCCTGGCGATGATGGCTCGCAACCTCGATCGCATGGCACCAGAGGTGCTCAACACTCATCAGCACCGTGCAGGGATGTTCCTTGAATCCCTGACTTGATGCCTGCCCAAGGTCCCCCACCTCAATCGCTCCGATGACGCTCTCTCCCGAGGCCTATCTCTGGTTTAAAACCCTTCACATCGTCGGTGTGGTCGTTTGGTTTGCAGGGTTGTTTTACCTCGTGAGGTTGTTCATTTACCACGTGGAAGCCGAAGAGCTGGCTCCTGAACTGCGCACGGCCTTTCAGCAGCAATACGGGCTCATGGAGAAGCGTCTCGCGAACATCATCACGACCCCAGGAATGGCGGTGGCGGTCTCCATGGCGATCGGACTGCTCATCGCTCAGCCCTCCTGGTTACAACAAGGTTGGATGCACGCCAAGCTTGCGTTTGTGGCTGCGCTTCTGGCTTATCACGTTTTCTGCTACCGGTTAATGGGCCAACTGCAGTCAGGAACCTGCCAATGGAACGGCAAGCAGCTGCGTGCACTGAATGAACTTCCCACGCTGCTGTTGGTGATCGTGGTGATGCTGGTGGTGTTTAAGACCCAATTCCCCACTAGTGCTGCCACCTGGTTCATCGTGGGCTTGGTGGTGTTCATGGCAGCCTCAATTCAGTTCTATGCCCGCTGGCGTCGACTTCGTGCCGAAGCCGCTGCTGCCGAACCATCCAGCTGAACCAGCCCATGGTCCTGAATCGCCACCCACTGACCTCAGTTCTGGAAACCATCGGTCCGGAGAGCTGTCCAGGCGACTTGAATTTTCACTGCCATACGCTCTGCAGCGATGGCAGCCTCGAACCGTGCGATCTCATCCGCCAGGCCAGCGCCAATGGCCTTCAACACCTGGCGGTGACGGATCACCATTCGAGTGCGTCCTATGCGCTCATGCAGGACTGGCTTTCCAAACAGCAAGACCAGGGACTCCCTGTTCCCAAGCTATGGACGGGTATGGAGATCAGCGCGATCCTCCGTGGTTGCCTCGTGCATGTGTTGGCACTCGGATTCGAACACGGCCATCCAGCTCTGGCGGTCTACAACCGCGGTGATGCTGCGGTTGGAGAAGCACTGCGGGCAGACAGTGTTTGTGGCGCCATCCATGACGCCGGTGGATTGGCGATTCTTGCGCATCCAGCGCGCTATCGATTGGGTTTTTCAGAGCTGATTGATGCAGCGGCAGACCTTGGTTTTGATGGCGGTGAGGCTTGGTATGACTACGAGATGCAACCCCGCTGGAGCTGGTCTCCGGTGGTGTGCGAAGCCATCGACCAACGCTTGAAGAACCTTGGCCTTTTGCGTACGTGTGGCACCGACACCCACGGGGTTGACCTGGAAGGTCGCTAAGTTCGACAAACGTCCCTGACCGTGGGTATGGGTTTCCTCGATCGTCTGCTCAATTCCAAATCGGATCAAAACGAGCCATCGCGCGGCCCGAAGGCAGAGAAACCCAAGCCTGAAGCCTTTTTCCTCGACAGCGACAGCTCCTCATCCCTTGGGAATCGCGATTACATGCGCGAAGCCAAGACGATCCGTCGCACCTTCCCCGGCACTCTCGACAATCCCGGTGGCAAGGAGTTGGTCACTGAGGTGGATGCCATGGACCTCAAGGTTGATACACGCAGTGAGGGCCTCGGCGACGTCAAGGTCGTTCGCGAAGAGACCAGTGTCATCAAAGACGGGATTCCCAAACCCGTGAAGAAGACCTTTGCCGAGACGATGACCCAGGCCGAACTGGATCAGAAGCTCAAAGGAAGTGCGCTGACCCAGGCCGGTGTGAATACGCCTTCAGCGAAGGATGCAGCCCCCGTGGCACGCAAGGAAGAGTTGAAACCCAAGGAAGAAGTCACGGCCTCATCCCCGGCCTCTAGCAGCAAGAGCACGGCAGCCGGATCGATCGATCCATTCCGGGCGATGGTGCGCGATCTCAACAACTGAGTCTGCTCTAGCCGTTGAGGCCACCGGCTTCAACGGCACGTTCGGAATCGAGCAGCACCGTGCGGATTGCATCCAGTTGGGATGGATCTGCATCGCTCCAAAGCTGGCGTGTTGAGGCTTCAAGGCAGCGTTCCGCCATGTCCCGGAGCACCCATGGGTTGCAATTGAGCAGAAAGGCACGCACATCAGCATCGAGCAGCCAGCGCTCGGCGATCTGTTCGTAGCACCAATCGGGCACCACCCCTGTCGTGGCGTCATAAGCAAACAGATAATCCAGGCTTGCCCCCATCTCAAAAGCTCCCTTGTAACCGTGCTGTTTCATGCCCTCAATCCAGCGGGGATTAAGCAGGCGGCTGCGCACCACCTTGTCGATCTCTCGGTCCAATGCATGGATGCGTAAGCGTTCCCGACGGGAATGATCCGCAAACATCAGGCTGGGCGTTTTGCCGCTGACCTTGGACACAGCAGCCGACAGGCCTCCCTGAAACTGGTAGTAATCGTCAGAGTCGAGCAGATCATGCTCACGGTTGTCCTGGTTGTGGAGAACCACCTGGACGGACTTCAAAGCCGATTCCAAACCATCACGATCGCGATGAGCTGTGGCAGTGCCGTCGTAACGCCAGGCGCTCCAGGCCACGTAAGCCTCTCCCAAGTCGTCACGTCGCTCCCACTGACCGGAATCGATCAAGGCCTGGAGGCCTGCTCCATAGGAACCCGGCGCTGAACCGAATAACCGGGACTGAGGGCCACTGGCGCGGGTGAGTGCGGCTAAAGGGTTGTCTTGAGTGGTTTCATCCAGTGCAGCCACCATCTCCAGAGCGCGGTTGACCCAGCCCAGCAACTGGGGAAAGGCGTCGCGGAACAGGCCGGACATGCGCAAGGTCACATCCACGCGCGGACGACCAAGGAGCGAGACAGGAATCACTTCCAGATCCACCAGGCGTCGGGTCGGACCATCCCAGACCGGTCGGATGCCAAGCAGAGCGAACATCTGCGCGATGTCTTCCCCACCATTGCGCATGGTGGCGGTTCCCCAGACGGATAGAGCCAGGTGGCGAAGCGGTTCGCCTTCTTCCAGCTCATAGAGCTCCACCAGTTGCTCCGCGCTGCGCCGACCAAGATCCCAAGCCGCTTCCGTCGGAAGCCCTCGCAGGTCCACAGAGTAAAAATTGCGACCCGTCGGAAGCACATCGTCCCGCCCGCGGGTGGGTGCACCTGACGGACCAGCCGGCACGCGCTGACCGTGGGCAGCCGCTAGCAGTGCATCCCGCTCCCGTTGTGCACATGCTGTGAGACGAGGCCAGAGATCCGTCTTGATGAACTGCAGAGGGTCCGGTAGGGGACTCGATTCGAGTTGTTTGCGAAAACAGGGGAGCAGTGAGGTCGAATCCGCACCATTGGCGCTGTTCATGTCCTGCGTCAACACCAGCAGAAGTTCCGTGGCCTGCGCTTCAATCCACTCGACGGCATCGCTCATACGACGCGGTGATTCACATCCGCAGCGCTGCAGGATGTGTCTGTCCTCCGGTTCGAGACGTGCTCCATCCTCGTCGCACCATGGATCGCAGCGAAGACCAAGACATGTCGCCATCCATTGGGTGAGCCCAGGCCGATCCGGTGCCGGAGATCGTGCGATGGCCAGCAGCAATTCAGCCAGTTTTGAGGGTTCCGCCGGTTCGCCAAGACGATGCAGACCCGTGCGGATCTGAGCTTCTTTGAGTTCGCAGAGATACGTCTCAACCTGCTCAAGGAGCAATGGAATATCGGGTTGCTGGCCAGGTTCCGATCGTTGTTTGGCCAGCGATGGCCATCGCAGCTGCTCCAACAGCTCCACGAGCTGCACTTCGAGCCGTTCACAGCGTGTTGCACCCAGCTGACGCGCTTCGATGTACTCATCGAGCAGAGATTCCAGCGACAGCAAATCCCCGTGCAGTCCCGCACGACCCAAGGGTGGTGTGAGGTGGTCAATGATCACCGCCTGACCACGTCGCTTGGCCTGAGAGCCCTCGCCGGGATCGTTGACGATAAAGGGGTACACATTAGGGATGGTTCCTAAGGCCAAAGCAGGCGCACAGGCTGAACTCAAACCAATGGATTTGCCAGGCAGCCACTCAGCACTGCCGTGCTTACCAACGTGCACCATCAACTGGCACCGGTGCTTCTGGCGAAGCCAGAGGTACTGCGCCAGGTAGCGATGGGGTGGTGGAAGATCCGGCGAATGCAGATCACTGAGCTGATCTGGGTCGTAGCCCCGACTGGGCTGTACCAACACCACCACGTGCCCGAAAGTCACCCCATGGATTGCAAATCCTTCTCGTTCCAGGTCTTCAGCTGATTCCGGATCACCCCAACGGGTCTGGATCGGTGCTCTTGCGGCTTCGGGCAACGCGTTCCACCAGGCCATGTAATCCCTCAACGGCAAATGGGTTAATGGTGGCCTGTGATCACTTTCAGGATCATTGGTCCGCCCGGCAAGCACGCTTGCCATCAGCGCATCTGAACTCTCTGGAAGCGAGTGCTGACCAAGGTCGAAACCGGCGCTCTTGAGCCAGCGCAGGATGTTCAGACAACTCGCTGGAGTGTCCAAGCCGACGCCATTGGCCAGACGTCCATTGCGCAGGGGGTAATTGGCCAGCACCAACCCCAGTCGACGCTCTTGAACGGGAGTGGACCGGAGCTCACACCAACTACTGACGTGGTCGGCAATCCAGGCCAAGCCATCTGAATCTGGCTCCAGCCGTTTCACTGCTGTGCACAGGTGTGGATCAGCATGGTCCACTTCACGAAAAGCACCGATGCGGGTGGTTACCCGACCATCGAGCTCGGGAAGGACCACCTGGAGGGATAAATCAACCGGATCAAGTCCTTGGAATGAGTTGATCCAGCGATCGCGTGGTCGCCCTGAACTGAGCATCTGCAAGACCGGTCGATCCAGCTGATCCCAAAGCGGAGCGCCGAATCCAGCTTCAGAAAACTGAACCGATGCGAAGGATGTGGCCGTGATCACCACCTCAACCGTCTGCTGTTGATAAAGCCGCTGCACTGCCTCTTGAACAGCGGCATCACGAAGGCTGCTAACCCAGAGCGCTCGTGGTGCCAGACCGCGCTGGCGCAGTGTGGAGAGCAGGGCTTCGCACCACTGGACATCAGCAGATTGCCGATGGGCCCTGTAAAAAAGAACACCAACGCGGGCCCCAGGTTCTGAGCGCCAGTCGAACGGATCAGGATCCGGTGACGCGATCACTTGGAGGTCCGGTCCGTCCGTTGCAGAAGAATCAGTGGCAGAGCCCTCAGCTGCAGTGGAAGCAGCTGACAGCGAGCTAAGGATCCACTCAACTCCCAGCAGCCAGCTGCGCAAATTCTCCGCACCACCCTCACGCAAGAGTGCTGCCATGGAATGGGCAAGGCGCAGGGACACACTGCCGAGCGGATGCAGATCCCGTTCCTGGTCGTTGGTGCCAGACAGCACCAGCAACTGGCGGTTGGGGGCTGCCTGCTGCCAGAGACGACACTGCTCCAGTCCGTAGGACCAGTGCCCTCGACCACCCAGGAGTCGCACCACGATGAGCTGAGTGACTTGGGTGCACTCCGACAGGTAGTGATCAATTTGTGCGGGATGTATGAGGGCATCCAGGGGCAAGGCTCGGATGGCATCCACCCAGCGATCGTCGCTGGCGTCATCCAGAACCTTCGCCAGAGCGGAGATGTCGGAACTAGCGCTCGTGAGAAACATCACCGCAGCGCTCGGCTGTTCGACATAGGCCATCGGCCCGTCGGTGTCGGCTCCTGGGAGGCTGCTAAGGCGATGCATCACTCCATTCTCCAGAGCAGGCAGCGATCGGGAACTGACGGGTGAGAAGATCTGGTCAACGGATCCACTGCGATGCATCAGTTCCTCCCATACGCCTGGTTCCAGGGACGCTGCGTTCCTTTCGAGGACGCCAAGGTGTCAGTGGCGACCCATGCCCTCCACTACGGAACTGGAGCCTTCGGTGGAATGCGCGCCATTCCCGATCCAAAACAACCAGGAGGCATGCTGCTGTTCCGGCCTGACCGGCATGCCAGGCGCCTGTCGCAGAGTGCCCGACTGCTGCTAGCGGAGCTCACAGAACAGACCGTGATGGAAGCGCTCACGGCCATGCTCCGGGCCAACAAGCCATCCACTCCGATTTATCTGCGTCCCTTCGTTTACACCAGTGACCTTGGCATCGCCCCGAGGCTGCACAACATCGAAACCGATTTTCTGATCTATGGACTGGAGCTTGGGGACTATCTCTCACCGGAGGGAGTGAGCTGCCGCATCAGCAGCTGGACTCGGCAGGAAGATCGTTCCCTGCCGCTGCGCGGAAAAATCAGTGGTGCCTACATCACCAGCTCCCTGGCCAAAACAGAAGCTGTGGCCAGCGGATTCGATGAAGCCTTACTGATGAACACCCGGGGCAAGGTGAGTGAGGCCAGTGGCATGAACCTGTTCATCGTTCGCGATGGAACGCTGATCACACCTGGCGTTGATCAGGACATTCTTGAGGGCATCACGCGGGCCAGCGTGATTGAACTGGCCAAAAGCATGGGCATCGAAGTGATCGAACGTCCCGTTGACAAAACCGAATTGTTCATCGCGGACGAGGTCTTCCTGACAGGAACCGCGGCCAAAATCAGTCCGATCCGCCAATTGGAATCGACGGTCCTTTCCGACCGTCGTCCGCTAATGGAGGCGCTGAGGACCAAGCTGGTGGCCATCACCGAGGGGCGAGACGAGGAATTCGCCCACTGGGTAACCCGGATTGAATTGGACGGCTGAGAGGTTCTCTCACCACCCAGGAAGGCTTCACGCCACGAACATCAGAGCCGACGGTTCTTAGGATGGTTGGATCGAAATCGCGTTGATGCAGGCAGTCCAGAACAACACCATCACCGAATCCTCCCGCTTTCTCAAGCGACTTCACGACCCAAGTCGACCGGTGCTGGTGTTTGACGGAGCCACTGGGACTTCCCTGCAGCAGCTGGATCTCAGTGCCGATGATTTCGGTGGAGAAGCCCTGGAGGGCTGCAACGAAAATTTGGTGATCACCAGGCCCGATGCAGTCCAGGCTGTGCATCGACAGTTTCTTGATGCGGGCTGCGATGTGATCGAGACAGACACCTTTGGTGCTGCATCCGTCGTTCTTGCGGAATACGGGCTGGAAGATCACGCCTTCGCCTTGAACAAGCGTGCAGCAGAACTGGCTCGGGAGATGGCCGACCAATACAGCACGACTGACAAACCACGTTTTGTCGCTGGGTCCATGGGGCCGACCACGAAGTTGCCGACCCTCGGGCACATTGATTTCGACACCCTGCGCGAATCCTTCCGCGATCAGGCCGCCGGGCTGCTCGCTGGCAATGTCGATCTGTTCATCATCGAAACCTGTCAGGACGTCCTTCAGATCAAGGCGGCGCTACAGGGCGTCGAGGATGCCTTTGAGGTCAGTGGCCAACGTCGGCCGCTGATGGTCTCTGTGACCATGGAGACCACCGGAACGATGCTGGTGGGGTCCGACATCGCAGCGGTTGTGTCGATCCTGGAACCCTTTCCGATCGACGTTCTTGGCCTGAATTGCGCCACGGGCCCGGAACAGATGAAGGAGCACATCAAATATCTGTCCGAACACTCCCCTTTTGTGGTGAGTTGCATCCCCAATGCAGGACTACCGGAGAACATCGGCGGCGTAGCGCATTACCGACTCACTCCGATTGAGTTGAAGATGCAGTTGATGCACTTCGTGCAGGATCTTGGCGTGCAGGTCATCGGGGGATGCTGTGGCACCACTCCTGCCCACATTCAATCGCTCTCAGAGATCTCTACCGAATTGACTCCGGCTCACAGGGATGTGAGGAAACATCACCACGAACGCCAACAATTCAATTACGAGCCCGCCGTTTCCTCGATCTACGGCTCCACTCCTTACTTTCAGGACAATTCGTTCCTGATCATTGGAGAACGGCTGAACGCCAGCGGATCAAAAAAAGTTCGTGAGCTGCTCAATGAGGAAGACTGGGACGGACTTGTGGCCGTCGCGCGCGGACAGGTCAAGGAAAATGCCCACGTCCTCGATGTCAACGTCGACTACGTCGGCCGTGATGGGGAAAAAGACATGCACGCGTTGGTGAACCGTGTGGTCACGAACGTGGATCTTCCTCTGATGCTCGACTCCACTGAGTGGCAGAAGATGGAAGCGGGATTGAAGGTCGCTGGAGGCAAGTGCATTCTCAACTCCACTAACTACGAAGACGGTGACGAACGATTTTTCAAAGTTTTAGAACTTGCGCGTCGTTACGGTGCTGGTGTTGTCATCGGCACCATTGATGAAGATGGCATGGCGAGAACGGCCGAGAAAAAGGTTGCCATCGCAAAACGTGCTTATCGCGATGCCGTGGAATTCGGTATCCCCGCTAGAGAAATTTTCTACGACCCTCTGG
Organism: Synechococcus sp. A15-60; assembly: GCF_014280095.1. Taxonomy (NCBI): domain Bacteria; kingdom Bacillati; phylum Cyanobacteriota; class Cyanophyceae; order Synechococcales; family Synechococcaceae; genus Synechococcus; species Synechococcus sp. A15-60. The sequence continues at coordinate 1,417,872 of NZ_CP047933.1, forward strand.
CACTGCCAATCTCAACAGGAATTGAGGAAGATCGCCGCAACGGCATCGAAACCATCGAGGCTATCCGAAGAATTCGCAGCGAACTTCCCGGTGTCCATGTGGTTCTAGGTGTATCCAATGTGAGTTTCGGTCTTTCCCCTGCAGCACGCATTACGCTCAATTCAGTGTTTCTTCATGACTGCTGCGAAGCTGGCATGGATGCCGCGATCGTCTCGCCGGCCAAGATCCTGCCCTTGATCAAGATCGACGAAGCCCATCAACTGGTCTGCCGGGATCTCATCAATGATTCTCGTCGCTTTGATGGTGATGTCTGTACCTACGATCCACTGACAGAGCTCACAACGCTGTTTGAAGGTGTTTCAACCAAGGACGCACGCTCCTCCGGGCCATCGCTGGCCGATCTGCCGGTGGAAGAGCGCCTGAAGCAACACATCATTGATGGAGAAAGGATTGGCCTTGAGGATGCCCTAACCGAAGGACTTGGCCAGTACAAGCCTCTCGAAATAGTTAACACTTACCTTCTCGATGGCATGAAGGTGGTCGGAGAGCTATTTGGCTCAGGTCAGATGCAACTTCCTTTCGTTTTGCAATCGGCAGAAACAATGAAAGCCGCTGTGGCTTTTCTAGAACCTCACATGGAGAAAACTGACGGAGAGAGATCTGCGAAGGCAAAATTCTTGATCGCTACCGTTAAAGGAGACGTTCATGACATCGGCAAAAATCTTGTTGACATCATTCTCACCAATAATGGCTATGAGGTGATCAATCTGGGGATCAAACAGGATGTTGGGGCCATCATTGCTGCACAGCAGGAACATCAGGCTGACTGCATCGCCATGAGCGGCTTGTTGGTGAAATCAACGGCCTTCATGAAAGACAATTTATCGGCATTCAATGAGGCGGGAATTAATGTTCCCGTAGTGCTCGGAGGAGCGGCTTTAACCCCGCGATTTGTAAACAAAGACTGCAGCGAGGTTTACAACGGAAAAGTGATTTACGGCCGTGACGCCTTCACTGATCTTCGATTCATGGATGCCTATGTCGAAGCTCAGCAGGCTGACAGTTGGGACAACATTCAAGGATTTTTGAACGGCACGCCCGAGGGGATCTCTCTTGGAGGTGACAACACTTTTGAAAACGACAGCGCAACGTCACCATCCAACAGTGACGGCGACGCCGATCAAGCCAGCGCTGCAGCATCGCAACCGATCAGCACTGAGCGTTCGACCACAGTTCCTGAGGAGGTCTCTGTTCAGCCTACTTTCCTTGGTTCAAAGGTTTTGCAGGGTGAATCGGAGATTCCCCTCAACGAGGTGATTGCTTATCTCGATCGGCAGGCCTTGTTCGCAGGCCAGTGGCAGATACGTAAAGCCAAAGGCCAATCACGCGAAGCTTATGAGGCTGATCTCGAAGCGAAGGCTGAGCCGGTTCTTCAACAGTGGCTCAGGCGATCCATCGATGAACGTCTGCTGCAACCGGCAGTGGCCTACGGCTATTTCCCCTGCGGTCGTGATGGAAATGATGTGGTTGTTTTTGATCCGAGTGGATCCTCTCAGCTAGGACGCTTCGCGCTTCCCCGACAGCGAGGTGGAAACAGATACTGCATCGCCGATTTCTACCGTGATCTCGACAATGGACGCCCCACGGACGTTTTGCCCATGCAGGCGGTCACCATGGGTGAACAGGCCTCGCTGTTCGCTCAGCGTCTGTTTGAAGCCGATTCCTACAGCGACTATCTCTACTTCCATGGACTTGCAGTTCAGATGGCCGAGGCACTGGCCGAATGGACTCATGCCCGTATCCGCCGAGAATGTGGCTTTGCTGACGCCCAGGGAATGGCTCTACGCGATGTTCTGGCTCAGCGTTATCGGGGCAGTCGCTATTCCTTCGGGTACCCGGCATGTCCCAACGTGGCAGATTCGCGGCAGCAACTGCTCTGGTTAGGTGCTGATCGGATCGGCCTCAAAATGGATGAAAGCGACCAATTGCATCCAGAGCAGAGCACCACGGCTTTGGTGGCACTGCACAGCACGGCGCGTTACTTCAGCGCCTAGTGCAAGGATCCTGAATCCACAACGCTGGCTGCTGCAGACTGCTCCGGCCATCATCTGTTGAACCACCATGGATCTGAGTGGGCCTGACGCCATCGATAAGGCCATTGCTGCAGGCATCGACCTCGACGGGTCTTCTCTCCCCGCTGAGATGCTGACGCTCTATCGAGAGGTGATGGATCTCGAAGGCCAGCGCAAACGCAGTGGTGTGCGCAAATCGATGCGCAACCGTGTGGTTCGTACCGGCGCCAAGCATTTCGATCAGAAAACCCTGAATGGGCGCCTGATCGCTGCAGGCTGGGAGGGTCTGAAAGACAAGGAAATCAGCTTCTTCTACGGCTGACCCGAGCCGTCATTGGATGGAGCTCTGCCGCTCAGTCCTGGCAGAGCTTCTCCATCGTGTCGATCACTTCCTGTTGAAACTCGTCAAGAGCACTTGACTCGCTGAGGTCAATTCCCTCTCCCGCAGCATTTTGCGCGAGATCCTGGAAATGGAATGCCCCTTCCCCATTGGCCAGAAACTCGATGGCCGAGGACTCTCCGCTTTCGCGGAAGGCATCGCAGAGGGCGAGAAACGCCGCGTCTTCAGTGAACTCCCAATCCATCGAGGAGGCATAACTGATTGACCTTTAACGCCTTGCCCCCGGGATCCGTCAACCACCTTGTCGCGCAATGTGCCACTCCTTCGGCAGACTCCTGGGGGTTTCTGCATCATCATGAGCTCCGAGTCATCTGCCCAGAACAAAGATCAGAACAGCGATCTGAACGTTCTCGGCTCTCCCCTCGAGCTCTGCGGATGCGAACCGATGACCGGATGGTTTCGCGATGGTTTCTGTCGGACGGATGTTGCCGATCTCGGACAACACAGCGTCTGCTGTGTGATGACCGAAAGCTTTCTCAGCTACAGCAAAGCCCAGGGCAACGACCTCAGTACGCCGGTGCCAGCCTTCTCCTTCCCCGGGCTCCAACCGGGCGATCACTGGTGTGTCTGCGCTCCGCGTTGGAAACAGGCCTACGACGATGGAATGGCCCCACCCGTGAGGCTTGAAGCCACAGCGATGAGCGCCACGGATGTGATTCCCCTTGAAGTACTGAAAGCCTGCACCTACCAGGGGATGACCTGACCGTCCCAGGCCAGAAACTGACCCGTGTGCTCAGGAGCCTGCTCCATCAGGACATCGACGAGATGACCGGCAGCACGTTCAGGGCTAAACAATTGCTCCTTAGGGACAAAGCTCTGAAACGGTTTGGACAAGCTGGTGTCGGTGGTTCCAGGATGCAGAAGCGTCACCGTTGCCATCGGAAACCGTCGTGACCATTCCAGGCTCAGGCAGCGCAGCATCATGTTCTGTGCAGCCTTCGCGCTGCGATAGGCATACCATCCACCACTGCGGTTATCGCCGATGCTGCCGACGCGAGCACTAAGGCTTGCGAAGTGGAAGGGTTGATTTCTGTTCAGAGCAGGCTCAATCGCTTTCGCGAGCAGGAGCGGGCCTGCAGCATTGATCCGAAACGACTCGACCAATGCTGCCGACTGAACCTGCTGCAATCGTTTTTCCGGCTGGATGGAAGGACCATGCAGTCGTCCAGTGGCGTTGAACACCAGGCGCAAGGGCTGTGAAGCGTCTCGGAGACGATCGGTGAGTGACGCGAGGCTGTCATCGGATTCCAGATCGAGAGGCCACTCGTCATTGGTCGTCGGACAGCGTGTGACCAGAGTCACGTCAAGAGCAGGACACCGCGCTGCCAATTGCTGACGCAAGGCGCGTCCAATCCCTCCACCGCCGACCACCAATGCGCGTCCTTGCCAGCCAGCTGAGCTCAGTTGAGGCATGATTCCAACGCCGCTGCAGCGGATATGCGTTTAATCCAGCCACTGTTGCTAACGCTGACCGCGAGTGTGGCCGCTGCGGCATCCGTCGTCGTGCTCACGGATGGATTGACCGTCTGGTCATCGTCATTGGAAACCGATGCGATGCTCAGTGCTCTAGTGAATGGCGATCACAGCGCTACCCGCTCTCCACACCAGTCAACCGATCGGGCAAGCGTCCGTGATACGACAAGCGTTCATGCGATTTCACCTGACGGCTACTCCATCGACCCCCTGCTTCGGGTCGCGTTGCTCAGTCAGCGCCCGGTCCGTATCGTCCAACCCCAGGGTCGGACAACCTGCAGCACCTCTGAAGGTGCTCCGGTGTCTCCAGTCACTCTCAGAAAGCTGCTCAGGGGGACGACCGAAGCCTGGCTGCACTGTGGAACGGCCGAGGGATCGGTCAAGGTCAACGGACGCACTTATCGAGGGATCGTCCATCTGATCAACCGGGGCGAAGGCTGGATCGCAGTGAACGAGATCAACATGGAGCGTTATGTCGCCTCCGTGGTGGGTGCGGAAATGCCCAGTGGCTGGAACGAGGAAGCCTTAAAAGCGCAGGCCGTTGCAGCCCGGTCCTACGCGTTGGTGCATCTGATCCGTCCTGCCAGTCCAGATTGGAACCTCGGTGATACGACCAGATGGCAGGTCTACGCAGGTCAGGCAAGCTCAACTGCGAGGACGCTCAAGGCCACGGAGGACACCCGAGGGCTCGTCCTGAGTCATCAAGGTGGATTGGTTGAAACGCTGTATGCAGCCACTCAGACCATCGTGGAGCAAGCCCATGGTCATCTTGGCGCGAGCATGAGTCAGCACGGTGCTCAGAAGCTGGCCCAACAGGGACTCACGTACATCCAGATTCTCGAGAGGTATTACAACGGGGCAATACTGGCGAGGATTCGTCGGGATGGTTGATCAGACCTACTGGAAACGGGCGCTCGAGCGTTCAGAGCATGCTCTGAGACAGAAGGCTCTGGTGCCACTCAGCACCTCGAGGATCAAGCTGAATGGTCCGCGCGCCGATCAATTTGAATTGCGGGTGCTGAACGATCGACTACCCAAGCATCACCGCATTGAAGGTCCCAAGGTCAATCCATTTCGGCCATGGGACACCGAGCTTGCGATTGACGATGTTGGGGACGATCACGTTTTGATCCTCAACAAATATCCGGTCCAAACCGGGCACATGCTCCTCATCACTCGGGAGTGGGCCTCTCAGGTGGATTGGCTCACACTGGACGACTGGAGAGCTTTGGTGAGCGTGGACCACGACAGCACCGGTCTTTGGTTTCTGAACAGCGGACCGTTAGCTGGCGCGAGTCAACCGCATCGACATCTTCAACTGCTGCCCCGCGACTCCAATGAACGCAGTTGCCCACGCGTCGAGTGGTTCGAACGTCTTCTTCAGGACAGATCAGCCAAGAAGGTACGGATGGATGACCCGCTCACCCAAAGCTGCGTGATCGCTAAGCGACCAAGTCACATCGATCCGCGTCAAGAAGCCAAGGAACTGCATTCGCTGTATCGCCACTTGGGCAATGAACTGGGTTTGGGTGGCAAGCAGTCTTGTGAGCTCCCACAGGCGCCTTACAACCTGTTGCTGACGCAATCCTGGATGGCATTGATCCGGCGGAAATGTGAGGAGGCGTGTGGATTCAGCATCAATGCACTGGGCTTTGCTGGTTACCTCCTGGCCACAGACCAGTCTGATCAGGCCTTGATGCAACACAAGGGTGCCGAGGCAGTGCTTCGACAAGTGGTCTCCCCCCTTGGTGATCTCACGGATGACACCCCAATGTCAGTGGTGACTGTCTGAAAGAACCCCCTTCGAGGCGTTCCTTCCGACAGACCGATGAACACGTTGAACAGAAACCGCAATGCCAGGGTTGAACAACACCTGGCCATTGTTGACCCCGTCGCGAGGCATTACGCCGCGTCAAGCGGACAAGACCAGGAAGACCTCAGGCAGGTGGGCTTGCTTGGTCTCCTGCGGGCTGCTGAGCGCTTTGAACCCAACAGGTCAGTGCCCTTTGCGGCGTTTGCCAAACCCCATATCCGAGGTGCAATCTTGCATTACCTCAGAGATGGGGCGGCCTTGGTGCGCATTCCACGCCGAGATCAGGGGGCTGCATCGCATTCGTCCATCGTGATGAATGCGGCGAAGCAGCGACGCTCACTGATCACCAGTGATCTGGACCAACTGCTGTCGATGGAACCCGTGAGAACGAAGCCCGAACAACTTGAATGCAGCAGAGCAGTGATGACAGCCCTCGCCGATTTGGACAAGCCGGAGCGTCAAGCCGTTACCCACGTCGTTTTGAAAGGGCAAAGCCTCAGACAAGCCGGCCGCTGCATTGGCGTCAGCGCCATGACGGTTCAGCGCCGTTTGAAACGAGGACTGAACAGCCTGAGACATGAACTCAGAACTCAGCCCTGGCTGGATTGATCACGTTCGATTTGTTGCTCCAATGTGGAAATCGCTGCAGAGACTGCTGCGATCTGACGCTCCAGTCCGTCGCGCCAGAAGCGAAGCATGCGCAGTTTCCTCTCTTTGTGTTGACGCTCCCAATCACCGTCAGCACAGGGAGCACAGGTAAATGAAGGAAACATGAGTCCAAGATCATCGGTGTTCCCATCCTGGCGAGAAGACCGCTTTGGTTGCGCCGTTCGTTCCGACTTGGCGGTTTTTCATCTGACGATTAGGTTTGGAACTTGAGTCCTTCGGGACGCCCTTGCTGGTCGCAAATGTCTCAGAATTTCCCAGCATTGGTCCTGATCGGCGTCTCGCTCGCGACAGCCGGGACACAGGTGTTTCTCCCCGCCCATGCATACGTCCCCCTCATGGCGGGCCAACGCGCGAGGGCGTTGAATGGCAGCTTCAACAATATTCCCGTTCTTCACTCCAATCAGCCAGAAATAGTGAAAGGCCCGGGCATCCTGGTCAACACAGCACCAGGCAGCGGCATCGCATTTGAAAATAATCAGCCTATCAATAATGCAACGTTCACATTTAACGGTGCATTTGGTGTACATATGCACCATAAATACTATCCACAGGATTCAAGTAAATTAGGCGGAAGGCGTGATCGCGGCTTGCTAACAGTTGCTGCGATTGCAATCAATCCAGGATCAAGACCAATCACCCTGACCTTTAGCGAAGGTTCTGTTAAAAACAGCTTTGAAGCCCCGTATCACCCCAACAAACTGATGGGTGTCAAGCCTCTTGGTCCCAGGCCATGGAATACAGGACCTGGAGATGCAACGGCTGTTCAAATTCTTCGTGGTGAGCTCGATCGCAAACTGCCGCAGGAAATCGTCATACCTCCCAACAGCAGTAAAGTGATTGTCAGCACTATTCTCCCAGCTCGGGGAATCATGAACGGCTTGTTGCGTGGACAAAGCAATGGCCCATTCCACATGGCTGTTGTTGCTGCTGAGGAAACGCGAAATGAACAGGACCTGATCGCTGTTCTCGATCGAGGTCGTTTGGCTCCAGGCCGAATCTATTTAAATCGTATTCGTGAGATTGAAACTGGTCAGGTGTTTTCACGCGTTGCTGGCGTTGCACTCGGTGATCAATATTCAGCAGTGATTCAGCACGATTTGGATCAAGGTCCATTGCACGTGCCTTTAACCAGCACAAGCAAACACCATTTTGGAACACGCGATATTCAGGTGAATCAACTCAGCACACGCATGATTGATTCAGCTGTCAACAACGTTGGCACTTATGGCGTGAGATTTGACGTGGAAATGAATCTTTTCGGAGATGGTGATCATGAATTGGTCTTGAGTCATCCAGTTGCAGCAGGACGCTCACCCTTCACAGCATTCCGTGGTTCCATCGGCATCCAAACCGATGAGGGATACAAAGAGGTTCATGTGGGAATGCGTTCGGGTCAAAGCCTTTCAATTTCTGATCTCAATCTTCAGGAAGGAACCAATAATCTTGTCAAGGTCAGTCTTGTCTATCCAGCAGATGCCACACCGGGACATTTGCTCAGTGTTGTACCCGTGACGCAACTGGCAGTCCTGCGCCAGCGTGAACAGATGCTGGACGCTGCGCGTCAGGCTGCCAGCGAATCCAAGACGCGAACTGTGACTCCACAGCAGGCGCCGCCGGCGGTCACTCAGCACGTTGAGCCAACACCCACGCCAGATCCACAGCTAGAACCTGGCACCGAACCGGTGCAACCCTTATCACCACCCCCAATGATCGTGTCACCACGTGGCGGTGGCTCGTCTTTGATGCCAGCGGCAATAATCATGCCTCAGAGGGTGAACAATTCACTGGAGCAGCGGTACCGTGAAGCCATCCGCGCTCAGCAGGACTGGCTGCGTCGCCTTCAGGGTCAGTAATCGGGTGTTTGTGGATTTGTTCAGCAAAGGTTTATGAGCGGCAAGCGCATCAGCCTGGAATTGCCTGAAGAGCTTGTCGAACAAATCGACTGCCTTCGCAAAGATTGGAAGATTCGATCCAGAGGTGAGTGTTTACGCCGTCTTCTTGAGGAAATTTTTCAGCCGGACGCTGAGGAGCAGGAGTCATCGGTTGTCGAGGCTCCGCACTTCGACTCCCCTGAGAAGGAGACGAGCGCAGGATCACCCTCGCGTGACCGCCCATCCGCACCATCACCGGTTGGTCTCACAGAGGGGCAACCCCTTCATCCTCGCTATGACGAAGACCGAGCGATTGTGCTGGTGGGGTCTAAAGGCGGCATCGAACCTGTCTCGGCCAACAGTTCCACCGAGCAGGAACGCAATCTCGATACTTCTCCAAAGCGCTCATCGAGCGCGGGCGGTGGCATCGATCTTCCCGGTTTTGTGCGCAAACGCAGCAGTGCCATTCGTGAAAGCCTGAGCACTCCGCCCCAAGCCAGCGCAGAGATACCCGTCGTTCCGGTGATTCGTGAATCGGAACTGCAGCAATGGTTTGAGGTCGCATTGAACCACTGGATCAATCTCTATGGATCCAGCCCTGGAGCCACCGTGATGGAGGCGGTGATGCTCTGGATGGCTCGTGATATTTGGCCCCATATCGATGGCAGTGAAGGACGCACCTTCACCTGGAGTCAGGTGAATCAATCCATGCAGCAATACTGCACCGAATGGATGGTTCCATCGCCGCGATTCGAACAGGTGATCGTGGCTGCAGCTGTCTTAGAAGATCCCTTCGCCAGTGGTTCCGTTCCCGATCGAATCCCAACGCTCATCCGTCGCTTTGTGAGTCGTTTTAAGCGAAGTCGCAAAGTGACCTCATTCGAGACGCTGGAGTCGACGATGACGTTGCATGGAGCCTTGAAGCAACTGGATTTGCCAACCCAAGCGGGCCAATCGCATACGCTTCGATCGATTCGTAATGCTTACAAACGCAAAGCGGTGGAAGTGCACCCAGACTCTGGTGGGTCGACAGAAGCCATGCGTCGGCTGAATGAGGCCTATCAGATGCTGAAGGAGCTCTACAGGCAAAAAGAGTCGTCTAACTGATCTTGGGTGGACCCCGATATGAGACTTATCATGTGTCTTAAATGCAATAAATGAATTTGCACTGGATCTTCGTGCAGAGCTCGAGCAGTTCTTGAATTCGCCTTGCGGGCCGAAGAGCTGAACGCAAAATTGCGATCACTTTTTGCTTGCAGCTACTGATGTAGGGGCACGATTTGTTGGGGCGAAGCCTGTCGCTAACGTCGCAATTGAGACTTGTTAATAGTCTTATTTAAGTCTTGAATTCGATTAATGATACTAAGTTTTCTGCTGCCTGATTCAAGTGACCTGGCTGAGAGTCTTGCGGAGACTGTTTGACAGCATCGGCCTTGATTGCATCAAGATCATTTTTTTCGATGGTTTTATTTGCATGGGAGGGGAAAGGTTCTTGGAGAGCAGCAATTCTGAACGTCGTTTCTCACGGTGTTGTCAAGGTCGCAAGCAGCGGCGAGCCGCTATTGCAACAAAGAGCGCCAAAAGCGAGCAAATGGGCTGTCCAGACGTCTTATGTCCATGTCCAAGCCTGTTTTGATGCATGCAAACGTCAGCTACAGCGATGCTTCCTCGGCTTGCGTCTCTGCTATTGACACAGTGACGCAAGCGTTGCACATGGCTCATTGCGATCCGATGATTGGTCGCAGTCGTGTCACATTCTTGAAGCCACAAGCGTCCAACGCTGGCGATCGATGTCCATCCAAAACGTGAACGCCACCGTTCAAACAAGCCCGATTGTCTCAGGTGAGATGACTTGCAAGACTCATAACAAGTCTTAAATGAGACTCTTGTGACTAGACAAGTCGGGCTCTGAGCAATAAGTACACCAAAGTGCAGCCAACTTTGGGAAACCGAGCAGCACAAGACTGATGTCGCCGATCAACCAATCAACGGATGGATTGATTATTTAATCAAGATTCGCATTCGAGACGCTAAATCAGACCCAAGGCGTGTCTTGTATGAGATGCCTAAGTCGTGAACTCACAGGCAGGGATGATGCAATCTCGAAGACCAAGCTTTAGGTGCTTGTCTGCATGCCTTGGATTAAATAGTCGAAATAAGGCGCAGCGATGGATTTTTGCTCCTCTGACAGGAGAACCAGCGCTGCTTCACGCATGCAACGCATGGCGTCCACCATCCCCGGCATCGGAACCCCGAGGCTGTTGTACATCTCTCGAGCGCCGATCAGACCAATCTGCTCGATCATCTCGGTGCTTCCCGCCAGAACCCCGTAAGTCACCAGACGCAGATACCAGCTGTAGTCCCGCAAGCACTGGGCCCGTTGTTTCTGGCCATACGCGTTACCACCAGGGGCGACATATTCAGGGCGCAGGCTGAACAGCTGCTTTGCTGATTCATCAATGATCTTCTTTTCGCTGTCGGTGAGGATCTTCACGACAGACAAGCGAATCGATCCCTGGCTGAGGTACTCCACCATGGAGCGAAGCTCACCACTGCTGGGGTAACGCAGGTCGTCATCGGCCTGGAGGATCAAATCCCGTACAACGCTCATGACGGCTGGCATGCTGAGGAGAGTTTAAAGCGCTTCAACCCCTGTCATGGCTGGGTGCCGTGGGGTGTTACGCCATTGCAATGACAGCGATCAAGGACACGCCACAACCGGGGCTGATCATCACGGTGTTCGGCGAGGACCTGGACCAGCAAGGACGGGGGCTTGCCCGTTGGAACGACTGGGTCATCGCGGTGCCCGAACTGCTTCCAGGAGAAGAAGCCAAAGTTCAGCTTCAGCAACGCCAACGGCGCATGTGGCTGGCCCGTCGCCTGGAAACGCTTCAGCCGTCAACCGATGCACGTCGGCCACCCTGCATCCTGGCCCACAAATGCGGCGGATGTTCCCTTCAACATCTCTCGGTCGAAGGGCAAAACGCTTGGAAACAGAGGCATCTTCACAACACACTCACGAGGATTGGAAAGCTCAGTGCACCCCTCAGTCCCCTCATCAGCCCCGAATCTGAATCCCTGGGGTACCGCAATCGTGCCCTGATTCCTCTGTTGATGGAGGGAAGCAACCTGCGCCTCGGGTATTACCGCCGAGGCAGCCATCGGATCGTCAACCTCAACCATTGCCCGGTTCTGGATCCAAGACTGGATGCCTTGATTCCAGAGATCAAAGCGGATCTGCTGTCCACTGGCTGGGTCATGGATTCTGATTTCCGTGGCAAAGCAGGGCTTCGCCATCTCGGGCTTCGTATTGGCGTCCGGACTGGAGATGTCTTGATTTCTCTGATCTCAGCAACGGAGGTTTTGCCGGGTATCGACGGCTTGAGTGAACGTTGGATAAAACGATGGCCCCAGGTGAAAGGGGTGACCCTCAATCTGCAACCGCGTCGATCTAACACGGTGCTTGGCGAGCAAACCATCTGTCTGCAGGGGCAGGATTCGATCGATGAGCAGTTCTGTGGGCTGAAGCTCGAACTGGGAACCACCACGTTCTTCCAAGTGAACACGGCCCGTGCCGAACGGGCGGTGGTGATGATCTGTCATTGGCTCTCCACATCAGGAGAACCTTTGCGCGTCATTGATGCCTACTGCGGGATCGGCACCATCGCGCTTCCGATTGCTGCTCACGGCCACAGCGTGACTGGACTGGAGATCAGTTCGGCATCCATCCGCCATGCCCAGCGCAATGCATCAAGAAACAATCTGCAGAACACAGAATTCATCGACGGAGATGTGATCAAGCATCTCCAAGAGCTGCTTCCACATCACGACGCTCTTGTGGTGGACCCTCCCCGGAAGGGCCTGAGCCCTGACGTGTTGGCGATGATCCTGAAGCAGCCACCCCATCGCTTGGCCTACCTCAGTTGCGATCCCGCGACACTGGCGCGGGATCTTCGCGAATTAGCAAGCGATCAAGGCCCCTACAAGATCGAGGCGATCCAGCCGATGGACTTCTTTCCCCAAACGTCCCATCTGGAATGTCTGGTCTTGATGCGGTCAATCAGCTGCGCAGCTCAACCTGGAACTGCTTGACCAACGCTTGGCGCACCTTGTCGTGCACCGGTTGAATTTGCTCATCGGTGAGCGTGCTGTCTTTGCCGCGATACCGAAGACGAAAAGCCTGACTGCACTGCGCGTCACTGAGTTGACCACCTTCGAAGCGATCAATCAGTTCCACGGACTCCAGCAACGGCTTGCCCGCTTTGCGAATGGCCTGCAACAGCTCGCCTGATGGGAGGCTGCGCGGCACCACCATGGCGAGATCCCGTTCAGACGCAGGCAACGTGGAGTAGGCCTTGAATTGCGGGCTCCAACGGTTGCTTCGCGTTGCTGCTGCGAGCAGGCGCGCCAGATCCAGATCAAACAGATAAGTCTCCGCAGGCAATTGCTCGCTCTCGCACAGCGCCGGATGGAGTTGCCCAAAACAGCCCAGAGGACGGCCTTCCACGACCAAGCTGGCAGCGCGTCCAGGGTGCAAACGCTGATCGTCGTTCAGTCGCTTGTCTTGCACTTCAATCCCAAGCGACGCCAGCACCGATGCCAGAACACCACGGGCCTGGTGATAGGTCAGCGGTTGCGGCTTACCGCTTGTCTGCCAACGGGACAGGCGCCGCTCACCACAGATGACACCGCTGAGCCGTGAGTCCTGAGCGATCGACTCACCTTCGGGACGGAAAACATGACCGATTTCGAACACCCAGCAACCCGGTTGGGACGCTTGCAGATTGCGTCGACAGACTTGGAGGTGCTCCTGCCAGAGAGACGTGCGCAGGTGGCTTGTTTCCGCAAGCAAAGGGTTGCTGATCCCAATGCGATTGGGGTCATTCACATCAGCACTGGTGAGTGACAGCGTGGTGATCTCCTGAAGACCATTGGCAGAGAAGCGCTGACGCAGTCGACGTTCGGCTTGCTGCGCCAAAGTCAGCTGACCAGGTCGGAGTGGATTAGGAAGATGAGACTGGAACCGGTCGAAGCCCACGAGACGGGCCACCTCTTCAATCAGGTCCACTTCGCGCAGGAGATCCATCCGCCTGGAAGGGGGCGCAACCACCGTCCATCCATCCTCCGTGGGGGTCAGTGCACAACCGAGGGCCGTAAGACATGCCTCGACCTGTTCATCTGAAAGATCAACGGCATGAGTCGCTTCATCCGTGGCCGCGAGTGGACCCAGCAGGCGATGCAACGCATGACGCCGCAGCGTCACGACGGGGTCAGGTCCCTGCTCGGCAGAACATTGCCAGCACGTTCCGACCTGCGCACCTTGCATGTCAGCCATCAACGCGAGAGCCCGACCAGCCGCCAGCAAAGTGACCTCCCGCGGCAGGCCCTTCTCGTAACGGGTGCTGGCATCGGTTCGCTGCCCGGTGGCCCGGCTGTTGTTGCGCACCGATGTGGGGGTGAACAGTGCCGATTCAAGCCAGATGCGCTTGGTGCTGTCGGTCACACCACTTTCGGCACTCCCCATCACCCCAGCCACGGCCACGGCACGGTCGCGACAGGTCACCACCTGCACGCGCTCATCCAGGTTAATTTCGCGACCATCAAGACCGGTGAACAGCTCATCGGTGCGGGCTTGTCGCAACCCGAAGTCAGAGGCTTGGATGCTCTGACCACAGAGGGATTCCAGGGCATCGGCGTCGAAGGCATGCAAGGGCTGTCCCTGCTCCAGCATCACCAGGTTGGTGATGTCCACCACTGCATTGACAGGGTTGACCCCTCCCCTCTGCAGACGCTGCTGCAGCCACTGGGGAGACCGCGCAGACCCATCGACCCCTTGAACGGCCGTCAGTGCATAGATGCCTCCGGTCGTCATCGCCTCCGCGGATGCCGCATCCGGTTGCAGGGATTCAATCTGCTCCGGAGCGTTGGCGTCCGGCAGCGACAGATCAGCCCCCGTTAAGGCCGCTACTTCTCTGGCGATCCCTGTCATTGAGAGACCATCCGGACGATTGGCCGTGATTGCCAGCTCCAGAACCGTGTCATCGAGACCGAGCACCGGAGCAATCGGTGAACCGGGTTCAGGAAGCTCGTCCACCAGATCGTCCAGGATGGCAATGCCATCGACATCGCTGCTCTGCCCGAGTTCGGACAGGGAGCAGATCATTCCCTGACTGCTGACTCCTCGCAGCTCCCCTGCCTTGATGGTGAGATTCACCGCCGGGAGGACAGCGCCCACAGTGGCGACGGGGACATGAATCCCTGCACGCACATTCTTCGCACCACAGACGATCTGCAACGGTTCGTCCGTACCGACATTCACCTTGCAGACGCTCAGCTTGTCGGCATTGGGATGCTTGTCACGCTCCAGCACATGACCGACCACGACACCCTGGGCCAGGCTGGAGAGATCGTCGAGCTCCTCCACTTCGAAACCGGCCATCGACAACCGTTCACCCAGCTGTGAAGCGGGTTCATTCACCTGCACAAGATCCTTAAGCCAGGAGAGAGAAACCCGCATCGGGAGGTGGAACTCGGCGCGTGATCCTACGAACTCCCATCCGCTCAGGTGACAGGCATTGGCCGTGAGGTGGACCTGTAAGGTGGATGTTTGTCACTTCGCTTCGCACCTGCGGCGCAACGTCCTTTATGGCCAAGAACAAGGGCGTCCGGATCGTGATCACACTTGAGTGCACGGAATGCCGGTCCAATCCCGCCAAGCGTTCCCCCGGCGTGTCCCGTTACACGACCGAGAAG
Source organism: Synechococcus sp. A15-60 (assembly GCF_014280095.1). Taxonomy (NCBI): domain Bacteria; kingdom Bacillati; phylum Cyanobacteriota; class Cyanophyceae; order Synechococcales; family Synechococcaceae; genus Synechococcus; species Synechococcus sp. A15-60. The sequence continues at coordinate 1,432,923 of NZ_CP047933.1, forward strand.
AACCGCCGGAACACCACCGAACGGCTGGAGATCAAAAAGTTCTGTCCCCACTGCAACAAGATGACTCTCCACAAGGAGATCAAGTGATCTTGCAGGTCTTTTCGTCTTCTCACCGTTCCTGATCTTCCATGTCCAGTTCCTTCTTCAAGAAGCGTCTTTCACCGATCAAGCCTGGCGATCCCATCGATTACAAGGATGTGGATCTGCTCAAAAAGTTCATCACTGAGCGCGGCAAGATTCTTCCCCGTCGTCTCACCGGCCTCACCGCCAAGCAGCAACGCGATCTCACCAACGCCGTGAAGCGTGCTCGCATTGTGGCCCTGCTGCCCTTCGTGAATCCCGAGGGTTGATTTCTGGCCAGCGCTGACTGCAAACCGGGAGATCTGGTGGGCGTTAGCGACGCTAAAACCGCTCAACTTGCCGTCGTTATTGCACTTCAAGGCAGCAAACGTCGTTTGAGAGTTGGCTTTAACGCCAAGGAACAAGTTGTTCCTTCTCGCCACGTTGAGCTCATTTACCCCCAGTTGAGTGGTTCGGATCAACCCACTCGCCTGGGGGTTTCTCCATGGTCTTTCGATCTCAACAACCTCAACCAAGCCAATCCCACACGTCGCGAATGGGGCCAGTTATGGGTCTTGCTCTCGGAATCATCGGAGACGATTGATCTGGCTGGTTTCGCTGAGTTGGCTTGCGGTTCTGACGAGCCCATTCAGCGTGCTGTGTGCTGGCTCGCGCTGAAAACGGAGCAAGATCTGTTTCGTTGGAAACAGGGGATGATCCAGCCCCGGTCCTCCACCGAGATCAGGCAACGACGCCTGGAGCGGCGAAAACAGTCGCTTCAAGCCCACCGAAGCCGGCTTTGGATTGACCAACTGAAGTCTCGACAACCTTTGGATTTCAGCGCGCTAGATGCCGGCCATCAGCGGTGGGTGTTGGATCTTCAGAGCGTTGTGGCTACTGAAACTGAGCCCGAAGACTTAAATGATGAGCTGCTTCTGGCGCTGAAGTCAGCCCGAGTGGCGCCAGAGCGCCATGAACTCCGATCGCTGCTGATCGACCTCGATCAATGGGATCCACACCAGCTCTCAGCCATGAATGGCACCACCTGGAGCCACGGGTTCTGCGATGTGATCGTCGAGCAGGTCAACCAACTCATGGCCGACCATGAGGGGCCACGTCCTGGTGATGACAAACGGGTTGATCTGACTGGGCAGACCTGCTTCACGATTGATGATGCCGAGACACGCGACATTGATGATGCGGTCGCACTGGAACGTTGCGATGACGGCACCAAGAGGCTCTGGATTCATATTGCCGACCCTGGGCGGCTGATTGACGACGACTCACTGTTGGATCAAGAGGCTCGCCGACGCGGGAGCAGTCTTTATCTATCGAGGGGAATTCTTCCCATGTTTCCCTCGGAACTCTCCACAGGGCCCTTTAGCCTCCTTGCAGGTCAGCGCAATCCGGCCTGGAGCACTTGGGTTGAACTCGATGCCGATGGTGACATTGCCGATTACGGCATCCAAAGAAGCTGGGTAAAGCCGCGTTATCGACTCACCTATGAGGATGCGGACGAGTTAATCGATTTTGCTCCCCCTGAAGACGCTGATCTGGCGGAACTCCACGCCTTGCTGGAACGCCGTCGACGGTGGCGTGTGTCGCAGGGAGCCTTGCTGATGGATCTCCCGGAAGGACGCATTCGCTGCCGTGATGAGGCATTGAGCGTGCAGATCACCGAGCCTGGACCCGCGCGTTCCATGGTGGCGGAAGCAATGATCCTGGCGGGTGCTGTTGCGGCTCGATTCGGTCGTGATCACGATCTGGCTCTTCCTTACCGCAGTCAGCTGCCTGCCGATCTGCCTTCACCGGCCCAACTCGAGGATTTGCCCGAAGGAGCCGTGCGTTTTGCAGCGATCAAACGCTGTCTGAGCCGGGGACTGATGGGAACCCAACCTGCGGCCCATTTCAGCCTCGGGTTACCGGCTTATGCGCAGGCCACCTCGCCCATCCGCCGCTATGGCGATCTCGTGGTGCAACGGCAGATCGCAGCTGTGATCGATGGCCTGGAACCCCGTTCCGAAGAAGACTTGCAAGAGCTTCTGGAACAGTTCGATGGAGCGATTCGCGAAGGCATCTCCATTGCCAGGGAAGACCAGCGTCATTGGCAACAGGTTTGGTTTGAACAGCACCACGATCAGAGCTGGAACGCTGATTTTCTCCGCTGGTTGAGACCCCAGGATCGTCTCGGGCTCATCCGCATCGAGTCTCTGGCCATGGATGTGGCAGCCGAATGTCCACCTGGGTCCAACCCTGGAGACGCGCTGGTGGTGACGGTGCGTCAGGTTGACTCTCAGCGAGATCAACTCCTGCTTTTCGCCGCAGAAGCTTGAGCGGCATCAGTTGACACTGGTGACGCGCAGCCAGGGTCCCCAGGGGTTGCGGATGCCGTCAAGCGTCACTGACCTCGACGCATCGATCTGCTCAAGGCTGTCATGAACAGCAGGCTCAAGGGTGATCAAAGGGATGGATTCTTGGCCCTTCTGTTCAAACCGGAAACCACCCTGATCATCACGGTGAATCCACCCCTGCCAAATGGTGCCAGCGCGATGCGTTTGAAGCGATGCCGGCTCGAGCTGATGGCGATCAAGCGCCCGAATCTGGCGCTGTCGCCATTGCGTGTGATGCCATGGGGTATCCCAGAGAGGAACCACAGCGGAAGGCGCATGAGCATCGTTGATCAAGCGCATCTGCAGGGCACGCACAGACAGCGCCGAGGGCTGAGTTGCCGTTTCCACAGCGAGAGCCGCTGCCATGCCAGCCGCTTGACCCACATTCAAGATCAAGGGTTGTAATCGGGTTGCACCGTTGGCCATGTGGCTGGTGCTGAAGGCCTTGTCTGCAGCCAGAAGGTTGTCGATGTCAGCACTCACCAGAGCGCCATAGGGGATGGAAAAGGGCGTCCCAGTCCAGCGACCTCCCCATCGACAACTTTTGGGAGCCAATGGCCAGTCTTCTCCGGGATAGTGGTGATCATTGGCGTAATTGCCGATGGCAATGGCTTGCAACGTCCCCGAGTCATCCATGGGTGGCTTCCCAACCAAGTGATCGCTGTCCTGCGGAAGCAGATGCTGTTCGATCACCGTGCTCAGGCCCACCATGCGCCGCCCCTCTCGCCAATAGGGCATTGGAGCCAACCAAGGGGAGGGACAACCGGAATCGCTTGGGAAGGCGCGCCCCAATGACAGTCGACCGTCAGTGGCATCTCGCAAAGCCTCAGCGAAGTGAAGGCTGTGTTGCTGCATTTCGTTGAACAACAGCGCCTCAGCTTGTGCATCCATGCCAAAAGCACGCTCAAGCCGCTGATGCCAGTCATTGCCATGCAAGGGCCAATTCAGCATCACCAACCCTGTAGGCAAACGTCCATAGGTCAGTGTTTTGGTCAGACCAAAGGCTGAACAGGCCTGTTTAAAGGGAGCTGGCAAGCGCGCAGGCGATGGATCATCGTTGCGTTCTGGTTCCGGCCATGCCAGCGGATTGCCCTGAAGTTGTCCCATCACCACCCAAGTGGGCGACTGAACGGGCTGGTTGCGGAAGAAAGGGTCTGACTGCAGTCGCTGACGCGATGGAGCGCTGGGTTCATCCCACTGCTCCTGATCCTCCCAGCCGAAGCGAAAGGCCGCGCCTGCCAAGGGCAGCAGATCACCGCGATCGCTGCCGTCAATCACAACCTCACAAGCAATCCGTTGGCGCTGGTTCGCAACAGCCACCTGCACAGCCTGAATTCGTGCTCCCTGGCGCTCTACCTCTTTCAACGAACACTCCGGCCACCACTGCAGGCGTGATTCGTTATGAACCCAATCCTGGAGAACGCACTCAGCGGTTGTCGGTCGGTAGCCGAAGCAACTCACCCAGTTGTGATCAAGACCCTCTGGTTCACGGCGTTCCAGTTCCCGCAAAAATGCCCCCCAGAGTCCTGTCTGCCAGGGCGTCAGTTCATTTCCATCGGGACAACACACACCAGCAGCACTGACCATCCCCCCCAACCAGGAGCCAGGGGTCAGCAGAAGTGTGGACGCCCCTCCACGCGCTGCCTGAAGGGCTGCGGCGACACCACCGGTTCCACCACCCCAAACCAGCACATCCACTGCGTCGATGTTGAAGGCCATGGTGAAAACCAAGATGCGATCAGAAAAGGGCGGATGGAACCAGCCCGGCTCACTCGTCCACTGGACCGACGCTTTCAGTGGCAATCAAGGAGGTGGGTTGGGAAGGGGGTCGTTAAGATCCCACCCTTGAGCAAGGGGCCACAGGAGAACGCCGAAGCGATGACCTACAGCCTCACAACTCCGCTTTATTACGTCAATGCCAAGCCCCACCTTGGCAGCACTTACACCACGATCGCCTGCGATGCCCTGGCAAGGTTCCAGCGCTTGGAAGGGAACTCCGTAGTGTTCATCACCGGCGTGGATGAGCACGGTCAGAAGATTCAGCGCACGGCGGAATCGCAGCACATCAGCCCGCAGGACCACTGCGATCTGATTTCGAGCCAATATTCCCAATTATGGACGGAATGGGGCATTAGCAACGACCGGTTCGTGCGCACCACCAGCGACCGGCACCTGCCCTTGGTTCAGGAGTTCTTTCGCCGTTGTGAAGCGGCTGGCCACATCCGTACAGGTCACCAGGAAGGTTGGTATTGCGTTGATTGCGAAGAATTCAAGGACGATCCCGCCGATGCGGAATCACCGGATTGTCCGATTCATCGCAAACCCCTTGAGTGGCGCGATGAAGAGAATCTGTTCTTCTGCCTGTCCCAGTTTCAGGAACAGATCGAATCCTTGATCGCTCAACCAGGATTCATCGCTCCCAGCAGCCGCAAGCGCGAAGTGGAGAACTTCGTGGCCGGAGGCTTGCGCGACTTTTCGATCTCTCGGGTCAATGTGTCGTGGGGTCTTCCTGTACCGGGTCACCCAGGACATACCTTCTATGTGTGGTTCGATGCTCTGCTTGGGTATCTGACGGCGCTGCTTGACGACGGGGGACCCGTCGACCTTGAACGTTTGGCCTCAATCGGATGGCCAGCCGATGTGCATGTGATTGGAAAGGACATCCTTCGCTTTCACGCTGTGTATTGGCCAGCGATGTTGCTGTCGGCAGGTTTGCCCGTTCCTAAGAGAGTCTTCGGCCATGGCTTCCTCACCCGAGAAGGCCAGAAGATGGGCAAATCACTTGGAAATGTTCTTGACCCTGAACATCTCCTTCAGCAATGCGGGACGGACGCTGTGCGCTGGTATCTCTTGCGCGATATTCAATTTGGTGAAGACGGTGATTTCCAACAGCAACGCTTCCTGGACCTCGTCAACAATGATCTGGCCAACACCATCGGAAATCTGCTGAACCGAACCTCCTCCATGTCTCGGAAATGGTTCGATGAATCCCTTCCTGTGGATGTGGATGCTGTTCGCTCAACTCACGTGCTCCGTGACAAAGCCGAACAAACCGCATCTGTTGTTCGCAGATCGATTCAGGATCTTGCATTCCACAAAGCGTGTGAGGCCGTGCTTCAACTGGCCATCGACGCCAACGGTTTTCTCAATGAACAGGCCCCGTGGAGCCGCATGAAACAACCTGGCCAGGAACAACAGGTCGGAGAGGACCTTTATGCCGTTCTCGAATGCGCCCGTTATGTCGGGATTCTTCTCCAACCCATCGTTCCCGATCTGAGCGCCAGGATCCTCAGCCAGCTGAACCTTGCCCCAACCCAAACGGCGTGGATCAAGGCTCTGACTTGGGGGCAGCTAACCCCTGGGGGTTCACTGCCGAAGCCTGAACCGGTGATGCAGCGTCTTGAACTTGACGCACCGCTGTGATGGTGAGGATGCGTGCCAGAGCTGCGCTGAGGGTGGCCATGCTTGCGGTCATCACCGGGTTGATTGGATGTGCTGATGAAGGCTCTGGATCCACCAGCGAAGCACCTCCTTTCGTGTTTCGCTCACTCAAACTGAACCAGAAAAAGCCCGATGGCTTGATGGATTGGAGTCTCAATAGTCCAGAAGCTCGTTATGAACTCAGCCGACAACTGGTCCGAGCCCGAGACCCCATCGCCTTGCTCTACAAAGACGGCAAACCGTCATTCAGGGTGCAATCGGATCTGGCACTGGTTGTCAACGACGGTGAACAGATCTTGCTGGAAGGTGACGTCCGCCTGCAGCAATTGAACGGTGCGAAGTTATTAATTCAGGGAGACCGTCTGCGTTGGCAACCAGAGCAAGGACTGTTACTGATTGAGCAGCGCCCAAGGGCCACAGATGGCGCCTCACGCATTGGTGCCAGTGAAGCGCAACTGCAGCAACGGACCAACGATCTCACGCTCAACGGTGTGGTCGAGCTGGAGCGTTGGAACGAGGACGCGGACGCGTCAAATCCAGACACGACGCTTCGAACCGGTCCAGCCCAGTGGAACCTCGACACGGGCCTGCTGAATGCTCAGGGGCCAGTGCTCGGACAGCGTCGCGATGAGGAAGGAACAGTTCTGGAACAACTGCAAGGTCAGAACCTACGGGGTAACACCATCCAAGGAGACATCACGGTGCAAGCACCGGTGAATGTTCAGATTCCACGCGAAAAGGGCGTGCTTCGCGCCCAAGACACCACTTGGAATTTCCGTGAACAGACCATCCGTAGCGAGCAACCGTTTGAGGCTGATTTGGATGAAGCGCAGATTGCTGGAGGGCGTTTCCGAGCCGATCTCAACGACACCACAATTGACGTCATCTCGGATTGCAGGATTGAACAACCTGGCGAAAAGCTGACTGCAGATCGATGTCTGTGGAACTGGCAATCAGAAGAGGTTCTCGCAGAAGGCAATGTTCAACTCCTACGCGAGGCCAATGACCAAATCACACGGGCCAGCCGATTGGAAGGACGTGTGGGGGAAGAGGGTTTGATCACCTTCACGGCCCCGGGGGGCAAGGTGGAATCTCAGGTCAGGTTCCGGTCTGATGAACAGGATCCATCTTCGGGTCGTCGGAACCAATCCGCTCCAGTTGAGTTTTGAGTCGTTCAGCCCAACCCGTCAGCCAGCGCTCATCAGCACGGGTGAAGCATCGTTCCGACCAACCGCCCAACACGATCCAGCCTCGTTCTCCCAAGGGTTGCACCATCACCGCAGGCAATCCAGGCAAAACGGCATCAAATTCCGCGCGACCTGGATACAACGCCGTTTTCACCAGTGAAATCAATTCCTGACGATTCTTGCTGCGGCGACAGATCTCACCGGGCTGAAACGTGCTGTCGGTGATCAGCCCCCGTCGAATCAGCACGACATCGTCCCAATAGACAAGGAAGGATGCAGCTGAAGTGGCTGTCAGAAATTGATGACTGCCCCAGGCGAGTTCTGTTCGCAATTCATCGGTCAGACCCTCTGCGATCACTAGACCCTGCTCACCCTCAAGATTCACAGCCTCGGGGTTCCGAGGGACAGCACGGGTCCACAACACCGCGACCAGCATCAGACCCACGCCTGCCATTCCCGCAAGCACTTCGGCTCTTTGAAGCGCCGGCGGAAATGTGTCGGCAGAAAGCGCATTGAACACGGCCAAGCCCAGCACCAGGAGGCCAGAGAACAAACAAAGGCGTGCTGAGCCGGGCATGACGAACGGCAAGGTGCAGTCAGATCGGTTCACTCTTGCTCAAATGGGTCAGCACCGACGAGCCGGTATGACCGACGCAGACGCTTTTGCCGCCATTGCTCTCGCAGCTGTGGCCTGCGATGGAACCCTCGGTCGCGAGGAAGCGCATGCATTGAGGCGGTCATTGGAATATCGGACGCCCTACAAAAACTGCACGGAACAGGAGATGGGGTCCCTGTTCGATCGCCTGTTGAACACACTTCGGGAATCCGGCGTCAACCAGCTCGTCGGTGAAGCCTTGCCCGCCTTGACTGCTCCCCAGCAAGAAACCGCCCTTGCACTTGCGGTTCAGCTCGCCCATGCCGATCGCCAGGTCACTCCGGAAGAGAGCACGTTCCTCCAGCAACTCTGCGAGAGTGTGTCACTTCCTGATGGTCGCGCTGTGGTTGTGATGGAGGCGATCATGGCCCTCCACCGCGACAGCTTGTCCAGCTGAGTGCAGACTGTCACGACAACGAGGCGGCTCATGAACCGATTCACCAAGCTCACAGGCGGGTTGCTTGCAGGTCTCCTCTGCGTCTTGCTTGGGGCCCCGATGGCCATGGCAGTTTCAGCTCAGGACTTTCCCGCTGCACCTCCAGAGGATGCTGTGGTGGACTCTGCTGATGTTCTGAGTCGCGCCAGTCGGAACGAAATCACCGCTCGTTTGCAGGAGTTGGATCAGTTTCATGTCGACGCACGGCTGGTCACAGTGCGGCGTCTGGATTATGGATTGAGCCTGCCAGCGTTTGGAGAAGAGTTGCTGGGGCGCTGGGAAGCTGGTACCGGTCAGACCGATCGTCCCCTGCTGATCTTCCTGGAAGAAACTCAAAGCAAGCAGGCTGCGGTCGTCGCGTCCCCAGCACTGTTGGAACAGTTGCCTGAGTCGTTGTTGCGCAGCACAGGTCGCACCACGATGAGCCAACCACTGCGCGATGGGGATCGTTTCCGTCAGGCCACCCTGGATGGTGTAGAGCGCATCGAAACCGTTTTAAACGGTGGAGAGGATCCAGGCCCTCCGGTGCAGGTCGAACGTGTAGCGCTTCCGACCAACGTACCCACAGCTGAAGAAACCCAAGAGAGCAACGCCTTCACATGGGTTGTCGTTCTTCTGGTGGTCGGCACCATAGTTCCGATGGCTACTTGGTGGATCTTCTCCCGCTGACGACACGATGGCAGGACGCAACTGGCTTGACACCTTCGGCAAGGCGAAAGCCCTCAATGCCAATGCCGACCTTGATCGTGGCTATGAGGCCGCTCTGTTAATCCAGAGTCTTGAGCTCGAGTATTACGGCGACCGCCCCATTCGTCCCGAGCTTGAGCTGTCCGTTCCGAGCTCGGTTCAGGCCACGGTTCTGCGCAAATTCAGAGCTGCGATCAATGTTTGCCGCTCGTCCTTGGACAAGCTCGAATATCAACGTGGTCAGCTCGATCCACAGGAGCTGAGGCAGTTGCAGTTGATCGAAAGCGTCGTCAATCGCTATAACCCACGACGTGCCAGCAATGCCCCCACGATCAGCCGTTCTCCGGACCCGTTGCCAAGATCTCTTCTCGGCATCTTCGACACGCTGCGCCGTCAGCTCAATCCTGCCGCAGAAGCAACGCTGGTCGCTGGCTTTCGTCGAAGGCGTGATTCAACGCTGATTTCGTTAAAGGTCTTGTTGCTGCTGATCCTTGTGCCTCTGCTGGTTCAGCAGGTCAGCCGCACCTACATCATCAGTCCTGCCGTTGATCACTTTGCTCCCGATCTTCCTTTTTTGAGTTACCCCAAACCCCAGCTTGAAGAACAGGCTGTCGAAAAACTGAGGGTGTACAAAGCAGAAATCGAATTTGATGCGCTGCTCAGGGGGAACTCAATTCCAACCCAGGATGAGCTTCAGCAGAAATTAGCCGCTAAAGCCGAAGAGCTTAAACAGGAAGCTGATTCTGAAAGCACCCATGCAGTGAAAAATGTGCTGGCTGATCTCGCAGCAACCATTGCTTTTGTGTTTGTTTGCATTTCTAGCAGGGAGGAGCTGCGCGTCCTTCGAGGATTTTTTGACGAAGCTGTTTATGGACTAAGCGATTCAGCCAAAGCCTTCGCCATTATTCTATTCACAGATATTTTTGTTGGTTTTCATAGCCCTGAAGGTTGGACGGTGCTCCTGGACGGCATCGCCAATCATTTCGGATTCCCAGCACGAGAAAACTTCATTCTTCTGTTCATCGCCACGTTTCCAGTGATCCTGGCGACGATTTTCAAATATTGGATTTTCCGATACCTCAACCGTGTGAGCCCATCCTCTGTGGCCACGCTGCGTGGCATGAATGGCGGTGGTTGATCTCACCGCTGGCTTAGTCCTGGTCACCGGTCCCAGTCGTAGTGGCAAGAGCCGTTGGGCTGAACACCTCGTTGAACAACATTCCGATGTGACCTACGTCGCCACATCGGCACCACGTCCCAAGGATGCCAATTGGCAACAACGCATCCTTCGCCATCGACAACGACGTCCCTCGCGCTGGAGCGTTGTGGAGTGCGGAGCGGATCTGGCTGGTGCGATGCACACAATCCCAGCCAATCAGACCTTGTTGATCGATGCTCTGGGGGGCTTCACCGCCTCTTACCTCGATCTGGATGCTGATGCGTGGAACAAGGTCACAAGCCACCTGATGCACGCCTTACTGGCCCGCTCGCAACCGGTTGTGATGGTGGTTGAAGAAACAGGATGGGGCGTGGTTCCAGCGACAGCAGTCGGCGGCAGGTTCCGTGATCGACAAGGTGAGCTGGCTCAGGTGCTTGAACGTCATGCCAGCGCCAGCTGGCTGGTTGTGCAGGGGCGCGCAGTGAATCTGCACTCCGTCGGAGTCGCCGTTCCTCAATGACCAACCGGATCGCTCCACCCCTCAGAGTGGCCTTGTTTGAGCCGCGCATTCCACCCAACACCGGCAACATCGCCCGAACCTGTGCAGCCTTCGGTCTTCCTCTGTCGCTGATTGAACCTTTAGGGTTCTCGATCGACGATCGCCAACTTAAACGGGCAGGCCTCGATTACTGGCCGCATGTGGATCTCTCCGTGCATCGTGATTTCGAGCAATTTCGCACTGACCTCACATCGCCATCAAGGCTGATTGGCTGCAGCCGGCGTGGTGGTGAATCCTTGCAGCACATGACCTTTCAGCAGGGCGATGTGCTCCTTTTTGGAAGGGAAGACATCGGTCTTCCAGATCCAATCCGTGACCGCTGCGAAAAAATACTGACAATTCCGATGCCTTGCAGTGCCGCGGAGGATGGCCAAGGCGGTGTCCGAAGCCTGAACCTCTCGGTGGCATGCGCCATTGTCTGTTTTCAAGCGGGTCTGAGTTTGGAGCTGTGGTGATTGACGAGCTGCCACGCCAGCTCTTGCACCAACCTGTTCCGCTCGCTACTTTCAGCCCGATCCCGGGTTGTGGCGGCTTCTTCGGGATTGTTCCTCACGCTTTGTTTGATGAAGCCACTGCTCTTCGTAGTCACCGCTCTGACCTCAAGCAGTGCCCTTTTCGTGGTGTCGCAGCTGTCTGGCTATGCAGATCCACAGCATGTTCCGCCTCCGCCTTTGTTAACAGCGCTGACCACAGCTCCCGAATACATTTGGGTTCCTTTGGCTGCAGACAGCGAATTGAGCAGCATTTCCAGAGCATTAGACCTCTCGCTCAACGAACTCGCTGAAATCAATGACAAACCATCCAGAACGCTCCTGAAGGCGGGCACATGGATTGTTTTGCCGAAATCCAGCCAGGATCAGGTTCTGCTCTCAACTCGGTTTGAGGGAGACAACCTGCGGACTACAGCTCCACTGAGCGCGCCACCAACCCTGCAGAACGCCGTTGAAAGTCATCCGAATCACAGTCTTGCCAGCCTGGTGCGCGACCACGGCATCTCCATTGAAAAGCTGAGGAGCCTGAATCCAGGCATCGAGCTCAGCAAGCTCACCATCGACAGCAATGTTCCTGCAGCCAACGCGCAATCTCTCCTCGCTGTTCGCCCGCTGCAATCGGGAGGGGCAAGTTGGCCGCAATTGCCGAACTTTTCCGACCTGGAAGGGTTCGGTGATAACCAGTCCTATGCGTGGCCCACAAAAGGTGTGTTTACTTCGGGCTATGGATGGCGCTGGGGCCGTATGCATAAAGGGATCGATATTGCCAACAATGTTGGAACTCCAATCCTTGCTGCGAAAAGCGGCTTGATCACGTTTTCAGGCTGGAGCAGTGGCGGTTATGGCTACATGGTGGAGATTGCCCACCCAGATGGCTCCTCGACCCGATATGCCCATAACAGCAGACTGTTGGTGAAAAAGGGGCAACTTGTTCCACAAGGTACCAAAATCTCTTTGATGGGAAGCACAGGTCGCAGCACAGGTCCACACCTCCACTTTGAAATTCGTCGTGATGGCGGAGCTGCGCTTGATCCCATGGCTCTGTTACCCACGCAGCGTGTTTGAAGCTGAGTTTCTAAGAGTGACAAATCAGAACGGAAGTTGGTTGCTTTAGGGCAGCCATTCCTTTTACATTGATACGAATTAGACGCTCAGAATTAATTGATAAAGTATCAATCAAGTCGAATAAAAAATGTCAGAGGAGAGACTTGAACTCTCGACCTCAGGGTTATGAATCCTGTGCTCTAACCAGCTGAGCTACTCTGACGATTGGCCAATTGGCCAGGCCGAATCATACATCTCGGGGTGTCCCGATCGCTCAGCGCATCTCAATCGCATTGAGTCGTTCGCGGAATGATTTAGGCGAGGACTGCTCGGCATGATCATCAACGAGGGATACGCGCCCATCGGGAATTGCATTGGGACGGCGTTGCTGCCTGACAGGCTGTCCCCGATGGGGGCGTGCCTTGAGCATCAGAGCCCTTGTTTGTGGATCCCGCTCCAGAGGCTGGGTGCTGAGCTCACTGCGCACCTGGTTGAGCAAACGGAAGTGCCCAGTACTGCTGAACTTCCTGAGAAGAGCCGGATCCCAGGACATCGAGGATTGAATCATCGGTGTACTTTAAGAGTCGATGGTGCGATCCAAAGCAAGCAAGACCACGCAATCGCCCAAGCAGCCGTGATAGCTTGATATGTGCAAGTGGAAGTCGGAACGACTACGTCCTAGCTCCGTTCGCTTTCCTGCCAACTTTCGCATCACCAACATGTCCTCGCTGCGCGTGGGCCAACAGGCCCCCGATTTCACAGCCACAGCAGTGGTTGACCAGGAATTCAAGGAAATCACCCTGTCTCAGTACCGCGGCAAGTACGTGGTCCTGTTTTTCTATCCCCTGGATTTCACCTTTGTGTGTCCCACGGAGATCACCGCCTTCAGCGATCGCTATGCGGACTTCTCCAGCAAGAACACTGAGGTTCTCGGCGTGTCTGTCGACAGTCAGTTCAGCCACCTGGCATGGATTCAGACCGCCCGTAACGAAGGCGGCCTCGGCGACATCAACTATCCCCTCGTCGCTGATCTCAAGAAAGAGATCTCCACGGCTTACAACGTTCTTGACGAGGACGAAGGTGTCGCTCTTCGCGGCCTGTTCATCATTGATCCCGATGGTGTGATCATGCACGCCACAATCAACAACCTGCCGGTGGGCCGAAATGTTGATGAGACATTGCGCGTTCTTCAGGCATTCCAGTACGTGCAATCCAATCCTGACGAGGTCTGCCCCGCCAACTGGACGCCTGGTGAAAAAACCATGAAACCTGATCCTGTCGGAAGCAAGGAGTTTTTCGCAGCAATCAACTGACTTGAACACTCAGCGATAGTGTGACGAGGCCCATTTCGATGGGCCTTTTTTTATGGATTATCCGTCACCACCATGCTGCGATCATTCAGCAACATAACAAGCGCTGAATCGAGATCACTAGCCATCGCCACTCTGCGTCCATTACTGACAACGACTCGAGCCAATGTAGGTAGTCCACCTAGCCTGGCTTTGATGTATATGGGCTCGACATACAACAGTGAATTGCCAACTGGGAGAACCAGTAAATTTCCCTGAATCACCTGCGAACCAGCACGGTCCCATAGACCGAATTGTGAACTAATCTGAGGATCCTGATTGATCAATGCTTGCACCTGCTCAGGACCAAACGTTGGAACATCACTCGGGAATCGAATCAACTCGAGCTTTCCGTAGTTTTCACCGTCACTTCGTGCTGCTAACCATGCTGAGAGGTTGGGTCGAGCCAGTGGCGTTAAAGGCTGCAATAACAAGAATTCAGATTCATCACTGGATGGAAGCTGAGCCGTAATGTGGTATGGGGCAACAGGGATTTGATCGGATCCATAAAGTTCTTTTGGCACTTGCCACACATCATCCCCGTTGTAAAACGTTCTTGGATCGGTTACGTGATAACGGAGGAGTTGCTGCACCTGAAGCTCAAATTGAACTTGCGGAACCATGAGATGTGATTTCAAAATCCTTGGCATTCCATCCAATGGTTGAAGCAGATCAGGAAACAAGCGTGCCCAGCCCTGAATGATTGGGTCATCAGGTTCACTGACGTAAAAATGAACGGAGCCGTTGTAAGCGTCCACAATCACTTTCACTGAATTACGCAAATATCGAATCGGACGCCCGTCTGGCAATATCGATGCATAGGGCAGTGTTCGTGATGAGGTGTAGCCATCCACAATCCAATATTGATGCTGATCTTGTTGATAACCCTCAGCACCGTCCTCGAGAGGAACCGACACCAGGTAGGGATCACCCATGAAGTCGAGAAAGGGTGCCAGAGCACTGACGCGTTGCTTGACATCACGTCGCAGCTGCAGACGTGATTCCGAGTTCAATGAACCCGTGCTTAACAGGCGCGGTTCAGCGAGATAGATCGATGCAGCAACACGCTGCCAGAATTGACGGAGAGGAACTCCAGCCATTCCGGAATAGTGATTGTAAGTATTCTTGTCTCCCTCCGGATAATCAAATTCTTCAATCTTTGAGGGTGCAATCGCGTAGGGCGAGGGCAGAGTCCCAAAATAAAGTGCTGCACGGCCAATTGGAACTTCGCGTTTGACATCCTCTCGCGTAATCCCCAGCGTTTCATTTCCTTCAATCTGTGTGGACCGACCTAAATCGCTGATGAAATAGGCCGGTAGGTTGTCAGGATCACTGATATTCACAGGATTGAGGGTGAACCCGAATCCGTGGGTGAACACGAAATGCCTGTTTTGCCAGGTTTTGGAGCCAGCGGGAAGAGCAGACTGGTCGAGTTCACGGGCCGAAATAATCACTTGTTGATTTTCAGCTCGCTCTGCACTGAGGGGGTAGCGGTCAACTGACGCATTTGCGAATTGGTAGTAAACACGGAGTTGCTGGAGTTGTCGGTTGGATGCAAGGAGAGGTTGACTGTCCCAAAGGCGAATATTCTCAAGTGTGCTTTCTCCTTTTTCCAAATCTTGGTTGGTTAGCTCACGATTGGGCCTGAATTCAGATGATTGAATTGCATCCAATTGATAGCCATACCTCGTGGACTCAATGGCCATATTGAGATAAGGCGTCTCGAGCCTCAATTCGCGTGGTCGAACCACCATCCATTGAAGAGCTGGAGCCAGCAGAAGTTCAGTGATCAGTGCTGTGCAGGCAAGACCAAAGAACGTGATCCTCAACCCTCTGCGATGTCGATAAATCGTGTTAATCCAAGGCAGGTAAGTGAACGCGAGAAGCACTAGAAGTAGCGAAACCCCAGCACGCAAGGGCAGTACAAGGTGAACACCCACCCAACCGGCTCCAGCAAGGAGTCCGCTCTGGGTCCAGAGCAACTGGTGGCGCGACAACCACACCAGTGCGGCCAGCACCAACATCAGCAGAGCGAACGCTGGTCTGAGCAGTTGACGTTCACGGGAAGTCCACCCAGGAAAACCCCAATCGCTCAGACAGGGTGACCGTGTCAAACGGGTCCACAGCGATGTGCTGAGGGTGAGAAGCAGCAGGATGAGCGACAGCTCCCCTGCGAGGGCGAGAGCAGAAAAGCGTCCCAGACCAAAGCTCAAATCCGCACCCAGAACAGACTCAATCCGGCCTGAATCGGGAATCGCAATGGCTAGTGCCCAAAGTGCCCAACTACGCGCGGCAACGAGACACACGCAGACACTTCCGTAGAGGAAAGCGAGGCTCAGGCGACGAATTCGCGTCAACCCGAGAGTTACGAGCAGAAGCAACAGAATGCTGAGGCTCAGCGCTGGCCATCCCGGATCGAAGGGGACGCTCCACCAGTGCCCGAGATGCATCGGGTCCGTCCAGGCCAGCCATGCGAGGCGAGTGGACACTCCCAACACGGCCAACAGAACGATCAGACAGGCCAGCAACGACAACGTGTAAGTGCTGCCGCGCAGGGTCGGAATGTGCCCCTGCGGCGTCGGCACATAGGCACGCATCCAGTGATGTCGCCACGTGGCGCAGACGCAAACCAGCAGAAGAGACAACGCACCACCGATCAGCTGATAAACGAGCCGCTGGGTGTACAGATGCTCGAGCTGAAACTGTGCAAACCAGGCCTTTTCAACCAGAAGTCTGGCCAGCAGCCAGACAGCAGGAATGAGGAGAAGCGACCAACGCGCCAATGCTCCTGACGACTTTTGAAGGCCTTGATTCAGCCGGCTCAAGCCTTAGCTGGCAGCTGATCCAGGCTAAGGCGATCCGCCGTGGCGTCGATCCCTGCCAGTGCATGGAAACGATCCGACTGCAATGTTTCTTCCTCGATCAACGCCTCGACTAAGCGGTCCATCAGTTCCCGTCTTGGCGTGAGAAGAGCGATGGCCTGTTGCAACGAATGGCTCGCGAGTTCACGGATCCGCTGATCAATCTCCCGTCCGGTGCTTTCTGCGTAGGCCTGACGTGTCTGCATGAGATCCCGACCCAGAAACACCTCCTGGTCTTGCCCTTCCAGTGCAACAGGACCAAGGTCTGAGAACCCGAATCGCGTCACCATCTCACGAGCAAGTTGAGTGACCATTTGCAAATCACCGCTGGCTCCTTGCGTGACCTCGGAATCTCCAAAAACAACGATCTCAGCGGCACGTCCGCCGAGGGCCATCACCAATCGTGCCTGCAAATAGGCCCTGGTTACGAGGCCTGAATCGATGATTTCTTCATCGGGGAAAAAACGCGTGAATCCCCCAACACCTCCGCTGCGTGGCAACAAGGTGACCTTGTCGACCGGATCAGCATGAGGAGTCAAGGCTGCCACCAGGGCATGACCGATTTCGTGATATGCAATCAGTCGTTTTTTGGCTCCGTCCTGCAGAGGTGCAGCAGTCAGCCCCATGGTGATCCGCTCAAGCGCTTCCTCTAATTGCCTGTTCCCCAGAAAAGACACTTCATGCCGCGCAGTCAGGATCGCAGCTTCGTTGAGGAGATTGGCCAAATCAGCGCCTGAGAATCCTGGCGTACGCCGAGCCCAATCAGCCAGCGACACCTCATCACTTAAGGGTCGCGTTCTGGCATGGACAGACAGGATCGCTTCTCGACCGCGACGATCCGGCAACCCCACCTGGATGCGCCGATCAAATCGGCCGGGACGCATGAGTGCCGTATCGAGCACATCCGCTCGGTTGGTCGCGGCAAGCAAGATCACGCCGGAATTGTCTGCGAACCCATCCATCTCCGTTAACAGCTGGTTCAACGTTTGTTCGCGTTCGTCATTGCCCCCACCGATGCCTGCGCCCCGCTGACGGCCCACGGCGTCAATCTCATCAATGAACACGATGCAGGGTGATTTCTCCTTGGCCTGCCGGAACAAATCCCGGACACGGCTAGCACCGACACCCACAAACAGTTCAACAAACTCGGATGCTGCAATGGAGAAAAATGGAACCCCGGCCTCGCCAGCAATGGCTTTGGCCAAAAGCGTTTTACCCGTACCTGGAGGCCCTACGAGCAGCACTCCTCTAGGAATGCGCGCACCCAACTTGATGAATGTTTCGGGCTGCTTGAGGAAAGTCACCACCTCCTGCAGTTCTTCTTTGGCCTCGCCGATGCCAGCCACATCCTCGAATCGAACACTGACGTCGTCTTGAGCGCTGGTTCGAGGCTGACTGCGACCAAACCCCATGGTTTTGTTGGCCACTTGTGCAGAACGGCGCAACAGCAACGAAAGCCCGATCACGATCAGAGCGACCAGAGCAAAATTGCCAGCAAGACCTGCCAGTGCCTGTTCTTGTCGCACATCCTTGACGTTGAGCGGAGTCCCGGAGGCTTCAGCAACTCGGAGAATCTGCTGGTCGTTCGCCAGGATTGGAACCGTGACTTTCCGACCGTCAGAAAAGGTCGCAATCACTTCTCGGCGACCTGGAATCAACACCAAGTCTTGAACGGATCCTGAACTGATCTCCTTCAGAAGTGTGCTGTAACTCGGGGGAGGTTCAGGTCGAAACCTGGACAAGGGATTGCTCAGGCGCTCTTCAGAAGCGGCTTTGGATGCTGGAACACCCTGATCTAACTGGGTCGGCTGCTCTGGGCTCACACAGCTGCTGCGTTCCGCAAAGACTAGCGATTTGACGAGTGGGCTCTTGGAGGTAGATCATGGCTGTTTGGCAGAGATCCGCCCGCGATGGCCGTCCCGAAGAAGAAAACCTCGAAAAGCAAGCGCAATCAGCGCCATGCGGTGTGGAAGGCCAAAGCTGCCACCGCGGCACAGCGTGCTCTATCCATCGGTAAATCCGTGTTGAGCGGTCGCGCGCAAGGATTTGTTTATCCCGTCGCTGAAGCTGACGAAGCCGACAGCTGATCCTTTCTTCGGTGGATCTTTTCAACACTTCGGGAGTTGCTGAGATCCACCACCACATTGGCTTGGTCAAGTTGCTGCAACCAGGAAGAGGGCAGAGCTTTTTGCACCATGCGGTTGAAATCAGAGAGATCACCTGAGCTGTAATCGACTCCGCTTTGGCGTCTCAGCGTGATGAGTTGCTCTTCTTTCCATCGTGATGACGCATCCGTTCGTGATGATCGGAGATGCCAGAGGTCATCGAGTTGGGCCCAGATGGTCGAGTAGTGGTGCAACGCATCGATCGCTTGCGGTCTCCAAACTCGTTCAGTTTCTGAAAGACCTTGATCCTCCAGTTGCGCTGGTGTCTTGTGAGCGGCAACACCAAGAAACCAACCTTCAAGCAACACAACATCCGCTTCAGCAGTCGTGGAGCCTCTGCGATCACCGCGTCCTTGACGCAACGCTTTATCAAATCGTGGCGCTGAGATCACGCTAGATCGACGCCATTCACGCAGAGCATCGTCCATGGTGATGAGGTCATGACTTCCAGGAAGGGCCCGAGGAACCCGCCATGGATTTCCTGCCATGCTTCGTTCGAGAGCCTCTGCAGGCCAATAGAAGTCATCAAGCGAAAGGTGTTCCACACGCCAGCCCAGGCGTTGCGATGCAGTCTTTGCCCAGCTGCACAGCGTCGATTTTCCACAGCCGGGCAAGGCACTCACACCCAACAGGGTGGGACGCCCTGAATGAACAGCGTGTTCAATCCTGCTCAGGAGCGGCAGAGCGAGGAAAGCCACCCATGAATCATCCACGGGAACAGGCCATGCCTCCCGCGCCAATGACAAACCGCCCAGCGCCTGCCACCGATCACCCCAGGCATGAATCGAAGACGACCCCAGTGAATTGACAAACGTCTCAAATCCCTCAGGGGCTGGATGCGGCAGCCAGGGAATCGGTTGATTAAGACCCAAGCTTGAACGCCTCCAAGACGACGGCGTACACAGTTCCAATTCGGAGGTTATCCAAAGCAAGCCAAGACAACGGCCAAGGTTCTTGTTTGACGTTGCTTCTGAGCCTCACCATCACTTCGAGGATGACCACCATGCCCAACACCGCAAAAGGTCGATTGTCACCAGTGCGTTGAAACCAAAGCATGGTCACATTGCTCCCGATGATGAAACCGAACAGCAACGCCAAAACACCCACACTTCGCCGCCGCCACGGACCCACCAGGGCCTGAGCCATATGGACTCCGACCCGTCTTTGCAATTGCTCATAGCGGGTGATCTGAACCGTCATCGAAGCGGAAGTGAGAGCAGCAATTGCAGGTACTCCAGCGTGATCCTGCCTTGAGCACAAGTGGGGCCGTGATGGACGGTCGGGGCTTGCTCACCTCCGAGATGGTCAACAACACATTGCGCACATTCAGAAAACAGCTGCCAATCGTGATCCCAGGCCGAAGGGGTGATCAGACATCGAAGATTTGCGCTGCGAGCCGATTGCAGGCCAGCTGCTGAATCCTCAAGGGCCAAGGCATGGTCGGAAGACACGCCACAGAATTCCAGAGCGCGCAGATAGGGATCAGGGTTTGGTTTGTGGCGCTCGACATCATCGGCGGTGACCATGCCCTGGAAGACATCCCGCAAGTCTGTGCTCAGCGAGCGCAGCAGCGCCTCTACGGAAGCTTTCCCGCTGCTTGTCACGATCCACTGCTGCACGCCAGACGCGCTGAGCTCCTCGAGAAGATCTTGAACTCCTGGTCTGAGCTGGACGCCCCCCGATGCCACCACATCGAGGTAGTGACGTTGTTTGATCACCCTCAATCGATCGAGCAGATCGGCATCCAGGCTTTGTCCCAGCCGCTCGCTGTAATGCTGCATCCGTTGTCGACCGCCTGGAATGGACAGCAGATCGGTGTAGAGACTCTCGTCCCAGATCCAATTCAGCCCGCAGTCCTTGAACGCACGGTTGTAAGCCAGGCGGTGACCGGTCAGTTCCGTATCCGCAAGAGTCCCGTCCACATCCCAAAACACGGCTTGCAGGCAGGGCATGGCAACGGAACGAACCAATCTCAAGCTTGGTTGATCTCAACTCTGTGTTGAGGCACCACAATGCAGCCAACGATCGTGCGCAATCAGATTGGCTGGCCAGAGGGAACAGCAATGGCAACTTCCCGAGCCGATCGAGGGAGACCCTCTGCATCCGGTGGACCTACCACCAGCACTCAAAGCTGTTCTGTTCCGAAGAGGACTCCAAACCAGCGCGGACCTAAATGCGTTGCTGAGTGACCAGCCGCTTCCGGCTGCTCATGAGCACTTTCCAGAGTTGCAAGCAGCGATTGAGCGTCTGACAACGGCTTGTCATGACCATGAGGCGATCGCGATCTGCGGCGATTACGACGCCGATGGCATGACCAGCACCGCGCTGCTAATGCGGGCCTTCGCGGCGATGGGCGCCGCTCCCCAAGCCGCCATTCCCAGTCGCATGGCCGATGGTTACGGGCTGAATCCTGGGATGGTGGATGCGTTGCACTCAGCGGGGGTGCGTCTGCTCGTCACTGTCGACAACGGTGTGGCAGCTCATGAGGCGCTCGCCAGAGCCGAAGAACTCAACATTGCCGTGATCCTGACCGATCACCACACATTGCCCGCATCGCGACCCAAAGCCCTGGCGCTGATTCATCCAGCCACAACGCCCGAAGGATCTCCGTACGCAGGCCTTGCAGGGGTGGGACTGGCCTATGTGCTGGCTCGAGAACTCGCCGCCGCAATGAATAAGCCTGAGGCGATCAGAACGGCACGTGATCTGTTTTGCATTGGAACCGTTGCGGACATGGCTCCGCTCACAGGCGCCAATCGCGTCCTCCTCAAAGATGGACTGAAACACCTTCACCGCAGTCGCTGTGCCGGCGTTCAAGCGCTTCAGCAGCTCGCCGGTCTTGGCGATCGGCCACTCCGAGCAGATGACATTGGCTTTCAACTAGCGCCCAGGATCAATGCGGTTGGACGCATCGGCGAACCATCGCTTGTCGTTGATCTGCTGACGGCGGATGATCCCGATCATGCCTTTGAACTGGGGCGTCGCTGCGATGTTTTGAATCGACAGCGCCGGGAGCTGTGTGACGCCATCGAAGCGGAGGCGATTGCCCTGCTGGACAGTGATCCATCCCCCTTACCGGCATTTTTACTCTTGGCTCAGAGTCATTGGCACCACGGAGTCATCGGCATCGTTGCGGCTCGCTTGGTGGAGCGCTACCAACGCCCGGCGGCTCTCCTGGCCAGCGATTCCGATGGACTGATGCGGGCCTCGGTCCGAGCGCCGGAGGGCTTTGCGGTTGATCAAGCGCTTCAACACTGCACCGCACTGCTGGAACGCCATGGAGGCCACCCGGCTGCAGGGGGATTCACGGTGCGAATCAGTGCTGTCAGCGCCCTACACGAGGCGCTCAATGGTCTGGCGGAGGATTGGCTCAGGCATCGCGGTGACGCACTGCTTGTGGAGCCTGAGGCCCTGCTGGAACTTCAGCAGATCAACCACGCGTTTTGGAAGGATCTCCAACAACTGGAGCCATTTGGTGCTGGTCACCCCAAACCGTTGTTCTGGGCAAGAGGTTGCCGCGTTGCTGACCAGCAAGCCCTACGCGGCGGTCACCTGCGTTTGACCCTTGAACAAAACAATGTCGAACGACAGGCCATCATCTGGCGCTGGCCTGATCATGCCGTTCTTCCACAAACAGTAGATGTGGCCTTCCATCTCACGCAGAACCATTGGCGTGGCGAGACCCGATTCCAGTTGGAAGTCAAATCCTTGCGTGCTCATCACAACGTGATGGAGTTGCATCGCCCCCAGGGCCGATACCGGGTTGAACGCTTTGAGCCCGATGGCCTCAAGCTTGTCAATCCAAGCGGACAAGTTCTGGTCTGCCGGGTCAGTAAGGAGGGTGTGCTGGACAGCGACGACAGCCGTGCAGAACACCCTTACGTTGCGGGTCTGTTGAAGGAGGCCTGCGTGGGCCTCGGCTTGCGCCCATGAGTCCGGACACACGCCATGAATCCGTTCTGATTCCAGGAACGCTTCCTTATCAGGGACGTCTCCAAGGCGTTGTCAGGCATTTCTTCGGGCTGGTGATTGTTGGCGTTCTGATCGGCCTGGCCTGCCTGCCTCTGAATTTGGTTGATCGTGTTCAAGAAAAGCTCTACGCCTTCTTACCGACCACAGCGACGATCGGCTGGGGATGGCAAGGGCTTCTCATTGCGCTGATGCCTTTGCTGGTGATGCCGGTTTTGCTGCTTCTGCAGCGAGGACCCTGGCAAGCAGGCGCAGGATCGGGCATTCCATCCACCATGAATTCCCTTGAAGATCCTGCTCGTCTTCCGAAAGCGATGGCTGCGGCTGGAACCGTTCAACGTGGTGTGCTGTGGTCAATCGCCACGGTGGCGATGTTCCCACTGGGACGCGAGGGCCCCGTTGTTCAGTTCGGAGCTGCCGTGGCTCGAGCCTGCCATCGTCGATTCGGCGCCTGGTTGCCATCACTCAGCGAGCGTCAAATGGTGGCAATCGGCGGAGGAGCAGGACTCGCCGGTGGATTCAATACACCGCTGCTGGGAGCCGTTTTCATGCTGGAGGAACTGACGGCTGATTACGCCATCGTCACGATCTGGCCAGCCTTGGTAATCAGCGTGGCAGCCGCTGGTTTTTCCAACATTGGTGGTGAACCCATGTTTGGCCTAGGAGTGCTCAACATCGCTGCACCTGAAGCGGAACAACTGCTGATGGCCATCCCGATCGGGATTGTGTGTGGCCTGATCGGCGGTTTGTTCAACAAAGGCCTGGTGTTGCTGACAAGGCGTCTTGCACCGCTGGTCCGTCAACGCCCTCTTCAAACAGGGCTCTGCCTTGGAGCCGGATTGAGTCTTTTGGCCCTCCTGAGCTGGGGCACCTCGACATCCGACGGTGAGGCGCTGGTGCGTCAATTGATCGATCAAGGCATGCCGAATGCCTTTTCCGATGATCAAAAGCTGGTCAGCGGCGTGACATCCCTTTGGATCACCGTTGTTCGGGTGGTTGGACCGATGCTGGCTCTCAGCCCAGGCGTGCCAGGAGGACTGATCGATCCATCACTGACATTCGGAGCCGTTCTTGGGTACACAATCTGCGCCGTAGTCGGTGTGAGCACTCAGCTCGGCATCGGCCTGGGTCTGGCTGCAGGACTGTCGGGAGCCACACAACTTCCTTTGGTCTCGATCATTTTTTCCTGGAGGCTTGCCGGAGACCAACAGCTGTTTGCAGGTGTGGTCTTGGCCGCTGTGCTGGCCGCTTACACCGGACGCCTGGTGTGCAGGGATCCGGTGTATCACGGTCTTAGCAAGCTTCAGAGCGCGCCGCGCTTGTAGAACAGAATGAAGATCACTGCCGGACCGGCAAGTGTGATCAGGGCCAGCGCCGCGAAGTTGGCGATCAGGTGGAAATCAAGACCCATGGATGGAAAGCGGATGAGCGGCATGATGCCTGGTCAAGGCTACGGGTCTTCAAGCCCAGGTGGCTGGATCCGTGCCGTCCACTGTGATGGCTTGTCACAGCCAACACCCGTTTTGCTGAAGATCGAGGCTGTGTCATGACACGACCAACTTCCACTTGGTCGTGCATGAACCATTGCGGAGCGTGTTGCCGTCTGGCCCCAGAAGAGCGGCCTGAGGCTCTTGCAGCCTTAAGTCCCGAGCAGCGGGAGTTGTATCTGAGCATGGTTGGCCCCGATGGATGGTGCCTTCATTTCGATACAGGATCCCGGCGTTGTCGGATCTATGAGAAGCGACCTGATTTCTGTCGCGTCGATAGCCTTTGCAGCTTGTTTGGTATCGACGATGCGCATGCTGATGCATTTGCGATCAGCTGCTGCCGACAGCAAATTCGCTCAGTGCACGGCGGCCGCAGCCGGGAACTGCGTAAGTTCGAACGCCAGATCCGATCTCCGCGAACCGTGCGATGACTGAAGCCGGTAATTCTCAACGTCCAGGCTTTTCAGCGATTCTGGTGACGACGTTCACCACGGTCTTTCTCGCAGAACTCGGTGACAAAACACAGCTAGCAACTCTGTTGCTGTCAGCACAATCCGGTGAGCCCTGGCTGGTGTTTGGAGGGGCAGCTCTCGCCTTGATTTGTTCCAGCCTGGTTGGCGTTCTGGTTGGACGCTGGCTGTCCAAGGTGATTCCACCGGAACGGCTGGAACAGATGGCAGGTCTACTGATGGTGGGATTGGGACTGTGGCTTGGTTCGCAAGCGTTGCAGTCACTCCTCAAGGCATCAGCAGCCTGATGGCACCCGAATCACCACTCTCGTCCTCCACCATTCCCCAATGAATTTTGCGCTGCTGATCTCCACATTCGTCACGGTGTTTCTGGCGGAACTCGGAGACAAAACACAGTTGGCAACCGTTGCCATCAGCGGCACATCAGACCGTCCGCTGGCGGTGTTCATTGGTTCGTCGAGTGCTCTTGTTCTGGCGAGCCTGATTGGTGCCTTAGCTGGGGGATCCCTCTCAACGGTGGTGCCTGCTGATTGGCTGCAATTTGCAGCATCCCTCGGTTTCTTGATCATTGGCATCAAGCTGCTCTGGCCGATGCTGAGTGGTAATGGCTCATTGGCATCACCGGAAGAGTGAGGCTCTCTGGTTCACTTCCACCGGCCCGTAAACTGATTGGATCGTGAGACAGCGCGGTCCTTCGCTGCACGCGCTCGAACGATCCCCCCTCCCGGTCCTGAAGACCGGTTTTCATTTCCGTTCCGATGAAATTCACGGTCGCCGATCTGCTCGACCAGGTTCCTGCTGAGGGAAGTCTGGACAAAGCCAAGCTCGAGAAGATTCTGCGCCTGACCAACCGTTCAGAAAAACAAACCCTTGATTTGGCTCTCCATGGGTTGGATCGCCTCGGAATTCTGAACGTTGATCATGAGGGAGGGGTCAGTCGCGGCGATTCCGATGACCTCGTCGAAGCGAGACTGCGCTGCAGCAGCAAAGGGTTTTGCTTTGCGATCCGCGACGACGGTGGTGATGACATTTATATTCGCGACCATCAGTTAAACCATGCCTGGAACGGCGATCGTGTGCTCGTGCGTTTGACGCGAGAAGGAGGTCGACGCCGTTCGCCCGAGGGTGGTGTTCAGTGCATCCTCGAGCGCTCCACGACAAGCCTCTTGGCTTCTGTGGAACAACAGGATGATCGTTTGATCGCGGTTCCTCTCGATGATCGCCTGCTTGCGTCAATCGAGTTGTCATCAGATGACGCCTCCCATGCCGACAGCGAGAAGGGGCCTTCCGTTGCTGAAGTAGTGCTCGACCGCTACCCGGTTGCCCAGTTCCCTGCACGCGGTCATGTTGCGCGATCTCTGCCCCTCGACGGAGGCCATGAGGTCGATCGCGAGCTGATGCTCACCAAGGCCAACCTTCACCAGCGTCCCGCTCCACCTAGGGCCAGCCTGAAAGCGCCATCAGCGAAAAAGCGGGTCAATCTCATCGAGCAACCCGCTCTGTTGTTGCGTGGCTGGACTGCTGATGATGCTCCGTGTCTGCCGGCCATTCACGTCACTCCCCATAACGGTGGAACCCGACTTTGGATTCACGCGCCTGCGCTCGCTGAACGTCTCACGCCGGGCAACAACCTCGATCAATGGCTGATGAATCAGTCGGAATCCGTTTGTCTCGGTGATCAGTGGTTGCCCTTGCTGAGTTCGCCATTGATCAAAGCCAGCAGCTTCAACGTGGGCGAAGAGCAGGATGCGGTTTCACTGCGTCTTGATCTGGGAAGCGATGGTGATTGGCGGGATTGGGAATTCTGTTTGAGCAGGATCAAACCGATCGCCGAAGTGGGTGGGAAAGCACTGCAAGCACTGGATGGCCGAAAACCAAAGTCACGTGCAATCCCAGCAGCACTCAAATCGTTCAAAGACCAGATCGGTCAACTGGAAACTGTGGTGTTCTGTGCCCGCACACTGCATCAGGCTGAGCGGGTTGAAGGGAGGATCGAACTTGATCTCCAGCCCCCACAGATCAATCGTCTCGCGGATCTGAATTCGATCTCACCAGACGGTGACGGTCAGCGTTGGACCACACCTTTGAATCCAGCCTGTGCTCACTCCTTGCTGTCGATCTTCATTCGTCAGGCTCACCGCGTTTGGGAAGACCATCGTCGATCACTGGGGCTTCCGGCGATTGTTCTTGACGCTGCTCAGCCCGAGGAGTCGGCACTGAATGATGTCGCTAAGGCTGCCATCGCACTCGAGGTCCCCCTTGAGTTGGATGAGGACGGAGCACCATCAGCATGCGAACTTGCCACTGCATTGTCAGGGCTTGACTCAAGCAGAGTGCTCAGCCTGCAGTTGCGTCAGGCTCTTCCGGAGAGCTCTTACTCACTGGCTTGCGAAACCAGTGTCGAGAGCTCGGCTGATCTGGATATCAGCTCCTTATCAACCAAACCGGAAGCCTCCGAAGACGATCCTGGAACCAGCGGTGAGCTGGTTGCAACAACCGCCGTGACCAACGCGATAGACCGGCTGACACCTCAGGCACCTTGGTGTTGCCCAACTCTGCATCAGGCTGATCTGATCAATCAGCACGTTCTCTGCCAACTTCTGAACGAAGGCAAAGACAGACCGACCGTTCGTCAAAAGGAAAAAGCTCAACTGGGGCATCGCGGCGCTGCTTCAACGGTTGACTGGCCCTTGTTCACCCCGTCTCAGGAACAAAAACTGTTGGAAGTGTTGCGGGAGCGCACCGTGCAACGCTTAAACGCTCGTCGTCGCCAGGTTCATGATCTCAAGCGTGACGTGGTTGCCATGGCCAAGGCCCGAAGCGCCGAACCGATGATCGATCAGGTGCAGGCCGGAATCATCAGTGGAGTTCAGAGCTATGGCTTTTTCGTTGAGATACCTCCATCCATGGTGGAAGGACTCGTGCATGTCAGCTCCCTGAACGACGACTGGTATGAATACCGATCGAGACAAAACCGACTGGTGGGCCGTCGCAGCCGGCGTGTGTATCAACTCGGTGATCCCGTGGATGTGAAGGTGCTCAAAGTGGATGTATTGAGGAATCAGATTGACCTTGAGGTGGTTCCTTCTGAGACCCCAGCAGAGGCTGAGGCACTTCCTGTGGCCGTCAGCGAGGAATGAATCCTTATGTGATCGGGATCAGCGGTGCGTCTGCTCAGCAGCTTGCTGAGCGAACGCTTGAGTGGTTGATGCGCCGAGACCGCACGGTGCACGTCATCATGAGCCGTGGTGCTCATGAGGTGTGGCGTGCTGAGCGGTCGATTGCCGTTCCCGTAGATCCCAAACTTCAAGAGCAATTCTGGATAGACCGATTTCAAATCGACACCGGAACCCTGATCTGCCATCGATGGGACGATCAGTCGGCGGTTGTTGCCAGCGGCAGTGTGGCCACCAGTGGAATGGTTGTGGTTCCGTGCTCGATGGGAACCGTCGGCCGACTGGCGGCTGGACTGGCGGGTGATCTTCTCGAACGCTGTGCTGACGTGCATCTCAAGGAAGGTCGCCCGCTCGTGATCGCACCCAGGGAAATGCCCTGGAATTTGCTTCACTTGCGCAACCTCACGACCCTTGCAGAGGCCGGTGCCAGGATTGCTCCACCGATTCCTGCCTGGTACACCCAACCAAACAGCATTGATGACATGCTCGATTTCCTAGTGATGCGGTTGTTCGACTCACTGGGTGAATCCCTTACGGATCAACAACGTTGGCAGGGTCCTCGCCGATGACACCTCTCCAACGTCTTCTGCTGATCCCCTGCCTGTCCCCTCTGCTGCTCACGCTGCTGGTTGGTGGACTGAATCTGGGTAAATCAGGCAATCTTCGGATCCTCACCTGGGAGCTGCCTGCTTTGCCCATTGGTGTGTGGATGACCGTTGCCGCGACCACGGGCGCCGTACTTGGTTCAGGCGGTGCACTGACGGCCGTCTCTGGTGCGAGTCGACGTCCATTGCAGCGTGAAGTCCGCCGTCCCTATGGAGCAGCGCCAGAAACGGCCCCCCAGGGAGAGGAACGCCAACCCTTTGAGGAACCAACCACAGTTCTTTGGCCCGAAAGAGATGTGCGTGAACCAGCACCCACTTTGTCGGTTCCTTTCCGTGTCATCCGCACTGGAACGAGCGGCCCCAATCACAGCACCGCTAACTCGAAGGCAGCGTCGAATGACGCCAACGCTCAAGCGGTCAGCAAGACCATGGACCTCGATGACTGGGATCGACCTCTGTCCGATGAATGGTGAAGTTGGTGAGGAGCACCCGAGGATGACTACAGTCCGGCCAGCGATCGACGTCCGGTGAGCGAAACCCCCGAGAAATCTGCCAAGGCAAGCAAATCATCTCAAGCAGCCCAGCCTGCCGCGACTGACAAAGCCAATCAGGCAGCCAAACCTGCAAAACCAGCACCGAAGCCCAAACCAGAGGACAAACCCTTCTCGGCGTTTATCAACGACGATCTTCTTCCTGCTTTGCAGCGATCACTGTCAGAGCGCAATCAAACCCCGATCACCCTGGAGCTGGTCGAAGGAGACCGTCCCGTTGTCGGCGGAAATTGCTGGATGATCCAGGCCGTGCTTCCGTCCGACCGCCGGTTCTGGCTGTGCTTTGAAACCGACTCCATTACCTCGGGGAAAACCATTGCCCTGGCTGAGACCGGAAGTGATCCCAGTCTGCTGGAGTCTTTCTTGATCGACGAAAAACGAATCAACCTGGCACTGCTTGAGTCGAGATTGCTGCAGCGCCTGAACGGACAAAAGTGGTTTGGAGGCAACTGAACAGCTGCGTTACAGCAGTCCCAAAGCAGCCACCGAGGCACTTACGATGTTCTGCAAGACACGCTAGATCCGATGGTGCCTCCCACTGCCGTCACTGACGCGAAACCCGCAGACTCAGCCGTCGCAGTGAAGGACCCGGTCAAGGACACAATCCTCACCCCCCGCTTCTACACAACTGATTTCGAAGCGATGGCCGCGATGGACCTCCGTCCGAACGAAGCGGAACTGGAAGCCATCTGCGAGGAATTCCGCAAGGACTACAACCGCCACCACTTCGTTCGCAACGACGAATTTGAGGGCGCAGCTGACAAGCTCGACCCAGACACACGCCGTGTGTTTGTTGAGTTTCTTGAGCAAAGCTGCACATCGGAATTTTCAGGCTTTTTGCTTTACAAGGAGCTGAGTCGCCGGATTAAAAACACCAACCCTCTGCTGGCCGAGTGTTTTGCCCATATGGCCCGTGACGAAGCTCGTCACGCAGGCTTTCTGAATAAGTCCATGAGTGATTTTGGGCTTCAGCTCGATCTCGGTTTCTTAACTGCCAATAAGAAGTACACCTTCTTCAAACCGAAGTTCATCTTCTACGCAACCTACCTGTCGGAAAAGATTGGTTATTGGCGTTACATTGCTATTTTCCGTCATCTCGAGAAGAATCCCGACAGCAAGATTTTTCCAATCTTTAATTTCTTCGAAAACTGGTGTCAAGATGAAAATCGACATGGAGATTTCTTTGACGCATTGATGAAATCTCAACCCGATACCGTGCGCGGACTTCGTGCCAGACTGTGGTGTCGCTTTTTCTTGTTGGCTGTTTTTGCCACCATGTACGTTCGTGATGTGGCTCGGAAGGAGTTTTATGAAGCTCTTGGTCTCGATGCACGTGAGTATGACCGCATGGTGATTGATAAAACCAACGAAACGTCAGCTCGAGTGTTCCCTGTGGTTCTCGACGTCAAGAATCCACGTTTTTACGATGGCCTCGAGAACCTAGTAACAAACAATGCCGCGCTCGAAGCGGTCGATGAGAGCTCAGCTCCAGCTCCACTCAAGTTCCTGCGCAAACTTCCCCATTGGATTGCCAATGGCGCACAGATGGCATCGCTATTTGTGATGTCACCAGTGCGCAGTGAGAACTATCAGCCCAGCGTGCGCTGATGCAAACCATCAATCGGAATTCCATGGCCTTGTTCACTGACCTGAACCCAGGCCACAACGCCTGGCGCAATCGTCTCGAAACGTTGCTTAATTTTGGTGTCCGCTCAGGGGCTGACCTAGTCGAGATTTTTCTTGAACGAACTGATCATCTCGGTGTTCTGGCAGAACAGGACAAAATCACGAGTGTTAGTCCCGCTTTCGGGATGGGTGCAGGAATTCGTGTGTTTCGTGGAGGCCAGGATGGCTTCGTCAGCACCAACGACCTCAGCGATCAAGGTCTTCACCAGGCATTGGAGCAGGCTTTAGCCATGCTTCAGCTGAACACCACGTCGCCTGTTGCTGAACGAGGGTTCGATGGCCTTGGCCAACTTCGTGATTACGGCCAGAGCAAAGAAGATTGGCTCAGTCAAACTCCTGAACTCGACACCATTACCCAGCGCCTGCTCGAAGGAACCCAAAGTTTGCAGCAACGCGGTCAACATTTAGAGGTTCGGCGCGGGAACTTCTCACGTGATTGGCAGGAGGTTTTGGTGGCTGCAAGCGATGGAACGTTT
Organism: Synechococcus sp. A15-60; assembly: GCF_014280095.1. Taxonomy (NCBI): domain Bacteria; kingdom Bacillati; phylum Cyanobacteriota; class Cyanophyceae; order Synechococcales; family Synechococcaceae; genus Synechococcus; species Synechococcus sp. A15-60. The sequence continues at coordinate 1,463,827 of NZ_CP047933.1, forward strand.
GCCAGAGATATTCGTCTCCATCAATCGTCCGGACTCAGTGTTCTCGCTGCTGACGGAGACCATCGTTCGAGCATCTCCCGTCGTTACGGCACTTCTGATCGTCCCCATGATTTGCGCCATTGGGACATCAACGCTTCCGCCGATGAAGTCTGTGAAAGCGCAGCCACCATGCTCCGGGCCGATTACGTCGATGGAGGCCAGATGCCGGTTGTCCTCGCGAACCGCTTTGGCGGTGTGATTTTTCATGAGGCCTGTGGACACCTCCTGGAAACCACTCAGGTGGAGCGTGGATCAACACCCTTTGCTGAAAGCATCGGTGAGTGCATCGCTCATCCTGCAGTGACAGCGATCGACGAAGGCCTGAGCGAAGGAGCCTTCGGATCCCTCTCCATGGATGACGAGGGCATGGAACCTCAGCGCACTGTTCTCATTGAAAACGGTGTGTTGAAAAGATTTATCAGTGATCGCGCGGGTGAAATGCGAACAGGCCATGCGCGCACTGGCAGCGGTCGGCGCCAAAACCACGGTTTCGCTGCTGCCAGCAGAATGCGGAACACCTACATCGCGGCAGGTCCCCACAGTGTTGATGATCTGATCAGTTCAGTGGAAACGGGCCTGTATTGCAAATCCATGGGTGCCGGTAGCGTCGGCGCAACTGGCCAATTCAATTTTTCTGTTGAAGAGGGTTATTTGATTAACGACGGAAAACTTGGACAACCGGTTAAAGGTGCAACCTTGATCGGTGATGCCAAAGAAGTGATGCCGAAGATCTCGATGTGTGCTGATGATCTTGATCTCGCTGCCGGTTACTGCGGATCTGTCAGTGGCAGCGTCTTCGTGACCGTCGGTCAACCACATGTGAAAGTTGATTCCATCACTGTGGGAGGCCGTTGATCATGTCCAACGCTCCGCTCAACGTTCAAGCTCTACAGGATCAGCTCACCGCATTAGCGCAACGCGAAGGGATCTCTCAGTGGGATCTCGGTGCCAGCCGCAGCAACAGCGCTTCAGTCCAGGTCGACCGCGGGGAACCGAAGCAGCTCAAGGCATCACAACGGAGCTCCATCACGGTTCGTGTGTGGAATCAGCAAGGACTGGTTGGAATCACCAGCACGTCCGATTTATCGGAGTCAGGACTCGAGAAAGCACTGATGGGAGCGCATGAAGCCAGTGCTTTCGGCAATCCCGATGATGTTCCAGGGTTCTCCCCTCTGGCCAAGGAGGCAACGCCCGAGCTGGATCGGCCCATGAAGGAGTCTCAAGGCATTCAGATCTTGCTCGAACAACTGCTTGATGCAGAAAAAGATTTGCTTGGACGCCATCCGGCCATCAACACGCTTCCCTACAACGCGCTCAATGAGGGAAGCAGTGAGCGGATCTATCTCAACAGCGAAGGAGCAGTCCGACAAGCACAACGCACTCAAGCCACTGTTTATTTGATGGCTCGTGCCGAAGAAAGTGGTCGGAAACCGAGGAGCGGTGGTGCTGTTCGGGTTGCATTGGGAAGCCGTGAGCTCGATCTGAGTGGTTGCATTGATGAAGCTGCAGAGCGCACAATCAGCCATCTGAATTACCAACCAATCGACACAGGTCGTTATCTCGTTTGTTTCACTCCAGAGGCGTTTCTCGATCTAGTCGGTTCGTTCAGCAGCATGTTCAATGCTCGAGCCGTTCTGGATGGTGTCAGTCTCAGCAAAGCAGACTCCATCGGTGATCAACTCGCCGTTCCGTTCTTCAATCTCACAGACAACGGATTGCATCCAGCACACATCGGGGCGATGCCGTTCGACGGAGAAGGAACACCCACGCAATCCTTGCCGTTGATCGGAAATGGTGAGCTGAAAAACTTCCTTCACTCCGAAGCTACGGCCCGCCGTTTTGGAGTGAATCCAACCGGTCATGCTGGCATGGGAGCCAAGGTCTCTGTGGGTCCCGATTGGTTTGAAATCGCGCGCACACCCGGTTCGACGACAGACGCAGAACATCTCGATCACACCACAACATCAGACGCATTCGTGCTGGTTGAAAGCCTCAATGCACTGCACGCAGGCGTGAAAGCAAGCCAAGGGGCGTTTTCACTTCCATTCGACGGCTGGCTTGTCAACAATGGAGAACGCACCTCCATCGAGGCAGCCACAATCGCGGGTGATATTCGCGATGTTCTCAAGTCGATTGTTCAGATCGAGCACACGCCCGTCGTCACACATGAAGGAGTCTGTCCTCACATCTGGGTGGATGGTCTTGCCATCACGGGTGACGCCTGACCAAGAGCTTCCGGTTGCAACGCTGCGATGAAGATCCTCTTCTGGGGCACTCCCACCTACGCAGTGCCCACACTTGATGCTCTTTGCTCAGCTGGTCATGAGATTGTCGGCGTTGTCACCCAACCCGATCGGCGTCGAGGGCGCGGACAGCAACTCATCCCTTCACCGGTGAAGCTCAAGGCGATCGAACTGGGAGTTCCAGTGTTCACGCCCGAACGGATCCGAAAAGACCTGCCGTGTCAGCGGGATCTGGCTGAACTGGGTGCAGATCTGTCTGTGGTTGTGGCGTTTGGTCAGATCCTCCCAAAGAGTGTTCTTGAACAACCCCCGAGGGGATGCTGGAACGGCCATGGCTCACTGCTACCACGATGGCGAGGCGCTGGACCCATCCAGTGGGCGCTGCTTGAAGGCGATGAACGCACCGGTGTTGGTGTGATGGCCATGGAGGAAGGCTTGGACACAGGACCTGTACTGCTTGAGCGTGCTGTTGAAATCGGCCTGCTTGACAATGCCCAGGTTGTAGCCAATCGGCTGAGCGATCTCACGGCATCGTTGATTGTGGAAGCCATGCCATTAATTGAATCGGCTGGCTTGGGCTGTGAATCAGAACGCTTTGCAAAGCTCAACGTCCGCCCACAAACCGATGACCATGCAAGCTACGCGCGCATGCTCAAGAAAGAAGACTTTGCTGTGGATTGGTCGGATTCAGCACTCTCTATCCATCGAAAAGTGATGGGTTTGTATCCAGGAGCAGTCACGCAATGGCAAGGAAAGCGTCTGAAACTAATGGCCACAGAACCATTGATTGCACGCCTGAAATCACAACTCACCGACGATGCCCAAGCATTGATTAGCCGGTGGACAACAGGTCAACACAAACCCGGCGAAGTTCTGGATGTGAGCGCGGCTGGTGTTGTCGTCAGCAGCTCAGGTTGTCCTCTGTTGATCCGCGAAGCGCAATTGGAAGGGAAAAACAGGAGCGTTGGTCTAGCCCTTGGGCAACAACTGAACGCCAGACCTGGCGACCAGATGGGCTGAAATCAGCGACGTCGTTGTCGAGATGAGGAGGGCGAAGAGCGTCGATTGGCACTCAGTCCTGCGCGGCGTCTTGGAGTGTTGCCGTGATTACGGCGTCCACCACTGAGATCCAATGGAGGCGCAGAGAGGACCGTGGGTTCAAATCCTTTGACTGGTTCCTTGCGTAGGACTTCACCGGTCAAACGCTCAATCGCCTTGAGCAACAGGGCTTCTTCAGCTGCCACCAGCGAAATAGCATGGCCTGTCTCACCAGCCCGACCTGTGCGTCCAATGCGATGCACATAATCCTCAGCGACATTGGGGAGGTCAAGATTCACGACATGGGGCAGCTGCTGAATATCGATGCCTCGAGCGGCAATATCCGTCGCAACGAGAACGCGCACATCCCCTTGCTTGAAACCCTGCAATGCTCGGGTACGCGCGCCTTGACTTTTGTTGCCATGAATCGCAGCAGCTGCCAATCCCTCTTTATTCAATCGATCGGCGACTCGATTCGCTCCATGCTTCGTACGAGAAAAGACAAGCACCTGTTGCCAATCACCGGAACGAATCAGGTGACTAAGGAGATCAGGCTTCCGCTTCATATCGCATGGGTGCACAACCTGATCAACTGAACGGGCTGTCTGATTTTCAGGAGCGACTTGAATTTGCACAGGCTTGTGAAGCAAGCCAGTTGCAAGCTTGCGAATGGGTGCACTGAATGTCGCTGAAAATAAGAGAGTTTGACGATGCTCAGGTAGGAAGCGAATCAACTGGCGGATATCGTGGATAAAGCCCATGTCGAGCATGCGATCGGCTTCATCCAAAACAAGCGATTCAAGCCGGTCAAATATCACCATCCCTTGTTGATGAAGATCAAGCAACCGGCCAGGAGTGGCCACAAGTACATCAACCCCATCTCGAAGACGGGCAATTTGTGGATTGATCTTCACTCCACCGAACACCACATCGCTGCGCAATGGCAAGTGACGGCCATAGGCACGCACATTTTCAAGCACTTGCGCAGCCAGTTCACGCGTTGGCGTCAGCACCAACACTCTCACTTGCCGACGCGAGGCGCGTCGCCCATGCCGCAACCGTTCCAACAAAGGGAGCGTGAAGCCAGCTGTCTTGCCAGTGCCCGTCTGTGCTGCCGCCATCACATCGCGACCTTTGATCACGGCAGGGATTGCCTGCTCCTGAATCGGTGAGGGGTGGCTGTAACCCTTCTCGCGTAAAGCTTTGAGCAGGGGCTCACCCAACCCAAGGTCATCGAAACAGGCCTGAGCGGATGTGGCGATAGGGGCTTGGCTAATCGTCGTGCTCCGGAATCGTTCACCCTAGGAGTCGGCCCCGACGCGGTTAATGAGAGCCATAGAGAGCGTGAGCCTGATGCCAGACGTGGTCAAGCTGCTCATCGGTGAGAACCAGAGACTGTGGATGCATCACAGACAGCCACTCACGACGCTGTTGACGATCGTTGTTGGCAAAAAAATCCTCTTCAGCTGCGAGCACCCTGAACTTGAGAAACTCAAGCAACACAGCCTTCGCCCGCGCTTGAACAGTCGTGGTTGGCGTCGACGGCATCTAGTTGATTTGCCAAACCGCATCGTCAGGAATGGCTGGAGCTGCGTGAAGGTCGACAGGCTCTTTCTGGGTGATTCGCCATTCAGGAACCCTTGTGTCGCGATAACTGCCGTGTTGGATCAACACGCCTTCTTGATCATCCGTGGTGGCGTAAAACCCACCCACCCAATGCGAGGTTTCGTTCAAGCCTCCACGGAACCAAACCCAGCAGCGCTCGCGCTTCATGGATGCACAGAAGTCCAATGCGTGCAACGTTCGCACGGACCATCCGGGAGAACAGCACAGCGAATCAGTGGGCTACGTGCATTGAAGCGGCAACTGGGATCGCCGATCACCCAACCATGACGAAACCACCGGGCATCTTCGGGCCGAACCTGAGCTTTCACCATCAGGATCACCGAACTCAATTGGTAAGACCCCGAGTGCAGCCGGTAACGATGCCGCCGCTGCATCACGAAATAGCTGGTCTCACCATGGAGAAACCAACGGCCAGGATGGGGCGGCTCATCCAGCTCGACACGATCCAAAACGAGCTCGCTTCCGGATTGCCGAATTTCCACCAACATCGTTCAAACCTCCTCTGCCGGCAAGGAATCTCGACGTGAAAAACCCCAAATCAACAGGGACATGACAGACAGAAAAGTAAGCAACTCCGATGGATGCAGGGTTGGCAGAGCGAGCAACACCAGAAGCTTCAGCCCCACGAAACCGACGGCAAGAAAGCCTGCTGTTTCAAGACGCGGATAGATCTGCAACCACCGGATGAACATGCCCGAAGTGAACCTCAACGCGACCACTCCAATCAGGGCCCCGGTCACGACCAACAAGATCTGATCACTGATGGCGACTGCAGCCGCAACACTGTCAATGGAAAAGGCCAGATCCGTGATGGCCAAGGTCAGCACAGTCCGACCAAAACTCACACGTGGCGTCGTGTTGACTTGTTCAGCACCAGTGGGCGGGGCTGAATGGTTCTGGAAATAACGAACACTGAGCCACAGCAGATAGAGGCCTCCCGCGAGCTGAATGGGAGGAAAGGCAAGAACCAATTGGGCCAAGAGGATCAATGCCACCCGCAAGACAAAGGCCATTCCAATGCCGAGATTGAGGGCACGTCTCTCCAAGCTTGGATCCTGCTGACCACGCGCGATCGCCGCTAAAGCGATGGCATTGTCTGCAGAGAGAAGAAGCTCCAGACTGACCAGCACAGGCAGCAGCGGAAGCAGCTCACTCAGCTGATCGACACCGTCCATCCAGGCGGTGAGAGAAGGGAGAGCAGCTGTATCCATTGCTGCAGCCTAGAAATGATGGACCATCAACAGCGGCATGCAGACCCAAGCGAAGCTTTGCCATCTCGACCAGGACCGATGCGTTGTGCTGGTCGAAGGATTTGAAGGAGATCGGTCTTTAGGAAGCGCCCTGGCAGAAGGTGTCACCGTGATGGATGCCGAGGATTTAGCCATCGCGCGTTTGCAAAAACGTTGTGCTGGAACACCAGCGTTGATCGGCGAACGTCCAAAGCCAACAAAGCCCTCAGCCCAGTCTGCGAGTGAACTTGATGGGCAACAAGCGATCAGAACGACCCCGATCGTGAGACAGCCCTCTGTAACAGCAGGAGACGCACAGCACACCAGCTCAGCGACGACCTCAGAGATGCCCAAACAAATGCCTGATCCTGAACGACGTGTGCAACAGCCCAGGCCAACGCCGCAGGGGAATCAAGCGGTTGAATCTTCAAGCCAAATGCCGCCAAGTGAAGCGCCAACCGATCCAGACGACTGGAGCGAAGAACTCACCGCCATCGACCTCGAACTGCAACGGATCGGTTGGGACAGGGAGAAGGAACGGATCTACCTGGAGCGAGCCTTTGGCCATGGCAGCCGGCATCGACTGACGCGATTCAACGATTTAGTCGCCTATCTCAAACGCTTGCGTGAGCTATCAGCAGGCAGTGATCCACAACAGACGTCAGTACCGCTGCGGCGATCCGATCTTGTGAACCAAAGTGATGAAATCCTTCAACGGCTGAATTGGCAACAAGAGCAAGCCAGAGAGTTTCTTCACCAAAATTTCCAGGCCACATCGAGACAACAATTAAGTGATGAGCAATTACTTACGTTTAATATGCTTCTCGAGGAGCAGTTGGTTGCTTTACCAAGCCAATAATATTGTCGATAATCGACTGCATCAGATGGGTGAATGACATCCACAAGCAATCGGCTGGTCTCCTGAGCGCCATAAGCGGGTATGGGCATGCCAACAATCACCGAATGAACCTACGGATTGGGATACATTCACGCTATTTTTGACATGAAACTATCCACGATACTGTCGCCAACACAAGCACAAGCGTATCGATAATGTTGCATCGTCCCATCACCGGTAGCGAGAATCAGAGACTTATGGGCAATCAAAAAGCCCCTTAAGACTCTGCCAATGACAAAAAGTATAGTGTGTTAGATGAGAACTTGAGGCGCAAAAGTTCGATTAATAAAATCAAAAGGATTCAAACATTCTTAATCCCACTTGACGGTGCAGGTGTAAGCCGTTTCTGCGCCAACCTCTTGTGAGCGGCAAGATAGATCTGTCGGCGTTGAGCCTTGGGGGACTTTGGAGAGAGCACGATTCTTAGCTACCTCCTCATTCATCGCTTGGACGGTAGCGGAGCCAGACTCTGCGATAGCAACTCCACTCATTGCGCTCAAGAACAGCGCGACAAAAAAAAGAGAGGTCCTGACTTTGATCATGATCCTGAAAACATCAGTCAGACCATGACTAGCAAAGGATTGGATTCCTCACAAAACAAATCAAGACCGAAGCAGATCGATCATTCCCGCATTCGCTTGTCGGAGTTGCACTTCAGCCAGGACCGAATCGCCAAGCGTTTAGAGGTTGTTCAGCGTTGCAATCAGCGCACTCGCAGTCTGAGACGATCCTTCTCCTCGTTGATCAAAACCATTTGTACGGCAGTGCCACCCAAAGCTGCGTGGCGTTTGCGTGCCAGCGCTTAACAGACGGTGACTGTTTCTTGTGAGTCACAGGGCTTTGGTGCGGTCCTGAATGACTCGTTCGCAACATTGCTCGCAGGGCTGACCGTACAGGACGGTGCAGGTCAGGTCAGTGGCAGAGTATTCAGCCTTGCCCATCCCCTCGAGTGCAGCATTCACTAGCGCGATTGTGACTTCGCCAATGCCTGGGAGGCGAGTCCACTCTCGATTTTTTGTCAGCTGCTCAATGGTTCTGATTCCTTGGCGCTTGAGACGCACATAGACGCCCATGATCAGCGGTACGGTTACGCCATAAAGAAACAAAACATGTTCTTAATCCACAACTCCCCCAAACAAGCCTTCCTTTTGGCTTCTGCGTTGGTTGATGTCCACCGACCCAATGGCACCTGGTATGTCCAGAGCCAAGAAGCACTAGCCCATGCTCTGTTTTTAAAGCTTCTTGATGCTGACATCGACTTCAATACACACCCCGCGGTAGATGCCGCTGGTGCAGCAGCTCAGCTTCATAGCTCCAACGAGAAAAAAGAGCTGCTTGAGTTGCTGATCGCCTTTGAAATGCTTTGCAGTCCAATTCCCAAAAGTTTGAGCAATGCCATTGATGAATGGTCTCAAGTACTGGAATGCGACACCGAGCTGCTGAAGCTTTCACGAGAGCTGGCCAACAATGCCATTACACAAGCAACATCAGATTTTTATCGGCATAACTGGATTGGAGAGGGCAATCATCAAGATGACCCAGTATTCCAGAATCTTATCCGAAAATACGGCGACCACGCCTATGGATTATGCGTTCAAGAAGATCCCGACGAATATTCAAAATGGGACAACTTAAAAAACTTCCCACAAGGGAGTCTGGGACGGCAATTATGGGACTTTTACCAAACAAGAGGATTTAAACTTCCTGGGGAGCTTGGTGCTGGCAATTCCTCCCTGGCACACCATGACTGGATTCACTTAATCGCTGGCTATGACACCACCCCAGTTGGAGAATTAGAAGTGACAGCATTCATGGCTTCTTCTAGTCAATTTCCTGGAGTCACACTGGGATTTATTGGTGCGATCAGTATTTTAGAAACTGGCCTACTCCATTCCTTTTATGGAGCTGACAAGTTTGGCAAGGCTCTCTCATCAGTTGATGGCATCGACAGAGTTGCCCAGGCTATTCAACGAGGCAAATCCTGCATCGTTGACCCATTACTGGATATTGACTACTTCGCCATTGCCGAAACCCCCCTTGAAGAAGTCAGGGCATCTTGGTGGTCAGTATCAGCTTAAGCCTGCCTGAGTCAGTTTTAACTGGTTGCCATCAAGGTGTAGCTGTTCCTGAAGATGCCAAGTGGAATTTCACAGGTAAGTCCTCGATCTGGACCGTTCCCCTTACTGGCCAACCCCTGGGGGTCGATAATCGTGGTATCACCCTGCTCTTCGGCTTCCGAGGTTGTGAGTGGTGGCTGACCCTCTCGGGACAGCGAGTCTTCTCTGCTCGCTGAGATCCAAGTCGGGGCGACAGGATTCGAACCTGCGACCTAGTGCTCCCAAAGCACCCGCGCTACCAAGCTGCGCCACGCCCCGCTACCGCCACATAGTAGGCGTTGAAGGGGATCTGGCCGAAACCAGCTGCTGCGATGGGTTTCCTTCGTGTGTCAGACATTCCGTTGGCACTGGTTTGTCACTCCCTAAGTCAGTCGCCTCCAATGCCAAGCCATAGACACGCAGCTAAGTAGGCGAGAGGACTGAGAACCAGCTCAGGGTCAAGGTGGGGACCGCCTACCGGATGAACGAGCAGCGGCAGTTTGCCCTTAGCGAAGCCATGTCTGGCTTGTCTTAGCTTGATGTTGTTCTGGTACTGAAAAATTTCTGCCAATCGCCCTGATACCGAGGGTTGTCTTATCTCGAACAATCCACTGGGCAAAAGTATTGCTATTCGGGCCTGGCCAGTATCTGTATCGATCAGTAAAAGGATAGGTCCATGGAGACGTTTCAACTTTTTCAATAATCGACAAAGCCTGGTCGTCTCTCCATTGTTGAATACATACAGACGAACCATTTCCCACTCCTTGATATGGAGGCAGAAGATTCTTGTGAAGATGCCCCCAGCAAGTTTTGTTCTGATTGGCTTGTTGCCACACCTCCCACCTGTCACATTTTTGAAGCTGGCTACAGTCAACAGAACGAAATACCAGCAGCCAATAGTGATCAGCGAAGATTCCTACAAGGCTTGGAATCTTTGCTGCACGAAGCTCAACTTTGACCAAGAATTACTCGCCTCCCAGCACTAGTGACTCGGGTCGAATTCCACGACTACGTCAGCATGGCACTGTTCGAGCACAGCTGGGAAATGGTCTATGCGCCTTCGATCCACTGCAATTGTTGCTCTTGCCCTTGTTCCGCTTGCCTGCGCTCAGCAGCCAAACGCCAAGGATCTTGTCTGGCCTTCTGATGAAGAGGTGTTTGACATTGAACCTGGCGGAACCATCAGAGCCACCGGCATGAAACAGCTGATGGACAAGTGCAGATCGCTTCAATCAGGCAAGATGCCGTTGGACCCTGAAGAGGACAAGTCCTGCGTGCAGCTGCACACGTTGTTGATGGCAGTCCTGGAAGACAAAAAGAGTGGAGGCAATGTCGTTGGTGGGCCTTGACCAAACCGGGTGACTGAACTGTTGCCGCATCAGGGCTACAACGGAGTCACGCTGCAGATCCGCTGATGGCAACGCTGGAAGAGTTCAAGGCAATGCGTGATGCGGTGCCGATGAGTGTGCAGGGTGAGCTGTTCAAGCTGATGACCTCAGACCCTGATGCCTCGATCCAGCGCATGGTGGAGATCGCTGCTGAGAAAGGAATGACGGTGACCTCAGAAGAGGTGCGTGGCTTCCTCAGGCAGATGGATGACGATGACGAGTTCGATGATTTCGAACTGGATGCGGTTGCCCTTGCTGCCATCGCTGGTGGCACTCTCACTGGCAAAGGCTCGTGCTGACCGATGACAACCCTCAACGAATTCAAAGCACTCCGCGATTCAGTACCAGGAGAGGTGCAAGCAGAGCTGTATCGACTGTTCACTGCAGACCCTGAAGCGTCCTTCAAGCGGATGGTGGACATTGCCGCTGAGAAGGGCATGACCCTCACGGTGGAAGAGGTGAAGGGTTTCCTCAAGCAGATGGATGAGGACGACGAGTTCGATGATTTCGAGCTGGACATCGTCGCTCTCGCTGCCATTGCTGGTGGTGGCAGCTTTGCGGAACGTGGTTGCTGAGCCATGGGGTCGTTGCCCTGGCATGCGACCGATGCGCAAGTGGCTCTTTAGTGGCTCAGCCCAGAGCGTTTGAGCAGTCGATGCCGCTTCCAGCCAGACCCAAGCCCGTTAGCTGACAATCGGCTTCAGCAGTCATCCAACACTGCTATCAAATCGCTATTGATTGCCTGTTGCCTGTTATGGCAAATGCCAACTGGTTCTACTACTTCGATTCGTATCCCTTTTCAGAGACGACGCCAATAGAGAAACCAGAAGATTGTGATTGCGATAAGCCAGGGACCCTCACCGACTCCCTGATCGGGCCTCTTGAAAGCTTCTTTGGCAAAGAGGCAAAAGACGACGAGATCATTGGTGCCTAAAGCCTTCCGACCACTTATCAAGGATGGGGTGTGAGATGGCGCCCTGAATGGTTCCCAGATGGCGTAGAGAGAAATCTCGTTGATGCAAACCTGAGCTGGGCGGACCTTAGGGAGGCGGACCTGATAAGTGCGTTCCTGAGGGATGCGGACCTGACTCGTGCGGACCTGTGGCGTGCGGACCTGATAAGTGCGGACCTGAGGGGTGCGGACCTGACTCGTGCGGACCTGTGGCGTGCGGACCTGTGGCGTGCGGACCTGAGGGGTGCGGACCTGAGGGGTGCGGACCTGGATAACGCGGACCTGTGGCGTGCGGACCTGTGGGAGGCGGACCTGAGATGGGCAGACCTGGGGGGTGCGGACCTGGAATGGGCAAACCTGAGATTTGCGGACCTGACTGGTGCGCTCTATTTGGGTCAAGCACGTAATGCAGATTCGGCGATTTGGTTCCGAACAACCTGCCCTGACGGCAGCATGAATATCGGCAATTCACCTTGTTTTGGAGATCAGCTAATTCCTGCCTGAGCATTGACGCACAAGGGCTGAATACTGCTGCCGACCGTTGCTATGACCAGGCTGTAGCTCCATGTTCTCCAATGTCCGAAGAGCAACTCAATGCCTTTCTAGAGAAGGTCCAAGGCGATACCAGCCTTCAGGAAAAGCTCAAAGCTGCAGCCTCCCCTGAAGCCGCTATTGAAATTGCTAAAGACGCAGGTTTTGCAATTACCGCAGAAGATATTCAATCAATGCAATCGGCACCGGGAGAAGTATCAGACGAGGAGCTGGAAGGTGCAGCTGGCGGTTGGTCAAGGCACCCAAGAAACTGTGTGCTGGGATACAGTAAGGGAGAAGATAACATGGTGGGGGAATAACTGTGTGCTGGTGAATAAAGGTAGTGCAGCACCCCTGAATGCATCCTACGCTCCAAAAGCCCCTGCGTTGACAGGGGTTTTTTATTGCTTCAATAGTCTCACTAACCCCTTCAATCAGCCTTCAATACCTGGCACCATCGCCCACATTAAGCAGGATTTTTTATTAGATAGAGACATCGCAGCCGACCCTTGCTATGACCAGGCTGTAGCTCCACTCACTCCAATGATCGAAGAACAGTCCAAGAAGCAGGAAGTCAAGGAAGAGCCGGCTAAAGCAGAGCAGCTCAAGGAAGAGTTGGCCGAAGACGAGTTGAAGGGTGTTAGTGGTGGTAGAGGCGTGAATGAACAGTCAGTTAACAACTGGATTGACGAAAGAATCCATTTTCTTGACCCGTCAGCATAAAGACAGAGGAGCAATAAAACTCTTACTTCTAAGCCTGTATTCACTGTATTTTATGTCAGAAGAGCAACTCAAAGCCTTTCTAGAAAAGGTCCAAAGCGACACCAGCCTTCAGGAAAAGCTCAATGCAGTAACCACTCCTGAAGCCGCTATTGAAATTGCTAAAGGCGCAGGTTTTGCAATTACCGCAGAAGATATTCAATCAGTGCAATCGGTAGAATTGTCAGACGAGGAGCTGGAAGGTGCAGCTGGGGGGCAGAGGGGAAATCGAACTGGTATACAAACGTGCAATGTCCGTCCCTATGAAGACTGCATTTACTAAGGCTACGCCCTAAAAGCCCCTGCTTGACAGGAGTTTTTTATTGCATCAATAGTCTGACTAATCCCACAAATCAGCCTCCGATACCTGGCACTAAATATTGTTCAAATCTGCTCATCAAGCCAATTGTGTCCTTAGGAACTTCACCTGACGACTAATGCTGCTATTCATGGCACATACACCCTCCACACCAATGTCAGAACAGCAGCTCAAGGCTTTCTGGGAAGCTACTCAGGCGGATTCAGCGCTTAAGCAAAAATTGCAAGGGGTCACAGACCTTGGTGGGGTTGTGGACATTGCCAAGGAAGCGGGATTTACGATTTCTGTTGAGGAGCTAGAGAAAGCTCAAGCTGAGCTTTCGGAAGATGAACAGCTGAGCGGTGCGGCTGGCGGCATTTGTGTTATTTTCACTCACCGTTAGGGTGCTTAGGGAGTGCAGGCATATAAATACAAACAAATATCACCCAGTAAGGTGCAGTAGTGAAGCGGTAAATGCATTCTGCTGCAGTGTTTTTATTGCTTCAATCGTCTGATTAAACTCATCAATCAGCCTTCAATACCTGGCACCATCGCCCGCATTTGGCGGGCTTTTTTATTAGATACAGACACTACTGCCGACCATTGCTATGACCAGGCTGTAGCTCCGTGCGCTCCCATGTCAGAAGAGCAGCTCAACGCCTTTCTAGAGAAGGTCCAAGGTGACACCAGCCTTCAGGAAAAGCTCAAAGCGGCTGCTGATGCCAATGCTGTTGCTGCGATTGCGATAAATGCTGGGTTTAGTATTTCTGCTGATGACTTGAAGAAGGCTCAATCAGAGATTTCTGAAGAGGAGTTGGAAGATGCGGCGGGAGGGAAGCCTTTGGGGACCCAGACCTGCGGAGCCCTGGTAGGTCGTAGGTGCTGGAATAATAATGGACCTGTAAGTGTGTAAGTTTTTAAGGCTGGAGCTTTTGAACTTACATACTCAAACCCCGGCAGCAACAGAGGACTTTTATTGCTTCGATCACCATCAAAAGTCAACAAACCAGCCTCCAATAGCTGGCACCATTAGCCACACTTAGCAGGCTTTTTTATTAAAACCAGATACGTTTTCCAACCGTTGCTATAACGAGGCAGTAACTCCACACCCTCTCATATCAGAAGAGCTACTGAAAGCATTCTGGGAGGCCATTCAGTCAGACCCAACACTTCAACAAAAACTTCAGGCGTCACCGACCCCAACACCATTGTGGACATTGCCGAGGAGGCAGGCTTCACAATGTCTGCAGAAGAGATAAAGAAAGCCCAAGAAGTGATTTCGGATGAAGAGCTGAACTCTTCCGCTGGAGGGCGCTCTGGGGTGGGGTGCGCCTGTACGTGAGCACCAAATACAGGGTGACCATTCTCCGCGCCAAGGGTTGGGCACCGAGTTCTCAGTCAGCCCAGGGTGAAGTGATATTGAATGAATTCTCGACTACTGTCGCCCGCTAGGTCGCTAAACAGGGGTGATATTCAGGCGATGAGAGGGCTTGGCATGGTGTCAGAGAGTGCTCCCGAAGCACCTGCTCTGCCCAGCAATTCCACACCCCGGCTTTGACCTTGAAGAGCTTCATGAGCTAGCGCGTAGTTGAGTTGGCTTTGAATGCCTAGTCTGGGACGAAAGAGTCGCTCTCGATGGATTGGACGCCTGGTGCAGTTGCAGCTCTACGTGAGCGTCACGACCTCCCCTTCATCAGGGCAGATTCAAACGGATTAGTCGTTGAATTCAATCATCGTTTTAAGGTGATTTATGGATGGGATGATGCGCTGATCGGTCAAACCATTGGACTAATCTTACCTCAGCAGTTCAGAGAGCTGCATCACGCTGGTTTTGCGCGTTTCAAACTGACTGAGACTTCAGAAGTTGTTAATCATCCCTTGGAATTAGCAACAATATGCGCCAATGGCTCAGTCATTAAGAGTGAACATTTTATTGTTGCTGAAAAAGATGATCAAGATGGTTGGAGTTTTGCTGCAACCCTGAGGCCCTTGGAGGGCCCCTATGGCTGCTGATCAACCCGATAACAGGAATCGCGAACCCAATGAACTTGTTGTGCAATTGCGCCAGTCTTTGGGCCTTCTTCGCGTGGCCTTTGATGCTACTGAAGAAGCCATGCTCATTCTTGATGAGCATCACCATGTTCGCTGGGTAAATCGTGCTGCTGCTCAATGGTTCGGCAACGGTCTAGCACTGAAGGTTATTGGAAAGCGATTCCAACAGGTCGCTACTTTTCGACATCCCGATCAACGAGATTTGTCCCATGAAGATTACCAACACCCGCTATCCCAAGCCAAGCTTGGTGACGGCCAGATGCTGCTGCTAATTCAACCTTTGCTAGTCAATGATTCATCTCTATCAACAGCTGTGCAGCGGATGGTGAGCTGGAAACCAATCACCGAGCTCAATGAGCCGTATCTTTTAATTGTGTTCCGTGACTTAGATCCGCTTGAGAAAGCATTGCAGCAACAGAGGTCCTTCATTAATAAACTCGCTCATGAGTTGCGCACTCCTCTAGCAATTATCAGTGGAAACTTGAAACGGCTTTCACGCTTCTCTAAGCTCGACGATGCGATGCTCCGCCCTCTTGAGGATGTTCGCTCGGAAACGAAGAGAATGGTCGGCTTAGTCGACAAGCTTGTTGTTCTTTCTGAACTTGACACCGACCAATTTGCATGGTCATTCGAACGCCACCCTTTCCAAGTTTTTATTGAGCTATGGCTTGATTCTCTCGATCAAGAAAAAAGAAGTTTGATTCAGCTATCAATATCAGAGCAATGCATGGCTCGTGAGGTTGAGCTTGATCATTCAGCTTTTGGCAGAGTGATGAATAACTTATTCGACAATAGTCAGCGTTTCACCAGCGGCACGAATCCATTTATGATTCATGGATCGTTTCATCACGACTGCATTGATCTGCTCGTGACTGATGGTGGCACCCTTGCAGTTGACGATTCTCGCCTTACAAATGTATTCGATCGATTCAGCAAACTTGAAGAAAACAGGAATCCCACTTTTGGGGAGGGGAGTGGCCTGGGGCTAGCTGTTGTGAAAGCACTTGTGGCGGGAATGAACGGAACGGTTAAAGCCAGCCTGGAAAACAATCATGACTCTGAAAAGAGCCGCGGCATCAAAATCTCAATCATCTTCCCGAGCCCTAATGTAATAAACGCTGATATTAGCTCCGACCTGGAAGATATTGATTGAGAAGGTCTGGCAATCGTTCAAAGAGATCTGGCTTCAAAATATATTCCGATGCACCATGGTTCATCACTTCCTCGCGCTTGATCTCGTCACTCAAGGCTGTGACAACGAGGATGGGGACCCCGCACGATATGCCTTCAAGAGCTCTTAAACAACTCATGCCATCCATGCCTGGCATCATCAAGTCAAGAAGAATCAGATCAATCTGATCCTGTTTGATTAGTTCGAGAAGCTCTTCTCCTGAAGTGCATGGAATCGGCAGCACACCTTCATCGATGAGTTCTTCCTGAATCAGGGTTCGCAGGCGGTGGTCATCGTCAACGACAGCAACACGTGCTTGGCCGTCCATCAGCGAGGTGAGAGTTCCCTCCATGATGGGCGAAGGACTAAAAGAATGGGTCGCCTGAGATTCGAACTCAGGACCAATCGGTTAAAAGCCGAGTGCTCTACCGCTGAGCTAGCGACCCTCCTGCCCTATGGAACAACGTTCCACGTCAGGTCATGCCGTCAGGCACACCTGAAACGTATCACCCAGGCGAGCCCTCTTCCAAGTGAATCCTCACTGAATGATTTGGCGCCGATGCTCGACACTCCTTTGGAAGGCCCTCCCGACGGTTTTCCTCGGCTTGCTGCTAGGGGTGACATCCAGCGAAATGAAAGTTTTTGAACTGATTAAGCGTGTCGGGCATCACACTGTTCAATTCCAGTGATCATCGGGGATTGGTCCCGCAGGGTTGTCAGCCCTCCCTTGGATCCTCTTCTGCAGTCAAGGTCCGTCCTTCCCATGACCGTTCCACCAGCGCGAGCCGGGTTTTTGACCGCAACACCGCGCATCGATCCCACGGCTTGGATAGCGGATTCCGCTGTTGTCATGGGCGACGTGCAGATGGCGGCAGGATCCAGCCTTTGGCCAACAGCAGTTGCCAGAGCAGACATGGCTCCTATCAAGATTGGTCCACGCAGCAACGTGCAAGACGGGGCAGTACTGCATGGCGATCCTGGCCAACCTGTGCTGATTGGCTCTGATGTCACTGTTGGTCATCGTGCTGTGGTGCACGGATGCACGTTGCGAGACGGTTGCCTCGTGGGGATCGGCGCGGTTGTGCTGAATGGCGTCACGGTCGGGGAAGGATCCCTCGTTGCGGCTGGCGCTGTCGTGACCCGCGATGTTCCTCCTCGTTCACTCGTTGCTGGGGTACCAGCAACAGTGAAAAGGGTTCTCACAGACCAAGACGTGAATCACCAGCGCGCCCATGCAGCGCACTACGCCGAATTGGCTGAAGCTTGGTCAAAATTGCTGCAAAACCAAACGGTCTGACCCTGACCGTCGTGAGCGGTGCTCGCAGTCTTTAAGATCACCCCACCAACCCCACAAACCATGGATCTTCGGCTCGTCCTCGTGGCATCCCCCATCCTTCTGGCACTGGGCTGGGCAGCCTTCAACATCAGCAGGGCTGCTGTGGGCCAGCTTCAAATGATGCTGAAGCGCAGCCGCGCCTGAATTCAGGTCTCTGTCTCGACCGATCGATAGGGTTGAGATTGATTGTCATTGCTCGCTTTGGACGAAGCTTCCGTTGTTGTTATCGGTGCCGGTCTTGCTGGCACTGAAGCAGCGTGGCAAGTCGCACAATCTGGAGTGCGTGTTCGTCTTGTCGAGATGCGCCCACTGAGGCGATCACCGGCACATCACAGCAGTGAATTTGCAGAGTTGGTCTGCAGCAATAGCTTTGGGGCCTTAAGCAGCGATCGAGCCGCTGGCTTGCTTCAGGAGGAGTTACGACGCCTGGGGTCTCTAGTCATCACGACTGCTGACGCACACGCTGTTCCAGCTGGAGGCGCTTTGGCTGTAGACCGCGGGCGTTACAGCGCTGCCCTCACCTTGGCTCTCGAGCAGCACCCGCTTGTGACCGTCGAAAGGCGTGAACAGATGACTTTGCCGGAGTCGGATCAGATCACGGTGCTGGCTACTGGACCGCTCACGAGTGAAACCCTTGCCGAAGACCTGCGTGCCTTCACAGGTCGTGATGACTGTCATTTCTTCGATGCAGCCAGCCCAATCGTTGATGGTGAAACCATTGACATGGAAAGGGCATTCCGCGCCAGTCGATACGACAAAGGCGATGCGGACTACATCAATTGCCCGATGAATGAGGCTGAGTATCACGCGTTCCGTGATGCACTGCTTGCTGCTGAGCAAGCTGAACTGAAGGATTTCGAGAAGGACAACGCCACGTTCTTCGAGGGATGCTTACCGATCGAAGAACTCGCCCGACGCGGTGAGGACACGATGCGGTACGGACCGCTCAAACCGATTGGCTTGTGGGATCCACGCTGGGGTGACGTCAATGATCGTGATGTTCGGCGAGCCAAGCGTGCCTACGCCGTCGTTCAGTTACGGCAGGAAGACAAGGACGGTCGTCTTTGGAACCTTGTGGGTTTTCAGACGAATCTCAAGTGGGGAGAGCAGAAGCGTGTGCTCCGCATGATTCCAGGCCTTGAACAGGCAGAGTTTGTTCGCTTTGGAGTGATGCATCGCAACACGTTTCTGGAAGCTCCAGAACTGCTGCAGCCAACGCTTCAGTTCAGGCGTCGAGAACGTCTGCTTGCTGCCGGACAGATCACAGGCACCGAGGGGTACGCCGCAGCTGTTGCTGGTGGCTGGCTGGCTGGCACCAATGCTGCGCGGCTGGCCAAGGGTCAAGCAACCATCGACCTTCCACCGACCTGCATGATTGGCGCATTGACCCATTTCATTAGCGAAGCACCATCTGGCAAGTTTCAACCAATGCCTCCAAATTTCGGCCTCCTACCCGCGTTGCCGGAACGCATTCGCGATAAGAGGCGTCGCTATGGGGCTTATCGGGATAGAGCGCTGCAGGATCTTCAGTTAGCCGCGGACCAGCACAATTCCGCTCTTGTCGCCTGTCCGGTTTGAGGATCGTTGGATTGAGCGTCGCTCTCTCCAGATCGGCGTTCTTGTCAGTGCACTGATTCACTCCTTGTGCTGGTGGTATTGCGAGAGCCTCTTCGAGGATTCACCTCGGCCCTGAGTCAGGCTGCAGGCGCATCAGCGGAAGAAGAGATCCTGACGGCAACACCGCCCATCACAGCTGCTGGGGCCTCCTAGGGTTTGAAGCTCAGATAGAGCTGACGCGTGACCGTGAGTGCGAACCCTGAATGGGATGTGATCGTGATCGGGTCCGGAATTGGAGGACTGGTCACCGCCTCCCAATTGGCCGCCAAAGGGGCCAAGACGCTGGTTCTCGAGCGCTATCTGATCCCTGGAGGTTCCGGAGGCAGCTTCAAGCGCGATGGCTTCACGTTTGATGTCGGCGCTTCAATGATCTTTGGCTTCGGCGAGCATGGCCACACCAACCTGCTTACGCGCGCGCTTGCGGATGTGGGGCAGTCGTGTGAAACCATTCCTGATCCTGTGCAACTGGAATACCACTTGCCCAATGGGCTCACCATGGCTGTGGATCGGGATTACGACGGCTTTATCGCCCGCATGAGCGATCAATTTCCTCATGAAGCCGTTGGCATTCGAGCTTTCTACAACACCTGCTGGCAGGTCTTCCGCTGTTTGGATGCCATGCCTTTGCTGTCACTAGAAGATCCGGCTTATCTCGCCAAAGTGTTCTTCAAAGCTCCGCTCGCCTGCCTCGGCCTGGCGCGATGGTTGCCATTCAATGTTGGCGATGTGGCACGCAAACACATCCGTGATCAGGAGCTGCTGCGCTTGATCGATATGGAGTGTTTCTGTTGGTCTGTGATGCCGGCTAATAGAACGCCGATGATCAATGCCGGCATGGTCTTCTCAGATCGCCACGCCGGTGGAATCAATTATCCAAAGGGCGGTGTCGGCAAAATCGCTGAGAAGTTGGTTGCAGGGCTGGAAGCTCACGGCGGATCAATTCGCTACGGATCCCGTGTCACTGACGTACTCGTGGAGAACGGAAGGGCTGTTGGTGTACGGCTCGCCGACGGAGACACCATCCAGGCAAAGCGCATCGTTAGCAATGCCACCCGCTGGGACACCTTTGCCGGAGAAGGCTCTCCCCAACGCACCCTGGTCAACCGCGAACACACCCCCAAAGCTGAATCCACTTGGCGCAAGCGCTACCAACCATCGAGCTCGTTTCTTTCACTCCATCTGGGTGTACGTGCCGATGTCATTCCTGACGGGTTCCACTGTCACCACTTGCTGCTTGAGGACTGGGACAATCTTGAAGCTGAGCAGGGGGTGATCTTCGTGTCGATTCCGACGTTGCTCGATCCTTCGCTTGCACCTGAAGGCCGGCACATCGTTCACACCTTCACGATGAGTGACATCCAGCCATGGTCAAAGTTGTCACCGAGGGACTACAAGCGCAAAAAAGAACAGGATGCTGCGCGTTTGGTCAAACGCCTTGAAGCCATCCTTCCGGGTCTTGGAGACGCGATTGAGCTCCAGGAAATTGGGACACCACGCACACACCGCCGTTTCCTTGGCCGGATGGGTGGAACCTATGGACCGATCCCGGCTTCGCAATTGCCCGGACTACTGCCCATGCCATTCAATCGAACTGGTTTAAGCGGTTTGTATTGCGTTGGTGACTCTTGTTTCCCCGGTCAAGGCCTCAATGCTGTTGCCTTCAGTGGTTATGCATGCAGCCACCGGATTGGAGCTGATCTCGGCCTCAACGCCTGGGCGCTTCCGGCCTAAGCGGACATCGCATCCTGGCAACTGGTCTGTTTAAGGTTTCGACGTCAGATTGAACGTGATGGCTTCGGCACCGCAACCCAGTTCTGCTGATCTAGCCCGCTACCTGGAAAGTCGTGGCGAGCTGAGCAAGCCCTGGATGCTACAGATGCTCCGCCTCACCAAGCTCAAAGAGTCACGCGATCAGATGCCACCGGAGCAATACCTTCGAGCTTTGCAGGAAGCGCATGCCGATCTGATGCGTCTCGGTGAATTTTGGAAAGGTCGAGAAGCCGAAGTTTTCAATGGCGACTACCGGCCGAATGAGGTGATCGAGCCTCAACCAGGCTCCCCGGAGGATCGCTAATCCATGAACGAATCTGTGCGAGAACGATTTCAACTTTCACCATTGATTCGTGGAACCTTGGTCTGTGTATATCTAGCCCTGGTGTTCCCTTTACCCCTGATGGCCCCTGAGGATCTGCAGCCCCTGCTTTGGATTGCAGCCCCCGTTGGTTTGGCCTTGGTGTTGGCCATGCTCAGCGAACAGGTCTCAGTTGATCAATCAGGGATTCAAGTGGGGCATCCTGATTGGTGCCGTTGGCTGCTGCGTCGTGGCTGGTCGCTGCCATGGAAAGACGTCAAACGCTTGGTGCCTGTCGGCACCAGCCAGGGAGGAACTGTTTACTACATCAAAACTGTGGGACATGGCCACCGACTGCTTCCACAGCGACTGGAACGATTTGATCGATTCCTGTCGATTGTTCAGCTGCAAACAGGTCTTGACACGGCATCGATTGGACGGCTGACACCTCCTTGGACGTATCAGTTGTTGTTCAGTCTCTCCTTGGCAATGTTCGTGATCGAAGTGGCCGTTGCGATAGCCCTTCAGCAGAGATGGTTGGTGATTCCCATGGGCGTTCCAGGCTGATCAAGCCAATGCTGGATACAACACCTGCTCAGTCATCGATTGCGTGCTTGCGCTCATGCAGCCCATCAAGGCTGTGCAGGATATGGCTGACGAGATCAGCGTTCACCCAGCGGATCATCCCGTCGTCAACGTCGATGATCTGGAAAAGGTTGTGGTTGTTGGGGTTTCTCGCGCCACCCGTGCAATGGAGAACCTGGCCCATCCACCAATCTTGACTGCACTGAGACCCAGGCGTGGCCTCGTTCTGGACAATCACCAGCTGACCTGGCCTGACATTCAGAAAGACAGGTTCCGGCGCCGGGTTGCCTGAAAAAGACTGAGCGAGCATCACTCCATTGCCAATACATTTGTTCTAGCCGTGGTCATCGGGCATGGCAAGTACATGGCGAGCCACTGCCTCAACCTCCGTTGATGGTGATGAACGGGCGCGGGTTGAACTTGATCCGCGACAACAAGACCAATCGGAAGCGGATGAGGTGTCATCCCGAGAGACCAATCCTCATCAGGTCCTGCCTCACCCAGCAGGAGGCAGCAAAAGATCCGCTACTCCGGCAAATTGTCGAGGCTGAATCGATAGCCCTGCTGGCGGACTGTGGTGATTCCGCCACCTTCACCGAGGCCAGCCTGCTCGAGCTTGCGACGCAGCGTCAGCACTTGGGTATCCACAGATCGGGGTCCACCACTGAACGGAGGCCACGCCATGCGGAGCAGTTCTTGACGACTGCGCACCATCCCCGGCGGCATCAAGAGGGCACAAAGCAAGGCGAATTCGCGGGGGCTGAGTTCAACGGGCTGCTCTCGCAACGTGACTTGTCGAAGCAGCAGATGCACTTCCAGGGGCCCCACAGTCACGCGCTCCTGCAGGCCACTCCGCCCGCGCTTGAGAAGCGTGCGACAACGGGCTGCAAGCTCTTCTAGACCAAACGGCTTGCGGAGAACGTCATCGGCTCCATCGTCCAGGAGGCCAACGACCGGTTCAGCTCCGCTTCTTGCTGTCAGAACAATCACGGGGCAACGCAATTGCTGACCCAGCCTGAGGGCTGAGCTGTGTTCAAGCAACTCAGCGCTCACCAACAGGTCTGGAGCTTGTTCTTGACAAAGCTCAAGCGCTTCTTCGCAGGATGAAACGGCAGCCGTGAGATGACCATCTTGGCGAAGGCGCTGAACGAGCACCGTTCGTAGGGTCGGGTGGGGTTCGACCACAAGAATCCGTGCCGGTTCACGTGCAGCGAGTGAAGCCGTGCTTTGCTGCTGCACTGGAGCCTGACCGGATCCATGAACGAGAAGATCGTGGGAGGAAGAGGTCACACAGCGTTTGAAAACCGCTTTAGGCTAGAGCCATTCTTCTGGCACGCTGGTAGCAGAGGCTGCCGTCCTCAACAAAGATGACATCCCTTCAGCACCCGGAAGCAATTCGTCACTTCCAGGCTCTGTGTGATGCCTGTCAGGAGTTGACCACTCGCTACCACGGTCCGTCAGAACTTCGGCTCTACGCAGACGGCTATCTGCATGCATTGCGTCGGTCTGGGGATCTCGATCCAAGAGAGATGACCAAGTTGGAGATGTTGATTGAGCGTTGGATTCTTGATCCATCGAGCTTCATTGGCCCGGAAGGAGATGTCAGAACCTTGTATCAACATCCCAATCAGTACTAAGACCTGGTCTCGGCATGGCCATCAATCGCCATTCGCTCGAACAGGTTCAGCGCATCCCAGTTCAGGGCGGTGATGTTGAGATTCGCCTCTACCAACCCCATGGGGAGCCAGAACGGACACGAACACCCCTGCTGGTGACCCACGGAGGACCTGGTGGTTCCAGCGTCGGTCTCTATGACGCTTTGCACGCACTGGCAGACCAAAGGCCTTTGATCTTTTACGACCAACTCGGATCGTTCTCATCCCCAGCAGAACTGCTGCCTGAGCAAAGAACACTGGAGCGGTTTGCTTTTGAGCCATTACAGATTCTCAATCGGCTCGAGATTGAACGCACCTCACTCCTGGGTCACTCCTGGGGTGGAAGCGTGATGACGCAGTTTTGTCTGAATCATCCAGAGCGCGTCAGTGCCTTGGTGCTCTCATCGCCACTGTTGTCGACACGACGATGGATTGAAGACTGCAACGCGTTGGTAGACAAAATTAAATCTGATTTGGGAAAGGTTGCTGATATCGATGCTGAGTTTGAACGTCGACATTTTTCAAGAAACAATCAATTCATCAACACACTGCTTGCTGAACGTAGGCGATCCAACACAACTCTCTACAATCAGATGTGGGGATCTAGTGAATTTGAGCATTCGGGTGTACTTGGAAATCTCGACTTTTTTCCAAGCCTCAACCAAATTTCAATTCCGACCCTCTTGATTTGCGGTGAATATGACACAGCAACACCAAGAACTCTGCAAGAAGCAAGGGATCAAATTGGGACCAACGCACAACTCAAAGTGTTGCTCGATGCAGGTCACAAAACCTACATCGATAATAATGCTGACTACATCGAGGTCGTCAAGACATTCTTGGATTCAGGGATCAGCTTGCAAGAGCGATGTCCAGCTTTTCTTTGAGAGTACCGTCGTTGTACATCTCAATCAAGATGTCAGAGCCACCCATGAATTCTCCCTGCACATAAACCTGAGGGATTGTTGGCCAATCTGAAAACTCTTTAATACCTTGGCGAATCTCCATGTCGGAGAGAACATCAAAGGTTTCAAAACTCACACCCAATGCATTGAGGATCTGCACCACATTGTTTGAAAATCCACATTGCGGCATCAGCTTGGTCCCCTTCATGAAAACGAAGACCGGGCTCGACTTAATTAGGCTTTCGATTCGGGTTTGCGTCTGAGTGTCCATTTTTGAAAATTTCAGGGTTGGAAAATTTAGGAAGGTGTGGAAGTGTTTAACGCCAAGGCATGAATGGCTTCCGAAGCAAGCTCTTCCTTCAGAGCCCGATACACCAACTGGTGCTGACGGATTTTGTTCAGACCATCAAATGCCGTAGAGACCACACTGACCTGGAGGTGGTCACCGCCACCGGTGAGGTCCTCAACGCTCACTTGAGCGTCGGGAATGGCACGACGGATCGCGGAGCAGACGGCGTCCGGCTGGACCATGAACTCATGGAGTGAACTGACCCGATGCTGGCAGATGGAGGCAGATGCCGGCTGGCATCACTCCAGAGCACTGGCCCCACGGTATGGGGTTTCGACGAATCCAAGTTCGATCAAGCTCTGATAGGCCTTTTGACCTTCCGGCTTAGCGGGAGTCATCAGACGAACAACCTCCACCAGTACCGGAACAGCGATTTCCGGCTGACCTTGGCGGCGGAACAGGGCTGCAAGACGAAGATTGGTCTGGGCCAGAAGCACGAGCGCTTCGCGTCCTTTGGTGTCCATCTCGCGAGGAATTCGGGCATCAAGGCCACGGAACGCGCCGGACAGATCGCGATAAAACGCCAGCAATTGCTTAGAAGCTGTTCTGGCGTTGTCGTAATCCTTTTTGGCTTGCGCAAGGTTGCCTGCTGCCACAGCGGCGTCACCGCGCTCGATCAGAGACTCAACAGCTGAAACGTTGAAACCAGAACCGCTTGACGCCAGAACCTTGGTGGCTGCACTGGGGGACTCTGACGCCGACTGAGCCATGGCTGGACTGGCGATCAAGCCTGCCGTCAGGGCTAACGCTGAACAGAAGAGGCGTGAACGCATGGAACCAGGTTTCATTGCGCGGACTTTACGTGCAATGGAGTGGTCGATCGATACATTCCCGGGCCGCTTGTTCAGCCGTATGCATGCTGGCGGCCAGTTCATGGTTAAAACGAAGAGTTTCGTCTTTGCCTTTTCCTTGAACCGACAGTGCAGGAGCGAAGCAAATGGCCGAACGACTGCGAGGACCAGGTCGGGCTGGGTTGTAGGCAAGTCCCACTGGAACAACTTGCACATTCACGCCATGTCGATGCGCCAGCTGCGCAAGACGCACCAAACCCTGTTCGAGTTTGATCGGATCATCTGTGCGGTTGATCCGGCCTTCAGGGAACACCACCAGTTGTTGGCCACTTTCAAGCAAATCCAACGCGAAACGCAGGGTGGTCAACGACGGTTTCTGTTGATCAACAGCAAAGCAACCAAGCCGGTGCAGAAACCATCCCTGCAGGCCTGACATCTCGGTGCGGGTGACCATGAAGCGGCAATCACGACCCGTCACACGACGACCAGCGGCCATCGGGATCATCAGCGCGTCCCAACGGGCTCGATGGGTGGGCGCCAGAAGGACGGGGCCTTGTTTGGGAAGATTTTCAGCACCAAGCACCGTGCGGCCACGCAGGTAATGCAGGGCCACGTCTTGGGTGAGGATCATGGCCAAGGGTGCCCAAAACGGATTGATATCCGTTTCAAGAGCTGATGCACGTGTCGCCAGGGTGCTGGACACCGCCTTGGTCCGAACTTCCACTTCCTAGAAAGTACTGGTGAGAATCCGACTGAATCCGTTCGGCTGGGCAGTTGATCCTTCGGCCGTCACACGGGTTGAGCTGAATAGGATTCGAGCTTCGTTGAGACCGTGTTGTGGCCAGCCTTGGGGTGAATATTGACCACATTGCCAACGTGCGCCAAGCCCGGCGCACCGTTGAACCTGATCCAGTTCCAATGGCCCTCTTGGCGGAACTGGGTGGAGCTGATGGAATCACCGTTCACCTACGTGAAGATCGGCGCCACATCCAAGACAGGGACGTTGAACTGTTAAGGCAAACGGTTCGAAGCCGTTTAAACCTGGAGATGGCTGCAACAGAGGAGATGGTCTCCATTGCCCTGCGGATCCAACCCGACATGGTGACGCTTGTGCCGGAACGGCGCGAAGAGGTCACCACCGAAGGCGGCCTCGATGTGGCAATGCAGCAGGGAACGCTGAGCGACATGATTCAGCGGCTGCAGGCTGCTGGTATTCCCGTCAGCCTGTTCGTTGATCCCGATCCAGCTCAACTCAAAGCCTGTGCAGACTCAGGGGCGCGTTGGGTTGAACTCCACACAGGCACTTATGCGGAAGCTGACTGGCAACATCAACCGCAGGAACTCGCCAGGCTGACGGAGGCCACGGCGTGGGCTCGATCGATGGGGCTGAGAGTGAACGCCGGGCATGGCCTCACCTACCAGAACGTGGAGCCCATCGCGGCCATTGAGGGGATGGAGGAGTTGAACATCGGTCACACCATCATTGCCAGGGCGTTAGCCGTCGGCTTGAAAGCTGCTGTGAGTGAAATGCGCGCTTTGGTACAGAATCCCCGGCGTGAGCCCTTGTTTGGAAGCTGAGCGCCATGACCGTGTACCACTTCGTTGCTGCAAGCGAGCGCTTTCTGACCCAAGAGGAGCCGCTTGAGGAGGTTCTCAAAGAACGCCGTCGCCACTACGCCGAAGAGAACAAGGACATTGACTTCTGGCTGGTTCGGCAGCCCGTGTTTCTTGACAGCCCAAGCCTGTCTGACATCAAAGGCCAACTGCCCCAGCCTGCTGCAGCGGTGGTTTCCACTGACGCCAAATTCATTACCTTCTTGAAGCTGCGACTTGAGTTTGTCCTCAAAGGGACATTCGAAGCACCCACGGATGTGATCCCCGATCCGCTGGCATCAGCCAGCTGAATCTTTGCCCATCTGGCGCTGTGACGCTCAACATGCTGCGTTGGATGCGCCCATCCATGGGCTTGACGCAATCACAACAAGGGCCAACACAGGACAAATGATCTGACCAGAGCTAAAAAAGCTCGGTGTTGATTAATGACCATGAAGTCTCGCGACGAACAGGACAACACGGTTGAACTCAGCCCTGAACTAGTGGCGGTGCTGGACAAGCGACAGCGTGAGTGGGGCACCAACAGCAGAGGTGAAGTGGTGGAGATGCTTTTGGGGTGGATGAAAAAAAAGGCGAGTTGACATCAGGCACGCCAATTCCCAGGGTGCTTGAAGGGAACCATCGAGATCCGCCACTCCAAGACATCCTGAGAAAGCTCGCTGCAAAATGGCAGTATGAACAAAACATTTCGGGCACCGATCCACTCGATTGCCGTAGCTCTGCTGTCGATGGCTGTGATTGTTTTAGCCATCAAAGAGCCGAAGGACTGCGTGAACAACTCCAACGAAGGAGTGGTACCAAGTGCTCCGTCAGCACCAACTTCAACAGGAACAAGTTCAGCTGGACAGCGGGAATTGCGGAAATTCTAATCAGTGAAAAGATCATCGACTGACGATCAATACCTGAGGCTTTTTGGCAATCGATAATGGCATATAAAACGCATTTATCCTTTCAATCTGGAAAACAAAATCTGCCCACTAATCGCCACTTCTCGAGAATCTTCTCAGTGGCACACACTCAATGGCAATGAATGACAAGACCATCGCTCCGGCGTAATAAGTTGAATTGGCAACCATCAACGAGCGCCAGCTTATGCAACGATCCTTCTCGGAAGTAGCCCGAATCGAGCTCCATTCGTCATTCTTTTGATTAAATCAAGGATTGATTTGTTTCATTCCTGACAACCCGTGGGAATTGACACTAGAAAGACCAGGAATGATTGAATCAGTTGTACTTTCTTCTCCTCCTGGCATTGCTGGGTCCAAAGAGTCTGAGATCGTGGATCATGAACGAGCGTTGAGATGATCAGATGGTCATAAAAACGGCAACCGTTGCTTCTGATGATCACGACGCTTTGACCCTTTGGGTAAAATATTCTTTGCAATGAGCTTGGATCAACTCAAAACGGTCGCTTCACTCTTTAGCAGGCGGATTCACCAACGCAGAAGGAACCTGCCCAGCACAGGCTAAACATCCTCCGTTGATTCGATAAGGAGCCAGATGATTGCGAAGACAACGAGTCCCCCGGAAGAAGTGAAGTTCTCCCAACTCTCGAGCATGAGCATCGGTGAATGGCATCCTCAACCAGGCATCAGGCACTTGGCCGATCAGCCGTTCTCGATTCTCTTTAGCCTGATTGCGTCGTTCAACTTCCTCGCGATCATTCTTCGCGTAGACGCCTTCAACCTGCAATTCTTTTGAACATTCGAGACAAGCCGTCACCACTGGCTTTCGTCGAGTTGTGTTGTGCGAAAGCTTATCACTCGGAACTTCTCTTTCTCGACCACAAACACAACGACACCACCAATACGCATTTCCACTCTTGGTTCTGCGTTCAGACGACCTCACAACAGTGAGACGTCCATAGACTTCTCCGACACGATTTCTTGGCTTTGATGGCATCTGAGACTCTCAATCAAGGACATAGGAGACAGTCACATCACTCTTAAGGCTCGATCGAACGGCGCCCCCAATGCTGTGGCCAAAGAACGACGACACCAAAGGCAATCATTGAACCAATGCATGACTCAGCCAATCGAAGCAGGGCATTGACCATGGGATTCAGTGCTGAATCCAAACTTGCTGTCACCATCACAACAAGAACAGTGATGGCTGACAGTCGGCTGAAATTTGGACGATTCAAACTTGTGCAGATCAGTCCTGTGATGAGAACAGACAACCCAAGCCCGATGGCACTGAATTTGAACAATGTGAGATAAAGACCACTGACCAAAGCACCAATAGCGGAACCGACAATCCTAAGAAACGCAGAGCTGGTGGTTTCACGCCGAGTTGCCTGAATCACAACAACCACTGAGATGGCAGACCATAAACCACCGATCTTCGGTAAATAGTCAGGAAATAAAGCAGTAAAACGAAAGCCAACCGAGTAAGCCAATAAAGCCCCAAGTGCCAATTGCGCTGACAGAATCAGTTGTTCGTGTCGGTTTTGTCGCTTTTTTGTTGGATTAGCCACCTAGCACTCCAGCGATCAGGATCACAACGATCAAATCAACGTTAAGGCAAAATTCATAGGTGAACAACAGATTTGTCTCAGAGCACCAAGTGTGACCGTTTAGCGCACAGCAAAAGGCTGCAACGGTGAGACAACTGATTCAGTGAGTCATTGGAAGCAACAAAACACATCAAAACGCTTGTCCGGAAGCCCGTGCGCCTTATGTGGTCAGTGGGAACCAATGTGAATCAGTGGATTAATTTCACGCGGAAGTCAAATCGCTGATCCAATTTCAATGTCTGTTTGAGCAACATGTCAGGTACGAATCCAGTGACCAACAACTCAGCCACCGCAGCAAACGACAGTCTGAGCAGTAACAGTTGCAACGGCACAACGTTGGATGAAACCGTGATGATCTCTTATCGCTTAGACACCATGGAAATCCTCACTGCTTTTGCCATCCTTCCTTTCCTTGCAGCTCTTGTGGTGGGAGCCCGTGTAGCGGAAGACGAGCAGATCTGAGCTGTGGCCCCAATCGCTGCGCCATGGCTATGCCTGAAGTGCGATTTCCACTGGCATGCGTTGCTTCCTGGTCTTCTTCGGACTTGCGTTCACCAGCCTGATCACTGCAGCCACTGCCGAGACGCTGTCACCCGACCTCAAGCAAGGTCAGTCGATTCTCCACGCTGATCAGACACTGACAGCTTCGGGTTGGGAACCTGACCCAGAGGATCAAGCCCAGCCTTTTGAATATGTGCTCGCTGGGAACAGCCTGTCGTCATTGGCTTCTTGCTCCGGAACCGGGGTTGGTTTCTGTCGATATGACTATCGGCTGAACAATCAAAAGTTGATCGTCGTCACCATTCCCTCCAATCATCCAGCACATGCTGGACGTGTATACCGCTGGTGGATGGAGACACTTCCGATCAACCAATCACGTTGATCAAGCGAAGAGTGCCCCACAAATCGAAAATACAGAAAATCAAACCGATGACGATCAGATCCCAGGCTCGATGCCGCAGAGCCCAGGGGGCCAGAAACACTTCAGCGACACCGTGAAGGGCTGTCCCCAATGCAATGTGCTCTAACACCAGCAGACCATGAGCGATCAGAAAGAGCCCGCTTGCGATGAAGCGCATCGTCACGGACCAGGGGACTGACACTCAACTCATCGAAGAATCTGCTCATTTTATCGGGTTCACTTTTCATTGCCTCCGGTGATCGTCCACCCGACCATGCGCCTCCTCTGGACCACACCCCCCTGTTCCTCAGTCTCAATAGTGCTTACTATTGAGAAACGATGCTTCCGCTCTCCATGTCGCCAGCAAGCTCACCGGCTGAAGCGAATGGAACCCTGAAAAAGGGTCTGCACCAAGACGGTAGACGCATGACCCCACAGCGTCGGTTGGTTCTAGATCTGTTCGAACAGATTGGCAGTGGCAGTCACCTCAGTGCAGAAGAGGTCCATCGCCAATTGGTGGATCAACAATCGAAGGTGTCGCTGGCCACTATCTACCGGACACTGCGGTTGCTGGTGGAGATGGACTTCCTGCAGGAGCTGGAGCTGCGCGAGGGAGGCAGTCGATTTGAACTGGCTGACGCGGAGCACATCCATCACCACCACCTGGTGTGCGTCCGCTGCGGTCGAACAGAAGAGTTCGAAAGCGAGGCGGTGCTTCAAGCCGGTCGTGACGCCTGTGGTCAATTCGATTTCGAACTGATTGATTCCAGCCTGAATGTGCGGGGCATCTGTCGAGATTGCCGTTGAGGTTCTAGCGATGGTCTGCTGGATGTTCTGAGCATGCCATCCAGTGACTGCCCATCTGATGCACACCTTCACAGCCAATCAACTTCGCCTGCGACTCCGCTTCAGCGCGGGTGGGGTAGGCCAAGAAGCGTGGATCCTCTGATCGGACTGAACCCTGATGGGAGCTGTGGTCATGACCTTGGCCCTGTCCACCCAAACGGACGAGACCCATGCTCATCGGACCGGCTGTCCAGACACCCATTGTGTTGACACCAACCGCCAACAACCCCATTCCGACGATGGCCAGGTTGATCACTCCCATCGCGACCACACCGATAGAAACCACGCCCATGGGCACCACACCAATGCAGATGACGCCCATCGGGACGATGCCGATGGAGACCGTTCCTAGTGGAGCAATCCCAACCGCAAAACGCTTGGGCTTACTACCGCAGTGCGCTGGTGAGGGATCAGGTGTTGCAGGTTCAGTCATGGGCGCATGATGACGCTTTGTGCAGCCGGACTCAAAGATTGGCAGGCTGTCATTGATGAATCCTCAAGCTGCCAACGGTTCGCACACGTTCACGCTGATCTGTCCTCATTCCATCGATGAAGGCATGTCAGCCGTCTTGGCGGTGCGTGGACAACAGAGCGTGGTGCTTGATCTGAGCCACATGGACGCCATTACAGCTCAACGGACTGCTGATTTCGTTTCAGGTGGCGTTCGCGCCCTTGACGGACAGGAGTATCGGTTGGGTGAGCTGGTGTTCCTGTTCACCCCAGCCACCACGATGGTCACCCAGAGCTGAGGGCACCCCCGCAGGAGGAACCACCTCCAGCAGTGCAACCAAAACAGTGATCAGCCACAGCGATGGGCTGCTCGATCAATCCATCTTCGGTATGGAGCAGATCGATCAGTTGACGAGCGGTTCCAGCGGTCGGTAGATCGAGTTGCTGATTGAAATCACAGTCGAAGAGTGAGCCTGTCCAATTGACGCTGATCAAACTCCGGCACATCACTTGACTCAGGTTGTCGGAACGATGAGCTGACTTGAGGGTCGACATGTAATTCTCCAGAGCACCCTGATGCTGGAGATCCCTCGCAAAGCGCTGGATCGGCATGTTGGTGATTGTGAGCAGATGGGAGAAGCGAATCCCATGGGACTGCAGCAAAGCCTCTCGATACTGCTTCTCCAACGCCGCTTGCGGGGGAGGCAGTGCAGGGCCCAACGGATTGAACACCAAATCCAGCTCCAGCGAGGAACCAGGCTGGGCATAGCCAAGCTGATTCAACAGCTTGAGCCCGGCGATACTGCGTTCATATACCCCCTGTCCACGCTGCTGGTCCACGCGTTCCTGCTCATAACAGGGCAGTGATGCCACAACACGAACACCTTCATCAGCAAGAAAACGAGCCAGATCCTCTTGGCCGGGTTCGCTGAGAATCGTCAGATTGCAGCGATCAATCACGGTCACGCCCAAAGCACGCGCGGCGGCAACAAGCCACCGGAACTGAGGGTGAAGTTCCGGAGCCCCACCGGTCAGGTCCAAGCAGGCCAAATTCTGAGCTGCAAGCACCTCAGGAATCAGCTCAATCAAGTCCGGGGCCATCATTTCCTGACGCCAGGGGCCTGCATTCACATGACAATGACTGCAGGACTGGTTGCAGCGATATCCCAGATTCACCTGCAGGGTCGACAAACGCTGACGACGAAGCGGGGGAAAAGACAACGATTCAGAATTGAACGGTGGCGTTGACGTGACCAGCTTTGAGGAAGCAGCTGATGTTGATTCTGCCGACATCAACGGCCTAGGCACGCCATGCTTCGTGCTTGCGCCATCTCGATGAACCACGCCACATATTGATTTGGGCCTCCCGGGATGCAGACGTCAAATTGGAGCGGATCGTCCGGGTCACTAATTCCTTCGAACGTTCCATCCGAGAATGATGGTCGATCCACTTCACCGCCACTGCTGTCAACAAGCACCACACGATTGGATTGTCCGAAGGTCTCTCCCAGTTCCTGGAGAAGCGTGAGGAAGCCTCGATCACTTCCGCCTCTCAACCACCCTTCACCGGATGAGCAAGGTGTGGATGTGACCGTGTCACCGACGCCAACCAGATGGGGCATCTGATCGCGAGGGATTCGCTCCTTGCAGAGTTCGATTAGGGAGTTGTGGTCGTGAGGTGCGGTGCGGACGTTGAAGTGATCCCCCAACGGGGCTGTGCCCGTGCGAGCGGCAATATGGCGATTGATCAACACGAGCAATCCCACCTCCTTGATCGAACCACGCAGCATGAATTGAATATCCGTACTGCCGACATCACCCTGCGTTGCGGGTTTCAAACGCTCTTTCCCTTGCGCATCACGGCCCAAGTTCGGAGCGACATGAAGGAAGAATGACTCCGACAACCCCTGGTCCGCAGCCATCGCCATCAACTCCTGCATCACGCTTTCCAACATCGCCTGCAGCGAACGCTGACGAAGCACGTTTCCAGGAACCCTGGAATAAAGGCTGTTGAGATTGATCGTTGGTGCCACCTGCATGTCGAGAATGGCGCGATCAATTTCGGTGTGAAGCTCATCACGGCTGAGCTCGGGCATCCGATCCGGCAAAACCTGAGCGAGCAGGGTTGCCAGATGCTCCGGAACTGCGGCGAGAAACGCCATTTCTTCATCGCTGACCCCTGGGTGGGACAGGCAACCAAATTCGTCTTGGAGCTGAACACCACCGGCCGCCAACCCTGGGAGATACAAGCCATCCCGCCGCGCCTGACCAGGATCATCCAACCCCTGCTCAACGAGGCGATTCACGCCGCGTCGACCTTCGTGCTCACCATTGGTCAGCACCGAGAAACTGCCACGCAAGCGCGACGCGGCCTTCACGTAGTCCGCCGGCAGCTGGCGGGTAAGTGGATCCCGCACTAAGGGCATGCAGACACCATCGAGGTCTTGAACAATCAACAGATCTGGGCTGGAGACCAGCTCCTGATGCAAAGCGTCAAGATCCATCAGTGTTCTGTCATGCCAGCGATGGTGATCACCATCCCATGCACGACCTGGATCGCCAATCACTTCAGACCCATTACACGCCGGTAGGCAGGGCGAGCATGGGCGCGATCTCTGGGTACAGCAGAAGCGAAGAGGCCGAGTGGGCCTGCGTAGCACCATCAACAGCCTCCCAGCAGTGAGCGATCAAGGGACGATCGGGCGGGTCGAACTCGTGAAGCAGACTGGAAGCACGACCACGATCCACTCACACCCATCCGGTTGCGGCAATGAGTCTCAGCTTTTCTGAGCAAATGCAATCCAACGGCTTCTTCCCGCGCAGCCTGGATCGTGATCAGGTCCGTCAACGGGTCTGGGAGTTGGAGCGGGGCAAGGTGGGGTTCTACAGCGTGGGCCTTTATCCGGCATCCCTTGCTTACAACTGCGCCATGCAGCAAAGGGATGAAGACAATCTCCTGCTCGCTCCACGCCCAGGACGAGATCTTCTCGGAGCCTTTCCTCAATCCGCTCTCGACGGAATGGATCCTCAACATGTTGCCTCCGTGGAGAGGATGGGATCGCATGCCCACGAAGGCGGGCGCCGCGCCAATTCACTGGCGGATCTGCTGAGGCGCTGTGAGCTGGTGGTGCTGAGTGCCAACAGCAACCATGTGGAAGAGGATCTTCAGGAAGCCTGTCGCTTACGGGAAGAGCTTGGCCGGCAGCACGTGGTGTTGGCCTGTCTCGCGGGATCGTTCGGCCATGACAACATCGCCAACGAGTCTTATGTGCTGTGCGAAAAGGTGCCCAGCCTGGGATTTTTCTCCGGATTCCATCGGCACGGAGCTCTGCGCAATCCCCTCGACAGTTTCACGGCCAATTTCTGTCATCCCAATGCCCTAACAGCACTGTGGGGAGCTCGCATGCTTGACCGCCTATCCCCGAACATTCAGGTGTCTGCAGGGGTCCACAACGTTGAAGGTCAATACATCAAGGCCGCCAAGAACATGTCCTCAGTGTTCGCTGGATTCGGGTACGCCTATCACCAGGACAATCCCGGTGTCTTGCCGACCTTGCTGACGCTTCTGCTGGATCAGTGTCTGGACCAGGCTGCCACCGTGTCGATGGCCCGTCGTAACAGACAGAGCCTTTACAACCGCCAGCCTTTTGCCCTGACGGAACTGGGTTACGGAGTGCAGCGCATCGAAGCTGCGTTGGTGCGCGGTGGAGACATGGAAAAAGTACGCGACCACACCTTTGCCCAACTCACCGCCATGGTTGCCGATGTACGCGGCAGCATGATGCAGCCCGTCTCGGGCAAACCCACCCGGAATTTCCAGGCCGGACAAGTCATGGCAGAGCAGATGCGCAGGGAACAACGCTGCCCGCACTCCATGGAGGAACTGGAGCAATGGTGTGAAAATGAGGGGCTTCGGAAAGGCGGCTTGGAAGGCCTAAAAGCCTTGCGATATTGGCCGCAGATTGCGCGCAAATATGCGATTCCTGTTCACGATGCGTCCATGGTGAATCTTCTGTACATGGCCATTTACGGAAACTCAGCAACGAAGGATGTGGCTTTTTCCGTGATGACAGAAAGCCGCGAATTATCGAACTATTGCCAGGAATCCGTGCGACCAACCCACAGCCGCCGCTACGCCGAAGCACTTCAGAATCTCGATCAAAATGAAGCGATGGATCTTCTGGTGAACGCCGTTGTTGCTGACAATGCACGACGTCTCATCGGGGATGACAATGGCCTTGAAGAACAAGATGGCGACAATAAAACCCCTGCTTATCTCAAAGCCATGAATGTGATAGAAAACGCACTTTAAAAACCAAGTGCTGCGCGTTCGGAACTACAGCGAGACCACGTGATCAGCAATCTCAACATAGGGATCAGGATCACAACTCAAGACCACCACTTGAAGGCCAAGGTCCACAGCCTGACGCAACATGCGCTTCACAAGCTCCAGACGCCTTGGGTCTGTGTTGGTGAAAGCATCATCGAACAACAAAGGCAAACAACCATCGTGGGCCTCAGACAGAGTGTGTGCCATGGCCATCCGAACTGCTGCATTCAATTGTTCTTTTAGGCCTCCACTGAGCTGGGCAAAATCCATGCTTTGGCCCGAACGCTGCAAACGCAGATCACTGAACCCCTCCTTTGCATCAAACCGCAGTTCGGAACGATCGCCGGACTCCTGAAGCAATGGAGCCAGGAAGCCATCAATGCTGTTGCTCAGCGGAGCGGAATAACGCTGTGACAAGTCTGACCTGGCCGACTGAAAACGCTTTAACAGCAACACGCGCGCATCCACAAGTTGTGTCTCCTGCTGTTCTGCCTGAACAGCAACCTCCTGCCGCTGAATGGCTTCCTCCAACTCAGCATGAAGCTCGCGGTGACCAAGCCGCTCGCAACGCTCCAAGAGAGCACCGCGTTCGCGGTTGAGATCCGCGAGTTGTCGATTCAGGCGCTGTTCTCGGTCATCCAGTGCAACCAGCGCCTGCGAAGCATCGAGACCTGGGGCCAACCCGCTGGCCTCACACACCTGATCCAGTTTCTGTTGAAGCTGCTCACACTCCTGCGTGACGGCCTCAAGGCGAGTGCGGATCTGATCGGGTGATCCCTGCCGCTCCTCAATCGCCCCTTTTTGATCCATCTTTTGGCGATGCTCGACCACCAGCCGCTCCAGGTGCAGAAGGTGCTGCTGCAACTGACGCTCCTTGCGCTGATGGGCTTGATCGGACTGGTCCAGGCGCTGTTTCAAGGTGCGCAGTTGCTCCTGCGCTGCTCGATATTGCTGACGGCATTCTTCGAGCGCTTGATCAAAATCAACGATCTCCGCTGGCAAGTGCTCGGGCTCAAACGCGGCGGCCTGCTGCTGCAGAGCATCCAGCTGGGTCTGCAGTTTCTCCAGAGCTTCAGAGCTCTCAGATGGGCCGTCTTGCTCTACTAGTTGACGCAACCGTGCATCGATCAACGACAACGCCTGTTGTTGCTGATCACGGCTTCGACACTGAGCTTCAGCAGCATCCACACTGTCAACGCCCCAGATCGTCAGAGCGGCCTGCAATTGCGTTCGCGCACGCTCCTGTTCGTCAATCAGTTCTGAACAGCCTGTGCCTTCACCAGGACTCACTACGAGCTCGACACCATCTCCAACGGCGACACGAAAGGCGCCTGCCCGGTGAACCGCCTCTCCGGTGGCGACGGATTCGCCATCCACAGTCACCCCGAGATCAGTTGTGATCACCTCAATGCGCGACGCCATGCTCTGAAGTCGGATCTCCAGCTCACGCAGTCGACGATGCTGGGTTTGGAGTTCAGACAACGCTTTGGCATCCCCACCGGGCATCGTCCGCAAACCACGGCGGAGCTCAGCCTGCTGATGTTCCAGTTTCAGTTGTTGCTCACGGCGGCGTTGAATCTGATCAATCCTGGCCCGTAGACGTTGTTGATCCTGACCTCGCCGAAGGAATTGGCCGCGTTCTTCGAGGCTCAGCCGCTCTCGATCCTGTTGATCAAGCAGCGTCTGCTGTTTCTCCAAATCTTGAATGCGGTTCTGAGAAGCCTGAACCTGAATCTCCAATGCACGGCGTGCTTCAACCATGGCCGTTTCTGCAGTTTTGATGGCGTTGTTCAGATGTCTCAGACCGTTGAGTTCCTGCTGCCACTGCTGCTGTTGAAGGCGCAAGGGAGCCAGACGCTGTTGAAGATCCTTCAGATCCGTGTGTTGCTGACGAAGACGCTGCAGTTCAGGAGCTTGCCGCTCGAGGTCAGCAAGAGCTTGTTCATTGTCATCCAAGTCGCGGCAGGCTCGCTCGTAGGTCGCCAGCCTCTCTTCGGCTTCGTTTCGCTGCTCGATCGCTTGCTGGAGTTCCTGTCGCCGCTTCCAAAGTTCGCTGTTTTGCTTGACCCCTCGACTGGTCAGGCTTGCCGCGACTAACGACTCAAGTTGTTCGTAGACATGCTGATCCAATGGCGACTGCAGTGACTCTTCCGCTTGGGTTTCCAGCGCTGCAATCAACCCATTCAAGTCGTAGTACTTGGCATCCAGATCAAGCAGGTTTCTGCCGGCAAGTCCTTGCATCACCCACAAATGGGACCAACGCGTCGGAAGCATTCGGTTCGCCTGGCGGCTGCCGATGGTCTCGTCGACACCCAGCAAGCTGGCCAAGTGATCTTCCGCATCAGCGCCCAGAAAAGCCTCCTGCCCAGCTCGACTGAGTCGGCTGGTGCCACTAGCCCCGCGAAAGCACTTTTGCAGAGACCAACAGTGCCCCTTGGCCTCAAAAGTGAGCTCCACCTGGGGGTATCCGGCATGGGTCAACGAGCGAAGGTCCCTGGTGGCGGCTCCAGTGGCAGTGGCTTTGACGAAGAGCGCGCGATGCATCGCCTCCACCAATGAACTCTTGCCGGATTCATTGGAACCACCGACCAACGTCAATCCCGTTGCAAAGCTCAGCTCCAACACACGATGCCGGCGAACGCTCTCCAGTCGGCAGCGAATCAAGCGCATGGGTCAATAGCGCAAAGACGATGCAGTTCGATCAGAGCCTGCTCGGCGACGGGATCAATGGCTTGCTCAAGCTCCTCCTGGAGGTCTCTCGCGATCGCATTCACCAAAGGACTTTCCAAGCGATCCAAAAGCTGGTCACGCTCAAGAGCCGTCTGGAGGCGATGCAACTCCCCTCGCAGACGTAAATGAAGCAACTGCTCCCGCAAATCCTCCAATCGATTCTGAAGAGTCTGGTGAGCCGACCAACCCAGCTGTCCATTCAGTTCAAGACGCAGCAAATCGCGCCCTACACGTCGGCCGATGCAGTCGCTCAAGGATTGCTCCAGCCTTGCCAAATCGCCATCACCATTGAGCGTCATCGTGATGCGATGCCACTGAAACCGACCTGTCGCGTGAGGTCTGACTTCAGCTGGGAGGTTGCGGTCCAAATCAACCAACAACACTTGTGAACGGTTGTCATCAGGACCATTGGGGAAGCGATCTGGTTCGGGCGTTCCGGGGTACCAGGCCTTGCGATCAACCGACATCAATCCATGCCAATCACCGAGTGCCACGTAATCAATTTCATCCGACGGCAATCGATCCAAGACCAACCGATTGACGGAATCTTCGTTACCAAACCCCTGAACCGAGCCATGGGCCAGAACCACCCTGGGGGCTGACGGATCGAGCGTCTGCCAATCGAGTTGTTCAAGCCAGAGCAATGGGTTGCGGCTTTCGTGCTGTCGCAACAATGGGCACGGCAACACGGTGATTCCCGCCACCAAGACCGGCTCGGAAGCGAGAAGGAGCTGAAGATTGGTCGCACGATCTTGCATCTGACGCTGAAGGTCTTCACGTCGCCAGATCCCTCCGACACCCCCGTGATCGTGGTTCCCAGGGATTACAAGAACAGGGCAGGACATGGACCCCACCACCTCCAACACCTCCATCACCGTGGCTGCAGGAACGGTGCTGGAATCAAACAGATCCCCTGCCACCAAGACCGCGTCAACATCCTCCTGACGCGCAATCTCGGCAATTCGCCCGACCGCCTCTACGCGCTCCTGCTGCAGGCGTGCTTGTTTCTGGCCATCATCGATCCACCGATAAGGCTTGCCGATCTGCCAATCAGCCGTGTGGAGAATCCTTGGCACCAGTGCCGTTGAGTGATCGGAACCCATGCTGCCGCCTTCCCGGCTGATTGACCGCACACTGCGTTCTGTCAGGCACACCAAAAGGCGCGATGTTTTGCCTTGAGACCCATGCGATTGGACGTGTCTGCATCCGCTTCAGGTTCCATGTCGATCCTGCAGACCATTGCTGGGCTTTTTCATCCGCCTGACCAGATCGCTGAAATCCAGCAGCTTGGATCCGGCAATGTGAATGACACCTTTCTGGTGACGCTGGCCGAAAATGCCCCACGCCAGGCCTTCGTGATGCAACGCCTGAACCGGGAGGTGTTTGAACAACCCGAGCTGGTGATGCGCAATCTTCTACGCCTTGGTGATCACGTCGAGCAAAAGCTGGCCGCACAACCCCCGGAACTCACAGGCAGGCGTTGGGAAGTCCCGAAAGTGTTGCCCACCCTCGATGAGGAGGCCCACTGGGTTGAACATCAAGGCGAATTTTGGCGATCCATCACGTACATCGGAGCGGCCACCACGAGTGATGTGATTGAAAACGCTACCCAAGCCCGTGAACTGGGCTACGGCTTGGGAATGTTCCACCACCTGATCAGTGATTTGCCAACCAAGGAATTGGCAGACACCCTGGAAAACTTCCATGTCACGCCCACCTATCTGTCGGAATTTGATGCCGTTTTGGCGACCGCGAAGCCCAACACCGACGAGCAGCTGAACGCAGCTCTGGACTTTGTGAACGCGCGACGGCAAGGCCTTGATGTGCTTGAGAAGGCTTGCGAATCAGGCGTTCTGCACCGGCGTCCGATTCACGGGGATCCAAAGATCAACAACGTGATGATCGATGACGTCAGCGGTCAAGCCGTCGGCCTGATTGATCTCGACACCGTGAAGCCAGGGCTTGTGCACTACGACATTGGCGACTGCCTGCGTTCAGGCTGCAACCGACTCGGGGAGGAAACACTGACGCCCGACCGGGTGTCGTTTGATCTCCAGCTGTGTCGGGCGATTCTCGAGGGCTATCTCAGCATCGGGCGTTCTTTTTTGACGCCGGAAGATTTCCACTATTTGCCGGACTGCATCCGATTGATCCCTCTGGAACTGGGCCTGCGCTTTCTCACGGATCACCTCGCAGGCGATCGTTATTTCCGAACGGATCGGGCCAACCAGAACTTAGATCGCGCGAGAGTTCAGTTCGCGTTGACCGAATCAATCGAAGCCCAGTGGTCTGCCATCCAGACTCTGATCGGTGAGCTCTCTCAACAGCGCAAAAACCACCACGTGGTTACCGGTCCTCCTCAAGATGGATGACTGCTAGTAACACTTCAGATCGCAGACAATCCATGACCTCTCCCATCCATCTGCTGATTGTCACCGGCACCACCATTCTCAGTTTGTTGACGGCTTCGACCGTTGCTGCAGAGGATGAATTCGGATATGCCACCGAAGCAGAGGCTCTATCCAAAGCCCAGGAGCTTGGCTGCGAAGGTGCCTATGAATGGGAAGGGATCTGGCTCCCCTGCGAAGAAGACAACATCGGCAGCGATGACCACAGCGGCCATGATCACAGTCACGGCCACCAACACTGAACCAGGATCTCAAGATCTGGACCCGTTGAGGCCTGATCGCTAACGGACCGTGAGGAGGAGTCAACGACACGTCCCTTTCCGCATGGCGCCATGGGGAAGCAGCTTTGTTTTGGTTGGAAGGACAGGCATGCAGAGAGCGTCTGCTGATGGACGGATGGCCCGAACAAAACCATGACTCCCTGGGGTTATCCATGCCTTGCGGCAACCCCTATCCAATCGGAGGAAGCAACTGCCAGGACCATTGGATGAGCCAACCGATCACAGCGGCGTGGAGGATGTAGGGAAATTGCTCAGTCGCACGAGGCCAGGATCGCCGATCCCCCCGAGGCTCTTCAACGTTCTGAGTCAAAGCCAGATGCGCGCCCCAGTTCAGCACCAGCCAGGCAGACAACCATTCCAGGAGGAAATATTGATCGAGCCCATCAATCATTTGCAAGCTCCGCAAGTGCATCGGGGAAACTCTTACAGAAACAACCGATCAGATGGCCGGTCAGTCATTCATTCGAAGCAATGACCCAGCCAAGGATTTCACAGCTTTAAACACACCAAATCAGTTGCTTGCATCAATCAATTGGTAGGCAACGCTGAAGCGAAGGAGCGCATTGGCTGCATGCAACAGACCCACCAAAGTCCATTGAATCGGTGCCGTCACAACGTGCTCCAACAAAGGCGGTTCATCCTGCAGACAGGTTGAACGGGTGGTGCTGATGGAGGGAAGGGTGCACACTGCCCATGACCACCCAGGTCCAGGCGGGATCTTGATGCAGGCCAGCGCGATCACAGCAGGGACCTTGAACCATGGGTAGACACCCCGTGATGGTGAGGCAGGTCTGCAGGCTTTATCCATTTGAGTCGGATCCAAAACCTTCGCTGCAAATGGTTGCTGAAGTGCTCTGGTTGGAGACGGGTTTGCTGGAACTGACGTTTAATCTTCAGGCCAATCTCGACACCGAGACCCTCCAAGACCTGAAAATCACATCTGCTGACGCGTCCGGCAGCGAAGCAAGCGAAAAGAGGCACGACAATCTCTGGAAGCACACCTGCTTCGAGGCCTTTTTCGGCAAACCAGACTCGGAACAGTATTGGGAACTGAATGTGGCGCCTTCAGGACACTGGAATCTCTATCAGTTCGATGCGTATCGCAGCGGAGGAAAGGAAGAGCCTGATACTGATATCCCGACGACGTCCTGGAAACAGAGTGATCGGAAGTGTTGCTGCAGCATCACCCTGAACCTGTCACCTTGGTGGGAAGATTTACAACTTCCAGAGCTGGCCATCTCCGCTGTTTTGGAAACCCAAACAGGCCGTCTCAGTTATTGGGCTTTGCAACATCCCGGGGACAAACCAGACTTTCACGATCGCAGGAGCTTTTTGAAGTGGTGATGGCTCATCCACCACCATCCAAAAACTGGATGCCTGTGCTGCTGGGATTGCCCCTCTTGCTTTCACCACTCACGGTGTCTTGCCAGACGTTGGAAACCAGAGGTCAGCCCGGAGCACTGCCGCAGTCCACGAACGTGGCTAGAGGGCTGCCAACGCGCGACGATCTGCCTCTGGCGCCGAATGGCCGGCACTATCCAGTCGTGCCAACACAGCCAAGGGAGATTGCCGACCTCATCGCGCTTGTGGAAACGGCTGCTGTCGATCCCAACATCACATCAGAAAGCGTTGCAGTTCTGGCTCATCAACAGCAAGTGATCTACAGGGCCTTGTCGCGTGACCCCAGCATGAGTAGGGCGGTGCGCAATCAACTCTCCCCTCAATGGCACTGGGTGTTTGATCACCACATCGCAGCTCGCAGGGAATTTCTAGCGATGCATCGTGGACCAGCGTCAAGCCTGCTTCCTGCCTGGCGTATCCAAGCTCCAGCATCAGCTGATGAACTGCTCAATGCTTACCGCAGTGCATCATCCGCCACGGGCATCGACTGGGAAGTTCTGGCAGCCGTGAATCTGGTGGAGACCGGGATGGGGCGCATTGACGGCGTTTCTGTGGCCAATGCCCAAGGCCCGATGCAGTTCTTGCCCACCACGTGGACAGAACCCGGCATCGGTCAGGGCGGGGACATTCGAGATCCCTGGGACTCCATTCATGCAGCAGCGCGCTACCTCGTCCGCAGAGGAGGCCTCGATGACATCCGCAAAGGATTGTGGGGCTACAACAACAGCGATCACTACGGCAAGGCCGTCCTCCACTACGCAGCTCTGCTCAAGCAGCACCCCCTCAGGTATCGCAGCTTGCATCAATGGCAAATTCATTACGCCTCGTCAGCTGGTGACCTCTGGCTAAACGAGGGCTATGCCAGTGATCAGCCGATTGCCGTTGAGGACTATCTCGAACAGCACCCCCACAGCGCGCCGCCAAACCCTTAACCGTCACCCCGGTGGATGGACCATCCACGCAGCATCGTTCAAACCTCTGCCATCTACGCTTCTGGGGACAGGACTGAACAAGCTGCGTGGCTAAGGAACTGACCCATCGTGCCGATGAACTCGCTGGTCTCGGCTGGTCTGCAGACGATGTAAATCGCTACGCGGAACTCTGGGACTACCGGCAGCGGTGGGGTGCGATGAATCTTGAACGGGAAGATCGCCTGTTCCTGCGGAAGGCAGAGGCGGCCTTACCAGCCTTGGTCACCGGAAAGGCTGCGGCTAAGAAAAGCACTCAGGACAAGTCTTACTACCGTTGGTTGCGCTTCCACCTGGATGCCATGAAGGAGGCCGAAGCTGCCATGGAACTGAAGGATGGTGGACAAGGTGCATGGCCGATTTTGCTTGAAGAAGAACTCCGGCTCCTGGATTATTTCGAACCGGTGCTTGGCTTGCCTGACA
This sequence comes from Synechococcus sp. A15-60, assembly GCF_014280095.1. NCBI lineage: Bacteria > Bacillati > Cyanobacteriota > Cyanophyceae > Synechococcales > Synechococcaceae > Synechococcus > Synechococcus sp. A15-60. The sequence continues at coordinate 1,508,323 of NZ_CP047933.1, forward strand.
CATTGAAAGCAAAAGCCTTCGACAATTTCCGCGCCCAAATGTCTGCACAAGCTGCAGCTCTACCAGCCGATCAGATGCAAGCGTGCAGCTACGACTTTCAGGCGGCCCTGACGGTGCTGAAAGAAAAGGAAAACAGCAAGTGGCGGCACCTGGTCGAAGACAGTGGAGATCAGTCCTATCCCGTACTGCTCGGAACCACCGCTGAATCGTTTCGAAACGACGTTCGCGATCAGCTGACGCCACTGCTGCGGCAAACGCTTCCATCGCTCGCCGACAGCGAAAAACCAGATCCTGGTGCTGCTTGAAGCCGAGTAGCCCAACTGAACGCTAGAACGAAGACAACTCACTCTCCCAACGCCGTGACAGATCAGCGCTTCGAGACACTGCAACTGCATGCCGGTCAGGTGCCTGATCCCACCACGAACGCGAGAGCGGTTCCGATTTACCAAACCAGCTCCTACGTCTTCAACGACGCTGAGCACGGCGCCAACCTGTTTGGCCTGAAGGAATTTGGCAATATCTACACACGCTTGATGAATCCGACAACGGATGTCTTCGAAAAGCGCGTTGCAGCGTTGGAAGGTGGCGTTGCTGCACTAGCAACGGCATCAGGCCAATCAGCACAGTTCCTGGCCATCACCAACTGCATGCAGGCTGGGGATAATTTTGTCTCAACTTCGTATCTCTACGGAGGAACATACAATCAATTCAAAGTTCAATTCCCTCGACTTGGCATTAACGTAAAATTCGCCGATGGCGATGATGTTGAAAGCTTTGCAAAACAAATTGATCAAGGAACTAAAGCGATCTACGTCGAAGCGATGGGTAACCCACGCTTCAACATTCCTGATTTTGAAGGTCTCTCAGCATTAGCCAAGGAGAACGGGATTCCCCTGATCGTTGACAATACCCTTGGAGCGTGTGGTGCGTTGTTGCGACCAATCGAGCACGGGGCTGATGTTGTTGTCGAAAGCGCCACAAAATGGATCGGAGGGCACGGTACGAGCCTCGGCGGTGTGATTGTTGATGCTGGAACTTTTAATTGGGGAAATGGAAAGTTTCCGTTGATGAGTCAACCCAGTGCTGCATACCACGGACTCGTGCACTGGGATGCATTTGGTTTCGGGAGTGAGATCTGCAAAATGCTTGGTTTGCCTGACGATCGAAATATTGCCTTTGCGTTGAGAGCACGCGTCGAGGGGTTACGCGATTGGGGACCTGCTGTCAGCCCCTTCAACAGCTTTCTTTTGCTGCAAGGCCTGGAAACCCTAAGCCTACGAGTCGAGCGACACGCTCAAAATGCAATGGATCTCGCCACCTGGCTGAACGACCACCCAATGGTGAGCCACGTGAGCTACCCGGGACTATCCGGCGATCCGTATCACGCTGCGGCCAAGAAATATCTGAGCGGACGTGGAATGGGATGCATGCTGATGTTCTCACTAAAAGGCGGATACGATGATGCCGTACATTTCATCGACAGCCTAAAGTTGGCGAGTCACCTGGCGAATGTAGGAGACGCAAAAACACTTGTAATTCATCCTGCATCAACAACGCATCAACAATTAAGCGAACAAGAACAAGCCTCTGCAGGAGTGACTCCAACAATGGTCAGAGTGTCGGTAGGACTCGAGCACATCGATGACATTAAGGCTGACTTTGATCAGGCTTTGAAGTCAGGATGTTGATGATAAGGAGGTACAACTGAATGGCACTGATCCTGCCACCTAATTATCACAAGATCACCGCAGTCGAGAGGAATAGAATCTCCTGGATCAAACCAGAACAAGCGGAAAGGCAAGACATACGACCATTGCGAATCGGTATCCTGAATATCATGCCTTTAGGAAAACAATATGAATTTAATTTGCTGCACCCCCTCGGTCTATCAGTGCTCCAGATTGAACCAATCTGGATTCGTCTACAGTCCCATGCCTACAAGAGCTGGGACCAATCTCATCTCGATGAGCTTTACGTGAGTTGGGAAGCTGCCAATGCAGAACGCCCTTTGGATGGCCTAATCATCACCGGTGCGCCTGTTGAGCACCTGGAATTTGAGGACGTACGCTACTGGCCAGAACTGGTAAAACTCATCAACGAAGCAAAAGAGATGTGTGCAAGCACACTGGGCTTATGTTGGGCAGGATTTGCCATGGCGTACATGGCAGGTGTCAATAAGATTGCACTGGATAAAAAATTATTTGGTGTCTTTCCGATGCGAAGCCTAGTCCCAGGTCATTCATTGATGGGGACGCAAAATGATCAGTTTCTGTGTCCACAAAGTCGGCATGCAGCTCTACCAGATACAGCCATGGAAGCCGCAGAGCGACAAGGAAGACTACGATTGCTAGCCCATGGTGAGTCAGTTGGATACACCATTTTCGAGACCCCAGATCAACGACAGCTGATGCATCTTGGACACCCGGAATATACAGTGGGCAGGATTGTGGCGGAAATGGAGCGCGACAAGGCTCGTGGTGACGTACCGCCTCCTGAAAACTTCGACGCAGATCATCCGCAAACATTGTGGAGATCCCACCGCAATTTGTTATTTCAGCAGTGGCTCTGGTTCTGCTATCAACGCGTAAGCTTCCAAGCCTAAAACTCAGAAATGAATCACCCTCTACAACTTTTTGATCAATGGAGACGATCCATCAGCAAATGGATCCCAATCAAGCCTCGTTGGGATCGATCAGGTAAAGACATAGCACCAAACGCAAGTGAAGATTGGCTTCTTGAACCTCTCAATGAGTGTGAAGCAGTGGAGCTTTTCCCACATTTAACAAGGGAAAAGGCTATTATCCAATATCAAAAACTCAGACTTCAAATGCGATGTGAGGAGGATCGAGGTTTTGAACAAATTTAATCAATTAAATAATTATCAATGGCTTATTATTACCTGAACTTGGTCTGACGCTTTGAATGACTGTGCTTCGAAGACAGATGCAAAAGACACGATGCATTAGCCTGCTCCTCCACTCTTGACAGACGAGTGACAAGAACAAATGTGTCCTGAGCAGACATCTCTCCATCGGCCTCCCACTTTAAAGATGACAGATCAAAAGGAGACATCGATGACGGACGAGAGCAACTAATATAGCTTTAATTAATGAAAGGTTGAGGCGCGGAATCAATGCATCTATCTTAAATAATTTGAAAAAAGTTACGCATGCAACCAAATCAAATGAAAGAGCTGTTTTACCTCTGCCGTCACTAAGCCTTAGATGGAACACGCAAACGCTCGCGCTCTTACCCAACCAAGATCGGCGTAAAGGAGGGTCTTCCGGTGGACGAATAGTGGTTACCAGCCATCAAAACGTCGGCCTTGTGACAAAAAAACTAGGGCTAACGCGATAAAGTTACAAAGTATGAGGTTTTGGCGTGAAGTACACACCAACACAAGAGCATCTTGCTCATCAAATCCCTGAAGTGGTTAAATCCATTAATCAGCTTTTGGAAGGTCTTAAGCAAGATATCGGCGTTGATGACCGCTATATCTCTCTTTTGCTGGATGCCATGGCCGAAGAACGCGTTCGGTTGCACAGGAATTCAGAAACAAACTTCAGCTACCGCTAGTTACACCAGAAACAAACGACAAAACATCGAGCAATGATTGGATTGGTTGATAACCGCAGAACATAACGATCTAAGATTCGAGGAAAATTCAAATTGAAAACACATCAAAGCTAGGGCAAAGGTCAAAGACCAATTGAGCGATCAAATAAAGTTGTTCATTGAATCCCCAAGTCGAAGCAGAAACCTAAGAAACACCTATATTGAAGGAAGCAATTCTCAGACGATGCTAATTCGCAGCCTTGACTTTCACGGACAAATGGGGCGAAGAAGTTACTTCCTCTCATTCATTACACGCATCTTGATTATAGTACTGATCTTGTTGGCGGGAAATATAATCGTATATGGCATTGAATATCTGACGACAGGGCAAATCAATGGGATGACATTTGATGATTGGAGTCAGTTTGACGGTGATTTAGAGCCATCAATACTCGAACAAATGATCACAGCCATACTTGGCCTGATAGCAATATCGCCGATTGAGATACGACGTGCGAACGACCTTAGTATCAATTGGAAGTGGATTGTCCCAACATTTCTATCGCATTTTGTTGTATTCGCACCCTCTACCGACCTGTTTTTCGTCAATGGTCTAATAGTTCTCCTCAATGTCTATACATTTGTGATTGCTTTAATCCTGTTGTTTAAACCTGGTCAAAAATACAAAGATTGGGTTAGAAGCGGTAAACCATAAACGAACTTTCGTTGGTTTATCGTATTAACGATCAAGATCAGTGCCTCCATTCACCAAAAGAATTACAATCGTGCAAAAGATTCGGAATAACACATTAGAAATAGATCAATGATTGATCGCTAAACCTTATCAGCCTGTCATGAAGGACTCGTTCAATTAATGACTAGCGATGTCAACGACCTGATTCTCCATCACGCTTAGAACCCAAAATCAGTCGCAGAGCCACAATGAACATCAGCCATTGACTAGATTGTCGGTAGGAAATCTAGATTCATGATCCCTGAACCCCACCAGCCGTTTGATATTGATAACGGACCAGACAAGTTCTTTTTGATAGGAACCAGCTTTATCGTAATCTTCTTATTTTTGCTTTGACGCATTCAATCCAAAGCAGATGCCTGGCGATGTTCATAGCTCTCTTGAGATAATTTATAGAAACAACTTAAAAAAAAGCATTTTAAAATTTAATTTACGATAAGCTCTATTCTTGATATCCAACACTTTTATTCATTGTCGATTAAGCAATCTTAGATGTGAGCACACAAAGATAATCAGGGTTACAAGTTGTCGATCGGTCGGCCTCTCCACGATTGGTCAGACATCAATGTTCTTAAACAAGTCAATGCTGAGTCCATTGATTCATTCCAATGGTCCTGTTTAATTCTAATCAAATATTCATGTTGAACACCTGACCCCCTTTGTCTCGCTGCAACAATCGAAACGTCGTCATATCCAATAGGAAATAAGTCTGCAATTGGCCATCCAAGGATTCCTTCAGAAACAAAGAGTAAAAAATCAAAAATCACAGGATTGAAATATTCTTCATGCTCCATCAAATCACCACAGGCAATCATCTGCTCTTTACTTTGAGGTGTATAAGTTACAAACGAAAAACACAGTGAATGGCCTGTATTTTGAAGATACAAACCAGGAAAACGTTGAAGATACATCTTTTTTATTAAATACGAAGTAGATCCATAGAGGTCCGTTAGCAAACCAAAATCAATTTCCTAAGTAGGTACTATGAATCATAGACGAAATGACAACATACCGACGTCGAGTGACCAGTAACAAGACAAATGAAATAAAGCAATGAAGTTAAAGTCAAATGGAAGACAGTGTATTCACGATACACATCAAGAAAGAAACTGTAAATAAAGAGTTTGTCGCAGTAGCCCAGTAGCCAATCACTATGCAACAACAGCAGAGGTGCATGAAGACTTCTTCAGGCCCAAAAAAACGAGTTTATGATTGACAAAAATCATACATAAGCAGATTAAAGACTATCTTACAACAACCAATCATGGAGATTTGAATATCAATATAACAATTATGCTGACAGTTGCTTCTACCGAGAGATTGATTCTTAACCTCCAATTTCAGACAAGCCCCACATATTATAATGGAAAACATTTAACCCTAACGTCAGCCTTCAGTAGATGCTTAGAGCTGCGGGAAATGGAGATGAAGTGACATCAATATCAAAACCGACCGGCTATCTGATAACCGGTGATGCCGTAGGGACAGCTCCATCAGAACTATTTGAAAGCGAATGAAAACGCTTCACTGGTGGACTAGACAGTCCGACACAAGGTTTTTATCAAGTTTATACCTGAAGACTATGAGAAAAGGTATTCATTGGAACGAATAAAATCTTTTATAAGCTCATCTGTAGTTGTCGTGAAGATCAACGTTAGACAAAAAGAGTAGATAGTCTCAGCCATCTCGCGGCGCAAGGCGTCCAACAGGCGGCTGCGAAGAAACAATAATGATGTTCAAGTAGGCCCAAAGGCCCAGTCGACTTGCCTTCAAAAAGATACGAGCCATAAGGTAAACAACACCTCTTCAAGTCAACGAGACCGTACAGGCCAGCTAATTCTATTATGGGCGCAAAGGACAGAATCAGTCTGATTCTTCCACAAGTATGGAACTTGAATTAAGTGTCGACTCGCCCTGCGGCCTTAAACCTTCTTCTGCCTTACTTAACCTCTCAACCAAGTTCAATGTATCGTTCGGAGACAACTCCCCATCATCCCCCCACTTGAGACTGGATAAGTCAGGAGGGCACATGAAACGAACATATCAGTTAAACGAAACTAGAGTATTTCAAGCCATAGTTGCACTAGTACGTTTCGAAGTGATATGAAAGAAATTATAAACAATGTATACCCATGATACTAAACGCAAACAAAGGGTGTTAAAACTGCCTGTTAAGAAAACGCTGCTGTAATGAGTCGGCCAGTCCCAATTGTCATCAGAAACATCATCATCATGACGACGTCCCATGCTTTTGATTTGATGAAATAGGGAACTGAGATTGTCATTGCAGTTAGGTGAACGATGACACCAGTCACAACATCAAGATGCAAAGTAATAAAATAGGCTGCAATGACAAGACCGCTGCCAACCACCCTCATTCGCTGGAACAAATCCATTACTCCTCTCTTTATAGTGATGAAAATCTAAAGACTCAGTTCAAAGACTGCGGATAGGGATAACCGGCAATACATCCATCTTGATTCAAGATAAATTATCATGGAGCGATCATTCAGAGCTCAATAACTGAAGCCACACTAAAATTAGATTGATCAGTTATTACACGACTATAAACAGTGACACAGACCCACATGCAGGGATGTGTTCAATATCGATTAAGCCGGCAAACAGTCAAATAATCAGAAACTATAATCAACTAAACAAGATATTTCAAGAGAACTTATTGCACATAAATAACTAAATTATTCATATCACAATCGTATTCGCAAACAAGGGCACTCTTGCGGCAGCGACGAGGAGGCGCATAGGATCCATACACGATTTGAATGGATTTTTATCAAAATTCTACAAGAAAATAAAAATAGAAAGCGATTAAACAGATGCGACGATAGATATCATCACCACTAAGAAGCACAAAAACAACAAACGAGAGGCAGACAATATCGAGTAACATTGATTAGCAATGATTAGAATCAATAAAAGCTCAAACCAAACTTGGTGTAAGGATACGCCTGAGAAGATGCATTTTCGTGTATCCAGGAGGACAGCGATGACGAGATTCGGAGTGATTGCTGAGTGGATAGTACTTTCTGCGATCAGTCATCACTAGGTCATACAATTTCTAGATTAGCCTGTTAGACAAGATAGAGATAGCAAGATTGTGTCGATCTAAGGATGAAATACAGCAATAGAGCTAGGCACTGTAGATCCATGGGCATACAACAATCATGCGGCCTTATTGCTCCGATCAAGCGCCGCATCTGCAAAAGCTGTCGAGTAAGCCTTGGAACAGCAAACAAGGCATTGAAATCAATTCTGACATTCAAAAGTTTCCTTTTAATTGGGCAATCATGGGTACAACATGAAAGACCTTGATGGTGCAATGACTGACCGTACAAGAACTCTTGAACTTGATGAAAACGACACCGATGCTCTGAGAGAGCGTGGATCTCTCTTTGCAGAGAAGGGGCTTGTTGCTAACGCCTGCGCTGAGTGGAAGAAGGCAGCCTCTTTTGGAGATATTCGATCTACACACTACCTTGAAGAAAATTCTGCAGTCTGCAAATAGGTGTAAGAGGGATAGTAGCTATGACAACACACATCGATGGAGGTACCCACGCTTGTCCGATCTGTCCGTTCACCCTCTCACATCATGAACATCGAGACAACGATTGAAACAATTGATCAAATTGAATCTTTTAGATCTCCACAAGAACGATGCAGCAATCGTAATTAAGTTTCCAGTAATTCTTACCGGCGGCTCCCAAATGCGCATCAAAAAGATTAGAAACAAGACATCCTGTATTCACAATGCTATGTGAAGACAAGTCCATATAACTAGAGTTAATGACTTAAACGTAAACCAGATACGTAGTTGGCTTTGTTTTGGAATTCTTTGAAACCACTACGACATAAAACAAAGAAACATGAAACTCTTTTGCACCTGCGATCTCTAACAGAACGCCATCTTGCTGTCCCAAGTGGCTCACCCAATTGGTAACCATTGAAAAAGTCAGCATTTAGAACGTTACACCCAGATCACTTAAGTGCTGATTCAGACACAGGGCATTGATCCGAAACCCGCCACTCCAACCAGAATGGCGCGAGAACTGCCTTACACACGCACCTATCAGAGGTCAGGATTCGCCTTCTCTTGTGCCACAGGTACCAACTACCACCGGTTCAACTAAGGTGGAGGCCAGACAGGTGCTTTCAAGCTCACCCACGTGCGGAAATGAAACTCACTGCCCTTCTCGGCGCTCTACTCCTCACAGCGTCTCCCACCTCAGCTGAAGACCTCGTCTATCTAAAATGTGATGCTACGATTCAGTACAAGCAAATTGATTTAATCGAGAAAGTAGTGGTGGATGAACAGATTGAGAATACCATTATTCATTACGAAATTGATTTGCTCAAGAAATTGTTGACTGATTCAGATGATCCAGAGGGCTCAAGCGTTGTGAAGATATTCAATGGAATGATTTTTTCACAAATTGAGGGATACAAGCAAGGAACGATGAATGTAAACTTTGTCGACACCCAAATTGCCTTCGATCCCCCAGGAAAGATCTCTGGAAGAAGTACCATCAGAGCGAATGACAACAGTTTTGAAGTCACCGCTGATCTTGCAGGTCGTTGCGAGGCATCAGATGCATCTGCCTATGAGTCAAGCAAATGAAACTCACTCCTCTCCTCAGCGCTCTACTCCTCTCAGCTGCACCTGTCGTTGCTGATGACTTCCTTTATCTGAAGTGCGACACTAAAATTAAGTACAATATGATTAGGCCGTATCCAGAAGAAGGAGAAAAGGATCATGTTATTTATTACGAGGTAGATTTGAAGAATAAAATATTAACTGACTTGGCATATATCGATGAAACCTATGAGGTGAAGATAGAGAATGGAGTGATTTTTCAAACTAGTGAGGATTACGACGAAGAAAAGATGTTGACGGAAACCATGACTACCGAAATTTCATTTGATCCACCAGGAAGGATTGTTAGTCGTGCCAGTGCAAAATCGGTTGACAACAGTTTTGAATACACCGCCGAATTGAGAGGAGTTTGCGAAACATCAAATACTGGATACGAGGCAGAGTAGGAAGAAGCCTTTGAGTAAGAGCGCCTCACGAGCACTTTCATGCTTAACTGCGCGACATGGTTAATCCAAGATTCTTAGCGACTGCCGAGGTGCCTCCAAGGTGCTCAATTTCATCGTGACGCTGATACTCCTGAAGAGGTAGGTAGAAGGTAAGTAGATGGAGAACCCAGTATTCATCCGTTAGTCAAAAAACCAGCCATAACTATGCAATCCAATACCAAGGAGATTGACACCGATATAGCAAACACAGATCACAACCAAACCTGCTGAGGCAACCATCGCAGGACGGCGACCTTGCCAGCCGCGACTCAAACGCGTGTGCAGATAAGCCGCATAAACAAGCCAACAAATCAAAGCCCAGGTTTCCTTAGGATCCCAACTCCACCAACTGCCCCAGGCCTCATTGGCCCAGACAGCGCCACTGATGATCCCAACCGTTAACAGCAAAAACCCCACGGTGATGGTGCGGTAGCTGAGGCTGTCGAGCTGTTCAGTGCGACTGAATGCAACTGACGACAATTCGAAAGCTTCAGGGTTTTGGATGGCCACACCGCCATCCGTGCTGAGGAGAGACGAACGACGAAAAGCGCCGGTACCAATCGAGCTGCTTCTCAGCTCAAGCGCTTGATTGCGATCGATCAACAGGACTGCCACCGACAACAGCGAGCCAACCATCAAAGCGGCGTAACTCACCATGATCACGCTCACGTGCATCACCAGCCAGCTGCTGCGCAGTGCAGGCACCAGTGGGGATGCCTGCTGAAGCTGATCTGGCAAGGCAAAACTGGCAAAAGCAATGCATCCCAAACCCATGGGTGTCGCCGAAGCCGCGACTAAAGGAGACGGCCAGTTGCGTTCCACCAACAACTGCGTCAGGGTGCAGGCCCAGGCCAGGAAGCACAGCGACTCATAAAGGTTGCTGATCGGGAAATGCCCCGACTGCCACCAACGCAAGATCAGCTGAGCGGTGAGCAGCAAATTCGAGAGGGCAATTAACGAGCGCACACCGCTAGAACTTTGTCCGTTGGAGAGCGCCCAGAAACTCCAAGGAAGAGCCGTCAGAAGCAGCCCAAATGCCAGCAAACCGAGTAACAGCACTGGCTCAGAGACAAACGCTTCAAGACCGGTGAATCCCAAATCAGACACCAGGGCTGGAGAAGTAGATGCCTCTAATTCTGCAGGGTTTCGTCATCGGCTGGCTTGCCTCAGTAGGAATCCTCCACCCGCGAGCGAGATCAATACAGGAGACCAGGCAGCCAGCAGCGGTGGAAGCGTGCCCTTCACTCCGAGGGAACTGAAGCTGAAGCTCAGCACGTAATACACAAGAATCAGAACGACACTGATGCCGAATCCTTGACTACGGCTGGTGCGGTTGTTGGGTTTGGCACCCAAACTGGCCCCGATCAAAGCAAACACCAGACACGCCGTCGGCAACGTGAATTTCTCCTGAATCCGCACCTGGAGACGCCGTGCTTCCTTGATATCACCAGCCTGTCGCAGCAACTGTTCAGCCTGCAGAGCCTCGGCAACAGTCATGTCGTTGGCATCCTTCGGAAGCTTGGCAATCCGAATCGGTGCTGCGCTGAGTGGATAGAGGTAGCGGTCAAAATCGGCTGAAGTGGTACTGCCCGATGGCGTGAGGGTCAGGATCTGACCATTGAGAAATTCCCATTTGGCATCCTGTTTGCTCCATCGCGCCGTCTCAGACACCAGCATTTGCGTGAACCCAGGGCGAGAAAAATCGAGAACTGTCACGCCGTTCATCGTCCCATCACGAAACTGACGGGCATAAAACAACTGAACCAATCCTTTGCTGGTGGAACCATCGGGTTGCTCGACCCTGCCGAAGCGGGAATAAACGATGTTGTCGCCCTTTTCCGTCGCCACCGCTTTACCCAGAGCTCTGCGCAACGTGACTTCCGCGGCGCGGTTTGCTCGAGGTACCACCACATCATTGAAAACAAAGGTGAGGCTGGTCATCAGCAGGGCCAGCACCATCGCTGGAACAATCATGCGCGTTGCTGTCACACCGACGCTGCGCAAAGCCGTCAACTCACTGTTGGCCGAAAGACGGCTGTAGGCGAGCAACGTGGCCATCAGCGTGGCCATCGGGAATGAGATCACCAGAAAACTGGGCAAGCGCTGCAAAAGCACCTGAATAGCAATCAGAACCGGCAAGCCCGATTCCACGATCTTTCGGACCAGCTCAAACATCACTCCCAAAGAGAGTGATACCACCGTGAAAGCAGCAACGGCGAATAGCAGAGGCCCAATCAGTTCACCGAGCAACCAGCGATCGAGCAGCGGAATTCGTCGTCTCCAAGCACGAATCTGTTGCAACCACATGTCCTTCACAGCTGAAATCCCTCGCCCAGGTAATGACGACGAACCAAGGGATCAGCAGCCACTTCCTCAGAAAGTCCCGACGCCAAAATGCTGCCGTCGGTGAGGATATAAGCCCGATCTGTGATGGCAAGTGTTTCCCTCACGTTGTGATCCGTGATCAGAATCCCCATTCCGCGTTGCCTCAGCGCATGAATAAGTTGCTGCAGGTCAGCCACCGCCAGGGGGTCAACACCGGCAAACGGTTCATCAAGCAGCAAATACCGAGGGCCTTCAAGACCCACTGCCAAAGCACGGGCCACTTCACAGCGACGACGTTCACCACCCGAGAGCTGAAAGCCTCGACGGTTCAGGAACGGCTCAAGATGGAAATCATCGATTAATTGATGCAGTCGCTCTCGGGTTTGTGAGCGGGCTAATCCACTCTGAGCCAACACCAACTCCAGGTTGTCTTGCACTGTGAGCTGGCGAAACACGCTCGGTTCCTGCGGAAGGTATCCGATGCCGAGTTGAGCTCGTTGTGGCATCGATAAGCTGGCCACCGGGTGTCCATCCATTAGCACTTCACCTTGATCAGGTTTCAGTAGACCGATCACCAAGTTGAAACTCGTGGTTTTACCTGCACCATTCGGGCCGAGCAAACCAATCACTTCACCAGGTTCCAGAGTGAGTGTGAGATCCTTCACCAACGGGCGCCCACCCAAAGTGAGCGACACACGATTCAAGCTGAGACTCATGGCGTGAGAGGAGTCCTCGCCGAGTTATTGGGGCGAATGATCATGGTTGAACGCACCTGACCACCTTGGCTGGGCATGGCGAACGCCCGTTCATCATTCAAGTCATAGGTGAGACGCTCAGCTCTAATGGAATTGCCATCACCCTCAACAACATCCACATCACCACTCAGCACCAATCGTCCTTCTCGACTGAAGTATTGGGCTTGCCTTGATGTGGCCACCATGCCGCGGGTCGGGTACACAATGCGCACATTGCCGATCGCAGTCACCACTCCGGTGACATTGTCAGCACTCTGACTATCGGATTCGATGGTGATCAGCCCGTCGTCAGCCGGAGCGGAACCTTCGGAAGCAGGAAGCTCCTGTGCTCCGGCTGCAGCGACCAAGGATATCGTCACTCCAGCGATCAGAGCTGAGAACCTCTGGAGCGTGGTCATGGATCGTGGAAACAAAAGAGACACGACCAAGGACCAAATGATCGAACGTGGCAGCATCGTCCCACGAAATCAGGTCACCGGAAGCAAGCGGGGTGGCGGAAAAACCTCCGGGTCCTGGCCGGATTGCAGTGCGGACAAGCGATCCGAAACCACGCTGTGAAGCGCCGTCAAGTCAAGACCAAGTGCGACCGGTAATGAGGGCTTGAGCCGACCGAGGCCTTCACCCAGAAGAATCGTGCAGCCACGCGTGTTGCCTCGCTCCAGATGAACGTGCGCCACAGCAATTTGAACGATGGCCTGAAGCAACTTTCGCTGCGGATCCATCTGTTCATGCCATAACTCTTCGAACGCATCATGCGCTTCGTACCAAGCCCCGGAGTTGAACAACTCCAGGGCTTGAGAGAATCGGGGATCGTCAACCAGATTCAACGCTTGGCCATTTTCTTAGCCGGCAGCTTGCGCAGACGGATGGATTCAGGGGTGACCTCGAGCATCTCACCGGGGCCGATGTACTCCAGTGCTCGCTCCAGCGTCATCTGAACAGGAGCCTGGAGTGTGTCGAGTTCTTCCGCTCCGGCAGATCGCATGTTGGTGAGCTGCTTCGTCTTGCAGACGTTAATTTCCAAGTCTTGAGGACGGTTGTACTCGCCGATGATCATGCCCTTGTAGACCTTGGTGCCCGGAGAGATAAAGAACTGACCGCGATCTTCAGCGTTCTTCAAGGCGTAGAACGTGGCTGTTCCCTCCTCGAAAGCAATCAACACACCATTCCGGCGGGTCTCAAATTCACCCAACATCGGACGGTATTCAAAGAAGGAATGGCTCATGATTCCTTCACCGCGTGTGGCACGGATGAACTCGCCGCGGAATCCGATCAGTCCGCGAGAAGGCACAACAAACTCGAGTTGCGTCCGACCATCAGCACTTGTTTCCATGTTTTGCATCTCAGCTTTACGAGTTCCGAGCTTTTCGATGCAGCTGCCGACGGCCGCTTCTGGAACATCCATCACGAGTGTTTCAACCGGCTCACAAGGGGTGCCATCAATCGTGCGGTAGATCACCTGAGGCTGAGACACCTGAAACTCGTAACCCTCACGTCGCATGGTTTCGATGAGGATGCCGAGGTGAAGCTCACCACGCCCACTGACCGCAAAACGATCGGGGGAATCCGTGTCTTCCACGCGCAGGGCCACGTTGGTGAGCAGCTCCCGTTGCAGACGATCACGCACCTGTCGGCTGGTAACGAACTTGCCTTCCTTACCCGCAAACGGTGAGTCATTGACCACGAAGGTCATCTGAAGCGTGGGCTCGTCCACCTTGATCAGAGGCAGAGCCTTGGGCTCATCCGGACAAGCGATGGTCTCACCGATGTTGACGTCGTCAAAGCCAGCCACGGCCACCAGATCACCTGCAGACGCTTGCTCGATTTCCACCCGCTGCAAGCCTTCAAAGCCGAGCAGTTTGCTGATCCGACCTTTCTTGACGCTGCCGTCGTCTTTAATCAATGCGGCGTTTTGTCCCTGCTTAATCACACCGTTGTGAACGCGCCCGATAATGATTCGACCCAAAAAGTCGGAATAATCAAGGGTGGTGATCTGAAGCTGGAGAGGCTTGTCCGCGTCTCCAACCGGGGGCGGAACATGGCGCAGAATCGCGTCAAAGAGCGGACGCATGTTGTCGCTATCCGTCTTCATGTCGGGCTTGGCAAAACCACCAAGACCACTGCCAAACAGATAGGGGAAATCACACTGATCATCGTCGGCGCCCAGCTCCAGGAACAGATCCAGCACCTTGTCGACGGCCGTTTCTGGATCCACTCGAGCCCGGTCGATTTTGTTCACGAACACGATCGGACGCAGGCCCTGCTCCAGGGCCTTCTTCAAAACAAAACGGGTCTGGGGCATGGGCCCCTCATTGGCATCAACGATCAGCAAACAGCCGTCCACCATGCCGAGCACACGTTCGACTTCGCCACCGAAATCGGCGTGACCAGGGGTGTCAACGATGTTGATCCGCGTGTCGTTGTAAGTGACAGCAGTGTTCTTGGACAAGATGGTGATTCCACGCTCGCGCTCCAAGTCGTTGGAGTCCATGACGCAGGTGGGCACCGCTTCGTTGTCACGAAAAATGCCTGATTGAGCCAGCAATGAGTCGACCAGGGTCGTCTTGCCATGGTCAACGTGGGCGATGATCGCGATGTTGCGAATCGCCTTTTGCTGGGCGCTCATGATGTCGGTAAAAAAGGGGGGCAGTCTCTACGGCGCCAATCGGCGCGACCGATGCACCTTATCTCAACGTGAGATCGATTCGGTGCTGCGTGGACGGTCGATCTGAAGGCTTCCGCGGGTCACACCAAGGCGATGCTCAATTTGTTCCTGGCGCCACACCACGTCGGAAGGAATGCGACCTTGCAATGCCTCCCCATAGAGACGGACTCGTCGACGAGTGGCATCGTCATCCTCATCAAGGAGATCAAGGCGGAAGTGACGCAGTCCTGCGCCCTGCATGACAGGCAATGCTTCAACACCCGTCTGTGCAGTGCCATTAAATAAGGTGTTGCGGCAGCCGAGATCGGCCTTGAGCGCATGATCCACCCCACTGCGGTCACGCAGGTGAACGGTGTGATGCTCACACGGTCTGCCGCAGTCGGTGTGGTCATGCCCATCGGACAGCAACGAGCAGAAGAGGCAGTGCTCCATGTGAAACAGCGGCATGTGCTGATGCAACACCACCTCCAGCCGATCGCAGGGTGAGGCATCGCTGAGATCCAGCAACTGCTGCAGGTTCAGATCGCAACTGACGGTGACACGCTCCAGTTCCCAGTGCTCGAGAAACCAACGCAGCGCAAGGGGGTTGGCCACATTGAGGCTGAAATCACCACGACATGGGGCGACTCCCCTCAACAACTCGAGCTGATCAGCGTTACGCACAAGAAAGCCATCAGGGGAAGCCCGCAGCAAAGGTTCAAGAGTCCACCGTTCATCCGGACGCACCATTTTTGGTCCAGTGAGCCAGAGGCCATCGGGCCAGCAGCCCCGGCCGATGGCGACCGCCTCACGCAGTTCGCGAGGATGTTCTAGGTCCGCCACGACCGCGCGCAAGGGCACCGCCTCATCAAGGGTCTGCAGTGCCTTCAATTGCTCAAGAGTGCGCACCAGCACCACTAAATCGGACGCCGCTTGAGGCTGCGCATCAGGCACCTTGGGCAGGCAGGACGCCAACACCGCGTCCCGCTGATGCTCCGACAGTTCAGGCCGCGATGTTGACGGCTGAACCGGCGGGTGGGGCATCAGGCCGGCCTCGGCCATACGTTGCAAGAGGGAACGACGCAGGCGGTTCAGCGCCGCCAGCGGCAGAAACAGGCCCCGATCCAACTCAGTGTTGACCCGCTCGAGCCGCCATCCTGTGCCCCCCAAACGGCCGAGCTGGGCGTCAAGCCGTGTCTGATCCAGTCCATGGTCGCGGGCCGGCGCGAGGCAGACATCACTGCTGACTTGCAGATGCGTGCCATCCGAAGGGATCGGTGAGACCAGCTCCAAGGTGAGCGGTTGTCCGCAACGACCCTGCACCTTCAGCACAAGCGGGGAGTCGTTGGGTGACGTCTTACGGTCCGCGCGTCGCTGCCAAGTGGACTCCCATTGCGGATCACTGGTGAGCCAAATGGATGCGCCAGACCGGAGACCATCCAGACGGATTCGTCCAGGTCCCAGTCTCAGCCTCCAGCGATGGCGCCCTGCCGGCTCCACGTCCATGATGCGACCACCCACTTCCCGGGGCGGGTCAAAAGGCCCATCGTGATCTGCCGACACCTCCAACACGAGGCCTTGTCCGCGCTGCGGCTGGACCTCCGTTTTGATCACCAGCCAACCCCGAGCCTGAACAGCACAAAGGTGTCCGATCAACGGCCCGCGCTTTTTGCTCCAACGACCATGCACAAGGGCTGGATGGTCGATCCCCTCCAACCAGCCTGTGCTGAGACCTCGAGAAAAACCCAATTCGAGCTGCTGTTTGGTCGCCTCCTGATCCATGACAGCCCCATCGAGGCTGCGCCGATACACATTGGTGACAGCCGCCACGTATGTGGCGTCCTTCAGACGTCCCTCAATCTTGAAGCTGCTGATCCCGATCCGGACCAACTCCGGAACCAAGGACCAGGCCGCCAAATCCTGCGGTGAAAGCAGGTAACGCTGATCATCAAGATCGCGTTCGACGCCATCAACCACTAATTGATAGGGGAGTCGACAGGCCTGAGCACACTCACCGCGATTGGCACTGCGTTGTCCAAGCGATTCACTGGTTAAGCACTGACCGGAATAGGCAACGCACAACGCACCATGCACAAACACCTCCAGAGGCATGGCGAGTTGGCGTTGCTGCAATTGTCCCTGAAGTCGTTCGAGATCCCTGAGGCTGAGCTCCCTGGCCATCACCACCCGTTCGCAACCAGCGGCAGCGGCCTGAGCCACACCGGCGGCGCTCGTGATGGACATCTGGGTGGACGCATGCAGACCCAACACGGGAACCAGTTGCTGCGCCAGTAGACAGAGTCCCAGGTCTTGAACGATGAGGGCATCCACTCCTGCACGCTGGGCATTGAGCAGCAGCTCTGCAGCGTCCTGGAGTTCAGCGGTGAAAATGAGCACATTGAGGGTCAAAAACCCCTTCACATCCCTGGCATGAAGCCAGCTCATGATTTCCGGAAGTTCATCCTGACGGAAGTTTTCAGCCCGCAGGCGGGCGTTGAAGGCTTCAACCCCGAAATACACCGCATCGGCACCCTCGGCCACAGCAGCTTTTAGGGCTGCCCAATCACCAGCGGGCGAAAGAAGTTCCGGGAGTCCGCTCACAATCAGCTCCCAATGGCAAGACGCCGGGCAGGTTCAAACAGGCGCAACGCATCTGCAGACCCTTCGAATCGCCAGTGCCAGGGTTCGTAACTCACTCCTTGGGGATTGGCGGCGGGAAACGACAGCGTGAAGTGGTAACTGGCGGCGTGATCCTGGAGCCAACGGAAGGCCCGGGTCTGCTCAAAACTCTCGGACAGGTTGGTTGCAGGGTCGTCGCCATCTCCAAGATCCACGGCATAACCAGTGCTGTGCTCGGAATACCCCGGAGGCGCAGAGACCTTGGCTCGTTCCATGGCGGTCTGATTGCGCTCAGACTTCACATCAAAAAAGATGCTTTTCTGAAGATCTTGGGAGCGGTAGCCGCTCAACAGCCTGAGATCAACACCGTCTGCGGCCGCTGCACGTGTCATGGCCGAAAGCGATCGCGCCGCATCACGATGCAGCTCAATCCCGGCCTCCACAGGCACCAGCTGCTCGTCGATGGCCTCGTCGTAGGGGAAGTGCCCAAGGAGGCGTCCATCCACATCGGGTTGCTCATCGATGCCTTCCACAACAAGTGGTGTCTGGCGGAACGGAAGGAGATCGGGCACCAACAACAGTGCTGCCAAGAACGCTGAGGCCAGCAAACCGAAGCCGATCAAAATCCCCAATCCCATCCCCTTCCCTCGACGAGGGCGGATCGATGCACTGCGGCGAGCGACAGGGATGTCGTCGCGGCTGTTGTCACGCTTCCTGCTACGGGTGGCGACAGCCCTCGACACACCAACAATTCAATGTTGTTTCGATCGTAAGGGGGGGCGCCAGATCAGGCCGCTAAACCGCACGAAGCAGTGGTAGCTTTCAAATTAATGATCCAGCGGAGTGGGCTGAGATGCTGAGAGTTGCCGTCGTCGGCGGAGGTCCGAGCGGATCCTGCGCAGCTGAAATCCTTGCAAAAGCTGGAATCAGCACTTGGCTGTTTGAACGCAAGCTTGACAACGCCAAACCCTGTGGTGGGGCCATTCCTCTGTGCATGGTTGAGGAATTTGAGCTGCCGGAATCCATCATCGACCGCAAAGTGCGGAACATGAAAATGATCTCCCCCTCCAACAAAGAGGTGGACATCAAGCTCGATCCTCTGGGCTACGACGACAACGCTTACATCGGCATGTGCCGCCGCGAGGTGTTCGATGCCTTCCTTCGCAACCGGGCTGCCGACCTCGGCACCACCTTGATTAACGGTTTGGTTCAGAAGATCGACACCGGCACCAATCGTGAAGGTCCCTACACCCTTCATTACGCCGACTACAGCTCTGGCGGTCCCACCGGAGATCTCAAGACCCTTGAGGTGGATCTGATTATCGGAGCCGACGGGGCCAACTCCCGCGTTGCCAAAGCGATGGACGCCGGCGACTACAACGTGGCGATTGCCTTCCAGGAGCGCATCAAGCTTCCTGCCGAAGAGATGACCTACTACGAAGATCTGGCTGAGATGTACGTCGGGACGGACGTCTCTCCTGATTTCTATGCCTGGGTCTTCCCCAAATTTGACCACGTAGCCGTTGGCACCGGCACGATGCAGCAGAACCAGTCCCTGATCAAGGGTCTGCAAAAAGGGATCCGTGAACGGGCGCGCAAGCGCCTGTTCAAGGGTGAAGTGATCAAGGTCGAAGCCCATCCGATTCCTGAACATCCCCGGCCCCGTCGCGTTGTTGGCCGCATGGCCCTTGTGGGCGACGCTGCCGGTTACGTCACCAAAAGCTCCGGTGAAGGCATCTACTTCGCCGCAAAGAGCGGCCGCATGTGTGCCGAAGCCATTGTTGAGATTTCAGCCAACGGCTCAAAGATCCCAACGGAAAAAGAGATCAAGTCCACTTACTTGAAGCGCTGGGATCGCAAGTACGGTGCGACCTACGCCGTTCTGGACATCCTGCAGAGGATTTTCTATCGCAACGACGCGGCCCGCGAAGCCTTCGTGGAGATGTGCGATGACCGTGATGTCCAGAAACTCACGTTCGACAGCTACCTCTACAAGCGTGTCGTGATGATGAATCCCTGGCAGCAGATCAAACTCACCCTGCGAACCCTGGGAAGCCTCCTGCGCGGTCAGGCCCTGGCCCCGGCCGACTATGACGCTGTGCCCTCGGCCGTTGGTCGATCAGACGGTGACTTTCTCGCGGAGGAAGCCGCCCAAGCGATCAAAGCGCAAACGCACAACGAGACTGCGTCCAACGACAAGGACGCCACCACCAGCAGCGAAGAGCGTTCAACGGTGACCACGAGCTGAACACGATCCAATCAGCTTGCAGACAAACCCCGGCTGACTTCAGTACAGCCGGGGTTTTTGATTGACAACCAAGTCCCGCTTTAGCGTCATGAACGGTCTCTGGCTTTGGTCAGCCCCGACGGAACTCCCCCTTGATTAAGCCTGGATGTTGTCGAAACGTGCCAGCACCGACGCCTGATTTCTCAATACCCCCAGCAGATTCAGTCGATTGCGACGCACTGACGCATCGTCCGCCATCACCATCACACTCTGTTCACCATCGAAGAAGGCCTCGAGGGCGACAGCAGCAGCCTGAAGACCAGCAGCCAAACCGCCGTAATCACAGGCTTCAGCCAGGGGGCTCAGCGATTCGAGTGCAGCCATCAGTCCCGCTTCGCTGGGGGAATCGAACAGACCGGCATCAACCACCTCAGCCGGTGTCAGTTGCGTTGCGGGCAAATCACCTTTCTCCGCCAAACGCGCAGCACGTTGCACGACAGCCTGGACAGCCTGAAGCTGACCAGTTACTCGAAGCTGCCGAAGCAGCAGCAAACGCTCGCGCGCATCCACAGGGTCTTGAAGCAGGCGTTCGTTGGTGACGCCCTCACCACTGACGGCCTGCACCAAATCGATCGGGAAGCCATCCTCTTCAAACTGAGACACCATGCGCTGGCGCAACAGCTGACCGAGATCATCAGCAAGCGAGGTCGCCTCAACCTGGAAGGCCGGGAAGCGTTCAGCCCAGTGGCTGGCAGCCTGGCTAAACAGCGTCTGCAGCGGCAAACGCCAACCGCGATCCCAAAGAATCTGAACAATGCCGTTGCCGGCTCGACGCAACGCGTAGGGGTCCGACGAACCAGTAGGTCGCTCGCCCTTGGCGAAGATGCTGAAGAGCAGTTCCAGGCGCTCAGCCAGTGCCAGCAGGGCTCCGGCATCACTGGATGGCGGCGCTTCGCCGGCCCCGGCCGGTTGGTAGTGCTCCGCCACAGCGAGTGCCACTTCACGGGGCTCGCCTTCCTCCAGCAGGTACTTCCCGCCCATCAGTCCCTGCAGTTCTGGAAATTCGCCCACCATCTGGCTGACCAGATCGTGTTTGCAGAGATGGGCTGCCCGGCGCGCATGGCCAGCGAGGGTGTTGTTGATGTTGAGTGCCTCCACTAGCTGATCCATCACCCAACTAATCCGCTCGCTGCGGTCCAGAAGACTGCCCAGGCCTTCGGCAAAGGTGACACGATCCAGCGCCTGGCGACGGTCTTCGCTGGGCTGTCGTCGATCCACCGTGAGGAAGAACTCTGCATCGGCGAGACGGGCCCCGAGCACGCGCTGATTACCACTCACGATCGTTGAGGAAGCATCCGGCAGCCCATTGCTCACCAGCAGATAATCCGACAACAGAACACTGCGCGCCTCAAGCTGCAACGGATCGGCGCTGGCCTCCAGGCGTTTCAGCGGCACGTAGCGCTGATGCGACTGCATCACGGTGACGATCACTTCAGGGGGGAGATCGAGATAGCGGTCAGCGATTTCACCTTTGAGAACTCGCGGCGCTTCAACCAGATCCACCAGCTCCTCAAACAAGCCCTGAGGACAATCCGCTTCACCCCCGCAGGCAACTGCTTGATCAGCGATCGAAGATCGAATGCTTTCGGCCCGCTCCTGACGATCCACCACGACGCCCGCTGCGGCCAGCTGGGAGCTCAACTCTTCCGCTGAACGGATCTCGTCTAATTCTTGATGCAGACGATGGCCACGGCTGCGACGGCCGCTATGGACAACGGGATCGGAAGACGCCAGGGTGACGGGAACCACGGCATCGCCCAGCAGCGCGACGAGCCAGCGCACTGGACGACTGAAGCGCTGCTCACCGCTGCCCCAGCGCATGAATCGCCGGCCCTGAAGCCCATCGATCCACTGGGGAATGCAGGACTGAAGCAAGACACAGCTGTCCTGACCGGGCGTGCAGACCCGGGCGAAGAGGCAGGGGCCCTTCGGCGTGTCACGGGCTTCCAGCTCCTGAGGATCCACACCACAGCGTTTGGCAAAGCCGATGGCTGCTGGCCCTGGCTGCCCATCCACGAGAGCCTGGGAGACGGGAGGGCCTTTGCGATCTTCCTCAAGATCAGGCTGTGCGTCGATCAGATCCCGCACTTCAACCAGAAGACGCCGCGGCGTTCCCGTCACCGTTAGAGCACCGTGATCAAGCCGCAGCTCCTTCAAATCGCTGCGAACACGTCGCTCCAATTGCTCAAGAGCGGAGCGCACAAAATCTGCCGGAAGTTCCTCGGTACCGATCTCGAGCAGAAACGTGTTCGCCAACTCACGTGCCAATGCAATTTGCGACTTTATTGGACGCCGCTTCGCTAATTTCAAAGAGAACGACATTGCACGTGTGAGCAAAGGTGTGACAGCTACCTCCAGCAAGCAGGCAGTTGCCATCCACACGGCATTGGATGGTCCTGCCGATCGGACGGAGTCGATCGACACGGCACTTTCAAAAGCTGAAAAACGCAAGCTATACAGCGGCCATCTGCGTGAACCTCTGCTCACAGAGTTGGGCAACGAAGAGATTCGCTTCAGTGAAGACGCGGTTCAGCTGCTCAAGTTCCACGGCAGCTACCAGCAAAACCACCGCGAGCTGCGCAAGACCGACAAGGTTCGTTGCTGGCAGATGATGCTGCGGCTACGCAATCCGGGAGGACGAATTCCCGCCGATCTATTCGCTGCTCTGGATGATCTTTCCGATCGCTACGGCAATGGGACCCTTCGCACCACCACGCGTCAGGCCTTTCAGATGCACGGCGTGCCTAAGGCGGATCTCAAAACGGTGATCGGCACAATCATCAGCAATCTGGGTTCGACCCTGGCGGCCTGCGGAGACATCAACCGCAATGTGATGGCACCAGCAGCTCCCTTTGAAAAAGGTGCTTACCCGGCAGCCCGGAAGCTCGCTGATGAAATCGCTGATCTGCTCAGCCCTGAAGCCGCTGAGGGGTCGTATCTCGACATGTGGATCGATGGCGATCACAGCTACCGATTCCAACCCACCTCAGCCGTGCGCAAAGCACGCACCCGGCAACACGAGGGCGGGGTGTACTCAGGCAGTGATGCCGAACCGCTCTATGGCGACACCTACCTTCCACGCAAATTCAAGGTTGCTGTCACTGTTCCTGGAGACAACTCAGTCGATCTGCTGACGCAAGACATCGGTCTGGTGGCGTTTGCTGATCCCTCCGGTGCCTTGAAAGGCTGCAACGTGTATGTGGGTGGTGGCATGGGCCGAACTCACAACCAAGACGACACCTTTGCCCGCACCGCTGATCCCCTCGGCTACGTGAAGGCGGACGACATTTTTGATCTGCTGCAGTCGATCATGGCGTTGCAGCGTGATCACGGTGACCGTGAGGTGCGCAAGCACGCGCGGATGAAATACCTGCTTCACAACAAGGGAATCAGCTGGTTCCGCTCCACCCTCAAGTCAACCTATTTCAAGGGTGAACTGAAGGGTCTCCGGCTTGAACCGCGCCCCAAACTGGAGGACTACCTGGGATGGCATCGCCAGAAGAAGGGGCTGTGGTTCGTAGGTCTCCCCCTGACCTGCGGGAGGCTCGAAGGTGAGGTCAAGACTGGCCTGCGCAAGTTAGTGCAGACCTATCAGCTGGAAGTGCGTCTGACCGCCAACCAGGATCTGTTGCTGTGCAACATCGGAGCGCCCCAGAAACCCGCTGTCAAAGCGGCCTTAGACGCCTTGGGATTTGAACTCCCAGGTGAGCCGGCACCACTGGCCCGGCATGCCATGGCCTGTCCAGCACTGCCCACCTGCGGACTGGCCATCACGGAGGCTGAACGGGCTCTTCCAGCGGTGCTTGATCGCCTCGACGCCTTGCTGCAACGTTTGGAGATCGATCAGCCACTGCTGGTGCGCATGACCGGCTGTCCGAATGGTTGTGCCCGTCCTTACATGGCCGAACTGGGCCTAGTGGGAAGTGGCGTGAATCAATACCAGTTGTGGCTTGGAGGCACCCCGAATCTGCAAACACTGGCGCGTCCCTTCCTGCAGAAAATGCCTCTCGATCAGCTGGAATCAACGCTGGAACCGTTGTTGATCAACTGGAAACAATGCGGGGTCCGTCGCAGTTTTGGAGCTCACATCAACCGCTTGGGTGACCAGTCGGTGCATCAGCTGCTGGGAACCGAGGCATAGATCGCTCGTTCAGCATTCACCGACCAGGCCCACAGCTGGTCACCGTGACTGAAGTGCCACCACTCGTTGGGATGCCGGACAAAACCGGCTTCTTTCATCACGTCGTGAAGCAGACAGCGCCTCCGATGCCAGAGGGCAGCATCACCGCTTGGATCCTGTTCCGCTGCTGAGGCATGGGCATCAGGGATCGATTCCTCACCGATGGCGTCAATCTCACCCCCCATCGGCAACACCGTCCCGGTGATGTCAGCAAGGGTGAGATCCACCGCTGCTCCAGTGCTGTGGGGCGGTGGCATCCCAGGATCCCGACTCGGCGGTGCCCAGAATTGACTGACGTCGCTTTGAACCCTGGCCATCGCTTCCAACTGAGCCGGATCATCGGGATCGATCCCCCGCTGGCGACAAAGTTCGACCGTCGCGTGCAGAACCATGTAGGCCTGCACCTGCACCGGCCTCCAGGCATCAAAGATGGCCAACTGCAGAGATCCTGCAGCGGAATCATGGGCCATCGACAACTGATCCTGAGCCTTGTGCAATCGCTCCAGCACGCCGGATCGAAGCCTGTAAGGGTCGGCACCTTCGCCGTAGGGAGCCCCCACCCGCACGTAAGGGTGCGGTTCCAAACAGAGGAAGCGAGACTTGAGCGATACCAAGGACTCACCGCAGTCTGCAATGACCACATCGTTCCAGGGACGTCGCATCCGACAGCTCACCACACCCCAGTGATCGTATGGGCGTTGGCAGGAAGTCTCAAGCGCACCTCAGTTGAGCTGTGCGGCAGAGGTCACGCGACTGCGCTGCTCCTCAAGCAACCGCTTCAACACGGCATGGTCTTGAAGCTCTGGGTCCTGCGCAAGAATGTCGGCGGCTTCTTCCCGTGCTTCCTCCAGGACGGATCCGTCGTCAGCAAGGCTCGCCAGAGCCAGATCCGGCAGGCCCGATTGACGGGTGCCCAGAACCTGACCTGGACCGCGAAGACGAAGGTCCATCTCGGCAATCTCGAAGCCGTCGGTGGATTGCACCAGAACCTCCAACCGCTGCCTTGCCAAGGGATTGCGACTGTCATTGATCAGCAGACAGTGAGACGCTGCAGCGCCGCGTCCAACGCGGCCGCGTAGCTGGTGGAGCTGCGCAAGCCCGAAGCGATCGGCATGGTCGATCACCATCACACTGGCCTCCGGCACATCCACACCGACTTCCACAACCGTGGTGGAAACCAGCACCTGCGAGTCTCCTGCAGCAAAGCTGCGGATCACGGATTGCTTATCCGCACTGGCCAGCCGGCCATGCAAAAGACCCACGTGAAGATCGGGGAACACCTCCTCTGCCAGCTGGCGATGCACCTCCACCGCGGATCGCAGATCCATCTTTTCTGAGTCTTCGACCAGAGGCAGCACGACATATGCACGCTGGCCTTTGTTCACCTCATCGCGGATCAGCTGGTATGCCTCATCGCGGCTGGAGCCCGAAAGCATCGCCGTCTTGATCGGCGTTCGGCCCGGTGGCAGCTCATCGATCTGGCTGACATCCAAATCGCCATGGAGGGATAAGGCCAGAGTTCTTGGGATCGGTGTGGCGGTCATGGTGAGCAGATGAGGCTGCAAGCCCTTGCCCAGCAATTGGTTGCGCTGACGCACACCGAAGCGATGTTGCTCATCAACCACCACAAGACCCAACCGCTCAAAACCGACGGGGTCTTCCAGCAGCGCGTGGGTCCCCACGAGGATCTTGCAAGCGCCCGATGCAACATCCGCAAGGATGCGGCGCCGTTGTTTCTGTGGGGTCGATCCGGTCAGCAGCTCCACCGTCACGTGCAACGGCGGCATCCAGGTGCACAGACTGCGGTAGTGCTGTTCCGCCAGCACCTCCGTCGGTGCCATCATTGCCCCTTGCCATCCGGCCTGGATGGCCTTCAGCAGCGCTGCCACAGCCACGACAGTCTTGCCGCTGCCGACATCTCCCTGCACCAGCCGAGCCATCGGCTCGGGCCGGTCCAGATCCCGTTCAATCTCCGCGAGAACCCGTTGCTGCGCACCCGTGAGCTCAAATGGCAGTAGCTCCAGAAAACGCCCCATCAGGCCATCTCGGTCGGATGCACAGCGCAGGGACGGCGCAGGACGCTGTCGCAACGCTGCCCGTCGCTGCATCAAGCCAAGCTGCAACAGGAGAAATTCATCAAACACCAGGCGATGCCTGGCTTGCTGAAGCTGCTCCGATGATTCTGGCTGATGAATTGCCACCAAAGCCTTGTCGCGACTGAGCAGCTGCCGCGCCTGCCGACGCTCGCGCGGCAGCGGTTCCGGCCAGAGACGCACTGCCGGGAGCACACGCGCCACCAGCGCCCGGAAGCGATCTGCCGTCAGGCCCTCCGTGAGTGGGTACACAGGCAGCAGACGACCGATCCGGCTCGAACGCAACGGGGCCTGGGCGCTCTCCATCACCTCAACGAGGGGGTCCTGAAAACTGAGCCCATAAGGTCCGTCCTTCACCAGACCACTCACAGCAACCGTGGCGCCGTTGGGGTACTGCCTGGTTTGACCATGCAAATAAGAGGGATTGCTGAATCGCTTGCCGGCCAGGAAACGCGTCACCTTGATCCGTCCAGTCGGATCCTGAAGGTGCAACTCAATGATCGAGAGATTGGGATTGCGCGGACTGGTGAAACCATGACAGCGACGGACGGTGGCCACGATCGTGGCCGTCTCACCGGGAACCAACGCTTCGATGCGACGCAACGCGGAATAGTCCACGTAATCGCGCGGGTAGTGAAGCAGCAGATCGCGCACCAGCAGCAAACCAAGACTGGCCAGTCGCTCAGCCAACTTGGGGCCGATCCCACGCACCTGCCCCAGTGGAGCATCCAGGGATGGTGTGGATCCGCTGAATCCTGGAGCGGTCGACGACGGCTGCGCCACCTTCAACCGTGGCGGCGCCATTGGTGCAGAAGGTTCGAGTCGCTGACGTAAGGCATGCAACCACTGACGAGCCACCGTGACCTGACGGCGTCGGTCTGCATCGTTGTGGGACGGGTAGTCAGCGAACCCCTCGGCCAACACTCGCAGCCGCTCGGGAACATCACCAGGCAAGGGGATGTCTGGAGGGGATGCCAGCTCCCTGGTCATGAAACTGTGGAAATGCTCCTTGCGGCCCTGTAAATCAGCGAAACCGCGATCAGCCTCGAGAGAGAGCGCTTGCTGAAGCGGTCGAATCCACACCAAAAATCGTTCCAGGGCCTGGCGGTCCAGCCCCGGTGTCACCTGGAAGGAGGCGTCTCCGGCTGGTTGGGCCACCAATGGGTTTGGACCTCTCGAACACGCGCACGATGCTGCCAGTGTCGCTCTTTCAGAAGCCAACTGCCGAGTTCCCGGCGTTGAAGGCGAAGACGACTGCGAATTCGCCGCAGGCTGTGATCATCGAATTCGAGATCAGCAGGTCTTACCAACACACAAATGGTCTGCAACGACTGCTCTTCCGTCATCAACGTCAGAGGCAAGGTCAGCTTCAACAAGTTGGATGGTGCCGATTGGGAGGGAAGCTGCCCACTGATCACAGCGTCAAGCAGCTGAATGGGGAGAAGACTGCGGGTGATGCCGGCACGCATCAGCTCCACATTGATGGCATGGGACAAATTGCGAAGTCGGCGACTCAAGGCGACGTCCAAGCAATCCAACCAATGCAACAGACCACTCGCGGTCGCAGGCATCAGCTGATCGTTGGTTTGCAACGGCTCAACGGCGTTGATCTCCGTCTGTTCAAGATCAGGACGTCGATCCAATTCGGCAGTGGAGGGTTCCAATGAATCCCCAGCCATCACAAAGAGCGACCGCAACACCTCCAGTTCGGATTGCTCCGAGCCAGGATCCAACGACGACGATGCGGCGAGGTCGTGCGACTCCGAGCGAGAGGTCGCCTCGGAGGGCATCAACGCAGGATCCACAGGCAGCAATCCCTCAATCAGATCAGGCCGCTCGAGCGGAAGGTCCAGACTCAATTCGACACCCACCGACTCTGCGGGTGGTGTGGACGATGAGTCATCCAGTTCTGGTGCATCCGCGCGCTCATGAGCGCGTTCCGTCAATGCCTGAAGCTGCTGCATGCGCAGCCGGCGCTCTTCCCTCTTCAGCCGAGCTGACAACACCAGAAGTTGCTCAACCGTGATCAACGTGGAAGAACGTTTCAGGAGCGCATCAATGCGCTCCTGAAACTGCAGCTGATGCTCACCCAGATCGTTTCGTTGATCAGACGGGAGCGAACAGAGAAGAGTCTGAATTGCCGTTTTTACGGCAGTCGGAAGCCTGTCCCGCAGCCGCTGAAGATAAAAAGCTTGTTCGCGATACAGGGTTGGTGCCAGAGATCGACAACGCGCACCCAGACGTGCCAGCTGCACATCGGGGTCATGGCCCTGAAGACGCTCCGACACCGCGGTCAAGATCAGGACTTGGCCATGGAAGCGACCTCAGCCGCGAAATCGGTCTCCTCGACCTCGATGCCTTCGCCAAGGGTGTAGCGGGTGAAACGACGCACTTTGACGTTCTCACCGATCTTGCCGGCGGTTTGCTTCACAAGCTCGGCAACGGTGAGTGAGCTGTCCTTGATGAAGGGCTGCTCCATCAAAGCCAGTTCCTTAAGGCGCTTGTTAATTCGACCCTCAACAATCCTCTCCTTCATCTGCTCGGGCTTGCCCTCGAGATCGTCACGACCCATCTCAATGGACTTCTCCCGTTCACGAATTTCAGAAGGGATCTCGTCGGTGGTGACGTACTCAACACCGGGGCAGGCGGCCACTTGCATTGCGACGTCGCGCAGCAGCCCCTGGAACATGTCGCCCCGTGCCACGAAGTCGGTTTCGCAGTTCACTTCGACCAGCACACCAACACGGGCGCCGGTGTGGATGTAACTGCCGATCGCACCCTCAGCAGCGGTGCGACCAGATTTTTTCTCTGCACTGGCAATGCCCTTCTGACGCAGCCATTCGATGGCTTTTTCGGCATCACCTTCGGTGGCTGCAAGAGCTTTCTTGCAGTCCATCATTCCAGCGCCGGTCTTGTCGCGGAGTTCCTTGACGAGCTTGGCGGATACGGCAACAGCCATCGGATGAACGGGTGAAGAATGGGGGGAATCAGAACAGCCGCCTTCCCGCAGCGGCAGGAGGGCGGCATGAATCGAGAGGTGGTTTGACTCAGCCTTGGCCGTCGTCACCACGCTGGTCATTGGAGCCGTGACGACCCTCGTTGATGGCATCGGCAAGACGACTCAGCACCAGCTGCACAGAGCGAACAGCATCGTCGTTGCAGGGGATGGGCACCTCGCAGAGGTCAGGATCGCAGTTGGTATCCAGCATGGAGACCAAGGGGATGTCGAGCTTGCGAGCCTCGAGCACTGCGTTGGTTTCACGCCGTTGGTCCACAAGAACCACCACATCGGGAAGACGGCGCATGTTCTTCAGACCACCAAGGTATTTCTGAAGACGATCGAGCTCTCGACGAAGCACCGCACCTTCCTTCTTCGGGCGCATGGCGATGGCTCCACTGGATTCCATGCGCTCCAGATCCTTCAGACGATCAATCCGAGCCTTCATGGTGGTCCAGTTGGTGAGCATTCCGCCCAGCCAGCGCTGATTCACATAGGAAGCGCCACAACGGGCTGCTTCGTGGGCCACCACCTCGGAAGCCTGCTTCTTGGTGCCGACGAAGAGGAAACGCTTGCCGCTGCGGGCTGCAGAGCGCGTCCACTTGTAGGCGTTGTTCATGCAGACGGCGGTCTGCACAAGGTCAATGATGTGCACCCCGTTGCGCGCGCAGTAGATGTAGCGCGACATTTTGGGGTTCCAACGACGGGTCTGGTGTCCGAAGTGGGCACCAGCCTCCATCATCTCGGCGAGAGTGACGACAGCCATGGTTGTTGTTGGGTTTCGGGTTCGCCTCCACCTGTCAGGGATGGTGTGATGAACAGGAGCTCAGATCACATCCAGCACCCGAAACAGACAGGTGTGCGGTTTGAAAGGACTCTGTGAACTTAACAAAGCACCGTTCAGCGCAGGCCCTGAACACGAGCCTCTCGGTAGAGAGCTTCTACGCCGATCCGATTGAGAGGCAATCGCAGCAGTTCGAGGGCCAGAGAGGGCTGACCGCGACGGACCAGCCAGGCGAGCAACGGTCGAAGACTGCGTTCGTTGAGAAGTCCACCCAGGGTGAGCAACCCCCAGAGCAAACGGTGCATCCAAGTGAACTGAATGATCATGCGCACGCGACGGCTGGGATGCTTCCGATAGAAAACCAATCCCATCCGGGCCCGTTCTTGTTCAACCCTGATCAGATCAGGAATCTGCGCAAGCCGGAAGGCGGGGTGCCAGTGGTATCCAACCGCTTCGGGGCAGCGAATCAGCTCAACCCCCATCTGACGCAGCCGCTCCCCAAGCTCAAGGTCCTCCCAGCCGTAGAGCCTGAATCCCTGATCAAACAGACCGGATTGTTCCAACACCGCTCGGTCGATCGCCACGTTGCCTGTCGCGAAATACGCCCACGACAGGTCTCTCAATTTGTGCCGTTCACCTGTGGGATGGTCGAAATCTGCTGTGTTGATGACAGCTCCGTAGGTGAAGCACAAACGCGACCCGGAGCGGCTCCATTGCTGCGTTAGCGCCCTGGCATGACAGCCAAGAAACGTGGACGTGACCACGAGATCACTGTCGATGAAAACAATGACGTCACCTCTGGCATTGGCAACACCTCGGTTGCGGCCCTCAGCAGGCCCTCCATGACTCTGCTCAAACAGTCGCACCCTGGGAAACTGATCGGCGTTGGATCGCAGCCAATCCGGTGTGCCGTCGGTGGATCCGTCGTCAACCACCACCACTTCGTAGTCATCGAGTTCGCCGCAAGCGTCCTGTTGCTCAAGAGCTCCTAGGCACTTCTCGAGAATGGCGCGTCGGTTGTAGGTGGGAATGACGACGCTGATGAACATCCGCGCTGGACAAAACCGAAGGAGCTCAGCCTAAAGGCATGAAAAAAGGGGCCCGCAGGCCCCTGGGTCGGTGGATTTCACCGAAATCAGTCAGCTGCACCACCATTGTTGGCAGTGCCGGTCACGCCATTACCGGCACCTTCGCCGCGGCCGTCATTGCGCATCTTGCGCTTCTTGAACTTGCGCGCATAAGCGCGGTTGCGCTCCTGCTTTTCCTTCTTGAGGTTTCTGCGCTTGGCCATGCGGAACTGATGGGTTCTGTTGAACTCTCTCCAACCTACTCAATGGCCTGGATGAGTTGACCATCTTCCATTTTTACGAGCCTGTCTGCCACATCAAGAATTCGAGGATCGTGGGTGACCATCAGCACAGAACAGGATTGATCTCGGGCGAGACGTTTCAACAATTCCACCACTTCACGGCCGGTGGTGCTGTCGAGTGCCGCGGTGGGTTCATCCGCGAGAAGCAAGCGAGGACGTGCCGCCAACGCACGGGCAATGGCCACACGCTGCTTTTGTCCGCCGGAAAGATCCTGGGGCAGTTTGTTGAGATGGTCGTCCAGACCCACAGCTCTCAGCCATTCCCTGGCCTGATCACGGCGTCCTCGATAACTGAAACCTTCCAGCAGATCTGCACCCATCTGAACGTTCTGCTCTGCCGTTAGACAGCGCAGCAGATTGTGGCCTTGAAAAATCATCCCAATGCTGCGGCGCAACTGCTGTCGCTGACGGCGACCGGCACCATTCAGCTGCTGACCAAACACGCGCACGTCACCCTGCTGCACCTGCCGCAGGGCACCAATCAAGGTCAGAAGTGTGGTTTTGCCGCAGCCGGACGGACCGGTCAGGAGCACCACCTCACCTGGGGCAATCTGAAGATCAACCGACTGGAGCACCTGACGTCGAGTTGAACCATGGCCATACCAATGGCACAGATCAGTGATGTCCACCGTGCTGGCCACCTGGGCCCCTGGCGGTCTGGCTGCGTTGGAGAGAACCGTCATCGCATCAGAAAATTTCCGCCGGATCCGCATCGACAAGACGACGCATGGCCAGTCCTGCGGATGCCATACACATCACCAGGATCATGGAAAACACCGTCGTCGCTCTGGTGAGATCCATGCCCACAGGCAATTGCGTGGCACTTCGCACCAACCAATACAGCCCCTGCCCCGCTGCATAGGCCGGCAAGTAGCCGAACAGAGCCAGCAGGAGGCCTTCTCGAACGACCACACCCAGCAGTGTGGTGAGCTTGTATCCCATGGCCATCAAGGTGGCGTATTCAGGCAGGTGATCACTGACATCGGAATAGAGAACCTGATAAACGATCACGCAGCCGACGACGAAGCCCATGGCCGCGCCCAGAGTGAAAATGAAGCCGATCGACGTGCTGGAGCGCCAATAGTTCTGCTCGAAATCAATAAAGCCGTCTTTGGTGAGAACGGTGACATCATCAGGAAGCAAAGCATTCAGTTGCAGCACCACTGCTTCAGAATCTGCACCAGGTTTCAGGCGAACAAGGCCCACTTCAATGCTGCCCGGCGGAGTGTTCGGCAGTAGCTCTCGGAAGGTTTCACGGCTCGTCAGCAGGTTGCCGTCGGCGCCGAAGGACGTTCCAAGCCCAATCAAACCGGCAACACGAACACGCTTTCCGGAAATCTCACTTTCAACGACGCGCCCGTCCTGAAACCACTCCGCCACGGGTCCAAATTCAGGACGCGATTGTTCATCAAAGAGAACACGACCTTTCTGGGTGAGGAGCTGCGCCTTGGGAGCCAGCGTTGGATCCACAAACAGTGGATCGCCCGGTTCAAATCCCAAAGCCAGAATCGATCGGGTTCCCCGCGTTTCAGGGTTGCGCCATAACAGCAAATTCCAATTCACCGGCGTGATGCCTTCCACCTCGGGCAAGGCCATGGCCTGAACCAGCCGGCGACGCGGAAATCCAGCCATGCTCACCGAACTGGTGGAGCGCGGGCTGATCAGCACAATGTCGGCATCGAAAAGACGATGCACCGTGACGCTGGCATCAAACAGTCCATCGCGGAAACCCAGCTGCATGAACATCAGAATTCCGGCGAAGCTGATGCCCGCAAGCGCAACGGCCAGACGAACCGGCTGACGCACCAACATCAGAGAGGCCAGCGGAATTCTCCGTCCATTCCAGAACCGACGGATCATCAGGGCTGAAAGCGTGCAATCACCTTGAGGCCTGCCAATCGGGCCACGCGTTCAGCAGATGCTGCATCCAGACGAACCAACACTTCAACGACACGTGCATCCGCATCACCGGTGGGATCGGTGGAGAGCACCTGGCGCTGACGCACCTGAGGGCTGATTCGTGTCACCTGTCCATCAAGTTCACCCTTGAACCCACCGTTTTCGCTGACGAGCGTGACTCGTTCATCCATCGCGATGCGATTGATGTCGGACTCATAGACCTCAATAAGAGCTTCCATGGACTGGCTCGCTCCCACTTCCATGACACCGTCGGTGCTTGGGCGCTCGCCCTCGCGGGCGTGGAGTTTCAGAACAATTCCATCAATCGGGGAACGAAGTTCGCTGTCATCCCAATCCGTTTCCAAAGATCGGCGTTCAGCGAGAAGCTCCGCCCGCTTGCGTTCCAGCAGAGTCAGTTCGTCTTGCTTTTCCTCCAGCAGAACGGCTGTGGCCGCTCCAACACGAGCAGCCTGGGCGTAGCGAGCCACCTCACGGCGACGCAAGGGAATTTCGGTATCCACACTGCGGATGCGTTCGTCCAGGGCGGCCAGGTCCGCTTCAATCTGGGGGCGGTTGTCAAACACGGCCAACACCTGGCCCCGCGTGATGACATCGCCTTCCTTCACACGCAGAGATGCCACCCGGGGCGTCCCCGCCATCCCACTGGCTGGAGCTGCCAGGCGACGCACATCGCCTGCCGGCTGCAACTGGCCGAGTGCTGCCACAGCTTCAACTTGGCGAGGCTGCTCAACAGTGGTGGCGGAAATAGTCGTTTCGACTGCCTCAGGCTTGCGCAACATCGTTGCGGCACCAGCAATCACCAAAACAGCAAGAACGCTGGCGCCGATCCAAATTCCTCGGCTCTGTTTCACAGTGGAGCCGGTTCGTCGAAGAGCATCTCTTCGATGTACCGATCGGCCCAGGTCGTCCCGAAGGCCTTCTCCAGAACGCGCCGTGTTTTGTCGTTGCGTTTCTGTTGCAGGCAATAGGACACCTGTCCGTGGTATCGCGACACAGTAGAAGAGGCATCTGTGGGATCGGGACAGGACGTCCGCACCGCATCGCCGAGCACTGCCAGATAGGCACTCACCAGATCCACAAACCAATCCTGTTCCTGGTCGCTCGTGGGTCGGATGAAACGCACGAAGGGAGAAAAGATCGTGCCCCATGTCGGCAGCTCACGCACCTGTTCAAACGCGGGAATCGGGGTGGATTCCAGCGCTCGGCCAATCCGCTCCGGCAGTTGATCCTCGACCGGAGAGAGGTCGACGATCGCAGCTGAGATGCCCGCCGGGCTTGCGACGATATCGGCACCAAACACCGGCAGATCAAAGTGCGGATCCGGGAAGAAGACGCAATGAAGGATCTGCAAACCCAGTCCAAGGCGCGCTGTTTCCAGGTGCAGCTTGCGCAGACCTCTGCAGCGGTGCACTTCATTGCGGATGAACAAATCCTCACCATCGAGGGTGCCAATGATCTCTTCCAAATCACCCGACACCGCGAGCGGACTGAGCTCAGGAAGATCCTGGCGCCAAGCACGAATGCGGGAGGCCAGAGCGACCACCAGCGGATGCATCTCCCGACCGCTCGTGGACGCAGGCATCAATTCGATCCGTGATTGCACAGAATGGGACTTTGCCACGGGACCCTGACTGCGATCCCATCCGGTCCACTGCTCGAGCACCGCACGCTCCGCAACGGCAGCAGCCTTGTTACGGCTTCCATGCCGGATGCTGCACTCACCTGCCTTGATTTCTGGTGCCGAGGGGGCAGCGCCTGGGAGCATGAGGGGGAGGAGGGAATCGCCCACTTCCTCGAACACATGGTGTTCAAAGGCAGCCGCGCGTTAGGCCCCGGTGAATTCGACCGGAGAATCGAGGCCTTGGGTGGAAGCAGCAACGCAGCCACAGGCTTTGACGATGTGCACTTCCACGTGCTCGTGCCCGGCCAGGAAGCCGGCGAGGCCCTCAAGTTGCTTCTTGACCTGGTGCTGGATCCGGCCCTTGACCAGGACTGCTTTGAGATGGAACGGGATGTGGTGCTCGAAGAAATTGCCCAGTACAGCGATCAACCGGACGATCAGGTGCTGCAAACATCCCTCGAGCTCTGCCTTGCGCCCCATGCCTACGGACGCCCGATCCTTGGCTGGGAATCCAGCCTTCGGGTCATGAATCCGAATGGGATGAAGACCTACCACCAACGTCGTTACCGCGGTGGCAACTGCTGCCTGTCACTGGCGGGAAACCTGCAGGAGGATCTCATCAAGCAAGTGCTGGACAGCCCCTTGATGGAGCTGGAGCGCAGCGAGGTAATCCCCTCAACGGCTGGCAGCATCACACTCCCTTTCCAATCTGGCCGCGAGAATCGTCGCTTCCAACGCCTAGAGGCGGCACGCTTGCTGATGATCTGGCCCGTGGCAGCAGCAGCTGATCATCTAGCCATCGCGGGAGCTGATCTGGCCACGACGGTTCTCGCCGAAGGTCGGCGCAGCCGACTGATTGAGCGTCTGCGAGAAGACTTGCAGATCGTCGAAACCATCGATATGGATGTGACGACCTTGGAGCAAGGAAGCCTGGTGATGCTTGAGGCCTGTTGCCCCGAGGAGCAAGTGGAAGCGGTCGAACAAGAGGTGCACCGCCAGTTGCAGAGAACGCTGAGCGAACCGATTACCGACGAGGAGTTTGACAGGGCTCTGCAACTGGTGGGCAATGGCCATCGCTTCAGCCTCGAAGCGCCGAGCGCTGTGGCCGCCAGCGTCGGCGCACAAACGTTGTGGGGGCGCCAACGAGATCTCCTGGCGCCCCTCGAGGACTTAATGCAGTGGGATGCTGCAGCGCTCAGCGCAGGCGTGATGCCGCTCCTTCAGCCCCAGAACGCCTTCACCCTGATCGCCCGACCGGAGGAAACCGCTTGACACCCCACAGTGATCTCGTCCTCGATCCGGTGGTCACCCCGGGGGTTCTCTCAGCCAAGTTGTGGATCCGCCGTGGCAGTGGTTGCGATCAACAGGGTCAGCGCGGCGGTCATCAATTGCTGGGATCCGTGCTCAGCCGCGGTTGTGGCCCCCTTGATCACTTGGAGCTGGCTGATCTTGTGGAAGGTTGCGGTGCCGGATTGCGCTGTGACACCCATGAAGACGGCATCCTGATCAGCCTCAAGTGCCGCGATCTCGATGCCGATCGCCTGCTGCCCGCCGTGGGCTGGATGGTGCGTCAACCGCACCTGAATGAGAACCAGATCGCCCTGGAACGTGAGCTCAGCCTGCAGGCTCTGCAGCGTCAACGCGAAGACCCCTTCCATCGCGCCTTTGATGGATGGCGACAGATCGCCTATGGCCAGGGACCATACGGCCATGACCCCCTCGGAATCGCCCAGGACCTGGAGCAGCTGTCACGACCGCAGCTCCAGCACCTGGCTCAGGATCTTGAAAGCGAAGGGTCCGTGCTGGCCTTGTCGGGAGCCATTCCCGCAGACGCCAGCGAGCGACTGCAGGAGTGGTTCAACCCAACCATCTCTCAGTCCCCTGTTGACCAGGCAAAAGCAGGAGAAGCTCCGGCAGTTGTCGCTTCAGCGGATGACGCTTCAGCGAATACAAGGGATCGACCGTCCATCAGCCTCCAGTCCCTGGCGACGGAACAGGTGGTGCTGATGCTGGGACAGGCATCTCTGCCCCACGGCCATCCCGATGACCTGGCGCTGAGGCTTTTGCAGACGCATCTGGGATCTGGGATGTCCAGCCTGCTATTCCGCAGGCTGCGGGAAGAGCATGGTGTGGCCTACGACGTCGGCGTGCATCACCCAGCAAGAGCAGGCGCTGCTCCGTTTGTGATGCATGCCTCCACCGGCGTGGACCGCGCTGCACTCACACTGAAGTTGCTGATGGCCAGCTGGACCGAGTTGCTCGAGGACTGCGTCGCTGCGGCTGATCTTCAACTGGCTGCAGCCAAATTCCGTGGTCACTTGGCCCATGGGTCCCAGACCACAGGTCAGCGAGCCGAACGACGAGCTCAGCTCCGTGGTCTGGGCCTCCCTGATCAGCATGATCAGGATTGCCTGCAGACGCTTGAGACGCTACGAGCGAGCGATCTGCTCGCTGCCGCTCAGCGACATCTGCAGCGGCCTCAGTTGAGCCTCTGTGGACCACCAGACACCCTGGCCGCCCTGGAACGTCAGTGGATGCAGGATCCCTTGACGAGAACGCCAGGCTGATCAATCACCCGATGGCACATCAGCCGGAGTGAGCTGATTCAACGAAATCAGGAAGGTGCCCCTTGCAAAGCGCACCGCCACCGTTTCAGCAGGATGGAGCGCCATCACCAAACCAACCTCATCGGTGGTGACCAGATCAGGCGGGCGCAGCATCGGCATGGGGTCTGCTGTCTTGAGAAAGGTTGGGGTGCGGATCAGTCGCACCTGGTCACCGATGGAAACGGTCATCACAGCTGGGCAATGCCTCTCTCTTACAGCAGGATGGTGCGAGCTGACGTTTGCCCGTGCGGGCACTGGCCACCTGGAGCGGCGCACTTGCCGGATTGCTGCTGATTTTGGTCGGGAGCCTGATTCCATCTGCCCTGGTTCTCCCTCAACCTGATCTCCCCCCCAGCCTGCTGAGCCTTCCCAGCACCTGGCAAGTGCCCGCATTGCTGATCTGTGCCCTGGTTGCCGGCCCCAGAGCCGGCGTCATCGCCTCGGTGGCGTATCTCACCATCGGCCTGGTGGATCTTCCGGTTTTCCACGGGGGAGGCGGTATCGCCTATGTGCTCACGCCGGGGTTTGGATACCTCGCGGGCTTCATTCCAGCCTCCTGGCTGACCGGGCGTTTGGGGCAGCAGAGCGGCATGAATGACATCCCTCGCCTCACCCTGGCCGCCATCGCAGGCCTGCTCACCATCCAGGCATGCGGTCTCTTAAATCTTCTGCTGGGTGCCCTGCTCAACCGGTGGAATGAACCCCTTGTCGACTTGATCTTCAGCTTCAGCCTTGGACCACTGGCCGCCCAGCTGGCTCTCTGTTGTGCAGCGGGCTTAATTGCCCGCGTGACCCGTCGCGTGTTGTTCATCGAATGAGTCGTCAGGACGGACAACCAAGACGTTCAGGGCTGCTCCTGCGCCGCGGGACTGTGCTCGTGCTGAGTGCCCTGATGGTCATCCTCGACCAGCTCAGCAAACACTGGATCAAGATCATGCTCCGGCCTGGTGAATC
The DNA here is from genome assembly GCF_014280095.1 of Synechococcus sp. A15-60. Classification (NCBI taxonomy): domain Bacteria; kingdom Bacillati; phylum Cyanobacteriota; class Cyanophyceae; order Synechococcales; family Synechococcaceae; genus Synechococcus; species Synechococcus sp. A15-60. Next base: position 1,546,884 of record NZ_CP047933.1, read on the forward strand.
GACACCATTCATCCCAGGTCTCCTTCAGCTGCATTTGGTGCGAAACACCGGTGCAGCATTCAGCTTGTTCACCGGTGCCACCCCGATGCTGGGAATGCTCAGTTTGGTGGTGGCCATTGGCGTTGCCATCTGGATCTGGCGAGAACCACGACACGATCTGTGGATGGGCTTGGCCCTGGGTTTCTTGCTGGGGGGAACGATCGGCAACGGAATCGATCGCCTGCGACTGGGTCACGTCATCGATTTTTTGGAGCTGGTGCCGATCCAGTTCCCGGTTTTCAACTGGGCCGACGTGGCCATCAACTTCGCGGTGCTCTGTTTCATCATCGATGCACTGACCCAAAGGAAGGGGCCCCGCGATGCCTGACCAGCGGCGGCCAGCCCAGCTCACGGTTCATCAGAACGATCAGGGAGACCGCACCATTTCCCTCTTGGGCGAGGGCTACCGAATCGGGCGTGACCCCGCTCTGGAGATTTGGATTGACCACAGTGCCGTCAGCCGCCAGCACGCCTTGCTGGAACGACGCGGCCGCCATTGGCTGATCCGCGATCTTGACTCCACGAATGGCTTGTGGTGGCGAGGGCGACGCATCCAGAAACTCGAACTTCAGGACGGTGATTGCGTCAGCCTGGCGCCAGGCCTAGAGGGCGATTCACCATCGCTCCGCTTCCGTTTCGAAAGCCAGCGGTTGAAGCTTCGGTTGAAGCGCGGCCTTGGCTTCGGCCTACTCGCCGGGCTCGCCGGAGCGGGGCTGGTGCTGGCGTTGGCGGCCTTGCACGTTCCCGTGCGCGGACGGCTGGCCAGCGTGCGTGGGCCGTTGGCCATCTACGACGGCAACAATCAACCCCTGAATTCGGTGGATTCCAGCCGTCACCGCGAACTGGGTCAACTCGACGCCTTTTCGCCGGTTCTGGTGGACGCACTGCTGAGCAGTGAAGACAACCGGTTCTGGTGGCATCCAGGCGTTGATCCCATCGGAACGCTGCGGGCCTTTTCTGCCAACTTCACAGGAGGGCGCGTGCTGGAAGGAGGCAGCAGCCTCACCCAGCAACTGGCTCGCAGCCTCTATCCCGAGCTGGTGGGCGAAGGCGACACGTTCGGCCGCAAATGGCGTGAGCTGCTTGTTGCCCTGCAGCTGGAGAGCCGCTTCAGCAAGGGAGAGCTGTTGCTGAGCTACCTCAACCGGGTGTATCTCGGTGTGGGATGGGGCTTTGAGGATGCAGCCCGCACCTATTTCGACCGTTCCGCTGGAGATCTGAACCTCGAAGAAGCAGCCCTGCTGGTCGGTCTGCTGCCCTCTCCCAATGGTCATGATCCGTGCGTCAACCCGCAACGTGCCCTCGAAGCCCGCAACCGGGTGATCAACAAAATGGCCGACGCGGGTCGATTGTCACTGGATCATGCGAGAACCGCCCGTCGGCAGCCGATTCAACTTGCCTCAAGTGCCTGCAACGGCACGGCTGCTGGTCGTGCTGCTCCTTTTTACACCGATCAGGTGCGCCGAGATCTGACGCAACTGGTGGGTCCTGAGGTAGCCGCCGAAGGCAATTTTCTGATTGAAACCCATCTCGACCCCGTGCTGCAGGCAGTGCTGGAGCGACAGTTGCGCAACCTGCTCAGCAGGTCCAAGGACCTTGGCATCAGCGAAGGAGCCGCCGTCGTGATCGATAGCCGCAGCGGCGGCGTCCTGGCCATCGCCGGAGGCCGTGACTACGAATTCAGTCAGTTCAACCGGGCGTCCATGGCGCTCCGCCAGCCAGGCAGCACCTTCAAGTTGATGACCTATCTGGCGGCGCTAGAAGCTGGAATCCAACCGACTGACACCATTGACTGCAGCCCACTTACCTGGCGCGGCCAGCGTTTTGATAGCAACTGCGAAGGTCGCCTCAGCCTCACCCGCGCCTTTGCCACCAGCAACAATCCAGCCGCGCTTCGCTTGGCCCAACGCGTAGGGCTTGATCAGGTGGTGCGCCAGGCGAAGGCCCTTGGCATCACCAGTCCGCTGGATCCGGTGCCAGGACTTGCCCTTGGTCAGAGCGAGGTGCGACTGCTGGAACTCACCGGCGCCTATGCCGCCGTGGTCAACGAAGGGGAATGGCGATCACCCACCACGATTCGTCGTTTGATGGATGCAGAAACCTGCCGCGAGGAAAGTCCGCGCGGTTGCGGAACTCTTGACAGTGGGACGACTCAAGGGCGAAGAGCCATCAGCCGGGACAGTGCTCAGCAAATGCAGAGCCTTCTCAGGGCTGTCGTGCAAAACGGCACAGGACGTGCGGCATCCCTGGGTGGCCAGGAAGGAGGAAAAACAGGAACCACCAATGACGGCCGGGATCTTCTCTTCGTGGGTTTCGAGCCCCAACGCCATTGGGTTCTGGGCATCTGGCTTGGAAATGATGACAACAGCCCCTCCGCAGGATCCAGTGCGCTTGCAGCTTCGCTCTGGGCTGACATCATCCGCGCGGCAGGGCGTGGAGGTCTGACAGGCACATGAAAGGATCAACCCGCTGGATCCTGATCGGTGCCGCGGCGCTGATCGCACTGATGGTCGTAGGACTGGTGCTTCAGGGAATCCGCAATCTGCTCTGGGATCTCAGCTACTGGCTCCCAGCCTGGCTCGTGGGTCCGGTCTTACTGATTGCTGCGACTTTGCTTGTTGCCGCAGTGATGCAGATCGGCTTGCCATGGTTTCGGCAATGGCGCCGACGCTCCACTCAAGGGGTGCAGACAACCGACGCCACCATGCCGGCTCCGACCAGCCGACGAGAAGCAGCAGAACGCAGTCTCGGGAGCGTCGACCGACTCCTGGAGCGGCTGCAAGACGACGTGGCCCGGCAATCACTGCAGAAGGAACGGGAACGCGTCGCGCGGGAACTCGAACGCGGTGATCTGGTGGTGGTGCTCTTTGGCACTGGATCCAGTGGCAAGACATCCCTGATCCGAGCCCTCTTGCGCGAGATCGTCGGCGATGTCGGTGCTGCGATGGGTTCCACCAGTGAAAGCCAGCGTTATCGCTTGCGATTGCGCGGTCTGGAACGGGGCGTGCAACTGGTCGACACGCCAGGAATCCTGGAATCCGGCATGGATGGACGCAGTCGGGAACAGGAGGCCCGACAGCACGCCAGTCGCGCGGATCTGATGATCGTAGTGGTGGATGGCGACCTACGACGCAGCGAACTGGACGTGGTGCACAGCCTCTCCGGACTCGGCAAGCGTTTGCTCTTGGTGTTGAACAAATGCGATCTCCGCGGCGAAGAGGAAGAGCGGCGTCTGCTGCTGCTGCTCAGACAGCGTTGCGCTGGCTGGTTGCAAGCCGAAGATGTGATTCCCACCAGTGCCTGCCCGCAATCCCTGCCGCGACCGGGGCAGCGGCCGCTGCAACCACCTCCCGAGATCGGCCTGTTGGTGCGACGTCTGGCGGCAGTGCTCCATGCCGATGGCGACGAGCTTCTGGCCGACAACATCCTTTTGCAGTGCAAGGACCTTGGTGCTGCAGGCCGGGATCTTCTGGATCGTCAGCGGTCGCAGGAAGCTCGCCGCATTGTCGATCGGTACACCTGGATCAGTGCTGGGGTGGTGGCGGCAACACCGTTACCGGGAGTGGATCTGCTCGGCACGGCAGCAGTGAATGCCCAAATGGTGATGGAGCTTGGAGCTGTCTACGGCATCCAACTGACGCGCAACCGGGCCCAGGAATTGGCAGTCTCCGTCGGTCGGACGCTGGCCGGTCTTGGCGTGGTGAAGGGTGGCGTCGCCTTGATCGGAACCGCTCTGAGCGTGAATCTCCCCACTCTGTTGCTGGGACGAGCTGTGCAGGGTGTTGCGGCAGGGTGGCTCACCCGAATTGCTGGGTCGAGCTTCATTACCTATTTCCAGCAGGATCAAGACTGGGGAGATGGGGGAATCCAGGATGTGGTGCAGCACCACTACGAACTCAACCGCCGCGATCGCTCCCTGAAGGCATTTCTGGACGCAGCACTACGTCGGGTCGTCGAACCACTCCAGCAGGAGGCGAAGAAACGGCTTCCGCCCCAGCCAGGGCTTCGGGCGGAGGAGGACGCATCGGGCCGCGGCTATCGAGAACTGTGATGAGCACGAGGTAGATCACGCCGATTAACACCGAAAGTGCCCCGGTGACGATGGCGACCCAACGACCTCGGGGGGGTGGCTGTGCCGCCATCAGAGAACCTCCTCACTGGTGTCGTTGAGCAGAGTTCCTAAACGGTCGATCAACGCCTCAGACGTGTGGGGATTGCCCAGAACAACCTTGATGTGATGACGACCGTGATGCAAGGGGCGCGACACCATGATTTGCTGATCCAGAAGTCGTTGTCGCATCGAGGTTGACCAGCGCGCGCTGCGCTCCGCATCGGCGCCCAGAGGTGTGCAGGCCAGCAAATGCAGAGGTCCGGATGTGATGTCGAGCCGGGACCTGTCGAGGTGACGTTCCAACCGATCGCGCCGGACCAAGGCCTGCTCGAGCAGGCTGGCGATTCCGTCTTCTCCAAGCTGGCGCAGTCCCAACCAGAGCTTGAGGATTTCTGCAGAGCGGCTGCCTTGAAGACCCAGTTCACCTCCGTGAACACCCGTCAAAGCCGGCTCCATATAGGGCAATCCTGTGTGAAAGGTCTCTTGCAGAGCCGTCTGATCACGAACCAGCAGAAGCGATGACGTCTTGGCAATTCCAAGCAGTTTCTGGGGGTTGACAGTGATGGAGTCGGCGGAAGCGATCCCATCGAGCAGAGATGCCGTGCTCTCGCACAACCCAAACACAGCACCAATGGCTCCATCCACATGCAGCCAGAGGCTGCGCTCACGGCAGACGTCGGCCAAAGCTTGGAGTGGATCGATGGCACCTCGTACGGTCGTGCCGGCGGTGGCCACAACCGCCAGGCAAGGGCGTTTCTGATCTTGCAATCGGTCGAGCTCTGACTCCAGGGCAGTCACTTGCATGCGACCGGTGGCATCCACAGGAACCCGACGGATTGCATCGGGGCGAAGCCCCATGACTCGCGCCGCTTTCACCAGCGAAACGTGGGAATCGTCGCTGACCAGCACCACAGCATCGGCAGCCTGATCGAGGCCCATGCGATGACGCGCCGTCACCAGAGCGGTGAGATTGCTAAGGGATCCGCCGCTAGCCGCAACCCCACCAGCCCCTTCTGGCAAATCAAACCGGGAAGCGAACCAACCACAAAGCTGACGTTCCAGCTGACTCAGACTTGGGGAGAGTTCCTCAGCGAGCAGATTGTTGTTGAGACCAGCGCAGATCAGCTCCGCAGCGATCGAGGCCGTGTTCGGTGGTGGATCCAGATGCGCCAGCGCGCCTGGATGGGTGGGCTGATAGGCCCCATCCATGACCTGCTGCAAATCATCCAAGAGACGAGCTGCTCCCAGTCCGGTCGCTTCCGGGAATGCCTCGGGCAGAAGTCGCAGGGATGGCAAGGGTGCCCGTTGGGATGCAGACCCCATCCATTGACAGAGCCGGGCACAGGCTTCCTCCAGAAACCGCTGCAGTTGCGGGTCCAGAGCCTCAGGAGAGGCAAACGCAGACAGATCCGTCGACGCCGATGAGCTTCTGGTGGATCCGAACAAGGACTCAGCGGAAGGAATGGTCATTCTCGCCTGCGATGGCACATTGGACGGACGTGAGCGAATGGCATGGGTGTTCGGCTGACACCAGTGGCCTTGGAGGACCATCAGATCCATGCCTGGATGCAGCGCTTGCTGGTCCGAGCTGAGCAGCTAGGAGAAACGGGCGAAATCCCCGTCAGCGCAGTGGTGCTCGATGAGAGAGGGCGATGCATCGGCCGCGGAAGCAACCGACGCGAGTGGGCCTCAGACCCCCTAGGGCATGCAGAGCTGGTGGCATTGCGCCAAGCGGCCTGGATCACGGGAGATTGGCGCATGAATCAGTGCACGCTGATCGTGACCCTGGAACCTTGTCCGATGTGCGCCGGAGCCCTCGTGCAGGCCAGGATCGGCCGTGTGATTTATGGAGCCTTTGACCGCAAACGAGGGGGGCTCGGTGGAACTGTGGACCTGGCAGACCACCCCAGCGCCCACCATCACATGGACGTGATGGGAGGCGTTATGGAAACCGAGGCCTCCGATTTACTGGCCCGTTGGTTCAGGCGGCGACGGCAACTCCCTGACGGAAGCGGGGCAGCTCGGTCTCAAAGAGATTGAGCAGCCGTGCAACGTTGTCGGGTGTGGAGTTGTAACCCATCAGTCCGATTCTCCAAATCTTGCCGGCAAGCACTCCAAGGCCACCGCCGACTTCAATGCCATGGGTGTTGAGCAGATGGGAGGAGAAGGCCTTGCCATCGACATCGGATGGGATGCGCACGGTGGTCAGGGTCGGCAGGCGGAGCTCTTCAGGAACATGAAGCTCAAGGCCGAGGGATTCCAAACCACTCCAAAGAGCCTCTGCATTCTTGCGGTGCCGTGCCCATGCATTGTCAAGGCCTTCATCAGACAGCAGACGCAGGGCTTCGCGCATGCCGAAGTTCATGTTCACCGGTGCGGTGTGGTGATACACGCGATCGCTTCCCCAATATTGGTTCAGCAAGGAGACATCGAGATACCAGTTGGGAACTTTGTCTTTGCGGGATGCGAGCTTGGCTTCGGCCCGCGGACCCATGGTGAATGGACCCAGGCCAGGAGGGCAGCTCAAACCTTTCTGGCTGCAGCTGTAGGCCATGTCGACCTTCCAGGCATCCAGATGAAGTGGCACGCCTCCCAGGGAGGTGACGGTGTCGAGCAGCAGAAGGCAGTCGTGCTGACGGCAAAGATCACCAATGCCATCCATGGGCTGACAGACCCCAGTGGAGGTTTCGGCATGCACCATCGCCAGAATCGCCGGCTTGTGCTGTTGAAGGGCGACATCCAGTTCGTCGAGGCTGAAGGCCTCACCCCATGGCTTTTCAATCACCTGAACATTGGCCCGGTAACGGCCGGCCATATCTTTCAAGCGGTTGCCGAAGTAACCCTTGACAGCCACCAACACGGTGTCGCCGGGCTCAACGGTGTTCGCCAGAGTGGCTTCCATCGCAGCACTACCCGTGCCGCTCATGGGCAAGGTCAGGCGATTGTCGGTCTGCCAGGCGTACCGCAGCAGCTCCTGAACTTCACCCATTAACTCCACGTAAAGCGGATCCAGATGACCAATTGGAGTCCGAGACAGGGCCTCCAAAACGGTGGGGTGGGCGTTGGAAGGGCCGGGTCCGAGCAACAGCCGGTCAGGCGTTGCAATGGGACCAATGGAGCGCCGATGGGACGAGTCAACCGGAAGGTGTGAGTGCGTCATCGGCGAAGCCGGGTTCGAGAATCAATAGCGAAAAGCCTACGCATCGATCGGGCAGTGAAGGGAATGGCGGTGCCAGTCCGATGCCGCTTGAAATGATTCGCAGGAGGGGAATTAGCGCTGACGGACGTCGCTGGCGGCAAGGCCCGAAGCCATGTGCTCAAAAGGCTGACGCACCAACGCGCAGCTGGCCTGGGACACACCCTCGTTTAAGAGGCGCTCACACAGCACATCGGCAAGCAGAACCATGCTGCGCACCGTGGGACCGGTGGGGACCCCGAGACTTTTGTACGTGTCATCAAGACCGTTGAGGACACGCTCATTGAGGATCGTGCTGTCGCCTGCGATTAACGAGTAGCTGGCGTAGCGGAGGAAGTAATCCATGTCGCGCAGGCACGCCGCCAGGCGTCGCGTCGTGTAGGCATTCCCCCCAGGGAGAAGCAGCTCAGGATCAGCTTGAAATAGACGCTGGCTGGCTTCCCGCACCAACTCGGCTGCCTCCCGGTTGATGATCTCGACGGCCAAAACGCGCACGTCTGCTTCCTCGAGATAGCTCTCGATGCGATCGATAGCGGAGCGATCGAGATAACGACCGAGCTGGTCGTACTGGCCGATCAAACCGGTGATGGCATCGCGCATGCGGGGCCTTATCCACTTCAGGCGGAAGCTAACAGAGGCGACCGCCCGAAACCGTGCTAGCAGAGGGGATCACGTGAATCTGACAGAAACGGTTACCTACAAGTCCGACAGTCGACGCCCGGAACGCAGAAGCGGAAAAGGTGCCACTTGATACAAAACGGGCGCAGGTCGATATTTACGGTCATGTTGAGTTCCGGGATCTCGTCCCCGCTATGGCCAAAACAGCACAGGACGTCCTTCGTCTGATCAAGGAAGAAGGCATTGAGCTGATCGACCTGAAGTTCACGGACCTGCACGGCAAGTGGCAGCACCTCACCGTCTGCCAAGACCTGATCGACCCAGAGTCGTTTACCGAAGGCCTGGCGTTCGACGGCTCCTCGATTCGCGGCTGGAAGGCCATCAACGCCTCAGACATGGCGATGGTTCCCGATCCTTCCACCGCATGGATCGACCCCTTCTACCGCCACAAAACCCTCAGCCTGATCTGCTCGATCCAGGATCCCCGCACCGGCGAGCCCTACGAGCGCTGCCCCCGTGCACTGGCCCAGAAAGCTCTGGCCTATCTCTCCAGCACAGGGTTGGCCGACATGGCCTATTTCGGTCCCGAACCGGAATTTTTCCTGTTTGACGATGTCCGCTACCACTCGGCTGAAGGCGGCTGCTCCTACAGCGTTGACACCATCGAAGCTGGCTGGAACACCGGGCGCGTGGAAGAGGGCGGAAACCTCGCATACAAAATCCAGGTCAAAGAGGGCTACTTTCCAGTCGCTCCAAACGACACAGCTCAGGACATTCGTTCGGAAATGCTCCTGAAAATGGCCGAGCTGGGGATTCCCACCGAGAAGCACCACCACGAAGTGGCTGGCGCTGGCCAACACGAGCTCGGCATGAAGTTCGCCGAACTAATTCATGCCGCCGACAACGTCATGACGTACAAATACGTCGTGCGCAACGTAGCCAAGCAGTACGGCAAAACTGCCACGTTCATGCCCAAGCCGGTCTTCAACGACAACGGATCTGGCATGCACGTTCACCAGAGCCTCTGGAAGGATGGCCAGCCGCTGTTCTTCGGCGAAGGCACCTACGCCAATCTGTCCCAAACAGCGCGTTGGTACATCGGCGGCATTTTGAAGCACGCCCCGTCCTTCCTCGCCTTCACCAACCCCACCACCAACAGCTACAAGCGTCTGGTGCCCGGTTTCGAAGCGCCGGTGAATCTCGTGTATTCCGAAGGCAACCGTTCAGCGGCCGTGCGCATCCCACTAACGGGCCCAAGCCCCAAGGCTAAGCGCCTTGAATTCCGCTCAGGCGATGCCCTCGCCAACCCTTATCTGGCCTTCAGCGCCATGATGATGGCCGGCATTGACGGCATCAAGAATCAGATCGACCCCGGCGAAGGCGTGGACGTTGATCTGTTCGAACTCCCCGCGGAGCAGCTCAAGACGATTGCCACAGTGCCCGCATCCCTAAACGGTGCGTTGGAAGCCCTCAATGCTGACCATCACTACCTCCTCGAAGGCGGCGTGTTCACCAAGGACTTCATTGATAATTGGATTGACCTCAAGTACGAAGAAGTTCAGCAACTACGCCAGCGGCCGCACCCCCACGAATTCACCATGTACTACGACGCCTGATTTGTCAGACGACTTTGCAGACCAGTGAACCTCAATCAAGGGAGCTTCGGCTCCCTTTTTTTGTAGGCGAAACCAACGCAACCAAGGGACTGTCTTCAGCGATGTCGCAGCTGAGAGATTGCACTGTCATGCACCTGACGTTGATGGCTGCGACGACGGGCATACACCTGCTGCTGAGCTAAGGCACTGCGTTGATCGGAATCCAGAACAGGGCTCTCCATCTGAACCTGCAAAGCTTCCTGACGGAGAACATCGTGCGCGTGATGGTCAGCCCATGCCATGAATTCCGCGGCGGCGCGCTGGCGACGCTCCAGCACATTGCCTGAATATTGGAGGGGAATTGCGACGGGAGCGGCTTGCTGTGTCATGGCGGCCTCCTGTGGCTCAATGCATTGACTCTGTAGCAACCGCTACCATTTTGTCCAGGTCTTCACGAATCTCCTCGCAACGTTCTGAACGCAGTCCACGACCGAGGCTTGAATCGACTGGAATGGTCAAGTTTGGATCTAAGACCCTTCTTCATGGCGCCCAGCATCACCGAACTTGCTTACCGGACCATGCAACAGGGCCGGAGTCTCGCGGGATTGGTGCACAAGGAACTGAGTACCAAAGTGATGGAAGTGGTCGCTCCCGATGTGGTTCCGCAGACCCAGCCCGTTCCAGAAGCCATGATGAACGAGCTGCGTCAGTCACTCGATGCCCTGCACGAACTCGACTGGAACGATGCGCAAGCCGGTCTTTATCCGCAGTCTCTTCTTTTCGATATCCCCTGGCTGGAGTGGGCCGAGCGTTATCCACGTGTCTGGCTTGACCTTCCCTCCAATTGGGCCAGACGACGCGCCAGAGATGTTCAGGACCTTCCCGATCTGAGCAACAGAGATTTCTACCCCGATTACTACCTCCAGAACTTCCATCATCAAACCGATGGCTATCTGAGCGATCACTCCGCAGAGCTCTACGACTTACAGGTAGACATCCTGTTCAACGGAGCCGCTGATGCCATGCGTCGGCGGATCTTGCCCGGCCTTCATCAAGGACTGAAGCGCTTTTCAGACCGAAGCCAGAGCAGCCTGCGCGTACTTGATGTTGCCACCGGCACAGGTCGTACCTTGCATCAGATCCGGGCCGCCCTGCCACAGGCCACGCTTGTGGGGGTTGATCTCTCCGAGGCCTATCTCAGACAGGCCAACAAATGGCTGAACAACGCCAAAGGTCCGTTGGTTCAGCTCGTGCAAGGCAACGCCGAGCGGATGCCCTTCGACGACGCCGGCTTTCAAGCGGTGACCTGTGTCTTCTTGTTCCATGAGCTTCCTGCTGACGCAAGGCAAGCGGTGCTTCAGGACTGTTATCGCTTGCTGGAGCCAGGCGGAGTACTGGTTCTGGCTGATTCCGTTCAACTGGCCGATTCACCGCAGTTCGACGTCGCCATGGACAACTTTCGACGCGTGTTCCATGAGCCTTACTACCGCGACTTCATCAGTGATGACATCGATCAGCGTCTGGTGGATGCCGGATTCAGCGATGTGAACGCTGAATCACACTTCATGACACGCGTTTGGACCGCCACCAAAGCCTGACCCATCTCAGCAGTGATTCCCTGACACATGCCCTTGCCTCCCTTGGGGAACCCCATAGGGTGCTGTTCATTGCGTCCCTTCGTCCATGACGAATCCATTTCGGATCCGCTGGTTGCGGGGCTGGACCTTCCAGCTGGTGCTCATGGAAGGCAAGGTTCAGGTGGAGGCCCATGGCTTCGGCATCTGCCTGCGAACCGCCATGGAGCCAGGTGAAAGCCCTCAGGCAGCAGCTGACCGGCTTGTCTTGGCGGAAGATCGCCGACGCCGAGCGCTGCATCAAGCCTGGATCAATGGCCAGACCCTGCCAACACCGGGTCAAGACACTCCCCCTCTGAATGGAGCTCTCACTGAAGCACCCGATTCCCTGGTGGTTGTGAACGAACCCGTGGCAGCGGCTTGAACCTTATCCCGCGAGCCACCACCCAAGAAGCAGCCCTGGTCCTCCCCAGCGCAATCCCCTCCAGAATCGCGCACCGCGTTCCTTTGACTGCAGCCAGCTCAATCCGTCGGGATCCAACGTTGTGAATTCTCGGAGCAGCCTTCGCTGTTGCGATCGTCGCCGAGATCGAAGATCACGGGCCTCCCAAGCCCTGGGTTGAAGTCGTAGTAGGTCTTGAAGGGCGTGCAAAGCGGCACGACGGCGAAGTTGTTTAGCCAAGCCGCCCTCCATCGTTATCGGTCACGATAGTGAGACAACGCGCTTGAGATCATCACGTGTCGCCGACGAACTGGCCCGACCAGGCCATTGAACAAGCCAGGGACCTTCACCAAAACCTGAGCATTGGCGATCGCGATTGGCACAAACTCAAAAGCAACGCCGACCGTCGGAGCGCCGAATTGCTTGCCGCCGCCTTATCGCAGCTGGTGCAAAACGGTCGACGTGAAGATGTGGAGGCTCTCATCCAGCAGGCGCTTGGCTGGATCAAGCGGGAATTGAAAGATCCGGGCTGTCCGCACCATTGAAGCCGAACTTGGCACCTGGCCGGCGACAGGCCAGCTGCACGCGATTGCCACGGGAGCTCCAACGAATGTCGTCGAAACACTGATGCATCAGGAACAATCCACGACCCTGATCAGCGTCCACCTGCTCCGGTAACGTCCCAACGCGAGCTTGCAACGGCAAGCCATCGCCCTCGTCTTGAATCTGCCAGATCAACCAGTTGGGGGTGAGGATGCGGCGAATCCTCAGACACTTGCGAGGGTCGCCAGCGTTGCCGTGGCGAACGGCATTCACGAGCGCCTCCTGAAGGCCCAGCTGCAGCCTGCAAGAGGTTTCCTGGCACTCCACCGGTTCAAGCAACAACTCCATCAGAGGACTGAGCTGGAACGTCGACGGAAGGATGAAATCAGCCCATCGAAATGAAGGCAGAAATCGGGTCAGCATCAAGACCGTTTCATCCTTCGTTGACCATAACGGGCCGAGCGACCTCTGCCACCGCCGCTATGACTTCAGTGTCTGTAAGCCAGTCCAGGGTGCTGCAGCAACGCATCCATCAAACGAACACCCCGCAGTTGATTGACCAAGGGCATGTGCCCCTCAGGGGCCTCCATCGACCACTGAAACGCCCCTGGGTAGCGGGTCCAATTTCCGTCGATTTTCCAACCGATTCGGGGCCAAAGTCGGTCGTAGCGACCATCGAGGGCATTCAGCAATCGTGATTGCACTGTGAATCCAAATCGCCCTTGGGAATAGGCAATCCACAACCGATCCAGTGTGGTGAGGTCCAAAGCCTGCATCCGAGGGACCTCACTGAAGTAGACGTAGCCGCGTTGCACGGCTTGATCACCGGCCAGCTCACGCAAGACGCAGCTGGTGAGCCGATCAGCTTCTTCAAAATCCTCCCTCAGCAAAGCCTGCTGCAAAGCGCCGAAGTTAAGGCCACAGGCCGAAGGCGTGTTGAACCATCCCGAGCTGACCTCAGGAATCGCAGCGAGGGTTTCAGGGTGATGACGCTGAAGAATCTGCAGGATCCAACCGGCCCCCCAGTCATCACCATCCCTGGAGTATTCCTTGAGGGCCTGGGGGACTTTGCTTTTGAGTGCATCGGCTGCTTTTTCAAGCGCAGCGGCCGTCGAGCGCTTTTGACGGGCAGATCCCGTTGCCAAGCGGTCGAGCAGCTGGTCGACGTCGAGTTGGGTGGAGGGGGGTCGTCCGGAAAGCATGATGTCGAGCTGGCGCTCACGAGCTCAGCTTTGGCCCACTATGTCAGGCATCGGCAAGACCACCGTGATCGATCTTGAAAGCTTCCGCTCAGCGGCAGGCACCGTGATCGATGCCAGAACGCCCGCGGAATTCCAGCAGGGACACTGGCCAGGGGCCATCAATGTTCCGTTGTTCAGTAACGAGGAACGCCATCAGGTAGGGCTGACCTACAAGCAGCAGGGGCGCCTGGAGGCGATCGAACTGGGGCTGCAGCTTTGTGGTCCATCCCTTGCCAAGCTTTCCGCTGGACTCCGAACTGCAGCAGGGGGGCCAGGGGAGCCCCTTCGTTTGTATTGCTGGCGTGGCGGCATGCGTTCCAACAGCATGGCCTGGCTGGCGAGCCTGAGCGATCACCCGGTCACGGTGCTCGAGGGCGGGTACAAGCGATACCGCCGCTGGGTTCTGGATCGGTTCAATACCCCCTGGCCTTTGCGTGTGCTCGGGGGTCGCACAGGCACCGGCAAAACAGATCTTTTGCTGCAACTGGAGCGTCATGGGGTTGGTGTCGTGGACCTCGAAGGACTGGCCCATCACCGCGGCAGCAGTTTCGGAAACCTCGGACTTCCGCCACAACCCAGCAGCGAGCACTACGAAAACAAATTGGCGGAACGTCTGGATGCGTTGAACATCGGCCAGGCACCAGAGATCTGGCTGGAAGCCGAAAGCATCCAAGTGGGCCGTTGCCGCATTCCCAAGGGGCTGTTCAGCCAGATGCAAACAGCACCGGTGCTGGAGATCCAACGCAGCGACCAGGAACGCGTGGATCGACTTGTGGAGATTTATGGCTGCCACCACCAGCAAGATTTAAGGGACGCAACGCAACGCATCAGCAAAAGACTGGGCCCCCAGCGCACGCAAAAAGCCCTGGAGGCCATCGATCAGCAGAACTGGGCTGAAGCCTGTCAGGCCATGCTCGATTACTACGACCGCTGCTACGACAAGGAACTAGAACGTTCACCAGCACGGGACACCGTGAACCTTGAAGGCCTGAGCACGGAAGATTCAGCAGGGCTTCTGCTGAGCAAAGGCTGCGTCACCCCCATGATCTGCCCCTAAGATCCACCCTCAAAGCGGTTGAACCATGGCAGAAGGCGACAAGGCGGCGATTCAGTTCTTCCGTGGAACCGACGAGCCCGTTGTTCCCGATATCCGGATGACCCGCAGTCGGGACGGTCGCACCGGACAGGCCACGTTCGTGTTTGAACAGCCCGAGGCTCTTGCTCCAGAGACCCTGGGAAATATTGCTGGAATGTGGATGGTGGATGAGGAAGGTGAGATGGTCACCCGCGAAGTGAATGGACGCTTCGTGAACGGCAAGCCCTTTGCCCTCGAAGCCACCTACACCTGGAAGAGCGAAGTGGATTTCGAGCGTTTCATGCGTTTCGCTCAAAGGTATGCAGATGCGAACGGAATGGGTTATTCCCAGAACAACGGCGAGAATGCGGCGAGCGAAGAAAGCTCTGACGGTTGAAATTTCAGCACTGGCTCGGACTGGCGGCGCTGCTGACATCCGGGCTTTTGCTCTGGAACCTGCGTGAGGTTCTGATTCATCTGTTCGCAGCGGTGGTGCTTTCAATGGCGCTCTGCACCCTCGTGGGTGCGCTGCGCCAGCGCTGGAGCATGAGTCGGCCGCTGGCCTTGGTCCTCTGCCTGGGTGGACTTCTGGTGGTTGTTGGCGTCGCTGTATCGGTGATCATTCCGCCTTTCTTCAGTCAGTTTCAGCAGCTGATCCAGCAGCTTCCGGCAGCTGCTCGGGAACTTCAGCAGATCGTGATGGGCTGGATCAGCAATGCGTCCGCCCTGGTCTCTGGCACGGGTTTCAACAACGGATCCAGCTCCTCGTCCATCTCCGGTGGCCTGACAGCGCTACCGAACAGCAGTGCCTTGGCATCGGGCGTCAGCGGCGGGCTTAAAGGACTGCTTGGCCTTGCTGGCAATCTCGGCAGCGGACTTGTTCAGATGCTGTTCGTGATCGCCGTGGCCCTGATGGTGGCGATCCAACCAGAGGCTTATCGCCATGTGGCCATCCTGATGGTGCCGTCGTTCTATCGACGGCGGGCCCGGTCAATTTTTGCGCAGTGTGGCGAAGCGCTGAGCAGTTGGATGATCGGGGTGCTGATCAGTTCCCTTTGCGTGGCCGTGCTGGCCGGCATCGGACTGTCCCTTCTCGGCGTGAAATTGGTGATGGCCAACGCACTACTGGCCGGACTGCTGAATGTCATTCCCAACGTGGGACCAACCCTGAGCACGGTCTTCCCCATGTCTGTGGCATTACTCGATGCCCCTTGGAAAGCGCTCGCAGTGCTTGGGCTTTATGTGGTGATTCAGAACATCGAGAGCTACGTGATCACTCCATCGGTCATGCAGCACCAAGTGAATCTTCTCCCCGGCCTGACCCTCACCGCCCAGTTCATTTTCACGGTGCTGTTCGGTCCCTTGGGCCTCCTGATGGCTTTACCGCTGGCGGTGGTCATGCAGGTGCTGATCCGGGAAATCGTCATCCATGACGTTCTGGATCCCTGGAAGAAGCGTCGGGCGATGGCATGAATCCACGCAATCTGCTGATCACGCTCAGCCTGATCGTCTTAGCACTGCTGATCTGGCAGCTGCGCTGGGTCCTGTTGGTGCTCTTCGGCGCCGTGGTGCTGGCGGTGGCTCTCGATGTTCCAGTTCGGCATTTGATCGTGCGCTGGAGAATTCCCCGCCCGTTGGCCCTGCTGATCGTGCTGCTGGCGGTTCTGATGGCTGGACTGGTGATTGTGCAGGTGCTGTTGCCTCAACTGTTCACCCAGTTCGAGCAGCTCACGACGCTGCTGCCTTCTCTGTTCGCCAAATTCCGCACCTTGCTGGCCAGCCAGCCGCTCTTCGCCGATTTGGAAAGCAATCTGCCGGATCAATTCAGCTGGGAGCGAATCCAACCTGTTGGTTTCCAACTGCTTGGGGTGGCAGGCGGAGCCGCCAATGGCGTGGTCCAGGTGATGTTGATGAGCCTGCTGGCTGTGCTGCTGGCGCTTGACCCGTCATCGCACCGACGCATGGTGATTGCACTCACGCCTCGCCCAGCGAGAGCCTCGATGGCAGCATTACTCGATCAGTGCCGCAAAGCGCTGGGTGGATGGTTGGCCGGCATGACACTTTCGGCCTCCGCAGTGTTTCTGCTGACGTGGGCAGGCCTCGGTGCCCTTGGGGTGCCTCTAGCTCTGCTCAGTGCCCTGGTGTGCGGCTTGCTGACCTTCGTTCCCACGATCGGACCGACGGCCGCAACCCTGCTGCCGATGGGCGTCGCCCTGCTGATCTCACCGGGCTTGATGCTGCAGGTGCTGGTGCTGCGTCTGGTGCTTCAAAACCTCGAAGCGTTTGTGCTGACCCCGCTGCTGTTAAGACGAACGGTGAATCTGCTGCCGACCATTGCACTGACCTCCCAGCTGAGCCTTGGCGCTCTGCTGGGACTGCCCGGAGTGCTGCTGGCACTGCCATTGGTGGTTGTGCTTCAAGTGGGAATTGAGCAGGTGGTGGTCCGAGACGTCATGGACCACTGGACCTGACCCATTCAGCCGCCGTATTGCCAGCCGGTGGAGCTGAGTTCAAGGGCATCACCATCGCGGTGAAGAACGGCTGATTTGACCTCCCCCACAAACACGGTGTGGTCACCATGGGCAACCTCGCCCACCAGTTCACACTCCACACCGCCAAGTGCATCCTTAAGGATCGGCAGCCCCATCGATCCCAGTTCGAACGGTGCAGCTTCAAAACGGCCACCGACCGCCGCTTGCGGTTTAAAAAACGTCGCCGCAAGATTCTTCTGGTCAGCAGCCAAAACATTGAGGGAGAAACGACGCGTGCGCTGGATCATCCCGTTACTGGTGCTGTCAGCCCGCACTCCCATCACCACCAGTGGTGGCTCGAAGGATCCCTGCGTGACCCAGCTGGCCGTAAACCCGTTCACCGCGTCGCCCTCAGCGACGCCACAGATGAACAGACCATGGGGAATCTTGCGCAGAAGTGTTTTCTTGGCATCCAAATCCAGAGCCATGGGGGTCTATTTCGATGATGTGGCAAGCCTACGAACATCCCCAACACGGGGCTGCAGGCAGCGGGGGCGGACATCCGTAACTGACTGCTAACTTTCGCCTGTTCTGGATTGAACGCCTTGGAGCGGCCCTCATCCCTGGCTGTCTTTGCCACGGTTGCCGCCAGCGGCAGCGTCGGTCTGCTGATCTACGCGGGCTTTTTCTATACCAATCTGAGCCGCGTCAGCACCGGCAGCGAGGGTGAAGCGGTCTCACCTGTTTTCGACACGCAACAGCAGGCGCAACAGGAAGTCGATCGGTGGATCCAAGACGGTGGGACCTATACCGTGACCAAAACCCAGAGGATTCAACGCTCCGTCCCTCTGACGCCCCAGGAGCGTCGCAAGCTTGAATTGCTGGCAGATGAACAGCGAAGAGCCAAAATTGAAGCGTCCTATGAAGCCTGCTTAAACGAAGCTGCAAGCGATCTCGCGAAAGAGCTGTGCTCGTTCCAGCAGACACCTGACATTGCCGGTTCGGCGATACCTGGTCTGAACGCCGCCAGTGAGATCCCCAACACCAAGGTGATCGAAACGCTCCGCGTGGAACGCAAAGATCACCCCAGACGAACCTGCACGCTGGTGCAGGACTACCGCCGCTTCAACTGCGTTGAGTTCGAGGTGCGTGCAGGAGCTGAAGTTGAAGCTGATCAGCAGAGCAATCTCGCCATCAAGGCTTACCGGCAGTTCCGCTTCTGACCATTCGAGAGCGGTTGGTGCCGTAATGGCTCCAGAGCGATGGCTGCAGCACCAGCACCACCACAGCCAACAGGTGATGTCGCACAGCGAAGATCAGTGAGGTGATCGTGAGTTGATCAGCCAACAGACGCAGTTCTGTTCTGAGATCGACCAAAGCCAGAATCAACAACAGCAATGGAATCCACCGCTGAGGGGCTTTCCTTGCTGAAGCGACGGGCTCAGGCACTGGCGGCAGCGCTGGTGCGTGAAGGCCACAGGCTCAACAACGAAGGAGCCAGGGCAATGCTGGACCAGCTTCCAACCACGACACCGAGCGCTAGAGCAATCGCGAACCAGAACAAGGTGGACCCGCCAAAGAAGATCAAGGCCAACAAGGGCAGCAACGTGGTGCCGCTGGTGTACAGCGTTCGAGTGAGTGTCGCGGAGACCGCTCGATCGACTTGGACCGTGAGCGGTCGGTCGGCATCGTCGCGTTGACGCTCTCGAATCCTGTCGAACACCACAACGGTGTCATTGACCGAATAGCCAGCGATAGTCAACAACGCCACGGCGAACAAACTGTCGACCTCCAATCCATTGGTGAGACCGAGCCAAGCGAACACCCCGCAAACGATCACAACGTCGTGCGCCAGGGCGACGAGAGCCAAGAACGCGAAACGACGGTCGTAGCGAACCGAGATGTAGAGAGCAATACCGGCAAAGGCCACCAGAAGGGAAATCAGACTGCTGCGCAACAGCTGACCACCCAGGCTGGGACCAATGGTGTCCACGGACTGACCGCCCGAGAGGAATGGACCTGCGACAGGCTCCATCGCCGTGATCACAGCCTGACCCTGCTCCGCAGACAGGGCTGGCATGCGCAGCACCAGCGATTCGCCTCCATCGAGCAGCTGCACCCTGGCGGTATCCAGCTTGGGAACAGACGTTTGAGCATCTTCGGCCGGCAACTTGATCTGCTGAAGCACCGATTCCACATCAGGCGTTTTGAGCTGGTCGCAGCGATCACCGCATTGCCGTTCCAACTGGATCTGGGTGCCGCCAGTGAAATCGAGCCCAGGCCTGAGGGGGAACCCAATCTGGGAATCGGTCCAGCTCAGGATGATTCCCAACAGGCTGAACAGGAGAACGACGGCGGACACGATCCAGACCTGTCGTCGACGGCTCGTGAGTGGAAAACGAAGGGGACGCTCGTCAGCGCCTGAAGACGTGATGGGCATGGGTCAGGACGCGGTCGTGGGCAGTTGCCGTGCAGGCAGGAAATTGGTCGGGCGCCGCAGGCCCTGGTAACCCATCAGGAAGCGCAGAAGCGTGCGCGTGCAGGTGAGGGCGGTGAACAGACTCAGCAACACACCGATGCCAAGGGTTGCGGCGAAACCCTTCACAAGTCCGGTCCCGAGGAAGAACAAGGCGGCACAGCTGATCAGGGTGGTGAGATGGCCATCAACGATGGAGGAAAAGGCCGTGGCAAATCCGGTTTCGATGGACCGGATCAAGGTGTTGCCACGTCTGAGCTCGTCCTTGATGCGCTCGAAGATGAGCACATTGGCGTCAACGGCCATGCCGATGCTGAGAATGAAACCGGCGATTCCCGGCAGGGTGAGCGTCACAGGAATCAAGGCATAAACCGCCAGGTTGAACAGCGCGTACAGGCTCAGTGCCACCACAGCCACAAATCCGGCCAATCGATAGACGAGCAGCATGAACAGGCCCACCAGCACCAGGCCAGACAGTGCCGCAATCAGGCTTCGACGCACATTCTCAGCACCGAGCGAGGGTCCGATCGTGCGCACCTCGAGAATGTCGACCGGGAGTGGTAATGAGCCGCCACGAAGCTGAACTTCGAGATCACGCGCTTCCTCTGCGGTGAAGTTGCCCGTGATCGATGCGGTCCCTCCGGAGATGCCTGCGGCCTTGTACTGGGGTCCAACCGTGGCTTCACTGATTGGAACACCGTCGAGAACAATGCCCAGCAGCCGCCCCGTTCCGGCAATCGACTTGGTGAGGTCAGCGAATTTCTCGCCTCCTTCTGCGTTGAAGTTAAGCGTCACCTCCCAACCGGGGCTGTTCTGCTGCTGCTGACGTCCAGCACTGATCAGATCCTTGCCAGTCAGATCGGTCGTTTCGAAGCGATCGGCAATCTCTCGATTGGTTCGCTCCAGGAGCTGCTCCAGTTGGTCCTGTTCAGATGCAGCAGTGCCCTCGAGGCCCAATTCTTTCTGAACCCGATCCAGTACCTCCTGGTCGAGGCCCTCATCGTCTGCACCTTCGGTGATTGAGCGTGCGGCGAGAACACTGCGCAGCTGGCCCCGCAGCTGCCTCAGGCTCTGCACTTCGTCTTCGGTACCAGGCGTCTGCGCGCGGAATTCCAACAGGGCTGTGGTTCCCAGCACCCGCGCAGCACGCGTGGGATCGGTCACCCCAGGCAACTGAAGAACCAGTTGGTTCTCGCCGACGGTCTGCAAGGTGGATTCCGCCACGCCCAGTCCATTGACCCGTCGGTCGAGCACCGCTTTAACCGCTTCCAGCTGTTCGGAGCGCACCTTGGTGATCTCACCTGAAGGCTGCACCTCAAGGGTGAGCTGACTCCCACCGCGGAGGTCCAAACCGAGCTGAAGCGGAAAACTCGACAGCACCGCCATTGAGGCGATTGCCAACGCCAGGATGAGGGCAAACCAGCCCTGTTGTCGGGCCATGAATCAGAGCCCCTGGCGCACGATGGTCTGAGCCGCGTCCACAATCTGGTGCGGCTGGATGATCGTCAGATTCTCCAAATTGCCGTTGTAAGGGGTTGGAATGTCTTGGCTGGACAAACGCACCGGACGGGCATCGAGATCATCGAAGCAATGCTCGGTGATCAAAGCGATCAGCTCCGCTCCGATTCCACCAGTTTTCATGCATTCCTCCACCACAATCACTTTGTGGGTCTTTCGAATGGAACGGGCGATCGTCTCCATATCGAAGGGTTTGAGGCTGATCAGATCAATCAACTCAGCTTGAATCCCATCCGCTTCCAGCTGCTCGACGGCCTTCAAGCAATGGTGACGCATGCGTGAGTAGGTCAGGATTGTGACGTCACTCCCCTCTTTCACCAAGTCGGCCTGGTCTAGGGCGCAGGTGTAATCACCGTCTGGCAATTCTTCAGTGAGGTTGTAAAGCAGAACGTGCTCGAAGAAGAGCACGGGATTGTTGTCACGAATCGCGGCCTTCATAAGGCCCTTGGCATTGGTCGGCGTGCTGCAGGCAACAATCTTGATCCCGGGCACTGCGTGGAAGTATGCCTCCAGCCGTTGGCTGTGCTCAGCACCCAATTGCCGACCCACACCACCCGGGCCACGCACCACCGTAGGAATCGTGAAATTGCCGCCGCTTGTGTAACGCAGCATCCCCATGTTGTTGGAGATCTGATTGAAGGCGAGGAGCAAGAAGCCCATATTCATGCCTTCAACGATGGGCCGCAGGCCCGTCATGGCAGCGCCGACGGCCATCCCGGTGAAACTGTTCTCCGCAATCGGAGTGTCCAGCACTCGGAGTTCGCCGTACTTCTCGTAGAGATCCTTGGTGACTTTGTAGGAGCCGCCGTAATGGCCGACGTCCTCACCCATCACACAAACATGCGGATCACGGGCCATTTCCTCATCGATGGCCTCGCGAAGTGCGTTGAAGAGAAGCGTCCCTGCCACGGCGTTGATGCAATCCCGGCCATGCCGGCGTCAGCGGCCAAGCTATCTCAGTCCAGGCGGGTTCAGCCCCCAGCAGCGAAGGTGGAGAGAAGCAGCACCGAGAGAAGCAGTCCCGGAGAGAGCAAAAGCACCAGCTGACCGAGATCGTGAAGTGTCATGGTCTGGGTTGGACACAACCCACGCTAAGTTGCGTCAGCCTCGTCTTTCGTAAAAAGACTGCGAAGAAACACCAGGAACAGGCCCAGGCCGATGAAGGCGAAACTGAAGGTGGCCAGAAAACCCATGCCGATGAACAGTGTTTTCAGGGCTGAGGCAATGCTCTGACCGATGGCATTGCTGAAGGTGGGTGGGTGCGCTGCGAAATACGCCACCAGACCTTTGCTCAATCCGAAGCTCAACCAGGCCAGGAGAAGGCTGGTGAGCGATCCGGAGAGAAAACTCAGCGGCCCCTTGCGGGGTTCATCAGTTGGCGGAGTGCTGTCGCTCATGACGCCAGCTTGACGCCGTGGGGGAGCAGAGAGCAACTCCAAGACTTGAGACCTTCAGCAGCCAAAGCAGCCTCCACCTGGTGCTTGGCCTGATCAGCCAAAGCTCGATCGGCAAACAGCGCAAAACAACTGGGACCAGAACCGCTCATCGCGACGCGCAAACGACCCGGAAGTGGATCAAGGATGTCGAGCGCCTTGCGGACAGATGGCGTCTGCGGGGCCACCACCTCCTGCAGGTCGTTGCGTAGCGGCGGTGGAGTGCTGGCCTGCAGTGGATGCAGCCATTCGGCCGCTCGAAGGAGCTGACGCCGTTGCTCGAACGCCTCCTCCCCCTTCAGATAGCGATCGGAGCGACTCTTTCGGCACTCGCCATAGGCCCAGGGCGTCGACACACTCACCGCAGGGTTCTTCACCAACAACACGCCCAGGGGCTGGCGCGCGGGAGGCAACGGTTCCAGCTGTTCACCGCGTCCGAAACAGAGCTGAGTACCACCTGCCACGCAGAAGGGCATATCCGATCCCAGGTCAGCCGCCAGCGCCTCGAGTTGAGCCTGACTTTGACCCAGACCCCAGAGACGGTTCAGTGCCACCAGAGCCGCAGCACCATCACTGGACCCCCCGGCCAGACCTGCGCCAATGGGGATGCGTTTGCTCAAGTGCAGGCGGGCACCAAGCTCACCGAAACCTGAACGGGCCCGCAGAAGCTGCGCCGCACGAATGATCAGATTGTCGTCACCACAACTCAGACCAGGCTGATCACAGGTCAGGGTGATGGAACCGTCTGCCGTGTTCTCACAACGGAGCTCATCCGCCAAATCGATGCTCTGCATGACCATGGCCAACTCGTGGAAGCCATCGCTTCGCAACCCGAGCACCTCGAGGTGAAGGTTGATTTTGGCCGGAGCGCTAACGCAGACCGGAGCCGTCATGAACACGACGCAGCAGAATCGGCTTGATTCAAACCCCTGGCCAGAGCCACCCAGCACTGGGGGGCCACTTCCTGAGGTCGCTGCTGAAGATCGATGCCTGCTGCGGCCGCCAGCTCCTGCAGTCGGTCGTGCGGCAGCACCCCTCCCAGAGTGTTCCTAAGCATCTTGCGGCGCGCCAGAAAAGCCTGCTTCAGCAGAGTTTCCACCCGACGACACAACTCAGGAGCAGGACGCTGATCCGCAGGCAGAGGCTCCAAGCGGATTACTTCCGACTGCACTTTCGGCGGCGGTTGGAAACAACGGGGAGGAACTGGACAGATGCTTGCGCAGCGCGCCAACAGTTGCATGCGCACGCTGAGCGCACTGAAACTGGTATGTCCGGGACGAGCACGAATCCGTTGGGCGACTTCCTGTTGCACCAGCAACACCAACGATCTGTACGGAGGATCAACTGGACGATCCAACCGACCGATCAACCGCTCCAAGAGTGGACCAGTGATGTTGTAAGGGATGTTGGCCACCACCTTGGAGGCCCGTCCACCGTCAGGGAACGTGAGGGGATCTTGGAGCACATCGCCTTCGCGCAACGAAAAGCGCGGATCTGCGCCAAAGCGCTCCTGAAGACCACTGACCAGATCACGATCCAGCTCAACAGCATGAACAGCGGCCGCTTCGCTACGCAGCAGTCGCTCCGTCAGCGCACCACGTCCTGGACCCACCTCCAAGACACGGTCTTCCTCATGAAGGTCAGCAGCGGAAAGAATGCTGTCCAGCACACGTTCATCACGCAGCCAGTGCTGACCGAAGCGTTTGCGGGCGGTGTGTCCTCCGAAGCTCATGCGATTTGCGCCACAAAATCACTGTGCCCCAGCGAGGCTCTGAACACGTGATGATGAGCACATCAACGACGCAGTTCTGGGGTGAGCATCAAAATCCCACTGATCTGCATCACTGGAACCTCGGCAGCAGGCAAAACGCATTTCAGCCGATGCCTCGCCAATGCCCTGGATGAGTTGGGTCACCAACCGGTGGTGATCGCTTCCGACGACTACTACCGCAAAGATTGGGTCCCAGATCCCCTCTATGGCTACGACACGATTGCCGCCATTGACACGGAAGCGCTGATCAGCGAACTGAGGGAGCTCTCTCAAGGCAACCTGCAGCGACGCCGTCGTTACGACATGGGCACCAAGGCTGTGAGTTGGACTGACGTGTCTCCGGGCTGGGACTTGGTGATCCTGGAGGGTGCTTTTGGCCCACAAGTGCTGTTGGAACGCATGCCTCCAGATCTTCTGGTTTATGTCGAAACATCGTTGACGCTTCGGATTCTGCGTCGATTGCTGCGAGACACACGCGAACGGAATCGATCAATTGTCTCAATTCTGAACCAAACGTTGAACAACATGATTCCAGGCGAGCGAGATTTTATTCAGCCTTTAAAGCAGCACGCTGATGTGATCATCCACAATCCGAAACGAGATCTACAAACGGTGATCCATCGTTGGACAAGCCAGACAAAGTCACGTCAATCAGCCATCCGTGACGCGCGCAAAAGCGAGTGAGGGCAATGACATTTCGAAAATCAAAAGCTTCAAAGCCCAGACAGGCAGCACTTCAACCTGATACAACAGATCGGCACTTGCGAGACGATCACAGCGTTGAAGATGGCTTTCGCAATTAACATCAAACCGTTGAAAGTACAGCTCCCTGCCCTGAATAGGTCATCGCCAAGGCGTGGCGCCAGTGACCAAGGCGATCGATGTCACGCGATGACACGTCAAGGTTTGCCCTTGGCATGTTGAAGCTACCCAAAGACGCCTTAGGAGGGCCACGCAAGTCGAACGACAAAAACGCATCGGATTGAAGAGTGTGTGATTGTGCCGTTAAAGCCATCGCTCAACGGCAACAGCACCATGACCGCAACGCACCGCCAGACAAGTGAGTCCAATCAAGGAGCAGTGTGATCCTGATCACAACCCTGCTTAGGACAAGCACCACTCAACAGCAGCCGAATCAATGAGCCGCCAAACGACCGGCAACTCGGATCAAATGTTATTAGAGAGTGATAATGGATAGATGAAAGATTGGGCAATCGTTTTGAATTCCAAAGAAATTTGCTCTTCGTTAGCAAATTTTTGCCCTCACGTCAATTCAGGGATAAGCGAGAATGGATCAAAATAATAATCTGATTAGTCTTGATCCGAGGGATGCGGGTGCGCAGGAAGGCTTACTTTATAGAGCGTATCCGTCACTGGTTTCCATGCCACCAAGTGACAGGAGTCAATGCAATGAGAGTCAAGACACTCCCAGATACCCTGTCCTGCAAGAACAGACCGAGACCAACAATCTCCTTCGCTGGCCATTTTTCTTGAGAGCTGATCTTTCCACTCAGACCACTCTATCTTTGGATAAGAAGAAACATTTTTAGAAAGAATGACAATGTCAAAATCCATTATTCAGCGGTGAGATAAACGATGAGCAGGGCAAACCCTTAACCCTTAGAGACGAGTTTAAAGGAATCCGTTTGTTGCCCCCATCCAGCCCTGCTCTCAATTGCTGCAGGCTCAACACGAGACGCAGTTGAATCACCGCCTCGACTGGCTAGCAAGCCTGGGGCAATGCCGATGATCAAGTGCGCTACGACCGCGATCATTTCAGCAGCCGTTGGGAGGTTAAAGGCTCAGGCTCAGATTCAGGCTGGATGATTTTGGCCAGTTCGAGATCCTTGCAGCTGACCAGGAGATTGTTCAGCCCTCCGCTTGCAATCACATTTAGAGATTGCAAGCAATCGGCTGGGCTGTGGTGATCGGCTCAGCCCACCATTGAGTCAATCAGGCTCCTTGCCAAGCTCGGGAACACGGATCCAGCGCACCGGCCGCGAAGCCGGTGGCAACGGCACCAACACCAGCACCACTTCAAAACCCACATGCCAGCTCCAAGGGTGCTGCGTTTGCCAACAAACCAAAGCGCGTTTCAACCGCTGCCGCTTGGTGTTGTTGAACGCCTTCAGACCCCAGCCATCCACCCCCTTCTGTTGACGGGCTTTCACTTCCACCGCGAGCAGCCGCAAGCCACTGGGTGCTGCCTTGACCATCAGTAGATCGATCTCTCCATAACGACATCGCCATCGCTCAGCACAACAGTGCCAACCATTGCGAACCAAGAGCTGCCGGGCGTGATGTTCTCCCCATCGGCCAGGGTTCCCATCCACATCCACGACGACCACTCCCGCCCAAGCGCTGACCTCAACATTCCCCGCCTATGACAGCCCAGGTCTGATTGTTGCCAGAACCCAGTCGCAGCTTGCGTTCTGGCAACTCCGTTTGAGTTTCAGCATCCTCCATGGATGCCTAAAGCGGCACGCCTTGGTTCCGCAAGCGACGTCGAGGTCTGAACACCAGAGTCCCAGCTTGCTGGGCGGTGAAGAGCCCTAGGGTTGCCGAAACGTGTTCACCTGGTGATGAGACGACAGCTGTTGGCCCCTTTGCTTGCGCTGATGCTGGTGTTCGGATTGGCGATCGCTCCGACACAGGCAGCGATGGATTACGCCAAACAGGTGTTGATTGGTGCTGATTTCTCCAATCGCGAGATGCAGGGAGTCACCTTCAACCTCACCAATCTGCGTGAAGCCGATCTCTCAGGCAGCGATCTGCAGGGCGCCAGCCTCTACGGCGCCAAGTTGCAGGATGCCGATCTCACCGGAACCAACCTCCGCGACGCCACCCTCGATTCGGCCGTGCTGGATGGCACCAACCTCACCAATGCCGTGTTGGAAGATGCTTTCGCGTTCAACACCCGATTCATCAATGTGACGATCACTGGAGCTGATTTCACCAACGTCCCTTTCCGTGGAGACGCGCTGAAAACGCTTTGCGCCGCGGCTGAAGGCACCAATCCAGTGACCGGTCGTCAGACCAGCGACACCCTCGGCTGCTAATGAGCTTCGATCCCCGCAGCCTCGAACGCCTCAGGGAACTGGGTCGCCAACTTCCCAAGGCCCTCCCCAATCCGGAGACTGAGAACAAGCCATCCACCAAGAGCAACCGCCCGAAACACAAAGTCGAGACTGAGCAGAATCCTGAGGCTTTGTTCCATGAGCTGATGAAGGTCAGCCAGGACGGAACCGTGCCGGAGCATCTGATGAGCCGATTGCGTTCCGCGGAACAGCGCCTCGAGGACGAACGTCGCCAGCGCCAGGTTTCACCACCCAGTCCGTCGACGCAGGGATCCGCAACGGGGTTGCCATCGCCACCGGCCCGATCCACAGGGAAAGGCAAGAACACGCAACCACAACGACCCAACGTCCCCGCCGGCAGCGAAGAAGACAGCCTCTATGTGGCCTTCAGCCAGTTGCTGCTGGAAGACGACGAGAGCGATTGAGGCGCTCTGATCCGTTGAAGCTCATTGCGATCGCAGCTCCATGAACCTCTCTCGATGCCGGATCATCGCCATCGGCAAGGTGCGTAAACGCTGGGTGCAAGACGGCATTGAGCTTTATCTCAAACGCCTTCCTGGACTGAGTGTGACCGAACTGCGAGACAGCACGCGCCACAAGGAAGCGGAAGCCATTCGCCAGGCCCTACGTCCGGATGAGCAACTTGTGCTGCTGATGGAACAGGGAAAAACCCTCACATCCATCGACTTTGCCCAGCGCTTAAACGACCTCGGCTCCGAACGGCTGGCGTTCGTCATCGGTGGCGCGGACGGACTGACCGATGAACTCAAAGCATCGGCGCGCTGGCAACTGAGCTTGTCGCCGATGACGTTTCCCCACGAACTGGCCCGGCTACTGTTGCTGGAGCAGCTGTATCGGGCCCAGGCGATCCTGCAGGGGAGCCCTTATCACCGGGCGTGAGGCGGATCAGCCAGCTCTGACAACGGGCGGGGGCCCGAGCACTGTTGAAACCGCACGCTTTGCACTGCCAAGACATCAATCAAACAATCAGGCCGCTCAGATCGATCGTTTCGGGCATCGTCGTCGGACCTTGTTTGATTGCAACAACAGCGACTGCCCCTACCGAGCCTGTCTGGAGTGCCTTTGGTACCGCGTTTGCGAAGGAGGCCTGTGCCTCTTACAGCAAAAACGCAAGCAAGGAGCAACGGATTGAATCCTTGGAGGCTGCCACCGTTGTCGCCATGACGGCCGATCCCGAAATCCTGAAGCTCGTAATGTCCGACGAGATCAGCGATCAGGATTCAACCGAGATGAGCATGGCCATCATGCTCGCCCTTGGGAAACAATGTCCACAAAAAATGACGGACATGGTCAACGACATGGGCGAATAATCGGCTCTTAAACGATTAAAGCTGAGACCCAACAGAAGGGCATTCCTGGCCTTGGTTTTTCTAACCATCTGTAGACAGCTAGGCCTTTCCTACTGCCGTCACCAAGATTCAACCCAATCATCACCACGACGCCACCATTGGAAATTCCAGCTGGCGACCATGGAGCATTAGCTTGCTCTTGATGCCTTCAACTGCTGAATGTCGTGACGGCATGCTGACTAGCCCGCCGGCCCTAAAGCTGAAACCATAAAGAAAAAAGCAGTCTGGGGTCTTCTAGCACCTCCCAACCAAGCAAGGAGGAATGGAAGAACTGACAGCCCAATAAAGATTAAATAAAGACTAAGGCTGCAGCAGGAGGATTGCTCCCGCTTAACGTGGATTATTGCAAGGAAGATTATGTCATTTGGCTCGTGGCTTCAAAACCTTGGAAATAAAGTAGCTTCTACTTTTAAAAAAGACGCCAACACTGTTGATGACTTTTTTAAAAGCCTAGGGCAAAATATTGCCAATGCTGAACAAACCATCGAGAAAGATATCGAGCAGGCTGTTGCTAAAGATATTGCGCCAATCATCGAAGGCATCGCAGCACTTGCTGGCCCAGGGAATGCCGAAAAAATTATTCTCAACCCCTTTAGTGTTGTTCAATCCGGTGCAGGAACCATTTTACGAAAAGATCTAACCATTCCATCGAAACCAATTAATATTAGCGCATCTGGAGATTCAAATCTCGAACCACCAATCATTACATTGACTCCCAAAATAAGCCTTGAGAGCTCCTATGATGAGGGTGAACAGCTCGCATCATTCTCTTTAGAATACGGGGGTCAATTACCCACCGTATCAAATCGCCAAATTCAAGGTGGCCTTGGCGCCAATATAAATCTTGATGCCTTTGCGAACCTTGATATTGGATTCAATCTCAAGATTGAACTCAAAGACAAGGGAACGTTCCAGCTCCCATCCATTGGCTACACGCCTGGAGACCAATCTGGAGGCAAGACAAAACAATTTTCATATCAAGAATCTGATGGCATCACATCAATTTCGGCCGGGATTGGATTTGGAGGATCCATCACTTACACATCCAACGAACCCAAAACGATCGAGCTAGACGTTTCATTAGACACATCCACCGCAATGGATACCGCCATCGTCATTGGCGCCAATTACGATCTTGGAGATAACAGCATCCGCAACATCTTTGATTTGCTATCCAATCCAGCCGGAATAAGTAAGTTAGTCAAGGGCGACCTAAAGTCTGACTTTGGTTTCTATGGAGATCCCACCTTCCAACCAGATCTTGTTCCGAAAATCAATGCTTCAGTTAGCGGGAAAACCATCGATTCAACATCAGACTCAGCCATTCGCGATGCGCTGACAGGCCTGGAGCTCGACTTTAATATCAATCCTGGCGTGACGCTTTCAGCGGGCCTCATCGCCAAAGAAGAGGGAACGGGGGTGTCGTTGGTCAGCATCAACTTGCCAATATTTCTTGAAAATGCGATTTCAATTGGATTAGACAACCAAGGAAACCCACAAATCACCGATACAATTTCCGTTGATGCTGGGATCAATCTTGAGGCTTTGGGCTTTAGCGTTGAAGACACAATCTCACTTCCAGGTTTTGTTTACGACATCGGAAGCTTAGACATCGAAATCGGCAAATTTGATCTCATTCCCACTAGCATTGCCAATACATTCATACCAAATGTCTCTGAAACATTTAATCTAGCCAATACACTATCGTTTGACGGCATCAATTTATACAATCAAAACACATAATTATTATACTTTAGTTAATTTTGTGAACTACATTTGTTAATTGTTTGGGATTAAACGCGGCTGCGGCGGCGCGATCAATCTGTTGCAACCAAAACTGTTGCAACCAAAACTTCCGTCCAATCGGTATCACAACGCCACCATTGGAAATCACCCAGCTACGCACAGGGGGCGTCAGCTGGCGAATGATCTCTGCAGCTGCAGGATGGCTTGGACCGGCTTGCTCACTAGCCAGCGAGGCGTTGGCACAGAACGCACAAAACTACAAACGCGTTGTCAAACCCGTTCAGCACGCAACGCTTAGGGCACTGTCAGGTCGACCGGCAAAGAATTGGTCTCGATCAAGCGGGCCAAGGCGTCAGGGTGACGGACTCAAATTTGGCGACGCTGATCGTCCAGGCGCGACCACAGATTGCCCGAAGGCCGCCCTGAAAGGCCTCGACGTCACCGCTGTTCAACCAAGCGGCCTTGAGCGTGGGCAGGGCTTCGGGCAGCGCATCCATCGGCAACTCCACCAGCAACAGACTCTCCACACCACAGGCCCGCTGCAACGCACCCTCGTCACTGCGTTGCCAGAGGCGAAGCAAGAGCTCCAGAGCCAGCGCATGGGCGATGGTCGTGGGCTCTGCTGCAACAGCCTCGGCAGGGAGAGAGCGGCCGGTCAGCGGAAGAGCGCGACGCCCCTCCTGCTCCATCAGCGCCAAAGCCACGAGGTACGGAGCGTCCGCCATCAAGACAACATCATTCGCCGCATCCTCCCCCGATCCCGGCCTGAATGGCAGCAGCCTTGATTCATCGCTGAACTGAGAGCGCGCCACCGCCATCCCTGCCATGACTCCAGCGCGTCAAGAGCCGAAGACGGTGCTCTGCTTCGGCGACTCGAACACCTGGGGATTCAACCCTGATGGCAGCGGTCGACTGCCCTATGCAACGCGCTGGCCGAATCAACTGGAGCGCCGCCTGAATCAAGCATCCACAGGGCCCCTCTGGCGCACGGTGGAAGACGGCTTGAATTCCCGCACCTGGCTGATGGATGACCCCATCGGTGCCGTCAGCTATGGCGCGGACTACAGCTGCAATGGACGATCCCACGTGAAGACCGCTCTGCACACCCACAAACCGATCGATGTCGTGGTGCTGGCGTTGGGCTGCAACGACTGCAAGCACTACCTCAACCTGGCGGCTGAACAGATCGCTGCCGGAGCCAGCATCCTCATTCACGACATCCGCCAGGCGGTGGATTGCGGACCGCGTGATCGCCCCGAACGCACACCCCACATCGTGCTGATGACACCGCCCTTGGTGAGGATCACGCCGCAGTCGCTGACCTGGGGGTTTGCTGGGGCTGACACGAAATCGAAGGCTGTCGCCGCGCGCTACCTGAGCCTCGCTGAGGAGCTGCAGGTGGCCAGCTTCGATGTGCAGCGCGTCGCGGCCCCCTCTCCTCTTGATGGCGTGCATTTCGACAGCGACGCCCAGTCCGCCATCGCTGACGCGCTGTCCACCTGCATTCTCCAAGGGCCGCACCAGACCCACCAATGAATTAGAACACCTGTACTATTACAGTGTTTGATTCGTGGGGTCTATTGCCATGGCGATCGATCGCCCCTGCCTGCATCCACCACAACCCCTGCGAGCACAACGGGCGCCCTTGCCGCTGCCCCTCGCCGCTGAACAGGTCGCCGCTGGCTTCCCCTCTCCAGCAGAGGACTACGTGGATGTGGGCATCGACCTCAACGATCAACTGATCCGCCATCCCACCAGCACGTTCTTTCTCCGGGTCAGCGGTGATTCCATGACCGGTGCCGGCATTCATGACGGCGATCTGCTGGTGGTAGACCGCAGCCTCAACCCTCGGCCAGGACGGGTGGTGGTGGCTGTTCTCGACGGCGGTTTCACCCTGAAGCGACTGGTGCGTCATCACGGCCGCCTGCGCCTAGAAGCGGCCAATCCCGACTACCCACCCCTGGAACTGCAGACCTGTGGTGACGTGCAGATCTGGGGGGTGGCCGTGCACGTGATCCACCCGCTCTGAACACCATGGCCCGAGTGACGGCCCTGATCGACGCCAACAACTTCTATGCCTCCTGCGAGCAAAGCCTCGACCCGGCTCTGCTCGGCCGACCGGTGGTCGTGCTCTCCAACAACGACGGCTGCATCGTGGCCCGCAGTGCTGAAGCCCGGGCTCTCGGCATCAAGATGGGAACGCCTTATTTCAAGGTGAGAAGCGATTTGGAGCGGCAAGGCGTCGTGGTGCGCAGCTCCAACTACGCCCTCTACGCCGACATGAGCCAGCGGTTGATGAGTCTGCTGGAGAGCCAGGTGGAAGACCTTGAGGTGTATTCCATCGATGAAGCCTTTGCCCAGATCAGTCGACCATCGACGCTTGATCTGCTGCCCTGGGGACGCCAGGTGCGAGCCCTGGCCCGACGCAACCTGGGGCTGCCGATCGCCATCGGCCTAGGGGCGAGCAAAGGGCAAGCGAAACTGGCGAACCGTTTGGCCAAGGTGAATCCCGGCCATGCCGGTCTCTTTGACCTGGGGCATTGCAGCGACGCAGACCGCTGGCTGGAAACGATCGACATTGAAGACGTGTGGGGCATCGGTCGAAAACTCGCCCGCTGGTGCCGAGCGCGTGGCATTCGCAATGCCCGGGAACTGCGTGACATGGCCAGCGGTCCACTTCGCGCCAAAGCGGGTGTGGTGGGGCTGCGCCTGCAACGGGAACTGCAGGGCCATGCCTGCCTGCCCCTCGATCTGGCCCCCTCTCCAAAACAGGAAACCTGCGTCAGCCGCAGTTTCAGCCAACCGATCAACTCCCTCACGGAGCTGCGTGAAGCCGTGGCCACGTATGTGGTGCGTGCAGCCGAAAAACTGCGCAAACAACGGCAGCGCGCTGCTTCGCTGAGCATTTACACCCGCACCAGTCCGTTTGTGCCCGCCTTCTACAGCCGCAGCGCCAGCATCCAGCTGGATCTGCCCAGCAATGACACGCAGACGCTGCTGCATGCTGCACTGCCCCTGGTGGAACGAATTTTTCAGCCCCATCGCCAACTCACGAAAGCCGGTGTACTGATGCAGCACCTGCAGAGCACCGACCACCTGCAGCACCACCTGCTCGTGCCCTGCAGCGACCAGGAGCAACAGCGGCGGGCAACGCTGATGCACACAATCGATGGACTCAACCGCCGCTACGGCAGAGGCACCGTGCAATGGGCAGCCTGTGGCCTACATCCCGCTTGGGGCATGCGGCGAGAACGGTTGGGGCATGCGGCCACAACGCGCCTGAGTGATGTCCCTATGGTCCAGGCGTAACAGGACAATTTGGAACGTTATGAAAAAATTTGGCCGATGTTAATAACCGGACGCGTGCTGAAAACAAGTGCACTTCTCACCGCAGGCCTGATCTGCTTGGGAGCCGCGGCCAAGGCGGAGACCGTCACACTCGAGCTGCGCAACGGCGACAAGCTTCACGGAGAACTGGTCGAAGCCGACACCACCGACAGCACGATCGTCCTGGACCATCCGGTGCTGGGACGTCTCAGCATTCCAAAAACGGCGCTGGTCCCACCGCCGCAGCACAAACCCTGGAAACTGAGCTTGTCCGGTGGCCTGTCGGGCTCCAACACCGACGATGATTTTGACAGCGGCGCAACCGGTCAACTGAGCATCAGCTACACCCAAGGAGCCGATGAGGTGGTGCTTCGGGGTAGTGCTGAATACGAAGTGTCGCGCGACAAGGGTGAAAGCAAGGCGGGCACCGACACCAATGAAGGTGATGCCGAGCTGCGCTACACCCGAGCGCTCGGCAACAGGCTGAGTGCGTATGCCGGCACACGCTTCAATTACGACACGCTGAACAAAATCGGCACCGACACCTTTGTGGGCTCCATTGGCCTGGGCTACGACCTGTTCCAAAACGACAGCACACGCTTCAGGGTGTCGCTAGGTCCATCGGTGCAGAGCACCTGGGGAGGCACAGGCTGTGAAGCAGACCCAATCTGCGGCCAGGCTTATCCAGCAACCACAGCCCGCGCCGAACTGCAGTGGAACCCCAACTCAGCACTGCGCCTGAATGTGACCAACACCTACACAGGCGCCTTCGCCGATGGCTTCAAAACCAACAACGTGTTCGCGGTTGGCCTCAAAATTTTCCCGATGGGCAACGAACGCCTGTTCACCTCGCTGAACGGTCAGTTGATCTACAACGAGTTGCAAACACCGCGCATCAACAACAGCCTGTCAATGCAGGTCGGCGTGCAACTGGACTGAGAGGCATCAACCCGGCGTTATTTCGGACGCTTGGTGAGATCACCGAAGTCATCGTCGTTGGGCTGCAGAAACTGCCAGACCACAGGGACCGTGAACACCACCATCAGCCCGATCGTGGCCCAGATGGCAACGGTGTAATCACTCATGAATCGGAGGCAGCAGTGCAAACCGTAACCAGATCGGCTCAGCACAGGCGACGACCCTTGTCGAAAACATTGGTTCAAGACAGCGGGCTCATGACGAGCTGATCACCAACAGCCGTTCTTGAACCGCCGTCAGCCCCTCAATTCAAAAGGCACTAAAACGGCTTCGGTCGTTGCACCAACGCCGCTGCAAACTCTTCCAGAGCTGCAGCTGCAACAGCAGGGTTGGCGAGGTGCTTCGACTCCCATGCCGCAACCAACGCATGCATGTCTTCCCACATGTCGACCATGGCGAGGGGATTGAACCCAGTGGGATCGGTTGGCTCACCGGTCATGAAATGGCAGCGAATCGAGATCAACCATCATGTCGACAATTCAAGACGCTGTCTGTGTTGTCAAGAGCGATCTAAGTGGGACAAACCAGCTGCACCGTCGCTGATCGGGTTGAGAGAAGCAGCACAAAGCGATCTCCATGGCTGTTCAATCCGGTCTGCTCGCGCAGCAGATCGGTGCTGGCCAAGGCAAGACCACAGGTTTCGCAGAAGAGCACAGGCACAGTCGACGCGCTGCCGCTCATGGCTTGGAGGTCCAGCGCCTGACGCACAGCACGCTGCGATCGTTCGAGCCCCAGGGTCTCTACCAGTGACGGCCAAAGGTCATTGACCGGTTCACAGGACGCGAAATCAACGGAAGAATCAGACATCAGACCGGCAGTTGTTCGATCGCCACCACAATCATCTGCGGTGTCACGGGAATCACCTCGAGGGCATCGTCGTTGTCGAGATACGCGTCGAAAGAGGCAAACCGCTCGATCCGCGGTGGGACCTCCTGACTTGCACAGGCAGCAATCCAGTCATTGTCGTCAGGCTTAACGGCCACATAAGCCTGCAACGCCTCCTGCAGATCACCGCCATCGCCGATGCCCTCGTCATTCCAGATCGCTTCAAAGAATTCGGACATCAGCGTCGCTCGACGATCGCCTTGATCATGCCCCCCGGGCCGGTCCACTGCCCCAAGACCTGGACGACAGCGATGCACGATGGTTCGGTCCAACTGGATGGGCATCCACAACAGCGCCTGGCTAGACCCATTGCAGAGTGGATCAGCAGGCCATGCAGACCCTTGCGGAATACTGCCGACCCTTCAAGGACGCGAATGCCATCTGGCCGTCGCTGCCCGTCTGCGCCGATGCCAGAGAACGCTGGTGGAGGCAGTGGCTGAACCATTCCAGAGCAGAGCGACCGTGGGACGCACTTCGCCTGCTTCTGCCCCAGCTGCTGCTCAGCCCGGGCAACAACGTGCGCAGCGGGGAGGCCTACCAGCGGCTAGTGATGCGGGGAGAGCCAGCGCAAGCCGCTGATCTAGAGCAAGCGCCAAGGCTGCATGATCCTGCAGGGCCATCGATCAGCCTGGCAGCCCATCCCACCGGTGCCGTACCGGTGCTCAGCTTCAGTGATCACAGAGATTTCGTGCTGGCGGTGCGCTGTCTGGCCAACCGCTGTGAAGCGGTTCCGGTGCAACCAACCGTGCATGCGCAGGCCATCTCCGGCCTGATCCACTGGGGACTGATCAGGGAGGTGGACCGACGAACGCGCTGTCAGATTTTGCTGTTGCACAGAGCTCCCTATTCCTCACTCCCCGCAGACACAATTCCCGATCAGCCTTCCGCTGACCAATGGATTGAACGCTCCCAGACCTGGCGGCTGGAACATGAGTTGACCCATATCGCCTGCCGTCGGCTGGTCGGTGAGATGCGGATCAATCTCTACGACGAGCTAGTTGCGGATGCCCTCGGGATGACCGCAGCACTCGGTCGTTTTGACGCGGATCTGTTCAGGCGGGGATTGGGACTTTCCCAAAACGCGCATCCCAACAACGACGCGCGTGCCCATGTTTATGTCTCAACCCTGGAGGCAGCCCATCACCATCAGGCCTTTCAGATGGTGCTGCAACGTTCGTCCGAACTGGAAACTCTGATAGCCGAGCATCAGTGGCCGATGGAAGCGATGCCACTGCTGGCCAAACTCGTGCGTGGACAGCTCAATCAACCGTTGACCGATGGGGCCGGTTGTTCAGCCGCATCGGAACCAGACGGAGGCTGTTCTTCCAGAGCGTAGCCGGCACATCGCTGCTGATCGAGGTGCTGGATGTGGCGACGCTCGCTGTAATAAAGCTCCTGAAAACGCAGCGCTTCAGCATTGAGATCTTCAAACATGCCTTGGATGCGTTGTTCCATGTCGATCACTTCGGTGGACTTCTGATCTTTTTCTTGGTCAATCAGCACAGCAATGCAGCGCTCGAGCGTCTCCAACCGTTGACCAGTCCAAGCTTCAAGCAGATGCCGACAGCGTTTGTGGCTTTTCTGTCGCTCCAACATGGCAGCCGTCCCCCGCAGCTGCTCCATGGGTCGTGCCAAAGCGACACGCTGCAGCTCCCCAGGCTCCAAAAGAGGGGTTAAGCGTTGCACGAGATCACTGCTTTCCAGGAGCAGCTGATCCGTGAGCAGGCGAGGCAGATCAAGGTCTGCAAGCGTGTCACCTCGATCCTCTCCGCGACTGATCGACTCCAGGCGCATGCTGCCGAGATTGCCCTCTTCCAGATCCGTGATCTCAGACCAGAGCAGCCGATGGTGCTGCAAGGCGAAATCTTCCAGCTCCCGTCGTCTCAGTTCCTGACGGATGGCGCCACGGTACGAGGGGCAGTGCAGATAAAGCCGCAGAATCTCCGCTTCACAGCGCTCACGCTGACTGGCTTCACCGGCTTTTTCATGGCGAGCGGAACGGCCGTGCCAACGCTGCCCCTGCACCTGTTGGCGCAGATCCTCTTCCAGCTGTAGGGCCAAGCGCCCCTGGCCACCACTGAGGCGTTCCGCCACCTGCTGGATGTAGTGGGTACGAATCGCTGACTGGGGCAACTTGCCGAGCAGCTCAACCAGGGCAGACACCGAACGCTGGAACTGGTCAGCCTTCGTGAGATCTCTGCCCTCGAGAACCTGTTCGATCTGCCAATCCAGCCAGAGCGGTGCCTGGTCCAGCAAGGCGCGGTAGTCAGCGGCGCCATGGTCCTTGAGAAATTCATCTGGATCCTTGCCGGATGGCAGGTGCAACACCCGCAGCTCCAGCTGCCCTTGAAGGGCCAGCTGTTCCACTTCTCCGATGGCACGATTGGCAGCGCGGACACCCGCGCCGTCCGCATCGAAATTGAGCACGATGCGCTTGCCGTCACTGCAGCGACACAGCTGCGTGATCTGCTGACCACTGAGTGCTGTCCCAAGAGAAGCCACGGCATTGGTCACCCCAGCAGCGTGCAGGGCAATCACATCGAAATAACCCTCGACCACCACAGCCCGGTCGTCTTTACGGATCGCTGATGACGCCCGGTCGAGACCAAACAGATGCTTGCCCTTCTCGAACACCTCTGTTTCAGGGGAGTTGAGATATTTCGGCTCGCTTCCATCCAAACTGCGACCGCCGAAGCCGATCACACGGCCCTGACGATCGCGGATGGGCACCATCACGCGATGACGGAAACGGTCGTAGAAGCCATTACCGCCTTTACGCGGCACAACCAGACCCGCAGCTTCCAGGAGCTCGGGAGCGAGTCCCTCCACCTGCTGGAGGTGCTTGAGCAATCCATCCCATTGATCGGGTGCATACCCGAGCTCGAACTGTTCGAGCGTGGCTTCGTTCAAACCGCGTGTCTCGCGCAGATAGCGCAGGGCATCAGCCCCCTCGGATGTTCTGAGCTGCGAACGGAACCAACCCGCCGCAAGCGTCAAAGCGCGATGCAACTTGTCGCGACGTGACAACTGTTGTTTGAGACGCTCCTGCTGCGGTCCATCAACGGTTTCCACCGGCAGCTGATATCGGCGAGCCAGATCCAGCACCACATCGCTGAAGCTCTGGCGCTGAAACTCCATCAGGAACTTGATGGAATTCCCCCCTGCTCCACAAGAAAAGCAGTAGTAGAACTGCTTCGCCGGTGACACGGTCATCGACGGCTTGCTGTCGTCGTGGAACGGACAGATGCCGACAAACTCCCGACCTTTTTTCTTGAGCACCACGTGCTCGCCCACCACATCAACGATGTCGGCGCGCTCTTTGACGGCCTCGATGGTGCGGGGATGAAGGCGGGGCATAGCCATCAGCCCATTGTGGGAGACACCGGCGGAAGAGGCCAGATCCGATGGATGGCATCGTTAACCGGATTCCCATGGACCGAGCGATGCAGGGCCTGCTAGCGACCATCCGAGGGTCTCAGTCAACGAAGGACTGGAGAGCAGGACTATCCCTGATCGGGGCAGCGCTCGCCTTCAGCTTGATGACCGTATGCGTTAAGCACCTGGGCGGCCGCTTGCCAGTAGCGCAGATCGTGTTGATCCGCTCCGTGATCAGCATCGTGATCACCTGGACGATGCTGGCGCGTCTACGGGTGTCGCCCTGGGGACACCAGAAGGGACTGCTGATCGTGCGCGGGGTGCTGGGGACTGTTGCGCTGCTGCTGTTCTTCCAGGCTCTGGCGGCTCTACCCCTGGCGGCTGCGACGCTGTTGCAATACACCTACCCCACCCTCACGGCTCTCTGCGCTTGGGCGCTGCTGGGTGAGCCGATCCGCAAGCGAATCAGCCTGGCGATCCTGCTGGGACTGATCGGTGTGCTGCTCGTCGTGCAGCCGGAATGGATTGGGCAGGATGGGGCCAGTCTCCCGGCAATGGCGGCATCGATCGGCCTCGGTGGAGCGCTGATGACCGCTTTGGCCTACGTAAGCGTGCGGCAGCTCTCGGCGCGGGAGCATCCGCTGGTGATCGTGTTTTATTTCCCGTTGGTATCGGTGCCAGCAACCCTGCCCTTGTTGATCAACACGATGGTGCAGCCCACCAGAACCGACTGGATCTGGCTGCTGGGCGTTGGTTTGTTCACGCAGTTAGGACAGGTGTGGCTGACGCAAGGGCTCACG
Source organism: Synechococcus sp. A15-60 (assembly GCF_014280095.1). Classification (NCBI taxonomy): domain Bacteria; kingdom Bacillati; phylum Cyanobacteriota; class Cyanophyceae; order Synechococcales; family Synechococcaceae; genus Synechococcus; species Synechococcus sp. A15-60. The sequence continues at coordinate 1,586,545 of NZ_CP047933.1, forward strand.
GCCCTACCGGCGGCGCGAGCCACCTCCATCAATTACGTGCAGGTGGTCTTTGCCACGCTCTGGGGTGTGCTGTTTTTCGCCGAATCGATCACCGGAACCGTGGTGGTGGGAGCACTCTGCGTGTTGGGTGCCACCTTGATCAGCCTCAGCGCCCGGCAGACGGTCAGGCCGGATCAATCGCCAGCGGATACGTAATCCAGGTTTGGGAATTGCCGTCATCGGAACCGCTGGGGAGCGCCAATCTCCAGCTTTCGCCGCGTTCCCCGCGTTCCAGGAACAGCTCGAAAGGACTGTCCACCTTCACGGCATCGCCTGGAAGTCGCCAATCGAACCGACCGGTGAGGTGCACGCCCTTCTGATCGCCGATGCGAAGACTCTCTTGTTGCTCGATCCGGACCCGACTGACCTCCGGCACGCCAGAGGCTTGAAGATCAAGCGATTGGGCAATGGCGTTTTGGGTGAGCTGAATCTGCTGACCCAGGGCACTGAGCAGAACACCACGCGACGGTCGATCACTGACGGAGCATGCGGACAAACCCACCAAGATCAGTCCCACCAGCAGCAACGACAGAAGGGCTCTGCGCCAACGGCTGAACAGTGAAAGCATGGAGAGATCACGACACGAGATCACTGCAATGTTGCAGCACACTCGAAACTGTGACACCAGGCTGGCAGGCCCTCCCACCTCTCGTGAAGTGCTGGAACAGAACGCCCAAGCCGCCGCAGCCGATTCCAGACGGCAGATCACGCATCACCAGCGGGACGACAACAGAAGGCCAGGTCACGATTCAGCCTTTTTGAGAATGAAGATCAAGAAAAACAAGCACTTCGATCGCTCCACCTAAGAACAACAAATGCACTTGAAGATGATTCTCAAAAACAAATCTTTCTCATTCATTTCCTCGCCGTAAGTCAATCTTTCAGGCATAATTGACTCACGAACACGAATCAAACCGCGAGGAGAAACATGACCCATACAGCACCCATCCAAACTTCCAGCAATGTGGCAACAGGCCCCTCAGGCCGAGCCATGGCCGAGCCGATGTCGGCCGAATTGCTCGAGCACATGCAGGCTCATCTCAATATGGAGCGCCAGTCTGCAGCGGCTTATTTCGCCACAGCCATCTGGTTCGCCGAACGAGAACTCGTTGGATTCGCCAACCATTTACGCGACGAAGGCAATCAAGAACAGCAGCATGCTGCACAGTTCGCCGACTATTTGATCTCCCGGGGTCAAACCGTGGTGCTCGACACCATTGAACCCCCCTGTCAGCAATGGAGTCACTGCGAAGCTGTGGTCTCGGACGTGTTTCGAATGGAAGCCGACGTCACATCATCTGTTCTGCAGCTTTACAAAACTGCCGAACGTGACAATGACATGAGAACCACTGTTTTTCTCGACCCAATTGTGGAAGGCCAAAGGCTCTCCGAACACGAGGCGGCTTATCTTCTTGGCCGCGTGAAATTTGCTGACAATCAACCGGCTGCTCTGCTGGTGATCGATGCGGAACTGCGCGAGAAAGCAGCAGCTCCGGCCACGCTGGCAGGCTGATCTCGGCTCAGTGAAGTCTTAGGTTCACATCAGCAACACCATCACGTCGTCACACTCAAAACGGCGTGATGTCAGTGCATCCCTGGTTGCCGGGGCTGAGTTTGCCTTTACGAAAACAGCAATCGGCAATCAACGATTGCGGCACCACCCCGATCATGAGAGGATCGTTATACGCAAGACATCCAATCGGGATCGAAGCGCGAGATCAAATACCTTTGAAATTGCATGACTCACAGAACGTTCACTCCTTCGAGGAGGACATTTCCTTCTTCAATGAACAGCAGGATCCAGTCCCTCTCCGGTCACGAATCACCACAGCACCGCCGGTACCTCCGCGAGCTTGCAGCCGAAGAGGAACTAGAACGCCAAGCCCAACAACAGCAGGTTTGACGACCTCTCAGTCTGGTCAAGCTCTGGAATCCACTGCCACTCGAAAGCGCGTCGTTGGGAGAGCAACAGCGGCATCATGGCGCTGATCAGTCCTCTCTGAATCGGAACCCCACGTGAATCCGCCCATCCTTCCCCGGAGACCGTCGTGATCGGCTGGCTTCAAGGCGAACGCATCCAGGCCTGGGAACAGGGCGGACGACACGGGCTGGTGATCGCTTGCGCAGGCGTGGGCTATGAGGTGCAACTCACCCGTCGGGATCAAACATCGCTTAGCGGAGACAGCTGCACACTCTGGATCCATCAGGTCCATCGCGAAGACGGCTCGCACTTGTACGGATTCCCTTTGCAGATGGATCGGGATCTGTTCAGGACTTTGATCGGCGTCAATGGTGTTGGTCCACAGGTGGCGCTTTCATTGCTTGACAGCTGCACAGCCGCCGTTTTGGTGACCGCCATCATTGAAGGCGATCTGAAACGCTTGACGCAGGCACAAGGTGTTGGCAAGCGCACGGCAGAGAGGATCGCCGTGGAGCTACGGGATCGCTTGGGTGCATGGGCACCGAGCAGTGAAGAACCCGCTTTGTCACTCGTCGATCGCAGCGACATCCAAGCTCTGCCGATCCATCCGGAATCGCTGCAGGAACTTCAGCTCACACTGGAAACGCTCGGCTACGAAGACCTGGAAATCCGTCGTGCGATGCGAGCCGTTGCCTCGGCCACGGAGTGTCCTGCCGCCAACGACCCTGAGGGTTGGTTGCGGGCCAGCTTGCGCTGGTTGAGCCAATCGGCTTGATAGGGACCTCGAGAAGGTAAATTGGTTGTTTGCACTGTCTGGGCAAGACACCGCGCATGTCGCTCGATACCACTGAAAAGCAGCAGCTGATCAACACCCACCAAACCCACGCCACCGACACGGGATCGGCAGAGGTTCAGGTGGCGATGTTGAGCGAGCGCATCTCGAAGCTCAGCAGCCACCTGCAGCAGAACATCCACGACTATTCCTCCCGTCAGGGTCTGCTGAAGATGATCGGCCGGCGCAAGCGCCTGCTCAGCTACGTGCGTGGCAAGAGCGAACAGCGTTACACGAGCCTGATCGCCAAACTGGGCATCCGCGGCTGAGCCGCACCCGGCAGGTTTCCCAATCCATGGCTGAACGACGCGATCCGCTCCCTTTTGAACCGCGACGTTCTCCTTCACCGTCCAGTGGGAGTCAAGGAATTCCCAGGGAAGTGGCAGATCGCATGGCCCGCCGCGTCGCCATCTCCACCGGAGTTCCCTCCGTGCTGGGGATGGCCGTTTTTGTGATCAGCTACCTGCTGGTCAGTCGAGGCATTCTCGATATCCCGCCTGGGATCACTCTGGTGGCATCCGGTTTCTTTTTCCTGCTCGGGCTGATTGGCCTCAGCTACGGCGTGCTTTCCGCCAGCTGGGAGCCCCAGCCTGGGAGCCTGCTGGGGCTGGAACACCTCAAACCAAACCTTCAACGACTTCGCAGCTCGATCAAAGCGCAAAAACAGAGTTGAACCGTCGTGGTTAATTCATCAAGGGATCACTGCAGCTCACGGTGAAAGAGCTGTCTTGCAGGTGTTGGCGCGCTGCCACCACATCCTTCACGCAGAATTGTGGGCCGAGGCGAACATATTTGACCTCAGAACCGCGACGCACAGCGGCAACAACAGGCACCCTCACACCCAGCTCATCCTGATCTGGTCGATGGGCATGGAGGCACTCCCTCAACTTGTGCTGCACCGCCACATCACAGGCCTGATCTGGATCGAGTTCCACCAGCAAAAGACGCAAATCGTCGATCGCTCTGCAGTCATCCACGATCAACTGCACGCGTTCATCACGGCGATCCACTGCCGCCCAAATCAGCAAACGTGCCTCAGCCATCAGATGATCGGCGAGACGCGCATAGCTCTTCGGGAACACCACCGCCTCACAGGAACCCGTGAGATCCTCGAGCTGAAGAATCGCCATCCGGTCACCCTTGCGGGTGGTGACCTGACGCATCTCACTCACCATGGCAATCGCACTCACCTTGGCCTTATCGGCTTGCTCCTCGAGGCTCCCCAAGCCAATGGGAGCCAACAACCGAGCCGGTGCTGTGAGCTGTTTGAGCGGGTGATCAGACAGGTAGAAGCCCACCAAGTCTTTTTCCAGCTTGAGCTTTTCACTGGGGTGATAGTCCTTCACCGGAGCGGCCTTCGGCGCCAAACTCAAATCAGTGGCGCTGTCTGACGCATCGTCGGCAGGCGCTGCCATCAGATCAAAGAGGTTGCCCTGACCACTGGCGCGATCACGGGCACGGGATCCTGCCCAGTCGAGCAGCAGATCAAGATCGGCGATTAACTGAGCACGGTTGGCCTGAGGCTCGAGGGCATCGAGAGCGCCACAGTGGATCAGGGCTTCGAGACTGCGCCGATTGAGAACACTGGAGGGCACGCGATCACACAAATCCGCCAATGACTGGAAGGCCCCATCGGACTGGCGGGAGCGAATGAGTGCGCGGATGGACCCATCTCCCAAATTTCGGACGGCAGACAGGCCAAACAGAATGCGGTTATCCAACGGTGTGAAGTCGGTTCCCGAGGCATTCACGTCGGGGGGCATCACCTCGATGCCCATGGCATTGCAGTTCGAGATGTAGCGCTGCACTTTGTCGCTGGCACCTGCATTCACTGTGAGCAGTGCAGCCATGTAGGCGACGGGGTAATGCGCCTTCAGATACGCCGTCTGGTAGGTCACTGCTCCATAAGCCGTGGAGTGGCTCTTGTTGAAGCAGTACTCGGCGAAGAGCACCATCTGGTCAAACAATTCATCGGCGACCTTCTCATCCACGCCGCGTTCCGTTGCGCCTTTCACAAAGATGCCGCGATGCTTCTGCATCTCCGACACTTTTTTCTTACCCATGGCACGACGCAGCAGATCGGCTTCACCAAGGGAGTACCCCGCCAGATCCTGAGCAATGCGCATGATCTGCTCTTGGTACACCATGATTCCGTAGGTCTCGCTCAGGATCGGTTCCAAGGTGCTGTGGGCGAAGTCAATGGCTTCGCGACCGTGCTTGCGGTTGATGAACTTGGGAATCAACCCCGCATCCAGGGGACCCGGTCGGTAAAGGGCCAGGATCGAGGAGATATCTTCCAGCGACGAAGGTTTCAGATCACGGACGATCTGTCGCATCCCCGTGGATTCAAGCTGGAAAATGCCCTCCAAGTCGCCACGGGCCAGCAAGTCAAAGGTGCCTTCATCCTGCGGTGGTAGCTGATCAGGATCGATGCGTTCACCGCTGCTCTGCTCCACCAGCTCCAGGGTCTTGTCGATCATCGTGAGGTTTTTCAGCCCCAGAAAATCCATCTTCAACAGACCCATCGACTCCACGTCTTCCATGAAGTACTGCGTGATCACCTGGCCATCGTTGTTGCGCTGAAGCGGAACCAGTTCATCGAGAGGATCGGCCGCAATCACCACACCAGCAGCGTGAACGCCGAAGGTTTTGTTGGTGCCCTCGATGCGCATCGCCATGTCCACCCATCGCCTCACGATCGGATCTTTGTCGTACCGCTCCTTAAAATCGGGGTTCGGCGATTCATCCCCGATCATTGCCTTGAGCTTGGCCGGCTTGCCCCGCACCACTGGAATCAATTTGGCCAGTCGATCAGCATCGCCGTAGGGAATATCGAGCACCCTGGCCACGTCTTTCAGCACAGCCTTCGACGTCATCCGGTTGAAGGTGATGATCTGCGCCACCTTTTCTTCGCCATAGCGACGTGTGACGTAGTCGATCACCTCGCCACGACGCTCGATGCAGAAGTCGGTGTCGATATCAGGCATCGACTTGCGTTCAGGATTGAGAAAACGCTCAAACAGCAAACCATTACTCACCGGATCAATATTGGTGATGCCCAACGCATAAGCCACTAACGATCCAGCCGCAGACCCACGACCGGGGCCGACCGGAATGCTCTGTTCCCGTGCAAAGCGGATGTAGTCCCACACCACCAGGAAGTAGGTGGGGAACCCCATCTGCTCCATGATCTTCAGTTCGTAGGCCATCCGCTCGGCGTAGCCCTCGTCGATGCTGTCGGCCGGAGACAAGCCAAGGCGATCACGGAGGCCCTGCTCTGTGACTTCGCGCAGGTAGGTGATTGGTGTGTGGCCGTCAGGGATGGGGAAGCGCGGCATCTGATAGCGCCCAAGGATGTCGTAGTCCTCAACTTTTTCGGCCACAGCCACCGTGTTGGCAATCGCCTCTTGAACCACCTCCGGCTCGAGGTGATCAGCAAACAAGCGCCTCATCTCCTCTTCAGTTTTGAGATATTCCGTCCCCGTGTAGCGAAGACGCTTCTCATCGCTGATTAGCTTTCCCGTGAGCACACAAAGCAGCGCATCGTGGGCCTCAACGTCGTTGCGCGTGAGGTAATGGGCATCGTTGGTGGCCACCACCTTGATGCCGAGTTCACGTGCGATCTTGACGATCTCAACGTTGACAATGCGATCTTCAGGAGAGCCATGATCCTGAATCTCCAGATAGAAATCGTCGCCGAAAACCTCCTGATACCAACGGGCCACATCCCTGGCCACATCGGGGCGTTCCCGCATGATCGCCTGAGGGATTTCACCGCCAAGACAAGCGGTGGCAACGATCAGTCCCTCGCTGTATTGCTGCAGCAGGTGTTTATCGATGCAGGCGCGCGAAAAAATGCCGCGGCCGCGCATTCCCCGAAGGTGACTGATGCTGGTGAGCTTGACCAAATTGCGGTAGCCGACAGCATTTTTGGCCAGCACCACGAGGTGATAACGACGCTCTTTCTTGGGTTGTGGGTCATCAATCGAACCATTGATGACATACATCTCATTGCCGATGATCGGCTTAACCCCTGTGCCTCGACACAGCTTCAGCAGCTCAACAGCGCCGTACATCACCCCATGGTCGGTGAGTGCCAGAGCCGGCATTCCAAGCTCTTTGGCCCTCTCCACCATTTGGGGCAGCTGAGAAGCGCCATCCAGCAGGCTGTAGTCGCTGTGGTTGTGAAGGGGAACAAATGCCATAGCCCCAGCCTAGGCCGCCGCGCAAGATGCAGGGGTCACGACAAACACCTCACACCAGATGCAGTGTTTGCGAGGCAGAGCAAGACCCTAGGCAGGCACGAAAGCCGCCTCTGGGCGCGACTTCATGACAGACGCCGCCAGTTCGTACTGATGAGCCACCTGAAGAAGGCGAGGCTCTTCCAACACATTGCCGATCAGCTGAACACCAATGGGCAGACCGCCATTGTCGAAGCCGCAGGGAACGCTGATGGCAGGCAATCCAGCCAGATTGGCAGGAATGGTCAGCAGATCAGCCAGGTACATCGCCAGTGGGTCATCGGCGTGGGAGCCGTTGCGGAATGCCGTGCCCGGTGCCGTGGGCGTCAGCAGCACATCCACCCCTTGGAAGGCCGCGTCGAAATCGCGGCGGATCAATGTGCGCACCTGCTGCGCCTTCTTGTAATAGGCATCCACATAGCCAGCCGACAGGGCATAGGTGCCGATCAAAATTCGGCGCTGCACTTCGCTGCCAAACCCCTCAGCACGACTCTTAGCCGTCATCGCTGCCAACGAAGCCGCATCCTCAGCCCGGTACCCGTATTTCACGCCGTCGTAGCGCGCAAGGTTGGCGGAAGCCTCCGAAGGGGCAATCACGTAGTAGGTGGCGATGCCGTCGTTGAAGCGCGGGCATGAAACGTCGACCAGTTCAGCACCCAGGGCCTGCAGCTGATCGGCAGCCGCCAGCACCGATGCCTTGACCTGGGGGTCCAAGCCCTCCTGATCGAAACATTCCCGAACCAATCCGACACGCAATCCATTAACTGGTGCGTCCAGAGCAGCTGTGTAATCCGGAACAGGAGCCTTGAGACAGGTGGAATCGCGCGGATCCTCGCCGGCCATCACCTGCAACAACTCCGCCGCGTCAGCAACCGTCGAGGTGAACGGGCCCACTTGATCCAGGGAACTGGCAAAGGCCACCAACCCGTAACGGCTCACGCGTCCGTAGGTGGGTTTCAGACCTACAACTCCGCAGAAGGAGGCAGGCTGACGGATCGAACCACCGGTGTCGGAACCAATTGCGGCCAAGCATTCACCGGCCGCCACGGCGGCTGCGCTGCCGCCGGAGCTGCCACCTGGTACATGATCGGTGTTCCATGGGTTGGCTGTTGGTCCAAAGGCCGAAGTCTCCGTGGATCCGCCCATGGCGAATTCATCGAGATTGGTCTTGCCAAGGAGAACAGCACCAGACGCCCAGAGCCGGTTGGTCACCGTTGACTCATAAGGAGGGACGAACTGCTCGAGCATGCGGCTGGAGCACGTGGTGCGGACTCCTTTGGTGCAGAGATTGTCTTTGATGGCAAGAGGAATGCCCGCCAAGGGCGGCAGCTCTTCGCCGGCACTTCGCGCTGCATCGACACGATCCGCATCCGCACGGGCACGCTCAGCGGTGACCTCCAGAAAGGCATGAAGACTGGGATCGACCGCCTCGATCCTGGCCAGGTGATGGTCGGTGAGTTCCCGGGCGGACACCTCACCCTTTGCCAGTTGCTGACGCCATTCGGCGATCGCCATGGTCAGGATTTTCGTGCAGATGCGACGCTATCAGCCAGGTGCAAAGAACCAGCAACCCTCAGGATGCCGATTCAATGGTGAAGGGCTCGGTGCGTCGGCAGCGCAGCAGGGAATGATCCAGCGATGCAGGAGCTTCCGACTTCAAATCATCCAGAAAGGGGGATAGCTCCCGCTCCAGGGTGGAGCGACGCACGAAGGGACCAAACCAGTACGTGACATCGGGGCTTTGGGTCTGAACCCGTGCCCACCAGGCGAGTCCGAGACCGTTGGCAAGCGATCGCATCGGTCGAGTCAGCGGGCTCATGTCGGAGCAGTGAAGACCTCGACATTGTGCCCTGATTCAGCGTTGGCCGTAACAGGCCAACCAACGCACTTCCAAAACCGCGGTCGTGCGTGGCAGTGGTCGTTACAGATCGACGCTGCCATCAAAGGTCGTGGACACAGCTTCGGTGGTGCGCTCCATCTGCAGATCCACACCGGGATTCGGATCTGCCAAGACCGGCTGTGCGGGCGCATCATCCAGGTTGGCCCCTGAGGCATCAGCGGACTGGCGATGGGCCACAGACAACTGCGGGCGAACAATCGGAGGTGAGGGGGTCTGACCCGACAGACCTTTCATCCAACCCCGACGCGCCACTTCATAGAGACAGAGCGCAGTTGCAACCGAGGCATTCAGGCTCGGTGTCACCCCACGCAAAGGGATCCGGATGAGCTGATCACAATGGCGTCGGGTCAGCATCGACAGTCCCTGGCCCTCGGAGCCTGTGACGACGACCAACGGACCTTCAAGATCCACTTCCTCCAGGGTCTGATCTCCTTCTTCAGCCAGACCAATCACCCGGTAGCCGGCATCCTTCAAAGTCTCCAACGACCGGTTGAGATTGACAACGCGAGCCACGGGAAGATGTTCAAGTGCTCCGGCCGCCACCTTGGCCACAGAGCCCGTGAGGCCAGCGCTACGCCGCTGCGGCAACACCACGCCATGAGCGCCGAGTGCTTCGGCGGATCGCACGATCGCCCCCAGATTGTGGGGATCGGTGAGACCGTCAAGGGCCAAAAGGAGAGGCGCCTCCTGCAATGCGGCGCAACCTTCCACCAGATCCTCCAGATTCAGAGTGTCGGCCGCAGCCGTTTGCAGAGCAATGCCCTGGTGTACAGCGCCACCAGTCATCTGAGCCAGACGTGCCCAGGTGACTTCCTCCACCAGCACTCCAGACGCTTTCGCATCGCGCAACAACGCCATGAATTTGGGAGCGCTCCGCATCTCACTGGTGCACCAGATGCGATGGATGGGCCGACCGGCTTCCAATGCCGCCTGGGTGGCATGACGCCCCCAGAGCAGATCATCCGCGACACCCTCTGAGCCGTGAGCACTGGCCTCAGCGCGGGGTTGTTCGTCAAAACGCTGGTCCGGACGGTCTGAACGTCCTGGGCGCATGCCGCGAGCTTCACCATCTGAGACGCGACGGCCACCGGGGCGCCGGTCACCAAACCGGCGATCCTCTGAGCGGCGTTCATCAGAACGACGGTCGTTAAAACGGCGGTCGTCAAACCGGCGATCTCCAGAACGACGATCGTCAAAACGCCTTTGGTCAAAACGCCGTTGTTCAAAGCGACGATCTCCACCTGAGCGCTCATCAAAACGACGCTCACGGCGATCAGCACGGCCCATGGGTCTGCCGCTGTCACGGGAGGAGCCTCGGAAGGAGCCACCACGGGAGGCAGGGCGTCCACCGAAGTCACCATCGCGGGAGCTGCGCCAAGACGACTCCGAGGCCCCCTCTTCACCATCACGGCGACGACCGCCGGACGGAGCTCCATCCAGACGCGGACGACGTCCGCGCGGCCCGCCACGTGACGGACGTCCACCTCCTGAGTCACCACCACGGGATGGACGTGGTGGGCGGCGGTCGAAGCGGGAGCTCATGGAATCGATGGTTATGACAGGGCGGATTCGCTCTCCTCGAGGCGATCCAGTAGCTGGGCAAGCCGCGCTGGATTCTGCAAAAAGAGCCAGCCCACCATTGTCTCAAATCCTGTGGCCTGGCCATAGGCCGCGGGGTCACCGCCGCGAGGACCACGACCGGCACGATTGCGGCCCCGACGAACCAGATCCCTTTCCTCGTCCGTCAGCCAGGGGTCCAAGCGCTGCAGCGCAACCGCTTGTGCATCAGCACGAACTTCGGAGACAACCGCAAGGTGGAGATCTTTAGCGCGTCCGGCCTGACGGCAGTGACGAAGCCGTTGATGCAACTCCCAGACGGCATCACCTAGCCAGGCAAGCTGAAGGGGACCGAGATCGGACGCCCCTGCAGGAAGGGAATGCTGCAGCCGGATCCAGTCGGTCAAGCAGCCAGTTGGGTGAAAGCGGATTCCAGATCATTCACCAGATGCAGGAAGCCCTCGAGGCGCACCAACTTCACGGTTTGGGTAACACGGGCGTTGCCCACAACCACGAAACTGCGCTTGGCGTCTTTGCACTGTTTCGCGAGCTGAACCAGTGCACCAAGCCCTGAAGAATCAAGGAAGTCAATCTTGCTCAGATCAAACACTGCGGGTGAGGCGTTCGTCTTAAGAACGTCTCCCACGTAACTGATGAACTGCTTTTCGGAGTAAGCATCCAACTGTCCAGTGAAATGAAACACCAGACAGGAATCTTGCTGTTCAAAGCCGCCCCGGAGCGAAACCGTCAGTCGCTGCAGTTCAGTGATGGGACCAGACCTCCCGCTTGGCGTCGTGCGAAGTGTAGTGATGCTGCACCACTCGCACCACGGTTCAGCGGCGATCTGACATCAGTGCAACGAACCTGGCGAAATGATGGTCTGCGTCGTGGGGGCCAGGACTGGCTTCAGGGTGGTACTGAACGCCGAAAATCGGCTGGTTGCGATGGGCCATCGCAGCCACGGTTCGGTCGTTGAGATTGAGATGGGTGATCTCAATGGTGTCCGCCGGCAGGCTCTCTGCATCCAACGCGAAACCATGGTTTTGGCTGGTGATTTCCACCTGACCGGTGGTTCCGCATGGATGGTTTAAACCTCGATGCCCATAACCGAGCTTGAAGGTGGCTCCCCCGATAGCCAGACCAAGGATCTGATGGCCAAGGCAGATTCCGAATAGAGGAAGATTCTGTTGCTGCAACAGGCCTTTGGCCAGCTCGATGCCATGGGTCACTGCTGCGGGATCTCCCGGTCCATTGGAGAGGAACACACCCTCGGGCTGATGGGACAACACCGTGTCCAAATCGGTTGATGCCGGTAGAACAGTCACCGAGCAACCGTGGCCGACCAAGCGATCGAGAATCGCCCGCTTGATGCCGAAATCGATCGCCACCACGCGATAAGGATCCTGGGGTCTCCCGATCTGCAAACGCCGATCAAAATCGACCGTGCAAGGCTCATTGCAGGTGTAGGGCTCAGGGGTTGAGACCTTGTCAGCCAGGTTCAGACCCTCCATCGACGGAGCCGACCGCACCTGCTCCAACAGCTCCACCGGAGAGCGACCATCTGAACTGATCACTCCGTTCATGGCCCCGGTCTCACGCAGATGGCGGACGAGAGCACGTGTATCGATGCCATGGATGCCAATCACGCCATGGCTCGCCAACCAATCCTGGAGGCTTTGTTGAGAGCGCCAATTGCTGGCAAGAGGAGACATCTGACGCGCGATCAGGCCTTTTGCATGGGGCTTCTCAGCTTCTTGATCGTCAGGATTGACTCCGGTGTTGCCCAGCTCTGGATAGGTGAAGGTCACCAGTTGCCCCGAATAACTGGGATCGGTCATCACCTCCTGATATCCCGTCATTCCCGTGTTGAAGACGACCTCTCCCACAACGCTGCCCGCGGCTCCACAAGCCAACCCTGTGAACACCGTTCCATCGGCCAGCACCAGCAACGCCGGCTCCCTGGATGCAGCAACAGTCATGAGCAGACCGGTCCCTTCAGCAACGCTCGTGTTCTCATCCTCCCTCGGCGGGGGTCAGGGCTTTGCTCAAACGCTGGAGTCGATCCCAACCCAAGCCATCTCGCAGCACCAACAGGGCCTGCTGAGCTCCGGCTTTCAGATCCATCTCGACGCCGGCAACCCAGAGCACGAGCGCGGTGTTGAAGGCCACCACATCTGACTGTGCCTTGGTGCCGCGGCCCTGAAGCAGATCGCTGAGGATGGCTTGATTGCAGGCAAGATCTCCTCCTCGCAGGGCCTCCAGAGGAGCCTCCTCCAGTCCGAGATCAGCTGGCGAAATGAACTCGCTGCGAATGAGCCCATCCTCAAGAATGCGCACCGGATTGGGCCCAGCAAGAGAGGCTTCATCCAATCCGCCGGCTCCATGCACCACCACGGCGCGCTTCTGCCCGAGCGCGTTGAGGGCTTCAGCCATTGGATCGAGCAGATCATCCGTCGCCACACCCAGCACCTGGCCATTGGGCCTAAGGGGATTAACAAGCGGACCCAGCAGGTTGAACACTGTGCGCACACCGAGGCTGCGACGCAACGGTGCCAAGCTCACCAAGGCAGGGTGCCAGGCAGGAGCGAAGAGAAACGTCACGCCCGCCTCAGGCAGGGCCTCCACCACCTGCTGCGCCGGGGCTTTGAGATGGAGGCCAAGACCTTCCAACACATCTGCTGAACCCACTTTGCCGCTGGCGCTGCGATTGCCATGCTTGGCCACATAGGCGCCGCATGCCGCGGCAGTGAACGCCACTGCCGTCGAAATATTGAACGTGTCGGCACCATCACCACCTGTTCCACAGGTGTCGACCATCAGCAGATCAGGGCGAGCACCAGGCAAGGGACACGCTGCACGCAACACCGAGGCCATCGCCCCGAGTTCGCCTCCGTTCACTCCTCGTGCTCTTAAGGCCGCCAGAAATGCGCCGGTCTGCACGGGCGAGAGATCTTCCGACAACCACGCCTCCATCAACGCCGAAGCGTCATCAGGGCTGAGCACGCCTCCACTGAGTAGATGCTCCAAAGCCTGAGGCCAGGAAAGAGTCGGAGAGACCATGGGTGAGCAGAGCAGAGCAGAGGCCTGGGCCTGAGCAGACAACAGGCAGAAAAAAGCCCGGGTGCAGATGCACTCCGGGCCGGGTGATGGGGACTTCAACACTATCCCTCAAAAAGGAAAGGATGGCCAGTTCGCTGACCTTCGAACACGCAGCCTTTCGGCATCGCCATCGCGGACATCCCATCGAGAAGATTCGCCCGGTGCCTAGGTTGATGGCTGTACAAGGATCGCGATGGCCGCCTTCCGCCTCGATCTGATCGGCCGCTATTTGAAGCCCCACCGACGCAGGGTCATGCTCGGTGCGATCGCGCTGGTGGTGGTCAACATCCTCAGTGTGACCATTCCTCTGGAAGTGAAAGGGGTCATTGATGACCTCCAGGAAGGTTTCGCCTATCGGGATGTGTTGGTCCAGGCCGGCTGGATTGTGTTGCTGGCGACGACCATGGGTGTGGTGCGCTTGATCTCCCGGCAGTTGGTCTTCGGCGTTGGTCGACAGGTGGAGGTCGAGCTGCGCCAGAAGCTGTTCGATCACATGCTGCAGCAAGAGCCTGGCTGGGTTCAGCAGACCGGCAGTGGCGAAGTGATCAGCCGTGCCACGAGCGACGTAGAAAACGTGCGCAGGCTGCTGGGCTTCGCCGTTCTCAGCCTCACCAACACAGTGCTGGCCTATTCCTTCACGCTGCCAGCGATGCTGAGGATCGACCTTGGCCTCACCCTTGCTGCAATCGCCCCCTACCCAGTGATGCTGGTATCCGTGCGCCTATTTGGCGGGCGGATGATGCTCCAACAGCGTCGGCAACAGGAGGCTTTGGCCGGGCTCAGCGAACTGATCCAGGAAGATCTCTCCGGCATCGCAGCCATCAAGATCTACAACCAGGAACAACAGGAACTGGACGCGTTCAACCGCCGCAACCGTAGTTACCGGGATGCCGCGATTCAGCTGGCACGCACGCGGAGCACATTATTCCCTCTACTGGAAGGGATTTCATCGATTTCCGTTCTGCTGGTGCTGGCCCTGGGGAGTTTTCAGCTTCAACAAAACACGCTGTCGATTGGCGGCCTTGTGGCCCTGATTCTTTACGTGCAGCTTCTGGTCTTCCCGACGGCTTTGCTCGGATTCACCCTGAACACCTTGCAGACCGGCCAGGTGAGCCTTGAGCGGGTTGAAGAACTGCTCTCCCGTCGCCCGATGATCCGCAACCCGCGCGAACCGGAACTGCTGGAACTGCCGGTGCGGGGTGACTTGGAAGCGCGCGGTCTGCACATCCGCTACGACGGCAGTGAAGCTGACACGCTGAATGGTCTTAGCTTCAAGATCCGGTCGGGAGAACTGGTTGCCGTCGTGGGACCTGTGGGCTGTGGCAAAACCACCCTGGCACGTGCCCTTGGCCGCATGGTCGACGTCCCAGAAGGTCAGTTGTTCCTTGATCGCCACGACCTCACCCGATTGCGGCTGACCGATCTGCGTGATCAGATCGCCCTGGTTCCACAGGAGGGGTATCTCTTCACCAGCAGCCTTGCAGACAACCTTCGCTACGGCGAACCCGAGGCATCCATGGAACGCGTTGAAGCGGCAGCGGAACAGGCGCGCCTGCTCGGTGACGTTCGCGGTTTCCCTGATGGCATGAACACTCTCGTGGGTGAACGAGGCATCACCTTGAGCGGTGGTCAGCGCCAGCGCACCGCTTTAGGAAGAGCGCTTCTGGTCAAATCACCGGTGTTGGTGCTTGATGACGCCCTCGCCAGCGTGGACAACAACACCGCGGCGGAAATCCTGGCATCGGTGCGCCGTCAGACCAATCGAACGATTGTGATGATCAGTCATCAGCTCTCAGCAGCCGCTGCCTGTGACCGAATCCTTGTGCTGGATCAAGGACGTTTGGTCCAACAGGGTCATCACTCTGATCTGATCCAGGTGCCGGGTCTTTATCGCAGTCTCTGGGAACGGGAGCAGGCCGCGGAACGGCTGGAATCGGTGGCATGACGAAAGCTTGCGCAACGAACGGGCGACAAATTGCGTCGCTTTGGCTTAGCTAGAGGATCTGCCTCCGAGCCATGACGTCAGGCAACCCCTTCACAGTCCGCTGCACCCTCACCTTTGGTGACATCTACGGTCAGATTTTGGCCTGGATGGCGGTGATCTTCGTCAGCCTGGCTGCGGGACTGGCTCTGATGGGCTCATCTCGTCCGCTGTTCGCCCTTGTCGGCGTGGGGCTGATCCTGGTGCTCAGCCTGCCGTTTCTTCTGTTTGCATTCGTGACCACGCTGCTCAATCACATTCGCCTGGATCCCCAGACATCTGCCTAGGGTTGCGGTCGCGACACCATTTCCATGCTGCCCAACTGGCTCACGGGTTCACAGCAAGGACGACAAAACAACAACGCCGACGACCGTCACGTTGTTCTGGGTACCCCTCTCCACGCCCCCTTGATGGACGACCAGGAGGAAATCATCTTTGGTTGTGGATGCTTCTGGGGTGCTGAAAAAGGCTTCTGGCGACTTCCTGGTGTCGTGTCGACAGCTGTGGGCTATGCCGGCGGGCAAGTCGATTCTCCCTTCTACGAGCAGGTCTGCAGTGGCAGAACAGGTCATACAGAGGTCGTCCGTGTGGTCTGGAGCGCACCCGCTATCGATGTGAGTGATCTGCTCAAGCTGTTCTGGGAATGCCATGACCCCACCCAAGGAGACCGCCAAGGCAACGACCAGGGCAGTCAATACCGATCGGCGATCTACACCACCAACGCCCGTCAGATGGAGTTGGCCCTGGCCAGTCGTGAGTCCTATCAGCGCCAACTGACCGAAGCCGGTAAAGGGATCATCACCACCGAGATTGCCGCCGACCGCACCTTCTATTTCGCCGAGGCCTACCACCAGCAATACCTTGCCCGTCCCGGCAGCAGGCCCTACTGCTCTGCCATGCCGACGGGACTGGCTCTGGAGGGATTCCCAGGAGCGCAGTACCGGCTGCCCAGCCAAGTCTGGTCGCACTACGACTGGAGCATCAGCCACTGCATCCTGCGCGGTGACAATCGTCCGATTGAGTTGCAAGCATGAATGAACCGCTGCCGGACAGAGTTGTGCTTGCGATGATCGCCTTCACCATCGTGCTGGTGATCGGCATGGCGTTTCTTTTTCGTCCCGGCTCCGATCAAGACCGCCCCTTCCTCTGGAAAGACACAACACCGCCTTCGACGATTGAGTCAGCCATTGAGGGAACCCTGTCGATCTGACCACTCCTGCGCCTCCCGGCAGAGAGACCTGCCAAAGTCAAAAGGGTGTGGTTCCATCGAGCTCCTTGCCGTCCCCTGCCGAACCGCCAGGCCCGCGTCGCCTTCACCCGTTGCCAAGGGGGCTCGTCGAGCTTTATGGGTTGATTGCCGTGCTCGTGGTGCTGATTCCCGAGTGGATCGCAGACGGCACACTCAATCTCAGAGAGAGCAGCTCTCGCTCCAACCTGCCGATGGCTTCGAAGGCATGGAGAACGCTGCCGGAGCTCCAACTGGCCTCGATGAACCTTTCATCGCTGCGTGCATTGGCTCGAGAACTGCGTCTTTGGGGCTACGCCGCTGAAAACCGCGAACAGCTCACGGCCCGACTTCTGACCAGGATCAAACGACGCACCAGATGGGGCAATGCCCTGTGATAGCTTGCTTTTGCCGTCGGGGCGTGGCGCAGCTTGGTAGCGCACCACTTTGGGGTAGTGGGGGTCGTGGGTTCAAATCCCGCCGCTCCGATTTGACGATCCATCTGCCGATCAAGACCTCTCTCTCGAGAGGTCTTTTTTTGTGCGCATCACGATCGGGGCTGCAGGCTGATCGCCTGTGATCAATGCTTCCGGTGTACAGACTGCTTGGGGTGGGTCATCACCAGATGCCGTTGCTGATCCAACAGCAGCCAGCCCTCATCCTTCAACTGACCGATGATCCTGGTCACCGTGACCCTTGTGGTGCTGAGGGCATTGGCCATGTCTTGATGGGTGAGTCGCACGGGCAATCGCAATCCCAGTTCACAAGGCTGCCCGTAATCCACAGCCAACAACTCCAGAAAACCCCGCACACGTTCCTCAATGCGGCGAAGACCCACCAAGGCAAGCAAATTGGTTGCCTGCCGCTGCCTCAACATCACCGTGCTGAGCAGATCCTTGGCCAAACCGGGAGAGTCATGAATCTCCTGGAACGGAATGCAGAGCAAATCACAGTCACTCAGGGTGGTGGCTTCAAAAGCAGGAACATTGCTCAGGGGCTCGCCAAATGATTCATTTGGCCCAGCCAGCCCCAACATCAACTCATCACCCTGCTCCGTCAGTGCTCCCAGCCTGACCATGCCTCGCACAACGATCCACAAACAGGCGTTGTGCAAAGGAACCGTGCGACCAGAGGAGAGATGAACCAAATGGCGTTTTTGGAAATTGGTTTCCAACATTTGCCGAAAAGAATCTGACGAATGAAACGTCTTTTTCGGAGCACTGAACATGGCATCAAGCGTGTCCTCGAAAACACTATTAAAGTGCCGCTCAGTCAGTCACCAAGAGTCAGCAAAGAGCTGCTTATGAAGCGCTTAAGGCCAGTCGATGCTTTGATTAATTACTCAACTATGCACAACTCATTGAAGCAACAATCAAGCACTCAAAGAGAATCTTTGCAATGACAGATTCTGCCTTTTCACGAATTAAGCGCTGCCATGGAATGAATCCAAAGGCTTTGATCTGCGTGAACGCCAAGGTGGCGATGGACGCATCAGCCGAATGCACCCCAGCGATCAGGCTGATGCACAACGATCAACGTCTGTCTTTCAAAGACCGCAGAACACCTTCAATGCCAAGAGTTACCCCCGGTTGTCGACTGACTCTCGGCAGGGCAACCGCGTGGAGACGGCATAACGCGTGAGCCAGCGATTCACGCGTGAGCGCTGCCCGACCGGCACCTCTCTCAGCAGCTCCGCAAGTTCCAGTGCTCCCAGCCGCTTGAGCTCACGCACATCCACATGCCAGAGACTTTCAGCCTCTCGAATTAACCTCGCCCAAGTCCGCACCTGCTGCCATCGCTGCAAGCGAGAACGAACCGTGAGTGAAGGCTTTGCGAAGGCCATGACCCAGCCTGGCCCGCAAATGCGATGGCGTGGCAAACCTCCCATGAGGCTTCGGACTGCTGAAGCAAATCAGGATGCCATCGGCATCGCGTTCTCCACAGCAACGACAGGGAAAGCGAGCGCTTCAGCCTCCCTCTGGGACAGACGCCGGACCCAAGCCCCTTTCACCGGATCATTCCAGCGGAATCCAGCCTCTCGGGCAAGATGCCTGTCGTCATAGGAGACCTGAGCGCGCATCAGGCATCGAGGCTCGAGCCCGCGTGCGATCAACAGCTCCAGATCGTCACACCGGCGAAACACTTCCGCCAGGTAAAGACAATCCGTCAGGGCACGATGAGCCGCCCACACCGGAACGCCGTAAGCCAAGGCCAGGTCAATCACCGATGGCCGTGCCCTGAGCTGTCGTTCCGCAGGCCATCGCACGTCTTCAAGCGTGCACAGCCAGGGGCGTGATGCCGAGGGCAACACCCCCCGTCCGAACCATTGACGGTCGAAGGAAGCGTTGTGTGCCACCAGCACATCAGCACTACTCATCAACTCTTGGAAGTAGGCCAGACCCTGTTGCCAGGGTTGTGGCATCCGGGTGACCGGTGCAGGGATGCGATTGATCGCTTCCGCCGGATTGCTGTCAACAGGAAGCAGGAAGGACACTTGTGCCAACACCTGACGTGAAGACACGGAAAAGAGGACCGCCCCCACCTCAAGACATTGATCGGTCTCCGCATCAAGGCCCGTGGTTTCCGTATCAACAATCAGCAGCTGTTCAGGGGCCTCGCCTCGCTCCTTTCGGGCATCAGTGAGTGGACCCACTGCAGGTTGGCTTTGCTGACGATCCGGGAAATCGTTGGGTTCGGATTGAGGAGCAGGCTGACGCAGATCAATGGCAGGGTCTGATGCCTCGGTGGGCGTTCCCAGCTCCTGCAACAGATCCAACTGACCTGGCACTGGCGGGAACTCGGTCATGGTGAAGAAGACAGAACGAGGGACCTGCCGCCATTCTCCCGTCACTGTCGACCACTTCCTAGGGTTCGCCGGAACGACGTCCTCCCATGGCTCTGAAGATCGGCGACCCGGCTCCGTCCTTTTCTCTTGAGGATCAGTCGGGTGAGACCAGACGCCTCGATGACATCAAAGGTCGGATTCTGGTGCTGTTCTTTTACCCCAAAGATGAAACCCCTGGATGCACGGCTGAAGCCTGCACGTTCCGGGATCGTCACAGTGAGCTCACCCGACTGGGAGCGGAAGTGTGGGGCGTGAGCGGCGATGACGCAGTCAGCCATCGCCGTTTTGCGGAGCGCTACAAGCTTCCATTCCCTTTGTTGAGTGATCGCACGCAATCGCTGCGTCGGGCCTTTGGCGTCCCCAAAACCTTGGGCTTGCTGCCCTCACGTGTCACCTACGTGATTGATCAACAAGGCGTGATCCGTCACGTGTTCAACAATCTTCTCGACGGTCCTGCTCATGTGAAAGAAGCCGAAACCATCGTTCAACAGCTGGCGAACGGGTGAACCGCTGGCAACGTCGCGATCAATGCTGGTGCCTTTGGCCCTCCACCGCCATTCGGGGGGTCGTGGAATTCGTTGGTGGCAGCTATCTCGCTGCCAGTCCCCAGATCAGCTACAAGCGGCTGCTGGAGTCACTGGCTGCTGAGCAGCTGGCCATTCATGCCTGGAGCTACGTTCCCGGTTTTGACCATCAGTTGCAAGCGCGTGACGCGTGGCAACAGTTACGTCGTTGCCGTCAGAGCCTTGAACAACGCCTGGGGTATCCACTCACAACCCTTCGGCTGGGTCACAGCCTGGGCTGCAAGCTGCATCTTTTGGCACCAGATGGCGGGCGGGGATGCCGGGGCCTAGCAGCCCTGAGCTTCAACAATTTCACAGCTGATCGTTCAATCCCCTTGCTCGGCACCGTTGCCCCGGCCCTAGGAGTGGTGACGGAATTCAGTCCAGGGCCTGAGGAAACTTTGAAACTGATCGGCCGCTATTACCTCCAGCCCAACAACCTTGTGGTGAGGTTCGGGAATGACGCACTGGATCAAAGCCCAGATCTTCTTCAAACCCTGCAAAGCCGGGATCAGGATGCCAGCGAATTCCTGCAGATGTCAGGAGATCACCTCACTCCAGCCAGCGCAGGCCTGCGCCAGGGCTTGCTCGGTGACTGGGCGGATGACCCAGCCAAGAAAAAGCGCATCCGTCGACTGACGGACGCGCTGGTGGCAATGATCTAACTGAGCTGATCAATCAGCTGATCAAACGGAGGAGCAGCGCAAAACAACAAATCGCTTCCGAAAAGTCAGACGAAAGATGATCTTGTCTCTTACTGACCAACCATTGCAACAGCAGCTCTAGCCTTGGCCAGAATGTCACCTTTCAAGGGAACAAAACCAAGGGACGGGGCGGCATTCTGAGCTTGACTGCTCAGCATGTAATTAAAGACATCCCGGAGAGCTTGTGTGTTAGATCCATTCCCACTTTTGTAAGCGAGAACCCATGTCAGTGTTGCAATGGGATAAGCTCCTTCGGCTGAGGGATTTGGATTCACCCCGGCCAAATTTGCATCAAGCTTGATTCCATTCAAAGCCGTGGCTCCGGAATTAACCGAAGGCAGAAGAAATTGCCCCGACTTGTTCTGCAAAGCTGCAGCTTTGACAGCTCCACGGATGTAGGACTGGTTGACGTAACCAATCGCGCCAACGCGGTTCTGAATCAAAGCCGCCACTCCCGAGTTGCCCTTGGCGCCGAGTCCAGAAGGCCAGCTCACGGATTTGCCCGTACCGAGAGTCCACTCTGAAGAAAAGGCTTGCATCGAATTTGTAAAGGCCTTGGTCGTTCCAGACCCGTCAGAACGGTGAACCCAAACAAGCGGGCCTGCAGCGCAGCCCAGCTCGCTCCAATTGTTGATCTTGCCCATCGCAACCTGGACGGCCTGCTTTTGCGTGAGCTTGAGGTCACAGCCTGGCTTGTTGTATCCGAAGGCGATCGTTCCACCAACCATCGGGATTTGAACAACACCTCGTTTCACCTTGGCCATATCCGATTTCTTCATCGGATCATCAGACGCACCAAAACTCACGGTCTGGTCAATAAACGCTTTACGACCAGAACCAGATCCCACGGCCTGATAATTGACCTGAGGACCGCCAGACTTCGCAAGATCAGCAAACCAGCGCTGATAAATCTTGGCCGGGAATGTGGCACCAGCACCATTAAGAGATGGAGCAGCTGACGCAGTCGTACTGGCCCCAACAGCCAGAACAGATGTCAACAGCAGAGCTTTCTGAGAAAATTGCATCGCAGCGACCAAAAACAAAAAGTGGCTGTAGCAATTCAGTGTTAACCAAGCCAATCAGCCGCTGTCGTTATGCATGAATTAACCAAATTTAAGGTTGAAACAAGAAACTGTTAAATCCTTGAATTGCCGAGTTTTTCACAGTCTTAATTTCAGCCTTCCTCGTCAGCAGCAAGGTCAAAGAGCTCTCAGGCATCGCAGAACCAACCGCTGAGTCACCACACCGTGCCATCCAGCGGCTGGTTCACTGATGCACTGTCGTTAAGCCCGAAGCCTGTCCAGCACGGAGCGATCCTCGAGGGTGCTGGTGTCGCCACTAACTTCCTCACCGGCCGCCAACGCGCGCAAGATTCGGCGCATGATTTTGCCGCTGCGTGTCTTGGGGAGAGCGTCACTGCAACGGATTTCGTCCGGCTTAGCAATCGGGCCAATCTCCGCACCCACATGGCCGCGCAGCTCAGCAATGAGGGCATCATCGGAATCACGACCCGACTCCAGCGTGACGAAAGCAACGATGCCCTCACCTTTGAGATCATCGGGACGACCCACGACAGCCGCCTCGGCAACGGCTGGGTGGCTCACCAAAGCCGATTCAATTTCCATCGTGCCGAGACGATGGCCAGACACGTTGATCACGTCGTCGACGCGACCCATCACCCAGAAGTAACCGTCTTGATCGCGACGAGCTCCATCACCGGCGAAGTAGAGGTGATTGCCATCCGCGGGGCGAATGTGCTCCCAGTAGCTCTCGCGGAAGCGTTGGGGATTGCCATGCACAGTGCGCATCATGCCCGGCCAGGGACGACGCACCACCAGGTATCCACCTTCATCGGCAGCGCAGCTGTTGCCCTCGGCATCCACCACATCCGCTTCGATGCCTGGCAACGGCAACGTTGCAGATCCCGGCTTGGTTGGGGTTGCACCCGGGAGCGGACTGATCATCACGCCACCGGTTTCGGTCTGCCACCAGGTGTCAATGATGGGGCAGCGACCACCCCCGATCACATCGCGATACCACATCCATGCTTCCGGGTTGATCGGCTCGCCCACCGTGCCCAGCAGCCGCAGAGTGCTCATATCGTGCTGATCCGGCACCTCACGACCGTTCTTCATGAAAGCCCGGATCGCCGTCGGAGCCGTGTAGAAAATTGTGATGCCGTGCTTCTGAATCAGCTCCCAGAACGCACCGGGCTTTGAAGGTCTTGGTGCACCCTCGTACATCACGGTGGTGGAACCATTCGACAAGGGTCCGTAAACGATGTAGCTGTGACCGGTGATCCAGCCCACATCAGCGGTGCACCAGTAGACGTCATCCTCACGGATGTCGAAGATCCACTGGAAGGTGAGATGGGCCCAGAGGTTGTAACCGGCCGTGCTGTGCACCACACCCTTGGGTTTACCGGTGGATCCCGATGTGTAGAGCACGAAGAGACGATCTTCACTGGACATCGGCTCGGCGGGGCAATTGCTGCTCTGCCCATCCACCAAGTCATGCCACCAAACGTCACGACCATCGACCATCTCAACAGGCTGTTTGGTGCGTTGCACCACCAGCACCGATTGAACAGAAGGACAAGCGCCATCTGCCAACGCCGCATCCACAGCTGGTTTCAGTGAAACCGACTTGTCCTTGCGGAAGCCCCCATCAGCAGTGATCACCGCCTTGGCTTCGCCATCAATCAAACGGTCTCTCAGGGCTTCGGCGGAGAAGCCTCCGAACACCACCGAGTGGGGAGCACCGATGCGGGCGCAGGCGAGCATGGCAATGGCCGCTTCGGGCACCATCGGCATGTAAAGCGCCACCAGATCGCCCTTGCCGATGCCCTTGGCCTTCAGGGCATTGGCGGCCTTGCAGACCTCGGCGTGCAGTTCGCGGTAAGTGAATTTGCGAACGTCACCGGGCTCCCCTTCCCAGATCAGCGCTGTCTTATCAGCGCGTTTCGTCTTGAGGTGCCGATCGAGACAATTGTGAGAAAGATTGGTGGTTCCGCCTTCGAACCAACGGGCAAAAGGCGCATCGGACCAGTCGAGAACGGTGTCAAAAGGCTGAAACCACTCCAACTCCCGCCGCGCTGCATCTCCCCAGAACGCATCTGGATCCTGTCGAGCAGCTTCCGCCAATGCCTTGTAAGCATCCATGCCACCGATGCGGGCGGAACGGGTGACGTCGATCGGAGGCGCGAAAACGCGTTGCTCATGAAGCACGCTTTCGATGGTGGATCCTTCGCTGCTCATCGGGGGTTGTCTAGTCGGGTTGAAGGCTGTGACTGATTGCCGCTGACATCAGATGTCAACAAGCATCGGCCGGTGCTTGACCGCTTTCGCTGGCCTTCCAAACAGCCGGTTACGGCGCGTCACTTCGGGAGTGCCCGTTTTCGCCTCAAACAAAAGATAGATGCCACGTCTCTTCAGCACAGAACCTTGATTGAAACCTTTTCGAAGAAGAATCTCTCCACCTGAGGTGAAAGCGAATCGAGGCGGCCATCACACCAATGCGACCGTTGATTCCACTAGGGTCTCGGCTCTGTCTCACAGGACTCATGCTGCAAGCCTTGTTTTCCTTGCTCTTTGCAGCGGTCATGTGGGTTCAAGTGCCGCAATGGCAAAACGACTGGTCTCAGTGCTCAGTGGAAGCGCCTGATGTGGATTGCCACTGGTACGTCGTTGCTCCTGACAACACCTTTGGCGAAGGGTTCAGCTGGGACCACGCACCCTGGTTCAGCGCGGAAGGACTTCAAGATGTCGCCAACTTGAAGAACACCATGAATGTCATTCACAGCAAGGCAACGTCTGAAACGTGAGGCGAAAGGCAGCATCACCATCAATTGATGGGAGCGTCCTCACTTCTCAGCGTCATCAATCAATTGGCGTTTTTGATGGAGCAGTTTGCGTAGCTTGTACAGATTCATTTCGTGCTCCCCACTACTCCAATGCTGGGGAAAGGCGACTCGAGCTTGAAGCTCCGAGATTTGATTGTTGAGTTCTCTCGTTGGGTCCTCAGACCGTGGATCTCTTACAGAGTGGACCATCGCAGGCCCTAATGCCAGCAAAGCATCCGTGACATCGCTTTGAAGATCTCGGCACCACGAAGATCTCGCGAAAGCCCCTGACCAGACCTTGCAGAGCTTCTCGAACCGTTGTTGAACACCGGTGAGAGATCCAGAATGAACCTTGTGCCCGGTGGGAAGGAGGTCGCTTGCCTAATCAGAAATCGTTTGAAGAGAATTTCGGCCAGCCGACCAGCTTCACCAGATCCGTGAAGGCCATTCACGTTTCGATCGGGTGCTGTAAGCAGAAATGCCCAATTTGAACCAACCCAGTGCAGTACCCCAAGCCTGTCTGTTCGATCTGGATGGGTTGCTGCTCGATACGGAGCCATTGCATGCGCGTGCCTGGTCTGAAGCAGCTGATCATTTCGGCACCCAACTGACTGCAGCACAACTGTTGAGCTTGCAAGGGCGCCGCAGACTCGACAATGCAAACCGGGTGTGTTCCTGGCTGAACGCCGATGTGACTCCGGATCAGCTGCTGATGGTGCGCCAACCCATTGCCGTGAAGTTGTTGCCCTTCGCGCCAGCCATCGACGGGGCAGAAGCCTTACTCAGCAGTGCGCAACGCTCCAACATCCCGATCGCCCTCGTCACAAGCAGCGACAAGCCATCGGTCATGAACAAGATCACCCACCACCCCTGGCTAGGGCCGTGGATCACCATGGTTTGCGGTGACGATCCCGAGCTCAAAGCAGGGAAACCGGAGGCCGATCCTTATCTCTTGGCTGCCAAACGGCTCAACGTTCAACCCGAGCACTGCTGGGCCTTTGAAGATTCTGAAGCAGGAACCCTGTCGGCACTTACAGCCGGCTGCATCGTTTGGAGACTGATCAACTCTGGAGGTCTCCAAGTCACCAACCAAGACTGGCCTCGAATTGTGAAAAATGATCGATTGACCCTGATTGGCAATCTCGATGAGGCTCGCCAGTGCCTCGAGAGGTTGATCAGCAGAAGCTAATTAGTACAAACGGCTGAGAACAAAATCAGGCAGTTCGATCAAAGCCGTTTTTGAAGCGGAATCTGGCAGCCAGGTCAACGCGTCCCGAGAGTCCTGTGCGAAGGTTTCAGCTAGCTGACGAGTGCGAGCAATCGCGTCGGACTGACGAACGAAGGCTAAAGCTTCTTCGAGATCGCCATCGTTGCTGAATTCTCGCTCGATTAACACGGCCATGGACGGATTTTGTTCCAGGGCATAGAGCGCAGGGGCCGTGAGGTAACCGCTTGAAAGATCACTCGCGGCAGGCTTACCGAGCTGCTGATCGTTGCCGGTGAAATCGAGAATGTCATCGACGACTTGAAAGGCAAGACCAAGTTGGCGTCCGTAGCGATACAACGATTCGAGCTGTAACTCAGTACAACCGCTCAAAACACCTGCTGCTCGGGCGCTGTTGGCCACGAGAGAGGCGGTTTTGCAGTAGCTCTTCTCGAGGTAAGTTTCAAACGTTTGCCCGGTGTCGTAGCGGAACAACCCTTGCTTCACCTCACCATCAGCCAGATCCATGATCACTCGGCTGAGTAGTTTGACGACATCCAGGTTGTCGAGATTGGCCAGATGCCAGCTGGCCTGAGCGAACAGAAAATCTCCAGCCAGAACAGCGACGCGATGGTTGAAGCGGCTATGGACGGTTTCAACACCCCGGCGTGTCGCGGCTTCGTCAACCACGTCATCGTGGACCAGCGAAGCCGTATGAATCATCTCCGTGATCTCGGCCAGCCTGCGGTGACGCGGCGTGAGTTGCTCGTCGGCCGCCAGTGCCCTTGAAATCAACAAAACGATGCCTGGACGGAGCTTTTTCCCTCCAGCACTGAAAAGGTGCTCCGCAGCAGCTTGAAGAATAGGGTGACCGGCGCCGATCAGGCTCCGAAGATCGCTGAGCAGGATCTCAAGATCCGCCTCAACCGGCTGCAACAACTCGGTGACGGTGGTCATGAATCCCCTCGGTGCGGAGATCTTAGAAGGCATTGACCTGTCACTGCAGATCCACCAGCTCGACCCTTGGCCGTTGCCCCAACCAGGGGGTGGCACGGTCTGCGAAGCCATCGGAATCAGCGGTCACGCAAATGCGTGTCTCTGTCAACGCCAGAGGCTGATCCAGTCCGCCGGGTATGGGCGTGCCCAACAACGCGTCCAACTGGCTAGCCACGCCGTGCGCCGGATCAATCAGACGAATGGACTCCGGCAGCAAATTCTTGAGTAACGGCACCAGCAACGGGTAATGGGTGCAGCCAAGAACAATGGATTGCACAGACGCCTCCAGCAGCGGCTGCAGGTAATGAACAGCCGCTTCGCGCAACGCATTGGAGCGCAGATCGCCTGACTCGATCAGCGGTACGAAATCCGGACAGGCCTGCTGCACCACCAGGGTTCCGGGATGGAGAGCCTCAATGCTTTCGCGGTACGCACCAGAAGCAACGGTGGCGGGCGTGGCCAGAACACCAACACGCGATTCACGCACCATCGCGGCAGCCGCACCGATCAGTCCCACCACCGGAACGCCAGCCTGTCCTTCTGTCACTTCCCTGGCCAGTGCATTGGTGGTGTTGCAAGCCATCACCACCGTGGACACGTTCTGCTGACGCAGCCAACCCACCACTTCGCTGGCGATGGCCCGGATCTCCGATGGCGAGCGACTGCCGTAGGGAACCCGCGCTGTATCACCGAGATAAATCACGGGCAAAGAACCATGTCGCTCCAGCACGCGGCGGAGCACAGTGAGCCCTCCCAGGCCGCTGTCGAACAGGCCAAGACGAATGCTCATCGCAGCCCCTGCAGGTACTCGAGAATGCCGGTGGCGATCGCTAAGGACAAACGGCGCCGGTGCGCTGGATCAGCCAAACGCGGAGAATCGATATTTCCGGTCACGAATCCGGTCTCCACCAGCGCGGAGGGCATGGTGGTGCGGCGGATCACAAAAAAGCGGCCCCTGCGAACACCTCGGTTCGGACTGCCAGGAGACACATTCAGCACCTGCTGCTGAATGTGTGCCGCCAAACGCGCAGAGCGCGGATCAGAGAAGTAGAAGGTCTCAATGCCGTTCACCTCTGGCCGCGACATGCTGATCGCATTGGCATGGATGCTCACAAAAGCAGTGGCACCAAGCCGATTAGCCAGGGCCACGCGCGGTGGTAAATCCACATCCACTTCAGCGGTTCGGGTCAAGGTGACCTGAACACCCTTGGCTTCCAGCAAGCGCGCCACTTGCAGGGAGATATCCAGAACGATCTCCGATTCGCGGATGCCTCGGATGCCCACAGCCCCCGGGTCGGGTCCACCATGACCCGGGTCGATCACCACCCGATAACGGCCACGAGGCACATCAGGAAGCCCTTCCGCATTCACAGGCGTCTGGGTGGGCTGGATGCGCACGCCTCCCCACTGACCGGAACTGACACCGTTCAGATCACCTTCGCCGATGGTGCGCAGCCCGCGGGTCGGCAGGCCTTCAAACATCAACTTCCAACGATCAGGCGACGTGCCGATCAGCCGAAGCTGACCCGGATCGAGCTGCACCCCAGGCTGGAACTCCACCACCAGCCGCGTCGCTCCCGGGTTGGGTTTGCCCAGACGGACCTCACGGACAGGTCCGGAACCGCGCAGGCTGCGAGGTCGGCTGAGCTCCCCTGGAAAATCGATCCAGACCCTGGGACCCCGGCCCGCTTCACCCGCTTCAAAAAAGGCATCCAAGCGTGCACCAGTGGCTGTTCTCAGCTGCAACACTCCATCGCTACCCAAAGACCAGGCTGCGAGGGCGCTAGCAGCACGAGCTGGCAGTGACCACAAAAGGCTTGTGGACTGCACGGCAGCAGCGATCAGCAGAGCACTGAAACGACGGGGAAGCCGAGGCATCAGGGTCAGAACAAGGCGGTTCTGCGGTGCTGCAGACAGGGCATTTGCGTGCGAATGCGCTGAAGATGATCAAGATCCACCGGGGCAATGGCCGCACCGGCACTGACTCCGGCATCGGCCAGAACCGTGCCCCACGGGTCAATCACCATGGCGTGACCATGGCTCTGACGGCGGCCGGCATGGGTACCGGTCTGAGCGGGAGCCAGCACGTAGGCCGTGTTCTCAATCGCGCGGGCCTGCAACAGCACCTGCCAGTGATCCTTGCCCGTGAAGGCCGTGAAGGCGGCGGGAATCATCAGCAACTCAGCTCCTGCTCCGATCAGGTGTCGGTAGAGCTCAGGGAAGCGCACGTCGTAGCAAATGGACACCCCCACCCTGCACAGTCCTGGCACATCCACCACGGGTGGCAGTTCTGCACCGGAACTGAAGCCAGCCGACTCCCGGTAGGAACTGCCGTCGGGCAGATCGACGTCGAACAAATGGATTTTGTCGTAACTGGACAGGATCTGACCATCACGACCCACCAGTTGTGCGCGCTGAAAGGTGTGCGCACCGTCTCCGACGGGAACAGGGAAACCTCCGCCAAGGATCACCAGCTGGTACCGGCGCGCCATGGTCACGAGAAAGCGCGATGCCTGTTCAGCAAGAGCCGGAGCAATCTCCAACCGCCGCGCGTCGTCACCAATGAACGCAAAGTTTTCGGGCAAGCCGATCAGCTCAGCGCCGCGTCGTGCCGCCAGATCGATCTGTTCCTCGGCAGCGGCGAAGTTGCGCTCGGGATCGGAGCTGCTGGTGAGTTGCACGGCCGCGGCCAGGAAATCACGCACAGAGGTCAGAGATCAGTCGATGAAACTGTATTGCTGATCAACCAACCCGTCGTCAGGCGCGAATAGCTCGTAAGACACCTGGCTCCACCTGCGTTGGCACCACTGACAACTGATCCAAGCCTGCACAACAGCGGAAATCAGCATCGTGATTGCCCAGACCGATCAAGCGCTGACCATGGGATGCCGTGCGCAAACATCCTTCAGGGTCATGCTCCCACTGCCTCCACAGCGCCAGTGCAGCCTGGAGTTCATCGTTCGCGACAACGGCACCGGCCTCCTCCAGCAATGCGGCCAGGGCACCTGCGGCCAGAGAATCTTCTAAGGAATACGTGCCTTCCCAACCACTGCCCAAAATGAGGATTTGCTCAGGTCGCTCCTGGAGCAGTCGCTCCGCGACGGCACGTCGATTGGGGAGCGCCACGGTGAGCAGGCATGACACCCCCCGGACACGTTGCAGAGCCCGCGTCCCATTGGTGGTGCTCATGAACAGTCGCTTGCCCGACACCACCTCGGGAGTCACCGCCACCGGTGAGTTACCCAGGTCGAAGCCGGCAATTTTGCTGCCACCACGTTCACCCAGCAAAAGACGACGCTCGGCGGGCCAGGCGTCGGCCTCGGCGCGCAATTGGTCGAGATCGGCAAACGCCTGCACGGCCTCAGCACCGTTGTGAAGGGCCCAAGCAATGGTGGTCGTGGCCCGCAGCACATCAATTACCACTGCGGCATCAGGCCCATCAGCGGTCCCGACGGTCTCAGGCACATCCGAAGCCACATGGAAATAGGAAACCTGCACGGCCACGGTCACGATCAGCGTGCGTCACAGTACCGAGATCACGGCCCCCTGAGGTGTCTTCCTGATGGCTCTGTTCAGCCCCGGCCCGGGCACCCGGGATCTGCGCGCCTTCATCCAGTTGCTGGAGGAGCGGGGACAGCTCAGACGAATCACCGCCCCCGTTGACCCCGATCTCGAACTGGCCGCCATTGCGGATCGAGTGCTGGCCAGCGGTGGTCCGGGTCTGGTGTTCGAAAACGTGATCGGTTCCTCCATGCCGGTGGCCGTGAACCTGCTGGGCACCGTGGAACGCGTGGTGTGGAGCATGGGCCTAGAGCGCCCAGAGCAACTCGAGGAACTGGGAGAAAGGCTGGCCTTGCTTCAGCAACCCAGGCCACCGAAAGGTTTGGGTGAGACCAAGCAGTTCGCCCGGGTTTTCTGGGATTTAGTGAAAGCCAGACCTGACCTCGATCTGCTTCCTCCCTGCAGACAGCAGGTCTTTGAAGGGGATGCGGTGGACTTGAACAACATCCCCCTCATCAGGCCTTGGCCCGGCGATGCCGGGGGTGTCATCACCCTGGGACTTGTCATTACCAAAGATCCCGAAACTGGTGTTCCGAACGTCGGTGTGTATCGACTGCAGAAGCAATCGTTGAACACGATGACCGTGCACTGGCTGAGCGTGCGTGGCGGTGCTCGCCACTTACGCAAAGCGGCGGCCATGGGCAAAAAACTGGAGGTGGCTGTTGCTATCGGCGTTCACCCCTTGCTGGTGATGGCCGCCGCCACCCCCATCCCAGTGCAACTGAGTGAATGGCTGTTCGCAGGGATTTATGCCGGCGAGGGCGTGCGGCTGAGTCGCTGCAAAACGCTCGACCTCAAAGTGCCCAGCCACAGCGAAGTGGTGCTGGAAGGAACCATCACTCCTGGAGAAGTGCTCCCCGATGGCCCCTTCGGCGATCACATGGGGTTCTACGGCGGCGTCGAGGATTCGCCTTTGGTGCGCTTTCACTGCATGACGCAGCGGCGCGATCCGATGTTTCTGACCACGTTCAGCGGTCGTCCACCCAAAGAAGAGGCGATGCTGGCGATCGCCCTGAACAGGATCTACACACCGATTCTTCGGCAGCAGATTCCGGAGATCAAAGACTTCTTCCTCCCGATGGAGGCGCTGAGCTACAAGCTCGCCGTGATCTCCATCGAAAAGGCCTATCCAGGTCAGGCCAAACGCGCCGCGATGGCGTTTTGGAGTGCCTTGCCACAGTTCACGTACACCAAATTCGTGGTGGTGGTCGACAGCCACATCAACGTTCGAGACCCACGCCAGGTGGTGTGGGCCATTGCTGCCCAGGTGGACCCCCAACGCGATCTCTTCACCCTCGAGAACACGCCCTTCGACACCCTGGATTTCGCCAGCGAACAGCTCGGGCTTGGCGGCCGACTAGCGATCGATGCCACCACCAAGATCGGGCCGGAGAAGAATCATGAGTGGGGCGAACCGCTGAGCCGGCCTGATCAGCTCGAACAAAAGGTGACGGATCGCCTGGAAGAACTCGGGTTAAGTGACATCAGCAACCAGGAGCCGAATCCAGAGTTATTCGGCTACCTCCTGGATCAGCTCATTTCCAACCGGCCTGTGCCATGAGCCGAATCGCCAATGGATTGAACGCACTCAGCTCAGAGACGGTGACCTGATCCGGCGTGAACTTGGTCATGCCCCTCAGATAAGCCGACGATCCAACGCCACGAAGAGGAAATTCATAGGTCGGCCCAGCAAGACCAACATTGCCGTTGGGCGATGCCAGAAATTCAATCAGCTCAATCGCTTCCGGTTTGTTCTTCGCGTAACGCGAAACGGCAGCCGCACTAATGTTTACATGGGCAGGATTGGGCATCACGATCGACACCTGGCGAGCCAGCTGCTGATCTTTTCCACCATTCACTCCCGACAACATGCGGGCCAAGTAGTAGTGATTCACAACGCCCACACCACATTTGCCTTGCGCAACAGCACGAATCAGGCCGATATCACCGGTGAAATAGGGCTGCGTGACATTCGCCGTCACCCCGTTCAACCAAGCTTTGGTTGATGCCTCACCCTTCAGTGCCAGCTGGTCAGCCACCAAGGACTGGTTGTAGACATTTTTGCGATTTCTGAGGCACAATTTGCCCTTCAAATCCGGAGATGCCAGCTGCGCATAGGTCTGCACCTCGGCGGGATTCACCACCTGAGGATTGACAACAATCGCCCGAACCCTGCGAGTGAGGCCGAACCAGCGATTGCCAGGATCTCGATAGCGGGACGGAACCTCGGATTTGAGTGTGCTTGAGACAATCGGCTGGAACAAGCCAGCTTTCGCTGCGTTGTTGATGCGTGCGGCATCCACAAGGATGATCACATCGGCCTTCGTATTGGAACCTTCGCGTTTGAGACGTTCAACAAGTGAGATCCCCGATGCTTCAATCAAGCGCACCTTGATGCCTGTTAATTCCGTGAAAGCCTTATAAGACTGCCGGTCCGTATTGTAGTGGCGCCCTGAATAAACACGAACTTCCCGCGCATGAACCGAAAGCGGCATGAAGGCGAACGACGCAAGCAGGGAGGCAGCGAGAAACTTCATAAATCACAAAAGCCCACCTGATGCTGTTCGCACGACAACCATGCGTCGCGTGCAACCGATACGAGCCAATTGATCATTTGATACCGATGCTTGCTCTTTTATGAACCACCTCAAACTTCCACTGCTTTCAAAAGAGCAATGCGAATCCATGATCAGCCTGCTCAAACAAGCCCAATGGATCGATGGCCGAAGCACTGCTGGTGCACAAGCAAGCACGGGCAAGATCAACGAACAAGTTGAACAGACATCCCCTGAACGCATCGACATTCAAACCATCGTTCAAACAGCGATGTGGAACCAACCAGCGATTAAAAGCTTCTGCTTGCCAAGAAAACTGCATCGTTTTCAGATCAGCAAAACAAGCAAAGGCGGTGGCTATGAAAGCCATGTAGACAATGCCTACATGAGCAGTGGGAGGAGTGATCTCTCCTTCACTGTCTGCCTTTCCGATACCAACAGCTACGCAGGGGGGAGCCTAGAAGTCGACAGCATTAGCGACTCCATTGAGCTGACATTGCAGCAGGGTGAGATCGTGATTTACCCCAGCACCACATTGCATCGTGTGAAGACAGTGACTAGTGGTGAAAGAATTGTCTGCGTTGGCTGGATCGAGAGTTACGTCAAAAGCGAGATCGACCGCATCACTTTGTTTCAACTTGATAGTGGTGCACGAGGATTACTCGCGAAGCACGGGCGTAGCGACGAACTGGATCAGGTTTTTCTCGCGTATACAAATTTACTGAGATCGCTAGGAACCTAAAACGCGTGTGCCTTTTACCCTAAAATCAGAAGAATATCTTCGAACCAATTGTCTGCCATGAAGCGCTCCACAACCCTTTCGATTTTTCTAGCGGGTGCCGCAGCACTCAGCAGTGTCGCCACGATGCCTGCAAGTCTCGCTGACACCGAGAGTCCGAGTGGTGGCCTCACTGAATGGAGCACTGATCAGGATCTCGATGCAGAAGCAGTGAAGGATGCTGATGCGCAACGGGCAGCCGATAAGGCGGCGGAAGAGGACATTTGTATCCCGATCGGCGAAGGAGAGAACTGCTGGTGATTCAATGAATCCGATTAATCATCAAAAAGGGGGGGGGCAGTCACCTCCTTTTTTTTTGATCAAAAAAAAGCCCCCTTGTTGAGGGGGCCACACCACATCGGAAATGACGTTCCGATCAGAATTTGAAAGAGGTCTTGACCAAATAACCAAAGGTGCCAAAAGATTCAGCACCCGTACCACCGTAGGTATCATTGGTTCCAGTCAGTTCACCGAATGGACGAGAAACATAGAAGGCGGCCGGAGTGACTGAAATGTTGTCTGTCACCTGGAACTGATAGAAGAGCTCCAAGGCGTAGTTGCCGTCATCAGGAGTGCCGCTATCGCGAGCCGTTTCAAACTGAGGCTGGCCAATGGCAAAGCCCAACAGGTTGCCCTTAATGAAGGCATCCTTCCAACCAAGACCCACCATCCAATCTTGCGATGTTTGCTTCGGGGAGATCTCAAATTCGGTCAGATCGTAGTCGTTGCTGTTGAACGACGTCAGGCCCCAACCGGCACTGATGCTGGGAATCCAGCCGGACTCCTGAGGCTGCCACCAGGCACGCAGGGCAAGAGCGTTGGCATCTTTGAAACCGCGAGAGAAGGAGGAGTCACCGCCTCCAACAACGGTGGTCGAAGCACCGAGAGGGGTTCCGTAGCCAACCGTTGCACCGTTTTGTATGTAGGCATAGGCCGCAGAGATCGACCATTGAGGTCCGCCATAAGCCACCTGCGCCAAGAACTTACTCCTGGAGTTGTCGGTGCCAATGCCACCCTTTTGTGGGTCGGAGTCTTTGCCAGCTTTGGCGGTGTAGTTCAGAGAAATACTGAACTTGGGATCGAAAGGATTGACCCTGCTGTTGGGCCTCCAGACGACACCAGCACCTGGAGCTGTGGAAGCGCCATAAACGCCGTAATAACCACCAAGCTTGAACTGCTTAAGAATCTGGCGATACACACTCGGAGCAGCACCAAGCATGTAGTAGTTCTCGATCAGAGGACCGACAAAAACTTGCAGGTCATCTCCCACTGGAAATTGATACCAAAGCTTGTCGACTTTGACGGTATTGCCAGTTTCCTTGGCCACATCCAGCTGAGTCTGGTTGCCGGTGTATCCCTTACCGGAGAAGGCACCCTTACCGAAATTACCGGCGCGCAAACGGGTGTAGAGGAGGTCCTTTCCGGTGAAGCTGGTGTTGAGATTCAGCGTGGTGCGGTAATTAAACGTGAACGCATCCTGACCCTGATAAGCAGGACCTTCGCCCAGGTCGTAATCCTCGCCGGTGTAGCTGACACCACCCATCACGAAGTCCACCTTGCCCTTCAGCTTCGTGGTGGTGGAGAACTGGGTGGCTTCCAGTTCGCCCACGCGGGCTTCCAGACCGTCAACACGACCCTTGAGGATGACGAGCTCCTTCTCGAACTCCTTCATGAGGCGCTTCACCTCGTCGGTCACTTCAGTGACGCGGTCGAGACATGCATTCAGCAGGGCGGCCGCTTCGAAGCGGGTCATCGCACGGTTGCCGCGGTAAGAACCGTCGGGGTAGCCAGCGACGCAGCCGTAACGCTCGATCAGGTTGCTCAGGGCCTGGTAAGCCCAGTCCGTCGGATAGACGTCAGAAAACTGGTTGATGCTGGTGACCTGCTCGCCAGTAGAGGCGTAGTCGGCGACACCAGCAACGTTGACCTCGGTCGCACCGGCAGCCATGGGAGCCAGGAGGCCCAGAGCGGCGGGAGCAACCAGGAGTTGCTTGAAAAATTTCAATGGAACCCTCACACCAAAACAAGAGGAGAAAGGCTTTTGCCTTGAAGGAATTAAAGGAAGCCCGGCTGTCCCGCAATGAACAAGACGATGCCAAGCCTTGTATCAAATGAACCCCAGCCACCAACATCAGGCACTGCAACTCCGCATTCACCTGCAACCTGGGCGCCGCGGGCAGCAGCACTGACTTCACACACCAAGTATCAGCATTGATCGGAAGGCAAAAAAAAGCCCCCACACTGTGGGGGCATCTGAACAACGTTTGAAGCAGGATCAGAACTTAAAGGTGGTCTGAACTAGAGCACCGAAAACATTGAACTGACCGTCGTAGTTGCCACCATCCTTCACCAGATTGCTGGTGTACTGACCCATGGGACGGGACAGATAAAACACAGCTGGCGTGACAGCAATATTGTCTGTCACCTGGAAGTTGTAGTACCACTCAAAGACGTAATTACCGTCAAAAGGAGTACCGCCATCTTCAAGGCTGGTTGCGAAGGTGGGCTGACCAACGGCAAAGCCCATGTCATTGCCCTTCAGGAACACATCGTCCCACTTGAGGCCAACCATCCAGCTCTGAGTATCAACAGGTGAGCCATCAACCAGGTTGTCGGCATTCACAGTGTTGTAGGCCCAGCCCAACGAAACGGAAGGAATTAAGCCAGCCTCCTCAGGCTGCCAGTAAGCATTCAGAGCGAAGCTATTGGTGCTGCTGGCTTGGCGATCGAAGATGGCATCACCATCAGCGTCGAAGTTGCCGGTGTTGAAGGTGCAGTCGTTGTTCCACTTGTTGTTCTTGGAGAACTCCGTGCCTCGACGCAAGCCGTTGCCGCTATCGCACTGACCGTAGCGGTAGCCAAGAGCAAGACCCCACTGAGGGCCGCCGTACGCCAGCTGGGCCAGCAAGCTGGCTTCCGAGTTATCGGTCATAAATCCACCCTTGTTGGGATTGGAGATATTTCCGTTCTTATCGTCGGCGACGTAGTTGACACTGACACTGAAGCCGGCATCACCCTTCTCAACATCCTGCTTCCAGTAGGCACCGATCAGCTGACCCGTCTCTTTGTTGTAAACACCGCTGGTGCCCATCAGAGCGGTCCAATCCAGAATCTTGGCACCACCCTTGTTGTAAACCGAAGGCCACATGGCCAGAGACTCGGTGTTACGAGCAACGGCACCGGCGATCACAGTGAACTCGTCACCAATTGGAAACTTGTAGAACAAGCGGTCGACGATCACATTGTTGCTGGCGTTGTCGTCAACAACACTCGAATCAGTCGCAACGTCGAGAGCAGCCAGGTTCACGCCAGAACCAGAGAAAGCGTTCCGGCCTTTTCTGAAGTTGCCAGCTCGCAGTCGCGCGCGCAGCCTGTCACTGCCAGAGAAGCTGGTGTCTAACACCAGACGCTGGTCGTAGTTGAAGCTGATTGCGCCGAATTCGGCGTTGTAAGCATCAGCACCGCCACTGCCTCTCCTGTTGAAGTTGGCGTCCGTGCTGTCGCCGCCCGCTGTGGTTCCACCGATCACGAAGGTGGTCTTGCCCTTCAGCTTCGTGGTGGTGGAGAACTGGGTGGCTTCCAGTTCGCCCACGCGGGCTTCCAGACCATCAACACGACCCTTGAGGATGACAAGCTCCCTCTCGAACTCTTTCATCAAACGCTTCACCTCGTCGGTCACTTCAGTGACGCGGTCGAGACATGCATTCAGCAGGGCGGCCGCTTCAAAGCGGGTCATGGCACGGGCGCCGCGGTAGGTGCCGTTGGGGTAGCCAGCGACGCAGCCGTAACGCTCAATCAGGTTGCTGAGGGCCTGATAAGCCCAGTCCGTCGGATAGACGTCTGAAAACTGGTTGATGCTGGTGACCTGCTCGAGGCTGCTGTCAGAGGCGCTGGTGGCGTAGTCAGCCATACCAGCGACGTTGACTTCGGTCGCACCGGCAGCCGTGGGAGCCAAAAGGCCCAGGGCGGCGGGAGCAACCAGAAGTTGCTTGAAAAGTTTCATGGAAGCCCTCACACCGAGAGAAGAGGAAGAGGTTTTGACCTCCGGCATATTCAAGCGGCTAGGCCTGCTCAAATGCCACCAAAAACAGAGGCGCGCCGAGAGTAAACCAGCCAAAATTGCATCCGACAACACCATTTTTTGCCCAAGAAGCCGCGTCAACACTTGATCGAATCACCACCTTAAAGATCAAAAGTGTCAGATTAAAAAGTGGACCCAAATTCAACTAAATGGTGACAGAAAAGGGGGCTTGAGATGCAATTTACTGTTCCTTAAAGTCTTCATTACCTCACTTCATCCATCCTTAACCCTCAAAGCATGGAACACGCTCGAGATCCACGCAGGGTCGGCAGATTGGTTGCCAGGCCTGACGGCACGACAACTTGCAGCCGCAACGACACCAGGTGAGATTCCCACAAGGTTTCTGTCCATTCCACATCAATATCCGATCTGTCAAGTTGCCAAGGCCAGGCCATCACGCGATACGACTGGCGGCTGTTGAGCAACGAATCGATTTCAACGTTGCATTGATGCAGGCTGATTCAATCAGAGCCAAGCTGGGCAATGCCTTCCTAAGACAAACGAGAGAATGGCGAGACCAGGACCATGAACAATCGGATCATGGTTCACCAGCAGAAATCACGACAACATCAAGGTCTTCAGATGAAAGATCGGCTGGAGTTCAATGCACTCAATGGAATGCAATCTGCTTGGAGGTTGACCATCCCTCGAGAAGGAGGT
The DNA here is from genome assembly GCF_014280095.1 of Synechococcus sp. A15-60. Classification (NCBI taxonomy): domain Bacteria; kingdom Bacillati; phylum Cyanobacteriota; class Cyanophyceae; order Synechococcales; family Synechococcaceae; genus Synechococcus; species Synechococcus sp. A15-60. The sequence continues at coordinate 1,625,128 of NZ_CP047933.1, forward strand.
CGCAGGTGAATGAATAGACTCGTCCCACATCTATCGAGACACTGTGCCGGGAACCACTGAAGAGGCCCGTCCACTCCAATCTGGTGGCTCCCTCAGCGGTCACGTCAGAGTTCCTGGGGATAAATCCATTTCACACCGTGCGCTGTTGTTCGGTGCCATCGCTGAAGGACAAACCACGATCGAGGGTTTGTTGCCCGCGGAAGACCCGATCAGCACAGCGGCTTGCCTAAGAGCGATGGGGGTGACCATCAGCCCGATCAACGATCGAGAAACCATCACCGTGCAGGGGGTTGGACTGGATGGGCTCCAGGAGCCATCTGAGGTGCTCGACTGCGGAAATTCCGGCACCACTATGCGCCTGATGCTGGGTTTGCTGGCGGGCCGGGATGGCCGCCATTTCGTCCTGAGTGGCGATGCCTCCCTGCGACGGCGTCCAATGCAACGGGTCGGCCAACCACTTTCGATGCTCGGAGCCGAAGTGCGAGGTCGCGGAGGCGGAAACTTCGCCCCACTAGCGGTGGCTGGTCGCAAGCTGAGAGGGGCCATCGTCGGCACCCCCGTGGCCAGTGCGCAGGTGAAGTCAGCCCTCTTGCTAGCGGCACTGACCGCAGACGGTTCCACCACTGTGATCGAACCGGCCCATTCCAGGGACCACAGCGAAAGGATGCTGAAAGCCTTCGGAGCTGACCTCCAAGTGGGGGGTGAAATGGGGCGTCACATCACCGTTCGACCTGGCGCAACTCTGACGGGTCAGCACGTTGTGGTGCCGGGTGACATCAGCTCAGCCGCCTTCTGGCTGGTGGCAGGTGCTTTGGTGCCAGGGGCCGATCTGACGGTGGAAAACGTGGGTTTGAATCCCACCCGCACCGGTGTTCTCGAGGTGCTTCAGCAGATGGGAGCCCGGATTGAAGTGCTTAATCAGCGTGACGTCGCGGGAGAACCTGTGGGCGATCTCAGGGTCACGCATGGCCCCCTCAAGCCCTTCGCATTTGGCGAGGAGATCATGCCCCGCCTGGTGGATGAAGTGCCGATCCTGAGCGTTGCAGCGTGCTTCTGTGACGGCGAAAGTCGCATCACAGGCGCCTCCGAACTGCGGGTCAAGGAAACAGACCGACTGGCTGTGATGGCGCGACAGCTGAAAGCGATGGGTGCCGACATTGATGAACATGACGACGGCCTCACCATCCGAGGTGGCCGGCCGCTGCGTGGGGCATCTCTTGACAGCGAAACCGATCACCGCGTGGCCATGAGTCTGGCGGTGGCCGCATTGATGGCAGAAGGTAATTCAACCCTGATGCGTAGTGATGCCGCAGCCGTGAGTTACCCCACGTTTTGGGATGACCTCAACAGGCTGCACCATTGAGCCATCCGCTTGGTGAGCTCAGCGCACTGCAGACAGCCGACGGCAGCCTGAGTCTTCATAGCGAGCGGTTTGACGAAGCCTTTCACAGCTCCATTGGTGCACTCGCTGAAGCCAAAGCGAAATTTGTCCGACCTGCCCAACTGGAACGGTTTTGCAGAAAGAGCGTCTTGCGGGTTCTCGATGTGTGTGTCGGGCTCGGCTACAACAGCGCCGCGATGATGAACGCACTGCCGAAGCAGAGTGCACCAACGCTCCAATGGTGGGGGCTCGAACTGGATCCTCGCCCACTCTCTTTGGCCTTGATGCACGATACGTATCGCGCGCTCTGGTCACCAGACGTGCTGATGCGACTCGAGCAGCTCAACCAAACCAACAGTTGGAGCGAAGAACAATCAGAAGGAACCCTGCTCTGGGGCGATGCCCGCAGCACCCTGCAGAAACTCCCTGAGCACTGGCAGGCGGACTTAATCCTGATGGACGCGTTTTCACCCGGGCGCTGTCCGGAACTTTGGAGTGAAGAGTTTCTCGGCGCACTTGCCAAGCGACTGGCCGTCGGTGGACGACTGTTGACGTATTCCCGATCAGCAGCCATTCGGGGGAGCTTGCGTCGCGCTGGACTGAACTTGCGCTCCCTCCAACCAGCCCCTGGTCAACGGTTGGAATGGAGTTCCGGAACTTTGGCCGCAAAACCGGGTGGATCAGAGCCTCTTGCCGACGCAGGTCCCGGTTGGAAGCCGCTGTGCACGATGGAGGAAGAACATCTGAATACCCGAGCAGCGGTGCCTTATCGAGACCCCAACGGTCACGATGATGCGCAGCAGATTCGAATCAGGCGCGAACAAGAGCAACAAGCTTGCAAGAAAGAAAGCACCAGCCGCTGGCAGAGACGATGGCGACACCGAACTGCAGGAATCGAAAGCAGCTGAATAGACCAAAGCAAGGAAAAGGATGAGCCAGAACATCAGAAGCTCAGACAATCAAAAAGGCCACAAAGACCTGCGGTGATCCTTGAGACAACCAATTCACCCGCAGTCCGTAGCTATCAGCTATCAGTGAGTAATGATCAAATCCAGTCGTTTAAACATGATTACCATGATCCATCAAATGGTCGAATCACTCATCGATAAAAACAGTGCCCAGTGGGAATGACAGGCACACTCACCCCACAAGCGAAGAATCAGAGGGGTCATCGAGGGTTAGATGTGCAGGGGACAATTAATGGCCCAATGTTGATCATTGAGCTTACATTCACCAACAATGAAATCATAATCTGCAAGCACCCCATCGTTCGATCCTTGTAGTCTACAATTGTTCAATCTGAATCTCAGGCACAGCGGCTCTGAGAGTGAGACCGGTTTAGAAAAAACGCCGCCAAAAGTGATTGCTACAGATCGGAATTCAACCACCGAAGCAATACTGACGATCAGCAAGCCGGTCTAGACCTCATCAACCTAAAACAACGAGGGCACCACTCACAACGTGAAACCTCAGACAGCAACTGTTGCATCAACAGCCAGCCGACAGAATAGAAAGAGAATGTAAAGAGCCTGGCCTTCGTCCACGAACGCCCAAAACGGTCGATAGGGTCATGGAAAAGCGTTTGGGTTGATACATCTCCCTGCGCGTGTCAATTCAATCAGTCAAATGAGTAGAAGAGGTATCCACCCATTGCTGATGGGTCTTGAGTCCTCAAAGCCCCAGGCAGGTTCTGGCAAAACAGACCAACCACAACGCAACGAAGCCAAAGATTCCGGTCTTGAGTCTGCACAGCGGAGGAGATTTCTCCGCTCTGAATCCGAAAAGATCATCGATCAAGACAGACAAGCAGGCTGAGGCCGGGTGAACTCCCCAAGGGAAGCATCTTTCGCTCAGACGGTGTGGCTGGATCACTTTCTTAAAAGCATGCCGCTCTGATGCTGGGCTTACCCCCTCAGAGCGATACGCGTACGGCCATCGCGTCGGGGGCGCTCAGGCAAAACGACGGTCCAACGCAGCTGATCCAAGACCACTGACTGTCTGGTTCATGCTCGAACAGTCTCAACGCCGATCTGAGTTGATTCCTGGATGTCCACGCAGAGGTCAGTCACACCAATCGACTCTTGACTCGCACCCTCCTCGGTGCCCTCGCAGGACACGACCCAGTCCCTAGCGCGAATGGCCCCAGGGCGCCTCGAACCGAAAGCTTCGAGCTTTGCAACGGATCCCAATGTGGTGGGTTGAACGCTGCACTAACGAGCAAAATCCTTGGGATGGTGAAACTCAGAACCAAGACGTTTGTACTGGGCTGGGTGGAAGTGAGGGGTGGAAGGCTGATCGAGAGGTTCTGTGGAGCCCCAATTGCCAACCAAGAGGCCTGACAATTGCTGCGGAATGAATACAGTGAATAGACAAGGTCTTTCCAATGGAAGACAGTGCTGAATACGTCTCGACGCAAGGACAGAGCAGTGAAAGTTAAAACCATAGCGATCGCTAGCAGCATGTCAGCCATGTCGATCGCTATGCCGCTTAAAAGCCATGCAGCAACCTACGATTTTTGGTACGCCTATCTCAGTGGTGGATTAGCGGCTATTTGCGACCTACACATGAATGGTGTGATCTCCTCCAGTATGGTGAGGGAATTCAATAAAAACTTTCTAGCTGGGAGTGGCGAGAATTACCCTGCAGCAGCCTCAAGAGATGCAGTCAATGTCATTAGGGAGCAAGAGGACTTCAAAGACTGCCCGATACGTGTCTATTGAACGCCCGAACTGCAAAAACGATTGACTGGTTCCATCTGGCGACGGGCGGCAGGCAAGCAGTTTGTATCCACAACATGTGACGCAAGGAGAGAAGTCAGCGCATCTCCGACGAGCAGCAACACAACAGTTCTCAAAGCCATGAATCCTGAACGATCTATTGCGTTGGAAGGCACTCTCTCTAAAAACAGTTTGGGGTAGCTCTTGATGTTGCGTCAGTCAGCATTCATGCTTCGTCGTTGAAAGTCTCAGAGCCAAGGGATTCCGTAAAACCTGCGGAGATGATTCCAATTGGAATTGCGATCACGGCAATTCCGCAAATCGCTGTCAACGATGCGATGATTTTCCCAAATGCAGTCACTGGATACGTATCTCCATATCCAACGGTGGTCACAGTGATTACCGACCACCAGAGACAGCGTGGAATAGAGCCAAACTGCTCAGGCTGGATGCTTCCTTCTGCGAAGAACATCAAAATACTGCTGATGGTCATGACAATGCCTGAATAAATAGCGGAGATGAGCAATGCTTCTTTCTTTGCAGCAATCGCTTGATTGAAGTACTGAATACTCTGACGAAAACGTTTTGAACGACCCACACGGCCAATTCTGACCAACCGAACGATCCTTAGCAAATAAAGTTCAGGAGTAATAAAACCGAGGATCGTTGGAGCGATGGCGATCAGATCAAGGATCGCTAGAGGCGTCATCGCGAAGTCGCAAGCACCACGAATCCCTCTCCTCGCGCCCTTCTTCAAGGGTGCAACCCACATTCTGGCGAGATATTCAATCAGAAAAATAACGGCAACTGCAATATCAAGGTTGACGAGTAGACCCCCCTGTGAGGATCGAACCACTGGCTCAGTCGCAATGATCGCCAAAACGATCGAGAATGCAATCAGCAGACCAAGCACCTTGACAGTTCCTGTTGCACTGCGCTTGTCATCTTCGGCATACAACGCTCGGAAAAGTTTCTCTCGAAAGGCGTTCACGACCAACCGACATTGTCTGCAGTCATCTTGTCGACGCGGATCGCGGGATGCCAGCACCCATCCAGGCTTCGCCTCCAGCAAGATGGATCTTTCCTGACACAAACGATCGCATCAGCTCCAGTGAAACTGAACAACGATGTGATCGGCACATCGGGATTAAGCAAACACATAGTCACGGGCATCGATGAGCCGCCAACCTCCCTCGCGGTCGAGCTCCAACACAGAGTCGTGGTACTCCAACAACGACGAGCGGTGTCCGACACTGACAAATCCAGTGCCTGCGTCCCTCAACAGGCGATAAGCCGCTCGTTCTGTGGCCAGATCCAAAGCACTCGTGGATTCATCCAGTAGAACAAAGCGCGCTTCTGCCAAGAGGACGCGAGCGAAAGCAATGCGCTGCTGCTCACCCACCGAAAGCACACGCGGCCAGTCCACCTGCTCATCTGCAGATTCCGCATGATCAAAGACTGACGTGAGCGACACTGACTCCATCAAGTTCTGAATCTTGTCGAGACCCAACATCTGGTTCGTGTCGGGATAGAGCAGTTGATCACGCAGAGAGCCAGGGAACACGTAGGGCTTTTGAGGAACGAACATCAGACCGTCCTGCAAGCCCCTTGAGGCAACCGTGCCCGTCGCGGCAGGCCAGAGACCACAGAACAAACGCAAGAGTGAGGTTTTTCCACATCCCGATGGACCCACGATCAACAAACGGCTGTTCTGATCGAGATTCAAACTGAGATTGCGCACCAAGGTGCGCTCGGCCGCGGGGATCCTCAGGGTGACCTCCTCCACCTGAACCATTCGTTCGGGCAAAAGGAGTGTTGATGAAGCTGTAGAAGTCGTGTTGTCCAGCGGAGGTCCAGACTCAAAGTCAACCGACTGCTGGTCAAAGCCATGACCCAGCTCTTGAAGTCTGCGGGTGTTGGAGAGGAGACCAGCCAATTCATTGAAATTTTCCACGATGAAACTGAATGCACCCATCACCACTGCTAAAGCCTGTGAAACCTGAGTGAACACACCAAACTGAATCTCCCCCTTAAAATAAACCGACCAAAGCAACACATAGGGAACAATAAAGCCCATATTTTGATAAACTTGCGACAGAGAATTGACAACAGCGCCTAGCCTGATCACGCGATACTGGTTTTGAATAGCCGCCAACAACGAACGCACAGAACGCGTCCATTCACCCTTTTCGCCAGAATAAAATGCGATGGATTCGGCATTATCCCGGACACGCACCAATGCATAACGAAAATCAGCGTCTAACTTGAGCTGAACATAATTCAAGCGAACAAGCTTTCGACCAATAAAAGCGATCAAACCACTTGAAACTGACGCGTAAATAACAACAAATAATAGAATCCATGCATTGATGCTGATCAAAACAAAGGCAAAGCTGAAAGCCGATGTCACCGACATCACCAACCGAAAAAATAACTCAGATGTTTGCGTGGTGAATTTTTCAATATCCTGAGAAATCCGCTGATCAGGGTTATCAACAACCACCCCTAAGCCGCCGCCACTGGAACTGATTTCATAGAAATAACGATCTCCAAGGTAGCCGCCCAGAAACCTCAGAGACATCGCCTCTCGCCAATAGTTTGCGAGAGATTTGCTCACATAGCTGTAGGCAAAAATCACAGGCGCCAAGGCCAACAAAAACACCAACACCTGGATCAGACTGCGACGAGCCTCTGCCAACTTCTTGTCGACGAAGGCATCCGTGAGGTCTTTCAAGAAAAACGAAAACAACACCAACATCGCGTTGGCAATCAACAAAAGCCAGAAAGCGCCGACCACATACAACCAAGCCCCCTGTCGACGGCGCGTCATGCCGCGACAGAACCACACCAGCACAGCTGAGGCCAACACAGCCAATCCGCTGATCCAAGTCAATGCAGCACTGGACAGCCCCCAGTCCACAAATGAGCGCATCACACTGAGACCCGTGAGCCAATCAGCAGGTAGTGCACTGCTCAGCACCCCATTCACCAGCACAATTGTCCAGGCAGAAAGCCCAAGGGCGACAAAAACAGACGACACCAGCAGCCCAACGAACAAGCGAAAGGAGCGCCGATCGGTGCCGTTCACAAAAAAGGGCAACAGAAGTTGCCGCAGATCTTTCACCCCGGCTGCAGTCATGAACGCATTGTCGTGTTCTATCAAAGTGACAAGTCGGCTGCTCGGCGGCAACACCATTTCCCTTGCCGCACGCCCCCTAGCAGCGGCAACCTTTCACAGATCGGAGACACCTCCTGACTGGCATCCCCCCTTCAGCAAGGAAGCAGCCTGAACAGGTCAAACGGGCACACCACGCGGAAGCCTTCACATTCACGAAGCGCTGCGACGCGACGCAGAACGCCTCCACACCGTGTTGCACCCCATGGACTGCACCCGACAGCGGGCCCATGCTCTGATCCGGCAACCCAGTTGCACGGTGCTCGGTCGCTGAATCCGAAACCCTACGCAGAGCTGGGCTGCGTCAACAAGTCCCGGTAGATTCCGGCCGTCCCGCTTGTGTGTTGATGCTCGCCGTCGCCGTTCTGGCCGCAGGAAAAGGCACCCGCATGAAAAGCGCCCTACCCAAGGTGCTGCAGCCTTTGGCAGGTGCCACTCTGGTGGAACGGGTCTTGGCAAGCGCCCGCAACCTTGAGCCTGAGCGTCGGGTGTTGATCGTGGGCCACCAAGCTGAGCGGGTCGAACACCAGCTGAGCCACGTGGACGGGCTTGAGTTCGTGTTGCAACAACCGCAAAACGGCACTGGACATGCTGTTCAGCAGTTAATGGGTCCCCTGAAGGATTTTTCTGGCGAATTGCTGGTGCTGAATGGGGATGTTCCACTGTTAAGAGCTGAGACCATCGATCAACTCGTCAACACCCATCGCAGCAGTGGTGCTGATGTCACGCTGTTGACCGCTCGTCTGGACGACCCAACGGGATATGGGCGGGTCTTTGTGGATGAAGAAGGCAGCGTCAGCGCCATCGTTGAACATCGCGACTGCAGCGAGGAGCAACGCAACAACAACCTCACCAACGCAGGCATCTACTGCTTCAACTGGGAGCGCCTTGCCGCCGTCTTACCGACACTGAGCACCGACAACGACCAGGGAGAGCTCTATCTGACCGACACCGTGGCCATGCTCGAACGAGCCATGCACGTGGAAGTGGCCGATGCTGATGAAGTGAACGGCATCAACAATCGACGCCAGCTGGCCCAATGCGAGGCACTCCTTCAGCAACGGCTTCGTGACCACTGGATGGATGAAGGCGTCACTTTCGTGGATCCTGGCAGCTGCACGCTGAGCGAAGGCTGCCGCTTCGGTCGCGATGTGGTGATCGAGCCCCAAACGCATCTGCGGGGTGTCTGCCGTGTCGGCGACAACTGCAGGCTTGGGCCGGGCAGCTTGATTCAAGATGCTGAGATCGGTGATGGAGTCACCGTGCTGCACTCGGTGATTCAGCAAGCATGCGTCGGTAACCAGGTGGCGATCGGCCCCTATGCCCATCTCCGCCCTGACGCCAACATCGGCAACGATTGCAAAATCGGCAATTTCGTGGAAGTGAAAAAGAGCACGATCGCCGCGGGAAGCAAAGTGAATCACCTCAGCTACATCGGCGATGCCGACCTGGGTGAACACGTGAATGTGGGTGCCGGCACCATCACGGCCAATTACGACGGTGTGAACAAGCACCGCACGGTGATCGGTGATCACAGCAAGACAGGGGCGAATTCCGTGCTTGTCGCCCCCGTCAGCATCGGACGGGAGGTAACAATCGCCGCAGGCTCCACGATCACCAAAGATGTTGGCGATGGATCTCTCGCCATCGGTCGCGCTCGCCAAAACGTGAGAGAGGGCTGGAGCGCGCGCAGCGCAGCATCCAATTCCTAACGACTGTTTTCAGCGTCAAGCATCGATGACACCCCAATTATTTTTACAGTCGGCCTTGGCTTCAAAGCAGAGATGGTGGCCTAAGTCAGTCGTGACCTCAAGAATGACTTGGGTCCGATGCCAAACATCGTTTAAGTGCCGCTGTCGAGCCGCCCTGCGCCGTTCAATCCACGGATTCTCTTCAGACACCGTTGATGGCTAGACCCTGAAACTGCGGGAGCTTGGGTGCATGCAGATTGCAGAGCCATGCCGAACATGAAGCGCTACACCGTGCGCTACCGCGATGCCGGCAGCCAGCGGATGGAGGGTTGCTTTTATGCAGGCGATGCGTTTGAAGCCAGAGTGCTGGCCATGGAAGACATTCCCTTCATCAGGAATCATCCAAACGCCATTGATTTGATCCGCTGCGAGGAACACCAAACCGCGCGGATGGCAGCTTGATGACATGTCCTAGAGCGATGGCAACAAGGAAATCAGACGCTCCAACGCCACACCACGGCTGGCCTTGAGCAGCAGGGTGTCGTGGGGGCGCAACCAGCGGCTCAGTGGTAAAGCCGCCTGTTCAGGAGCATCCACACGCTCAAAGCAGCCCAGCGATGCAGCGGCCTCTTCCATGGCAGCGCCCTCAGCCCCCGAAGCCACAGCAACCAGTCCATCCAGGTTGAGCGCGACGGCTCTCTCCACCACAGTCCGATGAAGCGCAACACTGCTTTCACCAAGCTCGAGCATCGTGCCGAGCACGGCGAAACGACGACCGGGCTGCTGCGCCAGCAGCTCCAGCGCCGCCAACACCGCCTCAGGGGAGGCGTTGTAGGTTTCATCCAACACCTTGAGGTTGCCGATGGTGAGACGACGATTGCGTCCACCCGGCACCTCCACGGCGATGGATTGGAGCTCCATCAATGGAACATCCAACTCTGCCGCGACGGCGAGCGCCAGCATCAGATTACGGGCGTTGTGACGACCGTCCAAGGGACAGGTCACGCGCACACCGTCCACAGCGAGCACACCCGCCGTTGAATCGTGGACGCCGATCCAATCGGCGGCGGGTAAGGCATTGGACACGAGTCCCACCACATCGGGGCCATCCTGTGGTTGGTCACCTTCCAAGGCCACCCGCACCACGCGGCCTCTCCAACAGCGCGCAAGAGCATCCTCCAAGAGCGCATCGCCCGCTGGAATCACCACAACACCATGGGGTGCCAGAGCAGCCGTGATTTCGCACTTGGCTGTGGCAATGGCAGCCCTGCTGCCAAGACGACCGATGTGTGCCGTGCCGATATTGGTGATCACAGCAATGTCGGGTTCGGCGCAACGCGACAAGCGCTCAATTTCACCGAGGCCGCGCATCCCCATCTCCACCACGACCGCTTGATGGCATGGCTCAGCACCCATCAAGGTGAGAGGTACACCGACATCGTTGTTGTTATTGCTGTTGCTGGCCTGCACGGCACCAAGAGGACGCAATGCTGCACGAATCAGCTCTCGCGTGGTGGTCTTGCCCGCTGAACCCGTTACAGCCACAACACCGGCAGCGAGCTGACGTCGATGCAAGGTGGCCAGTTGTTGATAAGCCCAAAGAGTGTTCTCAACACGCCAGTGCAGCAATCCGTCCGGCAACGGTTGATCCCAGTCACTGGCCACCAGGGCAGCCTGGGCACCCAGCTCTGATGCGCGCTCCAGAAAGGTATGACCATCGAAACGTTCACCCCGAAGCGGAATAAATAGAGCACCGGCCTGTAACTCACGACTGTCCGTGCAGACGGGGCCCATCGCCACTGTGAGGTCTAGATGCTGACCGTTCTTGAGCACCGGCGGCCCCCAAAGCTCCGCGAGCTGGGCAAGCTGCAGCGTCATCACAATTGCGGCGGATCGAACATGATCATGCCCCCACCAACGCGAGCTGGCCGCGCCAGCAGACGGTATCCAGCATCTTCCAGGGTGATGTCGTCGTAGCCCTGATCCTCGAGCATGCGCCACCACATCTCCGCAAGGGTTCGACGGGAGGTTGCGGACAGCTCTTCCCACAACGATGCATCGAGCACCAGCACGGCAGCATTGCTCTCTGGTAAAGGGCGTGCCGCCAGTAAAAGCCCTTCAGGCACTGAGAGATCCGCATCAGCTTCGGCTAACAAGCGAAGCAACGGGTCCACCTGAAGTGTGGGTTGAGGCAAGGACTCCGGTTCGGGAGATTCGGGCACTGCAGCGGTCGGTGCAGACCTTGGCAACGGCGGGTCCAGCTCCTGCGCCATGGGTTGCAGGGCTGGCGGCGGTGCCTCCAAGGCTGGATCAAGATCTGCCTTGAGAGGGCGAGCCTCAGGCAGCGGTGTGGTGCGAATCGTCTCGATGCCCGGTGCCGGTACGTCGTCAGTAGCCTGCAAGGCTGTGTTCAGCTGGATCCAGCCCAGCGCCACAACCATCACAGTCAGCGCGAGCACCACCGGCCAGAACAGTGGAGCGAGATCCGTGGGCCAAAACCCAGGAGTGGACAGATCACCTTCTCGGTTGCGGCGCCAGAGCTCTTGAAGACGCAAGCGCAGATCAGCAACAGCGGCCGGGATGTCTTCACGCAGAGCCACCCAGGGGCTTTGATATGGCGCAGGTAGAGAGCGCTCGTCGGGCGAGGACGGATCCGGCATCACTGTGAAAGCTCTGCTCGCTCCACGTTGCCCGAAGACAGCGTGGGGCGACAGGGGTCAAGTCTCATTTTCGCGATTGACGCAGGAGGCGTGCCAGCGGGTTACGGCTGTTGCGTTCAAGGATCTCTTCGGGAGGACTCGGGCTGGCTTCAATCGGCGACGCGCCGTTGCGCGAAGGGTCCGCATCTTGCCCCTGAGAGAACTGTTCCACCTCGGCGGCATCCGGTCCAGGTTCCTTGATTCCGCAGACATCCCGATACATGCGGTCGTACTCAAGCGCGGATCGATCCCAGCTGTAGTTCTGCAGCATGCCCCGTCGTTGCAACTGCATCCAGCTCTCTTGATGGCGGTAGGCCTCCCAGGCACGCACAAGAGCGGTGTAGAAATCAACTGGCTCGAAACGGTCGAAGCAGAAGCCTGTGCCGACCTGATTGCGAGGGTCATGGGGAGGCACGGTGTCGACCAGACCACCGACTTTGCGCACGACCGGAACACAGCCGTAGCGCATCGCGTTGAGCTGACTGATCCCGCAGGGCTCAAAACGACTGGGCATCAAGAACGCATCACTGCCGGCATAGATCAAGCGCGACAGAGCATCGTCGTAGGTGAGGAACACCGACACTCGGCCGGGATGGCGGGAGGCGAGCTGCCAGAGCCCCGACTCGAGCCCGCGATCACCGGTACCAAGCACAACGATCTGAGTATCGGTGTAGGCAAGCAGGCGATCGGCAACCTGCAAAAGCAGATCGACACCCTTCTGATCGACGAGTCGACTCACCATGCCGAGCACGAAGGCGTCATCACGCACCTCCAGACCCATGCGCTCCTGCAAAACCTTTTTGCACTCAGCCTTGCCGGACAGATTCTCGGCGTCGTAATTGGCGGGCAGCGTCCTGTCGGTGGAGGGATCCCAGGCTTCCAGATCGATGCCGTTGAGGATGCCGCGCAACTTGCCGGAGATGTAATTCAGTAACCCCTCCAGCTTTTCGCCGTACTCGGACGTGCGGATCTCCTGGGCATAGGTGGGAGACACCGCATTGACGCGATCGGCATAGAGCAGAGCCGCGGCCATGGTGTGATCACCCTGCATGTACCAGGGGCACCAGGTCATGCGGTCCAACTTCCAGCGCCAGGGGCCCTGATATTTGAGATTGTGGATCGTGAAAACCGTGCTGATCTCCGGGTCTTGATGCATCCACACCGGAATCATGCCGGTGTGCCAGTCATGGCAATGCAAAACCTGCGGCTTCCACATGTTCCAGGAGAATTCCGCAACAGCACTGGCAAAGAAGGTGAAGCGCCAGTCTTCGTCCTCTCCGCCGTAGATCCGCTCTGGATCAAAGACGGGATGGCCCACCAGATAAACAGGGAGACCATTGGTGGGGTGCTGGGTTTCGAAGACCGCAAATTCAGTGCCCATGGTCTGAGCACGCCAGATGGGCTCAGGTGGGATATCAAGCTGGCTCCAGAGCCTGCTGTAGCCGGGCATGATCAGACGCACGTCGTGGCCGAGAGCGGCCAACGCCGGCGGCAGGGATCCGACCACATCGCCCATACCGCCAACTTTCACCATCGGTGCGCATTCGGCGGCGGCAAACAGCACACGCATGAACGATCAAACCCGTTAAGCGGCGCGACTTTAAGCGCAATCGCCTGGGATCAGAAGCATCAAGGCAAGACAGTCACCGGAGTGCCAACGCGCACCATGTCAAAAATCTCCTGGACGTTTTCCTCGTAAAGACGCACGCAACCGTGGGAGACCGCTCGTCCCACCGTCCAGCGGTATGGCGTTCCGTGGAACCCCGCCACTGTGCAGCCTTCAATGTCGAGGTACTGCTCACCGTCCCAACCCTCACGTCCCTTGCAATCGCGATAGAAGCCAATCCAACGGGTGCCGAGCGGATTGGTCGCATCCTCAGGACCGCGTCTCTGGCCAGTCACTGGATGGGTCCAGACCGGCTCCTTGACCTTCTGCATCACCCGGAAACGCCCCGCCGGCGTTTCCCAACCCACCGTGCCGACAGCGGCGGGGAACCGCCGTGTCAACTGCCCATCATCGAGCACCAGCAGTTGGCGGTGGTGGCGATCCAGCACCAGCTGCAATCCCACGCTCAGCCGAAGATCATCAGGAACCCTGGCCATGGATTCCGCATCGGTGACGGGTTCTGCCAGAGGCGGAATGGGGTCTGGTTCGCGCTCGAGCGGAGCAGCCAGCACGCCATTGGGCATCAGCAACGCCAAAGCGGCAAACGCAGACAGCCCAACAGTTGAACGATGGCGGACAGACATCCTGATGCGATTGAACATCCCAATCGTTGTCTAGCTACGGCAACCAGGGTGAGGACGAGAAGTCAGGATCCCGTTTTTCCAAGAAGGCATTGCGTCCCTCCTGCCCCTCCTCCGTTCGGTAGAAGAGGTGCGTGGCTTGTCCTGCCAACTCTTGAAGGCCAGCCAGACCATCGGTCTCCGCATTGAAGGCGGCTTTCAGGCAACGGATAGCCGTTGGACTGTGTTGCAGCACCTCTTTGGCCCAACGCACGCCTTCGGCTTCCAGCTCATCGAGTGGCACCACCGCATTCACAAGACCCATCTCCAGCGCTTGCTCGGCGCCATAGCGGCGGCAGAGAAACCAGATCTCCCGTGCTTTGCGTTGTCCGACGACCCGCGCCAGATACCCAGCTCCGAATCCACCATCGAAGCTGCCGACGCGCGGACCGGTCTGCCCAAACACGGCGTTGTCCGCCGCCAGGCTGAGATCACAGAGCAGGTGCAGCACCTGTCCACCGCCAATGGCATAGCCCGCCACCAATGCGATCACCACCTTGGGGAGGCTGCGGATCAATCGCTGCAGATCCAACACATTGAGGCGCGGCAGTCCCTTCTCATCGAGGTAACCACCATCGCCGCGAACGCTTTGATCACCACCAGCGCAGAAGGCATAGCCGCCGTCTTCCGCTGGACCGACACCGGTCAGCAGCACCACCCCAATGCTGCTGTCATCGCGAATTCGCGTGAAGGCATCGCAAAGCTCGGCCACGGTGCGTGGTCGAAAGGCATTGCGTTTCTGGGGACGATTAATGGCCACACGGGCCATGCCTGGCTTGGCGCGGTCCAGCCGGATGTCTTCGTACTGAGTCCAGGGATGCCAGGTCGCGCCCGGATCACCGGGAAGCACAGGGGATGAGACCGGATCAGCCATGACAAGGACGTCGATCAGCCCTCTGTTGTACCCCCCCGCGCTGATGCGTTGATGAGCGCATCACGCCACTGGCGGCGAAGCTCGGCATCGTCAACGCGGTTGGTGCAGACCCGAAGCAACACGGTGCATTGCTGCGCCAGGCCCCACTCGAGGGCTGCAGGAAGATCCTCCAGACAGCTGATCTGTCTGCCTGTCACACCATGCGCTGCCGCCAGAGCCAGCGGATCGCAACGTTGGGGCATGGCAAACAGTCGATCGAATGCAGCCGGCGATGCTGCAGGAATGGGCAGCTGCCCAAAGATGCCGCCACCACCGTTATCGATCAGCAACACCACCAGCGGCACCACCGATGCACTGGCCAGCAACCAACCGTTGCTGTCGTGCTGGAGGGCCAGATCTCCAGTAATCAAAAGGGTTGGGCCGAGAACGCTTGCCAGCCCAAGCGCCAGCGACAACGTGCCATCAATGCCCGAGGCACCACGAAAGCTGTAACAGCGACGGGTGCCGATGTCGGCTGCGGCAAAAGCCTGCCAATCCCGCACCGGGCTACTCGCCGCAAGCATCACCGGCAGCCCCTCCGGCAGACAACCCGGCAGGGCCATCATCAAGGCAGGCTCGTTGATAGCGCCCGCTTCAGCCAGCAGCGATTGCAGTGCGGTGTGAACGCGATGATCGGCCTGCTGCCACCCGCGAAGCAGGTCAGCAGAGTGCTGGGGTGCAAAGCGGGCATCAGCGCGATTGGCCTTCCACCAGCGCCACAGCCCATGGCTGTCTTGATGGCTGAGTCCGAGTGGATCGAGGCAACGGGAGTCGCCCTCGGTAATCAGCCATTGCCCCGAACCCTGTTGGCGCAGCCAGGCCTCAAGCCGGCGGCTAGCTGGGAGAGGTCCAAGGCGCAGCACCTGCAGGGAATCGCATTCATGACTTAGGCCTGCGGGGAGCAGCAGGTCCCAGTGGCGAATCAGTCCGGAGAGCTGGTCAGGCACTGCGGCCAGCGGATCCGCCAGAAGCGGCCAGCCACTGCAGTCCACCAGCTCTTGCAATGCCTGCTGATACGCGGGCAGATCCGCAGCCAGTCCCCGCCATGGACCCGCCACCACAACCCCTGGACGGGACCAGTCAGGAGCGCCCAAAACCGTAGGCCGCGAGTGGGTGTCGGCCGGGCGAGCCAAAGGCCCCTGGGGATCGCTTGGCATGGCGATCCCCAACCAGAGCTGTTGTTGCTGTTCTGCAGTTGGATGCAACGGCTCTTCGAACGGGAGATTGAGATGCACAGGACCTGGGGGCTGCAGCATTCGCTCCCAGGCCTGGGTTGTTAGGGAGCTCAGCGCCTCATCCGGCAGACCATGCAGACCATCGACGGGTCCGCTGGCCATCCAACGGCAGGCACTGATGAGAAAGTCCTCCTGATTGACCGTCTGATTGGCGCCGCAGTTCTTGAGACGTCGCGGACGATCACCGGTCAAGAACAAAAGAGGAATGCTGGAACGGTCGGCCTCAACGGCTGCTGGAAGCAGGTTGGCCACTGCTGTGCCGGAGGTGGTGATCACCGCGACAGGTCGGCCAGCGGCCGCTGCCAAACCCAAGGCATGAAACCCCGCCGAACGTTCATCAATGGCCGTCACCAGTTCCAGCAAGCCCCGCTCAGCCAATCCACCGGCCGCCAGGGCCAGCGATGCCGATCGGCTCCCAGGGCACAGCACCACCCGTTGCAGACCCAGCTGCTGGAGTTGCAACAGCAGCCGGATGGCTGCTCTCAGATTGTCGGTGGCGAGGCTCAGGCCAGACATCGGTGCTGATGCGATCCTCGATCAGGGACCACCACCTTGCCCAACCAGGTCAGTTGATGAGCGATCAGTCCAAGCAAGCCAATCAACGCCGCGGTGGCTGGCGATCGCTGCTGGTGTGGGTTCTGCTGGCCCTGCTGCTGCGCTGGCAGGTCCTTGAACCACGCTGGATTCCCTCAGGCTCGATGCTGCCGACCCTGCAACTGCAGGACCGAATCCTGGTGGAAAAACTGCGTCCACGGCTTGAGCGCCAGCGCCATCAGTCGTTACCGCTCAACAGCGTCGTGGTGTTCCGCGTCCCGGAACAGCTGGTGCAGGCGGGCTATGACCCGAACGCTGCCTTGATCAAACGCGTGGTGGGACGGCCGGGTGATCGGCTGGAGGTTAAGGAGGGGCAGCTCATCAGGAACGGAAGCACCATTCAGGAACCATGGATCGCTGATCGGATGGATTACGCCATGGCTCCAGTTGAGGTGCCCCAAGGTGAGCTGTGGGTGATGGGTGACAACCGCAACGCCAGCCTGGATTCACATCTGTGGGGTCCACTGCCTGAAGACGATGTGATCGGCACAGCGATTTGGCGTTATTGGCCTCTCAGTCGGTTCGGTCCAATACGGTTCTCCCGACCGTGATCAACTGTGATGTTGAGCTCAGCTGCGATAAGGTCACTCACATGACGGAGAGCGGTGGGATGTTTAACCCTGAATTTTTGACCACCGACAACCAAGACGGTCAGCCAGTGAATGGCTTGGTTCAATACCTCCAGGATCAGTCTCCTGATGTGCTGCAGCGGGTTGCCAAATCTGCCAGCAACGACATCCAAGACATCATTCGCCACAACGTTCAGGGTTTGCTTGGCATGCTCCCCGGCGAACAATTTGAAGTGAAGGTCACCGCCAATCGCGACAATCTGGCCAACATGCTGGCCTCAGCGATGATGACTGGTTACTTCCTTCGCCAGATGGAGCAGCGCAAAGAGCTGGAGGAAACCCTCTTCGGTGACGACGACATGGTCATCGACGACGACATCAAGCTCTGAACCATCCCTGATGTCGGCTAGCGGGGATCTTGAGGAACCACACCGAGATCCAACAGGGTTTGATCGATGCCACCGAGGAATTCCCAGTTGCCATCGCTGGGTGCCCAGGTTCTGGACTCAATTTGTCGGCGAAGCTCAAACACTTCTTGAGGCCTGAACGCAAGCGGGGCTGAGTAGTGGGCTGGAACGAGCCAACGCAAATCAAGCTGTTGCTCGAGCTCCATCAGCCACTCCAACAGGGCCTCACGAGCGCGCGGCAACACAAGCCGTTCCAGCACTGGTGCCACCTGGAGTTTGGGGGTCTGATCACCGATCAGAGCGGCTGCAGCGTCCTGCCAGCCCTGTGTCCAGGCAAAGGGATACAGACCGAAGTGGGCTCGTGCTGAGCGCAATCCAGGCTTGAACGCCTGGCGAATCACCTCAACAAGACCTGGCACCTCGAGGGGTTCCGGCCGCAGATAAGAGGCAAACAACACCAAGCGTGCCCAGCCCCTTCGCCTGTTGGCCGGTGTGTCGTCAAACGGTTGATCACCGCGCTCACGGGCGTGAAACAGCAACGGAGCTGGATCGGCATTAAACACAGCGGGAGGTTCGGCAGCGATGCCCACCAGGGCATCGGTCACCAGCAGGGCACCCGAAGGACGATGCAGACAGCTGATCTCCTGAAAGCGACCGACCCCAAGATCAAGTGGCCCAAGGGAGATCCAATGGCAGACGTCACTGTGGGGGACGCCATCGTCGAGCAATACCTTGGTGCGACGGGCGGGGACACCCAGCCATGACAGAGGCAGCTGCACCGGGAAACTCCACTGGCCTGGGCACACCCACACCTCCGCTTCCGGGAAGGCTCGGGCCAGGGGGCCAAGAGGAAGTTTGTGCTCCAACCCTGAAGCGGTGGGGAGCACGATCGTGCGCACCGGTCCGTGTTCAGCTTCCAGCGCAGCAATGCCGTCGCGAAGCTCCCCAGTCGGCGGCAATGGATTCACCAGCATCAAGCCACCAGGCACTTTCACGACCGTGAGACGAATCGGCACGGCGACGTAATACACCCCCTGAAGCTGCTCAAAACCCCAAACCTGGCCAGGGATCAGCTCTTGTACGTGCGTGGCACGCCGGCCGTAGGGATAGAGAGGCAGCAGCGGCCAGAAACCCCAGCGCTGATCAGCAGGATTCACACCAGCTCCAGCCACCACGCTCCCCATCAATGCAGTGATTCTGCAGAGGAATGGAACAGGCCAGGGTTAGGTCACAAACCACAGCGCTACAAAGCACCACACAGCACAGCCTGAACGCAGCGCGATCTCGGATCAAGCAATCCAGACGGATTAAGTCAAAACAATCTGTCGAGATGCAAAGCCATGGGATGTCAAGCCTCAACAGAGTTCTCCATGCTTCGTGCAAGGTCAACAAAGCCCGCGATGTAGTTGACAGATGCATCCACCTTGCGCATGCCCAAATGAATCTGCTTGCCAATGCCGCTCTGCCCCAGCCGGAGCACCGTAAGGCTCATCGAAGCGGCATAGCGTTCAGCGAGCCAACGGGGCAGTGCCGCAACGCCACGTGCGCAAGACACCATTTGCAAAATCATGTCAGTGGTTTCAATCCGCTTATGAAGAGCTGGCAAGAACCCGGCTGGCGTAAAAAAGCTTCGGTAAATGTCCAGGCGCTCTAAGGGTACGGGGTAAGAAATCAAGATCTCAGATTGCAAATCCTCGGGTGTCACCCAATCATTGTTAGACAAACGATGTTGATCTGACACTACCAAGACCTGCTCGTAATCAAACACTGGCTCAAACTGAAGCCCTGGCTTAAATACAGGATCAGGAGTAACGAGCATATCTATTTCATGATTTAGCAAAGCATCGAGACCACCAAATTGAAATTTTTGAATCACATCAATATCAACATCTGGATAAGCCCTTAGGTACGGATCTGTCACATTGAGCATCCACTGATAACAGGGATGACACTCCATTCCAACCCGCAATGTACCTCGAACACCAGCAGAAAATTGGCCAAGATGATCCTCTGCAAGCGATAACTGAGGCAAAACCCTCCCAGCCAAGGAGTGAAGATAACGACCTGCCTGAGTCAGACAGAGTTGCCGACCATCACGCACCCAAATCAACGCTCCAAGCTGCTTTTCCAGTTTCTTGATGGAATGACTCAGGGCTGACTGTGTTAATGAAAGGGCATCAGCAGCAGCAGTCAAAGAACCACGCCTTTCTACTTCAACAATGATCTGCAGATGCAACCTCTGGAGAACATGCTCATGAGCAGCATTCATGAATCAATGAAGAATAAACATTTTACTTTCAACGAATCGCAATAGACAATATTTACGCCTAGCGCAAACGCATTGCCTGTTGCATGCCTTTGAACAGAAAAACCACCTGGCCAAAACTTCCGAGCCTTCAGCTGCCAACAAAAGGGAGCATGGCAAGCTGGCTTAAGGAAAACAGCCTCTTGGTGGGGGCGTGGGCCTTGCAAGGGTTCCAGGAACATGGCCGAGGAATGGTCCGGATCCGTACTCTCACAATGGCAGAAGAAGCGGGTCCGTGGCCATGGAGCACTGAGGCATGCCTCGTTGAGCCGTCTTACGTCACAAGCGCAGAGGCTGAAAACTCCATCAGCAACTTGCCTTGCAAGCAAAGCAGGCTTCAAATCAAAAGAGCGCTTCAGACCTATAACCCTTCAGCAGATGCCATGGCCTGGTTGGACGTTGCAAATGAACCGTTGGTGCTGCATCTCAAGGCCTTGAAAGTTGCCCCAGAGGAAGCCCTGCGACAACTGGCCCGCCGCCGCGATGAATTCGAACTCTCCTGAACGACTCCCAATGGAATCACCGTCTTATCAAGACTTCTGCCTGAAGCCCTTTACGACACGCAGCAATCGAAAAGCTCTCATTCAGATCAGTAATACTCTGATTCCCTATGGACTGTTGTGGTGGCTGATGCTTCAAGCCACAGAAATCTCCCTCTGGTTCACTCCACCTTTCCTAATCATTCTCAGCCTTTTTTCACTGAGAAGTTTTTCATTAATGCATGATTGCGGCCATGGATCATTATTTGAGACCCCAAGACTGAATCGGATCTTTGGATTCCTTTTTGGCGTCATCAATGCAGTTCCGCAGCTGTCCTGGTCGATTGACCACGCTTATCATCACAAAACAAACGGAGACTGGGAACGCTATCGAGGGGTTGCTGATTTTTTGAGCCTGGACGAATTCCTAAATCTCAGCCGCAATGAGCAAAGGATCTACACGACAATCCACCACCCACTCATGGCACTACCGGGTGGCTTCTACTACTTAGCAATCAAACCTAGATTGGATCTATTGGTTGGCCTTGTCACCCCAAAGAATCGCATGTGGGGATCCAGGGAAGAATTCAACGATCTTTGCCTGAGCAACTTTTTTAGCTTGATTGGGGTGGTCTGCCTCGGATCGTGGATTGGCTTTGGATTATTTCTGAGCCTTTACAGCATTATCCTTTGCCTCACAGCTAGTAGCTTAATTTACGTTTTCTATGTACAACACATATTTGAAAATAGTTACGCTAATCCAAGCAAAGGCTGGAGCCCGATACGAGGGGCCTTAGAAGGCTCGAGTCTACTCATCCTCCCACCATTGCTGCAATGGTTCACAGCCAATATCGGCTTTCACAATATTCATCACCTTTGCGAAAGAATACCCAATTACAACCTTAAAGCTTGCCATCAGCGCAATCAACACCTATTGAGAAACGTACCAACATTGCGCCTAGAAAGCATGCTTGAATGTTCAAAATTTGTTTTATGGGATCCAAGCAATGCAAGCTTGACCACAATCCCATGACAAATCAGTCGGACAATGGGTCCATCCAAACTACTAAATGTCATGAACAAAAATCTGACTATCTGATGCTTGATTGTGAGTATTGATTCAAGGCCAGTCGCAAATAAGAGAAACACCAGATTGATGAACTTTTTGAAACCTGCGCTTGTTTCATAGAATATTAATGTAATCCGCTACGTCGTTGAAGTTTCATATTTGAGCCAAATGTCTGCTGTGTTCGCTGGATGAGACGTATTACGCGGGGCTATTTGATGCATCAAAACGCAGTTTCGCTGTGCAGGGTGGAGAACTGAGCCGTTCAGAAGCGATGCGTCTCTTGGAATTGGGGGGATGAACAATGCCATGGCACTGCGGCGCTGGGACGACCGGGCCAAGGTTTATGGGGTTGAAGTGCCCGACTTGGATGCCTACAGGCAGGTGGTCTTGGACCATCTCCTGTAGAGCAGGGTTCAAGCGATGTCAGCTCCCTGGGAGTTGTACACCATCAAGTCCAGTTGCACAAAATTCCAGAGCAACTCAGGGACAAGCCCCTAAGACCTATTCCCGTAACTAGACGCTAAGCGGCAGCAGCGGCCACCAAGGCCAGCTTTGGTCCTCAGATTGGATGCCGCTCGCAGCCACGCAATTCAGGTTCCGTATCCACGATTCTGCCTAGAGGCGGTGCGTTCAGCGGTTGATTTGAAACTGGCCAGCAGCCATCGGCATCGAACAGACCGCTAAAGCCGAAACCAAGTCTCAGCAGCCTCTTTACGCCTCTGAAGGAAACCGAGTGATGGCCTGATCAAATCGCGTTCGAATCGGACCACATGCCAGTCGCAGAAGTGCGGTGCCGCCTCGATAATCGTTAACGATTAAGACTGAACTTGCTTCTTACCTCACGAGCATCAGCAAGGCTGCTCCCTTGGTACAGGGGGTCGAATGCTGGCATCGAGGCATCTCCCTTTGAACCTGATCGCAGGCTTGATCTGGGGGATCAGGGCGCTCATCCGGCTGAGGCGTAGCGATGTCATTCACCCAACTCGGCCCCGACATCGATGGAGAGGCTGGCGGCGATGAAAGCGGCCACAGGGTTTCTCTCTCCAGCGATGGCAGCGTCGT
Source organism: Synechococcus sp. A15-60 (assembly GCF_014280095.1). Classification (NCBI taxonomy): domain Bacteria; kingdom Bacillati; phylum Cyanobacteriota; class Cyanophyceae; order Synechococcales; family Synechococcaceae; genus Synechococcus; species Synechococcus sp. A15-60. The sequence goes on from NZ_CP047933.1 coordinate 1,647,710, forward strand.
TGCCATCGCTGCCCCCTTCAACGATGGCAATGGCACAGATTCGGGCCATACGCGCATCTACCAGTGGGATTCAGCCTCCTCTTCCTGGAATCAACTCGGTAGCGATATCGATGGAGAAGCCGCTGGTGATCGAAGCGGCCATAGGAGGGGGGTTGCTCTCTCAAGCGACGGCAGCGTCGTTGCCATCGGTGCCCAGTTAAACGATGGCAATGGATCAGATTCGGGCCATACGCGCATCTACCAGTGGGATTCAGCCTCCTCTTCCTGGAATCAACTCGGTAGCGATATCGATGGAGAAGCCGCTGGTGATTACAGCGGCGGCAGCGTTTCCCTCTCCAGCGATGGCAGCGTCGTTGCCATCGGTGCCGCCAACAACGATGGCAATGGCACACGTTCGGGCCACACGCGCATCTACCAGTGGGATTCAGCCTCCTCCTCCTGGAATCAACTCGGTAGCGATATCGATGGAGAAGCCGCCTTCGATGGAAGCGGCGCCTGCGTTTCTCTCTCCAGCGATGGCAGCGTCGTTGCCATCGGTGCCCCCGACAACGATGGCAACAGGCATACAGGCTCAAATAAGGGCCATACACGCATCTACCAGTGGGATTCAGCCTCTTCCTCCTGGAATCAACTCGGTAGCGATATCGATGGAGAAGCCGATGGTGATCGAAGCGGCCTAAGAGTTTCTCTCTCTAGCGATGGCAGCATCGTTGCCATTGGTGCCACACAAAACAATGCGAATGGCAGCCAATCAGGCCATACACGCATCTACAAGTGGGATTCAGCCTCCTCTTCCTGGAATCAACTCGGTAGCGATATCGATGCAGAAGCCGCTGGTGATTACAGCGGCACCGTTTCTCTCTCCAGCGATGGCAGCGTCGTTGCCATCGGTGCCCACCACAACGATGGCAATGGAACTAGTGCTGGCCATACACGCATCTACCAATGGGATTCAGCCTCCTCTTCCTGGAATCAACTCGGTAGCGATATCGATGGAGAAGCCGCTGGTGACAACAGCGGCGTCAGCGTTTCCCTCTCCAGCGATGGCAGCGCCGTTGCTATCGGTGCCCCCTACAACCATGGGCTTGGACCTGGAACTGGTGTTCGTGCTGGACACGTAAGGGTCTTCAGTCTCGACACCACTGCGCCCACCTTCTCCTCAGCTGCCACCAACAACAACGGCACCAAGATCATCCTCACTTACGACGAAACGCTCTCCTCAACAACAGCTTCCACCTCTGCCTTCACAGTCAGCTCCGGCGGGGTAGCCAATGCCGTCACTGCGGTTGCAATCTCCGGCTCCACCGTTGAGCTCACTCTCACCAACACCATCAAAAAATCGGAGACCATCACTGTTGCCTATAGCGATCCCACAAGCTCTAACGATGCCAATGCGGTTCAAGACTCCAGCGGCAATGACGCCGCGACCCTGAGCGCTCAATCCGTCACCAACAACTCGACCGTTGCAGCGATCTCGTCCTCTGGCGGCTCAACATCTAACAACGCCTCAACCTCCAATAACGACTCAAATCGCGAGACAGAATCCGGCAACACTCTTCTCCTCAACGACAACAACTCCTTCTCCGTCACAACTGGTGCCAGCAACGGCCTCTGGCTCACTCTCAAGGTCCTCTCTGCCAGCACAAGCCTGCAGAACACCCTCATCCTCATCGATCAGAACAACAACGTCCTCGGGTCAATCGGCGCCACTCAGTTCTCTAAAAACTGCGGTGATCACGCCATCTTCATTCCAGAAGGATCGACCATTTCCTTCCAGCAATCCAGCAACAACCAGCCCATCAACAGCTCACCACAACACACCATCACCCAGCAAAGTGATGGCTCCTACAAGCTGCACCTCAACGACAACACACGCGATAGCGATCACGATGATCTGATCCTCGACATCAGCTATTCCTCCGCCTCTCCCGATCCCAGCGCCACTTCCATAGCCAGCAAGCAACAAAATATCCACGACGCCATCCTTGATCTCTCCTCCATCCCCGCAGACGGTCAGACACTCCAGATCACTCTCAACAGCGACTGCTCTTTCATCAATCGCTTTGCACTCGTCAAGCTCAACCAGCAATCCTCTGGTGAGTTCACCGTTGGCAGGTACGACAACACAGCTGGTGAGGCTTTTGATCAGAACGTCTACGACAGCATCATCAATCCTGGCGGCAGCATCATCACCGCCACTGGCGTTCAGGAAAAGGTCATTGAATGGAAGGTCTCTACAACAGACGCTGGCTTCTATGCACCTGTTCTGATCAATCCAGCAGGTGACATCCACACCTACGGCTCCTCTCACGTCAAAAATCTCGGTAGCAACCTCTTTGCCTTTGAGGACGACAGCCAGATCTCAAACCCCGACTACGACTTCAACGACCTCACCGCCAAGTTTCAAATTATCACCTGAATTCCATCCGCTCAGAACCTCACAACAACTCCGCTCAAGGTTGAAAAACGGCACTGGCACTCAATCACGCCCAGATGCACACACTTCCAGGGTCAACTCGGGGACAAGTCCCTCGGAACTGTTCCTGCAACAGGTAGCTAAGTGACAGCAGCGGCCAGAACCCCCAGCGCTGATCCGCAGGATTCACACCAACTGCACAAACAGGTTCATTCCCGACCGAACAACGTCGCGTAGTGGCGATACCAGTCGCTTTGAAAGCGGCATTCGGGGTCGTGCAACTGCTTCGCGTCGAGGAACTCTGAAAATCGCGGGTAGCACGTCTCGACCTGTTCTCTCGTCGCCCACGCGTGATAAGTGAGATAAAAGCGCCCTCCGTGCTCAATCACCCGATCAATGATCCGGCGAAAATCGGCCTGGGCCTTCTTGATGCCCTCCGGCGTATGCACAACATGCAAATTGCAAACGATGCAAACGCTTCTCCGCGTCGCCCACGGAAGAAAGCTCTCCTCGTCGGGCTCGATGAAACGGATGGTTCCATAGGTCATGTCAACGCCATGGCGAATGAAGTCTTGACGCACCTCGCTCAAAAACGGAAGCAGTGAGTCCCGGTCGACATAAACCTCCGTGATCATCTCGGTCCCCTGATCGGTGGAGACCACAGCGTCATAGCCTTCAAAAACGTTTGAAAGCTGGTGGGCATCCGACCAGTAGACCTGCCCCGACGTACCTAAATAAAACTGCTTATACGTTGCAAAGGCCTTTTGCTTGTTCGTGCGCGCGAGTCGGTAGAGATCGGCCCAGTCGGACGCCGCCATCTGGCGAATCTCAGCAGGAACAGGGGTGTCGTCGGGAACTGGTCGGTAACACGAGAAAACTCCGGGATGAAACTCCTCGCCACCATGCAAGTCGATCGAGTACTGACAGTCGCCAAACATGCAACCCTCCTCGATCGCCGCATCGATCCGAGGCATGAGATTCCTGACCGCGATGACCTCCACCATCCTCTTCAGCTTGGAGCGAGGCACCAGTCGAATCGTGACCCGGGTCACCACGCCGAAAAGTCCATAGCCGCCGATCGCGAGGGCAAAGAGCTCACGATTCTCGGTTCGACTGCACACCTTCAAGCGTCCATTGGCGTCGATGATCCGGAAGGATTCGATGTCCGAAACGAAAGGCGGGAATCGCAGTCCCCGACCATGAATGTTGGAGGAGAGCGAGCCTGCAATGGAGACCTGATCAATTCCGGTCTGCTTCTGGCGCACCGCCCAGATCGTTTCACTCCCGTCCTGATTGGCGTGGAGGTAACCGATCAATTCCGGCCACATGATTCCACCCTCAACGTCGATCAAACCGTTCCGACGATCGAATGCAACGATCCGATTCATTTCACGAAGATCGAGATGCACGGTTCCAGTCCCGAACTGCTGTCCTCCCATCGAATGCCTGCCACCGGCCATGGAGATCGAATCGCCCGCCTCGGCCGAGGTCAGGATCGCCTTCCGAACCTCCTCCTCTGATCGTGGCGAAAGAACCGACTTCACGTAAGTGGGATTCAGACGGGATTGAGCATCATTGACTTCAGGCATCAAACGAAGCTCCTGCGATTCTTCTCGTCGAGCCATCGGAATTGCAAATTCCCATGAGCGACCTCACCATTCCAGATCCGGAGCTAACCAGCACTCACCCAGCGTCATGCCATGGGGCACAAGCAACCGAGATAACCGAGGGATCACCACGGCACAACCACTGCAATCAGCCACAACTGAGTAGCCGCAGTAACCACAGACCCCAACAAGAAGACGGACAACATCGCCACAGAACGATCCAAACACTAAAGACAACCGGTTCAAAAATATTTGCCTCAAGAATGACGAACTTGAGGGAAAAAGCAAAGCACGTGAAAAATCGACGAAGACATTAATCAAGATGAAAAGATCTCAAAACGCAAGAGATCGAATAATGTCAAGGAGATCATCTTTGCAGGCCTTGGCACCATGGGGCTTCACAACAGCAGTCATGCGGCGTCTAACCACGAAGATGTGGATGTTGTGATCGTGGGCGCAGGCCTCTCCGGACTGATTGCTGCTCGAGAACTCCACAAAAAAGGACAACGCGTTCACATTCTTGAGGCGAGGGCAACAACAGGTGGACGCATGATCCGCCAAACCACCATAACCGGTGCCGTCATTGATCTTGGAGGCCAATGGGGAGGCGCCACCCATCACCGCTTTCAAGCCCTCGTCGATGAACTCAACATCAAGACCTTTCCCAGTTACTACGACGGCAAGGGCGTGCTGCTGTGGGATGGCAAGAGAGTCGAAGCCGACCTGGCCAAAGAACCCTCTAACAAGGTTCTGTTCTTTGAAGACGAACAGATTGGACAACCAGCGGACCAGATCACCAAGGCAAAGTCAGCGATGCAGGCGTTCCGTGCCATTGCAGCCTCCATTGATCCTGACCGCCCTTGGACTGCTCCCAATGCTGTGGAGTTGGACCGCACAACGATTCGCGCCTGGTGCGACAACAACAGTGAATCCCGCCTCAGCGATTTCGAACTGGAATGGCTCTCGGTCGTTGGTGGATCAGGCGGATTTGACCCCTGGGACGCATCGATCCTTCACCTGGCTTGGACGCAAGCGGTCGCCCCACAGGACGAAGGGCCGGAAGCATGGCTCCTGAATGGAGCCGCCGGCCAAGTGGCCGAACGGCTAACCAACGAATTGAGACCCTTCATTCATCTGAACTCACCCGTCCATGGAATTGATCAGAACGCGGTGGGCGTGACCGTGCATGTCGGCGATGATCAACAAATTCAGGCGAAAAGTGCCATCGTCGCGATCCCACCACCACTGCGGAACAAGATCACCTTCAAGCCAGACCTTCCTGCTGAGATGCGCGCTTTCCTCCAGCGCAGTCCCATGGGTTCGATGATCAAGGTGTTCGCGATCTATCCATCGGCCTTCTGGCGAGGCCAAAACCTCAATGGGTTCGCTGTCGGCAACCTGAAAACACTGAAACTCACCGCCGACAGCTCGCTTCCCAGCGGCACTCCCGGGATCCTTGCTGCCTTCGTCACCGCCAGTGAAGCTGTGGCATTCCAGCAGATGACAGCAGCCAAGCAACGCCAGGCGGTTCTGGACGATCTTGTGGCCTATTGGGGACCTGAAGCCGGGTTACCCGAAGAACTCATCATCCATAACTGGAACCAGGAGGCATGGTCCACCGGAGCCTTCACCAGCTTCGTATCACCCGGCGCCTGGACCACCTACGGCCAGCAATGGCAGCAATCCCACGGCCGGGTGCATTGGGCCGGGACGGAAGCCTCGAGTCGGTGGCCCGGTTATTTCGAAGGAGCGATTGAGGCTGGTATTCAAGCGGCCAACAAGGCCACGCTCCATGTCAACCCTTAGGAACTAAGGAAGCGTTGGAGGGAAATTCTGCTCATCAATGCAGAACCCTTGATCCAAACCCGTGAAACCCAGGCCGCAAGCATAAATTGCCAACAGATCAGGTTGATGAAATCTGCAGTCGCGAACCATCAAGAACAGGAATGGGGAAATAGACATTCCGAATACACAATTCTTACAACGGTTTGATCGTGAGCAACGTCGTCAAAACACAACAAAAAGGAAGTAAATCCAAATCTTTGTTCAACGAGCAATCGCACTGCTAAGACGTTTAGAAACAGACCCTAAACAATGAGCCACCGTTACGACGTCGTTGTTGTAGGAGCTGGAACCACCGGTGCTGCAGCCGCTTACCACTTAACCCAAGCCGGAGTCAGCAACATCCTGTGCCTTGACATGGGCACCCCTGGGTTGGGCCGCACAGAGGCCAGAAAAGTAGCCAATGGCACACCACTGACGCAGCCTGACGAAGAAACATTTGTTCCGCACTACAGCGGGACGAGGGTTTTCGAGGGAGGGCAGAATGGACCGAGGACAATCAAGATGATTGTCACGCTGCCGCCCTACGAAATGTTGGATGGTATTGCCGACTTGTTTGGTTGGGACGGTGTAAAGACCTACCTTGAACTTGCCCAGCACGGCTTAAAACTAGAACTGGATTTAGCAAGAAAATTTTTGCCAAATCCAGACCAACAAGTCAAACAAAATGGATCGTTAATGGTCTGCGAGGCAGATCGATCTGAACGACTCCGGCAGGAATTCAATTTTCTGCAGAGTCTGGGTTGTCCTTGTGAATGGTGGGACGAAGAACGCGTGATCGCGGCCCATGGGGCGTCCGCCGGCTATGTCGCAGGAATCTGGTTCCCGCAGGATGCACGCATTGACTCTGTATCCTTCGCAAAATCCCTATTGGATGCTGCATTAAAAACCGGTTCCCTCACATTGAGGGATCAATGCTCACCGGTTGTTGACATACAAAACGATGACTCGCGGTCGCATGCAGTTATCAAACTTGAAGATGGTGAATACTTGGAAGCAAAACAAGTGATCGTCGCCACTGGTGGAATGTTCTTTGACAAACAACTCGCAGGCATCCTCATACCTCGCTACAGCTATCTGGCGGCATTGCCTCACATCGATCCCGGACCATTAGGTGGGATGGATGCACCAGATTCTGCCAACTTTTTCACACTTGGCTTTACTCACGATTGGTGCGTAGAAAACAACTTTGTTCGCATTAGTGGCGAAGATCACTACAGCGGTCTCAAGAGCCCCCGCGCAAAACAACGGTGTGGGCGTCTGGCTCAATGGGGTTGGACCAAATACCCTTATCTGGAATTTGGCGCAGACTATCCAGCGACCTACGGCATTTACTCAGAAACCCCTGATTTCATGCCCCTGATTGGCAAAACAGATCCCGAGAGCTGCGTTTGCTACATGGTCGGATGCAATGCCTGGGGGCAAGCTTCGCTCTCTGCAGCTGCTGCCCTTGCAGCTCCACTCTTGGGTTATCGAGACATGTCCGAAGCAGAGCAGCGCACCGCCGATCTCTTCTCAATCCGTCGTTTCTCAGCCCGTTAATGGCCAAGGCCTCTGGCGGCTCTGACACTGCGTTCGACAACTCCACTGCACGGCATCGCAGTTTCGCCGTGTTGAGCGGAGCGTTGATGGGCAGTCATCAGAAAAGCAGCTGTTCATGGCTGAAACCCGTTGGATCCCACCAACGCAAATCAGCCGAGCGATACGCAACCACATTGAACATGCCGCGCACATGGTGATAGGCGATATGGCAGTGAAAGGCCCAAACTCCTGGGTTATTGGCGTCAAAGGCAATGCGACATGAACCACCTTTTGGCACCATCACAGTGTCACGCAGAGCACCGGACAAAGGCTCACCATTCAACTCAAGAATCTGAAATTCATGGCCATGCAGATGCATCGGATGGCCCATCGGCGTGGGATTGGTAATCACCATCTCCACCCGTTGACCTCGTTCAACCCAGTACGGATCTCGGTAGGGATAAAAACGATCGTTCAACCCCCAGGTGTACTTGGGGGCAGGGCCAGTTAATGCAATAGAAATCGTGTTATCCGCAGACCGTAATGCAAGAGGCTTTTGTGCGCGAAGTTTCTTGTCCTGCGTGAAATCAAGAGCACCGGTCCACTGATCCGTTTGCGGCGCCAGATCAGGCAGGCCCAGCGATGGATTGCTGCGCAGCACCACACCACAGCGCAGATTGCTGCGTTCTCCCAAAGCCAGGAGAGGAAACACCCCTGGGGTCTCGGGCATGGTCACCCGCAGTGTCAACCGCTGGGCTAGAGCGAGTTGAAAAACCGAGCCGTTGATTGGCTCCACTGGGTTGGCATCAGTCCGGAGGAGCTCACCCTCGAGTTCGCCCAAGTCGAGGAAATAGTTCATGAAGGCGCCACCTGCAATCCAGCGGATGGCAACGGTTTCGCCAGGTTGAACGTCAATGATTTCAGGATCGTCGAGGCTGCGCTCATTGGCCAGAAGCGCGTCGTAAATCACATCGGGGGCCATCATCAGGACCCCTTGCTCTCGTGTCCAACAGAAGCGTTGACGCTTCTCATCCCACTGCTGCATCAACAGTGGTCGGGAGTCTTTCCAGTTGAAGGTGGCCAGGCTTTTGGCCATGGCTGTAGCGCCACCGCGCTCACCATCAACAACGTTTTGGAGAACTTGGTTGGCGGGAGTGAAGCTGAAGTCTCTGAGCATCACCGTGATCGCTCGATCAGCCCATTGCTCCTGCTCTTCGTCAAGGATGACAAACGGCTCAGCCACGTAGCTCTGGGTTTGGAGGCCGTAGTGCGAGTGCATCCAGAAGGTGCCGTTTTGCACCAGCGGGTAGTGGATGCGTTGGCGTTTCCCTGGAGGAATCGGTGGTTGCGTGACGAAGGGCACTCCATCCATGGCATTGGGAAGAATCAATCCATGCCAGTGCACTGTTGTCGGAACAGATAATCGGTTGATCAGTTCGAGATTGATCCCTTGCTCTTGTGACGTGGTGTACCCCCGCTGGCCGTTCCTCTGGCGAATGCAACCACGCACAACTGACCGCCCCAGAACCGTCAATGGTGCGGATGTGACTTCAAGAACAACGGTCTCGGCATTGCGCGGCCGCTGAAACGTTGGCTGACTGATGAACCGTTCCCAGGCGGACTGAGCCTTCGCACGCGTTGTCTGGAAAAGCTCCAGACTGGCAGTGCCAAACACACTGGCCAGAACACCCAATTGCAAAAACGAGCGACGAAGCATTCATCCAACGGCGGTTTCTTATTTCATAATCATGATTGTTGCTGGATCCACTTTGGCATCGAACTCTTTTTATCATTGACCCAACCAAGCAATGCTTTACCGACACAATCAAAACAGCTTGATTCAAAACAAGATGCGATCAGAAAATGATCTTTATTTCGATCAATAGTCTTAGAAATTAGAGGCCAAGGATCATTACCACCCAAAAGCAGCAATTCACTGGAAACACTGAACACCCAACCGCTGCAGTTGATTGTCGGCTCGTCGAACCACCTCCTTCCGGTGCTGAATGGCACGTGTGGCCAAACCGGAGGCTCCCGTCAGTAAGGTGGACCCTCTAATCCCAGCAGCTTCTTCCACAAGGCATCGACTTGAAAAGCACCAGAACAAGTGGCTTCTGGCCGTCACGGCAGACCAACGCTGATCGATGCTCTCGTCGTCCGGCACGCGGTTGGAGACAGGACACACCCTGAGGGTGGGAAACACGTCCGCCGTGTCAAAACCAGTGCGTCGTGACTGCATCGAGCTGGCCGATGGCTCGATCAGGCGGCCAGCCTCAGAATCAACACATGGTTGTTCAAAAAGGCCACATGAAGCCTTCGGTGGTGGCTTATGCCCTGGATCGTCTCGCTGACCTCGGCATCGGTCACGTGTTTGGAGTGCCCGGTGACTACTCCTTTCCCATCAACGATGCCGTGGAAGTGCACTCCCGGTTGAGCTGGGTGCCATCTGCGAATGAGCTGAACGCGGCTTACGCAGCGGATGGTTACGCCCGGCGCCGGGGAGCGGCCATGGTCTGCACCACCTATGGAGTGGGTGAACTCAGTGCACTGAATGGCCTGATGGGTGCCATGGCAGAGCGACTACCCGTGTTTCATCTAGTCGGAACACCAAGCCTGAGGATTGTGCGCCAAGGACTGATCTGCCATCACACCCTCGGCGATCGTGTTTATGACCGCTTCGAAGCCATTTCTGCCTCCGCCAGTTGCGTCAGTGCAAGGCTCACCCCCGACAATGTTGTCGTCGAATTGGAGCGCGTGATCGACAAGGCTCTGGAGGAATCCAGGCCGGCTTATCTCACCTTTCCAATGGATCTCGCCCTGATGCCAATCACGGGGACGCCAATTCAAGGCTCTCCTCTTGGGGCGATTCATCAACACGCCAGTGTGGAAGCAGAACTCGAAGCAGTCCTCGATCTCCTCGAAAAGCGAATCGCTTCAGCATCAAAGCCAGTGGTGCTGCCAACCATCACCTTAAAGCGCTTCGGACTGGTGAAGGCCTTCGAACACTTTCTCAATGCGTCGGGGTTGGCCTATGCAACAACGCCCATGGACAAGGGACTGCTCAACGAGGATCACCCTGCATTCTTAGGGATGTACAACGGTGGTCGGTCAACACCCGCAGCCTTGCGCAGCGTGGTGGAAGACGCCGATTTGGTGATCGACTTCGGCGGCTTGGTTCTGGAGGATCTGAACACAGGGCTCTGGAGTGGATCACTCGATCCCAAGACAATCATTGCCTTGCATGCCGACTGGGTCCAAGCCGGTGATCAAGTGTTCACAAGCGTCAGCATCAGTGATGTGCTGGCGGGAATCACCAAGCGCTTGGAGACTTCATCAACACAACACTCTTTGTGGGGTGACCATCGCCCCGTCCAGCCTGAGCCGATCCTGCCCCTTGAGGGGGAGCAGCATCACCCCTCCGATTCAGCGAGCTTTTACCCCCGCTTGCAGCGATTTCTTCGGTCCAACGACATCTTGGTGTCCGATACAGGCACGTGCCTCCTGAAACTAAATGCCCTGCGACTACCAGCAAACGTCGTGATGGAAAGTCAAACCCTCTGGTCGTCAATTGGATGGGGAACACCAGCAGCTTTGGGATGCGCTCTAGCAGAACCAAAGCGACGCGTCGTGCTGGTCACCGGTGATGGAGCGCACCAACTCACGGTGCAGGAGATCGGCGTCATGGGTTTCACGCACATCAACCCCGTGGTGATTGTGCTCAACAACGGTCTCTATGGGGTGGAGGCTTTGATCAGTGAGACCGGGCATGCCTACAACACGTTGCCACCTTGGCGTTATGCAGACATTCCTGCAGCACTGGGATGCCAAGGATGGTGGTGCGGTAGGGCTGCAACCGTCGCTGAACTGGAGCAATCATTGGCCGCCATCAATGAATTGCAAGGAGCTGCCTACCTCGAAGTGCTGATTCCTGCCGAAGAAAGTCAACCCCTGGCTGACGAGGTGATCGAAATCATGCATCAAACCACCACACCCGATGGGGCATGACCGTCAGCAACAGTCACACGGGTCTTCACTTGCCTTTCAAAATTGATCGAAAACGGTGAAGCGTGAAAGGACTGGCTTGATTGGCCTTCCACACATCGATCCAAAAAAATATTGATTGCATTGATTGCATTTTTACGGGTGAAAGAGAAACAACATCAGAACCCCATGGCTAAAAAAACAATTCAAACAACAGCTGACATCGGCCAAATGAAACCCTAGACTCCAGACGAAGTCTTAAAAATCTCAATCAAGCAGACAATTCAATAAAATTCCTAAAGCCAAGAAAGAAATTGCAAGACAACCTTTTAAACGTGTTTTTGGAGAAATAAATTGAAGACTATTATTTTTGAATTTCAACCGAAGTCGGGAAAGGAATTTCAATCTGACGGTCCTCGAAAGCTTGAAGAATTCCCTCCTTCATTCTGGAAATCGAGTCAAAGAATGATCCAGCATCCTCGTGCGTCGAATCAACCATAAAAGAAAAATCAAGACTGTAGTCAGACAATGTTGATAATCTGCATGCACCCAATTTTAATTGTGAATCTGATTCAACAACATCGCGAATGATGCTGGGTATTTCCCTTCGCTTATCACTTGGAGTGTCATAAGCAATACTCACAGAATGTTTGAAATTATTGACAACAGCAATAATCGTTTTGATCTGAGCGATTAAATCTTGCTGGAGCTGGAGATAATCCTTCCAATTATCAGATGAAGCCTTGGCAAAGACAGTCAGTGCTGCACCACTGCTCCCCGCTTCACTGAAACTTACGACTGGCGAATCAAGACGACTACTGTTTTGGATCAAATCTTGAGTGCGCTCTACAATGGCATTGAGCTGACCAACTCCCAAACCACTGGGGAGATCCATCTTCAATTCAATGCCCTGACTAATCGAGTGCTCAGATAGTCCAGAATTCTGCTTCCGATCTGAAAAGTTTTTGATAATTTCATCTTCAACTTTGTTGTTCGGAATCGTGATTCGTCCAGACAATGTAATCATGTCAATCGATCGCAATCCGATCCTGGAAACAAAACCCATTTCATTACCAATTTTGCAAAACTCACCAACTCGAACAGGACGGTCAGACTGAATGGCAATTCCTGCAAATAAATTACCAAGTAGACGCGATCCGCCCAAACCTACCGCCAATCCTGGTACAGCCGAGAACGCGATGACTGCATTAGGTGGCATGCCCAGTCTTAGCATTAGCTGATAAAGCAAAATCACAGCACCAATGGCTCCAAAAAATCGCGAAAAGGGAAGGATTAGATTACGCAAACGACGCTTTTCCAATTCTGATTGACTCCCTCTGAAGCGCATCACCCAAACTGCGCTCGAACCAGCCATTGCCTCAAAAAACAACACAATGGCAACGCCAAACGAAATGTATGTAACCACATCAAAAAATGAGTTGGAATTTTGTAATGCTTCTCCAGTAAAATTGATTCGATTTGCCACGATGGTTTTTGCAATCATCGATAGCGGACCAATTGGAAGGGCAAGATAAAAGCGTCTCCAAGAAAGTTCAATTTGACGGTTGGCAAATCGATTCAAAAGATTGCCAGAGCTATCAACATTCAACCTGTAAGTGTTCAAAAGCTTGAAAAGACAAGCCATGACAAGCGGAAAATAAATTGACGCAAGCAGAATCGCCATCAAATATTGAAGAAGACTTTGCTCTCCGAAGGGGATTTGCAAGAAGAGCTTTATATCTTCGGGCAAGCTCACATACCACTTTGGAGGAACAAGATATCCCGGAGAGTAGGAGAAATCTTGGTAAATCTTTGGCGATGCAAGGGGATTTTCGGAAATAATTTCATCAGCAGTCGTATCGCCGTATGTTTGCCTGACAAATGCATACATTCTATTAATATTTTCGAGCGTTTCTTGTGAGAAGAAATAATCTTGGTTTCCATTATCGTTCTGGACTGAACGCGTCAATGTGATTGCAGTCCCAGGGATGGTCCAATCCGTTTGGTTCTTAATATTAGGGATATCAATTGGTTCTCTTGAGTGAGTAAATGCATAGTCAAGAATTTCTTTCAGCTTCAATACGGATTCTTCCAGTGTGTCCTTTCGAATACTCTCAGGGATGGATGAATCATCCATTGTTCTCTTCGCAACTCTGAAGAGCACTTCAGCTTCTTTGATCTCCTCACGAACACTCTCACTCCAGAGCATCCCTGGACTTTCATCTGCTTTTTGACCGACGTCTCGAATAATTTCACCAACCCGCGCCATTACGGCATAAAAACGCAAAAGTGTCTGCTGAGGAGTAAACCCTGTGACCTTACCGAGATAGGACTGATCCCAGTTTGAGTCATAGATTTCAAGCTGGTCATAAAACGGTTGTTCCTCAAGTGGAATGATGGTTTTTTCTTCTCCTAAACCGAGCGCAATCAACGTCTCGGCAGAGTGGGCATAGGAGAATGATGTCAAACCAATCAAAAGACCCAGAGCAATACCCCAAAAAAAGCGCAGAGATTTTTTCATGGTACGACTTTTTCTCGTATGCCAAATATAGGCGAAAAGACCAAAAGTGACCAGTTCTACAAACGTCTACGCATCCTTGTCAACAAGCATTAAACGTTGAAACCAATTGAGATCAAACCAGGAATTGGATGCAAATCTTTGCGCACCGCACAACATCTGAACCGAAATCAGTGCATGAAAAAGTCGCATGATTCATTAACATACTGCTTAAGTTGTTACGACGTTGGTTCAGGTTTGCCTCAAGGGCTCTCGCTTGGCCAAGGGAAAGTTATCCGCGGCAGACCCAATCGAGCCCGCAATTCATAATGACATCAATCGGCATAAAAATTGTTCCAAAAGTGACTCCAAGCAGTCACTGAATCGATTTAAAAGAATTGGTTTCACGCACCTTTTGTGGCAAAACTGAAATCCAGCTCAACAACAGTGCCATCAGTCAACACAAGCCGCTAAAAATAAGATTAAAACTTAGTCCTGATCAAGATCCTCATCAGAAACATAAAAGGGTTCACTGGTGCCAGGCTCATCATTGCCCAGCACTAATGCTTTGAGTGAGTCATCACTTTCAAAAATAAACAGGCTTTCCTCATCGGGATGAATTCCCTTCATCTCCGGATGATCGTTAACGAGCCGATCCAAACGGCGGCGTTCTTTCCACCACCCGGACGCTTTTTCCGAGAGGTGAATCAAAAGAGCGAGATTCACCAGCACCAGAGCAAAAAACTCCATTGCCTGCATCAGAGGGCACCCGACGTACGACGACCATAGCGAGGGTCGCAGCCCCAGCCTGTGCCCAATGCTGCCAGAGTCCATTACGGCAGGAGTGGACGGCCAGGCATCCAGCAGGCCATTATGAGAATGATTCTCGCTCCCAGGTCAAGGTTGTTCTATGGGTCAGGTGTGCCTGGTCTCAGGGCCTCCCGGATGCGGCAAAACCACATGGGTGCTGGAAACCTTGAGACAGCATCAGGGGTCATGCGCTTTCCTGCGTCTGGAAGGAGATCGTTCTGAGGGGCTGGAACAAGGTGTCGATGGCGGGATCGATCCGGCTTGGCTCAAGGATCAGATCCCTGAACTGATTTCGCTCCAGCCCTCAGAATCAGGTGAAGAGCTTCATCGTGAAGCCCAACTCACCTTGATTGAGGTTCAACAGTTTCGCGTTCCAGAAACGCTGGGCCTTGATGGCTACGGGGCCAGCGTCCGTGAGCGACTCGATGCACTCCGCCTGAAACCGGATCAGACCTTGCACTTTGGCCGAGATTCGGTGTTGCCGACTCACGACACTCTGGAGTTCAACAAACTTGAGGCCTGGCACATCAACCTCCAGCGCAGCGTTTGGGATCCCAACAGCCTCAGCAGTTTCTGGTTTGAACTCGTCAATGGAGCCTACGGCGATGTGTATCGCGCCAAAGGCTTGATGAATCTCCCAGATGGTCGCGCGTTTTTGTGCAACTGGATGGTCAGTCAAAAGGAGTCACAGTTTCTGCCCTTAGACGGCATCGCTCCAGACTCCGAACGGCCGGATCGACCCTCTGCCTTGGTCGTCCAAGGCAAAGCGCTTGAACCACGCGGAATCCAAGCCACGATTGACGACTGTTTGCTGAGCGACGACGTGATGGCTCTGCAGCAACGCCACCGCCAAGAACAAATTCCCGCATCCTCAACCCAAAGCTGATTCACCATGAACCATGCAGTGATCTCCTGTTTACACGCCAACCTGGCGGCCGTTGAGGCGGTGCTCGAGGACATTGATTCTCAAGGAATTGACACCATTACCTGCCTGGGCGATCTGGTGGGCTATGGGCCACAACCCAACGAAGTGGTGGAGCTTGTGAGAGAGCGGGGGATTGCCTCCTGCCAAGGCTGCTGGGACGAAGACATCATCGATGGTTTAAATGCCTGCGAATGCAGCTATCCCTCCCAGTTGGCCGAACGCCGCGGCCACCGTGCGCATCATTGGACAGCCGCAACCCTGACGGAATCCAACAGGGCTTTTCTGGCTGAACTACCCATGACGCTGCGCAGAGGGTCATCGCTGTTTGTTCATGGCAGTCCCAACAGCCAGCACGAATACCTACTGCCTGACATG
The DNA here is from genome assembly GCF_014280095.1 of Synechococcus sp. A15-60. Taxonomy (NCBI): domain Bacteria; kingdom Bacillati; phylum Cyanobacteriota; class Cyanophyceae; order Synechococcales; family Synechococcaceae; genus Synechococcus; species Synechococcus sp. A15-60. The sequence continues at coordinate 1,663,684 of NZ_CP047933.1, forward strand.
AATGCTTTCGCCGCACTGGAACGTGTCGAAACAGCCGGGGCAGAAACCCTGTTTTGCGGGCATACCCATCAGCCCTACGTGAGAGAGCTCAGTGGCGGCAGCATCCGCGTGAGGGTTCAACAAGGCAATCAGATCCAACCGGCCATGGAACAAGAGCTCTCGTTGCCGATGCGCCGCATCGTCAACGCAGGATCCGTCGGTGAACCACGCCATGGCAGCACCAAAGCCACCTATGTCGTTCACAACGACGCCACAGGAGAGGTAGACATCCGTGAAGTGGCGTACGACGTCGACAAAACTTGCCGCGCGATTGTGGAAGCAGGACTTCCCGAGGTTTTTGCCTGGAGGCTCAGCCACGGCTTCGAGTACGCCGAACGAGCCGACGATGCCAGCCACGTGTGTGAGCGCTAATGGAACGCTGGGCACTGGTGAGTGGTTTGAACGGAGACCTTGATCTCTATGAGCGAATCCAACGTGATCTCAAACGTCAGCGTGACGTTGCCAGCTTGTTTGTGTTGGGTGACCTGGTGGGAGCTTGCACCTCTTGCAATGCCCTACTGGATCGGTTGAGGCGACCCAAGCCAGGTGATCTCACACCGGACTGCATTTATGGCTGGAGAGACGACCAGTTGTTGGCTGAATGCGGGTACCGCGGTGAGCGCAAGGCCGATGCTCTGAGACAAAACGAGGGGGAGGCATCACTCGCCAACTTGTTGGCAGCCGTGGATCCCGACCATCTCGGTTGGCTGGCATCGCTGCAATTCGGATTCATCGAACTCGACTGTGCGCTCATCCACGGCAGCTCAGCCGATGTTGCTGATCGCCTAACGGAGACCACTTCCCCGCTGATCCTGATGGATCGGCTTACACGCCTCGACGTCAACCGTCTGTTTACGGCCCGCAGCGGTCACCAATTCCGGCTGGAACTGACCGGCGGCGAGATTCGCTCCAAAGTGACCGATCACAGCGGTGAGCACCAGGCCGCACAGGCCGTGCCGAAGCGCAGCGTGATCGGCATCGGTGAAGGCGATCACTACACCCTCTACGACCCAGCCACGGATCACCTGACGTTCCTCGATCTCAGCAAGAGTCGCGGTCAACGCAAACGAGGGTTTGGTTAAGCCAAACTCGAAGAACAGCCAACGGCTCAAGCGTCACTCCAAGGAGCCATGCTGAGTTTTCATCCCCTGCCCTATGGACACCAGGACGCAGCCATCGACAGCGCGAGTCAACACACAGACCAGTGTGTATTCGCTGCTGGCTGCTCTTAGCTGCTTCAGTCTGATCTCAATTGCCATCCTGCTGATTCCCCAGGCGGTGAAAACCCACCGTTACAACCGGTGTGTGAACGTCCAAATCGACATGCGGGCGGCCATCAATCCCCAGGGTCAGCGCAGCCCAGGCAAAATGAATTATCTGAAAGCCGTCGAACACTGCGAAGGCTTGTAGATCACGGAGTCGAGATCATGGCTTTCTGCACACTGGTCGTCTCGCTAATCGTCCTGCTTTTAAGCAGCTCTCCAGGCCAGACCCATGGCAGAGGCATGTATGCCACGCAAGTCGAAGCTCAACAGAGAGCTGATCAGCTGGGGTGCAGCACCACGCATCAAAACAACAACCGCTGGATGCCCTGTGCCAATGAACAGGAGCTGCACCAGCAGCTACGGAAGCAATGAAACCAAGAGCAGCCTCTCAACGACAAGCACGACGGCTGCATCGCTGGCTTGTTCCGATCGCAGCCTTACCGCTCTTGATCACCGCTAGCACGGGATCCCTCTACAGCCTGTTGTTGGAGCAGGGGGTTGACGCTTTCTGGTTACTGAAGCTGCACACGGGCCGGTTCGGTTGGATCAATCTCCAACCGGTGTATCCCATCCTGCTTGGAGCCCTCACCATCGTGGTGACTGCGTCAGGCCTCGCCATGTTGTTAAAGCCGCAGCGTTGACGTTGCATTGCGGCTTCGATCTCAGTAGCGATCAAACACCGACAGGTTGCCGTCAAGGGCGATGGCCATGACGTCAAAACGCTCGGTCTCCACTCCCTGCATCTCCATCCCTGGAGAGCCCATGGGCATGCCTGGAACCGAGAGCCCTCGAATCTCAGGACGCTCAGTCAACAACCGTTGAATCGAAGCGACGGGCACGTGTCCCTCAATGACGTAGCCCTCAACCAGAGCCGTATGACAGGACGCCACATCAGGAGCGATGCCTTGCTGCTCTTTGACACCATCCATGGCTTCCGTCACCTGGTCATCGATGCGGAACCCAGCTGCTGCAAGGTGCTCACCCCACTGGGTGCAGCAACCGCAGCTGGCTGAGCGATACACCGTGATTTCTGGACCGTCGGCATGCATCGTGTTGGGCATGGATACCGGTCCACCGCTGGTGCCATGCGCCATAACGGGCGGGGTGGACCAAAGACACGTGGACAGCAACAACGCTCCAACCCTGCCAACAGCTTGAGGAAACGACAAAGAGGTCAAGGAACGGTGCGCAGTCATGGACGCAGAAAACAGGGCCAATGGGCTTCACCATTGAAGCGAATTGATCCAATCAACAGACCACACTCAGCATGGTGGCCATCCCTCTACAGCGCCAACACACCATTCATTGACAGGGTGTGGTCCAATTTCCCTGGTATCGCTTCATGTCATGACGGAAACGACGGTTTTGGACTTCAAGCTCAGCACAACGTTTGAGAGCTATCGCACCCACATGCATGCGCCAGAGCAGCAAGCCATGTTCAAGGCGATGGGGGTCTCGATCTTCTACATCGGCGTCAGCCATGACGACCCAACCCGAGCAACCGTGATGTTTCAAGGCCCGGAAAACGTGCTCTACGACATCTTCATGGCGCCTGACACCAAACCTGTCGTCGAAGCATCAGGCCATGTGTATGACGGCACCGTCATCACCCGCTGGCTGGCTGAGTAGGAAACACAAACGGGCGGCAACGCCTGATCCAACGATTGAGTCATGGTTGGTCATGGGTGGGCGCTTGGCTAAGCCAGAGATTGGGCTTTAAATACAGCCACGACACGGACGGCGCCCCTGGGAAGAGGGGCGTTTTTTTTTTGCGAGATCTCTGCTGATTCACTGGGATGAGTCGGCAATGCAGCAAGGCATTGCTACTGAGAACACAGTGAAGTACCAGAGCATGGCTTTACCCCGCATTGTCAGCAGCATCCTTGCCATTGCCGCAACCATCACCCTCTGGGAAGGTGCCGCTGCAGCAGAGTCAGCACAATATTGCGAAGCCAACGTTGGTTCTCCCGACAATCCCAAGGAGTGGAAACACGGGCTGCTGGAGGGATATCTGCCTTCGAGCTCACTGCCGAATTCGCTTGAACTGCTGCCAGCTCCACCTCAATCCGGCTCCGCTGCCAACGCGCTGGATGTCGTAGAGGCTGAAGCCACGTTTCCGTTGCGAGGCACGCCGCGCTGGGACTTAGCTGCACGCGATGCCGACCTGCATTTCCCCGCTGCGGCTTCCATTTATTCCTGCGCTTTGGGCCTTCCCATCTCCAAAGAGGAAACACCGCGTCTTTACACCTTGCTCCACCGCATGCTCACCGATGCGGGTCTAGCCACTTATCAAGCGAAAAATCACTACCAACGAGCTCGACCGTTCACGATCAACAACCAGCCCATTTGCACCCCTGAGGATGAACAGGGCCTCAGAAATGACGGGTCTTATCCATCAGGCCACACCGCAGCCGGCTGGGCTTGGGCTTTGGTGCTCAGTGAAATAACACCCGAACGTCGTGATCAATTGTTGGCACGCGGACTCGAATACGGCAGAAGTCGCAGCATCTGCAACGTGCATTGGTTCAGTGACATACAAGCCGGCCAGACCATTGGTTCGGCTGCCGTGGCACAACTCCATACCGATCCTATTTTCAGAGCCGATGTCCGCGCGGCAGCTTTAGAAGTGAAGACGTTGCGAGACCAAGGCAAGACGCCCGATGGCACCTATTGCTCCCTTGAGATCGAAGCGTTGAAGCAATAAAAGGGCATTGATAAAGAGGAACTGAAGCTTCAATCTGAGCACTTGCATCCACATGAACCAGTGCCATGACAAGGCTCCTATTGGGATGCCCCGTTGCACAGGCATCCGAGCAGAAGTGTTGACCATCGCGCACAACAGCCGTCGACGGCTCGACTTCACAAACGCACTTCGAACAAGCACAACGCAAGGCGGTGGACATCATTCATTATCCCAATGGAAATCAATTATCACCCTCTTGTCGCCCTTGCAAAGACACAACAAAGAATCAAACCAAGCACCGAGATTCATTCTTTATTAATCCAAAGCTTGGAAACCCTCAAAAAATGGCACAGCCAAAACTCGCCACGAGAATGATTCTCATTCCTTTGTGAAACTCATCACCTGATCTACATTGGCCGAATGAAAGGATTTGGCCGCAAGATTGAGATTGCCTGGCACTACACAACGGCCACTCGATTACTTTCTTTGATCAAAACACGCGCACTCCAACCGTTTTGCATCGGCCTGGATCCGCGAACACAACCGGTGGTCTGGTTCACCAGAGCAGAGTTCTATGAACCGATGGCCTATCCCAGCTGGGCTGATGCCAATGGCATCCGTCGAACCATGGCCTCTGAGAAAGAAATTGCCGACCGATCCAACGGCCTTTTGCGCGTGGGCGTCGCCACCGATGATGCCTGCATGAAACCGCTGCGTCAGTGGCAAGAGCAACGTGACCCCGGGGCGAAAACCGCCATGGATGCAATGTTGACTGCCGCTCGAGACCTGGGATCAGATCCTGACCAAAACTGGCTGGTGAGTTTCAAACCAGTCAGCCAGAAACGCTGGCTTCACCTTCAAATTGCTTTTCCTGAAGATGTGGATGAGCAAGGTGTCAAAACTTGGAGCGAGTGGGACCTTAGGGCGCCTTACACCAAAGAACTGCTGAAACTGGATGCAGAACAGCGCGCTTCCAACGCCTGTGATGAAGGTGAATCCTGCCTTTGCTGCGAACCGAACCAGGCTTGGCAGAACAGCAACCCATGGATGCAAAACCTGGACGACATGATCAACGGAAGAGCGGAGTGAGCCTTCCGTGATCAGGCAACGATCATTGAGAGCGTTCACGCAGCACCGACGCATGAAAGTTCCAAACGTCTTGGTCTTCATGCCAGAGCTCCCAGGCCATCTCCGTTCCATCCCGCAAAACCAAACGTCCTCCAAAGCCCGCAGGAGAAGGTTGGTAGAGGTCGACCATGTCCGAAACAGGATCGCCATCGCGCGTCAGCAGCGATGCCACACGCTTACCGAGACGCCCGGATAAGTCCTGCCGAAGCTCATCAATGCCCATCAAGCAGGCGCAGAGAAATCGAGCACCAAATCGCCTAGCTCATCCCGACGAATCACGTACCCAAAACCGTCCAAGGATCCGCGCCAAACCCCAGAACCACCATCCGCCTCAGTGCAAACACTGTCTTGGACACGATGGTCGAACAGCACGCCAAAGCAATGGGCTGCCACGTTCGCGGACTGCGCTTCATCCATCTCATCCAGCTCATGGGCTTCAACGGAACAACCCTCCAACAACTCGGCGTCAATCACATTGCCCATCCCCACATCAGCAACAAGGGCTTGGAGTCCAGCGAGGCTTTCGGCGTCCAATTCAACAGACAACAAAGTGCCTGAATCCTAGTGGGAGTCAAGGATATCCAGCCAAAGCCACGGTCGTTTTGGCTGCCGAAACACCCCGAAGAGCCTTGATCAGAACTCACCTTCAAACCGTTGATCGGTCATTCGGTCATTCGATTCGTGAAGCGTGACGAGCATCCAGGAGAAAGAATGAGGCCAGCAGCAAACTGTCGATGGCCACCGTGTCCTGCCGCTACACCGGCAACCTTCACTGCGAAGCCATTCACACGGCATCGGGAGCTCAGCTGAGCACTGACGCCCCGGTCGACAACCAAGGACTTGGCGAGCAGTTTTCTCCAACCGATCTGTTGGCCACCGCACTGGCCACATGCATCCTCACGATCATGGGCATCACAGCGAAAAGCAGGGGATGGTCGATGGAGGGAAGCCGGGCCGAGGTTGAGAAACGCATGACCCAGGACGGTCCGCGCCGCGTTGAAAGCCTGACGGTGCATCTGACGCTTCCCTCCGAACTCAACAGCGAACAACGCCTGTTACTGCAGCGGGTAGCCGCCCAATGCCCGGTCAAACGCAGCTTGGATCCACAGATTGAAATCAATCTGAACTGGAACTAACGGCAAACCTCGCAGAGGCAGCTGTTCATCAAGCAGCTGTTCATCAGGCAGCCACTAACCCTTGCGCCAGAGCCGATGGAACCGCTGTATCCACACTGAGAATCCGTTCTCCGAGATGCGCGCGTTGGGCACCCATGGCGCAAGCCAGGTCGATCTCGAACGGGACAAAACCTCCCTCTGGTCCGATCATCACAAGGGCTGCTCCTGGCGGTGTTTGGCTCAACGCCAGAGACGCACCATGATCAGCGAGCCAACAGGGTCGACCAGCACAAATCAAGGGCAACTGATCCTCAACAAAAGGGCGAAAGCGTTGGTAACAATGCACCTCTGGCCGAATCGTGTCACGCGATCGCTCCAGTCCTGCCATCAGTGCGTCTTCGAGCTTGTGGTCTGCAAGCAAGGGACTCTGCCAATAACTCTTATCGACGCGGGCACTGTTGATCAGATGCAAATGCCCCACGCCGAACTCCGCAACGGTGCGCAGGATGCGTCGCAGCATTTTGGGACGGGGCAAGGCCAACACCACATCAAAGCGATGCCGCAAGGGAGGTGGATCAGAGAGCTGCACCGAAAGCACAACACCTGACGCATTGATGGCTTGAACCTGAGCACAGCCTTGGTTCCCCCCCACCAAGCCAACACGCAAAGCATCCCCAACCTGGGCGCGAAGCACGCCTCGGATATGGTCCGCACGCCGATCACTCAGACACACCAACTGATCACCGGTCCAGGCATCATCGGCGCGGAGCAAGATGAGATTCATACCGATGTCAACGACAAGCTGCATTGATGGAAGCTGAAGCGGTGCAGTTGGCCTTCAGCGATGCTCCTTGCTCAAGCCCCTGACGCAAAGCAAACACAACCCGTTTGGCAATGCGATTGAGCGTGGCATCTCTTTGGTTTGGATCACGCAGTGTCTGCTCCAGGGAACCCTCAAGCAGGCCGATTTCCAGCATGGAGACACCGCGACGAGGAGCCCCGAGCATGCCTCGATAGTCGTAGGGGTAGGCACCGAACTCTTTGGCTAAGGCTTCATCCATCACTGAAAAACCAAAGGCAACTGCAGGGATCACCCCCGGTCCAATGCCGTAGGGCGCATAAGCGTCGTAGTGGATCTCAAGTGCATATCCACCTTTCGATGCATGGTCGTATCCCACCGACCAGTTGGTGCGGGGATCCTCTGCATTGCGAATCGTGCGAACACCCGGGTCGTAAAAGGTGATCTCCAGTCCCTGGCGGGTGCCCTCTGCCACCACAGCTTTTGCCGTCAGCAGGTTCCAATACAACTCATCGGTGATGCCTCTTTGCATCGGGGCTGCACCACCGACACCAACAGCCTGACCTGGAGTTCCGGAGCCATGCATGCGCTGAGAATCCGCATGTCCGGCAAGCACAAGAATCGGGACACCTTGCTTCGGCATCCGATCGCCGCTCCAGTTTTTGCCTCGGCCGGGAATGCGTGGCACCGGTGGCAGCTGAGGAACCAACCGCTGTTCGCTGGCGGGTTTCATGCTGTCGAGCAACTCCAAGAGACCAGCCGCTGAGACAGGCATGGCCACGAGCACGACGAGCCCAAACAACAGGCCAATGCGTTGCATGAGAATCGAGATGCGTGATCCATCGTGCCTGGAAGCAACCCGTCCGTCACCCTGGTCGCACGCCACAGCTAAGCCAAGGCCAACCCTTGCTAAGCAGAAAGAAACGACAACCCAACACGCCATGGCCGAGACCATCAGCTTGCTCACCGCTTGGCGCTGGCCCGCTGCCGTGATCCTCTCAACTCTGGTGGCCAGCAGAGCCGTGATTGCGGTGGCACGTTGTGGAATCCGCGTTGAAATTTTCACGCGTCAACCAATCCTGGTTGGCACCGGACGCGCTCCTCTAAGAGCTGAAGTCGGGAAAGTGCGGATTTAGCTCTCGTCTAACGCACGGACGGACCTTTCAGGTGAGCTCAAGGGCAGGCCGCCACACCCTCAGCAACAGCCGACCAGGATCAGCCCCGACCGCACTTGCACTGTCCGCCTTTCCACTTCGAGCACTTGGACTTTTTGCACCCTTTCTTCTTTTGGGGCTCGGATACCGGCACGTCTCGCCTTACTGCGAATGCGTCTCATTCTACAGCGCTAATCCCAGAGAAACGACAAGCCAACACGGAATTCGAGCACCAACGAAACATTTGATACCAGGCAAAGTCTGCCCTGTCGCAGCCACTCGGCCGCCCCTGCGATCAGGCCAACAGACACCAGACCGACACCGCCATCGGCGAACAGCATCCCGCCGATCAGCTGAGCGAACAACGCATCGGGCCCCAGGCACGACGAGCCACTTCAGCCAGGAATGCCACAGACATCGGATCCAAGCTCGTGTGTTGTTGGATCCCTGCGACAGATCGCTGCAGCTCTCCGACCCTCACGGCTAGGGCACGCTGCTCAGCCCTAAGACGGTCAACAAGACAGTGGCTCAGGGCATGGCCGCACTGATGCTCAATCTGAAGATGGCGACGGCGACACTGATCAAGGTCACGGCAAAGCGAAACCATCAAATTTGCACCGCCTGATCGATCAATCGACATCAGAGGTGCGAGAACGGAGCCGAATTGATCATGTCGACCGAGAAATTCATGGCGAACTCACCGCCCGAACAATTCATTTCATCGAGATTTCGCCACTTCGACACCTGACGAGTTGTGGTCACTCGCGTCGCACCGATGAGTTCTCCAAGACGGTCATGGGTGAGACGAAATGGCAGCTGGAAGCAATCAATGCAGCGCTTTCCCAGCCGATTGACCAACAGAGCAAAGAGTGCATGAAGACGCTTTTCGGCCTGGCCATAGTGACGAATGCGCAGCAGCTGAAGCGTCCACTCATTCACAGCGTCCATCCCGACCTCTTCGTCGGAAGCAGAACTGCGAGCAAGACGCAGATCCGTCAAAGCCTCCACACAGATGCCCTCACTACAGAGACGATCGGTACGCAGCCGGTCTCCAGCCTGAAGAAACGCCAAGGTCATGCCCTCGGTGTCCTCGCAGGGGCAGTACACCCGACAGAACCCCTCATGAATTTCAAGAATGCTGCCTTGTCCCGCCGATGCCGGATCAATCAGCACGGTCTGATGCCGCGGCATGGTCATTAATGCCACGGGGGCATCAGGCAGAAATCGGTAAGCCGAGAGGGTCATGGATGGCAGGCATCCTGCTATTGAGAATCGAGTGCAACTATAGAGGGAAAACGCGACTTGCTGCAAGCGATTCTCAGCAGCAGTATCAATAAGCGTGCAGACCTGTGCCTGGGAGGGCCGTCAAACGCCTGGTCGGACCTGGGGCAAAAATCTCCAAATGCAAGTCGTCAACGGGGATGCAAGCGATCAAACCCTTGTGACTGCACGGTCACACCCGATCCACTCTCAACCTTTCAAGGTCAGAGAATCGAAACGCTCCGCACACGCTTCACAAGTGCTTGAGCCTCCAAAGCCCCGATCAATGCCCGACCAAAGAGTGCTGATCCACCATTGATTCTCAACAGCGACCAGGCCATAGCAACAGGAGCGATCGTCATGACCCAAGAAACACCAGCTCTGCAAATCATGCGTCAGCCCGCCATAGAAGGGGCCATGAGCTGATCGAATCAGGCCATCCAACAGACTCCAAAACCATTTGAAATGGTGCAAACAGGATTGTCAGCAGTGAAAGAATCTATAAAAACTCATCGATCAACATTTCAACACCAAATTCTATTCATCTCTTGAGCCAGAAATAAAGAATCCTGGGAAATCAAGGCTGCAATGAAGACAGCCAGCAATCGTGATGAAAGTGAAAATTAGAGTGCACACCCAAGCCATCGTGCTACAAAGGTATGTCTGGTTTCAGCGGGGATCAGCCGCTGATGGAAACGGGGAAAGCGCGGTGAAAATCCGTCACTGTCCCGCAGCTGTAAAGCTCCCCCACAGGTGGAGAAAGTCAGAACGCCCGCCAGGATTACAACTCGACGAGGATCGACTTGCTCTCTTTGCATGCACCCAGGCCCTTGATGAAGGCCAGCGCCATCGCACTCCCTGTTGTGCTGGCTGCATCACTCGCCGCTCCCGCAAGCGCTCATCACCCCTTCGGCATGGGTGACAGTGCCAACCTCTCGGCTTGGCAAGGGCTGCTGAGCGGCATTGGTCATCCCCTGCTGGGCCCAGACCACCTGCTGTTTCTGCTGGCCATTGCCTTCATTGGCCTGAAGCGCCCTCTGGCCTGGGTGCTGCCCCTCCTCGCCGTGGGCCTATTCGGCAGTGTGCTCTCGCAATTCATTCCCCTTCCTGATGCCATCGCACCCTGGGCAGAAGCCCTGGTGTCCCTGAGTCTTGCCGCGGAGGGCCTGATTGCACTGACGGTGCTTTCCGCAGCATGGCTGCTGCCGCTGATTGCCATGCACGGCTTCCTGCTTGGCAGCACGATTGTGGGGGCCGAAGCCACACCCCTCACCACGTATTTCCTCGGACTTCTTCTTGGTCAGGGCGCTCTGCTGCTTCTGGTCACCGTTTGGTCGAAGGGGCTCATTGAGCGCTTGGGGGTCCAAGGTCAACGCCTTGGCGCAGGCATCTGGATTGGAATTGGCTTGGCGTTTTCCTGGGTTGCTCTCGTCGACTGACGATCAACAACATCCAACGGGTCGGAGAACACTCAAGAGTCCTGCCAACACCCGTTGGCAGGACCTTTTTTGCGACCGACGCGCCTTCCAAATAATTCGAATCGTCGGCCATTGGCCAACGCCTCTGTTGCTTGAAGAGCAAAGGCATCCGTCATGCCACTTCCTGGGTGGCCCCTGAACAATGAATGCTGAACACTTGCATCCACACACCAGGGCTAGAAGCATTCAAAAAGCAACCCTTAAAACCGAGTCAGACAGAGCAGACAAAATCCTTCCAGAAACCTAACAAACATCCACAAAAAACCTCGATCAGCCCCATCAAGAGGTCAATCGAGGTCGCATCTCCTTAAGAAGTTGAGTGACTTAAAAGGTCACGGGCAACTTAATCACCGAATCCAAAACATGGCAACAATCAGAATGCGATCGTGACGCCTGTTCCTACGTGGTGCTGGAAGCCAACGCCCCATCCGGATCCGCCCTCAGTGCTGTAAACGGGCTCCCAATGGGCGAAGAGAACCACATTTTCAGCCACTGGATATTCCAACTCAATCTCACCACCCCAGTCCGTGCGCTGAGACAATCCTGAATAATCACCGGGGATGTAAAAGCGAGGACCACCGGACAGGGTGATGTTCAGAAGGTCAATATTGAAGCCAAAACCAGGCCATAGGTCGGTGTAGTTGCCGATGTAGGTGCCATCCGATTCCCAACCCGTGCGGTTTTCAACGGAGACGAAAACACCGTCAATCACATCCTGCAGTCCATCACCCAAAGCGAAATTCACATCGCCATCGCCAAAGGCGTAGACCACCTTGGCACCCACCTCATTTTTCAGACCGGTGCCAAAATCTTCGCCTTCGCCAGTGACGTAGTAAGGCATCCAGGCGAGCGATAACTCCAAGCGTTCGTTGGGTTGATAACGGGCTTGGAGATACCCCTTGATGTCCGTGCGACGGAACGGAGCCCCGGATCCATGGCCATGGCCTGCATGACCCGCGTGGTCGTCATGGCCTTCATGGCCTTCGTCATGATCCTCGTGATCATCATGCGCTTCCGCATGATCTTCATGCTCGTCGTGATCGTCATGGCCTTCATGATCGCCATGTTCTTCCGCATGGTCTTCATGATCTTCGTGATCATCCGCATGATCCTCATGTTCCTCGTGATCATCGTGGCCTTCGTGATCACCGCTGCCTTCGTGAGCATCGTGATCACCGGATTCCACATGCACACGGCCATAGAAATGTTCAGCCTCTCCCCACACAAGCGCAGGCCCGAGAGACGCTTCAATAGCGAAACTCCCCTCATTGGGAAGCCCCCACTCCAACACCACACCGAATTGTCCGTCGATGCCGTAATGCTCAGGATGCCCCTCGAGATTGTTCTCAAAACCTCCATGCCCCTCAATGGTGATCACAGGGATGGCACGAAACTCTCCGGGGGGCAAAGGCTCTTCGCCGCCGGCGGATCCATGGGCACGAACCTGCTGGAGAGCTGAGTCTCCGGCTGCAAGCAACGCCAGAAAAGAGACTACTTTCAGCAACTTGAACTTGAAGCTGTTCATCACAAAAGACGGGGAGAATTGATGGGTTTAAAAGTGCTCTTCAGTCAGCGAATCGCGGACCAACGCTGTTGAAGCTGCGCGGCAGCTTGCTGGTCACAGCGGCCTCCCTGGGCCACCACAAAGGTGCAGACATTGCTGGTTGCCGTTTGGATCAGGCTTTTGCCGGGGGCCAGGCCGTCAGCCACCAACGCTGTGCTCGCCAAGGGAATGCCGCTGGCACGACTGATGCGCCGCATGGTTTTCGAAGGAGGCAGGGATTCCGGAAAAATCACCTTGGTTCCCGAAGCTTTGATCGCTTTGCTGATGTCGTTCAAGCTGGAGGGGCGCATGCGCCCACCTGTGGCGTACTCATCGATCACTGGCAGCTCACGAATGCCATAGCGGTTCGAAAGAAACGAATAGGCACGGTGCCCCGTGACCAGAACCCTCTGGGGCTCGGGAACCGTTGCGACCTGTTGGGCCGTCCAACTCCCCAGAGAGTTCAACACCCCAGCCATGGCCGTACGCCGCTGGTTGATCGCAGCAAATTGCTGGTCGCTGAACAAGGGCTTGAACTTGAGCACGCTGACGTTGGCCATCGCCGCGACATTGGCCGGGTCGTGCCACAGATGGGGATCGTTTTGAGGATTGCTGGGCAGAGCGATCTCACCCAACGACACCACGGGACCACCCGCTTTGACGCCTTTCAGTGCCGGCGTGAGGCCATAACCATTGAGCAGCACCAGATTGGCTTTCCCCAGGTTGGTGCGGTCTGCAGGACGCAAGGCCAGGGTGTGGGGATCTGCTCCAGCTGGGATCAAGCAGATCACCTTGGCGTCGTTCGCCACCAACTTCTTGGTGAGATCGCAAAGGATGCCATCCGCGGCAACGATGGTGGGGGTGGAGGTCGCCGCTGCCAGCAGCACCCCCGCCGCTGAGGGAATGAGCGCGACAGACATGAGAATGATTTTCACTCCTCAAATGATAATCATTCTCACGTCGCCGTCCAGCGAATTATGAATTCGCTGGCCTGAGGCGCGGAAGGCTGAGCAGCAGCATGCAAACCACGCCGATCAGAGGCCCTGGAGGCAAATTCAGCGGCACAGCCAACAAAAAACCAACGGCGCTCAACGCCAATCCCACCAACGCCGACTGCACCATCGCGGCCCGCAAACTGCTCACCCTCGAGAGTCCTGGCAACACTGGGGCACACAACAGACCGATCACGAGAATCACGCCCACGGCGGCCATGGCGCTGACAATCACCATGGAGGTCACCAGCGCCTGCACCAACTGCAGGGTCTTCACCGGCAAACCAACTGCAACAGCTCCGTCAGGATCCACCCCAACAAACACCAGCTGGGAGTAACGGGTGAGCAGCAGCAGCAACAACGCCGCCGCAGCCACCAACACCCGCGTCAAGTCATACCAATCGACGATCAGCAGATCACCGAACAACAGAGCTTCAAGATCAAGGCGCAGGTCCAGCACTGGGATCAACAGCACCCCAAGACCCAAGAAACCGGCAAGCACGGTGTTGATCACAGCTTCCTGTCCAGCCGGTTGCGATCGCTGCAAGCGCTCAGACATCAAGGACCCCAACAAACCACTGATCACTCCGCCAATGGCAGGGTCAATTCCCATCGCAACAGCGACCGCAACACCAGGCAGAACAGCGTGAGAAATCAAATTGGCCTGCAGCACGCGCCGCTGCGTGACCAACAAGGTGCCGGTGACGGGACACACAATCCCCACAAGCAAGGCCATCAGCAACGGGATCAGCCAGAGATCAAGCGCAGTCATGGCATTGCGCTCCTGGATTGATCTGCTGGCCCAGCAACTGGCGCACTTGTCCAGGGGGTCCATCGGCCAGCACACGGCCATCCAGAACGATCACCCGGTCGTAGTGATCCAAGGCCGTGCCCCAGTCATGACTGCTGACAAGGAGGGTCTGCCCCGCATCGGCAAGCTGACGCATGAGTGAGAGCAACTGATCGCGCGTTGGCGGATCAATGGCCGCACAGGGTTCATCCAACAGCAGCACACGCGAGGGCTGCACGAGCGTCCTTGCAAGAAGGGCCCGTTGCTGCTGGCCTCCCGACAGTGCATCCAAACGTCGACCGGCCAGGGCATCCAGACCGACCCGTTGCAACGCCGCATCACGATCGCAACACCCAAACGATCGACGCGACATCGCTCCTAACGCCACGAACTCCCGCACGGAGATGGGAAACGACCAATCGATCCGACCGCGCTGAGGCATCAACACCACCCGATCGCGGCACCCCTGAATCGGCATCCCATCACAGGCAACCTGTCCAGCAGTCGGGGTGAGACGTCCTTGCAGCAAGTGCAGCAACGTGGACTTCCCGGCCCCATTGGCACCAACCAGCGCAGTCAGCGTGCCGCTTTGAAGCGTGAGCGATACATCATCAAGAACGGTGCGCTCGCCGTAGGCCACGGTGAGGCCCTGCGCAACAAGGGGGTCAACCCCCATAGGAAATGAGAACGATTCCCGCTCAACCTATCGAGAGGGGGAGAAAACGTCAGTCAAGGCTCCGCCAGCCGGCAACCAACGCGCCAGTACAGCAGGCTTATTGATCACCTCAAGCTCAAGGGAGTCGGCATCGAACAAAGCCACCCGGCCTTCGGCGGAATCCGACTGTTTCACCACCGTGAGCAAACGGTTGCTCACTGGGTCGTAATCCAGTTCAGCCCCTGACGTCAGCCGCCATCCCCCCAGAGAAACACTGTTGAGTTGCTTGCCCTCGCTGTCCAGCAGCAGCAACCGATCGTCTGTGCTGCGGCCCGCTTCTCTGAGCACCACCCAAAGCCGGTCCCCTGCGATGTTGCAGGCCGCAGCCATCACACCCGCCTCGCCCAACCACACTTCACGCGGTGGTCGGGCTGGAATCACCAGTTCAATGGATCGCCTGTAATCCGGCCAGTGACGGATCAACAGCGCTCGCCCGGAACCAGAGCAGAACGCTTTCAACTCGCGGCGTCCAGGCAAGGACTGTCGGGTGGATGGCGCATCGCGAGCATCGAGCGACAACAGTTCCAAGCCGTCGTACGACGGCATCACCAAACCACCACCATCGGGAAGCAAGCGCAAAGCACCACTGGGCTCAAGATCCAAAACACGCATCTTTTGCTCTGCCGATTGAATCCAGACGCGATCACTGCCGGGATCAAAGCCCCCCAATTGCACCAGCAGATCGCCGCGCTGATTGCTGCTGAGATGAGCAAACAACAACGTTCCCGATGCACCGGATTCGAGTTCTTCAAGGGCTCCCAGCTGCGGATCCTCCAGCCCGTTCCGCCTGGCGCTTAGGGCACGTTGATTCAACGCGCGAACTAGCACGCGTTGGCGAGCCTCCATGTCGTCACTGACCAAGGCAACACCAGCACCGTTGCCGAGCGGTTCAATCTGAAGGATGGTCTCTTGCGCAGGGGCCAGGGCCTGCCACTGCCCGTCTCGCAATTGCATTTGCAAGCTTTCACCGTCCTCCGAAGGCACCACAGCAAGGAGATGCGGTCGGGGGTCCCACCAGAGTTGCTGGGGCGGCAACGCCAGTTGCCTGAGATCCCGGCCCAGCACGTTCAAACGCAAGGGACTCTGCAGCGCCTGCCCAGGAGCGACGAGCAGCCTCAGCCGGTCCTGCACGCCAAACCAGCGGTGAGCGACATCAGGGAGCAACCCACTCTGAGCAACAGACTCCGGATCCATCGGCCGGCTGAACACCACGTCCAAAGCTGCCGCTCCAGATCGAATGGGCTGAATGGCCACCGACTGCACGCGAGGCGGTCGTCGCAACAGAACTTGCTGTTGCACAACAGCCAGTGCGGAAAGAGCGGCAAGACACCCCAGCAGGAGACGAATCGGCGCTAGCGGGCGCGGTGACGTCATGGCTCGAGCGGCCTCTCTGGACGTGGAATCGCCTGGATGCTGGTGGGCTTGACCACATTCACAGGAACGCCATCCAGCTCCTGCACGATCAAGCTTCCTTCAATCGCAAGCCACTGATCCGCTTCAAGGTTGGCCTCCTCAGGCCAGAGGATGGGCATTCCAGCCGGTGTGGCATCCGCGAGGCAGCAACGCACCGTCAGGCGAGCCAATTGGGGAGGTTCACCAGGACGCTCCAACACAAAGCCACTGATGCGCACCGGGGCGCCAGCATGCAGTTCCGGATCCGGCTGGCTGCGCAGCAATCGCACCCACTCCGTCAGCGTTCGCTGTTCAGGCGGAAGGAAAAAGCTGAGTTGAGGTGCCTCCGGAAGACTGTCGGGACGGCTAGCCGCCAGGTCGCTGAAGGATGGGGCAGGAGGCATCACCAGAATCGCAACAGCCACCAAAGCCGAGAACAACCAGGCCCTAGGTGCCACAACGTCGCGTTGTCTGGTAGCCCAGCGCAACTGCACGAAGGCCAGCGCCAGCAACACCCCGCCGGCAAAGCCAACGATGGGATGAAAGGCCACATTCAGGAGAAGATCCAGTCGCCCGGAGAGGGTGCTCCACAACAGCACCCAGCCCCAAAGACCCACCACCAAAACCGGGAGCAGGGGAGAACGCAGGAATCGCGGCTGTCGTGTCATCGGAGCCATCAAGACATCACAGCTGAAGGAGATTCACCCACTGACCGATCAACAGCACCATCAGCGATGCCGATGCCGCGGTGATCGCAATGGCTCGCGGCGTCAGCAACACCGTGAACAAGCCAGCGAGCTTGAGATCCACAACAGGCCCCAGCAGCAGGAAGGCCAACAGAGCGCCGGGGGTGACCTGGGCGGCAAACCCAAGCGCCAGGAAGGCATCGACGCTCGAGCAAACCGACACCACCAAGGCCAGGAGCATCAGCGCAATCACCGACAACGTCGGTGCACTCCCAAGGGCCAGCAGCCAATTTCGCGGCAGCCAGGTCTGAACCAACGCAGCCAAGGCACTCCCTAACACCAGCAAGGTAAGGAGGCTGAGAAATTCTTTGGTGCTGTGCTGAACCAGAACGCGGGGACTGACGCCTGCAGTGTCGTCGCGTTGCTCTGGCGACACAGACGCGGACCCCAACACCCCACCACGGCGCTCGAGCAGACCGACGGTGGACAGGGGCTGACTCATGCGGCGCTCCTCCAGCAAGGCCGTTTCAAGCAGCTTGGCTTCGGGCAGCAAGCCCAGGAGTGCACTTAAGAACAGCGCAATTAAAAAGGCGCCAGCGGGTCGCGCCCACAACAGCCAAGTCTTGTCAGGGAAGGCAGCCCAGGTGCTGGCCAAAACAATCGGGTTGAGGACAGGCGCCGCAAACAAAAATCCAAATCCGGTGCCCAGTGGAGCACCACTGGCCAGAAGACGTCGTGCCACGGGAACATTGCCGCATTCACAGGCCGGCAACGCGAAACCCAAAAGCGCACCCACCAGTGGAGCGAGCAAGGGATGGCGTGGGAGGCGACGCACCCAGGTCGACTGGGGGACAAGCCAGCGGGCCAGCCCAGCAATGGTCACCCCCAGCAGCAAGAAGGGAAGCGCCTCAATCAGCAGGCCTTGAAAAATGGCCCATCCGGTGGCTAGACGCGTCATGCAAGCCGAAGGATCAGCTCCAACCCTGCATGGACTGATCTTCTACGTAGGCAGCGACGTCTTCGATTTCCTTCTCGCTCAGAATGTCAAGGAAGGCGGGCATCGCGTTGCGTCCGTAAGTCACCTGAGCAACGATCGCGGATTCATGACCCTTCAGGTAGTTGGGTAGGTAGGCCTGGAGGTCATCTTGGCGGAGGGACCGTTCGCTCTTCAGCACATTGGCGCCCCCCGCATGGCAGGCAGCGCAGTTGAGGTTGAACAGTTGACTACCACGGGTGAGATCAGCAGCCATCACCTGAACCGGAGACCAAAGGCTGATCAGAAGAGCGAGAGCAAGCGAGAGCAGGCTGCGCATGGCCATCGACATCGGTGTCCCGATTATTGGCCGAACCCTCCTTGCGCTCCAGCCATCGTCACCAACGTTGCACAAACAGCCAGCTAGAGGCGTGTCTTCTGGCCACCAGTCAGCCACTAAGGCGCGGTCTTGAAGCTTGATACAACAAAAAACCTCAATCCCTGTGCAGTCCAGGAATTGAGGCCGATTGGTGACGCTGTCGAACAAGTGTTGACGTCAGCGATTCAGTGCTCAGCGCAAGGCATCCACATGTCTCCCATCGGGTGGGCGCCTTCGCAATCGAAGTTGACAGCAGCAGCTTCGGCTGCAGAACGCGTGGGGAACATCGTTTTCTGACCCTGGGCTGTAGCAGAGGGATCCACAGTCAAGAGAGTTCCAGTGTGGTCGTCACCAGTGACGTGGTGGGCGCTCACCGACTGTGCTCCCACAAGGGTGAAAGCAGCCGCAACGGCCAAGGAGCCCCGGATGATGGCACGGTTGGACAGGAGCATCAGGCTGATCAACGAGGGGGTGATGCAACCATTGTCCACCATGGCAGCGGCCTTCGACGACTGCGATGGACTCAGCGGGCGTCGAACGGTGCAGATGAATGGTGCAGCACGATCTCAAGCTGACCATCGCGGTCGCGGAGATAGGTCAGTGTTTTCTCGACCAGCGCGCTTTGTCCATTGGAATCCGTCAGCCTGAATAGGCCCATGGTGTTCGCCGTGTTGCCCATGAGTTGGACCACATAGTTCTCCACTTGGCAGTCCACCCAATGCCGATAGGTGGCAAATCCTTGGTTGTCCCCAAAAAGGGGAATGGATTCATCAGGACCAATGAAATACGCCATTGCTCCTTCCCGTGTGGTGCGAAACGTTTCAGGGCCTGTTGTGTAGGTGGGTTTGAACGCGACAGGGCCAATGTCAAAGGCATAGGCCGTATCGATCACAGCCGCCGCCTCAACCTTCGCCGCCTTCACACCACCGGTCTGATAGGCCGCGCTGATGGTGAGCAGAGCATCACACCAACCCTGCTGAGCCTGCTCAACCTCGCTCTGAGTGATGTTTGTATTGAAAAATTGAACGTGATCTGTCTCCGCTGTGACTGGTGCTGCAAACAAAGACGCCATGGTGATGACGCTGCCAATCCAAAAGGAACGAACCATCAGATGTTGAGAGTGAGGATGCGGTAAATCGTGGTTAGCAACAGTTCACTCAAGGGGCAACAGACGGGGCACTCATGGTGAGGAGCGACGCAAAATTCCATGCTGAGGAGCCAGCAGAAACGCCAATAAAAACAGCCCAGTTTGCACCAGCACAATGCAACCAGCTGTCGAACTATCGGTCCAATAGCTCACATACACACCAATCAAACTGGACAAAACACTGCTGCCGATGGCGAGCCAGGTCATCCGATCAAAGCGATCCGTGAGCAGGTAAGCCGTCGCGCCTGGAGTCACCAGCATGGCCACCACCAGAATGATGCCTACGGTCTGCAAACCAGCCACGGCAGCAAGGGACAGCACGGACAGCAAGAGGTAGTGAAGAAAACCTGTGTTGATTCCGATCGAGCGTGCGTGGGTGGGATCGAAACAGAACAGCAAGAGGTCTCGCCGGAAAAGCAACAACAACGCCACGACGGCGGAGCAGATCCACCAGGTCTGACTGATGTCTGCCGCTGAGATGCCCAACACGTTTCCGAACAGCACGTGGGTGAGATCAATGTTGCTGCGGGTCTTGGAGACCAACACCAACCCCAGCGCGAAAAAGCCTGTGAAGACCAGGCCGATCACGGTGTCTTCCTTGATCCGCGATTTCTGCTTCACAAAACCGATGGTTGCCACCGAACCGACACCGAACACGAAGGCACCGAGGGAAAACGGCAAGCCGAGGGCATAAGCCAGCACAACCCCTGGCAGCACGGCATGGGAGACCGCATCTCCCATCAGGGCCCAACCCTTGAGGGTCATGTAACAGGAGAGCAATCCACAGACGCCACCCACCAGCGCGCTGATCAGCAGCGCACGAACCATGAAGTCATGGCGCAGCGGTTCCAGCAGCAACTCCAGCAAGTCCGAGATCTCAGCTCACCGCCATTGTCCCAGCAGCTTGCACAAAGCAGCGGCAGCGACCACGTGTGATCACACAACTGATCTTCAGATCACTGCGGATGCCCTCGCAACAGATCAGGAGGAACACCACCGAACGCCAGCGACAGATTCTCAGGAGTGAACACCTCAGATGTCTCTCCGTAGGCCAAAACCGTCTTATTGATCAGCACAACGAGATCGCAGAAATCACGCACGTGACTGAGGTCATGGGTGGAGATCAACATCGAGCAACCTTGACTGCGGAGTTGCAAAAAAAGCTCTGCCATCAGCTTTTCAGTGCGGACGTCCACGCCATTGAAAGGTTCATCCAGCAACAACACCGAAGCACGCTGGGCAATGGCTCGGGCGAGGAAAGCGCGTTTGCGTTGTCCACCGGAGAGTGCCGCCAGAGGTCGATCGCGCAACTCGAGCAGATCAACGCGCTCAAGAGCGGCACGAACGGCGATCCGATCCGACTGCCGCGGGATTCGCAGGCAGTTCATACCGCCATAGCGACCCATCATCACCACATCCCAGACGGAGACGGGGAAATCACAGTCGATCCCCTCGCTTTGGGGCACATAGGCAACCGCTTGCTCCCGTTGCGCTGCCGCCACCTTGGCCCCATTGATGCGAATCCGTCCTCGGGATGGACGCACAAAACCGGTAAGGGCCTTGAACAATGTCGATTTCCCGGCGCCATTCATGCCAACCAACCCACAGATGCAACCAGCAGGAAGGGTCAGGGAGGCGTCGTAAAGCGCAACGGTGCCGTTGTAGTCAACGCAAACCTGCTCTGCTGCGATCCGGATCGTCATGGGGTTGGATCGGCGGGGGAGCCAAGACCAGCTCGAATGAGTTTCACATTGTGGCGATGCAGATCGAGGAGGGTGGGGGCTGGACCGTTGTCATCTGACAAGGAATCGACAAAGAAACTGCCACCAAAGCGACTTCCGGCTGCTCGAGCAACTTCACGTTGCGGCTGATCGCTCACTGTGGTTTCGCAGAACACCGCTGGCACCTGATCCTGTCTAACGCGATTAATCAGTCTGGCCATCCGGCGTGGCGTGATTTGGCTTTCCGCATTGACGGGCCAGAGATAGGCCTCTTGCAGACCGTAATCGCGCGCGAGGTAGCTCAGAGCACCCTCGCAGCTGACCAGCAACCGTTGGCCTTCAGGCAAGGTTGCCAAGCTCTGGCGCAACTCCTCATCCAGCTTTCGCAGGCTGGCCTTGTAGGCCTCAGCGTTGCTCTGATACGCCTCACTGCCCTCAGGATCCAATTCAGAAAAGGCCAGCACAAGCTGATCGACGTAGTGCTGGGCCGTCTTGGGCGACATCCAGGCATGGGGGTTGGGGCGCCCCGCGTAAGCGTCCTCCTCGATCAAGAGAGGCTGTAGTCCATTGGTCAGCGTCACGGTCGGAACTTGGCCGGCAGCAGCTGTAAAACGCTTGGCCCAGAGTTCCAACCCCAACCCGTTCTCAACGATCAGGTCAGCGCCCAATGCCCGCTCGATGTCACTGGGAGTGAATTCATAGCCATGAATCTCAGCACCAGGCTTTGTGATCGACTCCACCTGCAGGCGGTCGCCAGCAACATTGCTCGCCATGTCGGCAAGAATGGTGAAGGTGGTTAAAACCTTTGGGCGAGCATCCGTTGTGGCGCCACGCTCCATCGAGGACAAACGGCTCGGCCCAGAACAGGCCATCAGCAGCGCCAGCAATCCAACAGCAAGTGTGGGAAGGGGCATGTGACGCGTCGCCAAACAGTGGTGCTCCTTGGTGATTGATCAGAGAACACTAGGGAACGAACCTCGGGCTTCAGAACAGAGACCGAGATCCCATCAATCGACCGTCATACCTTGGCCGCACCATCTGCCAATCCAACAACGGGCTGCACACCAGCCATCGATCACGTACTTGGCCCAGACTTCAAACCACTTCGTGTCCGAAGTTTTGATTGTGTTGGTTCATCACTTCACCAACACAATCATGGATCGTCAGCTGAAATTAATATTGAAGCAATAACCAACACATTGAATGAAAGAGTGAACCATTGAGATCATGAGCACAATGAGAATGTAGGCAGTTCGTGTACCTGGCAAAGCAGTATCAAACTCGCAAACACATCCTCAAACGATCATTGATTCACCTTGGGTCAAGAAGAACTCAGTGTTTCCATTGACCTCGACCAAGCCAGCATGCAGTGTTCAAAAAATCCTTAAAGACCGGGATTATTCATTCGGCGACCCACAACCGTGAGAGCCATGATTAAGAGCACGAGCGCCACAACACCCTGACCGTCCACGCGCTCCAAGCCAGAAAGAACAAGCAGAAGACCAGGAAGCGACATGGAGACCCGCCTTAACCATCAAATCTCATTCAATGTCGGCGCTGCCGGGAACAACTTGAAAACTGCATAGGCCCTTCACAGCTCTTCACTGGCTGGCCGTTGCTGATTGCCAAACGTGACGCAAGACCTCTAGGGCCAGCAGGCCAAGCGTCCAACACCAACTGGCACAGTGACAGTTGGCTCGCGATGGTTCCTCTGTGAGGAACCGGGTGAGCGGCATCGTCGAAACAAGGCAAGACGGCCGCTGACACACCCCAACCACCCCTGCCTTCGGCGGAGCATTTTTCTCGCAAAATCGGAAAATGACAGTTTCAAACCGGCACACGCTAAATCTAGTGTGACGCAGGGCATCGACCAAGCATCTTGCTCGCCGAAATGCGACACCATGCCCTCCTACACACCGCCAGAGACACCAAATCTGGGGCTTGCGCGAACCCGCACACCAGACCTATTGATGGTGTGGTGAGCAGAGCGCACTTTGCAGTGTCCTGCTGACGCTTTTGGGCCGGGTGATGGGAGCTTCGGCACGAGTGTTCAAACCTTCGATCGACGATCGGAGGTTTTTTTATGGCGCCTGCACCGCTCTGAGCAGTAGCGGACTTCGTCCCAAACGTCCTTCCACTTCTTGCGCCATTGAAAGGGTCGGCCGCAGACAGGGCAAATTTTGGTGGGGCGATCACTTGGACGCATCCAGAGCGAAGCGACGGGAATGGGCCTCCATGATGAACAGCCTTGGCAGGCAAAGGAGGCATCCTCCAAAGCGATGCCAGAAGCATCAGAACATCAAACCTGCTCCAATTTCACACGCAAACCAATACATCCCTCCTCACAGACACAAGCAACCATTTTTATTAAGCAAAAATAAATACTTATTTGCGAAACAAGAAGCGAGTGCTCCAAAACCATGACCGTGTCATAAATTCCACACAATCAGCGTCGAGGTGAGAATGGCAATCCATCAGTCAGCACCAGCCTGCTTTATGCATTGGAGCGTTCAACGCGTCACCAAACACCTCTACTCCGTTTCAGCGACCACCAACGGAAAGGAATACACCCACGTCGGCAATTATCGATCTGTTGAGGATGCCAACCGTGCGGGACGCCGCTATGTGTCTGCCCTGGCGCACGGGATTGAAAATCAATCCCATCAGGCATCCCAGGCCCTAGCGTCATAACAAACCACGACGCTTGCCAAGCAAAGATCTGTCTTGACGCCATGTGGACAGTGTTCAGGATCAACTGAACAACTCAAACAGGAGCACCAAAACAGACACAGTTCACGGTTCAGCCGCTTAAGTGAGAAGTTCCTCAAAAAGCGACTTAACCGTGCGATTTGCAACAAATTGTTTGCTTTCTGCCGATACCTTGCAGTCACTCCCTCATGGAGATCGACATGAACGGCAGCATCCAGCTCACAGTTGAGCAGCGCTTTCAGATCGAACAATTCAATCGCACCCTGGAAACAACGACTGACCCCGATCAATTGCGTCAGTTGGCCCGGCAGCTCATGACGGCGTGGCAAACGCAAAAGGCAGCTACCAGTTGGGTGATGCGGCAGGGCATGCCGCCGATCAGCGGCACTGACAGCTAACCCGCCAGCCGTCGGCACGGGCCAACGAACACGGGCCTCCAAAACTCCATCTTTTTGCCAACAAGCGATTGCGATGGAAAGAGCCCGGATGTGTAGTCATGGGCACTAGGGTCTAAGGAACTTCGTGCCCGGAATGGTTGAGCTGTATCTCAACGCCAAGCTTCACAGCAGCATCACCGTCGACGCTTATCGCTCTGTTTTGATGCTTCAGAACCTTGACGACCAAGATCTCAAGCTCAGATCGGACCTGCTGCGTCAGGTCGACAATGGATCCATCAGACTGATCGGGTGAGCCTTCTAGGTCGTTGTTTGAACCCACCGACCCACGCTTTTGGAAAGCCATCCTCGGACTGGTGTCTCTCTTGGTTGGATGCTCTTTGGCATGGCTCATGCTCCATGCCTGAACCGGGATGCAAAAAGCCATGAAGACTCATCCAGCTGTTACGGCAAGCTGAAGAGTCTTCGCTCGCGGTCTGTGTCACCACACGCACGAGCGAACTAATCCTGAACGCAGGAAGAGCATTTGGTGTCGGACGTTACATTGTTTTCAAATCCAGGACTGAATCAGCATCCAGAGACACGTCGCGATCGCCAAACCGACTCCAACCGTCAGCACCCCCAACACCACTGCACTTCCACCAGCGACCCACAGCAACCGACCAAAGGTTTTCGGAAACAGCAGATGCAGAGTGATTCCAAAGGCGAGTGGCCATAACGGCGGTATCACCACACAAACAATGGCTAACGCCACCAGCTTGAGCCGATGTTGGTCCTGTTGTTGCTTGTCAGTGAGCGCCTGCTGCTCAGCGCGTTGCCGTTCCAGACGTTCATCATCGCTGAGCCAACGGCCAAGGTCCTGGGCCTGAGCCAAGTCCTGTTCCAGTTGGTCTTGTGGAGTGGGATCCACCATCAGGCCATCGTATTCAGTGCGGGTTGGTTGCATCACGCTTTCTCCAAGAACGCTCTAACGATTGGCGTGCCTGCTCAGGGTTCAGCGCTGCTGGCCGTTGCTGGCTACGCAAACGCGCACGAAACGGTCCTGTGATTCTCCAGAAGCGCAGCGCACTGGCTAGAGCCACCACCAGCCAAGCCACAAGAATCCACCGTGGATCATGCCAATGCATCAAGGAGCTTTCCTGTTGTTAGGAGCGAGTGCTGAACGATCACCACAGGCGAGTTCCCGAGAACGCGACTGAACGGTGCTTTTGATTGTTCACACGGGTATCTTCACAGAATTCACCGTCAGGTGACAATTTTGCAAGCAATCCAGAACCGCGTCATGCCGATCAAACCATTGGCAGTCGCGCGACGTGAAGCAACGCACTGACCAAGGCTCAGTTCAATGACACAAAGGCACACCAGGATGTCGCCTAAGGAAACAATTCAATCCAGACAAATCACTTTCGACGTCTTGCCGTGAATCAATTAGAGTTGAGTGGTCAATGAAGATGAACCCATGTTCTGGCGAATCTCATCTGCACTCATCTTGTCCGTTACTGTCGCAGGGTGCAATATCGATGTCGACAACCTCGAAAACTGCACTGACAAGGATGGGAAGCCTTTGCCAGAATGGGTCTGCAGAAAAAATACAGCCCCTGCCGAGGAAGAAAAGTGATTGAAACAATGAGCCAAGGTTCATTGACAATTTAATTATCAAGTCAATCATCATTTTCAAGCGCCACGTAGGTTCGAGCTAATCCGAAAGACTGTCAAAAAGTCGTCTTCATCGAGGGCCCCTGCAAATCGTGAACCGACGCTTGATCAGAACCAACACATCAACTCCTTCAATCCATGAAATATCTGTTTGTTTTGATTTTCTTGTTCGCCATTGCGGTGATCGGTGCTTTTCTTGCCGGCCAAGAAGAAACACCCACAGAAAACCTTGAGAATGTGAAAATCAAAACAGAGCATTTGAAGCTCACTTGACTTGTAGTCTATATCTTCAATCATGCGTGCAAATGTGGTTCAAAGCGCCGGGTCTGTACCATCATGATTAATCACAGGCAAACACCACACTGGCATATTCTTAAGCTCTTCAGAGCTGCGCAGAGAAACATGATTGACCCATCTGAATGATGATTTTGAGCCAGCAGATCCACAACCGGGTTGTGTTCATCTGTCGTGATGACGAAAGCGCCTGGAGACCAAGCGGCACGCATGGCGAGGCGATTGGTTCCTACATCACCAGAATCGATCCAATCACCAAGAAGCTTCGCTGCGAACGCTCACATGACAATTGCTTGAACAGCTTCAGCCATCGCAACGAAGGCCGATTGATTGAAGTGTCCAGCGAGGGAAGAGGCGTAATCGCCATCGAGACCCTCATACCTCCAGAAAGCACACTGGCGGTGGTGCGTCTGGTGACCTCAAATCACGAGCTTGATGTTCACCTCGTGGAAGGGGTGAATGTGGAGGATCTGAGGGCTTACAACTGGAGTTTGGAGGGCAAGGAACGCTTTCAGTTGTACCGCTGCCCCGAACCTCCACCACAATGGCGCAGCACTCCAGAGGAGTGGCGCAGCAGTCCGACCTACCAAGCGCATCAGCAAAACTTTGCTCAGAAGCTGGAGGAGGAGTTCGCTGCGGCGATCCAGGCTTTATCCATCCACATCAGTGCAGACGCTCAAAAAGCGTTTGACACCCTTATCACGACGGCTTGCCGCGACAATCCCGGCTGGTTCTGGGACATCCGCAAAGCCGCAGCTGTTTATGCCCTAACGGGCACATTCAGCAAAGATGCCCTCACTCGAATGGTGTATCTGGTGCAGGAGGTCATTGATCCTGAGTCCCTGCCGTTCAAGCTCACACCCCAGCAGACCATCAAAGCCTTATTCGATCACTGCAAACACGCAGCAGGAACACTCAGCGACGCAGAGATCTGGGAGACACAAACCCGCTGTGATCTGCTGTCCACCCACGAGCTCATGCGCATCGTGCAGATCAAAGCAAAGCACAAACCGTTTTTCTACCGATGGTTGTGGCGAATGAATGGCAAGCCCGATCCCGTTCTGATCGAAAACCCAGATCTCTACGAGCTCTTCCGTGAAGAGATCATCGGCGATCGCGACAGAGTGATGGCAGCATTTGGAATCAACGGTGCGCTCGAGGTTGACTATCGAGATCAGGTCATCAACTCAATGATGAGAGATGACGGTTGGATCCTGGAAGAAACCGACCGGTTTGAAGAAGAGGAGCAACGTCGGAATCGCAACATCAACTAATGCAACATCACGGATTGCGCCTAGTTTGAAACTCCAATCGTTTTGCGGCTGAAAGCCTGTGACGTCATGGATGGTCGTGTGCTTCTAAGTGTGATCGGAGCGTTGCTGCTTGCTGCAGCGGCCTACGAATACATGCTGCTTCAAGGTCTGGCGTCGGCTGCCTGAAGAATGATCAGGAGGTCTCTGTATCGCAGATGTACTGAATGATGGACGATCGCCTCTGGCGGAAATCGGGGTGGTCCGGATCCTCCACCTGCCACCACCAACGTCCATCGGTGTAACTGGGAACCCCCGCATTGTTCGTGCGCGGCAACTGAAGCGTGACACCGCGCCAAGTCAACAGAATCAAATCACCTGGCGAGGTGCCATCACTGATGTTGGGAATCGGTTCTGTTGTGGTTCCGATCGCATCGCGGCCCAAATGAACCACTTCCGCGGTGAGTCGATCACCATCACAGATCCATGCCGCCACCGCGGGCTCAGCCTCGCAAGCCAGCAAAAGCGGAATCAACAGCAGCAGTGTCAGCACCCCCCGAGAGAACCGATTCAACAGCTCTTGAACACGCTGATCCACAGGAGAACGCTGGAAACGTCAGAGTGACAGCGTCGCACTTCTGCGCAACACCGCCCCCATGCTTCCACCACTCATTCCGTTCTGTCCGATCAGTGCCGCCAAAATCGCAGGCCTGAAAGCCACCGTGCTGCTTCTGCTGGTGATGCTGATGAAGTCGAAATTGCTACGGGTGAAAATGTCATTGCTGGGCTCCTTCCTAGGGCTGATCATGCTGACGGGCTTTTTGGTGAGCACCGGTCTGCTGACTCTGGTGGCCGGCGGTGCCGTGGCTTACGCGGCAAGCCAGAAAAGCGCATGACGCCGTCCGCACCTGAGTCGTCGTCCAAACCAACCAACGCGCAGATCCTGGCGGCGTCCGCCGGCTGGGTGGCCGTAGTCTTGAACGTGATCCCTGGTCTTGGTGCTGGTTATCTGTACCAGCGACGTTGGAAGCCCTATTGGATCACCTCCGTGCTCGCCACCACCTGGTTTCTTGCAGGAGCCGTCCTCGGCCAAAACGCAGCACCAGATTTTGAGATTCGCAACCAATGGGTCGGACTGCTCGGCTTGATCGCTCTGGCTGGGGTCACTGCGGCTGAGGCCGGTCTAGCCGTGAAACGCGTGCGAGATGCCAACTGAAACCTGAGCTCAGTTCACAAACTTGGCGGATACCCCAGCGACAGGCGGAACACGCAGCGACCAAGGTTGGGCCTTCGGGCTTCGAGGGTCTTCATGGCGGGGACGCCACCCTCTGCCGCTGAACGTCCGCTCGCGTTGCGGTTAATCGGTCGACAACGCCGATCTCGACGTTTGTGCCTCGCGCACGAAACCAGCGATGTAGTCACATCGCAGAGATTCATCTCGGAGACCCAGATGGATCTGCTTTGCAATACCGTCCTCACCCAAACGAAGCACCACCAAATCCATCGATTCCGCGTAACCCTCAGCCAGCCAGCGCGGCAAGGCCGTTACACCCCGACCACAAGCCACCATCTGCAAGATCATGTCCGTTGTTTCAACACGCTTGTGGCAAGCCGGAGCGAGCCCAGCAGGCGTGAAAAAAGATCGATAGATATCAAGTCTTTCCAAACTGACGGGGTAAGAAAACAAGACCTCGTCTTTCAAGTCTTGTGGCTTCACCCATGACTGCGATGTCAAAGGATGATTGGCACACACCACAAGAACTTGTTCATAGTCAAAAACAGGTTCAAAACGGAGACCCTTCTTCAAAACAGGATCGGGCGTTACAAGCACATCAATTTCATGATTAATCAGTGCATCTAAGCCGCCAAACTGGAATTTCTGAATAACATCAATATCCACATCTGAATAGGAACGCAAATAGGGCTCAGTCACCCTCAGAAGCCACTGATAACAAGGGTGACATTCCATACCCACTCGCAAGGTCCCGCGAACACCAGTCGCAAATTGCGTTAGATGCATTTCCGCAACAGAGAGCTGAGGCAGAATTCGCTCACCTAACGACAACAGATAACGACCTGCTGAAGTGAGATGCAAGCGCCGGCCATCTCGCACCCAAATCGTCAGGCCAAGCTGTTTCTCAAGTTTTTTGATCGAGTGACTGAGCGCCGACTGCGTCAACGACAAAGCGTCAGCCGCAGCGGTCAATGATCCCTGCCGCTCAACTTCAACAATGATTTGAAGGTGCACCCTTTGCAGGGCATGCTCATGAGCGACGTTCATCGATCAATGCAGATTGCACATTTTACTTTTCAAACCTCAGCCTACAAACTGCTAACAACTCGCTCAGCTTGCATTCAGCACCATGACGCTGAACAGGTTTCCAAATCCAACGCTCACCGCTCGCCGACAACCAACGCTTGACCGCGAATCCCGGTGGTTTCAAGAGCATCGACAACTTCTTGAGGCTTGGGCGTGGCAAGGGTTTCAATCCCAAGGGGCAGGGTTGGTTGTCGTTCGTGCTACCACAAGCCAGTCTGGGCCCTGGCCTTGGAGCGATGAGCCCAGTCAACTCCGCCCTTCTTATCTCACCGGTTCCGATGCTGAAGCAGCGCTGGGCTGCCTCGGAGACGACGCCAGCAAAACGAGAATTACACAGGCTCTGCAGTCCTACGATCCCAACCGCGAAGCCATTGCCATGGTGTTATTCGGCCAACGGCCCATGGTTGTGCAACTCATGCCAAGCCATCGACACCCCCAGGAGGCGTTGAATCAACTGGAGCGACGTCAGCAAGAGTTCCTACTGCTCGACACCAACGCTTAGCCATGCCAAAGCATGACGTCAGCGATCAGACCATCGAATGTGAGATCTGCAGAACTGCAGGACCGTTGCACTACCGAGTTCGAACGCGCCTGCTGAAGACATGGACGTTGGTCTGCCCTACATGCTGGCCGACGCTGAAGTCACAGCCGGATTATCAATACGGTGGCACCCGTAAAGCCAACCGGCGAAGCCGCAGGCGCTGAAGCTTTAATGCACCTCAACACCCCTGCCACGGTAGAAAGCAAACCGCTCACGGATCTTCTCAGCATCCGGCTTCGGTGCGTCATAGCTCCAAACCACATTGCTGATCTCTTGACCGTCCACAACCACATCCCAGTAGCGGGCCTCTCCTTTCCAACCACAAACGGTGGTGTGCGTTGACGCGCGAAAAAAATCCGTACGCATGGCCTCGCGAGGAAAATACGGATTGCCATCCACGATCACGATGTCATCGCTCTCGGCAAGAACCGTTCCGTTGAAAATCGCCTGCATCATGCCTGTCAGAACTCGAATGATTGTGACGCAGGCATGTCCACATTCAAACCATGAGCTCGACGGATCGAGGGCATCACCCATTTCGCGAGAGCTTGGACAAACGAATCAGCCGGCTTTGAGATAAATCTTTCGACCTTTGGAGTCGACTTTGTAGCGACCACCACGCGGACCGATGTGAATGACCTCGGACGGCGAAGCAGCAGGCTGGCTTGGTGCTTCAGGCTCAGGCTCCTCAGAGCTGTTTTGAGAGGGTGCAGGCACATTTTGCTCAAGAGGATGAGCACGCAAATTTGGAGCAGCTTTGTAGATATTGAGTCCGAACCTTCGATACAGGAAGTCAGCAATTCGCATGACCGATCGTGAAACCATCAAACCCATTCTCCGGGGATGTCAAGGACAACGTTGTGTTCAGCCGAAGGACAAAGGCTCTCTTAAGGCGTTGCGGGAGCGATGCATCTCCATCGCTCAGCGTCCACAGCCACGCGCATGCCACCTCAGAATGATTGAAGTCAATCAGCACCACATGCATCGACTGGTCACCCTGCTTTCGTTGTGCTGCCTTTTGCTGTGGCCTGGAACCGCCATGGCAAACAACATCACGATCACGATGAACAGCATCAGTGATCAAGGCATCGGTGAGTCGATCGGAACCGTCAAGGCAGAGGACGGTCCCGACGGCTTGGTCATCAGACCCTCCGTTCAAGGGTTGCCTGAGGGCGAGCATGGTTTTCACCTTCATGAGGGTGAATCATGCGAAATCGCCCAGAATGGTGAAGGGATTGCTGTTGCAGGCCTCGCAGCCCTTGGACATTGGGATCCCGATCAGACCAACACGCACCAAGGGCCTTTCGGTCAAGGACATCGAGGTGATTTAAGTCGCTTGATTGTTGATGTGGATGGCGTCACACGCACCGATGTCGTTGCACCTCGACTGAACACCGCTGACCTCCGCGGTCATGCTCTGATCGTGCATGCCGGAGGCGATACCTATGGCGATACCCCTCCTCTTGGGGGTGGCGGTGCCCGAATCGCCTGCGGTGTGGCGAACTAGAACCACATCGGGTCAGAAGCTTTGTTGGCTCTGACCAGCGAAACGCCCTTGGTAGTGCTCCTCTCCGTCCAAAGTCTGAAAAATGAACTGACAGATTGCGGTGCCGGGATGCACAGCCAACGGAGCCGGCCCAAAATTACTCATCTCGAGCACTTGCTGACTATCAATGCCAGGGCCCATAAATGGTGCACTGATATGCACCATCAAGCCAAGCCGGGCAAACCGACTCCGTCCTTCAAGCCACCCACACAGTCCTGGGCTGAGGCGGAGGCGCTCCAAGGTGATTCCAAGAATCGTTTCGCCTGGCATGATCAGGATGTGATCGCCATCATTCACATCAATCTTGTCGGTGAATGAGCGGTAGTCGGTGTGTTCGTCCACATCGATCACTTCATGAACTTTGCGGAACACTCTGAAGCTGCTGGCCAAGGTGAGGTCCACCGAAGCGGGGCCAACCCTTGCAGGATCAAAAGGCGTGATGGTGATCTCACCACGGTCGATCGCTTCCAAAATGGCCTGTCGCCCCAGGACTGCCATACGACACGATGCAAGGGCACCCAGAGTATTGGGCTTCACAGCTGAGGGCGAGGTCAATCCAACGAGGCGTCCCTTGATCCACGCGGAACAATCTCGTTCGCAACTGATCAGCGTTGCTGCGATTCCCGGAAAGCCTGGAGTTTGTCCATGTCTTTGTTCTCGTCGATGGCGTAATCAGTGAGGATTAACGCCTTGCCAATCGTTCCAAGCGCGTATTCGATCCGATCCAGATCAGCGCGACCCTTGGCATCCAATCGCGCTGCGCGGATCACAGCTGGTGTGAGCTGGTCAGACAAGTGCTCGATTCCATCCGCAATGGAACCTGCTTGCAGAAGAGGATCAATGGAGTCCACGGAATCTCGCGACAGCGTCGCTGCATGCATGACAGCAATCATCCTGCAACGGATCACCGACTCTGACCGAAGATCATCGGGTGGCTGCTTCTGCTCATGTTCCTCAATGCCTTTGATCTGGAAACCAGCAACGGCGCTCGCAATCTGGAACTAAGGGCGGGCTTTTTCCCTGGGATGGGTCTGGATGTGGATCTGCTCGCGATCTCCGCCACTCGCCCAAACGAGGAGAACCATCACGGCATCCTGGCCATGGAGCTCCAAGACAGTTTTGGCTTCCAGCTTGAGAGAGTCCCCAAAGCGGTGGATCTCAGTGGCAGCCTGCTGAACAGCTGGGTCAGCCAACCGCTAGAGCTCCAGCCAGCTGCAACCAATCGAGGCGGTCGGAATCTCAACAGCCATTTCCAACGGGTGGCTGTCGTCGCCGCAGGCTTGAAAGCAGGTGCCCAAGCCAACGAACCATGGGATGCCTTCAACCGCCTGTTTTCACTGCTGGCGATCCTGCCGATGCAAGGCATTCGTTGCCACACCGTTGCTGCTCCTTTGTTTGGCCTCCACCCAACAAGCCGCGAGGAAACGCGCGACTACTCCAGGTTGCTGGAGCTCTGCCGCCAGGGCTTCCGACATCTGCCCGAGCTGCATCGCTTGATCCTGTTCGACAGTGACGATGCCGTCATGCGACCCCTGGGGCAAACCATTGACCGTGCCATTCAAAGGCAGGACCCGCATCACACGCTGATTGAACGTCCAGGTGATTCAGCAAGCCTTGATCATCTCCGTCGGCTACTGCATGGACTTCTGGAAGACGAAAGCCTCAAACCACTGCGAATCACCTCTGATCTCAGCGAACTTCTGCGGTTGCTGGAAAGCGATGAGTTCTCGCCGATCTCACTTGGAATGCACGCACGACGACTGATGGAGCGACTGGTCAGACATAACCTGCGAAGCCAAGGTGATGATGAACTGCGCGGGCTCAATCAAGGGATTCAGAAACTAAGGCTCTTAGGAATGGACCCATGGTTACTGAGTTGCATGCATCAGGTGAGAACCTTCGGGAATTGGATGGGCCACCCGCAGGATGCGGGTAGCAATCGGAGAATCGGGCAGCACGATGTGATCGCCATGCTGTGTTCGCTTCGACGCGTGCTGTCGGAATACCCATGGGTGAAATAGGGCAATCCTGCACTCTTCTATTGGACCCAACGGCTGCAAGCGTGACGGATCAGCATGGAAGCGAATTCTCAAAAATGTTGCCGGTCATGCAACAAATCAAAGCTTCATTATTTCGATCGGTTCAATGCTCAAATATTTTGTTGCGCACAGGTTCCACAACCGACTGACCACCAGAAAGACCTGCCTCCAGCACCAGCCACCTCTTCAAGCTCCTCTTCGCGAAGCTGGCTGATCTTGTCAGAAGTGAAATATTGACCATGATCTTTCGCGATAGCTACAACACCATCGGGCGATTTTGCCGCTTTGAGTATCTCCTGAAGGCGAGAGTCGACTTTGACCTTTTCAAGGAAGGCCTTGAGTTGCTCTTCTGACATGGGAAGACAAGCAGGCACAACTCCCTCTCAGCGACAAACGGCCTACCCGACTCAAACGATCAGGGTTGACCCACCCAAGAGTCGCATCCGCGACCTCCTCAAATCCATGCCAACACTGCTCACAACAGCAATCTTGGTGATCCATTCGATCGCGCCGGTCGTTGAACCAATCAATTAACGGTTGTGCCAGCGATTCCAGGCTCGCTGATGCCAGGGAGTGACATCACGCGGTGGTGGTGGATCTCCACGCTGACTGCGCTCCAACTGATCAATCTCCCGACGCATCTGCCGCAGAACAGGGATCAACAGAACTGCAGCAATCAACCCCACCACCAGAAGAAGAGGGATCAAGGTGATCATCCAAATCGTCGCGATCACCAACACACCCATTCCAAGCAGCTGCTGAAGCCACTGAGGCTGACTGCGGCCTGGAAGACGCTTCATTCACTCAAAAACCGATGGGTCGTGCCTTCAGCAACGTTCAGACAACGAAGTATTAATTGTATTCACCGGGCGTTTCCTGCTTGGAGACAGTGACACGACCCACTGTTTGCCTGGAGAAACGAGGCAACGCATCGCCTGCAAACTCGTAACCCAATTCAGCCGCGATCTTGGCAACATCATCGGCTGTCGCCGCAGCCAACACAAGAGCCTTGCGATTGGGATCGTCCTGCAGACGCACTAGAAATGTCCTCAGCTGTTCAAGCGCCATGGTTGGTCGCCACTGCAGTCCATCCATGCCCAAGCAAGGATGACTTCAGTTCCTACCCGAGCAGGATGAGGTGAAGCAGGCGCACCCAATCAAAGGTTGAGCACAGTCCCTACGCATCAGACAGCCATCAAGCAACTCAGGATCGTCAGCTGCTGAACAAACACACCCACATTTGTAGGAAGAGCAATGATCGTGCTCGATGATTCATTCCTGTAAAGCGCATTGAATTCACCTCATTAGCCATGGCAAAATCGGTAGGTAAATCATGACACTTAAATCATGAGCACTGAAAAGCTCAGAGAGGAAGCCCTCGCTCGCCTCAAGCATCGAAAAGGCCTGAAAAAACAGTTTCAAACCTATGTGATCACGAACCTCACACTGATCGTGATCTGGGCACTGTCAGGCCAAGGAGATTTCTGGCCGGCCTGGCCGATTGCATTCTGGGGTCTAACCCTGCTTTACCAAGCATGGTCGTTTGAGCATCCTGACAAACCAATTAGCAGCCAAGACATTGAGCGTAAAATGAATCGAATGAAGTCTTGAAACAACCCTGGTGTCACCACATCGGCTTAATGCTGATGAATGGCGGCTGACACAACACGTCATCGTCAGGCTCAATTTAATGTGAGTTGAGTGTCACCTCAGGTAAGACAATTTGCATCTCGGTGTCAGTCAATTCACTGTTCTGATGCTGTCCGAGCAGCATCAACAATGGAATACTCGATGCGTTCGTCCGAACAGCACAAACCTGCATAGAAGCGTTCTAATTCGTCATAAGCCTCGTTGTAATGGCTGTAGTGCCTGCGCGTGATTGCGTCCTGTTGGCCGTCATCCCGCACGATTCTGATCAACTGAATGGGCTCGGGCATCACGGCATCCGAAGAGGAACGAACACAGATTCTGGAGTCCAAAACATCTAGACGACGCTTCGGGTTCTGCTTCAGCAGGATCTTTGGCAACGATTGACTGGCGATGCAACCTCGCTGCGCGAGATCTTGGATGTGGCAACGACGTGAGCGCCCATCGCGTTCACGCATGCTATGGCCAAGACCTATTGCTGATCCAACCTCACATCCAGAGGGATCTCAAAGGGGAGTAAGTGGTGCATGGTCCACAAGCTCGACGACGTCCGGATTGACACAGAAGGGGCGGATCTGGTGGTTGAACTGGAAGCCGAATCAGAACTCCACCTCCAGCATCTGCTTGCAAGGGTCGCTGCGAATCTCGGAGAAAAACTTGGGATAGACACCATCCCAGCAGGAACCAAAAGGGCAAGCGACCCCGTCTGATTGACAGCGATGGATCCACCCTGCTGGCCTGACCCTGCGATGCCGGCGACAACTCCCATCAGGTTCTCGATGATGGAAATCTCGATGAAATCTTCACCGGTTTGGCATGTCTGCTCGTCCTTCCTGGGGTGTCGACCAGCGTGGCCATGGCAGCACCTTGGCCATGGCCTCGATCTGTTGCGTTCAGTAGTAACGGCCTGGATATTCCCCAGGATGATCGACGCGAGTGACACGAACACCGGGTGCATGTCGACCCGACAGCATCAACAGATCACTACCCGAAACGGCGTAACCAAGCTCCTGAGCCAACAAGGCCACCTCATCCGCGGTCACCGCAGCCTCAACCTTCACCTGGAGCACGGGGTCACGTCCCAAATGCTCCAGGAAACGTTGAACGGGCGTCTTGGTCACGAGGGCTAGTCGATCAGAGAATCTCTTTCATCTTCGCCTCTCAAAAAGAGCGGGATCAAACGGAGCCAAAGTGGAGCTGCACGCGGTATCGCAGGCATGATCAGTTCGCTGCTCAACATCCTTTGGGTGGTCCTGGGCGGCCTGGTCATGGCACTGGGCTGGTGGCTCGCAGGTCTGCTCTGTGCCATCACCACCGTTGGACTGCCCTGGGCACGGTCATGCGTTGTGATCGGGCGTTTCTCGCTCTGGCCGTTCGGCTACGAAGCGGTCAACCGACTTGAACATTCCGGACGTCGCGATCTGGGAACAGGTCCACTGGGATTGATCGGCAATGTCATTTGGTTCCTGGTGGCGGGATGGTGGCTTGCCATCGGCCACCTGTCTTCGGCACTGGCCTGCTTTCTCACCATTGTTGGGATCCCCTTCGGAATTCAACATCTCAAGCTCGCGTTGATCGCCCTGGCGCCAGTGGGAATGACCGTGATTCCCATCAAACGCGTGTGAACCAAGAATCACAGTTGCCCATGGGACTCAAACCGAAAAA
Source organism: Synechococcus sp. A15-60 (assembly GCF_014280095.1). Classification (NCBI taxonomy): domain Bacteria; kingdom Bacillati; phylum Cyanobacteriota; class Cyanophyceae; order Synechococcales; family Synechococcaceae; genus Synechococcus; species Synechococcus sp. A15-60. The sequence continues at coordinate 1,701,005 of NZ_CP047933.1, forward strand.
ACAACATCGAGCGCAGCAACGTTCAGGCCATGAATGCATGGACTTGTTCGAACAGTCAGCTCTTCAGAGTCCACAGGGGCTGAAAGACATGGATGATGTCCACTCCATCCAAGCCATCGCATCGACCATGAGCCTTTGCCAGAACTGCGAATAGGCCGACGCCGAAATGATCGTGTTGGACGGCAAAGCCTTTTCTACGGTGATTCGTTTTTGCATGCCAAGCAGCTGACGCTACAAGACGCCCCTCCCAAAGAGCAGCACTCTTGCCGTCTTGCAACCGCATTCCGACAACACAGTGATTGACTATCCCCGCCGCTCTTCGTCAGTCAGATACTCCTCAACGATGGGAGAACAAGCGCCACTCTCAAGAGCCGAGATCTCTTTCTCAATGTTGTCGATGAACAGCTGATTGCCATTGCGGCGTGCCACTTCCAACACGATGCGCAATCGCTCCAGTTGAGACTGCTGATCTTGGTCCACTTCACTGACACGCCCTTGACCAAGCCAAGCATGGCGAACACAGCGTCAGCATCCACGAACACAAGAACGCCTGAACGGTAGGCACCGCTGCACTGGATCAAGGTCAAGAGCTGTAAACATTGCTTGACTAATGAGGCGAAGAGCATGCGGTTTGGAGTGATTGGTTGTGGCTATGTCGGCATGGACACGGCCATTCGTCTCAAGTACGCCAACCATCACGTCATCGCTACGACGCGTTCCAAGGCAAGGCTTGGAGAGTTGCAAGAACTTCTGCATGGCGCCCACCTGCTAGACATCACTGAGCCCGACTTGGATCTGAGCTTTGCAGATTCGCTTGACGGGCTACTGATCAGCGTGGCACCCACCATGAAGGGTGAGGGATACAGCAGTGTGTTTGCTCGGGGAATTCGGAACCTTACCCACGCGTTGCGTCAACGACCAAGACAAAAATCCCTCCACATCACCTACATCAGCAGCGCCGGTCTTTACGGAGACCAAGGGGGTGCATCGGTGACAGAGGACTCAGCAGTGGACACCCACTCTCCTGTGAATGCATTGCTAGGAGCAGCTGAAGAGCTTGTGCTGGATCTCAGCAGCAACCAATTCAAAATTTGCATCCTGAGGCTCGGCGGCATCTATGGCCCTGGGCGAGACATGGTGTCCATGATTCGACAAGCGGCTGGTCAGCAAGTGCCGAAATATGGAAACGCAGTCACTGCCTGGAGCAACATTGTTGATATCACGCGAGGAATTTATTTTGCCTATGAGAACCAATTGGAAGGGATTTACAATCTTGTAGATGACATGCAGCTGAGCCGCCGTGAACTCTCAACGATGATTTGCGATCTCGACGGCCTACCACCTGTGATCTGGAGTCATACCCCATCACCAAACGAAAGGAATATGAATGCACGCGTCTCCAATGCAAAACTGAAGAATGAAGGGTTTCAACTGATTTCACCGTCAATGCTGATCCCTACAACGGCTCCATAGCATTATCACCAATCAAGCCATCGATTATTCAATCATCAATTGCTCACAAATACAGCAATTCGTGCCATCGCATACAGCACCCTAACAGGAAATATTGACATAATTTGTACATAAACGGTAGGGGCGATGCAAGTTCAAAACATCGAAATTTTTCAATGCACCAGTCACGATTCAGGGACCGCTTTCTTCAGTGACCCTCTCCTTTGCGATGAAACGTTGATCGCTGAAGTCAAGCCAAGTCTCCATTCTGATCTTTACTGCCATCGCAATCAAACAGACCAGCTCATGGTCCTGCGCGGCAGTCTTGACTTAATGATTTTGCAAAACAAGACCTTCAAATGCATCCATCTCTGCGACTCTGAGCGTCTTTGGGTCAGGATTCCGCCCTTCATCCCCCATGCAGCGATCAACCGGACCAGTGAAAGCGTGATGTTGGTGAATGCCGTTCGACGCCATGGTCCAGTTGATTCCCGCGATTACAAACCCAGACCGATACCCAATCTCCTCAAGCAAGAGTGGCAAAGGCTCCAAGCGTTGTAAGTCACAACTGAAGGTGTTGTGACGAGCCCTGGAAACCGCATGGGGACGACGTCATGATCAAATCCAGCAGATCGGAGTTGATCTCGATGCCAGCATCTCTCCATCAGCAGGATCGCGTTGTGTTGCGTCCGAATCGCCTCCAAGGCGTCTTGATCCTGCTATTAGCGATCGGGGTTGGCCTGATGTCGATGGCCTTGCTAATCGAGTTTCCCTTGGCCGGGCTCGGAGGCCTGGGCATCAGTGGCTTTGGCCTCAAATGCGCCCAGTCACGGTTAAGACGAGGTGCAACGTGGATAGAAATCGATTCCTTTGGGTTCAGATTATGCCGAAACTATCGGGTGCAAAACTTTGGCTGGGAGGAGGTGGATCATTTTGAAATCCGCTCCAATCAAAACGCCGAATGTTCGACGATTCCGATGCTTTGGATGATTCCCACGGATAACGAAGAAGCAGTACACATCCCAAGTTGTTTCGGGAAACGTCTTGACGAAATGCTCGAACTCGTCAGCCATCATCACAACCGCAGCCAAGCGCTCATGGCCAATCTGAAGCGATTTGAGACGACTCTCACAACCCATTAACCAATCATGCGTTTGCGCACCAAGGCATCCCAAAGCGTCGTTGGCATAAAGCGTTGTACCAACACAGACTCCGACTCACGTCCGCATCGGTAGCGCGCTTTCGGATGGTCAGCTTCTAAAGCCGTCGCGATCGTGTTAGCCACAACATCCGGAGAGGACCCCTTTCGGAACCCCTCGGACCATCCTGCGGAAACCTTTCGCATCATTGATCCCCAGATCGGGTCGGCACAATGCGTCTGCATAGAAGCATCAGCCACTGATTCAAAGCCTGTCCGAATCAGACCGGGCTCCACCAGCACCACCTGAACGCCAAAACGATGCATTTCAAGTCTGAGCGCATCACTGATGCCTTCAAGTGCATGCTTGCTTGCGCCATACCAACCCGCGCCAGGCGTAACAAACCGACCCGCAATGGATGACACGTTGACAATGCGCCCACAGCGTTTCTCCCGCATGGGTGGAAGCAACAGCTGCGTCAGACCCATCAGCCCGAACAGATTCACCTCAAACATCTCGCGAACCTGATCCAGCGGCATGGTCTCCACAGGCCCGACATCGCCGAAGCCCGCATTATTCACAAGCGCATCTAACCCTCCAACTCGGCTTTCAATGGCATCAGCCAATTGACGCCGGGAGGCTTCTGAGGCGATGTCCAATGGCAGAACTTCAGCACCACGCTGGCGCAGCGATTCCATTCTCTCGAGACGACGGGCAGCCGCAATCACCCGCCAACCACGATCAATAAGTCGATGCGCGCTTGAAAGACCAATGCCGCTGGATGCCCCAGTGATCAACGCAGTGCGACTGGAGCGCGTCATGACATCAGTGGGTATTCCGTCAGTCTGACGCCAACCCAAACAGCAGCGCCGCGATCAACGCTGACACGCCGCTTTGAAACGATCCGATTGATTGGTGCGTCCATGCTTGCTCTTTCGGCCAGACACACGCCGCCGCCAGGCTCGAAAGGATGCAGATTTGAGTTCCGTGCGCATGAGCGCGATCACCGCTGACTCAGACAGTCCAAATTGGAATTCAATCGCTTCAAACGGAGTGCGATCCTCCCAGGCCATTTCGATCACCCTGTCGATGTCCTGAAGCGATAAAAACTGGGAAGGCATCGATCTGGAATCAGGATGGATTCTGTGTTCGTGGCACTTGGAAGGCAGAGCTTGAAGGATCGGTTGCTGTTGAACCGGATCAAGGTGTCTTCGACGGCTGGTACCAGAGGCCGAAATCCGTTGCAAGGTAACGAAACTCTCGCGACGACGAGGCCTCGCTGGAGCAACGACACCAATCACGGCCAACGACACCGCTGCTATTGAGAACGAGTTGCACCAATCCAAAAATCATGCTTTATTGCAAGTGAATCTCAAGTGCAAAACCATGGTTCGACTGCATGGCGATCGCAGCTCTCTCCTCAGTGCATTGATATGGTCGACTGCGCGGCACAAGCACAGTCCAGAACCGATTCATCCATCTCCAGCGACCAACCGCAACCTTGACCCTTCAGACGCGAAAGGTCCGAAAAATTGACAAAGATGCAGCGTTCTTAAGGCAACGCTCCTAGTGTCAGTTCAGCAGAAATTCGTTCTCTCGGAGGAATTGCGCAATGGCTGATGGCAAGCACAAGTTTGAGGAGTACGAACTCCCCTACAGCACCAACGAGAAGCACTCTCCCGACGAATTCGACCCCAAAAAAGATGCGGGCGTCAACAACCCTGAGAGCCGTCACCGTGACAAGGTGCTCGATCAGATCTGTGACACGCACCCTGGCTCCCCCGAGTGCAAGGTCTTCGACGAATAGTCGGAGCCGGTCGATCAAACCCCACTCCTGGAGTGGGCATCCTGGACTTCAGTGAGTCGTCAGTGACCTGTCGACGTGAGCTCTTGTTGATGTGTTCAGAGCTGCAAATCAAGAGCCGACATCGACCGCAACGGTTTCGATATGGCACCTCGGTTTGCGATCAGATTCTGCACACCTCGCACACCACCCGTGATTCCCCTCGGGCCCATTGCTTGTCGTCAATCTCAACAGAATTCAGACATCCCTAAACGGATCCACAGCAGTAGATCCGATTTTCGCGGTGATGGGCGAACTGTCAACATCCTGCAACAGCCGTGGTGATCGACGAAATCATCCAAAGCACACCTTGACCCTGGTCAATCAACGCACCCCAACGATTCATGACCACGTTTAACGCTTCCACCCCGTTCTTGCTTTTGGCACGCATTCACATCAAGTCCGATTGCGTCGATGCCTACCTCGAACTCGCCAAACAGACGGATGCAGCCGTGCAAGCCAGTGAACCGGGGATGCTTCATCACACCTTTGACCAGGATCCAAGTGACCCTCAATCATTCGTGTGGTCTGAGGTTTACGCCAACGATGCAGCCTTCGAAGCACACGTCAGCAATCCTCCAGTTCAGGAGTACCTCCAAAAGCATGCGGAATTGGGGGATGGATTCAGCATCGAGGTGTACGGAACGGTAGGGCCCGAATGCCGGGAGTTAATGCAATCCTTCGGATTGCCCCTCAAAATCTACGAAAGCCGATTGGGATACAGCCGCGTTTAAAGAAAACAACGTTCCAAGGCGGCCCAAATCGGTTCAACCCTGCGGCAACAGTCCTTACGGATCAGTGATAAAAATTCCAAGTCACACCATCGCTTGAAACAAAATCAACGAAAAATCATCGAATCTTTACACACCAAGAGCTTTCGGATGAACTTCCATTGCCACTTGAGCAGATTGCAATGTCCAGACATAACTTGAAGAAAAGGCTCGTCCGATGCAACCAGCGCTCATTCCTAAGAACGAGCAGGAGCGCTTGAAAGCCCTCAGTGAATACAGGATTCTTGGAACTCGACCTGAGCAGTCCTACGACGACATCACGCGAATGGCATCCTTGGTGTGTCGCACGCCGATTGCCTTGATGAGCCTTGTCGACTCCAACCGACAATGGTTCAAATCAAAAGTGGGAATCACATCAGACGAAACACCACGCGATTGGTCGTTCTGCGCCCATGCCATCCATACGGACCAACCGTTGATTGTCAACGATGCACTCAACGACGAACGATTTGTCGATAATCCTTTGGTTTGCGGGGATCCCAGAATCCGCTTTTATGCTGGATTTCCACTGAAAAACGACCAAGCTCACCGCATCGGCACGCTATGCGTCATCGATCGAATGCCAAATCATCTCTCTGAAGATCAGCAGCAGATTATGGAAGCGTTAGCACGGCAAGTTGTGGTTTTTCTCGATCTGCGCAAGCGGTCGATCAAATTACTGGAATCTTTCTGCAGAGAAAATAAACCCCCAGGAATGATCTCCACTTGCAGCTACTGCCGCAAAGCCAAAGATGAACAAGGGCAGTGGATTTATCTTGATCAATTCCTCTCTCACCGCACCAATCTGAATTTCTCCCATGGAATTTGCGACTGCTGCATGGAAGAGCATTTTCCTGAGGTGATCGAAGCCTGGAATGCAGGACTCAACACCGCAGAGCACTTATCAGAATCCAACGAACGCATGCAACCAGGTCATGTCAGCTGACGTCCTTTCCAAGTCCAACCACGACCTGTGAGCGTGCGCCACACAGACACTGGGCCAATCGCACCAACCAGCAAGCCCCCGGCTCCCATCAGCCACCAATAGCTGATCGGCATATCAAAACGCTGGCGGTTCCATCGTCGGATCAGGAATTGTTGAACAATCGCCGTCATCGAAAGACTCGCAGCAACAAACCACCAGACAGCCTGGGAGGGCAACAACCCCAGTAGCACCACGGACGCGGGCAGCAGCAACCAAGGAAGGCTGAACATCAGCACCACCACAGCGGAAGCACCAAGCGCCTTGATTGGATCACCATCCAGTCCCAACAACCAGTTTTTGGTCCATCCCTCCCAAAGCGAAGCAAGGTCGAAATACATCCGCAGATCCACAGCATCAAGACCAAGCAGGTACCGCAATCGCAACCCCTGTCGCTTGATGAGGCGCGCTAACGCCAGATCCTCCACCACTTCAGCGGCTAGACCTTGGTGGCCGCCGATCTGCTCGTAAGCGCACCGCCGAAACAGCATGAAGGGGCCTGCTGCAAAGGCCACATCCGAATCAGGATCGTTCGCTGCTTCGATTGGAAAACCAAGCCCCAACAGACTGGCCATGATCGGTTGCACCATCCATTCAGCAAGGCAGTCACAACGCAACCGTGGAGCGAGGCTCAGCAAGTCAGCCTTGTCGCGAATGGCTTGACTCAAGGCGCGGTGCAGAGCCTGCGGTTTGAGCTGAACATCAGCATCGAGAAAGAGAATCCACTCATCCTGAACCTGCTGCATCGCACGAGCGCACGCCCAATTCTTGCCGACCCAACGCTCACCGACCGGACGCGGCCCAGCCTGCAAGAAATCAAACCTGGAGGCATTGGGATCCAGTGCTGAAGCTGTGGCTTGGGCTTGTTCAACCGTGTCATCGGTCGACGCATCATCGACCAGCAACACATGCCAATGGCGACAGGGAGTGGCGCTGCGCAGAACACTGCTCAGGCATGGCCCGACGTTCAGAGCCTCATTAAAAGCAGGAATGACAACGCAAAGCGATGTCTCGGGCACCTCTCTCTCAGACGCAGGTTGCAGTGACGGTGCTGAAGAAAAGACACGCATCAAGCCAAGCTGCAGGATCAGAAGCCCGATGCAGCCAGCCAGCAAAGCGGCAATCAACAGCAATGCAAGGGAATGCAGCGGAGTCAAGTGATCGGCGGCAACAACTATCCCAGCAAATCACCAGGTGGATGTTGGCTTGCACTGGCCCTGGCAGATCGAGGGATTGATTCCTTCAGTTGAGCAGCACAGCTCCCGTCGCCAAGAGGTCTTGCCGGCAGCGGCGCAACCCCTCCCGGCTGACATGAGCCACCTGGGCACAACCATTCATCCAAAACGGAACCGCAACCAAATCGACGGAGTTTGCAATCAGCTGAACATCAGCACTGGAGCGCTGATGACGCAATGAGGCGGGCATGGAAGGGTTGCGAATGCAGGCATGACACCGCAGCGTTCATCAAGCAGGTGTGTGATTAGCGACCGATTGAACAGACCATCAAAACGATGGACGATGAACGGTAACCATGGCAACGGTTCTCAGACTGAATTGGAAAGAATCAGCCGAATCACCACGCAAGGTGGGTGTGGAGGTAGAACACCATTGTTAGGTTCAGCCGAGGTCCTGACAGTGTTTTGAGCCAATCCTCGACGCAACAGCGACAACTCGTCCCGGGCTTATCGATCCACGGAGCCTGGCAGCTGGTGAGCTACGAAGTGGAAGTTAAATCCAGCGGTTTGATGTTCAATCCAATGGGTCAAAAACCGAGTGGCTACGTTATTTTCACCCCCGAAGGTCGTGTTTCATTCACGCTGACAGCAGAAAATCGGCAAGCGCCTGAGAGCGTCCAAGACAATGCCGATTTATTCAACAGCATGATCGCTTACACAGGCACCTTTCGACTCAGTGGCAATCAATGGGTGACCCACGTGGATGCTGCCTGGAACCCTCAATGGGTCGGCACGGAACAAACCCGATATTTTTTAATTGAAGGTGACAAACTTGTTGTTCAAACACCCTGGCGTGTGATGCCGAACTGGCCCGACAAAGGTTTAACGCGCAGCATCGTCTGCTTCCAACGCTGTCAGAGTAACTTCAAGAGTTAACGGAAGGGCTTGTGGTGCCCCCGCAATCATGGCGGGGCTGATACCCCTGAGATTCCGCCAAGTAGCGCAGGTACACGATCTGACGCCGATCGGGCAGACCTGCAGCAGCAATAAGACCTAACCAACCAAAGATCAGACCAGCCCAAAACCACTTCGTGCTGCTGCGGGCTTTCTGAGCAGCAATTGTTTTGGCAAAACAAGCGCTGACCACATGGGTCACAACAACAACGACAGGAAGCAACCAGTCCATCCAGCACACAACAACACGCCTCCAAGGGGGTAGCCATCCAAATCGCGGTTGTCAGCCTTCATGCAATCTGATTGCACAAGAAGGCAAGCTCAAAGGTCCTGCTGATCACGACGGGGGCAGCAAAGGCTCGTACATCATCAATGCATGATTCTCAACCAGCATGTGCTCTGAGATCACCCCGTGTTGATCGTGCTCAATGCGATGAATCTGGTTATGCCTTGAATAGCCACCCCATATCTGTTGCTTAATCTCATGGAAGCGCTCTTCAACGGAAAACGTCGACTGGTAATCGAAATCGCAGTAGAGCGAACCATTCAAAAATGATGAATCCAGCCAAAGGCGGAAAGAAAACCGATAAGGAGTGTTGTTAGTGATCTGAAAATCGATGTAGTTGTAGGCGAGTGTCGCTCCGGCACCAAACGGGACTGATCGATTGAGATCTGGGAATACATCGTAACCATGACGCCATCTCTCAGAGATTGTCAAAGGACTGTGGGCTGCCATCCAAAACAGAAGATTGCCGAGCTGACAAAGACCACCGCCAATCCCTTCAGAGATCAGCCCGTGGCGCAACACCAATCCCTTTAAATATCCCTTTCTCCGCGTCGGGCGTCCCACTAGCTTCCAAAAAGAGAATGTCTCGCCTGGTTGGATCACGATCTGATCGATACGAGCCGTCGCCAGCTCTAAATTTCGACGCTTATTCAGTTGTAATATGGGGTCAACACCAGGCAAAGGCCTCAAAACCACTGAGCGATGCTGAAATTTAAGGAATGCAGGACATAACTCACCCCGCTGATCAGACCAAATCTTTCGAGATCGATACCAGCGCAATTTGCGTCTGAGAATAAAGAATTCCCGACCCATCAATTGTCGATACCACCGGCGATGAACGGGGACAGGAATTTCAAACATGCTGAAATCCTGAGCGCAACGATCGCCTCAACAGCTTACTGAGCTCAGCAAACCCATCCAACGTGTTATCCAGTTCAACTCAATGAAAACCACGATCGTGGTAGGGCATCAGTCTTCCTTGTGAAAACAGAAGTCTCCTACGACGACGCTCAAAATGAGATTTGAATCCCCGACGCGACTTTTCACAAGCCGCCAGGAGGTTGACCATCATTTCAGTGTCATGGGCTGATAGCTCTCCGTCGTCGCCCCACTTCAGGCACGACAGAGGTGCTGCAGACTGTTTCATGCCGACACCTGTTCGATCGCGTATTTGGCACGATAAAGTCAGCGGTCTCACACAATTAGACAGAAAGTCTGAAAATTTGGGGCGCTGATAAGCATTTATACACAACAACTCTGGGGGATTTACTGCTGAATGTCAGCACTGGGGTTGGATCATTCCACCCGAATCAGATTCGGCATGCCCTCAACACTGGCGAACGTCACCAGGCTGATCACAGGCTCATCTCCGCGATTGATCACGTAATGCGGTTCGCCGGGGTGCCCCTCCAGGAATCCATCTCCAGCTTTCACCACACTGGTCTCTTCAACACCATCAACAATCCGCACGTTCGTCAGGGCACCTTGCTCCACTAACACCACAACGGGAGACGGATGGGTATGCAACGGGATCTTGGCCCCCGAAGGAATTGTGATCCGAAAGATCCTCATTTCCGGCGTGCCGGCCGGATAGGCCACCACCCGGTTACCAAGGGTGCGGCTTGAACGGAACAGTTCTTCCATCACTGGCCCTGGAGTGGCCTGGACAGCACCAGCAGCCAGCACCAGCAGAGAGGCTGTGAAACCCAAACAACGGAAGACCATGGAGAATCAAAGCCAATCTGATCGTCCATCCAGCCTGACACCAGGGAGTGGATCGCGGGTGTCATCGATGAATGCGTCCCGGCAGAGCCACAAGTCGATGGCTTAGGCAGCCGCGAGACCATCACAGGCACGACCTCACAAACGAGTGGCCTAGAAGGCTTTTTGATTCAACGTCTTGAGAAAAGCCTGTGGTCCACTCTCGATGGGCGGCAGATCAAAGGAGGCCTCACGCCCCTCAAGAGCCGCGTTGAGCGATTCGATCATCTGAGTATTGCCACTGTCTTGAATGGCATTGAGCGCCATCTTCAGCCTTTCGTCACGGCTCCCTTGAAGCGGAGCGGCGGCAGGGGAAGCCCAAGCGCTGTAGTCAAACCCACCACCTGCACGCACGCTCTCCAGCTGTTTCGCGAGATTGTCCCAAAGCAAAGGCATCAGGTGTGCATCGATGATCGATTTTGATTGTCGGCTTCATCCCGATTGATGACTGATGAACGAGATCATTCCTTACACTCTCTTTGATTCATCAAGAAGCGTCTCAAATCCGAATCCAAAGAACGGTTCGTGTTTCATCCATTCGATCAAGAAACTGGGGCATCAAATTCTTAACAATGAAGTCAGTGACATGCAAAAGATATTCACTTCAACATTTCAACAATAAACCGAGATCATCCTTGACTCAGAACAGATAAAACCCGTCTTGTCAAGCGTTTAACGCAAAGTGATTGTGCTCACCTCACCCCTCCGAGGGAAGCACATCACTCGCAGGGGGGAAGCGTTGAAGCCAGTGATTTGGGGAGCTTGAAGGCCGTTCCATTCCCAAATCCCATGATCTCCCGATCACCATCACCATCGTGCAAATGCCAATCCAACCGTCATCGCCGTCGCGAAGCTCGTCGAGCTCTTCCGCAGCCAATTCTTGAACGCAACGATGCTGTTCTGAAGCATCTCGGTCTCGCCCACCTCGGTGCCCAGCGTCAACTCCATCGAGGCGATGGCGAGCGGGACGACCTCGTCCAAGAAGGGCGCATGGGACTGATTCGCGCCCTTGATCGCTTCGAGCCGGCGCGAGGTCATCGCCTCAGCAGCTACGCCATGCCACGCATCACGGGCGAAATCCTCCACTACAGGCGTGACCGCCTGCGCACCCTGCGCATTCCATGGCGCTTGAACGACCTCCATGCCAAAGGCATGAAAATCCAGACCGATCGACAGCATCTTGGTCAGCCAGCCTTGGATGCATCAGGCCTGGCCCACGCTCTTGGGGTCACTCGCCAACGTTGGCAACAGGCCTGCATGGCTCACCAGCATCGTCATCTGCTGTCTTTGCAGGCACCGCAACAGGCAACGGCCACAACCTCCCAGCCAGTCACCACGCATCTCGAGTCACTCCCAGCCCGGTCTAAGCATCACAGCGACCCTCAGCTGACTTGGCTGAGAACAGCTCTGAAAAGCCTGGACCCTGAGCGCAGACGCTGGCTTTGTGCGCATTGGATCGAGGGACTGTCCATCACTGCGATCGCACGCCACGAACGCATCGATCGACGCACGCTGCAACGGCTCCTGAACGACACCCTCCGCGACCTGCGCCTGCAAGCGGTCGCGGCTACGACAGAAGACCAAGCGGCCAGGCCAAAAGCATGGCCAAACCCGCAGCCCAGGCTGTCTGCAGCCCATTAACAAGCTCATTGCTGAGCCAGGGCCAACGGCCCTGGCCGGTAGCACCTAGAAGGCTCTCCAGCAGGGTGGCAATGAACCCCACCACCACCACCACGCCGGCAGCTTCAACGGAATGAAGCAGTCCCAAACCAACCATCACCAGCGTCATTAACAGGCTGCCGAAGGCACTGGCAGCCGTCCCCTCCAAACTCACCGCACCCTCCGTCCCGGGCGGCACCGGTCGCAAGCTAGTGATCAGCAGCGTGGTGCGCCCCCACCGCTTACCAATCTCACTGCCAAAGGTGTCAGCCAGCTTGGCGGCAAAACTGGCGGTGAAACCCATCAAAAGCCACTGGGTTGGCCCCACGCGGATCGCAATGAAGAGGGCCAACACCAATCCGGTCAAAGCCGACCCCCACACATTTTCTGGCCCTCGACGACCGCCGCGGGCTTCCGCCAGTCCGAGATCCTGCTTGCGAGCAAAACCCAGCTTGGTCACGAGCGAGCCCAAGGCCAGATACGCCACCACCGCCAGCCAACCTCGCCAACCGAGGGCTCCCCAGAGGATGGTTCCGAGGATGCCGGCGTGGCACCAACCCGCTGGCGTCAGCAGTGGAAGACGCTGAGCCAAGCCAATCAGAACGGCATTGAGCAGCAACGCCGTGATCCAGATCGAAATGCTCTGAGGGGGAATTGCCGCAGACGCGGAAAGCATCAGGCTGTGTTGCACTGCTCTAAGCATCCACGCTGAAGGGGGCATCCACGCGGATAATCAGCTCAGGTGATTTCCCCTCTCCGGCATGGTGCTGAACCGCAAGGGCTTCTTCCTCGAGCTTGGAGACCCGGACCCCGCTATCGCGGCCAAGTACGCCGAAGCCAACGCTGCTAGAGCCAAACTCGCAGCGAAGGAAAGCAAAAAGCCATCGGCTGCGGCCACGACTGCGGCGCCCGCTCATGCTGACAAAGCCCAACCGGCACCAGACCCAAGCAGCACCGAGACCAAGCCATCGCTGACAACGGCGGAAGCCATTGCTGCAGAGCTCGCGGCGGCCGAGGCTGCAAAGCCCACAGTGGAGCTGGTCAATTTCGCACCCGAGGCCCTCAAGCCTGGCAACGCTGTACGACCTGGGAAGCGCCGGCCTGGAAGCAACCTGTCGGGTTTCCGCTCCATGGCCACCGAGCTCTTTAAAACCAAGTAGGGCTGACAAACCTCAAAACCCTTTCGGCGACGGTCGTTGACTAGACAGTGAAACATTGCCCATCGGGGTAGCGGCACTGGAAGGGCTAGCGGCCACCGCTCGATTTGCAGCGGCTTGATGATTCGGGATCGCCATGGCGTTGAAGGCCAATGACCACCTCTCGCCCTCACCCCGGAAGGGCATCACGGAATGGGGCTGCCATGCCGGAAAGACGTAAAAATCCCCAGGCACAGGAAGCATGTATTGGGACATCCCGGTGCGAAACGATTGAATATGCCAATCCTCAGGGCCATGAAAACAAAGCTGGCCATCAAAACTATTGGCATTGATCTGGGGGGGCACCTTCAGAAAAATCACCCCTGAAAAACTGCCGCCATGGGTGTGGATCGGGTTGTAGTCCCCAGCGCGTTGGCAGTTCAACCACAGATCCACGGGCTGAAGCCTGTAGCGCCCTGGGACCCAAGGACCACGCCCTTGCGGTGGCTGTCGATCGATCACATGACGAATCCAGCGTTCGCATGCCGGTAGAAGCTGCTGATTCATCAGTTCCTGCACACCGGGCAAATCCGGAGTCAACTCACGCTGCTCACTCAGCTGGCCGGCAAGCTTGGCGGATGCATCAGGACTGCGATGCGGCGCAGTCATCACCTGCTCACCGAGGGCGATCAGTTGCTGAAGCAGAGGATCCGGGAGCTGGCCCTTGAGGATCGAACGCGGAAACAGATCAAGAACGTCCACAGCTGTCTCTGGTGCTTCAGGTCATCGTGCCAGCGACTGAGCAGCACAACCGTTCAAGTTGATCGAGCCAACCCACGCAAAGCAGAGCTCGCGCGCAAAGTGACAGGATTGGTCGGCCGCCACACCAAGTCCAGGAGGGTTGCCTTGAACGGTCCAAAGAGCCTGTTGAGCCGGATTGGACGCCGCTTGCGCAAGGCATCCGCATCGATCGAACCATCAGCGTCGATCCAGCAAAGACCAGCAGGCCTGTTTCGCCCCCGCTCCAAAGCGTCGAATCAACCGACCATCAGTGTGCAAACAACTCTGTTGCGACGCATGCACGTCAAGGGTCGTCCACTGATGAACGCATTTCGCCGCGACGGCATCAAGCGCTGAGCGTTCGCCAGGAGCAAAGGGCGCTGATGCCAGCGACCGCCGCAGTCGAGCTGCGCAAAATGGTGTCCCCGAGCGTGACCCCTATCCAACCGGAGGCGAGAGCCCAAGCCACTTCACGTTCACTCCAACCGCCCTCAGGCCCGATCGCCAACCAAATGCGCGGGGCTGGCCCCGCAGCCTGATGGAGCCATGTTTCCAAGTGCGGACAGCCAGCATCCCGTGTGACGGCGATCAGCCGCAAGTCCTCCGCAGCGAGAGCCATCCACCACTGCTCGCTCTGAATGCAAGGCTGCAGGTCTGGCCTCCAAAGCCTCTCGCTCTGCTCGACAGCCTCCTGAAGAATCACACCCCAGCGCTCAGGGCGATCCTCCGCTTGCGGAACACTGCGATCAGCCTGGATGGGCTGGACGTGATCCACACCTAGTTCACAAGCCATGCGCATCACATCGTCCATACCGCGACGAACCAGCGCCATGGCCAAGCCCAGTTGAGGCATGGGCTTCGATCCCGTTTCAAGGGGTTGTGCACGATCGGTGGTCAGCTCCAACTGATCACCGGGTATCAGCCGCGCAGTCCAGAGATGTCCGCCGCCATCCACCACATCCACCTGAGAACCGGGCTTCAGCCGCAGCACTTTGCGCAGATAGCGCGCTTCCTGGTCATTCAGATGGACGCAGCGATGCTCCCCTGTAGGGGGAAGCCTGCTGGCATCAATGAGCAGGCGGCGTCGTTCAGCCACAGCTGCGGTCAACCCATTCCCGGGAAAACACTGTCGGGGTGCTCCTCCACAGGCCAGTCTTCGTTGGCACCACCAATCAACAGTTCTTCCAGTTGAACCAGGTCTGAATCCAGCTGCCGCAACGCATTGATCAACACATCCAGCGCGATCCCATCACTGGTCCCTAGGTCGATCCAGCACCGTGCCCACGCTTGCTGGTATTCAAGCTGCCCCATGTTGTGCATCAAAGCGGGCATGACCGAGCCAGCATCGTCGTTCTCGTAGCTCATCCAACTGAGCTGATCGCCTTCCTCGTGCACCTGAAGGTTTTCAGCGTTAAAGCCCCCTAGACGCCCAAGCACGTACCAGCTGTCGAAGATGCCATCGACGTAATTTCGCTCTCCCTGACTAGGGACCTCACCAAAGCGCAGCCAAATCCAGCAATTGAAGGGATCAATCTCTCGAAAACGAACCTGCATGACCCACCGGCATCTTTGACATCATCGCCGCCGAAGGAACGATCGACCATGCTGGAGCGCCATGGCAGCCCCCATCGAGGGCATTCGATTGGAATGCTGGAACTGCACGATGTTCATTACAGGCCGGCTACCGCAGAAGAGCTGGTGCTCAACGGCATTCAGCTCAAAGCGTCCCATGGCCGACCCTTATTGATCTCTGGTGACAGCGGCAGCGGCAAAACCAGCCTGCTGGATGTGATCAGCGGGATGGCCGGAGCCAACAAGGGCCGCATCTGCTGGCAGGGACAAGTGATGAACCAGCGACAACGGCGATGGTTATGCGGGGTGGTGTTTCAGTTCCCAGAGCGCCACTTTCTGGGCTTGACCGTGAGCCAGGAACTCAAACTGGGGCATCGTCGTCTGAGCAGCGAAGACCAGGCCGAAGCCCTACGTCAGGTGGGGCTCAGTGGGGTGGACGGACGCCAAGCTCCCGAACGTCTTAGCGGCGGACAGCAGCGACGCCTGGCTCTTGCGGTTCAACTGCTGCGCAAACCGGATGTGCTGCTACTCGATGAACCAACGGCGGGTCTTGATTGGTCCGTTCGCAGCGAAGTGCTCGAACTGCTGGACCAGCTCAGTCGCGACCGATTGCTGATTGTGGTGACCCATGAACCGGAACTGTTTCATGGCTGGAACTGCGACCAACAACGACTGCACAACGGCCGCCTGCACGCTCTGTCACCATGACGCCTGGAATGTTGAAGCGTCATGGCTGATCGCCTTGTGCGAGCCACCGCTGCAGGTGGGGGAATCAGACTGGTGGCAGTCACAACCAGCGACACCACCCGCACAGCTCGAACACGCCACGGCCTTTCGTATCTCACCACCGTGATGCTGGGACGTGCCATGAGCGCAGGATTGCTGCTGGCAAGCTCCATGAAGGTTCGCCACGGACGCGTCAATCTGCGTCTCGGCTCCGATGGCCCGATCGATGGGTTGAGTGTCGACGCTGGTCGTGATGGCCGCGTCCGGGGGTACGTCGGCAACCCATCACTGGAGCTGGACCCCGTCGTGGCAGCCGATGGCCAAGCGAGCTTCGACTTCGGCGCTGCAGCAGGCACGGGTTACCTGCACGTCGTCCGTGACGACGGAAAAGGAGAACCTTTCAGCAGCACGGTCGAGCTCGTCAGCGGAGGCATCGGTGAAGACGTGGCTTCGTATCTGTTGCACTCAGAACAAACACCGTCCGCTGTGTTTGTTGGGGAAACAATCAACAGCGAAGGGCTACAAAGCAGCGGCGGATTGTTGGTGCAGGTGCTGCCAAAGGCGGCGGAAGAGCCCGCCCTGGTGGCCCTGCTTGAGGAACGCTGCCGCGAGATTCAGAACTTCAGCCAACAGCTGCATGCCTGCGGCGACCATCCCGAACGATTGCTGCAGGAGGTGTTCCCAGACCTCGATCCACAGCCGATTCCGAGCAGCGAACCCATGCAGCCAGTGCAGTTTTACTGTCCCTGCAGTCGCGAACGCAGCATTGGAGCCCTCACCCTGCTGGGACCTGAGGAGCTCCAAACGATGCTGGAGGAAGACAAAGGTGCTGAGTTGACCTGCCACTTCTGCAATGAGGTGTACCAAGTCACCGAGGCAGAACTGAGAGATCTGATCAGTGAGCTATCAGGGTCAAGCCAGAAATAACGCTCCAATTAAAAGCACCACCAAAGCGGGCAGTGCTTGCCACTGCTCCACAGACAATGGCAACGCCATCGGCGCCATCACCATGCTGAGCAGTGCACCGAGACTTAAGCCCGCGATGAGCAACAACAATGTCCAACCCAATGAACCGAGTGGACGACGGCCGCGTTTGACCTGACTGATAAAGACGCCAATGGTTGAAAGAGCGAGAAGCAGCTCCACGGTCAACGGAGCGACCAAAAGAAGCAGCAATGCAGCCGCTCCTGCGAGACAACGCACCGTGAATCCCTGACCTTCCACCAATTGGAAATCAGGCATCACGCCTGAACCACTTAAGGAAGGAGTTGGCAAAGAGAAACTGCGAAGACGGGTGAGCAGCGCAGCCGGACCGCTGGAAGAGGGGAGGGATTCCGTCGATCCCTGTTGACGCTCAATTCGTGATGCCGTTGCAGCATCAGAGCTCACCCGTCCCGACTGACGGTCGCGAAGACGTGCCATCAAGACAGCGTCGTAGGCCGCTTCTGCGCGCGCCCTGGCGATCGCGTCATCGCCGCAGCCGGCCACAACACGGTCGCGGGCTTGTTGGACATCTTCAAAACTTGCATCAGCACCGATGCCGAGCAGAGAATAAGGATCCTGAGAATCCGAATCCGGTCCTGGATTCAACCCTGCAGCCATTGAAGAGTCGGTGTTCTTGTTCAAGCGTATCGACAGAGTCCTTGAAGCGAGCCTTTAAGAGGGATTCTCAAACGAAACGCACGGTGCGTGATCTCAACGGTGACTAAAAGAGCGGCGGGCCATGCCGAAAGCCCTGCTGACGCTCAAAGCGATGACGACAGCGCGGTACATCAGAGCTAAGCAACAGTTGACGATGTTTGATCAATGGCATCTGAGGGGGCAAGTGATAGCCCTCCAAAACCTCCACATGATCCCGGTGATCACGGAAGCAGATGTAATCCGTCCCTCCATCAGCGCAGGGGCGAAGCAGCCAGAGAGTGTCCATGGCAGACCGCTTGAGGACGACAGTCTGGCGATTGCAATCTCGAGGTGCGAACCGATGCCAGTCGGCATCTGAGATTTCAAGTTCGATCGCGGCATAACGCTCCGCAAACGGAAGGCTCACCCCAGGCGTGGGCAGTGCTGGAGCCGTGAAAAAAGGATGCCAACAACATCCTTAAGACTGATCAAAATCGCTGAGCGACGCCTCCTTGCTTGTGTTTTTGAGCATCCCAACAACCTCCGTCGCAGGTGCGACTCCGTAGTCCAAGGCCTCTCATGCCGATTCATCGTCATTGAAACCCCAGGGAAGATCTCAAGGTCACCCAAACAGCATCCACGCGGATGGCCTTGTAGCCCTCGTTCACAACGTGTTGAGTGAAATCCTTGCTGAGGTTGATCGAACAAGTCCCCAATCCCCACCGAGCGCGATGGACGGCCTCATGATGCAGAGGCTGATCAACAAGGGCAGCGTTTCAACCCTCTTGGGGCAAAGGATCTACTCAAGAGTCGGCCCGTCTTTGGTGACCTTGGCACCGTGATCCAACTTGCAATTGTCGATGATCAAATTACTGCCGTTCAATCGCGCTTCACCGCCTGAACGACAGGATGCAATTCCAACTGCCTCACAACTGAAAAGTCCATGCGAATACAAAGCAAGGAGAGACGTGAACACGTAAGGGTTCAGAACAGCAAGCGAACGCTTGACTCCAGAGATGATCCCTTTGTGAAACGCTTGACTGAGGCCTGGCCGCCTTCAGCCGACAGCGAATCACCGAATGGGCTCCCAAACAGTAAAAAACTTTGGGTACCACACGCAATCCTGATCAGGGCAAGACGCTGAACACAACACTGCGAAGTGCAATGCAACGCTTCCCTGATTAGACGCGGATTGGACTCACCGTGATCAGAACAAAGGATGCTCAGCCTCTAAGCAACAAGACGTACAGCCTCGAAGAGAAGAATTGATCGAGAAAAGACGGATTGAACAGTTGACGAACCGCCGGGCGTGATGCATAAATGAATTCAGATGGGGATTATCAATGCTCACCGGATCTGATCTTCTTGCCAAGGTTAAAGAGCTTGGCGATGTGTCCAAAACTGATTTGGCTACGGCCTGTGGCTACGTCACCGATAAAAAGGATGGCGGCCAGCGAGTGAATTTCACTGCGTTCTACGAAGCTCTGCTGAGCGCCAAAGGCGTGGAACTTGGTGGCGGTTCTGCCGGTATTGGCAAAGGCGGCCGCAAACTCAGCTACACCGCAAAAGTGCAGGGCAATGGCAACCTCCTGGTTGGCAAGGCCTACACCGCCATGCTCGATCTCAATCCTGGTGATGAGTTTGAAATCAAGCTTGGACGGAAAGCCATCCGTTTGATTCCCGTTGGTGGCTCTGACGAAGAAGGCGAAGAGTGAGAACTGACCAGCACTCAAGGGTGACCAGCTCTGGGCTGAGTCCTCTTGAGTCTGCAGTGATTCTCGTCTGATCAATTGCTAGCAATCAAAAGCCCCACTCCTTGAGTGGGGCTTTTTTCATCATGGTGACCACTCGACGCGATTGACCGTTACCGATGAGCTGTTAAAGACTGATTGGCTCAACACCGCTGACCACCGGTGCAACAGCACTAAGCGCCAGATCGGGATGTTCTTCGTTGAGCTGGTTGAGGTTCCAATCGTTCTTGAACAGGAGTACGGGTCGGTTCCAAGCGTCTCTCACGGTTTTGCAATTGAAAATTCTCCCCACCTGATCGAGTGCCGACCATCCACCGGTGACCCATCGCGCCACTTGAAATCCCAGTGGCTCAAGCCGGGTTTCAACGCCATATTCGTTTTGAAGCCGATGTTGCACCACCTCAAGCTGCAACTGACCGACCGCCGCGAGAATTGGGTCGCGCTTGCTTTCATCGGTGTCGTACAGAATCTGCACAGCACCTTCCTCGCGCAGTTCGTTCACGCCTTTGCGGAAATTCTTGAAGGCGGAAGGATTGGGATTGCGCAGCCAACTGAAGATCTCAGGACTGAAGCAGGGAATGCCCTCGTACTCAACTTTCGTTCCCGTGTAGAGGGTGTCGCCGATCGAGAACATGCCCGGATTGTTCAAACCAATCACGTCACCGGGATAGGCATCTTCCACAACGGCCCGGTCTTGACCAAACAGCTTCTGAGGACGTGACAAACGGATGGCCTTGCCGGTGCGGGCGTGGCGCACGGTCATGTCTTTTTCAAATCGCCCACTACAAACCCTGACAAAGGCGACACGATCTCGATGACGGGGATCCATGTTGGCCTGCAATTTGAACACAAACCCACTGAAATCTGGCCGTAAAGGATCCACCGGCCCGTCATGCCCATTGCGTGCAACAGGCTTCTGAGCCATTTCCATGAATGCATTCAGAAAGGGGCGAACACCAAAATTGGTCATCGCAGATCCGAAGAACACCGGTGTGAGCTCACCGGCATGCACTAACTCCAGATCCAGTTCTGCACCTGCCGCCTCCAGCAAATCCAATTCCTCAACCGCCTGCTCCAACAGATCGACTTCAACAAGATCCAGCAACTCAGGATCATCGAGTGAGAGATGTCGTTCCTCCGATTGACGGCCTCGTTCCGCCCGAGAGAACAAAATCACCTCGCGCGTGCGGCGATCGATCACCCCACGGAACTGCTCACCACTCCCGATCGGCCAGTTCACAGCCCATGGTGTGAGCTCAAGCTCTGACTCAATTTCATCCAGCAGTGAAAGAGGGTCACGACCGGGGCGATCCATCTTGTTGATGAACGTAAAAATAGGGATCTGCCGCATCCGACAGACCTCAAAGAGTTTTCGCGTTTGAGGCTCAAGTCCTTTGGCGGCATCCTCGAGCATCACAGCATTGTCAGCAGCCGCCAACGTCCGATAGGTGTCCTCTGAAAAGTCCTGGTGACCAGGAGTGTCCAGCAGATTGATCGTGTTGCCGGTGTAATCGAACTGAAGAACGGTGGACGTGATGGAGATGCCGCGCTGTTTCTCCAGCTCCATCCAGTCAGAGGTGACTTTGCGTTGTTCGCCTCGGGCCTTCACAGCACCGGCCTGCTGAATGGCACCGCCGTAAAGCAACAACTTCTCTGTAAGAGTGGTTTTACCAGCATCAGGGTGAGAAATGATCGCGAAATTGCGACGACGTGCCACCGCCTCGAGCAGCTCACGTCCGTCTTGAAGTGCTGATTCCGTGCTCATGGGCTGCGCTGATCGACACCAGCCTGACAGCCCGTGATCCAACCACTCACTTCGAGATATCGGTCCTCAACCTCCATCACCTGAAGCTGAGGCAGGCCCGCAACAGCAAGCTGCGCTTTCACCTCGGCAGCAGTGAATGCCGCACGCAAGGAGGCGCGGTAATCACGTTGAAGCACCTCAGGCGCGTTGGCCACATGCTGCTGGCAGAGACCATCAATGCTGGCCTCGCTGTCTGGGCGCTTGAGGTCACGGTGCAACACGAGGCAGCGTGATGAGGCCAGGGATTTCACCGATGACCAGAGATGCATCGGATCATGCAGATGATGCAACAGGCTGTTGCTCACCACCAGATCAGCCTCGAGTGAAGACGCCGGCAAGGGCAATGCGCGCCGTTGATAGCGCAAGCGCTCAGTCATCACTCCTGCATCACGACGCCGGGCCTCTGCCACGCGAAGCATGCGCTCAGCAGCATCCACCCCCAGCACACAACAGTCCGTCCAGCGCTTTGCCAGCCGCAGACTGATGTTGCCGGGACCACAACCAAGATCGACAAGACAAGCCTGTTGGCGAAAATGCACACCATCGACAGCAAGCAGTTGCTCAATTCGATCAACAACGGCCTGATCGGAAACGTTGAAATCCGCTGCCGCATAGGCATCAACCTGCAGCGGGTCGTTCATGACCTCAGGTTCAAGAACACGTGGAATCATTAGGTCGTGGGGTTGGATTGCAGTTCAAGTGTTTGTGTGGGGTAGGGAATCTGAATGTGATGATCTGCCAGAACCTCAAGAATCCTGCAATTCAAGCGGTGAACACTGTCTTCAAAATCATCATGAACCAGATGCAGTGAGCGGATTTCCAATTCAAAGTCGTAGCTGAAAGCGGAAATCCGAACGAGTCGCGCTGCCTCAAACACAAGTTGCTCGTCTTCCCTCACCACGGCTTTGAGCAACTCAGGCATGAGCCTGAGCTGGTCGGGAGAGGTGCTGTAGGCCACTCCGACAACAATCTCGCAAAGAGTGATGCGTTCAAGCACTTCTTCTAGCGCCACTAAGAGGCTTTCACGCACCTTCAAAAACGCTTTCCATCCGTGCAATTCCACCATCACAAAAACGATCAGTTGACTGGTACCGTCCTCCAGGGACTCCAAACTCACGACTTGCTCCTGCAGTTCGACCGCGTGATCAAGAAACGAAGGCGACTGCAAAATAAGCTTGGTGATTCGAACTAATTCCTCAAGCTGGAATGGAGACATTGGATTGCGTACAGGCAACCTGAGCTCGAGCCCCTGCATTGGCTGACGTTCAACACTGAGACCACGCCTGGAATAGTTCACAATGGTGGCTTCATCTGCCACGGAATTGGGGATCGTCACACGACTCTCCAAGGTCTGCAGCTCCATCGAGCGAAGGCCAATTTTGGTCACAAATCCGATTTTTCCGCCCACTTCGCAAAACTCGCCCACTCTCAAAGGGCGATCTGTCTGGATCGACAAGCCCGCGAAAAGATTGCCGATGAGCTTGGTAGCACCAAGACCAATCGCCAGGCCAGGCACCGCCGAAAAAGCGAGAACAGTGTTTGATGGCAGCCCCAGCAGCAATAACAGCCGGTAGATCAACACCACAGAAATCAGCATGCCAACGGCACGACTGGCAGGCATCACGAAGCTTGAAATGCGACGAAGCTGAATGGGTGAACGATTACGGCGAATTTGAGACATAAACTCCGCAGCACTTCGACCCAACGCCTCAAACAGGAAGAAAACAAAAATGCTTGCGGAGACGTACCAAATCACATAAAAGATATAAATTGCGACAACCAATGGCGTACCAGTGAAATTAATCACATTGTCGACTAGCTGTTCAACAGCGTAGGTTATAGGCAATACAGGGGCAACGATCAGCACACGCCTCCACGCCAACGTATCAACTGTGAAAAGACGACGATTTGAGGACTCGTAATCATTCTCATCATCACCAATTTCTCGATACGTCCGAAACAAAAGACGCATCAAGCGCAAGCTTATGTAGGCATAAACCAAAATCAGAACACATGCAGCAGCGAGCTGGAACAGAGTTTGGTCACCAACCGGCCACTCAAGCCAAACTCTCCATTCCAGTGGAAGCGACAGATACCAGTCGGGTGGAACAAGAAATCCAGGCGTATAGATAAAGTCCGAATAGAAATTTGGGGACGCATAAGGCTGCTTGATTGCCGGAAGATCACGGATCTCTTCATACATCGAACGAATCGAAGCAACGGTCGAAGCAGAAAAATAAAAATTTTCATTGTCCGGATCACCTTTGATATCAGAGGTCAGCGTGATGGCAGTGCCCGGGATACGCCACGAGGCCGTCGGGTTGGATCGCAAGTCGTTGCGATTTTTCATCCCTGCCTGAGAGGGGATATGAATTGGCTCTCGGCTATTCGCAAAGACGTAATCAAGAACGATCTTTAACTGAATCGCCGCCTCATCGGCCATATCCTCTCGGACGCTTTCAGGAAAAGCACTTGCATCCAACGCATCGACCGCCAAACCGAACAGCAGATTCGTGTCATCAATGGCTTCGCGTCGCAGCGCTTGGCCGGTGGAGGATGAAAACCCGAGCAAATCGGCACGCAAGGCCACGTCTGACATCACGGCATAGAAGTTGAGCAACGTGGTTTTGGGGCTATCCCCCACCACGTGATCAAGCACCACTTCATCCCAGGCTGCCGCTTTCTCGCTCAACGCCTCGTAGAACGGCTGTTGCTCGATGGGAATCACAGTGCGAGAAGAAGGTTGATACACCTCCTCATTGATCGATGAGCCCGCAAAAGCTGAGGGGTGGGGCCATGCCGTCGCAACACAGATCAGCAGCCCAACCGCAGCGAGCAAACAAGTCCGGAGGACTCGGCGAAACATCCCTCGTGTCAAAGCCCGGGGGCTGACCATGAATCGTGATCCAGACGTTGCGGGCATGGTGACAGCTGCAGAAGCTTGCGGGCAACGACACTGCGGATAGTGCCTTCAAGCACTTGCCACCCCCATTGCTGGCGTTAGGGTGCCATCACTGACCTGTCCGAACACGTGACCCTGTCCCCAACTCGCAGTGGCACCGAGGACACGCTTAAAGCCGTGTCCAGCAATGGTGATTTCCCTGCCACTGCACCTGCTGCCAACCCGGTTTTCTACCGGACCTACAGCCGCCGCAGCAGCACGGGACGCGAGAGCTGGAGCGAAGTGGGACGTCGCAACCTGGCTGGCTTGGAGACGCTGGGACAACTCACCAGCGAAGAAGTCGCTCTTCTTGCCCGCATGCAAGCCGAAAAGAAAGCGCTGCCATCCGGACGCTGGCTCTGGATCGGAGGCACACCCTGGATTGAACGGCGAGACAATTTCTCGGGTGCGTACAACTGCACCTCCACAAATCTTGTGGATTGGGAAGCCTTCGGTCTGATGATGGACCTGGCGATGATGGGTTGTGGAACCGGAGCCATCATCGAGCCCCATTTAATCGACCGTTTGCCAGTGGTCACCAATCCGATTGAGGTGCTTGATGTTTCTGAGATCGGTGTCACACCGGCAGGGCAACGTCAGGACAAGACCACCTTCACCATCAATGACGACACCGTTTCCATTCGTGTCGGCGATACCAGGCGAGGGTGGGTTGACAGCTACCAACTGATGCTCGAATTGAGCAGCGACGAACGCTTCGCTGGTCGCACCGTCAAGGTGCAGGTTGACCTCTCCGATGTCCGGCCTGTCGGCGAAACCCTCAAGGGATTCGGCGGCATGGCCAACCCAGTGAAACTGAAAGATCTTTATGCCAGGGTCGCTCGCCTGCTCGGTAAGGCTGTTGGGCGCAAGCTCACCTCAGTGGAATGCTGCCTTCTGATCGATGAAGCGGCTGTCACCATCGTGGCGGGCAACATCCGTCGCAGTGCCGGCATGCGTCAATTCGCTTCAGCTGACAGCAGCGCTGCAGGTGCGAAAGACAATCTCTGGCAGCAAGACGAACAAGGCAATTGGCGCATCGATCCTGAAAGGGACGCCTTGCGCATGGCCAACCACACTCGCGTGTATCACACACGGCCCAGCCGAGAGGTGTTGCACGAAGCTGTGACCCGTCAATTCCACAGCGGGGAAGGTGCGATTCAGTTTGCGCCTGAGGCCATCGCCCGCTCGAACGCGGATTTGCTCAGCACACCCGAACTGCGTCGCGAATTCATCGACATCTACTGCGATCAAGGCAAAGAAGAGGCCGGCCGCTGGCTGAACCTCAACCACGGCCCTATCGCGGAAGACGAGCTTGAGCATCGTCTCGGCCGCTATGGCCTCAACCCATGCGGCGAAATTCTCGGTGCAGATTTCCACTGCAACCTCGCCGAGGTGCACCTCAACCAAATCGATCCCAGTGATGAGGAGGGTCAACGTGATGCTTTCCGCGCTGGTGCCCTATCAGTGGCATGTCTCCTCAATCACGAGTTTGAAGTCAAGCGTTATCGCCAAAGCCGGGCCTGGGATCCGATCGTTGGTGTGAGCTTCACCGGACTGTTCGACTTCTTTGTGCATGCTTTCGGCACCCCCTGGCTGCAGTGGTGGGAGGCAGGACGGCCCAATACAGAAGAAGGCCAGGAGTTCAAGCGGTGTGAGGCGGAATACTTGAGTCGCTGGAAAGCGACCGTCAATGAAGCCGTCTGGGAATACTGCGATCGTCACGGCCTGCGTCGCCCGAACCGCTGCACCACAGTTCAGCCCGCGGGAACCAAGAGCCTGCTCACCGGTGCGGCTCCTGGCTGGCACCCCCCCAAGGCCCAGCGTTTCATCCGCCGAATCACCTTCCGCAAAAACGATCCGGTGGCCATGGCTTGCATGGACTACGGCTACACCGTGGTGCCTTCACAGTCAGACAAAGACGATCAGGGCCGCCTCCTGGACGATCCCTTTGATCCACGCTGCACGGAATGGCTGGTAGAAATCCCCACCGAAGTGAGCTGGGCCAATCTTCCCGGTGCAGACGCCGTCGACATCAATGCCTTCTCTGCGATGGCTCAGTTCGACTTCTACATGCAAGTGCAGACCCACTACACCGCCCACAACACTTCAGCCACGATCGAGTTCCGTGAGCACGAAATTGAGGCAATCACCGATGCGCTCCACGGAACCATCGCGCGAGGTGATGGCTACATCTCGGCCGCACTGCTGGCCCGCTTCGATGCCAACGCCACCTTCCCGCGTCTGCCCTTTGAACCGATCGATGCCGACACCTACGAGCAGATGCAATCCGACGTGATCCAACGTCGAGTGAGCTCCGACTTCTTTGAAGCTCTGCAGCGCTACGACTTGGGTGAGATCAGCGAGGCTGGACCGGCTGGCTGTGATTCCGATAAGTGCCTGCTGCCACTGGCAAAGCCGGAAAACTGATCACCGTGGAGTCGCCCCAAGGGGCGGCTCCTTTAAAGTAATGGAGGGTCCGCAGAATCGCACCGAAACCTGGAGAGGTGGTCGAGTGGTTTATGGCTCTGGTCTTGAAAACCAGCGTGTCTTCACGGGCACCGTGGGTTCGAATCCCACCCTCTCCGCTCTGAAAGCCCAGTCAGTGACTGGGTTTTTTATTGCCCTGACAGGGCTTTAAGCCAACCCGCAGGGTTGCTACCCCCTTGCCCTTTCGCGTAATTTCGCCACCATTCCGGCAAGAAATTCGGCAACGATTCGGCAACCATGGAAGCGCTCGACGCCGCCAATGCAGCACTCAAGACCCGTGGGGTGAAAGGTCGCATCGTGGTGGCGAAAGATCGTCTCTTCCTTCGGGGCACATTCACCGCTGCTGATGGAACACGAAAAGATCGGCGCATCGCCCTGGGGCTGAACGCCCACCAAGGCCAACTGCTGGAAGCAGAAACCAGAGTGCTCCAACTCAGCAGCATCATCAATTCCACCGGAGTGGTCCCACCCCTGCTGCCCTGGGATGCTCCTGCAGTCGAAGTTGTCGCCAAAGCCGACAGCTTCACCGTGGCCGAAGCGGTGGCTCGGCTTGAGGAAGATTTCTGGCAGGGCAAGATTCGCACCAGTGCAGCCCAGCGCACTTGGCAGCGGGTGGTGGCAGAAACCAACCGGATGCCAGGGGCAGCAACGCTCACCATGGATCTGATGGTGGCCACTGCTGATGCCACCGAACCAGGCAGCCGCAGCAGAAAGGAAAGCTGCAAGGTGCTGAAACGACTGGCCAAGCTCGTCGGCATTGAAGGAACTGACCGGCTCGATGCCCTGCAGACGCCATACGAACCAGAAGTCCGTGAAGTTCCAAGCGAAGAGGATTTGGCGCAACTGCTGCAGAGCTTCAGCCCTGGGCACAAATGGTGGTGGCCCACCTGGGCACTGATCACCTATGGATGCAGACCAGCAGAAACCTTCAGCCTGCAGCCCAGCAGTGATGGAACGGCACGGGTGCTGAGCGTGAAGCGCAAAACGAAACTGCCTGAATGGCGCACCGCCCTGGCCTTACCGATCTCGGCATACAAGGACACACCAGAACGATCCGTTCCATGGGATGTCAACA
Source organism: Synechococcus sp. A15-60 (assembly GCF_014280095.1). Lineage (NCBI taxonomy): Bacteria > Bacillati > Cyanobacteriota > Cyanophyceae > Synechococcales > Synechococcaceae > Synechococcus > Synechococcus sp. A15-60. The sequence goes on from NZ_CP047933.1 coordinate 1,728,918, forward strand.
GCCCTGCGGCGTATGACTCGCTAAGGGCGAAACAGCATTGTGATGCGTGGCAGAAATGGCTCAGAAGGCAGCACCCAACACTGAGCCTCTATGACATTCGCCATGCCTGGGCGGTGTGCTCCATCAGCAAACTGCTGCCCACTTCATTGGCGGCCAAGTGCATGGGCCACACGGTGATGGTGCATCACAGCACTTATCACCGTTGGCTGGATCAAGCCGACATTGCTGCCGTCGCTCAATCCCTGGCGGGGTGATCAAGGGTCAGCAGGTTTGGGAGTCACAGTCACACTGTGACAGCCCTGGCGCAGTTAGCTCATGCTGAAGCCGGTGACGCCAAGGCCCCGGAGTAATAAATAAGCCCGCTAAGTGCGGGCGATGGTGCCAGGCATTGAAGGCTGATTGATGGGGTTAGTCAGACGATTGAAGCAATAAAAAATCCCTGTCAATGCAGAGGGTTTGAGTGTGTAAGCTATGCTTGTTTAAGTCTAAACCCAGTGTTTCATCCACAGGAGGATATGGTGTTATATGCATCAGTGCAATTTCCACATCCCCCGCCAGCCACTCCTTCCAGCTCCTCTTCACTGAGTTCAGCGACATTATCAGCAGTGAATTCGTGGCCGTGCTCTTTAGCGATCCCTACGAAGTCTTCAGGAGTCTTTGCTGCCTTTAGTTTGTCTTGAATGGACTGGTCATCCTTGGCTTTGGCGATAAAAGCCTTGAGCTGTTCTTCTGACATAGGTGTCAAGTCTGTTAATTATTTATAGCTATGGTCTGCTGAAGTGTCTTTGACTAATAATTACTACGCTCAATAGTGCCAGGTATTGGAGGGTGATTGATGAAATAAAAAGCCCCTGCGGTTGCAGGGGCTTTGAGTGTGTAGGCTACCTCAGCAGCCGTTTAGCTACCCAGGAGTTACATTACATTCCTAGACAGGATTGAAGCCCCTGCTGCCACTTCGTCAGACACGTTCCGCCCCCAGCCACGCCTTCCAGCTCTTCATTACTGAGCTGGTTGATCTTATCAGCGGTGAATTCATGACCATGTTCTTTAGCGATGCCTACAACATCTTCGGGTGATTTCGCTGCTTTGAGTTTCTCCTGAATGGACTGATCATTCTTCGCTTTGGCGATAAAAGCCTTGAGCTGTTCTTCTGACATGAGAGTGCGTGGAGCTACAGCCTTTTGATAGTCACGATCGGCTTCAACGACTCAAACGGTCATCGATGAGCCACCAAAGAGCCTCTTGCGCATGGGTCGCATGCCAGGGCAACGCCCCCATGGCTCGTCATGTAGTAGCAGTCAGCAATTTTGCCCTGCACTTGAAAATTCCCCGCCACCAGCAATGGCAGCGAGGGCAACCGCATCCAGCTCGAAATCATCAAACTCGTCATCGTCATCCATCTGCCTGAGGAAGCCACGCACCTCATCGGCGGTCACCGTCATCCCCTTCTCTGCAGCGATCTCCACCATGCGACGGATGGAGGCATCAGGGTCTGCAGTCATCTGCTTGAACAGCTCCCCTTGCACACTCATCGGCACCGCATCACGCATTGCCTTGAACTCTTCCAGCGTTGCCATCAGCGGATCTGCAGCGTGACTCCGTTGTAGCCCTGATGCAACAACAATTCAGCCACCTGAGTTGCCCCGGGTGGCATCGGCATCGGTGACTCGTGACTAATCGTCAGCCTGCTCCAGGTATTCGCCGGGCTCAGGCTCTTCGGCTGGTGAAATATAAACTCCTTTCTTGAGGATGTTCGCAATCACAGAAAGCAGGGACTTGATTTCATTCATATCTTCCTTGGTTGCCATTTCCTTGTGACCCTCAGCGATTTGATCACTCTGTTCATCTAAAAAATTCAATATGGCGTTATGCCCTTGATCCGAGCGCTCGGCGAACTTGCGGTTTTCATCGCTCATGTCCTCCTGGCTGGAAAGGATCTGCCGGCGAGCTCGATCGGTGGCAGTTGCTGCATTAGCGATGCATCGGTTTGTCGCCTCGATTTGCGTGGCGCGGACATGAATGGAAGTCATGGCGAATTAGAGAAAGTTTGATCAAGTGAGAGGGAATTCTTCAGTTGCGTCGTACTCGGGAACCGCCTGAAGGTCGCCGATCCAATCCAAGTGGGCATTTACAGCCCATTTCGCGGCGCAGAGTGCTGATTGATGCCTACATGCTCTTTCGTACGAATCCATTGCTGTCTGCGGCAATGTTCCTTCCTGCATCATCTGGCGCAGTCCTTTGAGAAGGGCCTCGGCTCCCACACTTGTTCGCTCTCTGCCTTCCGCTGCTGCCCAGGCATCAATGAGATGGGCGAAGGCATTCGGAATCGTTAATTGCAACTTTGATCCGTACGGCTTAACAGGATCCGCCCAGCCGACCTTTGCGCCTGCGGCACTGATCGATTTCGCAATTTCCTTCTGTGCCGCTGCTGCTTTTCCCTGACCCGCTATCCATTTATTCGACGGATGTTCGTCGTCTTCAAATTCAGGCTGTGGGTTGTAAATGAAATCCTCTACATCCTTGATCACCCCGCTGCTCTTGGTTCGGACAAAGCCGAAGGCTTTTTCAAGGTCTTCATCGTCCAGGGGTGACGTCTTTTTGACGAAGTCGAACCAGTCCTCGAGGGTCTTCTTTGGCATGGTGGCGAACGCTTGTGGAAAAACCTTAGCACCTGCATGCAGATCTGCAGTAGATGTTTGCAGGTCTTCAGTGGATACCTAGACGTATAGCGTCGAAAGGTGAATGGGCTCAGCAGTGCTGGTGCCCCCGACACTGCTGCCACCGTCGTGGACGCCCTCGCCCCCTAATCACCGACTAGGAGTCAGCCGGTATTCCCCGGCAGGGCAACACATCGGCAGCGGGGGTGGCTCGGCGGCCCGTTGCTAGCTCCAGAAAACTGCGTCTGATCCAGCGGCCGGCAGATCTCACACACCATCTCGTCTTGGCGGGTTTGCCAGGTGAATTCCTTAGCGGTCCACGTCCGCAGCAGCTGGCCGTTGGCAGCACTCCACACTGCTGATTCCGCCACCGTGACCACCAGGGCTTCAATTGATGCGCCGGATGCTGCCCGGTGCCGGTCCCACCCATCATTGATTCCCTTCTGCACTGCTCGCATCACGCCCTGCATCCACTTGCTGGGTGATTGGCGCTCGAACCACTTGGCCAGACTGGTGCCATCCATCTCCGCCAGCTCCAGCAGCAGAGGGCCTGGCAGGAAGGCTTTGTCTGTTGTTGCACCCCATCGCTCGGCCTGGTCGGCGACCGCCGGCTGCATGGCGTTGAGCTCGGAGCCGATCACTCGGGCAGCAGCGTCATTCAGCCCTGCCGTGATCTCCTCCAGCATCTCGTCGGTGATCTCAACCTCAGCGGCCACCAGCTCATCGACCCGCCTCAGGATCAACTCGATGAACGGCTGCAACTGTGACTGGATTGATGCGCTGTAGTCATCCAGCAAGCCATCCATCTGCTGCCCGAAGAGCTCGCCCTGCACGCTCACAACTCCCTCCGGTCGTTGTTCGCAGGAGGAAGCTCCGAAGGAGCTGACGAGTGCCCGCGTCGGCGCTTTGGCTTGGTGGTCAGCAGCGCCAAACTCTGCTCCAGCATCTCGATTTTGTGCTTGATCGCTTTGGCGGATGCATCGGACAGATGCGCGGCTGCCCGTTCCTTCAACAGCCCATTGCAGGCAGCGGTCAAGTTTTGGTAGCGGCTGTCAAAGGCCCTGACCCAATCAACAGCTTCTGGACCCTTGATCACTGCTGCTTCTCCTGGGATTTGATGATGCGGGCCGCTTTGTTGATCAGCTGGCGGTTTGCTGATGCGGCGGCTTTCAGTTCGCCGATCTCCCTTGTGGCCTCAGCAATTTGTTGTCGTAGCTCTGCAACGGCTTTGGAGGTGGAGCTGATTGAGGCATTCACCGCACTTTGGTTGTTGCGGATCACAGCCAAGGTGCGATCCCGTTCGGCGTGGGCCTCTCGATAGAACGTTTCTGCACTGTCCAATGCGTATTGATCCGCCTCAACTGCCGCACTGGCCTGCTTTCGCAGTGCTTCGAGCTTCTGGCTGAGATCGAAGGTGTGCTGCATCGCTGCAGCGTTGTTGCTGATTGATGCCGCGTATTGGGCAGCATCCCCGGTATCGAGCCGGTTGTGGAGTTCCGCCAAGCCTTCGCGCAGCAGATCCAATTCACCAACTTCTGGCCCTGCTGGTGTTTCTTCAAGCTGGAGCTGGGCCTCGGCATTGATTCGCTCCTGTTCAGCCCTGGCGGAAAAGTCCTGTTCAATCCATTTGGCAGCCCGATCCAGGGGAACATCACCCGGCACCTCAATCCATTGGCCCTGGAGCTCGGGGATGCGGTCGGAGATGTAGCGGACCCGCTTTGTGTCTGGTGCTTCCTGCATCAGCTCACACTCGCTTCGCTCGTGCTGCTTCCCATTGCTGCTGTTGGCGGATTGCAGCAACGCGGGGATATTGAGCTTTCGCTAAGCGCTGGCCGTGTTCGTGGCTTTCAGTGACTGCTCTTTTTCGCTCTGCAACTGCTGCGGCTCTGATCTTTGCTGCCAGGTCTGGATTCTCAGGGCTGAATGAATTGGTGGCCTCTGTTCTGGAGCGCTCAGCTACATCCGGTGAGAGGGCAGCAAGCCGCATTTGAGCGGTGACGTTCTCTGGCAAGGGATCACCATCCGGGCCACGGCCACCGAAAGGCTTGGAGTCGTAGAGGCGCTGCAGCTCGTCCTGGTCGGCTTGCTGCTGGCGTTCTTCCAGGGTTGGTGCGGCCTCGGGCCATTGACCGGAGAGGACATCGGCAACTAGCCCTGCCGGGGCTTGGCCGGAGAGCAAAACGCAGAGTTCTGGATCTTTCTGCTGAATTGCAAATGCGTCGGTTGGATATTTATCGCGGAATGATTTGAAGCTCGGTGGCAAAGGCTGATCACTTACTGCAGCCCATCGACGAAGAACTGAGATATTGGAGGCAAATTGATCCATGACCTTGATTTTTCTCGCGCTTGTATATTAGCAACTGCATATAATGTAGCAGAGTAAGAGTACTAATTAGGTTCGAGGGAGTCGGTTGCATAGCCCGCATCAATCATTCGCTGATTCACTCTTCGCCAGATAAACATCAGCATCACCCATGAGATTTCGTCGACAAAATCTGGATCCTGCCAGGCTTCATCTTCGACACACATCTCATCCAGGTATTTCAGCCATTTGGCGCAGGTTCCCTTGTTCATCACATCCCCAACTTGCGGCGTGCGCCGGGGGACATCTGCAGCTTGCGTAGTGCTCGGGCTTCGCCCTGCTGTGATGCCTCTTTCACAATCCCTGGAACAGCTGTAACCGGCACATAACGCGTGTCGTCGAAGACCATCGTGGGGCCGTTGTAGTTCATGGAGATGTTGGTGGGACCTCCACCTGCAACACCTGCACCGCCCATACTCTCTTCACCGCTGATGGCAGCACTGGCGGAGGCGTTTGCTGGTGAATAGCGAGCCATGGCCTGCAGCGCAGTGTTGGGGATGACCGTGCCGCCTGTGTTCGGCACCATCAGTTCTGGCCCTGCCTCCCCAACCACGTAGGCCTCATTGGGCCTGACGGGACCGCCGAACTCGCGTTTGCCGCCGAAGGTGCCGTTGAGGATGCTGAACAGTCCGGTGCCGTCGTCTCCAGCAAGGGCGTTGATGCCCGAGGTGATGGCATTCAGGATTAGTTGCTGGCCGATGGCTTCCAAGATGTCGGCAGCAAGGTCGCGCATGGCTTCACCCAGTCGCTCGGTTTCGGTGACTGCGAGGTTTAAGCCCTGCACCAGGCCGTTGGTGATGGTGCTGCCAATTCCGTTGAGCGTTTGTTCGAGATTGGTGAGTTCCTGGTTTTGCTTGGCGAGGTCTTCGCCCATCGAGAACCCTGCTTCAAAGAATGGGCGGTTGAAGTTCTGCTGCGCCAGTTGGGTGCGGAGCGCTGCTTCCTCGCGCAGGCCCTGCAGCAGGCGGGGGTTGTTGTAGGCCTCTTCGGTCTTGTTGGCGATGTCCTGGCGGATCTCCAGCAGATCCAGGGCTAGCTGCTTTTCGAGCCTTCCAAGGTCGGTGACTTGGCCCTCAAGATCGACTTGGGCGCGGAGTCGCTCCAGCAGCTGGTCTTGCGCTTTGGCAGCACGGATTCGATCGTCGGCAAGTTGGCCCTGCTCGATGCCTCGCAACACTGAACGATCGACATCAAGCGTGCTGCTTCCACTGCTGCGGGTTGGTGGATCGACCACTGGTGGGCGGACAGTGGGAAAGATCGGGTCGCCCGACATGTCTTCCATGCCCGTATAGCCCTGGGGCACCTGGGGCGTGTTGGCGAAGTCTTCGAGCAGACCACGGGCTTTCAGGTACGTCTGCAGCAGAACGTTGAAGGTTGAGAGCCCTGGGACTGCGTTGACGAAACTGCTGGTCAGCGTGTTGACCGACGTTGTGAGCAGGTCGGTCAGCTTCTTCGCGACGGGCAACAGGTCGATCGCGGTGCGGAGGTTCTCGTTCAGAAACTCCTTGATCTCCAGTTTGGTTTTGTCGATGGCGCGTCCCAGTCCCTCGGTGCCGTCCTTCCACAGGCGAACCTCGGTGGTGGCGTCCTCAACTGCTCCGGTGAGGTCTTCGACCACCTGGAGATAGGACGGCAACGCCAGGTCGCCGAATGCGATCTGGAGGTCTTCGACGCTGTTTTGGAGCGTTTTTATTTTTTGGGCGGGGGTGTCGAGGGCCTCTGCTAGCTGGTCGGCACCTTCACGCGCTGCTCGTTCCAAAGAACGGATCAAGACGTCAGTCGTTAGTCGGCCCTGCTTGGCGAGCTCTTTCAGTTCGCCGACAGGCTTGCCAACTTCTTTTGCGATGGCCTGCAGGACGCCCGGTGCCTGCTCAGCGACGGAGTTGAATTCCTCGCCGCGTAGAGCACCAGCACCCAATGCCTGGCTCAGCTGCAGCAATGCACCTGCGGATTCGGCTGTTGTCGAACCGGTTAGTGCTGCTGCAGTGTTGAAGCCGTTCAGGACGGATTCGATCTGCTCAAGGCCCAGGCCCAATGGACGCAGGCGGCCGTAAAGCTGGGCAACTGAGCTCTGGCTTTCAATCGTGCTTTGGTTGAACCGCTCTGCTGTTCGTGCGGCCAGGGCTTCAACCTCGGCGAGGTTGTCGAAGCCATCGGACAGGGCCTTCAAGCGCTGATTGGCCGATGCGAACTGGGTCGCCCTGTCGATTGATCTGGCGAATTGGCGGGTGGCGGCGTCGATCGTCAGAAACGCAGCACCGGCGACGAGCAACTGTCTGCCCGCTGCACTGATCGGGGCAGCAAGCGCTGAGGTGCCGCTGCTGCGCCCCCGGTCACGCTCAAGCCGGACGATTGACTGCAGATCCCGCTTCTGCAGTGCCAGCTCGGTTCGCTGCAGTCGTAAATCAATAATGCGCTTTTTCTGCAGCCTGGCTTGATCGCCAGTTAGTCCCAGCAGCTTCCGGCGCTCAGAAACGATCTGCTTGTCGACAGAAAGGATTTGGCGGCTTGCATTCTCAACTTTCTCGACGGCTCGCTCTAACTGGCGAACTTTGCGCTCCGCTCCAGAGCTTTTGACGCGGAGATCAATTTCAGCAGGAAACGATGCCATCGCGACAGCCCTGGGTGTTAGTAACTCCAGTCTAATCGGTGCTTATTTTGTAGCACAATCAAGAACGGGGTATGTACTGAATAAAGTTTGAGTCTTCGAAATCCTTTGGATCACTGTCTGGGTGGACATTCATGGCCGCAGTCATTTCTCTTTGAGAATTGAACACGCACCCTCTTCCATTGCGAATTCTGCCCCCATAGCTATTGGTAGCGGTGTATTGGACTTCGACCATGTGCTTGTAGTAGTCCTCATCACCTTCTTTGGTTCCAACAGAGAGAATCACCATTGAGTTTGGATCCTTAAGTTGTTGTCTTACTTCCTCTTTGCATTTGGCCACTAACTCATCAGTATCTCTAGTTGCGATAACCCCTGAGGAGCAGCCAGCCATAATCAAAGCCGCTAATGGCAAAGACAAGATCTGAGGTTTCATTTGCTTAAGCTCATCTGAACTAAGAATGTGGCTTTTACAGGCAGGATGTATCCCCCTTTTTGGGGAATGTTGTCTGAGAATTTGATTAGTTGAATCCAGTTGCAGGAGGAATGAGCGGAGCGAATAACGACTGCTCACCAGACCTTGAACTTGGTTTGGCCGGCGCTGCCGGAATAGCGCTGGTCTGCGGTGGCCATCAGCAAATATCTGCAAGCATCCAGGCAGTGGTCGGCGTTGAGAACCAAGTCGTCTTGCTTGGCCGTGTCGTGCTGGGCCAATGGTGCGGTGGCCCAGAAGGCTTCGCACCGTTCGGTGGCATACAGCCCTGGCAGCTCTGATCCGGCGTTCGCCATCAGTGATGCCATCAGCGCCCAGCCGGTAGCCCTGCTGCCTTTGGGGCCGGCGGCGAATTTGCAGCCGAAGCGGCCCAGCTGGTGGCCGATGCTGCCGTCCATGCCGCCCGTGGCAGCACCGATCTGCGCGTCTGCGATCCGGTGGTTCTGAGGGATGCTCTTCAGGCTCATGCCGTTGCGGGCCAGCAGGTCTTCCACTGCTCTCGCCAGCGTCTGCACTGTGAGCGTGGCGTCGCCGAGTTCCCAGCGGCGGGTGCCGTCTTTTTCGCGAAGACAGCTGTAGTACTCGTCCAGCAAGATCAGCGATTTCGGCGCGATCACCCGGCCATCAGGGAGCTTGATGGGGGTGCGGGTGCGGTAGGCCAGCACAACAGCACTGGGGGCGCGGACGCCGAAGTCCATCCCCAACCACAAATCGCGGGTGCTGAACTCTCTCAGCCCTGCGATGGCAGCACCGATCCAGGGCACCTTGCTGCGCTGTTCGCTGAGGGCGTGGCCAAAGAAGCTCGCGGGGGTGGCGCTCCAGTCGCCCCACACCTCGGCGAGGATCTTGGCCGGGTCGTTGTTGCTTGATGCCTTCAGCGTTGCGACATATCCATCGACATCCAAAAACGAGTTGTCATGCACCGTGCTGTGACACACCACCATCGAGTGGTTGAACAGCTCGCAGTGGAATGGCTGCCAGGGGGTAGCCCTGCTGATCACATTCTCGAAAAGCCATAGCGATCCGACGTTGCCGGGGTTGCCGGTGCAGATCAGACGCGGCTTGATTGCTGGATCCGGGGAGCGCAATGAGCTGCAAAGCCGGAGCACTGGCCCTGGCTCGCTGATTTGTGCGATCTCGTCGATGGCCAGGTGGCTCAAGTCCTCACCCTGGAAGCGGGCGAAGGCGTTTTCATCCTTCAGATAGTGCAGAAACAGCTTGCCGCCGTTGCCGAACTCGAAGGTTTTTTGGCCCACCAGATAACGAGTTCCGGCCAATTGCGGGATCTGATTGGCGAATTCTTCGATGAGCTGTTGGAGCTTTTTCAGCCCTGCCAGGTCTGTCCGGAGCAGGGCAGCACGGAATGATTTGCCGAAGCGGAGGGCGTCGCGGACCAGCAGCAGGGCCAGCGTCCACGACTTTCCACCCCCGCGCCCGCCGGCCATCACAAGCCATGAATCATCTGGAACTGAGATCGCCATGCGCTGGTGATCAAGCAGCTCCGGTAATCCCGTTTCGCTTGTGACGTTGGCGGGCGGCTTGTTTCGGTTCTCGCGTAACCGCTTATCGCCCTGGCTTGGCGGTTGGTTTGGCTTACGGCGATAAGTCAATGCCATGCGCGGTTCTCGGTGTCTTCATTCTGCCGAGTTCTTATACGCGTGTTTATCGATTTTCAGGGTGCAGCTGCAATGCGTTTTCGCCGATTCCGGAAGTAATCATCACACCGTCTGTCGTGATCCTCCTGTGTGTATTGAATAATCTCAAGGGTTCTTAAAAAATTATCTTCCCAGCACCCTTGAGGCTCTTTGACGGTCAAGAGGGAAAAGCAAGCGATTTCATCCATCAATGATTCTCTCAGAATTATAAAATCAGGAGATGTCCAGAGAAATTGAAGTGACTTTTTTGGATAGTTTCTTAATTGGTATTCAATATATGCCTTAGCAGCCGACTGTAGAGTATCTTCTAGAAGGTAATCCCCAGGTGTAATCTGACATAAATTTTCTGGATTATCATCGCCCAACAGTCCAAATTTCTTAACAGTATTTAGAGCTTTAATCATTTTCAGTGCTTTCTGTCTTGCCTTTTTTATTCTTAGTTGTTGGTTGGCTAAAACTTCGGATTTAGGGGTTTTTGGTGCTAGACAAAGGTCACCATTTTTGATTGATGCTTTAACGCAGTAAACCGGGGTTTTTGCACGCTTGAATTGGTTTAGCCTGTCAAAATCAAAATTCTCTGCAATCCAAACCACAAGAGCTGTGCTGGAGAAATTACTCGCATAATTCTGCAAGCGATTTGCATGATGATAATCGGCATTTCCGTACTGGACTTCGACAACTACATCACCGATCGAGGTTGGTTGATAAATATCTAAACGACCTGACTTATTGTCATGGCCTTTCGCAACAGGTAATTCAAGTGCTGCTTTGTCAGTAATCTCTATATCCAGCTTCCTTAGCAAGGAACATAAATAACCCTGTTCAGCAATCACTCTGCTGAGGTTTTCTTCATGTCCATAAATATCAGAAAGCTTTGGCATTAAGAAATTGGCCACATCTCGTATGACCTCAGTATCACCAGAATGGCTTGGGCAGCACATCCCCCAAATGGGGGATTTCAGGCTGCATCCAAAATTCTGCGGACTTTGCCGATCGAGATGTTCAGCTTTTTCGCGATTGCGCCGTAAGAGAGCTGCTGGGCGCGGAATTCGCGCACTGTTTCGGCCTGTTCGGAGGTCCAGGTGCGCTTACGGCCGAATTTCACGCCCGCATCCATAGCCCTGCGCCTGCCTTCATCCGTTCGCTCCAGGATTAGGTCGCGCTCGATTTCTGCGGCGGCGGCAAGGATGCCGACCACGAGCTTGGCCATTCGGCCCAGGCCTTTGGTGTCGACACGGTCATCCAGGGTTTTGACGTGGATGCCGTCATCCAGCAGCTCGGCCACACGGCTCACGCAGTCCTCCATTGAGCGGCCCAGACGGTCGAGCTTGGCCACCACCAGCACATCGCCCTGGCAGCAGGTGGCAATCGCCTTCTGGAGCTCTACACGCTCGCTGTAGGGGGCAGCACCGCTGATGTATTCGCTGAAGATCTGGTCACAGCCCTGCTGTGACAACGCCTCCAGCTGGGCCTCGGTGTCCTGTTTGGTGGTTGAACACCTGGCGTAGCCGATTAGAGCCATTTGGCGATGAATCAGTGGAGACGAAAGGTTTTCGGCAACCCCCAAAAAATTTGAAGGGGTTGTGGGTGTTTGCGAGAACCCGCAGGCTGCCCAGCCCGCACGAGATTGAAAGCATGCCCCCGGTCCAGCCCTGCCGGTCTCTGGGTTGTGTTTCAGTCTCAGCGGTGCATTGGGTGTGCCGAATCAATGCTGAAATTATAGCAGATGAGTGTGCCGGAAGTCACGACATACAGCATGCACACAACTGCAACGCAGCGACTGCGGTCTGACTGTGCTGGATATTGGTGCCGAAATGTTCAGTCCGTTCAAAGCCTGCCGAGGGGATGGCGAACCCGTTTCAAGCCCTGCGGCTCGACTGGTGGCTCCGGGGTGGGGGCAGCAACTTCGGCGGTGGTCCACTCGTCTGAGCCCTGCTCCGATTCCACGTCGATTACCGGCAGCTCTGCTGCATCGGCGGCTGGAGGTAGTGGTTTGGCGGCCACCATGGCTCCGTAGCTTTCGGCATCCAGCGGCTTGAAGAGCTCGCTCACCGCTTCGGCCGTCACATTCACGCTGTGCTGGTGGAGGTTGACGTTCACGCCATTGCTGACGCCATGGATTCGGGCCAGGCATTCGAGTTCGCGGCTGGCGATCTCAAGCGCTTTCAGCCCTGCGCCTCGTTCGTAGTCACGAATTGCACGAGAATAGATTGCATTATGTTTGGCGGCTAATTCTGCGCGGATTGCTTCCATCGCGCCCTCAAAGTCTTCGACGTAAGCTTCACGAACTAGATCGAGATCGTGATATACCATTCGGCGCGTAATTCCGGCCGCTTTTGCTATCTCATCTGTTGATGCACCATTTGCATGCATTGGTGCGACGATATTCTCGATTCGTTGTTTTCTTGTAAGCCGTACTTTTTGCCCCTTTTGTGTTACTAAGGCAGGCATTTTGGAAGATGCGTGAAAACTAAAAGCAGTGTAGCGGAATTCAGTCTTACCACCAATCAGCCCTGGCGGAGCATACAAACAAGTGCTATCACTCTGCTACAGAGTAAAAATGGGCCTATTTAACAGCGAAGCAAGCACAATCCATAGCAAAACAGCTCAAAAAACTCTGTTGTAGTACAGATGGACACAAACTCGCGTCCCAGGACAGTTCAAATTCTCTTAGGACGCCACAGTAGAAAAATCGCGTTTCTTCAAAGCCCTGTCGCTCACTCAAGATGGACAGCATGGACAGCTTGGACAGGCAAATTTGACTATTTGAAAATTAAAGAGAGAAACAAAGGAATAGGAGCAGGGCCAACACACGCAATGCAATCAACCCCGGATTTTGCCTGTCCATCCTGTCCATTCCGTCCTGGCCCCATGGATAGAGGGGATCTCAGCGATTCACGTTTCTGTCCATCTGAGGCGAGTTTCTGTCCATCACCCCGAGTTTCTGTCCATCTGCCGAAAGCCCCTCAGAGCTTGTCGGCTTCTATTGCACTACAACCGGCCAGGATTTGCTCCACCGTCGGAACAGCAGGACGGTGACGTTTCACCTCAGCCAGGCCCCCCTCGCGGTAGCGATCCCGATTTAATGACTCCCGCTCATCGCGATTGCTCACCGTGTTCAGGTCTGGTTCATAGCCCTGCACCAACAATCCTTCAGCAAGACCCATCCCAAAGAACACAGCCGGAGTCTTCTGCCCACCCGAAGTGCCAGGCACTGACATTCGTTCAGCCCGGAGGTGCGGCAGGGCTGCTTTAAGGCGATTGATGAATGTGCGCTGAGCGGTCGCCTTGTGCTTCTGGTCATGACAGAACAGCTTGAACGCGGTGAACAGCTTCGAGTCAGCGGGAATGTGATCAGTGGGCTTGGCCACCAGGCACTGATCAATGAAGTTGCGGATCGGGTCCATCTGAACCTCTGCCTGCAGGGCCGAAGACTCCAGCAGCCCTGCCTTGTCGCCCATGGTGAGCATCCGCTTCACCTCAGCCCTGTCTGCCTGCAGGGCCCAGCTGACAATGGCTCCTTTCTCGGCTTGGAGCTTGTCGTCGAGATCCAGATCAGGCTCACCGCTTGGCGGCAGTGTCTGCAGCACCAGCATGCGGCGGGTCATGCCCGTTCCGGCATCCTCCATCGAAGGTGGCTGGGTGGAGCAGATCACCACCCTGCCGTTGAAGGCCTCACCCTCATCCGCTTCTGACTCGTGCAGCGTTCTGCTGGTGAGCAGTCCGCCGTCGGTCATCGAATAAATCGTGCCAACCCCGAACTGTCGGCCCTGCAGGTCAGGGAAAGCCACAAGGCGCTTGCCCCGCACGAACTGGCGAATCTTGTCGGGGTGGTTGATGTCAGCAAACCCGCTGGTGATCACGGAGATGCAGCTGGGCGGAAACAGCGACTCAATCAACCGCTCCAGCGTTCCCTTCCCGCTGCCCGACGGGCCAAGGATCATCACCAGCTTGCTGGGCTTGAACGTCGGATCAACCAAATACCGGAGCACCCGCTGAATGATCGGCAGCCACTCCTCACCAAACGAACGACAGACAAACCGATAGAACTCGGCAGGGCACTCAGCGCCAGGCTGAAACGCACCATCGATGGACCACGTCAGCCGGTGATCAGCTGAGTGGGCCACCAGCTCGCCCTGATCCAGCAGATAGGTGCCATTGGAAAACGCAATGCCAGGCACCACGTCCATGGCGTCTTCATTGAGCACCGTGTTCAGCCACTTCACGCAGGCAGTGGCCTTCGCATCCGTCGAAAACTTCCGGTATTTCGTGCCGTTGGCGTTCTGGCTGTAGAGCATCGGCAGCAGCCCTGCGATCTGCCGCTTCAGGTTGAGGGCGGGCAGGTGCCTGAAATAGCCCTGCCCCGGTTCGTACTGCAGGAAGCGCCCCTGATACGAGGTGAGCGGCGAGCCGTCATGCTCGGCCCAATCCGCCAGGGCTTCCTGAATGATCAGCTCGGGGGTTCGTGTCGTTTGCACCCAGAAAAAACGGGGGTCGACTGTCTCCAACCAGTCTGACTGCGGTTTCTGGACGAACTTGAAGGCGTAGCACTCGCCCCACCCACACTCACTCCGAGCAAACGAACGGATCGCCCGTCGCAGGGCCAGCCGACTCATCAGCCCTGTGCCGATGTTGTTCGTCTCCCAGTGCGAGTCGACCGCATAATCCACGTCACCGCCATACAGATCCGAAGCGACAACGAACTGGCCGAACAGCTCCAAAGCGGATCCACTGAAAGGCTGGCCAAGCTCCTGCAGCTGCTTCTCGGCACACTGCAGCGCACAGCTCAAAGACCAGGCCGAAACAGCCCTGCCTACAACCCCACCTGGCTTCTGACCATCGTTGATCAGAGCCTGGACCTTCCGAGGCAGGGCCAGGATGAGAGGAAATGGTTTGTCGAGCGGTAGATCAGGGAACTGCTCTCCTTTGTCGGGCTGCTCGTCTGAATCCATGAACAACTCGCCGTCACAGTCGGAATGTGACGACTCAGGCAGCTCAGGACACAGGGCCATCAGCCCTGCCAGATCAAAGACTTCGCCGCTTTCCCTCACCAGGGTGCTGCGCTCTCCGGTTTTGGGATGGATGCCACCGGCCAGCCGTGCCGGTTGGTGGCAGCTGTGCATCGATCCATCGGTGGTCTTGTCACCAGGCAGCACCGCATCGATGGCCAGGCTCAACCGCTGCCGGGCTTCACGGCCCTGCTCGGGTGTCACCGGCTCCGCCAGCCGATACCAGCAATGCAGCGACTTGGAGCCGGTGTCCATCACCACGGTGGGCTCGGGCAGCCCTGCCTTCTCCCACAAGCCGAGCTGATCCGCTTTCGGGATGCTGTCGACCTCATAAACCAGCAGGCTGCACTCAAAGATCTCGGCAGGGCCAAGCCGATCCTTCACCCTGGTGCCACCAGGGGAGCTGATGAATCCCAGGTTCGGTGTGGCTGTGGTCTGCAGGTGCTGGCGGAGCCTGCCCCAGTCACGCTCACCAGCAGATCCGGGCCATTCGTACTTCTCGCCCTGCCGCTCGGGGCTGTAGCGGGACGTTTGCCCATAGGCGCACAAGATCACCGGATCACCGGCATTGATTCCAAGCAGGGCCAGATGACGCTCAGCCATCGCCTCATCGATCAGCTCGACTGGCTCCAGCGCCAACAACAGCGCGGCAGTTTTCGATGACTTGGGAATCTCTTTCAGCGCACGATCGAGCAACAGATCAGCATCCTTTCGATGACCATTGCTGAGTGCAGCTGAACCAAGATCGAGCAGGGCTTGAATTTCAGATTCCAGACCTAGCCCTGGCTCAGGCTTGGGTGCTGGTGTGCTGCCGGCACTGTCAAATAGCCACTGGGCTTCAGCTGCTTTGAGCTCAGCAAGGCGGGCACGCTGGGTGTCCTCAACTGCAGTGATGTCGTCTGACTGATCCTTAGCAGAGTGCATTACACTGGGGTCTGAAAGTTGGAATTGAGCCGGGACCGCACACCCCGGCTTTTTTATTGGCGATCAGATCTCGTTCTGGAGATCATTCAGCAACCTTGCGGCTTTGGTGCGTCGATCAAACACTTCCTCGGCTGCTTGAACCGCAAAGAGGTACTTAGTCCGCTGGAGAGCATGACCCCAGAAAGCAGCGGTAAGCGTTAGCAGCTCGCTCCAACTGAAGATCCAGCAATCGTGTTCATCAACTGGTGGAACTGCACCGAAAACCCTTTTTCTGGCAGCAGCCACAGCCTTATCAGGCAGGTCGAGAAGTGCCCAGGCTTGGCTCAGGGCTGACCATCGATCTCTGTCTTCATCGGTCTCGTTCTCGTCTTCACCTAATTGCATGTTCCTCTGATGAATTTCATCGAGTTCCCTGGCAATCAGGACACGCCACACATCAGCCCTGCGCTGATCTTCCAGATGGCCCAGATCCAAGTAAACACCTTGCTTTGGCCAAACCGGGTTCAACATCTCTGCTGAGAAGTCGAAGTAGATGATTGGTTCTTTAATTGTGTTCATCAGACTGCACTGAATCCGTCGATGTCGTAGTTCTTGAGTGCCTGCACAGCAAAAAACCGGAGCATCATGCTCGGTGTCGTATTGCACTGCATGGCTGCAATCTCAATCTTTCTCTTGAGAACAACCGGGATCCGAGCACTCATCGTGTCTCGTGTTGGAAAAGCTCCCACCAACTCTCGTCGGCGAAATTCATCTAGATCGTCACGCATGCACATAAGCCTTGAAAGTTGAAAAAGCCCTGGGGCTGTTTACATCGTAGACAACATAAAATTAACCCGCAAGTTATGAACTGACGGGCAAATTTAGGAGATTGTTGTTATTTTGCTAATCAGCAGAATTCACAACCAACTCAAGTTCATTGATGGCCTGAGCCAAGATGCCGAAGTGACACTCCGAACCGCCTGGAATGACTGAACTGCGATAAGCCCTGCTGGCTTCGATCAGCTCCTGAAGCACCCGGTTGAGATGAACCGCTGCCTCAGAATTACGCTGCACTTTTGTGCTACAAAACACGGCAAATTCAGCCGACAGGGAATCTGTCTCGGGGTGCATCGCAGGGCCATCCGAAGTCATCAACAGTCTGCCTGCGTCATCAATCAAAGGCTGATCATTTGAGAATCTCGTCATCAGCCCTGCTCCATTGATTCGGTTTGAACGCGGCGCTCCAGGCCGTTGATCTTCATGCGGATGTCCGTGGTGTCACAGCCCAACCGTGACCAGTAGGACTCGCGCAACTCTTCCCAAGCCAAGGCAGCACCCAGCAGCTCACTGGGCACGATTGTCGGTTTCTTCGGCATCAGCCCTGCCTCGCATCGATATCGGCCAGGGCCAGATCAGCATGAAACTCGAATGATCTGCCGCCAGGGCGGTAGCTCGCAGGTTTGATCACACCTGTCTCACGCCAGTTGGCAATTGTTCTCACACTGCAATTGGCACGTTGTGCAAGTTCAGTGGGACTGATCCATTTGCGCTGATGATTCGGCACCCGCTGAAGCAGGGTTTGAACATCAGCCTTGAGTTGCTGAACTTCTGCCAACAGCAGGGCCTGGGTTGCATCAGACATTGCTGCATCTCCAGTCGCTGGTGCAGTGCTCGAGCAAGTCAGCCACGAATGTGTCATCGCAGCCCGTGTCCTGCTTGAAGTCATTCATGATCTGCTCAATCAGATCGCAGGTGTCACTGATCGCTTCTTGAACGTGATCCGACATTGGGTCGAAACCGACAGCCATCGGCGGATCTTTGATTGGAGCACTCATCACAAAAAGCCCCAAAACGCAGGGCCTGAAAGGGATCTACTGGTTGTGATGTGATTAGGATTGCGCGCCCGAGCTACCGATGCTCCGCGCAGACCAGCAGCTTTCCCTGCCAGACAGAACGAATGTAGTGCGGCTTTCGCGAAGCGGAACCCCCAAAGCCGAAAACCCGCACCAGGGATGATCCACCTCGGCAACGATTCGGCAACTCATTTCGCTTTGCCATTCAAATGCCAGTCATAGCCTGAAAGAGCGCGGGTCTTGAAAACCAGCGTGTCTTCACGGGCACCGTGGGTTCGAATCCCACCCTCTCCGCTCTGAAAGCCCAGTCAGTGACTGGGTTTTTTAATGCCTGACTGCATTCTCAGCGACTGGTGCTGGGGGTGTCGCCCTGGCATGCGACCGATGCGCAAGTGGCTCTTTGGTGGCTCATCGATGACCGTTTGAGTCGTTGCAGCCGCTGCCAGCCAGACCCAAGCCCGTTAGGTGACAATCGGCTTCAGCAGTCATCCAACACTGCTATCAAATCGCTATTGATTGACTGTTGCCTGTTGTGGCAAATGCCAACTGGTACGACTACCTCGATTTGGATCGCTTTTGGGAGACGACGCCAATAGAGAAAGCAGAAGATTGTGATTGCGATAAGCCAGGGACCCTCACCGACACCCTGATCGGGTCTCTCGAAAGCTTCTTTGGCAAAGAGGCACAAGACGACGAGATCATCGGTGCCGAAAGCCTTCCGACCACTTATCAAGGATGGGGTGTGAGATGGCGCCCTGAATGGTTCCCAGATGGCGCAGAGAGAAATCTCGTCGATGCAAACCTGCGCTGGGCGGACCTGAGGGGAGCGGACCTGTGGCGTGCGGACCTGTGGCGTGCGGACCTTGTTCGTGCGGACCTGAGGGGTGCGGACCTGAATCGTGCGTTTCTGTGGGGTGCGAACCTGAGGGGTGCGGACCTGAGGGGTGCGCTCAATTTGGATCCTGCTGCAGATTTCGCGATTTGGTTCCAAACAACCTGCCCGGACGGCAGCCTGAGTATCCGCAATTGGCCTTGTTTTGGAGATCAGCTAATTCCTTTCTGAGCATCGACGCACAAGGGCTGAATGCTGCTGCAGACCGTTGCTATGACCAGCCTGTAGCTCCAGTCCCTCCAATGTCCAAAGAGCAACTCAAAGCCTTCCTGAAAAAGGTTCAAGGCGACACTAGCCTTCAGGAAAAGCTCAATGCACCAACCACTCCTGAAGCTGTTATTGAAATCGCCAAAGACGCAGGGTTTGCCATTACCGCAGTAGATATTCAGTCAATGCAATCGACAACGGAAGAAGTGTCAGATGACGAGCTTGAAGGTGCAACTGGCGGATTGGTGGAGGTCACTCTTGCTTCGCCTACTACGCCTACAACTTCGCCTACGGTTATAACTAGGGTTACTCACAACAGGTCCAGGCTTACGCCGAGGACGCCCAGCTCTCCCGCGCCTGCACCGATCATTAAATAAGCCAGCCTTCAATACCTGGCACCATCGCCCGCAATTAGCGGGCTTTTTTATTAAATAAAGACACCGCTGCCGACCGTTGCTATGACCAGGCTTAAGCTCCACGCCTTCCAATGTCCGAAGAGCAACTCAAAGCTTTCCTAGAGAAGGTCAAAGTTGACACCAGTCTTCAGGACAAGCTCAAGGCAGCAGCCTCCCCAGAAGCTGCGATTGAAATCGCCAAAGAAGTTGGATTTTCAATTACCGCAGAAGATATTCAATCAATGCAATCGGCAACGGTAGAAGTTTTAGACGAGGAGCTGGAAGGCGCATCTGGCGGTAGGAGGAGCCAGAGAAACACGTTGGATCGTTTGTTTGTGAGATGTGGTGAGTAAGATTGCACAGCTTCATGGGGATCATCGATCCTTTGTGAGATCCTACGCTCCCAAAGACCCTGCATTGACACGGTTTTTTATTGCTTCAATCGTCTGACATAACCCATCAATCAGCCTTCAATATCTAGCAGTAACACCCGTATTAAATTTCGACCTATACACAGGTAATGTGCATTACTTAAACGGAGGCTGGTTCAAGCGCAGCGTCAATGCTCGTGATTGAAGGTGTTCTGCTGTTCACTCAGCCACCAGGCTTACGTCTGTTTCTAGGGATGATGAACTCATCTGCCAAAGCCAGAGCATCACTCCCACGCTGCTCTGCGATGAGCTGCTCAACCCGGTCATCCCACCAGCGGATGGTCTCAGGTTTCAGTCCCTTACTGTTCTCGTTGCGTGGCTTCTCCTCACCGCAGGCCATTGCCGCGCTGCAACAGCGTCCAGTCAAGTGTTTTTTAACCGTAGACCGTGGCTGATGTCGCCTGACCATGACGCAAGCTCTCCGGCTGTCACCAACTCAGGTGGTAAGGCTGTTCGGCTGTTGTGAGCGCCACTGCTCCTGCCGCTTAGTAAAGCAGCTATGGAAACAACGGACGAGACTGTTTTGAAGCAAAACTGAGACTGCGAAACCTGACAAAGACTGACAAGCTCCTGAAAGGGCAGATCCGTTCTAGGGCTCTCTAATGCGGCTGCGGGCCTTCTTGATGTCGTGGCGCTGGCTGCGATTGCTGGTGGCACTAGAAGCAAAGCTGGCCGCTGCTGAAAAGAGGAAGCGCATGCCGATCACTGGGGTCGTTGCCCTGGCATGCGTCCCATGCGTAAGTGGCTTGTTTGGTAGCTCACCCCAGAGCATTTCAGCTGTTGGTGCTGTTACCGACCGTTGCTATGACCAGGCTGTAGCTCCACGCTCTCCAATGTCAGAAGAACAGGTCAAGAAGCAGGAAGCCATGGAAGAGACAACTAAGGCAGAGTAGGTGAAGGAAGAGTTGAATGAGGAGGAATTAAAGGGTGTTGATGGAGGCACCTATTATCCAAACTTTGACGGTAGCGACTGGCACTGTGAGGATCAATGACTGAGAGATGTCATCAACAAAAACCGTTCCTTTGTTGCATTTGCAACTTCGTTAATATGGTTTTAGCAACCCTCTGAACTCCACCATGGAAGACCCAAAAAACATCAAGGACGACATTTCCG
The DNA here is from genome assembly GCF_014280095.1 of Synechococcus sp. A15-60. NCBI lineage: Bacteria > Bacillati > Cyanobacteriota > Cyanophyceae > Synechococcales > Synechococcaceae > Synechococcus > Synechococcus sp. A15-60. The sequence continues at coordinate 1,749,494 of NZ_CP047933.1, forward strand.
ATAAAGAACTGGAAAGTACCAGCGGTGGTCTCCGGCATAGGGATAGAGAAATCCCTGAAAGGATTCGGCAAAGGAACAGGGAGATGCAAGGAAGGTTTCGGGTAAGAATGAGAGAGATTCCAAGTGATGAATAAGAAAGGTTCGTTGCTATGGTTTCAGCAACCCTCTAAACACCAATCATGGAAGAGAAGAAAAGTATCAACGCAAACATTTCTGAAGAAGAATTAGAAAGTGTCACTGGTGGCAACGACTTGTCAGCAGAAGAGAGGCGAGTTGGACTCCCGGTGCGCGGGCAGCGAACCCGCACAAATGCGCAAACCCGTCGCGGACCTCGCGTGACGCAGGGCGGAATTATCAAGTGAAAACTTCAAAACCTTTAGTGTCAGTAACCCTCTGAACTTCACAAATGTCAGAAGAACGGTTGAAAGCCTCCTGGAAAAAGTTAAATCAAATACCGAATACTGGAAAAGCGCAAAGCAGCAACCACGCCTGGAGCTGCTCTTGAAATCGCCATTGAAGCTGGGTTTTTAATTACCGTAGAAGATCTTCGATCTATGAAATCGCAATTGAGAGAAGTGTCAGACGAGGAGCTGAAAGCTGATGCTGGCGGCGATCAACGGAGTCAGCGGAGCTGGGACTCCTGTTGGGGGAGGTGGGTATGTTGCACTGAGCTCGGCTGAAAGATGCGCCCTCAAAGCCCCCTGCATTGACTGTGGTTTCTTATTGCTTCAATACTCTGACTAATCCCAACAATCAGCCTCCAATATCTGGCACCATGACCTGCACTTAGCGGGCTTTTTTATTAGATACAGACATCGCAGCCGAACACTGCCATGACAAGGCTGCAGCTCCACGCCCTCCAATGAAGAAGAGCAGCTCAAAGCGTTCTGGGAAGCCATTCAATCAAATCCTGAGCTTCAAAAAAGCTGAGCGGCGTCACTGACCAGTCTTAATGATCAACGGGAGGCGTTGATACTACGCCTTGATGCCACACCATCGTTTTAGGGGCCAAAACATGGCTGTAACGAGCTTTATCAGCGATCTTGAAAACCAGCCTGTCTTCACGGGCACCGTGGACTTGAGTTCCAACCTCTCTGTTTAAAATCCTGGTCAATGAACAGGTGATTAATTACTTTATAGAAATGATGGCTCTTGTCTCGACCAAAGGTTGCAAAGGATGGTGCCTATTGACCCATTCCTTGCCCCATGAACCTAGCTGAATACGGAGACTGGGCATGAAGCCAATCATTCCAGCGATTCAATTGCAGCAACTCCATGCCGACACACTGCCAGCATGGTTGCATCTCACATCACCATTGCTGCGCTCTTACGCGAATGCCGCACTGGGTATTAATGGGCCAGATAGCAACAACTTCATTGCGCTGGCTTTGGAAGGTGAATCACGTGAGCAGATTGGTCTGCTGCTCGCTGAGGTGATGGATTGGCCAACCAAGAACGAGGCTGCAGCCCAACGACTCTGCATACACAGCCTGTGTGTTGCAAAGCCTTATCGACGCCAAGGATTGGGGCGGCTGTTATTGACCCAATCCCAACAGTGGGCCATCGCACATCACCTGTCAGGCCTGCACATGCCTGTGCCCCTTCAGTCTCAATCGAGTGAAGCTCTATTGACATTGACGGCAACAAAGGGTGGCTGGACATCAACACCCGGAAACGTAGTTGTCAGGCTGTCCGTGAGTGCCGCTGTTGAGACGTTGCTAAGACGACTTGAGTTAGTGGTAGAGCGTCAATCTCGCAATGCGTCCTGGCAAATAGCACCGTTCCCAAAATCACCAACCACCACGTTTCAGGAACGCATCACCAAAGCAGAGCAAGCAGACATTGCAACTCCCCTAAATTTGGATCAGGAGAGCCTGCCGTGGCAGCCTGCAGTGGACTACAGCCGGATCGTTCTCTCCGAAGGCCAGATCATTGGCTGGCTGATTACCCATTACGTGAGTGCTGATTGTCTTCGCTATGCCAAGTTTTGGGTGGATCCTGGCTGGGAACACACGGGAGCACCCCTGGCCATGCTGGCCTCTGTCATGCGATCAGCTCATTTCAGCGAAAGCACGAACGTCATCCCCAAAGGATGCTTCATTTCCCACCCATCCAACCAGCCATTGCATCACTGGGTCGAGAAACAATTCAAGCCTGTCAGCGACAGCTGGTGTCAGATCGAGAATCGAGATTTATTGTTTCAACAGCCTCAAGAATGAGTCTTAGAAGCCAACTTCACCGGCCAAGAGCCATCACTCGGTGGTCATCGATGCAGAGACACTCGCCTTAATGCAATGCCAGGATGACCCACGAACCTGAATCATCCTGGCCTATCCATCAACAGCATCAGCTAATGCATCAGCGGTAGCATCAGCCAGTAGCAGAAACTACTAACAACAAACGCAATCGCCAGTGAAGCGACGGTGTAAGTCATTGGCTTGCCTCCTTCTTCGGTGTAAGCCGATAGGCGACCAATGACGAGGAACCCACCAGAAGCGAAAGAATGGCAACGGTCAAAATTTCCATCGACCAAGAAGCGAGGAAAGTTCTTGATAATCGATCAACTCGATCAAAAAATGCAGCAATCACAACCAAGAGCGTGGGTCGAGAATATCTACCTAGAACTCTTTAGCATTCATCAATACCATTCGAAGACGCATTTTCTGCCGCAGGCCAATGCCACAGCAGAAAACCGACTGGTGTGGGTTTACCAACATCAGTGGACATCATTGACATGACTGGGGCATCAAGAAGTCAGAGCAGGCTTGATCGGATGGCACGAAAACTCGAGCTCCCTCTCTCTAAAAGCACCAGTTCGAGCACAGCCGCATGGGCTGCCCTGACCTTTGCTTGCATTACAGCGCTCGCAACCTGGGGACTGGCCAACGCTTACCCCACCATGTGACCTACGAACCTCAGCGTTCATCTTCAGGCCTGAGGCCAGAAGCAAGCAGTCCAGCCCGTCAATGATTGGCGAGTGTGCACGATGGTTGGCGAATCAGCTCGTGGATCCTTGTGCGCGTACAGTCCATCGGCTGAAGAATCGTGCTGAGCAACACCCCATCGCGTTCAGCTTCGAGAACCAAGAGGCTTCCGCAGAAGACCAGCTGAAACGTCCAGGACTCAAAACCAGCAAGTTGAAATTTCATTTTCTCTGTCCGTTCATAGCGAGCTGATTACTCAACAAACGCCGGAACTGCATTGAACATGCAAAACAGCGGAGAAAAGCAATCAAATTGATGCTTTCAGCTTGCTGGAACAGAGAAGATGTTTCTCTAAAACAAAAGATTCTGATTGGGATCAGGTGTTTATATCAGCACTTATATCCAATGGAGATCAATGGTCAAACCACTGAGCTTGTCGATCTAACTGAGCTGAGGTAAGAAATCAATACCTCGACAGGAGAGGAGGCTTGAACGCTCTCCCCTCCTCTGACCCGACGACTCAGTACTTGACCATGCGATAGGTCTTGGTCAAGTGTTGGCGAGCAGCCTCAATATTCTCTTGATACGTCTTGCGCTCAAAAGACAGCACTTGAGCCTTGGTGAGCGATTGCGCTGATTGATAGCGAACACCGCGATACGTGCAGGTTGTCATCGGTTGAGGAGCGTGCGAAGGGAGAGTCAACGGCATCACCATGACAGCGAGTCTTTAACTCGCAAGCGCTTGTGTATCAGCCAGTGCTTGAATTTGGAATCTTTTTGGCACTTTCGTATCTCGAGGATACGTTTTTGCTTCAGGATCTTGAAGAAACGTGGTGACACAAAGAGTCGCCGTCAGTGGCCTGCAACAACCAAGCCAAGCGCACGACAAAACACACATGGCGTCATTCGCCAAGCCGCCAGCGGAGTCCAATGCCCAGAACACGTCCGAGATGACAACAGAGCTGGAACAGCATCAATCACCCATTAGGGTCAAAGTCTTTGACGAAGGAACCATGACCGTCAATCGACTGGTTGTGCTGATCGGCAGCATTCTTGGCCTGATTGGGATCGTCGCTTGGATCGGTGAGCTCGATCTTGGGCTTGAAGAATCTGTGCCCGCAACCGTCGAGCAGCCCAGTGATTCCCAGCGCAGCGACTAAGGCGAGTCCAGGGCAGCCAGATCCGATCAACCAGCACTGGGCATACCCGCCGTGATTTGTTGTCTGTGCGGCAGGCAACCCATTGGTGAGTTGCATTGGGGTTGGTTCAACATCCATGTGGATTCAGCAGCTCATCAGCGCACCACGAAGGAAGCTGAAGCCAGCGATCCGGAAACAACAAGATCAGATTGAATCCAATGAAGGATGATCGAAATAGTGCAATTCTCCTATGGATGCCATAACAAAAACTCCCATCAGCAAGGGTTGCCGATGGGAGCCCATCGGTCTCCACCGCGAGCCAGATCACCAGAAACTACTCATGGGCAACATGCTGACATGCATCACATGCGCACATCTGAAGCAACAATCAAAAAAATTATGGGCCTCTGCAAGGTGATCAAGCACTGAATAAAATCAACACAAGACCACCAACAGTGCCCACAAGCTCAAATCGGGACTGGATCAAATACGAAGGTCGGCTGACCAGGACAAAGACCGTTGATGGGGTCCTCAACTGAGCCGTCAGGCATGACTGTATTGCAGAAGATCGTTGACGCATCCGTCAAGGCACCACGAAGATCGGCGTCAGTTAAATCAAGGTTGGTCAGGTTCGCCCCACGTAAATCTGCGCCACGAAAATCACCATTGATGGCATTGGCGTCTGTGAGATTCGCACCTCTCAAATCCGCATTCCTGAAATCCGTGGCGAGTAAGTTGGTGAAGCGAAGATCGGCATTCAAAAAACTGGCATCCATGAGATCGGCGTTGGCCAGACTTGAGAAATTCCAGTTGGTGTCGTCAAAAACAGCGCCCTGAGCCGAAGAACCTGAGATCGACCCATTGACAAAGTCAGCACCAATGGCAATTAGGTCATCCAGCTGTGATGCGACAAACGATGTTCCACCCAGATCAGCACCCGTGAGATCAGCATCACGGAAGTCGCTGCCATCAAGGGAAAGATCACTCAAGTTGAACCCAGAGAGATTGCGTCCTCGAGCATTGGTACCAGAGACCAACGCCAACCCCCTGCGAAGTTTGGTTCCATAGGCGAACCGGCCTGGTGTTTGCTCTTGCAGTGCTGCGGTGTAAATCACACTATCAGGATCCACTTCAAGAACCGAGTCTTTCGCGCCAAACAACACCTGTTCCTGGGAGTTCTTGGAAGAGCTCAGAACGATGCCATTGGGCATAATTGTTTCATCAAAAATCGCGCCTTTGAACGTTTCTCGGTCAAACTTGGCACCGTAAAATGTGCATCCGCTGAGCACAACACCCTCAAAGTTGGTCCCGCGCAGGTCGGAGAACTGAAATCCAGTGTCTTGAATGATTGATTCAGTGAAATTGGCGTTACTCAGATTACCGAAATCAAAGGTGCTTCCAACGATTTGGGCTCCACGGAGATCGGCGTCTTGAAGATCAACATTGGAGTTATCCATCAACACCATCTGAGCTTCCCGCAGATCAGCTCCAGCGAGATCCGCTTGCGCGAATGACGTAATCGACAACAACGCATTTCGAAAGGAGACATCACTGAAGTCTCCAAACGAAATCGAACCCGCCTGCAGATTCACATCATCAAGATTGCTCCCGGAGAAATCACTGAATGCAAGGAACGCTCCTTGAAAATAAGACCCCTTCAGATCAAGATTTTGTGCCTGTACGCCAGGACCAGCGGGTATGCCATCAACAACTTCTCCAGCCTGAACCTGCCTTCCAGAATAAATTTCAATCAGCTTGTAATAAGGATTGTTTGGCTTAACGCTTAATTCTTTGTGGCTGGACATTGGAGAGTTTCACAGTCGTCTTGACTATGACCATGAACGTGAAACGCGGCAATCGTGACCACCGATCGTTCAATTGCCAATGGTGACAAGCGCCTCCTTATTTTTCCACCACACCCAATCGCGTATTGGTGGTGTGTTGCGCAGTTGTTCGCGCGTCAGGCCTAGCCCCAGCTTTTGAGACGCGCCCAGAAGCACATCCAGCATCTCTTCACCATCACTGCAGCGGGCCAAGGCCTCGTTTGTTTTTTTGGCACCATCGAGCGCTTGCACGAGCAGCTGAACCCGGCGGACCGGTGGCAGGGAACGAGGATCCATAACTCGGCTAAGCGGCGTCTTAACGTAGTCAAAATCTCTGACAAGCCTCGCTCGGCGGGTCAGACTCTCTGTAGAGATGCATCACAATGGCGTCCCCACACGGCCATCACTGGGTCATTGGAGACGTCCACGGCTGCGACGAGGCGTTGCAGCGTTTGTTGGCAGTGCTTCCCAAAACGGATCACCTGGTGTTCTGCGGTGATGTGATCAACAGAGGTCCAAACATCGCGGACTGCATCAATCGGGTCTGGGCTTTGGTGAGCTGCGGACGAGCCACCTGGCTGCGTGGCAACCATGAACAGACCCTGATCGAAAGTCTCAAAGCAGCGCCAACAGCAAGCGGCGCCGATCTGTTCACCATCGAGACGTACCACCAGCTTGGAGAGCCCCAAACGCGGGAATGGCTGCAACGACTCAGGACACTCCCACTGGTGTATCGCGGCCACGGGTGGGTCGCGACCCATGCCGGTTTCGACGAGCACGGGCAACCGGATCTTGATGTCCGTGAGTCGTTTTGGGAGCGTTATGACGGCCGTTACGGCATGGTCGTTGTTGGGCACACCCCTCGACCGGCGGTTGAACAACGTGGCCAGATCGTGATGATTGACACCGGTGCGGTTTACGGAGGGCCACTCACAGCGTTTTGCCCTGAAACCCATGCCGTTGTGCAGGTGATCGGACAGCCCGCAGAACAAGCCGTCCATCGCCCGCAGCGGACTCTGACCGCTGGGGTGCCTTGCTGAAGGTTTACCGCAGCAATCGCGCGGAGCTGCTGGCCCAGCTGCTAGCGCATGCGTTAAGGCTTGACGCCCCCGGGCCCTTTGAACAGATCGAGGTGGTGGTGAACACCTGGCCAACCAGCCGCTGGCTGGGTGAACAGCTCGCCGCCATGAATGGCATCAGTGCCTTGGTGCGCTTCCCATTCCCAGGCACCCGGCTGCGCCAACTGGTTCACGCAGTGCTCAGCGCCGACGAAGCCAGCGACGATCCATGGCGAGCGGAACGCCTGGTGTGGACAGTGCTGAAGGTGTTGCCAGACCTGCTGGACCATGACAGCGCCGCAAGCCTGCGTCAGTGGTGGGAGCGCCATCACAGCGAGCCTGGACACCTGAACAGAGACCAATGGCAACTGGCGCGAGGCCTCGCCGATGCGATGGACGACTACGCGCTCTACAGACCGCAGGAGCTTGCTGAGTGGCTGGCTGGAGAGAGCAGCAAGACTCTCCCCGAAGGATTGCAATGGCAAGCTGTTCTGGCCCGCGCCCTGGCAAGGGAGTTGCCCTGCCAACCGTTTGGCCTCCAGGTGCAACAGGCGGTTCTGAAACTGCGCGATGGACAGGAGCCGGCTCAACCTCTGCCGCCCCGCCTGCGTCTTTTCGGCGTCAGCAATCTGGCTCCCGTTCAGGTGAATCTTTTGCAGGCCCTGGCCGGTTACATCAGCGTGGAACTTTTTCTGCTGACCCCCTGCCCGGATCTTTGGCAGCGCTCGCAACGGCGCCGACGTCAACTTGGCGACAATTGGACGGACTCACCCAATGGTTCTTGGCTGATCGAAGCCCCACGCCTGGAGGGAATCCTGGGCAGGATGGGGGCTGAATTTCAGCTGCTGCTGGAGGGCAGCGGTGACTGCATGCTTGGCAGCTGGGAACAGGGCGATCTCTTCGCCGATCCCACCGCCATGAACAGCGGTGATCCCGATGCTCCAACCCTGCTGGAGCAGCTGCAGCGCCAGCTGGCAGCTGGAGAGACTGAGCCAAGCCAATTGGTCTTGGCGGATCAGGATCAATCGCTCCAATTCATGGGCTGTGCGGGGCCATGGCGGGAAGTGCAGCTGGTGCGCGACCGCATTCTTGGCTGGATGGCGGACGACCCGACCCTTCAGCCCCGCGACGTTCTGGTGATGACGCCCGATGTGGAGCGCTATGCACCGCTGCTGGCCTCGGTGTTCTCCGATCAAGATGCCACCGGGGTGGATCTCCCCTGGCGCTTAACCGACCGCAGCCAGCAGAGTTGCCCAGGACTGCAGCAGGCCTTCATGACCCTGCTGCGTCTCAGTGCAGATCGCCTCACCGCCAGTGGACTCGAAGCCCTGTTGGGCAATCCGGCGCTTCAGGCGCTCCAAACCATCACCTCCGATGATGCGATGGCCATCACCTCAGCCTTGCAGCGCACTGGCTTTCGCTGGGGGCTCGATGCCAGCGAGCGCAGAGGAGACGACACCCATAGCCTGCGATGGTGCCTCGACCGCTGGCTGCTGGGCCTCACGCTTCCGGAAGACCCAGGCCTGGCCTTGGGTGATTGTGCACCGGCTCTAACCAATGTCAGCCTTCAGGAGCTGGCACTGTGGTGGCCCTTGCTAGACGGCCTGGCGAGCTGGATCAGCCGATTACGCGTCAGTGCACCTTGCCCGGTGTGGGTGGAACGTTTGCGGGACTTGCTCGAGGATCTCTTTCTCGATGGTGGCGATTGGGACTGGGAATGGCAGGCGATCCAGCAGAGCCTGGACACCTGGCAACAGCAGGCGGCTGATTGCTCCCTGCAACTGGATGTGGCAGTAGTCATCCAAGTGCTGCAGGAAGCGCTCTCTGCGGATAGCGGCCGGTTTGGCCATCGCAGCGGAGCCCTAACCGTGAGCGCCTTGGAGCCGATGCGGGCCATCCCTCACCGGGCGATTGTGCTGATGGGCCTGGACGCCGCATCATTTCCACGCCATCAGGAGCGTGCAGGCTTTCATCTGCTGGAACTGCAACGGCGACTCGGCGATCCCAGCAGCACGGATCAAGACCGCTATGTGCTGCTGGAAGCATTGCTATCGGCGAGGCAACACCTACTGGTCAGTTGGACTAGCCGTGATGAACGCCACGGCGCAGCGCTACCCCCTTGTCCACCCGTGCAGCAATGGCTGAGCCTGCTTGAAGAGCAGCTCGGATCCCAGGCCATGGAGCAGCTGATGATCGAGCCACCGGCCAATCCGCTGGACGCTGGCAATTTTCAAACCTCAGCAGAAACGGGGGCGATCAGTCGCGACCGTCGCCTCTTGGATGCGCGCCGAAACCTTGAAGTGCAGCTGCAAGGTCAACCCCAACGTCCCAGCCTGGGCTTGGCGATGCCCTTGCAATGGCGACATCAGGGGATCCAGGACGTGGCTGTGCTCAATCCAGAAGCGATCCAAATCCTGAACCTTTGGCTTCACGCACCCCAGAGCGACTGGCTCAAGCGGCAGGGCATCGAAGCAGGCGAATGGTGCGATGCCGTCGAAGACCTCTCACCCCTGTCGATGGACGAGCTGGATCGCCATCGGTTGATCAGGGAACGGTTGGCCGAACAACTGGATCATCTGGCCGAACATCCAGAGACGCGCTGGGATCACATCGACCACGTCGACTGGAGGGTGCGGTGCTGTGGCCAGGGCCTGATGCCTCCAGGAGCGGCGGCAGCACTGGACCAGGACAGGCTTGAACAACGCTGGCAAAACCTGCAGCACACCCTGTTCAGCCTTGGCCCCGTGCATCAGCTCCAATCGCACAGCAACACGCTGAACACCGGTCAACTGATGGCCGGGGAGCTTGCCGTGCACATCAGCACGTCGAAACTGCGCGCCAGAACGCTCCTTCAGGCGTGGCTCCAACATCTCCTCGTGCAGTTGGGCAATGCTCCTTGCAGCAGCGCCGTGATTTGCCGACCTGAAGGGAGTGCCAAAGCGGATCAATTTCAGATCGCAATGCGTTGGCAGACGATGGCGCCGCAGGAAGCAGCGCATCAGATTGCACAGCTGCAGGGGCTCGCGGCACAGGGCGCGGAGCAGTGCTGGCCGGTTCCACCGGAGAGCGGCCTGGCTCGAGCCCTGGCGCTGGCCAAGGGACAAGACGCCGCGGACCGGGCCTTCACCAATCGCTGGCAAGGAGGATTCAGCCTCTGGGCGGAGCGAGACCAGGCCCAACTCAGCCTTTGTTTTGGCGACGGTTGTGACGCGCAACAGCTGCTGCAAGATCCAGGATTCAAAACAGCCTTTGCGTCGCTTTATCAACCCTTGCTCGAGGCTCGCTGCCAATGAGTCCGATGGCAGCGGCGACCAACCGGCGCTTTGACCCGAACAAGTATCCCCTGACACCAGGGGTGCGACTGCTGGAAGCGAGTGCAGGCACGGGAAAAACCTTCGCTCTCGCGCATCTTGTACTGCGACTGGTGGTGGAACAGCAGCTCACTCTGGACCAGCTGTTGGTGGTGACCTTCACCGAGGCCGCCGCGGCTGAACTGCGCGACCGAATTGGCCGCCGCCTGGATGGAGCACTGCAGGGCCTGATGCAACGGGAAAGCAATCAACCAGTGGACGACCGTGCGGATGCGGTGCTGGAGGAATGGCTGGAGCGGCACGGGCAAGACGCCTCTCAGCGCAGGATTTTGGCGAGCCGGTTACTGGAAGCACTCGAAGCGCTGGAACGTGCAGACATCACCACCATCCATGGGTTTTGCCGGCGCACATTGCGCCGGCAGGCCTTGCAGAGCGGACAGGCACTGGAACTAAACCTCGACGATGATCCCCAGACCATGGCCCAGGACGTGGCGCATGACCTCTGGCGGGAGCAAGTTCTCGGCCTAGCCCCCGCCGATCTGGCGGGATTGCTAGCCGCGGGGCTCAACGCGGATGCATTGACCGCGCAGCTGCAACGCCTTGATGGAGACTGCGCAGTGAGCATCGTCTCTGACGCAGAGCCGATTGAGCCAAGACAGCCCCTGGCCGTCGCCTTTGACGGGTGGATGCAAAGCCGCTGGATCCGGTTCTGCGAGCGCTGGAGAGACGGCGGCACCGCCTTGGAGCAAACCTTGCGATCCTGCGCTGCCGAATGGCGAGGCTACGGCTGCAAGGAGACCAAACCGTTCAGTCCGAAACCGAGAAAGGATCGCAGCCAGGAGCTCGATACCTGGCTGCGGCACGTGAACGCAACGGGACAGGAACGCCCGAGCTACGTCGACGTGCGCAACCAGGGGCTGCTGGGGAGTTATTTCCACCCAGGAAACTTCGAAAAAACGGCGCGTGCTTGCGGGGACATCAACCCCAGTCTCCCCGCACCAGAGCTGCAAGAGGCCATCGCCGATCTGTGGGATGGTCCCGCTGAGCAAACCTGGCGCCTGTTGCTCAGTCGCGGGCTGGAGCAGGTCAGAGAGCGACGCCGTCAACGGGGTGTGATCGGTTTTTCAGGCCTGCTGGATGCCTTGGACCCCGAACAGTCGGCCCATGCCGAATCCTGGATCCAACCGCTGCGAAAGCGCTATCGCGTCGCCTTGATCGACGAGTTTCAAGACACCGATCCACTGCAATGGAGGCTGATGCAGACCGCCTTCGGCACATCGGAACACCTGCTGCTGATGGTGGGTGACCCTAAGCAGGCAATTTACCGCTTCAGGGGCGGAGATCTAAACACCTACAAGAGCGCCCGTCGTGCCGTGGAGTGCATCGATGACCTGCTCGACAATCGACGTACCACACCGCCCCTGATGAAGGGGATGAATGACCTAATGGCTCCGGGACTGCTGCACTCTGAGCTGCCAGTGCCAGCGGTGACGCCGCGTGCCTCCATCAGCCCACTTCCTCTCAACAAGGACTGTCAGTCCCTGCAGCTCCTGGACATCAATCCCGAGGGGGAAACAGAGCAGACCAGTCGAACGACGCTCGAGGAGCGCATCCCCGCCATAACCTCCGAGCTGATTCTCACGACTTTGGCGGACGTACCGGAGCTCGACCCCTCGGACGTCTGCATTCTCGTCAGCCGTCACCGCCAAGCCGAAGCGATCCGCCGTCAGCTGGCGGCATCGGGATTGCCCAGTCGCCTGGTGAGCCAGGGCGATGTGTTGAGCAGCCAGGGTGCGGCAGATCTTCAGACGTTCCTGAATGCCCTGGCACGCCCGGCGCACTCCAGTGGACTGCGCGAGCTGGCCGTATCGCCCTTGCTGCAGTGGCGCCAGGTGGACCTGGAAATCGCAGAGACCAACGGTCGACTCGACCAACTGGCGGCCCAGATTCAGAACCTGGCGGAGGGGCTTCCCAAACTCGGCTTAATGGGGTGTCTGGCCCAGTTGATGGACGGACAAACCGTGGCCGATTTGTCCAGCCGCGGCCGGTTGCTCGGAGACCTGCAGCAATGCGCACGCCTGGTGCAAAACACCATGCATCGTCAGGGTCTCGATGCCGCCAGTGGCGCGGACTGGCTGAGGCGACAACGCCTGCATCCCCCAGATTCCATTCCCGAGGAAAGGCAGCCCTACAGCGATCTCGCCGAAAGCGCCATTGCCGTGGTCACGGTGCATCGCAGCAAAGGGCTGCAGTACCCCGTAGTGATTTGCCCCTACCTCTGGGAGGCACCCTCACCAGCCAAAGGACCGTTGTGGCGCAACCCAGCAAACGAGTCCGCCTCCGGCTGGCGCATCGCACTCAACATGCACTGGGGACTGGGTCGCCGTCTGGCCCAGGATGACGCGCAGGAACAATACGCAGAGGCAGAACGCCTCGCCTACGTCGCCGTCACGCGCGCGGAACGCCATCTCGTGCTGTTCCAGGCCCAAGCAGCTCAACAGGACGGCAACCCACTCGCACCCTGGCTGTGTGGGCAGGCGGAATCACCATCGCCATGGATCAGTGTGCATGCTGCCCAGCCCTGTCTTCAACCGGGTCGTTGGCGTCCACGCTTCAGCACAAAGCAGCTGGGATGCGGCCCCATCCCCACCCATGGCTTCGACCGAAGCTGGGGCCGCAGCAGCTATTCCGCCTGGGTTGCCAACCACGCGACTTCTCCCGTCAACCGTCAAGACCCGCGCAGTTTTGAAGAAGGGCGCGATGTGGATGCCCGCACCGGTGACGACCTCAGCAGCATGTCCACAGAAGCACCCAGCCCTGGTGGCGACAACGAAGACAGTCCTTTAGGCGCCTTCCCCCGGGGTGCCAATGCCGGAGATTGCCTGCATCGCATCCTGGAGCAGATCCCGTTTGACCAACCGGTCGCGCAAGCCGAGAACGAGGAGCTTGTGCAGCGCGAACTGAGTCGTTCGGGTCTTGACACCGACCTGACGGGTGTCGTTCTGAAGGGACTCACCACCCTGCTGCAGACACCGCTCGGCGGCCCCCTGGGAAAGCTCTGCCTCCGGGACTTGCATCCCGGCCGCCGCCTGCATGAAATGAGTTTCGATCTCCCCGTGGCACACCATGGGCGAGCCGTTCGCCCTCAGCATCTCGCAACTGCCTTTCGGACCGAACCCAAGCAGCGTTTTGGAGTGGACTACGCCGATGCCCTGGAACAGCTTGAGTTCATTAGCCGCGGCTTTCTCACTGGATCCATTGATCTGGTGTTCACCGATGGCGAGGATCCCAAAACCGCGCGCTGGTGGGTTGCGGACTGGAAAAGCAACTGGATCGGCGAGCGCGACAGTGCCGGACGACCGCTGCACTGCGGTCCACGTCACTACACCCAGGCAGCAATGGAGGATCAGATGCGACTGCATCACTACCCTCTCCAGGCCCATCTGTATCTCGTTGCCTTACACCGATTCCTGCAATGGCGTCTAGACGACTACCAGCCGGATCGCCATCTGGGTGGTTACGCCTACGTGTTTCTCAGAGGAGTCTCCCCAGAGAACGGTGGCGGTGTCGTCCTCGAAAGGGCACCACTGAAACGGCTCCAAAAGCTCGACGATGTGTTGCGAGGTGACGGGTGAGCGAACAACCACTGGAGAACGCTGCACCACAGGCCCTCAGCCGGGGACTGATGGCAATGCTGACTCGACGCCGTCCCTTACCGAAGCAACTAACACCGCTGGAGCACAGAGCGATGCAGGATCTCGTGCAGGCACTCACCCACGCCCTGAGTCGCGGTGAGATGAGCGTGACCCTCGGCCATGGTGCGCCCGAGCCCGAGGGTCTCTCGGCCGCGGGATGGCCCGACACCCACCGCCAGGCCCTGGAACACAGCGGCTGGCTCAGCGAAGACCCCGCCTTGATGGTGTTAATCGACGACCAGCTGCTGTGGAGGCGCTGGCATCAGGGGATCACCGACCTAGAGGAGCGCCTGGTGCAGCGAAGCCGACTGACCCCCTTGGGACAGGTTTCCGCACAGCACCCGCCGCTTCACAGCTCCGGCAGCGGCGTTCATGAGCAACACAATGCCGAACAGAAGGCAGCGGTAGAAGCCGTCAGCCGTCACCAGCTGGTGTTGCTCAGCGGAGGTCCAGGCACGGGCAAGACCAGCACCGTGCAAGCCATGTTGCTTCGGGCGATTCACGACCGCGGAAACCTGCGCATCCATCTCGCTGCACCAACGGGCAAGGCTGCCCGACGCCTGCAGGACGCAGTCCGGTGCCATGCAACCACCGCCGCACTGCCTTGCACCACAGTGCACCGATTGCTCCAGGCCCGGCCGGGAGGATTCGCCCGCAACCGCAGAAACCCCTTAAGCATCGACCTGCTGGTGGTGGATGAGATGTCGATGGTGGATCTCAACCTGGCCCAGGCACTGCTGGACGCCCTGCCGGAGGGCGCACAACTGGTGCTGGTCGGCGATGAAAATCAATTGCCACCGATCGGGGTAGGCGCGGTGTGGCAGGCACTGCAATCAGAGGGCCTGCGCCAGAGGTTCGGGCCGGCATCCATCCGTCTGCAGGTTGTGTACCGCAACCGTGGCGATCTGGCTCGCTTGAGCAACGGGCTTTGCAAAGACGGGCCAGAAGCCTTCTGGCAAGGCCTATCGGCACTGGATCACGCATCAAATATCAAGTCGATCCTCACACGCTCAACACGACTTCCCGACCTCGTGCTGACGGCCATTCGTCATCGCATGGACGCAATGAGCAGAGCCTCTCAGGCGCTGAGCATCAACCCCGAAGGAGAGCCTGACCCGAGCCAGGCCCATGCGCTGCTGGAGCAACTCGACTCCCTGATGGTGTTGTGCCCGCGGCGTCGCGGACTTTGGGGTGTCGAGACGCTCCACCGACAGCTCGTGTCGGGCCAAAGTCCAGAGACCTGGCCGGAGGGTTTGCCGGTGCTGTGCAGCGACAACCAGACGGAACTGGGGCTCGCCAATGGTGATCTTGGGATCTGCATCGGCCATGGATCCAGCCGAAGGCTGTTGTTCCGCTGCAGTGATGATGCAGGTGACAGCTGCTTTCGCCTGCTGCACCCGGCACGCATCAAACAGATTCAGCCGGCCCTGGCGCTGACGATCCACAAAGCACAAGGGAGCGAAGCCGATGCGGTGATCCTGCTCTGGCCACCCCAAGAGGAGCGGCCGACCACATCGCTGCTCTACACCGCGATGACTCGTGCGCGTCACCAACTGACCATCGTGCGACTGGCGGCCACGGTCACTGGCAGCCAGATTGAAGAGCGGCATCCTGGACACATCGGTCACCAAGGGGGCAGGACGTGACAACACGGGTTGAGCGTCCCTGGGGCTGGTACGAAAACCTGACGGAGGGACCCGGCTACAAGGTCAAACGCTTGCTGGTGAAGGAGAACGCACGGCTGAGCCTGCAACGGCACCGTCATCGCAGCGAGCACTGGGTTGTGGCGGCTGGTCAGGGGTCGCTTTACTGCGACGGTCAATGGCTGGATGCAAGCGCTGGCACCACCTTTGAAATTCCGGTTGGTGCCCTTCATCGGGCCCGTGGAGGCGCGGGCGATCTGCTGATCATCGAGGTGCAACGCGGCACCGTTTTGCAGGAATCCGACATCGAACGGTTGGAAGATGACTTCGGGAGGGTGATACCTTGAGCCTTCACCTTTGAACAGAAGGCAAGCAATACAGCGCGGCATTTGCCGATTGGACGTTGCAGGCCTGATTTGAAGGATCAATCAGGCGGCAAGCCTTCACGTCATGACCCAGATGCAATCGCAGGCCACTGAGCCCTGCGCCGTGGATCTCACTGTTTCTGAGCTCCCCGAGTCTCCCCAGGCCGAAAGCGAGTCGGACCTGTTCACCACCGTGATTGAACCCACGGTTGACACCAAGAGCGTCGAATCGAGCAGTTCCGACGCCAAGCAAGACGCTGCTGAAGGATCCGGCTTTGCCGGCTTTGGCTTCAGCGAAGCTCTGCTGAAAACACTCGACGCCAAGGGATACAAGGAACCCTCACCGATTCAAAAGGCAGCCTTCCCCGAGTTGATGTTGGGCCGCGATCTTGTGGGACAGGCCCAGACCGGCACCGGCAAGACCGCCGCATTCGCACTGCCGCTGCTGGAACGGCTGGAAGGCCGCAGCCATGACCCAAGGGTGCTGGTGCTAGCCCCGACCCGTGAGCTGGCCATGCAGGTGGCTGATTCCTTCAAGGCCTATGCCGCAGGACATCCTCATCTGAATGTGCTGGCGATCTACGGAGGCTCGGATTTCCGTTCCCAAATTCACGCCCTCAAACGGGGCGTCGACGTGGTGGTCGGCACCCCAGGTCGGGTGATGGACCACATGCGCCAGGGAACCCTCAACACCTCGGGACTGCGCAGCCTGGTGCTGGATGAAGCCGATGAAATGCTGCGCATGGGCTTCATCGACGATGTGGAGTGGATCCTCGATCAGTTGCCCGAAGAGCGTCAGGTGGTGCTGTTCTCGGCCACCATGCCGAACGAAATCCGTCGGCTCTCTAAGCGCTACCTCAGTGAACCAGCTGAGATCACCATCAAAACCAAAGATCGTGAAGCCAGGCGGATTCGGCAACGCTCGATCACGTTGCAGAACGCCCACAAGCTGGAGGCGCTCAACCGCGTGCTCGAAGCCGTCACCGGTGAAGGCGTGATCATTTTTGCCCGCACCAAGGCGATCACACTCACCGTGGCGGAATCCTTAGAGGCCGCTGGCCACGACGTCGCGGTTTTGAACGGCGATGTGCCTCAGAACCAACGCGAACGGACCGTGGAACGCTTGCGCAAGGGAACGGTCAACATCCTGGTGGCCACCGACGTGGCAGCCCGTGGACTCGACGTTGATCGCATTGGGTTAGTGATCAACTACGACATGCCCTTCGACAGCGAGGCCTATGTGCATCGCATCGGACGAACGGGGCGTGCCGGACGCACCGGCGAAGCCATCCTGTTCATCACGCCGCGTGAACGTCGCTTCGTCGGCAACCTCGAACGGGCTGTGGGGCAGGCCATCGAACCGATGGACATCCCCAACAACGCCGAAATCAACCAGAGCCGTCTGGACCGTCTGCGCGGTCGCCTCAGTGAGCAGGCCACAGCAGAAGGCAATGAAGAAATGGAGCTGCTCAGGGAATTGGTCCAGCGCGTGGGTCTCGAACATGAGCTGGGGATGGAACAGCTAGCCGTCGCCGCGCTCAAGATGGCTGTGGGCGATCAGCCTCTGCTGGTGCAGGGAGATGAAAGCTGGCTGAAGATGCCGATTCGAGGCGATCGACGCGACGACCGTCGTGGAGATCGTGGCCGTGATCGTCGCCGCATGGATCGTGAGTCCCGTCCTCCGGAAGAGAACATGACCCGCTATCGCGTTGAAGTCGGTCATCGCGACCGGGTCAAGCCCGGCAACCTCGTGGGTGCCATAGCCAACGAATCAGGGCTTCAGGGCCGGATGATCGGGCGCATCCAGATTTTCGACAATCACAGCCTTGTAGACCTGCCCAAGGGAATGCCCGAGGATGTCTATAACTCTCTCAGGCGACTAAAGGTCATGAACCGGGAGCTCCAAATCACCCAAGCCTCCTGAACCCCATGGTCGGCCGCCTTGCGTCGATCAGCGTGGCCCTTGGCCTGCTGATCACACCGTCTTTTCCTGCCAGGGCCACGGAAGGAGAAAATGCCATCACCCGCTTGTGTCTGGCTGGCTTCAATGCCGCCATGGCCCAGGCTGGCAAGACACCGCCGGACGGCATGGGTGATTTCACCTGTGATTGCTTTCTCACACAAGTGAATGAGGGTCGTTCGATCCAAACGGCGCAGGAGACCTGCAAACAGAAAGCAGCTCAGCAATTCAAGATCTGATCCTCCCGAGGGCAAGATCTCTATGCGAAAGGTCTCCGCGCCAACAGTCACTCGTCAGATCGCCCCCACCACCCCCCTATCGGGCTCCGACAGGGCTGTAGCTTGGATCGGTTCAGCTTCAACGTTCGGCTCTGATCGGCTCGCTCCCCCAGGCTTCAGCTTTTTGGCTTCAGCATCAAGGACTTTCCTTTTCGGACCACGGCTTCACTGATCACACCCCCCTCGGTCCCAATAGGAAATGACCATCTACATCGGCAACCTCTCCTTTCAGGCTGAGCAGGAAGACCTGCTTGACCTGTTCAGCCAGTACGGCGAAGTGAAGAGTGCCAGCCTCCCCCTCGACCGCGAAACCGGTCGCAAGCGTGGTTTCGGCTTCGTCGAAATGAACAGCGACGACGATGAGCAAAAGGCCATCGACGACCTCCAAAACGTGGAGTGGATGGGCCGCATGATCCGCGTGAACAAAGCCACCCCCCGTGAGCGCACCGGTGGCGGTGGCGGCCGCGGTGGCTACGGCGGTGGCGGCGGTCGCGGTGGCGATGGCGGCTACGGCGGCGGTGGTGGAAACCGCTGGTGATCTGATCACCAGGGGGAGTCAGTTCAAAGAGCTGGCTCCTCATTCAACATCGTGTCCGATTGTTCATCACGGCAGAGGGCACGTTGAATCAATCACTCACTCCCGTCCAGAGGTTTGGACTCGACCCGTTCGGGATGTTGCGTGAGAAAAGTGCGACACCAAGCGGCGATGGCCTCGAGTCAGATCATGCTGCAAGCGATGCATTGCGTGTGATCGGGCCAACCAACCTCCTCAGCTCCTGATACCGGCTGACCGCCTGTGACGGAACCAAACAGGGCATGGGCAACACAACGCTTGAATAAAGGCCTGGACAATCAGCGCGGATGCCCCCAGCCAACGGTCAAGCCAAGCCTCCAGCCAACGTTCATGCCGCGGGCGTCACAGCCTCACCGCTGAACCGCCTGATACAGCACCTGCGGCCTTACCGACGGCGGGTGTGGCTAGCAGCATCCTGTTCCGTGATCAACAAGGTGTTTGATTTAGCCCCACCGGTGCTAATTGGACTGGCTGTCGACGTGGTGGTGGAACAGGACACCTCCTGGCTCTCGAGACTGGGCGCCACCACGGTGACCAGCCAGCTGATCACACTGGCGGTTCTGTCTTTTCTGGTATGGACAGCGGAATCGCTGTTCGAATACCTCTATGGGATTCTCTGGCGCAATCTGGCCCAGAGCACGCAACACAGCCTGCGGCTGGAGGCCTATGACCATCTCCAGAAGCTGGAGATGGATTTTTTTGAACGGGACAGCAGCGGTCGACTGCTCACGGTGTTGAACGATGACATCAACCAGCTGGAGCGGTTCCTCGATCATGGAGCCAACGAGCTGCTGCATCTGATCACCACCGTGCTGCTGGTGGGCGGCGCCATGACCGTGCTGGCTCCGCGGGTGGCCGTTTTTGCCTTCCTGCCGATTCCGGTGATTCTCTGGGGGTCGCTTCGCTTTCAACGTCAGCTCGCACCGCGATACCGCGATGTACGGCAACGGGCCGGAGACATGGCCAGCCGACTCACCAACAATCTGGGAGGCATGCTCACGATCAAGAGCTTCGCTCGAGAATCCTGGGAGCTTGAACAGCTCAGGCGTGAAAGCGAGGCCTACAGGCAATCCAACCGTCAGGCGATTCGCGTGTCAGCTGCTTTCATTCCACTGATCCGTTTCGCAATTCTGTTTGCCTTCCTGGCGATTCTGCTGATCGGAGGATTGCAAGCCTTCAACGGTGTGATTGCTGTTGGCACCTACAGCTTTTTGGTCTTCATCACCCAGCGTCTGCTCTGGCCGCTAACCACTCTTGGCCGCACCCTGAACGAATACCAGCGCTCCATGGCCTCCACCAATCGGGTGCTCGATCTGATTGACACCCCGGTGCAGATTGCCGGTGGAGATCGGCGCCTCAATCCTCGAGACATTCAGGGAGAGATCCGCTACGAGGCCGTCTGCTTCGCCTATCGAGACCGTCCAGAACTCCTACAGAACTTCAATCTCAGCATCGCTGCCGGTCACACCATTGGCATCGTGGGCGCCACAGGCTCCGGTAAGAGCTCTTTGGTGAAGTTGCTGCTGAGGCTCTATCCCCTCAACCAAGGCAGAATTCTGTTGGATGGCATCGCCATCGACCAATTGCAGCTTGGCGATCTGCGTCGCGCCATTGCACTGGTGAGCCAAGACATCTACCTCTTCCACGGCAGCGTGGGAGACAACATCGCCTATGGCGCGCCGGATGCATCAGCATCAGCGGTACGCGAAGCGGCACGCCAAGCCGAAGCGCTGGGGTTCATCGAGGCCTTGCCACAAGGATTCGACACGGTGGTGGGAGAACGCGGACAGCGCCTCTCTGGAGGCCAACGTCAGCGCATCGCTTTGGCTAGAGCGATCTTGAAGGATGCGCCAGTGCTGGTGCTCGACGAAGCCACTGCTGCCGTTGACAACGACACCGAGGCGGCCATCCAGCGCTCCTTGATGCACATCACGGAGAACCGCACCACAGTGGTCATTGCCCATCGCCTCAGCACGGTTCGCCACGCTGATCGGATCGTCGTGATGGATCACGGAAGGATCGTCGAAGACGGCACCCATGACCAACTGCTGCATCAGGGCGGCGCCTATGCCGACCTCTGGCGCGTGCAGGCAGGGCTGCGCCGAGATGAAGCACTGACCCTTTGATGATCCAACCGTTGGCAGTGGCAGCACCAGGGCAGGCGTCGCTGGCGCAGCTGATCCATCAACCCCTGGGAACGTTTGCCCTGCTCGTGGCGCTCGCCATGCTGGTGCCCCCTCTCGTCCGGCGCACAGGACTGCCAGACCTGATTGGCCTGCTCTTGGCCGGGATCCTGATGGGACCGGATGTGCTGAACCTGCTGCAGCCTGATGGTGAAACGTTGCAGCTGGTGTCCGACATCGGAGCCATTTATCTGCTGTTCATCGTCGGACTGGAGATCGACCTTGAGGAATTCAATCGCGTGCGCAGCCGATCGCTGACCATCGGCATCCTCCACTTCCTGTTCGGCATGACAACAGGCGGCCTCATCGGTTTTGTCTTTGGCTTCCCACTGGTTCCTTGCCTGCTGATCGGCACCTTGATCGCCTCCCACACACCGTTGGGCTACCCCATCGTTCGCAGTTATGGAGCCCAGCGGGATGAAGCCGTGGTGGTCAGCGTGGGGAGCACCATCCTTACGGACATTGCTTCACTGGTGGTGCTGGCCATTGCTATCGGCCTTGGCAAGCAGACATTTTCCTGGGGGAATCTGATCGGCTTAATCGCCAGCGTAGGGATCTTCGCGCTCACCATTGTCACCGTGATCCGCATCGTCGGACGACACATTTTCAGGCGAAGCATCAATGACGAAAGTCGCATTTTTTTGACGATCCTGCTGATTCTTTTCATTGCCTCATTGGGTGCGGAAGTGGCTGGCGTTGAAAAGGTCGTGGGTGCATTTCTGGCTGGACTTGCCGTGAATTCGGTCTTACCGGAGGGCAAGTCGAAGCAGCAGGTAATTCTGGTTGGCGCGTCATTGTTCATCCCCATCTTTTTCATTCACCTGGGGCTGCTGCTCGATCTGGGCAGCCTGAGCAGCTCGATCACTCACTTCCAGATGCCGCTGTTGATGGTGCTTGGCGTGATCGCCTGCAAGGGTTTGGTCAGCCTGATTGCAGGTCGTGCCTTTGATTACAACGGCAGCCAGACCGTGATGATGTGGTCCCTGGCCATGCCACAAGTTGCAGCAACTCTGGCCACAGCCTTCATCGGATACGAAGCGGGATTCCTCGATCGCACGGTGCTAAATGCCGTGCTCGCGATGATGGTGGTAACGGCAACCCTCGGCCCTCTGCTGACCGCACGCTCCGTGCGACAGCTTGTGGAACCCAACCGTCAGCTGAAAGCAACGCCCCCGAGCGACGAATCATTCGCGATTGGCGATGACAGCTCACTCGCTGTTGTCCAGCGACCGCTGAATATCGTGGTGCCGATTGCCAATCCCACCACAGAGCGAGGACTACTGGATATCGCCTCGCGACTGCTCAGTGGCGGGGCCCAGTCGCAGGGACGCCTGCTGCCCTTGGCACTGGTTTGTCCGAGCCTCGAGGAAGCTCGAGGAGGTGTGAACCACGCCGTGTCATCCGCACGGGAGCGCCTCGCGCAGGCGGCAGTGATCGGTGACCAGCTCAACGTCAAGACTCGCTGTTTGTTGCGCCTGGATGAAGACATTGCCGGAGGCATGAGCCGGAGTGCGCGCGAACAGAGCGCTGACCTGCTCGTGATCGGTGCAGGGCGTCCAGACAAATTCAGGCGCTGGTTCTTCGGCGACCTCGTGGATGGTGTCTGTCGAACAGCGCACTGTCCTGTCGTCGTGGTCAATCTCGCCAACCGCGAGGTTGAGGATCTTCAAAGGATCCTGGTTCCCATCAAAGACCTTTCCGCTAGTGCCAGAGAGCAGTTTGAACTGGCACAGCGTGTGCTGGCCAGCACCTCCCCTGATGCCGGCCTGATCACCTTGCTGCACATTGTTGACCCCCGGTTCAACCGCACGGATCGGGAACGGATCGAGTGGGAACTGAGGCGCTGGCTACCGACCCAAGGCCAGACAACCAGCACCGTGGTCCAACTAGAGCGAGGACCGGGTGTGGAAACGAAGATCGAACGCCGCAGCCGTGATCACGATCTGGTGATTCTGCGATCGCAGAGGCGTCAGGTGGCTGGACTGCCAATCCCGGCCAGTGATCGAACTAGCAACCTGGTTTCACTGCTGGATTGCGCTTCGATGGTGATCAGCGAACCGTTGACATGACCGCAAAGCGGCGTAATCCAATGCTTAAGAAAACGCAAATACTGGGCTAACCTGAATAGATGGACCAAGCGAAAAAAGTTCGCCCAGGAACCCTTCTTCTCTCAGCTGCCATTGGGCTGACTGGGGGGTTTCTGCTGGCCATTCCGCTGAGCCGGTCCTTGACGACAGACGCTGGTGCACCGCCGCTGCTGCCGGTGAGCAATCCTTTTTCCTCCTGGTCTGTATTTGATAGCCGCGAAATTCTCGTGCTCGGTGTCGACGAGGGAGGTGGCAATACCGACGCAATTTTCACCTTGCGTGTGGAAGGGGGGCGTACCTCCATTACGCAGATCCCCAGGGATAGCTACATCAACTCCCAAAGCTTTGGTCCAGTCAAGGCCAATGCTCTCTATGCCTACGGCGGCTTGGACGCGGTCAAATCCGAGCTGTCTCGATTGATGGGCCGTCCAATCAATCATCATATTTTGGTCAATCTCAATGGCATCCGAACCCTCAGCGATCTTGTCGGAGGTGTCGAAGTCGACGTGCCCAAACGGTTGTATTACCGCGATAGCAGCCAGGGGCTGCTGATTGATCTGCAGCCAGGGCCGCAGGTGCTTCAAGGTGAAGACCTGGAAGGATTTCTGCGCTGGCGCCACGACGGTGAAGGTGACCTAGGGCGCTTGGCACGCCAGCAACTCGTGCTGAGAAGCCTGTTTGGCTCCATGACCCGACCGGAAAACCTGGTGCGCTTGCCTGCACTGATCCAAGCCGCAGGTCAGAACCTCGACACTGATCTGGGCGCGATGGAACTGGGTGGCCTGATCACCGCCATGGGCATCACAGAACTGGAAACTGAGCGCCTTCCGGCACGCCCCTTCTACAAAGACGGCATCAGCTATCTCGATACGGAATGGCCGGTGTACCAAAACGGTCGCAACGCCAGCGATTCGAGCGGTCAGCGTTACCCGTTCCTGTATTGATCCACCGCCTCGATCCGTGAACGGGAATCTGCTGAGACAGAGCCTCAGGCTTGGGTTGAGCATCCTGATCACCTGTGCGATCGCACAGCACTTTGACCGCATCACATTTGCCTGGTATCCGCTGCTCGCGGTCACCTTCGTCATCGATGACCAGGACGAGAACAGTTTGCGGGCAGCGCGTGGACGAATTCTTGGGACGATCACCGGCGGCTTGGTCACCTTTCTGGTGCACACGATCATGTCCGGTTGGATCGGCATTCTCGTGAGCCTGCTGATCACCATCCCCCTGCTGCGACGTCTGGGCTGGAGCAACGGACTGTCCACCGCAGTGGTGGTCACGGTGATGTTCCTGAGCATCGATGCGTACACCAAGCTCGATTGGGCCTACGTGTTCAATCGCAGCCTCGACACCCTGGTGGGCATTCTCGTGGCGCTGCTCGTCGGCCGTCTGCTCTGGCCCAAAAACAGGATGACGCGCTTGCAAGCTGTGCATGAGCAACTCCATGCCCTGCTGCACGCCCGCGTGAATGCCCACAGTCTGGCTTTGCAGGGACAAGCAGCAGCGCCAACACCCATCGCACCAGCCTTGATCACCCGGCTGGTGCTCGAAATGCAGAGCATCATCGCGGTGGAACAAAGTTTGGGGCCACGCCACGTCAGTCGGCTCAATCGACGTCGCTGGCTTCAATGCCTGAGCCTGTGGCGCTGTCAACAGGTGCGCTGGATGCTGGTGGAGCGGCTGATCGAACGACTTCACAAGGACAATGGCGCCAACGAACTCCCGGTGCTGGGTCGCTACCTCGTAGCCGAGCCTCGAAGCCAAGAGCGCCTGAGCCTGGAGTCGGATGACGCTGGACTGTCCCTGGCCCAACGCATCGCCCTCGAGGAACAGGTGACACGATTCGGCAGGCTGCTGAACAGCCAGCAACGGCTGGATCGAGCACGGGGACGGTCATGAAATCCTCCTCTGCGACCACCCGACCCTGGTTTGTCCGCTCCGACCTACGTCTTGCATTGGTGACGGGCCTCGGAGCGGCCTTTGGCTTGCTCAGCAGCATTCCCTTCGGTTACTACATCGCTCTCACCACCGGCGCAGTGCTCTCCGGCAGCTATGGGAACTCTCTACGACTGAGCATCCAGCGCTTGCTGGGATCGCTGATGGGAGTGGTCATCGTGGTCATCTTTTCCCGAGGCCTGGAATTGCCACTCCCCCTAGGTATCGGCCTGGCCATGGCCAGCGTGCGCCTGCTCGGTGGAGCCCTGGGTCTGCAGGTGGGTTACAAAGTCGCGGGCAACATCGTGATCATGGGCTGGCTGGTCCACAGCGCCGAAGAAACCACCTGGGGTTTCACCCGACTGTTTTGGACCGCGATCGGCATCCTGATTTCGCTCTGGGCAACCCGCTATGTGTGGCCCAGTGCAGCGATCCCTTCCCTGCACCGCCAGTTCGCTGCGTTCATCGACGAGATCATTCAGGAATTCAGCTTGGAGGTTGATCGCCTGGAAGCAGATGTGCCCACACGACTGTCCATGCGGCAGCGCCGAGAGCGGCGATCTCAGCTACTGGCAAAAATCAGTGCCATGAGAGTGCTTCAGACCACAGCACAAATGGAGCTTGGCGTGAACCCCGAGACGCATCCGTTGCATCGGCTCTGGACTGAACTGGACTTGCTGATCTCCCAGCTGATGTCGGTGCTGGACGGCCTGCGCGGCCTGCCGGCTCCAATCCAAGCACCGTCGGCCATCAAGACGCTTCACCAAGAAGAAGCACGAGTGATCAGGCACCAGATCCAGCTGCTGTCGCGCTTGGCCAAAATGCTGCGACAGCTCGATCCAGGCGCACGCCAATCGCTGGATTTGGAGTGCTTGAAGCCGCTGGATCTCACCCTGACAGCCGCGGCCAAACAGATGACCACCAACCTGGAGAATCGCGTCGGCAGCGAAGCCCTCAGCAGCGTGCCGACGGCACGCATGCGGCAGATCGTTCAACGCAGCTCACTGATCCGCCATGGAGCCTCCGTGTTGCATGACTGCCTTCCCGGCATGGCCGGATCGCAGCCTGTCACTGCCAATCGTTGAAGCCCGCCTGTGGCGGCAAGATCAGCGAAATTCGAATGCACCATTACGTCTTGATCCGCTTGCTCATCAAGGGTTCCTTCGTGATTCCTGTGATGGGCATGCTGTGCCAAGTCGTGGCCAAGGCACAAACTCCGATCGATGCGGCACCACGCCTGAACGAAGGCGGCAGCGTGCGCCAGTTGGAGCGCAGTTGGGATCAGTTGAACCAGCAGTTGAACAGTCTGGACACCCTGCTGGGCCCCGCTCCCGCGCTGGAAGCCTCCGATGATCTGCGCAGTCCAGAGCTACCTCGCCGTTTGCTTCGCGCCAATGAACCGGCCAATGGATCGCTAAGCGACGACCAAAGCCTCCCAGATGCACCTCTGCAACTGCCGAATGCGCAAGAAGCAATCGCCGGAAGCATTCGAGCCGTCAGCTTGGAGCAGGCGATCGCCATCGCCTTCCGCAACAACCCAAACCTAGAGATCCAACGCAATCAGATTGCAGCGCAAGCGGCCACGGTGGCTTCGCTGTCGGGGGCTTACTGGCCAACCATCAGTGTGTTTGCCGATGTCGAAGGATTCCAGAGCGGCAGCAGCACCTATTCGCCCTACGGCAACAACAACTATGGCTTCGGGCCCATGTTTGTGGCCCAAGGGCAGGGAGAGAACGTCGCGCTTACCAAGAACGGCAACAGTGTCAGTAGTCCATCCGCCGGTCCCTTCTATGTGCCCGCTGGCGGGGGCCTCTATGCCGTCGCCAATGGAGTGGATTCCGAAGCAGGACTTCAGCTCAACTATGCCGTGGTCGACTTTGCCCGCACCCCAAGGGTCCGAGCAGCCGAAGCGAGGCTGGAGCAATTCGAACAGCAATACGCCAACCAGCTCCGGGCCCTTCAGCTGGAGGTGAGTGAGGCGTATTACCAGCTGCAGCGTGATGAGCAGTTGGTACGCATCCGCGATGCCGTGGTGCGCACCGACCTCATCGTGCTGGAAGACACCCTCAACCTCAAGCAGGCCGGTCTCGTGCCAAGGGTGGATCTGCTGCGCCGCAGCGCCACCCTGTCAATCGACGAAGAAGCCTTGATTCAGGCGCTGGCAGACCGTGCCATCGCCCGACGCGCGCTCTGGACGGTGATGAATCTTCCATCCGATGTCACGCCAAGCGCAGCGGATGCGATCACCCTGGCGCCAGCCTGGCCCTTAAACCTTGAGCAATCACTGCTCGCGGCCTATGACAGCAATCCAGAGCTGGCTGCAATCCTGGCCACACGGCGGGCTCTAGCCCTGCAACAGGATGAAACGGCAGCACAGCTCCTTCCTCAGCTCAGTCTGTTTGCCTCCGTAGGTGGTCTGGCATCGGTGGAACGACTCTTCGACCTCTCCATCAGTGGAGGCGGATGTTGCGGCTCCACCTTCCTACCCCTGGAACAAGTGGCCGGTTACGACTGGTCCGTCGGACTCGCGTTCAACTGGATGATTTTTAATGCCGGTGCGACGTCTAACGCCATCAAGGCGTTAGCCCTTCAGGAGGAAGCCGCAAGCCAGGCCTATGCAGCGACGCGCAATCAGATTCGTCTTCGCCTGGAGCGCGCCTTTCTCAACCACGAAGCAAGCCTCGCCAAGCTCCTTTCGTCTCGGCGAGCAGTGGGAGCTGGCAAGGAAGCGTTTCGCGACAGCTCATTGCGCTACAAAACGGGCCTGAGCAATGAAGTGGATCTTTCGGTCACGCAGACCCAACTGGTGGAAGCGTTGGTGAACCGCTTAACAGCCACCGTGGATGTAAATGTGACCTACGCCAGGCTGCTACGTGAATTGCTGCCGATGCCGCGGGATCCTGAGCTTGCCGTGCCAACGACAATCACTCTTGAAGGGTTCTCTCCTCAGGAGTTGGGGCGTGATGCCCACCAGCGTTCGACGCGGTAGCCGAAGATCACCAGAAAGACGACCAGCCAGAACCACACCTCCGGTGGATTGGCATTGAGAAGAATCACAAGGAGAACCACTTCTGCAATCAGCCAGGGCAACTCCTGACGCAACAGGGGGCGGAGAGTCATTGAAGGCGCAGAGTTACTAAATGGTTCCGGGCTGCCGTAGGAACGGCAGATCCCAGAGTCGATCGATGCGCAGGGTGCGGAAGCCACCGGTGAGCGAGCGCAGACCGGGAATGATGTAAGTAACCGGTGAACGCCACTCCACATAGGCGAAGGTGTCGATGGTGAGTCCGTCCCGGATCGGGAAGACCCCACTGCCATTGGAGAGGGTCCAGCGGTAACCGTCATCGCTGCGTGCATCGCGATCCAGTTCAATCTCAGCGCGCATCACCGGACCGTTTTTGACGAGGGCCTCAGCCAACTGGCTGTTACCGACGGTGGTGGCGATATCCTCCCGGGTCGCCGGAAGGCTGAGCACGCTGCTAACCGTCCCCTCAATCCCACCAAACCGTCCCCGTTGGTTCCACAACGGCACCACCTCCACAGGCAACCCGATCGGCAAGCGGCGAGCATCGGCGGGTGGGAAGTAGGCAACAGCCATCAGATCACCACCGGTTTTGCGCTGATCAGTATCGGGGCTGGCACTGCGACCGATAGTGCCGAGGCGGTCACCGGTCTTGACGGTTTGGCCCTGGATAACCTGCAAATCCAGCACAGCACCACTGCGCTCAGCGGTGACGTTGCCATCGAAGGCAATGCGGGCCTCAGTCACGGCGATTTCTCGCTTGAGATCATCGATCTGGAAGCGTCGATCTAGGCGTTCGGTCTCAATCTCCAGCTTGATCTGCTGAAAGGCTGTGATCTCATCCTTTCGCTGGATTTTGATGTCATCCAGCTGAACGCTGGTGGTGGTCAGCCCCTGTTCAGCAGACACCACAGCTCTGGAGAGCGGTGCAACCACTTCGCGTTGGGCCAACCAGCTGAGGTTCTCAACTTTGGTGTTGTAGATCGACTGCAGGTTGGTCAGCCGCTTCTGATCGTCATCCAGCTTGGCGAGCGCCGTGTCAAGAGCCGCCTGGGCTGTCCGAATCCGCAGCGCGTCGCGCGCATCCAGTTCCTCGTTCTGGCGCTCCAACTGACGCAGGTTGCCGTTCTGTTGATCCAGCTGTCGTTCCAGAACAGGGAGATACAGGGTCATCAGCACCTGCCCCTTGCTGACGCGATCGCCCACCTTGGTGTTGATCCGCTGCACCTGCCCGCCCGAACGGGCATTGAGAATCCCGGCATTGTCTGGATAGATCAGAACACCGCGGCCCTCCACCTGCGTGGGAACGGGCCAGAACAGCAGCCAGACCCCGAACAGGCCGCCAACACCCGCCAACGCAACACCAACCTGGTGGTGATCCGAGAGCCCATTCCATCGGCTCTTGAGTCGCGCAACACGGGAGGAGGTGGTCATGGCAGCCATCTTGGAGGGGATGGACAGCCGTTGCCGTTCAGCGGAGGACAGTTCCGATCAACGGTTCGCGATTTAGATCAGCAGCGTGAACGAATGAATCACCGATTCGAACAGACCCTTCACCTTGGGCCAGCGCTCTTCATTGGTGCTCGTCGCCAACGTGTAAAGGCGACCTCGATCCACCACCACCGTGGCCAGTTCGTGGCGATCACGGTCTTGCAGGTGA
Source organism: Synechococcus sp. A15-60 (assembly GCF_014280095.1). Lineage (NCBI taxonomy): Bacteria > Bacillati > Cyanobacteriota > Cyanophyceae > Synechococcales > Synechococcaceae > Synechococcus > Synechococcus sp. A15-60. The sequence continues at coordinate 1,779,154 of NZ_CP047933.1, forward strand.
ACGGCAAATTCGAGGTCGTAGAAGATATGCCCCTCGGAATCCCGCTCACTGGCCTCGATCAGATCAGCATCGCGCCCGCTGCCGTCTGGTGCGATCACCTCACGCCGAAGCCGCTCGCCGACCGCCACGGCACTCCCGAGACTCTCCAGGTCATCGTCGGCATCGACATCCGAAACGACCAGGCTGACCGTTTCATCACTGTTGATCAGATCGTGGAACACCACCGCAGGGCCTCCGGTGACCGCCACCCGCGTCCAGCCGGTCGGATACAGGAAGGCATAACGGCCATCAGGACTCTTGAACGAGTTCAGACCGGCAGCGGCACCACCACAGGCACTGAGCGTGATGACGCAAAGCAGAACAAGCAGGGACCGGAGCGGACGTCGCAGCATGGAGCGCATGAAGAGAAGGGCCGGATGCCGGCATTCTGCCCGTCCCATCCCCTGCCTAGATTTTCTCCACCTGCCAAAGAGCTCTGAGCGGCTTCACCCGACCCCTGGCTCGGCTGATTGATCAGTTCGAGCGATTGCCGGGGATCGGTCCCCGCACCGCCCAACGACTGGCCCTGCATCTGCTGCGGCAGCCGGAAGAACAAATCCGCAGCTTTGCGGACGCACTCCTGACAGCACGGACCCAGGTGGGCCAATGCCAGACCTGTTTTCATCTCAGCGCCGACCCCACCTGCGAGATCTGCCGAAACCCCGAACGCTCCAATGGTCAGATTTGCGTGGTAGCCGATTCTCGCGATCTGCTCGCCCTGGAACGCACCCGAGAATTCAGTGGGCGCTATCACGTACTGGGTGGCCTGATCTCACCGATGGATGGCATCGGACCGGATCTTCTCCAGATCAGCAGCCTGGTGAAACGGGTTGCCGACGACAACATCGAAGAAGTCATTCTGGCCCTGACCCCCAGCGTCGAAGGCGACACCACCAGCCTGTATGTCGCCCGGCTGCTGAAGCCTTTCACACGGGTTAGCCGGATCGCTTACGGCTTACCGGTGGGAAGCGAGCTGGAATACGCCGACGACGTCACCCTCAGCCGGGCCCTGGAAGGACGACGGGTTGTGGAATGAGCCAGTACTCCGCTATCCCACCCAAGGAACGCCTGCCGGAATGGCTGCGCCGCCCGCTGGGCGATGCCTCAGCAATGGAACGGGTACAACAGCTGGTGAAGCGCAATGGCTTGCACACCATTTGCGAGGAAGGCCGCTGTCCGAACCGGGGCGAGTGTTACGCAGCAGGCACAGCCACGTTTTTGCTTGGGGGGGCGATCTGCACCCGCAGCTGCGCGTTCTGCCAGGTGGACAAAGGCCAAGCTCCGGAGCCCATCAACACGCACGAACCGAAGCGCGTCGCTGATGCTGTCATCGCCATGAACCTGCGCTACGTGGTGCTCACCGCCGTAGCTCGCGATGATCTTGACGACCATGGCGCGTCGCTGTTCACCTCCGCCATGGCAGCGATTCGGGAACGCAACCCACTGATCGCCATCGAGGTGCTGACACCCGATTTCTGGGGGGGACATGCCGATCATGCGGCAGCCGTCTCCGCCCAGCGGCAGCGCTTGGAGACCGTGCTGAAGGCTGAGCCGGTGTGTTTTAACCACAACCTGGAGACCGTGCAGCGTCTCCAGGGGATCGTGCGCCGCGGGGCCACCTACGCGCGCTCGCTCGCTCTGCTGGCAGCGTCACGCGCCTTGGCACCCCACATCCCGACCAAAAGCGGGCTCATGCTGGGTCTCGGGGAGACGCGCGATGAAGTGATCGCGACGATGCGCGATCTCAGGGCCGTGGACTGCCAACGCGTGACGCTCGGCCAATACCTGCGTCCATCCCTAGCCCATTTGCCCGTCGATCGTTACTGGCATCCCGACGAATTTGACGAGCTAGGGGCCATCGCCCGGGAGCTGGGCTTTGCGGTGGTGCGCAGCGGACCGCTGGTGCGCAGCAGCTATCACGCAGCGAGCTGACGCCAGCGATCCAGAGCCCGCGTCTGCACCCGTTCACAACTGCCGACCATGAGAGCGCCAGCACCGCCCCAGACCATGCGCAGGGGCAGATCCCAGAGCGCAGCCTGCACATCACGGACGGGCTCGAAACCGCGTTGTTGGAAATACCGCACCAGACGACGATGCTGGCGCTCGTCATCGCGTATGGCCAGCAGCCTGGCCCTGCGGCAAGGCGTGACCTCTAAGGCCCAAGCCATCGTTGCGGCCCAGATCAGATCACCACAACCCGCAGGTGCTCCCGGAAGCACCCGCATGGTGTCGAGCTGCAAACCATTGGCACCGCTGTAAGCCCAGGCCTTCATCTCCCCTAGCAATTGCAAGCTCTGAGGCAGTGATCGGGCCACCACCAGTCGCAGGCTCCACAGACCCAGCGGGCGTCCGACTTGGAGTCGTAGCAGCAGGTCGCGCTCACGCGCTTCCTTCTCCAATTGATCCAACATCAGCGTTCGGTGGCGGGGTAGGGACACGCAGCAGTCACCGCTGTCAGCGGTAGAGGGCCATAGAGATGGGGAAACAGTTCACCGCTGGGAATGGCATCAGCGCGCAAAGGTGCCGCAAGCGCATTCGGATCAATGGTGAGCAGCATCACCGATCCAGCATCGGCATAAAACCGTTCATAGGTGGCCGCCACCTGCTCCTGCCAGGAGAGATGCATGAATCCCACTTGGTCGACGGCTAGTCCTCGGGTTGAGATCGCGTAGACCCCCGACCGCTGAGCTGCTTGCCAGTCCTCGGCGAGTGCCAAATGGAACAAGGGCTGATCGGTCGGAACCGCAACGGCATCAGCGGGGAAATGCGGCTGAAGGCCTCCCGGATCCCAGGGATCAGCACGCTGCATCAAACGCTCAAAAAGCGGATCCGCGAGGATGCGCTCCAACCACTGGCGCAACGGATCCAACGACGCATCGCCATCAAAGGCATCAGGATCCGCAATCCGCCATTGACGCACAAAGGGCCAAAGCGCCGCATCCGCCAGCGAACAACGAGCATCGAGCAACCAGCCACCACGGGCTTGAATCCGATCAGACCAGCCGCGAAGAATGGCGAGACCCGCTTGACAGTGCTCCTGCTTGGATTCGCCCGAGTAGCGGTCGGTGTATTTAAAACGATCGAGATGGTGCTTAAACGCGCCATCGTTCAAGCCGATCAGCTCCTGGATCTGGCGTTGATCCTCGACGCAGTTCCGGCGACGCCAATCACATGGATCGGCCTGAGCGAAAGCCCACTCCATCACCCCAAGACTTTCGTCGATGACGGTGCCATCGGCGAGCGCCAGCACCGGAACGGTTCCCTTAGGAGAGAGGGCGAGCATCTGAGCTGGCTTGGCCTTGAGCGCCACTTCCCGCCATTGCACAATGATGCCGGCCTGCAGCAGCGACCAGCGGGCGCGCATGGCATAGGGACAACGCCGAAAGCTGTAAAGCACAGGAGCGGCTGTCATCCCCGGGCCTCATCCAACTGCCGCTGACGCATGGCAAAACGCGCGCGATCCGCGTCCGTAAATCGATCCTGGCAGTGAAGACACTGAACACCACGCACGTAGCTCTCCAGTTGCCGTTGAGCAGGCGTCAACGGCAGACCGCAGGCATGACACAGCCGATGCTCACCAGGCGCGAGCTGATGATTGACCGCAACACGTTGATCAAACACAAAGCATTCACCCTGCCAGCGGCTCTGGTCCTCCGGCACCTGTTCGAGGTAATTGAGGATTCCGCCCTTGAGATGATGGACCTCAGGAAAACCCCGTTGCTGCAAAAAACTGCTCGCCTTCTCGCAACGAATGCCACCGGTGCAAAACATGGCAATGCGTGCCGGTGAGGTCTGCTCCACCAGCGGACGCAGGTCGCTTTCCACCCAATCAGGGAAGTCGCGGAAACTCTCAGTCCCCGGATCCAGAGAACCGGTGAAGCTGCCAATCGCCACCTCGTAACGGTTGCGAGTGTCAATCACGAGGGTCTTGGGATCATCGACCAGGGCATTCCAATCGCTGGGCTCCACATAGGTGCCAACGCTTTGACGAGGATCCGCACAGGGTTCGCCAAGAGTGACGATCTCCCGCTTGCGACGCGCCTTGAAACGACGGAACACCTGCTTCGGACTACGACTGCGCTTCACCTGCAGACGCTCGAAATGCTCCTCTCCCAGGCAGAGATCGGCATACAACCGATCCAGCATGACCTGCACCCCGACATCCGGGCCACTGATGGTGCCATTGACCCCCTCCGGAGCAATCAGAATCGATCCGACCACATCAGCGCGGCGTGCCATCAGCGGCAGATCCGTTAGCAACGCCTCCAGCCGCTGCGAATCGAGGGGCGTGAAGGCGTAGAACGCAGCCACCAGAAACGGTGCTGCCTCCTGGGAGGCCGTCATGCGGCTGCCGTCTCCTGCCAGCGCGCCTGAACACCGGCCGCCTCCAGCAGAGCACGATCGGCCTCCACAGCTGGATTGCCCGTTGTGAGGAGTGTGTCGCCGTAAAAGATGGAATCCGCCCCGGCCTGAAGGCAGAGAATTTGGGCCTCGCGGTTCAACTGTTCACGGCCGGCGCTGAGACGCACACGGCTAAAGGGCATCAGGATGCGTGTCACGGCCACCATTCGAACCAGCTCCAATGGATCGACCGAAGGAAGCGATTCCAGCGGGGTTCCCTCCACCGCCACCAGTCCATTGATCGGCACGCTCTCGGGATGCGGGTCGATGCAGGCCAGCACCTGCAGCATCGAGGCACGATCCTTGAGCGATTCGCCCATGCCGATGATGCCTCCGCAGCAGAGTGTCACCCCGGCACGACGCACCCGTTGGAGCGTCTCCAGCCGCTCCTGGTAGGTGCGGGTGGTGATGATTTGGTCGTAGTGCTCCGGACTGGTGTCGAGATTGTGGTTGTAAGCCGTCAGACCCGCTTCAGCTAGGCGTTCAGCCTGGTCGTCGGTGAGCATTCCAGCGGTGACACAGGCTTCCAAGCCCAGTTGCCGCACACCGCGCACCATCTTCAACATCGACTCAAATGCCGGCCCCTCACGGATCTCCCGCCAGGCCCAACCCATGCAGAACCGATCGGCTCCGGCATCAGCAGCAGCCCGTGCGCGATCGAGTACGGCTTGGACTTCCAGATCCGGCTGGCCTGTCACATCACTGCTGTGGTGCATTGACTGAGGGCAGTAAGCGCAGTCCTCCTCGCAGCCACCGGTTTTCACGCTGAGCAGAGAGGCCAGCTGCACCCGATACCCCGGATTGGCAGCGCGATGCACACCCTGGGCACGCCAGAGCAGGTCCATCAGGGGGAGTTTTAGGAGGGCTTCGATCTCCTCCAGCCTCCAGTCATGGCGTAGGTCCACCGTGTCCGTCATCGAACCAGCCACCGCTGCTGCAGCCTTCAGGATCCCAGAGCGTGGGTTTCGACCGCCTGCACCCCCCCGAATCGACGCTGACGTCCTTGGTAATCCTCAATGGCAGAGCGCAGGGCCTCTGCATCGAAGTCAGGCCAGAACAGGTCCGTCACATGAATCTCGGCATAGGCCAGCTGCCAGAGAAGAAAATTACTGATGCGGCGCTCACCGCTGGTGCGGATCAACAGATCGGGATCTCGCTCACCTGCAGTGAACAACTCAGCCGCCAGGGCCTGTTCATCGATTTGACACGGCAACAACTCACCGTTGGCGACGCGTTCCGCCAGTCGCTGACTGGCACGCACCAGCTCACGACGGCCGCCGTAATTGGTGCAAACGTTGAAGTGAATTCCCTTGTTGCCAGCTGTGCGCTCCGTGGCATCGGCAATCAAGGCTTGCAGCTTGGCAGGAAGAGCGTCGAGGTCTCCGAGGAACCGAATCCGCACCTGCTCGCGTTCCAGAGCCTGCAACTCACGCTGCAGCACGCTTTCGAACAACGTCATCAGAAAGTTCACCTCATCGCCAGGCCTCGACCAGTTTTCAGTGGAGAAGGCATAGGCGGTTAGAGCCTCAACCCCCCAGTCGCTGCAGAGCCTGAGCGTTGACTTCAAGGCCTCCACACCGGCCCGGTGACCCATCACGCGCGGAAGACCTCGGGATTGGGCCCAACGGCCATTGCCATCCATGATCACGGCCACGTGGGCTGGAATCCGAAGGGGATCAAGTCCTTGCGGACAGCACCGTGACGTGGGTTGTTCCGTACTGACGGCCAGATGACGGCTCAAGGCAAGGATTCCTGAGTGCCAGAGCTCACGCTACGACCAGATGGTGATTTCACCGGCGCCGATGACACAGAAGAGGCGATCAGTTCCGTCAGCAGATCCTGCAGACGTGAGCTGGTGATTGGTCGTTCCAGACGCCCCTGGTTGGCCAACGAGAGGGTTCCGGTCTCCTCAGAGATCACCACACAGATGCAGCGGTCGAAGCGTTCGGTGATGCCGAGCGCTGCCAGATGACGGGTGCCATAGCGACTGATCCCCTGCCGCGACAGGGGCAGGATCACCCCCGCCGAGACGATTCGGTTGCCCTTGATCACCACCGCTCCATCGTGCAGCGGCGTGTCAGACGCAAACAGGTTGAGGAGTAGTTCACTACTCAATTGCGCATCGATTGTGATGCCGGGATTGAGAAAGTCCTCAGGCCTGAGGTCGCTGCCGAGATCAACCACGATCAGCGCTCCGCGACGCGTTTTGGACAGTCGTCCGGCCGCATCGGTGAGCTGCGCCACCGTGCTGGCCGTCGAGCGCATCTTGCTCTGAGGATTGCCGAGCAAGACGGCCAGACGGCCCGTGCCGAGCAACTCCATTAGCCGTCGCAGCTCGCCTTGCCACAAAATGGCCAGGGAAAGGGAGCAAGCGAGCACCAACGCATCAATCAGTGTTGATGTGAGCGGAAGATTGAAAAAGCGTTTGACGAACCACGCCAACGCCACCAGGAACAAATATCCGCGCAGCAGCCAAAGCGTTCGCTGCTCATTGACACGCGTGAACAGTAAAAATCCGAAAAGCGAGGCGCAGAGAACGTCGAAAAGCAGGCGCAGTTGCAACAACGCCAACACGTTCCATCACACCCCGAAGTCTCCCTAGACTACTGAGGTCAGGCGTTCTGGCAGTAGGTCGTAACGGAGTAAATCCTCCGGCTGCTCGCGGCGTTGAACCAATTCCGCATGACCATCGTGCACCAGCACGGCGGCCGGTCTGGGGATGCGGTTGTAGTTGGAACTCATCGAGGCGTTGTACGCACCCGTGGCGAACACCGCTAACACTTCACCGCTGCTGCAGGCAGGGAACGCCAGATCCTTAAGCAGCACGTCCCCCGACTCACAATGCTTGCCGGCGAGCGTCACGGTTTCCTCTGCAGCGGCTAGGGGACGGTCCACCAGGCAGGTGGTGTAAAGCGACTGATAGGTGATGGGCCTTGGGTTGTCGCTCATGCCCCCGTCGACGGAGAGATAGGTGCGCACCCCTGGAACCACCTTGCGGGAACCAACGGTGTAGACCGTCACTCCTGCTGGCGCCACCAGGGAGCGTCCTGGCTCGCACATCAGTCGCGGCAGGTCGAGGTTGCGTTCACGGCAGGCCGTGGCAACAGCTTCCGCCACCACCTTGACCCAAGCATCGATCGACGGAGGGTTATCACTGGCCACGTAGCGGATGCCAAGGCCTCCACCAACATTGAGATCACGCACGGGATGGCCCAGATCACGGGCCAGGCGAAGTGCATCGGCCATCACTGCCGCGAGATCGCGATGGGGCTCGAGCTCGAAAATCTGTGATCCGATGTGAGCATGCAGGCCCTCCACCCGTGCCCAGCTGGCGCCTTGCAATTGACGCAGGACGGGCTCCAGTTGATCGGGATCGAAACCGAATTTGCTATCGAGGTGTCCAGTGCGGATGTATTCGTGCGTGTGGCATTCGATCCCCGGGGTGAACCGGAGCATCAAACGAGCGGGCGCGCGCCCTGCCGGAATAAGTTCCTGCAGTCGATCCAGATCGTGCTGGTTGTCCGCCACCACCATCACGCCATGGCGGTAAGCGAGCGCAAGCTCTTCAACAGATTTGTTGTTGCCGTGCAACACGATCCGATCAGCCGGCATGCCGCCATCCAGCGCTGTAATCAGCTCTCCGGCTGAGACGGCATCCAAACCAAGCGCCTCTGACGCCACAACAGCCGTTAGAGCCAAAGAACTGTTGGCTTTGGAGGCGTAGATCGCGAGTGAATCCCCTGGGTAGTGACGCTTCAGTGACTCGCGATAGGCCTGGCAGGCCTGCCGGATACTGGATTCATCGAGAACGTAAAGCGGCGTTCCGTACCGTTCAGCCAGCTCACTAAGCGTGCAACCACCCACCGCCAAACGGCCCTGATCATCCAGCTCAGCTGTGACCGGTGCGAGGTTGCGGTTCGGACTGTTCTGATCGCAGCCGGATTCAAAAGGCTGGGGCATGGATCCTGGAACTTGCTCGAAAGTGCAATGTAAAGAGGCATCCCCCTGAGCAGCGCAGGCATGACAGGTGAGCGCGCGATCGACATCCGCGAACTCGGCAGCGGCGATCTCGAGGATTGTCTGAGCCTCGACCAGCAGGCACTGGATGATTTTTGGACTCAGGAGCAGTGGTCACGCGAGCTCGCCGACCGCGATCGGCTGGTGCTGGGGGCCGTTCTTGATCAAAACACCTTGGTGGCCGTGGCCTCAGCCTGGCTTGTGCTCGACGAGCTGCAAATCATGGTCGTTGCGGTCACCCCAGCCCATCAGCGCCAGGGCATTGGTTCGCGCCTGCTGAACGCACTGTTGCGTCTCGGACAGAGCCGGGGAGCGCAGACAGCTTCCCTGGAGGTGGCTTCAACCAACCTGGCGGCGCAGAAGCTCTACAACCGCTGTGGCTTCGCGAACTGCGGCCTGAGGAAGGGTTATTACAGCAATGGGGACGATGCCCTGTTGCAAAGGCGACCAATCAGCACCGGGTAGGGATTCCCGCACTGATCGAACTGAATAAAGGGATACATTTCGGCATTGTTTAATACTTTCTGAAGCAACCAACCCCTGGCAGCACTGGGATGTGAGTTGTGACCAATGAAACCACAACAGACCTACAGCCCTGATAGGTTGGTGCTCATCAGCTGTCGGCCTAGACGATGTTTGAGAGGTTTACCGAGAAGGCCATCAAGGTGATCATGTTGGCCCAGGAAGAGGCACGCCGCCTGGGTCACAACTTCGTAGGCACAGAGCAGATTCTCCTTGGACTGATCGGCGAAGGAACCGGCGTCGCTGCCAAGGTTTTGAAATCCATGGGCGTCAACCTCAAGGACGCTCGGGTCGAGGTTGAAAAGATCATCGGTCGGGGTTCTGGGTTTGTAGCTGTCGAGATCCCCTTCACACCACGGGCCAAACGGGTTCTCGAGCTCTCCCTCGAAGAAGCTCGTCAATTGGGCCACAACTACATCGGCACAGAACACTTGCTCCTGGGACTGATCCGGGAGGGTGAAGGTGTTGCAGCACGTGTTTTAGAGAATCTGGGAGTCGACCTGGCCAAGGTGCGCACCCAGGTCATTCGAATGCTCGGCGAAACTGCTGAGGTCGGCGCAGGCGGGAGCAGTAGCTCCGGCGCCAAGGGCTCCACCAAGACCCCAACGCTCGATGAATTCGGCAACAACCTCACGCAGCTTGCAAGCGAAGCCAAGCTCGACCCTGTTGTTGGACGTCACAACGAAATCGACCGTGTGATTCAGATTCTCGGTCGCCGGACAAAGAACAACCCTGTGCTGATCGGCGAACCCGGCGTTGGTAAAACCGCCATCGCTGAAGGTCTCGCACAACGCATTCAAACAGGTGACATCCCCGACATTCTCGAAGACAAGCGTGTCCTCACCCTGGATATCGGTCTGCTCGTGGCAGGCACCAAGTATCGAGGCGAGTTCGAAGAACGTCTCAAAAAAATCATGGAGGAGATCAAAGCCGCAGGCAATGTGATCCTCGTGATCGATGAGGTGCACACCCTCATCGGTGCTGGTGCCGCTGAAGGTGCCATCGATGCCGCCAACATCCTCAAGCCGGCCCTGGCACGCGGTGAGCTGCAATGCATCGGCGCCACAACGCTGGATGAATACAGGAAGCACATCGAACGAGATGCCGCCCTGGAACGCCGTTTCCAACCGGTCAACGTCGGTGAGCCTTCCATCGAAGACACCATCGAAATTTTGCGTGGCCTGCGCGAGCGCTATGAGCAGCATCACCGCCTGCGGATTACGGATGAAGCGCTCGAAGCTGCCGCGACCCTTGGTGACCGCTACATCTCTGATCGTTTCCTACCCGACAAGGCAATTGATTTGATTGATGAGGCGGGCAGCAGGGTGCGACTTCTGAACTCCAAGCTTCCTCCCGAAGCCAAGGAAGTCGATAAGGAGCTCCGTTCCGTTCAGAAAGAAAAGGAGGACGCCGTTCGCGATCAAGATTTCACCAAAGCCGGTGAACTGCGCGATAAGGAAGTGGAGTTGCGGGAAAAAATTCGCACCCTGCTCCAAACCAGCCGTGAAGGTACTCCGAGCGACCAAGTGATTTCATCTGAGGCTCGAGAGGCGACCGCGGTTGCCACTTCTGTGGTTTCAACCAGCATTGACTCCACGTCCGCCACCCCGGTGGTGAGTGAGGAAGACATTGCACAGATCGTGGCGTCTTGGACAGGAGTGCCCGTCCAGAAGCTCACCGAAAGCGAATCGGTGAAGCTGCTCAACATGGAAGAGACTCTGCACAAGCGTCTGATTGGTCAAGACGAAGCAGTCAAAGCTGTTTCGAAGGCCATCCGCCGTGCCCGCGTCGGCCTGAAAAATCCCAACCGCCCGATCGCCAGTTTCATCTTCTCCGGCCCGACGGGTGTGGGAAAGACCGAGCTCACCAAGGCTCTGGCTGCTTACTTCTTCGGCAGCGAAGAAGCCATGATCCGACTGGACATGTCGGAATTCATGGAGCGCCACACGGTCAGCAAACTGATCGGTTCGCCTCCGGGCTACGTGGGCTTCAACGAGGGTGGTCAGCTCACCGAAGCCGTCCGCCGGCGGCCCTACACCGTGGTGCTCTTCGATGAGATCGAAAAAGCCCACCCTGACGTGTTCAACCTGCTTCTCCAACTGCTTGAAGATGGGCGCCTGACCGACTCCAAAGGTCGCACCGTCGACTTCAAGAACACGCTGATCATCATGACTTCGAATATCGGTTCGAAAGTGATTGAGAAAGGCGGTGGCGGACTTGGCTTTGAGTTTTCCGGAGAAAATGCCGAGGAAAACCAGTACAACCGCATCCGCTCCTTGGTGAACGAAGAGCTGAAGCAGTACTTCCGTCCCGAATTCCTCAACCGTCTCGACGAAATCATTGTGTTCAGGCAACTGAATCGCGAAGAGGTCAAGGAAATCGCCGAGATCATGCTGCGCGAAGTGTTCAATCGGATCGGGGAGAAGGGCATCACCCTCACGGTCTCCGACGCCTTCAAAGAACGCTTGGTCGAGGAGGGTTACAACCCTGCCTACGGCGCGCGTCCCCTGCGTCGTGCCGTGATGCGTCTCCTTGAAGACAGCTTGGCCGAAGAAGTTCTCTCCGGTCGCATCAAGGACGGCGACTCCGCGCAAGTGGATGTCGAAGATGGCAAGGTGGTGGTGAAGCACCTCACCGGCACGGTCAGCGGGACGCCCGAATTGGCTGGAGCCGGTCTCTGACCTGGATGATCCAATCAGCCATCCGTGACGGAAGGGTCTCGACCCACTCCATCGCTCCAGCCCAAGTCATCCGTGGTGCTGGAGCCTGGAACCAATCTTTTACGGCAATTCAGTCGCTGACGCAACGTCCGTTGCTGCTGGGTCGAAGTTTTGCCACCCAGTCACTGCGTGACGAGCTCGTCCGAGACTTACGCAGTCTCAGCCTCAGCGTGACCCCTCAAACACTGGATTACGACTGCTGCGAGCACGATCTGCAGCGTTTGGAATCTGCGTTCAGCACCCATGGCTGTGATGCCGTGATTGCTGCAGGCGGCGGCAAAGTTCTTGATGCAGGAAAACTTCTGGCCCACCGCAAAGGAGTGGCCTGCATCACCGTTCCACTCAGCGCAGCCACCTGCGCCGGCTGGACGGCGCTGTCCAATCTCTACAGCCCTTCAGGTGCTTTTCAAGGAGATCAAGCTCTCGACCGCTGTCCTGATCTGCTCGTGTTCGACCACGACCTGCTGCTGCACGCACCAGCACGAACCCTCGCGAGTGGAATCGCCGATGCCTTGGCCAAGTGGTACGAAGCGTCCGTCAGCAGCGGCTCTAGCAGGGATGGTGTGATTCAGCAGGCTGTGCAGATGGCGCGGGTGTTGCGCGATCAATTGTTGCTCGACAGTCTCGATGCGATGGCACACCCTGGGGGAGAAGCCTGGCAGCGGGTGGTGGAAGCCTGCGGACTCACCGCGGGAGTGATCGGCGGACTGGGGGGAGCGCGTTGCCGCACGGTGGCCGCCCATGCCGTGCATAACGGTTTGACTCAGCTAGAACCCTGCCACTCTGTTCTGCATGGCGAGAAAGTGGGCTTCGGCGTCCTCGTGCAACTTCGCCTGGAAGAGCGGTTGGGAGGCAACCGCTTAGCTGCCCAGGCCCATCGACAACTCCTGCCACTGTTGCAGGCGCTCGAACTGCCCGTCAGCTTGGATGATCTCGGCCTGGGCAACGCAAGTCTCAAGGATCTGCAGCAGGTGTGTGAGTTCGCCTGCAAGGAAGGCTCTGATTTGCACCACCTTCCCTTCCCGGTCACACCTGGCGCGCTGCTGGAAGCAGTTGTGGGCGCAGCCGAAGTCAGTCCGGTGCTGCCTTGAAATCACTGCTCGACACGCTCAAACCCGAGCTTCTCGATCCAAGCGCTCAAGCCCTGATTGACGACCTTCAGTGGTGGTCGATGCCCGAGCTGGGCATAAAGGACCCGTTCCCGGTCAGCGTGGTCGGCCATGGGGATCCCCTGTTATTGCTGCATGGTTTCGACAGCAGTTTTCTTGAGTACCGGCGTCTAGCACCGCTACTGAGCGAACGGTTCCAGTTGTTCATCCCCGATCTGTTCGGCTTTGGTTTTTCACCTCGGCCCCTTAATGCGAGTTATGGCCCAGAGAGTGTTCTCACCCACCTGGATGCCCTTCTTGAGCGCATGCCAGCGCAATCAGTTGGTGTGATTGGTGCCTCCATGGGTGGATCCGTGGCCGTCGAAATGGCGCGGCGACAACCGGAGCGGATTCACTCGCTACTGTTGCTAGCCCCCGCCGGTCTCACCGGACGGCCGATGCCGGTTCCACCGCTGCTCGATCGACTGGGGGCTTGGTTCCTGGCGCGACCCGGTGTCCGCAAAGGTCTTTGCCGACAGGCCTTCGCTGACCCTGATGCTGATGTGGGCGCTCCCGAGGAACAGATCGCCTCGCTGCATCTGCAATGCCCGGGCTGGGCGGACGCCCTCGCTGCTTTTGCCCGTAGCGGTGGCTTCTCCGGCTGCGGAACGCCCTTGCCCCAGCAACCGCTGCATGTGATCTGGGGAGCCAACGACCGCATTCTGCGAGCACCGCAGAAACAGGCCGCAGCAGCGATCCTCAGGGATGGCGTTGAGGAATTCGACGATTGCGGACACCTCCCACACATTGACCAGCCCCGCAAGGTGGCTGACCGCTGTCTCAACTGGTTCCAAACGACCGCGCACGCCGCCTGATGATGCGAGTTCATCGGATGATGCACCGGCGATTCCGCCTCGAGGTCTGAAGCGTTTATGCCCCAGTCCAGCTCCGGACCCGTTCTCCAACTCCTTGCCAGTGGACTTCAGCGCTGGATCCGCAGCCAGTGCGATTCAGCCGAGGTGATCAACCTGGCTCTGAAGGGTTCAGCCCTGGAACTGCTGCGCGGCCGACTGCAAGGGGTCTCACTGGAAGCCAGGAAGGTGAGTTTTGACCAGCTGCCTCTGATGCGCGCAGAGATCGAATGTGGTGCCTTGAAGGCGACGCTCCGGCCGGGCCAGCCCAATCAGCCCGTGCAACTTGAAGCCCCGTTCTCGATCAAAGGAGAGGTGGTGCTGGCTGGCCAAGATCTCAATCAGGCCCTGGCCAGCGATCGCTGGCGCTGGCTTGGGGATCTACTCGCCGAACAACTGATGGGATTGACGCCCTTGCGTTCGTTGGTCATCGACAACGACCAACTTGTGCTGACCGCGGATGTGATCACTGGCAAGGATCCAGTGATGCAACGATTCCAACTCTGCGCAGACCAGGGGACCATCCGCGTCGACCACTGCGATGCCGAAGAGTCGCTTTTGCTTCCCATGGACCCCAACATTCAGATCCATGCAGCCCGACTTCAGGGAGGGCACCTGGTGCTCAATGGACAAGCCATTGTTCAACCTTGAGACTCTTCAACCCTGAGACCGTTCAACCCTTCAAGCGATTGAATCTTGAGTGGCTCAGCTTCGGCCAAGAACCGGAAGCAGGAGGGTCACCCCATAGAAGACCACCGCTGGAGTGAACAGGAAACTGTCGATGCGGTCGAGAATGCCGCCGTGGCCAGGCAAGGCATCACCGGAATCCTTCAGACCCGCGTCTCGTTTCATCATCGATTCAGTGAGATCACCCACAAGCGCAAACAAGGCGACAAGAGCACCGAGACAACCACCGGAGAGTGCCCCATAAGGCCACCCCAGCGATGCACCGGCAACCACGCCCAACAGCACGGAGGAGGCCAAACCGCCATAGGCCCCCTCCATCGTTTTGGCCGGCGACACTGGAGACAGCTGGTGACGTCCGAAGCGGCGACCGATCATGAAGGACCCGATATCGGTGGCCACCACCATCAAACAGGCCATCAACGTGATCGCCAGTCCCGGCGTGATCCAATCACCCGACCACCCCGGCAGTTGGGCGAGTGTTGGTGCGAGATCCACATCGGTGAGGTTGCGCAGCTTCAGCCAGTGACTTGGGAGAAAGCCCAAATAGAACAGTCCAAAAATCGAGGCGGCGATGTCGGCGATGGAACCGGTGATCGGCTGCAGCAACAACCATCCGCAGATAGCAGCTCCGGACAGTGGCAGCACCGCATCGGCGAGATGGGAGGCAAGACCACCATTCACGGACCATTGGGTGCAGACCAACAGCAGCTGGCAGGCCACCAGGGTCGTCTTGGTGGCAGGTCGCATGCCTTTGAACTGCGCCATCCGGAAAAACTCCAGAAGGCCGAGATGCACCATCACACCAAGGGCGATGGTGAACCACCAGCCGCCCAAGCCCACCACCACAAGACCGAACAGGCCAACGAGCAGGCCGCTGACAAGACGTTTCTGATCCGAAGCCAGACGTTGACTGGGGCCTTTACTGGTTGTGACGTCTGCAATCACCGGCCAGATCCCAAGGCGCTTCAGGCCAGAACCTTCACCATACCGGGCACCTGATCAGGCCACCGCCGGTGTTGCTGTTCCAGCCAGGCACAGCGTTGCGCATCCATCCGCTCTCCTGGCACCAGCAGGGGCACGCCGGGGGGATACGGACAGATCAGTTCAGCCGCAATGCGGCCGATGCAGCGGGCCACAGGCAAACGGGTGGCGGGTCGGCGCAGCGCTTCATCGGGCGGAAGCACAGGAACCGAAACGCGATCGCAGGGCGGTGCCGGTATCGGGGCCAGGGGCTCACCGCCCGCCTCGTCAAGCAAACGCCGCCAAAGGTGCCTGAACTGCCTGGCTAGGCCTCGATGCTGGGCGAAGCCAAGACAAAAGGTGAGGCAGAGCGGTTCCGGCAATTCGGCAATCAATCCCTGCTGCATGCACCAGTCATCGGCCTCCAAGCCACTGATCCCCGCCTGGCCAGTCGCCAAGATCAAGCGCAGCGGATCATCACCGGAATGGAGTGGCACACCGGCCCGTGCCAGAACCGTCGCCAGAGTGGTGGCGTCACACTGACGTGCCTCCAACAACACCGGCCAGCGCGGCGACAGCATCCAATCGAGGGTGGCTTCACAGGACGCCAGCATCAAGGCACTGGGGCTCGTGGTCTGAAGTCTCTGCAATGCAGCTTGAACTCGCTCTGGATCGATGCGTCCGTTGCGTTGCCAGAGCACAGCAGTCTGTGCCAAGCCGGGGGCTGACTTGTGCAGGGAATGCACCACAAGATCTGCACCAGCGTGAACCGCTGACGCCGGCAGCGCCGAGCGGGAGGGAAAGGCCAGATGGGTGCCATGGGCTTCATCCACCAGCACCGGCAGTCCCCGCGCATGCAACAGGTCAAGCAAGCCGCTGATGTCAGCGGCATAACCGTGATACGTGGGGTGCACCAGCACCGCAGCGGCGATGCGACAGCCAGGGTCAGGCAAGGTGTCCAAAGATCGACGCAGGCCCGCGACAGACATGGCACCTGGATGGCCGCGATCGGCAAGAAACGGCACCGGTAGAAACACCGGCATCACTCCTCCCAGTTCACAGGCAGCAATCAAGGAGCGGTGGACATTGCGAGGCAACAACACCGCTTCACCAGGCTGAGCCATCGCCAGCAGAGAAGCCTGCAACAGCCCCGTGGCCCCATTGACGCCAAACCAACAACGATCCACACCCAACGCAGTGGCCAGCCGCGCCTGACTGGCGGCCACCGCTCCCTCCGCCTCCAGGGGACCGCCGATCTCTGGGAGCTCCGGAAGATCCCAACGACCCGGCGGTTGTCGCAACAGTCGCTGCAAGGACGGAGGCAGGGCAGCACCTCGTCCATGGACAGGCAAATGCAACGACCGTCCACCAACTGAACGCAGCAGCGAAAGAAGCGACGTCATCTCAAAACAACGGGGACGAGCGCGGTGAAGACTTTCTAGGATCAGGTTTGTGACAGCGCCGCTGCGCTTGGAATCTCTTCGTTACAACCCCGGCCGCGATGCTCGCTGGCTGCTGCTCCGTCCCTGGATCGGCATTCCGCGCCTGATTCAGATTCTTTGGGCCCTTTTGGGGTTGGTGCTGAGTGTTCTGCTACGCGGTAACAGCAGTGATCCGCGCGTGCAGCGCAATCTGGCACGAACCCTGCTGCGCACCCTCACCAATCTCGGACCTTGCTTCATCAAGGTCGGTCAGGCTCTCTCCACACGACCGGATCTAATCCGCAGGGATTGGCTGGATGAACTGACCCGCCTCCAGGACGATCTGCCGGCGTTCAACCATGCCATTGCTCTCAAAACCATTGAAGAGGAGCTGGGCGCTCCTGCCGACGCGCTATTTGAGGAGTTTCCGGATTCACCGGTGGCCGCCGCCAGTCTTGGCCAGGTCTACAAAGCCCGAGTTCGCGATCAGCACTGGGTCGCGGTCAAAGTTCAGCGCCCCAATCTGGTCTTCATCCTGCGGCGCGACATGGTGCTGATCCGCAGTCTCGGAGTGCTGGCAGCACCCTTCCTGCCCCTCAATCTGGGGTTCGGCTTGGGAGAAATCATCGACGAATTTGGGCGCAGCCTGTTCGAAGAGATTGACTACTGCTGCGAAGCGGACAATGCCAAACGCTTCTCCCGACTATTTGCCGAGAACCCTGCTGTCACCATCCCTGAAGTGGACGATGGTCTTTCGAGTCGCCGCGTGCTGACCACCAGCTGGATCAGTGGGACCAAGCTGCGCGACCCTCAGGAGCTGAAAGCCCAACGGCTTGACCCAGCGGCTCTAATTCGAACAGGAGTGATCAGCGGCCTGCAACAGCTCCTGGAATTCGGCTACTTCCACGCCGATCCCCACCCCGGCAACCTGTTCGCGCTCAGCGGTCGCACTGGCGAGCTGGGTCATGTGGCCTATGTGGATTTCGGAATGATGGATTCGATTAGCGATGACGACCGTCTCACCCTCACGGGCGCGGTCGTCCATTTGATTAATCGCGATTTCGAGGCCGTTGCCCGCGATTTTCAGCAACTGGGATTCCTCGCACCCGACGCCGATTTAACGCCAATTATTCCGGCTTTGGAGGATGTGCTGGGGGGCAGCCTCGGAGATTCAGTGGGCTCGTTCAACTTCAAAGCGATTACTGACCGCTTCTCCGAGTTGATGTACGACTATCCCTTCAGGGTTCCTGCACGCTTCGCACTGATCATTCGCGCTGTGGTCAGTCAAGAAGGCTTGGCCTTGAGGCTGGATCCTGACTTCCGGATCATTGCGGTGGCTTATCCCTATGTGGCCAAGCGATTGCTGGCGGGTGATACCCGGGAAATGCGCGAGAAGCTTCTCGATGTGATCTTTGATGAGTCCGGCAGCCTCCGGGTGGAACGACTGGAAAGCTTGCTTGAGGTGGTGGGCAACGACACCAGCCTCCCGAGCGGTGGCGATTTGCTGCCGGTGGCAGGGGCGGGTCTACGTCTGCTATTCAGCCGTGATGGCGGTGATCTCAGACAGCGACTGTTACTGACATTGATCAAGGACGATCGCCTGAACATCTCAGACCTTAAGGAGCTGAGCACTTTGATCCGGAAAACCTTTGGCCCTAGAAAAATCGCTGGAGGCATGTTGCAGCGCCTGAATCCACTGGCTGCATGACATCGCCATAATGGCGATCCGCAATTTCTGACCGTTTTCGATGTCGCTTGCTCCGGATTACGCCCCGGTCGATCTCGACCAGGCCGAGCTCGATATGCTCACTGGAGCCTTCGGTGATCTCAGCGCTGACGAGATCCTGCTGGAGTTCGCGCGGATTCAGCAACCGCCCTATCTCGTGGCAGGCCTTGGGCTAGCCATTGGAATCCTCTGCGGACTGACCTTCTCAAAACTGGTACAGAACCGGTTAGACGGTTGGAAGAGTGATCGGCTGGCCATGCTTCCCCTCGGCACAGCTGAAACCACCATCAGCTTCGCGGGAACCTTGTTGGGCATCACGCTGTTCATCGGCGGGTCCCTGCAAGTGTTCGGCTTCGCGTCGGGTGCGGCCTACCTAATCGCGATGCTGCTGTCACTATTGACGGGCGGAGCCCTCTGGGTTCAGCTGGAAAGGCTGATGACCCAGGTGGAGACAGGCAATTTCAAGGCTGTCGATTTCGACAACTTCGACGAATTTTTCTAAGAAGCGGCATCGATTGGAGGGAAGATTTGATTCTTCAACTCACCACATAAGCGTCCAACTGAGCATCACCGCGGCGCAGCAACTCCAACCCTTCCCTCTCCAACTTTCGGGTGCGATCGCGACTCATCTTCAAAGACTTGGAAATGGCGGTGAGGCTCATCGGGTCCTCGCCGTCCATCCCGTAACGCATCCGCAGCACACGCTCCTGCAGTTCCGGCAGCTGACCCAGCAGATCCCGCAGGTCGCCCTTCAAGCACTCACCCTCCACCTGTTCGCTTGGCAGCTCGCCTTCACCCGCCAGCAGATCCAGCAGCTCGGTGTCATCACCGTCGCCCACCTTCATCTCCAAGCTCACCGGCTGACGCGCCCGGCACATCAGATCCTTCACGTCGTCTTCCGGCAGTTCCACAAACGCCGCCAATTCCGTCACCGATGGTGTGCGGCCCAGCTCCTGACTTAACTCACGCTGGCCTTTCTTCAGCTTGTTCAGCATCTCGGTGATGTGAATCGGTAGCCGGATCGTGCGGCTCTTCTCCGCAATCGCGCGCGTGATCCCCTGACGGATCCACCAGTACGCATAGGTGCTGAACTTGTAGCCCCGAGTCGGGTCGAACTTCTCCACTCCCCGCACCAAACCAATCGTTCCCTCCTGGATCAGATCCAGCAGTTCCATGTTCCGCTTGGTGTATTTCTTGGCGACGCTCACCACCAGGCGCAAATTCGCGGCCACCATCCGCTCCTTGGCACGCCGGCCCGCCTGCAGTTTGCGCTTCAGTTGCACCGGGCTCAATCCCGCTGCCTTGGCCAACTCGGCCGCAGGCACAGCGTCACCGCCACGCTGATCGCTCAATTCCGCTTCCTGCGCTTCCAGATCCATCAGCTCCTGCACCTGACGGCCCAGAGTGATCTCCTGTTGATGGCTCAGCAGCGGCACACGGCCGATGTCCCGCAGATAAGAGCGCACCAGGTCCACATCAGGCAACAGGGACAGGGGCGCCATCGGCTTATTACGAAACCAATTAGTTTCTTAACTTACCACTGATCAACAAATTTTCCGCTCAAATGACGAGGCAGATGGTTCAGGGCAGAATGTGATTAACTCTGAATTTGCCGGTGTCTGCAGCCCTAGCCAGTGCCGTCAGCACAGCTCGACTGCTGGTTGTCGAAGACGATGACTCCATCAGAGAAACCGTGCAGGAAGCCCTCAGAGCGGAAGGGTTCGATGTCACAACCTGTCAAAACGGCAGCGATGCTTTAACACTGCTCACCACAACAGCCGCAGAAGGCATCGATGCCTTAGTGCTCGACCTGATGCTGCCAGGTATGGGCGGCCTCGACCTCTGCAGAGAATTGCGCAAACGCGGAATCACCACGCCGATTCTGGTGGTGAGTGCCAGGGACAGCGAAACCGATCGTGTGCTTGGACTCGAGGTTGGAGCGGATGACTACCTGGTCAAGCCGTTTGGCCTGCGTGAGTTGGTGGCCCGCTGCCGTGCCCTGCTGCGCCGATCACAGCAGATCCAACCCAGCCCCGGGGAGGAGCAGGAAACCATCGAACACGACAACCTCTGCCTTTACAGCAGGGAATGCCGAATCACGCGGGACGGCGAAGATCTGAATCTGTCACCCAAGGAATTCCGGATTCTGGAATTGCTGATGCGCAATCCGAAGCGGGTCTGGAGTCGCGACCAGCTGCTCGAGCGCATCTGGGGCGTCGACTACGTGGGCGACACCAAAACAGTGGATGTTCACATCCGGTGGCTGAGGGAAAAAATTGAATCGACGCCATCGGCACCCCAACACATCCGAACCGTACGAGGTTTCGGCTACCGGTTCGGCTAATCACCGTGAGCTCAGGCGCATCGCTCTTTCTTGGCATCACGATCGGTGTGTTAACAAGTTGGGCGCTGCACCATCGCTGGCCCCGCCAGGATCGGAAACGACAGGACGCCAGCAAAACGCCACCGGTGATCTCGGGCTATTCGCTCAGCACAGCCCAATTGTTGGCTTGGATTGACGCCGCCACCCAGGGATGGTTGATCCTCACACCGGATTTGACCATCGGCTACCTCAATTCAAGGGCCGAACGCCTACTGCGGTTTTCCAGCAATCTTTTGGTGCGCGGACAACCACTCGACCACGTGTTGTCCGTGCCTCAGCTTGAAGAGGCGATTGTCAGCGTGCGACATCAGCAGCGACCGCAGCGCTGCGAATGGGATCAACAAGGTGCTCCCTTGGAAGCGATTGTTCTGCCAGGCTCGGATGAATGGCTGCTGGTGCTCCTGCAGAGTCGCCAGTCCCTGGAGGCGCAGCAGCAGCAACAGGAGCGATGGGTAAGCGATGTCGCCCATGAATTAAAGACACCTCTCACCGCTTTGATGCTGGTGAGTGACCGTCTGGAGGGATCCGTATCTGATCAGGACAGTGTTCTTGTGGAGCGTCTGCAACGGGAACTGAAACGCCTGCAGCTGATGGTGGAGGATCTACTGGAGCTGTCCCGGCTGGAGAACGTGCTTCCCCACGAACAAGGGAGCTACTCACCGGTCTGCCTGGATCAGCTGGTGGATGCGGCTTGGAACAGCATTCGCCCTCTGGCGGATCACCGACAGGTGTCACTCATGCTCAACACCGAAGAGCCAGGGCCGCTGCTGGGAGATCAGAGTCGACTGCATCGCGCCGTGCTCAATCTTCTCGACAATGCCCTGCGGTATTCACCCGATGGGAACTGTGTTGAAGTGGAGATCCTCCCGAGCGGAGGGTGGTGGTTGCTCTCCGTTCGAGACCATGGCCCTGGCTTGAGCGAGCGCGATCTCAGCAACATGTTCCAACGCTTTTATCGCGGCGACCCGTCTCGCGCCCGCTCCAATCGCAGCGGCAGTGGTCTGGGACTATCAATCGTGCAGCAAATCGCCGTCAATCACGGCGGCAGGGTGCAAGCCAGGAATCACCCTGATGGTGGTACCTCCATCGAACTGCTGCTTCCCCGCGGCGTGCGCTGATGCAAGACCGAGCTTGATGCAACAGAGATTGCAGAAACTGATCGCCGCTGCAGGACTCTGCTCAAGACGCCGAGCAGAGGAGTGGATGCTTCAAGGCCGTGTAGCCGTGAATGGCCAAGTGGCATCCCTAGGAGATCAAGCTGACCCTTCCAGCGATCAAATCACGATTGATGGCAAGCCCCTGCCGATGGGAACCGCACCAAGAGTGCTGCTACTCAACAAACCGATGGGTGTGATCAGCAGTTGCCATGACCCCCAGGGTCGGCCCACCGTTTTAGAGCTGATCCCACTGGCGTTCAGGCAGGGACTGCACCCGGTGGGCCGCCTGGATGCGGACAGCAGAGGAGCACTGCTGCTGAGCAACCATGGTGACCTCACCTTGAAACTCACGCATCCCCGCTACGAGCACCAGAAGACCTATCAGGTGACGGTGGCTGGAGCACCAAGCCAAGGGAGCCTGCAACGCTGGCGAGAGGGCATCGAACTGGATGGATCCCGCACCCTGCCGGCCTTGGTGCGCCTGATCTCAAGACGACAGGGCAACAGCAAGCTAGAGGTGACCCTCCGAGAAGGACGAAACCGCCAGATCCGCAGAACTGCAGCCAAACTGGGACATCCAGTGACCGATCTGAAGCGGATCGCGATCGGAGGCCTCTCCCTTGGATCCTTACCAGAGGGCTGCTGGAGAGAGATCCCCGAGCAAGAATGGCGGAGCCTGATCAGCAACGCATGAGGCGGGGCGCGAAGCAGCCATGGCTCTGATTCAACGTTCACTCTTCTCGTTGTGGAGAAAGCAGCGCACGCAGGAATCAACGGGAGACGACCTCGCCTCTGATGCCGACCCCCTGTTCGAAGCAGGGCGGCGATTGCGGGAGCACCGTGAGCAGCGCGGCTTAAGCCTCCGGGATCTATCCCGTGAAGTGCGCATCACGACCCCAGTTCTGGAAGCCTTGGAGAGGGGCTGGTCCGATCGCCTCCCCGAGCCGGCCTACCTGGTGGCCATGCTTCACCGGCTGGAGCAATATCTCGATCTCGAACCAGAAAGTTTGAGCGGTGCCCTGCCCAAACACTTCTTCCAGCAACAACTGCCGAAGGATCAACGGCGCACTCGCTTCACGCTGGGCAGCATCGACATCTTCACCACCTGGCAAGGCAGCGTGGTGTACGGCGTTGTGATCACGGTCTCACTGCTGGCGTTGAACCAGCAGCAACGGCAACTGGCCATCAACAACACCAAATCGTTCACGCCAGTGGCACTCAACCTGCAACAGCCAGACAAACAAGAGGCAACCCAGCCAGCACCTGGTTTGCTGGAACTGAACCTGCTGCAACCCAGCACCATCATCATCATCAGCAGTGAAGGTGGCGAGACCAGCGACTTGCGCGGCGTGACCGGTGAACTGAAATTGCAACTGCTTCCACCCCTGGAGTTACGCGTGGAACCGGCACCCGATGAGGGTGCGGTGCAATGGAACGGACGTCCCCAACAGCCCATCCAGGAGGCCGCCGGGACTTATCGCCTTTCCCAGGCCTCGGCGCGCAAGCCGTAACCCAGAAGCGCTCCATCAACGGCCTCATCCAACGACGCAAGCCGCCAATCCCAGTTGCCACCGACCGTGCCCGGAGTGTTGAAACGGGCTGCGTCATCCAGATGCAACAAGTCTTGGAGCGGAGCAATCACAAGCTGAGCGGTGGAGGCCATGCCGAGCTCCAGTAATTGCCATCCAGGCGCGTCGACTGGACCATCCACGCACGCAGCAAAGCGCTGCCGGGATCCCTCATCCAGCCGCTGCCACCAACCCAGACTGGTGGGGTTGTCATGGGTTCCCGGGTAGACGACCCACTGAGACCCTTGAATGTTTGCGGGGAGATAGGGGTTGTTGGGATTCCCATCAAAAGCGAACTGCAACACCTTCATCCCTGGAAGATGAAACCGATCCCGCAGCCGCTCCACATCCGGCGTGATTACACCCAGATCTTCCGCCACCAGCGGCAACCGGCCTCCGGCATCACGTCGGAGCAACCCGAGCAGCTCTGCACCAGGTGAACGTCGCCATCGCCCCCGCATGGCGGTGTCATCACTGCCGGGAACGGACCAGTAGGAGGCCAGGGCACGAAAATGGTCGAGGCGTAGTTGATCCACCAGCGCCCACTGACGCTTCAGCCGATCACGCCACCAACGGAATCGCGTGCGCCGGTGACGTCCCCAGCTGTAGACCGGCGTCCCCCAGAGTTGGCCGGTCGCTGAAAAGTAATCCGGCGGTACACCGCTCTGTTCACGGAGGCATCCATCGGCAGCGATCGAAAACAGATCGCGGTGACTCCAAACATCGGCGCTGTCGCGAGCGACATAAAAAGGCAGATCACCGAGGATCTCTACGCCCAACTGTGCGCCAAGACAGCGAAGCCGCTGCCACTGGCGATCGAGGTGCCACTGGAGCAGCTCCTGCTCCAGCAGATCATCCTGATGATCACCTTTCCAGGCCTGCAACACGTCCTGATCGTGCCGGGCCAACCCTGCTGCCCACTGCCACCAGGGCTGATGGTTGTGCTGCTCCCGCAGCACCATGAAGGCCGCATGATCCTCCAGCCAACGGGCTTGATCGTTGCGCCAGTGATGGAAGGCTCGATGTCGCGCAGGGTCTTGCTGCGACCAGCACCGTCGCAAGCCGCGACCGAGGCCGCCCGCCCGCTCCAGGGCCAACTGAAAATCCAGCCGGGGACGAACGATGCCAGCACCTGGCAGTGCCGCTTCATCCGCGCGCGACAGGAATCCCTCGTCCACGAGGTCCGTCGCATCGAGCAACCAGGGATTGAGAGCAAAACTGGATGGAGAGCTGTAGGGCGACCCCGTGCCATCCGGAGGTGCAAGGGGCAACACCTGCCACACCCCAATGCCATGCCGTGCCAGAGCATGGATCCACTGACGCGCCGAAGCGCCAAGACCTCCACAGGTGGGGCTGCCGGGCAGTGCAGTCGGGTGGAGAAGAACGCCGACTCTGCGGCGCGACTTCAGGCCAGTGGATTGCGACATCGCCATCACCGATCACCCCCAGGAACTGGCGTCATCAGAACAGTGCCGCATCACCGAGATCCTGGCCTTCCATCCCGTCGCGCACAACACGCTCAAAGAACTGCTCCAGGGTGTCGGTGCCATAGGACGGCGTTGCATCACTGTCGTATTGCTGGCGCTGTTCGTCCCACACCAACATGGACTCAGCGGCGTAGTAGCGACCGATCTTGCCAAACTCGGCAGTGTCTTGCAGCGCTGGAAACCGCTGCGAAAGGAACTCCAGAACACCCACGGGAACATCCATCAGGGCAATCGGGAGAGAAATCATCCAGGGCTTCTTGCCGAGAGCCTTGAACAGCATTTCCCCCTGCTGACGAGCACTCAAGGCAGCACCAGGTCCCCCGATCGGCAACACCTGATTGACCTTGTCACGATCAGCGACGCAATCGACGATGAAAGCAGCCAAATCGGCCTCGCTGATGGGTTTGCAACTGGCGAGCTCTCCTCCTTCAAACATCACATAGGGAGCACCTTTGCGACAGCTTTCAACTTGAGCACCGAGGCTTTTAAAAAAGGCAGTGGGTCGCACAATCGAATAACTGACGTCGTCGCCTTCACGCAACTTGGCTTCCAAGGCCAGTTTCGCTTTCTGAAATTCCAAGAGCGGCTTCTGCACGCAAATGGCCGAGAGCAACACGAAGTGAGCCATCCCCGCCTGTCGCCCCTGCTCGTAGGTGTTCAGGGTGGCTTCGTAGTCAATGGCCCATGAATCCTTGCGGCCACCCGTTCGTGATGCCAAGCAGCTGATCACCACATCGGTGGGTTGATCAAAGGCTTGGGCAGCCAATGAATCCGGTTGGGTGACATCGCCGAAGCGAACCTCAGCGCCGGGGAAATCAGCAATAACACTGTCTTGCCCCTGGCGACCGCCAATGCCGCTGCGCTCGCGGGCGAACGCCACGACGTTGTAGCCACGCTGCACCAGCTCTTTCACCACGAACCGTCCGATGTAACCGGTGGCGCCGAAAACCACAACGCGCACCTGGTCGGGCGATCGGTCACGGAACGCGTCGTTCGCAAGCATTGGCATATCGTCAACACCCCCCATTATTCGCGGAAAACCAGGCCAGACTGCGAGTCGGAGACGGATGACACGGCGCAATGAAGGGTGAGGCAGCGAGGAGCGAGGCATCCTCGAAACAGCGTGAGCGCTGGCTGGGTAGTCGCCCCTTCCGCACCATCCTCCGCATTGCTGCTGCTGTGGGCGGAGCCGCCCTAATGGCGGGAGGTCTGGGACTCATCTGGCCTGAACCGGATCCCATGGCGGAAACACCGCCCACTGCCGACGATCCCGCCAGCTTGGCACCGCTTCCCAAGCAGCCCGTGATGGTGCTCGTGGTGGGACTCGATGGCGACGGTCTCAATGACATGAGCAACCAAGCCGCACCTCTTGGACCCGCCAACGCCGACAGCCTGATGCTGCTCAACGTCAGTGCCGGCGGACCCTTACAAGTGCTTCAACTACCGATCGAGCTGGCGGTGAACCTGCCGGGTCAAGACGAGCTTCAATCCCTTTCAGCCACCTACCGGCAGGGAGGTGTCTCCCTCACTGCTGATGTGATCGCTGAAGTGGTGGGCCTCGATGAAGGGAAACCGGATCGCTACGTGGTGATGCCCCGTGAAGCGCTCAGGACTCTGGTGGATGGGCTTGGTGAAGTCGACGTCACCCTCAATCAGACCTATTCGCGTCAAGATCTCGCTCAGAACTACAGCGTCAATCTTCAAGCAGGTCGGCAGACCTTGAATGGTCAACAGGCGGAGCAATTGGCGCGACATAAAGCCAATCCAGGTGATGAAGAAGACCGGCGCCGGCGTCAGCAGAAGCTGTTGAGCGGGATTCACGATCAACTCAATCAACCGAATGCCATCACCCTCCTGCCAACAGTGGTCGGTGCGCTGTCATTGCAGATCGAGACGGATCTAACCCCCCCGGAGATCCTCAGCCTTGCTGCTGGAGTCCTGAGTAGCCAAGAGGCTCCCGAGATCAGTCAGCTCCAACTGACGCCGCGGGTCGGTCAACAGCTGCTTCGGGAACTTAAACCTGACCAGCCACTGCCGCTCTGGCCGTTGCTTGCCAACGAAGGCGCAGGCAGCTGACCAACCCTGCAGGATCGTCATCCGGCCCCTGCAGACAACCGCACCACGGCAACCCATCGGTACGGCGAAGCTCTGGTGACCAAGTGCCACCCATCTGTGCCAGACCCACCAGAGAGAGATTGAGCTCGTGAGCCAACGCCACAGAGGCACGAACGATGCCGGCAAAACGCCCATCGGAGCGGGGTTCGGCGAGCATCAACACAGAACAACGCCAAGCCGCTAACGCGTCCAACCAACTGCCATAGCCCGATTCATCGACAGCAGCGTCACCACTGATCTGCAACAGCGTGAAAGGCTCGGAAGCAGAAGAGCTCATCTCCGTCAGCGTCTGCAGCAGAGGATGGGGCGGTTGACCACAACCTTCCTGCACCAGAAGGGCATCAAGGGCGCGAGCGAGATCGTGACAGGCCGCTGACATCAGCCGGTCTGGCAGGACACCAGCACCGACCACGACCAGGAGGTTCTGAGGCATGGAATCACCCTAGGAGGCTCAGTTTGAAAAGCGCCTGTGGGTCGTCTGGACCTCGCAGCACTACGATCGGGGTACCGAATTTTTCGTTCGCGGGCATCGTGACCGGATTCCTGACTGCAGCCCGCGCCGAACAGGAGAAGATTCAGCACGACACCCGTCGTCTGAGGCTGTTCAGCGGCACCTCGAACCCAGGGCTATCCCGTGAGATTGCCGCCTACCTCGGCGTGCCTGATGGTCCAAGGGTTTGCAAGCGTTTTGCAGACGGTGAGCTGTACGTCCAGATTCAGGAATCCATTCGCGGCTGCGACGTCTTCTTGATTCAGCCCACTTGTGCTCCGGTGAACGATCACCTCATGGAGTTGCTGATCATGGTGGATGCCTGCCGGCGCGCCTCAGCACGTCAAATCACCGCCGTGGTCCCGTATTACGGCTACGCCAGGGCTGACCGCAAAACGGCTGGACGTGAGTCCATCACCGCAAAGCTCACCGCGAATCTGCTGGTGACCTCGGGAGTGGACCGGGTGCTGGCCATGGATCTTCATTCGGCTCAGATCCAAGGCTATTTCGACATTCCCTGCGATCACATCTACGGATCACCCGTGCTGGCGGATTACCTCTCTGATCAAGATCTTGGTGATTTGGTTGTGGTGTCTCCCGATGTCGGTGGTGTTGCCCGGGCACGCGCCTTCGCCAAACAAATGGATGATGCGCCGCTGGCCATCATCGACAAACGACGGACCGGCCACAACATGGCCGAAAGCCTGACCGTGATCGGTGATGTGGATGGACGCACCGCCATTCTCATCGACGACATGATCGATACCGGTGGCACCATCTGCGCTGGCGCCCGTCTGCTGCGTCAGCAGGGAGCACGCCGTGTGATTGCCTGTGCCTCCCACCCGGTGTTTTCTCCTCCTGCCGCAGAACGCCTCTCAGAAGAAGGGCTGTTTGAACAGGTCGTTGTGACCAATTCGATCCCGATTCCTGCGGACCGCACGTTCCCGCAGCTCCAAGTGCTCTCCGTCGCCAACATGCTCGGAGAAGCCATTTGGCGCATCCATGAGGAGAGTTCGGTCAGCTCCATGTTCCGCTGATCCAGCCACCCGACCTCAACGGGTGATGCGTCGGCGACTGACGGTTGCGCTTGCTGGGGTGTTAGCCCTGTGGATGGGTGCACCGGTTGCAGCCGGTTTGCCCACTGCTCAACGCAAGCGCACGCTCGGGGTTTGGCTCACCAATAGTCCAAGCCGGTTGTATTACGACCGGGCAGAAATGACTCGAGCCCTGAATGAACTGCAAGCTGCTGGGTTCAATGCCATTTATCCCAACGTTTGGAGTCGGGGCACCACCTTCCACCGCAGCCAGTTTGCTCCTGTTGAACCGGCCTTGATCAAAGCCGGCATTGAGCTCGATCCCATCTGCACCCTGGCGAAAGAAGCCCGCCAGAGAGGCATGACCATCATTCCCTGGTTCGAATACGGCTTGATGGAACCGGCCGACGCAGCCGTGGTGCAAAACAACCCCGAATGGGTGCTCGCCAAGGCGAACGGCAGCCGCAGCATGACGATGCACGGCAAGCAGATGTCTTGGTTGAATCCAGCGCATCCACAAGTGCGTGAACGTTTCATCGGGCTGGTGCTTGAGGTGATGCAACGCTGCCGCGTCAATGGCCTCCAGTTGGATGACCACTTCGCGTGGCCCGTGGAATTTGGCTACGACGCTTACACCTCTGCCCTGTACGAACAGGACACAGGGGCACCACCTCCCAAAAATCACACCAACCGCTATTGGATGACATGGAGACGCCGCCAACTCACGGGATTGCTGCGTGAACTTCGCCAGCGACTCAACAAAGAATCCTTGCCACAGCGCATCAGCCTGTCGCCGGGGCCCTTTCGGTTCGCTTACAACCACTGGCTCCAGGATTGGGAACTGTGGGCAGTGGGCGAACTGATCGACGATCTCGTCGTTCAGAACTATGCCTATTCACTGAAAGGGTTTGCCAAAGACCTGAATCAACCTGCTCTGCGTAAGGCCAGACAGTGGGGCCTTCCCATACAAATTGGCATACTCGCTGGATTTGGAAAACGCACGACACCTATTCCAATTCTTGCCGAGAAAAAACGGCTTAGCAATGAACAAGGCTACGGCGTGATCTACTTCTATTGGGAGGGATTATGGGGGGTCCACAGCGGCATAGAAGGGGCATCTTTTCGCAGAAAAGCTTTGCAACAGATGGGAAGCGCGAACTAATCAATCTCCATCTGGTGGAGACAACTTGATTGACACAATCAACGTATCGGTAAAACCGAAGCGAACGCTAGCTCAATGGCGGATAAGATTCCTTGCAAATACCGATCACTTCCATCAGAGGCATTTCAGTTTGCTGCTCGTAAATAAAATCAGCGACACAATCACAATACTTTGATTTTTGCTCCCGATAAGCACTGTCATCTATTTTTTCATCACCCATACAGCTTGTCTTAAAAACATCACCTGCACTGGATTCAATTTCAGCAATGGCAGGATGCATTGAGAGCAGGAGAGATGAAATAAATAAAGAGAATTGCACAACCATAACCAAAAAAGAAAGTACTCAATTGATTCGTCCGAAACAATTAAGCAAGAAGATTGATCAACCCTCAAAGCACCGAATTCAACCAATCAATGAATACCTGATTCACTTCATCGGGAGTGAACTGCGTTTTCTTGAAAGCAGCCAGGATGGCACCTGGATGCCGTTCACTGCAGGCGCAGCGTGCTTCATCTGCATCGGCAACCCTGAGGCGATCAATGCCTGCACCTCCCCGAGGGACGTGCCAGAACACCGCATAGTTGTAATCCATGACCCCTCAAGAGGAAGGACACTCTTCTGGTAGCCACGAATGCGCCTCAGTGGGCTGGATTTCCGCGAATCAGCAATCGGGGGAATCAAGCCAGCGAACCATCAAGCCTGCATCAGGCTGACCACTTCTCGTGTGTTCGTGGACAGGTCTGCTTCAGCCAGAATTGATAACGCCATCTTCACAGCCGCTTGGCGCTCAGCGCCATAGGTGCGCCAACGGCTGAACACCTTGGCCAGACGTGAAGCCGTAATCGGGTTGCGCTGATCCACGGCAATGATCTGCTCGGCCATGAATCGATATCCACTGCCATCCAGTGCGTGGAACACCCTGGGATTGCCCACAAGGCCGCCCAGTACCGCGCGCACGGAATTCGGAGCCATCGGGTCATAGTTCGGGTGTTCCAGCAAAGCCGCCACCCGCGCCAGTGCATCGGTGCGTGGTGTCGATGCTTCCAAAGCAAACCAAGTGTCAAAAATCACAGGACGCTCCTGCCAGCGGTCGTGAAAAGCCTTCAGGGCCTGATCACGTTCCTGGCAATCCAACGGCTGCAACGCCCGCAGGCCTGAGCGTGCAAGGGTCATCGACGCACCATGCACCGCTTGAACAGCTGAAAGTCGCGCCGTTGCATCGCCTGCAGCCGCAAGCCAGCTCCAGATCAATCCGGTGAGTTGGCGCTCTCCCTGACCGGCAGGCCAAGGCTGTTCTAGCCCTGAGGCCACGCTATTCAGGCGAGCTTGCAGCAGCGACGCCAGCTGGGAACCCAGGTGGGCACGTAGTTCGCAGGCAGCGCGTTCCAGGGCCGGAGGATCTGCTTCGGTCTGGAGCGCTTCCAGCTCCGCTTGTCCAGGAAACGCCAGCAACGTGGCCAACACAGCCGGATCCTTCTCACCCTGATCAGACAACAGTTGACGGAGCGCCTCCAGCATGCGTGTCTCCAGCGCAAGCGCAGGAGTGCCGGCAGCACGAGCCAGCATCAGCTGTTTCCAGAGCTGCTGTCCTGCATCCCAACGCGCAAAAGCATCGTCATCCCCTGCAAACAGGGCAAACAGTTCGTCCGTTGACTGACCGGCATCCCAGGTGACCGGCGCAGAAAAATTGCGAAACAGTGACAGAACAGGGGGGTTGGCTGCGGGTGGCAAGCCCTCGATCACCACCGTCTGTCGTTGCTGATCGAGCACTAGCAAGCGTTCCTTCCCAGGACGACCGTTGGGCTGAAGGGCTGCCCAAAGCACGGGAATCACCAGCGGCAGCTTCTCCGGCTGACCCGGCGTGGGAGCCGTGATCTGCTCCAGGGTGAGTGTCAGTCGTCCCTCCTCGCCATTCCATTGCGAGCCGACCGTGACCCGGGGCGTTCCAGCCTGGTGGTACCAACGGCAGAATTGATCGGGGTCAAATCCCAAAGCCTGACCATCGGAGCAGGCTCCTTCGACGATGGCGGTCACGAAATCTTCCGTTGTAGCGGCTTCACCGTCGTGACGTTTGAAATAGAGGCGCGTTCCTTGCATAAACCGCTCGGGGCCCAGCAATGTGCGCAACATACGGATTAGTTCTGCACCTTTTTCGTAGATGGTTGTGGTGTAGAAATTATCAATCGCCTGGTAGGCATCAGGCTTTACCGGATGCGCGGTCGGCCCAGCATCTTCTCGAAATTGCGTGTTGCGCAGCATCGCTGCATCCTCGATTCGTTTCAACGCCTCGGAGTGCAGGTCAGCAGTGAAGCATTGATCTCGAAAAACAGTGAGGCCCTCCTTCAATGACAACTGAAACCAGTCGCGGCATGTGATGCGATTGCCGGACCAGTTGTGGAAATACTCATGACCAACGACACTTTCAATCCGCTCGAGTTCGCCATCCGTGGCCGACTCCGCATCAGCCAGTACCAATTTGGAGTTGAAAATATTCAACCCCTTGTTCTCCATCGCGCCCATGTTGAAGTGGCGCACAGCGACGGTATTGAACTCATCGAGGTCGTATTCCAGGCCATACACCGATTCGTCCCAGGCCATGGACCGTTTCAGTGATGCCATGGCATGGGCCGTAAACGGTTCATCACCAGCTTCCACATGAAGCCTGAGCGTGATGTCACGACCCGAAGCAGTCACATACTGATCGCGGATCTCCCTGAGATCACCGGCAACAAGCGCAAATAGATACGACGGCTTGGGGAACGGGTCTTCCCAGATCGCTACATGGCGCGAGGGATCCTCAGCCAAGGGGTCCGAACTGATGGGATTGCCGTTGGACAACAGCACCGGATAGCGCTCGCGATCGGCCTCGATGCGCACGCGAAAACGGCTCAACACATCGGGCCGGTCGGGATGGAAGGTGATCCGCCGGAATCCCTCGGCCTCACACTGCGTTGTGAGCATCCCACCGCTCACGTACAACCCCTCCAGGGACGTGTTGGCCTTGGGATCGAGGCGGCTGACTGTTGTCAGTTGAAAGGGGTGTGCGGGAGTGTTCGGGAGCACCAGCCCGTCACCATCCAGGGAGTAGGCCTCCGGCGGAAGAGGCTGGTTGTCGATAGCAATCGACACCAGCTCGAGATCAACGCCCCGAAGCACCATGGCTTTGGACGCCCCGCCGTGCTTCGGTTCCACCTGAAACTCAGCCGTCACGGTCACGAGCTGTTCGCCAACGACCACATTCAGGGCGATGGCAGGAATACGAAACGGATATGGCTGGTAATCACTCAGACGAACCGTGGACTGGGGTGCAGCGGTGGAAACCATGACCAGCTCATGCTGCTGTGATCCTGCCTCGCATCAGCAGCAAACGGTGGGAGGGAAAACCTCACTCAAGCGGGAGAAAACCCCATCAGGACGATCCCGGCCGTTGCACATCGGCGACCGCCGGGAGGGATCCGTTGATTTGAAGCTGATCTCAGTTGGCGCCAGCCTGCTTCTCGATCGCTTCTTCCACCTTTTCCTTCACATCCTCGGGGACGAGATCAGGACAGAACTGCATCGCACCGGTGATGATCTGGAATTCAGCCCCAGCAAACAGCTGCTCGTTGGTGAGCTTTTTGCTGCCAGCAGAAGCAACGAGGCCACCGTGACGGCCATTGAGCAGCTGCACGTAGGTGGCAGCGGCGATACCAACTGCTTTGGGAAACTCAAGGCCTGCGGTACGGGCATTACAGACATAGGAAGACCCCATGCCGCGGTAGAGAAACACGTCCTCATTCGACGCAGGTTTCGTAGCCTGGCCCGTAGCTTGAGCGAATGCTGCGGGACCTCCCAGCAGGATCGGCATCAGAGCCAGGGGAGCAGCCAATGCTGCACGGATTCGACGGATGGAAGTCAAGAGTCCTGACTTAAGAATGCGGCCATGGTGCCGCATCTGATCGGTTCCGCACCACCTGCTTCAGCACTGAATGCAAACCGTCCTCGTTGGTCAGCTGGGGATGGGCGCTGACGCATCCTCGAGACGCGTTTCATGGTGGTGTTCAACGATCTCCAATTCCCCTTTCTGCCAGCTGTAGATGGCACGGGAACGGAAACGATCCTGATCAATCAGACGGGTGTATTCCTGAACATCCCAATCGAGGTAATGCGACTCAAACACCACTTCATGCTCATCCACCTGACGGATCTGCGTGCGCGCTTCCACTTCTTCGAGATAGGCACGACTGCGTTGAAGCTGATGTCCAAGCAAAGTTGCTTCCATCACACCCTCGCGCTGGTAGCGGGGTTTCCGTTCAAAAAAGTCTGTGTCGTGCTCCGGCCACCAACTCATTCGATAGCGCGGCTTGCCGACTCTTGATTCAGCGAAAATTTCGACCCGAATCATCATGTCGAGGAAGAGAACCTCCTCGTTTTTGAAAACGTATTGGCGGCGCGACCGCCAGAGACCGAGGTTGCGTGCGAACCACCTGCGCAGATTGCTGTCGAGATGCACCCGTGTTGAAGCCGGAGGCTCTCCGTCTGGAGGCTGAGCACCGCGACGTTCAACGGGGAGAAGGGGCATGAACTGTTTGACCTGACAACAGTCTGTTCAAAATCGTCTTAGCGGTTCTGCTGCGCTTTGCAAAAACCCATAAGGTGAGGCTCAACTTTCGGAGCCACATCTGGTGGTCGGGATCGATCCCACACCACGTCAACAGCTGACACTGCTCCTCGTTGCAGGTCGTCATCACCTTTCCAGTGGTGATCTGCGTTCATTGATCCAGTTTCTGGAGCATGAGGACTGCGGCTTTGACGTGACACTCCAGGTGGCAGATCCGGTTCAGCAGCCGGAGCTGCTCGAACTACACCGTCTGGTTGTGACACCAGCCCTGGTCAAACTTCAACCACTTCCCAAACAGGTATTTGCTGGAAGCAGCATCTTTCAACAGCTGCGTGGCTGGGTTCCACGCTGGCAACAGGATGAAGTGGTGAGTGGTCTTGGCTTAAGCCTCAAGCCCACTGAACTGGATGGCAGCCGCACCCAGCGGGAACTGCAACTCGAAGATCAGTTGCTGGTCTTGCGTCAGGAAAACGAAACACTGATCGACCGTCTGCAGTCCCAGGAGCGGCTGCTGCGGATGGTGGCCCACGAACTGCGCACCCCGTTGACCGCCGCAACGCTTGCCGTCCAGAGCCAACAACTGGGGCAGATCGACCTCAACCGTTTCCGTGATGTGCTGAAACGCCGGCTCGAAGAGATCGCCTTGCTCTCCAAAGACCTCCTGGAAGTGGGGAGCACTCGCTGGGAAGCCCTGTTCAACCCACAACGTCTTGACCTGGCCAGCCTTGCCGCCGAGGCCATTCTCGAACTGGAAAAGCTCTGGCTGGGACGAGACGTGACCGTCAACACCGACATCCCAGCGGACCTGCCGTTGGTGTACGCCGATCAGCGACGCATGCGCCAAGTGATTCTCAACCTGCTGGAGAACGCACTCAAGTTCACACAAGACGGAGGAACAATCTCTTTGGCCCTGGTGCATCGCACCAACCAATGGGTTCAGGTCAGTGTCAGTGATAGTGGCCCTGGGATTCCTGAGGCAGAGCAGCAACGCATCTTTCTGGACCGCGTTCGCTTACCGCAGACCTCCGGAGGAACCTCTGGCTTCGGGGTCGGATTGTCCGTCTGCAGACGCATCGTTGAAGTGCACGGCGGGCGGATCTGGGTGGTTTCAGAACCAGGCAAGGGCGCATGCTTCACCTTCAACGTTCCGGTCTGGCACGGACAGGGGCAAGAGAAGTCCATAACTGTCTTGACGGAGGGTCCGTCTGACCCGTAATTTCGTTTAGTGCTCGGGGGATCTCCTGAGATCACGGCCTCGCCCCCATCGTCTAGAGGCCTAGGACACCTCCCTTTCACGGAGGCGACAGGGGTTCGAATCCCCTTGGGGGTACTGATCTTTCAGTCATCATTTTCTAACACTCACTAAGGTGAGTGTTTTTTTATGACAATGACGCCCCGCATCTTCGGTTGTGAAACCCTAACTCTTAATTGAATTCTTCAGTGTGGGACGGTGTGCAATGCCTGAATCAGGCGAATCGACGTTCTGCTTCTGATTCAACCGCCAGCAAATTGGCGCTGAGATCTTGACGAAGACGCTGCTCAATTAGACCAATGGGCATTCCCAAACAGCCCTGAACAGTGAGCTCGTAAAGCATCAACGTTTCATCGGGTACGGACTGCAGTCGCCATGCTCCTTCGAAACGGCGGAAGTCCCCTTTGATCATCCGGAATTGCAGGAAACCTTCCGGTCGGTGCTCGGTCAACTCAAGCTGAACTTCAGCGGAGAACTTCAGACCAAGAACTAGTTGTTGACTGCCAACTTGGGAGAGGGTGACTCGGTTTCCCGTCCGCTCAAGCAGAGTGCTTTGGCTGAGATTAGGGATGAAATTGCTGAGGCCCTCGTAATCGGTGAGCACTTGCCAAAGCTGCTCAACGCTGTAGCGGGTGCGCAATTGAACAGCCAGACGCCGAACTCCTTGCGGCAGACGTTCCACGGTCTGCTCGATCGTCTGCTGACGGCCTCGGATTGCTCGCTGAAGAGTCGGCAAGGGGTCGGCGAAGTTCAACCTGAGAAAGGTAACAACCAGATCCTAATAAAAGTGCGCAGTCCGTCCAGCCAATCATCCGAAACAACCCTGTGACAGCTGGGTAAGAAATTGAGTCGTCACGCCTATGATCGCCCGGTCTCGAACGGGAAGCCTTCAACTCATGCGTGTCAGCTCGGCGGGTACCAGCACCTTCAACGAACGGATGTTCACGTTGGTCGTCGTTGGGCTGCAGTCCGGTTCTCAACGCAGATCCGAACAACGCATCAATGTTGCCTATAACCAGTTACAGGCCACTGTCCAGCGCATCAACGCTGCAGGCGGACGCATTCAGTCGGTGACGGCTGCCGGCGCTCCTGCCCAAGCAACGCCTGATGCACCGGCCCCCAAGCCGACGCCCGCCAAGGCCGCTGCGAAACCCACCGCAACCAAGGCCAAGGCCGCCAAACCTGCTCACAACTCCGTGCCCGTCAATCTCTACAAGCCGAAATCTCCCTTCATCGGCACCGTCACCGAGAACTACAGCCTTTTGGACGAAGGGGCCATCGGCCGAGTTCAGCACATCACCTTCGACCTCAGCGGTGGCGATCCTCACCTCGAGTACGTCGAAGGGCAATCCATTGGCATCATTCCCGAGGGCACGGATGCCAAAGGCAAACCCCACAAACTTCGCCTTTATTCCATCGCCAGCACTCGCCATGGCGACAACATGGAGGACAACACCGTCTCGCTCTGCGTTCGTCAACTCGAGTATCAGAACGAAGCTGGCGAACAGATCAAGGGCGTTTGCTCCACTTATCTCTGCGACATCAAGCCTGGGTCCAAGGTCAAGATCACAGGTCCTGTCGGCAAAGAAATGCTGCTTCCTGACGACGAGGAAGCCAACGTGATCATGTTGGCCACAGGCACGGGCATCGCTCCGATGCGCACCTACCTGCGTCGCATGTTCGACCCTTCAGAGCGCGAAAAGAACGGTTGGACCTTCCGAGGCAAAGCCTGGCTGTTCATGGGCGCACCCAAGACACCAAATCTTCTTTACGACGCCGACTTCGAGCACTATCAGACTGAGTTTCCCGACAACTTCCGCTACACCAAGGCGATCAGTCGCGAGCAGCAGAATGCCAAGGGTGGTCGTATGTACATCCAGGACCGTGTGTTGGAGCATGCCGAAGAGATCTTCTCGATGATCGAGGATCCCAAGACCCATGTCTACATGTGCGGTCTGCGCGGTATGGAGCCCGGCATCGATGAAGCCATGACCGCTGCCGCTGCGGCCAAGGGACTCGACTGGTCCGAACTTCGACCGCAGCTGAAAAAAGCCGACCGCTGGCATGTCGAAACGTATTGATGACACGCCAAAGCCTGGTTCATTCTTGATTGGATGCTCCGAACCCGCCCAATGGCGGGTTTTTTAATGCGTGTCGAAGTTGTGACGAGACGGCCACAAATCATGGCGTGATGTGCTGCGGCACTGTCATCTCGAGGATTCCTGGTTAAACCTGCGACAGAGATTGCAGTGCCATGAGCGCAACGATCACGAACCCGTTGAGGGTGGGGCTGCGTCAAGAGCGCGTGATCGCCCCACAGTGTCTGGTGATCTTCGGAGCCAGCGGTGACCTCACCCACCGCAAACTGGTACCGGCGCTCTTTGAGCTCTTCAAGCAACGACGACTGCCCAGTGAATTCGCACTGCTCGGCTGCGCTCGCAGGCCATGGAGCGACAACGAATTCCGCCAAAAGATGGCAGCCGCGATGGAGAGCACCATCGCGGAAAATCCTGAGGCCTGGGAACAATTCTCAGCGGGCATGTTCTACGAGCCCGTGGATCTCCAGCAACCCGAAGATCTGGTGAAGCTGGGACATCGGCTGCATGAAATCGACCGGTTGAGGGCTACTCGCAACAACCGCACCTTCTATCTGTCGGTGTCTCCGAAGTTTTATGCCGGCGGCTGCAGAGCCCTCGCCGATGCAGGCCTGCTGAAAGACCCGGAGCGCAGCCGGGTGGTGATCGAAAAACCCTTTGGTCGGGATTACAGCAGTGCCCAAGCCCTCAATCGCGTGGTGCAGAGCTGCGGACAGGAAAACCAGATCTTCCGGATCGATCACTATCTCGGAAAGGAAACTGTTCAGAACATCATGGTTCTGCGGTTCGCTAACACCATTTTTGAGCCGATCTGGAATCGCAACTACATCTCAAGCGTCCAAATCACAGCGGCAGAAACGGTTGGCGTGGAGGAACGCGCTGGCTACTACGAAACCTCTGGTGCACTCAGGGACATGGTGCAGAACCACCTGACCCAAATGCTGGCCATCACGGCCATGGAAACCCCCGGGCGCTTTGATCCTGAAGCGATCCGAAGTGAAAAAGCCAAGGTTCTGCAAGCCGCACGCCTGGCCGATGAGAACGAGCCTTGGAACTGTTGCATCCGCGGCCAGTACGGACCAGGGGGCACGCATGAATCTCCCTTGCTTGGTTATCGCCAGGAGCACGGGGTCGACCCGAACAGCACCACGGAAACCTATGTGGCGATGAAGCTGTTCATCGACAACTGGCGTTGGCAGGGGGTGCCCTTTTACGTCAGAACGGGGAAACGCCTGCCAAAACGACTGAGCGAAGTGGTGCTGACCTTCCGCGAAGCGCCGGTGCATTTGTTCGATGCAGCCGGAGGCGGGCCCACTGCCAATCAACTCATCCTGCGCATTCAGCCCGATGAAGGCGCAGAGTTCAAATTCGAAGTGAAGTCACCCGGTTCCGGCATGCGCAGCCGCCCGGTGGAAATGGAGTTTTCCTACGACGAGTCGTTTGGAGAACCCTCCGACGAGGGGTATGTGCGGCTCCTGGCAGACGCCATGCTGAGCGATCCAACTCTGTTCACCCGCAGTGATGAGGTCGAAGCCGCCTGGCGCCTTTACACCCCTCTGCTGGAACTGATCGAAGACAGCCCATGGCAGCTGCCGATCCATCCCTATGAATCCCGCACCTGGGGCCCCGCGGCCTCCGATGCCCTGCTCGCACGCGACGGATTGCTGTGGCGCCGACCCTGACCTGATCCGCCCTCTCCGACCTGCTCCACCCAACGGTTCGCCATGTCTCCCCAGCTCACCCTTCAGACCCCTCTAGAGCTTCCGCCTTCGGAAGTTCCCAACTACCTGGAACAGCTCTGGTCACGCGATCAGCCCAACAACACCGGGGCGCACACCTTCTGCCTATTGATTTGGCAACCGGCCTGGGTGGAACAGCAACTGGTTCGGACGGGGCGGCTGGATGGGCCCATCACCGGTGTGCAACGAACGCAGCTGATCGAAGCGGGACGCAAGGCGGTGGTCGACGGCGATCTGCCCATCAGCACCCCACCACTGACCGAGGCCGTGGCCCGTTGCCTGAGTCAGATGGATGGCGATCACACCAGTGAAGATCTCCGTGGTCAGCATGTGGATGCGGTCCTCAGCCATTTGCGTCCACGCCGGCTGATCACCCTTGCGCCCAGTCTGAAAGCAGAGCAGCCGATGGAAACCCTCGTGGCCGCCTATTGCCCACTTCCAGAGGAAGGTGGCGGAACAGCGGTTTGCGGAGATGTGGTGGTGCTACGCGGTGGAAAGCCATCTCTGGTGCAAGGGTTGTCAATCCTTGATCCGCTCTTGCCCGAGGAACTGCCCGCTTGGGTTTGGTGGAACGGAGCCCTCGATGAGGCCCCCGATTTGCTGCAGCAACTGGCCAGCGCACCACGGCGACTGATCCTCGATTCAGCACTGGGAGACCCCAGGCTCTGCCTCGGTCTTCTCGCCGACAGAATCGCAGCCAATCAGGCCGTCAATGATCTCAATTGGCTGCGTTTGGGCAGCTGGCATCAGACGCTGGCGATGGTGTTTGATCCGCCGCACCGGCGGGATGCCTTGGGCCACGTGGTGCAGCTCGACATTGACGTCGAGGGCGATCATCCGGTGCAAGGCCTGCTGCTGGGCTCTTGGATCGCGGATCGCCTGGGTTGGACGCTGGACACCCATCAGCACCATTCGGACCAGAGCATCACCGCCACGTTCAAGCGGCCTGATGGCACCGCAGTGAAGATGCGTGTGGCACCAGTTCCCATGGGTCAGCCCAGTATTCATCCCGGACAAATTGTGGGACTCCGACTGATCTGTAAGCCCGATGACCAACCGGCGATGTGCGTCATTCTCTGCACAGAATCCGGAGGCTGCATGCGCCTCGAAGCCGGTGGCATGGCAAGTCTGGAGCTGATTGAAGAGGTTGTGCCGGTGCAGCAGCTGCCCGTGGAAGCCGATGTGTCCCGCCTGCTAGAAGGCGGCCATGACTCCACCAATCCGCTCTTGGCAGCAGCGGCTCCATTGGCTGCCAAGCTGATCAGCTGAACCCCCGCTGAGCGGGACCTGACGTCGTTGTTCCGCTCAGACCATGGCCTGCATGATCGCTGCTCCGGCGAGCGGAAGTGGCAAAACCCTGCTCAGCCTCTGTCTCATCGCCTGGGCGAGGCACCATCAACGCAGCATTCAACCCTTCAAGGTTGGGCCTGATTATCTCGACCCTCAGCTGCTCACGCTTGCAGCAGGGCAACCCTGCCGCAACCTCGACCTACCGCTCTGTGGCAAGGCCTGGGTCAATCAGAGCTTTAACGGCTACGGAGGTCGCAGCCATCTGGCCCTGATTGAGGGCGTCATGGGTCTCTATGACGGCATTGGCTGCAGTTCAGAAGGGAGCAGCGCCGATGTGGCCATCCAGCTCAGACTGCCCGTTGTGCTGCTGGTGGATGCCGGAGGGCAGGCCCGATCACTCGCCGCTCTTGTGGCTGGCTTCCGTGCGCTCGACCCACGCCTGCAGCTGGCGGGTGTGGTACTGAACCGGGTCAATAGCCTGCGTCATCGAGAACTGCTGGAGGAGGTGCTCGAGCAGATCGGCGTGCGCTGCCTGGGATGCCTGCCGAACGATCCCCGCCTTGACTTACCCAGTCGCCACCTTGGACTGGCACCAGCGCATGAATTGCGACAGCTCGAACCACGGCTCAAGCGCTGGGCCGAGCTCGCCGAAGAGCATCTAGCGATGGACGTGTTTCAGGAGCTGCTCAAGGCTCCCTCTCCCGGTCCCGATCCCATTCAGACCGCGCTTAGCTCTGCCCTCACGGCTGGAGAGCCAATGCCTGCCTTGCCCGTGGCGGTGGCGCAGGACGAAGCCTTCCACTTCCGTTATCCAGAGATGCAGGAGTGTCTGGAAGCCCTCAACATGCCTGTGCTGCCCTGGAGCCCACTGGCAGATGGTCCACCGCCTGAGGAGGCGAGGGGGCTGGTGCTGCCGGGGGGCTTTCCGGAACTGCATGCCGCCCGACTCAGCACCTGCGAACAAAGTTTTGCAGCCCTGCAGAGCTGGATTCAGACAAAGCCGATCTATGCCGAATGCGGCGGCATGTTGCTGCTCGGCCAGAGCCTGGCTGATCCTGAGGGCCGACAGCACCGAATGGCGGGGCTGCTCCCTTTTGAAGCCAAGCGAGGCCGCCTACAGGTGGGCTATCGCACGCTCAAGGTCAGAAGCGACACGCTGCTGATGCGCCGAGGAGAACAACTCAGGGGCCATGAATTTCATCGCTGGAACTTAAGCCAAGAGGCCGATACCACGATGGGCAAAACCGGACCGCTGTGGCAGGTTGAAGGTTGGAAGATCAAGCGAAGAGCTGAGGGATGGAACAGACCCAACCTCCACGCAAGCTGGGTCCACCTCCACTGGGCCGGATCCTCGACGATCTCATGCCGTTGGCGCGCCGCGCTCGCGTCCGCAGCGAAGCGGAACGACGCCGTTGGGTAAGCCGAAGCGATCGTCAACGAACCAACCGATTGCTGGAACGCTGGCGCTTCTTGGTGGAGGGACACGTCCAAGGAGTGGGCTTCAGACAGGCCTGCAGGCGACGCGCCATGGAGCTTGGGCTCAGCGGCTGGGTGCGCAATCTCGCGGATGGACGGGTGGAAGTTCAGGCGGAGGGCGAGTCGCTACCCCTCAACGAAATGCGGCTGTGGTGTGAGCAGGGCTCCAGTGACGCCCGTGTTCGCCTGGTGAGGCCATCCCAGATCCCGATCACCGGCGACGACTGGTTCGAGATCCGAAGCTGAGCCAACGGCAAGCCAACCCTTGGTGTGCTGAGTGGCGGAAGGAGGAAACATGCGATCCTGCGCTGACATGCACTCGTCGACGGCCGGTTCTGATGAGCGACACCACCCTCTGGGCTGAATTGCTGGCCTACGGCACAGGCATTGGCCTATCCCCAATCCACATCGCCGTGCTGCTGCTGCTGCTGCTGGGCCCCCAACCGATCAAGAGAGGAGGCTGGTTCGTCGCTGGCTGGGTGGTGACCACCCTGTTGGCCGCGACACTGCTGGTGACAGTGGGACACACCCTTGTGCTGGACATGAGCCATGGTTCCCATCACCGCACCGGGCTGGATCTGCTGGCAGGTGGCGCCTTGATCGCCGTTGGCGGTCGTGAATTGATCAAATCAGCCACGGAAGGCGGTGAGCCACCGAGCTGGACGAAGGGCATTGACCGGTTTGTAGCTATGCCACTGCCACTGCTGCTGCTGCTGGGATCCGTCGGTGAGCTGGTGAGCCCCGATGATCTCGTGCTGTTCGCCAAATCGGCCGGCGTGGTGCTGTCTGCCCAGCTACCCACCTGGCAAGAAGCGGTGGGTCTGATCGCTTTCACGGTGGGCGCGAGTCTGTTTCTGCTGGCTCCCCTGATCGCTGTGATGATTGGTCGCGACAAGGTCATCCCTTTTCTGGAAAAGGGTAAAACTGTGCTCTTCACCCGCGGTGAACTGGTGGTGGGCGGCCTCAGCCTTGGCCTGGGGATCTACCTGGGATGGCAAGGCGTGAGCGGGCTCACTCTGACCTGAGTGCTGATGTCCAGCGCTCAGCCATCACCGCGGAAGGAGAACGGCCAGCCAGCCAGACCCCCTCTCTGGCACGACTGACCGCGACGTAAACAAGTTGCCGCCTTAAGGCCTGATCTTGCGGCCAGAACACATCATCCGCCACAAAAACCTCACCGAAACTGCTGCCCTGGCTGCGATGCACCGTGAGTACAGCGGCTGGCCCCAGCGACGCGAAAGCATCCCTGACAAGGAAGTATCGGCGCCACAACGACCGTCCACCGCGCTTGCCGGCTTCCCGTGCCTCCTGGGCCAGACGCTTCATCAGGGCATCCAACTGCTGCCTGGCCTGGCTACCGGATGGGGGCTGCAGGCGCAGATTGAGCTCCAATTCACCGCTGCGCACCCGGGCATTGAGAGTTTCGATGACGGGTGCCCCAAGG
The DNA here is from genome assembly GCF_014280095.1 of Synechococcus sp. A15-60. Classification (NCBI taxonomy): domain Bacteria; kingdom Bacillati; phylum Cyanobacteriota; class Cyanophyceae; order Synechococcales; family Synechococcaceae; genus Synechococcus; species Synechococcus sp. A15-60. Next base: position 1,822,940 of record NZ_CP047933.1, read on the forward strand.
CCAGCCAGCGAGAGCTGGGTGTCACCAGCCACACCGAACTCCGCCAAGTCGCAGCGTTCCGGCGCTACGTCTTCCACCACCACCTCACGGTTGGAACCCAGCACCAGATCCGGCTCCTCACCGGTTTCACCATTATCCCGTGAAGCCGGGGCCATCACTGCCGTGCGGGTGATCAACACTTCACCAGGCAGCACCGCCATCTGATCGGCCATGTCGCCATGAATTGCCCGGCGGGCATGGGGCACGAGCGCCTCCAGACGGCGATTGGTGAAGCAAAGAATCCTTGCAGCATCGGGGTTATCGCAAGCCGCGGCCTGACGGAGGCCTTCCTTGGCTCGCTCTAGCCAGTCGTTGCGGTTTAACACCCCCACCTGGCCGAGCTCGGTGCGCACAGGCGGAATGATTGGTGGCACTTCACAGGGCAGCCGTCCATCGCGCAGGCAACTGGCCAGCTGCAATACAGGGCCCTGATGCCGCACGACCTGGCGCAAGCAGGCGGTGACAGCCCGATTCATGGCAAACACGGGGCTATCGCTCTCACCCACAGGCGGTAACTGGGCCGGATCACCAACAAACACCAAACGCGTCTTAAAGGGATGGGCGCATTGCAAGGCGATCGACAACAACGAGCTGTCGACCATCGAAGCCTCATCGATCAGCACCAATCCCAGATGTTCCAAGGCACCGGCGGTCTGCTCGGTGGCTTCACAGAGCTCCCGGTCCCCCTGGCGTTTGAGCTTCAGTCGTAACAAGCGATGAATGGTGGAGGGATACCAGGTCGGATGCAGGCCCTCGAGTGTGAGTGCCTGGCGCAGCACGCCGACGGCCTTGTGGGTAGGAGCAACCACGGTCCAGCACAGACCACTGGCCTCCACCTCACGCAACAGGCGCATGGACAGAAAGGTCTTGCCGCTACCGGCGAAACCGCTCAAAACAAACGGCAGGCCAGGATCCTTCTGCTGCAGCCAGTCAGAGAAGGCAGCAGCAGCATGGGTCTGATCCTGCGTAAGGCTCAGTTCGGCGTGGGGAGGCGATGTCACCCCAGGGCGTCGGTGATGGTGTGCGCCAACTGAAGCGGAGAACCCACAAAAGTCAGTCCGATCAAGGCGATCGCCGGCCCCATCAAGCTTCCTACCAACACTTCGGTGCGGGAATGTCCCAGCCGTTCCTTGAGTGGTTGTTCAGGAACTGTGTCCCACACGGCATCAGGCAGCGCATTCACCCGTTCCGCCGTGAAACCGGCGGAACGGCGAACACCACTGGCGTCGTACATCACCACGAATGCCACGGTGGCGGCCAAGGCAAACACGGCCGAGTTGAACCCCTCCTGCCAGCCCGCAGCCGCCGCAGTCCCGGTCACCAGAGCCGAGTGACTGGAGGGCATTCCTCCTGTTTCGATCAACACCGCGGGCCGCCACCGCCGGTGGAGCACCAGTTCAATCACCAGCTTGGAGAGCTGAGCCAGCCCACAAGCCGCAAGGCCCCAAGCCAAGACGGCGTTATCGAGAAACTGAAGCGGCATGGACACAGTCATGACCGCCATGATCAACGGTCGCGGCTAGCAACGTAATCAGCCAGGGCCAGAAGCGGTTGTGCCTTGTCTTTCCAGGGGTCGAGTACCGACTTGGCCTCCGCCACCAGCTCGAGAGCACGGGATCGGGATGACTCCAGGCCGAGAAGCTTCGGATACGTGGTCTTGTCTGCGACCAGATCCTTACCAGCGGTTTTACCCAGCACCTCGCTGCTGGCCGTGACATCCAGAATGTCATCAATGATCTGGAATGCCAGGCCGATGCCATTGGCATAGGTACGCATGGCCGACACCTGCTGGGCATCGGCACCACCAATCAAGGCACCAGTGACCACACAGGCCCGCAGCAGGGCTGCGGTTTTGTGCAGATGGATGTATTCCAGCGTTTCCAGGTCGACTTGTTTGGCTTCACTTTCCAGATCCACCACCTGGCCGCCCACCAGCCCTGGAGCACCAGACACCAGCGCCAGCTCGCCCACCACCTGGACCAGCCGATCGGGAGACACCCCTTCACTGCGGACCGCCACCATTTCGAAGGCACGGCTGAGCAGAGCATCACCGGCCAGAATGGCCATGGCATCGCCATAGACCTTGTGATTGGTCGGACGGCCTCGCCGCAAATCATCGTTGTCCATCGCCGGAAGATCGTCGTGGATCAGCGACATGGTGTGGATCATTTCCAGAGCCACGGCTGTGGGCATGGCCAGTGCAGCATCGCCCCCCACCAACTCACAGGCGGCGAGACACAGGATCGGACGCAAGCGCTTGCCCCCAGCCAGCAATGAGTAGCGCATGGATTCCCGCAGGGATTCCGGCCGCTCGGGCCCCAATGAGGCATCCAGAGCCGCTTCCACCCGTTCGCGGGCGCTGCTCAAGTAAACGTTGAAGTCAAAGCTGGGCTTGGGGTCACCCGACGGCGGAACACCCTCAGGACTTGTCGCCGTTGCGGTCATGGGGAACGCAATGCTGGCGGAATTCTGTCAGGCCACTGGCCAACCCAGGACCATCACTCGATCAGATCGGCAAGATCGTGATCGATCTGGTGTCGCCGACACCAGGCCACCACCGTGTTCACCAGAAGCATGGTGACTGTCATGGGTCCCACCCCCCCAGGCACTGGCGAGAGTGCTGCTGCAATCGGCTCCAGTTCGGCCGCTTTCACATCACCGCAGAGCCCACCCTCGGGTCTGCGATGGATACCGACATCCACCACTACGGTGCCAGGACTGACGTGGTCAGCCCCCAGCATTTCGGGACGACCGGCGGCCACGACCAGGATCTCGGCCTGACGGGTCACAGCGGCCAGATCGCGGGTGCGTGAATGCGCCACCGTGACCGTTGCATTGGCAGCCTGCAGCATCAGCGCCATGGGCTGGCCAACCAGGATGCTGCGTCCGACCACCACAGCCCGCTTTCCAGATGGATCAATGCCCTGACTGCGCAGCATCGCCATCACTCCGGCCGGGGTGCAACTGCGTGGCCCAGGTTCACCCTTGAGCAGCCGACCGAGATTCAGGGTGTGCAGTCCATCGGCATCCTTCTCCGGATCAATGGCAGCAAGCAATGGCGCTTCATCCAACCCCTCAGGAAGGGGAAGTTGCAACAGGATCCCGTCCACGCGCCCATCGGCATTGAGAGCACGGATGGCCTGCAACACCTGGTCTGCTGATGCATCAGATGGCAGGTGGGATCCGAAGCTGTCCACACCGATCCGGGCACAAGCCTTCTCCTTGTTGGAGACATACACCGCGCTAGCCGGGTCGTCCCCCACCCGCAAAACAGCTAATCCAGGTGGACGTCCCGCTGAAGAGCATGCGGATTGGATTTGCGTCTGCAAGCGCTGTTCGAGTTCTTTGGCCAGCGCCTTGCCATCCAATCTGAGGGCCATTGCCTTGTCATGCCATTGAATCCAGCATGCCGCTCCGGCAGAGCTAGCGTTTGGTCTGGATGCCGTCCATTGAGTTGCGCTCGCACCGCCTAACACGGCTCTGGAGATCCTGGCTAAGGAGCGAATCGCCACGTCGCCCCGTGCTGCGCTGGAACCGCTTGCAGACAGGTGCACTGCTGATCCTGTGTGGGCTGGTGGCGCTGGTTTCAAGCTGGCCATGGCTGGTGGAGCCAGATCTGCGACCGGGACTGACCGCTCCTTTCGATGCCGTAGCGCCCAAGGAAGCGCGGGTCGTGGATAGCGAAGCGCTGGAGCAACGCCGATCCAGCCTTGGGTCCAGCACCTTTGTTCAAGTGCTCAATCCCGCTGACAACCAGCAGATCCGCATGCGGCTGGAGCGGTATCTAAGCGAACTGGAACGGGTGGCCAATAGCGAAGAGGCCGAGCGTATCGGCCCCGTCAATCTCTCGGCCGATGAACAGCAATGGCTCCAACAACGCAACCCTGAACAAGGTCGCCAATGGGACATGGCCCTGCGCCGGGCCTTGGCACGCATGCTTAGCCAGGGACTGGTCAACAATCTCGCCCTGGAGCAGCTGCAGCAAGCGACGGCACTTCAACTCCAGGGGCTCGAGGACACCAAGAGCCCAGGAGCGCTCAGCCTGGGCAGCAAGGTGCTGACGACAACGCTTCAAGGCGCGAGCAATCTGCAAACCGACCCCCTGCGCAGCCAACGGCTGATTGAGGAATTGATCACGCAGCAGGGAATCCCCACGATTGAAGTGAGCAAGGGCGATGTGATCACACGGAAGGGGGAGCCAATCAGCTCTCAGGCCTACGACGTTCTGGATTTTTTCGGCATGGTCAATCGACGCCCCAAGCTGGGGCTGTGGATCAGCCATTTCACCGAAGCGCTTGCCGGCTGCGGTGTGCTGCTGCTGGTGATGCGCAGGGAACGTCCTTGCCTGGAGGCTCCCCACGGCTTGTTGGCGCTTGGGCTGCTACTGCTGAGCCAAGCCTGCAAGCTGTGGTTCGGAGCCTCGGTCAGCCCGCTGGCGGTGATCGTGCCGCCCACCTTGTTGTTGGCGCAAGGGTTAGGCACCACCAGTGCCTTGGCCTGGATGGCCATGGCCAGCTTGCTCTGGCCGACGCCTGTGACAGGACTGGGTGAGGGAAGACTGCTGATTGCTGCCGCGACAGCCACCGTTGCGGCCATTCAGGCGGGCCGCCTGCGCAGCCGTGCTCAACTCCTCCAATTGGCGGTGCTCTTGCCGATTGGGGCTTGGCTGGCCGAGCTGTTACTGCCTTCTCAAGGGGGCTTATCCCTCACTGGTTCGTGGATGCCGCTGCTCCCGAATGCAGGCGATCGAGCACCAGAAGCGTTGCTGCTCGGGCTGATGATGATGATGGCTATTTTGGTCATTCCTCTGCTCGAGAGCTCCTTCGGCCTCCTGACCCGGGCCCGGCTGATGGAGCTGGCCGACCAGGAGCGACCGTTGCTCCGACGGCTCTCTTCGGAAGCACCTGGCACCTTCGAACACACCTTGATGATCTGCGGACTCGCCGAGGAGGGAGCCCGTGCCATTGGTGCCGATGTTGATCTGATCCGCACGGGCTCGCTCTATCACGATGTGGGCAAGCTGCATGCACCCGACTGGTTCATCGAGAATCAGACCAGCGGGGAGAACCCCCATACCCGACTGAACGACCCTCTGGCCAGCGCCGGCGTACTGCAGGCCCATGTGGACGAGGGCCTCAAACTGGCGCGCCGTCACCGCCTGCCTCGCCCGATCGCCGACTTCATTCCTGAGCATCAGGGGACACTGAGGATGGGCTATTTCCTTCACCAGGCCCGCGAGAAGGATCCCAGCGTTGCGGAAACACGATTCCGTTACCACGGACCAACGCCACGTTCCAAAGAGACGGGGATCATGATGCTGGCCGATGGCTGTGAGGCCGCTCTGCGTTCCCTGCCACCCGACACCAGCGAACAGGAAGCCAGGAACACGGTCAAGCGGATCGTCGAAGCTCGGATTAGCGATGGTCAGCTGGCGCAGAGCAGTCTCAGCCGGGCTGAACTGGAGCTGGTCATGCACTCCTTCGTGCGTGTATGGCGACGGATGCGTCACCGCCGCATCCCCTATCCGATTCCTGCGAAACGACGGTTCTCCGCCTAAGCCCAGCTTGGGAATTGCGCCCTGACCCGCACACGACCACGGCCTTCAAAATTTGGGAAACTTAAGGCCAGCGCGTGCAACCGCATCGGCCCAAGGCCGCTGCTCTCGGAGCCTCCATAGATGGGATCACCAACAATTGGTGTTCCCATTGCTGCAAGATGGGCCCGCAACTGATGGGAACGGCCGGTCAGCGGGCGCAACCAAAGGCGGGTTAATCCAGGCATACGGGCATGTTGTCGCCAGAGTGTGCGACAGGGTTTGCCATCGGGGTGCGGGCCATAGCGCGGTGGATGCCTCTCCAGCCGAGCCAAGGGTTGATCCTGGCAACCCTGGTGCTTGCCAACCGTGCCCACCACATCAGCGAGATACAACTTCTGCACCAGGCGGGCCGCAAAGAGCGCACTCAGATCACGCAAGCTGTCTTGGTCGCGGGCCACCACCACCAGCCCTGAGGTGTCGCGATCCAGACGGTGCACCAAACGCAACCCCTTGCACTCGCGCTGGAGCCGCGTGATTAGCGAATCCTGCTGATGGGCCCCGAGTCCTGGCTGACTGAGCAGACCTGCAGGTTTCTGCACCACGAGAAAGCGTGGATGAGCAAGCACCAGCGGGATGCCAGACAGCTCACCCATCAGAGCCGGCCGCCCCGCCGGTGTTCGGAACGGCACCAATAGATCAGGGCCAGCAAGTGGAGCACGGCCAGTAGGACCGACCAAAGACCGATGGCAGGTTGAGCTCCCAAGGCCAGGCGAACGATGCCGTAGGGGAGGGCTCCCGCCAGGCTCATCGAGAGCGCCACGATCGCCAGAATTACGCCCCAGCGTCGCTGCGCCAACAGACCGGCACAGGCAACGATGCCGACGATCGTCGCTGGCCAGGCCAGGGAAAAAGCCAGGCTGATGTTGGTGGCCTGAAAACCGGCCGAGTGATCCGATCGAAAGGCCAGCACACCAATTGCAGGAAGCGCCAAGAGATTGGCCACCAGACCGATCCAGGTCATGAACCAGTAACCGCGCATCCGGGGACCCATAGAAAGCATGAACCGAAGCGCTCACCGTACGGTCTGCCGATTAATCGATGACCCCATCCGCGGATGCGGCTTCATCGTCCAGGTCGGTTTCAAGAGTCGCCAGAAGCAGATTGAGTGCGTCCTCGCGACTGAGCGACTCAGCGGACACCTGATTCATCCAACGTTGCGCGAGGCTCTCGATCTGATCCAATAACAACCCCGCATCGCGCAGCGCATCGGCCACACGCAGGGATGTCTGGTGATCCAGCTCCAGCGCATCCAGAACCACGTAGCGCTGGCCGTCCTCTCCGATGTAGGTCAGGCGGCCTTGCGCATCGAGCGTGGGTCCGGCGCAAGGGGTGATGGGTTCCTCCTTCATGGCAGTCATCAAGGTGGGGAGAACGGTGATTCTTGAGGTGAGATGGGACCGCCCCCACGCAGCTCATCGGCACAGAAACTGCGGAACAACGCTTCCACCTCTGCAGGGGGCATGCCCTGCACAAGGCGTGCCTCGATCTCATCACGGCGCTGAGACTGGTGATAGAGCCTCAGCTCCTGGAACGCCAAAGTGGATTGGGCTTCAATCCTCGCCAATGCATGGCCCACCTGATGGTCCTCCAGCAGCGGCGCACCGTGGCAATGCTGCATCACGTGGGCAGACTCATGGGCCAGCACCACCCAAACCTGCAGCGGATCATCCTCGAGGTTGTTGGCACACAGAAGCAGGGCATTCTGGGGAGCATGAAACGCCCCGAGCAGCGTCTCTGGACAATCCTTGGCCACCATCGTGTCTGTACCCGCTTGCCGAATCAGAGCGGCATAGCGACCGATGCGATCCCACGTGTCCGCCTTGGCGCGGCCTGGATGGAAAGGGGCCAACAATGCCAGCACCAGCGCGACAGCGACAGGCACCCGACTTGGTGGAGGAAGACCCAGCAAAGCGAAGCATCCAATCCCTGGTCTTATTCAAGACGCGCTGGACAGAATTGGCATCCCTTTCGTCAAATTCAAGGCGCCAATCGGCGCACACTCTCCACCTTGTCGCGAAACGACTGGACGCGATCGATCCGGGTGTTCACCCGCAACGAAGCATGCAAACGCGGCACCCCCTCAGCGTGAAGCCGCACATGGCAGGCCTTCACGCAGGCGAAAACGGCATCCCAATCACCCTCAATCGCGGTTCCATCAGGCCCCAATTGATGCTCGAGCCCTGAGGACTCAATCACCTCCTGACACATCGCCACATAGGGAGCCAGAGAAACACCAACCCCAAGCGGCACCAGGCAGAGATCAACACTCACTTTCATGGCTCGCGCCTTTCACACCCGACCATGCTTGATCTGGAAGCCAGAGGACGCAAGGCCCCTTTTCAACGAGCCATCATGCATTCCTTATCGACCACCGCCAAGCTCCGGCTCACTCGTTAAACAAGCACTGGGATATCCGAGCGTGCGCCACTCACCACATCGGGTTTGCACCTCAAGCGCCATGCCACGCTCACAAACAGAAAGGGATCGTCCCTGACCGGCACACCAGCGACTGGCTGCCGCCTCAGCAGCCGCCACAGACTCGTATGGGGCATCCAGCACTGGGTGCGGTGTTCCATCCAGCGCCACGAGCCTGTACATCGGGCGACCGGAATCGGGCATGTCCACTTCTGCATCTGTCTACAGTGTTTCACGGCACAGGCGGTCCCGCCATCCCGGATGCTGAACCGAGCCGCCTTCACGCGATGCCTAGCCAAGTCCTCGCTGACGCCTACGAGGCACTGCTCACTCGAGCTCCTGCGCCTCTCTTTGCTCGTGCCAGGAGGCTCTACCTCGACAAGTACTGCCTGGAAGGGCGGGACACCGAGAGTCCGCTTCGCCTTTTCGTGGCCCGAGAACAGCTTCATGAACAGGTCCAACCGGACCAGGACGCAGGCCCCAATGGACGGATCGCCACACTCACCTCCGAAACGAGAGAACTGGCGCTGGTTCATTGGCAACAGGACTCACCGCCGGACCCTGACCTCATCGAGATGTACCTCAACAATCATTGGCAATGCCAGCCGACGCTGATGATGCCAAGCGAGCAGCGCTGGTTTCGCAATAGCGGCTACCAGATGCGCCTGACCCTCTCCGATCCGCTGATCTGGATTCGCAGCACCCGCTACCAAGAGACGGAGAATCAATCGATCAACGAAAAACCCACAAAAAGCTGAAGTGGATGACACCAGCCACAGAGAGCTGGCTAGGCATTGATCAGGACAAGATGACATCCGTGATGAGAACGCAACGCCTTGAGCGCTACGTCCTTCGCCATGAGGGCACAGGTGACTATTTGCGCGTTAACGAGGAGAGTCAAGAAATTGAACGCAGCACCAATCCTGAAATGGCGTGGGAATTCCACACCCATGACGGTGCTGTCACCCATGCCATCTGGATCGGCCAAGTGTTCGGTCAGACGCCCGACGTGGTGAGGATGGATTAAAGATTTGGTGAGCGAGGCCCACCAAGTTGATCAGAGCTCGTCTTCCACCTCGGCCTTGATGGTGCAATCCGATAGCGGATAGCTCACACATAGCAGGGCAAATCCGTTGCCCATCTGTTCATCATCAAGAAAGCTCTGGTCGGTCTGATCAACGCTTCCAGAGATCACTTTTCCAGCACAGGTGCTGCAAGCTCCAGCGCGACAGGAATAAGGAAGATCAATTCCTTGCTCTTCTGCTGCGTCCAGAATGTATTGGTCATCCGCACAGGAGAAATCTTTGCCGCCCTCAAGGGTGATGGTGAAAGTAGCCATGAACCTGAAAACACCAAACCGTTCGTAGGTGGTGTGACGCCATCCAGACACACCGGTCAGGAAACTCAGACGCAAATCACGGGCGATGGTCTCAAGGGTGAACTTCAGCCCTGGATGAAATGGCGCAGGCGTCTGGACTCATCAGCCATGCGTCGCTGCAACTCGGTAGACGACACCGTCGACTCTTCTCGCTGCTGCGCCAGGAAAACATCCTCTTCCGTAATCACCAGATCACGTTCACGTCCGAGCGCGATCAGGGTCTCCAACGACAAGGGCTCCGACAAACGTTGCGCCAGTTCAGGCTCATCCTTTCGACGTTGCAGCAGGGCATCGAGATCCTGAAGAGACAAGGGCAGCAGCCTCACGTGCACAGAACTCATTTCATCAGACCATTGCTAGACATCGCAAAAGTGCTGCTACGCCCAATGGCATTGGACCGTCTGAGCACCGCTGCACGGAGCCTTGGAACCAGCCTGATCAGGCTCGACCTCGGTCGGTCCGCCATGCAGGCCGCCTGCCGTGTTCTGCCACCCGTTGGCGGTGACGGCAACAGTGACCCTCTCAACAAACGGGTGGGAAACGCCAAGAACATCGGCCACACCCAATGGAACACCGATTTCGCAGTAGACGGTCCTTCCACGAGCTCCAAGCCAGTCTTCACCGCCGATTCATTCGCCAGCAGCGGGGCCAAGATATTGAGGCCTCCTACCATCACTCAAGGCAGACAGATCAATCAGGTGAAGTTCAAGAACGGTGCTGGCAGCGATCCCAGTTCCACAGGATTCAGCTGCCAAAGATCCGTTCAAACTTGAAACTGAGCCGCCGAACCTCCCATGCAACAACGCCTTTGGCTCATCCTTCCCACCGCGGGGATCCCACTGCTGATTGTTTTGTTTGTGGTGCTCTGGCAAGCCGTTCAACGCCAGAATTTGATGTTGCAGGAGCTCGTCGATCGCGTCGAAAAGTTGGAAGGGTTTGACCGCGCAGAGCAAAAAACCAGTCAAGAGCTCCTCCAACAGCAGCTAGGCGCCCTACAAGCCCGGCAACGGCGACTGCAGGGAAAGATCTTCGATCTTGAGAGCTGGCGCAGCGGATCACGAGAACGCGAGCGAAGGTTGCTGGAGCGACTCAACCCTGGCCCCTTCCAAAGTCCGGACACTCTGCAAGCACCACCGGAGCCCAGCATCAACCCTTAACGGCATCACCGCTGGCACTGGGAAGAATGAAACGCTGCAAAAGAATGAACAACAGCAGCACCGGAAGAATCGACACCACCGAGCCGGCTGCGACCATCCGCCAGTCCAGGGAAAAACTGCTGGCCAACTGCTGAAGACCCAAGGGCAGTGTGAACAGCTGTGGATCATCAAGGATCACAAGCGGCCAAAGGAAATCACTCCAAGTGCCGATGAACACGAACATCGCCAGGGTGATCAGGTCGGCACGCGCAGCCGGAATCATCACGTTCCACCACTCCCCGAGCTTGCTGCAACCATCCATTCGGGCTGCTTCCTCGAGCTCCACAGGCACACCTAGAAAGCTTTGGCGAAGGAGATAAAGCCCGAAGGCGGTCGCGGCCTGCGGGATCACCAAGGCCAGCAACGTGTTGCGCAGTCCCAGCTGAACCATCAGCAGGTAAAGCGGAATCATCACCACCTGGAAGGGAATCAGAATCGTGGCGACCACTAGCCCAAGAACGAGGCCACGACCGGCGAAGCGCATGCGCGCAAGGGGATACGCCGCCAATGAGCAGAAGAGAAGGTTGGCCACCACCGCCACCAGGCTCACGATCGCGCTGTTGAGCAAATAACGACCCAGAGGGTTGTCCTGAAACAAACGAACGTAGGCATCAAGACTGGGCTGGGCGGGAAGTAGTGCCGGAGGGCTCGTAAAAATGTCCTCCGCCTGTCCTTTGAGCGAAGTGCTCACCAGCCAGAGCAGGGGCACCAAAACGGCCAGCGCCAGAAGGATCAGAACCAGAAGCTGAAGCAGAGCACCGAGACGAACGCCGGCACGGCCTGGGGATGCCTGCATCAACGTCAACGTGCTGGGCTCGAATCCAGGGGGGCCGCATCCCGCTGAGGATGCAGAGCCGGCTGGGCCGCGGCGGCGACAAGACGGTTGAGCGCATTCACAAAGGCCTGAGCCGCTGCCACCACCACATCGGTGTCAGCGGAATGACCGGAATACAGCTCCCCATCGCGTCGCAGGCGGATGGTGACCTCACCCATGGCGTCAATGCCTTCGGTCACAGACTTGACTGAAAACTCCACCAGCTCATTCGGCTCCCCAGCCAAGGCATTCAGCGCTCGGCAAACGGCATCCACCGGTCCAGTCCCGATGGAGGCCATGGTTTGCTCTTCTCCATCCTCATCCGCCAGGGTGACGGTGGCGGTTGGGCTGAGGCTGCTCCCGCAGCTCACTTGCACCAGCTTCAGCTGGTAGCGAGCTTCCGGTTGCTGCACCTGCTCGCTGACGATCGCTTCAAGATCACGGTCGGTGATCTCTCGTTTGCGATCGGCCAAATCCTTGAATCGCGCGAAAGCATCGTCGAGATCCTCCCGACTGAGGTTGTAGCCCAGCTCTTCCAGACGGGCACGCACGGCACTGCGACCACTGAGTTTGCCGAGGGAGATCCGGTTGTCGCTTAAACCAACAGTGCGTGCGTCGACAATCTCATAGGTGAGGCGATTCTTGAGAACACCATCCTGGTGGATTCCGGATTCATGAGCGAAGGCATTGGCACCAACGATGGCCTTGTTGGGCTGCACCACCATGCCGGTGAGATTGGACACCAGACGAGAGGTCTTGGTGATCTCTTCGGTGCGCACCGCCGTGAGCGGGGTCGGTGAATCTTCTTCACGCCCAAAGTAGGGATTGAAGAAGCGGCGTCGCACGTGCAACGCCATCACTAACTCTTCCAAAGCCGCATTTCCAGCCCGCTCCCCAATGCCGTTGATCGTGCATTCGAGCTGACGCGCACCGTTTTTCACCGCCTCGAGGAAGTTGGCCACCGCCAGCCCCAGGTCGTTATGGCCATGCACGGACAACACCGCATCCGCAATGTTCGGCACATGCCGGTCAATACCAGCAATCAGCGCACCGAATTCGCTCGGGGTGGTGTATCCGACAGTGTCTGGGATGTTGATGGTGCTGGCACCGGCTGCAATGGCAGCTTCGATCACCTCGTACAGGAACTCCGGATCACTGCGGCCGGCATCCTCGCAGGAGAACTCGACGTCATCCACCAGGGAGCGGGCGTAGGCCACCATGTCGGGGACGATGGCGAGCACCTCCTTACGGCTCTTGCGCAGCTTGTGCTCTAGATGGATATCGCTGGTGGCGATGAAGGTGTGAATCCGCCTACGGGGTGCAGGCGCCACGGCATCCGCACAGGCTTTGATGTCGCCACGGGAGGCCCTAGCCAGTCCGCAAATCACTGGTCCGTTGTCGCCGCCCACCTGCTGGGCGATGCGTTGCACAGCAGCAAAATCTCCGGGACTGGCGAAGGGGAAACCAGCCTCGATCACATCCACTCCGAGCCGGGCGAGCTGTTGAGCAATCGCCAGCTTTTCTTCGAGGTTGAGGCTGGCTCCAGGAGACTGCTCACCATCCCTGAGGGTGGTGTCGAAGATCAGAACGCGGCCTGGATCGTGGGCCATGGCGGAAGCCTCGACGCGATTTAGTCGGAATGACTATGAGTTAGGCCAGTCTAAGCGAGTGTGCGTGTCGATTCTTGCGAAACCCGCAAGGAATACCGGTACATTCACACGGTTGATGGGACGGGACCGTGGCACCCGGAGCACTCGCTCTTGTTCTGCACGCACACCTTCCCTATGTCCGGGCAGAGGAAGAACACTCTCTAGAAGAGGACTGGTTCTTCCAAGCGCTGATCGAGTGCTATCTACCGCTGCTGGAGACCCTGGAGGCAGCAGCAGCCGATCCGCAGCTGGCACCCGAACTCACCATGGGGGTTTCACCCACCTTGCTGTCGCTGCTGTCGGATCGAACCCTGCAGCAGAGGTTCCCCGCCTGGATTGAGGCCCGCCTCAGCCTGTTGAACCAAACGCCAGACAACCGCAAGGACGCCGCCGATCACCTGGCTGACAGCTTCCAACGCCACCTGAGCTCCTGGCATCAGTGTGAAGGCGATCTGATCGGTCGCTTCGCAGGCCTCCAACGCCAAGGTGTGCTGGATCTGCTCACCTGTGGTGCCACCCATGGCTACCTGCCCCTGCTGCGCGAGCATCCGGAGGCGGTGCGTGCACAACTCCGCACGGCTGTGCGGGAGCATCACCGGCTTTTGGGAGAACGCCCACTGGGAATCTGGCTGCCGGAATGCGCTTACTACGAAGGTCTTGACCACTGGATGCGGGATGCGGGTCTGCGCTACGCCGTCCTCGATGGGCATGGTCTACTCCACGCCGAACCTCGACCGCGCTACGGCGTCTACGCCCCAATCGTGAGCCGTCAAGGCGTGGCGTTCTTTGGCCGGGATAGCGACGCCACGCTTCCGGTTTGGTCCGCCAAGGATGGCTATCCAGGAGATCCTTGGTATCGGGAATTTCACCGGGACCTTGGCTGGGATCTCCCAGCGGAAACCGTTGCCGCCGAGGGGCTACCCACCGGCAGACCCCTTGGCCTGAAGCTGCACCGCGTCAGCAATCCCAGCAGTGGGCTCGATGGCAAGCAGCCTTACCAACCCAACCGGGCCATGGAACGCACCTGCGAGCATGCCCAGCATTTCCTCCAAGGTCGTCGTCAACAACTGGATCGGTTGCAGGCAGGCATGGCCATCGAACCCCTTCTCGTGGCGCCCTTTGATGCCGAACTGTTTGGCCATTGGTGGTTCGAAGGTCCCCGGTTCCTGGCGGAGCTGTTTCGACAGGGACCCAGCGAAGGCATTCGCTTCACCAGTCTGCGCAGCGTGCTGAATGCCCAACCCAATCTGCAACTGTGCAATCCCTGTCCCTCCAGTTGGGGGCGTGGTGGTTTCCACGATTACTGGCTCAACGAAACCAATGCGTGGATCATTCCTGAATGGAGCCGGGCCGGCCGCGCCATGGTGGAGCGCTGCAGCCGAGGCGTTGGCAGCGAATCGGATCTGCGCCTGCTGCATCAAGCAGGGCGAGAGCTTCTCTTAGCGCAGTCGTCGGACTGGAGCTTCATCCTGAGAGCAGGGACCACCACAGAACTGGCGAAGGAACGCATCGAACGTCACCTCCAGCGTTTTTGGCGTTTGATGGCGGCCATCGATGGCCGCGAGGATCTTCAGGAGAGCTGGCTGGATGAACTGGAACGGGAGGATGCGCTGTTCCCGCTCATTCAGCCTGCAGATTGGGCCAGGGCCAGTCCTTAACCCTCCGCAGGCATCCAACACCCCTGGAGGACGACCACGACATCAGAACTGCCAGGTCATGCCGCCGCTCGCGCGCCAGGTCGTGCCACGGTCGCTCGCCCAGAACTCCATGCCACCTCTTCCATACAGCTTCACCGAGATGCCGTTGAAGTTCTGCACCGTGTAGTCCAGACCCGCCTCAATCAACGCACCGTTCTCGGTGCCCAGCTGTGAATCGAAATTCACCGTCTTGTTGGTGAACTTGTAGCCGATCTCCTGGCCTTCATTGCCCTGGTTCCAGTCCGCAAGCCAGGCCGCCCGAACACTCGGCACCAGCAGTCCCCGCTCGCCGGTGCGGATCGGCACCGACAGCTTCATGCCCAGCTCCGTCTCGGCAAAGTTCGTTGTGCGGCTCTTGTACTTCAACCGCAGGTTCTCCGTTCCGCTGGTCTCGGAGAATCCCTGTTCATGGTTACGGGTCCACACCACCTGCCCTTGGGGCTCGAGCACCACGCCACCGGTCTTGAACGGTGCGCCGATCCGCAGTGCGCCCAGGTAGCTGGTGACGCTCTTGTCACCCCGGGCCGTATTGCCACCCAGATCGTCGTTGATCCGCAGGATGTTGCGCGACTGCTCGCCGCTGAATTCACTCGCCCCCAGCAGGCCCTGCACATAGAAATGGCGGGCGGAGTACTGGGCCGTTAAGCCCCCACCCCAGCCCTCAGGGTTCCAGCTGCCGCCACCGGTCTCGCCGCTGTGCTGGTTCACGTTCAGATCGCCGTAATTGGCATAGGCGCCGATCTGGAACGTCTCGCTCAGCGCCACATTCACACCAAAGCTGGTGCCGTAGGCGGTCAAGCTGTAGTCGTTGTAGAGAATCGATGAGTCATCAGCCCGGCTGTTGCCGCCGAATCCCTTCACCCAGGCGCTCACGCCCTCACGCTTGGCCAGATCCAGTTCGTCATCCTGCTGGTCGACAAGGCGGACGCCGTCGAACTCAACAACAACGGCTTCTTCTTCTACCTCGATTGCTACCGCAGCATCAGCATCGGCAACCTCAACGCTTTCAACAGCGCCTTCCACATACTCAGCCGCTTCTCCATCGCTGAGCTCCTCAGGCTTCAGCCACAACGGCTGCACCGGAGCCGACTCCTCAATCACGGCCTCGTCTTCCACAACGCTCTGCTCAACAACTTCTTCTGCAATCAGCAGTTCCTCGAACTGACGCAGCGGCTGTCGATCAAACAACGTGTCCACCAGCAAATTGTTATGCAGCGCCAAACCACGACCCGCAGCATCCACATTCCGTGGGGCTAAACCACTGCCCACCAACTTTGCCAATTGCCCGTAATCAAAACTCAACAGCAGATCAATTTGCTCTTGCTTTAAGCCATCGAGCAAACCTTCAATTATCTCCAGCGCAACCTCTTCCTCGTCTTCCCAAGCGTCGTCTTCATCACCGGGGACATCACTAATCACGTCGCACAGGTCGTCATCTTCTTCACAACCAGGGAGTGGAACAGGCTTATCATTTTTGCATTCATCACCCTCACAGATCGGCGGATCCGGGTCCGGCTTATTAGGCTCTTCCTTGCACTCTTCGAGAGCGGGATATAAGTCGCAGATCGGCGGATCCGGGTCTGGCTTATTAGGCTCTTCATTGCACTCATCAGAATCAGGATGCAAGTCGCAAATAATCTCATCACTTTTTTTGACTTCTATAACAAGATCTAAAGAACCTTTGGCCAAATAACCCTTGTAAAGAGCTGGACCATCTTTGGCATATTCTTCGCCAATTCCATCAAAGGAAAAGATCTGATCTTGACTAACTACGATATATGTATTTTCGGCAAGATCATCAATATTTTTGACATCTCCATCGATGATCTCCCAGACCCCTTCGGGATCATCAGAATCTGGAGCGCCAACAACCAAGCTGCCATTCTCATAATCAAATGACTCACTGACTCGCAAAGGCGGATTATTCTTTCCATCCAAAGAGGTGATAATTCCACCTGGACTTGAATCCTCTAAAGAGTAAGCATCTAGGCTGATTGTTTTAGAGACCAACGGCTGTTCAGGCGAAACATAAACCCGACCCCCTTCCTTGATACTTAGACGATCAATCTCAAATTCACCTCTTCCTGACGGCCCGGACAGCAAGTCAAGTCGACCAGCTCCTGTCACCAATGTGGAAGATCGCCGAGGGATGCTCGACAAGTGTCCCAATAAAAGGGCACCATCTTTAATCTTCGTCTCGCCCTTGTAGGAGTTGGCGCCAGAAAAAGTGGTTGTACCATCACCAACCTTGGTGAATCCACCATCACCAGAAATCGGACCAGAAAACTCCGTATCCGTCCCCAAACCACCAGCAGTCAGGGTCTGGTCATCGTCAATGACAATGTCGCCAGCACCTTCAATCGATCCGATCTCATCACTATTAGTAACTTCATAGGTGGCGCCATCGGAGACAGAAACACCCGTAACATCGCTGAGCGAGCCCGTGACCTTCAACGTTCCCGCCTTGATCTCAGTAGCACCCGCATAGGTGTTATCGCCAGAAAAACTCGTTGTGCCATCTCCAACTTTCTTAAATCCACCATCACCAGAGATCACTCCAGACAACGTGGTATCTGTATCAAGACCACCAGCTGTCAGTGTCTGATCTTTTTCAATAACAATATCGCCAGCACCTTCAATCGATCCGACCTCATCGCTGTTAGCAACTTCATAGATGGCACCATCAGCGACAGAGACAGCCGTAGCGTCGCTGAGAGATCCAGTGACTCGGAGAGTTCCTTCAAGAATATTGGTATCGCCAATATAAGAATTGTCTGCAGCCAAGACTGTTATGCCACTCCCCTGAAAATTTAGTGTTCCAGAGCCGGAGAAAGTCGCCAACAAAACATCAGAAAATTCCCCATTGAATCTTGTTGCGATTCCATTATTGTCCACTGTTCCACCCTCAATTCCAACCCAGAAAGGAATATCTAAGTTCGTGTTGGATGATTGTCCTTCGACATCGACAACCGTTTTTAGTGTTCCACCCTGAAACACTGGTGCATATAGATCCTCTCGAACTTTACCGTCTTCAAATTTACACGGATCGATAGCAGTTTTGATAAGCTGTTGATTGCTTGTTGTCGTTATCTCGCCAGAGGAGATTGTATTCACAGCACAACCACCAAAAGCTTGAATTCGGTTATTTGGCCCTTCATGGGTGTAATATTGAGCTGAATTCCACATGTACTGTAGCCCATTATTTCTCGTAGATGCATTATTTGGCCTCTGATCTCCAGGAGGGAGATCACCCTTCCAGCCATCAAAAATAAATCCGCCACCATTGAAGATATCATTCAGCCATAGATCACCATCCACAAGCAGATTGTTATTTTCCGCAAATTCTTCATAGCCATTCGAAAGACGTTTCGCCAGATCCTCATCGTCTCCCCAGGGAAAGAATTGTCCTATTTGGCTATCTTTCCACCATAGCCCTGCAGATATTCCAGGAACAGCATCGTCTCTGCCTGCGTCATTCACCTTCGGATTAACATAGGTATAGTAATTGATTGCGTAATATTTGTCGTCATCACCTTCAATAACTGTTTGCATATTTACAGGCAAAGTATAAATTTCAACAACGCCAGTCTCGTCCTCTGTGATTTTTTCTCCGCCATCGATGGGGACCACCTGTGCATGCACAGCAGCAGTGGCAGAGAGCGAAAGAGCCAGAGAAAGCACGGAAAGCAGTTTTCTAGTCACCAGACACGCGAACAGCTTGATTCCTTTTAGCGGCACCGTCGAAGTGCGCCATGCAGAAAATATTGACTTTTTATTTGTATGTCACGGCTTCACCTCAGAGTGAATCGCACGAGGAATCTCAAGAGACTCGCGATGCGTATCTCTTGATCGAGCTTTAAGGAGCCCACAAACGTGATCCCAAAAACATTAAGTCTGCCGTTTTGACACATGAGGAATTTAAAAAAATGCCTCCCCATCAGGGGGAGGCATGGATGTTCAAAACTCCCTCAACTGAGGGAGTGGCGTCCTGAGTAGCGATCAGAACTGGAAGGTGGTCACACCACCGCTCGCGCGCCAGGTCGTGCCACGGTCGCTCGCCCAAAACTCCATGCCACCTCGGCCGTACAACTTCACCGAGATGCCGTTGAAGTTCTGCACCGTATAGTCCAGACCCGCCTCGATCCAGGCGCCGTTTTCCGTGCCCAGCTGTGAATCGAAATTCACCATCTTGTTGGTGAACTTGTAGCCGATCTCCTGGCCCTCATTGCCCTGGTTCCAGTCCGCCAGCCAGGCCGCCCGAACACTCGGCACCAGCAACCCCCGATCGCCGGTGCGGATCGGCACCGACAGATTCATTCACTGATGCACAGACGAACAGACACGCACTCCCTTTGATTGGCCGTTATTGAGATCTCTTAGTTACGCCAGCCACAAGGATCTCAAAAACGCGGAGCTTGATCCTGAGCCGCACCCAACACCAATCCCCACCGCAACTCCCAAGGCGAAAGGGCGAACAAGCGCAGCATCACGCCCATCAAGCGCGGCAACGGCAGGGTGTTGGTGAGGAAGCCAAACCACTCCTCCCGCGGCAATGAGAAGAACGTGGCGAAGTGGGTGCGCAACAACGCCTCGTTGAAGCCCATCAACCGGCCCAAGCCGAATTGATAGAGCTGATGCCGCAGCACGAGCTCGATTGGCCACAGCGCTTGCCAACCCCGTTGCGCCAGGGCGGCTGAACCAAGGGCTGGATTGGCGATGGCTTCGGAGATGGCATAGGCCAGATCAGGTCCCCGCCGCAGCAACGCCCCCACCATGTAGCCCGAGGCCGGATGCACCATGCTCGCGGCGCCCCCAAACGCCAGCACCGGCTGATTGCGATCCGGCAGCGGCAAGTTCATCGGGAAGAGGCAGAACTCTTCGTGGATCACCTCGGTGATCTCCACGCCGCGCAGATCCAGGCGCTGTTGGAGCCGTTGCTTGAGCACGTCGTAGGGAACACCCGGTGCCAAGGCGAGTGAGGTTTCCTCCACGAAGAACACCCCATCGCCCAGATCCATCGCATAGAGGAACGTGGGCGGTTCGCTGCGCTGCTCCTCGCTGAGGTGATCACAGCGGTAGTCCATCAACACAAATCGGTTCTCCTCAATCGACGGTTTGGAGAAACGCCCCACCACGCCGTAGGCCGCCTGACCCGCCACCGGCCCCTGATCGGGACGGCGAATGTGGGGTGTGCGCGAGCCGGAGGCATCGATCACCAAGCGCGCCTGCAACGTGGTTCCCGATGCGCAGCTGACGCTGGTGGTTGCACCATTCACGTCCACCCGTTCGGCGGTGTCTTGATGCCAGACCACACCATCAGCCCGTTCCAGCCAGAAGCGCTGCAGGGCGGCCCGATCGAACAAACCGTAGTCAATGCCGTGAGCATGGCTCTGATCCTGAGCCGTTGAGCCGCCTTCGCCGAAATAACTGACGGTGTCGCTCCAGCGGTGCTCCAACAGGTGCTCGAGCCCCAGCCCTTTCAATTCGTCGGCCCAGATGCCGTAGGTGTTGGGCCAAGGAGCGTCAATCGGATCGGGAGCTATCCCAGAAACGTCAACACCGCGCTGGTTCAACTCTGAAGCGATGCAGAGAGCAGCCGGGCCGCCCCCGAGCACCAACACATCCACAGGTTCAGGCAAGGTCAGCTGTCCTGTGCTTCAGCGTTCGCCTCCGGTGCGGCAGCAGCGTCAACGTCCGCATCGACGCCGTCATCAGCATCGGCATCGTCGCCTTCTGCCTGCGGCGGCACGAGCACCACCTTGAGCAAACGATCGCCTTTGTCGAGCTTTTGCAGGCGGACGCCGGTCGCCGCGCGGGACTGCTGTGGAATGGCATCGGCACTTGTGCGCACGATCACACCCTTTTCGCTGACCAACAGCAGCTCTTCGCCCGCTCCAAGCACCCGCAGGCCCACCAGTTCATCGGCATCCGTGCGGAACTTCATCGCCCGCAGGCCCATTCCGGCCCGTTTCTGAAGGCGGAACTGAGTCACAGGCACCCGTTTGCCAAGACCAGCGGCCGAGGCTACCAGCACCCATGGACCTTCACTGCCGACATCGTCCTCATCATCGTTGCTGGCGGCCACTTGGTCCGCCAACTCAACGGGCAAGACGTCCATGCTCACCAGCGCATCGCCATCACGGAGGTTCATCGAGCGCACGCCACGGGCGGTGCGTCCGAGAGGCCTGAGTTCATCGTCACTCAGGCGGAAATGAATGGTCATTCCAGCCTTGGAACCGATCAGCACACTGTCTCCTGGAACCGCCAACCGCACCCAGGTGAGCGCATCCCCGTCTTCCAAGTTGATCGCGATCAGACCGTTGGAGCGGATGTTGCTGAAGGCCGACAGGCGCGTGCGCTTGATGAAGCCACCGCTGGTGAGCATCAGCAGATCCGTGTCGTCGTTGAATTCCGACACAGCCAAGAGGGATGTGATCGCCTCCTCTCGGGGGATGGGGAGCAGCTGCACCACGGGCGTGCCCTTGGCAGCCCGACTGCACTGGGGAACCCGATAGGCCGGCAGGGCATAGGACACACCCCGATCGCTGAACAACAGCAGGGTGTCGTGATCGTTGCAACCAATGAACAGCTTGACCGCATCTTCCCCCTGACTGCGGGTTCCGGCCTTACCGCGAGTTCCTCGGCTGGTGGCTTCGAATTCACTCACCGGCATCCGCTTGAGGTATCCGGTTTCGGTGACCAGCACCACGGAACGCTCATTCGCAATTAAATCGATGTCTTCGAGCCCACCACCGAGGTCGAGGATTTCCGTACGCCTGGGCACGGCATGGCGATCCCTGAGCTGAGCGAGTTCGTCTTGGATCAGGCCGAACACGCGCTCACGCCGGCCAAGGATGTCTTTGTAGTCGGCGATCTTGACGACAAGATCTTCGTGCTCGAGGCGAATCTTGTCGGCCTCGAGAGCCGTGAGACGCCGAAGCTGCATCTGCAGAATGGCGTCCGCCTGGATGTCCGTGAGTCCGTGGCGGTCTTGCAACTGCTGTTTTGCTGTTGCTGTATCGGATGCCGCTCGGATAAGGGCAATGATCGGATCCAGCTGATCAAGGGCCAGCAGCAAACCGAGGAGAATGTGATCACGTTCCTCGGCCTTGCGCAGCAGGTAGCGCGTGCGTCGCTCGATGGTCTCGACCCGGAAGTCGAGGAACACCTCGAGCATTTTGCGCAGGGTGAGCAGGATTGGCTCACCGTTCACTAGCGCCAGCATGTGCGCACTGAAGTTGCTCTGAAGTGGCGTGAGTTTGTAGAGATTGTTCAGCACCACCTGCGGATAGGCATCGCGGCGCAGCTCCACCACGATGCGCATGCCATCGCGATCACTCTCATCGCGGATGTCAGAGATCCCCTCGAGCTTCTTGTCGTTAACCATTTCGGCGATGCGCTCGATCAACGCCGCTTTGTTGGTCTGATATGGCAACTCGGTGATGATCACGGCGTCCCTGTCAGGGCGGCCCGGTGCCTCAATGGTTTCAATCTCCGCGACACCACGCATGGTCACGGAGCCGCGGCCACTGAGGTAGGTCTCGCGGATCCCAGTGCGACCGAGGATTTGTCCGCCGGTGGGGAAATCAGGACCGGGAATCAGGGTCATCAACTCCTGATCGTCGAGCTCAGGGTTCTCAATCAGAGCCAGCAGTCCTGCGATCAGCTCACCCAGATTGTGAGGCGGAATGTTGGTCGCCATGCCAACAGCGATCCCGGCAGATCCATTCAGCAGCAGCTGAGGAATCCGTGACGGCAGCACCGTGGGTTCCTGCTGCGAACCATCGAAATTGTCGATGAAGTCGACGGTCTCGGCTTCAATGTCTTCGAGGAGGCTGTCGGTGGTGAGCGCCTGAAGCCGCGATTCGGTGTAGCGCATGGCGGCGGGCGGATCGTTGTCCACAGAGCCGAAATTTCCATGCCCATCGATCAGGGGCATGGACATGGAGAAGCTCTGCGCCATGCGCACCAGTGCGTCATACACAGCCGTATCGCCATGGGGGTGGTACTTACCCAGCACCTCACCGACCACACGGGCACATTTCCGGTAAGGGCGGTCGCTGGTCAGACCCAGCTCGTACATCGCGTAAAGAATGCGGCGATGCACAGGTTTGAGGCCATCTCGGGCATCGGGCAAGGCCCGACCCACGATCACACTCATCGCATACTCGAGGTACGAGCGCGACATCTCGTTGCGCAGATCCGTTTGGATGATCCGATCGTCCGAATCTCCGGGACCGCCGCCGCTGGGCCCCACAGGATCCGCCATACAAGACCTACTTACCGCCCTTCAGTTTATCGCGTCAGGGCCAACTGAAAACAGCCTCCACGTCTCCTTTTGCTGTCGACACGGGTCGATTACGGATCCTGCCCCTACGCTTTGGCGCTGCTGTGTGATCTGAAGACGATGTCGTCCGATAACTCCCCGAAAAAAAAGGGCACTGAGGACTCCATCAGCAGCGATGGAGCTGATTCTGAGACCACCACCGTTGACACGTCCATGCCAGCAATTAACAGCGAAGCGGATGCTGTAACGGTCTCCGCGGTTCCAGAAGCCAGCGAAAGCGAAGCGCTCGCGACACCGCAGAGCCAACCGGTGGCTAAGCCATCCGCCCCGACGGTGAGCGAGCCAGCTCCAGTCGGACAGGCAACCGCACCCGCTGTTCAGCCCAGCACGCCAATCTCCTCCATCGCAGAACGCGTCCAAGTGCCCGCGCAGGCCCCGAGTGGAGACAGCGACGAGAGCGGCGGCGAGTGGGAGATGCTCTCAGGACGCATCAAGGAGTTCTTGGAAGGCAACAACCTTGTGGAGTGGTGGCAGAAGATGCGCCAACCCCTGATTCTGGTTGGTGTGCTGATCGGACTGATCCTGACCTTGAGGATCTATGGGGGCATCCTCGACGCCATCGCCACCGTGCCCCTCGCACCGCGGCTTTTTCAACTGGTCGGAGCGATCTACGCCGCCTGGTACGCCGCAACACGACTCGTGAAAAGCAACGAGCGCAAGAAGGTGTCCAGCAACCTCCAAGACCTCTGGACCAGCATCCGTGGAGGTCGCAAGGGGTAAGGCAGCAGACGGGTAGAGCGAGAAACACCGATTGGTAGTTTGATCAAACTCTGTAAATTCCCGCGGTGGACATTCAGCTCGGACGCTCAAAGGTTGTACGTCGGGCCTACGGCATTGACGAAATCGCCTTGGTGCCCGGCGGCAGGACCGTTGATCCGGAAGTGACCGACACCAGCTGGAGCCTCGGGGGCATCAACCGCGAGATTCCGATCATCGCCAGCGCCATGGATGGCGTTGTGGATGTGGACATGGCCGTGAAGCTGTCCCAACTGGGAGCCCTCGGCGTGATCAATCTCGAAGGAGTGCAGACCCGCTACGACAATCCGAACATCGTTCTTGATCGCATCGCAGCTGTCGGCAAGCACGAGTTCGTTCCCCTGATGCAGGAGATCTACAGCCAGCCTGTTCAGGAATCGTTGATCCGCAAGCGCATCCAAGACATCAAGGCCCAGGGGGGCATTGCAGCTGTCAGCGGCACTCCTGTGGCGGCCATGCGCTTTGGCAAAGTCATCGCGGAAGCCGGTGCCGACCTGTTCTTCGTGCAGGCCACGGTGGTGTCAACCAACCACATCGGGCCCGAAGGTCAAGACACCCTTGATCTCGAGGCGCTGTGCCGGGATATGGGTGTTCCCGTGGTGATCGGGAACTGCGTCACCTACGACGTGGCGCTTCAGCTGATGCGAGCTGGCGCTGCCGGCGTGATGGTGGGCATCGGCCCTGGCGCCGCCTGCACCTCCCGCGGCGTGCTTGGCGTTGGGATTCCCCAAGCAACAGCCGTCGCTGACTGTGCCGCAGCCCGGGATGACTTCCAGAAAGAAACGGGTCGCTATGTTCCGATCGTGGCCGATGGCGGCATCGTTACCGGTGGCGACATTTGCAAATGCATCGCCTGTGGTGCCGACGCGGTGATGATCGGCTCGCCGATTGCGCGTGCGGAAGAGGCTCCCGGTCGCGGCTTCCATTGGGGCATGGCCACACCAAGCCCTGTTCTTCCTCGGGGCACGCGCATCAACGTCGGCAGCACAGGAACCCTGGAGAGGATCCTGCGTGGGCCGGCCAAATTGGATGACGGCACCCACAACCTGCTGGGCTGTCTGAAAACATCCATGGGCACGCTGGGAGCCCGCACCATTAAGGAAATGCAGCAGGTGGAGGTGGTGGTAGCCCCTTCACTGCTCACCGAAGGCAAGGTGTATCAGAAGGCCCAGCAACTGGGCATGGGCAAATAACAAGAAAGTCTCAAGCTGAGACATGTTGAATCAAGTGAGACGCAAGGTAAGTTGAAAGTGTGCGGGCTCCGGCCCACACACTCCTCACACCCCCTGGCCCGACGCGTTCGGGCTTTCTGTTTTTTTCGGCGTCCATCACAGTTCAGGCGCAGAGAGGCTGTGATCGAAAGGCAACCTCGGAATCGGTTGCTAAATTTCGCCCATCTCGACCCATCCTGAATGTCCAGCGCTGCTGCTGTTACCGACGCCTCCTTCGAACAGGACGTGCTTCAGAGTGACGTTCCCGTGCTGGTGGATTTCTGGGCGCCTTGGTGCGGCCCCTGCCGCATGGTGGCTCCCATCGTCGATGAGATTGCAAAGGAATTCGAGGGCAAGATCAAGGTGTTCAAACTGAATACCGATGAGAATCCCAACGTGGCTAGCCAGTTCGGCATTCGCAGCATCCCGACCCTGATGGTCTTCAAGGGTGGCCAGAAGGTTGACACCGTTGTTGGTGCTGTTCCGAAGGCAACGCTGTCTGGCACGATTGCCAAATACCTCTGAGGCCAACACTGACCTCGACCGCAGACGCTTCATCCCAACCCGTGACAAGACCGATCCAGAGGATCGGTCTGATTGATTACGGCATGGGCAACCTTCATTCCGTCCAGACCTGCTTCGAACGGTTAGGACAACCGTTAACCGCAGTGCAGCATCCAGAGGATCTGGAACCCTGCGATGCCCTAGTGCTTCCTGGCGTTGGTGCCTTTGACCCAGCGATGCACAAGCTGCATGCATCGGGTCTGGTTGCCCCCCTGCAGAAGTGGCATGCCGAAGCTCGTCCCCTGCTCGGCATCTGCCTGGGTCTCCAATTGTTATTTGAGCGTAGTGATGAGGGCAGTGCTGAAGGACTTGGCCTTCTCAAAGGTGGCGTCCACAAACTACCCAGCGGCCAAGGTGAACGGATCCCCCACATGGGCTGGGGACAGCTGAAACGCCACAACGCTTGTCCACTGCTTCCAGAGGAAGCTGACGAACCCTGGGTCTATTTCGTGCACTCCTTCGCCGCGGCCCCGGCCTTAGAAGCCGATCTGGCCGCCACAGTCCCCTTCGGCCATGGGAACGCCACCGCGATGGTCTGGAAAGGACGCACAGGAGCCTGCCAATTCCACCCAGAGAAGTCATCCGTCGCTGGATCACAGCTGCTGCAGCGCTGGCTGAAATGGCTTCAGCACGATGCAGCTGATCCCACGTGAGCGGCGGGCAGCTGCGATTGATCGGGGGGCGTCGGTTGCGCAGCCCTGCCGGTCAGAGCACGAGACCGACCACGTCTCGCGTCCGAGAAGCGTTGATGAACATGTTTCAGGCGGAACTGCAGGGGTGCCACTGGCTTGACCTCTGCAGCGGCAGTGGCGTGATGGGATGTGAGGCTCTGCAGCATGGTGCAGAACGCGTGGTCGCCATCGAGAACAACCCGCGGACAGCAGCCATCTGCCGCGAAAATCTCGAGACTGTGGCGTCAGCGCACACAGAGCGAGCCCGGGTGAGCGTGATTCGAAGGGATCTGCTCAGTTGGCTGAAGAGCGGACGTCCTGCCGATGAACCCGCCTTTTCAATGGTGTACTTCGATCCACCCTATGCAGCGGGGATTTACAACGAAACCCTCGGTCTGCTCCATCGTGGTAGGTGGGTGCAGCCCGAGGGATTGGTGATTTGCGAATACGCCAGCAACATTCAGATTGAGGCTCCATCACCCTGGATTGAAAGGGAGCGACGGCGTTATGGAAGCAGCAGCCTGCTGATCCTCAGCCCCCCAGGGCACTACCCCGGCGATACTGGTTCCAAGCAGCCACAAACAGACCCAAAAGCGTAACGGGGATCAAGCCCAAAACTATCCCGCAAAGTAGGGGTTCGATCATGGCGTCACGCCGGATGGAAGGATTAACCACAATTGTTCCATGCATGCGATACATCTGTGACCTCATCGTCATCAACTGCTGCAGCTTCTGAGCGCAGGCGTGGGTTGGTGCCAGCGCTGGTCGCAGTGGCTGTGATTACCGCCCTGGTGCTGGTGGGATGGCTTTACGCAGGAGCTCGTCTCGACCCTTACAGCAAGGCGACATTGGCCCTGACCGGTGACATCCAGCACGGTGGTCAAATTTTCAGAATCAATTGCGCTGGCTGCCACGGCATCGCCGCCCAGGGTTTGGTTGGTCCCAGCCTCCAGGGCATCAGTGTGCGCCGATCTGACCGCGCTGTGATCCACCAGATCGTGAGCGGTGAGACTCCACCGATGCCCCGTTTCGAAATTGAACCGGAAGGGATGGCCGACCTGCTGAGCTACCTGCACACCCTCGACTGATCGGCCTTTGACTCTTGTTGTCGTGCTGGTGGAGCCTGCCGGACCGCTCAACGTGGGCAGTGTTGCCCGCCTTTGCGCCAACTTCGCAGTGGATGAGCTGCGGCTGGTCAACCCACGCTGCGACCCCAAAGACCCTGAAGCCCTGCGCATGGCCGTGCATGGCCAAAACGTCTTGCACAACGCAAGGCACTGTCCATCCCTGCTGGACGCCCTGTCCGATTGCCATCGGGTCGTGGCCAGTTGCGGACGATTGGACCACGGAGAAATCCCACTGCAGGCACCCGAACAGGCCATGCCCTGGATCCATCAGGGGCTCGAGACCAATGCCCGCGTCGCTTTGGTCTTCGGACGGGAAGACCGTGGACTCAGCAACGAAGAGTTGCTGCTCAGTCAGCGTGTGGTGCGGCTGCACTCGGGCGATGCCTACCCATCGCTCAATCTGTCCCACGCGGTGGCTGTACTTCTGCACGAGCTGGAACGCACCCGCAGGCAACCCAATCCACATCCCCTGGAACCACTTCAGGGGGGCGAGGCCGCACTGCCTCCCCAGCTGGATGCCTGCCTCATCGATGCAGAGGATTTGTTGCTGGAAGCGGGTTTTCTGCTCGACCACACGGCCAAGGCACGGATGGCCAAGGTGAGAGCTCTGCTGCAGAGGGCCTTGGCGCGACCTGAGGAAGTGGCACTGCTGCGTGGCATGGTGCGCCAACTTCGTTGGGCGATTCGTTGCAACCGCCCGTAATCTCTGGCTTTCACACACCGCTCTTTGGCCACAAGTCGATCCAGTCGCCAAACCCCAGGCTGGGGACGACCACTGCGTCTGTTGTTGCGCCTCGTGCTGATGGGCGTGGGGTTGGGGGTGATCACTGGATCCGTTTTAAAGCTTGCTGGCACAGGGGCCCAACGGGGTGACTGGCCCATTCCCAGCTGGCTGGTCTCAACAGAAACGGCACCGGAAGACCCGCCAGCACCAACGGCAACGGGCAGCAATGGCCTGCGCTCCAACGGCAACGACAACCTCGGTCGCTTTGAAACTCGCAATGAACTCACAGCCCTGAGTCAACGCTGGAAAGAACTGGCCGCCACGCAAGCAGACCTGAAGGTGAGTGCTTTCATGCTCGTGCTGGATGACGGTCGCTACGCCCAGCTCGAGCCGGACACCGCGCTACCCGCAGCGAGTTCGATCAAGACACCGATTTTGCTGGTGACCCTGGAGGAGCTGGATGCTGGACGCTTGGTCTGGAATGAGCCACTCACCCTGACCAAAACCGTGGTGGGAGGAGGGGCCGGCTGGATGGCCTCCAAACCCATCGGCACCCGCTTCCCCACGCATGAAGTCGCCACGGAGATGATTCGTGTGAGCGACAACACAGCAACCAACCTGCTGATCGATCGACTCGGCGGCAAGAAAGCACTCAATCTCCGCTTCAACGCCCTGGGGCTGAGCGCCACGACCGTGAACAACTGGCTACCAGATCTTGAGGGAACCAACACGACAAGCGCTCGAGATCTGGCCTATTCGATTGCCCTGGTCGACACCGGCGAAGCCCTATCGATTCGCAGCCGGGATCTGTTCCGTCAGGTGATGGGCACATCCATTACTAACACCCTGATTCCCCGTGGGCTGATGCGTGGGCTCGGCGGTCAGCAAGGCAAACCTGATCAAAGTCTGATGATCAAGGGCTATCGAGTTTTGAACAAAACCGGCGACATCGGTATTGCCTATGCCGATGCCGGGTTAATCGAACTCCCTGATGGCAGTCGAGCCGTTGCCGCCTTCCTCGTGAAAGGTCCTTTTAACGACCCACGCTCAACGGAAATGATCCGCAAGCTCACAGCTGCCATGGCTCCGGCGCTCAAACCCAAACTGGCTGTGAGCGCGGCCGTCTCTGAACCCAGCAACAACCCGTGATGAAACGCCTCACTCGGATTCCGATGCTGGTCACGCTGGCCTCATTCGTGGCCTCCGCTGCAAGCCTGTCCGTTGCTCCATCGATGGCATGGGCGCAAGTTCAGACATCCACCAGCCAAGCGGCTGCAGACGACGGTCCGCTGATCCGACGCCAGGAGGTGCGCAGCCTGCCCGGCGGTCTTGACCAGGTGCTGATCATCAACGACAACAATCCGGAACTGATCATCGGGGAAGGGATTCTGGTGTCCACCTTCCCGCAGAGCCCTGGACTGAATCTGGCCTTGAACGGGCGTTTCGACCTGTTCAGCCATCACGTCTATGCCGGAACACCTGATCGTCTCGACTCCACGCTCTGGCTTGCCGTCATCGCTCAGCCGGCAACTAATCAAGCGGTTTCACTGGAACTGCTAGGTGGTAGCACCGCACTCTCCCAGGCTGTCAGCGAAGAGCAAACCGCATCGCCCTTTCTGCCCCTGCCTGCCTTGATGCAGGAAAGCGGAACCGTCATTTCTTCAGGTCCGGGCAGTCGCGTGGCCGGCGATCTGCTCCGCGGAGACTCGGCTGCCGAACTCCCCCGGCAATGGACGATCCAGCCAGGGTCACCGTCATTACTGGTGGCGCTCCCCATTCCTGTGGCCGGGCTGGACCCCCTGCTGAACGGTCGCAATCTGCAGATGCGTCTGCACAGCTCAGGGCCGGTGCACCTTGCCACCCTCGCCGCTTTCGGCGACAACCGTCAGGCTCCCAACGCCGCTTACTGGCAGCGGCTTCTCGACGCCGGCAAACAGAGTCCGAAAGAACACGAACCGACACCACGTGGCACCAGGGGGCGCATCATCTACTCCCGCGTCAGTGGCGTCCAAATCGGCAGCACCTGGCAAGCAGAGCTTTCCGACCCCGGGTCAAGCCATCTCGACTTAAGTGAAACCGCAGTCTCCTGGCCGATCAGCAGCCTTGTTAACGGCGATCTACGAACCGGGCAGATTCAGACCGCGGAGCTCGAGGCATTCGACCCCGGCACCGCCTGGGCAGCCCACGGCAACTACGGAGTGGAGTACGACCTCACGCTTCCCCTGCGCAACACCAGCACCGAGACGCGAACCGTGGCAATCGCCCTGGAATCTCCCTTTAAAAATCGCAGCACGAACCAACAACTCATCTTCAGCCGCAGCGATCGGGAACCGGTGATGTTCCGCGGGCCGATCGAGGTGACAGGGCTGGACGGATATGACGGGAAACTCAGTGCAACTCAGCGGTTTCACCTTGTCCTGCGTCGGGGTCAGGAAGGCCCCGAGCTTGGCCAGGTGTCGCTGGGCCCCGGTGAAAGCCGGCGGGTGCGCGTGCGCCTGATTTACCCAGCGGATGCCACACCACCACAGGTGCTGAGCCTCCGACCTGTGAAACAATCCTCTCCAGCACAAGACGATCGTCCGTGAGTTCACCGCGCAAGCGCAGAGTCTTCCCCTTCACCGCTGTGATCGGGCAGGAGGAGATGAAGCTTGCTCTCCTGCTGAACGTGATTGATCCCCGCATCGGAGGGGTGATGATCATGGGAGATCGGGGCACAGGAAAATCAACCACCATCAGGGCTCTGGCTGATTTACTGCCCGGGATTGAAGTGGTGGCCGGCGACCCTTACAACAGCTCGCCCACGGATCCGGATCTGCAAAGCAGTGACGTCGTTCAGCGTCTCGAACATGGTGAAACCCTTGGGACAGAGGAACGCCAGGTGCCGATGGTCGACCTGCCGCTCGGGGCCACAGAAGACCGCCTGTGCGGAACCATTGATATCGAGAAGGCACTCAGTGACGGCGTTCGAGCCTTCGAACCGGGCCTGCTAGCCAAAGCCAACCGAGGCTTGCTCTACGTCGATGAGGTGAATCTGCTAGACGACCACCTGGTGGACGTTTTGCTGGACTCAGCCGCTTCCGGCTGGAACACTGTGGAACGCGAGGGAGTGTCGGTGCGCCACCCGGCCCGTTTTGTGCTGATCGGTTCTGGCAACCCTGAGGAAGGTGAGCTGCGTCCTCAGCTGCTCGACCGCTTCGGCATGAGCGTGGAAGTGCGCACCGTGCGTGACCCCGAGCTGCGCGTGCAGGTGGTGGATCAGCGCACGGCCTTCGACACAGACCCTGATCAATTCAGTGCAGCCGTTGAAGCTGGCCAGCAAGCTCTGCAGCAACGCGTGGTGGAGGCTCAGCAGCGTCTCGACCAGGTTCAGATCGACGACGATCTGCGTCTGCGCATCTCAGCGGTGTGCGGAGAACTCGATGTGGATGGCCTCCGTGGTGACATCGTCACCAACCGGGCCGCACGCGCCCTCGCGGCATTTGAGGGTCGCACCGAAGTGACCGAAGACGATGTTGCCCGGGTGGCGTCTTGTTGCTTAAGGCACCGCCTGCGCAAAGACCCACTGGAGCAGATCGACTCGGGCGATCGCGTGGTCAAGGTGTTCTGCAAGGTGTTTGAACGAAGCGAAAGCAGCGATCGAGCTGAGTTCGAGCTGGCTTTGGCCGCTTAAGCACGGGAGGCCACTCCTTTGCGCATCCTCGGTATCGACCCCGGTCTCGCCCGCGTGGGCTACGGCGTGATCGACACCTGCGGGGGTGAGCAGACCATGCTCGACTGCGGGATCATCCGCACGGACCCCGGCCGAACAGAAGGGGAGCGGATGGTGGAAATTGCAAGGGATCTCCGTCAGCTCATCCGGGTTTGGCGCCCGGAGCTGGCGGCGGTCGAGAAATTCTTTTTCTATCGCTCGAGCAACACCATCGCGGTGGTGCAGGCCCGTGGGGTTGTGATCATGACCCTCAGCCGGTTTGGACTGCCGGTGGTCGAATTCCCTCCGATGCAGATCAAACAGGCCCTCACAGGCCATGGCCATGCCGACAAAGACGAAGTCCTTGAAGCGGTGATGCGTGAACTCGCCTTGGACTCACCCCCACGACCCGATGACGCCGCCGATGCCCTTGCTGTGGCCCTGACCGGTTGGTTCCAGCGATGACCGGGGCCTGGTATAAAAATGGCGCAGCCGGACTTGGGTGCTGAGATGGACCGAACCGAAAGCACCGTTGATCTCACGCTGAATGCTGCGGGCCTGAGACTGCTCTTGAACTCCGTGAGCCATGAGCTCGAGCGCTGGCCGGGTGGAGATCCCGCAGAACAAGACGATCTACAGGAGATGAAGACACTCCTGACCGCAGCACTTCTGGAATGCAACTTTCAGGACAGCTGAAACCTTCCAAGCGCTGCAATCAAAAAAAGAGCCCTCGCGGGGCGAAGGCTCGACGCAATTCTCTTGTGGCGAAGTTATGCAACAACCGCAGTGACGGGCAAGTGAGATGAGTGAATCCATCCCTGTTCATCGGCTGGGCTTATCGATCCGATTCAGCAGGCGATGAGCAACACCCCCAACAACGGCTGGTTCGGTGCTGTCGCCCAGGACTACTCCCGGTTTCGCCCCCGCTATCCCGATGCAATTTTTCAATGGATGGCCGAACGGGCTCCTGCCCGAAGCCACTGTTGGGATGCGGCCTGCGGCAACGGGCAGGCCTCTGTTGGCTTGGCTCGCTGGTTTGACCATGTAACGGCCACGGATCTGAGCCCTGAACAGATTGAAGCTGCCCAACCGCATCCTGGCGTGACTTACAGCGTGGGGGCTGCAGAGCGCTCCCACCTACACGACTGCAGCACAGATGCAGTGCTCATTGCCGCGGCCATTCACTGGCTGGATGTGGATGGCTTCAACCGTGAAACCCTGCGGGTGCTGAAGCCGAAAGGCCTGCTCGTCTGGCTGGGTTATCAGCCCATTGAGGGGGCACCGATGGTCCTGCAGAACTGGCTGGAGGATCTGTATCACCAACGGCTGCGGAGCTTCTGGCCTCCCCAACGCATGCATGTGGACCGGCACTACACCGATCTCGACTTTCCACTTCCCAGCCGAGCCATTCCTGAAGGGTTCGTGATCAACGTGCAATGGACCCAGGTCGAGCTTCTGTCCTTCATCAGCACCTGGTCAGCCATGCGGCGCATTGAGCAGAGTCTGGAGTTGGACCGGCAACACGACTTGCTCCTGCCTGCACTCGCCGTCGAACTCAGGACGATCTGGCCTTCGGAGTCGGACACACTGCAACTGCAGCTACCGCTGATGGGCCGCTGGGGGCTTGCGCCATGACCATGCCACGTCGTGAATGGAACAAACCAGCGTTGCGTCGGCTCTACCGCTCGGAGCGCCAGCGTTGTTTCCAGCAACAGCACAACCTGCACATTCAGATCCGACATCAGGTTGAACGCCAAATTCACTGCCGCCATCACAGCGGCAGCTTGCAAGGCTTCGTGGGGTTGTACTGGCCACTGCAAGGGGAAGCCGACCTGCGGCCTTTACGCGATGTCTTCCAACACAAGCTGGGCCTGTCGACGGCCCTACCAGCAGCGGACGGCGATGGTTCTCTGCAGTACCACCCATGGAACGACGCCCCTCTCGCACCCGATGGCTGCGGCATCGCCGCTCCCCTCGATCAGCCGGCTTTAAGCCCCGAACAACTAGCGCTGCTACTGGTACCAGCTCTCGCAGTGGATCAGCACGGCATGCGCTTGGGGTATGGCGGCGGCTACTACGACCGTCTGCGTTGCCAGACGACTTGGAAGCAGCGGCTGGCACTCGTGGTGGTGCCAGAAGCCTGCGTCAGCCCCGAACCCCTCCCCGTGAATGACTGGGACCAACCCTTCGATGGCTGGATCACAGAAACGGGCTGTCAACTCAGGAGGGAACGCAGCAGTGGTTGCTGAGTGCTTGCCGATCCGACTGGCGCCCACCCCCCATGGCCCGCAGGATGGGCATCCAGGCGCTTCAACCTCCATGCCAGCCCTTCCCCGCTTTGCCCTGATGAGCATGACCGCCCTGGCGATAGGGCTCGGGCAGGTGCAGAGCGTCAGCGCCCACGGCGTCGAAAGCACCTTGCGTTACCTCGACGGACAACTGGAACTGAAAAGCAGCTTTTCCACCGGCGAGCCTGTGGAAGGTGCCGTGGTGCGGATACTGGAGGCCGACGGCACGGCAGGAGCGGAGCTCGGTCGGATCGACGCCTCTGGTCGTCTGCAGGTGAACCTGCCTGATCTGAGCGACGGCCAGGTGGACTTGCAGGTGGATGGGGGGCCGGGTCACCGGGATTATCTGACCCTGCCGCTTGAGCAGGGACGGGTGAATTTGGACGACGTGGTGCGCGCCCCTCTCCCCTTCGATGCCTTCCCCTGGGCCGTGGCGCCAGCCATGGTCGGCACCGTAGGCCTGATGGTTAGGGTGCGCAGGTGAATGCAGCGACGCTGATCCAGCCATGGCTGAAGCAGGTAGCTCCACATCCCAATACGGCAGCCAGGCCCTGGATCAGCTAGCCGAACGACTCAACGGCACGGCTGATCCGCGCAAGCGCTACGAATACGTCCTCTGGTTGGCGAAGAAACTGCCCGCCATGCCGGCGGAGCTGCAGACCGACGACCGCAAGGTGAAAGGATGCGTCTCTCAAGTGTTCATCGCCTCCGAGCTGGTGGGTGGCCGGATGTGCTGGCAGGGCGATTCCGACGCATTGATCACCAAGGGACTTTTGGCTCTGTTGATCAAAGGACTGTCCGACCTGACGCCGGATCAGGTGATGGCTGTGGATCCAGGCTTCATCGCCGCCACGGGGCTACAGGCCAGCCTCACGCCATCGCGAGCAAACGGATTCCTCAACATCCTGCGCACCATGCAAGAGCAGGCGCGAATTCTGAAACAAGCCGACTGAAGCGCAGCGACAGGCAGGCCTGAACCGGCTGCTGCCTAAAGTCGACGGCTCAGCGAAACCCACGGACCCGCCCATGGCGACAAGGATCGGCATCGGCCTGCTCGGCCTCGGAACCGTCGGCGCGGGCGTTGCAAGCATCCTGAGCAGCCCCGACGGCCGCCATCCCTTGATTGCCGATCTCGATCTGGTGCGTGTTGCCGTTCGCGATCTGCAGCGAGCTCGGCCGGTCTCCATTCCCCAGGAGTGCTTGACGACCAACCCTGAGGAGGTGGTGGACGACCCCAACGTGGATGTGGTAGTCGAGGTGATCGGTGGCATCGAGCCAGCCCGCACCTTGATCATGCGAGCGATTGCCGCTGGGAAATCCGTAGTGACAGCCAACAAAGCTGTGATTGCGCGTCACGGCGAAGAGATCGCTGCAGCGGCGGCGGCGGCAGGCGTTTACGTGCTGATCGAAGCTGCTGTGGGAGGAGGTATTCCAATCATTGAGCCACTTAAGCAGTCCCTTGGAAGCAACCGCATTGATCGGGTCAGCGGCATCATCAACGGGACCACCAACTACATCCTCAGCCGCATGGCCGATGAGGGTGCTGACTATCACGCGGTTCTCAAGGAAGCCCAGGATCTGGGCTACGCCGAAGCAGACCCCGCCGCTGACGTGGAGGGTCACGACGCCGCCGACAAGATCGCCATCCTTTCGGGACTGGCCTTCGGCGGCCCCATTGAGCGCGGCGGTATTCCGACCAACGGCATCAGCAACCTTCAAGGTCGGGACGTGGATTACGCCACGCAGCTGGGCTATGGCGTGAAACTGCTGGCGATTGCAGAGCGACTGGAAAGCGACGGGGAGCCGGGAGGATCTCTGCCCTTGGCCGTTCGGGTTCAGCCAACCTTGGTTCCCAACGATCACCCCCTTGCCGGGGTCAATGGCGTCAACAACGCGATCCTCGTTGAAGGCGACCCCATTGGACGGGTGATGTTCTACGGCCCAGGAGCAGGGTCTGGGCCCACGGCTTCTGCTGTGGTCGCCGATATTCTCAACATTGCGGGCATCCGCCAACTGAAGAGCAGCGATGGAGGCCTCGATCCATTGCTGGCCGCCAGCAGCTGGCGGTCTTGCCATCTCGTGGACGGCAGCCAGATTCGCCAACGCAATTACGTGCGTTTTCACACAGAAGACGCTCCTGGCGTGATTGGTCGCATCGGCAGCTGCTTTGGGGAGCGAGGCGTCTCGATTCAATCCATCGTTCAATTCGACGCCAGCGACCAAGGCGCTGAAATCGTCGTCATTACCCATGAGGTGGGCAATGGCGCCATGCAAAACGCCCTTCAGGCCATTGCGGCATTGCCGGAAGTGCGGACCCTGGCCGCCCACCTCGGCTGCTTCTGATCAGGACCCCAGGGGTTGTGATCGGACACACATCGACAAGCCGCCACCTGGCAATGCCCCCCTTGCATGCGGCAGAGTCATAAGAACCATCACAGATGAGGTCTGCATTCGCAGATCCATGATCCAAACCGTTCATGTCGAACGAACTCTCAGTTCTGCAAGGGCAACGCTGCGTTCAGTCGGGCCACCGATCCTGCATGAGGCTTCATCAAGGTGATTGCATCCGTCTGAGAACCAACGCGGGGGTCTATCAGGTGATCGGGATCGACGACGATCACGACCGTTGCTGGGTGCGCGAGTGGCCGCTCACATCCCAGGGATCTCCGGTGTTTGAAGTCCCTTTTCACCAGATCACGCCACCCCTCAGTGCCGATTCAGCCTGAAGGGCCTTTGAATGGCGTTGTCCGAATCACCTGAAGCGTGATCGATCAACGCAGCCCGTCAGGCTCGGCCAACATCAACAGGGTGTTTCGCTGCTTGCTGTCAGTGAGCGCAGCCGCAGCAATTGGACTGAGCCAGAGCGCCTGTCAGCCGATTCGACCCAGTGACCGAATCACGGTGGCCCGTGCTGGCAGGATCACCTCTCTGGATCCCGCACAGGCGAGCACGTTTGGCGCCCAGCAAGTCATCAGTGCTCTTGGAGACACGCTGTACACGCGGTCGATGAGCGGCGAACTGATGCCTTCGCTCGCGTCAGGTCCGCCAGAAATTAGTGACGACGGTCTCACCGTCACCATTCCTTTGCGTGACGACGTGCTGTTCCACGACGGCACGCCATTCAATGCAGAGGCGATGGCCTTCAGTCTGCGTCGCTTCCTGGCCATCGGCACGCTCAGCTTTGTGGTGGGCGATCGGATCAAGGCCGTGGAGACGCCGAGCGCGTTTGAACTGAGATTGCGGCTGAATCGACCCTCCAGCTCCCTGGAGAACCTGCTGACCTCCACCAATCTCACCCCGGTCTCCCCGACCGCCTACCACGATCATCAGGAGCGTTTCCTGAACGACAACTTCGTGGGCACGGGCCCTTATCGCTTGGCCAGTTTCCAAGCAGTGCAGCAACGCCTGGACCCCTTCGAGCAGTACTGGGGGCAGCCACCGAGTAACCCTGGACTGAATCTGATCTATCTGAGCAATTCCACAGCCTTGTTCGGTGCGATTCGCAGCGGCGAGGTGGATGTGCTGATCTCAGACTCCATCGACGAGGATCAGCGCCTAGCGCTTAATCGCATGGCCGACGAGGGCCGGCTGCGGGTCGGAGAGGGCCCTGCACTGGTGATCGGCTACATCACGCTGCTGAGCAACGACGGTCCGCTCAAGAATCCCGTTCTGCGCCAGGCACTGACCTACAGCCTGGACAGACCACTGATCAGCCAACGGGTCAGCCACGGTCTGCGTCTCCCTTTGCTCTCTCTGGTTCCTCCCGGACTGCCTGGTGGCAATGCCGAACCCTGGCCCCGTTATGACGCCGCTCAGGCCAGAAATCTGTTTCTCAGTGCTGGCTACTGCAATGGGCAGGTCTTCACCCTGCCCTTCACCTATCGAAGCAATCTGCCGGCCGATCGACTGATGGCGCTCACCTGGCAAGCCCAAATCCAGCGCGATCTTTCCGATTGCCTTGTGTTGAAACTGGATGGCGTGGAATCAACCACGGTTTACGACCAGCTTGAGCAAGGAGCATTTCAGGCAGTGATGCTCGACTGGCGCGGCTCCTATCCCGATCCAGCCGCATATCTCACACCTCTGCTGAGTTGCAGCAAATCCAACGGCAGCATCTGCGAGCGAGGCGAAGCCGCCATTAGCGGCAGTTTCTGGACAGCCCCAGGCTTGGAAGACACCTTGCTGCGCTCGGATCGCAGCAGTGGTGAAACCCGCCTACGCGATCTCAACCAGGTGGAGGCCATGGCAGCCGAGGGCGCTGCTTACATTCCCGTTTGGCTTGTCACACCGCGGGCCTGGAGTCTGCCCGAATTGGCAACACCAGAATTTGACGGGAACGGTCGGCTGAAGCTGGCTCGGTTGCAAGAGGCGAGCTGATGGGGCGAAGTCGCGACCTACTGCGCTACGTGGCCACCCGTCTGGCATTGGCACCTCTGATGCTGTGGCTCATTGCCACGCTGGTGTTTCTGCTCCTGCGGGTTGCACCGGGTGATCCTGTTGATGCGGTGCTGGGAAGCCGGGCCCCTGAAGAGGTAAAGGCTCGTCTGAGAGAGCAGCTTGGCCTGGATCAGCCTCTCTGGCATCAGTACATGGACTTTCTCGGCGGCTTGCTTAATGGAAACCTCGGTGAAGCACTGATCAATCAAGAGCCCGTCCGTCAGATCATTGGGAGGGCGTTACCCGCCAGCCTCGAACTGAGCGTCACCGCCCTGCTGGTGGCTGCTGTTGCCGGACTGGCGGTGGGCTTTACAGCCATTGCTAAATCTGAAGGGAGCATCGACCTGGCTGGACGCTTTTACGGCATCGGCACCTACGCGCTGCCCCCATTTTGGGCAGCAATGCTGGTGCAATTGCTGTTCGCAGTGATCCTTGGCTGGCTACCGGTCGGCGGACGATTTCCACCGGGAATGATTCCTCCAGATGGCAGTGGCTTCCTAATTTTCGACAGCTTGCTGCAAGGAAACTGGATCGCTCTAAAAGGAGCGATTCGTCACCTGGTTCTTCCGGCCTGCACCCTTGGGCTGCTCTTGAGTGGTGTCTTCACCAATGCCTTACGACTCAACCTCAACCGCAGTCTTCGCTCGGATTACGTCGAAGCTGCTCGCAGCCGCGGCCTCAGCGAAACCCAGGTGATTCTTCGCCATGCCCTCCCCAACGCTTTACTGCCAGTGCTCACCATTGCGGGGATCACCGTGGCTTCCTTAATCGGTGGTGCGCTGCTGATCGAGGTGACCTTCTCCTGGCCAGGCATCGCTCTGCGACTCCAAGAAAGCATCAACCAGCGGGACTACCCCGTGGTGCAGGGGATTGTGGTGGTGGTGGCTGCGCTGGTGGTGCTGGTTAGTGTGGCGGTGGATCTTCTTGTGGCCCTGCTCGATCCACGCGTGCGTTACTGACAATCACCTGAGCCGACTGCAGTTAGAGAGTTCTCATCAGCTCTTCAGAGCATTCTGATTGCGCAGTCGCACAAACCCCACATGATGTGACTGTTGGGGTTGATCCAATGCAATCTTCAATCGTTTCTGAACCTGAAGCGTTCAGCATGGCCTGCCTGATTTATCAGGGATTAACGGTTCCAGGCCCGCGTCAGATTCCCTGCGAACACGAGTCGAGCCTGAGCCCTCTGGGCATCTACAGGCTTCGCGATGCGCAGGCGATGCCGATTCTCGAAATGAAACTGCGGCAACTGCAAGCCACGGTGTCCAGGCTTCAATCCAGCAGACGAGTGGCGCCGGTTTGATCGAGACGATGCAGGTGCAAGTCGCCCACTATCAGGTGTTCGACCCCACCAGGAATGTGCGCTGACTGACGGTCATTTTCGAGATCCATCAGAAATTGGCTGATCTCGAGTTCTAACTGGGCCTGAACCTCGAGGGGTTGCACGCCAACCAGCTCCTCACCGAGCTGAAACACGTCCTCACCGCGACCGGTGCCGTTCTGACCTTCCACGCGGATGGGGGAGAAATGACTGGCACCCTCCACCAGCACAGCTCGGGAGTCTGGGTGAAAGGGCAACGCACGAAGCAGACCCACTTGTTCACTCAAGGGCGGTGTGATCAGATCGAGGGTGCCACCGCTGAGGAACACGGGCAGTGAATCCTTAAGAGCAAGATGGCGCGGCCAAAGCAGGCTGCCGAAGCTGTTGAGACCAATGACCGCAGCCAGCTGATCAGGCGGACGAAAGGACGGAAGCTCCACGTCCTCGATCTGGCATTGCAGCAGTCGGGAGAGGTTGTTGACTGGAAGGTCATCCAGGTCTTGTCCACATCGGCGCGCCAGCCCTTCCTGCGGACGGGCACCAGCGGCCAACAATGCAGTGAGCGCTCCGAGCGAGTGACCCGCCAACACCAAACGCTCGCCGGGCAACGCAAGTTCACCGTTCTCTCGGGCTGCCAGCACGGCCTGAAGATCAAGAAGCCGATCGGGAATCACCTCCGCACCCGGTGGGGGCAAACGGCCCTCGAGCAACGCTTGCACAGCCAAGGCATCGCTGCCGGGATGCTCAAGCACCAGAACGGAATAGCCCCGGCGGCTCAGTGAGCGGCCAAGCCAGCGGAAATGATCGGGACTGCCTCCAAGTCCGGGCATCAGCACCAGCCAGTGACGCCGGAGATCACCATCAACCGCCGACGGTGACCACAGCTGAAGCTGCAGCGGGCGATCTCGGTGGTCTACTGCAAGCGTGACCCGACGCAGATCCCGATCCGCGATCAAGGCATTGGCTCTTGCGGGGGCAATCTGGCGGTTGTTGGCTGAAAGAGGAGTTTGGTGCAGGTTTTTAACCAAGGCCTGCTGACGCTGAAGCTGTCGACGCCAACTTCCGGCCACGGTCAGCAGAGCATCCAGATCGAGATGCACGCGTTCAGCAGGCAGCGCCTCCAGCAGATCAATCGTGGACACCTGCGCGCGCTCGTTCAGGAGCGACTCAAGGGTCTCTTGCACTTTCCGCCCTGTGACGTCTCCATCCACCAGCACGAGGTCTCCCACCTGATCCAGAAGACGACGCCCAGCCCAGCTGTTGAGCATTTGCCGGGCCATGCTGCGATCGTTGATCAGAGGGGCCTGCAGCAGTTCGATCACCCCTTGCCGGCTTTCTTCCTCCAGAAGATTCAGCCAGATTCCCAGCTCGGAAAACGACGTCCCGTTATTGCGCAGCCAGCCGCCCAGATCATTGACAGGGAAAGGAAGTTCCATCCCATCAAGGCGCACTACGAGCTCCCGCGCGGCCTGAACAGGTCGCAGTGACAGGCCATGGAGCAGCAGACTGCTGATCAGTCCCACGGCAACCCGTTGTCCTGTTGAGCGTCTTCGCAAGGCCAAAGCCCATTCACTGGTGGAACCAGTTTCCCGCACCTTTGCAGGAATTGGCGTCGATCCGGCTGATGGCCTCGCTCGGGGCAGGTGGTGTCATCTATCTGACACCAATGGTGTTTCATCTGGCCAGCTTCAGCGCCAGCCAGGTCACCCAAGGTCTGGCCGCTTCAGCTTTGATCGGCACGGCAGCACGGCTCCTCAGCGGCGTCTTACTTGATCGTGGACTGTCCTGCTCCTGGCCAGTCCGTGCCGCAGCTGTAATTGGTTGTATCGCCGATCTCACCCTGCTGCAGGCGAATGGTTTTGGTGGTTACCTGGCGGGACAGCTTCTGATCGGAATCGCTGCAGGGTTGTATTTCCCGGCCATTGAGCTGGCCGTTCCTCTCAGCTGCACAGGCTTCAACTCTAGTCGGGGTTATGCCTTGGCCCGAAGTGCTGACGCCCTGGGTGTGGCACTGGGGGCCCTCATCGGAGCCTTGGTCACAGCACTGGGAATGATCCGCGCGATCTACCTGGTGGAGATGGGTGCTCTGGTGGCCATGTTGCTGATCCTGGGCTGGCGTCCGCTGCCTGATGGACGCGCACCGTTGCTCCATGTGAACAGCCCGGATCCGATCACTCAACAGCGCGCAGTGGGGGACGAAGGCGTGGGTTGGCTGACACCACTGCTCCCGGTGCTGGCGGTCAGCATCGTGGCCACTGGGATCATTGCTTTGATGCAAAGCGCTCTGCCACTCGATCTGGTGCGCGGGGGCCTTGCCCGTCCGCCACTGAGTGAAACGTGGAGTGGCACCTTGATTGCGTGGCAACTGGGACTGCTCGTGCTGCTCCAGTGGCCCATCGGCAACTGGGTCGCCAAGCGCAGCCTGCGTTTCGGGCTTGGTATGGGCCTAGGGGGATTCGTTGCCGGCTGCTTACTGCTGGCAGGTTCCGCACTTTGGAGCGGTGGTATTGCCCTCATCGCCGTCGCGATGGTGCCGATTGCCTTCGGGGAGGCCGCCTTTCTGCCGACCGCAGCTGAAGCCATGGTCGAGGAAACACCGATGCAACATCGCGGTTTGGCCATGGCACTGTTCTCCCAATGCTTTGCCATTAGTGCCACGGGTGCACCGTTGATCGCCGGGTTATTGCTGGATCGTCAGGGCCACGGCCTGATGCTCTGGCTGTTGATGGCCGGCATCTGTCTCAGCATGTTGCCCCTACTTAAAACAGTGCGCCCCCGCTACTCGGCAGAACTCAGTGCCACGTTGTTGGAAAACGAAAGCGACATCACAACTCCACGAGCTGCCTCCGTGCAATAACAACTGCTGATCTTCACTGATCCAATCATCCACATTAATTAAGGGTTTGATTAACACCAAGACGGTAATTTCCGTTTGATAAAACCGCGGCCACTTGCCAATCATCAATCACAACCTAAATTCAAAAAATAGCCCTTTCACCATGCAAGCATCAGCATTGAATGAACAGCAGATTTTAGTTATTGCAAGCATGAAAATTAAATTCGCAGAGCAGGAAAGATCCGATTTTTATCGTGTTACAAAGACGCTCATTCAGAAGACAATCATGATTGAAAACCCCATTCAATATACTTGCTGTGAAAACATTAATGATCCAACCGATTTTACTTGGAATGAAACATGGCCATCGAAGTCAGCACTCGATCAGCATTTCTCATCCGATCATGTCCAAGAATGGTTGAGATGGGTACAGCCTCGCCTCATCGAGCCAATCAAAGCAATTTTTGTTGAAACAACAAAAACAACAGCTTTATAAGTTGAGTCCGCCCATCAAAGCTGGTTTTGATGAACGAACGCACCACAACCCGTCTGATGACTTGAACTGAACCTCGTTCGATAGACATCCGCGAGGCGTCAAGATGGCTGAACCTGATTGGATGGCAACGCTGTTGCTCGATCACCAGAGTCTTGTCCTGGAGTTGGAAATGCTCAAGACCAGCCACAGTTTGAGCAGGATGTCCCTGCTCAAA
This sequence comes from Synechococcus sp. A15-60, assembly GCF_014280095.1. NCBI lineage: Bacteria > Bacillati > Cyanobacteriota > Cyanophyceae > Synechococcales > Synechococcaceae > Synechococcus > Synechococcus sp. A15-60. The sequence continues at coordinate 1,866,404 of NZ_CP047933.1, forward strand.
ACGACGCTTTCTCGCTAGAAAGCGGATCTGGAATCGTTTTTTGGAGGGCGGGGACGATGTCACGAGCCCGCGAGCTGCTTCGGTCCGTGAGGAACTTGTCAATCCTGCGGGATCTGGCCAAAAGCCAAGGTGGTCTCGACAGCGTTGGAGACCTGGTCGACAACTTCATCGACAGTGAAGCGATGGAAGTCTGCCTGCAACGCTTCAAAGCCCTTCCCGGCGGAACAGACATGGTGGAGCAGCGATACCCCCCTTTTCAACCGGACATCTCGGCTCTCAGAAAGTTGCCGGAAGGAACCCTCGGCCATGCCTATGCCGGCATGATCAGCCGCCTTCATTACGACGCCGATTTCTTCCGCCCCAGAGACACGAGCACAGAAGCATTGTGGCTAACCCAGCGCATCGCCTCCACCCATGATCTGCACCATGTGATCGCAGGCTTCAACACGGAACCGGCCGGTGAATCGGGTGTGCTGGCCATCACAGCCACCCAAATCGGTTTCCCTGCCTACGTTCTACTCAACATCTTGGCCAACTTCCGAGCTTTTCGCTTTCAACCCAAGCAGCAGGAAGTGATCAGTCAGTCCATCGCCTTTGGCAGTCGCATTGGGCTGGAGGCAGCACCGCTGGTGCTGCAACGCTGGGAGGAGGGCTGGGACAAACCCTTGAGCCAGTGGCGGGAGGACTTGGGTGTCAAGCCCGTGGAGGATGAACGCTTCGGCGCCATCTACTGACGCTTCAGTCCAAGATCCCTCAGCAATCGTGCGGTGCGCTCCATAAACTGCCCAGACGCCTGTGCTGCCATGGCATTGCAGATCCAAGACTCATCCAAAGCTCTGAAACGAGATGCGTTGCGTTCATGGATGAAGGCCTGGGGATCTCGAGCGATGGCGTTGGGCCTGGTGGGACCCATGGCTCTCCCCACAGCGGCCAATCAGCAGGAGACGCGCAAGGCGCTCGTAGGTCTTGCCGCTTACGCAGAATGCAAAGTGCTGCATGACGGCTACAGCAGGGCTCGCGCCGAGGCCATCATCCAGGCTGGCATCGAGAACAACGGCTGGCAGCAGGATGCCTCCTGGCTGCAGTCACCACAGGGCATCCGCGTGGTGACGCTCACCAGCAAAGCGATGAACACGAGCTGCAACAACTTCGATCAAAGCAGCCCCCAGTTCATCCCGGCCATAGAGGCCATTAATGCGCTTTAAACCGAACGCCACAACGATCCAAAACGGATCATTGGGACTGATTACACGTTGAACAGAAACTCCATCACATCCCCTTCTTCCACCACATAATCCTTGCCCTCACTGCGAAGCCACCCTTTGTTGCGAGCTTCCGCTAGGGAACCGGCTTCCAGCAGTTTCTCTGTACCGATCGTCTGCGCACGAATGAAACCACGCTCGAAATCGGTGTGAATGACACCAGCGGCCTGGGGGGCCGTCATCCCAGCCTTGAAGGTCCAGGCCCGGGTTTCCTTTTCACCCGTCGTGAAATAAGTCCGCAGTCCCAATAAGCGGTAGGTAGCGCGGATCAAGCTCTGTAGGCCCCCTTCTGTCACGCCCAGACCGTCGAGGTAGTCCTTGCGCTCCTGCTCACCCAGCTCCACCAGTTCGGCCTCCACCTGGGCAGAGATGCGAATGGTCTCAGCACCTTCAGCCTTGGACAGAGCCACCACCTCCTCACAGAACGCATTGCCAGCGGCGAGATCGTCTTCGCACACATTGGTGGCGTAGATGATCGGCTTAGCTGTCAGCAGCCCAAGGGGTTTGATCATGGCTGCTTCATCGTCTGCCAGCTCGACGCTTCTGGCGGCGCCACCATCCTCCAAAACCGCCTGGATGCGCTCCAGTGCTGCATCTTCAACCTGAGCCTCCTTGCTGGTGCGCATCTGTTTCTTTAGACGCTCCCGCCGCTTCTCGATCTGGGCCAGATCTGAGAGACCCAGCTCGAGGTTGATCACCTCAGCATCCCGGGCCGGTCCCACCGAACCGGACACATGGATGACATCGTCGTCCTCAAAACAGCGCACCACGTGCACGATGGCGTCCACCTCACGAATGTTGGCCAGAAATTTGTTGCCGAGACCTTCTCCCTGACTGGCGCCCTTCACCAGACCAGCAATGTCCACAAACTCCATGCGCGTGGCAATGGTCTCCGCGCTGCTGCTCAGCGTTGTGAGCTGCTGCAGTCGAGCGTCAGGAACTGCCACCGTGCCGACATTGGGCTCGATTGTGCAGAACGGGAAGTTCGCAGCCTGAGCCTGGGCATTGGCAACCAGAGCATTGAAGAGAGTGGATTTGCCCACGTTGGGCAAACCGACGATTCCGGCTTTAAGCATGGAGGGGAATCTATCGGCAGGGGTCAGCCGAAATCCCCCCGCCTTGACACAATTTGGCCCTCCACGCGCGAGACTGCGTAACGAAAGATGTAAGTGGGGCCATGGGCAGCCGTCAAAGCTTGTCCCCTGGGGGAGTTAGTCAGGATGCGCTGCGATCCCTATCCCGCCTAAGCGGCATGAAACGACGTCGTCGAAAGCTGATGGGTGCTGCGGCTGCCGCACTTGTGTTGGTGGGCGGCGGTGTGATCTGGAGCCAGAGTTCAGGAAATGGCCGCGCCCGCCAGCTGGGTGATTTCACCGTTGCTGCAGAGCAGGGATCCCTGCCTGGCGTCATCACCGCGAGTGGGGAGCTGGAAGCCATTCGGCGCGTGAATGTGAGTCCTAAAAATCAAGGGCGCCTGGCAGCCCTTTACGTGGACGAAGGAGATGTGGTGCGCAAAGGGCAGGTACTGGCGCGCATGGACAGCGGTGATTTCAAAGACCGTTTGGATGAACTCACCGCCCTTGAACGCCAGGCCCGTGCTGAGTACCAAGCCAAACGAGCTGACTTCCTTCGCCATCGTCAACTGCTCGACAGCGGCGCCATCAGCGCATCGGACTTGGACGGTTTCCGCGCGGCCTTCATCAGCAGCCAAGAGGCCCTGACAGCAGCGCAAGAGCGGGTTGCGCAGCGGAAGGTGGAGGGCAGTGACCTGGACATCCAGGCGCCATTCGACGGAATGATCACCGAACGGTTTGCCGAGCCTGGCGCCTACGTCACACCCACCACCACCGCCTCCACCAATGCCGGTGCCAGCAGCTCATCGATCGTGGAACTCTCGGAGGGATTGGAGGTGGCGGCCAAGGTTCCCGAAAGCGACATCGGCCGCATCCGAGTGGGTCAGGAGGCTGTCGTGCGGGTCGATGCCTATCCCGACCAGCGCTTTGCCGCGCAGGTGCGTGACATTGCACCTCGTGCTGAAAAAACCGACAACGTGATTTCGTTTGAAGTGGAGTTATCCCTGATCGACCCGCCGCCGAGCCTTCGCATTGGCATGACGGTGGATGTTGACTTTCAAACCGGTCGCACGGCGGATAGCACGCTGGTGCCAACGGTGGCGATCGTGACGGAAAACGGGACGCCTGGAGTGCTGCTTGTGGGCGACAACAGCGAACCCACATTCCAGCCGGTGGAGCTAGGGGCCAGCAGTGGCAGCAAGAGTGCCATTCTCTCCGGTGTGACGCCCGGCACCCGGGTGTTCATTGACATGCCGCCCTGGGCGAAGACGCGCGACTGACTGACACCGGACCTGCCCGAATCCATGCCCGACACCAAGGAGAAACCGCTGCTGCTGCTGGTGGATGGCCATTCCCTGGCCTTCCGCAGCTTCTATGCATTCAGCAAAGGAGGCGATGGTGGACTGGCCACCAAGGATGGGCGGCCCACCAGCGTGACCTATGGGTTTCTCAAGTCACTGCTCGACAACTGCAAGGGCTTGAAGCCTGAAGGTGTCGCGATCGCCTTCGACACCGCGGAACCCACCTTCCGGCATGAAGCCGATCCCAACTACAAGGCCCATCGCGATGTGGCGCCAGAGGTGTTTTTTCAGGATCTGGATCAATTGCAGGGAATCCTGCGCCAGTTCCTGCAGCTGCCGCTCTGCCTGGCTCCAGGATTTGAAGCCGACGACGTACTGGGCACCCTGGCCAACCGCGCTGCCGAGTCCGGCTGGCGCGTGCGCATCCTCAGCGGCGATCGTGACCTGTTCCAGCTGGTGGATGACCAGCGCGACATCGCGGTGATGTACATGGGAGGCGGCCCCTATGCACGCAGCAGCGGTCCGACCCTGATTGATGAAGCGGGCGTGGAGAGCAAGCTGGGCGTGATGCCCAACAAGGTGGTGGATCTCAAAGCCCTCACCGGTGACAGCTCCGACAACATCCCGGGTGTGAAGGGGGTTGGCCCGAAGACAGCGATCAACCTGCTCAAGGAAAACTTCGACCTCGATGGCGTCTACAAGGTGCTGGCAGAAGTTGAAGCCGAGGGACCGAAAGCCAGTCGGGGGGCGGTGAAGGGAGCGCTCAAAGGCAAGCTCAGCGCCGACCGAGACAACGCCTACCTCTCGCGCAAGCTGGCCGAGATCCTGGTGGACATCCCGCTACCGGAAGAGCCTGTGCTCGAGCTGGGCCCCGTGGACGCGGACGGACTGCAGCAGCAGCTGGAAGATCTGGAACTAAACAGCCTGGTGCGCCAGGTGCCCGGATTCGTCGCCACCTTCTCCACCGGCGGGCTCAATGCCAATGGGCATCTGCTCGAATCAGCCACACCCAAACCCAAGAGCACCAGCAGCGAGGCCCCTGCCGATGAGAGCGCATCGGCCTCCATTCACGACACGCACGAGACCGCCGCGGCACACCCTGAACTGCAACCTCAGGTGATCAGCACTGCAGCGGACCTCGAGGCGCTCGTGCAGCGGCTGATGGGCTGCACGGATGCCATGGCCCCTGTGGCCTTGGACACGGAAACCACCGACCTCAACCCTTTCAAAGCCCAACTGGTGGGGATCGGCATGTGCTGGGGACCCGAGCCGACGGCTCTGGCCTACATCCCGATCGGACATCGCTCCGCGACAGAGCCCACCCTCGACAGCTCAGATGCCCCAGTGCAGTTGCCACTGGAGACCGTGCTAGCTCAGCTGGCTCCTTGGCTGGCCAGCCCTGACCATCCCAAGGCCCTTCAGAACGCCAAATACGACCGTTTGATCCTCCTTCGCCACGGCATGCCCTTGGGAGGGGTAGTCATGGACACCCTGCTGGCTGATTACCTGCGTGACGCCGCAGCCAAGCATGGCCTGGACGTGATGGCACAACGGAACTACGGCATCACTCCCACGCTGTTCAGCGATCTCGTCGGCAAGCCCAAAGACGGCAAAGCCAGTTGCTTTGCTGAGGTGTCCCTCGATCAAGCCGCGTTGTACTGCGGAATGGACGTTCATCTCACCCGCCGCCTCGCCATTGATCTGAGGGCGCAGCTGCAGGCCTGCGGCGACCAGCTGCCTCGCCTGCTGGATCAGGTGGAACTGCCTCTTGAGCCGGTGCTGGCGGTGATGGAAGCCACTGGTATCCGCATCGATCTCCCCTATTTGGGAGAACTCTCGAAGGAGATGGGAGACACGCTGGAGCGGCTGGACAAGGACGCCAAGGACGCGGCAGGCGTTGACTTCAACCTGGCCTCACCCAAACAGCTGGGAGAACTGCTGTTCAACACCCTGGGCCTCGATCGCAAAAAATCCCGGCGTACTAAAACTGGCTACAGCACCGATGCCACGGTGCTGGAGAGATTGGAAAGCGATCACCCGGTGGTGCCGCTGGTGCTCGAACACCGCGTGCTCAGCAAGCTCAAGAGCACCTACGTGGATGCTCTGCCCCAGCTTGTGGAAGCCGAGACCGGCCGTGTGCACACGGATTTCAACCAGGCCGTGACTGCTACCGGTCGCCTCAGCAGCAGCAACCCCAACCTGCAGAACATCCCCGTTCGCACGGACTACAGCCGACGCATCCGCAAGGCCTTCCTGCCGCAGGAGAACTGGACGCTGCTCAGCGCTGACTACTCGCAGATCGAGCTGCGCATCCTCACCCATCTCTCCGGGGAGGAAGTGCTCCAGCAGGCCTACCGAGACGGAGACGACGTGCATGCGCTGACCGCGCGTCTGCTGCTCGATAAAGACACGGTGAGCGCCGACGAGCGACGACTGGGCAAGACGATCAACTTCGGTGTGATCTACGGCATGGGCGCCCAGCGGTTTGCCCGTGAGACCGGCGTCAGTCAGTTGGAAGCGAAGGAGTTCCTCAGCCGCTACAGGGAGCGCTACCCCAAGGTGTTTGCCTTCCTAGAACTGCAGGAGCGCCTGGCCTTGAGCCGTGGCTACGTGGAGACCATCCTGGGACGGCGACGGCCTTTCCACTTCGACCGCAACGGTCTGGGCCGTTTGCTGGGGAAAGACCCCATGGAGATCGAACTAGATGTGGCCAGGCGCGGCGGCATGGAGGCACAGCAGCTGCGCGCGGCCGCCAATGCCCCCATCCAGGGCTCCAGTGCCGACATCATCAAGCTGGCGATGATCCAGCTGCAGGCGGCGATCGAGCAACAGGGGCTACCTGCCCGTCTGTTGCTGCAGGTGCACGATGAGCTGGTGCTGGAGGTGGATCCTCAAGTGCTCGACACCACACGGGAGCTGGTGGTGTCCACCATGGAAAAGGCCGTTGAACTCAGCGTTCCGCTCGTGGCCGAAACCGGTGTCGGCGCGAACTGGATGGAAGCGAAATAAAGGTGTTGGGCTGATCTGTCGCACCCATGCGACATGCGATCCAGCCCCAAGCTCCTTGCCCCTCGCCAACAACCATGGGTAACGACCTTTCAGGCTGTGAGCGATTCATACGACAAGTTTGGAGGGACGGGCCGTAGTCTCCATTCAGTGTCTGACCAGGCCTGTGTCGCTGCGCCTCACCAACAGTCTGAGCAACCGGACGGAAGCGTTCAATCCACTGGAAGAAGGCAAGGCAACCATCTATTGCTGCGGTGTCACCGTTTATGACCTTTGCCACCTTGGGCATGCTCGCAGCTATATCAACTGGGATGTTCTTCGCCGCTATCTCATTTGGCGCGATTATGACGTCACATTTGTTCAGAACTACACGGACATTGACGACAAAATACTGAACAAAGCATCAGCAGAAGGAACCTCGATGGAAGAGGTCAGCGAGAAAAATATTGAGGCCTTTGAAATCGACATGGCCAGATTAAATATTCTCCCAGCCGATAAAATGCCACGAGCCACACGTTGCATCCCAGAGATTCATACATTGATCAAAGAACTTGAAGACAAAGGAGCTGCTTACGGATCCGATGGCGACGTCTACTTTGACGTCTCCAAAGCAAAAAACTATGGCCAGCTCAGTGGCCGAGACCCCAATGAGCAACAGCAGGGCGCTAGCGGTCGCACCAGCGGAAACGAAGAAGAGCGAAAACGCCATCCATTTGATTTTGCGCTATGGAAAAGCGCCAAAGATGGCGAACCCAGCTGGGAGTCACCATGGGGCCCTGGACGCCCCGGATGGCACATCGAATGCTCAGCGATGGTTCGCCAACAATTCGGCAAAACCATCGATATCCACCTCGGTGGCGGTGACTTGGTGTTCCCACACCATGAGAATGAAATTGCCCAATCAGAAACGGCCAATGATGCTCCTTTAGCACGTCTTTGGATGCACAACGGCATGGTCAACGTGGGCGGCACAAAGATGTCGAAATCGCTTGGCAACTTCACAACCATCCGTGCGCTTCTCGACAGCGGTGTGTCATCTATGACCCTGCGGTTGTTCGTGCTTCAGGCTCATTACCGCAAGCCCCTTGACTTCACAGCGGATGCCCTTGATGCCGCCAACACTGGCTGGAAAGGCCTCAACGCCGCACTTGGCCTTGGTGAGCTGTTCACACGACCCCTTGGATGGCCCCAATCGGAACCGTTGGCTTCAGGTGCCGTGAAATCTGAAGTTTCAGTCGATAGTGAAGTCTTGCTCAGCGCCAAGAACCGTTTCGTCGAAGCCATGGACCAGGACCTCAACACATCAGGTGCCCTGGCAGTGCTGTTCGATCTGGCCAAGCCTCTGAAAGCCCTCGCTAATCGTCTGGATCGTGGCGATCAGGTCGATCACACCAAGGACGATTTGGATGAACTCCTAAAGCGTTGGCGTTTATTGAGAGAACTTTCTGGAGTGTTAGGCCTCCAATTGGAAACCGCCGCTGCCGATACAGCGACCAACCAGATCGATGATGGTGGCGAAATCGAGGCTGCCATTGCTGCACGCAAGCAGGCCAAGCAGAACAAAGACTTTGCGACTGCAGACCGAATTCGTGATGACCTCACCGCCAAGGGCATCGAACTGATCGACAAGCCCGGCGGGATCACCGAGTGGCGACGCAGCTGAGCTCTAGCGCTGCTTTCCAGCCATCATCGCCTCGATCTTGCGAATGCGGACCAGGGTCGTGGTCCACACCTCGAGTCGGAAACGCTGATCACCCAGCGCGGGGTCTGCGGGATCGGCAGCGTCAATCCAAGCCTGGAGTTCAGCCAGCTTGGCGTCCGGATCCTCCCGGGCTTCAAAGGCATCCCAGAGCTCGCGCTCCAACTTGGCCCGCTCGATAAAATTCCAGCGCTTGAGCCAGAGCATCCTGTTGGTGTGCATCAGGGCCCTGTCTACCGGATTCTGCCGACACAAGGTCTAAGGTCCGCAGCGTTGGTGCTTCAGCGCATGCAACCGGAGAGTCTGTCCAAAGCCATCCAACTGGCCGTCGCGCCAGTGTTCCTGCTGGCGGGCATCGGCGCGCTCTTGAATGTGACCTCTGGTCGTCTCGTGCGGGTCGTTGAGAATGCATGCCGAGCCAAGGAGGAGCTCGAGTCTGGACAGACGGTGGATGACAGGGAACGCTCCAGCTACCGGAAACGAGCCCAACTGATCATTCGAGCGATTGAATTGCTCACGGCGGCCCCCCTGTTGATCTCCGGCGTGGTGGCCGTGATGTTCCTGAGCGTGATCAGCCGCCTAAACCTCACGCTTGTGGTGGTGCCCATGTTCATCGCGGCCATGATCTTGTTGATGGTGGCGTCGATCTGCTTCCTGCGTGAGGTGCGTCTTGCATCGGTGCACCTACGGCGCGTGCTCTGAATGCCGTTTGGGGATCAAGCCTGCCCCGTCCACTACCGGGGAACATACGTCCACTTGCCGATGAGATCCACAACACTGATCAACAAGCCTGCGGCGATCACCAGAGGCGACACCCAGCGCAGGAAAAACAGAATGATCCCAGCCCTCGCGGGAGGTGTGATCCCACTGTTCTTGAGATCCTCCAGGAAGCTTCGCGATGCAAACCAACCCATCAGCACCGCGATCAGCAAACCACCAGCAATCAACAGGACGCCCCCGAAGAGGTCATCCATCGTGCCGAGCACGTTGAGATCGGTGGCCGCCGGCAAACCGACGACAAAGATCACAGCCGCACTGACCCAGGCGGCGTTGCGACGACTCCAGTTGCAGCGGTCCATCAGGGCCGCCACGGGCACTTCAAGCAACGACACCGACGAGGTGATCGCAGCCAAATAGGCGAGGGAAAAGAACGTCACCGCCACAATCCTCCCGGTCAGACCGATGGACCCAAGCCCCGTGGGCAGAGATAGAAAGATGGTGCCGATCGTGGATCCACTGACGGCATCGCCCAGGCCGAAGCTGATCACCACCGGAAAGGTGAGCAGGCCAGCCAGCAGACCCACAGCAGTATCCAGTCCGACGACGGCGACCGCTTCCGAGGGAATCGGTGCTTTGCGATTCAGATAGGCCGAATAGGCCAGGATTGCGCCAATCCCTGTCCCCACCGAAAAGAACGCCTGTGTGAAGGCATTGCGGATGGTGGTGATGTTGAACAACTCCTGGCTGTCCCAACGCAACAGAAACGTGCGGTAACCCTCCGCCGCGCCGGGGAGAGAACTAGCCCAGACCGCCAGGACCACAAGCAGCAGAAACAACATCGGCAGAGCCATACGTGAGAGGCGCTCAATTCCTGCCTGCACACCGGCCGCCACCACCACCGCAGTGAGCAGCATGCTGACGGCCTGTCCGGCGATCGCACTCTGGCCGCCACTGATGCCCGCGAAGAACAGCTCCGCCTCCCCCATGCTGCTGGGAAGTCCCACCTGCAGCGCGTGAAGCAGGGTCTGACCCGTCCAGCCCATCAGCACGCCGTAGAAGGCCAAGATTCCGCAAGACACCACCACAAACAGCCAGCCCATGGGCTGCCAAGCGCGCCCAGCCGCTTGCACGGGCGCCAACAACGGACTGCGGCCCGTGCTGCGACCCAACACCATCTCGGCTACCAGCACTGGCAGACAAATGGTCATCACAATCAGCACGTAAAGCAGAACGAACGTGCCGCCCCCACCCTGTGACGCGCGGTAGGCAAATCCCCAAAGGTTGCCCAGGCCCACGGCACTGCCCGATGCAGCCAGCACAAAGCCCAAACCCGACTGCCAGGACTCCTTCTGCGCTGTGGCCATGTACCTAGAGACCGTGTTGGGGAAAGTTTGCCAGCAGCCGGAATTGAAATGGGAGGATGGCGGCACTTGCCGGATTCCGTGTGAAAGCCATCAGCGTGCTGGGCTCCACCGGCTCAATCGGCACCCAGACCCTCGAGATCGTTCAAGATTTTCCGGATCAGTTCCGGGTGGTAGCCCTTACGGCAGGCAGAAACCTGGCGCTGCTGGTGGAGCAAATCCAGCAGCACAATCCCGAAGTGGTGGCCTTGGCCGATGAGGCGCTCCTCCCTGAGCTCAAAGAGCGACTGAAGGCACTGCCAGCCGACCAGCAACCGCAACGACAGCCCCATCTGGTGGGTGGCCCTGACGGATTGAACACGGCTGCGGCCTGGGACACAGCAGATCTTGTGGTCACCGGCATCGTGGGCTGTGCAGGCCTTCTGCCCACACTGGCGGCCATCCGGGCTGGCAAAGATCTTGCACTGGCCAACAAAGAGACGCTGATTGCCGCGGGGCCCGTGGTGCTGCCGGAACTGAAAAAAAGCGGCAGTCGTCTGCTGCCTGCTGACTCCGAGCATTCCGCCATTTTTCAATGCCTTCAAGGCACGCCATGGGCCGAAAATGCCCGACTCTCCACGGGTGTGCCCACGCCCGGACTGCGCCGCATTCAGCTCACTGCATCAGGAGGAGCCTTTCGCGACTGGAAGGCCGCTGATCTCGAGAAGGCGACTGTCGCTGATGCAACCTCCCATCCCAATTGGAGCATGGGGCGAAAAATCACCGTCGATTCCGCTTCGTTGATGAACAAGGGTCTCGAGGTGATCGAGGCGCACTACCTCTTCGGGCTGGATTTTGACCGCATCGAAATCGTGATCCACCCCCAAAGCATCATCCACTCGATGATTGAACTGGCTGATTCTTCCGTGCTGGCCCAACTGGGCTGGCCCGACATGAAGTTGCCGATTCTCTACTGCATGAGCTGGCCCTCACGCCTGGAAACCCCCTGGAAGCGTTTGGATCTTGCCCAAGTTGGGCAGCTCACATTCCGCGCACCGGATCCCGCCAAATACCCCTGCATGAAGCTGGCCTACGCAGCGGGACGTGCCGGCGGAACCATGCCCGCGGTGCTGAATGCCGCCAATGAAGAAGCAGTAGCCCAGTTCCTCAACGAGAGGATTCACTTCCTCGACATTCCTGACCTGATCGAGGCCGCCTGTGAACGCCACAAGAACGATCGAGTGGATGCACCGCAGCTTGAGGATGTGCTGGCTGTTGACCAGTGGGCTCGGCAAGCCGTGCGCGAACAGGTGAGCCGTGGCACCCAGCGCATGACAACAGCCTTTGCTGCGTGACCACGACCCGCGCCATTCGACCGTTGGTCAGCCACCACCTGTTGCTCTGCGCGACACCCACCAAGGCCAAATGCTGTGACCCCAACGTGGGCGCGCAGAGCTGGGAAGCCCTGAAGCAAGGAGTGCGTGAGCTGAATTTGGAATCACCAGAGCGCCCACAGGGCATCGTGCTCCGCACCAAGGCCGACTGCCTGAGGATCTGTGAACAGGGCCCCGTACTCTTGGTCTGGCCCGATGGCATCTGGTACGGCGGTGTCACGCCCGAACGGGTACGCCACATCCTTGAGGAGCATGTGATCCAAGGCCAGCCCTGTGAAGACTGGGTGATCCGGCGTAGCCCCTTCAGCACTCCGGCATCGGACTGAGCTGTCTCAACCAAGACGCGGCGATGCGGTCTGACCAGCAGCCGGTGTTCAGAGCATCGCCAGGCGAATGAAACCCGTTGTGGCCACCCTGACGGGTCAGTAGCACCGACAGCGGCTCCGGCCCGCCCTGCATCAAAGGCTCGAGCACGGCGCTCACTTGTTCTGCAGCGGCAGCAGGCACCCATGGATCGTCGAGGGCCTGAAGCAGGAGTGTGGGGGGAAGCGTTCGTCGATCCTTGAGCAGTTGAGTCAGCGGCGAGGCTCCTTGGTAGTAAGCATCGACGCTAGAAAAGCCCCAACGCGGTGCTGTGATCGCCGCATCAAAGGCACGGATTGACCGGGGCGGTTCACCACTGAGTTGCCGCTGCTCCTGGGCACTGACGCCGAAGGGGTCCGCCAGCGTCTGGCGCACGAGACGCTGCAGAAGCCAACGCTGATACACGCGATTGCGCGGACGTTCGATCGAGGCGCTGCAGGCGGCAAGATCCAAGGGACTGCTAGCGCAGAACAGACCATCCAACAGCGGGGCATGGCTTTGCCAACCATGCGTTGCTCTCTCCTCAACGCTGGCCATGCAGGCGTTTAGCAGCATGGTGCCCCCCAGGGACACCCCGGCACCCAACAGGGGCACTGGCCGTGCTGGGGCAACCAATTCAGCACACAAGTGGCGCGCACGTTGGATCACTGGCAGAAGATCACTGTTGCAACGAGCTGCGTAGGTACCACCGGCAAGATGACGGCCGGGATCTGCGCCGCGCAGATTCAGCCTGAGCACGGCAAAGCCATTGGCCTGAAGGGTGAGGCCAAGACGCCTCAGGCCCTCACGCCGACTGGAGCCGCCAAGACCGTGTAACAGCAGCACCAGCCCTCGGGGCGGTGCACTTGGCAAGTCGGAGCTGGGATGCGGGCGATCCAGAAACGCCAGCAACGCGCCAGCGGCGGCAGCACCACTCGCTAACGCAGGAACAGGGATCGCGATGGGTTCGCCACGGTCAGGTGGAAGCGCTACCGGGCGGAGCGTGTCTCGCAGAGTCTGAAGGTCTCCACCGATCCAAGGAAAACGCTGTTGATAGGGAACAACCCCCAGCTGCCTCAACAGCTGGGGGTTGTCTGGACGATTCACGTGCGAAGCCTTCAAAAGCCGGATGGAATCGCGCTGATCACTTCTTGCTCACACCGAGCTCTTTGAGCTCACCAAGGAGATCACCGAGCACCTTCTTGGCATCACCAAACACCATGGAGGTGTTCCCCAGTTCAAACAAATCGTTCTTGATGCCGGAGTAACCGGCACTCATGCCCCGCTTCACCACAAACACCGTGCGGGCCTGCTGCACGTCGAGCACAGGCATGCCGTAGAGAGGCGAATCGGGATCGTTCTTGGCCTGGGGATTGACCACATCGTTGGCTCCGAGCACGAGCACCACATCGGTGGCCGGGAACTCCGGGTTGATCACGTCCATTTCCTTGAGCTGCTCGTAGGGCACATCAGCTTCTGCAAGCAACACGTTCATGTGACCCGGCATGCGACCTGCCACCGGGTGAATGGCGTAGTCCACCTGAATACCAGCCGCTTCAAGCGAACGAGTCACTTCCCGCAGCGTGTGCTGAGCCTGGGCCACTGCGAGGCCGTAACCAGGCACGATCACGACGCGCTCCGCCGCCTCGAGGGTGAGCGCACACTCCTCAACACTGCAGCTGGTGATATTGGTGTATTCACCACCACCGCCACCGGAGGACGCACTGGCGCCGAGTGCACCGCCGAACAGCACCGAGACCAACGAGCGGTTCATGCCGTTGCACATCACCTGCGTGAGGATCAGTCCCGCTGCACCGACCATGGCGCCCGCCACGATCAGCAGCTGACTGCCCACCACGAAACCGGCCGCAGCAGCGGCCACACCGGAGTAGCTGTTCAAGAGCGAAATCACCACGGGCATGTCAGCGCCGCCGATCGGCAAGGTGACTCCAACACCCAACAGACCCGAGGCCACCACAAGCAGGGTCAGCGCCTGGGTGCCGCTTCCATCGGCAATCAGCTTGATGGCAGCAACAAGAGACGCCACGGCGAGCGCGATGTTCACCGCATGACGGGCCTTGCTCTGCATCCAAGCTGGGGTGGACAACCAGCCCTGGAGCTTGGCCATCGCCACAATCGAGCCCGTGAATGTGATCGCACCCACGAACACAGAGATGGCGATGGACACCACGGCCACCAGCCCGAACGCATCCAATTGCTTGGGGTAAAAGGCAGCAGCGAGAGCCACCAGCAATGACGACATGCCCCCGCAGCCGTTAAACAAGGCCACCGTTTCGGGCATGGAGGTCATCGGCACCCGCTGCGCGGTGATGGCACCACAAACCCCACCAACGGCCGTGCCGATGATGATCCAGATCCAGGCCGCTGCACTGATGCCAGACGTCCCGAAGGAGTTGATCAACAACCCGAGAACAGCCAGGCCCATGGCCACCGCAGCCAATTGGTTGGCGCTGCGAGCCGAGCGAACTTTGGAGAGACCCTTGATCCCGAGAGCCAGCAGCAGAACCGCCACCAACTCAACGGCGTATTTCAGAAAATCCATCAGCGGTTCTCCTTGCGGGCGGGCTTACGGCTGAACATGGCGAGCATGCGATCGGTGACCAGGAAGCCGCCGATCACATTGAAAAGAGCAAATCCCAGTGACACCGAACCCAGAATCAACAGAACAGGGTTGTCACCGGAACGGATGATGGCGGTGAGTGCAGCCAGCACCGTGATGCCTGAGATGGCATTGGCGCCGCTCATCAGAGGTGTATGCAGGGTGGGAGGCACCTTGCCGATCAGTTCGAGGCCCAGGAGGCTGCCGAGCAGCAGCACCCAGAGGAACTCCACAAAGCTTGTATCCATCAGTTGGCTCCTGGGGTGAGAACGTCACTGCGACGGATGGTGCCGTCCTGACTGATCAGGCATCCGGCAATCAGCTCGTCCTCCGTGTCGAGGGTCAGCTGTCCATCGCTGAGGGTGGGCTGAAGCAGAGCCAGCAGATTGCGTGCGTAGAGAGCGCTGGCGTGATTGGGCACGGTGCAGGGCAGGTCATTGGCACCGATCAGCTTCACGCCATTGCGATTAACCGTCTCGGATGGAACCGTGTCGGCGCAGTTGCCGCCCTGGGCCACCGCAAGGTCCACCACGACCGATCCCGGACGCATGCGATCCAGCATGTCTTCACTGATCAGGCGCGGTGCACGGCGACCCGGCACCTGAGCTGTGCAGATGGCCACATCCGCTTCGGCCAGCTGATCCGAAAGCTGCTGACGTTGTGCAGCCAGGAACGCATCAGAGGCCTGCTTGGCGTAACCACCGGACTCAGCGGGCTTGTCCTCCATTTCCGGAGGATCGATGAAGCGGGCACCGAGGGACTCCACCTGCTCTTTCACAGCAGGTCGGATGTCGCTGACATACACAACAGCACCAAGTCGTCGTGCCGTAGCCACGGCCTGCAGACCGGCCACACCGGCGCCGAGCACCACGACCCGAGCAGGTTGCACGGTTCCCGCCGCTGTCATCAACATCGGGAAATAGCGGTCGAGCGCTGCCGAAGCGAGCAGCACCGATTTGTAACCAGCGATGTTGGCCTGGGATGACAACGCATCGGCGGACTGAGCCCGGCTGATGCGAGGTAACAGTTCGAGAGCCATAGCTGAAAGGCCACAGCGCTTCAGGGCTCCGTCTAGCTCGCTGTTGGCGTAAGGCGCCAGCAATCCCACCAGCAGTGCACCTGAGCGCAAACGCCCCAAGGCATCAGCTGTTGGGGATTGAACGCACAACAACGCATCCGCTTGAGACCAGGCAGATGCGTCTGCGACGGGCACCAGCTCGGCACCGCACTCGGAGTACGTTTCATCGAGATAACCGGAAGCCAGACCCGCACCCTGTTCGAGCACGACCCGGCAACCGAGCGCCGTGAATTTCTTGACGGTTTCCGGAGAAGCCGCAACGCGGGTTTCGCCCGCTGCGCTCTCCACCGGGATCAACAGATTGGGCAAGATTGGGATGCCGCCGACCCACGACAGATTACGAGGTCGCCTGAACAAGAGCCTGCATCTTTTCTGAAGATGCTTCTCCACCACTGAAGCTTTGGCTAAGGAGAGGGTCCTGTCTTCAGCAGCATGGGACTTACTGCAATCGAATGTCCGGACGGCGTCTGCCATAGCCACCACGGCGGTCATGCCGTGGAACGTCAAGCCATGGAACAACTGCTGGCCGACCACGGCCGCGAATGGTGCGAAAGATTGGCGGAACGCATCTACGAAATGTCGGTTGACACCTTTTCACAAACGGTGATGCCGAGCCTGCATGCGTCAGGCTGGCAGCGCCGTCATTTGGACTGGGAATTCAAGCTTCAGGAGCTGGATTCCGAACCGGATCGAACGCTGGTCGACGGGATCATCAATGCCACGGAAAGCTTTCTGCGCAGCAGTGAAGTGCATCGACTGTTCATCCAGGAGCTTGTTCAAGGGACTTTTGACGAAGCATCCGACGATCACCTGCGTAGTGAAGCAGTGCGTGAGTTGATCGAGCATGAGATTCTCACCTTGCTGGAGGAGAAGCGCGATGTGCTGACAGAACGTCTCAGCGCTCGGCTTCTGGAGCGGGCCGGAGGACGGATGGATCGCGCTCAGCAGGCCGCTCAAGACGGATTCATGGATGTGGAACGCCTGCTCTGCAATCACACGGAAGCTCTCTGAATTCCGCTCGCTGACGTCCACCCAAATCGTTGTCAAATCGAGGAGACGCTTCAGAAGATCGGCTGAAGCTCCTCCTCGATGGCGATTGCCTGCCCGGGCAGGTCCTGGCGACGCAGCCACCGAACGCGGAGAATCATGGGATCCAGGTCACAGTCAAGAGTCCAGCAACGCTCCAGGCATCGGTGGGACTCAGGTCCGGAGGATGATCGGGTCCGACATCTGGCCATGGCGGCACGGTCGCGAGACCAAGGGGCGATGGTCGGAAGGTAAAGGTGGCGCAGACGTTTGAAATGGTTAGAAAGACCTAACTTTCAGCGTCGCTATCGACACACCGTCTTTTGCCCTTGGCGCCAAGCCCCAAGGTCACTCCATTCGCCCCAGGGAATGGCAGCAGCAGCTGACTCAGCTGCTCCGCAGACGGCTGCAACCCGAGATACATGCAGCCCGGGATGTGCTGATCCATGCGGGTCCTGGAGCAGGCAAAACACTGGGGGCCTTGCTGGCGTTCCAGGCGATGCAACAGGAACAGCGACTCGAGCACATCCTGGTCTTCTGCCACCGCACCTCCATCCTCAGCCAGTGGCAAAGCGCCGCAGCTCGAGTGGGACTGACGCTCGAGCTGTGGTCGGGACCGAATCAGCTGAACAGTGAAGCTGATGGCTGGCTCGTCAGCTATCAGGGAGCCGGTCGACAGCAGCAGGCGTTGTCAGCCGAACTCCAACGATGGAACGCGGAAACACTTCTGGCCATCGCGGATGAAGCCCATCACCTTGGCGTCGACCCTGATGAACCGGATGGGCCCGTCTGGGGTCAAAGCTTTCTGGAACTGAGTAGCCGTGCGCGGTTGCGCCTCGGCTTGACCGGCACCCCCTTTCGCGCCGACAACCTGGCCTTCTGTGCAGCCCGACGGGTGCGCGTCGAGGAACAGGGACAACTGGTGGAACAGATTCATCCGGATCTTTCCGTTGAACCGAGGGAACTGATTGCAGCAGGAGATGTTCGACCCCTGGAGTTCCGCTTTCAGGACGGCTGGGTGGAGCACGGCCAGGAGGGCATCCCAGACCGAGAGGTCTCACCGTTGTCGGCCGAACAGCGTGAAAGCTGGCGAGCTCGCAATCTGCGCCGCGCCATTCGTTTATCCGATCGCAGCAGCATTGCGCTGCAACTGCTGCTGCGGGCCCGCAAACAACTCGAGAAGGTGCGCAACAAGCACCCACGCGCCGGCGGTCTCGTGATTGCACGCGATATCGAGCACGCGCGCGCCATCACCTTGCTGCTGGAGGAAGAGGGCGACCGGGTGGATTTCGTGCACTCGCAGGACCCCGATGCCGCTGCACGCTTAAGCGGCTTTCAGACCGGCCCGGCTGACTGGTTGGTGAGCATCGACATGTGCGCAGAGGGCTTTGATGCCTCTCGCATCAGAGTGGTGGCCTACCTCACCACAGTGGTGACCCGCAGCCGGTTCGTGCAGGGCATCACGCGTGCGGTGCGGATGTGCGGCGAACGGGCAGGCCTGGAATCCATTCCACGCGAACCCTCGTATGTGTTTGCGCCAGCAGATCCACTCCTCATGCAGTACGCGCGCAGCTGGTCGCTCTCTGAGCCTTATTGCATCGCCGTTCCGGCAGTGGGTGACGATCAAGACCGGACCGACAACGGAGGCTCCTGGCGAGGGCCGAGCTTGCCGATGGAGGCGGTTGAGGATGGAGCCGGAGCAGTCATTCGCATGAAAACTCCGGAATTACCCAGATTTTTGCAGCGTTGAAAACATTTGTGCGCCAAAAAAAATGCGACGTTTAGCGAATTCAGGGCTGATGACGACCCATCAGCAATCAACCTGGCCACCATCTGGGAGACCGTCATGGATGCAGCTCTTGAACGTCGCGTCAGCGTTGCCACCTGCTGGGCATCCACCCGGATCGCTGTTCTCGACAGCGCTGAGCGCTACGAGGATAGTTACGCGCTGACCGAAGAATTCCGAGAATGGATCACTTGCCTTGGGGAACATCCAGAGCTGCTTGAGGACTCAGTGATGAGCGTTCAACAGGCTCCTAACAAAAGCAAGCACCAATACTTCGGCACTGCATTTGAGGACAGCTAAGAATCTAAAGACAATATTAAGCGCTGGAAGTCGAAGCTCCACGCTCTTCGTTTACTTTTACTCACCAATAAGGTCTTTGCGGTTTCAAGGCCTTGGCTCCCGGAGCCGACCGTCGCGGCCTTAGAGTTAACTCATAGTCACTCCGCATAAGCCATGGCGGTCGAAAATCTGGTGATTGTGGGGTCTGGACCCGCCGGATACACCGCTGCGATCTACGCCGCACGAGCCAATCTGAGCCCCTTGCTGATTACAGGATTCCAGCGGGGAGGCATTCCTGGTGGACAGCTGATGACGACCACGCACGTGGAAAACTTTCCCGGCTTTCCGGACGGGGTGTTGGGTCCTGATCTGATGGATCTAATGAAAGCTCAGGCCAGTCGCTGGGGCACTCGCTTGCTGGAGGCCGACGCTGATGCCATTGATCTGAGCCAGCGCCCCTACCGCATCCAATGCGATGGCCAGACGATCGAAACCCATGCTCTGATCATCGCCACAGGCGCCAGCGCCAATCGCTTGGGACTTCCCAACGAGGAGCGCTTCTGGAGCCAGGGCATCAGTGCCTGCGCCATCTGCGACGGAGCCACCCCTCAGTTCCGCAACGAGGAACTGGCCGTTGTGGGCGGCGGTGACTCGGCCTGCGAAGAAGCTGTCTATCTCACCAAATACGGCAGCCACGTACACCTCTTGGTGCGCTCGGATCGACTGCGTGCAAGTGCCGCCATGGGTGATCGCGTCCAGGCAAACCCTCAGATCACGGTGCACTGGAACACCCAGGTGCTGGACGCGACCGGAGACGATTGGCTGAAAGGCTTAACGCTGCTTCGCCGCGATAGCGGCCTCGAAGAGCACCTTCCGGTGAGCGGCGTGTTTTACGCCATCGGCCACACGCCCAACACAGACATCCTGGAGGACCAGCTCAAGTGTGATTCCAAGGGTTATCTGATCACCCAGCCAGGTCGGCCTGAAACCTCGATGGAAGGCGTGTTCGCCGCTGGTGATGTGGCTGATGCTGAGTGGCGCCAAGGCATTACGGCTGCCGGGAGTGGCTGTCAGGCCGCCCTTGCAGCCGAACGGTGGCTCAGCCACAACAACCTGGCATCACTGGTGACACGGGAACAAACCGAACCCGCCTCGGCTGAGACACCGCAAGCAACGGTTGAAACCACCGAATCCACCTACGACCCTTCGGCCCTTTGGCAGAAGGGCAGCTACGCCCTGCGGAAGCTGTATCACGACAGCACCAAACCCTTGCTCGTGGTGTACACCTCTCCCAGCTGTGGTCCATGCCATGTGCTCAAGCCACAGCTCAAACGGGTGTTGGATGAACTCTCAGGCGCTGCACAAGGGATTGAAATCGACATCGAAGCCGACCAAGCGATCGCTGAACAGGCCGGTGTGAATGGAACTCCAACCGTGCAACTGTTCTACGACAAGGAACTGAAGCAGCAGTGGCGTGGCG
Organism: Synechococcus sp. A15-60; assembly: GCF_014280095.1. NCBI lineage: Bacteria > Bacillati > Cyanobacteriota > Cyanophyceae > Synechococcales > Synechococcaceae > Synechococcus > Synechococcus sp. A15-60. The sequence continues at coordinate 1,886,810 of NZ_CP047933.1, forward strand.
TCAAGCAGCGCAGCGAATTCAAGGATTCGATCCAATCACTGCTGGTCGAGCGCTGAGGCTCAGCGACGGCGTGGACCACCGGGACGGTTGCCACCCGGACGACCACCGGGAGCGCCTGCATTGCGTTCCCGGTAAGTAATCCGACCACGGGTGAGGTCGTATGGGCTGATCTCAACCAACACCTTGTCGCCGGCTAGCAACTTGATGCGGAACTTGGTGAGCTTGCCAGCAGCACGGCAAAGGCATTGGTGACCTGCGGGCTGCTCCAGAGTCACTAGGTAGAACCCATTGCCCTGTTCTTTCTCGATCACACCCGAGGTTTCAATCATGCGCCGGCGTTGACCTGACAAAACACAGCAACATTTTAGAAGGCCATCCGCTCCCGAATCATCCCCATGCGCAAGGTCATCTCCCTAGGGTCACGCAGCGCAACGACACCGCGATGATTCTTCCTCCCCTTTCCATGGATCTGGGGCTTCTGATGATTTCCATCGGTGCTGTCAATCTCTGGCGAGCCCGTCAGAAATCCACCTAATCTTCGAAGAAACGCCTCATCACTGTGTCCGAGTCAGCCCTTGCCGCATTTGCTGCCCTTGTGCAGTCCGACTCCCAGGTTCGCGAACAGGTGCGTCAAGCTGCCACCCCAAAGCACGTGGTGGATCTCGCGAAAGAGCAAGGTCACGAGTTCACTCAGGCAACGATGATGAAAATGCAGGCTGATCGGATGCAGCACCTGCATGACGATCACATCAACGATGCCTCCAGCTGGGGTGAAGCTCTGTTGATTTGCTTCGGTGATCACTCCTGACGCTTCTTTTGCATAAGCCCTTCGGGGTTCTGAGCCAGTTCACATCAGAACCAAACAGTCGCTGGGATTCTCTGTCTGATTGGGTTGACGTCCCTGGGGTCTACCCGGCCGGCCGATTGGATGCAGACAGTGAGGGGCTTCTATTGCTCACAGCCAACGGCCGTCTTCAACAACGCTTGACGGATCCCCGGTTCGGTCATTGGCGCACGTATTGGGTGCAAGTGGAGGGAACACCGATTCCCTCTCAACTGGAGGCACTGCGCCAGGGCGTTGTTGTTCAGAAACAGCGCACGCGACCAGCGCGCGTTGAACCTCTGACCACCGCATGCTGGCAAGCATTGCCAGAACGCGAGCCCCCGATCCGCACACGGCGAAGCATTCCAACCACGTGGCTGAAGATCAGCCTCACCGAAGGACGCAATCGTCAGGTCCGGCGCATGACAGCCACCGTCGGGCTGCCCACCTTGCGGCTGATTCGCCACAGCGTGGACTTGATGGATGGCGGCCCACCACTCAGCCTGGACAACCTTGGTTCAGGAGAATGGCGAGCCGTCACTGCCAATGAACAGGATCGCCTGATGGCTCTGCTCAAGCGGCCGGCAAGGCACCGATCAACGTCACAGCCCTGAATTCAATCCCCTCCACAACCCGCCAGGGCTGATCGGAGCGATCGGCGTAGGTCACATCCTCAAAACCGAGTGCACGGAAATCAGCCAAGAACGCCTCTTCTTGCCAGGCACCACTAATGCAACCGCTCCAGAGCTCTGCATCCCGCTGCAAATGATCGGGGACGGGTCGATCGCAGACGATGTCGCTGATCGCAACACGACCACCCGGGCGCAGCACTCTGCGGATGTTGTGCAACAGGGATGTCCTCGCCGAAGGATTCACCAGGTTGAGCACACAGTTGCTCAACACGACATCGACACTGGCGGTGGCGATTAGCAGTTCGCCTGCAGCCGTGGGTGCATCCAATGACTCAATGGCCCCTTCAACAAAGCGAACATTGTCGTAACCCACCGTTTCGGCCACCACCGGAGCAGCTTGACGCGAAAGCGCCAGCATGTCGGCGTTGCGATCCACACCGATCACAGCACCGGATGGGCCCACAACCTGAGCACAAATAAAGGCATTCTTGCCACTGCCACTGCCGAGATCGAGAACGGTGTCACCGGGCTTGACCCATCGTGTCGGATCCCCGCAGCCGTAATCACGCTCCACTACCGCCTCAGGAATGACGGCAAGCAGAGAGGTGTCATAGGCAACAGGCGTGCAAAGACAAGCCTCCTGCTCTTGCGCTGCCGCGCCGTAACGCGCCTCGACAGCCTGCGTCTGATCCAGGGATGGACCACAACATCCTTCGCTCATCAGCTCAGTACCTCCTGCAATTCACGCACGGTCGACCATTGACCGTAGTAGTAGTTGGCGCTGGCACGGCGGTCGTTGTCCTCCAAGCTGTCGAAGGCATCGAAACCGATGCTGCGCCAGAGGTCATGACCACAGGCGCGATCGAGCTCGGTTTCCGCTTCACGAGCGAGGTTGTCGAGACGACGCTGCAGATTTTTGACTTGAGCGGCGGACATCAACAGGGAGCATCAGAACGCCACCTTAACGAAAACCAGTACAAATCAACTAGACGAATTGGCGAACGCTTGGATCAGAATGGCAATTTTTTCTTGGCGTCCTTGTCGAGATCGGCCTCCATGGCGCGTAGGCGCTTCAAGATCGTGTCGTAGTACTCGCGGATGTACTCCTCCAGGCCCGTGATCTCTTCCGGATCAATCTCAAAACTGGTGTAGGTCTCGTCCATCGGGGCACTCAAGCTTCCCCCGCCACCCGTCACGGCCGCGAAAGCCAAACGCTCTGCCACATTCACCGCAGGCTCAAAGAAGGAGCAGATCCCTGCCGTGAGATCCAGTAACGCGGGGGGAACACGAAACACGCGGGCTGATTTTCCGGAGGCCAGCTCACAGAGCTGAACCACCTCACCGGTGTTCCATGCCTTGGGCCCCACCACTGGAAAGGTTTTGCGAATGGTGTGGGGATGATCGAGAGCAGACACAGCAAATCGCGCCATGTCCTGGGTGTTCATGTAAGCAATTGAGGTGGGACTGCCGCTCACCCAAACGGTCTGGCTCTCGAGAACGGGGATCGCAAACTGACTGATGACGCCCTGCATGAAGGCAGCGCCTTGAAGCACGGTGTAGTCCAGCTCGGACTCCCGGAGCAGCTTCTCGGTGCAGTACTTGATGTCCATCAGAGGAACATCACGGTGCTTGTCCGCATCCAGCAGCGAAAGGAATACGAGGCGCTTCACGCCCGCGCGTTCACAGGCTCTCAGCAGATTCAGCTTTCCGTCCCAGTCCGTCTCGTAGATGCTCCTGGGGTCGTCCGGGCGACTGGTGGCTGCATCGATAACGGCGTCGACGCCATCCAGGGCGTAGTCAAGACTCGCCGGCTCTAACAGATCACCGCGGGTGAGCTCGACCCCCCATTCCTGAAGGAATGAAGCTTTCCTGGGGGTGCGCACCATGCAACGAACGTCGTGCCCCTGATCGAGAGCCCTGCGGGCGATCTGCCGACCCAGGGTTCCCGTTCCACCAACCACCAGGACCTGCATAGGCTCTCAAAGGCAAGGTGGGAGCTTAATGGTGCTCCCTGCACAAACGAGGATCAGTCTTTCTGAAGCTTGAGCAACAAGGCACCACCCGCTAAGCCCACGGGGATCAGCACCCAAAAAATTGCTGCTGTTCCGAAAATCTCCGAGGCCATTGAGCTGGGGTCACGATCGACACCCATTTAAGGCCCCTCAGCCGCCAGATCGACGCACTGCTGTAACAACACGGCCAATGGCGCATCCGTACGCAGCTGTCCTGCCATTACGCCACTCGCGTGGGCATGGTGCCCCTGGGTCCGCAAGGCCGCAACAAGCGCCGCCAGCGCAGGCGGTCCGCCGATGCCAAGACGCTTGGCCAGTTCTGCCGTGGACCAACAGCAAACAGGCTGCCCGGCATCCTGCTGGAGACGCTGCAGCAAGTTCCGGCCCGCTGGCGAGAGTGATCCAGGCAGCAGAGGATCAAGATCGAGCAACGCTTGCAACTGCAACGGTGACTGCAAAGGACCGGTCCAGAGCGGCCCCGTCACCGCCCAACGGCCCAAACCGTCCTCGCAGGCACAGGATCTCCAACCGGAGAGCTTGAGCAATGACTGCACTGACTGATCACCGCAGCGCTCGCACCGCGCCAGCAGACCCAATTGCTCCTCCTCCCGTGCTGAGGCCCGATGCCGCAAGCGCACCGCCAGTCGAAAGGTGCGGCCATCGCTGAAACAGGCAACTGGCTCAACACCGCGGCCCAGCAACCAAGCCTCCCGGGCAATCGCGGCCAGCTGCAGCCGCAGCGCCAGTTCCCAACTCGCAGGATGGGCACGCGCCGCTGCGCCAAAGCGTCGGATCGCGGCTGAGCGGTCATGACCGGTGGGTGAACGTCCATCCGTGCTGGCCACGATGAGCACACCGCCAAAGCGCAACACAGCCAGGGCCGACTGCAGCAGCACATTCGGGCAGCCAAAGGCGTCGAGATCGACCAGATCAAAGAAGCTCTGATCGAGGTAGGCCTGACGCAAGAGCCGTTCAGCAGCCAAGTGGCTCGTGCGCAACGTCAACCCTGACGCGCTGCGCAGTGGCTGAAGGTTTGCCGCCAGCAGAGAACCCCGGTCAGGATCAGCGTCATTGACCCACAGCTCCACCTGTTGTTGAGCGATCTGCAGGGCCTCCAGCCCCCAGCGCAGGCCTCGGATGCCGCAACCGGCCATCAAATCGAGCCACCGCAGGGGCCGCTGCGCTTGAGAGACCTGCAAGGCAGCCAGAAGCACCGAAAGATCCCTTGACGGACGCGATTCCCGACGAAAGAAGCCGTCGCCGATCTGCAGGCAGGCTGCCCCTTCGCGATAGTGAAGATCCGGTGATTTCAGCGCGTGCAAGCAACCGCTTTCCAGCCTGCCTCCATGGGTGCCGACTGGGGTGAAGCGGGGGAGTGGAACTGGATGGGCATGCGCTGCCACTGGCGCGTGCTGGGACCTGCGGATGCACCCGCGATGGTGCTGGTGCATGGGTTCGGGGCTAGCAGCAGCCATTGGCGCCACAACGCCCATCCGCTCATGGAGGCGGGCTACCGCGTGTTTAGCCTTGACCTCCTTGGTTTCGGTCGCTCCCATCAGCCTGGGCTCAGCGCCGGATGCACCCTCAACAACCGCCTCTGGGCGCTTCAACTCGCGGCCTTTCTGCGTGAGGTGGTCCAGAAACCTGCCGTACTGGTGGGTAACTCACTGGGAGGCCTAACAGCACTGACAACAGCAACCCTGGCTCCGCAGCTTGTCCAAGCGGTTGTGGCGGCACCGCTGCCAGACCCGGCCCTGGTTCAACCCGCTCGCCAGCGTCCACCTCGCTGGCTGCGACGCCTGCAAAGGGTGTTGGTGCGAACGACGTGTCGGTTGCTCCCCCTCGAACTGATTGTTCCCTTGATCAGTCGCACACCGCTGTTGCGTGTTGGACTCCAAGGTGCCTATCAACGCTCAATCCGCGACGACAAAGAGTTGCAGCGGTTGATTGCCCAACCCGCACGACGGCTATCAGCCCCACGCAGCCTGCGATCGATGAGTGTGGGCATGGCCCTACGCCCTCCACAGATGACAGCACCCAGGTTGCTGGAACGTTTGCGAAACCGACACGATGCCCCTCCAGTGCTGCTGCTGTGGGGACGCCAGGACCGTTTCATCCCTTTGCTGATTGGTGAAAGCGTCCAGCAGCAACACCCCTGGTTGGAGCTGAAGGTGCTCGAGAACACAGGCCATTGCCCCCATGACGAGACGCCGGACGCTTTCCATCAAGAGCTTTTGCACTGGCTGGACCGTAATTTGGGTGAGACACGACGCGCATCCGGGATCGAGCACCAGGCATGAAGCACACCTTGTCGGTCCTGGTCGAGGACGAATCTGGCGCTCTCAGCCGCATAGCCGGCCTGTTCGCCCGCCGAGGGTTCAACATCGACAGCCTGGCTGTCGGACCAGGCGAAGAGGCTGGACGCTCACGGCTAACCATGGTCGTCGAGGGCGACGAACAGACCGTCCAGCAAATGACCAAACAGCTGGACAAATTGGTCAACGTGCTTCAGGTGCTGGATCTGTCTCAACGGCCTGCCGTCGAGCGTGAACTGATGCTGATGAAGGTGTCAGCACCGGCACCGCAACGCAGCGGCATTCTTGAACTCGTTCAGGTGTTCCGCGCCAAGGTGGTGGATGTCGCCGACGACGCGCTCACATTGGAAGTGGTGGGTGACCCCGGAAAATTGGTGGCTCTGGAACGTCTGATGGCTCCTTACGGCATCATCGAGATTGCGCGGACCGGCAAGGTCGCGCTTGAGCGTGCCTCAGGGGTGAACACCGAATTGCTCAAAGCCTCCATCAGTGGCGGGCGCGTACCCGCCTGACGGACATCATCGCTGGGATCAGATTCAAAGACCGGGCGTCAGAACCGTCGCTTTGATGATCGTGTCGTCCTGTCGGATCGCATCCACCACATCAAGCCCCTCGGTGACGCGACCGAACACCGCATAACGGCCGTCCAACTCAGGAAGAGGCTTGAGTGCGATGTAGAACTGCGCACTCGCTGAATCCGGCGCCTGAGAACGCGCCATGGCCAGAGCTCCACGCTCATGGGTCAGGGTCAGCTGCAGCAGTTCACTGGGATTGCTCACCACACGGCTGTAGCGCGGACGCTCATCTCCGCTGAATGACAATTCCAGGGGAATGAAGCGGGCCTGACCGGAGGAAGGGTCGATGAAGCTTCCTGTGCCGTATTGGCTCTTGGGTGTGGAGGCGTCACTGGAGGCCGGATCGCCGCCTTGAACGACAAAAGGGACGGGTTCGCGCACGACGCGATGAAACACGGTGCCGTCGTAAACGCCCCGTTTGGCCAGATCCAGAAAGTTGCCCGCAGTGACTGGGGCTGCATCACCGTCGAGTTCCAGGGTGATCGCACCTTTGCTGGTGGTGATTTCCACGGTGGCCTTCCCTTGGAGGCAAGGAGTGGATGCCTGTTCACAGCCCACCGGGATGGAAGCCGTGGTCTCGGCGGCGCAGCTCACCAGCAACGGAAGGCAGAGCGCCAAAGAGAAAAGAGCTTGAAGCGATTGCCGAACCACGTTGCGATCAGAGTCCTTCAAGATTGACCCCCAGAAAACGTGCCAGTTCAGCACCGTCTTGCTCGAGCTGCGCCAAGGGGAGAGGCTCACCGACGCGGGTCAGCGGCATGTCACGACGGCCTTGGACTCGCAGGGACACCCGACGGCGGGTGTTGAAACCATCACGAACCTCCACCTTTACGGCCTGGATGTCCTTGATGGGGATTTCAACACTGATGGGGCGGCGGAACCCGCGACGCGAAATGGTCACCAGCCCGGCTGACTTATCAAAACGGTTGGAACCTGCGCCCACATCAATGGCGATCACAGACCATAAGTAAGTGGCCAACAAGGCAGCAGCGATGCTGTAGAGCCCCATCACCAGTCCTTGGGGAACGAACACCAAGCCCGCAGGGTGCCCCAGCGGGAGCAGATCACGCCCGAGGTAACTCGATAGAGAAGCGAACAGAAATCCAACACCGCCAATCGTGACCATGGCAGCCACTAAGACGTTGGAAAGTCGCCGGGAACCGACAACAGGTTGTTCGAGCAGATCAGCGGCCATCACAGCCCGGAAGCAGCGCCCATTGTGACCGCTGAAGCGTTGCGAGTGGCGATGTTGCGCAGCACTGCCACAAACCCTGTCAAAAAAGCGGAAGAAACCCCGAAGAAACGCTCGGATACAAGCGATTTCAGGTGAAGGAATTCAGCCCCGCAATGCCCGTCGAGATTGTTAAGGTCGCCGGGTATCCCACAGCCTGCGGGCAACCGCACCGTTCTCCTCTCATGACGATCGCTGTAGGACGCGCGCCACAGCGGGGATGGTTTGACGTCCTCGATGACTGGCTCAAGCGCGACCGCTTCGTTTTTGTCGGCTGGTCCGGCATCCTTCTCTTCCCGACGGCCTATCTGGCCATTGGTGGCTGGCTGACAGGCACCACCTTTGTCACCTCCTGGTACACCCACGGCATCGCCTCGTCGTACCTGGAAGGTTGCAACTTCCTGACTGCTGCTGTTTCAACCCCCGCTGATGCGATGGGTCACAGCCTCCTGCTGCTTTGGGGCCCTGAGGCCCAAGGCGATTTCGTGCGCTGGTGTCAGCTCGGCGGCCTCTGGGCCTTCGTGGCACTGCACGGTGCCTTCGCTCTGATCGGCTTCATGCTGCGTCAGTTCGAAATCGCACGTCTGGTCGGCATTCGTCCTTACAACGCCATCGCCTTCTCCGGTCCGATTGCGGTGTTCGTCAGTGTCTTCCTGATGTATCCCCTCGGCCAGAGCAGCTGGTTCTTCGCGCCCTCCTTTGGTGTGGCCGCGATCTTCCGCTTCCTCCTCTTCCTTCAGGGCTTCCACAACTGGACCCTGAATCCTTTCCACATGATGGGCGTCGCTGGCATTCTCGGCGGTGCATTGCTCTGCGCCATTCACGGCGCCACCGTGGAAAACACCTTGTTTGAGGATGGCGAGCAGGCCAACACCTTCAAGGCGTTCGAGCCCACCCAGGAAGAAGAGACCTATTCCATGGTCACCGCCAATCGCTTCTGGAGCCAGATCTTCGGGATCGCATTCTCCAACAAGCGCTGGCTGCACTTCTTCATGTTGTTCGTGCCTGTGATGGGCCTGTGGACCAGCTCCATCGGCATCATCGGTCTGGCTCTCAACCTGCGCGCCTATGACTTCGTGTCCCAGGAAATCCGCGCTGCAGAAGATCCCGAATTCGAGACCTTCTACACCAAGAACATCCTTCTGAATGAAGGTCTGCGTGCCTGGATGGCACCGGCTGATCAGCCGCACGAAAACTTCGTCTTCCCTGAAGAGGTTCTGCCCCGTGGAAACGCCCTTTAATTCCGGTCTTATCGCCACTGGCGGTAAAGACCTCGACTCCACCGGTTACGCCTGGTGGTCTGGTAACGCCCGTCTCATCAACCTGTCCGGCCGTCTGCTGGGTGCCCACGTGGCCCACGCTGGTCTGATGGTGTTCTGGGCCGGAGCGATGATGCTCTTCGAGGTGAGCCACTTCACCTTCGATAAGCCCATGTACGAACAGGGATTGATCCTGTTCCCCCACGTCGCAACCCTCGGTTACGGCGTTGGTCCCGGTGGTGAGGTCACCGATCTCTACCCCTTCTTCGTTGTCGGAGTTCTGCACCTGATCAGCTCCGCCGTGCTTGGCCTCGGCGGCTTGTATCACGCCCTGCGTGGTCCGGAGATTCTGGAGAATTACTCCACGTTCTTCTCGCAGGACTGGCGTGACAAAAACCAGATGACCAACATCATTGGTTATCACCTCATACTTCTGGGTGTCGGCTGCCTGCTGCTGGTCTTCAAGGCCATGTTCTTCGGCGGCGTTTATGACACTTGGGCCCCCGGTGGCGGTGACGTCCGCTTGATCACCAACCCGACTCTTGACCCGGGTGTGATCTTCGGTTACCTGTTCCGCGCCCCCTTCGGCGGCGAAGGCTGGATCATCGGTGTGAACTCCATGGAGGACATCATCGGTGGCCACATCTGGTTGGGCTTGACTCTGATCTTCGGTGGCATCTGGCACGTGATCACCAAGCCTTTCGGCTGGGTGCGTCGCGCCTTCATCTGGAACGGTGAGGCCTACCTGAGCTACAGCCTTGGTGCTCTGAGCTTCATGAGCTTCATTGCCTCGGCTTACATCTGGTTCAACAACACGGCCTACCCTTCGGAGTTCTACGGCCCCACCAACGCCGAAGCTTCCCAGGCTCAAAGTTTCACCTTCCTGGTGCGTGACCAACGCCTCGGCGCCAACATCGGCTCCGCCATGGGCCCCACAGGCCTCGGTAAGTATCTGATGCGCTCCCCTACCGGCGAGATCATCTTCGGTGGTGAAACCATGCGTTTCTGGGACTTCCGTGGCCCTTGGCTTGAGCCTCTGCGTGGTCCCAACGGTCTGAGCCTCGACAAGCTTCAGAACGACATTCAGCCCTGGCAGGTTCGTCGTGCTGCTGAGTACATGACCCACGCTCCCAACGCGTCGATCAACTCTGTGGGCGGCATCATCACCGAACCCAACTCGGTGAACTTCGTGAACATCCGCCAGTGGCTGGCTGCAACACAGTTCGTGCTTGCTTTCTTCTTCCTGGTGGGTCACCTCTGGCATGCCGGCCGCGCCCGTGCTGCTGCTGCCGGTTTCGAGAAAGGGATCGACCGCCAGGCCGAACCGACCCTCGCCATGCCCGACCTCGACTGATCATTCCGATCAGCCGATTCAGTTCCTCAAGCGATTGTCATTCACCCTCGCCTCAAGGCGGGGGTTTTTTATTGCAAGCCACGACCGCTGATCAGCGCACCCACTCCAGCCAACAGAAAATCGACTTGCTGCACAACGTGCTGGGGCGATGGCTGGAGTCCGGTGGTGTTTCCCTCAGAAACCCATATCCATGAGGGTGTGGCTCGCCGGTGGTTCATGGCGTTCTTGACCAGCCGAGGGCGGCGCCTGACCAGCATCAGCTCGACTCCGCTCTTCACTGGACTGCATGAAGTAATCCTGTTCAGCAGACAGATTCAATGCCGCTGAACTCGACTCTGTGGAATGCACCGACAACGGCTCCATTCCCGAAGCGTTGAGGGCCAGGGTTCCTGCGAGCAACAGTGCACCCGTGACCGGGAGAAGACAACGAAGCATGGCCAAAAGTGTGAGGAGGGGCCTGCCTTCGGATTAGCTACGGGCGTCAAAAAATGGCAATGCCGTTGCCGGCGGTGCGTCATGGCACAGACGACAACCATCGCCGCAACAGCGGAAGACTCAAACCGATCACATTGGAGTAGCAGCCATCAAGGCGCTCCACATAACTGCCACCACAGCCTTCAAGAGCGAAGCCTCCGGCACATTGCAGCGGCTCACCGCTGTTGACGTAAGCCTCAATCTCCTGATCGCTGAGGTCAGAAAACAGCACGCGGGTTGTCACGCAGGTCAGCTGCGGACTGAAGGAAGCGTTCGAGGCCGGTGCAAGCAGGCAATGCCCGGTGTGCAGCTCCCCCCAGCCGCCGCGCATGCGGCGCCAGCGCTCGGCCGCCTGTTGGGCATCCGCCGGCTTGCCGAACACCACACCGTTGAACACCAGCACCGAGTCGCACCCCAACACAACGGAGATGGCTGTGTCTGCCAGCTGCGTCGCCACCGCTTCCGCTTTCGCCTTGGCCAGCAGCTGAACCAACGTGGTGGGGTCCGAATTGTGGATGGTGGACTCATCCACACCGCTGACCTGCACCCGATGAGGGATGGCCGCTTGCTCGAGCAGACGACGTCGTGCCGGAGACGCAGAAGCCAACAGCAGCATGGAGCCCTCAATTCAGGAAGCTGACCACGAGAATGGCATTAACAGCCTTCACCAGGACCGGTCGCGTGATCCTTCAGGACCCCAGTGAGTTAACGCGGCACGCTCTGCAGAGAGCCCGTCAAGCCGTTCGTTGCTTGCCATTTCAGCGCAACTTTTACCGTCACCTGGAGTCGGGTGCCATGAGCAGTGGCGAACTGGTGGCTCTCGACGACTGGCCAGCCATGACGCGGCAACGGCTCAATGCCAGCCAGACCGAGGATCACCTGATCTGGCTGATTCAACTGGGGGTTCTGCGCAGGGAAGTGGATGGGCAGGGCCTGACCGAACGGGTGCGACTCACGCCGCTCGGCAGGGATGTGCTGATCAACTGGCCGGAGTCCATTCCCTCAGCTGGATTGACCCACCGACTGTTTCACTGGTGCCGCCGCCACCGCCCCAGATGGTGAGAGAAGTCCAATCGACAGCACGGACTGCAAACGATCATCACGAGTCACCTGATCGATCAAAGCAAGGCCGATTCCGGAGAGACCGGTGAAGCACCCCGGAAGCAACACGTTGCTGCCAGAGGTACCGAAGCATCGATACGATCCACCAAGACACCTTGCTCGAGCAATGGACTGATTTACCAGCCGCGACGAGCGCTCGATAGCCGCAGAGCGCAACGCCGCAGGCAACTGATCAGCCCAGGGCCCCTCCGCCACGATCCGCAACAGAGAGGCATTCCCCATCGTTCCGCAACAGAGGTGGTCCATCTCGGTAAAAGGGAACGCGGTCAAGGTTTGAAGGGCCGTGGTCATCTCGTCCAGGCAGATCGCATCCCAGAGAGGAGTACCAAACAAACAAGCGCGGCTGAGGGCAATGCCGGGTGCACCGTGGCACCAGGAGGTCATGAAGGTCGAGGGCTGGTCAGGTTTGTAGTCGCGATAATCGGGCCAATTGCCATGGTCGGCATCAAAACGCTCCCGCTCATAAGCCAAGGCGCGCGACGCCCCCTCGATGAAACGGGATTCACCCACACGCTGGCCAATCTTGACCAGCGCGGCGGCGAATCCGGCGGTGCCATGGGAGAACCCGAGCAGGGGGTGACGATCTAAACCACCCAAGGACCACCCCCCTTCCTCCTTTTGATGCAGCAGAAGCTGATCGCCACAGAGCAAAGCGCACTCCAAGGCTCGCGCCGAACCGTTCTCCAGAAGCGGGCCGATGAGACCAGCGACGCCTCCGATCACATCAAGGGTGAGATCAGACCGAATGTGATCTGGCAGCAGGGCAGAAATCAACGACGACTCCAGCTCTTGAAGCGACTCGCGAAGGTCTTGTTCGCTGGAGGCCGCCAGTTGCTGAAGACAAAGCAACGTGCCTCCACAGCCGCTCAACCCCAAGGCCTGATCGCGCCACCAACGCAAACGCATACCATCACGATTGGACTCCCCCATCTGCAGGAGGGGAGGCATCAAGGCCTTCAAGAGGTCAGACCGGGCAGCGTCTTCAGGGAAATGGGCCGCCAGCAGGGCGACTCCGGCCGTCCCGCCATAGAGCGAATTACCGACGGGGCCGAAGGAGAATTTTTCGCCATCACTACCGAGATCTATCCCCAACCAATCGACCAAGCCGTCGGCATCTCGGATGGCAATCTCTGCCAGACCATCCAGCAGGCGACCTGCTTCTAAACGCAACTGCTCAGGCGTCAAGACGGCAACATCAATCTCTTCGAGCGCGGGTGCCACCTCCTGCCAACCGTCCTCGCGGGTGACACGCGCGCGACTGGTGCCACGAATCAGCTGCTCCTGAAACTGAACCTCTACGGCATCCAACGTCTCAATCCGTTGCCGACTGGATTCAAGGCCACTGGTTTCAATGAAGTTTTCAACAGGTGCGAATCCATTGCTTAGGGGGAGGTCGTTGCCGTCGATTGCATGCACAAAAAAGGGAATATCAAGCCTTTCCATCTGGCGCACTTCCTCATCGAACACCGGCCAATGCTTGGGCTGATCGGTCGCCATCAGAAAACTGCGACTGAGCTGCTCCAGCACCAATCCCTGGCTCAATGGTGAACGCAGGGCCGCGGGCTCCAGTTGTTGACGCTGCAACGCGAAATAGACGCGGGTTGCCCTCAGCACGATGCGCCGCGGAAGACCACGGAAGCGTTCGAGCACACCGTTGGATCCGATCCAGTGATCACGGGTCTGTTCAAAAGCAAGGCACTGTTCACGAAAGCCTTCACAGAACACCTCGAGATGCCTGTTGAGCCCATTGGTTTCACCAAACCCCACCGGAAGGCTTGTGGGCACCTCAGAAGGGACCATGATGCGACCGGCCATCATTCCATCGCTGTTGAGACCCAACCAACCGGCGCTCTTCATGGTGGTGGAGGCGGGCGGAGCGATGCCAAGCGCACTGATATCAACAGCAGTCCGAGCCTGACCGATAAACATCCAGGTAGGCAGAAGACCAGAACGAAGAATGGAGTTCTGACAGCGTTTCTGGAGATCCGACTGATTCAGAGTGGTCTGATACTCCGACGCATCACTGATGTGATCCGTTAGTTCGGCCTCCAGGAGAGTTTCCGTGTCAATCAACAACAGCTGATCACCACAAGCGATCAGGTTCTCGTGATGACAATCGGTACAACCGAGGAGATGCAAGACGGCCGTCAGACGACCCGCATTGCGATAGAAAAGCTTGAGTTCATCCTCTCCACGACAGAGACGATGTTCCACAAACTCCATGTAGCCGTAGTCATCACCGCAGTGAATGCTCAGTCTCCTCAGGGGGGGCAACGCAGTGTTGCGATTGAGATGGTCAAGAGCTTGTTGATACGCAAGGTCAACCCCCATGTCCTTGGGTTTGTAGACCAAGCGTGATGTGCTGTCGCCATCCGGGGTCGCAAAGGTCAGAACACTGACCGCCTGCCCTCCGTTATGGGGGTCACTCAAGCCCTGCTTGATGTGGATGAGTGCAGCCGTGGGTGCAATGCCGAAGGTCTGCTGCAAGGGGGCGACATCCGCATCAATCCTGCGCAGCATCCCTTCGTTGGACTGGCGCCAAAACAGGCACACCAAACCGAGATACCGGCCCAGCACCGGGAAGGTCTTGAGCAAACCGTCCAATCCATCAGCACGATGGTGCCGAATGAAGCGCTCGTAGTACTCGCGCACCGGTGGTCCCTGACCATCGCCTCCCGCACCGAGGTGGGCCAGAAGCATCACACCAGGAGGTCGCAACAGGTTGAACTGCTCAAACAGCACCTGCTCAGAGACGCTGCAGAGTCGGCTCAAGAGTGATTGACCTAGAGCCTGAAAAGCGCCGTCGTTGAATGATCGCGTCTGCAAATCGGAAAGGCTGTCGCGCAGCCTGGCCACAGCATCGTCGACAACCGGCAGCCAGAGGTCTTGAAACGGAAGCTGCTGCGCGTCCGAATCCTCAGCGACGTAGGGATGCAGGGCACGATCGGGATCGGATCGCAACGCGGTCTGCAGCGCCTTCAGTTCATCCCACCAGGGTTCAATATCGGCTGCTTGTTCAGGCTTTGAGGCACGGGCCAAGACGCGAAGCAAGGTGTCCGCATCAAGGCCTGACCAAGCAAAGCGACGCGACAGCTTGTGGTCTTCTTGAGGTGCGATCGCGTCGAGCCAAGTTTGACCGAGGCCTTGCTGAAAGCCGTTGAGGTCATCACAGCTGACCGCTGAGTCGTTCGCTGGATTCTTCTCCGCTTGCAGTAGTTGATGCAAGGAAGGCCATATCTCCTTCTCGGATATCAGCGTCACTGACCTTTGGACATCATCTGCGCAAGGTAGCCGTACTCGCACAATTCATCCCAGGTGCCATTTTCGGAGATTTCACCGTCTCGGAGCACCAGAATTCGATCGGCATCTTTGATCGTCGCCAGCCGATGCGCAATGCTGATCCTGGTGATTCCAAGGGATTGAACAGTGGCATTGATGCGCTGCTGCGATGCAGGGTCAAGAGCACTGGTGGCCTCATCCATGATCAACACCTGAGGCTGATGGATCAGAGCTCTGGCGATGGCGATGCGCTGCGCCTGTCCTCCCGACACATTACCCGCACCGTCCATCAGAAGAGTCTCAAGTTTCATCGGCATGGCCTCCACCTCATCAGCCACGGAGGCCGCGCGTAATGCCTCCCAGATCGTGTCCTCATCGAGCGCAAGGCCTCCGCAGACAACGTCGTAGATCGAACCACCATTCAGATGTGCCGTCTGCAGCACAACGCCAAGTTGTCGTCTGTAGTGCCGAATCGAAAGCTGAGGCAGTGGAATGCCATCCACCAACACTTCACCGGCTTGGGGATCAACAAATCCCAGGAACATGCGCACCAACGTCGACTTGCCACAACCGCTGGGGCCGGTGATCACCGTGTGTTCACCCGGAGTGATCTCAAAGCTGAGATTGCGCAGAATGGGCCCAGACGCTCCTGGGAAGGTGTAAGTGACATCGCGAAATCGATAGTGCCCTTCCACCTGATGGTGCACTGCGTCAGGTTCATAACCGCGTTCCACCTCTGCATACAGAACGGGCTCTGCCCGTTTCCACAGAACGCTGGCACGTCCAAACGTGTTGGCCGTGAGGTTGGCCGCCTGGGACAGCGATGCATTGAACCCCGAAAAGGCAGCATTAAACGAAATAAAACTCACCAAAATAGCTTCGAATTCGGCCGAGCTACTGGCGTTGGCCAACAACCGATGGGTCACCACCGTGAACATCATCAGCGAGGCCAGAGGGCTGACCAAGGTTCCGAACATTTCAATCCCGTCGCTATAGATGTTGCTGCGCAGCTGCAATAGTGCATAACGATTCACTTCCTTTAACCAACGAAGCAGCACGAAGGGCTCGGCCGCGGCACTGCGGATCTGGGAGAGTCCGAACACAGACTGAAGCGAGAAATTAGTAATCTCTGCGCCTGTCTCCAAGAGTGGTTTTTGCAGTTCAATGTCACGAATGGTGAGAACCAGCAGCCCCAGCAGTGAGACCAGGGTGAACAATGCGGCCCAGATCGCCAACTTGCTGTCGTAAACAAGCATCAAAATGAAATAGCCGAGGCTGAAGACAGCTGACAGCAAGGTGGAAAGGACGCCGCTGCCCAGCACCTGACGCAATTGACTAATGGAGTTGGCACGTGATGCGAGGTCACCAGTGGTGTATTGCGAGACAAATCGCATCGGCAAACGCATCACGCGGTCGAACACAGCGGTTTGCAACCTGAGATCCGTGATGCTCTCGATCCGCAACATCATCATCGTCTGCAGATATTGCGCCGCGGCCACACCAAAGACCACCACAAGCACAATGGCCAACCCCTGCAATAACAGAGCGCTGTCGTTTTCCGGCAAGACACGATTCACCAGAAGATTGGTGAACACCGGGATGCTGAAGTGAAAACCCATCACCGCTGCCGATGCCAGCACCAAGGCCCAGATAGCCCTCAATTCGGTATCGAAAGCAAACGAAATCACGCGGAGAGGTCCGGTGACCTTGGCAGGCAACGACGGATAAATTTCGAAAGCATCACCATCGAGGCGCGCTGATTTCGGAACGGGCCAGCGTTGATCCCGATCAGCGGAATAAAACCAGTTGCGCCCTTGATCACGGAACAGCGCCAGCGCTTCTCCGGAGCTCTGATCGTGAACGATCAACATCGGGAATTCACTGCTCCAAGGCTCGCGCGGTGGATCCACACGGCGATGGTGAATGTCGTTGTGATCGAGCTGAACACTGATGTCGGCATCAGGGATGGCAATCAGAGGCCGCCATGGAGCCTGCAGATGGCGCAGACAGAAGCCAATCAGTCGCAGCTCGTGCTGCGGTAACAGATCCTCGCTGGACTGCAACAGGAGATCGCTCTCCAGAGCATCCACCTGCTGGAGCGCGCGCCGACGGGCCTCGCTCATGGGATCACCTCCATTGACTCGCGACGTTCGGCAGCCACGAGTTTTGAAAATTCACTCAGAGGATCCTCCAGAAGCCGCTCAGGATGACCACGCTCGATCACCTGGCCCTTGGCCAGAACAAGCACCTGGTCACTGGCCAGAGCAGCATCAAGCCTGTGCGCAACGCTCACCACCGTGATCCCCCGCTGCTGAACGGCATCAAGAACCCTTCGCTGACTGAGGTTGTCGAGGGAACTGGTGGCTTCGTCGAGCAACAGGATCGAAGGTCGGCGGATCAAGGCCCGGCAGATTTCCAGGCGCTGCCGTTCGCCACCACTGAGATCACTACCGTTGTCGCGCAACTGCCGCTGAAAGGCATCGGGATGACCAGTCACGGTCTCCAGGAACTGGGCATCAGCCGCGGCTTCTTGCAGATCTTGATCGGTGTACTCGGGGTTCCAAAGCGTGATGTTGTCGGCGATGGAGGCGTTAAACACGAACACCTGTTGAGGCACGTAGGCGATGCTGCCCCGCACGAGCTGATCATCCAACTGTTCCCACGTCTTGCCATCGAACAGAATTTGACCGTCCAACGGGTCCAAGAGCCCGGCAAGCATCCGGATCAAGGTGGTCTTGCCGGATCCACTTCCTCCCACAAGGGCCAGGCGTGACCCCGCAGGAACATCGAGATCCAGTGATGGGAGGAAGGGCGGATCAATCGCATTGAATCCATAGCTCACACCTTTGAGCGTGATCCGACCCTGAAGACGTTGATCGTGATCAAGCGTTGACTCAAGACCTATACGCGCTGATTGGAAGCTGCGCACATGGGGGTCATCGGCTGTGGACGTGAGATCCACCAGGCGGCCAAGATCACCGATCAGTCGCTGAAGCGTGGAGCTCAACTGCGGCAAGGTGGAAATCGGAGCAATCAACTGTGCCTGCAGGAACTGAAACGACACCAACAGGCCAAGGGACATGCGTCCCTGGATGATCAACACCCCGCCCAATGTGATCACCAGGGCCGACAGCAACAGGGTGGCGGTACTAGCACTGATGCTTGACCAGGCGAGCTGCGCGCCAAGCAACTGGTTTTGCTCGACGACCGAACCGAAATTGCCCTGCCACTGGCTGAGGAAATCAAACTCAAGTCCAGACGCCTTCAGCGTTTCAATCGTGTTGATACCTTGCAGCGCTCGGCCCTGAGCTTTGCCCTGTTCAATCGCGAGCTTGCGGTTGGCGTCGTAACGCTGAGCCGTCAGCCACCAGTTGAGCAGCAGATTGAGGGCGAGAACAACCGCCACCAACATGGTGAGCCAGAACGAGATCAAGCAGCTCACCACCAACAACAACAGCGCAGCCCAGGTGCTCACCAAGAACCGCAGCAACTGCGCCACTACCACCTGGGTGGTTTGCATGCCGAGCAGCATCCGCGACGACAATTCGCCGGCCATGCGCACCTGAAAAAAGGCCCACGGCACCGAGAACAGCTTTTCAAACAGTTCAGCGGTGAGCTTCTTGGAAAGCAGCAGCTCCAGGCGCCTCAGCACCACAAACTGCACTGCCATCAGGATCAGCCACATCAAGCAACTGAAGGCCAACAGCCACACAATGGGAATCCCGAAATAGAGCCGCTCCTCCTGGAGGAAATCCGTAATGAAGGATGCGGTGAGACCCGCCACCAGCAGATTGGGCACGAGGAGGGCCGAGGCCACCACCATCAATCGCAGCAGCTGGTTGCGGTAAGGAAACAGCAGGCCGGGCAGCATCCACAACGGCGAGCGATCTTGACCGCCTCGATGGAAATCCGAACCTGGTGAGAACTCCAGCACCACGCCGGTGAAATGATCGAGAAATTCCTCCATCAGAACGCGCACGCGTCCTTGCGCTGGATCGCTCAGAAACGCGTGCGTTTGGTCGAACCCCTCGACCACAAGGAAATGATTGAAACCCCAGAAGATCACGCAGGGAAACTGACCTTGAAGCATCAGCTGCTCACCGGAGCAGCGATAGGCCTTGGTTTGAAGCCCGTATTGACGGGCGGCTACCAAGACACGCTGGGCATTCGAACCGTCGCGATTGATGCCACAGGCACGACGCAGCTCCGTCAAGGGCACAATGCGGCCGTGATAGCGAAGGATCGTTGCCAAAGAGGCAGCTCCGCATTCGGCTGCCTCGTATTGCAGAACCGTTGTGGCCTTGACCCGTCTTGATGTTGCACTGGCCATCAACGGGCCCCTTGAGTCGCTGAACGGTTCGACGGTGAAGGCTGGCCCAAGATTTCCTCCGACCCATCTCGCGTTTCCGGCGGCACGATCCCGAACCAGCGGCGCAATCGTGGAATCACCAATGCGATGGGGGCGACCTGACGGGTCGTAATCGCCACGGTGAGCTGATCGGCTGTTTTAGGAGCAAAGGGGGGATCCCCTTTGGAATTCCAGACGTAACCAGCACGGTTATCGCGTTGATCGGTGACGGAGCGCTCGAGCTCCACCACGGCCAGTGTGGGACTGGGTTCACGCTTGCGGATCACGGTCGCTAGTTCACTCACACCCAGACGCGCTTCGAGCTCCTGATCGCCGCTGGGTAATTCAGCCAGCTGCACCACACGCCCTTGGATACCGCCCACCTCGGAGCGACGCATCCCCACCGGTGTCACCAACACCGACATCCCCACGGCGACCTGGGCTGATTCGCGAGCCGAAAGAAACACAGGCACGCGAGCAGGGTTAGCCAGCGATTCCCGGCTCAGCAGGAGGAGTGAATCACCTTTGGAGACTCCTTCACCATCATTGGGAACAACCTGACGGATGTAGACATCGTGATCAGCAAAAATCAAACCATTGGAGATCATTTGAGCCAATGACCGTCGCAGCTTGATAGACGACTGCTCCAATTGGGCTTGAAGATTGGCAAGCGAATCTTGATTGGAAAAAATCTGGGATTCGAGATTATCGACCTCAGCTTGATTTTGAAGAATGGTGGGTTTACTGACATATCCCTTTGCAGCAAGAGCTTGCATTGAATTAAAAAACGCCTGACGACTCTTCAATTCTTTCTCAAGAATCGTTTGCTTTTCTGCCAGGGTTTTTTGTTGAACTCGAGTGAGAACACCCACAGAGGTGAGGGTGTCGAGCTGTGACTGCAATGCCTCTTGCTCTTGAAGAGATTGCAACCACATCAGCAGCGTTCCTTGTGCATACGACGTCTGGCCAGGCACCACAGCATCGGAGCTCAATCGCTGCCGCGATTGTGAGGATGCATAGGAACGAAGAATGCTGCGAGACAGCTCCATCACTTCGGCATTGGACAGTGATTCCGGCTCACGTTGAAACCGCAAGGCGTCATCAGCCCAGTCATAGCTGGCATCTGCAAACGTCCATCGCGCTCTGCCATCGACGGCAGCACGAACACGATTGATCACACCAACGGGCAAAAGAACGCCCGTGCCAGTGACCTCGATCGGAATTCGTGCCAGCACCGACCAGAGCACACCAACGCATGCCAGAACCACCCCAAAACCAAGGGTGAGACGCAACGGTGGTGACAACACAACGATTGGATTTTGTTTGTCTCCCGACTGATGGCGTTTCCGCAGGGCGCGTGTTTCAAAAATCTGTCTCATCGCAACCGCTGCTCTTGTTCACGCACCAACGCACCACTGTCTCCAGGCCAGGTCGCCGAGAAGCGGTACAACTCGGCGACGGCCTTGTTGTAAGCCAGGGTTGCCTGTGAAAGTTGCTGCGATGACGTTCCCCACTGTTCAATTGTTTGCACGATGGTGGTGATGTCACCAACACCGATGTCAAAGCGTGCACGTGCAGCCTCTTGTGCCGTCAGAGCTGCTTGATACGCCATCCGTGCACTGTCAACAGCCACCTGAGACGCCTCATAGTCGCCGTAACTGGAACGGATTTGCTGAACGGTCTGCAGACGATTTGACTCAGCCACGGATCGCTTCTGCTCAGCTTGAGCGTATTCGGATTGGGCCTGGGCTGCATCAATGCCGCCATCGAACAATGTCCAGTTGAAGCCGATGCCAACAGCACCATTCCATGTTTTCAACCCCGACTGAGCAAACGTGGTGTCACGACCAGGGACCCCATTGATCACACCACTCTCCAGCCGAAGGCTTCCCGTGCCCACCACCTGAAAGACGGGAAGGTATTGATTCATTTGCGCGATCCCACTCCACTGCGCCGACTCCGCAGCAGCAAGGCTGGCGAGGATCTCCTCACGCAACCGCGTGGCACGGGCAATGGTTTCCGGGAGTGGAACCATCCAGCTGTTGTAAAGCTTGGCCTTCTCCGCGGGCAACACCAAGCTGTCGTCCGGCAACCCGAGCTGGCGGGCCAATTGAGCGGCTTCTGTGATGTACGACTGCGTGAACGAAACCAGCTGATTGAGTTGATTAAACAGCTGGGACTCCGTCTGGGCCAGATCCAAAACGGTGGCCAATTGAATTCCATAACGGGCTCTGATCACCTCCATCTGGCGACGGTTGATGTCGTAAATCTGCTGGAAATCAGTAATGAGCTGACGGGTACTCTGCAGGGTGTAATAAGCAGTCTGGATCTGCAGGATCAGATTTCTGGCGCTGACATCAAACAACAGCTTCTGTTGACGCAGTGCCTCTGAAGCGGCATTGATATTGGGCTGCCGCGTGGGATCGATGAAGCTCCAGGACGCGGTCGCACCCGGCTGCAAAACGGCCGTGGTGGTGAATTGCTTCACCTGGCTTGGTGCGTTCGGAGCACTACCGAGAGTCGAGATCACCTGCTCCTGTTGTGAGTTGTAGAAACGCTGGATGTAGGTATTCGCGTTTAAACCAACGAATGGCGAGCCATTGGAGAGCTCAAGCGTGGGATACCACTGACGTTGCGCGGCGATCAGTTGCCACTCGTAGTCCTGAATCGTGCGAAATGCAGCGACAAGATCAGGGTTATTGCGCAGTCCCAGCTCAATCGCCTCCTCAAGGGAGACCTTCCTTGAGGAGGCATCAACGCGAGCCCGCAGTTGCTGAAGCTTCTCGACTAAGGCATCAGCCTTCTGCTCGTTTGCTCGAGGGTCTCGCTGATCCAACGCATGCGGCTCCGCTTTCAGAGGCGTCAAAAAGCCTGTAAGCAAGGCGAGCACCAAAGGAAGCAGAGCCGCACGCTTCACCGGCATTGGTCAGCGTGCCCTCACTCGACAACTGCCCGTATCGAACCACAGGTTTTTCAGCTGTCGAGTCTGTGATCACGTGCCATTCACGACGACGCAAAGCGTCGATGGGTGGCTTGCGATGCTCAACATCAGCCGATCGCAGCAACCCATTCGAATGAGCAGCCCCTCGCCAGCCCCCCTGATGGTGCTTGGCACCAGCAGCGGTGCCGGCAAATCGTTGATGACAGCTGCCCTGTGTCGCGTGCTCAGGCGGCGCGGTGAACGTCCGCTGCCCTTCAAGGGCCAGAACATGAGCAACAACGCCTGGGTGGACCAAGGCGGTGGCGAAATGGCCTATTCCCAAGCACTCCAGGCCTGGGCCGCTGAGCTGGAACCCGATCATGCAATGAATCCCGTGTTGCTCAAACCGCAGGGCGACTCGACCAGTGAAGTCATTCACCTTGGGGCTTCGGTCGGGCAGTGCCGTGCTGAGCACTACTACCGCGACTGGTTTCGCCCAGGCTGGGTTGCGATTCGCAAGGGTCTGAGAACGCTTCAGGAGGCGCATCCAGGCGGACGCCTGGTGTTGGAGGGAGCTGGTAGTCCGGTGGAGGTGAACCTGCAGGCACGCGACCTGACCAATCTCCGCCTGGCGCAGTACCTCCGAGCCCATTGCCTGCTGGTGGCTGACATCGAACGAGGGGGCGTGTTCGCCCAGATTGTGGGAACGCTGCAGCTTCTGAGGCCAGTGGAACGTCCTCTGATCCGCGGGCTTTTGATCAATCGTTTTCGTGGCCGCCGGGAGCTCTTCGACGAAGGCCGCCGCTGGCTGGAAGCCAACACTGGCTTGCCGGTGGTGGGCGTGATGCCATGGCTCGATGAGCTGTTTCCCCCCGAAGATTCGCTTGATCTCCTGGAACGCCGCGGACGCAAACGCGCCGCTGAGCTGGACATCGCCGTGCTCAAGCTGCCATCACTGAGCAACTTTTCCGACCTGGACCCCCTAGAGGCGGAGCCGACGGTTCAACTGCGTTGGGTCTCCCCTGGGGACTCGCTTGGCACCCCCGACGCGGTGGTCATTCCAGGCAGCAAACAGACCTTGCGGGATCTAGCCAGCTTGCGCCGAACCGGCCTCGATGCCGCGTTGGTTGATTTCGCCATGCAGGGAGGAGAGGTGTTCGGTATTTGCGGCGGCATGCAGATGATGGGCGAATCTCTGCAGGATCCGGACGGGCTTGAGGGCGAGCCTCACAGCAACACGCCCAGCGGCCACGAACCAGGATTAGCGCTGCTGCCCATTCGGACCGTGTTCGGCGGAGCCAAAGCGCTGCGACAACGTCAGAGCCCTGCACTTTGGCCACCGCAGATGCCGCCGCTCCGATTGGAGGGATTCGAACTGCACCGGGGACTGACCGACGTCTGTGGTGACTGCACACCACTTTGCGGCGACGAAGAACTCGGGTGGATCAAGCACCACAACGGCCAGGCTGGAGCCGCCGCAGGAACGTACCTACACGGAATCTTCGACAACGGTGCCTGGCGTCGTCGTTGGCTGAACCGGTTGCGACGTCGACGCGATCTGCCCGAACTGAACGAGGATCAACCCCATCACAGCCGACAGCGTGAAGCACTGCTCGATCGTCTCGCCGATGCGTTCGAGCAGCATGTGAATCTGGACCCATTGCTGTAATCCCCCTTGAGCGCCAGGCCCCCAAAGGTGGAGATTCACTGGCCGAATGGCCGTCGCAGCGTCTGCTGCCAAGGAGAGGACTGGCTTCAGGCGGCGCAACAGGCGGGGATGCACATCCCAACCGGGTGCCTTGGTGGCAGCTGCGGTGCCTGCGAGATCGAAGTGAACGGAACCGTGGTGAGGTCCTGCATCAGCACCGTGCCTGCGCCAGCATCAGGCCAGCTGAGGGTGGAGTTGGCCACCGACCCCTACTGGTGATCACCTCCTCCACATCAAGGCCGCGTTCTCTCCTGTGGTGGAGTCTGCGCGCCCTGCTGGCCGGCGCTGCAGGAGGGGCGATGGCCGCCGTGGTGGTGAGTCTGGCCCTCACCGTGCAGCATTGGATCTGGGGTGCTGCTGTGCTGCAAGGTCTCCCCAGTGAGCGTCCGTTGCTCTGGTGCCTGCTTTGGGCGGGCGGGATCGGCCTGATGTTGAGCCTTTTGCAACGGCAACAGCTGGACCGCGGCTTGCCTGAAATGAAAGAGACCCTGGCCCAGTTGCGAGCACCTGAAGGACTGAACACGCAAAACGGACTCACCCAACTGCTTGGAGGAGCGCTGGTGCTCGCAGGTGGCGGCACTTTGGGCCCGGAAGCACTGATGACCCGTCTGGTGGCCGTGGGCAGCCATCAGATCTGGAAGGGTGCCGATCGCACTCTGGTGGCAGCCGCGATGGCGGGCTCTCTGGGCCTGTTCCACTCACCCCTGGTGGGAGGAGCCGCCCTGGCCGGAAAGAAATGGCAGCTGATCTGGCGCTGGCTGCCGGGCACAATCGGCGGCGTTGCCGGTTTCGTGGCCTTTCACGGTCTGAATGATTTCGGCGGTGGCATGCGCGGTGTTCCCTACCTCTGGCCCACCGGCCAGGAGCAACGCCTTGGTGCCATGGTCGCTGCCGTGCTGGCTGGCCTGGTGGGCTGGCTTGCGGGCCAGATGATGCGGCGCTGGCGTCAGTGGCTGCGCCAGTTCCACTTGCTAGAGCGGTTCTGGTGGGCTCCGATCGCCACCGGCCTGGTCGTGGGACTCTGCCTTTGGGGGCTGCCCTTGGCGGCCTTCTCTGGCGAAAACCAACTGAAACCGCTCGTGCTCGGCGCCTGGACGCTGAGCACGGAAATGCTGGTGCTCTCAGCCATCGGCAAGTTGCTGATGGTGGGGCTGTGCCTCGAGACCGGATGGCGTGGCGGGCAGTTTTTTCCAGTGATCCTGGCCAGCAGCGCCCTGGGCATGGGGCTGCACCAATGGATTCCCTGGATTGGCGGTCTCGACAGTTGGAGCGCAGGGGTGGTCGGGGGCAGCCTCTCGGTTCTGCTGTCCTCTCCTTTGCTGGGACTGGTTCTAGGTCTAACCCTGCTGCAAGGCCACGGTGCCGGAGCGCTGGTCATCGGGCTCTTGGTGGGACAACTGCTGCAGCGCGTCCATTGACCGGATTGATCGCCGGCCTGGTTGCGGCCCTGGCCTGGACCCTGGCCAGCAGCCTCTGGCGCAGTTTGTCCACGTCGTTGAACGCCATTCAACTGAATGGTCTGAAAAATGCTTTAGCCAGCCTGGTGCTGCTCCCGGTGTTGATCACACTGCCTTGGGTGCAGCAGTCCCAGGCACTGTTCTGGCTTCTGATCAGTGGAGGGTTGGGGATCGCCTTGGGAGACAGCCTGTATCTCGCCGCACTGAGGCGTCTTGGCACCCGCCGCACCCTGACGATGGAATCCCTGTCGCCCCTCATTGCAGCGAGCAGCGGTTGGTTGACCCTGGGAGAACAACTTCCCGCAGGAGCTTGGGGTGGCGCTCTGTTGGTCACGGCATCCGTGATGATCGTCGCCCTGCAGCAACCGCCTGAAACCACCGTCCAACGCGACCGCCAGAGCAGAGTTCAACGTCAGGGCGTTCTGATGGCACTGCTAGCGGTGGCCTGCAGCGTGGCCGGTGCCGGCGTCTCGCGCAGCGTGCTGATCAGTGCCGATCTAACCCCGCTGCAGAGTGCCGCCTGTCGGCTGCTGGGGGGGTTGGTATTGCTTTTGCCATGGATGCGCATCCGATGGCGACGCATGACGATGCCTTGGCCACAGCCGCATCCCCGCAAACGGCGTTGGCCGACTGTGCTGATGGCCACCCTGCTGGGCACGGTGCTGGGCATTTTGCTTCAGCAAATTGCGCTGCAGAAGCTGCCTCTGGGGATTGCGACCACCGTGCTGAGTACAGCGCCAGTCATGGCGATTCTGGTCGCCCGCGCCGAGCAAGACCGCCTCGGCTGGAAGGGTCTGATGGCCTCTCTGCTGGCAGTCAGCGGCGTAGCACTGGCCGTGCTGAGTTGACTACGGTCTGCGGGTTTAATGCAACCGAGATGTCCGATCAAGCCACGTACTACGGCGCCAACGGGTGGTTGTTGGAGTTGGGTGATCGACGCATCCTCGTCGACCCATGGTTGACCGGTCCATTGGTGTTTCCACCGGGCGCTTGGCTGCTGAAAGGAGAGCTGCCCCAGGATCAACCCGTCCCTGAGGAGCTCGATCTGATCCTGCTCACTCAAGGGCTACCGGACCACAGCCACCCCGAAACCCTGCGGATGCTGGACAAAACAGTGCCCGTTCTGGGCTCCCCTGCTGCAGGGAAGGTCGTGCAGCGATTGGGCTTCGAACGCATCAACACCCTTCGCCCCGGTGAGACCCACTGCATCGGTGATCTCAGCGTGCGCGCCACCGCTGGCGCGGCCGTTCCAATGGTGGAAAACGGATACCTCTTGGATTGGCCCGGAGGCTCGCTCTACCTGGAGCCCCATGGGGTGCTCGATCCTGAACTGCTGTCGCGCAGGGTCGACACCGTGATCACGCCGGTGGTCGACCTTGGTTTGCCGCTCGTTGGATCGTTCATCACGGGTGCCACGGTGATGCCTGAGCTGATCAAGCGATTTCAACCCAAAACCGTGTTGGCTAGCACCACCGGTGGGGATGTGCGCTTTAGTGGTTTGATCAGTCGTCTCCTCGATGGAGGCGATGCGGCACAATCCGCACCCCAGCCAGCGAATGACTTGGGTTTTGTAACCCCCAGGGTGGGAAAACCAATCCCATTGTCCTCCGAACAGCGCTAGAGAGACATCAGAACGTGGAGCCCTGGTGATGGCGCTGGATCAGCTGCTCACGCAACTGGAGGTCTGCACCGACGGCCCAGGATTCACACCACTCAATCATCAACTCAACCAGCTGATCAGCGATGCAGGATTGGGGCATGGCGTGATCCATCTCACTTGCCTGCACACCAGCTGCAGCCTCACGATCAACGAGAACGCCGACCCAAGGGTGCTGAAGGATCTGGCGGCATGGATGGACGCTGTCGTTCCACAGGATGGTTCCGGCCCTACGGATCCGGATGGGCGACGACGACGCTACTTGCATGATGACGAAGGTGATGACGACATGCCGGCTCATATCCGCACGGCTCTCACCACACAAACGATGAGCTTGAGTGTGGTGGAAGGACGACTGCTGCTGGGCACGTGGCAAGCGATTTACTTGTGGGAGCACCGTGCATCCCCCCATCGGCGGCGTCTGTCCTGTCATCTGATCGGTGACCTCGATGGCGACACCACGCCGGCAGAGCCGAGCGCAGTGGCCATGCGAAGCAACACAGCCGCAATGCTGCAACGCCGAAATGCGTCCAAACTCAACGACCTGGTGCAGGCACGCCATGTGCCTGAAGCCTGGGCGGAAGACGGCGGCATCGACACGGATGTCGACCTGCTGATCGACCGCCTGCATGAGATTTCTGATCAGCCGCAGTAATGCTTCAGGCCTGCCTTCTCCCTGATCTGCGCCAGGCGATGACAAGCCTTTCAACGCCACGAAACACCACCCGTATGTACTTGACCGGTCTGCTCAGCAACGTCATGGAGTGGTAGGACTTCGCGGTGTAGGGCGACGTCACCACAGCGATCGGACGACTGTTGTTCCCCTCGTCCTGTCCAACGACATCACTGACTGGCGCTTTCGGCGCATTTGCCGAAGTTGTTCTGGTGCGCAACGGCGCAAAGCGAAGCTGCCGGGAGCCTGAGTGGCTGCCAGTGGATTGATCACCTTGATCACCATCGCAGGATGCACAAGGCAAACCGCCTTTCGACCGATCGATGCATGACGTGCTGGTGGGGCGACACGGCTACAACGTGGTGAGTGATCGGACTGCACTGATGTGTCTTGTTGGACTCCTCGGCCTGATCACACCGCGCCTGATCTTGATCTTGATGTGGCTGTTCAGCCCGGAATTCGTCCTTCAGCCGTTTGCCGATCTACCCATCCCCAATCCGATCATGCTGGTGCTGGGACTGGTGGTGCTACCCACCACCACGCTGGGCTATTGCTGGGCCGTCGCTTCATTAGACGGCATTGCATCACTTAGCGGTTTGCTGGTGGTATTAATCGGACTTTTGATTGATGTGGGGTTGATTGGCAATGGCCGAGGAAAGGGCCGACGCTGATCTCAATCGCTCTGGCCGTCGTCCATGCCGAGGCGCACCAGCATTTGAGTGAGCAACAGGAAGGCCAGAAAACCCGCAACAACAATCAGGAGTTTCACCAACGCCAGAAATCACGATCGATCTTGGATCAGCCTATTGAGGCGCTGACGCATGCGATTCACGCGTGCACGCTCTTGTTCAGCTTGATCGGTTCGTCTGGCTGCAACCCACAACACGGTCAGTGTGCTGAGCATCCCGACCATGAACAGAACCAAGCTGACCGGCTGGAAAGGCTCCATGGCTGGACCCTGGCATTGGGATGCCCTGCCAACTTAGAGGGGACGCAAAACAGCTCCACGGCCAGGTGAACGCGCAACCACCAGCAGCAAACGACTGTGGATCCGAGGGCAATTCGCCATGTTCATGGCCTTGCGAGGCAATTAAGCCCCTCCGGCAGAATGTCCAAATCAGTGGTTCCCCATGGCTGCCGAACATGTCATCAATGGCCAGACCCTTCGGCTGAAGGCGAAAAGTGACGTGCTGGTTGCTCAGCGTGTCGCCAGGCACATGCAACGACGGATCGACGAAAACGACTGGCGGCCCTACAGCTCAAAAGAGCAAGCGCTCCAGGCCTGGAAAAGACTTGGAGGGATCCGACTACAGGTGATGCAGGCTTTAGGGCTGGTTTAAGTGCCACGAGCAGTGGATCTCAGCCTTCAGCTGCCATCACACCAATCACTCACGCCCAGGACGAGCTCAGTCCTGGCTTTCTCGACGTGACGAGATCTTCAAGATGCATCAAAACCCACCCTGTGACCAAGATCACAGAAGCGTGTGACGCTGATCATCAGGTTTGCTGTTGATCGCTGGGATTGTGTGTGCATTGACAGGGAAGTCTTCAACGACTACATCCCTGAACCTCATGCTCATGCCAATCAATCTTTCCGACTCTCTTGAAAGCGTTGTTGAACGTCCTGCTGATCAGTCAACCCGAGGTGACTGTCCTTGCAGTGCCTGTCGATTTGGCAACGAGAACATTGAATTTCAGAACACATCGCAGCGCTCTAACACGAGGGGAGGAGGTGCTCTAACAACCGACATGTTGACGGAGCCAGCCTTCGTCGATCACACCCAGAGCGCTGTAATGAGAAGTGGAGAAACCCTGGAGTACTACATTCATAACCCACAGGGAGATTTGTTTTTCGACGACGCGTCTTCAGGTTTTTCCCTTGGACACTCCCAGGAAGAAGCTGATTTTATCCGTTCAATCTTCCAGACGCTAGATCCATTAATCGACCTTGATTTCAACGAGGTCCAAGATTTCAGCAACAGTGATCTGGACATTTACTGCCTTGAATCTCAAAGCACCTGGAGCGAAGACGTTGTGGGTAGCGTCAATCCGCAAGGGAGTGGAGGCGGAGCTTATTGGGATATCTATTGGAAAGACACAGACAACCTGGCTTCCCTAAGCGAATTTGATGCCAGCACAATCGTGCATGAGATCGGCCACATGCTTGGTCTTTCGCACCCCAACGATGATCCAAGCAACCCCGCCTGGACAACGGATGACACCATCATGTCCTACAACATCAGTCCTGATGGATGGGACATCTGGTTCTCTGATGCCGACTTGATAGCACTGCAATCAATCTGGGGCGCCGAAAACGATCCAACACCAAAAAATCGTGAATTCAGCGAATTTCAAACCACTACGAATATCAATCAAGCACTGATGAGCACCTCCAGGGGCATCAACTTTCAACTCTTTGAAACTCTTCCAATGCTCATCAGCGAGGCTACAAATGAGACTCTTCAAGCATCGAGCAACAACAGTTATTCACAACGCACTGAAAAATTTCTTTTCTTCGATAGCTGGGAACTGACCTTTGGAATCCAAACTGATCTCCCTAGCTTTGTCTAATCCAAAGGGACCCATGGCTTGTTGAGCCTTTGACCAGCCCTGAGTGGCTGGCATTCCCAGGCCAATGCAGCGACAAGCAGCTGGATCCAACGGTAAGCGAGAGAAAGGCTTGAGTCGCGCTCTCCCACCACGTTTTCTTCCAAAGCGTCCGCTTGAAGCGTGACAAAGCGACCTCAGGGATGCCATGACAAAGGAATCCGGCTTTTCTCAACTTGAAGACCACCCAGTTGCTGACTCAGCGACCCAAAGAAGACACCCTCATCGATGCCTTGAGGGGTTGCAGAACCGTGCGGGAGCTGAAGACCATCGAGCAGCGTCTCACCACCACTGACTCAATCCCGCTCTTTGACTGGATCTGTGACCTGCTGGTGCAGCGCAGAATTTCGCGTGGTCTCGCCGCACGACTGTTGAGCCAACTGCACAACAGCTAATCGCATAAAAAAGGAGGGCGACGCACCCTCCTGGCTTCCCCAAGGTCAGAACGCCGACGCAACGGTGTTCATGGCTCAATTTTGGTATCTCATTGATACAAACTGCATGCGTCGAAATACCTGTCCTGCTTGATGTCGCTCGAAGAGATCAATCAGAGATGCCGCCCTCATCAAGCGACGAGGAGTCATCACAAGCGCCCTCGGCACGAAACGCCCGTTCAAGCGCGCTGACCTGTTGGGCACGTTCCGGGGTTTCGATAATCACAGTCGCCTGACGCATCGCCACAAACTTGCGCCACAACAACACCACCAACCAAGCAGCGGTAAAAACAACAGCCCCGAAATACAGCAAGTGCACGATGTCGGCGAATTCTTGTCAATCCATTTCTAATCGAGGTGAGGCCTGAACGGACGAGACCCTTGCATATCGCCACCCATCCGTTCATCAGCCATCACTCCAGCTGGCGAAGCAACACCCAGCTGGATCAAGCCGACACCGTTGACCGACAATCAGTGACTGCAACGCCAGCCCATGATCGTTGCGACGGTCAACCCATCGCAAATCGCAACTGAACGAAAACAAGAACACATTCAGCACCAACACAGAGGCTCCAAAGCTGAAGGCATTAAATTTTGACTTTGCAATCGTGAGCCAATAGACCGGAGTAATTAAAGTT
Organism: Synechococcus sp. A15-60; assembly: GCF_014280095.1. Classification (NCBI taxonomy): domain Bacteria; kingdom Bacillati; phylum Cyanobacteriota; class Cyanophyceae; order Synechococcales; family Synechococcaceae; genus Synechococcus; species Synechococcus sp. A15-60. The sequence goes on from NZ_CP047933.1 coordinate 1,918,328, forward strand.
CAAATCACCATCGAGGAGTCGTCTACGCATTGTCGAGCGTGGTACGTGTTCGGGGGGACATGCCTTAAAGGTGGCGGGACAACGTCACTAGTGCTGAGCACAAGGATGCATCACTCGTGCATTTAGATCGCCCCTGGACGAGGCAACAACTCCCATTCGCCTTCGTCTTTCACTGCCTGGGCACACGTTTTATAGAACTCTGAATAATCCTCACCATCCTGATGCTCATCCCAACGATCCATAATCACCGTCCAATTATTGCGATCACTTTCTGCATCTTGATATTTAATGGAAACAATGGATTCGACAAATTCTTGCTTGGTTATAGTGCCATTGACGTAGTGAATACAATTTGCAAAAGCACGAGCCTTATCGTATCCATAGGAATACCCGGCATCCCAACCTTCTTCATAAGCCACCTTTTGTGAATGGGCATTGACAGGCAATACAACGAAGCTTGTTGCAGCAAAAAAACTCAAAAGTTGACGCATTGATTGTGTTCGAACGAAGAACATGACAGCCTGGTCGGATGATAGCCAAAGACCTGCGATTATTTTGAACAAAGCAAATAAGGCTGGCGACGCTGAAAGTGCACGGCTGGCTTGCATCAATCAGTCAACTGCGAAACGAGGGACAACTCATGAAACAGGCGTCTTTGAGCCATCGGACTTGGTCCAATCCATTCCGGTGACACAACGCCTGGGACGCGCCATCAAGAACGGACATTGCCATCGCGGTAGAGGCTGATCCAAACATTGAGTGATGAGAGAGATAGGGATTGGATGAGTCGTCGATCGGGAGAGAAGGTCACGATCAGACTTGACTAAAGAGATGCACTCGATGGTGCGAAAGGATGGTGCCGACGTCCAACACAAGCCTCTCAGACCTTGAAAACGGGATGCTGACGATCAAGCGACATCCACTGCTAACACAAAGAATCTGGATTGATGGAATGATCTCTTGATCATTCGATCAGTGCCCTCTTGATCCGTCAACGCAAGCCCCGATTGAAGGGAGAGCGCCAAATGAGTGCGACTGACAAAAGATCTCAGCAAGGGCAGAGGCTAGAGAATGGCTCTGGAGGGCTCGGAGAGTTCAGAACGATGCTGAAAAAGCTGGCCATGGGCATAATCAACATCGTTTCGTTTGATTAGTTTTATACTTTTTAGCTTGCAAATTCTATCAAAATTTTATGTTGTACAACTATTTTCTAGCTAAGATATGTTCACGAGTCAATTTTTTGACCCTCGCTATCCTGCCAAATTTTTTTAGGACTGAAGCAATGTCACCCAAATCAGCCAGGAGAAAAAGACCGTCATTCAAAAGAACTGTCCACGCGCATTCGCCAACAGCAGCTGAAGAGATCGTTGCACTTGATGCACTTGTCAACGCCTCCGGGATGCACAGTGAACACTTCGACGTTCATTACCATGAAGGAAAATGGTCTGCATTTGCCAAGCATGACGGTCTTCATCTCGCCGAAGTATTCACAAATATTGAAGAGGACAAATCAAATCAATTCACTATTCATTGCGATCCTCACGCATTGAATCACCTCGACGGTCGACTCGACGATATCGAGCCAGACCCAGAGCTGATGGCTCGAAAGCCGCTGGATGGCTTGAAAGTCTATGTGCTCATGGAAAGTCAGTTTGTTCCCCAGGAAATCGATCTTTATGAGCACAGATTCGCCCAATATGGGGCAACTGTGGAACTTGTTTCCCATTTGTGGGGGACAAAAAGCCTGTGCTTTCACAGTCATTATGATCAAGGCCTAATTCCAAAGATTAGGCACGCAGTCGTTCACATTGATATCTCTGAAGTTGATATAAATTCTTCAGAAACAGCCGCTGTTATTGCACCAATCGACGTGCACCAACGCCTTTTGTATGATCCTAATATCGTTGCTTCGAAGGATCCCGTGAAGGCAGCACGCTCGGCTCCTGCTGTCGATTTAATGAAGAGAGCACTTGAACAGCCAAAAGTTGTTGTAGGGGCTTTTGGTCATGGTGTTGAACTTCTTTCCCCTCTGACAGACCTGATTAAGGACGCTGCCATCACCGCAAGTCCTGGAAGTTTATGTGCTCTTTGTAATGCTGGAGCTCAATGGTCTCCACCAGAGAACCCTGACGAGTGGGCTACACATGTCGTCAAACAGATTTCCACAAAACACCACAAAAATTTAAATTTAATCACTGGCACTTCTGTATTGTCAGGGGGCGTACAGGCCTTTGTTGACGAAATGACGCGCTTTATCATTGAGATTAGATGAAGTACCGATGGTGATTTAATTTAAGAACTATTCCCCATGTCAATCAATACATTCTCCATTTAACATTTTAGACTTTGGCAATCCACACACGCGCTTACATTTTGGTTGGTGGTGAAGGATGTGTCTTGCGATCAGCGTGCCTGCAACAGCTCCCGTCAAGGGACCAACAAGATAAACAAATAAATTCGTGTAATTACCAGAGTAGACCGCAGGTCCGATGCTGCGAGCAGGATTAACGCTTGTACCTGTTAGAGGCGCCACCAACGGAACAAAGATCATTAAATAAATCAACACTGCCAAACCGGTGTATCGAGATCTGTCATGACAAGCCGTCATCCAGAAAATCATGATGATCAAGATCATGACTAGCAAAGCTTCAAGGAGAATCGCAACACCAGACGAAATACCTTCGGCAACACTAGTCACTCCATGGCCGACTGATGATGACAAAGTTGGCAACATCATGGCGACAATCCACGTCCCAGCCAAAGAACCCAAGCATTGGCTTGCGATATAAGGAGCCAGCTTTTTTGTTTCTATTTTTCCTTGCATCCAAAATGCAATCGTTAGAGCTGGATTTAAATGTCCACCACTGGTTTGGCCAAGTGCAGAGTAAACAACAACCACAACACCGAGGCCAAAGCCAGCACCCGCCAATGCAAGGCGAACTGTTTCATTGGGGATTAATGAAGCGAGATATGCCTGCTCTCCAAAATTAAGACTGACCGCTGAAATCCCAGCAATCATCAAGATTGCAGTACCGAAAAACTCAGACGCGTATGCCTTAAGGTCCTCAGTCATACTGAAGTCATTCTTGGTTGATCTTCAACCTATCAATTCTGGATTCATTCGTCGACCTTTTTGTGTGTTCGGCATCAAGGAGCCGTGTATCAAGAGTCATCATGTGTTTTCACTTGCCAATTCGATCCCACTCCTCACTTGATGGTGACGCGTTAATGGATGAGTTCTGTTGCAGCACAGTGCTTCTCCCTGTTCTAAATCAGTGCAAGAGAAGGGTCCGAACAACAGTTACAGCATCGAGATAATTCAGGGCGTAGCAGAAAAAACGTGATCAAGAAAAAGCTCTAGGGGCCAGATCGTCGACTATTGGGTTCTCCAACCAAAGCAAATCCATAAAGCCAAAGAAACCAGCATTGTCGAGCAAACCATGAGAGGCGCCACCAGAGCAGTCGCTACTCAATCAGCAGGGTGCTGAACGGTTGCCGTATCGCAGCTACTACGGAGTCACGTGCAGTTCCCCAAATGGCAACGCTGGACGCATTCAAGGCAATGCATGATGCGGTGCCGAGAGTGTGCAAGGAGAGCTGTTCAAGCTGATGACCTCAGACCCCTGATGCCTCTATTCAGCGCATGGTGGAGATTGCGACAGAGCAAGGGACGACAGTAACCGCCGATGAGGTGCGTGGGGTCCTTAGACAGATGGATGACGATGACGAGTTTGATGATTTCGAACTCGATGCCTTCGCTCTCGCTGCCATTGCTGATGAGGTTAGGAGTTGGGGCGGGTGCTGACACGAGGAAGCGCATGACAAGTCTCAGGGCGACGCTCTGGGATGCGATCCATGCGCAAGTGGCTGTTTGGTGGCTCATCCATGACCGTTTGAGTCGTTGAAGCCGACCGTGTCTACAAAAGAGCTGTAGCTCCACGCCCTCCATTGTCAGAAGAGCAACTCAAAGCGTTCCTTGAGAAGGTCAAAGGCAACACCAGCCTTCAAGACCGACTTAACGCAGCTAAGTCAGCAGAGGATGTGGTGTCTATTGGTGAGGGGCACGGTCACGAATTTGGAACCGAGCACATCAGCCGACTCAGTGAAAAGGAGCTTGAAGGTGTATCAGGCGGCACTACGATGACAATTGTTACTCCAGTCATTGCTGCAAGCAATGCATTGAAAGCCGCTGGCAGAAATTGCTCACCTTCAGCCTTAATCAAATAAAACCATGTCCCTAGAGCAACTCAAGGCGTTCCTCGCCAAGATCAAAGTTGATACCAGTCTTCAGGAGAAACTAAAAGCAGCCAAGTCGTCTGATGAAATTGTTTGCATTGCCAAAGAGCATGGTCATGAGTTCACCGCCGACAGAATTACTGAACTCAACATGGATGAGCTAGAAGGCTTGAGCGGAGGAGGCGGTACCAACGCAAAATACAATGGGGCCTGTGGAGCGACCCATGGTTTTGGAATCTTTTGCCGAGGGTAAAGTCGAACAAAGTCATATTAAAATCTAAATTTTCCGGCTTGTCGGGTGGTTTTTATTTCTTCAGCACCACCATTAAGACTGGAATGCTCCCATTAACAGTCACTATCAATTGTCTGTCAGCCACTGCGCATCCACCAGATCTGAGCAGAAATCAGGCTTACGTTAGAAACCTAATGCCTTATTTGGTAGGGGACAACCAGCAAATAATTGGCCGTCAAATGCCATTGCATCATCCTCTTGAAAATAATCAGCCATCGCTTGAGGTCCACCTTCTAGAAGCTCCATAAGCTTTGAGAAAGTTTTATCCGCCTCAGGAGTGGGGTTTTCAAGGCCATAGTTTTTGTAGAGCGTGCGATAAGCCTCTGGCAATTCAGACTCAGCAAAGAATCCCTTCTTATAGAGATCACATGCAGCCCCTAGTCGCGGTAGCCAAACCATCATTGCGAAGGCCACTGCAACTTGTTCGAAAGCCTCCTGTTCAAGAACCTCTTCTTCCAACGCATCTTGCACAGACGCCGTTTCAGCTGAAACGCGAAATGGCGATGCAATCGAAACAAAGCTGGAAATCGCTAATGCAGCAGTGATGCTGAGGCAAAGACGGTTGAGAGGGACCAAGGCTCCAATCCAGACATCGAGGGTCATGCCAATGATGACAGCGCTCACAGTCTTTGAGAACGGTGTGAGACACCAAGTCAATCAACGTTGATCCACGCAATAACGCCGGTCTCAAAGTATTCCAAGTCAAAACGGAAATGGCGGCTGAGTAACGGCGGCACCATCAGGCTGATCCACCTGGACGCTGGCGATGCGTTCAACAAGATCCAGGGTGAAGACCTGAGCCATATCTTCTGGGATGAGCTGGGTCAGGAAGCTGATCCGCAGGTGGTGCTGCGCGCCCGATCGTCGATGCGGACCACCGATCCGACGATGGTGCCAAAATTCACCGCGACAGTTCACCCGCTGGGTCCTGGCAGCTGGTGGATCAGGGATTATCTGATCATCAAGTCGATGCCAGACCGCATTGTTAACGGTGAGTTCTTCGGTGCGCAGCCTGCAGTTTGGGTGAAGTCAACGCTGCGGGACAACCCGTATCTGAGCAACCCTGATCAGTACGAGCAGGAGCTACGCGCCAGCTGCTTTGGCGATGAGAGCAAGATTGCGGCGGAGGTATTGGGTGAATGGGGTCAGATCACTGCAGGATTCTTTGGCTCATGCCTGAGTGTCGAGCGATCGATGCTGCCAGGTGATTTTGAGATCCCGTGGTATTCCGACAAGAGCAGAAGTTTTACCGAGAAGACCAAAGCTGATTGGTGTTGGATCGGTGGGGACTGGGGCACTGCAAGCCCTGCGTGCATAGTGCTGATCAGTCAGCTGCATGAGGACATGATCGTGGCGAGGCGTCGTTTACCGCAAGCCAGCTGTGTGTGTGGATGAGGAGTACGTCTGCAGCACTCAACCCGAGGTTCAAATGAGTGGTCGCCTCGAGAAGCTGGTTTTTGCGCCGAGAGGAAGAGCAAGTTATGTGAAAGCAGGATAAAGCCAGAATCGATTCAGTCTTGAGACAAACTCAGACGAAAGCTCTAGATTTAGAAGTAGAATTACTAGTTGCAAATGCCGTTGGTCAGAAAGTGCCTCCAAGCATTTGCTTTGGCTGCTTGTCTTGCAACGAGTTCACAAGTACAAGCACAACCCATACCAGCACAACAACCCATCGGAGATCTCGAAACGGTTGCTGAGATTCATGGTGCGATGCCCACAGGGATTGCGGTCTCAAGCTCAGGTCGCATCTTTATCAATTACCCACGCTGGGGTGATGACGTTCCGTTCACGGTTGCAGAAATTGTCGATGGCAAACCTATTGCATTTCCGAATACTGTGTGGAACCAACTGGGAAGTGTATCCACTCAGGACAAGCGAATCGTATCGGCCCAAAGTGTGGTAATTGATCCAAGCGGAAATCACTTGTGGATTGTTGATACTGGAAGTCTGCGCCCGCACCCTATTTCTTATGGAGGTCCAAAGCTCATACAGGTCAGCCTAGAGAATAATAAGGTTCTAAGAACCATCTTGATAGAGCCAGCAGCTCTCAATCCTGAGACCTATCTCAATGACGTAAGATTTTTATTCAAAACCAAGGCGGCGAGCTACGCCTTCATTAGCGACTCATCGCCCGATGGAGGAATTATTGTTGTGAACCTCGTTTCGGGCGAAAGTTGGAGGCGCTTGAGCGGCACTAGATTTACACGCTCAGATCCGAGCTTTATACCGATTGTAGAAGCTGAGGTGTTGATGATCCGTGAGCCTGGCGAAAGTGCGAAACGTTTCAATGTTGGTACTGATGGAATCGCAGTTTCTGCGGATGGTGAAACCATATTTTTCCGCTCATTAACCAGCAGGCATCTCTACAGCGTCCCAACAGAGGCACTGATCAACAGAACCATCCAAGAGGAAAATTTAAAGAAGATGGTTGTTGATCATGGGCAAGTGGCAGGGGCATCCGATGGTCTTGAGGCCGACGAAAGTGGCGGGATTTTTCTCACAGACTATGAGCACAATGCCATTCACCGCTTTACAGGCTCTGTTTCAACTCTAAAAACACTGATGTACTCCCCTAAAGCGATATGGCCAGATAGCCTGGCACTAGCCGATGATGGATATCTCTATTTCACCGCAAACCAGATCAATCGACAATCACAGTTTCACCAAGGCGTTGATAAGCGGGTTCAGCCTTATATGGTTTTTCGGATCAAAACGCCTTACAGACCAATCAGGCATGGACAGCAGCCGAACATTCAGGAGTAGAGATGAAGTGAGTCATGGATATGAAAGGGTCTAAAACACATCAATTAAGTAAGGCCGAGCTTGTCTCGTTAGCTCTTCTAAGCCTCGGTGGCCTGATCATCACACTTGCCGCTCCCAGCGTCTTTCTTGGGATGAGGCTGCTGCTTGGCCCATCTTTTTCCCTTCTCGCTTTCTTGCTCTACCGCTCCTATTGGGGGCTTGCCGTTGCACTTCCGTCATCACTGGCAACTGTTTGGCTGTTTGGTGATGGTCTTACCGCATGCCGTCTATTGGCCGAGATTGGAGTGATCACTTGGCTGAACCGTAAGAAAAGCTGTGATCAAGCCATCAGAGGCGGGCGCCTTATTCGCGATGTAGCCATTTTTGCTGTGCTGATTGGCTGCCCGTTTCTCTATTTGACCGAGGTCTACCACTTCGGGATTCCACACAACGTTGCATTGACGCTGTCCTATAAAAATTTCATCACAAGTGTTTTTAATATCTTGGTCGCCTATGCAATCTACTCCTGGATTGAACTAAAGCGTAATCGGAGGTTTGAGGGTAGTCACCACAGAATTTCTCTTAAAACACTTACCAGTGTTGTGCTGATGCTGACTTGCATTCTGCTCAGCTTAAGTTTGATCGCAAGAGGATTTACGATTGCATCCGATCGATCCCAAATGCTGATAATTCAACGGAATGCCAGCCTAGCCTTGCTGATACAACAAATCCATCGTACAGATCCAATCAGCAATCTAGGCGATCTCGAGGGATTAATTGTCGAGCCACTCCGATCTAGTAAAAATAACACAAAAGAACAAGATCTTGATGCAACAAATGAGTACGATATCATTTCAAGAGATGGTAAGTACGTGATCGTTAAGCCGGAAGGCGAATCAACAGTATGGTTCAAATTCAGACTGGGACAAGATGGACAAACGTTTGAATATAAACCAGACTTTTTTGCAAATACTTTACCAGAGCTCGAGGTTTATAGACACGGACAAATGATCAGCAAGCAACTCAGAGTTCTGGCGCCAAGTGATGGATCCAAACTCGATCGTTTGATTGGTGGGTATTGGGCTTATTCTTATCCAAATAACCAATATTCGGAGCTCAAAGACATTGAAATTTTCACGCCTCTTGAAGCCTATGTTCGTGGATTAGCAAAATCTACGAATATAGCACTTCAACTGCTTACTCAAGTCGTCGTTGTCTCTCTTTTGGTTAGTAATTTTCTAGCCAAAAAACTCACAAATGAATGGATCGCAATCCTGCCCAGGAAAAGCACCGATGTGCAGAAATACGATCTCGAAGAACTTTATAAGCAGTCTCCAATTTCTGAGATCAGTTCATCGGTCGATACCATCAATGAACGTACATCTGAAATTATAAGTGCAAAAAAACAAATTGAATATCTCAATGCAATTACGCAGCGTCAGCTCAGTACTGCTTCTGAAATACAAAGGTTCTTTCTCACCAAAATATTTCCTGATGGATTGAGTTACGAGGTCATTGCTCTGACGCGTCCAGCCTACGACGTGGGAGGCGACTGGTATGACACCTTCAGTGTCGGGAAACATTCATTTTTTGTTGTTGCCGATGTCTGCGATAAAGGTGTTGGCTCCGCATTGTTCATGTCAGTATTCCGGACTCTAATCCGATACAGCACGCGCTTTAGTTTTCGAGAGGAGAACGTTGGTGATATCGGGCGAGCAATGGTCGACGTAATCAGCGACGTTAATCAATATATGAGTGCAAATCACGGCGACTCTGCTTATTTCGCCACAGTATTCTTTGGACATCTCCACGAAGATACCTCGCAATTGTCTTATGTGTCAGCTGGGCATGAAGCAGTTTTGATCAGAAAAACGGCTGAAATTTTTGCAGAGCTCAAGGCAACGGGTCCAGCACTGGGGATTTTTGATGACGCTATCTACAATGGTTCTACTACATCTTTTTGTGAAGGAGAAAAATTGCTTGCTTATAGCGATGGTGTGATCGATGCGAGAAATCCCATAGGCGAAGGTTATGGGATTTCTCGATTAAAAAACTACTTTGATCGATTTGGGGATTGCGAGATTGTTGAGATGCAGGATGCTCTGCTCCATGAGTTGGATGAATACATGGAGGAGTCTGAGCAATTTGATGACATCACAATGATGTTTATAAAGCGACTTGATGTCATTAAATAAGTACATTCCTGCGCCTTTGCAGCTCAATTTATTACGAGCAGATTTCGAATATATTTTGCCTCCCTCAGCTCCAACTTTCTTTTCAGATCTGTCAAGATTTAGAGTAGCGATCCTCCTGATTAATCACCTCACAAAGAACAGCAACCACAAAGCAGTCACCAAATAAGCCGTCTTCGGCCGCGCCTTCATCTACGCCGCTACAGCGGATTGCTGGGGTTACTGGCGGTGCGATGAAGACGGCAAACCGTAGTTCAAATTGCATGTACTGAAGGCTCGTTCCAACACCGTTGATCTGGGCACCGTCTACGTCTTCAGCGGCAATGAGGAAGACCACCGCTTGAGCTTCAAAAGGGCAGTGGTCAGTCAAGGCTTTTCATTACAGAGCAGTGCGAGAACATATGGACGACGCTGCCATATTGCATCAGTGATGATAAAAATCCTGAGGATATGGAGAAAGCAGCACCTGGCCATTCAGGAGATGCCATGCGATATGTGTTGACTGCTGGGAATCAGGGTCAACATAATTTCAGAGCTTCAACAAAGCCTAGACCGCATCCATTGATGTGGGCAAAGAGAGAGAAGCCAGGTGTTTATGCCAATGGCGTGAGGGTATGCGATAGCAGATTGCGGATCTAAGGCATTCATTCGAACTGGTGGTGTTGAACACCGCTGCCACCGTGTTCGATCCGGGTGGCTGAACTGTTGCCGCATCAGGGCTACAACGGAGTCACGCTGCAGTTCCCCTGATGGCAACGCTGGAAGAGTTCAAGGCAATGCGTGATGCGGTGCCGATGAGTGTGCAAGGGGAGCTATTCAAGCTGATGACTGCAGACCCTGATGCCTCGATCCAGCGCATGGTGGAGATCGCAGCAGAGAAAGGAATGACGGTGACCTCAGAAGAGGTGCGTGGCTTCCTCAGGCAGATGGATGAGGACGATGAGTTTGATGATTTCGAGCTGGATGCGGTTGCCCTTGCTGCCATTGCTGGTGGTGCCTCGTTTAAGGAACCTGGTTGCTGAGCCATGGGGTCGTTGCCCTGGCATGCGACCCATGCGCAAGTGGCTCTTTGGTGGCTCATCGATGACCGTTTGAGTCGTTGAAGCCGATCGTGACTATCAAAAAGCTGTAGCTCCACGCACTCTCATGTCAGAAGAGAAGGAAAGTATCAACGAAAACATTTCTGATGAGGAACTGGAAAGTGCCACTGGTGGTAGTAACAGAGGTGACCTCAAGCGAGAAGTGCAGGAAAGAAATAGGGCATGAGAACGAAGGTTTAGATTAAGAAGGAATTCAAGAGATGATTAAGAAGGGCCTTTTGCTACGGTTTCAGCAACCCTCCAAGCACCGCCATGGAAGACCCTAAGAACATCAAGGACGACATTTCCGATGAAGAAATGGAAAACGCGACGGGTGGAAGTGGCGAGACAAATCGAGAGCGTCGTCGAAGAGAAAGGATGGATAGAAGGCCAACAACTGAACCCGGGGAGTTCAAAAGGCGTAAGGCGTTTTAGGAATTCTCCTATCAACCTTATGGAAGACCCTAAGAACACCAAAGACGAAAAGAAACTGGAGGAGTCACCAGAACTCAAGGAAGAGACAACTGAGGCAGAGCAGGTGAAGGAAAAGTTGTCAGATGGCGACCTTGAAGGTCTGAATGGTGGTGTCAATTTCAGATATTTTAAAACTTCTTACAATGATATAATTGAGGCTGTAGAAACTTCGGAGTAATTCTCATGTCAGAAGAGCAACTAAAAGCGTTCCTGGAAAAGGTTCAAGGCGACACCAGTCTTCAGGAAAAGCTCAATGCAGCAAACACACCTGAAGCTGCTATTGCAATCGCTAAAGAAGCTGGGTTCGCAATCACCGCAGAAGATATTCAATCAATGCAATCGACAACGGCAGAAGTGTCAGATGAAGAGCTAGAAGATGCAGCTGGCGGTAATCGGCGACGAGGGAGCTGGAGGTGCAAGAGGTAACGATAGGAGCGTGAGGGTGTAATGCAATGAGCTGGTGAGGATCCTTTAGTTAATGGATCCTAAAGCGCTCCCAAAGCCCCTGCATTGACAGGGGTTTTTTATTGCTTCAATCGTCTGACTAACCCCATCAATCAGCCTTCAATACCTGGCATAGATAAGGGCAGTTGAGTCAAAGTAGATAAAACGCGTTCGCTAAAATTAGGGTGTCAATTAGGGACATTGCAGCCCGTAAATCATGACACCAAATCAGATTCAACTATTGAATCATGCTTGCAAGATGGCAGGCGTTGATTCAAGCAAGATCAGTCCATCAAATCCGTTTGAGAAGTCAGGAATGACAGCGGGTTTGTTGCAGGCGGCGATTGCTGAACTTGATCCCGCACAGGCAGCACGCACAGCGTGGCGATCAGGTATTTCATTTGTCTTCGAAGAATTCAGGGCACATGCGTCGTGCCTGGTATTCAGTGGCCTTGCTCAATGCACGACCGTTAATAATGCATTCATTCCACCGCCACCAGTGGCGACGTGGATCTGACGCATTGCATTGTTTGCTTTTTTGCGATTGCCTGTCTCTTCCATGGTCATGCACCAAGCGGCAGCAGCACCGATCGAGTCAGTGGCTTGAGCTGGTGCAGCGATCAAGGTGAGGGCTGCGAGTGCGGTGATGAATTTCATTGCTCAATCCCTCAGCTTGTTGACGATGGCTTCTTCTAACTGTGCGCCGATGTGAAAGTGCTGCGAATCCCAGTCAGCCGCGGCATAGCTGATGCCAAGGGTCCCCATGGCTGCATCCAGTGCATCCATGGCAACGTCAGCGAAATACTGCTCATGCCCTGTTAAAGGCGTGTCTGATTCAGGGTGAAAGGTGTGCATGGCTCAATACCCCAGCGAACGAGCGGCTTCTGTTTGGTTGTCAATGCATTAGCGAACCATTTCGTAGTCAGTGCCCCATTTGCGTTCACAGCGCTCACGGATGTTCTGGCTAACGCTTGATGAGTTAATGCGAATCACGCTGCCTGAAGGCTGCTCAGGCAAAGGTGCAATCCCCCAGTTCATGCCTGCGTGTTCGCACACTTTTCGTCCGTCTTTGTTTGCTGGTTCGTTAAGGCTCGCTGTGAGATCGTTCAGCCGAACAAGTACATTGCGCTGCTGTTGCGTGCCTGTGACTTCGCGAAACTCAGTGTGCCCACTGGTGATTCGGTAAATCACGTAGTCCCGATAGTTTGTGCAAGCAGTTGCAAAATCTCTGGACTTAACAGCTTCTGTGGCTTGTTTAACTAAAGAAAGCATCTTGTCGTTTTGAGCGTCGGTGAAGGCTTGAGCTGGTGCAGCGATCAAGGTGAGAGCTGCGATTGCAGGAATGAATTTCATTAGTTGTTTGCCAACACATGCACCATCACTGAAAAGGTGGTGAAGGCGCATCCCTCATCCGAGTGATTGTTCTGGGGGCTTTATCCCCCCATCTGGTTAGAGGCTCACTCCCCAGTTCCAGCCCATCATCCGATCCGCCTCCTCTTCGCTCAGTAATTGCACCAGGAAGTCACGCGTCAGCACATCCACCACGTTCAGCCCCAGCTCATCAAGACCCATGTCAAGCAGCGTCCTGATACCGTTCGGGTCATTGGCTCGCAATGCAAGCAGCAGTTCCGTTAGCAGCGTGACAGTCGTCAGTGTTTCCAGCGTCATCGTTTCGATGCAACTGCTGTGAGTGTTCCCCGCTGGCTCCGATTTACGGAATCTCGGCTCTGTCAATGCAAGCCGCGAACTCGTTCCAGCAGCCCTTGTGGGCTGGGGGTCGATCGACTGGATCGATCTTTACGACCAGAAAAAGGTCGGCACACTGATCTGGTGACGCACATCCTGCCGAGGGCTCCAGGGCAATGAAAAACCCCGCACTTGGCGGGGCGTGATTGTTAGGACTTGTTTTATCGGGGGTTGCATCAGGAACCACACGTCCCGCCCTGCTTTTCCTTAACCAGGTCTTGTATGGCTTTCAGTTCATAAGGTGAACATCAGGCTCCCCGAAAAGTCGATCACATTCCAGGCTCAGCCCAAAAATTGTCGTTTGTGTTGGCCTGCACCAGCCCCGCAATCGCACTCAGGTCGCCATTGTTTTCAGCGACCCAAACACCGTTGTCGTCGTAGCCGAGGGTCGTACCGTTCTGAGCCGCAAAAGAAAACAGGATTTCGTCACCAGCTTTTGCAACAACATGGCTAGCAGTGCCACTTGAATCAATCACTTCGAAACCAACACCATTCGCAAGAACAGCTTCTTTGATTTCGCCTCCAAATTTGATGCGATCAAACTGATCCTTCATATCAGTGACATGCTGAAAAGCAGTCCGCTGTCCAGTCCCATCAAAGCTTTGATTGAGCTTGAAGATGTCGATACCGTCACCTCCCTTCAAGAGATCTGATCCATAACCGGCGTCTAGGAAGTCATTGCCAGTTCCTCCAAACAGTCGGTCATTGCCAAATCCACCCGTCAACACATCATCGCCGCTACAGCCGTAAAGGACATCATCACCAAAACCGCCTGCCAGGTTGTCATTATCAACGATCCATTGATCAAAAGCCTGTGAAAAGTCTGTGAAAGAATAAATATCATCGACGTAGGCTTGTGCATTACTTGCATAAGCGTTATTGCCGTAAATCACATTGTTCCGCGAATCACCTACGACGCGATCATTTCCGTAACCAGCGGTTGTAATCGTGGCGCCCAGACCAGCATCTACATGACCGAACTGACCTGAATGTATGGCTGCATCAGAAGTGAATATAAGATCATCTCCATCAGTTCCGAATTGCCACCAATCGCCCAAGATCTTAATTGCACTCTCGATATTTTTGATTGAATCAAAATCTTTTACGTCGACAACTTTATTCAGTTTGCCCTCATGCTTAGGAAAAAATTTCTGGAATTGATCGAAATCGAATTTGGACATTGGTTTGAAGTGGTGTGTGGTTTGTGTCTTCGGGGTGTCCCCCTCCGATGCACACACCATCTCTGGAATCAGCGTTTGACTCGATGATCCGCCTCACCCCGGACTGTGATCTTGCTCACAGCTCTGTATTCGCCTGCACTTCCAACACTGTTCAGGTCGTTTTCCAGGCGCTTCGTTCCTCCATTTGGCGCATCTGCTTCTGCCGTCGCCAGACTTGAAAAGCCCTAAATGATTGGTTGATGCAGCCCACTTCAAAGGACACACGACGGGCACTGCTTCAACTGCTGTCAGTTACGGGAGGCACTGCTTTGGGGTCGCTTGATGGGGAACTTACTGCTGGACAACAGATTGATCTCTGTATTGAACGCACAAAGGTTGAAGCTTCTGAAGGTGCTGCCCTAGTTGATGCCTGTGCACCACATGGGAGAGCAATGCTGACCCAGGCACAGAAACGTCTTGGGAACCTTCAGGCGTTGAAGGTTTTGGAGGCCATACCATCGGGAAGCTTTGGGTTGCTCTGGCGATTGGTCAGATCTGCTTGAGCAGCAGATCACAAAACTGCTGCCAATGAGATGCCACTCCGCATCGGAGGATCCTCCAGCACCAGCGTCAAGGGGCGAGGCTGAGCGGGCGCCCGACGATCACGCCGATGGGGGCATCGGCTTTCCTCTTGAACTCACGCCATAGGCAACGGTGTGGGATGCATTCGCCGATCAGGCGGATTGCATGAATCCCACCAGTGACTTCATCACTCAATTAGAAGAGACACCACGGTTGCGCAGCGCCGCATCACTCCGATCGCTGAGCCGTATACGCGAGGCATTGGAGGCAATGCCAGAGCAGTCAGCACTGGATGAGCCGGTGTGCATCTCGCTGCAGGATGCGCTTGTGGTGATGTCTCAGCTGATGGCGAGGTTGCGGTGATGGCAACCAAGCGTCGTCGACGCCCCTTGCCACCGAAGGCAAGGGCACAGGCTGAAACGGAAATCCTCGAACAGGGTCGTTGGAGTGGGTTAAAAGAGCAACAGGAGTTGGAGGCGCGCAACCATTCAGAACGAGAGAATTGTGACGCCCGACGCCGCTGCCGTGAGTTTCTGGAGGGAGGCTGGGGGTCGATCGACTGGATTGATCTTTACGACCAGAAATAGGTCGGCACACTGATCTGGTGCGCAACACCCTTGATGTGGGCTGATCACCTGTCGATTGCACGTTGCTGCGCCTGCATGGCTGAGCTCGATCTGAGCACTGCTATCTCAACGATGGGCGCAGGCCTCCATCTGCTCCAGCGGGATCTGATCCTGGAGTCCGTACGGACGGAGTTAGAGCAAAAACGATTTGCCAAAGCATCTTTGCTCTACTCGGGATGTCCCACTGGTTGAAAACCTAATGGAGCCAAGGAGACTCGAACTCCTGACCCCCTGCATGCCATGCAGGTGCTCTACCAGCTGAGCTATGGCCCCATGAACGCGGTTGAAGCATTTGGCTTCGCCGTCGTCATGTGGAAGCTTACAACGACGCTGTCCCATGGGCCCAGCAATCACATCTGCCGCCAAACGGCAGCCAGCTTGCCCTGCACCTGCACCTGATCAGCAGGCAGCTCAATCGGCTCATAAGCGGGGTTGGCGGCCTCCAAACGAACAGTCACACCATCACAGTGAAAATGCTTCAAGGTGGTGCCGCTCCCCGGGACCAGAGCACTCACAATTGTTCCCTGACGGAGGCGCCCGGCATCTGTCACCGGCTCCATCAACACCACATCCCCATCCGCGATGTGAGCATCCACCATGGAATCCCCATTCACGGTAAGGGCAAAGAGCCCGCGGGTTTCGAGCACCGGTCCAAGGTCAAGACGCTCTTGAACATCGTCAAAAGCCTCAACAAGTCCACCTGCGGCAACGGCCCCAAGCACGGGGATCCCTGACGTGATGCCGCCAAGAAGCTGAAGGGTGCGGGCCTGACCTTCCTGCCAAGTGATCCAGCCCTTCTGCTGAAGGTGACGCAAACGACTTTGCACCGGCGCAGGGGAACGAAGCCCCATGGCCTGCATCATCTGGCGAATGGAGGGGCTGTGGTGATGACTGCCGATGTAATCAGCAAGCCAGTCGTAAAGCTCTTGCTGAGCAGTCGTGAGGGGCTCGGGAGATCCAGAAGGCACCGGCAATGCATTTGTTCTTCAATACATATGTACCGATGTTTCTTCGCGATGGCAAGAGCCCAGCCCGCTCAGGGAACGTCACAAATCCAAGCCACCTTCAAGGCAGTGTCATCGCGACCGACGTAATCCAGCCACTGGTTGTCACTCGAGCGGCGCTGGAGCCTCTGCTGATTACATAGAGCCCGCATGGTCAGCTCCCGCACCTGCCAGTCTTCAGAGCCATTTCGGCGAAGCAACAAAGCGGCTTCGAACTCCACACCCGCAGTGGTACGGGTGCGATCACTGAGATATTCACCAGCCATCACCGCTGGGGTTTCCAGAGCTTCCATGAACTGCCAAGGACGATCCGTCATCGCTCCAGAGGCTTGAAGCTGCTGGCGGGTCTGCGACCAGAGGGCGGGTTCCGGACCTGGAGACCAGCCTTCAGCTGCGGCAGGAAGGGCGGCGAAACAACCGGCCAACGCCAACACAGTGGAGCGGACCGCTGCGCTCATTCTTCTGTCTCCGCTTGCGGGTTAGCGGAACGTTGCTTGATCAGCTCCGCCAGCATTTTTAACTTGGCATTTTCAGATTCTGATGCTCGGGTTGCCATCCAAGAGCTGGCCACTTTCATTTGACCCAGCTGTTGTAACAATGACAGGGCCGTCTCCCTGAGCGTTTCGATGTCGTCGCATTCACGGATGAAGCGCGACAATTTCTCCGCTTCAAATGATTGCTCCAGTCTTCGCTGGAGTGGATCAAGACTCATGATTTTGACTCCCACTCGAGCATGGGGTCAGGGTCTCCATTGCAGATGGCCCGAGCACGCACATAAAACGCACTCTCGGTATCGCCAGCAGCTTCAAGAGAGTCGAGCACTCTCTGCCAGTTGTCACGTTCCTGCTGGTCCATTCATCCATAACCGTTGGGGAAGACCTTAGAGGCGTTCCAAAAAGGTCAGCGTCTGATCGGCCACCAACCGCCATTGCGCATCAGCCGTAATCACATGACCGCTGTTCTCAAGCCAGTGAAGGTCAACACGCCTAGAACCCGTACGACGCTTGAGCCATTCCACCCCCCGCTCCGTGATCACGCGATCCTTGCGGCTGGCTACCACCAGCAGCGGTTGCTGCAATTCCGCCAGCTGACGTCGCGTCGCCCCGATCAATCCCAGCACACGCACGCTGCAACGACTGGGCCAGCGCCCATAGGTCCAGATGCGCTCAGCGGTCTCTGGATCCACAAAGTCTTCGGCCGGACGCGCCACCGAAGAAAACACCCGTGCCAACAGTGGCGCGATCAACGCTCGCGGATCGCCACTGATGATCGGAGGCGAATAAGCCATCACCGCTTCAACCTCAGGATGGCGCAGGCCTGCCTGTAGGGCCAGGATGGAGCCCAACGAAAGGCCAGCAACCACCACCCTTTGGCCCTGATTGCGCAGACGAAGCACCAGAGCATCAATCTGCTCCAACCATTGGCGGGGTTCGATCTCCATCAAGTCTTCAAGCCGGGTGCCATGGCCGGCCAACAAGGGCGCTTCCACCCCAAACCCCCCAGCATTCAGCGCTCGAGCGAGCAAGCGCAGTTCAGCAGGCGACCCAGTGAATCCGTGCAACAAAACCACGGTCACTGGACCTCCTGACAAAGCGAAAGGATCCGGAGAAGCGGGGCTCTTCACGACTGAGGGGTCGGGCCTGAGCTCAAAACAGCAGATGCATCCCGACCGCTCAAGACTCAGTTGTTGAGGATGTGGTTGTCATAGCGAAGAACAACGTGCCATTCCCATCGAACAGATTGGCATTGCGAAAGGGAGGCATGGCTCACCAAACGTTGGCGATCGGCAACAGCGCAATGGCCAAACCCGCTTCTGCAGACGTCGACAGTGCCAACAACAACGCAGCCATGAGGGCTCTCCATCGCATGACTGGCCTCAGAAGTTCTGTAATTCTTCGAGGCCGCGAGCTGTTGTGCCGTTGTTGATCAGCTCGCATCCAACTGAGTTCAAGGATTGACTCGAGCACAAGAATTCATCAGTATTGGCATCAAAAGAAAGGTCGCGATGAAGCGTATTTTCCTGTTGTGCTCACTCATCGCCTTGGGATCAAGTCCTGCACTGGCACGCCCATGGTTGTATCTCTCATCGTTTTCCCACGGCGGCACTGGTGAAGCATGCCTAAGGGATGCACGCATCGCTCTTGCAGACTTTGGATTCACACGTGATGTGGAGACAAGCCGCTTTGACAGCCAGGAAGGTGGACATGTTGAAGCTCTGCTCTCCAATGCCCCAGTGCGAGCCAAGATCGAATGTGATCCAAAGCTTGGCGTCACCAGTCTTGCTGTGACAGGTCTGAATAACGACCTCACCTATGACAAATATTCCGATCTTTTCGATGCTGAATGGTGATCGCAGGCATCCACCGACGCCTTCGACGCGAATCACAATCGCGACGACGATCGATACGTTCGCATTTCCACTGACAAGCTCTTGATCAACACAACGTTTCGGATCGGCCCTTGCCAGGCTTCTGAGTCCGGCCTGATCTCAAGTTTGTTTTTAGTGCGTACGAATGCTTAAGGCAGCGCTTTGGTAGTAGCTGCCACATCACACATGCGGTGACCCAAGCCAGACCAAAGATCTTGGCTGTTGGAACCGATGGACTCGTTAACTGCCTTTGCTGCAATCGGCTTCGCCGCCGTGTCCTGGGATGGGCACTTCACCAAAGCGGGAACGCGAGCGTTCAGACATGCACTCGACTACCGCGAGCCGTTCTGCCAAATGCCTGATGCAGAGATGATCGGGTTGCTCGATGAACTCCTGGAACTGCGTCGGGAGGTGGGCTCCCACGACATGATGTTGCGCGCAGCGCAATGCCTGACCCCTGCGCAACGGATGACGGCCTACGCCATGGCCTCTGAAATCATGCGATCCGATGGGCCGTTCCAACGCCAGGAGCGTGCCTTTCTCGATCACCTGGCGTTGATGCTGGAAATCTCAGGCTTTGAAGCACAGCGCATTGATGCAGTGTTTGAGATCTTTCATGCCCGGCTCACCTTGAGCAGCAGGCTGACCATGCCGGTTCTCGATGAAACCATGGAGCTGGGCGTGGAGACACAACCGGATCCGTCGGTCGTGCACTGAACGACCTGACAGAACCAACATTCACTCAAACCAAACTCACCACTACCAACATCCAATTGACAATCCGCTGGAGCGGACGTGGCATTCAGTGCCATCCAAGGCAAAGTGCAAAGGCTTTGGGTATTTGCGCAGGTCATGTATCCCGATGATGAAATTGTTCCTGTTGTCTTAGTCGCGGTGAGCGTGGTGGTGGTGCTGGTGATCCTGGCGTTCAACGACCCTGGCACCTTCGAATGCGTGGGTGCTTGCGGGTGAGGCCTCTGAATGTTGCTTGCCGGGCTCGCCGTGGTCGTGATCACCTCCTGTTACGACGGCGACACCTGTCGAACCAGCACTGGAGAGCGGATCCGTCTGGCATGCATCGACACACCAGAACTGAATGGATCACGGGCCAAACCACACCAAGCCAAAGCAGCACGCAACTACCTGCGCCAACTCGTGGTGGGACGCGGCGTTGCCATCAAGCGGATCACAACCGACCGCTATGGCCGCAGCGTGGCTGAACTGTTCGTGAATGGGACCAACGTGCAGCAACAGCTGGTGAGCGCACGCCATGCAGTGGTTCTCAAGCAGTATGCCCATCAGTGCCCCTGGGCTCTCAAAGCCTGTGAGCAAGATCACAGCTGCCGATGATTGAGGTCATCCCCTGCTTCTCGTGAGTGGATTGCTACAAGCAAGGTGACCAACGCGGCATTGGCCCATGCCAGAAGAGCAGCTCAAAGCATTCCTCGAGGCCGTCAAGGCTGATACGAGCCTTCAAGAGAAACTCAAAAGCTCAGACAATGCGGACGCTGTCGTTGTAATTGCCAAGGAGTCAGGATTCAGCGTCTCCACGGACGATTTCAGCAAAGCGCAGTCAGCGCTGACAGACGAGGAACTTGAAAATCTCGCTGGTGGGATCTGGTCGTCCTGCATTTGTTACGACACCGCGTGAGCGAAGTTCCCAGCACCAAGCCAGGAACTACAAACCACCGAGCAAAGCAGCGAGCAAAGCCTGCTGGGCATGCAGCCGGTTCTCGGCTTGATCGAAGATGCGGCTGGCAGGCCCTTCCATCACACCTGCACTGATCTCTTCGCCGCGGTGGGCCGGAAGGCAGTGGAGAACGATGGCCCGTGAATCGGCTTCTGCCAACAGCTCTTCATTGAGGCAGAACCCCTGGAACGCCCGTTCCCGTTCGGCCTGCTCCTGCTCCTGGCCCATCGAGGCCCAGACATCGGTGTAGAGAGCCTGAGCACCGCGTGCAGCCTCCGCTGGATCACTGGTGACCGTGATCTGTGCACCGCCAACCGCCAGGGAGCGAGCTTGCTCGAGCACACCTGGTAACGGCTCGAACCCTTCCGGACAGCCAATGCGCACATTCACACCGAGCAAAGCGCCACAGAGCATCAGCGAATGGGCCACGTTGTTGCCATCACCCACATAGGTGAGCGTCTGACCTCGCAAATCTCCGAAGGCTTCCCGCATGGTGAGGAAGTCCGCCAGGGCCTGGCAGGGATGCTCAAGGTCGGTGAGGGCATTGATCACCGGAATCGTGGCCCAGTACGCGTAATCCGCCAGCTCCTGCTGAGCGAAGGTGCGAACGGCGAGCACGTCACAAAAACGGCTGAGAACCCGGGCGGTGTCTTCCAATGGCTCACCGCGTCCCAGCTGGGTGACTTGGGGGTTGAGATCCACGGTCTGGCCGCCCAGCCTGGCCATCGCCACCTGGAAACTTACCCGCGTGCGGGTGGAGGCCTTGGTGAAGATCAGGCCAAGCACCCTATTGCCTAAATCGATGCGTCGATCACCCGACTTGAGCTGACCTGCCAGCTCCAACAGCGCAGCGGTCTGCCCAGCAGAGGCATCCGCTGAGGACAGAAAGTCGCGACCGCTCAGAGTGGAGAGGTCGGCAGCAACGCTGGTGGTGGCGGACGCCATAACCGGACTTCAAAGGAGTGTTATCGGAGACAGACAGCGAATTCGTCAAGCCTCAAGCCGCAACGGCTTCAGGCAAAACGCTGGCATTGAGCATGTCCTTGAGCTCATCACCCTCGATCACCTCTTTCTCGAGGATCTTCTGAGCGATGGTTTCCAGCAGGGCCATGTTTTGGCGAAGGATTGCTAGGGCCTGCTCGTGAGCGTTGTCAACGAGCGCGCGAACCTCCTTGTCGATGGCCTGGGCCGTGGCATCACTCACGGTACGCCGAGGGTTGTTGCCACCACCCAGGAACTGGCCACCACCCTGCTTGTCGTAGGCGAGGGGTCCCAGGGTGTCGCTCATGCCGTAAGTGCCCACCATCTGCTCGGCGATGTCGGTGGCGCGCTGCAAGTCGTTGGAAGCCCCGGTTGTGATCTTGCCGAACACAATCTCCTCCGCAGATCGACCTCCCAGCAACGTGGCGATCTGACCCTGCAGGTCTTCACGTGAATTGAGGAAGCGCTCTTCCGTGGGCAATTGGAGGGTGTAGCCGAGGGCACTCATGCCTCGGGGCACGATCGAAATCTTGGCCACCTTGCTGCCTCCGGGCATCAAGTGACCCACGATGGCGTGTCCCACCTCGTGATAAGCCACCACCTTTTTCTCGTCGTCCTGCAACACGCGGCTCTTCTTCTCAAGACCCGCAACCACACGTTCAATCGCTTCGCCGAGGTCTTCCTGCTCCACTTTGGTGCGCTTGGCACGGGCGGCGAGCAGTGCCGCCTCATTCACCAGATTGGCCAGATCGGCACCGGCAAAACCACTGGTGGCCTGGGCGATGCGATCAAGATCCACTCCTTCGGCGAGCTTCACCTTTTTGGCATAAATCCCGAGGATGGTTTTACGGCCCGACAGGTCCGGGCGGTCCACCAACACTTGACGGTCAAAACGGCCGGGGCGCAGTAGTGCTGCATCCAGCACTTCAGGCTGGTTGGTGGCCGCCAGCACGATCACAGGCTTGTCTTTGGAGGCGAAGCCGTCCATCTCGGTGAGCAGCTGATTCAGCGTCTGCTCACGCTCATCGTTACCACCGACCACACCCATCGAACCCGAACGGCTCTTGCCGATCGCATCGAGTTCGTCGATGAAGATGATGCAAGGCGCATTTTTCTTGGCTTGCTCGAACAGATCTCGCACCCGAGCAGCACCGGCACCCACGAACAGCTCGACGAATTCCGAGCCGCTGATGATGAAGAAGGGAACACCCGCTTCGCCTGCCACCGCTTTGGAGAGAAGGGTCTTACCTGTGCCAGGAGGGCCTACCAGCAACACACCTTTGGGAATACGCGCACCAATTTCGGTATAACGCTCTGACGACTTAAGGAAGTCGACGATCTCGGTGAGTTCGTCTTTGGCCTCGTCGACACCAGCCACATCGGCAAAGGTGACCCGCGACTGCTCATCGGGCACGTACACCTTGGCTTTGCTCTTGGTGAAATTCAGAGCGCCCTGAGCGCCCCCGGCACCCATGGAACGCCGCGCAAAGAATTGCAGCACCAGGATGAAGATCAGGGGCGGCACCACCCAGCTGAGGATGGTCGTGAAGATGTTGGGCTTCTTGGGAGGAGCCGCAGCGAACTCAACGCCTTTGGTCTCCAGGCGCTGCGGCAGATCCATGTCGAAGATCGGCGTGGTGGCCAACACCGAAGGAGCCCCTTCTTCTGGATCTGACAGCTCGTAGCGGATCTGATCCTGGGTGATGTAAGCGCGCTTCACAGCGCCATCGTTCACCTGATCGATGAACAGGGAGTAGGGCACCCGTGGCACCTGCTGCATGCCCTGATTGGGAAGGAAACTGCTGAGCAGCAGCAGCACACCGAAGCCGATCAACACCAGGTTGATAATCCCAAAGCGGCGATTGGGGCGGTTGTCGTCCTCGCGGATCGGCATAAATCACGTCCAGTCCTTCGCTCAGGCTAAGGCGGAGATTCGTGTCTCGGCTGCCACGCGATGGCGGAGAACCGAACGGAGCTGCCGCAACACAAAGCTCGCCAGAGCACGCAAAGCCCGCCATCCTCAGCTCGATGGGAGCAGACGCAATGCGATCGGATCAGCGACAGCAGCCAGGAAGCCACAAGCTCTACGCCTGGCTGCTGTCGCTGTGCTTGCTGGTGATGATCAGCTTTGCGTTCCCGAAAATCACCTGGTTGGGCGGTTTGGGCTACGCGCTGATCGCCCTGCTACTCACCCAGCTGGTCATGATTCGCAAACGGGTGATCACCCTGCACGACCGCCTGTATCAAGGGCTGGGTGTCTTAGCCCTCGTAACTCAACTGTTGTGGCTGTTCACCCCTTTGCGTTGGCACAACAGCGGCATTCCCCTAGTGGTGAGCTGGAGTGTGCTGGTGGGTTGGAGCGTGGTGCGTCTGGTGCAACGCCTGGCCAGGGAAACCAAGGTGACGGCAAGCGTGCTGATGGGAGCAGCTGCGGGGTATCTGTTGCTGGGTCTCACCGCTGGGCTGGTGATGATGGGCCTGGAGACCATCCAGCCAGGGAGTTTTGAGCCGATCGAACTGGCCGCTACCGCCTACGCCGTTGATGCCAGCGTGCTGACGTCTGTGGCAGTGTTCTCTCAGCTCAATTACTTCGCCTTTATCTGTCTCACCACAGTGGGGTTTGGCGACATCGAGCCAATGCTGCCCATGGCCCGGATGCTGTCGGTCAGCACCGGCATTGCAGGTCCGATCTACCTGGCCGTGGTGATGGGAGTGCTGATCGGTCGTTACGCCGCAACGGTGGAACGCCAAGAGGACGATCCCACCCGCAGGGATCTGAGCCGTTGAGACAGATCAAGTCAGCTGGGCTCGCATTAGCAGATCATCACCCAGCCGCATGACGTCTTGATCACGCAGCTGTAGCACTTGATCCATGGCAGTAAAACCAAAGTCGGCCAGTGGCGTCCGCGCCAGTTCACCGCCAAGCAGCTTGGGTGCGATCACCGCCTCGATTTCCTGCACACAACCCTGCTGGATGGCAGCGGCCGCCAGACCCGGACCACACTCCCAGAGCACGCGGTTGCAGCCGCGCTTGGACAAGGCTGTCAGCAACAGCTCCGGTTCCGAGGCATCGAGCGCCTCCATCGCCACCCCTTGCGCCTGCACCACAGCACGCAAGTCGGCGGACAGAGCAGACTCGGCCTGAATCGGATAGCCCAGCAGGGTGCTGGCCAGCTGCTGATCCCAGATCTGAGCGCCAGCAGGCAAATCAAGACTGCGGCTAAACACCACACGCAACGGTTCGGGGGATCGCCGCCCCCGACTGGTGAGCAACGGGTCATCAGCGCGAACAGTGCCACCGCCAACAATCACCGCGTCGCACTGGGCCCGCATGCCATGCACCCAGGAGCGAGCCGACGGTCCGCTGATCCACTGACTCTCACCATTGGGAAGCGCGGTGCGGCCATCCAGGCTCATGGCCCACTTGAGCACCCCCCAGGGCCGGCCCGTGCGCACCCGATGGAGAAAGGCGCGGTTTTGATGGGCGGCTTCAGCGGCCAGCACGCCGCTGATCACCTCCAATCCTGCATCCCGCAACCGCTGCAATCCACCGCCGGCAACGCGGGGGTCAGGGTCGGTGAGCGCCACCACCACCCGTCGCACTCCAGCCGCGAGGATTGCTTCGGTGCAAGGGGGCGTGCGGCCCTGGTGGCAGCAGGGCTCCAGGGTGACGATGATTGTGCCGCCACGGGCGGCGTCACCGGCCTGGTCTAGGGCAACAGGCTCAGCGTGGGGCTCACCGGCACGGGCATGGAATCCCTCACCGACCAGGCGTCCTTCGGCGTCAAGCACCACCGCACCCACCAGGGGATTAGGACTGGTGTGGCCTTCAGCGAGGGAGGCGAGCTGGAGCGCTCGGCGCATCCAGGCCAGCCAGTTTTGATGCGAGCCGCCGACGGACTCCATCAGCTCAGGGGCTGGGTCTGAACGTCACGCCACTCCGCCACCACATAGGGAGGAACGGGCATCTCGTTGAACACCCCCGGCATGAACAGGCGCAGCGGACGGTTGTTGCTCAGATCATTGAGCAGAGGATCAAGCGCAAACTCCGCCGCCGCCTCACGGCCATCAGTGGCTAATACCGGATTATCGAGGGTGATGTCGTCGAGCTGCCACTCCTTCACACCAGCTTGCACAAGCAGCGGCGCGGGGTGTTCCAAGCGCAGCTTGCCCGGGTAGCCCACGATGCGCAGAACCACGGGATTGCCGGGCTTGCCAGTGCGGTAGGCCACCGCCTGCCAGCTCTGGTAATCGAGATCGCGCAGGCTCTCGAGGCTGCGCAGCATCGGTGCCCCGTTTTCATCCTGGTGCTCGTGCACCTGCGCGCTCACCGCCATCGGCGTTAGTAGCAACAGCGTTACGGCAACCAGCAGCATGCCAAGCAAACGACGCAACGCGAGCATGAATCAAGCGCAAACAGTGTTCCCATGATCGAGCATCAGCCCCTGAAAGCGGGGTCCCTGCTGGACGCACGTCTCGAGGCGTGCGGCACGGCCCTACGCGAGGTGGACGACATGACACCGCCCGGGGAGCAGGACGCGGAGCTGAGCTTCGGGCCCGGGAGGCTGCGTTACTACGTGATGCGCATCCCGCGACGGCCGCTGAAGGTGACAGCGATGACACGCCATGTGAACGCCACCCAATGCCTGAGTTCCGCGGAAGGTCGCCCCTTCTGGCTGCTGCTGGCTCCACCCGACACTGAAGGGCCTGTGCTCGATGCATCCAAGGCCTGGCTGCTGCGCATTGAAGCCGGGGAAGGCATCAAATTGCATCTGGGCACCTGGCATGCGGGGCCTCTGTTTGACGCCGACTCCGCCTCTTTTTTCAATCTGGAACTGAGCGACACCAATCAGAACGATCACGAAACCCTGAAGCTCAGTCGCAGCATCAACCTTGAACTGAAGAGGCGTTAGAACGTTGAGCTAACACCTGAAGACAACGTTGCTCTTGAATTCTTGCTGCGAGGACCAACTGAGATTGTCTCAGCCGGACTCTCTCGTTGGCAAGAACCACCCGCAGACCCAATGCAGCGTTAAAGGTCAAAATCATCAAATGCTTCAAAAAGCTCCTTTTCATTGCCTCTCTGACCAATGAACATTGGGCCAACACTTGGCGCAATCAACCACTGAGCGAGTTCAATGAATGCGCTTTTTAATCTGAGAAATCAAAAGCCGAAAACCATAAAAAAAGTGAAGGAAGGAATCAGCATTGGGTCATTTCGTTTCCACATCACAACTAAGCATTGAGCGTTGCTTGAAATCCTCGGCAATTCCTTGATCTGCCTCAAAAAAACATCTGAGCCAGCACCATATGAGTCTCCACAATTGACCTCCAGACCACAACAGTTGCTCCAAAGAAAAGCTTTCCAGACATTCTCAACCAATCAGGTCATCAAGCGCACTGACTTCTTTCGGCGCCTGGTATGACCGCCCAATCGGTGTGCGTCGCCCAGAGACCCCAGATCGCCATCGCCCGCAGGTAGTGGCAAGCCCGGAAGGTGTTCACCGCCGTGATTGCCTCCGGCGTGCGGAATTGCAAACCACCGCTATATACCTGCTCCACCACAGCTGAGCAGATCGCTTCAGCGGTTTGGCCTTCGCCCATCAGGCGGTAGTAGCTAGCGATGCCGAAGTTGATGCCTGTCCACACCTCCAAGGGATGGGTGCCATTGGGATCCAAAGGTGTGCCATCGCGGCGCAACCCATTGGCGACACCAAGCTTGCCGCCATCAAAGGCTTCAAAGCAGGCTTCCTTCACGGCTTTAAGCGTGCTGCGGCTGTTGGCTTCACTCACCACCGGCTCCAGCCCCAGCAGGCGGGCATAGAAGTCCCCGCACAGCTGATCGGCCATCACCACTGGCGTGCCACTTTCAGCATCGATGTCGTAGTACTCGCCGTTCCACAGCAACGTGTCGAAATTGCTGCGCGATTGCTCCAGCCAACCGCTGAATTGCCGCTGTTCAGCCGAGGTGTCGAGCCCGGTTTTGAGCTGCAGCGTCTGCCCGATCGCTAAGGCCGCTTCCAACGCGGCGATCCACAACGCACCGCAGTAAGCACTCACTCCCTTTAATGGCCAGTCATCAAAGGTCTGATCCGGCGCACCGCCGTTATCGGGCAGGCCGTCATCGTTCACATCGAAGGTTTTGAGGTAACGCAAGGCCTCCACTGCGGAGGGCCAACACTCCGAGAGGAAACGCAGGTCTTGCCCACTGGGCGAGAGCTTGTAGGTGCGCCACACCTGAAGCACGTAATCGCTGCCCAGATCTTTCCAGAGATTGCAATCCTGATAAGCCGTGTAATTGGTGGCATCCCAGGGCACTTCATTGGGAGCGCCCAGATCATGAGGCGTAGCGCCCTTCACCTTGCGGTCCGCTTCCACCCGGCCCTTTCCCTGGGTGAAATACCAGCCGATCGGACGCTGCGTGGCATCGGCAGCGGGAATCGCACGGGCAAAGCTGCGCAGCACGGCCTTGTCGAGCTCTGGCCACAGCTGCAGCAGGGCCAGGGAGCCATACAGGCGCACATCTAAACTTTCATACCAGGCGTAGTCGAGGCACTCGAGCACGCCGAAACGGCCGTGGGGATCCTCAGGCGACGCCGCACTCCACAGGCTGCCGCCGCTGCATAAGTCGTAGAGCTCGTTGAACAGCGCCATACGCAACGGCTCCGGCAGCTCCGTGCGCTGCAGCACCGGCTGCTGCCAAGCTTCGATCTGCTCACGCCACCTCTTCCAATCGCGCAGGGCTTCAGCGGCAATCGCCGCGGCCTGATCACCGCCGGTGCCGAAGAAATCGGTATAGCGGCGCAGGGCCTGACTGCCGGTGGCAAAAGCCGTCACCGGCAGATCCCAGCTGATCACGACAGGGATCTCGATGCTCTGGCCCGGCTCGAGATGGCATTGCACTGTCAGCGCCGCACTGAGCGGATCATCGGCCCCACTCCGCCGATCGTTGTTGCTCTCTGGAATCGAGCCATCGGCGCTGAAGCTGCTCCAGAGCTCACTGCCATCGCCGGCGGGATTCCAACGGCTGCAGCGCTGAATGGTCATGCCTGGCTGATCGTTGGTGGCAATGCACCACTGGCCTTCACCCTCAGCGACAGGATTGGAGACAGGACCCTCCAAGACGACACCTTTGAGGTTGCCATCGTCAATCCAGCGGTTGCGTTGCCCGTTGGTTTTGCCAATCGCCGGGGCGTAGTTGTGCTCTGGGCTGCCGTCGTCACGGAAGTGCACCTCGGCGGAGGAATCGGTGTTGGTGAACCAGCCGGTGGTGTTGCGCCAGCTGAGCAGCAGCGACAGATCCAGGGGCTTGGTGGTGGGGTTGCGCAGGGTCCACACGAACACCGCTACCGGATAGCTGGTGCGCTGGTAATCGCCCGGCAGAATCGGACTGAAGGCCTCGCAACGCACCTCGGCGTCATACACGCCCTCATAGTTCGTCCAGCTCAGCGGATAACGGGCGGCATAAGTGCCGGTGCTCTGCTCCGACGTACTGGCGGGATACCAGTCCCAGGCCTGGAGTGGTTCACCGCTCTTAGGGCGTGAGGCATCCCCATCAGGCTTCACCGCCAAGGCATGGGCGCGCTTGCTGCTGCCGTTGCTCTCAAACAGAGCAAACTGACAGTCGGGCAACACCCCGAACCAGTGCTCGCCGCCATCCAAGTGCCAGAGGTTGACGTTGCCATCCGGCGCCCGACCGATGCAGCCTGCTCCGAAGCCCCCCAAGGGCATGCCGTGATTGGGGCCATCGTCGAGATTGCTGGCATAGCGCACCGTATAGGGCTGCTCCCAGCCCAATCCGAAGGGCTGGCTCCAGCTGGCCTGCGGGGGCTGCCACGCCGTTGTCTTGCCTTGACGACCGAGCAAAGACGTCAGAGCGGAGAAACCGAGCGGAGCCATGCCCAAGGCCGAAAGTCGCCCCACACTGGCAGACCTGGCGGGACTGGCCAGGGGCCGTCTACCAGCCGTTCAGCAGACCCCCGCAGTCATCTGGATGCCACCCATCCAGCTCACACCTCATGCAAGCCGCCAGCTTCGCTGTCGAGCAATGCATCGAGGGTGACGGCGGTGCGCACCATCGCCTGATAGCGGTGCAGCACGCGCCGATTCCGATCCAGCCAGCGCGCAGCGTCAGCGGGGCCTTCATTGGAGGCTGCACCGGTCAAACCGACGGGGCCCTCGGCATCCATCAACTCCAGATCGTCCTCCCGGGCGATCAAGGCCAGCAACAGCTCATGCAGCCGTTGACGGCGCACCGCCGATGACTCAGTCCCAGGCATTGCCGCATTTGTTGCGTACGTAATCTTCCCGCAGCTCACGGAAATCGCGCGACTGTCGCGACAGCTGAGCGCTAGCAGCATCTGCTTGTTCCCGGTTCTCGCCCGTTTCCTGCGATGCCGCAATGAACATCCGATTGCGGGCCATCGAGGCGCCGATGGAGTTCATCATTCGTGTGATCAGGCTGCAGTCCTCGAAAGCCTCCACTGAGGGCGAGGCCCCCACCAACAGCAGCAACACAGCGAGGCAAGAGCGAACCACAGCAGCCATCCGGAGTGCAGCGTCAACGTACTGCCCGTGCTGGCCACTAAATCCATTCAGGCAGAGATGCGGTCAAAACGCGCATTGATGGGCATGGTGACGCAATGGAGCCACAGCACTTTGGCTTTCGCAGCCGAGGCCACTTCGCCAAGGCCAATCAACAGCTGTTCGCTGAAAGCCCCAGTACGACGCTGAGCCAAGCCTTGAGCCAACGCGCTCTGCGACAAAAGCGCACGCAACACAGGCCCGATTGATGTCGACCTTGATTTCGGTGGCCCTCTTTCTTGTCATGGTGGCGTTGGGGCTGCATCCACCGGCCATGCCGTTCGGTCGGATGAAGCACAGACCCGCTTGGCTGCTTCAGGTGTTGCTCACCACCTGTTTTGGCATCCCCGTTGCAGCCCTGCTGTTGCTGCGCTCACCGCTC
The DNA here is from genome assembly GCF_014280095.1 of Synechococcus sp. A15-60. Taxonomy (NCBI): domain Bacteria; kingdom Bacillati; phylum Cyanobacteriota; class Cyanophyceae; order Synechococcales; family Synechococcaceae; genus Synechococcus; species Synechococcus sp. A15-60. Next base: position 1,948,909 of record NZ_CP047933.1, read on the forward strand.
GGCCAGGGCCTCTCGCCTGCCATGGCGACGGCCTTGATGGTGATGGCAATTTGCCCCAGTGCTCCGCTGATTAGCTTGAAAAGTCGCCAGGTGATTGGGAATCCGGCGTTGGCCACCAGGCTTCAGTTGTGCTCATCGTGCGCCGCAATCCTCAGCGTGCCGATCTGGATCCACCAGCTGCCGATCGACGCAGCCGAGACCGTCTGGAGCATCTCCGCCAAAGACGTAGCCGCCCAGGTCTTCAGCGCTCAAGTAGTTCCGTTGCTGGTGGGGATGAGCTTGCGCCAATGGTGCAGCGATTGGGCCGAACGCTGGAATCCCATCGTGCAGAAAACCGCTTCCACCCTGCTGCTGTTGCTGTTAGCCGTGGTGTTGATTGCAGCGTTGCCCAAGGTGTCGCTGACACTCATTGCCGACCTGCGCGGAGCCTTTCTGATGCTGCTGCTCACGTTGATTGCTCTACTCCTTGGCTTTGCAGTCGCCGGCATAGACCGAGCGGAACGAAGCACGATTCCGCTCGTGATGGCCATGCGCAATCCAGGGTTAGCGCTGCTCTTGGTGCAACGGATGGCACCAGAAGCAAGCGAACTCAAGGCGGCCATAGTGGGCTACGTCTTAATGACGGCGATCGGCATGACTCCCTTCCTCCACTGGCGCAAGCGCCTGGCCGGTCCAGTCCATGACGTCAGCCAGTGAAAGCCAACCAACAAAAAGGGGATGACTCCATCCTGGAGTCATCCCGCTGGAGGGAGTCAATCACTCCGAGCCATCACTGCTGAGCGACATCGGTGGCTTTGGGATAAATCTGAATTGTCACCTTGTCGATCTGACCGCCATAGGCGCTGTAACGGCGAGGGCCAATGGTTCTCACCGTGACCGCCGAGCCACGATCAAGGCCAACATCAGCACCTTCATCAATGGAGAAACGCGAAGCAATCGTGTTCTCCATACGGCCTTCAGCGACCACCTCACCATTCAATTTCAGCCGAACGTCAGCGCCCTTGCCGACGCCACCGCCGTCGTAGTCGAGCTCAAAGCGAATCTCGGATTTGCCAGCAGGCAACGGCTGGTTGCTGGTGAATGTGAACAGCTCTCCCATGTAGTTGTAAGTGTAGGAGGGCTTGTTGTTTTCAACATAAAGCGACCAACCACCAAATCGACCGCCCTGAGAGAAGATCACACCATCTTCTTCGCCCCCTTTCACATCCACATAGGCCGTCACACTGTTCGAGACGTTCTTTACATTGATGATCGAATCTTCGACCATATTCCAGGCGTAGGGATACAAATCCATGGACGTCCGATCCCCCAGCAGGGTCGGTCGACCAGCGACGGATGGCACCAGCCGCTCAAGCAAACGATCATCCAGGGGCAACACCTGATTTTCAATCGCCTCTTCCATGAACTTCGCCTTCATGGCCTCCAAGCGATCGGGATATTGAGCCGCTAAATCGTTGGAGAGGCTGAAATCAACTGTGGTGTCATACAGCTGCCAACCATCATCGGCCTCGACCGTATTCATTCGGTTGGGTGCTTCCCATGGGTACATCACCGTGGTGCGCGCCATCCAACCGTCGTGATAGATGCCGCGGTTGCCAATGATCTCGAAATACTGCGTGCTGTGCCGTTCTTCAGCGCCTGGGTTATCGAATGTGTAAATCAGGCTGGTTCCCTGCATGGGAATCTGCGGGATGCCATTGATCATGGTGGGCATCGGTAGATTGGCCGCCTCAAGAATCGTGGGGGCCACATCATTCACATGCGAGAACTGTGAACGAATACCGCCACCTTGCCTGATGCGCTCAGGCCAGTGAATCACTGTTCCATTGCGTGTTCCACCGAAATCACCGGCCACCTGTTTGGAGAGAGCAAACGGTGAATTGAAGGCGATCGCCCAGCCGAGGTGATACATGGGATAGGTGGTCGGCCCACCCCATTCATCCAACTTTGCCTCCTGTTCATCCGGCGTTTCTTCAACACCATTGAGGTAATGATTCCAATTCCAATGGCCGCTCATGTCGCCCTCAACACTGGCACCGTTGTCACCTGTGACATAAATCACCAAGGTGTTATCCAGCTCACCGAGATCATCGATGGCTTGGATTAATCGACCTGCTTGGTGATCGGAGTGCTCGGTAAAGGCTGCAAACACTTCTGCCTGACGGGCATAGATTCGCTGTTGCTGCGGCGTCAGACTGTCCCATTTGGGAACACTCGCGGGCGCTTGCGCCATCTGAGTGCCCGGAGGAACAACTCCTGCCTTGATCTGGTTCTCAAGATTACGTGCCCGCAGAACATCCCAGCCCTCATCAAACTTACCTCGGTATTTAGCAATCCATTCTTGACCCACATGGTGCGGAGAATGGGCACCGGCTGAGGAGTAATAGATGAAAAAGGGCTTATCTGGCTTGATGGCCTTTTGTTGACGAACCCAGCCGATCGCCTGATCGGTCATGTCTTCAGTGAAGTGATACCGATCTTTCTGCGGTGCATCCACAACGGTGACACCATCATGGATTGTGGGCTCCCACATGTTGTCTTCCGCACCCACGAATCCGTAGAACTTCTCGAATCCCTGGCGCGTTGGCCAACGGGTCTGAGGGCCAGCAGCCGTGGTTTCACGACCCGGGGTTTCGTGCCACTTGCCAAAGGCCGCTGTGTTGTAGCCGTTGAGTCTGAGGATTTCCGCAACCGGCACGGCGTAATCCGGCACAACGGTGGAATTGCCCGCATAACCAGTGGCAATCTCTGGAATTGAACCGGTGTTGACCTTGTGATGATTCCGTCCGGACTTCAACGCTGCTCGCGTGGGCGCACAAAGAGCCGTAGTGTGGAAACGGTTGTAGCGCAGGCCATTCTGGGCGAGCTTTTCAGCGGTAGGCATGTTCACCACCCCGCCAAAAGCGGATGGTGCTGCATAGCCGACGTCATCGAGAAGAATGATCACCACGTTGGGAGCACCAGCGGGTGCCGTTACCTCCCACTGCGGGGGCATCGGCACCTCGGAGGGGAGCACCTTGGTGACCTTTTCAGGCCTTGGCTCTGCAATGGGAAGTGTCGTCCGGTCAAATTCACGTGCCTGGGCTTGACCTTGCGTCATGTCGACGATCGACACACTGGTCGCCAGCAACAAGCCACCACCCACGACCATCCGGCGGAGCAGGTGAGACGTTTTGATCAGACTCGACATGGCAGACGTTGGAGAGGCAACGAGGCCTTGGAACTTCTCCTTGCATAGCCATGGGTTGACGTTAATGGAGTGAACATCAACAAATAACGCACCATTCGGATCAGCACCAATAGTTCTTGTCGATCAATCACACACCAGCACCACAAAGAAGCCGTGTCCACGATCCACGCAACGGGGAGTGTTCATACATCAAGATTTCTCATCTGTGCCTCTGCTCGCTCGAAGAGCTAGGGCGGTTTGTGTTGGCCTAGTGGCGTGGACTGCCTCAGACCTCCAACTTGCGCTGAACGTATTGACGATGGTTTGATCAACGACAACCGCAATCACACTGAATCCGATACACAGCGAAATCCCATGTGGCAGGTGGCGGTGTCCGTCGTCTGTCCCATCAGTGCAGCTGGTCGGAAGCGGTGGCAGTAGTTGTCCGCACACAGGAATGACCCGCCCTTGATAATCCGTCGTTCCTGTTCACCTTTGGGAACCGGGAACAGCGTCGACGTCCATTCCCAGACGTTTCCACACATGTCGACCAAGCCGTAGCCATTGGCAGGGAAACTGCCGACAGGCGAGGTCCATAACCAGCCATCGATCTGCTCATTCCTCCAAGGGAATGGCCCTTGCCAGACATTGGCCATCCACTGGCCATCTGGTGTCATTTCAGAACCCCAGGCGTAGTCTTGCTCCACCAAACCACCACGGGCTGCCACTTCCCATTCATCAGCCATTGGCAGACGTTTCCCCGCCCACTCGGCATAGGCCACAGCATCCTCATAGGCAAGATGCACCACCGGATGCTCCATGCGGTCGTCGATGCTGGTGGACGGTCCCTGGGGATGACGCCAATCCGCTCCTTCCACCAAGGCCCACCACGACAATGGCTGGCTGCGATCCACGTTGGCCGGCGGTGGAATGAACACCGCCGACTCAGGGCATTGCTCTTCGGGGGGCAGGTTGGGATACAACACAGGATCAGGTGGCTTTTCAGACACCGTCAAGTAGCCGGTGTCTGAAACGAAGCGGGCGAATTCGGCATTGGTGACCGGTGCCACATCGATCGCAAACGCCTCCACATGAATGGTGCGCACAGGCGATTCTTCGGGATAGAACGACTCCGAACCGACGCGATAGTCGCCAGCAGGAATCACCACCATCGGAGCACGTTGATCACTCATAGCCGACCCAGGATGAAGCAGAGATGATGATCGAAAAACGTCGACCGCATTGACCGGTTCAAGGGTTGAACGCCATCAAACAGCGAGTTAATGCAATCAGCGAAGCAGCATCAGCTGCCCGTGGGGAACAGGAACTGAACCTGTGCGCGGAAAGTCCAATCGCCGATGAGCGTCTGACCCAGCACTTCAGGTTTCACAGCGTTGTAATAGGCACTAAGAGACGCATTAACGGGCTGCGTCCCCAACTTGAACACACGACCCACACCGAGGCCAATCGGAACCGTCCAGCCCTTGCTGTCTTCTGAGGTCCAGTCCGCCGTAATGATCGGGGAACTGGTGAGATACCAACCCTTGGGCAGGTTGTAGTTGAGGAATGGCTGAATCAACATCTTGTTGACATCACGCTTGCCTTCACCGGCAAACGACCAGATGTTGTTAATCAGACCTCCCGCAACGATCGGGCCCTTGGTGTAAACCAGAACACCGGCGGGGCCGGCACTCCAACGTTGGGAACTTAGGCGGCTATCGGTTGCGGTTGGCATCACCAGGGTGGGGCCAACACCCACGGTGAAATTGCCCTTCAAAGTGGGCACGAAGAACACCGAGGGATTGATATCACCAATCGCCTGAATCGAGGTTCCACGTGCCCAAGGCTGGGAGATGAAGGGAACGATCGTGCGAGTTACTAAGGTGAGGCCATCATTCACCTTGAAGGGGACCACCGGCTGAACGTTCACCACGTTCTGGGTTTGATTCGCCTTGAAGTTGGTGGAGATTGGTGGATCGTTTGGATTCGGCGACGGAAGGGTGACGTTCGGTGCCCATTGGGTGTTAGGCGTCGAATTCCACTGAATCGGAACACTGATCAGGCTGGCTATCGGATTCTGGGCCGCCTGCGCCAGAGAATCGTTCTCCTGCGCAGGGGATTCGTCAGGGGCAGCGGCGACGGGTGGATTGCCTGTGCCTGAAGGCTGCTCAACATCCGGGGCCTGAGCCAGCTTTAGCTCAGCAAGCTCCAGGGGAGTGAAATCAAAATCAGCCGGGTTGGCGACCAGAGTTTGGGGTTGGCCCTGCGCTGCGACTGAGGTGGGAACCAACAGGGCAGCAAGACCGAAAAGCCAGGAGACGTTGCGAGTCATGCGCAGACGGAACAGCATCAATCAAGCTTCAGCAATGGGCGTTGTCTAAAGGTTGATTTACCAGGGACCAATGCTTGCCGCAACAATTCCGTACGGTCGGGACAAGCTTGAAAAGCAGAGATTCCCTGCCGCCCCTACGGTTCGCGCAATGGATTGATGAGTGCGATGCGAGCGCTGTCTCTGGCTCTTCTGGCATCCCTGAGCACCTTGAGTTTGGGGGTTTCTGCCAAGCCCCTCGAAACCCTCACTGCTGGCGAGACGAGTGCCGCAGTCTTCACGACTCCGCTGGTGCTCAGCCAAGCCGAAGACCTTGCGCCTGAGGTGGCACCAAGAGAAGACGAAGACGATTCCTGGCGGGTGTATCTCGATCTCTATGCCTTTTTAGTGCCCACCACCTTCTCGACCACAGAAATCAACGGCAACCAATCCAAGGCGGCGCTGTCTCTCTCCGATGTGATCGACACCCTCGATGAGGCACTCACCCTCAAAGCACAGGTGGAATATGGCCGCTTTGGCTTCATGGCCGGTGTGTATCACGGCAGCCTGTCCGACAGCCAATCGGCATCCTTCTACACGGAAACCAACAACCCTTTGCGGAATCAGCTCGGCGTCCCTGGCTATCTGCGCGAGCGCACCGTGCGTGTCAAAGGTGATCTGGATCTTGACGTCGACGCCAACCAAACGGTCGTCGATCTCGCCTTCCGCTACCGGGGGGGAGCCATCCAGAAACCACGCATGGAGAAAGGCAGCAGCAGCTTCTTTGGCCTGGTCGGAGCCCGCATCATCGATGCCAACATCCACACCAGCTGGACACTGGACAGCGAAGCCTCACTCACTGTTGAAGGACGACGCGTCAGCAAGGAGTACACCCGTGAGCTGCAGAAATCTTCAGACGAAAGCTACGGCAACACCTGGGTTCAACCCCTGATCGGTGTGTTTGGCACCTACGCCATTAGTGAAGACTGGCAAGCCTTTGCTTACCTTGATGTAGGTGGATTTGGACTGAGCGGAGAGCAAGATTTGAGTGGAACCGCCCAGGCAGGCATTGCCTATGCCCTGGGGAACTCAGCTCAAGTCTCCCTCTCCTACAAATATTTCGGTCTTGATTACGCCGGAGGAGGTGGCAACGCTTACAGCGTGGATCAAAGCGGCGTGAACCTAGGCCTGCGCTGGCTGTTTGACTAATTCCACCGTCTCATCCATTCGGGAGTCTCTGGGAATGGCTCCTTTATGAAACCGCGCCAGCCCTGGGCATAGCGTCTGTGAAGAGCCATGCCTGCAACGCTCAAATTTGTTCAATCGCTCCCAACGTCCAGGTGCGGTCAAACCACTCCTGGCCTGGGCCATACAGACGGAAGATGCCAAACCAACCCTTGCCAGGGACTGTTTTCACCCAATTGGTCTCCAAGCCATCCGGCGCTTCCGGTCCAAAATAGAGCGTGACGCTGCCATCGGCGTTCTCGACCATGTCGGTGTTGCGCTTGTTGTTCTTGCTGGGGTAGGGCATTGCCTCGCTCTGCAGCATCGAGCGAGTTTGTGGGTCGTAAACTACAAACGACCAAAACCGTTCAGCCGGAGGATTCGCGGGGATGGTGAGTTTGTAGCTGTTGCCGCCGTCGAGATAGGCACCGCTGCTGTCTCTGGAAACGAAGGCGTATTGCGAACCGACGCCCGGAAGTTCCAGAGCCATTGCCGGGGTATTCACCGTGGCGAGATAGAAGAACAGCGTGCGTCCATCCATATCGCGTCCACCATTGCCACCATTCACGAGATATTCGTGACTTCCCCCAGGGAATCCGGTCTGCCAGTAACCAGCCTTGTCCGGATAGATATAGGCCTTGGGGTCCTGGGGAGCAAACAGGATCGAACGTGCGGTGGCGTTGCCAATGGCAACCGCTTCGGTGAGCAAGGCCTTCTGCGCAGGCGATGGAGCAAAAGGCTTGCCTTTCTGAATGCCAATGGCCGAGGCCATCCCCAGCAATTCAGGTGAGAACACCTCTGACGGTTCACGCTGAATCACATCATCCAGCTCCTCGTAAAACTTGAAGTCGTTGGCATGAATGGTGTTCACATTCAAACCGGTGAGGTTCTTGAACGTATTGGGGGCGGGATTCATCCGCTGGGCATACGGATAGATCTTCAGATCGTTCTGAAATGCATTTTTGGCCGTCTCCGTGCTGCCTTCAGCATCCAAGAAACCACGCAGAATCACCCAGTTGATCAGACTCGGCGTGTTAGCCACGTAATAATCATCGGCATCAGCAGGAGCCGACTGACCAGGCCCAAGGATCAGATACTTGCCGCCACGGCCCTTGTCTGGACCGGGACCGCCCATGTCGATCACGAAGCGGAAAAAGGCATCATTCACCGTGCCCGGGCCCGTTCCGGCGGGCACTTCAACCACCATCGGGCCGTCGCTTAGGTCAATGAAGGCGGAGGCGTACACCGTGTCGGTGTTGCCTGTAAGCCAAAGAGAGTCTGAACTCATGAGATCTTCAAACACACCGATATCACGGTTCGTCTGAAGGCCATAGCCATCACGATGGCCCACATGCAGCATCTCAAGCGAAGCTGCAGGCATGAAGTTCAGAAAGGTCTGCACACCGCGGCCCAAGTCCACCTGAAGGCGGGCCTTGCGCATGGTTTCATCGTCCGGGAAACCATCGAAATAATTGAACGTGCCGATTCGGGTGGTCACCGAATCCGGCGTCAACACATCCACAGGGATTGGTGTGTTGTAGCCCTTGGGCACGACATCAGCAGCTTGGAGCGCAGAACCACTGCATGCCAAAAACAAGGCGGAAAGGACAGTGGAAGGGAGGTGCTTGAAACGAGTCATGGTTGAGGTTGGAAAGTGAAATCGATCGATTTAAATCTCAACCGAGAGGCTGAATATCATTGAGCTGCCAGGTCTTATCGAACCACGGCTGCAGAGGGCCATAAAGCCGGAAAACAGCGAACCAACCCTTACCAGGAACAGTCTGAATCCAGTTCGATTCCTTGCCTTCTGGCGCTGTTGGGCCGAAATACAAATCAATGGTGCCGTCTGCATTCACGACCATGTCTTGGTTGCGCATGCTGTTCTTACTCGGAAGCGGCTGATCGGTCTGTAGCTCAGAACGGGTCTGAGGGTCATAGACCACCATCGACCAGAAATCCTTGGCGGGGACGTCAGCATCAACCGTGAATTTGTAGGTCTTGCTGCCATCGAGATAGGCACCCGTGGCATCCGTGGCCACCACCCCGTATTGAGAACCAACGCCCACCATCTTCAACACCATGGCCGGCGTATTAACGGTGTAGCCCCAAAAGAAATTGTTGCGAGCATCGAGATTCCGACCACCCTTACCGCCATCAATCAGCCATTCATGGCTCCCACCACCAAATGGCGTAAACCATTGCTTCCCCTCATAAAAATAGACATCGGGATTGCGTGGCTTGCCCATATCAGCACGCACATACGCAACACCAACCTGCACTGCCTCCTCCAGCACAGCGCGATCCTGCGCACTGGGTGCAAATGGCTTTCCTTTTTCCAGACCAATCGCGGAAGCTAAACCCCTTAATTCAGGATCGAGCAGGCTGATCGGCTCTCTCTGAATCACCACATCAAGCTCTTCATAGAAATGGAAATTATTGGCATGCACTGTATTAAAAATCGCTTCTCCTCCCTGGATAAAGATCATTTCCGGAGGGTTGTCTTTGCGCGAGAGAGGGTAGAGCCTGAGGCCCTCTTGATAGTTCGAAACAGCCTTGTCAGGCTTCCCCTCATCATCAAGGAAAGCTCTCAAAATCAACCAGTTGGAGTAACTGGGAGAGCGAAACACAAAGTAGCCATCGGTATTCGCCGGCTCCGCATCATCCGGGCCCAGAATCAAATAGTTGCCACCCTTGCCCCGGTCTGGACCCGGTGCACCGGTATCCGCAACGAAACGGAAAAAAGCATCGTTGATGGTGCCAGGGCCTAAACCTGCTGGGATTTCGATCACCATCGGCCCTGTCTCCTTCAAATTGAAAAAGGCGGAGCCATACACCGTGTCAGTGTTGCCAGTTAAAAAAAGCGGATTTGACGTAAGCGGCGCCATCAACATCACTTTGTTGTAGGCATCCACCCCCATCTCAGCATGGCCTGCACGAAGCATTTCAATGCTGGCAGCAGGCATCAATGTGAGAAAGGTTTCATAAGCACGGATGAACTTGAGATTGTCAAAACTAGTGTCAACCGTGGCAGCATCGGGCATGCCATCGAAAAAACGGAAGGTGCCCACGCTGGTGTTCACCTGGTCAGGCGTAAACAGCTCTTCAGGGATCGGCGTGGTGTAGCCCTCAGGCACCTGCGCCTTCACGCCATGGCTGGATGCACCAACAGTGGCCAATGCCAATGCAGACAGGAGCAAGGCTGAGGAACGCCTGCGCCATTGGCGGGAAACACCTGACATACCCAAGTCATCGACAATTCTGTTCATTCTTTTTCTAGCCACAAGGCAAGAAATGAAAAACAAAATCAATCAAAAACTGCCCGATTGGGAGCAAGCATACAAAAGGCATTCAATAACGGAACGAAAGCTTCTTTACGTCGGCATAAAAACAATGATCCGGAGATTCGATAGGTCTATCTGGCAACTTGCATGACAAGGCCTCAGCACCTGTCAGCCAGAAGGCATCCTTCCTTCAGGTCCATGCAAAAGCCCGGGTGTGATTCCAGGCTTTCCAAGTATCGGAGTTCAAGTCCGACCTGATCTGAAGCTCGGGCCAGCCCCATGAACCGTCAAGATCATTGGGTGTCAGGGTGTCGATCCGCTGCGTGGCATTTCAACCCTGTTCAATCTCAATTGTGGTGTCTTCACTGCTATTTCCGCCCAGGCTGATCACCACATCACCATCAGGGTTGGTTTTGGCGAAGGTGCTGGAGAGGTTGTCGTTCTTGCTTACAGCAAAACCTTTCTTGTCTCAGACGGTGACCGACCAAACCGCCACACGCCACAGCGACGCCAACACAGCAGAGACATGACGCAACGGACGACGTGGCGCAGTCATGGCTGAAACAAGCGTTTGCCGACGTCTTAGCCACAACGACCTCTACCGTCAGGCCTCCGTGGGGGCGATTATCGACACTTCCCACCACTGGGATTAGCCAATGCAGCACAGGCCTGGAATAAAACCAGGGCCTGGGTCGTCAGCCCAGCACAATGGCTTGATGATCGATGTGATCGGCACCGACGCTGGCGCCCCAGGCACGCTCCCGCCTGCGGCTCAGCGTTTGGTGCAGCAGGCCCAGCTAGTGGCTGCACCGAAGCGGGTGCTGCCGGCGTTGCAGCAGTGGCCGGGATGCCCCCCCAACCTGCGCTGGATGGCTAGCGACGATCCGATTGCTCTCAGCGACATCTTGCTGAAGCTGGAGCCGGGTCAACAGGCTGTGGTGCTGGCGAGTGGTGATCCGCTCTGGTTCGGGATTGGCAGGATCCTGATCGAACGCTTGGGGCGCGACAACCTGCGCTTTCATCCAGGGCCGAGTTCACTGCAGCTGGCCTTCGCACGCCTGGGCCGGCCCTGGCAGAACGCTGAGTGGATCAGCCTGCACGGACGCGACCCAGCACCCTTGGCGCGCCGGCTGCAGCAACGCCCCAACGCCTTAGCGGTGCTCACCGATCCCAGCCGCGGTGGTGTGGCCGACGTGCGCAGCATTTTGCACACCAGCGGCCTGGAGGCCAGCTACGCCCTTTGGCTCTGCGAGGCCCTCGGCCATGGGGATGAACGGGTGCAACAACTGGCTCCCACCGATGCGATCCCCAGCGATCTCAACCCCCTACACCTGGTGGTGCTGCTGGCAGAGCCCGCGGCAGACCCAATCCCAGATCAGCTACCCCTCTTCGGCATCGAAGACGGCATTTACCTCCAGCACGACGACCGTCCCGGCCTGATGACCAAGCGGGAGGTGCGCATCCAGCTGCTGGCCGAGCTCGACTTGCCTCCCACGGGTGTGCTGTGGGACCTGGGGGCCGGCACCGGCAGCGTTGGGCTGGAAGCCCTACGTCTGCAACCGCAGCTGCAACTCATGGCGGTGGAGCGTCGCAGCGGCGGCGGCAGACTGATCCACGCCAATGCCCGGCGCCTGGGAGTGGAGCCGGCGGCGGTGATCGAAGGCGATGTGCTCTCCGTTTTGGAGCAGCTGCCCGATCCCGATCGGGTGCTGCTGGGCGGCGGCGGCCGTCAACGCCAAGCGCTGTTGCAGGCGGTGATCGCGCGCATGAGGCCTGGCGGGGTGGTGGTAATTCCCATGGCCACCCTGGAAGCCGTGGGGGAACTGCGGCCACTGCTGAGCGAAGCCGGCTGGAGCGTGCGCATGCACCAACATCAGAGTTGGCGCGGGATGCCTCTGGCAGAAGGGACGCGGTTGTCGCCGATGAACCCGGTTCTGGTGCTGCAGGGCCGCAAGCTCCGGCACGGCCCTCCAGAATCGACGATCACGCACCGCTAATCCATGCCGCTTCAGAAAGACAAGCAGGTCTCGCCGATGCGCATGAAGATCACCCTGCTGATCGCGGGTTTTGGCCCGCTGCTCGCCGTCGGCCTGTTTCTGCAGTCCAAAGGCTTCTTCGGCTAGCCATACAACCACAGAAAGCACGCCGACGTGACGCCTAAAACACGTTATTGCGTTAACGACGTGCCAAAAGGTGCGATTTGAACAGCATCACCCACGCGAATACCCAGCCGTGCCGCCTCACCGGCGCCGATTTCGATCACACCGTCAACGAAGTCTGCACGGGCGTTCTGGTCGGCATCCGCCCAATACGACGGGCATGGGAGTCCAGGGCAGACCGGCACCTGTGCAGCGATGTCCAGCACCTTGCCGTCGCGCACAAACACCATGTCGAGCGGAGCAAGGGTGTTGTGCATCCAAAAGCGCAGTGGCTGGGAGGGCTTCACCGGAAACCACATGCCACGCAGGGGTGGCAGAGCCGGCCGTTGCATCATTCCCAGCTGCTGCTCCCAAGCCGTGTCGGCCACTTCCAGGGCAATGCACAGCGACGGGCGTTGATCCAGACACCACTGCGCTTCGATCGGCAGAGTCTGCGGTGGCAGGGTCTGAGGCGGCAGGTCCATCAGCGCGGTTCCAGCTTGGGGAACCCATCACTGAGGCAGTAGCCGCGGCCACGGATGGTATGAATCAGGCGGGCTTCTCCGGATTCCTCCAGTTTCTGGCGCAGATAGCGCACATACACCTCGATCACATTGCTGGAGGATCCCTGCTCGTCATTCCAGACCTCGCGCAGAATCCGATCGCGACTAACTACCGTGCCGCGTTGCTCCAACAACAGCAGCAGCAGGGAGTATTCACGCGCCGTCAAAGCAACCGGACGACTGCCCCGACGCACCTGTCGGGACGCCAGATCGACACTCAGGTTGCCGATCTGCATCATGGGGCGCCGCTGCTGACTCTGAGCCTGAATCGCCAGATGCAGGCGCAAGCGCTGGAGCAGATCACTGGGTCCAACTGAGGGGAACCAGAAGTCATCCGCCCCGCAGGCGAACACGTGCTCCCGAGCTGCCACGCTGTCGTCCTGCACGCCAATCAGGATCGGCAACGCCCCGAACCGGCGCCGCAGATCGCTGACCCTGTCCGCTTGATCATCGGCAAGAATCGCCGCGACCGGATGGGATGGGCCTTCCGCGGACACTCCACTGGCGGCGCCACTGCCCCAGTCGAGCGGTTGGTAACCGGAGGCCTTCAAGCGGTCCGCCAAGGCCACCGCCTGGCCGCCCACCAACAGCACCAAATCCCCGCCGGTGTGAGCAATCGCGTTGGCATCGATGCGCGTCATGGGCGATCCGGCTTGGCCACGTGGGGAAGCCCCCAGCCCAACTTGTTGCGCAACACCTGAAAGAACTCGTGATCGGTGAGCCGCACGAAACGCACGGGATGGTCACTGCGACGGATCAGCACTCGGTCTTCCGGCCACACATAACAACCTGCGCTGCCATCCACCACCATCATCAGACGCTCGGGCGTGGCCGGAAACACGGTGACCGGCTCAGCGTCACTGAACACCAGGGCCCGTGAAGCCAGCGAATGGGGGGCGATCGGCGTGAGCTGCAGCACCGGGCAATCCGGCGTGATCACCGGACCGCCGGCGCTGAGGGCATAGGCGGTCGAGCCGGTGGGCGTCGACAGGATCACACCATCGGCAGAGATATCCACCGGCGCATGACGTCCGATCGCGATCTCGAAATGGCACATGCTGGTGAGCGGTTCCCGATGCAGGGCCATCTCATTCAGTGATAACGCCTCCCAGCGACGCTGATCCCCTCGCATCACACTCACCACCAGATTGGCGCGCTCTTCAATCGTCCACTGCTGGGTGAGCACCTGCTTCAGCGCCCGGTCCAGGTCATCGAGGTAGGCCTCGGCAAGAAAGCCGAGATGACCGGTGTTGATCGTGAGAATCGGCACACCAACCGGCGCCGTCTGACGCGCAGCCGACAGCACCGTGCCATCGCCCCCCAGCACGATCGCCAGCACCATCGACTGATCAAATCCCTCGGGCACGCAAGCTGCATAACCAAGCATGCGCAGGTGCTGATCGGGATTGGCAAAGCCGACCATCCCACCCGAGCTACTGGCGCGCACAACTTCATGGCCACCACGCTCAAGTTGCGACTGAATCGCAGTGGCTGTTTCGACAGCCAATGGCTTGCCATCATTGACGATCAGTCCTACCCGGGGCACCGATCGCAGCCAGCAACAGCCCGATCAGTTTATGAGAACACTTCGTCTCTCGACCACAGACTAAGGATTTGTGATTCAGCGCCAGCAGGAACGCAGCAGTGACGCAAGAGGCGCCCACTGAGGGCGCACCTCCGCCGAAGTGTCGACAGCGAGCCTCGTCCCATGGTGCACCCATCCGCCCGTGATTTCGATCGAAGTGTCGACCAACTCGTCATTTCATGTCTATGAAAGAAAAAGCACCGTCCTCGAAGCAGCGACCTCCATGCAAGCCCTTAAAACCCTTGGACGCGCCCTCGCCCTGAGTGCATTGGCTGTCGGGGCAGCAACAGGATCTGTCGAAGCCCTAGGGCATTCAACATTGAAAGGGCAGATCTCCCTGAAAGGTCAGCCGGTGAGCGGCTCATCCATCACCCTCTGGCAAACCCAGGCCGGCCAATCCCCCAAACAACTGAGCACCCATCGCTCGACCAAAAGCGGTGCGTTCAGTGTCAAGGTTCGAGCCACGCCAGGGGTCGTCCACTACCTCGTGGCCCAGGGGGGCGAGATCGGCGGATCCAGCGCCGACCAGCTCACCATGCTCACGGTGCTCGGAGGAGATGAGAATCAGCAGGTGGCCATCAACGAGCTCACCACCGTTGGATCCGTTTGGCCCAATGCGCAGTTGCTTAAAGGCACAGCGTTGGAGGGGAGCCAAAGCGCTTTAACGATCGGTTCGAGCCAAGTTGAGAACCTGGTGGATCAGAGCACAGGTCGCTTTGGTGCAACGTTGCTGAAAAGCACCAACCTGCTGAATTCCGAAACCGCGGCTCGGATGAATGTGCTCTCAGATCTGGTTGCTTTGTGCGGGCAACCGCAGCAATCGCAAGGGTGCTATCAGCTGCTAGCACTGACGAATTCAGAGAACACGCTCTCGGCAATGACATCCATTGCCCGTCAACCCTGGAAGAACACCAGCGCGCTCTATGAGCTGTTCCAAAGCTCCTACCCGATCAACCAAGCCACGCAGCTGCGCACAACAGCTACGGCTCCCTATCTGCTGTTTCAACCCAAAAGCTTTTCCCTTTCCCTGGTTTTCGACGGTGGCGGCGCTTTAGCCCTCGGGAAGTTGATGTTTGACGGAAAAGGAAGCATGTGGAGTGGAACCAACTGGATGCCAGGCTCTCAATCCGGCGTGGTGAACAACATCGGCGGCGGCATGACCCACTTCGGCCCCGGTGGCACTCCCCTCTCACCCGCCATTAGCGGCTACAACGGCCAAGGCATCAACGGTGTGGGCTGGGGGACTGGAGTCTCAGACAAATACGCCTGGGTTGGTGCGTTCAACAATAGGGTCGGGGTGTTTGATCTCAAAAACGGCAACGCCCTCGGACCAGCCACCATTGACGGGGAAGTGGGTCAACTTCAAGGCGTCGCCACGGCGCGCAATGGCGACGTTTGGATCGCCGACAACACGGGTAACCACATGATTCAGTTCCCCGGTGGTGATTACACCCAAGGGAAGCGCCACATCATTGATGGACTGCAAGCCCCCTTCGGTGTCGCCGTTGACGCTCGGAACAGAGTCTGGGTGAGCAGCAGTTACAACAACAAACTCACCGTGTTTCCAGGGGACGCTCCTGATCAGGCCAAAACAATCGAAGTGAACCTTGGGGCGCGTGGTGTGGCTATTGACTCAACAGGGCACGTTTGGATTGCCCAACAATCCAATTCACCTCAAGGAGCACTTCCTCCAGGCGGAAAAATGCCACCCAATATCCCCGCCAACGCACCACAACCCAAAACCATCATGCAAGAGTTTGAGGCGGGTGCTGAGTTCTATCTCTACAACCCCAACCTCACTCAGGCTGGGATGGTTGGTTTGATTGCACCCGATCTAACAGTGGTGAAGCAAAACATCGCCAAGGGCACCGCGTATGTTCCCTGGGGAGTGACAATTGACGGCAACGACAATGTCTGGGTCGGTAATTTGTATGGTCAAAGCTTGATTCACATCTGCGGCATCAATCCCGCCAATTGCCCTGAAGGAAAAACCACTGGCGATGTGATTCACAACTACCAGAGTGGTGTCATTCAAATCACCACCGATGTGATCATTGATGATGCTGGAAACCTTTGGAGTGCCAACAACTGGTTCGATGGTGATGTTGTCATCAACCCCACCTACACAGGCCGCACCTCCACATTTGGAGGGGGTCAAGGATTCGTTGTGACCTATGGCGTCGCTGGACCGGTTCAAAACCCCCTGATCGGGCCTGTACGCAGGCCCAATTTTTAAAGGATTGATTAGCCAACAGGGCTCAACGGTCTGTTGGGCCTGAGGTGACCAATCCAGCGGATCACCAGAAGAAGCACGGTGAATCCAAGGAAGGGAGCATAAAAATCAGTGGGGCCCTGCTTGATGTGGCTCACATAGGTGAGAAAAAATTGAGCCCAGAGCCAATAGGAGCCGATGACGTGCAGTCGCTTCCAGTGCTTCATCCCCATCCACCGCTGGGCGGCATTGGATGACGTCAGTGCCATCAGGGCAACAAAGAAATAGCCGACCCCTCCTAGCAGCCACTTGCCAGCCGACTGCTCACTGAGAAAGGGATCAGGGAAGTCAAACGACATTGTCACGATCAACGCCAGGTGAATCGCATGGGAGGACGCGAAACTCAACCCAATCCAACGCCGGTTTTGAAGCATCCATCGACTGGCAGTCGATGGCCAGAGGCGATGCACACTCGAAGCCACAAAAGCCATCGAAAACAGTGCCAGGGAACTTCGGCCAGTGGCATCAATTCCTGCCTTCACTGAGGTTGCCGTCCAACCAGAAACACCGAAATGCAAACCAAGCCCGGCTCCGATGACGAGGGTGGCCAAGGCCGTCAGCCGCCATCCAAGACGTGCCATTGAGATTCACACAAAGGTCATTTCTAGGTGAATCGCTCAGTAATGCCAATGGACGTCAACAGCGAACCTGAGACGCATAAATGAGATCGAAACGAACGATGAACGCCGCTTAAAACTGCTCAAGAAAGCGCAAATCACTGGTGTAAAGGCGGCGGATGTCATCAATGCCATGGCGCACCATGCAGAACCGCTCCACACCCAGGCCGGCCGCAAAACCGCTGTAACGCTCGGTATCCAGACCCAGACCCTCCAGCACAGCAGGATCGACCATGCCACAGCCCATCACTTCCAGCCAGCGGCCACGCCATTGCACATCCACCTCTGCGGAAGGCTCGGTGAAGGGGAAATAGCTGGCACGGAACCGCACCGGCAGATCACCGAAGAAGGCCTTGAGAAAGGCCATCACCGTGCCGCGCAGGTGGCTGAAATCCAAACCCTCATCGATCGCGAGCACCTCCACCTGGTGAAACACAGGGGAATGGGTGGCATCCACCGCATCACGGCGATACACGCGGCCGGGAGCCACGATCCTTACCGGTGGTGCGTTGTTCTCAAGATGGCGGATCTGCACCGGTGAGGTGTGGGTGCGCAGCAGCAGGTTGTCTTTCAAATAAAAGGTGTCCTGCATGTCCCGGGCCGGATGGTCCGGTGGAATGTTCAGCGCGGTGAAATTGTGATGGTCGGTTTCCACCTCTGGGCCTTCCTCCACCTGATATCCCAGTCCGCAGAACAGATCAACGATCTCCTCTGTGGTGGAGATCAGGGGGTGACGGTGCCCCATCGGTGTTCCCTGGGCGGTCGCTGTGACATCCAGGGTTTCGGCAGCGATGCGCGCCTCCATGGCGGCCTGTTTCACCGCCTGCAAACGATCACCCAGCAATGACTGCACTTGGGTCTTGAGCACGTTCGCCCGCTGCCCCACCAAAGGCCGTTCATTGCCAGGCAACTTGCCCATCGCACCAAGCACACCGGAGAGCCGGCCCTTCTTGCCGAGCAAGCCGACACGCAACTGCTCAAGCGCCTCGGCATCCGCAGCTGCTGCAATGGCTTCGGCGGCCTCAGCTTCCAGCGCATCGAGCTGATCGGTGAGCTGCTGCAGGGTGATGGTGGCGCTCACGGCTTTGGGAAGACGGCAGCTGACTGTAAGCAGTGGTCACGACTAGGTTCGCCCCACAGGCTCTTGCAACCCCGATGGCCCCGCTGAGGATCCTGATCAGCAATGACGACGGCGTGTTTGCCGACGGCATCAAAGCCCTGGCCTTAGCCGCCGCCGGCCGTGGCCACCAAGTGACAGTGGTCTGTCCTGACAAAGAGCGCTCCGCCACTGGCCACGGGCTCACCCTGCAGCAACCGATCCGAGCCGAGCGCGCTGACCAGTTGTTTGGCAACGGCATCACCGCCTGGGCCTGCAGCGGCACACCAGCTGATTGTGTGAAGTTGGCACTGTTCGAACTTTTGGATGCACCACCAGACCTGGTGCTTTCGGGCATCAACCACGGTCCCAATCTCGGCACCGACGTGTTCTGTTCCGGCACCGTGGCTGCTGCCATGGAGGGCACGCTCGAGCAGCGGCCCGCCATGGCTGTGAGCAGCGCCTGCTTCAAGTGGCGCGATTTCGAGGGGGCCGCACAGATTGCTGTTGACGCCGCCGAATCAGCACTCCGGGAAGGCTGGCCAGAGAACCTCCTGCTCAATCTCAACCTGCCGCCCTGCAGGGCGGAGACCATGGGACCGATGCGCTGGACTCGTCTGTCGATCCGTCGTTACGACGAACAGTTCAGCCCACGCAAAGACCCCCAGGGACGCACGTATTACTGGCTCGCCGGTGAAGTGGTGGAAGATCTGGAATCAGGCGGCGACGGCCCCCGTGATTGGCCCACGGATGTGGCTCAGATCGAAGCGAACGCCCCGTCACTCACCCCCATCCAGCCAGAGCTGTTCTGGCGCGGCTCCCTGGGCAGCCTTCCGCAACTGGAATTAGGAGGTCAGCGAGTGCGGTAAATCCGCTGCAGCAACCACAGCGAGAACAACAAGCCGATCAGGTGCGCGAACAACACCTGGGTGTTGCTCAACACCGAAAGCATCTCCAGCGAGGTGATTGCCAGGTTTTCAGCCACTCCCTGGCCACCAATGGCAATGCCGGGGGTCTGCTGGGACGCTTGAACAAACAAGGCACCCGCGAGCGACTGATACCCCACTGCCGCGAACACCAAGCCGAGCAGATCGGCCAAGATTCCGCGCTTGATCAACCGACTGGCTTCGCCCCGGCTGGGACGCGCCCCACTGTCGAGTGCGCGACCTAGGCGCACGATCAGCCATCCCTGCCAGAGGCTGAACAGCAGCACCAAAAACGACAGGGTGGTGAGCGACAGGCCAGGGCTCAGGCCCACAGCCCGATCGGCATTGCGGGAGAGGCTGCCGCCGATGTTGTTGAACATCAGCACCCCGACCACCACCACGCCGAGGGCGGTCTGAATCCAGAAGCGGATCCAAGCGGTGCGGCGCAGGCCGAGGGCCAGCAACTGGAAGTCGAGCCGATCAGCCATGCGGGCGTGGAGGTCTGTCGTCCAAACTTGCCATCAACCACCGCACCGTGCACGGCCCGTTGATCCCTCTCTGCTCGCCACAGCAGGCCTGCAAGTCCACCGCCCTTGCTCTGGGCAGCTTCGATGGCCTGCATGCCGGACACCGGCGGGTGATCGATGCCGTGTGCCGCGAGCCGGCCGGCGGCATCCCCACCGTGGTGAGCTTCTGGCCTCACCCCCGAGAGGTGCTGCATGGGGAGCCAAGACTGCGCCTCGACCTGCCTGAGGAAAAACTGGATCTTCTGGCCCCCCTGGGCATCCAGCAACTGGTGCTGGTGCCCTTCAACCGGGAGCTGGCGCAGCTGAGTGCCAGCCGCTTCGTGGAGGAGATGCTGATCGGAACTCTGCAGGCACGTCACATCGCTGTGGGGGCCAACTTCCGCTTTGGCCGCGGTCGCGAAGGCGGAGCCGAAACATTGAAGGCGCTGGCGGAAGCCGCCGGCGTGCGTGTGACCGTCGTGCCGATCCTGGAGGATCCAGGTGGCCGTATGAGCAGCAGCCGGATTCGCCAGGCCCTCAGCGAGGGTGACCTGATCACTGCGCGCGAGCTGCTCCAGCGGGCCTATCAATTTCAGGGAACCGTCGTTCAGGGCCGAGGCCTTGGCCATCAGCTCGGCTGGCCCACCGCCAATCTTCAGGTGGATGGGCGCAAGTTTTTACCGGGACTGGGGGTGTACGCGGCCTGGGCCTGGGTGGATGGTGAAAACGCTGCATTGCCCGCCGTAATGAACCTCGGACCGCAACCCACCGTCGACCCCGACTCGCCCTCCGCCGTGGAGGTGCATCTGCTCGACACAAGGCGGGACCTAGAGGGGCGCACCCTCAGGGTGGAGCCCGTGGAACGGCTGCGGGGCCAGTGCCGCTTTTCTGGCCTGGAGGAACTCAGTGCGCAGATCAGTCGCGATGCCCAGCAGGCACGAGAGCGACTTCAGGAAACGGCGGGGTAAGCGTTGGACAACCCCCAAACGATGAAGACGCCGATGCTGCCAAGCAGGATGATTCCCCAGACCAGCACGTGCATCGTGCTTTCAGATCCACCGTTCTCCATCGCCGCCCCAGGCATGAGATTCTGCCCAGAGTGCCATGGAACCGATGCCTGTCGCCCCCAGCACTGAGCCACGTGTTGCAAGGCTGATCGACGCCAACCTGGACAGGGCCCGTGAGGGACTGCGGGTGATCGAGGACTGGTGCCGCTTCGGGCTGGACCGCGAGGACCTTGTGGTGCCCCTGAAAGATTGGCGCCAGCAGCTCGGATTGCTGCATGCGGATTTGTATCGGCAGGCACGCTCCACCGCCACCGACACCGCTGCTGGCCTCAGCCACCCAGCGCAGCAGACACGCACGGACAGCAGCCAAGTGGTGAAGGCCAATGCCAGTCGTGTGCAGGAAGCCCTACGGGTGATCGAGGAGTTTGCCCGCACCACTGACGCCCCCCTGGCCGCCACAGCAGCCACGGTGCGTTACGCCCTCTATGACCTTGAAGTGCGCATCCTTGAGGCCTGCGCTTACAACCATCGACGCCAGCAGTTGGAGAAGGCCAAGCTCTGCTTGATCACCGACCCGGGTCTTGATGGCAACAGCAGCGCGATGCTGAAGCGGGTGGAGGCGGCTTTGAACGCTGGCATCACCCTGGTGCAATACCGGAGAAAGCAGGGCGACGATCGGTTGCGACTGCAGGAGGCCAGGCAACTCGCTGAGTTGTGCCGCCGTCACCGAGCCCTGTTCATCGTCAACGACCGCATCGATCTTGCACTCCTGGTGAATGCCGATGGCGTGCATCTCGGCCAAGACGACCTGCCCCATGCAGAAGCGCGTGAGCTGCTGGGTAGCGACAAGCTGATTGGTCGCAGCACCCACCGGCTTGAGCATCTGATGAAGGCCCAAGACGACGGTGCTGACTACGTCGGAGTTGGGCCTGTGTTTGCCACCCGCACCAAAGCCGGCCGGACCCCTGCAGGACTCGATTGGGTGCGCAATGCCCATGCGGCCGCCACGGTGCCCTGGTTCGCCATCGGTGGCATTGACACCAGCACGATTGCCGAAGTTCGTGCGGCCGGCGCCTCCCGCGTTGCCGTAGTGAGCGCGATCATGGCGGCTGATGACCCTGTAGAGGCCAGCCAGCAGCTGCTCCACCAGCTCGCCTGAGCTGGCCCTTCACGGCTGCATACCCCTTTTCCTGCTCCATCCTCCCTCAGGTCCGACCCATGCAGCTCAAGGTGAATGGTGAACAGCGCAATCTCGATGCAGGCCTGACACGCCTCAACCAAGTGATCGAAGCCCTCGGCCATCACCCCAAGTTGGTGGTGGTGGAATTCAACGGGTTGATCCTCACGCCGGATCTCTGGGCGCAGCAGACTGTAAAGGATGGTGACAGCCTCGAGATCGTCACCATCGTGGGCGGGGGTTCCTAGAGTCTTTAAAGCTCTTCCCGCTGTTTTGGCCGATTCGCCGAACCGCTCGACCCGTCGTCTGCTGCGCCGTTGGCTTTCGGGCCTGATGGTGCCTGTGCTCCTGATTGGACTGCTGGTGCTGATGCCACAGCCCAGCGAAGCAGCACGGGGTGGCCGCATCGGAGGTGGCAGCTTCCGCGCTCCCTCGATGCCGCGAAGCGGCGGCTACGGAGGTGGTGGCATGGGCGGTGGCTACAGCCGCGGTTACGGCGGCGGCGGCTTCGGTTTCCCTTTCATCATTCCGATCTTTGGCCTCGGTGGCGGCGGCCTGCTGCCCTTCTTGTTGCTAATGGGCATCGTGGGGGTTCTGGTGAATGCGGCGCGGGGTGCAGGATCCGGGAGCCGCGTCGCCGTCGGTGGCTATGACAATCCACGCGAAATCTCCGGTGGTCCGGTCTCGCTGCTGCAGCTCCAGATGGGCCTTCTGGCCAGTGCCAAGGATTTGCAAACCGACCTGCGACAGCTGGCGGCCAGTGCTGACACCAGCAGCTCCTCTGGACTGCAACGGGTCCTGCAGGACACCACCTTGGCCTTACTGCGGCAACCCGACCTCTGGGTTTACGCCAATGTGGAATCAGGCAGCGTTCCGTTCAATGCAGCGGAATCCACCTTCAACCGTCTGTCGATGACCGAGCGCAGCAAGTTGCGCGAAGAACTCACAACCAATGTTGGTGGTGTTCGCTCATCCGCAGCGACACTGAGCAGTCGCGGCGATGCCGATGCCACCAACGAATTCATCGTGGTGACCGTGCTGGTGGCCAGCCGTCAGGCGGTGAACCTGAAAAAAGCCGACACCAGCGAACAACTGCGCGAATCACTGCGCATCCTCGGCTCAACCGCCTCCAGTGACCTCATGGCTCTGGAAGTGATCTGGCAACCCGATGGCTCAGGAGATGTGCTCAGCGCCGAAGAACTCGTCACGGCCTATCCAAACCTTCAACACCTTTGAATCTCCCTTCAGAAAGCCTTCGGATTCCAAGGAATTTCTTTGCATTCACGACTGCAATCTGTCGATACGTTGAATCCGTTTCGACAGATTGATTGTGATTGCCGCGGCTTCACCCCCTGATCCCCGTGTGATGCAGTGGCAGTCCAACGGGGAACTCGACCGTCGTGATCTATTTGATTTGCTGCGCATCCTTCAGACCGTGGAGCCGCCGATTCACAGCGATGAGCTGTCACGGCTAGGTGCCAAATGCAGTGTCAGCAGCTGATCCGGAGAACTGACCCGACACTCTGATCCGGAACCTCGACCGTCCCCCCTTGCTGCCTTCGTGGCGCTCCCCCATCCTGCAGAGATCGCACGGATTGCATGGCCGCTCGATCTCCGCACTGGGTGAATTCAACGGTGCTGATGGAAGCCCTGCAGCGCTATGAGCAGAACACCCTTCCCAGGTCCATGCGCCTGTGGGTGGAAGCAACGCTGGAGCTGGATCCCACCCAGCCGAGCCAAGCGATGATGCCGGGCCAGGCTCACCCTCCTGCTCACTGAGCGCGACTCGCCTCATCGCCACTGCCTTGTAACCCACGGCCCAGGAGGATGCGCAATGCGGCCATGGCAGCGCCATAGCCATTGTCGATATTGACCACACTCAGGCCTGGAGCGCAGCTGGCCAGCATCCCGTCGAGAGCGGCACGACCACCAGCGCTGACGCCATAGCCCACCGACACCGGCACACCAATCACAGGCTGCGGCACCAAGCCGGCAAGCACCGTGGGCAGGGCACCCTCCATGCCTGCGCAGGCGATCAGCACCGGCACCGCTTCGAGATCGGGCAACACCGCCAGCAAGCGATGCAAACCCGCCACGCCCACATCGAGGAAGGGCACGCTGCTGACGCCATGCACTCGCAACGCCAGCGCAGCCTCCTCCGCCACGCGGCGATCACTGGTGCCGCCACTGAGCACCGCCACCAACGGCTTGCCATCGCCTGGCGGCAGCTTGCCCAGGGTGAGGCAAGAGGCAGCCGCATGCACCTGAACCTCGGGGCAGCGGGCCTGCACGTCCGCAGCCTTCACGGGATCCACACGCGTCACAAACGCCAGTTCACCAGCGTGGTGCATGGTCTTGAGGATGGTCGCAATCTGAGCGGCAGTTTTGTGCTCACCCCAGACGGCCTCCACCATGCCGAGCCGCCGGCGGCGTTGCAGGTCCAATCGCGCCTCAAGTGCACTCACGCCGGCAGCAACTCGCCTTCAAACACCAAAGGGAACGGATTGCCCTCGGATTGACCGGTGGCCTCACGGGCCAGGCTTTCAAAGCGCTGCTGAACCGCTTCCACCTCCTCAACGGGGATCGCTTTCCAGGCATCCCGGCTGCTCCAACGGATCAGCAAGGTGCCTTCCTCGCTGTTGGGATCCCAAAGCAGATCCCGACCCAGGAACCCTGGCTGTTGCGCAAGCCAGGGTTCCCAGCTGCCGCGCTCGGCGTCCAGCCAGGCCTGACGGTCCTGACGCGGAACCTGAATGCGCAGATGCTCGATCACAGCGACATCAATATGACCATCCGAACTGGACAACGCTTCAGCGCGACGATCGCCAAGACCTGAAAGCAGAACCAACACCGCCAGGCAGCACCCAACCACCGTAGAGAGACCTCTGCGCAGACGCGTCATGGCTTGCTCAGCAGAACCACAGCGTGGCAGGAGATGCCCTCCTCCCGTCCTTCAGGTCCCAGGGTCTCGTTGGTGGTGGCTTTGACCCCCACCTGATCGGGCGCGAGTCCCATGCTCTCAGCGATGGCGGTACGCATGGCCTCGATGTGGGGCTTGAGTTTGGGGCGTTCTGCGATTACGACGCTATCCACATTCACCACCTCCCAGCCACGGTCTTTCACAAGAGCCATCACCTGCTTCAGCAGCACCAAACTGTCGGCCCCTTTCCACTGGGGATCAGTCGGGGGGAAGTATTTGCCGATATCTCCTAGGGACAGCGCTCCCAGTAAGGCATCCATGACGGCATGCACGAGCACATCGGCATCACTGTGGCCGTCCAGACCAAGACCGTCGGGATGCGACAGGCACTGACCACCCAGGATCAGCGGACGCCCCTGAACGAGGCGGTGGATGTCATAGCCATTGCCAATGCGGAGATTCATGCGCGCGCTCGTTCAGGTCGTGGCTCCGGGGTCATTCTCGGCATCGGTGCGTTGCTTCCAGCGCTCCAGCAAATCCGGTCGGCGTTCAGCCGTGCGCTGCTCCCGTTGCTGCTGGCGCCAGCGGGCGATGGCGCCATGGTCGCCACTGCGCAGCACATCCGGCACGGTCATCCCCCGGAACTCAGCCGGGCGCGTGTAGTGAGGATGCTCCAGCAGCCAATCGCTGTGGCTTTCCTCCACCAGCGATGCCGCGGTGCCGACCGTGCCCGGCAGCAGACGCACCACACCGTTGATGATCGTCATCGCTGGCAGCTCACCACCGGTGAGCACGAAATCCCCTAGCGACACCTCTTCATCCGCCAGAGAACGGATGCGTTCGTCGAAGCCTTCGTAGTGGCCGCATAGCAGGACCAACTGGTCATGGTTCGCTGCCCAGCGCTGCAGGTCGGACTGGCGCAGCGGTCGGCCCTGAGGCGTCATCAGCAACACACGCCGCTTCGGATGCACGGGAATCGATTCGAAGGCGGCAAACACCGGTTCGGGCTTGAGCACCATGCCGGCGCCACCGCCGTAGGGCTCATCGTCGACCTTGCGGTAGCGATCGGTGGCGTGATCGCGGGGATTGTGCAGATAAAGCTCGGCGCGACTGGCGGCAAAGGCCCGACCGATCACCCCCAGCTCCTGCAAGGGAGCGAACGCCTGCGGAGCGAGGCTCACCACATCCAGGCGATACGCGCTCACCAGATCAGGCCTGGGGTGCTGAGACACGCCGGATCTCGGAGCAGAAGCGCGCCTGCAGCGGTGTGCCATCGGCGGCCAGTGCTGTGGTGCTGCGCAACCGCAGGTTCGGCTTGATGAACCAGATGCGCTCCAGCACCTTCGCCTCTGCCTGGCCATCGCCAAGCTCCAGCTCGACACTGGCATCGGGCCGGAACTGCCAGCGGCCGTCGCGAGACCCCTCTCCAGACGTCACGGCCAGAGCACCGTCCGGGGTGAACTGCAGCGCACTGCTCGGTCCTTCAGCCGGCTGCACCGCCAGCACCGAAGCACCGTCCTGATCACGGAAGGTCACCGTTACCTCGCCGCGATCACTGGCATGCCAGTCGTCGTCGGACCCCTTGAAATCAAAGCGACTGCGCAGGCTCATCCAACGGCCTTCGCACAGCTGCAGAAAAGCCTTGAGATCGGCTGGAGGGAAAGCGGTTTCATCCATGGACCCATCCTCGCAGGACACGGCGCAAGACACCGCAGCCCTTCAGAGCCTCTCCTCGGCGTAACCGAGTTCGGCCAGCCGCTGCGGCTTACTGCGCCAATCAGGCACCACTTTCACGAACAGCTCGAGATAGACCGGTCCATCGATCAATGTTTGCATCTGCAATCGGGCGCCCTGGCCAATGGTTTTGAGCATGGCACCGCCCTTCCCGATCAGAATCCCCTTCTGGCTTTTGCGCTCCACCAGAACAGTGGCCAGCACCGCCGTGCGCGCCTTGTTCTTGCCTCGCGCCGGCATCTCCTCCACCCGATCAATGCTCACCGCCACGCTGTGGGGCACCTCCTCGCGGGTGTGCATCAGCACTTGCTCGCGGATCAGTTCCGCCATCAGCAGCCGTTCGGGCTGATCACTCACCATCTCGGCGGGGTAAAGCCGAGGCCCCTCGGGCATCAACGCACTGATAGCCGACACCAGTTCGGGGCAGCCGGCACCATCCAGCGCTGAGCAGTGATGCACGGGCCATTCAGTGTCCGCCAACAACGCGCGATACGCCGCATCCGCATCCGGCTTGCGATCCACAGGCACCAGATCCCATTTGTTCAGCACCACCTGCACTGGAAGACGCTGCTGCCGCAGCAAGTTGACGATGAAGGCATCACCACGTCCCGGTGGCTGATGCCCCTCCAGCAGCAGCAGCACCTGATCCACCTCGCCGATGGCGGCGCGCGCGCTCTGCACCAGACGTTCCCCCAGCAAATGATGCGGCTTATGGATCCCCGGGGTATCCACGAGGATCAACTGGGCTGTAGGGGTGGTGAGGATGGCGCGCAGACGATTGCGCGTGGTCTGCGCGACAGGGGAAGTGATCGCCACCTTGTCTCCCACCAACTGGTTCACCAGGGTGGATTTGCCGACATTGGGGCGGCCAATCAGAGCGATGAAACCGGAGCGGTGATTCTCCGGGAGTGGCGATGACTGCATGGGATCAGTCTGCGCCGTCAGGGCGCGGCAGGCCTGGCATCGGCTCATAGCCTTGGGGGAGACGTTCTGCGCTGCCATGGCGGATCAGCAACCCACCTTCCAGCAGGCCATGGAAATCACAGCGACCTGGCTGCAGCAGTGGGACCAAGAGGAGATCAGCGACGAGGTGCTGGCAGACCGGATCGGTGAATTGGTGGCCAGTCGGGATGGAGCCCGCGGCTTTTTTGTGGTGAGCCTGGCCGGAGACAGCGTGCTCATGGATCGCCTGCCGGAAGCCCTGGTGCTCAAACTGCGTGAAGCCGGAGATGGGGTGGTGGATCTGACCGCCCGGAACCTGGCGATGAGCGCCGCCATGGTGGTGCATCACCGCACCAACAGCGACGACGAGCAAGCAGCCAGCTCCGAACGGGTGAATCAGCGCTGCACGGAACTGCTGCGCCACCTGGATTCGCAACGGGTGAAAGATCGGCTGGAGGTGCTGCTGGAGGCCGCAAGACAGAATCAAGGCGACGATCTGGCCTTTCTCGAACGCTGGGGCTACGACGACCGGCAGAAACAGGCCATCGGCGATGCCGTCATTGCTGTAGCCGAAGCTTGAACCAGCAGACACTAGACCTGGTGTTTCGCTTCATGAAGCGTTGGCTTGCAACACTATTAGGCCAATCTGAAGTTGAGACACCTTCTATTTCAACGCGCTTAGTCTTCCCGCACGGCCGGGTGATGGGGATCAACCGGCATTCACGCAACCTTGGAACCTTTCCGAGGTTTTTTGATGTCAATCGCTCTGAAACGAAGGCAGCAAAAAGCCCCGATTTGGCCGGGGCTTTGTTGTGTTTCGTGCAACCCTGCTCGTGACATTCAGTCGCGGCGACCACCGCCATTGAGGGCAATGATCAGACGCAAAACGAAGATGAACAGATTGATAAATGTGAGATACATGCTGAGGGCACCAGCCAGGTATTGATCGTCCCGGTAGGTGCGAGGCATCGTGTAAAAGTCCACGAAGGCCATGCCCACAAACAGCACTGTTCCAAAACCGGAGATCAGCAGGTTGGTGGATTCGTAGAGGCCAGGGATGAAGAAACTTCCGATCGCGATGCCAACCATCGCGATCAGAAGGCCCACCAAGCCGATGCCCACAACAGCGCTGAGAGCCTGACCGACACTCTCGCTCATGCGACTTCCGAAGAATGACGCAATCACGAAGGTGACGCCCGTGGCCAATGCCGCGATGCCGACGGCACCAACACCGGCGTAGGGATTGGCGGGGTTGGCAGAACCCACCACCTGAATGGCATAGCTCACCAGGCCGCTCAGGGTGAAACCACTGATGAGGCTGTAGAGCGACAACAACGGCAAAGCTGTGCCGTTGTCGCCCTTCATGGCGATGTTCTGCGCCACAAAGAACAAAACAAAGTTGCCGATGGCTGCGATCAAGAAGAGGGGCATGTAGAGCGCACTCCCCGATGCCAAAAGGGCCATCCCACCAAGAGCACCTCCGGCGGTCAGCACCATGCCGCCTCCCACGTAGGGGAGGGCTTTCTTCACCACATTGGGCCCGACGAGGGCGCTGGATTGCGCCTCGCGAATGGCGTTTTGAAAATTGCTGCTGGCTGGCATGTCGCCCCAGATCACTGGAGTCATCCTGCCAGCTCTGGCCGGGTTGTGGTCTTCAGCCTGGTGCGGATCTCCCCATCGAACGGCGATGGGGCGCACCATCCCGACGTGGATGCGTTTTGTCTCGGCGCGCATAGGCCTCCACGACGCGCTGCACCAGGGGATGACGCACCACATCCGCGGCCGTCAAGCGGCAGACCGCCACACCTTCCACCCCATCCAGCACCTCAGAGGCCTCCACCAGACCGCTCAACTGACCGGACGGGAGATCCACCTGGGTGACATCACCGGTTACCACCATGCGCGAACGCTCCCCGAGCCGGGTCAGCACCATGCGCATCTGGGCCGGCGTGGTGTTCTGGGCTTCATCGAGGATCACAAAGGATTCAGCCAGGGTGCGGCCACGCATGTAAGCCAGTGGCGCCACCTCGATCACCCCCTTCTCCAGCAGAGCGGCGGTTTTTTCTGCCCCGAGTAGCAGATGCAGAGCGTCATAAAGGGGCCGCAGATAGGGATCCACTTTCTGCTGAAGGTCGCCTGGAAGAAATCCCAGGCGCTCCCCCGCTTCAACGGCAGGCCGAGTCAGCACCAAACGCTCCACCTTGCGCTCGGTCAACATGCGCACGGCCAGCACCGTGGCCAGAAAGGTTTTACCGGTTCCGGCCGGCCCGAGCGCGAAGGTGAGATCGTTGCGCTCCATCGCCTCGACGTAGGCCTTCTGACGGAGGGTGCGGGGTCGTAACAGATTGCCGCGCTGATTCTTAGCCAGCACCTGCTGGCCCATGGCTTCATGCTCACGGTCGCGGCCCGTGTCGAGCGCCTGGAGGGCCGATTGCAAATCAACCGGTGAAATCGACTCGCCTGCTTCCCAGAGCTTGCGCAACAGCTCCACAACGGCAGCCGTGCGTTCGAGCTGATTGGGCCTGCCGCTGATCTCTAGCTGAAGACCCCGCATCACCAGGGAGGTTCCGGTGAGAGCCTCCAGTTGACGCAGGGTCTGAGAGGAGGGACCGCCTGCGAGAGCGAGGGCAGCCTCCGTGTGGGGAAGATCAAAGGTGAAGCGACCGATGGAGGTGGCTTCGGACATGCTGTTGATCAGCCTTCAGCAGCGGCTTCGTCGGCGGCGGGCTCTGCAGCAGCAGCCTTGGCTTCTGCTTCAGCAGCGGCTTTGGCTTCTGCAGCTTCTTTGGCGGCCTGCTTGGCATCAGCCTCACGCTTGGCAGCCTGCTTGGCCTTGCCGACGGTCTCAGCAGGACGGATGGTCTTCTCGAGCAGACCACCCTTCTCGAGCAGAGTGCGCACCACATCGGTGGGCTGAGCACCTTGACTGAGTCGCTCACGCAGGGCCTCAGCATCCAGACGCGTCTCCTTCGTGCGGGGGTTGTAATACCCGAGCTCCTGCAGGGGACGACCGTCGCGGCGCGAGGTGCTGTTGCAGGCCACGAGACGGAAGCTGGCTTCCCGCTTCTTACCGAACCGCTTCAGGCGGAGCTTGATCATCGTGGCGCTGGCTGGTGATTGGAACAGTTCGGCGCAGCTGACAGTCGCGCCAAACAACCAACTTACCTTGCCGCCGGATCAGAGATCTCCGAAGCCTTTCTTCTTCTTGACCGGGCGCTGACGCCGGGGCGCTCCGCCGCCACGTCCGCCACGACCTGCAGGCATGCCTCCTGGCATCCCACCAGGCATTCCAGGCATGCCTCCCATGCCCGGCATTCCACCCATGCCAGGGAAACCGCCCATACCCGGCATCCCGCCCATTCCGGGCATCCCGCCTTTGGTCATCTGCTGCATGAAGCCTCGCATCTTCTGAAAGTCGGCGAGCACCTTGTCGACATCCGCGGGCTGGTGGCCACTGCCTCTGGCAATGCGACGACGACGGGAGGGCTCACTCGCCAGCAGATCAGGATTTTCGCGCTCCTGCTGGGTCATTGAACCGATCATCGCTTCGATCTTCTTGAGCTGCTGCTCGCCCTGCTTGAGCATGCCGTCATCAATCTTGTTCATGCCCGGGATCATTTTCATGAGACCGCCGAGCGAGCCCATGCGCTTGATCAAGCGCATCTGCTGCACAAAATCGGAGAAATCAAACGTCGCCTCCTGCAGCTTCTTCTGCATCTTCTCGACGTCAGCGAGCTCCACCTCCTTCTGGGCCTTTTCCACCAGCGTGAGCACATCGCCCATGCCGAGAATGCGGCTGGCCATGCGTTCCGGGTGGAAGGGCTGCAACGCCTCCACCTTCTCGCCGGTTCCGATGAACTTGATCGGCTGACCGCTCACCTTGCGGATCGAGAGTGCTGCACCCCCGCGGGAGTCGCCGTCCAACTTCGTCAGCACAGCTCCAGTGATGCCCACCTGGTCGTGGAAGGCCCGGGTTAGCTCAGCCGCCTCCTGGCCGATCATTGAATCCACCACCAGCAACACCTCATCGGGTTGCACAGCCGTGCGGATCCGCACCATCTCCTCCATCATCTCGGTATCGATCTGGAGGCGACCGGCGGTGTCGACCAGCAGCGTGTCGAACCCTTCTGCCTTGGCCTTGGCCAGACCAGCCGCCGCAATGTCTTCTGGCTTGGCTTCAGCCCCAAGACTGAAGACTTCCACATCGATTTGCTCACCGAGGGTTTTCAACTGCTCAATGGCAGCAGGCCGGTAAACGTCCGCACCCACCATCAGGGCACGACGGCCCTGATCCTTCAGATGCAGGCCCAGTTTGGCTGTCGCGGTGGTTTTACCGGCACCCTGGAGGCCAGCCATCAACACAACGGTGGGCGCTTCGGCGGCCTTGGCCAGAGGCGCATTGTTGCCACCCATGACCTCCACCAGCTGTTCATGCACCACCTGGATGAACTTCTGGTCGGGGCTGACACCACGCACCACTTCGGAGCCAACGGCCTTCTCCCGGACCTCAGCCACGAACTCCTTCACCACAGGGAGGCTCACATCGGCTTCAAGCAGCGCTCGTCGAACGTCCTTCAGCGCACCCTCAACGTTGGTGTCGCTGATCTTGTCCTCACCTTTCAGGCCCTTGACGGCGTCTTCAAAGCGGGCTGACAGCTCGTCGAACATCGTCAGGGGATCGGTTTCAGATCACCGATCGTAAAAGTGGCCGGGCCGAGCAGGCTGAATCCAGCCACTGGCCACGCTCGCGCTTCTCAGCCGGGCCTGAAATCGAGCAAAAGCCACCGGCCATTGTCACGCCCGAGGATGTAGGTGCGTTTGAGCGATTGCTGTTTGGTGCGTTTCACCACGGCACCCGCTGCATTCAAGGTTTCATCGCGGTACTCGACATCAGCCCGCAGCTCAATGCGCTTTGGACTGCGACTAACAACGCGCATGAAGGCGATCGTCGCCTCCACGTTCTGGGTAACACCTGCCGCCTGGTCGGCGGCACGCTGACGCTTCACCTGGGTGATCAAGCCAGCCCGGGCAATCGGTTGTAGTAGCTCCTGTGCCGAATCAGCACCACGAAGCACTGTGGATTTGCGGTCCAACCAAGTCTGCAATAAGGCTTCGAGCTCCGCTTCGGAGGGCGTCTCCACCCGCAGGGAAGGATCCCCGGCTTGTTCAGGCGCAGCCGTGATCACTGGCTCTGGCTGGACCAATTCCTCCTGTTTCACATCTGCAGGGCCGTCATCATCCGGGGA
Source organism: Synechococcus sp. A15-60 (assembly GCF_014280095.1). NCBI lineage: Bacteria > Bacillati > Cyanobacteriota > Cyanophyceae > Synechococcales > Synechococcaceae > Synechococcus > Synechococcus sp. A15-60. The sequence continues at coordinate 1,981,620 of NZ_CP047933.1, forward strand.
TGGTGTCACGACCTCATCCGGCGAAACGCTCAGCTCAGCATCACGACGCAGACCCACGAGACTGAGGCCACCGATCACCAGCAGCAGGGCCACAAACGCGCCAGACCCGATCCAAACCGCACGACCCCCCGGCCGCGGCAGCTCAGGCATGGATGCCTTTGGCCGGGATGATCGCCGGAAGAAAGGCCATTGGAAGACCTTCGACGCCTTGGTGGTCTCACCACCACGATCGGCTTCTTGCCCATCGGAGCTCAGCGGCGCGGATGGATCCGACGAGGACAGGGGCAGAGTTCCATCGGGATCGAGCGAAAGCGGCAACCCATCCCCCAGCAACCAGTTCTTGTCGTTCGTCTTGGTTGGGTTCTGACGGGTCTGCTGGCGCTCTAGCCGCTCCACAAAGGCCTGCACATCGCGATCAGCGAACCAGGTCTCCAGGTCGACCGCCTCGGCATCCACATCCCGATATCCGGGGAGCACATCCCGTGCCAGCCAGGTGCGGCAGTACTCGCAGAGCGACGCCAGGGTGTCGCCAGGGTGGTCCTTCATCCAGGCCTGCAATTCAGGATCGGTGCTGGCGGCGAAATGTCGCTCCGCCTGCTCCACATCACCAAGCAAAAGATCGAGGCAGCCCAACAGCGGCTTGGTGTCAAGGCCTTCGAGCACCAGCTCTTGTAGACGCTGACGCGCGTCCTGGATGCGTTCCGGCTTGCGCTGGGTGAAACCTGCAGCGGCCAAAGCCATCGCAGCGAGGAAGGACGCATCCAAGGAGCCGGCCAGCTGCAGCCTGCCGTAAAGATCCACTTGCTCTTGAACGGTCAAAAACCGGCGGATCTGCTGAAAAAACAGCTCGAAGGCTCCCTGATCCATGCCTGCGGGGAGGTCCGCTATCGCCAGGCCGTCCAGACCACTGCCCTCCAGTCCTCCTCGGACGCGGATGAACTCCTCCAGCATCGCCAGACCATCACGGCGAGCGGATTGTTCAGCCAGATCACGACTGAGTAAATCCAGGATCCTGAAGGGGAGGAGCTGAGAGAGATCGGTCTCCAGCAGAAGCCGCTGATCCGGCAGCTTGCCCATGCGCTGTAGCAGCTGCTCGCCGTCCTGCAGCAGGTTTGCAGCGGCCTCATAACGGCGTTGCTCCTGATCTTGACGGGCGGCATCACGACAAGCCAGAGCCGCCAGCAGTGACAGATCCGATTCACGACCGCTTCCCAGCGCGGGTGCCTGAGGGGGTTGCAGGGCCTGTCGGGCGAGCTGGAACGCTTCGTGGGGAGCATTGGCCTCCCACAACAGGATCAAGCCAGCAACCTCCCGGTTGAACGCCAGCTCGAGCCCAGCCGTCTCCCCGGGGTGATCCTGGCCCAACTCCATGAGCGCCCTTTCATAGTCACTCCGCCGAACCGCATCGGTGAGCAGATCTGCGGATAGGCGTAGAAGCTCAGCGCGCTGACTCAGGGCTTCGTGGGTGAACCCCTGGTCTGGACAACGATCCAACCGCAGTTGAAGCGTTCGAAGCACAGCCTCTGGCTCCGCAGCCGGACTGACTCCCAACAGGCGGAAATGATCGATGGGAAGGTCCACCAGCAGCGCAGCTCTTGGCAGCAGACTGTAGGCAGTGTCAGGGGTTTTGCCCATTCATCCGCCATCGACCCTTAAAGTTGGAGGCCAAACAGGTGGTGCCATGGGTCAGGACATCGCAATGGGCACGGATGCACACAGCGCTGCAACAGCAGGACCATCGCTGCTTGGAGCGCATGCAGAACGGCTCTCGACCCTGGTCACCTCCCAGCGGGCCAGCGTGGATCGGGACACGGGCCTAGCGCTTTATCGCGACATGACTCTGGGTCGGCGTTTCGAAGACAAGTGCGCGGAGATGTACTACCGCGGCAAGATGTTTGGTTTCGTGCACCTCTACAACGGCCAAGAAGCCGTGAGCACCGGCGTGATTGGTGCGATGAAACGCCAACACGACTGGTTCTGCAGCACGTATCGCGACCACGTGCACGCCTTGAGCGCTGGCGTGCCCGCGCGCGAGGTGATGAGTGAGCTGTTCGGCAAGGCGACAGGTTGCAGCAAAGGCCGCGGCGGCTCCATGCATCTGTTTTCCAAGGAGCATCACCTCCTGGGTGGATACGCCTTCATTGGCGAAGGAATTCCCGTTGCCCTCGGCTCAGCCTTCACCAGCCGCTACAGGCGTGACGCCCTGGGCGACTCCACTAGCAATGCGGTCACTGCGGCCTTCTTCGGGGATGGAACCTGCAACAACGGTCAGTTCTTCGAGTGCTTGAACATGGCGCAGCTCTGGAAGCTGCCGATCATCTTCGTCGTGGAAAACAACAAGTGGGCCATCGGCATGGCCCACGACCGAGCCACCAGTGACCCGGAGATCTGGCGCAAGGCCGGTGCCTTTGGTATGGCGGGGGAAGAAGTCGACGGCATGGATGTGCTGGCGGTTCGCGCTGCGGCGCAACGGGCGATCGAACGCGCACGCGCCGGCGAAGGCCCCACTGTTCTGGAGTGCCTCACCTATCGCTTCCGCGGCCACTCCCTGGCTGATCCGGACGAACTGCGTGCGGAGGAGGAGAAGCAATTCTGGGCCAAGCGCGACCCGCTTAAGGCACTAGAGCGCGATCTCGTGGGTGCTGGCCTGGTCAGTGCTGACGATCTGCGGGCAATCGAGAAGGAGATCGATGCCGAGGTGCAGGACTGCGTGGACTTCGCCCTGAGTGCACCTGAGCCCGATGGTTCTGAACTCACCAACTACATCTGGGCCGAGGACTGAGCTCAGGCGCGCCGCTCAGCCTGGGCGGCTGAGCTTCAACCCTCCAATCAAAGTCCACATCAGAGCCCGTGCAAACGGGCCTGATCGGATGCCGCTCGGAACACCAGGGCATGACGCTTCACCAGAGGGGTCATGGCGTCGTAGCCGCCACCAATCACAGTGGCAATCGGGATGCCTCGTCTCAGACAAGCATCCAGCACCAGATGATCGCGCTGCAACAGGCCCATATCGGTCAGGCAGAGGCGACCCAGTCGATCCTCCTGATGAGGATCCACACCAGCGTTGTAGAGCACTAATTGGGGCTGCAACCTCTCCAAAAGCGCTGGGAGGCACTCACCCACACGGGAGAGATAGTCCTGATCGCCCACTCCATCCTGGAAAGGCAGATCCAGATCACTGAGCTGCTTGCGAGCTGGAAAATTGGATGCTGCATGGGCGGAAAACGTAAACACTCGCGTTTCGCCTTGAAAAATCAGCGCAGTGGCATCGCCCTGATGAACATCAAGGTCGACCACCAACACACGCTGCAATCCCTCTTGCTCCAGCAACACCCGTGCCGTGATGGCCAGGTCGTTGAAAATGCAGAACCCACTGCCAAAGTCAGGAAAGGCGTGATGGGTGCCACCGGCCAGATGGCAAGCCACACCATGCCGGAGAGCCAGACGGGCTGTGAGCAGGGTCCCACCGACAGCGAGCCAAGTGCGTTGCACCAACGGCGTTGTGGCAGGCAAACCGATGCGTCGCTGCGCCCGACGATCGAGCTGGTCGCGAGCAAAGGCCTGGTGATACCCACGTGGATGCACCAGTTCCAGCCAACGGCGGGGCACGGGCAACGGTCGGTGCATCTGCCCATCACTGGCCAGTCCCATATCGCGCAGACAACCCTCCAGCCGTCTGAACTTGGCCATCGGAAAACGATGGGTACTGGGAAGCGGTGCGCTGTAGGCCTCGTGATAGACGAGAGGGGGCTTCAATGATTCATGTCAGCCCCGATGAGTCTGGAGGATCAGAAGCTCGGAGCGACGCGACGGGTGAGATTCCGCAGCTTTCGCAGCGCCTTCAGCTCAACCTGACGCACACGCTCACGAGACACTTCCAGCAAACGGCCGATCTCCGCCAGGGTGTGTCGCTCATGGCCATTGAGACCAAATCGCAGGGTGAGCACGTGCTGCTCCTGTTCGCTGAGATGACTCATCCAGCGGCCCAGCTGCTCGTGATGGATCCGCTGCTCCACCTTGTCGAGGGGTTCTCCGAGCGAGGAGTCGGCGATCAGATCACCAAGGAAACTGCGACCTTCCTCACCATTCACAGGTGCATCCAGGCTGCTGGTGGTCAGCGCTTGGCGCAGCAGGGAGTCGAGTTCTTCAACCGGCATGTCCATCGCTTCAGCGATCTCAATGCGGCTCGGCATGGCGCCGAGTTTGTGAGCCAAATCCAGGCTGACTTTACGAATGGTCGTGAGGCGCTCGCTCAAATGAACCGGCAAGCGAATCGTGCGTGACTGGCACGCAATTGCGCGCGTCATGCTCTGGCGAATCCACCAGAAGGCGTAAGTCGAAAATTTGTAACCGCGCGTTGGATCGAATTTCTCCACCGCACGTTCCAACCCAAGCGATCCCTCTTGAATGAGATCAAGCAATTCAAGACCTTTGCCTTGATATTTCTTGGCAACGCTGACCACAAGCCTGAGATTGGCTTTCATCATGCGCTGCTTAGCCCGCAAACCGACGCGAATCATGCGTCGTTGTGGACCCGTGAAAGTATCGCTATCCGAGGCAATCGTTCCATCTTCCGTGAGCTGCATCAACTTTTGAACCTGGTTGCCGAGCTCAATCTCCTCAGCGGGAGTCAGCAGAGGAATCCGACCGATCGTGGCGAGATACCAACTGATCGGATCACTACTTCGCCGTCTTTGGGTTTCAGAAACCCCTGCTGCCGCTGAGACCATGGGGATAGATAACTAAGTGAAGCGACTTTCCTATGAATTTCCCTCTCAGCGATGTGTTTTCAGCAACCCTTCAGATTCATGCGTTGAAAACGACACAAAACCCCAGAAATCACAGCAAAAATCTTGAAACATGAACATTGCTCTCGTTTTCTGTCAAAAACGCATCATTTTTCTCGTCATCGCAGCCAAATGGGGAACCACAGTTCCAGCACTGCTGCCCTGATCACAACGCTTGGCTGACTGGGCATGCATCAGCGCCGATGCCGCCAGATCAGCGGCATGCACGGAACCAGCCGCCGCCAGACAGCGTGCCCCCCACCCCGCGGCATGCCCCGCTAGCAGGTCGCCGAAACCGGTGCGCGCCACCGCTGGGTCTGTATCGGTCAGCTGCCACACCTCACCGGATGGAGCCGCCACAACACTGTGCGCGCCCTTCAACAACACCACAGCCCCTGACCGCGCCGCGGCCGCGGCAGCCTGCTCCGGCAGCGTGTCCCCGTGGCAGTCGGGAAATAAGCGAGCAAATTCACCGCCATGGGGAGTAATCCAGGTCGGGCCAGAACGCTTCAACAACCAGCGCCACCCCTCGCTCGACCTCGCCAGCTGATTGAGGCCATCCGCATCGATCACCAGCAATCCCTTCAAACCCAAGAGCGGTTCTGCCCAGGGGTCCCACGGGGCCTCGATTCGACCCCAACCGGGTCCGATCAGCAGCGCATCCAACCGTGACCAATCCCGCGCCTCCATGGCGGCACCCCAGACCAAGGCTCCAGCAGCATCAGAGCGAAGCGACCCATCCAGCACCACTTCCGGAGCCAGCTGCCAGAGCTGCTCGGCCACCGCAGCTGGAACGCAGGCCTCCACACTGCCGATGCCACTGGCCATGGCACCCTGCAGCGCGAGCAGGGCGGCGCCGCGATACCGATCACTTCCGGCAACGAGCAACAGCCTTCCCCGCTGGTATTTCATGGCCGTCGGCGACTGCTCAGGCCTCGGGAGCGTCGTGAGGTCACTGGGCATCAGGCGCCGCATCACTGGTGCCGGCAGCGCCGCACAGAGCCGCTCTGGCACACCGGGATCGATGCGATGCAACCCACCCACAAAGTCCAGCGCTGAATCCTGAACGAGTCCACGCTTGATCAAACCGACGCACAGCGTGTCGGAAGCCCTGGCAGCCACTCCCTCCACGGGACATCCGAAGTCAGAGTGCAGTCCGGCAGGAACATCGAGGCTGATCAGCCGGCCCGGAGCCTGCCGGTGGCGGCGCTGGAGAAGATCAGCCAGATCCGATGGCAAGGGCCGCTTCTGCCCGAGACCAAACAGGGCATCGATCCAAAGGGCTGGATCCCCTGGTGCAGGCGGAGCCGTCAGCGGCGACACTCCGAGCCAGAGAAGGTGGCGCCAGTGCTCCTGTGTAAGCGATTGACGCAGCGGCAATGGTGCCCAGACACGCACGGCCACGCCGGCCTCCCGCAGCTTGCGGCCCAGCACCAATCCATCCCCACCGTTGTGACCGGGCCCGACCAGCACCAACACACCGTGTTGCAACCGTTCCGGTCGTTGCAGGCACCACTCAGCCATGCCCTGACCAACGCTTTCCATCAAAGCGGCCACCGGGAGACCACTGGCCAGCCATTGCTGCTCCAGCGTGAGCATCTGGTCAGCAGTGACCAGGAGATGGTCGGCATCGGCGGGTGGCCAGAGCACTACCAGGTCCCATGGGACCTCACTATGGAAAGAGAATCCCGTTCACGCCCGTAGCTCCATGACGGCCGCGTCATCCAGCATTGCTGCCACACCTGCCGGAGCACAGGCCTTGGAACGCCTGCAGGCCTGGCCGGGTGAGCATCGGGTGGCTGTGGGCTTGTCAGGCGGTGTGGACAGCTCCCTGACGGCCGCGTTGCTCGTGGAGGCCGGCTGGGACGTGGAAGGGGTCACGCTTTGGTTGATGAGCGGCAAAGGTGCCTGCTGTGCGGAAGGGCTGGTGGATGCCGCAGGCATTTGTGAACAGCTGGGGGTTCCCCATCACGTCGTCGATTCACGCGACACCTTCGTCCGCGAGATCGTGGATGGCCTGATCGAGGGCTACCAGGCCGGCATCACCCCTCTGCCCTGCTCCCGTTGCAATCGGGCGGTGAAGTTTGGCCCCATGCTCGATTGGGCACGCCAGGAACGGGGGCTGGAGCGCGTAGCCACCGGCCACTACGCCCGGATCCGGCTGGATGCCACGAGTGGGCGTTGGAAGCTGCTGCGTGGCCTCGACAGCCGCAAAGACCAGAGCTACTTCCTCTATGACCTCAACCAGGACGTGCTCTCCCGCGTCGTGTTTCCCCTCGGGGAACTCACCAAGCCCGACACCCGCCTCGAAGCGGGCCGCCATGGTCTCCGCACTGCTGAAAAACCTGAAAGCCAGGACCTTTGCCTCGCCGATCACCATGGCTCGATGCGGGCCTTCCTGGATGCCTACCTCCCGCCACGCCAGGGGGAGATTGTGCTTCAGGACGGCACCGTCGTCGGTGAACACGATGGGATCGAACACTTCACCATCGGTCAGCGCAAAGGACTCGGCGTGGCCTGGAGCGAGCCGCTGCATGTCATCCGTCTGGATGCAGCCATGAATCGGGTGATCGTGGCGCCCCGCTCCGAAGCCGGTCGCAACGGCTGTGAGGTGGGTGCCGTCAACTGGATCTCCATGGCACCCCCAGAGCCAGGCCAAAGTCTTGAAGTGCAGGTGCAGGTGCGCTACCGCAGCGCCCCTGTGATGGCACAACTCACCAGCATCGAGCCCTCCGATACCGATCGCGCTGGAGGCCGTCCCCATCGCTGCCGCCTCACCTTTACGGATGCGCAGTTCTCGATCACGCCTGGTCAGGCGGCGGTGTTTTACGACGGCGAAGCAGTGCTGGGGGGAGGCCTAATCCAGAGCTCGTTTTAAACAGCGCCAGCACAGCAGCCAGAAGCGCCCACCAGAGCGGCCATTCCCGCCAGCGCACGTACAACGTGACGCCGTCGGTGGGTTGCAACACAGCCTGAAGCTGACCAGGACGCATCGAGGCCAGGGAGTCGGTGACCTGGCCGTGCGTCGTGATCATGGCCGTGGGCCCTGTGTTGGCAACGGAGGCCACCGGTCGTGCGGTTTCCAGACTGCGCAAACCAGCCAGGGCCAGAAACTGACGCTGTAGGAGCTGTGGATAGGGATCCAGATTGGCCGCAGCCAGAATCCACTGCCCCCCATCCGCCACGGCACGGGCTAGGGCTGTGCCATTGCTGATCTCGTAGCAGATGGCCACCGCTGCAGGAGGACCGCCCCATGGCCACAACCGCGAAGCGGGCCCAGCTTCCAGCCCACCCACAGCCGAGAGACCACTGAGCCCAGGCCATGCGGGAACCCATTCCCCCAAAGGGACCAACCGGTGCTTGTCAATCGCCTTGGGCGGACCCGAACTCTGGGGGTCGAGCAGGAGGAGTGCGCTGCGTTGCTGACCGGCCACCCAACGAAAGCCTCCACTCATCACGGGCAGCGCGTTGCCCTCGAACCGACGCCGATCCAGGGGCAGCATCCCTTCCGGCGCCAGCAACAGCTCCGCCCCATCACGCTGCGCGCGAGCCTCGACCGCGCGCAAACGCCCAGGAAGCTCGGCCTGGCGACGATCACTAAATTTCTCCCGCGTGGGAATCGCCGGCTGCCAAAGGGCCAAGGAGATGACATCACCCGAGGGCTGCCCAGCAGCTCCGGCGTAGAAAGCCAACGCCCCGATGGCGTGCACCACCGTCAGAGCCAGCGCCACCAGGCTCCACCAGCGCCACGACAAGCCGGCGTGCGACCTGGACCACAGCCAGAGCTTCCAGAGCCCCCATCCCAGGATCAATTGCACCGTTGCCAGGCCGCCGGCACCCATCCAGCGGGAGAGTCCAGCCAGCCAGGGATCTCCAGGCAACACGCTGCCGCCCACACCAATCCAGAAGAGCGGTGCTCGGGCCAGCAGCGTTTCCATCAGCCCCCAGATCAGCGCTAGCACCAGGGCATGCGGGAGGGTGCCTGGGGATGGCAAGCAACGGCCGACAACACTCCAGGCCCCGGTCAGCACAGCAGCAGCCAGCGCGCAGATCAGCCACACCGCTATCGCCAAAGGGAGGCTGAGCAGACCCGGCACCCCCAGCCAAGTGAGGGGGTGGAGCGCCAGCAGCCAGCTGTGGCTGATGGCGATGGCCACTGCACCCCAGAGCGCTGCCGCCCACGGAGAACGCGCCGATGACCACAGCAGTGCCAAAGCAGGCAGCATCCACCAGGGCCCAGACCAGCAGAGACCGAGGCCCGCCAGCACACCCCCGGCAAGCCCCTGCAGCAGCAGGGATCGGTCATTGCCCATGGTCAGCCCCATTGGATCCCGTCATCCTGAACTGAGACTGAACCGCGATGCGCGATGGAGACCGCCAATCCCTTGCAACAGCTGCTGCTCCGCGGCCTGGGAACCACCACGCTGGTGGCTGATCGCTTGCGCGATGTCACCCAGGAGTGGGTGCGCAGCGGACGCCTGGATGCCACCCATGCCTCCGCCCTCGTGGATGACGTCTTAAAGGCACTGCGCGGCGAAACCCCTGAGTTGGAGCAGCAGATGGGGCGCAACCTGGAGCGCAACCGCGACAATCTTCTTCAGGATCTCGGGCTGGCCAGCCAAAAGGAACTCGACGAACTGCGTGGCCGAATTGACAGGCTGGAGCAGCAACTGCGACAACGGGAGCGTCAGGAATGAACCTGCCAGAATTGCGCTGAACGAACCGACCTTCAGTGCGCGACATCCTGATCAGTTCCGCCGTCTGCATTGCCTGTTTGCTGGTGGCCCTGGTGAGCCAGATCGTGGCTCCCTCCACCGTGGTGGCCGCTGTGCCTGCACCCGCCGCGCAATCAGCAGCGGTTCAGACCGCCGATCTGACCGCCAACTCCAGCCCGATGGAGCTGGATCCTGAAGAGACCAATCCCACCCTTTTCGCCATGGCTCCTGACTCCAACCAGGCTGACGCCTCCGCGCTCGGCGGCCCCATGAGTGCTGAAAAGTCGCAACTCACCGCCAGCGGCCTGCGCATCACTGACATCGAAGTTGGCGACGGCGCTGAAGCCACCGCCGGTCAAACCGTGGTGGTGCACTACCGCGGCACCCTCGAAGACGGCACCCAATTCGATGCCAGCTACGACCGTGGCAAGCCCTTCAGCTTTCCCCTGGGGGCAGGCCGCGTGATCAAAGGCTGGGACGAAGGTGTCCAGGGCATGAAAGTGGGAGGCAAGCGCAAGCTGGTGATTCCCCCAGACCTCGGTTACGGCGCACGCGGTGCTGGTGGTGTGATTCCTCCCAACGCCACCTTGATCTTTGACGTCGAGCTCCTAGACATCAAGTCTTGAGCGCCAGTTAGGCTGTAGCAACGGCAGTTGATGACCCACCCGAATGTTCCGCACGGCACTTTCAGCCTTCTTCCAAGCCCTGCCTGCAGAGGCAGTGCAGGCCCACTGCGACGGCCCTTGCGGCGTCTATGACCCGGCCTCCGCTCGCGTTGCAGCGGAAGCCGTTCTCTCCATGACCAAGAAACTCAAGGGCATGGAGGCTCCTGCAGCTGGTGATGCTGCTGCATTGGCGACCTACAACAACACCTTTTCGCGTTATGTCGCGATCAAGGAAGAGGAAGCCGCCAAGGCCAAGAAGGAGCTGATGATCCTCTGGACCGACTACTTCAAGCCTGATCACCTCGCCACCTTCCCTGATCTCCACGACACCTTCTGGAAAGCAGCCAAACTCTGCAGTGCCTGCAAGGTGAACATCGATCAGGCCAAAGCTGAGGAATTGATGACTGCCGTTGAGAAAGTCCACGGCATGTTTTGGCAGTCCAAAGGGCGCAACGACGCCTGGGTGACGGCATCCTGACCACACCGTTCAAGCTGGCCCCATCTCTCCCAGCAGCAGGTCCTAAGGATCTGCTGCTGTTTTTTTTGGGACGACGACGCCTGTTCGAAGTGCAGGGACCCTCGATGTTGCCAGCGCTGAACCCAGGGCAGCGACTGCTGGTGAAGCCGCATCGACTGGGTCAAGCGCTGCCCCAGACCGGATCGATCGTGGTCTGCAGGCATCCCACCAAGCCTGATCTCATCATCACCAAACGCCTGTCTGGATGCACCGATCAGCAGCTGGACTTGCGCGGTGATAATTCACAGGCCAGCACCGACAGCCGGCACTTCGGCCCTGTGCCCGTGGAAAGCCTGATCGGCGTAGCCACGGCGATCGTGACCTGATCAAGCGCTGCCATACGATCGCCTCGTAGTGGAGACGGTAATGGAACTGTCACCCGTCGCTCCAATCGGAGCGGCACTGATCACCTGCCTGATTGGCCTGGGGGGCTTTGCGATGCGCCAGAGCCTGCTGTCCAAACTGTTTTCGATCGATGTGGCTGCAACCGGGGTGATCACCCTGTTCATCGTGGTGGCCTCACGCACCGGGCTGGTGCCGCCGATTATCAGCCTTCAAAACGAGGTCTCACCCTTCATCGCCGATCCCTTCCCCCAGGGGGTGATTCTCACGGCGATCGTGATCGGGTTCTCGGTGGAAGCCCTGGCGCTGGTGCTGCTCCGCCACATGGCACGAGAGCATCCACTGCTGCGCGTTGATGACTTTGATCGTGAAGTCACAGGGCCATGACAGCAGCCAGCCTGATCCTGGGATGGCTGTTGCTTCCAGCCATCGCGGCCTTTCTGGCCGCACTGCTACCCAAGCTCGGGCGTGGGTTGTTGTTCGCGATGCCAGGCCTAAGCCTGTTGGTCGCCGCTTGTTATCTGGGGCCTCAGGCATCCCTGCTGCCACTCACCATCAGCGTGAATCCGGCCGTCACCCTGCAGCTCGACACACCGCAACTGCCCTTTGTGCTGCTGAATGCGCTGGTGCTGTTGGCGATCGCTTTGCAGGAAACCCAGCAACACAGCCGTCACCTGCGCGTGGTGTTGCTGCTGGTGCTGCATGGGGCCCTCAACTCGATTTATCTGGCAGCCGATCTGGTCAGCATCTATGTGGCAATTGAGCTGATCTCGATCGTCAGTTTCCTGCTGATGGTGGATCTCAAGCATCGAGCCAGCCTCTGGGTCGCGTTTCGCTATCTGCTGCTTGGCGATCTGGCGATGCAACTCTTCCTCTTGGGAGTTCTGATCGTCTACGCCACCTCGGGATCCTTTGCCATCAACGCTGCCGCGGGCGCTCCTGGTGTCGCCATCGTCTTGATGGTGGTGGGTTTACTGATCAAATCCGAAGCCTTCCTGCCGGGGTTTTGGCTGCCAAAAACCCATGCGGCCATTTCAGCCGATATGTCAGCGCTGCTCTCTGGAAGTGTGGTGACCGCTGGCATCGCCCCCCTCAGCCAATTAGGCCTCATCAACGCGCAGGCGGCGCAACTGATGCTGATTTTTGGCCTGTTGAGCGTGGTGATTGGCGGGGTCGGGGCCTTGGTGCAAGACGACATCAAACGCCTGCTGGCCTGGAGCACGGTGTCGCAGATGGGTTTCGCGCTTCTGGTTCCTACGGCGGCCGGCCTGTATGCCCTGGCCCATGGTCTCGGGAAAGCCGCGCTGTTTCTTGGGGTCGGGGGACTGCCGACGCGCTCGATTCGATCCCTGCAACAACAGAACATCCCAGGCCGAATCGGTTGGCCGATGCTGCTGGCAGGCCTATCCCTGATCGGCCTGCCGATCAGTCTTGGCTACGGCGCCAAAGAGGCCCTGGTCCAAGCATTGCCGCCACCGGTGGCCGCTGTGGTGGGCTGGCTCGGACTGATCACAGCTTTGGTTCTGGTGAAACTGCTGCCGGATCGCTGGTCAAGCCAACCAGCACTCGCGGAAACCCGATCCCGTGACATCCCTGCCATCCCAGTCACCGGCATCTGGGTGCTGTGCGGAACCTTGTACGTCCTCACTGCCGTGCTGAATCAACCCCTCGGATTGAGTGGAACACCGTTGCTGAAAACTGCCCTGGTGCTTGGTCTGGCAGTGATCGGTGAACGCATGGTGCGTCCATCACTGCGCGGCTGGAGGCCTCCGGACCTGGAACGTTTCAGAGCCATCGTGGTGGCCACAGGACTCACCTTGCTGCTGGCAACGGTGATCAGCAACACCTTTTCAATGGGAGCCGCCCTGCCATGAAACGATCCGCCAGCCCCCTTCAGATCGCCGCAATCCTGGCGGCCTGGCTGCTGCTCAGTTCCAGCCTGAGCGTTCTCAATGTGTTGATTGGCCTGGGCGTTGCCCTGCTGATGCCGCCGTTGAACCAGCGCAAAACCAATCGCAGCAACCTGATCGCCATGCTCCGGATGATTCCGACAACAACGGTTCAAGGCCTCAAAGAAGGTCTCTTACTCCCATTCCAAGGTTTGCAGAGCCGGCCCGAGGTTCAGGACGACCCATGGCCTCCATGGGCCGGGCGCGATCCACTGCTGAGATTTAGCTGGCTTGTGATGGTCTGCTTCACGCCCACAACACTCGTTCTGAAAACCACCCGCGAGTCCGTGCGAACCCATCTGGAGCAACTGCCATGACCGCCGCAGAGCTCGCCCTCGACCTCATGGAAGTGGCAGCACTGCTGGCCACGCTGGCCCTGATCCAGACGGGTTGCCGCATGTCGCGGATCGCCTGCTTGGGAAGTCTGTCGGTGCGACTGCCAGTGATTCTTCTTGTGCTGTCCGTACTGCGCGACGACTGGATGCTGGGCCTAGTCGCTGTGGTGACCTTGATCAGTGGCGATGCTGGCCTTGTGCTCTTAGCGCGTTGGGCAGGAGACGCACCATGAACGCCCTGCTCTCAACCCCTGTCTTGCCGAGCTTGGCATGGGGCCTGATTGGCCTTGGCATCCTGCTGTGGTTCTGGGGAACGCTGCCGCTGCTGCTGCGGCGATCGATCTTTTTTCGACTGCACGCGCTCACGGTCGCCGACACGATCGGATCGCTGTCGATCGTGAGCGGACTGCTGCTGCTCAGAAGTCGCGAATGGCCGTTGCTGCTGCTCAGCCTGATCAGCCTGGTGCTCTGGAACTCCACCTTCAGCATTGTGCTCAGCCGACTGGCGGCAGACCAAGCCACGGATCCGCAAACCGGCGTTCTGCATGAGGAGGCGATCCGATGACTCCGACCTATGTCCTGCCCCCTTTGCTGGGCATCCCCCTGATTGGTCTGGCACTGGTGCGCTGTGATGACCCCTGGAAAGCCTTGGTGCTGCGTAGCGCTCTCGGGGGCTTTGCTTCCCTGTTGTTCGCCACCTACGGCGCCGTCGATGTGGCACTCACCGAAGCTCTCGTTGGCACCTTGTTGTCCACCCTCCTGTATTCGGTGGCGATCAAACACACCACCACATTCCGACTTCTGCAGGATCCACAGGCGCCGATGCCGCTGGAGCAGAAGGAACAACTCAAACGCTTGCTCACAACGGTGGGGCTGCAACTCGAGCTGGTCGACACAGCACCTGCCAAGGACAAGGGAGATTTGCATGCCACCTGGATTGGCGACGCAAACGAGCACCCCAGCGTTCGGATGCGACACCGATCCCTGCTTGACGCACTCATGACCCAAGACCCCGCCACGGCGAAGGCCATGAATCTTGTTTTGGATCCTTCTCTGACAAGCCAATGACGCGCTTTTTCTTGCCCTTGCTGGCGCTGATGGGCTTCGTGATCACGCTGGTCAACGCCGGATGCGGGCTGGTCGAAGGGATGAACCAGGTGGTCCCCGGTCCACTGTCAGCAACAGCGCTGGTGGATCAATTCGGTGTGCCCAACGTGGTGACACCGATTGTTCTCGATCTGAGGCTTTACGACACGGTGGGGGAAGTGATCGTGTTCACGCTGGCCTCAATGGGTGTTCACCAGCTGCTTCACGACGAAGTCGCCAGTGAACAACTGAAACCCGCCGATGATGAAGCAGTGGTGATGTTGTTTCGCATCGCCACCGTTCTCAATACGTTGATCGCCGTTGAACTGGCTGTGCGAGGACACCTGAGTCCGGGTGGTGGATTTGCAGCAGGGGTGGCCGGCGGAACAGCTCTGGCGCTGGTGCTTCTCTTCGGTGGCTCCGCAGAGGCGATGCGGGCTTATCGATCCATGCGGGCCGAAGTGCTTGAAGAGAGCGCTGTGCTGCTGTTCATCGTGCTCAGCTTGCTCCTTCTGGAGGGCATCAATCTGCCGACCGGCGATTACGGAGCTGTGCTTAGTGGAGGGTTGCTCCCCATCCTCAACATCCTCGTCGGGATGAAGGTGACCCTGGGGTCCTGGGGAATGATTCAGCGCTTTTTAAGCACCAATCAACTCCATTAACCCTGAACCAACTGGCGCAAACCCGCCTCAACATCCGGCTGACGCATCAGCGCCTCCCCCACCAGCACCGCTCCGGACCCGGCTTGCTGCACCCGATCCAGATCAGGTCGCGCAAACAGACCTGACTCGCTGACCAGCAGGGCACCTTGCTGACGCAGTCGCTCACCAAAACGCTCCATCAACCGCTCGGTGGTGGCCAGATCCGTCTCAAAACTGGTGAGATCCCGATTGTTGATACCAATCAGGGGGAATTCTCCGATGGTCAGCACCCGCTCCAGCTCCTGCTCGTCGTGCACTTCCACCAGCACCGTGAGACCGAGCGTCTTGGCCACTTTGCGCAGGTAAGCCAGATCCTGATCCGAGAGGATCGCCGCAATCAGCAGTGCAGCATCGGCGCCGGCGGCGCGGGCCTGATACAGCTGATGAGGGCTCAGGATGAAGTCTTTGCAGAGCAGGGGCAGATCGACGGCCTCACGCACAGCAATCAGCACATCAAACCCACCCTGGAAAAAGGTCTTGTCGGTGAGCACGGAAAGGCAGCTGGCACCACCAGCGGCATAGGCACGCGCAATCGCCACTGGGTCAAAATCCTCGCGGATGACCCCTTTGCTGGGACTGGCCTTTTTCACCTCGGCAATCACCGCCGGCATCACCGGCGCCGCACGTAAGGCCCCAAGAAAATCCCGCGGTGCAGGCAGCTTTGCGACCCGGGCCTTCAGCTGCGCCAGCGGCATGCGCTGACGGGCTGTCTCGATTTCCCGGTCTTTTTCCCAGACGATCTTTTCGAGGATGTTGCGCGGTTCGCTGTCCTCATGCGGGATCGCGTATTCGAGATGAGCCACCTGAACCTTGGGGTTGGGTGGGCGACGACGAATCTCCATGGCTGGTAGCAACGCGAATTGAACTCAGGCAGCGGCGAGAAGCGCAGCTGCAGCCTGCTTGTAGGCCACTTCAACGACTTCGCTGAGGGTGGGATGGGTGTGAACCTCCGTAGCCAGCTGACGCACGCTCTGACGGCGGGCCACAGCGTTGGACACCTCCTGGATCAGATCAGCGGCATGCAGCCCATAGATGTGCGCTCCCAGCACCTCACCAGTGACCTTGTTGAACAGCAGCTTCATCAACCCTTCGCTCTCCAGCTCGGCCAGAGCCTTGGAGTTGGCCTTGAAGTAGCTGCGGACAACACCCAACTCGAAGCCCTGATCGGCCGCTTCCTGCTTGGCATCCGCTTCACTCAGACCGACCGAGCTGATCTCGGGGTGGGTGAAGGTCGCCGCAGGGATGCTGCGGTAGTCGATCTCCCGGTTGTGGCCAAGGATGTTGTCGATGGCAACGGTGCCCTGAGCAGCAGCGGTGTGGGCCAGCATCAACTTGCCAGTGACATCACCGACCGCCCAAAGATGGTCCACGGGCTGATCGTTGGCCAGCACACGCATCCGGTCGTCAATGGGCACGAAACCCCGGTTGGTTTCAACGCCAAATGCCTCAAGGTTGAGATCCTTGCTGCTGGGAACACGGCCCGTCGCCACCAGTACCGCATCCACCTCCAAGGTTTCCACAGGGTTGCGGGTCTCCATGTCGACCAACTCGATCTGGACAGGAGCGCCAGGCTTGATCGACTTGGCCAACACGCCGGAACGGGCATCGATATCCCGCCCATCGATCAGCTTGCGAGCCGCCAGCTTGGCAATGTCTGGATCGAAGGTGGGCATTACCCGATCCAGGGCCTCGATCATGGTCACCTCGCAACCCAACGCGGTGTACACATCCGCGAATTCCAGACCGATATAACCGCTGCCAATGATGGCGATCCAGCGCGGCAGCCACTCAAGATTCACCGCCTCATCACTGGTGAACACACTGCGACCGTCGGTTTCAATCCCAGGGGGCACAAAGGGATCAGATCCCGTTGCCAGAATCACATCACGGGCTGTGAGCACCCGATCCACTCCACTGACCTCACGGACACCCACCTGTTGAGGGCCCGCCAGCCGTCCCTTGCCGCGAATGATGGTGACACCGGCCCGTTCGAGGGTCTTGGTGAGGTTGCTGCGGATCGTGGCCACCAGATCATTGGCATGGTCCGCGATCTTCTGGCGCTCAAACCGGACCGGCGCTGCATGAATACCGAAACCGGACAGATGCTCAGCATCGGCAAGCTCACGAACCCGGCCGGACGCCGCCAGCAACGCTTTGGAGGGAACACAGCCGCGATTGACGCAGGTCCCGCCCATGTCTCGGGATTCGATGATCGCAACTTTCAGACCATGTTCAGCGGCGTGTTTGGCCGCATCGAAACCGCCGTAGCCGGCACCGATCACGATCACATCGAAGTCGAAACTGGCGTCGCTCACCCGGAGTGTTGCGTGGAAGCGGTCATTGTCGCCCGTCGACGTTCCAGAAGGAGAGGAACCGCTGCAGCTGCCACATTCAACGACTCCAACCGAGGGCTATGGGGCAGGGTCACACCATGGCTGCAACAGGCTTGGAGCAATGGATGCAGGCCTGATCCTTCATTGCCGAGCACCAACACCGTGGGTTGGCACCAATCCAGCTCCCAATAAGGGATGACAGAACAACCGGCTGCAGCATCGGGCACCAGGGTGCCCACTACCTGAAGGCCTCGCTTTCGGGCCTGACGGAGTTGCAAGGCGAGTTGTTCCACGCCGACATCGTGGGTGGGCCCGAAGCGTCGGAAGGGCACACGCAGCACAGCGCCGACCGCTGAACGCAGCACTTTCGGAGCAAGCGGGTCAGCACCCGCCGCCAGCCACACCTGCTCCACATCAGCCCCAAGGGCAGTGCGCAGCAAAGTGCCCAGATTGCCGGGGTCCTGAACACGATCAAGCGCCAACACAAACGATGGTGTTGACCCAGGCGTTGGCAACCGCTCGAGAGGGAGAAGACAGGCCACACCGTCCGGATTCACCGTGGACAAGGCCGCCTTCAGGGCAACGTCCGACATCGGTTGCACACGAATAAAACCCGACAGTCGCTGCAGAAAGGCCGTATGGGCGTCGAGCCAATCCGTCGTAGCGAACACCTGAACTGGCTCTGGGAGCTGGTCCTTCAGAGCCATCAGTTCTTGGAGTTGGTGGGTGCCTTCGAGCAACAGATGACCGTCCTGCTGTCGGCCAGACGGCGAAGACAGCATTCGCAGACGCCGGATCAACGGATTGCGACGACTGGAGATCAGATCAGCCGCCTGTTCCGCCAAGGGGCTCACCTCAAAAGCTGGCGTGTTTCCGCACTTTCAACCCTTCATGAAGGCTCAGCTCTTTGCCTTCAATATCCATGCCGTTCACAGCAGCGATCTCGCCTTTAATTCCTTCGGCTGCGAGATTCTCAACCAACTTTTTGATCACCTGATCTTCAACAGCCGACTGGTCGATGTTGTCGGGCGTGAGAAATTCCAGAAACTTTCCGACCTTGGAAGCCACCACCTCCGATGAGTTGGAGATCTTCAAAACAATCATGGCCGGTTGTCGGAGATTGACTCCAACAAGATAGTGCGGATGGGGAGACTTGAACTCCCACGACATTGCTGCCACTAGTACCTGAAACTAGCGCGTCTACCAATTCCGCCACATCCGCTGGCGTGCGTCGACCAAGCGACCTGTGAAACATACGACATCGCCACGCTGCTCTGGCTCCAGCCCAAAAGCCACTTTGAGGGCCGGCCGTCTAGACGGTCTCAGACCTTCTGGCCAAGATGGGCGTTCCTCCAGAAATCCCAAGGAATGACAGTCGCGGCTCCCGCGTCTCAAGACATTCTCAAGCCGCACCTTGAGATCGATGGAGGGCACCGACTAGAGGGTGAATTGCGCGTCAGTGGAGCCAAGAATTCCGCCTTGGTGCTGATGACAGCGGCTCTGCTCACCGATGAGCCCCTGACGCTGCACAACGTGCCGCCGCTCACTGACATCGATGGGATGGCGAAAATCCTGATGTCGATGGGCGTGGCCGTCGAGCGCAGCCATGAAACGGTGCGACTTCACGCCGCCACCCTGACCAGTGCAGAGCCGCCCTACGAGCTGGTGAACGGCCTCCGTGCCAGCTTCTTCGCCATCGGCTCCATCTTGGCTCGCTTAGGCCACGCCAAGGTCCCCCTGCCAGGTGGCTGCCGCATCGGAGCGCGTCCTGTGGTGGAGCACATCCGAGGCCTCAAGGCACTCGGAGCCATGGTGACCGTTGAACATGGGGTGGTCACGGCCGCTGTTCCCGGTAAGAGCCAACGCTTAAAAGGCAATTCGATTGTTCTGGACTGCCCGAGCGTCGGCGCCACCGAAACCATCCTGATGGCCGCCACGCTGGCCGATGGCACCAGCGTGATCGAAAACGCCGCGCAGGAGCCTGAGGTTCAAGACCTAGCCAATCTGCTCAACGCCATGGGCGCCTGCATCAGCGGCGCCGGCGGTCCGACGATCACGATCCAAGGTGTCGAACGCTTGCAGGGTTGCGACTACACGGTGATTCCTGACCGAATCGAGGCCGGAACATTTCTATTGGCAGCAGCCATCACCCGCTCCGCCCTGCGGGTCGCGCCGGTGATTCCCGACCATCTCAGCGCTGTGCTGCAGAAGCTGAAAGATTGCGGTTGCAAGCTGGAGTTCGACGGCGACGGCATCGTGATCACTCCTGGTGAAATCCAGGGCATTGACATCACTACACAACCCTTCCCTGGCTTCCCTACCGATCTCCAGGCACCGTTCATGGCTCTGCTGGCCACCGCGAAAGGCACCAGCGTGATCACCGAAAAGATCTACGAAAACCGCATGCAGCATGTGGCGGAACTCCAGCGCATGGGCGCAGCGATCCGCGTTCAAGGCAACAGCGCCGTGGTGGAGGGTGTGCCCTGCCTAAGCGGAGCACCGGTGAAAGGAACCGACTTGAGAGCCTCAGCGGCAATGGTGCTGGCGGGCCTTGTGGCTCAGGGCAAAACACAAGTGAGCGGCCTCAATCACCTGGATCGGGGCTATGCCGGAATCGAGGCCAAGCTCAAAGGAAGCGGCGCACGACTTGAGCGCTGCTAATGCTGAGCCGGAAGGGTCGTCAATCGGCAAAAAGACAGGGTTGAAGATCGCATGAGCACCCGCTCAGGTTGCATCAGGATGGATCGATGCATCGACGGTGAGTTCTGCAATCGAAGTGAAGGAATTCGGCGGGCAAATGCCACGGAAGACACACCACTTGGCGAACAATCCGTGCCGTGTTGATGACGGGCTGCCAGCGTGTAGCATCCATCCAAACCACGTGCAGGCGTGGCGGAATTGGTAGACGCAGCGCACTCAAAATGCGCCGGGGCAACTCTTGTCGGTTCAAGTCCGACCGCCTGTATTGAAGCCACCATGCAGAGCTTGACTGATCAAGCTGTCGCGTGAATTCCTCAGCGTCAGCACTGGCGTGATGCGCAACACCCTCCAACGGGGATGGTGGTCAAGCAACGTTCAGCCAACGTCGCCGATCGATGGCTTGCCTTCAAGATCGAATGATCGTCCCAGCCATTGGCGGCAAAGGGCAAGAAGACTCGCAACAGCATCCATCTCCCAGAAGCTCAGGTCGAATGCTGAACAAACGGCGACGAACCGCCATGGCGCGAATCAGGCACCTGCAAACGGGAGGATGGTGTCATCCGTCACGGCAATCCTGAAGCTTGCCATGGTTTGGTGATCGAGTTACGACCGTAAAAGCATCAAGCGTTAAGCATCAATGCGAAGCCTTCGGAAAACATTCGATCACAGGTTAGAAAGCCTATTCACCACCAAAGAGAGTTAATTATATGAAGTGGTTGCTTTCGATCCTTGGAATAGCAAATAAAAAAAAGAGGTCGACCGATCCAAAAATCGGAGATAATTCGTTTTTTGCGACCAAACAAACATCTGGAGCCCTGCGCTGCCAGTGGCAGCTCAGATCAGAAACGAGAGCAATGATCGACCGAGAGTTTGGCTCCACACTCTTTATCAGAATTCGGGACATCTCAGGGGATCAGTCCATCGCCTCCAAAACAATCGAGGTGCGATCCAATCAGACGGAAGCCTCGATTAACCTCCCAGCGGAAACCGGCAAGATCCTGGTGGACCTTGGCTATCGGTTCGGCGCTGACTTCATCTCCCTTGAGTACCAAATCCTGAATTTTGGTAAAAAAGTGATCCAGATGCCGCGCTACACCGACTGGTTCACTCAGGAATCACCCAACATCCATCAAGAGATGTACGACTTAGCGTCCGCAAGTCGGTCCTTGGGAGGATCGGAGATGGTGCAAAAAGAGGCCTAGTGCGAGCTCAATAATCCACAGACGCGTCTCAGACGAGGCGTCGGCGTTGTCCAAGATGCGCTAGGCAGCCTCAGCGCCAGACTCTTCGTACAACGCTTTCAACTGATCCAATTCAGACATCAAGTAACGGATTTCAAGCCAATCCGTTGAGAGATCGATATCTGTCTCGAGTCGCTCAATCTGACGCTTAAGAAGCTCGGACATGCCAGCGCAGGCAACTGTATTGGTGCCATGAAACCGCGCCGAAGCTGCAATGCAAGCAATTGGTGAATTCCTGACAAGTCGAGGTGAAGCCGCACCTACGAACCAAGCGATGGTTGGGTTTCAATTTCAAGGTTGGATGACTGATTTCAAGGCATCCGGGAGGGTGCTACGGGAGAATGGCACCACGTTCGTTCCCCTCTGGGACCAGCCCTTACAGATCCATGGTGGATGCCTCGCCAGTGACTCCGTCAGCCGCGGTGATGGGCACATACAACCGCTTCCCGATCGCCTTGCTCCGGGGCAAAGGATGCTGGGTCTGGGATGACCAGAGCCGGCGCCATCTGGATGCTGTCGCCGGGATCGCCACCTGCACCCTGGGCCACAGCAACCGTGCGATACGCAAAGCCCTGACGGGTCAGTTGAGCAAGCTTCAGCACGTCTCGAACTTGTACCAAATTCCGGAACAAGAACAACTGGCAGCCTGGCTAGTGAAGAACAGCTGCGCCGACAGCGTCTTCTTCTGCAATTCCGGTGCTGAAGCCAATGAGGCCGCCATCAAGCTGGCCCGCAAGCACGGCCATCAGAAGCGAGGCATCGAGCGTCCGGTGATTATCACCGCGGCCGCCAGCTTCCACGGACGCACACTCGCCGCCGTCAGCGCCACAGGCCAACCTCGCTATCACCAGGGCTTCGAGCCCATGGTCGAAGGGTTCGAGTTCTTCACCTACAACGACCTCACAGAGTTCGAACAGTTGCTCGAACGTCTTGAACAGAACGGTCCACGCGTGGCTGCCGTGCTGATCGAACCTCTGCAGGGTGAGGGCGGCGTGAACCCGGGTGATCCTGACGTGATGAAGGCGATCCGCCGACACTGTGATGCCCGCAACATTCTGTTGATCTTTGATGAGGTGCAGGTGGGCATGGGTCGCACCGGCACGCTTTGGGGCTATGAACAGCTCGGTGTGGTCCCTGACGCGCTGACGCTGGCCAAAGGCCTAGGAGGTGGCCATGCCGTGGGAGCGCTCATGGTGCGGAGCAACGCGGATGTGTTCGAACCCGGGGACCATGCGAGCACTTTCGGAGGCAACCCCTTCGCCTGTCGTGCGGGGCTGACAGTGGCCAGCGAAATCGCACGACGCAATCTGCTCAGGAATGTGCGCCAACGCGGCGATCAATTGCGAGCCGGTCTGAACCGACTGGTCGAGCGTTATCCAGATCAGCTGGCTGGTAGCCGTGGCTGGGGCCTTCTGCAGGGACTCGTGCTGAAAGACGACTGCGGCATCCAGGCCGTTGATGTGGTGAAAGCAGCGCTGGAAGAACAGTTGCTGTTGGTGCCCGCTGGTGCCCAGGTGGTTCGGATGGTGCCGGCCTTGGTGATCAGCTCCCGCGAAGTGCAGATCCTGCTCACCAGGCTGGAACGAGCCCTGGTCCGCGTGACCTGAGTGGAGCGATCGTCGTCATCCCATCCGCAGGACTTGAGTGACCTGCTGCCGCGATTTGATCTGCGGGGCATGGATCTGTCCCTGGAGCGGATGCAGTTGGCACTGAAACATCTGCAGAGCCCTGCAGGATCGATCCCCGCCGTTCAGGTGGTGGGCACCAATGGCAAAGGATCGATCGCCTGTTTGATCCATCACGGCCTAATGGCGGCGGGCCTTCGTTCCGGCCTGACCACCTCACCCCATCTCGTGAGCTGGTGCGAACGCATCCGGGTCGATGACGCTCTCATCAGGATTGAAACGCTGCGCAAGATCCTGGAATCACTGCAGCCTGTGGTCGAAGAGCATCGTCTGACGCCCTTCGAACAACTGATCTGCGCCGCCCTCGTGCATTTCGATCAACAACAGCCCGACTGGCTGGTGCTGGAGGCTGGGCTGGGCGGTCGACTGGATGCCACCACCGCCCACCCACAACGGCCCTTGATCGCCGTGGGCTCCATTGGTCTCGACCATCGCGAGCATCTCGGACCCACCCTGCAGGCCATCGCTGCCGAGAAAGCCGCGGCCATCGGTCCTGGAGCTCACGTGGTGAGTGGTCCGCAAGAGGCCGCTGTACAGGAGGTGCTCGAACAGCGGGTGAAGGCCATGGCGGGAACCCTGGACTGGGTGGACCCGCTGGATGACACCTGGACTTTGGGGCTGCCAGGCCTCTGGCAACAAGGCAACGCAGCTGTGGCCGCCGCTGCCCTGCAATGGATGGGGAGGGACTCAGGCGCGATCCCCGATGCGGCAATCCGTGAGGGATTGGCAGCGGCCCGATGGCCAGGGAGGCTGCAGTGGATGCGCTGGCAAGGACTGCGCGTGCGCGTGGATGGTGCCCACAACCCACCAGCGGCCGTGCAACTCGACCAGGAACGCCGCCGCTGGTCAGCCGACAGAACGCCACAGAACTGGATCCTGGCGATTCAGGCACACAAACAAGCCCCAGAGATGCTCAACCAGCTTCTGCATCCCGGTGATCAGGCTTGGATCGTGCCGGTACCCGGTCACACGAGCTGGAGTGCAGAGCAACTGAAAGCGCACTGTCCGCATCAGGCCGAGCAGTTGAAATCAGCGGTGAATGCAGCGGAGGCCCTGCGGCAGCTGCAGGCTGAAGGATGGCCGCCCACCGCTCCCGTGATCGCCGGATCTCTTTATTTGATCGGTCAGCTCATGGAAACCGGCTTGGTGCAGGCAGAGTGAAGGCCATGCCGCTCCTCCATGCCATGCACGCGCTGCTGAAGGCCCTCGCCGCATTCGCTCTGATGCTCTGGTTGATGCCGGTGTCGGCCATCGCCCTCGACACCTCGGCAGGGGTGGGGCTGCAAGATCGAGCCCTGTTCCAGGAACGGGTCGACTACACCCTAACCAACCAAAGCGACGTGGACTTCCACGGACAGCAGCTCACCAATACCTCCTTCGCCGGTGCCGTCGGCCGTGGGGCTGATTTCAGCGACACCAACCTTTCGGGCGCAATTTTTACCCAAGGGGCCTTTGCGGATGCCAATTTTCATGGCGCCGACCTCAGTGATGCCCTGATGGATCGTGCCGACTTCACCGGGACGGATCTGCGCGATGCCCTGCTGGTGGGCGTGATTGCCTCCGGCAGCAGCTTCGCCGGAGCGCAAGTGGAAGGAGCTGATTTCAGTGATGCCCTCCTGGACCGCGATGATCAACGCCGCCTCTGTCAGGAAGCCGAAGGTATCAACCCGGTGACTGGGGTGTTGACCCGCGACAGCCTCAACTGCTGAACCCGCCAAGCTTGCCTGGATTCAGCAATCCGGCCGGATCGAAACGGTGCTTCGTGGCCACCTGATCGCCATCGATCACTCCGAGGCCACCGCCCTCCACCGTGAGCTCATGGGGGTTGAAGATCAGCGCGCCTTGATCGCGGCATTGCTGGATCAGGCGCTCCAGCGCTTCTGCCCCTCGCCAACGCACCAGAGGAAGGGCCGCTAACCGCTGGGCCCCCTGCTGACGCACACCTTCCAGATGCCAAAGCAGATCGTCTCCCCAGGACTGTTTCAAGCTGTCCAAAAAGGCGAGCTCAGGCTGGGGCAACAGCATCTGCAAGTAGGTCCAGGCGGAATCCCGTTGCCGGAGATGCAAGGTGGTGTGGTTCCAGGTGAGCTCCTTCAAACCATTGCCGTGCCGATCGGCCTCGGAGCCCAGGTGGGTGACGACGGCTCCTGCTGCTGTCGCCAATCGGTGCACAGTGCTGACCGCATCAGGCGCCACAAGCAGCAACAAACGATCTTTCGCTGACACCGGCAGATCCCACTGGGGCAGCTGCTCCACCACCGCTGCCTCCAACACCGTGCACAGGTGCAGGTCAATAGCCGCTGCACAGCAACGGCGCGCCAGCTCCACGGCCGTGGACCAATCAGGGCAGTCGACCACCAGTTCCTGCCAAGCAATGCTCGGAGCAGTGGCCAACGTGAGAGCCGTCAGGATGCCGTTGGTGCCGTAGGCATGGTTGAGAGCTTCAGCTTCGGAGGCCTCGAGTTGAAGCACCCGGGGCTCCCGCTCCAGGGTCACCACCTCCAGCCCGAGCAAGTGCCCGGGATCGCGGAGAAATCCCCAGCGAACAGAACCAATGCCACCGGAGCCGCCAGCGATGAATCCACCGATCGTGGCGCTGCGCCAAGTGCTCGGCATCAACCGCAGCTGACGCCCCTGGGCCACAAGCTCGCGGTTCAGATCCTTCAGCAGACAACCGCACTCCACCGTGACGTCGCCTGTGACCGGGTCGATGGCACGCACGGACCGGAGATGGCTCATCAGCATCACCACACCGGCCTCGAGCGGAACACACTGGCCGTAATTGCCAGTGCCCGAACCACGCAGCGTGAGCGGCACGCCATGGCGCCGGCAGAGCCCCGCGACCTGCACCACCGCATCGACGCTGTCAGGGCGCACCACTACATCGGCCCGACAATCCGCCAATCGCTCCCGCAGCACCGGCGAATAGTCGTAGGCATCGCGGGAATAACGCTCCAGGTCATCCGGCTCAGTCAGCACGCTCAGACCAGAGATGGCGGTCAGCTCGCTTCGCATGGCATTGGTCAGCATCAGGCTCCCCCCTCACGCACGGTCGATTGAATCTGAAACCGGCTGATCTTCAACCCACTGTTGTTTAATCCACTGCTGTTTCACCCACTGTCCCTGAACCTACGGTCCCTGAACCCACTCTCCCCCAGCCAGCACACCCCGCGCGCTGGGAATGGCCAGCAATTCCGGCCAGCCCCCTTGCTGGAGATGGATCAGATCCGCTGGAGCACCGATGCGCAGCACGCCATCCCAAGCGAGTCCCATCAGCTGAGCCGCATCGGTCGTGAAGGGCTTCAAACCATGGTGATCCCAGGGAGCCAGCTGCGCGAGGGGCAGGCTCATGGCCATCAACGCCAACGGATCAAGCTGCCCACCGGGGAACCAGGGATCCTGAACGTTGTCGCCACCGACCGCCACACGCAAACCAGCAGTCTGCAGCTGTCGGATCGGTGCCAACGGTCGACGCAGAGGGGTGTTGTCGCCTTGGCGACCGAGCAGCCAGCCATTGGTGAGCGGCAGGGCGACCACCTGCAGCTGCTGACGCGCCATCCGATCGCTCAGATGCCGCAGAGGGCCATCACGCAGAAGCGCCAGGCTGCTGGCATGGCTACAGGTCACCGGGACCGACACCTCCATGCTTTCCATCACCCGCAGAAGCTGACGCATTCCTGCAGCCGGATGTGAGGAGGCCTCATCGATATGAAGATCGACAGGGCACCCAAGCTGATTCGCCAGCTCCAGCAGCCGTCGCAGGCCACGTCGTTCTTGTCGACCTCGACAAGGAGGCTGGATAAAACCACCGAGGGCACCACCGGCCGCAGCAACCGTGGCCGCCAGCTGCTCACCATCGCGGGTCGACCAATGCTCCACCGGCACAAGTGCCACGAGTTGCAGCTCCAGACGATCAAGCCATTGCTGGCGCAGGGCGGTGAGCGCCTCCCAACTGCAGGCAGCACCGGGCCCGACACTGTCGATATGGCTACGAATGGCTCTCAGACCATGACGCCACGCCAACTGAAGCGCACGCTCGCCGCGGGCCTGCACCTGTTGGAGGGTGCGCGTCTGATGCTCTCGGTAGTTGGCCGCTAAAGCCGCCGCAAACGTGCCGTCGGGGTTGGGATGGTCCTTCCAGGAAAAGGCTTTATCCAGGTGAGCATGGGGCTCCACCAGCCGCGGCAGCACCAGGCCCTCGGCTTCCGGCACAGGCTCGACCGCATCGATCACCCCTTCTCGCCAACGGATCGAGACGGGAATCAGGCCATCTGATCCCGCGGCTGTCGGCACATCAACGGAGTTCCCGAGGGCGGTCTCAAGAAGCAACCGGGGGCAGCGAGCCTTCAGTGCACCGGAGCGAGATGTCTGCAGCATTGAACTCATTCGCGATCGCCATCCTTGGAGTAGGCATTCAGCATCAGAAACTGACCGGCAATGCCCAGAGTGGTGACGCGATAGCTCGGAAGGCGCAGGCTGGGGAGAAGATCCTGACCGCCAACCTCAGTCACATAAACACTGGCCAGTCCGAGATTCCAACGTCGGGTGAATTGATCGGCCAGAGTTGCCAAGACTGTTTGTTGATCAGCGATCAGACGCGGACAATCACTGATCCAGAGCTGAAGCACCAAGGGCAGCACTTGCCTCTGGCAGATTTCTTCGGTGGCCAGGCTGACCAACTGACGGCCGGCAAAAGCGCTGTAGTCCGATCGGCTCGGGTTGGAGAGGGCAAGCGCAGCTCCACTTCCGGCCAGCAGCAGCGCTGATGCAACGAGAGTTGCGGAAGGCCAGCGCCTGCGAGGCGAAGACATGCGCTTGGCCAGTGAAGATGAATTGGTAGATTCTTACCGACGCGGCGGGCGTCGCCAAGTGGTTAAGGCAGCGGCTTGTGGCGCCGCTATTCGGGGGTTCGAATCCCCTCGCTCGCCCTTTCACCTCATCACCTTGGGGTCATGGGGTCATCAAGGCTTCCAGTAGATCATCCGCTCCATGACGGATCGGATCTCTGCAGACCAATCCGAGTTGATCACTGAGCTGTTGACTGAGGACAGTGGCCTCGGATTCGTCCAAACGCGCGGTGTTAAGGGCCAGCGCCCGCACTTTCGGTGGGGGTTCACCGCCGACTGGACGGCCGATCGCAGCCAAGGACTCACAGAGCGCAATCAGCTCCTGCAGCGGTGGCAAGGGAATCTGCGGGACCCGTTCGATGCGCGTCTGCTGCGCCCGATGCACCATCAACAAGGCCGTCGGCTGGCTGCCTCGAAGCAACGGCAGGGTGGCCGTGGAGCCTGGATGGCAGAGGGACCCTTGCCCTTCCACGAGCACCAGCCCGGTGTCAGGCAGCGTCGACGCGGCAGCCGTCACCGCAGCTTCAACCGCCCCAGCGGCGTAATCCACGCGCACCGCATCCAAAGGAACGCCCGTCCCACTGATCAGGATCCCAGCCTGACCGGTGCCGACAAAGGCTGAGGGCACGCCGGCGCGAAGCGCCGCCTCATGCACAGCCAAACAGGCACTCATCTTGCCGACGGCCATGTCCGAACCAACGGCCAGTACGCGCTTGCAGGGCAGATCGGCAGCGCGCGCTTGCGCCACCTGAAGAACCGCGGGTTCCCGGCGCAGATCCCAGATCCAACGTCCAGGCTGCACCGCTGCATGCAGCACTGGGTCATCGTCTAGCCGGGTGTGAAGACCACTCGCGAGGGACAAGCCGGCCTCAAGGGCGGCCAGCACATCCGCACGCATCGCCTCTGGAAGCACCCCACCGGAGGGAGCCAAACCCACCACCGCAACGCGGGGGCCATAGGGCAGCGCAGCAGCCAAGTCCGCCACCACTGGCACGGACCGGGCAATGCCGGTGACGTCTTGAAGCCGTTCGCCGGCATGGGCGGGGTCGATGACCGCCACAATCGGTCCCTGCCGGTACCGCAGCATCGCCAACCCCGTTTTGCCGGTGAGGCTGTCGAGTCCACCGTGCTGAAGCAACACCACGGGATCCTGCGCCTTCAGCATCCCCGTCCCTCGTGAAGATCAATGCCGAGCCCAGGGGCGGCGGGAACCCTGAGCCGATCCTCATCGAGCTGAAGGCCCAAGTAAGGATCATCAACGAGATTCAGATGGCTGTCGAGATCAGGCCAGCGAATGAACGGCAGCAACTGGGCCGCTGCTCCATTCAGCAGCGAACTGTCGGAATAACAGCCCACCATCAGATCGAGCTTGAGCCGCTGGGCCACGCGGGCCATCAGCAAGGCTTCCGACAAACCTCCTGTTTTCAGCAGCTTGAGATTGACTCCATCGACATGGGGCGCGAGGCGCAGCAAATCCTCAAGCGACCAACAGCTTTCATCGGCCACCAGCGGCATGGGGCAATGCGGTTGCAGGGCCGCAAAACCCGCGGCATCACGTTCAGGGTCCCGTTGGGCAGCCAACGGCTGCTCAAGCAGCACCACATCGGCACGCATCAGATCAGTGACCATGGCTTTCGCTTGATCCAACGTCCAACCACCGTTGGCATCGACCTGAAGCTCCACAGCCCCACCGGTTGACTGCCGTCGGCTCTCCAGCGACTGGGCAACAGCGACCAGCAGAGCGCGATCGTGATCCAGCCCATCTGGACTGCCGAGCTTCAACTTGATGCGGGTGGCAGGCACTTGGTCCCACCAGCGCTGGAGGCGCTGCAGCACCGCCTCAACCGGTGCCAGCCCCAACGTGACGCTGGTGGCGACGGCCACCGATCCATCCAGGGCACAGAGCCGCCAGATCGGTTGCTGCAACGACTTGCCCCACCAGTCCCAGAGGGCCAGATCCACCGCACAGCATGCAGGCGGCGACAAGCCGCGCAAGCAGGCATCAAAGCCATGGCGATCGCGAGGGTTGAGCGCATTGAGCCTGGGCAACAAGGCCTGAAGCTCCGCTTCGATGCCCGCCAGCTGGTAAGTGCGGTGGCCGGTGTCGAGGCCACCTGTTTCACCCCGACCGATGACGCCGTCATGGTCGAGGCGCAGCTCCAGTCGTTCAACCGCTGCGGTGGTGCCCCGGCTGATGGCCAAAGGGACCGCTTTGGTGAGCGGAAACCGACGCAGTCTCCAAGCCATGGCGGGCTTGCACCAATCCTCAAGCTGGCATGCGCATGATGCAACCAGCAAATCAGTTACGGAAGAGACAGACCAGCCGCTTTTCCAGCAGTGAGATCAATCAACTTCCTTTTAAGCATCCCCCACATCCATGGGAAACCGCGTGGTGAACTCCTCGGCAATTCAGCAAATCATGGAGGATGTTCATGCACGCTTCAGAGATCTTCGCGACGGTCGGCCAGCTGACTACATCCCTGAATTAGCCAAGGCCAATCCCGACGATTTCGGCATCGTCATCGCCACCACCGATGGTCGCCTTTACGAAGTAGGAGATACAGCGAAGGACTTCACGATTCAGTCGATCTCCAAACCATTTGCGTTTGGGCTAGCCCTGAAGCTCCTCTCCTCAGAACACATGCTCGCGAAGGTGGGAGTTGAGCCTTCGGGAGATGCCTTCAACGCCATCAGCCTTCATCCGGTCACGGGGATTCCCCGCAACCCGATGATTAATGCCGGCGCCATTGCCACCACTGCCCTGATCTGGGCCCACGATCCCGAACGAGCGGAATCGCTCCTACTGGATTTCCTCTCCGATATGGCTGGTAACCGCCTCTCTGTTGACGAAGACGTATTCCGCTCCGAGCGAGACACCGGACACCGCAACCGGGCAATCGGGTACCTGCTGCGCAACTCCGATGTGATCACATCTTCACCAGAGCAAGCGCTGGAGCTGTATTTCCGACAGTGTGCAGTGTCGGTGAGCTGCCGCGATCTTGCTGTTATGGCGGCCACTCTTGCCTGTCAAGGGCGAAATCCCATCACGAACGTGGTGGGTCTTGATGCCATGTGCAACACCGATGTCCTCGCGGTGATGGGCAGCTGCGGCATGTACGACTACACAGGCCAGTGGCTCTACAACGTGGGCATGCCTGCGAAGAGTGGTGTCGGCGGTGGCGTGATGGCCGTCGTGCCTGGGCGCCTTGGCATTGCTGTCTACTCACCGCCCCTGGATACCTACGGCAACTCCTGCCGAGGCATCGCTGTTTGTGAGGAGCTGTCGAAACGACTCGAACTGCACCTCTTTAACCAGCCCAATCGCGCTGGAACGGTCATTCGTTCCTCCACCAATGGCCAAAAGCGCTATTCGCGGCGCTGGAGAAGCAAAGTCGATTTAGATCTCCTGAAAGAGCACGGCGAGAAGATCAAGGTGCTTCAGGTTCAAGGGGTTCTTGACTTTGCAGCCGTAGAAGAACTGCTGGCCCACCTCGAAGGCAGCACGACGAATGAGTCGTTCGTCGTGCTCGACCTGGCCCAAGTGTTGGCGTTACCGAAAGTCAGTATCCGATTACTTCGCGATGCCCTCAGCAACCTGCAAAAGCAAGGCATTTATTGCCTGGCATGTCGAGGCGAACACCTCAAAAATTTCTGGCCAACGAAGGAAAGCGAAGCCGAGGGCTGGTTCGAAAGCCTCGATAGGGCACTGGAAACGGTCGAGAACCGCCTCCTAGAGCAGCTGCACTCCACACAGGGTGGCGAACGACTCCCCAACAACTCCATCACCTTGTTGGCAGACCTCGGCGAGCAAACCAGGTCTCGTTTGATGGAGCTCCTGGAGCGACGCCATTACAGCCGCAACGATCTGCTGTGCCGCAAAGGTGATGCAGGGTCGGAACTCTTTTTAGTGGAGACGGGCCTTATCAGTGCAGGAATCAACAGTTCGAAAGCAAGCAAACGGATCCGCTTCGCCACATTCAGCTCAGGTGTGTGCATCGGTGAAATTGCCTTTCTCAACAACCTGCCCCGCACCGCCGACCTCGTGGCTGATGAGGACAGCACCTGCCTTGTGCTCCACCGCGACACCTTCGAGCAACTTCAGCACGAGGAGCCGGAAGTTGCGATCGACATGCTCTTGGCCCTCCACCGCGACTTAGCACGCAAGGTGGATCGCGCCAATCAACAGCTCAGCCTTCTGGAGCAGCGATGACCTTGGGCGGGCCAATGTCCGAGACTGGCACCATGACAGTTTCATCGTTAACGAAACCACTGGCTGGAGCCGCATCATCTCCCTCCAACCGAGGCAGCTACTGGATCACCACCTTCGGCTGCCAGATGAACAAGGCGGATTCCGAGCGGATGGCGGGGATTCTGCAATCCATGGGCTACCGGGAGGCGAGCGCCGAACTGGATGCCGATCTGGTGCTGTACAACACCTGCACGATTCGCGACAACGCCGAGCAGAAGGTCTACAGCTATCTGGGCCGTCAAGCGCAACGCAAACGGACGAACCCGAATCTCACCCTGGTGGTGGCCGGCTGTGTGGCACAGCAAGAGGGCGAATCCCTCCTCAGGCGAGTGCCAGAGCTGGATCTGGTGATGGGGCCGCAGCATGCCAACCGACTGGAGACCCTGCTGGAACAGGTGGACAGCGGCCAGCAGGTGGTCGCCACCGAAGAGCACCACATCCTTGAAGACATCACCACCGCCCGGCGCGACAGCAGCATCTGCGGCTGGGTGAACGTGATTTACGGCTGCAACGAGCGCTGCACCTACTGCGTCGTGCCCTCGGTCCGAGGCAAGGAGCAGTCACGACTTCCAGAGGCCATCAAGCTGGAGATGGAAGGACTCGCGGCCCAGGGCTACAAGGAAATCACCTTGCTAGGGCAGAACATCGATGCCTACGGGCGAGATCTGCCGGGCATCACCCCGGAAGGACGCCGGCAGCACACGCTCACCGATCTGCTCCATCACGTGCATGACGTGGAGGGGCTTGAACGCATCCGTTTTGCCACGAGCCACCCGCGCTATTTCACCAATCGCTTGATTGATGCCTGCGCCGAGCTCCCGAAGTTGTGCGAGCACTTCCACATCCCCTTCCAGAGCGGCGACAACGACGTGCTGCAGGCCATGGCTCGGGGCTACACGGTGGAACGCTATCGACGGATCATCGATTACATCCGCGAACGGATGCCCGATGCAGCATTGAGCGCCGATGTGATCGTGGCCTTCCCAGGTGAAACCGACGCGCAATACCGACGCACCCTGGATCTGATCGAGGCGATTGGCTTCGATCAGGTGAACACGGCTGCGTACTCCCCTCGCCCCAACACACCAGCAGCGAACTGGAACAACCAACTACCGGAAGAGGTGAAGGTGGCTCGGCTGAAGGAGATCAACGCCCTGGTGGAGCAGTGCGCCCGCAAGGCGAATGCCCGCTACCAGGGCCGCACCGAGGAAGTGCTGGCGGAAGGCATCAACCCGAAGGACCCCACCCAGCTCATGGGACGGACCCGCACCAACCGACTCACCTTTTTCAGTGCAACCGGAGCTGACGGCCAGCGTTACCAGGCCGGTGATCTGGTGAACGTGCACATCGATGCCGTGCGCTCCTTCTCCCTCAGTGGCACTCCCATGCACAGCTGATACCTTTCAGGTTCGCTTGTTGAGTCAACGGCCAGACCATGCCGACTTCCCTTCTCCGCGTTGGCGTGGTGTTCGGAGGGGCATCCGGTGAACATGACGTGTCGATCCGATCGGCAACAACCGTGATCCGGGGCCTGTCCGACCCGATCCATCAAGAGCGGTTCAAGGTGATCCCCATCTACATCGACCGCGAGGGTCGTTGGTGGCCTGAATCCGTGGCCCAACAGGTGCTGGACCAAGGGCGAGCGCTTGCGGCCGAGGAACTCCCCGAACCACTTCCCGCTCCTGGGCTGCGCCAGATTCCTGTGGATGCCAACAGCATCGACGTCTGGTATCCGGTGTTGCATGGGCCCAACGGTGAAGACGGCACGGTGCAGGGCCTCTTCACCCTGATGCAACAGCCGTTTGTCGGATCCGGCGTTCTGGGTTCCGCCGTTGGCATGGACAAACTGGCTATGAAAGCCGCCTTTGCCGCGGCTGGAATTCCCCAGGTTCCTTACCTGGGACTGAATGCTTCCGAATTGCAGGATCCCGAGCTTTTAGAGCGGCTACTGAACCGCCTGGAGAACGACCTGGGCTACCCCTGCTTCGTAAAGCCCGCCAATCTCGGTTCATCCGTCGGCATCAGCAAAGTGCGCAACCGCGATGAACTGCTGGAAGGCCTGCATCAGGCTGCAAGGCTCGATCCCCGTGTGGTGGTCGAGCAAGGCGTGAATGCACGGGAGCTTGAATGTGCCGTGCTTGGCCGCAGCACGCTCAAATCATCGGTGGTGGGTGAAGTGCGCTTCGACTCCGACTGGTACGACTACGAGACGAAATACACCGAAGGGCTCAGCCACACGCTGATCCCAGCGCCACTGCCAGCCTCGGTGACGCAACACATTCAGGCCATGGCCATCCGTGCCTGCCGGGCGGTCCATGCCTACGGCCAAGCCCGGGTTGATGTGTTCTACAACGAAGAGGAGGGCCACATCTGGCTCAATGAGATCAACACCCTTCCTGGGTTCACCTCTCAGAGCATGTACCCCACGTTGTGGGAAGCCTCTGGCATTGGTTTGCCACAGCTGGTGGCGGAGCTGGTGGAGTCAGCGCGAGAATGAGCCGACCGCCGCTGGTGCCGCCGCAATGATGCATGGCTTGCTCTGGATCCCGCTGCTGCTGGCGTTCGTGATGCTGGCCGCTCTGGGCTGGCTGGAACGTCGGCGCCAGAACCTCTTCCGGGTGTGGAGCGACTCCGCAGAACTGGCCAAGCTCGACGGCTGTGGCGCCGCCAAACTCAAGGATGGGGAATTGTGCTGGAGCAGTTTCCACGCAGGCAGTTTCAAAGAGGAAGGGCGCTTCGTCATCAACAGCTTGGAGGTGGTGGAGCTGATGTCGCTCGCCTCCGGCGAAGCCCCACTGGCGGATGAATCCCAAGGGCAATGCCGACTGCGCTTGATCGGCGAAAACCAGCAGATGGATGTTCCTTTCTCCGATGCGGACCGGGCTCGAGGCTGGATGAATCAATTAATGATGAAGGCTCGCTGCGATCTGTGATGGCGCGAACCAAGCCAGGAACGCGTGAGCCCCGAAGCACAGGTCCTATGCCTCCTGGCGTGGAGCGTCGCCGCCGGCTTCGCCAGGAACGACGACGCGACCGGCTGATTCAGATCTGGAGGATCACGGTGTTCAGTGGCAGCGCTGCGGCACTGGCATGGCTATTGGTTGGTGCCGGCTGGAGTTTGCGATCACCGAAGCAGATCTCCGTTCAGGGGAGCGCCCGCTTGGGCACTGATGCGGTCGTCCAGGCCGCCGGTTTGCGCTTTCCACGCCCACTGATCACGCTCGAACCCGCACGGTTGGAACAGCGGCTGATGGCGGAACTCCCCGTTCAATCAGTCTCCGTGCAACGTCGCCTGCTGCCTCCGGGCCTTGACATTGCCCTTGAAGACCGGCGCCCAATTGCCGCCGCCAGCCGAACCGGCGCTCGCGGCAGGGAACAAGGCATGGTGGATCAAGAGGGCAACTGGATGCCGCTCACGGTGGCGCGCCAGGGGGAAGCGCCTGCCACGGCGGTTCGCGTCGAGGGTTGGATTCCGAGTCGACGCGCTGTCATCGCGTTTGTGCTGGAGCGTCAAGATCAGCTGGGAAGTCCCCTGCTGTTGATTCAGATCGCCCCCGATGGGGACATCAGCCTGCGCACCAAAGCGCTGGGCCTGATCAAGCTCGGTTCCAATCAACAGCTGCTGGACCGGCAGCTGAATACCATCGCTCTACTGTCCAGCAGCCTGCCGGACAACCTGCGCGGTCAGACCAGTAATGC
The DNA here is from genome assembly GCF_014280095.1 of Synechococcus sp. A15-60. Lineage (NCBI taxonomy): Bacteria > Bacillati > Cyanobacteriota > Cyanophyceae > Synechococcales > Synechococcaceae > Synechococcus > Synechococcus sp. A15-60. Next base: position 2,017,471 of record NZ_CP047933.1, read on the forward strand.
CATTGATCTTTCGGATCCCTCGAAGCCGGAACTGCAACTGAAACCGGAACCCAAGGCAGCAGCGGAAGCGAAAACGAGCAAACCCTGACCCCCGGTTGCAGATTTCAGAATCAGCAACGAGTGTGTTTTGAACTCGGCGATTGTCATCCGCAGGGACATAATGCACACGCACCTGAATGGTTCAAAGCCGACGATGGAGATGGTGAGCGGTCAGATGTCCTCTTCTCCTGAATCAGCGGGGATCAGTCCCAGCCAGTCAGCCCGAATCGAGGTGATCGGTGTTGGCGGTGGTGGCAGCAATGCCGTGAACCGAATGATTCAGAGCGACCTGGAGGGCGTGGCCTACCGGGTGCTCAACACGGATGCTCAGGCTCTGTTGCAGTCATCAGCGCAGAACCGCGTCCAGCTCGGCCAGACCTTGACCCGCGGCCTGGGTGCCGGCGGCAATCCCAGCATCGGTCAGAAAGCTGCGGAAGAGTCCCGTGCTGATCTTCAACAGGCGCTCCAGGGCGCAGACCTGGTGTTTATCGCAGCCGGCATGGGTGGCGGCACCGGCACCGGAGCAGCACCAGTGGTGGCCGAAGTCGCCAAGGAAAGCGGTGCGCTCACCGTCGGCATCGTCACAAAGCCCTTTGGATTCGAAGGACGCCGGCGCATGCGTCAGGCCGATGAAGGCATTGCCCGACTGGCCGAGCACGTGGACACGCTGATCGTGATCCCCAACGATCGACTCCGCGATGCCATCGGCAGCGCCCCTCTGCAGGAAGCCTTCCGCAGCGCGGACGATGTCCTGCGGATGGGTGTGAAAGGCATCACCGACATCATCACCTGCCCTGGCCTGGTGAATGTTGACTTCGCCGATGTGCGCTCGGTGATGACCGAAGCCGGCACAGCCCTTCTCGGCATCGGTGTGGGATCAGGCCGCTCCCGTGCCATCGAAGCGGCTCAGACCGCAATCAACAGTCCCTTGCTGGAGGCAGCCCGCATCGATGGCGCCAAGGGATGTGTGATCAACATCAGCGGCGGCCGAGACATGACCCTCGAGGACATGACCACCGCCTCGGAAGTGATCTACGACGTGGTCGATCCTGAAGCCAACATCATTGTTGGCGCGGTGGTGGATGAGAGCCTCGAGGGTGAGATTCACGTAACGGTGATCGCCACCGGGTTCGAGAACGGTCAGCCCTATCGCACAGATCGCAGCGTCGCCCGTTCAGCGGCATCGTCGTTCGCCGCATCCGATTCGCAAGATTCCGGCGCTCGCATTCCCGAATTTCTGCGGCAGCGTCAGCAACGGAACGATGCCGATCCGATCAAGTGATCGCGACCCAAATCAAACGAATCAGGCTCTGAACCCACCACCCGTTGGGTCAAGACTTTGAATGTGGTGACCCGGAGTCCACGCCTGTCCTGAGCATCCCGTGTGGCTGCTGCCTTCCGGTTCTGACCAGGTTTGGGCGTCCGAACCGCATGGGTCCGAGTCGTTTGCAATGCTAGCAATGGACGTCCGCTGGTTTGAACACTCGGTTGCGCGCCTCCGACCTGATCCGGTTCAAGCAGACCGGGCAAACGATCACCATTCTCACGGCCTGGGATGCCCTGAGCTCATCCCTTGTGGAGGCGGCCGGCGCTGATGTGGTGTTGGTGGGCGACTCCCTCGCCATGGTCAGCCTTGGTCACAGCACCACACTGCCGGTCACGCTCGAGCAGATGCTGCTACACACGCAGGCGGTCTGCCGGGGCTTTCGGAAAGCACTGGCGGATCAACCGCTCGTGATCACCGATCTGCCGTTCCTGAGCTATCAGTGCGGTCTTGATCGCGCTGTTGCTGCTGCAGGCAGCCTGCTGAAGCAGTCCGACGCTGCCGGTGTGAAGGTGGAAGGTGCCGAACCGGAGACTGTGGCCGTCATCGAACGGTTGGTCCGCACCGGTATCCCCGTGATGGGCCATCTGGGCCTCACACCTCAGGCCGTTCACCGTTTGGGTTACAGGCGACAAGCCCAGGATCCCCGCAGCCAAGACCGCCTCCTCCAGCAAGCCATGGAACTGGAATCAGCCGGGTGCTTCGCCTTGGTGCTGGAACACGTCCCAACGGAGCTTGCCGGCCGCGTCAGGCGTCAACTGAGCATCCCCGTGATCGGCATTGGCGCGGGGCCGGATTGTGATGGCCAGGTCTGCGTGACAGCAGATCTTCTTGGTCTCACAGCCTCGCAACCCCCCTTCAGCCAGGCACGGATGGATGGTCGTGGCCTTGGCATCAACGCCCTGCGGAGCTGGCTGGAGGAACAGCGTCAACAGACACCTCCTCCCACCACGCCACCAGCTCCACCAGCACCGCATTGCTGACGGCCATGCCCAAAGGATCGGTCAGACGCCACCTCGATCCATGGCATTGCATCAAGCCGGCCTGCCGAAATGGCTCCCATCGCTGCTCCAGTGAGGGCAACCAACGACGACAGTCCGCTGCGCTCCAACCGCAGCAGCTTGCCTGGCGGATGAGATCGACACCTTCATGCCGCCTCAGGCCCACCAGCAAACGATCCTCCAGAGACAACGGTGAGGCCGTGGCCTGCACCAATGAGCGATCTGGGCCTTGAAGGCGCTGCTCTTGCAGCCAGTCCCCATAGGCCTCACGCGTACGAGGACGGGCCAAGTGTTCTCCCCAAGGAGCACTGGTGGCCCCCAGCCCAAAAGCCCACCAACCGGCGCCGCTCCAATACACCCGGTTGTGACGGGAGGCGTGACCAGGCAAAGCAAAATTGGAAATTTCGTAGCGGCAATAGCCAGCCCGTGACAGCCGCTCGCTGGTGGCAGCAATGCGATCCGCCGCACCATCCTCATCGGGCATCTGCAGATCGCCGCGCTGTTCCAGACGGGAAAACACCGTGCCGGGCTCCAAGCTGAGGTCGTAAATCGAAAGATGTGGAGCCTTCGACGCCAGTGCCTGGTCCAACTGATCCGCCCAAGCAACATCGGTCTGATCAGGCAGGTTGCGGATCAGATCAAGACTCCAGCTAACGAGACGACCCTGAACCACCGCTGCTTGCAACCAACCGCAAGCCTCCAGCAGATCCGCACGGCGATGGCGACGCCCCAAAGAGGCGAGGACTTCATCGTCAAAGCTCTGTCCACCCAGGCTCACCCGATTGACCCCCTGCTGGGCGAGAGCGTTGAGATCCAGCCGTTCAAAACTGGCGGGGTCCATTTCCAGACTGATCTCCGCTCCGTTCTGCAGCCCAAAGCGCTGACGCAGGGCTTGGAGCACCTGACCCACCTGGTCGGGTGTAAGCAGCGATGGTGTACCGCCCCCGATGTACACCGTGGCCAGGGGTGGTCCTGCAGGCGATAGATCGATCTCCTCAAGCAACTGGTCGAGGTACAGCGCGATCGAACGACTGCCGGGCCCTCCAGCAGCGTCGGCCTGATCACCCAGCGGAACCACGGCGAAGTCGCAGTAAAAGCAGCGCCGATGGCAGAAGGGGATGTGGATGTAGGCGCTTCGAGGCGCGGGTGCGGTCATCATCCCGAGCCAATAGAGAGAAGATGGTGCATGCTGCCTGCAAGTCGACTGAGCAGCGAGAACCGACGGCCATGGTTGAAGCGCTCATCATCATTTTGTTTCTGATTTCCGGTGCAGCCACCGGATGGATGGGCGTGCACCTGCTCCCGCAGGAACTTTTGGATGACGTCAATCCTCAAGAGGTGCGTTTGGGCTTGAGCGCTGCCGGCGCCGTGGTGGGTCTAATCGCGGGTCGGGTGTTCCGCGGACTGCGCCAGCAACTGATGAATCAGGTGCGGACCATGCCCACCGATTTGCTCGTCAGCAGGGCCGTGGGTTTGATTCTCGGCCTACTTGTCGCCAATCTGCTGCTGGCGCCCATCCTGCTGCTGCCCCTCGCCGGCGCCAGTTCTCTGGTCAAACCGCTGGCCGCCATTCTGAGCAATGTGTTTTTCGGCGTGCTGGGTTACAACCTCGCTGAGGTGCATGGCCGCACCTTGCTGCGTCTGTTCAACCCCACCTCAACCGAAGCTCTGCTGGTGGCGGATGGAGTGCTGACGCCTGCCACGGCCAAGATCCTCGACACGAGTGTGATCATCGATGGCCGCATTCGCGGAATGATCGGTTGTGGCCTGCTGGAAGGAAAGGTGATCGTGGCGGAAACGGTCATCGACGAGATGCAACAGCTGGCCGACTCCAACAACCTGGAAAAACGCGGCAAAGGCCGACGCGGACTCAAGCTGCTCAATGAGCTGCGAGAGGCCTACGACAAACGCCTAGTGATCAACACCACCCGTTACGACGGCGCCGGCACCGACGACCGTCTGCTTCAGCTCACAGAAGACACCGGCGGCACCCTGGTCACCGCAGATTTCAACCTGGCCCAGGTGGCTCGCGTCAAAAAGCTCAAGGTGATGAATCTGAGCGAACTGGTTATCGCCCTGAGGCCCGAGGTGCAACCCGGCGATGAGCTGAATCTCAAGATCGTCAGGGAAGGCAAGGAAGACCATCAGGGGGTGGCTTACCTCGAAGACGGCACGATGGTGGTGGTGGAAAACGCCCGCGAGGCCATCGGAGAACGTCGCTCGGTGATCATTACCGGCGCCCTTCAGAACCCCAGTGGCCGCATGGTGTTCGGCCGTCTCGACCAGGAGGGAACACCGGTCAGCTCCGCCAAGGGGACAGCCACGGGAAAAACCGCCCGTAAAACCAAGCGCAATGAACGTCCAACCTCAGGATCCCGCTAGGCTCCATCGACCCAAGGCGGTGCCCTCGGATGACCACATCAGCTCCCTACTACGGCGATTCATCGGTGATGCGGACCCCGCCGCCAGACCTGCCGTCTCTGTTGCTGAAAGAGCGAATTGTGTATCTCGGTCTGCCGTTGTTCTCTGATGACAACACCAAGCGTCAGGTCGGTTTGGATGTCACTGAGCTGATCATTGCTCAGTTGCTGTATCTGGAATTCGACAATCCGGAAAAACCGATTTACTTCTATATCAACTCCACAGGCACCAGCTGGTACACCGGCGATGCCATCGGCTTCGAGACCGAAGCGTTCGCCATCTGCGACACCCTCCGCTACATCAAACCCCCCATTCACACCATTTGCATCGGTCAGGCCATGGGCACCGCTGCTGTGATCCTCTCCGCTGGAACCAAAGGTCAGCGTGCTGCGCTGCCTCACGCCTCCATTGTGTTGCACCAACCGCGCAGTGGTGCCCAGGGCCAAGCCACGGACATTCAGATCCGCGCCAAAGAAGTGCTCCACAACAAGCGGGCCATGCTGGAAATCCTGTCCGCCAACACTGGACGGAGCGTTGAGGAACTCTCCAAGGACTCCGACCGGATGAGCTATCTCACCCCCGAGCAGGCCAAGGACTACGGCCTCATTGATCGCGTGCTCAGCAGCCGCAAAGAGCTGCCGGCTCCGGTGCCTGCCGCCTGATCCGACGCCACCCCTGTTTCAGCTTCTCCCCGACCCACAGCACTCACACCAACAGCCATGCCCATCGGAACCCCCAGCGTCCCCTACCGACTTCCTGGTAGCCAGATGGAGCGCTGGGTCGACATCTACACACGTCTTGGCGTCGAACGCATCCTGTTCCTCGGATCGGAGGTCAACGATGCGATCGCCAACAGCCTCGTGGCCCAGATGCTCTACCTCGATTCAGAGGACAGCAGCAAGCCGATCTATCTCTACATCAATTCCCCCGGGGGTTCGGTGACGGCTGGTCTGGCCATCTACGACACCATGCAGTACGTCAAAAGTGACGTGGTCACCATCTGTGTGGGATTGGCTGCGTCGATGGGTGCCTTCCTGCTCGCTGCAGGCACCAAAGGCAAGCGCTTGGCTCTGCCCCACAGCCGCATCATGATTCACCAACCCCTGGGTGGCACTGCGCAGCGCCAGGCGAGTGACATCGAAATCGAAGCGCGCGAAATTCTGCGGATGAAGGAAATGCTCAACCGTTCGATGGCGGAAATGAGCGGGCAGAGCTTCGACAAGATCGAGAAAGACACTGACCGTGACTACTTTCTCAGCAGCGAGGAAGCCAAAGACTATGGACTGATCGATCGTGTGATCTCCCATCCCAACGAAGCTTGATCGAACAGGCGCTTGCGTAAGCTCGGTCGTTACCCAGCTCCACGTTCATCGCCCGGATGGCTCAGCTTTTCTACGACTCCGACGCCGATCTCTCGCTGCTTAACGGCAAGACGGTTGCCATCGTCGGTTACGGCTCCCAGGGTCATGCCCATGCCTTGAACCTCAAGGACAGCGGCGTGAACGTGGTGGTCGGTCTTTATGACGGCAGCCGCTCTGCGGAGAAAGCCAAAGCCGACGGCTTGGAAGTGCTGAGCGTGGCCGATGCATCCGCCAAGGCCGACTGGATCATGGTGCTCCTGCCCGATGAATTCCAGAAGGACGTCTACGAGACGGAAATCGCTCCCCATCTCAGCGCTGGCAAGGTGCTGAGCTTCGCGCACGGCTTCAACATCCGCTTCGAGCTGATCAAGCCTCCCGCTGATGTGGACGTGGTGATGATCGCCCCCAAGGGCCCTGGCCACACCGTGCGCTGGGAATACCAAAACGGTCAGGGCGTCCCTGCCCTGTTCGCCATCGAGCAGGATGCCTCAGGCCATGCCCGTGGCCTTGCTATGGCCTACGCCAAGGGCATCGGCGGCACTCGCGCCGGCATTCTGGAAACCAACTTCAAGGAAGAGACCGAAACCGATCTCTTCGGTGAGCAGGCCGTGCTCTGCGGTGGTCTCTCCGAGCTGGTGAAGGCCGGTTTCGAGACGCTGGTGGAAGCGGGCTATCAGCCTGAGCTGGCCTATTTCGAGTGTCTGCATGAGGTGAAGCTGATCGTGGATCTGATGGTCAAAGGCGGCCTGAGCTCCATGCGCGATTCCATCTCCAACACCGCTGAATACGGCGACTACGTCAGTGGCCCCCGACTGATCACCGCCGAAACCAAGGCGGAGATGAAGCGGATTCTTGGCGACATCCAAGACGGCACCTTTGCCAAGAACTTCGTGGCCGAATGCGATGCTGGCAAGCCTGAAATGAACAAGATCCGTGAGCGCGACCGCGGTCACAAGATCGAAGAGGTGGGCAAGGGCCTGCGCTCGATGTTCAGCTGGCTGAAGGCCGCCTGAGCCTGAGTCAACCCAGCGAAGCTGGCGCAAGATGCGCCAGCTTCGCAACGACCAAGACCACTCGCGGGGATCAGCACGCGGCAAGGTGATCGATGAGTGATGCTTCGGTCAAGTCGACGATGAACGCCAGGTTGCCTGCACCAACGCTGCGGCTCCCCATCGCTGTGCTGCTGTTTCTGAACGGGGAGATGCCAGCAGTCGACGATGCTGCCCGAGTGGAGTGGATGACACCACTGGGCGGTGAGCGTACGCGCTGGCAGGTGCTCGGCCTGTCGGGGGCCTTGCCACTGGTGTGCGCAGGGTTCATCGCTCTGAGCATCACGAAGGGCCAACGGGCAACACAGGCATGAGCGTGCAAGCGTCAACACTGGCGGCAGCAGGCATTGTTCTTGCGGCGTTGCTGGATCGCGGCATTGGCGATCCAGCCGGCTGGTTGCATCCCGTGGTGGTGATGGGGTGGGGCATCAAACAGATGCGTCTACGGGCCGAGAGTTGGGCGACGGACAGCCCTCTCAAGCTGTCGATCGCCGGTGTCTTGATCACCGTCACGCTGGTGCTGACCAGCGGGTTCTGTGGTTGGCTCTTGGAACAAATTGTGCTGAGACCACTGCTGCTGGGAGAGAGTGACGGCGGCCATGGCTGGATCAACAGCCCCGCCAGCGTGTGCTGGGTTCTGGGACTGGCCAGTGCACTGGCCGGAAAAAGCCTGGAAGACGGAGTTCGCGTTGTGCTCTTAGCGCTTCCTGACGACCCCAGTGAGGAGCCTCTCGAGGCCCGTCAACGCCTGAGCTGGATCGTGGGACGTGACACCACGGAGCTCAACGTGAATGAGATCCTGCGCGCCACGGCGGAAACGGCGAGTGAAAATGCCGTGGATGGTCTATTCGCCCCCATGTTCTGGATGCTCGTGGGGGCTGGCTTCTGGTCAGCAGGACTGATCAACGCGCCGGGGCCGCTCGCTCTGGCCTGGGCGTTCAAAGCATCCAGCACGTTGGATTCCATGTTGGGGTATCGCAAGGGACGCCTGCGCTGGCTGGGCACCGCAGGTGCACGTCTGGACGATTGCCTCACATGGATCCCCTGCCGACTGGTGATGCTGACGCTGCCGCTGGTGAGTCAGCCCATCGGTCGGTGGGCCTCACTCGTCATGGCTGCAGAACACGATGGTCAACATGACCCTTCTCCCAATGCCGGGCGCTCCGAAGCGATCTACGCCCACTGCGCAGAAGTGCAACTCGGAGGGCGAAACCGATACGGAGCGCGCTGGGTCGACAAACCATTGCTCGGTGGTAACCACCAGAGCCCCACTAAAGACAATGTGGAAGCCATCCTCAATCTCACCAGGAGATTGGAAGTGCTTTGGCTGCTGATGGCCGTGGGATGCAATCTCTGGATTTAAGGAGCCGATGTCAGGCCGAGAGATCGGGGGACACCATGCTGATCAGTAAGCACCTCGATCCATTGGGAGGAGCAACACGCCAAACGTGCGCAGGATGATGGCCAGGTCGAGCAAAACTGAACGACCACGGGCATAGGCCAGATCCAAGCGAACACGTTTTGGGTAGCTGAGGTTGTTGCGTCCACTCACCTGCCACAAGCCAGTCAACCCCGGTCGAACTGACAACACCTCATCCATGTATTCGCCATAACGCTCGATCTCTTTGGCAACAATCGGGCGGGGACCAACCACACTCATCTCACCGCGCAAAACATTCAGAAACTGAGGAAGCTCATCCAGGCTGGAGCGCCGCAGGAAACGACCGATCGGGGTTATTCGTGGGTCATCGCGCAGCTTGAAATCACGCTCAAATTCCTCGCGCATGGAGGGAGATCGCTCGAGCACTTGGGCTAGAACAGCGTCAGCATCAGGGCGCATGGTGCGGAACTTGATGCAACCGAAGCGGCGGTAACCCCGTCCGACACGCTTTTGCACGTAAAAAACAGGACCCGGAGAGCTGAGCTTGACCAGACCAACGAGGAGAAGAAAAAGGGGGGAGCCAATCCCGAGAACAGCCAAAGAGAACAACACATCTCCGGTTCGCTTCAGGGAACGACCCAGGCGACTTTGACGGCGCACCAGCGAAACAGCCGGAAGACTCGAAGGAGGCGCCGAGATCAACTGAAGATGACGTCTGGATGCCTGACGCTTCAGCTTGCTACGAGACGTCGGAAGACCATTACGACGCAAGGAACTCACCAAAAAACCGTCGCTCCCGTCTCACACCAATCAACTGCAACGGCGTCCATCCGTCAGCGGAGAAGGGTCAGAAACCGCAACGGCACAGGCGAAAAGCCAACCAAGACCAAGATCCAACAAGGTCTCAAAACGCGACCGCATAATCAAGAAGTTTCTCAGGCCGTTGCCGTCAGGCGCCCGGATCACGAAGCTTGGCGCATGGCTACTACCAGCAACTCCCTGAACGGGCTCCTCGACGAATCCCTCGCAGAACCCCCCATCGGAGAAACCGATCATTTCCACTGGCATGCCACTCCTGTAGGGATTGCTGCGCTGTGGCAAGGAGACCACGCTCCACCGACACCACCCTTCAATGAAGCATTGACGGAAGGCCTCAAAGTTGGCCTTGACCTCAGCCGCGAAGAAAGAGAATTTCATCAAGTGACAAAAGGGTTGGTCCTTCTCTTTCATTCCTAATCAACAGGCAACCATTCCTAATAAGCGAACAACAAGACCAAACCTCTCATTTGATCAAAACGAAAACACAAATAAATTAATTGGAAGAAAAGAATCATGAAGGTCAATCAATCAAGTTGCCATGGGGTCACAGCAAGCGCTTTGATGAGCACTGAAAGTGACGATGAAACCACACAAACCCAACAACCACCGCGGTCAGCAGAGACAAAGAAATTAGGCTGATCAGTGGCAACAGACAGACGAGTGAACGAAAGACCGCACAATAGTTGAAAACAGAAATTCAAAACCTAAGGCACTGAAAAGAAGCCAATGAATCAATCAAACAGATAATAATCCAAGCAAAAAGGAAAACAAAGGCTGTCAGCTCGAAAAAACAACTCGTGAGATCACAGATAAAATATTAGAAAAAATAAACGTCTCAATGGCAGAGCCAACTATCGCCTAGAGCCAAAGGAATACCCCAATCGCTGAAGAAGCAAAAGGGGCAGGCGAAACGGAAAACAAATGAAAAGGTAAAATAAGTCTTAAGCCAAAATCAAACAAAGAAATCACTTCTAAAATAAAAAAAAGAGCAGTGATCATGACAAAATTCGTTAACCTACTTAATGCGAAAACAATTGGAAGTGGCAACAATCAAGCATGGTCGAGACATGCACTCTCGGAATACCTGAAAAGGATCACTCCTCTGGATCCAGGGTGGAAAGAGTTAGACGATCTGCTGAGAAATAATTTCCAAAACAGTGACTACCTCAATGTGCTTCCACAGCATCTAGAGAAGATTCCAATCAACAGCGGTTGGCTTGATTGGCAGGCTGCGAACGCACAATATGAGCAAGGTCAATACAGCCAAACCAATCAAAGCGGAACCTTTTTTTCTAGCTGGGGTCCCAAGTACAATGAGGTCAATATTGATTTATCAATTGCAGGCCACGACAAAATAACAATTGACGGGTTCGGCGAGATCAGAACGCGCGATGAATTTTCAAGAAGCATCTATGACAACGAGTTCTGGCTGTACAACGAACAAACTCCAGGGCCAGTCATCGTTGCAGATCCAGGTGACACCATTCGAGTCAAACTGAAGAATAACTTAGATGTAGAGGCCCAAACAAAACAATGGAATCCCCAAGCTGATCGAACAAATCTCCATTTGCATGGCTCACACGTATCACCCAAGGGAAAGGGTGATAACGTAATGATTGCCGTGGAAAATGGTGATAGCCAAGAGTATATCTACCAAATCCCAGAAAATCATCCAAGCGGTTTGCTCTGGATGCATCCACATCTGCATGGCACAACATCATTATCGTTAGCAGGTGGAGCTGCATTACCGGTCTTTATCCTGCCGGACGAAAAAGATACCAACAATTTAAAAGACTATGATCCAACAACATCAAATATTCATCTTCTAAGCCTTCAGTCATGGGCTGTTGAACAAAAAATTAATCCCAATGTACAACCAGGAGAAAACAATTGGGAAAACACGAAACAAATGCCACCAAGGTTGTTCAAGGAAAACGGTAAAAGCTTTTATAAGTATGGGTCGGCCCCATTCAATGGAAACAATTATCAGCCGTTAGCATACTTTACGGATAATGACTATTGGGCACCCGGTGGTGCCACTTATGCAGATTACGTAGCCGCCAAAACAACAGAAAATCTCATCCACACCGTGAATGGGCAATATAATCCCACGATCAATGCAAAAACAAATGAGTGGGTCACCTTTGGTTTCCTGAATTTCTCACTCAATTCAAGCCATGTGATTCAGCTTGTTCATGCCGACGAGGAGGGTAACTTAAGCTTAGAGTCTCCCAACCTATTGGGAATCGATTCTGATATTTCGCGTTGGGCATCAGAGTATGACACGTCTGTATCGACTCTCCCAGGACTAGCGCCAGGTGGAAGGATAACAATCCAGCATTCATTTGATAAGCCAGGAAGTTATTATTTTATTAGTAATGCAAGCAAAGAAGTTCTCGGAGATTTAGCTCCAAACGAAACAAATAGACCAAAGAATTCAAGCGAAACATATCTTGGATACAACGACGGATTTCAGATCACGCCATCCCAGGTGTTGGCAACAGTGGATGTCTCGAGTGCAGCCATCAAAGAATCAAAACAACCGAACGCCTGGGACTATCTCGATGAACAGAGAGATCACGCACTAGGCCTCAAAGAAGAAGCAGCATCAAAAGGCGTGAATCGAACACGAGAATTTGTTTGGAACACAAACGCGCTCGAAATCGAAACTGAAAAAGAACGCAAAACGATGATAGGTCCGGATGGCGAAACTTACATTGATCCTGGATACAATGATCCAGAAGACTGGGAAGGTGTATGGACAATTAATCAACAATATTGGACGCACAAAGCGACACAAAGTCCAACCATCACCATTGCAATGTTGGACACATTGGAGAGATGGTCACTGGTCAACAGTTCGAAATCCTCCAAGCGGGATACATTCCCCAAAGAGAACCCCAGAACCGAAATCCAAATAGGGCAATCACATCCATTTCACCTCCACCAAAATGAATTCATTGTCGAATCGATCAACGGCTTAAAGGTAGGGGCAACGCCCAATCAAAATGAGGTTGGAGATGCCTACGTCGGTGACTCATTGGTCGATGTCTATCAAATGGGGCCAGCCTATGCAAAAGGAAGTGCAACACCAGACAACCCATTTGGAACACCAATGATACTGGACGAGGACGGAAATTATATCGACGGCAATGGAACAAATTGGGGAAATAAAGTGAGGCCGTACGGACAAGCTCCAGAGGGCTACTTAACGAATTCAAAAACAGACATCTTAATTCGCTTCGAAGATTTTACAGGCTTATTTGTCGATCACTGTCATTTATTATTCCATGAGGATGGGGGAATGATGGTACCAGTATTGACCATCCTCAATACCAACGACAGCTGGATTACGAGTGATTCGGAAAATAATAATAGCATTCAAATATCGCTTGGTTCAAATAGGGAAAATATAGTCAACTTTCAACCAATTAGCGAAACACAATCAACAGGTGTGAATGTCGCTAGTGGTGATATCAATGCCTTGAACTTTGTGCCTGGACCAAAGGCAAAAACAGTTCACGTCAGCGATAATATCGAAGATATTGCTGTGATTGAAGCCACATCGTCCACGACAGGAGAATTCAAATTAAATGTCTTCGACGGTCAGAGTGCAAAAGATTTCTATGCAGCCAAGCTGTTGAACAATAACGTCAATGTTGATTCGATTCAAAAGCTCAAAGAATTGAAAATCATTGCAAAGAATCCTCGCAACGGACAAAATCTTAAATCCTCGATTGCAGTAGGCGATATCAACGGAGATGGTTATGACGAAATTGTTGTTGGCATCTCGGGCAATGGATACGAGCCAGAAATACGTGTTTATAGTGGCGAAACCTTTAAAGAACTATATTGCCTAACGCCGTTCGATGGTGCAAACAGTAATGGCATTGACATAGAAATTGGAGATCTCAACGGAGACAACTATGGGGATATTATTGTCAGCCAATTAGAGGGTGGTCAAGGACTAGTCGATGGTTTCGACGGCAAGAAATTAACAGACAACATCGCAACTGGCATCAGTCCAAAGATGTTATCTGAAATGAGCAAACTCTGGAAAGAGTCATTTAATCCACATGGGAAAACAGAGAATGGAATACGCATAGCGGTTGGCTATTCACTCCCGGACGAACAACCAACAGCTTCTGACTATAAGTTCACGGCAAATATGCACAATCAAACTTTTTTAGCAAATTTAACTACATTAGAAGTCAAATCCGATGCACAAACAACTTTTAAAAATTGGCTATATGACTCAAAGGAAGGTGCGCACGCTGGTCATGGTGTCGAGGACAAACAATCAGCGCACAACATGATGAATGATGAGATCACAGACTATTTTGAAAGTCAACAACCCCACGAAATAATCAGTAACGGTATATTCAACCTCAGTGGAAGTTATAATAATCTTGAATTTCATTATTTCGATATTAACTCGAGTCAAAGAGGGGAGGGTGGCCTTCTGTTGACGCAAGCAAATGGAGGTCATGCACTGCTCCATCTCAAAACTGCAGAGATGAATAGTTCGGACGATTTTGATTTCGACGCCTTTACCTGGTCAGGCAAAGTTGTAGATTTTTAACCTCAGTACTCGCTGGGGAACTAAAAAGGTTCGTCTGCTGAAAGCACTAAATAGAAAACCCATTGTCAATCACACAAAAAGTGGCCTCCATGCCGAGGGTTTTCATTTCTGATTTCATCTTTAAAGTGTCATCGTCGTTGGCAACGATGACAAGATTTTCAAGCTCTAACATTGAAAAAAATTCATCTAAAACATCTTTTACTGTTTCCAGATGAGCATGAAAGGCGTCAAAGTTGATATAACTTTCTCTCAAAAATAAATGTGAATCATTATAAGCTGCAGTAAACAGAAGTGTCCCAGTTTCATGATGACCGCGATTAATAATTTCATCAGTGAGTTGCTTGACCGATGACATCATCCCTTCCTTAACACGGAAAAGTGGGTAGACGCTGATAAAGGTATCGGCTCGTTTCATGAATCAAAATCAATTCAATCACACTATAGACACAACAGGTTCAGGAGAACATTCATGAGGATTTCAAAACCCCACAAAAATTTATTTAGCGATATGAACAAAACAATTCATCGGATGGCAACTGAGAAGCAAAAGCCGGTTATTCTAATCAGCAATCTGCAAGCCTTCATAGAAGCACACCCATGAAGACATTGATCGATTTAATTGAAAATAGTTTACCGATAAAATCCTTGAAAAGAAGTCATTTTTACTGGAGATAGTGCGCTGAGTGCGCTCGACAACTCATCACTTGGAAACCCGTAAGCAACAACCTTAACGGGGGTCAACAGTCCCATGAAATCCGATCCGAACATATCGCCGAAGGCCTTCATATGGAGAAGAGCCTGAGCGGAGTTGGAGTAACGCTCGTAGACATGAACTTCGTCGTGGGCAGGACTAACACTGAATTCAAAATTAGTGGTATCAGGCTCATTGGACTGAAAATACTCAGTCATTTTTGCGGCAAGTGCTGTAATTTCTGAGAATGAATCAGGCTTGCAAGAGCAGGTGATCGTCCAAGACACCCAAGTGTTGGAATCAGAAGAGATGAGAGTCATTTGAAAGAAGAATTTTGGTGATGAAATTAAAAAAACTAGTGACCGGCCCTGATGAGATCAACAAGTCTTTCAGCGATGGCATAGCAAGTGAGCATTGGATTGCGAGAAACATGGTCTGGAATGATGGAGCAATCAACAACTCGCAAAGAGGTGCATTCGTGCACTTTTAAGTATTGATCAACGACAGCATGATTATCCGTAGCAGGCCCCATTTTGCATGTGCCAACGGCATGCCATATTGTGGCAGATCGATCAGTAATGTATTGCTCAATAAACTTAGTATCATTAACCATATCATCGGTTAAAACGGCTATTCCATCAGAAATATCTTTGAGTGCACCTGTGGTGAGTAACTCATAACCGCGTCGCACACCATCAACCATCTTGCGCATATCTTCTGCATGTGAATTCAAGCGATGGTCAATACGGGGTTGCTGATTGGGATCAGACGATTGCAATGTGACACGACCACGCGACTCAGGACGATTAATCACAATTCCAGTGCCAAACATTAGGCCACGCGTTGGATCAGCACCAGGAAAGCGTTCGGCACCCAATTTGCCAAGACAATAGATTTGCATGTCATTGATATGGCTGCTGCCGGGCGCCGTGTAATGAATCACCATTTGAACATCGTCATCGGTCTCATTCACGATCCCAGGCTTTGGATACGAAGCAACAACGGCAAGCGAGTGATCAATCAGATTGCTACCAACCCCTTGGAGATTATTAACACAGTCAATCTTCAGCCGATCCAGATCATCAACAGGACCAACACCTGAGCGAAGGAGAATGGAAGGAGAATTAATCGTACCAGCACTCAAGATCACTTCACCGCCAAAAATACTTTCCACCGAATTATCTGCATGAATCACCTCAACGCCGATGGCTTGCTTACCAGAGAAAAGAACCTTATTGACCATCGTTCGATCCTTGATCGTCAGATTCGGTCGTGATTGAGCATCCAAAAGATAAGCAATCGAGCTCGACACACGCAGTGAACCATCACCAGCTCGATTCATGGGAATAGGTCCTACACCGTCATAACCATTTGGATGATTATGATCTGGAACCCAAGCATATCCGTCAGCCATCGCAGACTCTTTAAATGAAGCGACGACAGGAGAATATTGATCTGGCTTAAAGCGCTGGATGGGAATCTTACCGGAACTCCCATGATAAGAAGCATATCCAAAATCGATATCATTTTCGATTCGTTTATACATGGGTAGGATATCTTCCCAGTCCCAACCAGTGTTACCAGCTGCGGCCCAAGCTCTGAAATCTTGCGGAAGGCCCCGAAGAGAAATCACACCATTAACAGCAGAGCAGCCACCACTGACTTTCCCTCGCGCATAGGGAAAGTCGCGTCCGGGAGTAACCTGCGTGATGTAGTGCCAATCATGGGCATCAACAGACACTGCCCGAGAATCCAAAAGGTCGCGAGGAGTGTCTTCAATGGAGGTGAAATGGGGGCCGGCCTCCAGAAGCAATACCTTGATATTCTCATCTTCTGTTAACCGAGAGGCAATAACAGCCCCAGCGGTTCCAGCGCCAACAATTATATAGTCGAACGTCTTCATGAAAAAAGAAAGCTCTATATTTGCACTTTAGTCATATCCATATAGGCAGCAAACGAGAATTCAAGATTTTTTTATAATGGGTCAAAAGAAGCCAGTATCTGAGATTGGGGATCCACTCAAAGATGTCAGAACATCGTCTCTATATTGAGCAAAGGTAGAATCAGCTTCCTCCCAATTACTGACTGATCCAGATTCAAGTATAAGATTCGATAGTTCGTTAAATGATGATTCTTTGCCAACAAAACCTTGACCAAAATTACCATCGACTACGGCATTCGTCCCCCATTGAATTTGGGACCACTTGCTTGCAGCTGATAGCAAAGCGATTCGATAAGTATCAAGACCATTAGTCGATCGTAAAATAGCCATTGGCAAATCAGTTTTCAACAATCCATTCTTCACCGCAGAGTTCCAAGTGGATACCTCAACGGAAGTAGGTTTTCTGTCATACAGTGTTTTGAATACTTTTTTTGTAATTGATTTAGAAGACATGTCATCAAGACTGTCTCCATAAAAAGATTCAACCTGAACAGAATAGTCATCGAGTATTCGATCAACAAGTACACGAGAGGATAACTCTGATCCATCATTGCCCACTGATAGTGTGGCCAAATCGCTTGGTTTGATCATCGTATTGGTATAAGCTTGATAAGCCAAGAGCGTGAGATTGATGCGTTGTTGAGCGTCGACAACAGGATCAGACACCACTGACCCAAACAATGGATAATTCTGCGTCGGCTGAGTGATGCCAATTAAGTCGTCTACATTCACAAGGTTGATACCCTGAAGATTTAAATACAAATCTTGCGTACTATTCGCCATATTCATAGAGCTGGATGGATTACCAATAAAATATTCTCCATCAGATACACCTTGACTAATGACCAAATGATCTTCAATGATCAACGCACCGTTGGCAAGTGCACCTGCAAACGTAGGCGTTGCAGACGTCATACCTGATTCGATCGATTGATGATTCGTCAAGCTCAACATAAATGCACCCCCAACTTGATTGACACCCTCTAAAGAAGCTGACGACATCTGATGAGCACTATGGTCATCTTCAGAATGCATTGAAGCGCCAGCCATATCATCTTCTCCACTCATCTTGGCCTCGTCGGATTGAGTTGAACCTGTAGCAATGAAGTGTCCCGAATTAAGTTGAAAGGTGAGTACTTCACTTTGGCCTGATTTTGATTCAGCCGTAACAATGAGGTTTTCAATTGCGGATTGAGAATAACTATTGAAGCCTGAGCTGATGGAAAGTGACTTGAGATCGTCGAAACAGCATGTTGATGTGGGTGTATATTCAATATCCGACAAAATATCAGTATCGGGTAAATATCCACCTTCAAATTGACCAGTTTGGTTGAGTAGAGAAACTGATGCTCCGTCAAGAATGCGGATTCTCAGAACACTCTGATCAACGTAAGCGAACGCATAATCATCAAAATTATCTAAATTATAGTCTCCAACACCCACAGCAGTTGAAGCACTGGAAAGCTTGATAGAACTGGCATTAGAAACATTTTCCCAAGGGCAATAACTATAAAGATTTGTCCACTCGTAGCTATCATCTTTAGCTTGCCAGCCCACCAATTCCAGGTCAGAAAGTTTTACTTGGTAATCTTTATCTGGTGACTTGACAAATCCAGCAGTAACCAAATCTCGCTTGCCGTCACCAGTAAAGTCACTGTTAAAAGCCCAAGGAGACAACGTTGAATCCTCATAAGGTCTAAAGGAAGACAGCAAATTAGATCGTTGGCCATTCTTCAATGAAGATCCATCATAGATACGCACTTGGCCCGAAGAATTATCATCTCCGCTAAATGACAAGATAATATCCTGAACAAAATCATTAGAAATATCTCCTACCTGAGCTCGCTTGAGCTTATTCTTCAGTTCTAACTTTAAATCAAGAGTCACTTGATCAAGAGAATCAGCCTCACGTAAAACAAGACCCTTCTCATTCAAGCGAAATGATTCAGCAGGAATTATCCAGCTAGAATCAGTGTTCTCAATAATAGAAACAACTTGCATCATTCCAGCATCTTCATGCTCAAGCAAGTGACAATGATGAACGTAAGTGCCAAGAAAATCTTGGAATAACATTCTAATTATTGTCTCATTATAGCCCGTTGTATATAGATTATCCGATGAATCAGGATTCAGAGACTCTTCAATCGGAACAAATTCGCCGACAAGTGGATCGAGCTTATGGTGAACTCCTGCGCTATCAACAAAATTAAATCCTGACGAATTAAGCTGAGTGACGTCCTCTAAATTACGCTTATTAGGCAATTCATTATCACTTTGTTTCACTTGATAATCATTAACATGGATATGAAAGGGGTGAGATGTAAAGAAGCCACCATTCGGAGCACTCTTACCTCCCCAATTCCAATTGCGCAGCGACCACTCTTCCATTGTTCCAAGCTGAGCAATCACCAATGGCCCTTGAGGAAAAACATGGTCATTAATGAGGTCAGGGCTGACATAACCAAGCCAAGGATTATCAATAGACGTTTTAATGATTTCATTCTTATTGACAGCCAAACCAGTATTCGCACGCTCAGCAACTGCCTTTTGAGTGGGGATATCCCGTTGGTCTTCAGGTCCCACTAATTGCAAAATTTGCCAATTGAACTGGCGTTGACGTGTCGGCTTCCAATCTTTTTCAAATAAGTCAACGCTGGGAATCGCATCCGCTGAATAGTCTTCACTGCGCGTTTGTGGGGTTATCTTCTGAACATCAATTTGCTGGTTAGCCTCATTGATAAAGGCATCCAAAGCTGGAGTATTGATTAATGGAGAATCATCGTTAACTTGAAAAGTTGCTATCGCACCAGGTCCAGAATTCGGGTTAGAAAAATCCGTGTTTTCGGATGAAAGTTCGGCATATTTATCAGACTGCCAACGCAAGTTGTTGATATCAAACTTTTGACCGTTCTTTCCCTCAAAACTATAGGTACTGATTAATTCTGATTTGCCAGCCGGCAGATTTACGAGCAAATCAATTCTTTTCCCAGAGGGCAAAGAAATCAGATCCGATGCCTGTTCATATGAGATTGCTTGCTGAGCATTTTGAGCTTGTTGATAACCTAAGACACCCTTGGTCACAGGACGGATCTGAGGATAAGTATGTCCATCTTCACCATAAATGTAGAGTGGCAGCTGAACCCAAGAGCCGTCACTTTGCTGATGTCGTATTGCTAAATTCATATAGTAATTATTGTCTTGATTACTTAAACTAAATGACTGCCAACCTCCAGAATTCATATTAACTTCTGGTTGGTACTCACCATTGATCGTAAACATACTGGCCCGATTAGCAGCCAGTCCTTCTGTGCCAAGGATATTGCCATTCACTGCAGCGAGTTGATAGTCGCCTGATGTTTGATCGATGCCAACCTGCATCGTCTTGATCACACCTAAGTTTCTAGGTACGTCTTTAAACGCAGGGATTAAACTTAAGGGATCCCCAACCTGCATAAATCCTGAAAGACCGCCATACACTTGTGTATTAACAGCAGGGTGGAAATGGGGGTGATACCAGTAAGAACCCCTCCCATGATCTTCGGGGATATTAATGATTGTTGTCCAATCTTGACCCGTTGTATATCGACCAACCACATTATCTCCAAATCCAGTGGGCGTTACATGGCCACCATGCATATGAAAATTGGTGCTGTCCATGGCACCAGCCATCGAGCCACCATTCAACCCATACGAATTATTCTCAACCAAGGACGCCATTTGAGCTTGCATCCCAGTCAAGCCTGCAATATTGATGTTGTTATCGAATTCCAGTTCTAAAGTCTCACCAGGCTTAATCATTAAGACTGGGCCTGGATAAGATGTTCCCTTGCCCTTTAAACCATAGGTATAGAGCATTGATGGATACCAAAGAGGAGGTGTTTCCTCAGAGGCTCCGCTCAATACCGCCAGATTTTTGAGGAGTGAGTTACTATCAAAATCAGATAGAATCTTATCAATCTCTTTATCGTTACTCCATAGCTCTTCAGGATAATAATTTTCCTTCTTTAATACCTCTGTATAAAGCGTACTAGTTGTCGACGAGGTATCGGCCCAGAATCCAGTTGGATTGGCTGCTTGATCGTAACCAAATCCTTTGTATCCAATATATGTCAGTGCTTCTAGGAGCTCATTGTTGGTGTAAACACCCCATCCACCCGATGGGGGAGTGCTTGTTATCGATTTCAGATATTGATTGAAAATGCTATTTTCATCGTCCTTGTTCGTCAACTGAGGAATCAGCCAGTCTTTAACAAATTTGCTTACATTTTTAATACCAACCGGATCTGTCGTGATTTCAAGCGATGCCGCAAGAGAACCATTGGAGGTGCCATTATCACTGACATAAAATCCGTTACTATCCTGTCCCAGGGTAAACCCTGATGACAAAAGTACATTTGGCATCCCATCTTGGTCGACGGGATAAAGGGAGCCGATACGATACTGACTCACAACTGGAAATCACAGTGAATAACTCAACCGTAGCCAGCATGAATCTTTAATCACATGATTTAATCATGACTTAAGAAAATAACGAAGTTAGTTCAAAGGCTCTTTTCTTTGAGAACTAGAGACTTTGTTTCTTGAACGAGTACGCAGTGATTGACATGAGAACAAGATTGATCACAACCAGTGCAAGACCTACATAAAAAATCATTGGCACTGAGAAAGTTGATATGTATCCAGCTATGAATGTCATTGATACAAATCCAATGCTCAACAAAAAGCTGAATAAAGCCCATGCAGGTCGGACGACATGAGGACCAACAACTTCCGTGAGTCGAGCAACAATTAAGCCAATATATGCTCCGTTCCAAAAAGCAAAGAGAAAAGCTCCAAAATTAACAATCGATAAGACTGGTGTAAAAACGAATAGACAAGTTCCAAACGTTCCAATTGCAACAGACGTGAGAAGAACTGAGTCTGTTGGGATTTTCTTTGGCACTAATCCCGCGATGATCGCGCCTAAGGTATACCCAAATCCCACTAATGCAAATGAGTTGCTTGCAACTTCACTTGACACTTTAAAAACCGAAGTAACGTACAGTGGCTGGTACGTCAAAATTGAAACCTGAGAAGCTCCATAGAGAAGCGTTGTTAATGCAAAAATCTTTAAAGCGGGCGACCAATCGATTCCTCGCGAAACACTTTTACCATCATTCGTATTGCTCTGACTCGTTGGCGAAGGCGAATTGGTCGCTGCTTGATGTGAAAGTTTTTCGTCTCTCTCCTCAATCAATCCTCTTGAGATCAACATCCAAATTGGAATTGCAAAAAGGATGGAAAATAAGCCCGTAAAGTTCCAAGCTGCAACTGGGGAATTTTTGACAAAAAATGGGAGCAAAACTGAATCTAGAAGTGGTGCGATTCCTGCCCCTGCAAAAATGATCCCCATGGCTAACCGTTTTTGATCAGGATGCAACTTTCGAGTACCAAAGCCGGGCAAGCCTGTCACGAGGTGAGCGCAACCCCAGCCAGAAATTAAACGCCAAATCGTATTCCATCCCATCGAAGGAAATAGTGGTTCAATAAAAAATATTGCAACACAAACGATCAAAGCGATTCGAATCATCCTTAGGGACTGATCCTCTCTTTTGATTCTCGTCTGATGGACGCAACCAGCAAGATACCCGGCTAGATTTAATCCTACAAGTTGACCAATATTATCTGAATTGATCCATTTGGCTTCAACCATCATATTGCCCAGAACAGCTAATTCTGTTCTCTGTAGTCCAACTCCAATCGCGAGCGCAGACGAAGCTGCTATCACTCCTAAATAGTCGTAAGACGACTCTTTCATTTTAGTCAGATGAGCCATCTCAACAGAATCGATTCGACGATCAGGGGGATTGGTCGCGATTGAGAGGGAGCAATCGGGTTTGACTTGATTGCTCCATTTATCATTCACCTTATAAACTTATACAGATGAAAATAACTGTCAAACCAATTCTTGAAAGATTTAATCAATCTGTTGCGTTAGATCACACAGCCTGCCACAGGCCTGAGCAACAACAGGATACAGACATCCACAATGACAGCAATCCGAAGGCTTCGAATTGTATAAATTGCAGCGATTGATGAACGCCACAGAAGAGTCGTTGTGTTGGCACAAACAGCACTGACGCGATTGATGTCCATTCAGCCAAACATTTTAGATCAACACATTTGAGAATTGGAACAGCAATGATTACAACCATTCGGCACATTGTTCATCTCTCATTTCACAGTCAAACTCTGACCCAAACACATCAGAACGAAGAGGCAGACCGCTTCGCTTGAGATCTTCTTCAAAACAGTTGATCAAGGTAATGGAAACCTCCCTTGATCAGTTACTCAAAACGGAGAGGGTGGGATTCGAACCCACGAGGGTGTGACCCCTACACGATTTCGAGTCGTGCGCAATCAACCGGACTCTGCCACCTCTCCCTGCGCATTAAACGCATACTCATTGTAGATGCACGACCCCATCTGTTCCTGACGATGACACGTGAACGGGTCGCAAATCCAATCGACGCAAGACCTTTATCCGCTGCCCAACCCGCACCCTCAAGATGCGCCCCGTTGGATCTGCAAGGGCGAGGCTCAGGCCATCACTCTGCAGGCGCTGACCATGCACTAAGGGCAGTCGGCCCTGTTGTTCCGCCTGGAGAGTGTGAGTGATGGTGCTCCAACAGACACGTTGATCCGTCCCCACGGGATCCAGCACGGCCACCCAATCCAATCGCTGGTGCCCCATCCCCTGACTGAGTCGTTCCGCCTGATGGCAACTCAGGGCATCACCATGGGTCGCCACCAGCGCAGCCCTGCCGCGATGGCGCAGCAACAGCCACTGACGCCCCCACTGCTCCACATGGATCCAACGATCCTGCAATCGCTCACCCGCTTGTACGCCCACCACGATCAGAAACAACGGTGCCAAGCGCCAACGCCAACGCCGCAGGGCCGGCAACACCCAAGGCAGGCAGGCCGGGAGCAACAACATCAGCAACCATGGCGACATCCGGCCGACGAGCAGCTGGGCCCAGGGCCAGTGACGAATCCACAGCACCAACGCGATCAGGACTCCCGCCAGCTGCTGCACAGGCCAAATCAACACGGGCAGCAGCAGTGATGTGATCGATGCCGGCATGAGCAGCACCATCAGGGCCATCACCATCGATGCAAGCGTGAGTGGTGACAGCAGAGGTGCCGCCAGCAGATTGCTCAAAACGGCATAGAGAGGAATAGCTCCGAAATGGAACAACTGCAGCGGCAAAGTCCAAAGCAGTGCCGCCATCGGCACGGACAGGAGGGGTACCAGAGGCGCGATGGACGGCGGGCACCAGCCGCACAACTGCTGCTCAATGGGGCCAGCGGAGATCACCAGCCCGGCAGTGGCGGCGGCACTGAGTTGAAACCCGATCGAGCGTGCCCAGGGCGGATGCACCAGCAGCATCACCACCAGGGTGATCAGCAACACACCCAGGGGTCGGCTGCGATGGCCACCCTCTCGGATCAGCAACGCCGCAGCACCCATCAGCACCGCTCGCACCACCGAAGCTTGGGCACCGGCCAACGCCAGAAAGAAAACCATGGCTGCCACGCCAGCTCCCAATCGACACGCCACTGGCCAACGACGCGTGCAAACCACTGTGGTGCCCAGCAACACCGACAGGTGAAAGCCTGACGCCGCCAAGGCATGGGACAACCCAGCGACTCTGAACCCGTCACGCAAGCGCTCAGGCAGAGACACCTGAGCACTACCGAGAACCAGCGCCGCCAGCAAACTGCCTCGCTCTTCACCGGCGCTTTCAATGAACCAGAGGGCAATGCGCCGTCGCGCATCGGCTAAGGGAGTCGCGTCCTGATGCAACAACCGGATGGCATCGGTTCGCAAGCGACTCCAACAGCCCTGAGCGGCCAGTCGTTGAGAAACATCCGAGAGCAAGGGATGGGCAGATGGCTGCGGCCTGGTTAAGGGTCCGCGAACTTCGATCCAGGCCCCCTCCAGCAAAGGCTGTTCACAGTCTTCAAGTGTGAGTTCAGAGCGGCCATGACGGACCACGCCATCGATGCGGCTGACCTCCAGCAAGGCTCTGCAGCGTTGATCCCGAATAGGCGCATCAGCTCGAATGCGACCGATCAGCTGCACCACAGGCGCAGGACCATCCACGGGAATCAGCTGAGCCGGATCGCTGCTGTGAGGACGAGGCACCGAGGCCATCCCGCATCGGCTGCCGGCCAGACCGAGCACCAATGCGAAAGCCAACAGCTGCTGAGGCGTTCGCCGCCAGCGGCGCGCCCATCCGGCCAACCCCAACATCAGAAGGATGGCCAGCGCGATGCCCTGGGCCGGGAATCGCACCTGAGCCGCCCCCATGCAGGCGAGAAGTAACAGAAGGGCGCCAGAGACAGCCGGATTCATGCATCACCCACGCAAGGTGATGCCAGGGTTCCCCGTGGATCAGGCCACCGTCGCTGCTTCCCGCTTCAGCAGCGGGAATCCCAAGGCTTCCCGTTCCGCCAACCAAGCTTCCGCCACCTTGCGAGCCAGGTTGCGGATGCGACCAATGGTGGCCGTGCGCTCGGTCACCGAGATCACGCCTCGGGCCTCCAGCAGGTTGAAGGTGTGGCTGCACTTGAGGACGAAGTCCAACGCTGGTGCCGGCAGGTTCTTGTTGATGAGATCTGCCGCTTCCGCTTCATAAATGGCGAACAACTGTTTGAGACGCTCCGGATTGGAGGCCTCGAAATTGAAATGGCACTGACCCTTCTCAAAAGGCAGCCAGATGTCGCCATAACTGCGCTCAGCGTTCCAGCTGAGATCCCAGATGCTCTCGACATCTTGGAGGTACATCGCCAGGCGCTCAAGGCCGTAGGTGATCTCAATCGACACCGGCTTGCAGTCCAGACCACCGCACTGCTGGAAATAGGTGAACTGGGTGACCTCCATGCCATCCAGCCACACCTCCCAGCCCACACCCCAGGCGCCAAGCGTGGGGGACTCCCAGTTGTCTTCAACAAAACGGATGTCGTGATCCGCTGCCCGAATGCCTAAAGCCTCAAGAGAGGCGAGGTAGGTCTCCTGAATTCCATCGGGCGATGGCTTGATCAGCACCTGATATTGGAAATAGTGCTGCGCCCGGTTGGGGTTGTCGCCGTAACGACCATCCGTGGGACGACGACAGGGCTCTGGGTAGGCCACTGCCCAAGGTTCAGGACCAATGGCTCGCAACACCGTATGAGGGCTCATGGTTCCGGCCCCTTTCTCGGTGTCATAGGGCTGCAACAACAGGCACCCCTGTTCAGACCAGAAACGGTTGAGGGTGCTGATGATGTCCTGGAAATGCATCCGAGCGTTGGAGCCAATCTCCAGCATTCTCTCGTTCAGCCTCCCCCTTCAGCTCAAGGAGAGGCAACGGTGCAAGTGGGCAATAGCGTGGTGCCGGTGCGGGTGACTGCGGCCCGGCCCCATCGTTCCCAGCCAAAAGCTGCCATCCCCCTGAAACACCAGCACAGGCTTGCAGGCCCCCTTGCCATGGGTCTCCAACAAGGACATGCACAGCTTTTCAGCCACCTCGGCCCCTCTGGGGCGCGATCGCAGGCGACGCAAGACCGGATCCACCTGAGAGAAGGACACGAATGTGGCTTTCTGCGAGTCAGTCACCAGGATCATCCCGTCGAGCCACTGGACTTCGTCGAGCAGATCCTCAATGGAAGGCAGCAGAGACGGCAGCGGAAAGGCCAAGTGACTCCCCCTGTTTCTTAATCATTTCTTTCTAGTTCATCGGTCTCACTTGTCGCAAGCAAGACCACGTGAGCCACTAAACTCTCACGCCTTGACGATCAGCAGCCCCATCAGGCCACCAGCAACCGGCCGATGGCGTGCCTGCTGGAAGCCGGCCTGCAGGGCGAGAGCTTCCTGTTCCGATCCGTTGGGGAAGCGCGCAAGGCTGGCCTCCAGGTAGGCGTAATGCTCTTCCAGACCCGCGCGAGCCGCGACTGGCACCACCACGCGCCGCAGATAAGTGCGCTGAAATGCTGCAGCCGTCGACCCTGGCGGCAATCGGTTGAAATCCAACAGACCGGCTCGGCCATCGGCACGCAAGACCCGGCGCAACTCCTTCAGACCCGCAGCAGGATCGGACAGGTTGCGCAAGCCATAGGCCATCACCGCGCCGTCAGCACTGGCATCTGGCAGGTCAAGCGCCAGGGCATCACCCTGCCTCCACACAACAGGCAACCAGGGTTCCCGGGCAGAACGACCGGCGGCAACCGCAAGAGGTGCTGCTGCTGCATCCACACCGATCACCTCACCACCCGGCCGCAGACGCCGGCCCAGCGCCAAAGCCAGATCCCCCGTGCCACAACAAAGATCCAACCAGCGCTCTCCAGGCTGCGGAGACAACTGCAACACCATCTGGCGCTTCCACTGCCGATGCAATCCAAAACTCAACCAGTCATTGAGACGGTCGTATGTGGGCGCAGCGTCATTGAAGAGCTGTTCGACAGCCTCCGCATCACCAGGTTTCACAACGTCAAACCGTTGAGTGCCATCACCATCACCGTGGCCAGCCCCACAGCCGCTGAACACACCAAACAGCCCGCCAACATCAGCGAGAACTCGCGTTGATCCACCGCGGACTGCATGAGCTGAAGAGCCCATGCCACCAAAGCGATCACCACCAGCACCAACAGCACACCGAGAGGAAGTGTCCAGCTGGAGGGAATCAAAGGCTGCGCCGCAGGCAGCCCAACCTCCTCGAAAGTGGTTGACGCGACAAGCACCGTATAAACGAGGTCAGACTGCGTTATTCGCTACAGATTAAGGAGAAAGTTCAAGGTTCCAGCGGTCGCACGGTCAACCCGCGACGAAGCAGATCCGATTTGATTTGTTCCACGGTGAGCACGCCATCGTGAAGAAGGGAAGCCAACAGCGCTGCAGAAGCCTGACCACCCGCAGGACCCGGGTCAAGAGCTTGCGCAATGTGATCCAGACACCCTGCACCGCCAGATGCGATCACAGGCACAGGCACCGCCTGCGCCACCGCACGGGTGAGCGCCAAGTCGTATCCGGCTTGGGTGCCATCCCCATCCATCGACGTGAGCAGAATCTCCCCCGCCCCGAGATCAGCCGCACGGCGCGCCCACTCGACCACATCCAGACCGGTGTTCTCACGCCCACCTTTGACGTAGACATCCCACCCGCCCGCGTCGCGGCGACGTGCATCGATCGCCACCACAATGCATTGGCAGCCGAAGCGATCCGCGCCTTCCTGCACCAGCTCAGGACGTCGCACCGCTGACGAATTCAGACTGACTTTGTCGGCACCGGCACGTAGCAGCTCCGTGATGCCCTCAACCGATCCGATGCCGCCTCCGACCGTGAAGGGAATCGTGACCTGCTCCGATGTGCGTCGCACCAGGTCCACCAGGGTGGCCCGACCTTCATGGCTGGCGGCGATATCGAGAAACACCAACTCATCCGCACCAGCCTGGCTGTAGCGGCAGGCGAGTTCGACCGGGTCGCCTGCATCGCGAAGGCCGACAAAATTGACGCCCTTCACCACCCGTCCTTCGGCGACATCCAGGCAGGGGATTAGGCGGAGAGCGACCATAGCGTTTGAGATATGGCTGTTAGGGTGCAGCCTCTCTCCAAGCCTCGCAGGCCATGCTGGGAAGTCTGATCAAGCGGTTCACCGGATCGGAGCCTCTGCCGACCCCACAGCTCGACTCCATCGAGGTGGGCAGCAAGGTCCGCGTCACCCGCGTGCGTGACCGGATTCCCCAGGGCATGGTTGACCTGCTGAAGACTGATGCCTTCGGCACCGTGACCGAATTCCGCACAGTTGACGGCAAAGGGATCGGCGTCGTCGTCGAGCTCAGCGACGGCTCCAGCTCCTGGTTTTTCGAAGACGAAATCGTCGCAGCCTGAGGTTCGAATCTGTGAGTGACGCGCGTCAGCTGCTCGGCATGAAGGGTGCCAGCGGCACCACCAATCTTTGGAAGCTGCGCTTGCAGCTGATGAAACCGGTCACCTGGATTCCTCTGATCTGGGGCGTGGTGTGTGGAGCAGCGGCGAGTGGGCATTACGAATGGCGCCTCGACCACGTCTTGGCTGCGGTGGCCTGCATGGTGATGAGTGGTCCCCTGTTGGCCGGCTACACGCAAACCATCAACGACTATTACGACCGCGAGATCGACGCGATCAACGAGCCCTACCGACCAATTCCGTCCGGAGCGATTCCCCTCGGTCAGGTCAAATTGCAGATCTGGGCTCTGCTACTGGCTGGCCTAGCTGTGGCCTGGAGCCTTGATGTTTGGGCACAGCACACCACGCCGGTGCTGTTCTTGCTGGCTCTCGGCGGTTCGTTTGTGAGCTACATCTACTCAGCTCCGCCGCTCAAGCTCAAGCAGAACGGATGGCTGGGTAACTACGCCCTCGGAGCGAGCTACATCGCACTGCCCTGGTGGGCCGGACAAGCGTTGTTCGGTCAACTCACCTGGACGACAGCGATCCTCACGCTTGCTTACAGCTTGGCGGGTCTCGGCATCGCGGTTGTCAATGACTTCAAAAGCGTTGAGGGTGACCGTGAACTGGGCCTGCAGTCGCTTCCTGTTGCATTCGGAATTCAGCGCGCAAGCTGGATCAGCGCTGGAATGATCGACCTTTTTCAGCTGTTGATGGTTGCGGTGCTGATCGCCATCGGTCAGCATTTCGCTGCCGTTCTTCTCGTGCTGCTGATCGTGCCCCAGATCACCTTTCAGGACATCTGGCTGCTGCGTGATCCCGTGGCCTACGACGTGAAATACCAGGCCAGTGCACAACCTTTCCTGGTGCTCGGCATGCTCGTCACCGCATTGGCGGTTGGGCACAGCCCTCTCACACAAGGCATGTGAATCGAACCCGTCTTCACTGGTTGCTGATCGGCGGCTCTGCCGTCGTTATCGGCAGTGGTGTGGCCTTGGCGCAAGCGGCTGTGGTGCGAGCTGTGGATGCCACCTTGCCTGATGCCCGTGCCGTCAGCCGTTTCAGCCGACCCGGCACCATCACGCTGCTCGCCAGCAATGGCGCTGTGATCCAGAAGCTGGGACCGGCGACACGCGAAAAAATCGAACCCGGCCAGATGCCGCTGCTCGTGAAGCAAGCCTTCATCGCAGCGGAGGATCGTCGCTTTTATGACCATAACGGTGTTGATCTCTGGGGCATCGGGCGCGCCCTGGTGAGAAATGTCCGTCAGGGTGCCGTGCGTGAGGGCGCTAGCACGATCACCCAGCAGCTGGCCCGCACGGTGTTTCTCAGCCAAGACCGCACCCTCACCCGCAAGCTCAAGGAGGCGGCGCTGGCCTTCAAGCTCGAACGCCAGTTGAGCAAGGAGCAGATCCTCGAGCAATACCTCAACTACGTGTATCTCGGCTCAAGCGCTTACGGCCTGTCCGATGCCGCGTGGGTGTACTTCTCCAAGACCCCCGACCAACTCAACTTGCAGGAGGCCGCCCTGATCGCCGGTTTGCCTCCAGCTCCCTCGGTGTATTCACCCCTGGTCAACCCTGAATTAGCCCTTGAGCGGCGGGGAATCGTGCTCGATCGGATGCAACAGGCCGGTTTCATCACCAAGGACGAGAGAGATCAAGCCAAAAACAGCCCTCTCGATCTCAAACCGGCAATCCCCAAATACTTCAACAGTGCAGCCCCCTTCTTCACCAGTTGGGTGGCGCAACAGTTACCGCAGCTGCTGACACCCGAACAACTCGAGGTGGGTGGACTGAAAATCCGCACCAGTCTCAACCTCGATTGGCAGAAGAAAGCGCAGGAGGTCGTGCGCCAATACGCCCCGTTCAACACCGAAGGCGCGATCGTGTCGATCGAACCAGGCACCGGTCTGGTGCGGGTGATGGTGGGCGGAAAGAGCTTCAGCAGCAGTCAATTCAACCGTGCCACCCAAGCGCTGCGCTCTCCAGGTTCCACCTTCAAGCTCTTTCCTTATGCCGCTGCTATCGCGGCCGGCGTGAAGCCAGATGACACCTTCATGGATGCCCCCCGCTGCTGGTCGGGCTACTGCCCCAAGAATTTCGGCAACAAATACTTCGGCAAGATCTCATTGGCTGAAGCACTCAAGAATTCCTTGAACACAGTGGCGGTTCAGCTCCAAGACAAGGTGGGCTTCGACGCCATCATCGCCACGGCCAATCAGCTGGGAATCGGCAATCAGCGTCCCCTCGGCAAGTACTACCCGATGGCGATCGGGGCCTACGAGCAGACCGTTCTGGACATGACCACCGCCTATGCCGCGGTCGCCAATCGGGGCGTTTACATCAAACCGATGGCACTGGAGGAAATCCGCGGACCAGAAGGCAATGTGCTGTGGAGTCGACGCGTGGATGGAGAGAAAGGCCGTCGAGCCATAGACAGTGACGTCGCGGATGCCATGAATTGGATGCTGCAGCGCGTGGTGACAGGCGGAACAGGTGTTGCAGCACGGCTGGATGACCGCCCCGTGGCTGGCAAAACAGGCACCTCGGAAGGGGCGCGTGACCTCTGGTTCATCGGATCCATTCCGCAGCTCACCACGGCCGTTTGGTTCGGCTACGACAACAATGCCGAGACCAAAAGCACAAGCGGAGAAGCGGCCTGGGCCTGGAAACAATTCATGAATGAGGTGAAGGGCAGCTACGCCATTCAGAACTTCCCACCCAAACCAGTGCTCACCCGCAGCTTCGAAGACCGGCGCCGTCAAGGGAGCCAACGCGTCGCCGATGGCGAGCAGGATGGCGAGGAGACCGACACCGATCCCGATGTGTTCAGCAGCGGCGAGGAGCCGCCCGAGGGCACAACCCCCCCGCGTTACGTGGCTCCAGCTGGCGGGCCTCCGGTGGACGAATTCTTCAGGCCTCTGCCGGTGCAGTAATGACGGCAGCGTAAAAGCCATCACCGCCTGAGGGATCCGGCCAGCGTTGCTGCTCGGACTCGAGGCTGAGCTCAGGATGGCGCTGCAACCAGCCGTGAATCTGCCGGGTGTTTTCATCCGGGTGAATGGTGCAGGTGGCGTAAACAAAACGTCCACCGGGAGCGAGCAAGGGCAACAAGCCATCCAGCAACCCTGCTTGCAAGGGCAGCAACTCCGCCACCGATTCGGCCGTGACACGCCAGCGCGCATCGGGATGACGGGACAGCGTGCCCAATCCAGAACAGGGAGCATCCAGCAGGATGCGCTCGAACATGCCTTCCCATTGCGGGCGCTCCTTGAGGAGAGACGCAGCGTCCGCCGCGAGGGCGTGGATGCTGCTGCAACCAAGGCGAGCCGCATTGGCGGCCACCCGCTGCAGGCGACCAGGAGAGCGATCCACGGCCCAGATTTCACCGTGATCACCCATCAACTCAGCCAGGTGTGTGGCCTTACCACCTGGAGCAGCACAAGCGTCCAGCACCCGCTGCCCGGGCAGTGCAGCCAGAAGTGGTGCCACCCACTGCGCCGCCCGATCCTGAACACACCAGTGCCCCTTGTCGTAGCCAGGCCATTGACGCAGATCGCCGGAGGGCTGTAACACCCGCAGTCCATGGGAACAGCCTTCAATCGCCGCCGTAGCGATGCCGTTTGCGGCCAGCGAGGCAGACACCTGCTCAGGAGTGGAACGCAGACGATTGACCCGCAGATCGAGCGGAGGCACTTGATTGCAGGCCCGCGCCACCTGCTGCGCCTGCTCAGGGCCACACCACTGCAGCAGCTCTCGACTGAACCACCGGGGCAGTGATTGGTCTTGAGCTAGACGATCCGCTGGTGTCTCCGGCACCGGCAGGCCCGTACCAGCCTCATGGGCTCGCAGTGCTGCCCGAAGCAGCCCATTCACCACAGGCGCAAGGCGCGCCAGCTTGGTGGTCTTGGCCAATTCCACGCTGGTGTTCACCGCAGCGGCCGCTGGGATGCGCTCCATCCGCAGCAGCTGATACAGGCCGATGTGGAGCAACCAACGCAGCCGTGGGGGCTGCTTACGAGCCGGCACTTTGCCGAGCTTGTCAATCCAGGCATCCAGCCACTGACGCCAACGAATGGCGCCGTAGGCCAGTTCGGTGGCCAGACCGCGGTCCGCAGCACCAAGCGGACGATGCCGCAAGGCACGCTCGAGCGCCACATCGGCATAGGCCCCAGCGGCCACAGCCTCCAAAACGTCCCAAGCCAAACGCCTGGAGGCGAGGCCGGGAGCATCAGATCGAGACGGCGACTCACTCACGCGTCGGAGACGGCACAACCTCCAGACCTAGCGCCTCGGCAATTTGATCGGGATCTGGGGCCCACAGACATTGCTTCAGGGGCAAACGGCCGTCCTCATCCACAGGAATCCCTTCGGCCAACAACAGATCACGCTGCATCCAGTCAGATCCTTCCCGGCTCAGACTCATGGAGATGCGCCCTTGGGCATTCACCACACGCTGCCAGGGAATCGAAGAAGGCAAGCTGAGCCGACGCAAGGCCCAGCCCACCTGCCGCGCACAGCCGTAGGCGCCAATCCAGTCAGCCACTTGTCCATAGGTCGCCAATCGACCAGGAGGGATCAGTGCCACAGCTGCCAGCACGCGGCTGTCAAAAGTCGACGGTCGAGCCGGGACGTCAGCCGCCATCCACCTGACAACCGATCAGGGCACCGGCTGCACCACCCACGGGGACGCCGATCCACCGGCCATCGCCCCGGGAGAGTGCCGCACCCAGGCCAGCTCCCAGCAAGCCGCCGATCACGCTTCCCTCCAGACAGCTGTTGGTGTCTGCATTGGGAGTCACAAGCAACGTCTGTCGATTTCGACCGTAGCTCTGGTCGTAGTCATCCACCTGCATTGGTTGCACGTTGGCCCAGCGCGGCGTCGCGGTGGCAGGAAGGCCCGCTGTCACTGACAGTGCTGTCGCAAAGCTGGCGAAGACAATCCGTTTCATCAAGGCACCGTTCAACGTCCTCTCCATCTTTCTGAGGGAATCTGCCGCCAGGTGACTAAACCTCAACGCGCTTGCATCCACATGTGACCGATCGGAGATTGCATAGCCTCAGAGCAGAGTCTCGACGGATCCAATCGGCTGATGCCTCTGCTTCCCCGACGCTTTGAGCGGTTGCGCTCCGTGCTCAATCAACGGATGGCCGACCTCACTGTGCTGGTGGAACACGTGGAGAAGCCCCACAACCTTTCCGCGATCTTGCGCAGCTGTGATGCGGTCGGCGTTTTAGAAGCGCACGCCGTCAGCTTTAGTGGTCGCCCGCGCACGTTCAACAGCACTGCCCAGGGAAGCCAGCGCTGGGTGCCGCTGCATGACCATGCCGACATCGGCAGCGCCATCAGCCACCTCAAACAGCGAGGCTTTCGGTTATTCGGGACCAACCTGAGCGTGGATGCCCGCGACTATCGCGACTGCGATTTCACCGGCCCCTGCGCCTTCGTGCTCGGTGCCGAGAAATGGGGTCTGACCGAGGAGGCCACCGCTCTGATGGACCAGGCGGTGTACATCCCGATGCGTGGCATGGTGCAGTCGCTGAACGTCTCCGTGGCCACAGCCACCCTGCTGTTCGAAGCGCTGCGACAACGACAGGTGGCGGGTCTGGCCCCGCAGAACGGAGAAGGCATCCCCGCTGGTGATTACGACACGCTGCTGTTCGAATGGTGTTATCCCGAGGTGGCCATCTGGTGCCGCGAGCAGGGTCGCCCCTACCCCGCGTTGGGGGATGAGGGCGAGATTCTTGAAGAGCTGCCTCGCACCACCAAATTGCGCTGCTAAGCGAAACTGCCCTCAGAAGGGCATCAAGACATCCTTGCTGCCCTGGGTGCGCTCCATCACAGGGTGATTGCGTCGGGCTGCCGGAAGGCGGAGCGCAAACACCAAGGCCAGGATTTCCAGGGGCAAGCTGCGGCCGATGAACAGCACCACCAAACCAAGGGCAATCGCCAGCATCTGCTCCAGCAGACCGATCACGTCATCGGGATTGCTGCGGCCCGACATCCAAAGTGTCGACATCAGAAGCAGCAACACAACGGTGGCCCAGAACGGCATGGCCCAACTGATTCCTTTCCTTATTTTGCAGCGTCTCGGCCGGTGCTGCTAACCCAAGCTTCCAGACCCTCACCCAGGAACGACAGCCCCAGCACCAAAACGAACATCGCCAATCCGGGATAGAGGGCTGTCCACCAGATTCCGGTGGGCACGGCTGCCAGCGCCAGGTTGAGGTCACTGCCCCATTCCGGCACCGTTTCAGGCAATCCCAGACCAAGGAAACCGAGGCCTCCCAGCACCAGCACCGCATCGGCGGCATTGAGGGTGAGCAACACCGGAACCGAGGTGATCACATTGCGCAGCAGATAACGGCGCAAGATCCAAACCGGTCCAGCCCCAAGGGTGCGTGCTGCTTCAACGAACAACTCCGCTTTCACCTGGGCGGTCTGGTTGCGCACCACACGGAAGTACTGCGGGATATACACCACACACAGCGCTGCAGCCGCATTGGGGATGCCGCGGCCCAGCAAAAAAGCCAGCACCACCGACAGCAACAGCACCGGCAAGGTGTAAAGGGTGTCCATCAACAGCACCAGAACCCGGTCCACCACGCCGCCGAGATAGCCGCTCACCATCCCCAAGGGCACACCGATCACCAAGGCAAACGCCACCGCCAGCAGCACCACCTGCAGGGCGACGCCACTGCCCTGAAGCGTGCGCACACACACATCACGTCCGAGTCGATCGGTGCCGCACCAGTGCTGGGGCGATGGTGCGGCGTAGATGGGGTTGTCGAGGCCGGCATTGGGATCCGGCAGCCAACCGGCCGACAGCATGAGGGGGGTGATGACAGCCACGAGGACATAGATCGCCACGATCACCAAACCCCAGCGCGCCATGCGGGCCGAGAGGCTGGGACGGACAAGGCCAAGGGGTGACGAGGCGAAGCTCAAGAACGCAGCCAATCTGCTGCGCGCATTCTTGCCCGGCTTGGCATTCTTGATCAGGATTGGGCGATGAAGCAGTCCAGCCGGTGGCGCTCACGTTTGACGGGCTCCATGCTCGGCCAATTGCAGCTTGCGACTTATGCCGCCGTGCTGCTGGGGTTCACGGGTGCCACCACCACCGGGTTGTGGTTGAGCGAACGCAACCAAAAGCGACTGGGGGAGGCCGAATTGCTGGCAGCAGCGAATGCCCTAACGCGCTCGTGGTCATCCGAGGACCTGGGCGATGTCGCCACGATGCAGGCCATGCTCAAGCATCACTCCAGCCGGCGAACCCATCTCTGGCTGGAGCAATCCAGCGGCATGTTGATCACGCCGCCTCAGGGAGACACCCCCATCCCCGTGGAACTGTTGCCGGCCGCCATGGCCGCGAACCCACAGCGCCGCAGCGGCCAGGTGGACGTGATCACCGTGAATGGGCGCGAATACCTCACCCTGCTCACGCGGCACGTGACCGACGGGCCCTGGCTCTGGAGCAGCACCGAAATCACCAGTGTGGGCACGGCCCAGAGCGAATATCTGGCCTGGATGATCGTGATCTGGGGCGGATCCTTAGGGGCCTCCTTGCTGCTAGTGAGCGTTTTGGTGAAGCGGATCACGCGCCCCCTTCAGGAGCTCAGCGCTCGCAGTGCAGAGCTGACCGCCGATGCACTCAACCATGCTGGTCTGCCGGTTCCCAAGGGCCCTGCGGAACTCACCCAGCTCACCCTGACCTACAACGCGCTGACGCAACGACTGGCGCAGTCATGGAGCCAGCAACGCCAGTTCGTCAGTGCCGTAAGCCACGAATTGCAAACCCCACTGACCCTGGTGTCGGGCTCCATCAGGCGGGTGATACGCAAGGCGCCGAACCTGGAGCCACCACTGGCCCAACGGCTCCGGGATGCAGAGGACGAGACCCGCGGCATGCAGCAGCTGCTCAACGACCTACTGGATCTCTCCCGCAGTGATTCAGGACGCTTGCAGGTGAAACAGGAGCCGGTGGCCTTGCGGCCTTTGCTGGACACGGTGGTACGCGTCCAGGCCCAGACCCTGGATCGCACGATTCAACTCGAGCTACCGACTCACAACAACGATGCATCCGAGCCGTCGGAACGCGCCTTAGGGGATGAGGCTCGACTGCATCAGGTGCTGCTCAATCTGATTCAGAACGCGCACAAATATTCCCCACCCGAACTGCCCATCCAGTTGCGCCTGCTGAAGCACCACCACGCCGTCATTCTTGAGGTGGAAGACCTCGGCATCGGCATTCCGCACGAGGATCAAGCGCAGATCTTCGATCGCTTCCACCGCGGGTCGAACACGGCTGGCCAGACTGGAAGCGGCATCGGATTGTCCGTGGTGCAACTGCTGGTGAACGCCATGGGTGGAAGCATTTCAGTGACAAGCGAGCCAGGCATGGGCAGCTGCTTCCGGATCCAACTGCAGGAGGCACCGTGATTCCCTATCTGATCGTGGTGTCGCTGCTGGTGCCAGCGAACCTGTGGGCCGCGATCACACCTCACCTCCACAGTGATCTGAGCATGCGACTGCTGCATGGCATCAGCACTGCCGTGCTGTTGCCACCGCTCTGGAGCCTTTGGCGGCAACGTCAGCGCGTGCAGAAGCTACCGGCCGTGTTGCTGGCAAGCTTCGCGGTGGTGCTGGTGGTGGTGAACTGCCAAATCACGGTGAAGGGCATGGGCGTGCAATACGGCTGGGTCGACCACCTCTTCCTGGCCATGGCCTGCGTCGCCGTGCTGGGGTTTTACCTGCTCAGCGAGCCGGACTCACCGCAGCAGAGGGGGCAGCGCACTCCTTAAGAGCGAGCACGAACACAGCTCCACCGCCCTCCGCATCCTCCACACCCACACTGCCGCCCATCTGCTCGACCAGGGTCTTCACTACCGCCAGGCCGATGCCTGTGCCTGGGATGTCCGCTTTGTTGCGGCCACGCCGGAAGCGCTCAAACACCTGATCCCGCTCATCGCTGGGCACGCCAGGTCCATGATCGCGAACGCTCAGCAATACCACCGACTGCTGGCACCGACAGCCGATCTCAACTGGTGACTCGGGAGGGCTGTATTTGCAGGCGTTTTCCATGAGATTCACCAGACACTGCACCACCCGGTCGCGATCGGCGAGAGCGTGGATCGTGTCGGGATCGAGGTTTTCCGGAAGACAAAGCTTGAAGCGATGTTCGCCGGATCCTTCGCAGAGGGCGATGGCCTGGTGCACGGCATCGCCGATGCACAGCGGCTGCAAATCCATCTGCAGATGGCCCATCTCCGCGCGGGTCAGGGCCAGCAGGTCCGTCACTAGGCGCCCCAGCCGGCGACTTTCCTCTTCAACTATGGCGAGCTGGTGGCGCTGATCGTCGCTGAGATTGTCGGCTCGGCGCAACAGACGTCGGCTGTAACCGGCAATCAAGGTGATGGGATTGCGCAATTCATGGCTCACCGTGCTGGCGAATTGCTTCTGTCGATCGAACGATTCCGCCAGACGATCCAGCAGGTTGTTGAAGGCCATCGCCAAGGGCTGAAGCTCGTCCGGTTGCTGCTCAGGTTGGAAGCGCTGCTGCTGCAAAGAATTTGAACGCACCGATGCCAGCGATTCGCCGAAGCGCTTGAGCGGATCCAAGCCGCGCCGGATGCCGCCTCGGTTGATCAGGATCGACACCAACGAGGCCAACACCGCTGCCAGCAACAACAACCCGTTGAGTTGCCGTTGAAACGCGACCGCATCGCTCACATCGCGGAGCAGATGAAACCGCCACGGCGTACCGCCCCAGTTGATCTCCTCGCTGCTGAGCATGTAGCTGCGATCGTCATACTCAAACAGCTGAGGAGCCATGCTCTGGACTGATCGCGACTCAGCCTGGAGCAACAACCCTGGGCTCGACGCCAACCGATCGTTGTGACTGGACTGCGGCATCACCAGGCTGGTAGGAAAGCCATCGGGATGCCCCCAAAGCACCAGGTCGAACGAGGAGAAATCGCTGAGGATCCGTCTAAGCGCTTGAGAATCCTGTTGATCCTCACTGCTGCGCAGCAGTCGTTCTGCCCTGCGCATGGTCTGCAGTTGGCGTTGATAGCGCTGCTCTCGGAACAGTTGCAGATTCACCGCCAGCAGCAGGCCATACCCCAACAACAGCGCCATCACCCCGGTGCGCTCCAGTCGGCGTTGGATCGAACGCGTCGAGGTGATCGCCGCTGATCGGCGCCAAGGCATGAACCCAAAGGAGCAACGCTCCCTCAGTCCAGCGATCAAGCGCATGGTTGTCCTCCCCCATTCAGGGGATGCGCAGCCCCTATCCATTCCAGCTCAGGCCGCAAGGCGGCGACGCAAAATGCGGCTTCCCCCAGACGCTGCCGGCAGCTCCTGTTGGATCTCCAATTCCAGAACGGGAAGAAACGGGTGCTGGTGCACCTGGAAACCAACGCCGGAGTCTTGGGGAAGTGCATCCAGCAGAACTCGGTTCTGGAAGGCTCCCTGAAGAGTAGGCACGCCTTCGAGGCTGTAACCAGGGCCGCAGCGCATCAGCACCTGACCGCGCCAGATACGGTCGGGAGCCGGTCCAACGGCATAGACGATCACCCGATCGCCGCGGGCCTGAGGATCGTGAGCTTGGGTGGCAATGGCGAGCACGGGTCGTCGTCCCGCCATGGGGCAGGGCCACCGCATCGAAAGCGGCGGATCCACCATCCAGCCGTGGGCCAAGGCCAGTTCCGCGCGGATCAGCTCGAGGCTGCGTTGCTGCCGGCTCGTTTCGCGCAAGCGCTGGGCCATGGCCTGCCCAAAGCGCAGGTCTGCACCAATGAGCCGGAGCATCAGCGCAAAAAGCAGGCTGCCCAGGCTGAGGGCCAGCATCAGCTCCAGCAGGGTGAATCCCTTCGCCTGGTTCAGCGGCAATCGCCATCGCATCAGCTCAAGCCTCCTGCGGATCGGGCAGACAGCGCCGACTGCTGAGACGTTGCCCTTGCGCTGGCGGGCCTCCTTGGTAGCGGCCGAGCCTGCTCACCCCCAGGGGAAGACTCACCACCAAACAACGGCTGTGATCCAGGCGCCCGTGGCTGAGCACGGTGGTGCCGCCATCCAGCAGCAGTCCGTTGGCCGACACGCGCATGACGGCAGGCAAGTTGGTATGCAGCTGGATCGGTCCCTGGTGGAGGACCTCCTGCAACGCCACAGACACCCCAGGACAGGGGGGCAACTCGCCCGGCAACGCCTCCTGCTCTGGGGCATTCCAAGCATCACGATTCAACGCAATGCCGCAGGCCATCTGCTCCCGTCGCGCCACGGAGCGGGCCCGCTCCAGACCGAGCAACAGACGACGGGCAGCGGCATCCAGCTGCAAGCGATCATGGTCGCTTCCGCTGGTGACCAAGGGAAGCGACGCCATGAGACCCAACAAGGCCACCACGCAGATCAGCTCGAACAATGTGAAGCCGGCTTGAGAACGGGTCATGGCCGGCACAGTCCAAAGGCAGCAGGGCTGAGCAGCTGACGGCGCTGCATCAGCACGGACCCGTTGTCATCCACCAGCGCAAGCTCCTGCCAGAGGCCGCGCAATTGGCCATCCTGCGTCCATTGCCGTGTGATTCCCTCGGGCAAGGGCAACGCGGCATCGGCTGCGGCAGCAACGGCAACCGCATCCCACTGGCAGGGCGCCACTGCCGTCATGAGCTGCTTGGTGTTTGCCGCGTGTCGCGCGAGCCAGCGGTGACTAGCGAGTCGCACCATCTCCAGATCAGCCGCCTTGCGCTCCATCGATGCGGTGTCGTGCACCAACGCCGCCGCTTGGTTCCACACACCCAGTGCAGCTGTGCTGCTGATGCCAACCAGCACGGATGACACCATCACTTCCACCAAGCTCATGACGCACCCCCTGCTTGCGCGCGGCCTATCAGCTGGGGTTGCGACACGGCCACCACTGCAGGGCTGGCTGAATCCAACTGCAGGTAAAACCGGGCAGCGCGACCATCAGCCAGGCTCAGATCCAATTGACCGCGGTCGTGATCTGCACGCCAGGCCAGCAGCTGCCAACGCTGATCATTCACCCATCCCTGGCGCAGACGATCCGGATCGGCATGGACGCAATCACTGCCGGGCTGATGCCATTGATCGGAGGATTGCAACAGCAGGCAGGCCTCCGCAGCGCGGGCATCGGCGACAAAGGCCTGGGCCGCGGACTGAAGCTGATCCAGCGCCTGCAGCCTGCGCAGGCTGGCCTGATGGCGCCAATGGCCTTGCAGGGAGAGCGTGTGAATCGAGGCACTCCCGAGCAGCAACACCGCAGATGCCGTCATTGCCAGTGGCATCACGAAGCCACTGCGCCGTTGCAACACCAACCGCTCTTTTGATCGGGGGATCATCAACACCACAACGCGAAAACGCGACTGGCGGAAGCATTCCCCGCCAACCGCCCATAAGGTGCAAACAACCACGCGCAGGCCATGGCTGATGCTCCCGCGAGCCGGCTGCTGATCGTCGATGACGATCCCGAATTGCTGCAGCTGCTGCGCGACGAGCTCAGCGAAAGCGGGTGGGACTGCCATGTCGCCAACTGCGGTGGTGATGCGCTGCTGCAGCTCCGGCAAGAGCGCTTCGATCTGGTGGTGCTGGATTGGACCCTGCCCGATTTCGAAGGCATCGAGATCTGCCGGCGCCTGCGCAGCAGCGGCGACACCACCCCCGTGCTGATGCTCACGGCTCACGACGATGTGGATGAACGGGTACAGGCTTTGGACCTGGGGGTCGACGACTACCTCACCAAACCGTTCGAGCTGAAGGAATTGCAGGCCCGCGTGCGCGCGCAGTTGCGGCGCAATAGCTACAGCTCCAGCGAGCCGGCGACGGAAAGCCTCAGCCTGGGGGACCTGCGCATCGATCTGCTCTCACGGGAGGTGCGCCGAGGTGAGAAGCAGCTGAAGCTGTCGCAGCGGGAATTCGATCTGCTGGCCTATCTCGTGCAACACCACGATCAGGTGCAACCCCGGCAGACCATCCTGGAGAACGTGTGGGGAGCACCGTTCGTGGGCGATCCCAACACCTTGGATGTCTACATGGGCTATCTGCGCCGCAAGGTGGAGAGTTCTGGCCAGCCAACGCTGCTGCACACCATTCGCGGTGTGGGCTTCATGGCCCGGGTGGAGCCAACCTGAAGCGCAACTGCAGATCAGCACCACCGCCGGGAGCCTCGGCAATCACCAAAGCACCATCCATGGTCCGCATCCATGCATCCACCAAGGCCAGGCCAATCCCTGTGCCACGGGTGCCGGCGGCAGTGCTGCCGCGCCTGAACCGCTGCAGCACCAACGCCCGCTCGATTTCAGGAATACCGGGCCCTTGATCCAGCACATGCATCACGAGCTGATCGCCGTCGTGCTGCGCCTGCAGCTGAATCGATCCGGAGGCGTAGGCCAGTGCATTGCCGACCAGCTCCTGAAGGCATTGCTGTAGGCGATCGGCATCCGCCCACAACGCGGGCAATGGCGCCTGCGCCGGTTGGGGCAATTGGAGACGTCCAGGCGCAGATGTCGACAACGTTTCGTAGATCTGCAGCAACTGCGCTTCTGGATCCAGAGCACTGGCGTGCAACTGCACGCGCCCGGCATCGATCAGGGCCAGATCCCGCAACACCCGTAGCAGCCGGGTCATGCGCAGGGCTTCCGCGCTGACTCGATCAGCAGAGCGCTGAGCAGACTCCGGCAAGGAATGACGCTGCAGGCGCTGGGCATGGCCCGAGATCACCGTGATCGGAGTGCGCAGCTCATGGGCGACACCATCCACGAACGCACGCTCCCGCTTCCAGGCAGCGGCCAACCGTTGCTGCAGGTTGTTGAACGCGATGGCCATCGAGCGCAATTCCTCAGGCTGAGCTGAAGGATCAAGCAAGTGTTCTCCGAGGTTGTCGGCCTCCAGCCGCTGCAGCTGCTGATCCAACTGATCGAGAGGGACCACAAGGCCACGACGCAGCACGGGACGCAACAACAACGACGTAAACAGGATCGACACCCCCGCTGCCGCTACCAGCAGCAGCTGGGTGGTGCGCTCCTGCTCCAGTGATGCGGTTACGTTCTGACGCAGCTCCAGCCAACGTTGTTCACCGCTGGGCAACTGCACCGCCCGCCGGCTCACCAGCCATTGCTCTCCAGAGGAAGCAGGCTGAATGCGGGGCTGCTGGTCAGCGCCCTGGGCAAGCAGCGACACCTCCAGCCCAACCCCCTCAAAGGGCTCGGGGACGGGTTGACCAGCAGACGCCTGTTGAACGAGAACTTGAACCAAATCACGATGCTGCTGACGCCGTTGCAGATCCGAGAGCGCACCGTTGAGACCCAGCAACAGGGTGTAGCCGGCAATCACCGTGAGCACGGCCGTGGACTGAAGCCATCCTCTTAATGACCGCAACGGCTGGTGTGTCAACGGCTGAGACGAACCCTAAGAACCTTCTTAGGAAGCTTTAGCCGTTCATTCCTGTACGGACCATGAGAAAGGGAGATGGTGAATCTGTGAGCACCACAGGTGCCAAAACCATTCACTCAATCCACTGACCAGCCATGACCACTCTCAACAGCCGGCTCCAGCTGGCCATGCTCAACCGCAAGAAAGGACGCAATCTGCTCGAAAAAGGCTTCACCCTCG
This sequence comes from Synechococcus sp. A15-60, assembly GCF_014280095.1. Taxonomy (NCBI): domain Bacteria; kingdom Bacillati; phylum Cyanobacteriota; class Cyanophyceae; order Synechococcales; family Synechococcaceae; genus Synechococcus; species Synechococcus sp. A15-60. The sequence continues at coordinate 2,060,653 of NZ_CP047933.1, forward strand.
TGGAGCTGATGATCGTGATTGTGATTGTTGGAATTCTTTCATCAGTTGCGCTACCAAACTTCTTAAGTCAACAAGACAAGGCAAAGGCGACAGAGGGAACAACAACACTATCCTCGATCCTTAAAACAGCCTATGCAGATTATCAAGCTGATAATTCGGCCACAGATGCGTCAACAGCTGCCACAGTCGCAATAGCCGGAGCCAATAAAGTCAATTTTGACTACGCGCACTCCCCTGTAACAACAGGCGACACGATCAGAGTGTTAGCCACAGGCAAAGCTGGATTAGAAGACAAAGGCAATCTTGGTGGTTGCGTCAAACTTACCACAGGGGAAATAAAAATTAGCAAGTCTCTTGACACGGCTTTGACAGAAGCCAAAATTTCCTGCCCAGAAACACAAAATGGTGGCTGATTAGAAGCCAACAACAAAACCAATCCTGATCTTTCAAAACTAGTGTGGCCTAGACAGGCCACACTGATTTCCTGACATGAAATCCTCAACGATCAAGAAAAGCGGATTTAGCCTTACAGAGGTTCTTATCACTGTAAGCATCGTATCGATCTTATCCTCAATAGCACTACCCAACTACACGCGAAGCATCTGCAAATCAGACCAAGCAGAGGCAGTCAGCGAACTCACGATGCTGCAGACAGCTGCAATGAGTTATACGGATGAATATGGCACAACCCCAACCACCTGGGATCAAATCGGGACCATCATGCCCATCCAAACAATATCTGATAGTGGCACTAAAACCACAGCATCTGGAAGCCTAAATAGTACCCATATCTTGAGGAGCGAAAAATATGAACTCAGCGGGGAATCGAATACCAACATCACCACATTCAGTGTGAAGTCAATCGGAGGCTGCAGTAATTACGACGCCAAAGCCTGCGTAAATACGCAAACCGGACAATCCGACATCGCCAAAAAGGATGGCAACAATGCGATCCTTACGACCACTTGTGCCTAGGACATCAACAATGGCCAACCCACTCACATCCCATTCCCAAACAGAAAGAAGTTGCCTCAAACCTGGCAATAAAATAAAAACAGAAGAGCAGGGCATTGCTCTGGTGATGGCACTACTGATGGGAATGGTCCTTATGGGTGGAGCCAGTGCACTGATGATCAGAATGATTGGATCCAGAAAACTGAGCGCGTCAGAAAGCTACCAACAACTAGCGGAAGCAGCGGCTGTGAATGGCTTCAATCGAATCCTGGCAACACTCAACAGCCCCAAAAAAGATGATTACCGAGGCTATCTCTATCTCATCAACAATACCGAAGCTGATGACGGAAGTTTTGGCTGGGACACTCTTCCAGAGACAGAAGAGCCATGCGCAAGCAAACTCACTACAGTGCCGGACTGGCACAGCACAGAAATACCGCTCCAAGAGAATGGGACGACATTGCGAAATGATGGAAGTGGAAATCTACGTACGTACTATCGCTTAAGACGCTACGTCGGTCCAAGCCAAACAAGTTCAGCACAATTTGAGATTGAAGGGATTGTCAGGCGTGAGGGCTCACAAAAAGACTACGAAGCCCGATCACTTCTAAAACGATCGCTCTTCGTCAACTCGCGTGTACCGACCCATAAAGACTGGGCTGTTCTTGCAGGACGCGACCTTGAGCTTGATGGCTTAACCCGAATGGACTCTAATAGCGATGCTGCAGGAGGGTTAATCATCAATCTATTGACCGGCACAAGCAACTTTGACAACAGCAATCCCGACTCCTGCAATGCAAGCAATCTGCTCGCGCTAGCAGGGATACAAAGCACCGGCAGCGGCTTCACCGATCCTGACAGCGATGATCCCGCGCAAAACTCGTCACTAGCCAACTCAATTTGGCCTGTCAAAAACATCAATAGCAATGCATGGGATATTCCGAATCCTGAATACTTCAATGCAGACAACACCAATGACACAGTCCAATCAGGGACAGCAATTCGAATCTGGTCATTCAGCGACAATCTCAATGGAAATGCTCTAGACGGAAACTATGGCCTCCAATGTGATCAAGGCTTTAGCCCAGTCTGCAGTCGGCCAACGAGCAATGATCCAGACTCTCAGCATTCCATCCCTATTGAGACATCACAAATCGCAAGCACATTTCAGACCAAAATAGTTAACGGAACAGCCTGCGTCAACAAAAGAACCTGGGGGAAAAACGATCAATACAAAGCGGATGAAATCTATCAAAACCCAGACAAATGCGACTCAACCGAAGACAAGTGGAAAAGTCGAGTTGAGTGGCGCATCATCACAGGACAAGTGAATGAGCCAACTTACACAATTACCCTAAAAGATAGCGATCTATGCTCAACAGATAGCATCACTCTAGAAGGAGATGTTTGTCATATCTACATCGAACAAATCAATTTAGAGCGCAGCACCCTCCTGATTGAAAACAGCGAGCAAAGACCGGTCGTCATTCATTTAGAAACACCATCCGGAGCAGCAAGACGAGCCGACATTCAAGGCATCCAAAACTCTGAGTATCTCTACAACCTCAGCGGAACAAGCAAGCTATGCGGTGTCGATGCATTGTCTACCGACACAGGGAACACACAACGTGACTGCAACCTCCATGCTGAAAGGTTCATCCTTGTGTCAAGCGACGGGGATCCAACAGCTGAATGCTACGCAAACAACAAACCAGCAACACTTAGGTTCGGAAGCACAAATTTACCGGCAGCGATGATTGCCATGCCGAACGGCAATGTGGAGTTGAATGCAAACAACACAGCAACCAAAGCAGTCATCTGGGCCAATGCTATTTGCACTGGCAGCAATCAGACCTTAGAACTCAGCACAACGAGTTCTGATGGCTCACGTCCAATCATCAGCAAAGCACAAGAGCTATGGGAGTGGGCTGAAGAGAGAAGCTACGGGCGCACTGTTGCACGAGGAATTCGAGGGACAGGATTCGACACCTTTAGCCGCTGGTAAGTGGACCTCAAGCAAAACTCAAGCAATCACAGGAACCTCTCACTCAACACACCAGCTTCACTTCAAACAAAAACAATCAGAGATGCCAAACTAAGAATGAACAGAACTACGAGTACACATCTTTTAGTTTGACAATCACTTATACGAGAGTCATCTCGTGCTTACAAGCCCATCCCACAGAAAGCATAAGAGCAGACGGAGCACAGAAGCCTTTACTCTCGTAGAGGTCCTCATCGCCGGTGTTTTATTAACAGCCGTACTGATCGCAGTTGCACGCTTCTCGAGCCAGGCAATGGCTAGCAGCAACCATCAAAAAGATCGCCAAGCTATCGAAGCAAGCATCAATGACAATATTCAGTTGATTCAACAAGCAGACTCACAAATTACCGCAACACGACTAGCAAAAACGGATGATGGTTTTTTTGATGAAGTCAATCTAGAGCAAGCCTGTGGATCAGGAACAATATCAAGTAATGCCGCTACTTTTCTAATGAGTCAAATCAGCAACAGCGCAATCAGCGTTCCTGGGCCAGAACCAGGAATCAGACAAACAGACTACTCACTTCAACGTGAACTCAGCATTCTCGATCTCGGAACTAGTTACATGCTCAAAATCGTTTATAGCTTTGAAGCGCCAGAAGAAAATGTCAACACAGAGTATAGGTCCATTGAGATTAGCCCTAGCTTTGAGGCAAACTGCTACCAATGAGAACCCCCTTAGATACCAATAGAGATGGAGGTGCTCCCAGGAACGGGTTTACTCTTTTAGAGCTCTTGGTAGCCGTCATTATCCTCACAAGTGCAACGGCATGGGCATTACCTCGCCTCAATCACAAAATACAGCAAGGTCAAGTCGATACATACACCCAGAACCTAGAAACAGGCTTATTCAACTTGACGGCGAGGGTAAGACGCACCGCTAAATATTGCACACTCTTCAAATCAAATCCTGCAAAGAATGACTATACCGAGCCACAAAATGTAATTGAGATTGGCCAAATGAGTGCCAATAATCGGAATCAATTGATTGACTGCCCATGCCCTTCAGGGAGTAGCAATTGCGACACACAATTCCGCTTTTTACACAAAGAACAAACACGTGAGGCCAATCTCATCGCAGTTAAAGTTTCTGAAACAAATTATGGTTTATCTCCCCAAGGAACAAATCCAGAGGGCAGAGATTTAATCTTTCGAATCCGATCATTAAACTGGGGAAAAAATCAGCAAGTCTTCACCCGCTGCCTGATTATCTCAGGGAATGGGCATTTATTCAAAGGCACATGGGATTACAGCCACCAGGGACTAGGAGCTTCAGCATGCAAACGATTCTGCCCGGTAGATGGAAACTGCAATTCCGAATGAAATCGAAAGAACTCTCATTCTCTTCTCATACTCATAACAGCAATCACTCATTACAATTGGCTTTAATTCATACACAATAAGAGAACAGAGTTTTACGACGGAATGCCATGAATCGCCATTCCTTAATTCCGAGACCACATCTCCAAAAAGATCAAAGAAACAACTTGGGCTTCAGTATGACGGAAATGCTGGTCGCCGTTAGTGCAGGCGTGTTGATTATGGGAGCCGGTTCGATGGCTTTAAGATCAACGGGTGGTCTCATCAGCGATTCAAAGCAGCGTGCTGTGCTGAGGCAAAACACCAACAACGGCATGCGCTTGCTGCGGTCCGAAGTTGAGCGCAGCCTTCATTTGATCGTTAATAGCAACGCACAAAGCACACCAGAAGGTGATGCGTTCCATTTGGGGTCCAAACGCTATGAAGATCTTCTAAGTCACTGTCGGCAAAACGCACCACAATCACTATTCGTGCCAGCCTTTGGCATCAAAATGGCTTCAACTGAGCTGATTGAACCAGTGCTCTATGGTTTTAGCGTCAGTCCGATGAGCAGCGGGTACAGCCTGATGCGCTGTGGCGCACCAATGGATGATAACGGTGCTTATATTCAAAGCACGAGCACCGACAAAACCGATCGAAAGGAATTTCTTGGGGTTGTTATCGACAACATTGCACAGATGGACTGTGCGAAAACTACTGATGACAAAGGGAATACCATATTTCTAGATACAACCTGCGATGGGGCTGGCAATGATGATCTTGAGACAACAACGAGCCAAGTAGACATTCTCCAGGCGATGCAAAATAAAACCGGGGATGGACAAGGTCTTCTCTTCAGTACCAACACTGAAGGGGAAATTGTCACTCCAGAAGTCAGCTTCAGACAACCTGCACTGAGAATTCAAACTGACAGCACCTTAAAGCTTCTGAAATTCATCGACCCAAATCCGCAAGACCAGGGACGAACCTATAGCTATCTAGCTCTCGAGAATTCCGGCAAAACAACCACAACCCAACCTCTTTATCTTGCAGCCTATGCACGCGCCGATAAACGACTGGGGCAATATGGCTCAGATGAAGGGCTTCAAAACATCACAATCTTCCAAGACATCACCAGCGACCATATCCGATTCGTTCTGGATGGCTCAGGATCCATGAGTGCATGTATCATCTGGGATGACAAACAGAGCACAACAGGCAGCAGAAAATTTTGGAATGGCAATGGTTACATCTGGACCAATCAAGTTTGTAGTTTGACGAGGATGGAAACACTGATTGACGAACTTTATGCACTGGTCAGCGCTCTCAAAGATGACACCAAAATTGGCCTAGAAATGTTCAGCTCAAGCAGCGGAGAAAACCACAACAGGGAATGGTCATTATCAAGAAATAATCTCGCACGCCTCGGTGATAGTGGTGTCCGTGAGTCCGCTCAGCAATGGGTAATTAGCCTAGATGACGTGGAAAATGTGGGTAATTGGGGAGGCACCATTCCATGGCCTGCCTTGAAACGTGCTTTCGCTGATGAAGAGGCGGATACGGTTTACTTCCTCTCTGATGGAATCCCCAATTCCTTCAGCAACAATGGATTACCAAGCAACGTCAGTGGTTCTGATGAAGTTGTGAATTACTTCAGCTCGCTCAACACACGACGCGACGAAGACAACCATCCGAAACTAACCGTGAACACAATTGCACTAGGACTAACATCCGATTGGATGAAATCATTTTCAGAACAAAACAATGGCAAATACATGCAATATGACAGCGAAAGCTTGAGCGAAGTCGACAACTAAAGACGGAGGATCAACAACATTAAGGACTCTGATTCAACTTCAGCACCGCCATGAAGGCCTCCTGCGGCACATCCACCTTGCCCATGGCCTTCATGCGCTTCTTGCCCTTGGCCTGTTTCTTCAACAGTTTCTTCTTCCGGGAGATGTCACCGCCGTAGCACTTCGCCAACACGTCTTTGCGCATAGCACTGATGCTGGTGGAAGCAATGATGCGGCTGCCGATGGAAGCCTGCAAAGGAATCTTGAACTGCTGGCGGGGAATCAGCTCCTTGAGCTTTTCCACCAGGCCCTTACCCACGTTGTAGGCCTTGTCGCGGTGCACGATCGTGGTGAGGGGATCCGCCCGCTCGCCGTTGATCAACACATCCAGGCGCACCAGTTCGTTCTTGCGGTAACCAATCAGGTGGTATTCCATCGAGGCATAGCCCTGGGTGCGTGTCTTCATCTGATCGAAGAAGTCGGTCACCACTTCCGCCAGCGGTAATTCGTAAATCAGCGTCACCCGATCGGTAGTGATGTATTTCATGTCGACGTACTCACCGCGCCGCTCCTGGCAGAGCCCCATCAGCGCGCCGTTGTAGTCGTTCGGCGCATAGATCTCCATGCGCACGTAGGGCTCTTCGATCGATTCACGCTGCTGCGGATCCGGAAGCGTGGCCGGGTTGTCGATCATCACCTCCGAACCATCGACCATGTTCACCTTGTAGATCACCGACGGCGCGGTGACGATCAGATCCAGGTCGTATTCGCGTTCCAGCCGCTCCTGCACAATCTCCATGTGCAGCAGGCCGAGGAAGCCGCAGCGGAAGCCGAAACCCATGGCACTGCTGGTTTCAGGCTCGAACTGCAAGGCCGCATCTGAGAGCTGCAGCTTGTCGAGCGCTTCGCGCAGATCCGGGTACTGGTCGGCCTCTGTGGGAAACAGGCCGCAGAACACCATCGGCTTGGCCTCGGTGTAACCGGGCAACGGCTCATCGGCCGGGGCATTCACCAAGGTGATCGTGTCGCCCACACGCGCATCAGCCACTGCCTTGATCGACGCCGCCAGGTAGCCCACCTCACCAGCGTGCAGCTCATCCACCTTCCGCTGATCAGGCGCCATGATCCCGATCTCATCGAGTTCATAGGTTTTCTTGCTCGCCATCAACAGCACCTTGTCTTTGCAGTTGATGCTTCCGCTCATCACGCGGAAATACACAATCACGCCCCGATAGGGGTCGTAATAGGAATCAAAGATCAGCGCCTTGGTGGGCTCCTCCACCGTGTCGGCCGGTGGGGGCACCTTGTCGACCACGGCCTGCAAAATCTCAGGCACACCAAGGCCGGTCTTGGCCGAACAGGGAATGGCGTTGCTGCAATCCAGACCGATGATCGCCTCGATCTCCTCTTTGATGCGGTCAGGTTCCGCCCCGGGTAGATCAATCTTGTTGAGCACCGGAATGATCTCCAGATCGTTCTCCAGGGCCAGGTACACATTGGCCAAGGTCTGCGCCTCCACGCCCTGACTGGAATCCACCACCAGCAACGCGCCCTCACAGGCCTGGAGGCTGCGGCTCACCTCATAAGAAAAATCGACGTGCCCAGGGGTGTCGATCAAGTTGAGGGTGTAAGTCTCCCCATCAGCGGCGGTGTAGTTCATCCGCGCCGCCTGGAGCTTGATCGTGATGCCGCGCTCCCGCTCCAGATCCATGTTGTCCAGGAACTGGTCCTGCATGTCGCGGTTGGCCACCGTGCCGGTGTCTTGCAGGAGCCGGTCCGCCAGCGTCGACTTGCCGTGGTCGATGTGGGCGATGATGCAGAAATTGCGGATCCTTGAGACGGGAGCGTCGGTCATGCGATTGGCGGGATCCCGGCTCGGGCTAATCAATTCGTTGAGTCGATCCTAGGGAGCAACCCGCAGGTCCCACGGGCGAAGCCTGCAGCCGCTCATCAAGGCCTGAACAGACCACCACCAGCCTCTTCAATGATGTGAGGAAGACCCGTTCGTGATGCCCTCCCCCTGGCTGCTGCTGTTGCTAGCGATCAGTGCCGAAGTGGTGGGCACCTCCTGCCTGAAGCTCTCGGAGGGGTTCAGCCGACCAGGGCCAACCATTGTTGTGCTGGCGGCCTATGGCGTCTCGATGACCTTGATGTCGCGGGTGGTGCAGGTGCTGCCGATCGGCCTCACCTACGCCCTCTGGAGTGGGATCGGCATCGTGGCCATCGTGTTGATTGGGATGCTGGCCTACAACCAGATGCCCAGCCCAGCGCAATTGATCGGCATGGGGCTGATCACCGCCGGGGTGATGATCGTCAATCTGTCGGGTTCGATGAAGAACGGCTGAACCAGACCCCCCTTCCATGGGAGCCTCAGCAACAGTTTTGAGGTGACATCCCCATGCAGCGTTGGCGTCGTTGGCTGCTGATTGCGGTCGTGGTGGCTGGCCTCGCCGTGTTGTTCCACCTCATCCATGTGCATGGGTTGGAACCCATCCGCGCCCAGGTAGAGCAACTGGGGGTGTGGGCTCCGCTGGGGATCGTGGTGCTGCGCGGCATCAGCATCCTGTTGCCCGCCCTACCGAGCACGGCCTACTCGCTGCTGGCCGGAGCGTTGCTGGGTTTCCAGTCGGGCTTCATCACGATCGTGCTTTGCGACCTGATCTTCTGCCAGGCGGCATTCCTGCTCGCACAGGTGTACGGCCGGGGACCGGTGCGGCGCCTCGTGGGCGAGAAAGCGATGACGACCATCGAAAACTTCGGACGCAACCAGCTGGAGGGCAATCCCTTCCTGCTAACGGGAATGCTGATGACCGGGTTCTTTGATTTCGTGAGCTACGCCGCTGGCCTCAGCGGAACCCGCTGGCGTGGCTTTGCCCTCCCACTGCTGTTCAGCGTGCTGTTGAGCACGGCCCCGATCGTTGCCCTGGGCGCCAGCATCTTCCAGGACGGCCAGAAACTGCTGATCGGAGGCGTGCTGGGGGTGTTTGCCCTGGCCTTGGTGGCGGGCCTGGTCAAGCGTCGCACCCGCAACAATGCGAAATCAGGTGTTTAGCCCCAGCAGGGCATCGCTGCGCTGACGCGTGTTGACCAGCAATTGAGCGTCAGCGTTGAGGTCTTGTCCATAACTGGGGATCAGGGCGTTGAGGCGCTGCTGCCAGCCATCGCTGGCCAATTGAGAGGCAAAACAGCGTTCCAGCACCTCCAGCATGATTCGCACCGAGGTGCTGGCCCCCGGTGATGCCCCCAACAGGGCCGCCAACGAGCCATCGGCAGCCGTGACCACTTCAGTGCCCATCTGCAGCTTTCCGCCGTCTTGCGTGCGCTTGATGATCTGCACCCGCTGGCCGGCCACGGACAGGCTCCAATCCGCATCGCGGGCTTCCGGCAGGAAGGCACGCAAGGCCTCCATCCGGTCTGTCTCGCTCTGGCGCAGTTGGTTGATCAAATACTTCACCAGCGACAGGTTGTTGACCCCCACCTGCAGCATCGGCAGCAGGTTGGTGGCACGCACCGAGAGCGGCAGATCGAGCAGCGAACCGGTCTTCAGGAATTTGCTGCTGAATCCTGCGTACGGCCCAAACAGCAGCGAGCGCTGACCATCGATCCAGCGGGTGTCGAGATGGGGCACCGACATCGGCGGCGCACCCACCTTCGCTTTGCCATAAACCTTGGCGTGATGTCGGTCCACCAATGCCGATTTGCCACACACCAACCACTGACCACTCACCGGGAAACCGGCATAGTCAGCCGCCTCCGGGATGCCGCTGCTCTGCAGCAGCGGCAAGGCCCCACCGCCTGCACCGAGAAACACAAAGGGGGCTTGAACGGAGCGGCGACCGGAGGGACCTTTGAGCTCCACCTGCCAATCGCCGGAGGTCATCGCTGGGGTGCGCAGCCGATTCAGCCCCTGCACGCCGGTGCCGAAGCACACCTCCAGCGCACCAGCAGTCTGCAGGGGCTGCAACAACGCCCGGGTGAGCGAGCCGAAATCCAAATCAACTCCCCGTTCAATCCGCGTTGCCGCCAAAGGCTGATCGCGCCGGCGACCCTCCATCACCAGAGGCATCCAATCGGCGATTTCAGAGGCATCCACACTCCACTGCATGGCGGAGAAGGCAGGGAGCTGACTGAGCTGTTGATGCCGCTGCTGCAGGAAAGCCACATCGTCGTGCCCCCACACCAGGCTCAGATGCGGCACCTGGTGAAGAAAGCTGGCTGGGTCCAGCAGCCCCTTTGCGGCAAGCGATGCCCAAAACTCCAAGCTGCGCTCAAAAGCAGCATTGATGGAGAGCGCTTTAGCCGTGGCCACTGATCCGTCGGGCTGTTGCGGCGTGTAATTGAGTTCACAGTTGGCCGCATGACCGGTGCCGGCGTTGTTCACCGCTGCACTGCTTTCCAAGGCAGGGCCCTCGAGACGCTCCACCAGCAGCAGGCGCAGCCCTGGGTCGAGTGCATGCAGTAGCGACGCCAGGGTGGAACTCATGATTCCCGCGCCCACGAGCACAGCGTCGTAACGGTCCATGGCAGCGGCGGGTCCTAAGTCCTAAGGCTATGAATCCGCCAGGACGCACGGCTGCCTACGCTGAATTCAGATTCGAGTCCGTCATGAGCACCGAAACGATGCCTCTCACCAGCGAGAACGTGGAGAAGGTGCTCGATGAGCTGCGTCCATTCCTGATGGCCGATGGCGGCAATGTGGAGGTGGTGGAGATCGACGGTCCTGTGGTGAAAGTGCGCCTGCAGGGTGCCTGCGGCAGCTGCCCCAGCAGTACGATGACGCTGAAGATGGGCATCGAGCGCAAAATGCGTGAAGCGATCCCCGAAGTGAGTGAAGTGGTGCAGGTGCTTTGAGCCCTGGACCGACTCTTTGTCTATGGAAGCCTCAAAGCGGGAGGTGAAGCGCATCACCTGCTCGATGGCTGCACAAGAGAAGCCGACGGATTGCTGAGCCAGGCCAGGTTGATCGTCCAGAACGGTTACCCAATGCTCATCCCTGGCACTGGATCAGTGCATGGCCAGGTGTATCGGATCCCACCAGAGCGATGGCCGGGCTTGCACGCCTGGGAAGGAGTCCCCACCGACTACGCCTGTGGGCGCCGCCAGTTGGACGACGGTCGCTGGGTGTGGGTGTATCAGCAGCCCAATCATTAACGCCAGCGGTCAAGCGATCATGGGGACTGGATCGCACATCCAACTTTGAGAGACCTCTGCCCTGCCCTGGCAAACAAGACCTATTTCAATTACGGCGGTCAAGGTCCTCTACCGACACCTTCGCTCGACGCGATCACAACCAGCTGGACACGCATCCAGGAACTAGGACCCTTCACAGCAGAGATCTGGCCTTACATCAGCAAAGAGGTCAACAGCACGCGCGGCCAGCTCGCCCGAATCTGCGGGGTCCCGCCTCATCGACTTGCCCTCAGCGAAAACGTCACCACCGGATGCGTTTTGCCGCTCTGGGGATTGCCTCTCAAACAGGGTGATCAAATCCTGATCAGCGACTGTGAGCATCCAGGAGTGGTGAGCGCCTGCCATGAATTCGCCCGGCGTCTCCAACTCACGATCGCAACCCTGCCGGTGAAACATCTGCGCGGTGGTCGCGACGGGCAACAGCAAACCGATGAGGCCCTGCTCAGCGGCCTAGAGGAACACCTCAGCCCGAAGACTCGGCTGGTGGTGCTGTCTCATCTGCTCTGGAACACCGGGCAAGTGATGCCGATTCGAGCCGTGGCCGAACGACTGGAGCAACACCCTGCTCACCCCTACCTGCTGGTGGATGCCGCCCAGAGCGTGGGTCAAATTCCCGTGTCTAACGCCGCATCAGCCGCAGACATCTATGCCTTCACCGGTCACAAGTGGGCCTGCGGGCCTGAGGGTCTTGGCGGCTTGGCCCTGTCTGAGCGCATGCTGACCGAAGCCAACCCCACGATCATTGGCTGGCGCAGCCTTCAAGACGAGAGCCGCGCCATTGCCGGTGACCCGGATCCGTTCCATCACGACAGCCGCCGTTTTGAGGTGGCCACCAGCTGCGTTCCCCTGATGGCCGGGCTGCGCCGTTCCCTGGAGGTGCTCGATCAGGAGGGATCTGCTGAGGAGCGCCTGCAACGCATCACGTCGCTCAGCGCCACGCTCTGGAACGCGCTCGATGCCATCCCAGGGGTGACACCGGTCCTGGATGGACCACCGCCCGCTGGCCTGGTGAGCTTTCAGATCAGCCAGGGAGCAACTCAGATCGATCCCGCCGCGGTAGTGCAACGCCTCGGCGCAGATCAGCTGTGGATTCGCGATCTGGCGGATCCCTCCTGCTTACGCGCCTGCACGCACATCTGCACCACGGTCGAAGAGCTCGAACGTCTCACCAACGCAGTGAGCAAGGAAGCCACCCCCTGCTGATCAGCCCCAGCAGCGAAGGGCTTTTTCCGCCTCTTCTCGATCGTCAAAATGCACCTTTTCGGTGCCCAGGATCTGATAATCCTCGTGCCCCTTCCCGGCAATCAACACCAGATCGCCAGGTCCTGATGCCGCGATCGCCTGGGCAATCGCCACGGCGCGATCAACTTCCACCACGCGATCAGCATCCAACGGCAGACCCTGCACCACATCCATGAGGATCTGTTGCGGATCCTCTGTCCGAGGATTGTCCGAGGTCACCACCACTGCATCGGCCAACTCCGCTGCGATCGCTGCCATTTGAGGTCGTTTGCCCCGGTCGCGATCGCCTCCGCATCCGAACACACAGATCAAGCGTCGTTCGGCAAAGGGGCGGCAGGCCTCAAGAGCGCTGCGCAAGCCATCGGGCGTGTGGGCGTAATCCACCAGCACAGAGGGTCGTTGCTCGGCTGTGGGGGCTGCGGGCAACACGCGCTCCATACGACCTGGAACCCCGCGGAACTTGGGCAAGGCCTGGAGGAGCAGCGAGAGTGGCAACCCCTGCTGAAGCAGCGCGCCCAGGGCCTGCATCGCATTCATCAGGTTGAAACGTCCCACTAACGGGGAATGGAACCGCGCGTCTCCCTTGGGGGTGATCAACAAGCCCTGCACCCCCGCGGAGGTCATCTTCAGGTCGCGCATGAACAGATCAGCCTCCTGCTCAAGGCTGCAACGCCATGCGCGTTCGCCCAACCGTTCCGCCAGTCGATGTCCCCAGGGATCATCCACATTCACCACGGCAGCTGGACCTTCCCCCACCAGAAAGGGCTCCGCGAACAGACGCGCTTTGGCGTCGAAGTAGTCCTCCATCGACGCGTGATAGTCGAGGTGGTCCTGGGTGAGATTGGTGAACACCGCGCCGGCAAACCGGCATCCCGCCACCCGTCGCTGATCCAGGGCGTGGGAGCTCACCTCCATGGCCGCCACCTGAGTTCCTCCAGCGAGAGCTTCCGCCAACTGCGCCTGCAGCCGATCCGCTACTGCCGTGGTGTGAGTGGAGGTGATGCTGTGGCCAGGCCAGCGATTCACCAAGGTGCCGAAGAGTGCAGCGGGTCGACCGCACTCCGCACTCAGGTGCTCGATTAGGTGCGTTGTGGTGGTTTTGCCGTTGGTGCCGGTCACACCAATGAGATGCAACCGCGATGAGGGTTGTTGCCAGAACGCCGCGGCCAACTCACCAGCCCAATGAGCAACAGGGGCCGGAAGCACCAACACCGGATCCTCACTGGTGGGCGGATGGGATTCGGCGGCCTCGGCGCCGATCAACGCTGCCGCCGCACCGGCCTCCAATGCCTTGCGCCAGAACTGACCACCATCCACCCGCTCACCGGGAAGTCCCACAAACAGACAACCGGAACCGACACTGCGGGAATCGCAGGTGATGGCCTCAATCCCCGGGTTTGGGAAGCCTTCCGGCACCGGTAGAGCAGCCGTTTTGAGAAGGGAATGAAGCGTCTGCGTCACCAACAACCCCCTTGAATCCAGCTTTTCTAGTTCGATCCTGCGCTGGTGGGAGATAGCCGTTGCAACCAACCAAACAGTCCCTCTGCACTGAGCCGCGGCGAGACCCGCGGTAAAGGAACGTCCTGGAGGTGCAGAACTGGCACCTCCAGGTCGTAGCGAGCGCGTAGTTCAGGTTCGACGCCTGGGGCGTCAATGTCGATCACCGTGAGCTGGAGAGGAGGGCGTAACTGGCTGAGATCCAGCTGCCGCAGACGCTGCTCCAAGCCCTCACAGAGGCAGCAACCCTGGCGACTGAACAAGGTGAGCTGCAACGGATCAGTCGGGGACGGGGTCACAGCCGCAAGGGGTGAAGGGATGGCACCGGCTGATCCGGCGCAGGGTGAGCCAGCCACCACGCCATGGACCGTGTCGCTGAATCGCTTCCACTCCGTAGGCGCTGCACGTGGGAATGAACCGACAGCGGGGACCCAGCAACGGCGAGATCCAGCGGCGATAAAAGCCGATGAGCGCCAACATCAACTGCGCCAGCGCCTGGTTGAGGGATTGCGCCAAGGAGTGTGATTTGTCGCCGGATAGAGTGTTCGATTCGCACATGTGAAACCGCGATGTGGACCCTGCGTCCAGCATGACGGTTGAGCGGTGCGGATGCTCCAACACCTTCCTTACTTATGTCTCGTTACCGCGGCCCTCGCCTGAGGATCACGCGGCGCTTGGGAGACCTCCCCGGTCTCACCCGGAAGGCCGCCAAACGGTCCTATCCCCCCGGTCAGCACGGCCAAGCCCGTCGCAAGCGCTCTGAATATGCGATCCGTCTCGAAGAGAAGCAGAAGCTTCGCTTCAACTACGGCGTGTCTGAACGCCAACTCGTGCGCTACGTGAAGAAAGCGCGCGCCCAGGACGGTTCCACCGGAACCAACCTGCTCAAGCTGCTCGAGAACCGTCTCGACAACGTCTGCTTCCGTCTCGGTTTCGGGCCGACCGTGCCTGGCGCCCGCCAGCTGGTGAACCACGGACACGTCACCGTGAACGGCCGCGTGACTGACATCGCCAGCTACCAATGCAAGGCCGGTGATGTGATCGCGATCCGCGAACGCAAAGGCAGCAAGAAGCTGGCTGAGGGCAACCTCGAATTCCCCGGTTTGGCCAACGTGCCTCCGCACCTGGAGCTCGACAAG
The DNA here is from genome assembly GCF_014280095.1 of Synechococcus sp. A15-60. NCBI lineage: Bacteria > Bacillati > Cyanobacteriota > Cyanophyceae > Synechococcales > Synechococcaceae > Synechococcus > Synechococcus sp. A15-60. The sequence goes on from NZ_CP047933.1 coordinate 2,075,814, forward strand.
TCGAAGCTCAGCGCCAAGGTCGTGAGCAAGTGCGAACGCGAATGGGTCGCACTGGAAATCAACGAACTGCTGGTGGTGGAGTACTACTCCCGCAAGGTCTGACACCTGCCCTGCTCATTCGTGGTCATCGTCCCCGCCCGGCAACACCGCGGCGGGGATTTTTTTGGCACCTGCACTGATCAGCGCATTAACGGATGAGGTTGGCCTTGAAAAAACCCAGTCCAAGGCCAAAGCCTTTGGGTTTGTCTTCCAGAAACGTGATGGCCAGTTCAAAATCCATCAACCCCGCCTCCTCGATCAGCTGACGAGACAGCTGGCCCTCACGCTGTTCCAAGTAGCGGGCATGAATTTGCTCTTTGTTCTCACTCAGAAACGTGACGATCTCGCTGAGCACGTGATCCCGCCATTCATCTTTGTCAAGCTGCTGCAGAGCGCTCTCAGCCACGGCCGGAAGGTTTGGATCTGGACCGACGCTAGCGGCGGTCAGCAGGCCGTTTCCTAGCCTTGCCACTTGATCGCAGCCACGCCTTGCAGCGTCCAGCAAAAGCACCGGCCGACAGCACCCGAGCCATCCATCACGGCGAGAGCTTTGCAGAGGGCACGGGCACGGTGATGCCCCCGATCTACGCCACCTCCACCTTTGCCCACGGCAACTCCGAGGGTTTCGACTACACCCGCTCCGGCAACCCCAACTTCCGGATCCTGGAGGGTGTCCTGGCGTCTGTGGAGCACTGTGAACACGCCACGGTGTTCGGCTCCGGCGTGAGCGCGATTACCGCCATTGCCTCAGGACTGCGTCAGGGCGATCTGGTTCTGTGCGAAGAAAATCTCTACGGCTGCACCGTCCGTTTGTTCGAGCAGGTGTTCGCCAAGTTCGGCGTGCGCACGCAATGGGTGGACTTCACCGCGCCTTCTGCGGTTGATGCGATTGCTTCGAGCCAGCCAGCCATGGTCTGGTTGGAAAGCCCCACCAATCCCCTCCTGAAGGTGATTGATCTGAAGGCGGTGTGTGCCGCAGCCAAGGCCGCCAATGTTCCCGTTGTGGTGGACAACACCTTTGCCACAGCCCTCGTGCAACGACCGCTCGAACTGGGAGCCACCCTGTCACTCACCAGCACCACCAAATACATCAACGGCCATTCCGATGCCCTGGGTGGGGCGGTGTGCACGGACGATTCCAACTGGCACCAGAAGATGGTGTTCGCGCAGAAGGCCCTGGGCTTGCAGCCCTCACCCTTCGACTGCTGGTTGATCACCCGCGGCATCAAAACCCTGCCCCTGCGTCTGAAACAGCAGATGGCCAACGCGGCCACGCTGGCGGATCACCTGGCGAATCACCCCCGGGTGAGCTGGGTGCGTTACCCCCACCGTTCAGACCATCCCCAGCAGGACGTTGCTCTTCAGCAGATGCGCGGTGGGGGAGCCATAGTCACCATCGGCATCAATGCCAGCCGTGACCAGGCCTATGCGGTCTGCAAGGCACTGCGCTGGTTCACGATGGCTGAAAGCCTCGGTGGCGTGGAGAGCCTGATCTGCCATCCCGCCACCATGACCCACGCCGCCGTTGCCGCCGAGGTGAAGCAAAAACTGGGCATCAGCGATGGCCTGATCCGGCTGTCCGTGGGGTGTGAGGATGTTTTGGATTTGATCAACGATCTCGACCAGGCGTTGAACCAGCTGCGATGAGTGCTCGCGATTTACGGCGCGATCCCTGCTGGCAGGCCGGCGATTTGGGCCATCCGCTGCCCGATTCCCCACACGCCGTCTCGGTGGCCCTACCCACCTGGCGTGATGTGATCGCTTACGAGGAGAACGATCCGAACTGCCGCGGCGCCCTGCGAACGGTCTACCCACGCTTCGGTTTGCATCCACTGGTGGCCGCACTGGCCAGCCAAGCGCTGCAGCAGACCAACACATCCTTCCCCCAGGGTTCGAGCAGCTGGCCTTATCCCAACCGAGCTGCAGCAACCGCGGCTCAGATGCACTGCCGGCGGCAACGATCCAACGGAACTACGCATCTCGAAACCATCCATGGACTGACCTGCCTGGTCGCCGATGCCATTTGCACACCAGCAGCCAAAGCCTTCTGGCAGCACACAGGGCTCGGTGCTTCCTCAAGGCTTGCCGCTGTGGCCCTCGGACATGACACCGCTCCAGATCCCGAGGACGGTGCATCAGCACGGTGCAGCGTGGTTCGGCGTCTGGCCGCGATCTACGACTGTGAACCCGAGGCGATCAGCCTGCATCCCTCGGGAATGGCCGCCCTGCACCGGGCGCTTGAACTGGTGTGTGATGCCGACCCAACACGGCCGGTGCTGCAGATCGGGTTTCCTTACGTCGATGTGCTGAAACTTCCGCAGATGGTCTTCGCTGGAGCTGAGCTCCTGCTGGATGACCGTGCAGCCAGCGTGCAATCCGCGCTCGACTCCCTGCGACCTGCTGCAGTGGTGGTGGAAGTACCCAGCAATCCCCTGCTGCGCTGTATCGACCTTGCCGTCATCGCCAAGCTCGCGCATCAACGCAACATTCCTGTGATCGCCGACGACACCATTGGCTCCGGCCTGAATGTCGATGCCTTGCCGCACGTCGACCTGGTGTTTAGTTCCCTCACCAAAAGTTTTGCCGGTCGAGGTGATGTACTTGCAGGCAGCCTTGTCTTAAGCCCCCACTCCCGTTGGCACGCACAGCTCATCGACGCGGCACGACAACGCCCGCCCCTGGCCCCACTGGCCGACGGCGATGCCACGGTCTTGGAGCAAGGAAGCCGTGATGTCGCCGATCGCATCCCCCGTTTGAATGCCAACACCCTGTTGTTGGCTGCACGTCTCCGTCAGCACCCTGCTGTGGCGCGGGTGTTTCATCCTGCTGACTGTGAGAACTTTCGGCAGCTCCAACGACCGGGCGGAGGCCATGGTTGCTTGCTTTCCTTTGAACTGAAGGGCGGCAGCGAACAAGCCCAACGGGTGTATGACGCCCTCGCGGTTTGCAAAGGTCCCAGCCTTGGCACCGCTTTCACGCTGGTGTGCCCCTATGTGCTTCTTGCCCACTACAAGGAGCTGCCCTGGGCAGCCCGTTGTGGTGTGCCATCCCATCTCCTGAGAGTGTCGGTGGGTCTTGAGGAACCCGAGGAACTCTGGCGGCGCTTTCAACAAGCCCTGGATGCTTAGGACGCCTTGGGCATGGGCACCTTTAAGGGCGTATGACGGTCGCCACAGCGCGCCGTTCCCAGGAGCCATAGCAACACCAAAGAGGGGTTGATTTATCAGAGTTTGAACAAGGCCTTAAGAGACAAGCACGTCGTCGAGTGCTCTATCTACATTGCTGAAATTGGCTAGTTCCCGACTTCCCATGCCTCGCGTTTACGCCGATAACAGCCAGGCCATTGGCAACACCCCCCTGGTTCGCCTCAACCATGTCACCAAGGGCTGCAAAGCCACCGTTCTCGCCAAGGTCGAAGGTCGCAACCCTGCTTACAGCGTGAAGTGCCGGATCGGCGCAAACATGATCTGGGATGCCGAGAAGCGTGGCGAGCTCACCGAAGGCAAGGTGATTGTCGAGCCCACCTCCGGCAACACCGGCATTGCCCTGGCCTTCACCGCAGCAGCCCGCGGTTACAAACTCGTGCTCACCATGCCCGAGTCAATGTCGATCGAACGTCGCCGTGTGATGGCCGTTCTTGGTGCTGAAATCGTGCTCACCGAAGCGGCCAAGGGCATGCCCGGCGCGATTGCGAAGGCCAAGGAGATCGCTGCCACCGATCCTGGCAAGTACTTCATGCCTGGGCAGTTCGACAACCCGGCCAACCCCGAAATTCACGAGAAGACCACCGGTCCTGAGATCTGGAACGACTGCGATGGCGCCATCGACGTGCTCGTCGCTGGTGTTGGAACCGGTGGAACCATCACCGGTGTGTCGCGCTACATCAAGAATGAAGCCGGCAAGGCAATTGAATCCGTCGCCGTGGAACCCACCCACAGTCCGGTGATCACCCAGACCATGAACGGCGAGGAGGTGAAGCCTGGCCCCCACAAGATTCAGGGCATTGGCGCTGGCTTCATTCCCAAGAATCTTGACCTCTCCGTGGTCGACAAGGTGGAGCAGGTGACGAACGACGAATCCGTCGCGATGGCTCAGCGCCTGGCCAAAGAAGAAGGGCTTCTGGTGGGCATCTCCTGCGGTGCTGCAGCCGCAGCCGCCATTCGCCTGGCCCAACAGGACGCTTACGCCGGTAAGACCATCGTCGTGGTGCTGCCCGACCTGGCGGAGCGCTATCTCTCCTCGGTGATGTTTGCCGATGTGCCCACCGGCATCATCGAGCAGCCCGTCGCAGTCTGAGCCCCTCAGGTCTTTTCTGAACGCAATCCGAGCCCTGCTGCATAGCGGGGCTTTTTTGATGTCGACTTTCAGGCAGTAAACAGACTGGCAATCGCTGAAATTGCCGTTGTTGCGAAGAGAAATGCCAGCATCGCCTGCACCAGGACGACCTTCCGAATCTCGGTTGATTGCGCACCAACGTCGGTCATCCCAAAGGTCACCCCAATGGCATAGGCGACATACAGAAAATCAAACAAAACTGGACGCTTATCATCCGGAAAAGAAAACACTTTTGTGGCTGATTCAGAATTCTCTGCATCATCCCTATCAGCATTCACATGAAAGAAAATCTTGGCGTAATGCATGGCATAACCATGATGCAAGCAGATCCAAATCAGCAAGATCGAAACAAAATAAATAAAAATACGCAGATCCTCTGGCAGCACTGGCTGTTTGGAGCCCAGATCACTGACGCAAAGGCTCATCACACCCAGGCCAAGAAAATTGATCGCCACCGTGCTTTTAATCAAAAGACCGGGACGCAATCGTTCATGATCAAACAGTGCCTTGGTCTGCTCATAATCCATTGACCATGCAGTTTTAAAGAAGAGCACCACATCCACCACCAAGGCTGACAACATGCCGATGGACAGCGCTTCCTTACCCGTGAACGGGACATAGAACACCAACGTCAAAATCGTGCCGATAGTCAGGCTGCGACGCAATCGATAACGATTCAAAAAAATGTGGCGCTGTCGAGGAAGCATTAAGTGTGAACGTCTGATTGCGGTGGTGTCGCTTGGGGATCTGAACCGAAAGCACTGGAGCCACATCGAGCCTCAGGGAGCACCGCTTCTGGAGCAATCCACATCGCATCACCGTAGGAATAGAAGCGATAGGCCTCGTCAATGGCGACCTGATAGAGATCCAGCAGTCGTTGACGCCCGATCAATGCACTGACCAACAGCAGCAAAGAACTCTTGGGCAGATGGAAATTGGTTAACAACCCCTGCACCACCGCAAAGCGGAAACCAGGCTGAATCACCAAATCCACCGGCCCTTTCAAGGGTTGCAGCGTTCCTCCTGATGCTGCCGCAGCGCCTTCGAGGGCCCTCACGCTGGTGGTTCCCACGGCAATCACACGGCCTCCCCGACGGCGGCAGGCCTCCACCTGAGCCACCAGATCTGGAGTGACCTCCACCCACTCGCTGTGGAGGCTGAGGTCACGAAGATCCTCCGTTTCCACCGGGCGGAAGGTGCCCAGCCCCACATGCAGGGTGACGGTTGCCATCTGCACGCCCCGGTCCTTGATTGCCTGAAGCAACTCATCGCTGAGATGTAAACCGGCCGTAGGAGCCGCCACCGCACCCGGGCGAGAGGCGTAGCGCGTCTGGTAGCGCTCCTGGTCAGAGTCGTCATGACGGGTGATATAAGGCGGCAGCGGCACCTCGCCATAGCGCTCCAGCAGGCCCTCAATCGCGACCGCATCGGCATAACCCTGGGGGAACTGGATGATGCGACCACCACTGGATCCATCGGTGGCCAGAACCTGCAAGGGGATGGGCTCCTGCTCCAGGGCCTCGAGCCACACCTGGTCACCAGGCTTCAGCTTCTTGCCTGGTCGCGCCAGACAAAGCCAGCGCCCCTCACCCTGTGGTTCCAGCACCAGCAATTCCGCAAGACCACCCCCTGATCGGCGTACCCGAAGCCGTGCTCGCAGCACACGCGTGTCATTCACCACGAGCAGATCGCCGTCGTGAAGCTGCTCTTGCCAATCCCACACCTGTTGGTGCCGCGTCCGCTCGAGCGATGCCTCCAGTTCCGGCACGCACAACAACCTTGCGCCATGGCGAGGCTCCACTGGCGACTGTGCGATGCGCTCCTCAGGCAAGTGGTAGTCGTAGGAGCTGAGCTGGAGATCCCGAGGGTCAGCCACAGAGCGTGATCATGATCAGTCCATGCTGCCTGAGGGCCGAGAGCCGGCTTGGTGGCGACCGTTTGGCACGTAGTAGCGCACGATCGAGAACACGCGGCTTTGATCATCGGAGAGCGCCTCGAACAGGGCACGGGCCCGCTGATTGAGCAACGCAACATCGAGACGATCCCTCGGGATCGCCACCGGCATCACCACCGTGGTGGTGCGCTCAGGGTGTCGCCTCTCCTCCGCTGTCACAAAGTCACAGAACGGATCCAGCAGAGAGCTAAACGGGCTATCCAGCAGCACCAACTCAAGTGCACCGGTGTTGGTTCCCACGTAACGATCCCACAGCTGACTGAGAGATCCGGCGTCTTGATCGTTCTGCACCACCACCACTGCAGTGACCGAATCGGCAAAGGAACAGGCGTAACGCACCGCCTCGAAAGCGGGTCGCATCATGCTCGGAATCCAGACAATGGCGTGATGCCCGGTCGGTGGATCTCGGGGAACCACTTGCAGTGGAGCCGCCTCAGGATCGGGAGCCAACGCTGCGAAGATCTGGCGATAACGGAGGCGGATCACAGCCAATCCCCAAACCAACAGCGGGATGGCGATCACAACCGTCCAAGCCCCTTCATCAAACTTGCTCACCACGATCACCACCAACACCACAAAGGTGGTGATCGACCCGAGCGCATTCATGAACATGCGGCCGCGCCAGCCAGAGCCCCGTTGCGTTCGCCAGCGATTCACCAGACCCAGTTGCGAGAGGGTGAAGGCGGTGAACACCCCCAGGGCGTAGAGATTCACCGCCACGGTGGTCTCCCCACGGCAGATCACGATGATCAACGCCGTGATGCCCAGCAACACACCGATGCCGTTCTGGTACACCAGTCGGTCTCCCAGAAGATTCATCTGCACTGGCAGGCAGCGGTCCTCCGCGAGCATCGCCGCCAACCTGGGGAAGCCGGAGAACGCCGTGTTGGCGGCCAGCACCAGGATGAGGAGGGTGGTGATCTGCAAAGTCCAATACAGAACGCTGCCGTTGCCGAAAACGCGCTGTCCGATCTGGGCCAGCACGGTGATGTCGGGATTCGGCGCAATCCCGTACATGAACCCCATGCCGCTGACGGCAAAGACCATCGCCGACAGCAGGATGGCCATCACCAAGAGTGTCTTGCGTGCATTGACCGGCGCTGGCTCACGAAACACCTTCACACCATTGGCGATCGCTTCAATGCCCGTCATCGCCGAGCAACCGGAACTGAATGCCCGCAGGATCAGGAACAACCCGATCGGCTCCAAGGCCGCGGTCAACGGCGGTGGATCGGGATGCCAACCGTGATGAAAGGTCAGATCCTTGAGCCCCGCCACCGTCAGCAGCGCGATCATCAACACGAAGGCGTAAGTGGGAATCGCGAACACTCGCCCCGCTTCCTTCACCCCACGCAGATTGGCCCAACCCACCAGCACCAGCAGCACGAGGGCGATGGGCACCTCGTAGGGCAAAAGCGTGGGGTCAAGTGACGACAGCGCCTGGGTGCCCGCCATCAGGCTGACCGCTGCCGTCAACGTGTAGTCAATCAACAGCGCCGCAGCGGCCACCAGCCCGACATTGCGTCCGAGATTGTCGCGGGCCACCACATAGGAGCCGCCGCCATTGGGGTAAGCCGCAATCGCCTGCCGGTACGACAGCACAACGATCACAATTAAAACGATGATCGCGAGAGTGATGGGCAGCGACAGCTTCAAGGCTGCGCTTCCACCCAGAATCAAGATGCCGAGCGCCGCCTCCGTGGCATAGGCAACGGATGACAACGCATCCGACGACAAAATCGGCAGCGCCTGAATGTTGGGAAGTCGCTCATCCCCTGCACTGGAGCGCGGCAACGGACGCCCCAGCAGACGGGAGAACCATCGAACGGACACAGCAGCCATTGACCATTGCCGCCCCAAGAGTGGCAATGATTGACGAACTCAGCAGGTGCACGGGGCGGACCGATGAGCGCAAAGGCCGATCAGATCAAAGGGCCAGACTTTCAGGCCGAGTCTCAATCAGTTCAGCCAGATCCTTAAGGAAGGCCGCGCCGTCAGCGCCATAAATCACACGGTGGTCAGCGGTGAGGTTGACCTGCATTTGCCGCTTCACAGCGATTGATCCATCCTTGCCTGCCACGACTGTGGGGCGGGAGGCCGCCACGGCAAGAATCGCACCGGTGCCAGGCGGGAGGATGGCATCAAAGCGATCCACACCAAACATGCCCAGGTTGGAGAGGGTGAACGTGCCGGTGCTGTATTCCTCAGGCTGCAGTTGCTTGCTGCGTGAGCGGGTCACGAGATCTTTCCACTGACGGGACATTTCATAGAGGTCGGTGCGATCGGCCTGTCGAAGCACTGGCGTGATCAGACCACCGTCTTCCATGGCCACAGCGACAGCCACATTCACCTCAGCCGGGTAGGCCATGCCGGCAGCAGTGGTAGAGGCATTGACCTGAGGATGACGCGCCAGGGTGACGGCAACGGCCTTCGCCAGCAAAGCCGTCATGGTGACGCCCTTCGACTTCACCTGTTTGTAGAAGGCATCAAGCTTGTCGGTAGTGATGGTGTAGCCGACGCGGAAGCAGGGAACAGCAAGGCTGGCCTCCATGTTGCGGTTGACCGCTCCCTGGAGGGTGTTGAACGCAACCGTCTCACCAGGCCGACCGAAGCTGTTGCCGGCAGGAGCGCTCGGTGCGGGTGCTGAAGCAGCGACACCGGCCACAACGGCAGCCGCGGAGCCCTCACCCACACGAGGCACGCTCACAGGGCGACCAGCCGCACGCTCAACGTCCTCAGCCTGGATGCGACCATTCGGGCCACTACCGCGCAACGTCGACAGCTCAATGCCCATCTGGGAGGCCAGCTTCTTGGCCCGAGGGCTGGCGATCACACGTCCATTGGCAACAGGCGCAGCTACTGGTGCCGGTGCCGGGGGAACCGCGGGAGCTGGAGCAGGTGCCGGAGGAGCAGGGGTCACCGCTGGCGCAGAGGGAGTAGGAGCAGGGTCTGCAGCTGCTGGTGCTGGGGCTGGAGCAGCAGGGGCGGGAGCCGCAGCATCACCACCCGAAGATGACTTGGCCTGAGCTTCAGCAACCTCAGCCTCAGTTTCAACAATCAGCCCAATCGTTTCGCCCACTGGAGCGGTGCTTCCAGCAGGCATCAGCACGGCAGCCAAGTAGCCCTCGTTGAAGGACTCCACATCCATATCAGCCTTGTCGGATTCGACCACGAGCACCGACTCGCCGCGGCCGACCTTGTCGCCAGGCTTTTTGAGCCATTCGACGATCTTCCCCTCCGTCATCGTGGAGCTGAGGGCAGGCATGAAGATGTCGTGGGTCGCCAAAACCGTCTCCAGAGGGGCTATGTAGGGGCGATTTTACGGGCCGACAGGGCGGCCCTTCGCAGGGGTCAGCCCTGCTGGATCGACTCGATCACCCCGTCACGGACCACAACGGCCACCTGCATCTTGCTCACCAGGTTGTCGCCCACCTGAATGTCGCAGAAACTCTCCAGCTGGCCCTGCTCCACGATCTGTTCCATCTCCAGCTCACGCACTTGAGCCTGCTGCTGCAGAAGGTTGCGCTTCTGCTCCTCTAGTTCAGCCCGCTTGGCAGCCACCTGCTGCTGCACCTGCCCCACTTGCTCCTGAACGCGGGGGTCCAGAGGGTTCGCACTTTGACGGCGTACCTCATCCACCACCTGTTGACCCTCCTGTTCAAGCTGGGCCAGCTGCTGATCGGTGGTAGAGATGGCGCCACTGAGCTCACGTTCGGCTTCCTCCTTCCACGCAGGAGTCACCACCGCGCGAATCGTGATGGAGCGCTTGATCGACAAGGTGGTGCCGTCGGACATGAGGGCCTAGAAACAGCGCCAAGCGTCTCAGTCTCGCGGCAGATGGTCAAGCCAGCGCAGTCGGCACGGCATCAACGGCCGTAAAGGCTCTCGATCATGGGGCGATCGCGGTCCGTGATGCGATCGCGGCGCTGCTTGAGCGTCTGCGTCAGTAAGCCGTTCTCAATGGAAAACGGCTCAACGAGCGCCACACCGCACAGACGTTCATCCGCCCTCGACCCGACGCGGGCGCCAAGCAACCGATTGAGCTCCCCGCGCAGCAACCGCAGCAAAGCTGGATCCCCGGGGCGACCGCCGAGATCCGGGCCTGGATCGCAGCCCTGTTCCAAGGCCCAGGCTTGAAGTGACTCTTGCTTCGGGACGACCAAAGCCGCCAGCTGGCGCTCGTCTTGACCCACCAGCATCACCTGCTCCACCAATGGAGATGACACGAGCGCTTCCTCCAAGGGACCCGGCTCGAGGTTCTCGCCGCTGCTGAGCACGATGGTGTCCTTGGCTCGGCCGGTGAGCACCACGGAGCCATCAGGCAGAAGCATGCCCAGATCACCGGTGTCGAACCACCCATCGGCATCCAACACCTTGGCGGTGGCCTCCGGCTTGTCCAGGTAGCCCCCCATGACCTGAGGTCCACGCACCAGCACCACTCCGCGTTGCCGATACGCCAGCGGAGCTCGGGTCTCCGCATCAACAACGCGGAACTCCGTCTCCGGCATTGGCAATCCGGAACTGCCACGGATGTTGCGCCAGGGCCGGCGACAACTCACCACAGGACTGGTCTCGGTGAGGCCATAGCCCACGAGAAGTTCAATGCCCACCGCTTCAAAAAACGCATCCACGTGAGGAGCGATGGCACCACCACCATTGATCGGATACAGCAAGGCACCACCGCTGAGCTGTTGGCGCAACTTCGGCCAAATCAATTGGGATGCCAGGGCATGGGCCGGCCATCGCCGTGTTGCCTCCGCCAGGGCTCGCAAACGGTCGCGCTTGCGCAGCGGCTCGATCAACAAATCCAGGCTGCGGCGACGGGCCAGCCTGTAGGCCTTGCTGTTGGCCAAGGCCGACCGGAGCAGACGCTGACGTGCAGGTGGCAGGGTCTTCACCACATCTTCAAAGCCTGCTTGCACCGCCTCCCAAAGCCTGGGGACGGTGGCCATGATCACCGGCTTCACCCGCGGCAGATCCCTCTTCAGCTGCTTGATCGTGGTGTAGCTCTGCGAGCACCCGCAGGAAAAGAAGTAATACTCCGCACTGCGCTCGTAGGAGTGCCAGATCGGCAGCACACTCAACACCGGTGCTCCGGCATCCGGGCGGGTGACGGTGGCCAGACTGCGCATCTGGTGCAGAAGATTGGCGTGGGTGAGTGGCACCCCTTTGGGCCGACCGGTGGTGCCGCTGGTGTAGAGGATTGTGGCAATGGTGTGAACGGCGGAGGCTTGCTCGCGATTCGCCATGGGATCGGGGGGCTGATGCCCATCGGCACGGCTCAAAAAGGTGTCGAAATCCAGGGCCCCTGGGGGTGCCTCACCCTCCAACACCAAGACGAAGCGCAGTTGGGCTTGAAGATCTGCAGACAGCTGCAGACGCTCCAACAAATCACCGGTTTGCACCACCAGGGCCACGGCCTTGGAGTCTTCAAGGATGTAACGGAGCTCCTCCACCGGCGCGGCCGCCCCACGCACCGCATCCACCACACCGGCACGCATTAACCCCTGGTCAGCCACCAACCATCGGGGGCTGTTCTCGGCAAAGAGACCGACCACATCGCCAACCCTGAGCCCGAGCTGCTGGAAAGCCGCAGCAGCGCGTTCAATGCGTTCGGCCAGCTGTTGGTAATTGAATCGCTCGGGATGGGCCGCATGGGGCGCATCGACAGCCATCACCTCGCCATGCTGAGCTGCTAGCCAGGGCCAGACCTGATCGACACGCCCAAGGGCCTGCACGTGGGACTGACGGGCAAGTGCCTCCTGCTCACGGGGAGTGGGTTGCCAGGAAGCTTGAGCAGCGGTCACAGGAGCGGGGCGCGGTCGCCCAGGCCTATCACCTCGACGATGCATCGGCAATCGCCATCCCCTCACCGACCGACTGCCAGCGGAGCCCGAATCGCTGGGCAAGGGCATCCCGTAGCAAGGGGCGCACCTCCTCCAAGGACAATCCCGGGACCCAATCGCTGAGACGCCCGACCTTCCGTCCTGTCAAGCCGCACGGCACCACAGCCTCAAATCCGGCCAGATCACAGGTCACGTTCAAAGCCAGACCGTGCTGAGTGATCCAGCGCCGACAGCCGACCCCAATGGCCGCCACTTTGCGCTGATCCAGCCAAACCCCTGTGAGCCCATCGATCCGCTCACCTTGCAGATCAAGGGCTTGCATCACATCCAGCACCACCTGCTCGAGCTGACGCAAGTACCAATGCAGGTCGGGTTGATGACGACGGAGATCCAGCACGGGGTAAGCCACCAGCTGACCAGGGGCGTGATGGGTCACCTCGCCGCCACGATCAATGCGGTGGAGCGGTGCCGGAGGCTGAAGCGGATCAAAGCGGAGATGGGCTTCGCTGGCGCCACGTCCGAGCGTGTAGCAACTGGGGTGTTGCAGCAACCAGACGGCTTCGGCACCGCCGGCAGCAGCTGGCTCCGCCAGCAAGCCTTCCTGCCAACGCCGTTGCCGCTCCCAGGCTTGCTCGAAAGGAACGAGTTGCTGCGGCTGAAAAAGAAATGCCGAAGACCCACTTCCGGAATCAGGCGGCGTTACTAAGTTGCCGATAGGAGCAGGCACCGGAGGGATGCATGAAGCTGTTGATCCATGGTCGCAACTTGGATGTGACGCCCGCATTGCGGGATTACACCGAAACCAAGCTTGACCGGGCTATTCATCACTTCAACGATCTTGTCCAAGAAGCGGATGTTCACCTATCGGTGGCCCGCAACCCCAGAGTTCCGCAACAAACAGCCGAGGTCACGGTGTTCGCGAATGGAACCGTGATCCGAGCCCAGGAACGCAGCGAAAACCTTTACGCCAGCATTGATCTGGTGGCCAGCAAACTGGCCCGTCAGCTGCGTCGATTCAAGGACCGCACCAGCGATCACCATCACAGCCACGGCCATCGCGCCACGGAAACCCCGGCCACCGAGGCGGTTCTCAACGACAGTCCTGTAGAGGAATCGCTGCTGGATGGCAAAGAAGCACAGCTGCCGAACCCCGGCGTGCGGCGCAAATATTTCGCCATGCCGCCCATGAGTGTCGACGAGGCCCGCCATCAGCTCGACCTCATCGATCACGATTTTTATTTGTTCCGCGACCGTGCCAGTGATGAATTGCAAGTGATCTACCGACGCAATCACGGTGGATACGGCGTGATCCAAGCTCGCAACTGAACTTTTCGCGACGGTTCTTCCGTCTGTTTCCCCAGCGATGACCATGTCACCGCGGCGGCAGGACCTGCCAGACCTTCCCCCGCTGATCCACCAGGCTTTGCTCAACCCAATGCTCCAGGAGGAGGAGCTTCACACCCTCTGCGATGCCTCAAGGCAGCTTGGTTTCGGTGGCGTCTGCGTCAGCCTGAGCCACCTCCAGGCAGTGCGTCAGCGGCTCGGGGGACGCGGACCGGTACAACTGGCCGCCACAGTGGGGTTTCCATTCGGCGCTCTGCCGGCCGAACTGAAGCAAGCGCAGGCGGAGTGGGCCGCCGCCCATGGCGCTGACGCCCTGGATGTGACCCCCGATTGGTCCGCACTTGTGAATGGCCGGGCCAACACCTTCGCCGAGGAATTGGCTGCGATTGCCGCGCTGGATCTGCCCATGACGGTGGTTCTCGACGTCAATCAGCTCCAGGACGAACAGCTCGCTTTGGCGGCGGAAGCTGCCATGGATGCGGGCGCCGCGGCACTACAAGCCGGCAACGGCTTCGGGCCCGCTGTCACACCGGAACAGATCAAAACCCTGAGACAACACACGCGCGGACGCTGTGCCATCAAGGCCGCAGGTGGAATCCGGGAGCTCGAGCACGCACTGGATCTGGTGGAAGCCGGTGCAAGGGGCCTAGGCACCGGCCATGGTCCGTCGCTGGTGCAAGCCCTGCGCCAGCAGCGATGAGCGGCGACAGACGCCTGCAGGGCCTCGCCCTCAAAGTAGGGCCACTGGGTGAGCACGATCGGCTGCTGACACTTTTGAGCGACGAAGCCGGGGTGGTGAGATTGGCCGTGCCTGGCGCTCGCCGCCCCAAAAGCAGCCTTGCTGCAGCCGTTCCCCTCACCCTTTTGGATCTGCAGGTGGTGGGGCGCCGCGGCCTCCAACGCGTGCGGCAGCTGCAGGTGCGTCACAACTTCAGCGGCGTGGGGCAGCATCTGGAAACCCTGGCGGCCGCCCAAGCCCTAGCAGAGCTCTCGATCGCACTGGTGAGCGATGACGACCCCATTCAAGGCTTACTGGAGACGGTGCTGATTCACCTAGAGCGACTGGAGGCCCTGAGCCGCTCCCCACAACCCAACCCGGACCTCAGTTTGGCGATGCTGGTTCAAGCGGGCGTGCACCTGCTAGCGCTCGGCGGCTATGGCCTACCGCTTCAGATCTGCTGCCAGAGCGGTGCTGAGCTGATTCCGCCGATCGGTCAGTGGGAATGGCGCTGCAGCCTGCTGCCCGAGCAAGGCCTCGCGCTTGGGAGCCTTCCTGGCGCCAGGCTGCAGCTCAACCCCTCCGAACTGGCCCTGCTGCAACGGCTGCCCCGGCCGGATCTTCCCAGGCGCCCGAATGGAGAACTAATGGGACCACGTTCGGTTTGGCTCAAACTCCTGGCTCTGATCGACTGCTGGTGCCGGGTGCATCTACCCCGCCCCGTGCGCTCTCTGAAGATGGTGAGCGACTATTTGCCTGCGCCGTAAGCGATCATGACCCGGACATTGCAGGCACCGTGAGCGGATCTTCCCTGAACAGTCCGGAGCCCGCGCTCCCCACCGGTGGAAACCCGGAGGGTCCTCGGGGCCTGCAGACGGTGGTGCGCTTCGACGGCTTTCGCCGTCTCTGGATTGGCCAGATCTTTTCGCAACTGGCGGACAAGTTCTACATCGTTTTGATGGTGTACCTGATCGCCCAGTACTGGGTGACCAGCACACCGCAGGAAAATGGCGCCCTCGCGGAAATTGCATCAGCGATCCGCATGGACTTCGAGACCCGTGCGCAACGGATCACACTGCTGGCAACAGGGGTTTACGTCGCCAACACGATCCCAGCCATGGTGTTGGGTTCGGTCGCGGGAGTCTGGGTCGACCGATGGCCCAAACGGCGGGTGATGGTCGCTTCAAACGGATTACGCGCTCTGCTCGTGGTGTTGACCCCGTTTTTCTTGCTGCCAGGGCCCCATTGGCTCGGCCTCAGCTGGGGGTACTGGGCCCTGCTGGTCATGACCTTTCTGGAATCGGTGCTCACCCAGTTCTTCGCACCGGCAGAGCAGGCTGCCATTCCGCTGTTGGTGCCGAAGGAGCACCTCTTGGCAGCCAATTCGCTTTACCAAGCCACCAGCATGGGAGCCACGATTGTTGGCTTCGCTCTAGGAGATCCGATCCTGCGGGGACTGGACAGCCTCTTCCAAGGCATTGGCCTCAAGGGTGGTGAATTTCTGCTTCTGCCGTTTTGCTATGGCATTGCGGCCATCTCGCTGAGCACGATCCGGATGCGTGAACAGCCCCGAGCCCATCAAGGGGAATCGGTCTGGAAAGAAATCGTGGCGGGGCTTCAGGTCCTGCGTGAACGCGCCTCGGTGCGGACGGCCATGGTGCATTTGGTGCTGCTCTACAGCCTCCTGGCCGCGCTCTACGTCCTGGCCATCAGCTTGGCGTCCGCCATTCAGGGTCTTGGCCCCACCGGCTTCGGAAGCCTGCTAGCCATGAGCGGGCTCGGGATGGCCATCGGGGCCGTCGTGGTGGCACAGGTGGGCCATGGATTCAGCCGCCGCCGTCTGGCAGCCGCGGGACTGGGCGCGATCACTTGGAGCCTCGTGCTGCTTGGGCAACTGCGCGGCAATCTCACTTACACCCTCGGGCTCTGCACACTGCTCGGCATCGGTGCCGCTCTGGTGGCCATCCCCGCGCAAACCACGATCCAGGAGGACACGCCTGAATCACAGCGCGGCCGCGTGTTCGGGCTGCAGAACAATCTGATCAACATTGCCCTCAGCCTTCCTCTTGTGTTGGCAGGCGCTTTGGTGAGCAGTGTGGGGCTGCTGCCGGTGTTATGGATCCTGGCGGGCCTGGCGCTGGTGGCCGCCTTGATCGAGCGCCCCTGGCAGCGCTGCTAGCGTTTGCGGAGCCCGTCCCTCAGTGGCTTTGACGCATATTGCCTGGCTGGGCAAAAAAACTCCGTTCTGCGGCAATGTCACCTACGGGCTGAGCACAACGGAAGCCCTGAAGGCCCGTGGTCATCAGACCAGCTTCATTCATTTCGACAATCCAAAAGCCCCAGGCAGCAGTACCTCCCTCCTGGCCAACGATCCGGATGTAAGCCTGCCCTACCTCGTGAAATCGCAGGTTTATACGATCCCTTCTCCTGGAGCACAGCGCGAGCTACGGGATTCGCTTGATCGCCTCCAGCCAGATCTGGTGCATGCCAGCCTCACCCTCTCGCCGCTGGATTTCCGACTTCCCGAGCTCTGCCAGCAGCTGCAGGTTCCCTTGGTGGCCACCTTCCACCCTCCCTTCGATGCCGGCCTGCGCAACCTCACAGCAGGAACACAGCAGCTCACGTACCAGCTGTATGCCCCTGCTCTAGCCCGTTATGACCGGGTGATTGTGTTCTCTGAGCTGCAAGCCGATGTGCTTGCACGCCTGGGAGTCCGCGAGGATCGCCTGGCGGTGATCCCCAACGGAGTCGACATAGCTCAGTGGAGACCGGCCGATGCCATGCCCTCTGCGATTGGAAGTCAGCTGCAGAGGGTGCGCTCACGCCTCGGAACGGAGCGCGTTTTCCTCTACATGGGACGGATCTCCACTGAAAAGAACGTGGAAGCGCTGTTGCAGGCTTGGCGACTTGTGGACACGCCAGGCTGTCGTCTGGTCATCGTTGGCGATGGTCCGCTGCGCAGCACGTTGCAGAACAGCTACGGCCAGATGGACAACGTGCTGTGGTGGGGCTACGAGCCAGACCTCGCCACGCGCGTGGCACTGTTGCAATCCGCCGAAGTCTTCCTGCTGCCATCGTTAGTAGAAGGCTTATCGCTGGCATTGCTAGAGGCCATGGCCAGCGGATGCGCCTGCGTGGCCACGGATGCTGGGGCCGACGGTGAGGTGCTCGCCGGAGGAGCCGGCATTGTGATGAACACCCTGGGAGTCACCAGTCAGCTGCGCACGCTGCTCCCCGTGCTTCGGGATCAACCGGTGCTCACCCAAGCACTGGGGAGACAGGCGCGCCAGCGGGTCATGGAGCGCTACACGATGGCTCGCAACATCGATGCGCTTGAACGCCTCTACGGCGAACTCACACGCACCGCACCTCTAGCGGCTTAGCGCAGGGAGCTGCCATGTTCTGTGGCAGCCAGAACCGCTTCGATGAGCGCCGACCGCAGACCGGCTTGCTCCAACTTGCGCACGGCAGCCATGGTGGTGCCCCCCGGTGAGCCGACCATGTCTTTCAGCTGGGCGGGATGCAGCTTCTGTTGTTGCAGCAGTGCCGCCGTCCCGCCAAGAGTGCGCTGCGCCAGGTGATGCGCCTGGTCACGGGGAAGCCCCGCCGCTACGGCACCATCGGCAAGGGCTTCAGCGATCAAAGCCACGTAGGCAGGACCTGAGGAGGTCAGAGCCAAGAAGGCATCCAGCCTCGATTCCGGCAATTCCAACACCTCGCTGACCGGAGCAAAGACATCCCGCACCCACCGCTGTTGCTCGGGAGTCACACCCTGGCCCCAAGCCAGTCCACACAGACCCTCACCTACGAGGCAGGGAGTATTGGGAACCGCTCGAACACACACACGGCCTGGAAACGTGTGCTGCAGTCGTTCCAGAGTGATTCCCGCCAACACCGAAATCACCAGTGACGACGTCGAGTCCGCGGGTGGCAACACACCAGCGGCCACAGCGTCGAGTTGTTGGGGCTTGACCGCCAGCAACTGCACCGGAGCCATCCAGGCTTGCGCGGCCTGGGGGTCTGAAGCCGAAACCACCGTGAAGCCCGCTGGCAATTCAGTGCGCAGACGTTGCGCGCTGTCCTCACGCGCCACAACTCCAATGCAATCGGAGGCCGCAAAAATGCCACGCTCAACCAGCGGTCGCACCAAGGCCTGAGCCATTCGGCCCAGACCGATTACACCGACGGAAGCAGTCACCGAAGCAGACGCGCTGGTCAGAGGGCTGTGGCGTCAGACGCCGCCCAGGCCGGAGCCGGAGCAACGCTGGCGTCAGAAGACGCCTGTTCCACATCCTTGGTCACCACCGTGGGCGTGGTGCTCTCTTCCTGACTGGCATTGGTAACCGTGACACAGCTGGGGGCAAACAAGAAAATGCTTTCGCCAACTCGCTCCTGATGGCCATCGATGGCAAAAGTGCCACCAGCCACAAAATCCACGGCACGTTGAGCCTGATCAGGCTCCATCATCGTGAGATTGAGGATGACGGTCTTGCGCTCGCGCAGGGCCTGAATGGCACGGGGCATCTCGTCGAAGCTACGAGGCTCCATCAGTGACACTTCAGCAGCACTGGAGCTGATGCCTGGCATACCGATCACATTGGTGCCTGAAAAACTTTGATCCATCTCAAACGGATTGGATGCATCGAGTGGAGCCAGAGCACTGCTGTTCGCAGAGGTCATGCCCGACACAGCATCATCGTGCTCACCCGTGTCGTAATCGAGCTCGTCATAGTCGCCGTCCAGGTAATCATCCCCTGCAACGACCGCACGAAGGCGAGAAATCAGCGACACCGGAAATCTGCGGAACCTTGTCCCTGAATAGCGCTCCGCGGAGTTGTGAGCAAGCGTGTCCGCATGGATTGATGTCCATTCCGGACAGTGGACGTGATCCGCCGCTCTCAGGGCCCTCACTGGGGGCGAGCACCAAACAGCGCTGATCCAACCCGCACCCAGGTGGCACCGGCAGCTGCGGCCTCAGGCCAATCGCCGCTCATGCCCATCGAGCACTGCGGCAGATCCATGGCATTGGCGAGCTGTCGGCAATCCTGAAACAGACCGCGACGATCAGCTTCTGAGAACCCCAGCGGGGCCATGGTCATCAACCCGCAAGGATTGAGACCCTGCAACTGACGCAAGCCAGGCCAGGCCTGCTTCAGCTCGATGGGGTCCCAGCCCGTCTTGTCAGGATCAGGCCGAAGCTTGACCTGAAACAACACCGAAGGACGCCGGTTCTCCTCTAACGCAATGCGAGAGACACGCTGCGCGAGAGACAGCGAATCGATGGAATGAACCCAATCGAAGGCCTTCACCACCGGTCGCACCTTGTTGGCCTGCAACCGTCCGACGAAATGCCAGCGCAGACCCGCCAGATCCGACAGCTCCTGCTGCTTCGGCAGCGCCTCCTGAACACGGCTTTCTCCGAAGTCGGACTGGCCGCAACACGCCAGCTCACGCACCGCCGAGGCAGGCTGGCGCTTGCTGACAGCCAGCAAATGGACGCCATGGGGAAGCCTGTCGCGCAACTGCTCCCAGCGGCTCTGAAGCTCCGTCATCCGCGCTGCCCCACGTGCATGGCTCAGATGAAGGTCTGATCAAACAGCTGCTTCCAGCTCTCGTGCTCTTCCGGTGAATCCCGACGGCTCCGGGCCAAGTTCAGTTCAGCATGATGCCGAGCATCGAGATAAGGAATGACCTCAAACTGAGCCCCACGTGGCTGCAGTGTCACCAGGAAAAACATGCGCTGGGCGTACAACGTGGCGTAGACATCCCGTCCCTCGCCAGCTGGCGCCACTTTGTAAAGCATGCCAAAGGTGGGGTGATTGAGATAACCCTCAGCGCTCACAGATCCACGAATAGTGATTACAGGGCACCGTACCTGCCGCGCAGGACAAGCACCAAGACCAGGCCAACAGCAGCCAGCCCATTGAGAAGCCGTTGGGCACCGATCTGTGACGAGGGTTCGGGGCGAAAGGCTTCGGCGGGCAACCAAGTTCCACCGCGAGCCATCAAGGCTTCAGCCCCCTGTTCAGCTCGAAGCAGGATGTTGGCCAACAGACGTTCACCCACCGACAACACCAGTCCAAACGAGGCCTTAAAGCCAAGCCGGCGCAGATTGACGGCTCGACTGGCCAGGGAACGCAGCAGGTTTTGAAGCTCTTCCTGCACCAGGGGAAGAAAACGCAGCGCAAGCAACAATTGAAAACTGAGCCGATCCACGGGCACGCCGAGTTTGGCAAGCGGAGCCAGCCACCAGCTGAGCGCCCACATCAACTCCTCACTGGGCGTGGAGAGCAGCATCAGATTGACGCTGTGCACCACCGTCACGATCAGCGTGGCGCTGTTGAGGCCCAGTTCAGCCGAACGTCTGTCGACTACGAGCGGGCCTAGCTGGAACGAACCGAGCTGAAGAGGGCCGAGGCGCACCAACTCCCAGGAGGGCGATGTCAACAGGAGACCCGGGACCTCTTCAGTGGGGCGGAGGTTCAAGCTGGCGCCAGGCTCACCGGTGGGCAGCAGCATGGCGAGCAGACCGATGCCACAGCCCAAAAGAACAACGAGCAGCAGGGAGCGCCACCACAAACGTGGCGGTAAGCCACTGACCGCGGTGATGAGAACAAGCGCCAGCACAAGCGCCAACCGCCAAATCGGCCCCGCAAGCACGGGTGTGAGCAGAAACATCAGCACCCACGACAGCTTGAGGCGCGGGTCGAGCTGACGCAGCCACCCCGCGGCACCATCCACGTACTGCCCAATCGGGATCTGCCTCAGCCAATCCATTGCGATCAGCCCTATCGGTTCTGCTGCCTGGCGAGATCCCGTTCGGCATCACGCTGCTGCTTGCCCCGCCAGAACAACTTCAGCGGTGATCCATCAAAGCCAAGTCCCTCTCGAATCTGGCGCTCCACGTAGCGGCGATAGGTGTCACCAAACAACTTGGGATCATTCACAAACAGCGTGAAGCTCGGCGGACGACTGGCCACCTGCGTGCCGTAATACAAACGCCCTTGCCGGCCGCCACGGGTGGTAGGCGGACTTCTCCAACTCAGAGCTTCCTTCAGCACCTCATTGACCACAGAGGTGCTCACCCGACGGCGATGTTGCTCAACTGCGAGAGCAGCCAGAGCAAAGATGCTGTCCACCCGCTGCCCCGTCAGTGCCGACGTGAACAGCATCGGAGCCCAGTCGAGGAAGTAGAGCTTGGCGCGCAGCTCCTTTTCCATGGCGGTCATCGTGTGGCTGTCTTTCTCGACGGCATCCCATTTGTTCACAACCACCACACAGGCCCGGCCATCTTCCTCAATCCGGCCCGCCAGGCGCTGATCCTGCTCGGTGACGCCATCCAGCGCATCAATCACCAGAACACAGACATCACTGCGTTCAATCGCCTTGAAACTGCGGTTGATCCCGAAGAACTCAGGGCCGTAGTTGACACTGCGGCGACGACGGATTCCTGCCGTGTCCACCAGACGCCAAGGCCTGTTTTCCCGCACGATGCTGGTGTCAATCGTGTCGCGGGTCGTGCCGCGAATCGGACTGACAATGGCGCGCTGTTCACCGCAAATCGCATTGAGCAGGCTGGATTTCCCCACATTGGGCCGGCCGATGATGGCCATCTGGATGGGTTCTTCCTCATCACCCTCCTGATCCTTGGGAGGGAAGAACTTGAGCGCCTGGTCCAGCACCTCGGCCGTGCCAGCACCGTGGATGGCCGACACCGGATAGGGCTCGCCGAGACCAAGGCTCCAGAATTCAGCCGCCATGGCCAGACCCTGCTCGGCCGACTCGCACTTGTTGACAGCGAGCAGAATCGGACAGGGCTGGCCGCGCAGAAATTCAGCGATGGACTCGTCGGCAGCCGTCAGCCCCTGCTGCCCATCCACAATCACCAAGGCAACGCTGGCTTCCTCGAGAGCCAGAGCCGCCTGCTCTCGGATTTCCGGCAAAAACTCACTGTCATCGTCGAACACCAACCCACCGGTGTCCACAACCTTGAACTCGCGATCTCCCCAGTAACCGTCTTGATACGTGCGGTCACGGGTCACCCCTGGCTCATCGTGAACGATGGCTTCTCTGCTGCGGCAAAGGCGATTCACCAGCGTGGACTTGCCAACGTTGGGGCGCCCGATGATCGCGACGACGGGACGCGCCAAGTGGGTCTCAAGCGGGGACTGACTTGACAGTACAGAGGCGCCTGCGTGACAGCCCCTCACGATCTCTTGGCGCGAACGAATAGGAATTCTTTTGGGGCGAGACTCGTGAGACCAAAGCGAGACAGCTAAGTAGTGCAGTGCGGCCGCTGTCACAACATCATGCTTGAACTGATCGCCACTCTTGTGGTTGACCTCTCCGACCAGAAGTTGACCGTTTACGACGCCAATCAGGAGATCGTGCGGGTGATTCCCGTGAGCACCGGTAAGGCGTCAACGCCGACGCCCACAGGAGAAGCCCAGGTGCTCACCAAATACCGATCCGTGACCATGAGCGGTCGTGGATATGTGGCACCAGGCGTGCCCTATGCCATGTGCATCACCTCCAACGAAATGATCTGCATGCATGGAGCTCCCTGGCAGGAGGAGGCTGGTCAGGCCTTTGGCGTTCCTCGCAGCCGTGGATGCGTTCGCATGCCAACCCACCAGGCGCAATGGCTGTTCGAGAACACGCCCAAAGGCACCAAGGTGGTGATCCAAGCTTGAAGCCCACTTAGCCCACTAGTTAGCCCACTGGCGGGTCGCCAGGATGCCCCTGCACCGGATCGGCCGGCGCTTCCAACAGCGGCGGCAGCGCCCCCTCTTCAAGCAGCGGCTTCCCCTCAAGCGCCAAGGAAGCCAGCAACCAGTTGACCACCGTGGCCCGGCGGGTTCGGCGTGGATAGAGCTCACCGATGCGATAGCCCGTGAAGTGGAGCTGCTCCTTCAAAAGCTGCTTGTAGGGCTTCGGAATCGAACGCGTGAGACGCACGGAAGCCGGCCGCATGGCGATCACCTGAGGGGCCTCAGGGAAAGCTTCTCCCCAGTCGGAGGGTGTCTGCGGACCGGCTCGCCAGAGACCGTCGACGGCGCTGGAGGGGCGGTAGCCCAAACGCTCCCACACCAGCTGGGCGACAAACTGATCGCTCAAACGGTCCTCAAGAATCGCCATCAGCAGAGGCCGGGTCAGACTCCAGCTGGGAAACGTCATCAGCAGCATGCAGATCTGACCATGCTTCGGCGCTGAGGGCCCCCTGGCAACCCTCTAAGCAGCACCTTTACCGACCGCTTCATGTACGTGTTTGACACCACACTCGAGCCGGAGACGTCTTTGGTGGCAAACCAGGCCTACCAGCGGCTGGTCTTTCGGCTGCCTGAGGAAGTCATGACGGCAGTGAAGCGCGACCAGCGCCGCATGCTGAAACGGCTGTCGACTGGGAAGGCTGCGCCCCCTTGGCATGGCGACGGCAGGGTGTGCTTCATCTACAGCACGTCCACAAGCAGCAGCACTCCGGTGTTTGTGGACCGTCGCGACTCTCCCCTGGGAGACCAAGGGCTTCAACGGGTGCGGCCAGGCTGCAAGGTGCGACTGACCCTGCGTCAGGTCTGGCGTCGCCAGCAGAAGCCAGGCACCAAACTGCAGGTATTGAAAGCGCAGATCCTCCATCTGGACGCACCGCATCAGGGGGGACTTGCTAGCCCGCACAGCATCCAGGAGGTGAGCCTTGCGCTCCCCCTTGACCTCCTACAAGACGTTGAGCGACTGGCGCTCCACGAAGATTGGTCGACGCAGGCCTGGCTGCGCAATGCCATCGAAACGCAGGTGCACCGGACCCGCCACCAACTCGGCTTGGATGAATCCATGGCTTGATTCGCCAAAACTGGCCACTGGCCACTGGCCACTGGCGACAATGGCGTGATGGCATCCCCATTGATCACCAGGGAACTGAGACTGCATGGCAGCCGCGTTGAGCGCACCTTGCGCTGCCGCGTTCTGCAATCACCGCTTGCAGGCGTCAGCGATCGGATCTTCCGCTCCCTGGTGCGGCGTTGGTCGTCCGACGCCCTGTTATTCACCGAAATGGTGAATGCCACCAGCCTCGAACTCGGCCATGGCCGAGCCAAGGTGGAAGAACTCAGCGGAGAACTTGGACCAATCGGCGTCCAATTGTTCGACCACCGACCTGCAGCCATGGCAGATGCCGCTCGTCGGGCTGAAGACGCCGGCGCCTTTTTGGTGGACATCAACATGGGTTGCCCGGTGCGCAAGATTGCACGCAAAGGCGGTGGGAGCGGCCTGATCCGCGATCCTGAGCTGGCCTGCCAGATCGTCGACGCCGTGGCTGCCGCCGTTGGCGTGCCAGTGACCGTCAAAACTCGACTCGGCTGGTGCGGCGGAACGGAGCAGCCGTCAACGCAGGCTGATGCTGTGGCCTGGGGTCGCCGGCTCCAGGACGCCGGGGCTCAGCTCTTAACCCTGCATGGCCGCACCCGCGAACAACGCTTCAGCGGCAACGCGAACTGGGCCGCGATCGCGGCCGTCAAACAAAGCCTCCACATCCCCGTGATCGCTAATGGCGACGTCAATAGCCCAGACGACGCTTTGCGCTGCCTGAAGGTCACCGGTGCTGATGGCGTAATGGTGGGACGTGGAACGATGGGCGCCCCTTGGCTTGTGGGTCAAATCGATGCCGCACTGAATGGACGGCCCATCCCACCAACACCAGACCCACGGGAACGCCTGATGCTGGCGGCTGAACAATTGCAGGCCCTGGTGGAAGCACGAGGCGATCACGGCCTGCTGATCGCGCGAAAACACATGAGTTGGACATGCACTGGCTTCCCTGGTGCCTCGCAATTCCGCCAGCAACTGATGCGGGCCTCCACGCCAAATCTCGCCCTGGAGTTGTTGAAGCACCAGCAGGACCAGTTGGCGTCAGAGGCCAAGGCTGCCTAGCCCAGCAGAAGGTCACGGGTACCCGTAATCGCTTGGGTCGCCAGCAACAGTGCCACCAACACATTCAGGGACACATGCAATCGGCGCATCCACAGCCTGCTGGCGATCTCCCGCTGCACAGCAATCGTGAACAGGAGCAAAGCGAGAAGCGCGAGGCCACCCCAGGTGTGGGATTCCCAGATCGCTAGAGCCAGGAGAGACCGTTCCGCCATCAACAAAGGCTGCAGGCTGATCAGCAGCAGAAACAGCCAGCAGCTCCATGCGAACAGCAAACGGAACATCAAACGCCGCGTGCGAAGGAGCGCCACGAAAGCTGCGGCAGCAGCCGCAGCCTGCAGAGAAACCACAAGCCAGGTCGCCAAACCAGCGCCAGCACCCGCTAATCCATGACCCAAAGCAATGAGCACGGCCAACAGCAGAGCACCTGTGGCCCAGCGGCCATGATCCACATGCTCCACAGGAACCGTGGGAGCAATCGGATTGAGCTGCAACCGCCGCTCCCTGGCCAGGATCCCCAACCTGATCGTTGCTCCGATCACGGGATAGACAAACAGAATGATCAGCACTGGATGCACCAACGCCAACCATTGGCTCACGGCAAGCGATGGAAAGGCAGCAATCAAGGCAACACCTCAGGCCAGAGCTGACGGATCAGCAGAAGTGAGAAATAGGGTCTCGCATCGGGGGGCACTTGAGAGGCGGAAGCCACCCACTGATCAGACCAACCCACCCGTTGCGCGAACAGAGCCTGATCCAGCAGCCCCATCTCCGTCAGAGCCGCACACACCCAGGGCCAACGGTGGCCCACTTTGATCAACCCGAGCACAGTCGACGCATAGCGTGCGCTCTGCAGGAGTTTGCGAAAGTCCGAAGCCGTCTCCGGACATGGACGGATCAGCAGTCCTTCTTGCTGGAGTGCCAAGGGAAGATCGACCGCCACGCCTGCTGCTGCGGCAGCAGCAGCACAAACCGAAGGGATCCCAGGAATCAGCGCAAAGGAAAGGTCGGGATGACGCCGACGCAGAGCCAGCTGCACGTAACTACCCGTTGCAAAGAGGGACACATCCCCCTCACAGAGCAACACCACCCTGCGACCTGTCCTCACATGGCGGGCGAGTGCGTCGGCAGCCTCGTGCCAGGCGGAAATTCTCGGCTCTGCCTCCGCCACCATCGGGAACGCGAGGGGCAGAAGTAGTTGTTGCGGCTGCAACCACGGCAAAGCAATGGCCAATGCCATCCCCGACTCTCCTTCACGGGCCACAGGATGAGCCACCACGTCGGCCTGCTCCAAGGCCTTCACCGCAGCGACCGTAAGCAATTCTGGATCACCAGGACCAACTCCTACCAGCGTCAACCGATCAGGAGCAAACTTGGGTGCCAAGGACAACGGCGCGGGGGACGGATCAACCATCCAGCATGCTGAATGGGTTGGTCAGGGGCTGTTTCCACGGCCATTTGCAGCATGAGTGAGCTGACGCTGTTTTCGGATCGCTCCAGCGACGTGCTTCTGCACACCCAAGACAGAGCTCTGATCGAAAGGGAGCTCAAGCGACGCGGAATTGGCTTTGAACGCTGGCTAACACAGACGCGGCTTGACCAAAGCGCTGGCCAGGAGGAGATCCTGGCTGCCTACAAGCACGACATCCAACGAACCCAGGCGCGCGGGAACTATCCCACCGTTGATGCCATTCGCATCCAGCCGGACCATCCCGAACGAGCCACCCTGCGCCAGACATTCCTGAATGAACACACCCACAGCGAAGACGAAGTTCGCTTTTTCGTGGAGGGCCATGGCCTGTTCTGCCTTCACCTTGGGGACGAGGTGATCCAGGTGTTGTGCAAAGCCTCGGATTGGATCAGCGTTCCTGCAGGAACGCGTCACTGGTTTGATATGGGGCCGGAGCCGGAGTTCTGCGCCATTCGCTTTTTTTGCAATCCCAGCGGATGGGTGGCTGACTTCACAGGGGATTCCATTGCCAGCCGCTATCCCCTACTCACAACCCCCGCAAGCCCGCTGTAGCCGGTTGGTTGCAGTTGCACCGTCAAGCCGCGAGGAGCAGCCGGGAATCCACAGATGACTTGAAGGAAGCGGATTTGCCAGTTGCCACCTTCACCGACCCTTCATCAGCGAGCAACAAAGCTGCTTCAAGGTCGGCACAACGGCCAATGAGATCACGAAGGAGTGGATCGGCTTTGAGGCCATTCCACTGCTCGTCGGTGGTGCCATTCCGCAGAGCCTGCAGGGAGTCAGCAACAGCGGTCACAGGGTCAATCATTCGACACGCGACATCACTGGGCCAATCCTAGAAGCGGCCCAAACAACATTGCGCGCCTCGTCAGACCTCTTGCGATCCAAAGTCACGAAAGTCTGACCTTGATGCCTTGCGACGATCTCAACCAAACCTGACGCAACAAACAAGCTGGGCACTGATCAACTCCTTCAGATCGAAATCGCGAAAAGGCCGAAGCATCCCTCAAAAACAGACACCTCAACCCGGAGCGATACCGGCCAAGCAGCCAGTCCTCGCTCATTCAGAGTTCAGCCATACATTGCATTGTCGGGAATGGCGTGTGCAAACCATGCAATGTTCGCTGAAGCATGATCAGCGGGGTCCACGCTGAGTGGATCTACATACCAACGGAACACACGCGCCTGATCATCAAATGTTCGGTAAACAGGAATGAGGTTCTGAGCATCGTCAATCTCATCAAAAACGCGGAAATCCTCAGCAATGTATTCATACCGAAAACTTTGCGACCAAATAAATCGCTCCGTGGGGTCTGCCGTCCAGACCGTTTGGCCAGTGATCTGATCACGGAAACGCGATGTCGATACAGAATCGCTGAGGTCTGCAGTACTGAGGAACAAAGGATCAGGTTCTTCAGCGCCCGAACTCTCGCTTAGTAGCAGAGTCCACTCTTGAGGTACCGACGATAAGTATTGATTTCTGGTCGATGAAGCATCAAAGGAATACACAGGCAAACCCTGCTCTTCGGTCGCGATCTGACTGACAAGATCCGCATTCAAACTGGTGAACCACATTGATCCATCAGGCCCCTGTCCGATCCGGTGCATCACACGGTTACGGGAACCGATGTCAGGCAATGGGAAAACCGTTTGATCTCGGCGTCCTGATTCATCAACATCCAAGCGAACTAGGTCATTTTCTTGGTATTGGAACCAGACAGAATCCGGCTTCACACCCACTACACCGCCTGCACCTTTGGAAAGAGTCTGGGGATAAGCCGTGAAAGTTTCAGAGGCAGGATCGAAGCGGGCAATACCACCCAAGCTTTGCTGCGAACCAACCAATTCAGGGCTGTTATCGCCTTCAATTGTGACCCAGATAAAGCCTTCGGGTCCTTGATAAATATTGATCGGACGTGTGTTATCAGTCCCGAAACCTTCGATCTCGAAAAGGCTCAACTTATCGTTTAAATCAATCCTTCCAATCTGATTGGTCTGCAGGTTTACAAACCATGCGTTTCCCACCTGATCAAACTCGATGTTGATTGGAGCACTGGCTGCCGGCTTGATGGCGTCATGATTGAAATTGGGAGCGATGGCAGCTCGAGTCGGTAGTTCAAAACGACGATGTTCTCCCGTCGCAGGATCAACCCAACCCAGCACATCAGAGGTGCGGCCGGTGTACCAAAGTTTGCCTTGGGGATCGATGGCGAAACCGTGCGGTCCCACAACACCCTCTGTCTGAGGATTATCGAACGCAACGCTATAAGTCGTGATGATAGAACCATCACGTTTGCTGAGTTCAACGATTTGATCAAAATCCTCAAGAGTTACATACAAACGACCGTCTTCACTAAACCGGATTCCATGGGGGTAAGACCCTTTTGGAAGTTCAAAAAGCTCAACACGTCCATCAAGCGTGAGACGTCCAACACGGTCATGCATGCTCTGGGTGAAATACACCATCCCATCTGGGCCGGCATAGATTTCATGAGTGTTATAAACATCTTTATCAGAGTCCAGATGAACATTGTAATCAATAACATTACCCAGTTCACGCTCAACAACCGATGTAAAAAAGTCTTGAAAAGCTGCTTCTGACCACAATTCACCACGTCCAATCGGACGAGGCTGAGTCACATTATTAACACTTTGGACATCAAGCTGGGAATGGCCGCTACCACTCATTGAATCATTGCAGATTCTTTGATCCTAAAAGAATGCCTGGACGCATCAGGCATCGACACCAACGGAATGCATCCGCACATCATCGGGATGCACCAGTTCTCCACACAAGGCCTCAACTTCGGCCTGAGCCAACTGCTGCAAACGAGGCACGATCACATCTCTTGAATACCGTTGCTCGCAAAGAACCCAATACACACCGAAGTGACGAGCTTCACTTTGAAGCAAGCTGCCATAAAGAGTCCGTAACGCCTGGTCAGGACTGTGTTCTGCAAGCAGAGCCATGCGTTCATGACTGCGCGCTTCAATCAGGCCCGCAACGAGGAAAGAATCCAGCATCCGATCAGGCTCCCCCCGTCGCACCTGCTTAGCAAGATCCGCTCCGTAACCTGATGAGCGCAACGGCTCAAGGTAACGACCACGCGATTTGAGCAGATCCAACACCTGCTCAAAATGCGCAAGCTCTTCACGCGCCAGCGGGCTCAACACCTCACCGAGGCCAGGTTCACACAGATAGCGAAACATCAGCTGAACAGCTGAGCCAGCCGCTTTGCGCTCGCAATGGGCATGGTCGATGAGAACCTGCATCGGCTTAGCGATCGCCTGCTCCACCCAGAGACGACTAGTCGGAGCAGCAAGCCAACGAATGCTGCTTACGGTGGATGTAAGAGAGGCCTCTTTGAACTCAACAGGGGTTGTGGATGCAGCGATGGTCATGCTTCCACCTGACGCAGGTAATTCAGCAACCCATCAAGAGCGAGGTCGTAGCTGAAAGGCCCAAAGCCGCTCACCACACCAACCGCGCGATCAGCCAGATAGGACTGATGACGAAACGACTCACGCGCTTGGGTGTTACTCAGGTGGAGCTCCACATAAGGAATGGCCACGCCTAGCAAAGCGTCGCGTAACGCGATGGATGTGTGGGTGAAGGCACCGGCATTGATCAAGATGCCGTTGACCGTCCCCATCGCCTGGTGAACCCGCTCTACGAGGGCACCTTCAAAATTGCTCTGGTAAGAATCCAGTCGCACCCCAGCAGCAGCAGCACGCTCTTTGAGTTGTTGCTCGATCACATCCAGTGTCTGGTGACCGTAAAGGCCAGGCTCCCGCTGACCGAGCAAATTGAGATTGGGCCCATTGAGCAGCAGCAGTTGCATCGCCCGTGCCAGCGGTGTCACCCGATCGTATCCAGCAGGGTGGTCCTCGTTGACTGGTAAATTATCGCGGTGTGTCGGGTCGGTGCCCGAGTGGTTAATGGGGGCGGACTGTAAATCCGCTGGCTCTGCCTACGTTGGTTCAAATCCAACCCGGCCCATCCACACATGCCCTTGTAGCTCAGCGGTAGAGCACTCCCTTGGTAAGGGAGAGGTCTCGAGTTCAAGTCTCGACAAGGGCTTTCCCAACACCCAGGCACCGGGTGTTGATCCAAGTCGCAGGCCTGGATTGATTCCAAGTTGACAGCCAAGTGCAGGCCGCGGTGAATACAGCTCCGCACGCCGCAAGCGAATCAGAACCTTGCTCGCGGTTGTTCAAAACTCCAGACAGCCTCTCAGAAAATGGAGATGACGAAAACTGAACCAATCTGACGTCTGCAAAACGGAATCAATGACTCGCAAAGTTCATCAATCTGCCCATTTCCTGCAACAAGTACCGCTCAGATTAGACGTCAGTTTTGTCTTGATGACACCTTGGTTTCACTTTCACCCAGTGGCTGGGTGATTGGATCCAGCAAAAACCTTGGGATGCAGCATTCGCTGTATCGACTCAGGACCAACATCGTGAATGCCTAGTGTTGCCCACTGCATGAATCCCCCAGTCGAAGAGCGAAGCTCACGATCTTTTCCCTAGACCAATTGCCCATGCAATTGCTGGTCTTCCCAGACCATCCATTGCTGAAAAGCGTTGAGATCATGCTTGATCAGATTATGAAATACCCACTTGAGCACAGACCCCCCACGGTCTATCTAGGTGCGGAAAGCCTGCTAGTGCAGGCTGTCGATTTCTTCTCCGCTGCGACAGACAAAAAACAGACGGTGCCGGCAGGAAGCCGGCAGCAGGGGAACGCAGACACTGTGGATTGAGACACTGTGGATTGAGACACTGTGGATTGAGGCACTGTGGATTGAGACACCGTGCTGCAACACGATCAAGACAAACCAAAGTTCTTCCTTTAACGCTCAATCTGAATCTGAGCACTGGTGTTGTTCTGGTTACAAGATGAGAGCACCGCAACACAACAGTCCTTCGCGATCTCAGACCATATCTTGAACAGGGATTGAAAGTCTTCCAACTGATGCATCCTCAAATCCAGAGGATTGGATTAATAACCAACCGCCTTAGTACTGCAAGAGAGGAATAAACAACTTCAAGGGTGACTGGTTTCCAGGCAGAACAGACAACACCTGAGCAAACACTTCATTGTTCCTCACGCTCCTTTGCAGGACCTTCTCCCCCCAGCTAGCACGTGGGAAACAATTCCCGCATGGCTGCACCGCCACTCCTGCTGGCACTGGATCAAGGCACCAGTAGCTCCCGGGCCGCGCTCTACGACGACCGTGGGTGTCCGATCGCCAGTGCCACTGCTCCTCTAGCGATCCAATACCCCGCTGATGGCTGGGTGGAACAAGACCCCATGGCCATCTGGGAGAGCCAGCGTCTGGCGATGAGCCGTCTGGAGCAATCCCTGACTCCAGAACAACGCAGTGCTGTCGTCGCCTGCGGCATCACCAATCAACGCGAGACCACCATTCTTTGGCGCCGCAGCGATGGGCAGCCCTGCGGCCCAGCTCTGGTCTGGCAAGACGGCCGCACAGCTGATCTCTGCGAGCGATGGAAGCAGGAAGGTCTGGAAAAGGAGTGGAGAGTGCGTACGGGGCTTCTTCTGGATCCCTACTTCAGCGCCAGCAAAATCCACTGGTTGATCCAGAACGAGGGGGCAGCCCGCCGAGCTGCCAACCAAGAGGATCTCTGCTTTGGAACAGTGGAGAGCTGGCTGCTGTGGCATCTGAGCGGGGCCACTCGGCATTGCTCCGATATGAGCAACGCCAGCCGCACGCTGTTGATGGACCTCAAGCGCCGGGAATGGGTGGAACCGTTCTGCGCGCAGGCCCTGCTTCCGACCAGTGCCCTGCCGACACTGGTGCCTTGCCGAGGTGATTTCGGCGCAATCGCGCCAGGGCTGCCGTTCGCGGGCGTGCCCATCCGCGCGCTTCTGGGTGATCAACAGGCCGCCACTCTCGGGCAGTTATGCCTTGAGCCTGGCGAAGCCAAATGCACCTACGGCACCGGTGCCTTCCTGGTGGTGAACACGGGCAGAACGATCCGCCGCAGTGATGCGGGACTGCTCAGCACGCTGGGCTGGACGGATGAAGAGGGTGAACCGACGTATTGCCTTGAAGGCAGCTTGTTCAACGCAGGCACCGTTGTTCAGTGGCTGAGGGATGGGCTCGGCATCATCGAAACCGCCGATGAGATCAACCGGCTCGCCAATGGGGTGGAGAACTCGGGAGGCGTGATGCTCGTCCCGGCGTTCACCGGCTGGGGAACCCCCCATTGGGATCCAGGCGCCCGTGGGCTGCTGATCGGGTTAACCCGGGACAGCGGTCGTGCCCAGATTGCCCGTGCAGCACTCGACGGCATCGCCCTTTCGGTGGCTGGCCTGGTGCAGCTTGCAGAGCAGTCGATTGGCCACAGCCTGGGCGAGCTCGCGGTCGACGGTGGAGCAGCAGCCTCGAATCCCCTTTTGCAGGCGCAGGCCGACAGCACAGGTCTGCGCGTGCGACGTCCAGCCCACCTGGAAAGCACCGCGCGGGGAGTGGCATTGCTGGCAGGCGTGCAATCGGGAGTGATTGCCGATCTCAGTGATCTGGTCTCTGCGCAAGAGCAGCAGACCGAGAGCTTCAACCCCTCGATGGGAACGGAAGAACGACAAGCCTGGCTTAAGCGCTGGAACGATGCTGTCGCAAGGAGTCTTCACTGGCATGGATGACACCGCTTACGACCTTCTGATCATCGGTGGCGGAGCCAGCGGTGCTTGCGTCGCCTATGAAGCCGTCCGCCGCGGCCTGCGGGTTGCGCTGCTCGAAGCGAATGACTTCGCCAGTGGCACCAGCTCCCGTAGCACCAAATTGCTGCATGGCGGTGTCCGCTATCTCGAGCTGGCTTTCAAAACCGCTGACCGAGCGCAGCTGCGCCTTGTGAGGGAAGCCCTGCTGGAACGCGGACACTGGTTGCAGCAAGCTCCATTTCTGGCCCATCGCCTGGAGCTCGCGCTACCGACCGACTGCGTGATCGGGCAGCTCTACTACCGCCTTGGGCTCGGTCTCTATGACGCCCTGTCTGGCCAGGCAGGAATCGGCAACAGCAGACTGTTAACGAAGCAGCAGCTGCAGGTTGCCCTGCCCCAGCTTCGTGACGACATTCGCAGGGGAGTGGCCTACAGCGATGGACAATTCGACGATGCTCGCCTGAATCTGCTGCTGGCCCTGACCGCCGAGCAGGCCGGTGCTGTCGTGAGGAACCGCATGCCAGTGGTCGCACTGGAGAAAAAAAGCGACGGGCAGGTGTGTGGCGCCATCAGCGAAAACGCACGCGGGGAACGTCAGCGCTGGCGTGCACGCACGGTGGTCAATGCCACCGGACTGCATGCCGATGCGGTGCGACGCATGGCAGAGGGGGACTGCCGTGAACGCATGCTCACGAGCCGCGGTGTTCACATCGTGCTCAAGCAGAACCTCTGTCCTGAACGGATGGGACTGCTGCTGCCCTCCACCGATGACGGACGGGTTCTGTTCATGTTGCCGTTCTTCGGGGCCACGCTGGTGGGCACCACTGATACTGCCTGCCCTCAGGAGCAGGCGGCACAGCCGTCCGATCAGGAGCAGACCTACCTGATCGACTATGTGAAACGATGGTTCCCTGACATGGGTGACCCCGAGATCGGCAGCTGCTGGGCGGGCGGCCGACCGCTCCTCAAACCCGCCGATGCTGATCTGAACAGCAGCCGTGTCGTGCGGGAGCACGAGGTGGAGACCCTGCCGAGTGGATTGGTGAGTGTGATGGGCGGTAAATGGACCACCTGCCGTCCAATGGCAATCGACACGCTGGATGCCGTTGCCAAGCAACTGGACAGGCCCCTGCCACCTGCCAAAAGGCTGCCTTTATTGGGATCCGACGTCGATCCATCCAAGACCTCAGAACGACTGATACAACAACGTCAGCAACTGAGCGATCTGCTTCCTGACTCCCCCTGGCTTCAGAACCAGATCGAGCACCTGGAGGGCAATCACGGGCTGGCTGCAGCCGAGCTGGTGAACGGATGGACGGTCTCACAACGGGAACCACTGAGCGACGTGATTCCAATCTGTGAGGGAGAGCTTCGCCACGCCGTCAACGCAGAACATGCTCATAGCGTCACCGATCTGCTGGCACGACGGAATCGTCTGGCCATGGTGAACTGTGGCGAAGCGAACCGCCTCACACCAGCGGTGAGGGCGATTCTTGAAGAGTGCGGCAGGGATGAGAGCTCAGCGCTTGCTTTAGATGCTTGAAGGCTGGGCTGGCTGCGTTCAAAGGGGTTGCGGGGCGTGCTCGGCCTCCGGCACATCCTCCACTTCAATAACGTCTTCCACCTCACCAATCAGCCACCAGCTGTATCCATGGGCAGGCAGATACACAAACCACGCCTCTGATGCAGGCGGGTATTCACAGCCCCAGAGCACCTCACGGGTTCGCTCACCGCGCCAGCGGCTGAGGTCGAGCCGCAGAGAGGCCCCCGCCGCAGACAGGTTGGCAGCCACCAGCACCGTCATCCCGCCATCACAGCGCACATAGCTGATCACACTCGGATGGGTGCAGTGCAACAGTTCAAAGTCACCATGGCGAAGGGCAGGTAGCAGCCGCCGACAGGTGAGCATGCGCCGATGCCAGTTCAGCAGTGAGGCAGGGAACTGCTTCTGAACCTCCACATTCACCACGCGGTAGTCGTAGCCCGGAGAGGTGATCGGTGGGAGCACCAGCAGGGGATCGGGTGCTGTCGAGAACCCGCCGTTTCGTGCTGGAGTCCACGCCATGGGAGTGCGGTTGGGATCGCGATCTCGCAGTCCAGGCCAGTCCCCCATGCCCAACTCATCGCCGTAGTAGAGGCAAGGCATTCCGGGAAGGCTGTAGAGCAAAGCATGCAGAACCCGGTTGGAACCTGAATCGCCATTGAGGAGAGGGGCTAAACGACGATTAATGCCCCAGTTGAGCCAGTGCCCCTGACCTTGATGAAGACCAGCGCGAATGGTCTGAATCACCTGTTCGGGGACCAGGTGGCCATCGCCCAGCCAAAGCTCGTCGTGATTGCGCAATGGCAGAGCCCACCGGCATCCACGCACGGTCTGCTGCGCCTCTTTCAGACAGGAGCACAAGTCTTTGACTGCACCACTGGCAATGGCAGCGAACAAATGGGCGGTTAAGACGAAGTTGAACGCTCCATGCAGCTCATCTGACATCAGATAAGGAGCGATCTCATCCAGGGGCTGAATGGCTTCCCCGAGCAGGAGCACATCACGGCCATGGGAATTGACCCGTTCTCGCAAACGCTTCAGAAACGCGTGCGTTTCAGGCAAACCTTCACAGCGGGTGCCTTCGGCCTCAAAAAGAAACGGCACAGCATCCAGCCGAAAGCCGTCCACACCTCGCTCGATCCAAAAATCCACCACATCCAGCATCGCCTCCTGGACGAATGGGTTGTCGTAGTTCAGGTCGGGCTGATGACGCAAAAACCGGTGCAGGTAGTACTGGCCAGCCACCTCGTCCCACTCCCAGTTGGACGACTCGAAATGACGGAACAGCACCGGAGCATCCGCATAACGATGGGGGTCATCGCTCCAGACATAGATGTCTCGTTCAGGACTGCCCTTTGGAGCCCAACGAGCTCGCTGGAACCAGGGATGCAGGGTGCTGGTGTGGTTCATGACCAGGTCCATCACCACTTTGATGCCCTGCCCATGCGCTGCAGTCAGCACCCGATGAAACGCAGAGAGATCTCCGAGGTCGGGATGAATCGCCTTGAAATCGGTGATGTCATACCCACCGTCCTGCAACGGTGACGGATAGATGGGCGTCAGCCAGATCGCTTCGACGCCGAGCCAGCGCAGATAAGGGAGACGGTTGGCCAACCCCTGCAAGTCACCAATTCCGTCGCCATTGCCATCGGCATAGCTGCGCACAATCAACTGATAGATGACGGCTCCGTTCCACCACGGCAGCTTCTGACTCATCAAGCCGATCACTCTCTCTTCGTAGTAAGCGCAATCGGCTTTGGCGTCATCCCCCCCTTGGCAACGGTTGATGGGATGGAATTGCGAGCATGACGTTCAGTAAGCGCCTGTTTCTGACGTCATGGCTCAAGCCGGCACAGCCACCGCGTTCAGCGATACCGATCTGCAACGGATGCGCGAACCCGTCCTGCAAGGCGTCACGCATCCGGAACGCTGGCGGCGAGAGCAACTGCGGCGCCTACGAAATCTCGTCACCGAGCACGAGTCGGCGATTCTCGAGGCACTCCATCAAGACCTCGCCAAACCTCCCCTGGAAGCCATGGCCGAGGTGGTGGCCCTGCTTCAAGAGCTCAATCTTGCTGAACGGCGTTTGCGCTCTTGGATGCGACCACATCGCGTTCGCGTCCCGATCGTGCAAAAGCCTGGTCGCGCCGAACTGATCCGGGAGCCCCTGGGGTGTGTTCTGCTGATCGGCCCTTGGAACCTGCCATTCAGTCTCACCCTGTGGCCCCTCGTGAGTGCACTGGCGGCCGGGAACACCGCCGTGATCAAACCGTCAGAACATGCTCCGGCCACTGCAGAGCTGATTGAACGGGTGATCCCCATGCACTTTCCACAGGACGTGGTCACCGTGGTCAATGGAGATGGAGACGTGGCCGCGAACCTGGTGCGTCAGCGCTTTGATCACATTTTCTTCACCGGTGGCGGACGGATCGGCGCGAAGGTTTTGGAGGGCGCTGCCGCCAACCTCACACCAGTGACGTTGGAATTGGGAGGGAAAAACCCGGCGATCGTCCTCAACGATGCCGATCTCGACGTGACGGCGCGGCGGCTGGTGTGGGGCAAGGGTTTCAATGCTGGACAAGCCTGCATCGCGCCGGATCACCTGTTCGTTCAGGAAAGTGTGCGCGAACCCCTGCTGAATGCAATCGCTCGGGAGAGGCTCAGGCTCTATGGCGAACAACCGCTTGATTCAGAGGATTTGTGCTGCCTTATCCACGACAGGCACTACAGCAGGCTGGAAACGCTGTTGCGGGGTGCAGAAGCAGAA
The DNA here is from genome assembly GCF_014280095.1 of Synechococcus sp. A15-60. Taxonomy (NCBI): domain Bacteria; kingdom Bacillati; phylum Cyanobacteriota; class Cyanophyceae; order Synechococcales; family Synechococcaceae; genus Synechococcus; species Synechococcus sp. A15-60. The sequence continues at coordinate 2,113,442 of NZ_CP047933.1, forward strand.
GGACGGGTGCTGCTGGGCGGCGAATTCGATCCTGAACGACGCCGAATCGCGCCCAGCCTGATCGCTGTGCACGACGACCATGACCCCTTGATGACCGATGAGCTGTTCGGCCCCCTTCTGCCCGTGCTCACCATCCCGAATCTGGATGCGGCCATCGAACACATCCAGAAACAAGACAAGCCCCTCGCCCTCTACCTGTTTGGCGGTGACACCAACCATCAGAAGCAGCTGCTGCGCCAAACCAGTTCAGGTGGAGTGTGTTTTAACGATGTGGTGATGCAGGCAGGTGTTCCTGATCTGCCATTCGGGGGGGTGGGCGCCAGCGGCATGGGTGCCCACCACGGCGAAGCTGGATTCCGCACCTTTTCCCATGAACGCTCCGTGCTGCGTCGCCCGTTCTGGCTCGATCTCCCCCAGCGCTATCCCCCGTACACGCTGAGCCCAGACACATTTCGTCGTCTGCTGAGCTGAGCATCCTGAGGCCATCGCCGGACAGAGACTGGCATCAAGCCAGAGGCACCTTATGGTTCGCCCAGCCACCGGAGACGCATGCGCCGCACCCTCCTCACCATCTTGACCGTGATGGCCCTTTCGCCCCTGGCAGGCCATGCGGCGTCTGTCACTGTCAAACCAGGTGAGACTCTGTCCGACATTGCGGCTCGCTACGGCGTCTCCATCAACAGCCTGATGCGCTTGAACGGACTGCGAGACCCGAATTTCGTGCAGGTCGGCCAGCGGCTGCAAATTCCCGGAGCGGTCAGTGCTGGCTCTGGCCGCCACACTGTGCGATCCGGCGACACCCTCAGCCAAATCGCTGTTCAGTATCGCGTCACGGAACGTCAGCTGATTGTGCTGAACGGCTTGGCGAGTGCCGATCACGTGGAAATCGGCCAAACCCTAAAACTGCCGAGCAATGCAGTGCTTCCACAACCCGCACCTCAGGCAACTGCGCGCGTTCAACCCGTCCCGATCAAGGCCAATCCCAACGCCACCTCCCACACGGTGGCGCGTGGTCAGACGCTCACGCAGATCGCCAAGGCTTACAACATCCCGATGGCGTCCTTGATCAGCATCAATGCCATTGCCAATCCGAATCAGGTGAAAGTGGGCACCCAATTGATGCTGCGCTCGAGCCAACCCGAGGTGGACACCACATCGGCCGCCGGAGATTCCGTGCCAGCCGCGCAAGCATCTGAGAGTTCACAGGACACGGTTTCCAACACGACATCTCAGAGCCAGCCTGACTCTGAGCCCCAGGCCAACCAACCTGTGGTGGAGGAGACGGTGACGACAGACACCGTGATCACAGAAACCATCGAGAAAGAACCGGTGGCGACCGCTGCTGCCAGCCAGACTGGAAGCACCAGCGCCCAGCCGAAGCAGGCCGCTTGGAGAACCTATGGCCCCCTCCAAGTCGACTGGGGCAACTGGCAGTCAATGGCTGGCAGCGAAGTGGCACCCACCCTCAATGGCGAGGGACAGTCCTTTTATGTTGCCGTGAATTGTTCAGCGAAAAAAATCAACGTTACGGGCGCCAACGGCATGTGGAAGAACTGGATCGCACCACAGACTGAGTTTGAACGCGCCCTTGTGAAGGATCGCTGCGCTGCCATCAAGAGCTGATCAGCACTCACGCTGCCCAATGCAAAGGCCAGGGCTGACGCAGAAAGCGTCGGCCACTGTCCTTGAGATACAGCCTCTGACTGCCGTCGTTGCTTTCGTGGATGAGTTCTTCCTGCACCAATCGTCGGGTTAACCAACCCCAGTGGGGTGCACGACCTTCCTCCAGGTTGAGACGCTCGCTCAAGCTGCGTGCATCCGTTCCGTGCTCTTGAGCGAGGCATTCGAGCACCGCTTTGGCTTCATCCGACCAATCCAAGCGTGGAGCCTGAGAAAGACATCGATCACAGCGGCCGCAGGGAGGCACCAACTCGCCAACTGACAGCAGAAGCGATTGCTCGCGGCAATACTCGCCTTCGGCCACAGCTTCCATGCGACGCAACTGCTGTTGCGCCAGTTCAATCCGCCGCGCTTCTTCAACGGCATCCGTCCCTGAGGTGCGCCTCAGAGCACTCTGCATCGCCCAGCCAAGGCTGGTGCGGTCCCGGGGTGAGAAAAGAACCAGGCAATGGGCTGGGAGGCCATCACGCCCGGCACGCCCGGATTCCTGCAGATAGCCCTCAGGAGTGCTGGGCAAATCAAGATGCAACACCAGGCCGACATCAGCTCGGTCCACACCCATCCCAAACGCCACGGTGGCCACCAAGACAGGGGCCTCGGCCTCGAGAAAATGCGCTAAGGCGCGATGTCTCACATCTGGCTCAAGACCAGCGTGGTAAGCGATGGCCTGAACACCACTGGCACAAAGGCGTTCCGTCCATTGCTCCACAGACCGTCGCGTGCGCGCATAAATCAGACAGGCGCCCCGAGCCTGCTGAAGGGCCTCCAGAACATCGGGCAACGGATCCTTTGCCCGACGACGCATGGCGTAGTGCAGATTCTCGCGGCGAGCGGAACCGACCTGAATCAGAGGACGCCTCAGATGCAGAAGGCGCAGGATGTCGGCCCTGACGCGAGGTGCGGCGGTGGCACTGAGAGCCACCATCGGCACCCCCGGGCACAAATCTCTGAGTTGACCCAGACGGCGATAGTCGGGCCTGAAGTCGTGCCCCCAGGCGCTGATGCAATGGGCTTCATCCACTGCAAAAGCAACCAACTGACCCGTTGCGGCGTGCTCCTGAAGGATGGATCGCGTCGCTTCTCCATGCAGTCGCTCGGGGGCGAGATACAGCAGTCGGAGATCACCATCGGAAAGCTGGCACAAGATCTCACGGCGGCGGTCGGGCTCGATGCCACCGTGGAGACACGCCGCCGCAATGTCACGACGATGCAGCTGCAGCACCTGGTCCTCCATCAGGGCGACCAAGGGCGAAATCACCACCACAAGCCCTGAGCGCACTAGGGCGGGCAATTGATAACAAAGAGATTTACCTCCGCCGGTCGGGAGCACTGCGAGACAGTCCTGGCCTCGCAACAAACACTCGACCACGGGACGCTGCCCAGGGCGGAAATCCTCCCAGCCGTAATAACGTTCCAACGCATCCAGCAGTAGATCCAAGACACACCACGGATGGCGTCCTCAGCTTACTGAGCACTAGATCTAGTGAATCGGTGGGGGATCCAGCTGGTCAGCCGATTCCTCCACCAACTGCAGCCGAACGCGCTTCCCTCCCGCCAGCTCACCCAGCGAAACGCGGAGCGTGGCTCCACTCAAGCTTTGCAGCGCAGAGAGAACATCCCGTAGATAAGGCGTGCTGCTGCCGCTCTCGACCCAAAGACGCTCTTGCAGGCCTCCCAATCGGCGCCAAGACGTATGCAGTTTGAGAACTGCCGATTCCAGAGCCTGGGCCTGACCGACGGCATCGGCGAGGAGGCCGAGGGCATCCAGACGCTGCGCTTCCTGCATGGCCTTTTCCAGATCGAGCTCACCCTGCTGGAAGGCACGCACCGCCTCACCGGATTCGGTCGCCTTGGTGATCCACCGCGCTGTGTGCGTCACATCTTTGATGCGATCAAGCTCCGGTTCATCGCGAAGCACCTTGCGCAGTTCGTCTTGCTGTGGCTCAGGCAATTTCGCCAGCTCACGGACCAGGGGCGCCACAACCTTCGGTGGAAGGAGATTCTCCTGGGTGCGCTGACGAATTTCCTCAGGAAGCAGGGGACTGGTGGCTGCGGTGAACTCATCCGTGAGACGTCGCACCTGTTTGCGGGTGATCTCCTGGCCCTCATTGGCTGCTTCCGTGATCATCAATTGCACTTCGGGAGCCGCCTGAGCAGTTTCCATGAAGGCCCGCTTGGAGAACTGATTAACGCTGCTCTCTTCCAACATGCCGTCACCCAACATGTCCTGGGCGGACTCCGCCAGCTGAATCAAGCCGTAGGCACGGGTCTTGCTGATCTCTCGCTCGCGCAACCACTGCAGGAACCCGGCACCACGACCCTCTCCGCCACGCTTTTCGCGATCGCGCACAGCCTTGAGGATGCGTCCGCGCCAGATTTCCGTTTGCAGATCGAACTTGTCACAGACCGCCCAGGCCTGTTCAAGCCGAGCCAGAAACTCCATGGTGCTGATGTCGTCCTGGTCTGGATCGGGAAGATCCAGCTCCAGCACAGGAGGCTCAGGTTGTGTGGGTAGCAAGGTCAGCAACGCACCGAAGGCTGGATGCTGCCATGGCACACCACAAGGTCTTCAATTGCTGGACGACATTGTGTGTCACTCAATCCCTGAAGGGGAGACACGGCGATACGCTCTGCATGCAGCCGAGTTCCAGCGCAGCGATGGCGATCTCCCGCGGTGACATGGTGCGCATCAAGCGCCCTGAGTCTTACTGGTTCAACGAAGTGGGCAAGGTGGCGTCCATTGACACCTCCGGAATCCGCTACCCCGTTGTGGTCCGTTTTGAACAGGTCAACTACAACGGCCTGCAGGGCACAGACGGTGGCATCAACACCAATAACTTTGCGATGTCCGAACTCGAGCCCGCTTGAGTCTTGCCGGAACTTCCGGAAGTTGAGACGGTTCGCCGGGGACTGGCGAGCCATCTCAACTCATTCGTGATTCAACAGGTTGAGATCCTCCGTGAACGGGCCGTGGCCAGCCCGGGAGGAGTGAACGCGTTTTGTAATGGCCTCCGAGGCCAAAGCGTCGGCGAATGGACGCGTCGAGGCAAGTATTTGATGGCCTCTCTCCATCAACAAGGGACGCATCGAACCAGCGGCGTCTGGGGGGTTCATCTCCGCATGACCGGCCAGTTCCAGTGGCATGACGAGCCCAGTGATCCCTGCAAACACACCCGTGCCCGTTTCTGGAACGAGCAAGGTCAGGAACTGCGTTTCGTCGACATGCGCAGCTTCGGCGAAATGTGGTGGGTGCCCAGTGGCACCCCCATCGACTCCGTGATCACTGGCCTGAAACGACTGGGTCCAGAACCATTCAGTGATGCCTTCAGCGCCAGCTACCTTCAACGCGAATTGAAAGGATCCACACGGTCCATCAAAGCGGCGCTCCTGGATCAATCCCTGGTGGCAGGCACTGGCAACATCTATGCCGACGAGAGCTTGTTCGTCGCCGGGATCGCACCACACACACCCGCTGGTCGTCTCAGTCGCCAACAACTGGAGAAACTCCGCGACAGCCTGGTTCATGTGCTGGAGATCAGCATTGGCGTGGGCGGAACCACCTTCAGCGACTTCCGTGATCTGGAAGGCGTCAATGGAAACTACGGAGGCCAAGCCGCTGTCTACCGTCGAACCGGCAAAGACTGCCTGACCTGCGGAACACCTATTGAACGGATGAAACTGGCGGGGCGCAGCACCCATTGGTGCCCAACATGTCAGAGCTAGGCAACGCATGCGATAGGACATGAATGGATTGCCAAGCCCTCGGTCAATGTCTGCTGATCACCAGGCGAGTGCACTGATCACCACCATGCGAGCCCTGCACCGGAGAGGCTGGTGCGACGGAACAGGCGGAAATTTCAGTGTTGTGACCGAGCGGGAACCGCTGCAGCTGCTGATGGCGCCCAGTGGCGTCGACAAAGGCGCTGTCACCGACAGTGATCTAATCGTTGTGAACGCCGCAGGGGACGTGGTGAACGGCAACGGACGCGCCAGTGCCGAAACGCTGTTGCATCTGCGCATTGTTGATCAATGCAATGCATGCGCCGTTCTCCATACCCATTCGATCAATGCCACATGGCTCTCCAGACGATTTCTAGATCAAGGATGTCTTGTGTTAGAGGGCTGGGAAATGTTGAAAGGACTGGAGGGAGTCAACACGCACGCCACCAGCATTGAGCTTCCCATCATCAACAATGATCAGGATCTAACAACCCTGAGTGAAACAGCAGGTCAACGGTTGGAGCAGGCACCTTATGGCTTGCTGGTTTCGGGTCACGGCCTCTATGCCTGGGGATCTGATCTTCAGCAGGCACGACGCCATACTGAAATCCTTGAGTTCCTACTGGAACTCGTATGGAGACAAACACTCGTCACCAACAACTCGTGATTCAAGTCATCCTGCTCGATATCGAAGGAACCACATGCCCAGTGGATTTCGTTGCAAAAACACTCTTTCCCTATGCACAAGCGCACTTAATGCAAACCCTTGAAAGGGGAACAAACGAGCCAAGAATTGCCAACATCATCCAAGAAGCCATCGACGAATGGCATCAAGATTTAGATCCAAGCTGTCAGCAGATGCTGAGTAAAGCGGATCAAGGGTTGCCGTCGAATGCACAACTTGCCGAATACCTTAATCATCTCATCAAATCAGACAGAAAATCTTCTGCCCTGAAAGAACTTCAGGGAATCATCTGGAAACAAGGCTATGAATCCAGCGAACTGAAAACACCCTTGTTCGATGATGTTCTGCCAAGCCTCGATGCATGGATTCAGAAGGGAATAACACTAACTGTCTATTCATCAGGCAGCGTCCAAGCACAGAAATTGCTCTACATGCACACAAAACAGGGAAATATTAGCGACCGATTTAGCCATTGGTTTGACACACGTACGGGTCAAAAATTAAAAGCCAAAAGCTATCGAAAGATCTGTCAAAGTCTCAACACAACAGAAAAGTCTGTGCTGTTCATCAGTGATCATCCCGGGGAGTGCGATGCAGCTCACTCCGCAGGACTACGCACCAACTTCTGCTATCGACCCGGCAACCCCCATCAGAACCCGGGCCAGCATCGTTTGATTCAAAGCTTCCGCGAGCTGATGCCATAACCCTGGCCTTCGATTCAGATCAACCCCCAGCAATGGGCACAAAAAAAGCCACCCCACAGCGGGATGGCTTTCTTTGGATCACGTCCGTGATCAGAATGTTTTACCTGGCATCGAGCTATTTTCTCAGGGGGCTACCCCCCAAATATCGTCGCCGCTGCTGCGTTTCACAACCGAGTTCGAGATGGATCGGAGTGGGACCACAGCGCCATGGACACCAGGATAGAAAACATTCCCAAGGTTGAACCCTGAGAACTGCATAGGTCATCACCCTCCACTTTCGCTTCAGATGATGGTCTCGATTGAATAAAACTTGCCTCAGACAAGAGCCAAATGAATGGTCAAGCCCTCGGTCTATTAGTACTCCTCCGCTGCATCCATTGCTGGACTTCCACGTAGAGCCTATCAACGGGTGTTCTTCCCGTGACCTTACTGGGTTACCCCATGGGAATACTCATCTTGAGGTGGGCTTCCCACTTAGATGCTTTCAGCGGTTATCCACTCCGCACATGGCTACCCAGCGTTTACCGTTGGCACGATAACTGGTACACCAGAGGTGCGTTCCTCCCGGTCCTCTCGTACTAGGGAGAAATCCTCTCAATATTCCTACGCATACACCGGATATGGACCGAACTGTCTCACGACGTTCTGAACCCAGCTCGCGTACCGCTTTAATGGGCGAACAGCCCAACCCTTGGGACCGACTTCAGCCCCAGGTTGCGATGAGCCGACATCGAGGTGCCAAACCTCCCCGTCGATGTGAACTCTTGGGGGAGATCAGCCTGTTATCCCTAGAGTAACTTTTATCCGTTGAGCGACGGCCCTTCCACTCAGAACCGTCGGATCACTAAAGCCGACTTTCGTCCCTGTTCGACTTGTAGGTCTCACAGTCAAGCTTCCTTCTGCTTTTGCACTCGTCGGCTGATTTCCAACCAGCCTGAGGAAACCTTTGCGCGCCTCCGTTACCTTTTAGGAGGCGACCGCCCCAGTCAAACTGCCCACCTGATACTGTCCGCTCCCCGGATAACGGGTGAACGTTAGAACCCTAGCTCTGAAAGAGTGGTATCTCACCATTGACTCCCTCGTACCCACAAGCACGAGATCAACGTCTCCCACCTATCCTGCGCATTCAGAGCCCGGGCACAATACCAAGCTACAGTAAAGCTTCATAGGGTCTTTCTGTCCGGGTGTATGTAGTCCGCATCTTCACAGACAATTCTATTTCGCCGAGCCTCTCTCCGAGACAGCGCCCTGATCGTTACGCCTTTCGTGCGGGTCGGAACTTACCCGACAAGGAATTTCGCTACCTTAGGACCGTTATAGTTACGGCCGCCGTTCACCGGGGCTTCAGTCGCCAGCTTCGCTTACGCTGACCGGCTTCCTTAACCTTCCGGCACTGGGCAGGCGTCAGCCCCCATACATCGTCTTGCGACTTAGCGGAGACCTGTGTTTTTGGTAAACAGTCGCCAGGGCCTCTTCACTGCGACCACCTTGCGGTGGCACCCCTTCTCCCGAAGTTACGGGGCCATTTTGCCGAGTTCCTTAGAGAGAGTTACCTCGCGCACCTCGGTATTCTCTACCACCCCACCTGTGTCGGTTTCGGGTACTGGCAGTTATGCCTTAACGGGTATAGAGCTTTTCTTGGAAGCTTGACATCACCAACTTCGCTGCCGTAGCAGCTCGTACTCACGCCTCAGCTCGGAACGTTTTCGCCGCTCCTCAACGCCTTGAACGCTTGAACCAGTAACCAACATCTGGCTTGGCTAGCCTTCTCCGTCCCTCTTCCCAAAACATAACCGGTACAGGAATGTTGACCTGTTATCCATCGACTACGCCTTTCGGCCTCGCCTTAGGTCCAGACTAACCCTCCGCGGACGAGCCTGCCGGAGGAACCCTTAGGGTTTCGGTGCATGGGATTCTCACCCATGTTTTCGCTACTCAAGCCGACATTCTCACTTCTATGCAGTCCACGCCCGCTCACGCTAACGCTTCGCCCCACATAGAACGCTCCCCTACCATAAATCCGCAGCTTCGGTACAACACTTAGCCCCGTTCATTTTCGGCGCAGGATCGCTCGACCAGTGAGCTATTACGCACTCCTTTGAGGATGGCTGCTTCTAGGCAAACCTCCTGGTTGTCTGGGCAATCCCACCTCCTTTATCACTTAGTGTTGATTTGGGGACCTTAGCTGGCGGTCTGGGCTGTTTCCCTCTCGACCATGGAGCTTATCCCCCACAGTCTGACTGCCTCGCTACACACAGGGTATTCAGAGTTCATCTCGATTTGGTACCGCTCTCGCAGCCCGCACCGAAATGGTGGCTTTACCCCCCTGCTGGAGCACGAGACGCTACGCCTCAACGTATTTCGGGGAGAACCAGCTAGCTCCGGGTTCGATTGGCATTTCACCCCTAACCACAGCTCATCCGCTGATTTTTCAACATCAGTCGGTTCGGACCTCCACTTGGTATCACCCAAGCTTCATCCTGGCCATGGTTAGATCACCCGGGTTCGGGTCTATAAACACTGACAAACGCCCTATTCAGACTCGCTTTCGCTATGGCTCCACCATTTCCGGTTTAACCCGCCAGTGCCTATAAGTCGCCGGCTCATTCTTCAACAGGCACACGGTCACCCTATGAGTAGGGCTCCCATTGCTTGTAAGCTCACGGTTTCATGTTCTATTTCACTCCCCTCCCGGGGTTCTTTTCACCTTTCCCTCGCGGTACTGTTTCGCTATCGGTCACACAGGAGTACTTAGCCTTACGAGGTGGTCCTCGCAGATTCACACGGAATTTCACGTGCTCCGTGCTACTCGGGATACAGCTAGGTCAGTTCAGTTTTCGTGTACGGGGCTTTCACCCTCTGTGGCGTGTCTTTCAAACACTTCCACTAACATTCCTTTTCCACATTGCTGTCCCACAACCCCGATAGTCGAAACTATCGGTTTAGGCTCTTCCCCGTTCGCTCGCCGCTACTTAGGGAGTCGTTTTTACTTTCCTTTCCTCCAGCTACTAAGATGTTTCAGTTCGCTGGGTTGGCTCGCACCAGCCTATGGATTCAGCTGGCCGTATTAAGGGTTGCCCCATTCGGAAATTCCCGGATCAAAGCGTGTTTCCAGCTCCCCGAGACTTATCGCAGGTAACCACGTCCTTCATCGCCTCTGTGTGCCAAGGTATCCACCGTGAGCCCTTTGTAGCTTGACCATATAATCTCCAACACGCTTGCCGTCGTTGAAACGGATTCTCACTGATTTATTACTAAATCAATAATCAAACTCCTGATTGCTCGACACAATCAGAAGAACGTGATGGAGTCTCGGCTCTTGCTCAAGAATTGACATCATTCATCAAAGAATGATGCATCCATGAGAGATGCTTTATTCTTTCCAGACTCACCTATGCAGTTGTCAAGGTTCTGCTAGACATCAAACTGATCGCTCAGTTCGAGCCCAGCATCTTATCAACCAAATTCAGAGCAAACACTCATCATTTGGAATGACAGGAAGCTGAGTTCATGCCAGCGGACACATCTAAATCACACACCTACGAGTTCACCTTCCACTGTTCAGAAGATGGAGATTAAGTTCGGTCAGTGGAGGTTAGGAGACTCGAACTCCTGACATCCTGCTTGCAAAGCAGGCGCTCTACCAACTGAGCTAAACCCCCAACACCGAATGGGCCATCCTGGACTTGAACCAGGGACCTCACCCTTATCAGGGGTGCGCTCTAACCACCTGAGCTAATGGCCCAGGAAGACTCAACCCTTGTGGGGTGTGACCTAGACAAAGTTTAGGAACTGAACATTTCCTTCAGTCTCTTGATGATTGCTCATCAATTACTGCTCTTAATGCTGAGGTACCGATCGACCTAAGGTGACAGGATTTCGGCCTAAGAATAAAAATACTCAGGCATCAAAATCATTGTGTTGTCTCCCTGTTAGGAGGTGATCCAGCCGCACCTTCCGGTACGGCTACCTTGTTACGACTTCACCCCAGTCATCAGCCCCACCTTCGACGTCCTCCTCCACAAGGGTTGGAGTAACGGCTTCGGGCGTGGCCAACTTCCATGGTGTGACGGGCGGTGTGTACAAGGCCCGGGAACGTATTCACCGCAGTATGCTGACCTGCGATTACTAGCGATTCCTCCTTCACGTAGGCGAGTTGCAGCCTACGATCTGAACTGAGCCACGGTTTATGAGATTTGCTTGTCCTCGCGAACTTGCTGCTCTTTGTCCGTAGCATTGTAGTACGTGTGTAGCCCAGGATGTAAGGGGCATGATGACTTGACGTCATCCACACCTTCCTCCGGTTTATCACCGGCGGTCTCTCTAGAGTGCCCAACTAAATGCTGGCAACTAAAGACGTGGGTTGCGCTCGTTGCGGGACTTAACCCAACATCTCACGACACGAGCTGACGACAGCCATGCACCACCTGTCACTGCGTTCCCGAAGGCACTCTCTCGTTTCCAAAAGATTCGCAGGATGTCAAACCCTGGTAAGGTTCTTCGCGTTGCATCGAATTAAACCACATACTCCACCGCTTGTGCGGGCCCCCGTCAATTCCTTTGAGTTTCACACTTGCGTGCGTACTCCCCAGGCGGAACACTTAACGCGTTGGCTACGACACCGAGGGGGTCGATTCCCCCGACACCTAGTGTTCATCGTTTACGGCCAGGACTACAGGGGTATCTAATCCCTTTCGCTCCCCTGGCTTTCGTCCATGAGCGTCAGTTATGGCCCAGCAGAGCGCCTTCGCCACTGGTGTTCTTCCCGATATCTACGCATTTCACCGCTACACCGGGAATTCCCTCTGCCCCTACCACACTCAAGCCCAACAGTTTCCACTGCCATGATGGAGTTAAGCTCCACGTTTTAACAGCAGACTTGAAGGGCCGCCTGCGGACGCTTTACGCCCAATAATTCCGGATAACGCTTGCCACTCCCGTATTACCGCGGCTGCTGGCACGGAATTAGCCGTGGCTTATTCCTCAAGTACCGTCAGATCTTCTTCCTTGAGAAAAGAGGTTTACAGCCCAGAGGCCTTCATCCCTCACGCGGCGTTGCTCCGTCAGGCTTTCGCCCATTGCGGAAAATTCCCCACTGCTGCCTCCCGTAGGAGTCTGGGCCGTGTCTCAGTCCCAGTGTGGCTGATCATCCTCTCAGACCAGCTACTGATCGATGCCTTGGTGAGCTCTTACCTCACCAACTAGCTAATCAGACGCGGGCTCATCCTCAGGCGAAATTCATTTCACCTCTCGGCATATGGGGTATTAGCGGCCGTTTCCAGCCGTTATCCCCCTCCTGAGGGCAGATTCCCACGCGTTACTCACCCGTCCGCCACTAACCCGAAGGTTCGTTCGACTTGCATGTGTTAAGCACGCCGCCAGCGTTCATCCTGAGCCAGGATCAAACTCTCCGTTGTAGATCATTTCCTCTTAGAAGCTTTCACTTCCTCAAAATGATTTGCGTCACCCATTGCTCAGTTTTCACTGGCAACAGTTGAGGCCTCCTTCCCGCTGACACAGAAAGGGTTCTTAAGAGTGCATCTCTAGATTTCTCTTTCAATGACTTTCCAGGATCTCAGATCCGGTTGTTGCTCCACATCGCGCACACCGACAACTTCAAAGCTCGTGAAAACTTTCAAGCTGCAAGCACGATGCTTCTCTGCAACGAATAATTGTTGACGGGACCTCACACCTTCATCGCTCATTCATCAAAACTGCAACACACATCTCGCGATGCATCTCGCAAACTTTGACGCGATGAAAGCGTCAGTTCCTAAACTTTTCGATTGTCCAGGTTCTGCCTTCGCGCCCCCTCTCAGGAGCGGTTGGCGGTGCGGCCTCCCGGCCGCTTGTAGAACTTACAACACCGTGGGATCGCTCCCTCTTGGCCTCGTAAGCACTTCTAAACACTACAAGCTCGCGCTCTTCACGTTCAGAAGCTGCGCTTCAGGCTTTGGCCTCCCGCGCAGTCCAAAACCATAACCCAACTGCTCCCCCACTCGCAACCCCCTCCCCTTTCTCAAGGGAGAAGCAGCGACTCTCCCCATGGCTTGAGGCGGTCCAACTCAGCCTGAGATGCCGCCACGAGCACCGGATAACTGACATTGGACAGGTCACGACCCGGCGTCAGTGCAGCGGGGTCTTCATCAAGCCAGAGAACAGGACAATGCAGTTCGCTGAGCACCAGCCACGCCGCAGCCAGATCCCAGATCTTGGGGGTCGCCTCTAGGGCGGCAACGGTTTGTCCCATGGCAACGCTGACCATGTTGAGACTGGCGACACCTAACAAACGGATCTTGGCGGGAAAAGGCTCTTGATGGCGGCGCTGCAACACACGAATCGCACGACTGCAGAGCGAAACGCAAGTGCTGCCCGAGAACTGGCGGGTCTCAACCGCAATCGGTTTTCCATTACGCCATGCTCCTCGGCCGCGAATCGCAACGATGCGCTGTCGCAACGAAGGAACCTCGAGAAATGCTTCCGTGGGTTGGCCATCCACGAAGCGAGCCACAGAGATCGCCCAGTAAGGAATGCCTGCAGCGAAGTTGGTCGTGCCATCCAGAGGATCAACCACCCAGAAAGCAGATGAAGACGGGCAGAGCTTCTCGCCCTCTTCACTCAGGGTGAATTCACCGGGGGCCAGCGCACCCAGGCCGTCCACCAACATCCTGTCGCTCCAACGGTCACAAGCCGTGATCAAGCTGCCGTCAGGCTTCACATCGGAAACAATGTGTCCAAAATCTTGACGCTGGCGATCCGCCACCCGGTCAAGCAGCTGATGGACTGCGAGCAATTGCTGGGGAGAAAGGAGGCTGGAAGTCAACGTCTCAGCTTTGCCTTAGACGCCGATTTGCGAGGCTTCGCAGCTCGGAAGAGAAGGCATCGGTTCAATCGGGACCTGCTCAACACCAAGGCCTTCAGGCTTCTCTGCAGGAAGATCGACGACTGGGCAAGCCTGAACTTGATCCAACCCAGTCCGACGCCGCAACTGAGCCATGCTTCCGTTGTAGTTGAGAACAGCATCGGCGTAGCGCACCTGCGCATTGGTGAGGTCGCGCTGGGTGTCCACGACTTCACGCTGCGTGGTCACACCAGCCTGGAAACGCAACCTGGCCAAGCGAAGAGACTCGGTCGCTGAAAGCACTTCCCGGGATGTGGTGCGGATGACTTGCTGGCTTGCGCGGAGTTCGTAGAAACTCTCCTCTACTTCGCGCCGAATCGTGTTGCGCTGGGTGGCGAAGTTAAAGCGGCTTTCTTCAGCACGAAGCTTGTTTTGGCGGTATTGAGCGCGTGCTCGACCACCGTCAAAAATATTCCAGCTTGCCGATAGACCAACCGCGTTGTCGAAACTCCAGCCATAGACCTGATCTTCTGGCGGGGTAACCACATTGGCTTCACCCTGGAAACGCTGAGTGGAGAAGTTGTTGAAAATGCTCAAAACGGGCTGCACTGCAGACAGCGACAAATTGGCGTTGCTGTTGTTGATGGAGATATCGAGGAGGAGCTGATCCAGCTCTTCGCGGAACGCATAAGCAGCAACGATGCTCTCCTGCAATGAGGGAATCCAAGTTCCCATCACCCTCGCTGGAGCAGCGGCTGTTGGCGTCACATCCTGAGGGAGATCAAGGATTGCCGAGAGGGATCGACGCAGTGAAGCTTGATCACCAATGGCATTGGTCAACAGCTGCTGATCACGGGCGAGCTGCGTAATGGCCTCCAAGACTTCCAGCTTGGTCGCCACACCCGCTTGATAGCGGGCTCGTGCATCCCGCAAACTCACGATGGAAGCTCGAACGGATTGCTGTCCGATCCGCACTTGCTCGTCTCGCCGCTGCAACGTGAAATAGTCAATTGCAACTCGGAGTCGCAGTTCACGCAGGGCGATCAGATAAGCCTCACGGCTGCGCTCATAGGTGTCTCGAGCGGCAGCAATCTCTGGAACGCGGCCGGGATCAATCAGATTCCAATTCAAGCGAGCGCCAAAATTGGCTGTCCAGCGCGATGTGGTAGTGCGGACGCCGGCAGGAACACCGGTCGGGGTGGTCTCGCCAGTAACGGGATTGACGTTTCGTGTGCGGCGTTGATCGAAGTTTTGCTGTTCACCACCCAGGTATTGGGGCAATCCGTTGGCACTGAGATCAAGCGTTGGGTACCAGCGGGCAAGCGCAGCCCTTAAACCTGATTTGGCTTGCTGAACTTGACTGGCGACCGCTTTAAGACCAGGGTTGTTGACTTCTGCTAGCCGCTCAACTTCAGCCAGAGTGAGGGGTCTGAGCTCACGAATACGCACCTGATCGGTTTGATCAGGCAAGGCAAGGCTTGGAGGTGCCTGAAGCGACTCCATGGATTGAGGCAACGTTGTTGCCGCAGGGGGCAACACAGAAGGGTCAGCCTGTGGGCGAGCGCCCTTCAAGTCGACAGCGGAGGGAAGCGTGGTCTGATCGATCAACGCCGATCCATCATCCGAAGCTGGTTCAGCATTGCTTTGGGCGCGGGCGACATCGGCAAAGCATGCGGGGAATACACCAGCGATCAGCAAAAGACCCGCAGCAGTCCGAAGCACAACAACACCTGAGCTTGGCGGAGCTTAGGTGGTTTCCGGCAGTTCACCGAGCACGGCAGCCACGATGTCAGCTGCTCCATGCACGATCCGAATCGGGACCGGCAACGCGGCCTGAACCTGCTCCAGCGTCATGTCATCGAGAAAAACAGGCTGCCCCTGCCGCAGCATCACGGAGGGAAGCAGAAGCTGGTCGCCAAGCGGCAGGTCCTTCAGGCCTTCAAGCAGGTCTTGGCCGGTCAGCAACCCGGTCACCACTTGATCTTGCCCCCAATACGGACTGGGAAGACCATGCAGATTCAAGGTCACACCATCAATGCCATTGAGGCGGTCGGTGACAGATTCCAGAGCTTGGTCCACCAGACGCCCGACCACCCAACTGCTGCGCAGAGGACTTCTAATGCTGTCGGGCAACGACGCTGTGGCGGCGTCCAAATCCTCTAGGAAGGCTCGGATCGTGCCCACGCCATTTTCCTGCTGAGGAAGATCCTCGTAGCTGTCGCGCGGAGGTAATGGCCGACCTGCAATCAGATACCACTCATCAGACAGCCAAGCGAAACGGCTGCCGAGCTGCTCCCGGAACTGCTGCTGCAGTGGTTCCACGGCATCAATCACCTGCTCAGCATCTTCAGGTGTCACAGCACGCAAGCCATCTCCTGGAGGCCGGAAACGGGTCAATCCAACGGGGACTACAGCTGCAGACAGCACAGCAGGCCATTCACCACCGGCAAAACGAGCCAGATCCGTCAACGACTGCAGCAAGGCCTTCCCGTCGTTCAGGCCCGGACAGACGACCACCTGGGCATGGATTTGGAGATCACGTTCACCAAACCACTCCAATTGCTGAAGCAGTCGGCCTGCGCGGGGATTCTCAAGAAGGGCGGAACGCAAGTCGGGGTCCGTGGCATGCACGGACACAAACAAAGGCGTTAGACGTTGCTGCTCAATCCTGCTCCAATCGGCCTCCGACAGGTTGGTGAGCGTGAGGTAAGACCCATAAAGGAAACTGAGTCGATAATCGTCATCTTTGAGATAGAGGCTGTTTCGATGCCCCGGAGGCTGCTGATCGATGAAGCAGAACGGACAGCGGTTGTTGCATTGCCGCAAACCATCGAACAACGCCTCAGTGAAGGCCAAACCGAGACCATCATCGGCATCTTTTTCGAATTCAACCCGATGCACTTCCCCTGAGCTGTCAAGGACCTCGAGTGTCAGCTCTTCCTCAACGATGAGATAGCGGTAATCGATGAGGTCTCGGGGTCGCACCCCGTTGATGCTGAGGAGCTGGTCACCGGGCTCGAATCCAAGCTCCTCACCAATCGAGCCAACCTCCACGGTGGCAACCACCGCTGGATCTGGATTGCGGGCAGATCCGCCGGGGTTGAGAGCCGTGACGGCAACCCCTGCGGAGGGTTCATTCCACACAGCGTCTCGGCAACTGCTCTCAGTTTGAGCCCGTAACCGACCACCAGGCCAGAAGAAGAACACCAAATAGCAGTCGATAGATCACAAAAATCCAGGTGCTATGGCGCTGGAGGTATTTCAGAAGCCAGTCGATGGCCAGCCATGACACAACCGCTGCAGAAAGGATGCCCACCATCAGTGGAAGAACACCGGCCAAGCTGAAATCCGCGAAGGCATCTTTCAACTCAACGACTCCCGCCAGCGAGATCGCAGGAATGCCCAGAAGGAACGAAAAGCGTGCCGCATCAGGACGCTTCCAGCTATCGAACAGTGAGGCCGTCAATGTGCTCCCCGAACGCGAAACACCGGGAATCAACGCGAGCGCCTGAGCCAGCCCCACCACGAGGCCATCACGCCCCTGAACCTGAACAAGACCCTTGCTTCGAGGACCGAGCTTTTCGGCTAGGGCCAAGAAGGCGGCCATGACGATCGACACGATGGCGATGGCCGGAACACTGCGCAACGGCGAGGTTTCA
Source organism: Synechococcus sp. A15-60 (assembly GCF_014280095.1). Lineage (NCBI taxonomy): Bacteria > Bacillati > Cyanobacteriota > Cyanophyceae > Synechococcales > Synechococcaceae > Synechococcus > Synechococcus sp. A15-60. The sequence goes on from NZ_CP047933.1 coordinate 2,130,731, forward strand.
TATCCCGGCCAACGGAGCTTGATGACCAATCCAGCGATCAAGATCGGCACGGTGCCGACAACCATCGCAATGCCGAGGCGGGCATCGGGCTCGCGCCACTGTCCGCGGCGCATCGCACCGCTGATGCCATGCAAGACCGACCGCAGGTCGCCACGGAAATAGCCAATCACTGCTGCGATGCTGCCCAGCTGGATCACGGCGGTGGCCGACACCCCTGGATCCCCCCAGCCGATGAGAACCGGCACAACTTTGAGATGGGCCGTGCTGCTGATCGGCAGAAACTCCGTGAGTCCCTGCACCACCCCGAGCACGAAGTTTCTCCAGATGGCCTCAAGCAGACCGGAATCCGACACCGCTGGGTTCCTGACTTCAAACGCTGGGACGCTATGCCCAACCCGTCACCGACGCCAGTGGCGGGGAACACTCCGACGTGATCGCCGCTCAGATCTTCTAAGGTTTCGACTCTTTCTTCACATCCGTACGGAGGCGAGTCGTTGTTCAGCGGGCTAATGCGCAACCAGAGCCTGGCTGAGCCGGTCCAAGCAACGTCACTCGGTTTCGCCGGGACTCCTTTCTGGGCCTCCTGCTTGGTGGTCCTCCCCGTGTTCGCTCAGGCACCTTGGGTTCGTTCCCAGCCCTTCACCGCTGCAATCTTCGGTTTCGTGCTGCTGACCGCAGGTTTGCTCAGTTCCTGGCTTGCGCCGTCGAAGAGGAAAGAACTTGGCGCGCTGCTCGTGGGCTTTAGTGGCAGCTGGCTGGCGGGGAGTCTGTTCTGGGGGTGGCTGTCCAGCCACCCCGTGCTGCATCTACCAGTGGAAGCCTTTGCATTGCCACTGGCCCTCACAGGTCTCAAGACACGCTGGCGGCTGGGCTGTGCGTTCTACCTCGCCTCCCTACTGGGAACAGGATTCACAGATCTGGCCATGGCCTTCACCAACGTGATGCCTCTCTGGCCACTGGTCGTCACGGCCACACCCTCTGAGGCGGGTTTGCTGCTTCAAGAAGCGGCAACACGTGTGATGCGGCCTGAATCTTTCCTGGTCATCACTGCCGCTGGGTTAGTGATCCTCCGTCTCGTGCGTGCCTGCCGAGTCCGAAGTTTGAAGCCATCACCCTCGTCAAGCAGTTGGGCCGTTGCAGCATCGGTGCTGGCGACGACCCTGCTGATTGACGGTCTCTTCCTCACCTTGTCCCTGTTATGGCCAGAACTCAGTGGACTGATCTGAAACGAACTGCAAAAACTGCAGCAATGAATCATGGCTGGGGCTGAGGGCACTTGTAAGGTTTGCAAGCCGGCCCTGTCGGCATCCATCCCGTTCCGATCTCAAAGACGGAGACTTCCATGAAGCGTCTGCTGTGCTGGCTCACCGGCATTGCTGTGATGGCAGGCCTGCTGATGAGCCTGGCCCTTCCCGCGAGTGTTCAGGCCGCAGAGATCCGCAATGTGGCCGACGACAAGATCGCTGAGCGCGGCGACAAGGTGGACCTCAACAATTCATCCGTTCGTCGTTTCCAGCAGTTTCCAGGCATGTACCCGACTCTCGCCGGCAAAATCGTGCTGGGTGGTCCCTACGAAACTGTCGAAGACGTGCTGTCCCTTGATTTGACAGACCGTCAGAAGGAGTTGTTTGAAAAGTATCGCGAGAACTTCACCGTCACAGCTCCTTCGATTGCCCTGAACGAAGGCTTCGACCGCATCAACGACGGCCAGTACCGCTGAGCGTTTTCTGAACAAGCCGATCTCCATCCATTGGATTGCGTTAAAACCGCCGGACTCCACGGCGGTTTTTTGATTCACCCATGACAGCGCGTCGCCAAGGAATGGAACCGATCCCCGCCGGTCCTTGGGATGTCGTTGTGGTCGGGGCCGGTGCCGCAGGCCTGATGACCTGTCTCGAGCTGCCTGATGGACTGCGAGTTCTGCTCGTCAATCGCAACACCAGCCGTCGATCTTCCAGCCTTTGGGCACAAGGGGGCATCGCCTCCGTCACACGACCTGACGACAGCAGCAGTAGCCACGCCGCGGACACCATGCATGCCGGCGCAGGACTCTGCGACGGGGATTCCGTTCGTCTGTTGGTGGATCAGGCACCGCAATGTGTGGATCGGCTCCTGCAATTAGGCATGGAGTTTGATCGCAACCGCGATGGCAGCCTCGCCACCACACTGGAGGCGGCCCACAGTCATCACCGAGTGCTGCATGTGCAAGATCGCACCGGACATGCACTTGTCGATGTGCTGCGAGAACGGGCCGAGCAACGTCCGGGTCTTCTGCATCGTCGTGGCGTACGGGTTAGCCAACTCTGGGTCGAACACGGGCGATGCTGCGGCGTTCAGGTGGTGGATGGTTCCAGGCTGCAGTGGATCCGCTCAAGAGCCGTGGTCCTGGCGACCGGTGGCGGAGGCCATCTCTACACCAACACCACCAATCCGGCTCAGGCGGCAGGCGAGGGTGTGGCACTGGCCTGGAGCGCTGGCGCAGCCATCGAGGATCTGGAGTTTGTGCAGTTCCATCCCACAGCTCTCAAACTCCCGGATGCGCCTTGCTTTTTGATCTCAGAAGCCGTTCGTGGGGAGGGAGCTCGCCTGGTGGATGCCTCAGGGCAGAGCCCTGTTGCAGATCTGCACGGAGCCGATCTGGCTCCACGCGATCAAGTCAGCCGCGCCCTGCTCAGGTGCATGCGGGAGCAACACACGGACCACATCGGACTGGACTGGTCAGGGATCCCCCGTGAACAGGCCGAGCGCCGATTCCCGACCATTCTCGAACGCTGTCGACAACACAACCTGAATCCCCTGGAGCAACCAATTCCCGTGGCACCAGCAGCCCACTACTGGATGGGGGGAGTCGCCACGGACCTGAGGGCCGCCACATCACTGCCGGGTCTCTATGCCGTTGGCGAAGTGGCCTGCACCGGTCTGCATGGTGCCAACCGACTGGCCAGTAACTCGCTGATGGAATGCCTCGTCTTTGCCCGACAGCTTGGCGAGATCGACCTTCCCCTAGCAAGCGAAACTGACCGAAGCCACTGGAATCCTTCTCAAGGTGGAAGTCAGATCACCGCGGACCGTGCCCGTAGCGAGGCCAGCATCGGTCACTTAATGCGAGAGATCGAACGGCTCAGCAAACAGTGCTGGGATGTGGCCGGCGTGGATCGTTCCGTCAATGGGATGCGGCGCCTGTTGCAAACCACCGATCAGGCGAGTTTGCAAATGCAACAAGAACAACTGCTGCAGCTGGTCAAGGCACAACCTCAGGACCAGCCGCTCCAACTGGAAGAACCAAGTCGCCAGGAACTCAATCTATTGCTGGATCTTCTGCATCGCCAACGCACCAGCATCCTGTTGCTCAAGGCCTGCCTGTTCCGAACCGAAAGCCGAGGGGGGCACTACCGCAGTGATGCTCCTGCCCCTCTTCCCCAGTGGCGCCGACACAGCCGTCAGGTGAGAGGGATGCCGATTCACACGCGCCAGGTCAGTGAATAACGCGGCGAAGCTTGAGGCTCAGAAATTGGTATCACCCTTGAATCCCGACAGCCTGGCCAGTGTCTTCAAGGGTTTCACACCAGAATCAAGCCTGCCGTTGATCTCCCAAGTGGGATAACCCTCAATATTTTTGCTTTCGCAAAGCGCTCGCTGGTTGTTCTGGCCGTCTGCAGCGCACTCAATGATGGTGAGTTTCTTGGCCGCTTCTTCACCGAAATCCTCCTTCTGCTCATGGCAGTGCGGACACCAATAAGCGCTGTACATCACCGCTCCGGTCGCTGTGAGGTGCTCAGCAAGCGCCACCTTGGCAGGGGTGCTTTCGGTGGTGACCAACGGCGGCGCACCAGGTCCGGTCAGTGCGGCATCGGGACGATCTGGATCCACAACTGACGACCAGATCAGGCTGCCGATGAGCACAGCCAGCGCCAGGAGAATGCCGCGGAACACCACCTGCCCGAAATCGTCCCAACCTCCACCGATCACCGCAAGAACCATCAGCAGCACCGACAGCGCCGCAGAGAGAGCGCAGAAGAAACAAAACGCCTGGATCTTGAAGACCATCAGCCCCACCAACACGAGGCTGAAGACGGCCATGCCGAGAGAGACGGTGAGCAGTCCCCACCAGGTGCGACGCGATAAATCCCCTCGGTTCTCCGCCAACCCTGGCAACAGAGGCACCAGCGCCATCACCACCACCGCCAGGTAAGCGACCAGCCCAACAAAAGACAGCGGAATGCTGAAGGTCTCGGTTTGGAGCAGCGTGCCCCAAGCACTGTTGAGCACCTTGTCGCACCCATCAGCCCCCAGCGGACAGGTGAGATCGCCGATCACCCCCCAGCGCTTCAGCGTGATCGACCCTGTGTCGATCACGCCGACGGTTGCCAGGACCGCCATGGCGATGCGCGCCCATTTGAAACCTTGATCCTGACGACGGCGGCTGGTGAGTCGGGTGGTGCCCATGTGCACTGCACTTTGCCTTCGAATTCTGGCAGGCGTCAGCGCGAGATTTATGTTGATTGATTGATCCGTCGTGCCCATGTCCCCGGACCAGCCCCCAGGCCGCGACGGAATTTGCACCAAGCCCACGGTGGCATTTGCCCATTTGGGCTGCGAGAAGAACCGTGTTGATACCGAGCACATGCTCGGCCTTCTATCGCAAGCCGGTTATGGCGTGAGCAGCGATGAAAGCGACGCCAATGTCGTGGTGGTCAACACTTGCAGCTTCATCCAGGACGCCCGCGAAGAATCGGTTCGCACGCTGGTCGGCCTGGCCGAGCAGGGCAAGGAACTGATCATTGCCGGGTGCCTGGCTCAGCATTTTCAAGAGGAGCTGCTCGACTCACTGCCCGAAGCCAAAGCGATTGTCGGCACCGGGGATTACCAACACATCGTGGAGGTGTTGCAGCGCGTCGAAGCAGGTGAACGGGTCAACCGAGTCAGCCAGACACCAACGTTTGTGGGCGATGAGAACCTGCCGCGGTACCGAACGACAGGAGAAGCGGTGGCTTATCTAAAAGTGGCCGAAGGCTGCGATTACCGCTGCGCGTTCTGCATCATTCCCCACCTGCGTGGCGATCAGCGATCGCGCACGATCGAGTCCATCGTGGCGGAAGCCCATCAACTGGCTGAGCAGGGGGTGCAAGAGCTGGTGCTAATCAGCCAGATCACCACCAATTACGGCCTCGACCTCTACGGACGACCACGGCTGGCAGATCTGCTACGAGCCCTGGGAGAGGTTGAGATCCCCTGGATACGCGTGCACTACGCCTACCCAACGGGCCTCACACCTGATGTAATCGCGGCGTATCGAGACGTGCCGAACGTGCTGCCCTATCTCGATTTGCCCCTTCAGCACAGCCACCCCCAGGTTCTGCGAGCGATGAATCGCCCCTGGCAGGCGGATGTGAATGAACGACTGATGGATCAGCTGCGGGAACAACTTCCCGATGCCGTGCTCCGGACCACTCTGATCGTGGGGTTCCCCGGTGAAACCGAAGAACAGTTCGAACATCTGGCGGGATTCCTGGAGCGCCAGCGCTTCGACCACGTGGGAGTGTTCACTTATTCCTTAGAGGAAGGAACTGCCGCGGCCACGCTTCCGAATCCGGTCCCAGCAGAGATTGCCATCGCCCGCAAGGATCGCTTGATGACCCTCCAGCAACCAATCTCTGCAGAAGCCAACAGCCGCTGGGTCGGACGCACCGTGGATGTGTTGATCGAACAGCACAACCCCAGCACCGGAGCCATGATCGGCCGATGCGCTCGCTTTGCTCCCGAGGTGGATGGCGAAGTGCAGGTGCAACCGCGGGCAGATGGTCTTCAAGCCGCACCGGGAACCATGGTCCCGGTGCGAATCACCGGCGCTGATATCTATGACCTAACCGGCGAGATCGTCGGTGCAACTGAAATGGTTGCTTCAGCCCGGACGACTTCGTGAGCGGATCTGGATCGCACAACGGTCAACGCATCCTCTTTTTGATCGCTTCTGGCATGAGCACCGCAGGATCCTTTGCGGGGCTCACTGCCAAAGGCTGGATCCTGATGGAACAAACGGCAGATCCGATGGTGCTGGCGCTGCATTTTGCTGCGCTGTCACTTCCCACGATGCTGGTGAGTGGGCCGGCAGGCGTTCGCACGGATCGCGTGGGATGTGAACGCGTGCTGATTCAGGCGCAATGGGCGCTGCTCGGGGCCGGTCTTCTGGCCGCTCTAGCGATCCCCATGCTGGAGGGTCAGACCCAGGTGCTGATGCTGTTAACCAGCACACTGCTGGCGGGCGTCGCGGGCGCTTACGAACTCACGGCCAGAAACAAATACTGCGCGCTGCTCGTTGATGACACCCGCCAGCTGGCGCCCTATCTGACGAGCTTCTCCGTGGTGTTCAACGTGGGCAAGCTGGTGGGACCCCTTCTAGGCGGCTGGTTGGTCACCCTCACGGGACCAGCTCAGGCACTCACACTGGATGCCGCCACGTATCTTTTGCCTATCGCCAGTGTGATCTGGCTGCTGAAACCACGGCTGGAGCTGGAGCAGCGGAGCACGCCCGGCAAGACAGCCTCCCTGAGTGTGGCCTGGCGAGATTGTGGAAGCACCCTGCGCAACGTGCTGACGTTCACAGCACTGATGTGCGTTGTGGGCTTTTTTCATCCTGGACTCGGACCCTTGATCGCGGCGCGAGAACTGGGAACCGCCCCGATGGACTTGGCCCTGTTCACCAGTGTTCTGGCGCTGGGGAGCATTGCGGGAGGGATTGTGCTGCAGCGAAACAGCCATCGCTTCTGCAGCAGACCCTCATTGACGCTGGCAGGCTTCGGTCTCATCACAGCTTTGGCACAGCTGGGCATGGCGCGCGGTGGCAGCACGATCTTCGTGCTGGCCATGACGTTGCTGATCGGAGCCGGCACCGCTGGGTTACTGAGCAGCAGCAACCTCATCACGCAGGTGGGTGCGCCTCAGATTTTGCGAGGAAGGATGGCTGGCTTAAGCCAGATTGCCTTCCTGGGTGGCGGCGGTTTGAGCGGTCTCATCGCAGCACAGCTGACAATCTCCCTCGGACTACCAACGACCTTTGCCATCACAGGATGGATCGGAGTTGTCTTGGCGTTGTGGGAAATCTGGCGTCGTGGCGGGACGATGCTGACCGAGGTCAGATCAGCTTGATGCCGCGCAACACAAAACTGATGACGGCAGCGGTGACAAGGCCGGCACCGACAAGACCCAGATAGATGACGACGCCCATGGCTGTCACAAATGGCTGCAACCATTAGATCAGAAACCGAAGCTCAGATAGCCAGATCCGCTTTAAGATTCCGCACAACGAAATCAAATGGGATCGGACGGTTCTCTCCCAAGGGTCGACCGCAGGCAACAGACACTCACCTCCACGCCACGGATCATGCGCACCCTTTTCATCTATCCCCTGTTCCCGAAAACCTTCTGGAGCTACGAAAAAATTCTGGAGCTGGTGAACCGCAAGGTTCTGCTTCCTCCTTTAGGTCTCGTCACTGTGGCGGCACTGCTTCCTCAGGAATGGGACATGAAGCTGGTCGACCGCAATGTCCGTGAGATCACCGAGGCCGAGTGGGATTGGGCGGAACTGGTGGTGATTTCCGGAATGATCGTTCAGAAGGACGACATGCAGGCGCAAATTGCTGAAGCCAAGCAGCGGGGCTTGCCGGTGGCCGTGGGTGGCCCTTACGCCAGTTCCACCCCTGATGCCCCTGAAATCGCCCAAGCCGACTTCAAAGTGCTGGACGAAGGCGAGATCACTCTTCCTCAATTCGTCGAAGCCATCCAGCGTGGTGACACCAGTGGACGCTTCAGCGCCGAAGGTGACAAACCCGATGTCACCGCAACCCCGATTCCACGCTTCGATTTGCTTGAACTGGATGCCTACGACTCAATGAGCGTGCAGTTTTCACGGGGCTGTCCTTTCAACTGCGAGTTCTGCGACATCATCGTTCTCTATGGACGCAAGCCACGCACCAAACATCCCGAACAGCTGATCGCCGAGCTGCAATACCTCCACGACCTGGGATGGAGACGCTCCATCTTTTTGGTGGACGACAACTTCATCGGCAACAAGCGCAACGCCAAGCTGCTGCTTCCGCAGATCAAAACCTGGCAAGAGGAGCGGGGTTACCCCTTCAGCTTCGCCACCGAGGCATCCGTCGACCTTGCTGACGACGATGAAATGATGCGGATGATGCACGAAGCACGCTTCGAAAGTGTGTTTCTTGGCATCGAAACACCGGATGAAGCCAGCCTGGAAACCTCACGCAAAATTCAAAACACCCGCAACCCACTGGATGCGGCGGTCGACCGGATCACCGCCAACGGTATCCGTGTGATGGCTGGATTCATCATCGGTTTCGACGGTGAAAAAGAGGGCGCAGGCCGTCGCATCGTCGAGTTCGTCACACGCACTGGCATCCCCGCCGCGATGATGGGAATGCTGCAAGCGCTTCCCAATACAGCGCTTTGGCATCGTCTTGAGAAAGAGGGCCGACTGATTCAAGACAAGGACGCCGCCAAAGGCGTTAATCAGACCAACCTGTTGAACTTCAAGCCGACGCGACCGATCCGCGACATTGCCAACGAATACGTGGAGGCGTTCTGTGAGCTCTATGAACCCAATGCCTACATGGATCGGGTGTATTCCTACTATTTGAAAATGGGAGCCCCGCGTTGGAAAGGGAGCGCATCCCTACCCACCTGGACCGACATCCGAGCTCTCTCCATCGTGGTGTGGCGCCAGGGAATGAAACGCAGCACCCGCAGCCGCTTCTGGCGCTACATGCTGAGCATGGCCCGGCGCAACCCGGCCATGCTTGAGCAATTCCTGGTGGTGCTGGCCCACAACGAGCATTTCCTCGAGTACCGCGCGATCGTTCAGCAAGAAATCCGCGAACAACTGGAATCCCTTCCGCCTGAGGAGCCCAGCGCACCCAGGGAATTGCAACCGGCCTGAGTTTCGCCTCAGTCCTGCACGTAGGGTTTGTCGTTGTTCAGGCAACCCTCGGCCTTCTGCAGCTCTCGCCCCAGATAAAGGGCATGGTCAAGGCGACTGAGGGGATGAGGCCCATCACCTTCGGTGAGAGCAATCCCGAGCTCCTTGGCCGTGCGGCCGCGAAAGCTGCGGCTGGCTTGTCTCGGGCCACCACCGCGGCAGGCCAGCACTTCACCAGTCTCCGGATCTGTCGCTCGACCTTTGTCGTCCACATCATTGCTGTAATGCTCGACCACCAGTTCAGCGGCATCAGCATCCACCTTGATCAGGAAATAACCGCAGGGATCGAGGTCGATAAAGCGTTGCGACAGCTGGTCGTCAAGCGATGAAGGGACGGTTTTCATCCAATCACCCTACAAATCGAAGTCTCAAATCCCCAACGCTGGGGGATCGGATCGGAAGGGGAGCTCAGCGTTGATCGCCTCGATCTCCTCCTGCATCAGGCCGTTGGCCCGAGGCAACCAGGAGCGAATGAGAGCCTCCATGCGTGGTTCGTACCAGCGATGCAGGCTGGTGTGGGGTCTGGCCACAAAACCACGGCGGCGTTTGTGGCTGCCACCGGCCCCAGGATCGAAGCTCATGAGCCCTTGCTGCAGAGCCCACTCGATGGGGGAGTAATAACAGACCTCGAAATGAAGACAGTCAATCTCCTCGTCGCTTCCCCAGTAGCGCCCCCAGAGATGTCGCGCATCCTGCACGCAGAGCGACATGGCTACGGGGTCAAAGGGGTCACCTCGATGGGCACTAAACAGCACGACATGGTGAGCGAGAGCAGGCTCGATCAATTGATCGAAAAACGAGGCCTGTAGATATTTGCTTCCCCAGACCCCCCAACGCGAACAATGCTGTTCGTAGAAACCATGCATGCGCGATAGCAAGGCCGGAGTGAGAGCCTCACCAGTAATGGGAGTCACGCTGAGCCCAGCCTTGTGCACAGCTTTGCGCTCTCGCTTGATGTTGCGCCGCTGATTGGCGTTAAAACCAGCGAGATAATCGCTGAAATCAGTCTGTCCATCAGCGGTCCATAGGCTCTGCTGGTTCACCCAAGCCGCACAGCCAGCCGCCTCAGCGAGTGGCTTCCAGGTGGGATCCACATAGAGAAAATTGCAACTGAGGATCTCGTTCCGGGCAGCAAACTCATCGATCAGGCGAAGCATCACGGCCGTGAGCTCCTGGGGATCCTCCTGTGGGTGGAGATGAAAGCGGTACCCCTGGATTGGACTGACAGGGCTCATGCCGATCAGCTTGGGGTAATAGCGAAGGCCAAGATCGCCAGCCAGACGCGCGAACGACTGATCAAAAACAAATTCGCCGTAACTGTGGCCCTTGAGATAGAGAGGGGCAAACGCAACAAGTTGCTCCTCTCTCCACACCGAAAGGTGGAGAGGCTGCCAGCCCTGATCCGGCGCCACACTTCCGGAATGTTCAAGCGCCGCTAGCCAGCTCCATCGGTAAAAGGGACTGACGTGTTCATCCAGCAAGTTGTCCACCTGCTGCCGCGGGATCTCACGGATGCTGCGATGCCAACGAGCCGTAAGCGATGCCATCCGGGGCCAGGGTCAACGACTCAGGCTCGACCCTAACCAGCAACTTTGAAACGAGCGGCGATGGCAAGGACCGAGCTATCAGACCAAGGATGTCGTCTTGGACGATTAACTCTGTCGTCATCGTCCTACTGGACGTCTTCCCATAGTGCTGCTCGTTGTGTTTGGGACACTCCACAGCACCAACCTGCGCACCCAGGCGGGAGTGCTGAAACCGTTTCTGCAGCTGCTGCAGCCCACCGTCGACAACCACTGACGGATCAATGCTGAAGCCTGGCGGCGCGGGCGATCGACAGGGAGTGAGCCTCTGAAACATGGGTGCGCCAGGCCGCGGAATAGCCCTACCGATCACTGGCCCATCCCGGTTTAGGAACGCGTCAACCGATTGCGGCGGTAGTGCACCAACACTTCGTTTGCACCCAGATCTCGAAGTTCATGCAGATGCCAGGCTCCTGCTTCCATCAAAGAATCTGGCAGCAAAGAGCCGTTGGCTGGCAGCCAGCTGAAGGGCCCTCCGAGCACACGGGGGCAAAGGGTCAACTGAAGTTCATCGACCACGTCCTGCGCCAAGAGGGATTGACACAGTTGGGACCCTCCCAGCAGCAGCAACTGGGTCCAGCCTTGGGCGCCCAAACGGTTCAAGGTGTCTTGCCAAGAGGGGGTCAAGCGATGGCCCGCCTGAAAACCGGGTGCGACCAGCCCCATGGGTGTCAGCAAATGCCGTTCAAAGGGTTGCTGAAAGAACGGCCACTCCAGAGGGAACTCTCCCGTGCGACTGACCACCACAGCCACCGGCTGAGGGCAACGGGTCGCCGTGATGCGTTGCTGCAGAAGATCGGTCGCACGGATCAAACAACTGCAGCGATGGGCACGCAAGGTGCCGGCACCGACCAAGACAGCATCACTCCAGGCCAGGGCCTCTTCCAAAACACGTCGATCGCCAGATCCGCCCAGCTGGGCCGCACCACCGGATGGTGGTGCTAGGCGCCCATCAAGACTGATCGCCAGCACGAGGCGAACGGTGATGGGCTCAGCTGGCAAGGTCCTGATCAGACCGGAGCCACCGCTTCAAGCGACGCTGGCGTCATCTCCAACAGCGGTGTTTCGGCGTACACCTCTGCTGCATTGTTGGGACTCTCCTGTAGACGGATCTTGTGCAGATGAGCACCGATGGCCTTGATGGGAGCCGACAGACGATCGGCGATGTGAAGAGCGATGTTCTCAGCGGTGGGGACGCACTCCTCAAAGAAAGGAACATCTTTATTCAAAAAGGTGTGATCGAAAGGCTCCACCACGAGGTCATCGACCAGACGCTGCAGCGCCGAAAGGTCGCAGACCATTCCGGTGCGAGGGTCAATAGCTCCACGGACTGTCACATCCACCAGGTAGTTGTGGCCATGACCGTGCGGGCGGGCACATTTGCCGTAGATGCGCTCGTTCTCTTCCTGGCTCAACTCCGGGCGCGCCAGTCGGTGAGCAGCTGCGAAATGGGTGCGGATGGTGAGAAAGGCGTCCATGGGATGTCCGAGGTAGTCGGCCCAGAGGCCCGGTTGTTCGTAAAGGCGTAGGGCCGTGATCGGCAGATGCGGACTCAACCGCGTCCAGATCTGACGGACCAGTGCTTCGGTGGTGGGAAGGCATCCATCTGGACGGGATACGTCGAACTCGGGCCATGCCTCGTTCAAGAAACGGAAGTCCAGTTGTCCAGTGACCTCATTGCGGATGGCGTGCTTGACCTCAGAGAGGTTGAGCACCATGCCGTCTTCATCGAGGCCTCCGGCCATGGACACGATCAATTCGTAGTTATGACCATGTCCTGGTGCCAGAGCACAGGGGCCGAACTGTGCAGCATTGTCGTCAGCGGAGAGTTCCGGCAGCCAATAACGGTGGCTGGCACTGAAGCAAGCCCGACGTGTGATGACACAACCGCGGCCACGGCCATGCCGTGCAGTCGACTTCGTTTCAGTCATGTGACGGTTCGGCCAGAAGGCATCCTAATGAGCTAACGGCGAATTCGAGTCATGGCCGAGATCATTCCAACCCTGCGACAACGCCTGGGGGGAAGAAGCCTTTATCTCGTGGGAATGATGGGAAGCGGGAAAAGCAGCACGGGCAGGCCCCTGGCGGAAAAGCTCGGATATGGCTTTGTGGACTCGGATTCGGTGATTGCGCAGCTGGCGGGTTGCTCCATTCCTGAGATCTTTCAGCGGGATGGGGAAGCGGGGTTCCGAAAACTGGAGACCCAGGTTCTGAGCGCCATCAGCGAACATCACTCTCTGGTGGTGGCAACGGGAGGCGGCGTGGTCACCCGCTCGGAAAACTGGGGGGTCATGCATCAAGGCATCGTGATCTGGCTTGATGTGGAACGCGAGCAACTGCTGAAGCGGCTTGAAGCTGACAGCACCCCACGACCACTGCTCCAAGAAGCCGATCCCGCTCAGGCTCTCGACAGGATTCTCAACGCGAGACGTCCGCAGTACGGCGAAGCCGATCTAACCGTGGTGATCGAGGAAGAAACACCGGACGTCGTGGCTGATGGCATCCTGCAGCTGCTGCCAAACCTGATCAAAGACCCGCCCAAACAACGGCCGGAATGAAGCTCAAGCGCTCGGCGGTTCCAGTCGGACCGCGTACCACTGCAGGGAAAAACCTGGCGAGACCTCCAGTTCACAGGCTGTGTCGAGAAGACGGGAGGCCGCCTGCTCCGGACTCGCGCACGCCTTCAGATCCGCTGGCCAAGGGTCCAGTCCGCGCAGACGCTGCGCCAGCCATGCCAGGGTGTCGACTGCACTGAGAAGCTGTTCCGGTTCTCCGGGCACCAGCACCACGTAGTGATCAAGCGATCGGATCAGAGGATCAGACATGGTGAAACCGCTGTTGGCACTGTTACTCACCATGGTGCTGCAGCTTGCGCACGTCGACTCCGCAGCCGCCGACGATCGCGACCAGGTGTTTCTGGAGCAACGATTCAGCGACTGGCCCGAATGGACTTTGCCGGCTCCGTTGCCGAGACCCCGTGGCCGCCAGGATCTGATCTATCCCAAGTGGTTTGACGGCACCTGGAAAGTGCGAAGCGAACAGCTCGATGACCGAGGTCATCCCCAAAGTGGAGATGATCCGCTGAGCCATCACGCCCGCTTCCGGCTCAACCAACGTGGTGATCTGGTGGGCGACCGGGTGTTCAATGCCCATTCCGTTGGTAAAGCACTGCTAGGCACTCAGTTGCTCAGCGTTGAACAGGATCCTGATCAGGTGAACCGTCAGCTGGCCCGGCTGAAGGGAGATCTGATGCTGGAGACGACCGTGATCGGTCGCAGAGAAAGCAACCCCAGAGAGAGTGCAGTCTTCTTCAGCGATGAGCTGGCACTGCAGGTGCTTCACGGCCCCGCAGCGCCTCGGATCAGCCGCATCGAAACGCTCACCCGCTACGAACGGTGTGGTGCTGCGATTTGCGCCGATCAACGCCAGGTCAGCCATGCGGGTCCAGGCCTTGAGAGCGATTCAACGCTTGAGGGGCGCAGCAGCCGATTTCAGCTCACCCTCACACCGTTGTCGCTGGATCCTGCTGGAGTAAGCGCTCCTCCAGCTGATCTCGCCAGTGGAACAACGACTGCAGTCTCGGGTGATCGCTGATCCCAGGAACGCCGCGGCCAGCCAGCGCAGAGCCTGCAGATGATGGGAAACGCAGAAGCGACAACTGCGCCGCCACCGACAGATCAGCGAGGCTCAAAGCATCGCCCACCAGTACTCCAGCGGCATCGATGGCATCAGCCATGGTGCAAAGGCTGCTGAGCATGGAGGCCCGCTGCTCCTGACCGAGCAAATCGCCAACACCACTTAGCCAACCACCGGGCAGCCCTGACATCACCTGACGAACAGGTGACGGCACATCGTCTGGAAGCAGCGCATCTCGAAGCAGTGGGTCATCCACTGCGGCCTGCAACAAGGCTGCACGAGCTGCTGCTGCCAGGGTCGTATCAGCCCAGTCCTCCATCAGTTCCACCTGGGCACGCAGACGGGGCTCATCAGGAATCAGAGCAGGCACTGGCTCAAGCGTCTCGAGATAACGGCAAATGGCACTGGAATCGGCCACCACGTGATCACCGTCCACCAACACAGGCACCTGACGTTGCCCCGACAACCTGAACACTGCGATCTGACCGATGCCGGGAGTGACCTCCACCTCTCTAAAACTGAGTCCTTTCGACTGCAGCGCCATCCGCACCTTCAGACAGAAAGCCGAATGACGGAACTGATGAAGCTCCAGCATGTCCACGCCGGGTCAAGAGCCGGCAGAGTAGCCATCAAGTCCTGCCTCTCGCCATCGCCATGCGCGATTTTTTCCTCAACGTGACGCGATACCCGCGCTATCTGATCACCTTTGGCCTCGGTGTCATCACTTCCGTCGCAGAGCCGCTGGCACGACGACGCAGCAATCCGATCACTGCCGTCGCTTTGATCGGGGCGCTGATCAGCGGCTTCCTCAGCGTGAGTTTCGTGCTGCGTGCCATGGTGTCTTCAGCACCACAACTCTGAAATGGCCCCCGGACGTCGGGTTGAACGCGTGGCCGCCCTGATCCGTCGGGAGACCAGCGAACTGCTGATTAACGGCATCCGGGACGAGCGGGTGCACCAGGGCATGGTGAGCATCACCAACGTGGAGGTGAGCGGCGACCTTCAGCACTGCAAGATCTTCGTCAGTGTTTTGGCTGATGGAGAAGCCCGCAGCCAAGTGATGGACGGACTTGAGGCCGCCAGTGGTTATTTGCGCGGCGAGCTTGGCCGTCGACTACAGATGCGTCGCGCCCCCGAAGTGGTGTTTCAACTCGACCGTGGTCTTGAAAAAGGCACCTCCGTGTTGAGCCTTCTCGGTGAACTGGAGCGTGAGAGACAGATCCGAGGAGAGATTCCCGTCGGCAGTGATGACAATTCCGGACAAACCGGAAATGAACACAGCTGAACGCCGCCGGGCTGTCGCCCAGCTGCTGGTGGTTCGAGCCAGTGGCCATGCGAGTGACAGGCAACGGCGCTACCCCCGCTGGGAACTCAACAACGCTGCCCTGCAAGAGCTGCTGGAAGCTGGTGTGGGGGGAGTGATCCTCCTGGGGGGAAGCGCCACGGATCTTCAGCAGCGTTGCCGAAGTTTGCGCCACTGGGCTGGTCACTCCGACCTGCTGCTGTGCGCCGATGTCGAGGAAGGCGTGGGCCAGCGGTTTGAAGGCGCTTCCTGGCTTGTGCCGCCCATGGCGCTGGGACGGCTGCAGACGAAAGAGCCCGACAAAGCCGTGGATTTGGCCGAACGCTATGGACGCATCACGGGAGAGCAGGCCAAACGCTGCGGGCTGAACTGGGTACTGGGCCCGGTCTGCGACGTCAACAGCAACCCGGCCAACCCTGTGATCAATGTGCGGGCCTGGGGGCAGAACGCACACGGGGTCGCCGATCTAGCGGAGGCGTTTCAACGGGGCCTGCGCAGCAGCGGGGTTCTGGGATGTGCAAAACATTTCCCCGGACACGGTGACACCGCACAGGACTCACATCTGGAGCTGCCGGTGATCTGCCACTCCCGCGAGCGCTTGAAACAGCTGGAGCTGATTCCCTTTCAACGACTGATCGCCGCTGAGGTCGCCTCCGTGATGACGGCCCATCTGCTGGTGCCGTCCTTGGATGACCAACAACCTGCCACGCTCTCCAAGCCAGTCCTGACCGATCTGTTGCGGCAGGACCTGGGCTTCCAGGGGCTTGTGGTGACCGATGCCTTAGTCATGGAAGCCATCAGCCGACATGTGGGACCTGGAGAAGCGGCGGTGCAGGCCTTTGAAGCAGGTTCCGATCTGATCCTGATGCCTGCGGATGCCCATGCGGCGATCGATGCCATCTGTGCCGCCCTCGACAGCGGAAGGATTCCCGAATCACGCCTGCACGAATCGATGCAGAGGCGTCAGGAGGCTCTCAAGAGCTGTTCAAAGCTGGAGCCTGGAACGCCTGGCCATGCAATCGAAACCGAAGCCGACCATGCCTTGGCAATGGAGTTGGTGGAACGCTCCCTGGAAACCCAAGGTCCTTCACTTTCACCCACAGCACAGCAGGCAGGCATGAACCTCATCCGGGTGGATGGCGTGCTGCCCTGCCCGGTGCTGCGGGCTGATTCAGCAGCGGTCACAGCGCCGGAGAGCCTTGGCTACGAAACTCGGATCTGCCACGACAAGGGACTGTCGCCATGGGCAGATCACGGTGATCCAAACGAACCCCTGGACCTGGTGGCACTGGGAGATGGAGTGGTCTTTCTGCAGTTGTTCCTGCGCGGCAATCCCTTCCGGGGCGCTCAGGAACGCAGCGAGCCTTGGGCGGAAGCCATTGAGCAACTCCTCCGGCATGAACGCCTGGCAGGACTGATCGTTTACGGGTGTCCCTACCGCTGGGATGCACTGCGAAGCCTTTTACCAGCGTCCACTCCCGCTGGTTATAGCCCCGGGCAAATGCCCGAAGCTCAGGAATGCCTGCTCACCAAGATGATGGGCACGACACCTGCACAGACTGGAATCAGGGACTTCACCGACTGAACGCCGCACGACGAGTCTGTGGCAGAACGACGGGAGGAATATCCCCTTAATCTCAGCGCCAGTGTTCAGGGCCGCCATGCTCAGCCTCTCGATGATCGTGCGCGATGAAGCGACGCGGATCGAGGCCTGCCTGCGCTCCGTGCAGGACTTTGTCGATGAGATGGTCGTCGTCGACACCGGGTCCACGGACGAGACGGTGGCATTGGCGCAAGCCTGCGGAGCCCGCGTGGAGCACCTGACATGGCCGGGTGACTTTGCACCCGCACGGAATGCAGCACTGGAACATGTGAAGGGGGATTGGGTGCTGGTGCTCGATGCCGACGAGCAGCTCCGCACAGAAGCGATTCCCAAGTTGAAAGCCCTGATGGCCCAGCCGGATGTGCTGGTGATCAATCTGCTCAGGCATGAGCTGGGTGCGGCGATGGCGCCTTACTCCAATGTGAGCCGCCTGTTCCGAAGACATCCCCGCATTCAATGGAGCAGGCCTTATCACTCCATGATCGATGAGAGCGTCGCAGCTCTGATGAGCGACGAGCCCCAGTGGCGCATTGCCAATTGCGCCGAACCGGCACTCCTCCATGACGGCTATCGCCCCGAGCTCCTCTCGGGCACCGACAAGGCTGAGCGTCTGCGTCAATCGATGGAACGGTGGCTGGAGGACCAACCCAGTGATCCCTATGCCTGCGCCAAACTCGGCGCCTTAGAAGTGAGTGAAGGGAATCGCGATCGAGGCATCACGCTGCTGCGCCAAGGCTTGAAGACGCTGCCAGGAGGCGAGGCCTTCATTGCCGAGCGCTATGAACTGCTCCTCAACCTGGGCATCGCCTTGGCAGCCGACGACCGCGATGCCGCCGTGGGCTGTTACCGAGAGGCTTTGGACTTGCCTTTGGACACGCGGCTCAGCCTTGGTGCCCGCTTGAATCTGGCAGCCCTGCTGATGCAGCAGAACGAACTGGAGGAAGCCATCCAGCTCACGACCACCGCCTGCCAGCGCGCTCCCGAAGTCGCACTGGCCTGGTACAACCTTGGCTTGATGGAACGGCATCGCGGCGATCTGTTGGCCGCGATCAAGGCCTACGAGCATTCGATCAACCTTGACCCTTCCCATGCTGAAAGCCATCAGAACCTGGCCGTGGCCCGTCTGATGGGTGGAGATATCGACGGTGCTCGATCCGGATTCAGTCAAGCCATTGCCATTCTGAATGCGCAGCAGCGCCAGCAGGAAGCTGCAGCCCTGAAGGCGCAGGTCAGTGGCCTGGTGAAACTGGACGACACTCCAGGCGCATGACTTCCGTGCAACAGCAGCCACTGCAGGGAAGCACGGTGGTGATCACCCGTGCCCAGGAGCAGCAAAGTGAGGGACGGCGGATGCTGGAGTCTCTTGGCGCCAGGGTTCTTGAGCTGCCAGCCCTAGAGATCGGACCTCCAGACACCTGGGCCCCCCTCGACGATGCACTCGCCGATCTGGAAAACTTTCACTGGATGATCCTGTCCAGCGCCAATGGCGTGGATGCAGTGGAAGCACGGCTCCAGATGACAGGTCGGTGTTTAGCCAGATGCCCTGAGAACCTCAAGATCGCAGCCGTAGGTCGCAAGACGGCCCAGCGCCTGGAAGACCTCGGCGTTCCTGCCGACTTCGTCCCACCCACGTTCGTAGCCGACAGCCTGATCGAGCATTTCCCCGTGTCGGGTTGGGGGCTGCGCATCCTCTTGCCAAGGGTTCAGAGCGGCGGGCGAACGCTGCTCGCGGAGGCCTTCGGCGAGGCCGGCTCAAGAGTGGTGGAAGTCGCGGCCTATGAATCGCGCTGCCCTGACACGATTCCAAGCGAGACACTCCAAGCCCTCGAAGCCAGGGAGGTGGATGCCATCAGTTTCAGCAGTGGGAAAACCGTAAACCACACCGTTGCTCTCCTGACCAAGGCCATCGGTGACCAACGGATGGCCTTGGTGTTTCAAAATCCTGCCGTGGTGTCAATCGGTCCCCAGACCAGCCAGCGCTGCATGGAGCTGCTGGGTCGTGTCGACGCAGAAGCCTCCCCCCATGACCTCGATGGGCTGGTCGAGGCGTGCGTTCAAGCCATACAGCGACGCTGAGCCTGACCCGAGACCATCACCTCGAGACATCCTCGGCGTAGATCAATGCCTTGAACACTCCAACCCGAGGGCAGAAGAGCTGCTGCATCCCCCGGGCAACGGCCACGCGGTCCAATACACACCGTCCCAGCACCCGAGGCTGTTTGAACCAGAGCGCGGAGCTCACCACCCACTTGCAACACGCCCTGAACCCTCACATCCGGTGCGGAGGTTGCATCAGCGTCAGTGGAACTCATGCTGGCTTGGCTCGATTCCAACACCCCTGCACGCGGCACCACAGGTGCAAAGGGATCCGATCGCCCTTCCGGCACGGATGCCAGAACCTGGTCCCGACTAGGAAGAGGGGTCAATCCTGATGCTGATTCCAAGCCAGGGGATACTTCAGGTGGCACGTCGGCTGCCACAACCGGAGCTGCAGCAGGGGACGGGGACTGGGAGAGATCAGGCGCAGTCGCACGACCACAAGCTGAAAGCCCCATTAGCACAAGGGGAAGGCAACGCTTCAACACGGGGAGTACCGGCGAACAGGGCACAGCAATTCAGGCGTGAGCGGCTCCGCCCTGTTCCACCAAGTCTCGGAAGCGATCAAGGTTGGCCTGCAGTTCTTTCGTCACAATCCCTCCAAGGATGGTCGGTTCCATCAACGGTGCCAAGACCCCTGGGAGCTCGTAGGTCACCGTGAGCTTCACCGCTGTGCGATCAGGTTGTTCGACATAGAAGCGGACCCCTCCTTTGGTCGGAAGGCCTCCAACCGATTCCCAATGAAGCTGCTGAGCTTCCACACGCTGTGTGATTCGCGCTTTCCAGTGAAAACGGAATCCCTGCGCCGCCAGGGTCCAATCTGTGAGGTCGGGATCATCGAGAGTTTTCACCGACTCAATCCAGCGCATCCATTTGGGCATGGCTTCCAGGTCGCTCCAGACCGCCCAGACCCGATCCACCGGTGCTTTGACCTCCGTGGTCACCGAATGTTCAAGCCAACGTCCCATCAGGCCACCGCCGCATTCGTGGCCAGCTGCACTGGTCGTTTGAGAATTTCCGCAGCTGCGAGATGTCCACTCATCGTGGCTCCTTCCATGGAGTCGATGTAATCCTGACGTGTGTAACTGCCCGCCAAGAAAAAGTTTCGAACCGGTGTGCGCTGCTCGGGTCGATAGGGCTCCATGCCCGGTGCCTCGCGGTAGAGCGATTGAGCCAGTTTCACCACATTGCTCCAGGTGAGAGTGAGATGACGGGCCGAGGGGAACAGCTCACGGACCTGACGGTCGGTATGGGCAACGATCTCGTCGACAGACTTGGGAATCCAGGGGTCCCCTGGTGTGAGGACACACTGCAGCAACGACCCCTCACCAGGCTTGCGGTAGTCCTCCGGACTGGCCAAGGCCAGATCGGCGAAGCAGCTGAAATCAGCGTCAGCGGTGTAAAGGAGGTTATTAAGCCCTGCGGGCTGATCCACATCCCGACGGCGGTGCTCCTGATCGTCTCCAAGTTCCGTCACCCAACCGTCATAGCGAAGTTGAACCGTTGCCACAGGAACAGCTTCCAGCTTGTGAATTGCCGCGAACTGAGGAAAACGCTTCCATTCCTCAGGAAGGAGTCTCTGAATGCCGGGAACATCACAAGCGGCGAGATAGGCATCCGCTTCAACACGGACATCACCATCAGGCGTCGTCAACTGAAGCGCCTTGACCTCGGGTTGGTCACCAGCACTGAACTCCACTTGCTTGACGCGGTGGCGAAGGTGGAGCTTTCCACCTCGCGCCTGGATGTAATCCAGGATCGGTCCAGTGAGCCAACGATGGGGGGACCCTTTGAGCAGGTTGAGTTTTGAAGCTTCGGTTTTGGCAGCAAACATCATGAAGATGGTCAGCATGCACCGGGCCGAGATCGCTTCGCAATCGATGAACCCGAGCGCGTAGGCAATCGGATTCCACATGCGCCGGATGCTTTCCATGCTGCCGCCATGGCCCACAAACCAATCCTGGAAACTGACGGAATCCAGAGCGCGGATCGTGCGCATCGCCCCTTCGTAGTCCACCAGGCCCCGAACAATGGGGCTCGTGCCCAGCGCCAGAGCATTGCGCAGTTTGTCGATCCAGGTGAGCTGAGGCGTGGTGAAGAAGGCCTTCAAGCCGTTAAACGGAGCACCGATCGGAAAACGGAAATCGAGCTCACGCAGATCACCGCCTTTGTTGCAAAACAGATGGGTGTGATTCTTGGGAAGAAGATTTTCGAAAGCGCCCACCTTGCGCATCAGAGCGAAGAGATTGGCGTAGTTAAAGAAAAACACGTGCAACCCCATCTCGATGTGATTGCCTTCGGGATCCACCCAACTGCCCACTTTTCCGCCCATGAACGGGCGGGCCTCGTAAAGGTTCACCTCATGGCCGGCATCCACCAAATCCACCGCAGCAGACAGGCCTGCCAGACCGGAACCAACAATCGCGACCCGCACTATCTGGCGTGCAACTCAACCGACTCTATGAAGAGACCTGTCAGCACTGCTTTAGGCGACAGGCCTGAGGCATTCATAAAATGGCAGTGGATCTCGTGCCAGAGCCTGCAATGTCCAGCTCCGAAGCCACCGCTGAAACCGCAGCAACTGCAGTGCCAGTGACGGCCCAATCCCACACCTCACGGGACGGCAAAGGCATCCTGATCACCGAACCAGCCATGCAGCAACTGGCCAAGTTGTGCGCGGATCAGGGAGAGAACAAGGTGCTTCGCGTAGGCGTGCGCTCCGGTGGCTGCAGCGGCATGAGCTACACGATGGATTTTGTGCCGGCATCCGAAACGCTTGAAGATGACGAGAGCTATGACTACGAGGCTCCTGATGGCGCCAGTTTCACGGTGATCTGCGATCCCAAGAGCCTGCTTTACATCTACGGGATGCAGCTCGACTTCAGCACAGCACTGATCGGTGGTGGTTTCAATTTCACCAATCCGAACGCAACGCAAACCTGTGGCTGCGGAAGCTCTTTCGCTGTCTGAGTGCGTCTCCGAACCCGCTAGGGCTTTTGTGGGAATCTGAAGGGATTGCTTGAAGGATCAACACTTCATGGAGTCCAGCCAGGAAAGTCTGTTTCAGCAGGCGATGAGCCGCTATCAGCAAGGTGCTCCGGCCCAGGATCTGTTGGCAGATTTTGAAGCGATCACCGCATCAGCACCGCGTCAATCGGCGGGATGGACTTGCCTGGCCTGGCTGCAGCTGCTCTGCGACCAATCCGATGCCGCTCTGCGATCAGCCAGGATGGCCGTGAAGCTCAATGGACAGGACCCTCAGGCCCGCATCAATCTCTGTTTGGCGATGCTGGAAACGAAGGCCAAGGGCGTGAGAGATCACATTGAAGTGGTTCAGCAGGTGCTGGCGCTGGCTCCCGATGTAGGTGCAGAACTGAAGGAATCCATCGACGACGGGCTCAAGCGGCGGCCTGAATGGCCGGCTCTTCTCAAAGTGAAGGCCTGGCTGGAGCTATGACGTGGGCAGGCTGCTGTTGCTGAGCAATGGTCATGGAGAGGATCTCTCCGGTGCCTTGCTGGGCCGCGCGCTACAGACTGAGGGACACGACGTTGAAGCACTTCCGCTGGTGGGGAAAGGCCAGCCCTACCGCGATGCAGGCATTGGCCTGATCGGGGGGACGCAGGAGTTCAGCACCGGCGGGCTTGGTTACACAAGCCTGCGAGGGCGCCTGACCGAATTGGTGCAAGGACAGGTGATCTATCTGCTCAGACGGCTGATCCGCCTGCTGCGCATTGCCAAGCGTTACGACCTAGTGGTGGTGATCGGTGATGTGATTCCAGTGATGGCGGCCTGGCTGAGCAGACGTCCTGTGGCCACTTACCTGGTGGCCTATTCCAGTCACTACGAAGGGCGCCTACGCCTGCCATGGCCTTGCAGTGACTGTCTGCGCAGTCCGCGTTTCAAAGCGATCTTCAGCCGAGACCAACTGAGTGCCGACGATCTCAGCATCCAATTGCAACGGCACGTCAATTTTCTCGGCAACCCTTTCATGGATCCTGTGCTGAGCGACGCCCAGCGGCTGCCACCGGCCCATCGCCGGCTAGGGCTATTGCCGGGCAGCCGCCGCCCGGAACTGGAACAGAACCTGCTGCTGTTGCTGCGGGTGATCGATCAGTTGCCGGAGGCTTGGCGCGACAACGGTGAGCTTCAGCTAGAGCTGGCGCTGGTGTCGTCTCTCCAAGATGTGGAGCTCTCTGCATTGGTCGCACAAGGCCAGTGGCATTTGGAGGCTGGGTCGGACAACAAACCTTCGGCCTTGCGTCGAGGCGGCTGCCGCATTTGGATCCGACGCGGCAACTTCGGCGCAGTACTGCATAGTTCCGACCTACTGCTTTGCATGGCCGGAACAGCCGCGGAACAGGCCGTGGGATTGGCACGACCCGTGCTGCAACTGGTGGGACAGGGCCCGCAGTTCACAGAAGGCTTTGCTGAAGCCCAACGACGCCTGCTGGGACCCACCGTGTTTTGTGCCCCTGGCGAGGCTGGTGATCCAGTCACGCTCGCACGCACAGCTCAGATGGTGTTGGACCTCGTCGAGCGAATCCACCAGGACGCCGATCTGAAATCCGTCTGTGACAGAGAGGCTGTGAACCGTCTCGGCCCAGCGGGTGGTGGGGGCAGGATGGCGGCGAGCATCTCCCGACTGCTGACGTTGCCCCGATGAGCGCCCCGACGCGTCAACCGATCTGGAAGATTTGGCTGGATCGCCTGCTGGTGGTCAATGTCTTTCTTGTGATGGGAGGCGCTGGCTGGTTTGGACTGGCCGTGGTGAGCAGCAGCCAGGGGCTAGAAGCACCGATGCGTCAGTTCATGCGGCTTTGGGAGCCGCTGTTCACCCCTGCCATTGGGGTCTTGATGGGCGCAGCTCTGGTCAACGGCGTCTGGAGCTGGTGGCAACGTCAAGTGCAACGGGCAAAGTCGGACAGCGGAAGCTGAAGCCCACTGACTCAAGACGGGTGGAGCTGACATGCTGCCCCTCAAGAACAACCTTGGCGCCGTCCCCGAGCAACAGCTGCAGCATTGGCCCAGGAACGGGCAGCAGACTGGGCCGACCAAGACAACGTCCCAGACTGCTGGCAAAGGTTGCCATGGAGACGGGTTGAGGCGCGACGGCGTTGAACGCCCCGGACCAAGAGTCCGATTCCAGTGCCGTCTGAATCATCGTGCAGAGATCACTGCGCTCGATCCAGCTCATCCACTGACGCCCCGAGCCGATCGGACCACCGAAACCGGCACGGAACACCGGAAGCATCTTGGCCAGTGCGCCACCGTCGGCCGACAGCACAATGCCGATGCGCAGCTGCACCAGACGCGTGGACGCTGGCTTAGCGGCGGCGGCCTGTTCCCAGCCTTGACAAAGCTGTGCCAAGAAATCGGCGCCGGCAGCACTGGCTTCATCGAAGCGAGCCTCTGCGCTTGTGCCGTAAAAACCCACAGCCGAGGCATTGACCAAAACCGAAGGTGGATGATCCAGCGTGGCCATGGCAGCAACCAGATAGCGAGTCGTGTCCAGGCGACTGCTTTCGAGCAACAAACGATGCTGGGCTGTCCAGCGCTGTTCCGCGATCGGTTCACCAGCCAGATTCACAACGCCATCACATAACTTCAGCGCCTCATGCAGGGGCGTGGATGGCTCCCAACTGGCCGCCGTTGCAGGGTCGAGTTGGATCCAATCGAGCTGCGCAGCCTGAGCTGACGCCAATCCCGCTGGTGATGGCCGGCGACTCACCACAGTGAGTTGATGGCCTGCCGCTTGAAGCTGAGGAACCAGACCACGGCCCACCAGACCGGTGCAACCAATCAGCAGGAGGCGCATGGGGGATGGCGTTAAAGACAGTTGACGTTAAGCAGCGAGCGTCGAATCGGGGGCCGCCGATGCACGTGATGCCGCCAACGAAGCATCGTCACGATGGGATGGACATCTCAGAAGCGTCGTCCGGCAGGGTGAGATTCAACTTGCGCGCTAATGGCACCAGCGCAAAGCCCTGAATGAACAGTCCGTAGAGAACCACGGCAAGTGCAATCGGAGGCATGGAGGCGCCCCAGCTCACCCCAGAGGACCAAGCCGTGATGGCCATGGCGATGGGCACTGCACCACGGAGGCCGGCCCAGCACACAAAGATTCGCTCCCCAGCGCTGAAAGGAGTCCGCCACAGGAAGAGATGCACCATCAGCAAGCGCACCAGCTGCATCACGAGGAACAACAACAACGCAAGCGCTGCTGAATGGACGACGTCCTGGGGGTTCACCACCAGGCCCATGCAGAGGAACAGAAGCAACTCAGCCATTTTCGCGTAGCTGGAATGGGCCTCGGCAAGACGATCTTGATCAAGATTCTTGCTGTTGCCGAGCACCAACCCAGCCACATAAGCAGCCAGCAAGGGGCTTCCGCCCAGCAGCGATGTGCCTCCACTGAGCACCATCAGCAACGCCAGGCTGACCACGGGCAACATCGCTGATTGGTTGAGCCCCATCCGTGTCCCCAGCAGCTGGACGGTCAAGCTGCCGCCGAAAAAACCGATCAGGATGCCGAGCAGGAACTGACGCACGAGGTCCGTCACAAGCGATCCAGCTTCCATGCCGGAACCACCGGCCAGGGCTAACGCAAGACCAGCCAAGACAACAGCCATTGGGTCGTTGAAGCCCGACTCACACTCGATCAGATCAATCAAGGGCTTGGGCAAGCGTCCCTGCAAAGGCCTCAGCAAGGCGAGGACCGCCGAGGCGTCAGTGCTCGCCACCATGGCTCCAACAAACAGACATTTCGGCAACAGTGCCGCCATCGACCTCTCGCCCTGGGCCAGGCCAAGCCCAAGGGCCACCAGCGTGATCAGCGCCGCGGTCATCAGCACGCCAATCGTGGCCAATCGACCCGCTGGTTTAATCACGCCACGCACGGATTGCCAATTGGTGGTGAGCCCGCCGAAGAACAGCACCAGCACGAGGGCCGCTTCCGTGATCTGCTGCGCTTGATCGAGATTCAGCAGGGTGATCTGCTTGGTGCCGACCACATCCACATGGTTGTCAATCAGCAAGCCGAGCAAGAGCACCATGAGGATGCCCGGCACACGAACCCGTGCCGCCAGATCATCGAGGAGCACCGCCACGAGCAGCAATCCCCCGAAAGCCACCAGATAGAGCGACAGGCCATTGTCCAAGTGGAGTGCAGTTGCGGTTTGAAAGGGTTCTAGCCTGTCGCAAATACAACGTCCTGTGATGGCCGAGACACCGTCGAGCCCTGCACCAGCTGCCAAGGCCAAACCGGCCCTAAAGAAGGGTGCTCTGGTGCGGGTGAACCAATCCGCCTATGCGGGCAGCCTCGAAGCAGGAGCCAGTGATCCCCAACCTCCTGCCTACATCTTGGAAGGGCCGGGTGAAGTGCTGGTTGTGAAAGGTGACTACGCCCAAGTGCGTTGGCGTCGCCCGGTTCCTGACGTTTGGCTGCGGATGGATCAGCTGGAACCGTTCTCCTGAGGGTTGAGAGCGTCTTCAACGCTGGACACGGCTGCCGGCACCGACTGAATCGCTTCAGGCAGTCTCCAGAGCGCTCCGCCAAGAACAGCCGACAACGATTCCAGGCTGTCGAGAATCGGTTCAGAACCGTGGCGCACCCTGGCCTGAGCCGCTGTTGAAGCAGCTAGCCAGGGGTTCCATCCCGCCAACAGCACAACACTGCGGTAAGCACTGGGCCATGGATTCTCGGGTAGTAAGGCTTCCAGTGCTTCAAATTGCCGAGCAGCCTCCTCAGGACGATTCCCAAGGACGGCGAGCAAAGCCAAATTCCAGCGTGCCTGAACATCGGATGAATTTTGCGCCAGGCGATCCATCGACTCCGCTTGCACCACTTGCCGATAGTTGAAATGGCCGTCAAGCATGTGCTCAGTGGCCACACTGCTGAACACGGGATCAAGACCTTGGGGCCCAGCTGCCATCCCTGATGCGAGCTCAGGGAAACGGTGTTCGAAACCGACCGGTGCAGGCGCACTCGCACGGCGACGCCACAACGAATAACTGCCACCTTCCGGCCGGGGAAACACCTCCACCTGCTGAAAGACCCCGCTGTCGCGGATGGCCTGATCAAAGGCTCGGGCAGCTTTGCGAACCGAACCTTGGTTGCCCTCCGCCAGTAACACCCAGGTGGCGTGACGCAAAGCCGGCTGAATGTGATCAGGACTGCCACCGAGCTGGCGGCCGACCAGCTGCCCGCCGTTGCGGCGACCGTAATAACTCACATTGTGTTGATTGAGGTCAGGCGTGCTGGGCACCACGATCAGGGTTGCCGGTTCGGCAGTGGGATCGGCTCCACCGGCCCGAGCAACGATGGCCTCGAGGGGTTGCGCGTTGGTGAGGCGAAGACGAGCGCTTTGGGTCAGCCAAGACGATGCCAGCACCGCCAAACCACCTGCGGCCAAGGCAACGCCAGGAAGCCAGTGCGACCGGGAAGGCCAGCGCTGACGGATCGACTCCCCCCACTGCCACCAACCACGCGTGAGCAAGAGCAGCAAGGACGGCAACAGCGGTGCGATGTAACGCGCATCCTTGTTGGGACTGAGGTTCGTGACCAGCCACCCCAACAGCAACGTTCCGATCAACCAGCACCAGGCATCACGGCAATCCGTTCCCAGGGTCACAGAGGAAGCCCCTCTGAGACGCTGCTTCCAAATCCACACCAGCACCCCAGCGATCCCTAAGCAGAGCACCACCCAACCGATCTGACCGGGCAGCACACGTAAGTACCACAACCAGCCCTCAAGACTGAACACAGCAGGATCTCCCTCACGGGCCGCTGACTCGATCACTGCGCGGTTGGTGCCGCCAAGAGTGGTAATCCAGTTGTGACGCAGCCATGGGAGCACAGCCAGCAGCACCAAGCCGAAACCAGCCATTGCCTGCAGTCGTCGGCCCTTGCCGATGCGCTGCGCCGTCAACAGACACCACCCCAGAGCGGGCAGAAGCACCAGCAGGGAGCTCTGTTTGACCAGAAGCGCTGCGGCCACAGCCGCGGCGGCCAACCCGGCTTGCCACCAGCGGCCACCACCCTGGGGAGCCCACCAGGCACCCAGCCGCCAAAGCGCCAGCGTGACCATGGCCATCAATGGCAGTTCAAGGACGTAATCGGTCCGCAACTCCAACAGCATCGGAGCCAGCACCACTGCCGAAACAGCCAGCAAGGCGAATGCCCTTGCCTTCCGCATCGGTCGCAGTAACTGGAGGGCCCAACCCGCTGTTGCGACGAGGAGCAACGCATTCCAGAGACTCAAACTCCAGGCGGCCTGCGAGGGTGAATCTCCCGCCAAGGCCATCACGGAGCCGTTCACCAGCGAGGCCAACGGCGGAATCTTCGGCGATAGATCCAGCAAAGCGTTCCAACCCTGCCAATCACCCCCTGCCAGAACACCCAAAGCACGACCATGATCCAGCGCGCTGTTGAGGTAGTCGGCCTGGTCCCAGGAGGGAAGAGCCGTGTGTTGACTCCACCAAAGCCGATCCGCCGCTGTCGCCATCAGCCAGAGCAGCAGCAGCCCTAAGCGAAACCCAACCAACCCCATCAGACGATCTCCAGGCGACGGCGTTCGTCTTGCAGCCGTTTGCGACGCTGCCGCGCTTCCCGCAGCATCTCCCGGCCATCGTGAAGGTAGTTGTCGACATACCCCATCGTGTACCGCTCAAGCTCCGCAATGGCGTCTTCCACCTGAGAGAGACAGTGATAGACGCTCAAACCGAAACCGTTCGCAGAGGGTGGTGTGGGAAGCGACTGAAAAAGCGTCTTGACTTTGTCGAGACGGATACGGCTCTGTTCGAGATAGTTGCAAAACGCTTCCATCAGCGCATCGTCATAGGGGTCAGCCGACAGGGCGCGGAGTTCCCCGGCAAACGGATTGATCACCTGACCGAGCAACCGGTCAATAGGGACATAGACCTTCTGAAGCCAGGTGGCCAGCTCCTGATCAGCACTGGCACCCTGTCCTGAAGCGCGTCGCGCCGCCTGACTGGCGCGCGCGTTGCGCGCCCCGCGGGCACGGGCTTCGTCACGGGCCACACCACTCTGCCGATCGAAAGCACGACGGCTCTGCGGATCTCCGAGCTGCTCCCAAGCAGCATTAAGAGCAAGGATGGTTTCCTCATCGCCACCCGCATCGGGATGGTGCTGTTTCACCAAGCGGCGATACGCTGCTTTCAACTCCTCCTGCGTGGCACTCGACGCCACCTGGAGCACGGCATAAGGGTCAGTAGATGGGTCGTGGCCCGCAGCGTTGAAGCTCAAAGCTGACCATCCCGCCGGGCCGGCAGGACCGAGGCAGCACTGAACATCGGTGTCGAGAGATAGCGCTCTCCAAAGCTGGCAAGAATCACCACGATGCGACGACCCTCCATCGAAGGTCGCTGGCCTAGACGCAGTGCGGCGGCCACAGCGGCACCACTGCTCACACCGGACAGCAATCCTTCTTCTCTGGCCAGACGACGACCAATGTCCATGGCTTGGTCATCGGAAATGGTCATCACCTCATCAATCAGATCAGGATCAAGCACGGGAGGAACAAATCCAGCCCCAATGCCCTGGATGCGATGGGGACCGGCGGATCCACCCGACAGAACCGGACTGGCTGCGGGCTCAACTGCAACAACCTGCAGATTCGGCTGACGCTCCCGCAGCACCCTTGCACAACCGGTGATGGTGCCACCGGTTCCAACACCGGCGACGAAGGCATCGAGAGAACCACCAGTGTCGCTCCAGATCTCTTCAGCGGTGGACTGCGCATGCACGGCTGGATTCGCCGGATTGTCGAACTGCTGCAGCAGATACGCACCTGGGATTTCGTTCACCAACTCACGGGCCAACGTGATGGCACCCTGCATGCCCTCACTGCCTGGGGTGAGCTGAAGCTCGGCGCCGTAGGCGCGAAGCATCGATCGCCGCTCCGTGCTCATCGTGTCGGGCATCGTGAGGATGAGCCGGTAACCACGGGCTGCAGCCACCATGGCTAACGCGATGCCCGTGTTGCCACTGGTGGGCTCCACCAACACGGTTTGCCCGGGTTCGATGGTGCCGTCACGCTCGGCAGCCTCCACCATGGCGCCAGCAATTCGATCCTTTACCGAGGCCGTCGGATTAAAGCTTTCGAGCTTCGCGAGAATCTCAGCCTTGCAATCAAAGGCCTGAGGCAGACGGTTCAGCCTCACCAGAGGGGTGCGTCCCACAAGCGCGGTGATGTCAGGAGCGATGGGCATGCGGGTCGGGTGACTGAGGCTCCTTGACATCCACTCATGATCGAGGCAACAGCTCACGGATCCAGGTGGAGATGTCAACAGCGATCTGAATCGTCAGCGTAAGCAATGACGACAGGCATGAAGCGAACGGCCTGATCCAGGAGGCCGTCCGCTCTTGAGCCCAAAGGCCAAAAAAAAGCCCCCTCGTTGAGGGGGCCGATCAAGCTGATCAGGAGGTGATCAGAACTTGAAGGTGGTCTTGATGAGACCGCCGAAGTTGGAGAAGGTGTTGTCGTTGTCGCCGACGGGCTCACCGTCAGGTCCGAGGCCACCGCCGCCAAGGCCAGCAGTTCCTTGTCCGAGAGGACGGCTCAGGTAGAAGAGCGCAGGAGTCACAGAGATGTTGTCGGTGACTTGGAACATGTACCACCATTCCCAGGCGTAGTTGCCATCGCCGATGAACTCGCTGCCTTCGTAGTCGGAGTCGAAGTCGACGCCGGTGATGAAGGTGGACTGGCCGACGGCCATACCAGCGGCATTGCCTTTCAGGAAGACATCAGACCACTGCAGACCCACGTACCAAGACTGGGAAGTGGCGCTGTCAGCGAAGGTGCTGGAGTCGTTATCGATGTTGGTGGTATTGATACCCCAACCGGTGCTGATGCTCGGGAACCAGCTGGCTGATTCAGGAGACCAGTAAGCACTCAGGCCGAAGGAATTGGTGACTCCAAGGCCAGCGAAAGAAACGGCTGCAGGAGTGCCGTTGCCGCTGTAGATGCCAATTCCGTTATCGCCGGAAGCGTAGTTGTACGCAGCAGCGATACCCCAGTTGTCATCGGTGTAAGCGATCTGCACGGTGCCGTTAGAGGCAGCGCAATCGGTACCGATACCACCACAGTTGTCGGTGAAGTCTTCGCCGATGAAGTCTTCGTCATCGCTGACGAACAGACCGGGATTGGGGTCGGAAACGAAGCCGTTAGCGCTGACGTAGTTAGCGCTGATGCTGAAACCATCTTTCGCCCAGCTCAGGCCACCACCTTGACCCAGGGCCAAGTTGTAGGCACCAGGTGCACCGGCGTAGGTGAAGAAGTCGAGAACGGTGTCAGCGGGGTATGCGCTGGGCCAAACAGCCAGCATGTCGTCCTGACGAACCAAGCCACCAACAGTTGCGGTGAAGTTCTCACCGATGGGGAACTGGTACCAGACGCGGTTGATGGTCACGCTGTTAGGACCGGAGGGCTCTTCGAAAGCCGTCTCCATGGTGGTCATGCCGTTGCCGAACACGGAAGAACCGAAGTTGCCGGCACGCAGCATGGTGCGCAGCAGGTCCTTACCCGTGAAGCTG
Source organism: Synechococcus sp. A15-60 (assembly GCF_014280095.1). Taxonomy (NCBI): domain Bacteria; kingdom Bacillati; phylum Cyanobacteriota; class Cyanophyceae; order Synechococcales; family Synechococcaceae; genus Synechococcus; species Synechococcus sp. A15-60. The sequence continues at coordinate 2,162,502 of NZ_CP047933.1, forward strand.
GTGTCCAGGAACAGACGGGTGTCGTAGTTGAAGGTGGTGGCGCCCTGAGTGGCAGCGTAGAAATCGGCAGCGCCGTCCACGTTGCTGGACGCAGTGGAAGCACCGATCACGAAGGTGGTTTGACCCTTCAGCTTGGTGGTGGTGGAGAACTGAGTGGCTTCCAGTTCGCCCACGCGAGCTTCCAGACCGTCAACACGGCCCTTGAGAATTGCGAGCTCTTTCTCGAACTCCATCACAAGGCGCTTCACCTCGTCGGTCACTTCGGTGACGCGGTCGAGACAAGCGTTCAGGAGTGCGGCCGCTTCGAAGCGGGTCATCGCACGGTTACCGCGGTAGGAACCGTCGGGGTAGCCAGCGACGCAGCCGTAGCGCTCGATCAGGTTGCTCAGAGCCTGATAAGCCCAGTCCGTCGGGTAGACGTCAGAGAACTGATCGATGCTGGTGACCTGCTCGCCAGTAGAGGCGTAGTCGGCGACACCAGCAACATTGACTTCAGTTGCACCGACAGCGACAGGAGCCAGCAGGCCCAGGGCAGCAGGAGCAACCAGCAGTTGCTTGAAAAGTTTCATAGGAAAAAGGGTCCTCACACAGACCGACGCATAGCGTCAGCTGCACCCTGATTGGGCCCCGACCTCGAATCCATTGGTCGTGTGACACAAGCAACCCTGGCCTGTATCAAACGATACACTACAAAAAAGTTCAGCTCGATACCAAACTAACTCTATCGTCGAGCTCTGCACCAAGTGGCCGCGATCAAGCATAGATACAGAGGGCAGGCAAAGATGCTCCATCAAAACGATGCCCCCGGCCGAAGTACGGTCGGGGGCTCTCGCCGGGTCCGCTCTGGCGCGGAACCGATTGATCAGTCAGAAAATGGTGCCGTCAGCCGGCGTTCTCCGCGATCAGCAGACCCTGCATCAAAGAACTGGAACTCATGGACACCTCCTCCTGAAGGATTGTGAATGCCGGCAACGCCTTCGAAATCAACCTCACTCCGAAGAGTGAAGCCCGATCTCACGCCACTGCATCCCGTACAGACCAACCCTACCTAGATCCAACGGGACTGTGGACCCTCTGTACGCTCCGAGGCCATGGCCCACACGTTCCCCTGGCGCCTGCTGCTGATTCTTTGGGTCACAGCAGCACTGCTTTCCTGCATTGGCCTTGGCAACCTGCCGCTGAAAGATTTCGATGAAGCCACCGTCGCCCGTGTGGCGCTGGAGTTTCATCAGGGCACAGGCGAAGCCCCACTGCTTCCAGTTCTCTGGAATGAGCCGTATCTCAACAAGGCACCCGGCCTGCACCTGATCATCGCAACGCTGATCGGCATGACGAACTCACAGGGTCTTCCCTCGGAATGGGTGATCCGCATCGCGCCAGCTTTGCTTTCAAGCTTGATCGTGCCGCTGGGCGGATTGCTGCAGTGGCAGCTGCGCCCCGGCGATCGCGACAGCTGCCTTGGCACCAGCGCAATTTTGCTGTCACTCCTGCCGATCGCCCGCCATGGACGACTGGCGATGCTGGACGGCACCCAACTCACCGTGATGGCTGTGTTGTGGATCGGCTTGCTTCGCCTGCATCGGACACGCCATCCCGCGGGAATCAGCTTGTTGACTGGGCTTGCAGCCAGCGGAATGCTCCTGCTGAAGGCCCCATTGCTGTTACCGGCCGCTGCCGCCGGCCTGGCTGCCGTAGGGCTGGGCCAGGAATGGCGGCATTGGCGATTGACCACCGCAGCCCCAACCCTGCTGATCGGCGTCCTTCCCGGCATCGCTTGGCATCTTTGGCATGCCTGGCACCGGGGCGCCTCTGCGCTTTGGCTTTGGGGAGGCGATGGCGCCGGCCGTGTCCTGCTAGAAGCAGGTGAAGGGAGTGACCTCGGCTGGCGGGTGCCCTTGATCGAGCTCTTGGAGGGGGGATGGCCCTGGCTCCTGCTCTTCCCGATCGCCCTCTTTGGGGCCTGGCATGCACGCCAATCACGCTGGGGCTATTGGAGCCTGAGCACCCTGGCGGTTCTTGCTGCAGCAATCCTGCCACTACGCACCCAGTTGCCCTGGTACAGCCATCCCCTCTGGCTTCCATTCGCACTGCTGTGCGCACCACTACTGGCATGGATGGTCAACCGAATGCCCTGGCCATCAGGCGCAGTGCCGATGCGCAGGATCCTGGCTGTGATCCCAGCACTGTGGGCAGGCCTTGGAGGACTTCTCTTGATTGCGGGAGTGGCCAGCCTGACGCCGGCCGCTCAAGCCCTCATCGATTACCGGTCACCTGCTTTGGCAATTGGGGCTGGCTGGTGCACCGGCGGAATCTTGCTGATGCAGAACACACAGAACAGACGACAACTGGGTGCCTTGAGCTTGGTGATCGGCAACGTGACCGCTCTCGCGATCGTCTTTAACTCTCCTCTCTGGCTGTGGGAACTCAACGAAAGCTGGCCCGTCAGGCCCGTAGCCGGGATCACAGCGAGCACAAGCCTGTCTCCGATCCGCCTCAAGGGCTTCGATGAACGCCCAAGCCTGAACTGGTACGCCGAACAAAGGATTCGCCGCGAGCAATCGAACGACGGCAAAAACCTTCGACTCAGTGATCAGCCACAACCCAACTGCAAAATCCTTGCCAACACAGGCGACTGGACCTTGTCTGACTGCGATAACATGAGCATGAAGAACGAATAACGTGTCTTACAGCGCAACAGACCATGCCGATAAGAATCAAGGACTTTCAATTATCCTGCCCACATTTAATGAGTCAGGATCAATCAAGGGGGTCATTACCTCTCTCTTGAATCACACCAAGAGTCATGCTGTTGAACTCCTGATTGTCGACGACGATTCGGCTGATGGCACAGCAGACATCGTTCGAACGCTCGCCAGGCAGGATTCAAGAATTCGCATCATTCAACGGGTCGGCCGCTCAGGCCTTGCCAGCGCCATCAAAGAGGGGCTGATCGCAGCCGTTCATCCGATCGCCATCGTCATGGATAGCGATGGCCAGCACGAACCTTCATCTGTGCAGATGGCCTTCGAAGCGTTAAGCGCGAACAATGACCTGGTCGTGGGCAGTCGCTTTCTGGACCAGTCAGAAATCCGTGGACTGAGCAGCCGTCGCACCGATGGCTCAACCATGGCCAACCGCGTGGCACGGTGGAGTCTTCCCAAGAGCTATGCACACCTCACGGATTACATGAGTGGTTTCATCGCGCTCAAGGTTGAGCGCTGTCTTCCATTCATACGCAAGGTCGATGTCAATGGTTTCAAGTTTCTCTATGAATTACTGGCCATCAGCAAAGGTCAGCTTTCTATCGTTGAAATCCCCCTACATTTTCAGCCACGACTGTATGGAAGTTCAAAGCTTGACTATGCCGTGCTTTGGGACTTCGTGATCTCTTTAATCCACACATCGACGTTTCGGATTTTGCCGAGACGTGCTATCAGCTTTGGCCTCGTCGGCGCATCAGGCGTGGTGATTCAATTGCTGAGCACGTTCATCCTGATGACGATCGGGTTGAGTTTTCCGCAATCTCTTCCCCTTGCCGTCATCACGGCGGCAAGCTCCAATTATCTCATCAACAACATCCTTACCTTTGGAGATCGACGCCAGAAAGGGCGTCAACTGATTAAAGGTCTGTTGAAATTTTTGCTGGTTGCCTCACTGCCTTCTCTGGCCAATGTGGGCTTGGCAACAGGGTTTTACAACATGATTCAATCCCATGCTGTTCTGGCGCAGCTAGCGGGAATCATTGTGGTTTACATCTGGAATTACGCCGCGTCCTCCCGCTTTGTGTGGAACACACCCTGAATCGCGACCTGGATGACCTCGAGTGACGGGACACAGACCAGATCGAGCCAGGCACCAGCTGGCATCTGGGCGCCGGTGCTGCTGGGGGTGGTTCTGCGTTTGGTGCACATCTGGATGCCCGTGGTGGGCATCCACAGCTGGCGGCAAGCGGACACTGCTGCCATGGCCAGGCACTTTGCTGGATTTGACACGCCGATCTGGTTGCCACAGATCGATTGGGGAGGAGCGTCACCCGGGTACGTGGAATCGGAATTTCCGCTGTTCCCCTTCCTGACGGGTCAGATCTATCAACTGTTCGGGGTGCACGAATGGATTGGCCGTGGCCTCTCGGTGCTGTTCAGTGCGCTCACCATTTGGCTCGTAATCCGACTGGGTCGACGTTGGTTCAATCCAGCGGCCGGGTGGTGGGGTGGCATGGCTCTGGCGGTGGCCCCGCTCGGTGTTTACTACGGCCGCGCCTTTCAAGCGGAGGCTCTGCTGCTGTTCTGTGCAGCAGGAGCGTTGGAAGCCCACAGCCTCTGGGTGGAACGGCGGGCCCCGTGGGCACTCGCTTTGAGCTGGTTGTGCTTCACAGGAGCTGCCTTGATCAAAGTGATTCCCATGCTTTGGCTTGGCCTTCCCCTACTGCTTCTCCATCTCACCCCATCCCCTCAAGCGGCGGCAGAACCCCCTCAACAGACGCTGCAACGACTGCTGCGTTTGCTGCTTAATCCTTGGTTCTGGGTTTACACAACCACCGCTCTAGCGGTGACTTCAGCCTGGTATTTGCATGCCTACCAATTGGGCGAGAGCAGCGGTCTGACCTTTGGCTTTTGGGGAGAGGACAGCGATCGCAGCAACATTCAACTGGTGCTGAATGGGTCGAGCTGGTTAAACCTCGCCATCCGTGTCGGGCTTCGAGCACTGCTCGTGGTGGGGATTCCCTTCCTGATGATCGGCGCCATTCGCGGCTGGAGCGTTGGTGGTGGGCGCATCGCCCTCGGAGGTGGAATCGGACTTTTGTTGTGCACCGTGGCGACCATGCGATCCAGCACGGTGCATGAGTACTACCAGTTCCCGTTGTTGCTGTTCAGCTCGCCCCTTGTGGGACTGGGATGGCAAACCTGGCACTCCCATCAGCGTCGCTGGTTGGTCCGAACGTTGCTCTGCATCACCTTGCTCATCAGTGTGATGGTGCTGTCGCTCGACTACTGGGCGGTGGAAGCGAGGCAACGCAGGATCTGGATGCCGCTCGCTGAGACCATTCGACGCGAGCTCCCCGCAGACGCTCGCGTTGTGAGTGTCACCGGACCGGATCCAACTCTGCTCAACCTGGCACGTCGCCAAGGTTGGCTGATCGCCAGCCAAAAGCTCACCCCAGAGCGCATCCAGAAGTGGAGAGATGCCGGAGCCAGCCATCTGGCAGGCAGTTTCCTGTGGCAGGAGACCTACAGCCCACTGACTGACAAACAACGAGCCAGGCTGGAACAGCTGGCCGTTTCCAGCACAGCCCCTTGGATCGGCCCACAGAAGCAGACTTATTTGCTTCCGATCGAGGATCTACCAGGCGACTTCTGATCCCAGCGCCGTTCAGGATGATCAGGCAATCGTTCAGTTCAACGATGAACAGGAGCGAGGCTCAATTGCCATCTCAGCTGAGGCTGCAATCTCGGCAGACGCACGCTGCAAGACCACCGTGCCTGCACGACAGTGCACCAATCGGTAGTCCCCGGATTCAACAAGGCGCGTGAGCTTGCGCCGGATCAAGCGTTGCTGATTGCGCTCAAGCTCAAACACAGGCGCCAACGGCCCATAGTGACCAGGAAATGCCACCACCCAATCGACCGACTGAGGCTCATCGGAACGATCGAGATACTGGATGGACTTGGGGAAACGGATCAGCACCTCCCGCTGCGCCAGCGAAGGTAAAACAGGCGTATCAGCCGACACACTGGCCTGGTCAGGAATCAAGGCAACAGCTTCCCGCAGCGCAGCACGGCGTTCGAGCATCGCAGCTGGGGAGACATGAACCCAGGGTGAAAAGCTGTCGGGCACAAGCGCCGAGAGGCTGCGATGGGGATTCGCCAACAGGGTCAGAGTGAGACCGAGTCCCAGAGCACCCACCCAGCAGCGACGGATCCAACGCTTCGACCAGAGCGAGAGGTGGCGCTGCCACCACAGAACAGAACCTAGGTAGAGACCGGGCACCAGAGCCAGCACGTAGCGGAGCGTGACGGACAGTGCCGAGCGACCTTGCGACACCAGTGCAATCAGGAGGGGGGCCGCCACCAGCAAGGCTGAATCCACCGACAGCAATGGAATCAGCAGCAGAGGCAGACTGAGCGCCAAGAGGAAACCCAAAGTGGCAGCAGGGGGAGACACAATCGCCTGCAGCAGCGCCAGAGGATGCCGCAGCATGGCGAGCAGCACCGACAGGGTGCCTCCCGACACGTCATCCACGAGATGGCCGAACTTTTCCTGAAGAAAACGGTCGGACAGAGAGGAATCAACGGCCGGTTGGATCCAGCCGGTAACCAGTAGCACCCACAGAAAAGACGCTGCCATCAGACCGACTCCGCTCCAGCGTGCACCGGGCTGACGCACCAGGGCCCAAAGGCCCAACGAGAACAAGACAAGACCGCTGTCTTCCCGCACCAGCAGAAGCATCACGGCGACAAGCACCAGCTGACGCCGGCGCTGCTCCAAGAGTGCTTCCACCACAAGGAATCCGAGCAAAGGAAGCCAGATCAGATCATGAAAGTTTTCAAGAGCCGGGCCGATCACGGCACCACTGAGGTAGTAGGCAGCGGTCAGCCGGATCGCCAGTGACGCCGGGAGTCTCCGGACGGCAATCCTCCAAAGCACCAGGCCTGCGGCCGTCAACACGACCACCTGGACCAGGGGAAGCGCCCAGCTACCGATCAGAGCCACCAGTGGAGCGATGAGCAACGTGAGGAAATTGGCGTGTTGGCCGAGATGCAGATAAGCCACCGACGGCAGTTCACCGCCCACTTTCACAGCCGCAGACAAAACCGATGACAGGCTGCTTTCAAACGGACGCCCCTGAGCCGTTGACCAGAGTTCTTGCAGAAAGAGCGCCTGGTCATAGGTGGCACTGAGACTCTCCAGCCGCCAGATCTGAATCGCCAAACACACCAGAAAGAAACCTGCCGCCAGAGCCTTCACCCCTCCTGGCATCGGACCTTGTGATGGAACCGCAGATGCGGTGGATTCACTCATGCAAGCCTGACGTCCAATGGGAGCAGATTAAGGAGCCTCTGCCTCGCTCCCAGGTGCATGCCATTCAGCCGTTCCCAACAGAACCCGCGTGCGCAGAAGCAGAAGCAAGGCCGATCCATAAAGCACAAGCTCGCCCCACTCCTGATCACGGTTATGGAGCAGTTCAGAAAAGGATTGCGTCGCAACGCAGTAAGCAATCACGGCCACGAATAGAAACAGGGGCCAGCTGTACGAGGCTGGCAACAGAGCCAAAACAAGCGAGCGTTGCTCGGGAGACTGATGGCGAAGCAATCTCCGGGCGACCTGCGGAGCCAGCACCACAGTCAGCAACACAACCAGCATCGCCAAAAACGTGAAGCCATCCAGACGATCCTGAAACCAGCCGATGTTGTGCAGGGTTGTTTCCTGCTGAGCATTGATCGTTCGGATCGCTTCTGGGGTCTGCCAGCTAAAGATCACCTGCCCCCAGGCCAGTTCCTCCAGAAGCAACAGCCCCAGAAGAGCAACAAAGCCTCTGGCCAGCCAACCAGGGCGCGCATCATCGAGCCGGCGGAACAGGTCATCGCCAATCAGCCAGCTCACACGGATTGCCGCGACGAGGAGCAGCACTTGCCCCCACTCGACCAGACCACCTTCGCCGAAGACCAGGCGCTTATAAGCATCGAGGTCTGGGGAACTGAGCTTCAGCCCCATGATCAACAGCACCATCGCGACAACCAGAAGCCACACCGCGACTTGCCGTGCGCGATTCGCCCCAGGATCGTCATCGGCAAAAAGGCGAACCAACACGCCCGACGCGCGTCCCCAGACGCCGAAAGCAAGCAGCACCAGAGCAAGAACCCCCCAGCCTGAATCAGCTGCTGTGCCCCTGATGATCCACAACACCAGCTGAATGAAGGCCACAAGACCACACACACCGCCAATACCGAGAAGGCCGTTCAGGAACCAGCTCTTCAAACGGACTCCCCTGACGTAGCGAAGCGACACGCAATAGCTCTCACGATGAAGTGGAAGTTAAGCGCCGAAGCCAACAAAAAAGGGGCCCCAAGGGGCCCCAAATCGAGAGGATTCGTCCGATCAGAGGGCGTTGCCGCGGGGCAGAACCTCTTCAGGGAAGACGAAGTTTTCGTGCGGCTGGTCAGCCGGTGCCATCCAGGCACGCAGACCTTCATTCAGAAGGATGTTCTTGGTGTAGAAGGTCTCGAATTCGGGATCTTCTGCAGCGCGGATTTCCTGGGACACGAAGTCATAGGCGCGCAGGTTGAGAGCCAGACCGATGATGCCGATGGAGCTGGTCCACAGGCCCATCACAGGCACGAACAACATGAAGAAGTGCAGCCAGCGCTTGTTGGAGAAGGCGATCCCGAAGATCTGGCTCCAGAAGCGGTTGGCGGTGACCATGGAATAGGTCTCTTCTTCCTGGGTGGGCTCGAACGCCTTGAAGGTGTTGGCCTGCTCGCCATCCTCAAACAAGGTGTTTTCCACGGTGGCGCCGTGGATGGCGCAGAGCAGTGCACCGCCGAGAATGCCAGCGACGCCCATCATGTGGAAAGGATTCAGGGTCCAGTTGTGGAAGCCCTGAAGGAAGAGGAGGAAGCGGAAGATCGCGGCCACACCAAAGGAGGGTGCGAAGAACCAGCTGCTCTGGCCGAGGGGATACATCAGGAAGACACTCACGAACACCGCAATCGGACCGGAGAAGGCGATGGCGTTGTAAGGACGAATGCCGACCAGACGTGCGATTTCGAACTGACGCAGCATGAAGCCGATCAGAGCGAAGGCACCGTGCAGCGCCACGAAGGCCCAGAGGCCGCCGAGCTGACACCAGCGCACGAAATCGCCTTGGGCCTCAGGGCCCCAAAGCAGCAGGAGGCTGTGACCCATCGCATCAGCGGGGGTTGAAACAGCAGCAGTCAGGAAGTTGCAACCTTCCAGGTACGACGAGGCGATGCCGTGGGTGTACCAGGAGGTGACAAAGGTGGTGCCTGTCAGCCAGCCACCAATGGCCAGATAGGCCGTCGGGAAGAGAAGGATGCCGGACCAGCCGACAAAAACGAAGCGGTCGCGCTTGAGCCAGTCATCGAGGACGTCAAACCATCCCCGCTGTGGCGCGCGTCCTACAGCGATCGTCATGAGAAGAGCTTCATGAAGCTTTACGCGCCGAGCCTAGTTGGCGCCAGAGATTCTGTGGGCACCAGACGTGGAATTAAAGGCAGACATGAGTAGAAATGCTCACGACTTCAGGAGCAGCTTCCATCCGCGAAGATGGCGAGAGAAATAAGGATGCCTCTGTGTACGTGATTGAGCTGGCTCTTCGCATGAGCCCCATGCCGGTGTCCGTGCAACGCAAGGAAAGCGAGGCCGCTGAAGCCCTCTATCAGCAGGTGCGCACTGCACTTGAGCAGGGACAGCCTCGCCTGCTTGAACTCACCTGTGAAAAGGTTGAAGGCAAACGCCTCAGCGTGCTCACCAGCGATCTGCTGGCTGTTCAGATCTACGAAAAGACAGCCGCTACCGGTGGCACCAAACGTCCAGGGTTTTCATTCGAAGCCTGAATGCCTGTGCAACATGGAGCCGGGCAAGCGGGACTGCGGTTTGAGCGGGTCAGCTACAGCTGGCCCTGCGGCACCCGTGCGCTTGATCGCTGCAGCTTTCAGATTTCCGGTCCAGGCCTCTGGATGCTGGTGGGCAGCAATGGCAGCGGCAAAAGCACGTTATTTCGGATTTTGAGTGGTCTGATCAAGCCCCAATCGGGGCACATTGATTGCAAGCTTCGCCCGGCACTGGTGTTCCAGAACCCGGACCACCAACTTTTGCTTCCCAGTTGCGGCAGCGAAGTGCTGCTGAACTTGCCCCCTGGGCTCGATCAAACGATGCAGCGACGCAAGATCAAACATCTCTTGGAACAAGTGGGGATGGCGGGCATGGCATCACGCCCTATTCACACACTCAGCGGAGGACAAAAACAACGGCTTGCCATCGCTAGCGCCCTAGCCAGTGACGCCAACCTGCTGCTGCTTGACGAGCCCACTGCGCTGCTCGACCCCACCAGCCAGACCGCGATCCTCACCACCGTCCAACAGCTTTGCCACCGATCCAGCAATCCCTTAACAGCACTTTGGATCACCCATCGACTCGGCGAACTTGACCATGCCGACGGAGCCGCCCAAATGGAACGGGGTCGCATCGGTCACTGGCAGAACGGCCCGGCTCTGCGTCGCCGCCTTGAACCCCTTGCCGGACGGCAGGGCTGAGGGGTAAGTTCTTCCCGTTACATTCCTCGGTAGCTCAGCGGTAGAGCGGTCGACTGTTAATCGATTGGTCGCAGGTTCGAATCCCGCCCGGGGAGTTTCATGGTCAACAGGCCGCGTCTGAAGACCTCAGACGCGGTTTTTTATTTGTGAAATCAAATCCATCCATCGGGATGACGCCGACGCGCCAGACGCAGCACGCGTGCGCATTGGCTCAAAAAAGCCTCGAGCAATGGATTTTCTGTCACAAAGCCCCATGGAAAGCGAAGACTTTCTATAGAGGCCGACCTAAGCATCGATGGCCACAGAAGGCCAAATCGCTTTCAGCGCAAGGGATCAGCAGCGATTTCACCCACCCCTTCCCGATTACCCGATCAATGCAGGAGGTATGGAACCTTGAGAGAATCTGTCAAGCCATGACGCGGCCTAACCACGTCCACCACGTTCTCTTACCGGCAAGTCGATGAAGCCCTGCATTTTGCTAATCGAAGATGACAGGGACATGCGCGAGTTGGTGGGTGGTCACCTGGAGCACAGCGGCTTTGATGTGCAAAGCGCTGACGACGGCATCAAAGGGCAAGCATTAGCTCTTCAATACAGCCCCGACCTAATCCTGTTGGATCTAATGCTGCCCAAGGTCGACGGTCTCACGCTTTGTCAGCGCCTGAGACGCGACGACCGCACTGCCGCGATCCCGATCCTGATGCTGACGGCCCTGGGTGGCACCAAAGACAAAGTCAGCGGTTTCAATTCAGGCGCTGATGATTACCTCACCAAACCGTTCGATCTCGAAGAGCTCCAAGTTCGCATCAAAGCACTGCTTCGCCGCAGCGATCGGGCTCCGGTTGGCACCAGCGGCAACCACCACGAAATTCTCAGTTACGGCCCGCTCACGCTCGTTCCGGAGCGCTTTGAAGCCATTTGGTTTGACAAGCCGGTGAGGCTCACCCACCTGGAGTTTGAACTGCTGCACTGTCTGTTGCAGCGGCATGGCCAGACCGTGGCTCCTTCGCTGATTCTGAAAGAGGTCTGGGGCTATGAACCAGACGACGACATTGAAACGATCCGCGTGCACGTGCGTCACCTGCGCACCAAGCTCGAGCCTGATCCCCGCAAGCCCCGCTTCATCAAGACGGTGTACGGAGCTGGTTATTGCCTTGAGCTCCCAACAGGTGCTCAGCTTGAAGGTCTTCAAGACGTGCTAGCCCAGGCGCGCCAAGATCGGGACCAGAAAGATCAGGACAGTCGCGCCAGCGCTTGATCTCTCCGACGTTGTCAGGCCTGACTGAGATTGAGCAAGGCCACCTCCCAGGCAAGTCTGGGTTGAACAAAGGACAGCAGGTGTTGCCGAAGACGGTCAAGCCTGACGAGGAGCTCTTCCCGACCATGAGAGCGCCAAAGATGTTGCTGCCACCAGCCAATCAGCCACAGTTGCTGTTCGCCCTCCAGTTGATCGCTGAGGTCTCGGGCTAGCGCCATCGCCTCAACCGGCGTTAGCGGAAGGGTCTGAAGCCGTTGCTTGAGATCGTCGGGAATGGACCTCCAGATCCGCACATGTTCCAGAAGCGCCCCTGGAGAACCCGCAGCCAGGGCAATTAATTCAGGCTGACTGGAGGCCAGAGTCAAAGCCTGATCACCCTCGTTGTTGGGAAGACTGTCCAGCACCGAAGCCATGCAGGCTTCGGTGAGCCGGGTGAAACGGATCTGCTGACAACGCGAGCGAATGGTTGTGAGCAACCGTTCAGGCGCAGCGCTGAGCAGGATCAGCAGTCCATGACCCGGTTCCTCCAGCGTTTTCAACAAAGCATTGGCCGCACCTTCCGCCATGGCCTCCGGCTGCTCAAGGATCACCAAGCCTCGGGGGGATTCGAGGGGCTGCCGTGCCAGGAACTGACTCAACCCACGAATCTGCTCCAGCCGCACTTGCGGTGGTGTGCGACGACTCACGCCGGCCGCTTCCGCCTCTGATCGAGGGATCAGGCGTCCCTGATGGCTATAGGTGGGCTCCACCCACAACAAGTCAGGGTGGTTGCGTTCTTCCAAGCGGCGACGCTCGCGGGCGTCCGATCCGCCCCCACTCAGTAACCCCTCCAGGAAACGCTGTGCCGCAAGGCGGCGTCCGACCCCATCCGGACCACTGAACAGATAGGCCGGAGCGAGTCGCTGCTGATCCAAGGCAGCCTCAAGAAGCTGTTGTGCCAATGGCTGCCCCTGCAGATCTGCGAACAACCCCCGCATCAGATCCAACCTTGTGCCGCTTTGGCCTCAACCTGCGCTCGGATACTTCGCTGCACCTGCTCTGGCGTGCGATCAGCCGCCACTGCAGCCCAACCGCGTTCGCCGGCCAGGCTCCGGAAACCTTCAGCGACCCGGGCCAGAAATGCGGTTCCTTCCGCCTCAATCCGATCAGCCATCTGCTCCTGGCGACGACGAAGACTGACGGCAATGGGAAGGTCCAGCCAAAGGGTGAGATCCGGTATCACTCCGGCCGTCGCAATCCGTTCTAAATCGCGAATTGTGGACGCATCCAAACCACGACCATCGCCCTGATACGCCAGGGTTGAACCACTGAATCGGTCGCTGAGAACCCAGTCGCCCCTATCCAAAGCGGGCCGAATCAAGTGCTCCACATGCTGAGCGCGGTCAGCCGCGTACATCAGCAGTTCGGCAGTGGGCGAAGGCGCCGAATCTTGGGGGGGATGGAGCAACAACTCCCGCAAGGCCTTCCCCAGAGGGGTCCCCCCTGGTTCCCGGGTAAGAAGCAAGGTTGCTCCTGCAGGCATGAGGCCACTGCCGGGCAACCATTGCGAGAGCAGCTTCAGTTGCGTGGTTTTACCGCAACCATCAATGCCCTCAAGCACCAGAAAACGTCCGGCCATGGTTAACGCAGGCGAAGGCTCAGAGCATTCAGCACCACGGTCACAGAACTGAGGGCCATCAGCAACGCGGCCAGAGGTGGGGAGAGCAGCAGGTTGAAACCCGGTAGCAATACACCTGCCGCCACAGGGAGGGCGATGAGGTTGTAACCAAAGGCCCAGAAGAGGTTCTGACGGATCTTGGCCATGGTGCGGCGGGCCAGGGTCAAAGCCTCCGGCAGCGCTTCGAGACGATCTCCCAGCAACACCAGATCCGCTGTGTCTTGCGCGATCTGCGTGCCAGTTCCCACAGCGATGCCGAGATCAGCAGCAGCGAGAGCCGGGGCATCATTAATGCCATCGCCGACCATGCCCACGGCTTCCTTGGCTTTCCAGCGCTCGAGACGCTCGAGCTTCTGCGCCGGGAGCAACTGCCAGGCCAGTTCATCATCCGTGAAACCAAGGGCCTGGCCAACCTGCTCAACAGCACGACGACGGTCTCCACTCAACATGGCCAGCGAGAGACCCTGAGTGCGCAGACGTTGCAAAGCAACAACAGCATCCGGACGCAGGCCGTCATCAATGGCGACCAGACCCAGCGGCTCGTGATCCACAGCAACCGCCACCAACGTCTGACCACGCTTGAGGGCGGCCTGCACAACCAACTGCTGCGCAGACGACCAGGCCACGCCTTCGGCTTGCATCCATTCTGGAGAGCCGACCCTGACCTCGCCCTGAAGAGTGTCCAAGGTGCCCTGCATGCCAGCCCCAGGGAACGTTCGACTGGCCTGCACGGGAAGAAGCGGGATGTTGCGCCGCTGCGCTTCCTGCATCAAGGCATGAGCCAGGGGATGACGACTGGTCTGTTCCAGACTCGCTCCAAACTGAATGACTCGTGCCGCATCCTCCGTGGCCAATACGTCATCCACCAAGGGACGTCCCAGGGTGAGGGTGCCGGTTTTGTCAAACACCATGCGTTCGACAGAGGCGGCCTGCTCGATCACATCACCACCCCTGAACAACCAGCCCTGGCGAGCGGCCAGTCCCGAGGAGACGGTAATCACCGTGGGGGTGGCCAGACCCAGGGCACAGGGACAAGCCACCACAAGCACAGCGATCGCAAGCTGCAATCCCAGACCGAAAGGCGTCTGAGCGCCAGCCCCAAGCCCACCATGCAAGCCATGGCCTGAACCGTGGTCCATCATCACCACAGGCACCTCCAGCACCTGGGGCCAGAGACGACTTCCCAGCTGCCACCAAAACAGGAACGTCACCACCGCCAGACTGACCACGCCGTAGCAAAAGCGGCCCGCCACACGGTCCGCGAGGCCCTGGATCGGTGCTCGCCTTGCTTGGGCTTGCTCCACCAGAGCAATGATCCGAGCCAGAGCGGTATCGCTACCGACCCGCTGCACCTCCAGCTCCAAGGTGCCCTCGAGATTCAGGCACCCGGAACTGAGCTCGGTACCCGGCTCAGCATCCAGGGGGAGAGGTTCCCCAGTGAGGCTGGACAAATCGACCGCTGATCGCCCCTCACACACCACACCGTCGACCGGAATCCGATCGCCTGCCAAGAGCTGAATGCGTTCACCAGGGCGCAACAAAGACACGGGCACCTCACGCACAGTGGCATCCGCCATTAGCAAACGTGCCGTGTTGGGCTGCAGCGCTGCGAGCTCCTGCAGGGCCCGGCCGGTGCGCCTGCGCGCACGCTCTTCCAGGAAGCGCCCCAACAGAACGAAACCCAGCAGCATCACGGGTTCATTGAAGAAACAGGGCCAGCCCACTCGCGGCCAGATGAGCGCGACGATGCTGGCCAAATAAGCGCTGCCGACACCAAGGCTCACCAGGGTGTCCATGCTCGGAACACCGCTACGGAGGGCCTTCCATCCACCGCTCAAAATCGGACGCCCAGGGCCGAACAACGCCACGGTCGCCAGTCCGGCATGAAACGGAAGACTGCCAATCAACGGCAGCGACAGTGTCCCTCCCTCGGCCAAATGGCCAAGACCGGAGAGAAGCAGCAGCACCAAGGCCACCATCAGCTGACGCCACTGACGCCACCACCCCCAGGCCTGTTCCGGCGTATCGGTCTGACCAACGACACCGCTCGGGCGCAATTTGGCGGGAAAACCCCTGTTTTGGAGCGCTTCCAGAACACCCTCGAGAGACTGAGGTGACTCCGGAGGGGGTTCACCCTCCAGGCGAAGCCATGCGCTGCGAGTGACCAGATTGACGCTGGCATCCGCCACTCCAGGCTGATCCAGCAAAGTGCGTTCCACCGCGCGCACACAGCCACCACATTTCATCCCGTCGATGTCGAGAAGCACCGCGTGGGAAGGGGCGGATGAAGCAGATGAGTGGGGTGCGGAAGCAGACACATCAACGGTTCACACCACACCACGCTAAGCAGTGCCCATTGGGTTCAGGATGGGGACAACCGTCCGGCTCTCCGTGCCCCGCAGCAATCGCAACGACAACTTCATCGACAAAAGCTTCACGGTGATGGCCGATCTGATCGTGAAGCTGCTGCCGATCAACCCCAGAGCCAAAGAGGCTTATGTGTATTACCGCGATGGCTTATCCGCCCAAAACGATGGTGACTACGCCGAAGCCCTTGAAAACTACGAAGAAAGCCTGAAGCTCGAGGAGAACCCGATCGACCGTGGTGAAACCCTCAAAAACATGGCGATCATCTACATGAGCAATGGCGAAGAAGATCGAGCAATCGAGACTTATCTCAAGGCTCTCGAAGAGAATCCGAAGCAGCCGTCATGCCTCAAAAACATGGGGCTCATCTACGAAAAACGTGGTCGGATGGCTGAAGAGGAGGGCCGACGCGATGAGGCCGACGGCTGGCTCGACAAGGCCGCCGAGGCATGGACTCAGGCTGTGCGTCTGAATCCCGGTGGTTACCTGGACATCGAAAACTGGCTCAAGTCCAGTGGTCGCAGCAATGTTGACGTGTATTTCTGACGCGTTCAGAGGCTGTCGTCATCAGGTCCGACCCCAAGCCCCAGCACAAGAGCTTCGGTGATCGAACCAGCCTCGAGCAGCGCAAGATCAAGCCTTGCGGCCACCGGAGCGAGACCGCTGCCCCGCGGCACCACAGCACGACGAAAACCCAGTCGCACAGCCTCTTGCAAACGCAGCTCCAGCTGCCCGACCGGTCGGAGCTGTCCGCCCAAGCCCAGTTCACCAAGGAGCACAGTGCCGGCTGGAAGCGTGAGGTCGCGATAGCTGGCGACTACAGCCGCGGCCACGCCGAGATCCGCAGCAGGCTCTTCCACATCCAACCCTCCAGCCACTGCCAGATAACAGTCAAAACGCGACAGCGGCAGACCCATGTGCTTTTCCAGCACCGCCAAGATCTGATGGAGTCGATTCACAGCAATGCCCGTGGCCGTGCGACGCGGACTGGCATAGCTGGTGGTGCTGACCAGTGCTTGCAAATCCACCACCAGTGGGCGCGTGCCTTCGCAAGCCACGATCGTGGCCACGCCGCTGGCCCGCTCGCCGCTGAGAAACAGCTCACTGGGATTGCCAACCTCCGCCAGCCCCTGGCCCCGCATCTCGAACACGCCCAATTCGTGGGTGGCGCCAAAGCGATTCTTCACTGCGCGAAGCAGGCGATGACTGGCGAATCGATCGCCTTCGAAGGTCAACACCGCATCCACCAGGTGTTCCAACACTTTCGGGCCAGCCAGAACGCCTTCTTTGGTGACATGGCCAACCAGCAAGAGAGCCGTGTTCTGACGCTTGGCCAGACGCTGTAGAGCAGCGGCACATTCCCGGACCTGAGCCACAGACCCTGGAGCACTCGAAAGATCGGCGTCATGAAGCGCCTGGATGCTGTCGATCACTGCCACATCGGGCTGCAGTGCTTCCAGTTCCTCAAGAACCAACTCCAGATCGGTCTCCGCCAGAAGCTGGAGGTCACTGCGTTCCGCCGTCAGGCGTTGCCAGCGCAGCTTCACCTGCTGAGCTGACTCCTCGGCACTCACGTACAGAACAGAGCGGTCGCGGGCCATAGACGACGCACTCTGTAAAAGCAGCGTGCTTTTGCCGATGCCAGGGTCTCCCCCCACCAGCACCAAGGACCCAGGCACGAGTCCTCCGCCAAGCACGCGATCAAGCTCGTCATAGCCACTGGGAAGCCGCTGCAGAGGTTGATCCCCAAGCGAGGCCATCGCCGTGGAGCGGCGAGGCTTCGGAGCGACTGCAGGATCAGCGGCTGCCCGCCGCCGCCGACCATCATCTTTTGGTGCTGTCTGTTCAACGAGCGAATTCCAACTTCCGCAGCTGTTGCATCGCCCAAAGAACTGGCGCGTCTGGGCACCGCAGCTCTGGCAGACGTAGAGAGTGACAGATCGGGGCACGTCGAATAATGAAGAAAGTTGGCTGAGCGTGAACGAATGAACCTGTCAATCACCTATTTGTGATCACGAGTAACGCTTTTTGCCGGCGCCATGACGGCCTCAGCACCTTCCAAAGAAACCATTCTCGTGGTGGATGACGAGGCCAGCATCCGCAGGATCCTCGAGACCCGCCTCTCGATGATCGGCTACAACGTGGTCACCGCCAGCGACGGGACGGAAGCTCTCGAGAAATTTCCAAACTGCAACCCTGACCTCGTCGTCCTCGACGTGATGATGCCGAAACTGGATGGCTATGGGGTCTGCCAGGAACTACGCAAGGAATCAGACGTCCCGATCGTGATGCTCACGGCCCTTGGTGACGTGGCTGACCGCATCACAGGCCTGGAACTTGGCGCCGATGACTACGTGATCAAACCCTTCAGCCCCAAGGAGTTGGAGGCCAGGATCCGCTGCGTTCTCCGCCGCGTGGAAAAAGAGCAGGCGGCAGGGATCCCTAACTCAGGTGTCATCCAGGTGTCGGACCTGCGCATCGACACCAACAAACGTCAGGTCTTCCGCAACGACGAACGCATTCGCCTGACCGGAATGGAGTTCAGCCTCCTCGAGCTGCTGGTCAGCCGTTCAGGAGAACCCTTCAGCCGTGGAGAAATCCTCAAGGAAGTTTGGGGCTACACCCCCGAGCGTCATGTAGACACCCGCGTGGTGGATGTTCATATTTCCCGGCTTCGTTCCAAACTGGAAGATGACCCGGCCAACCCCGAGCTGATTCTCACGGCTCGCGGCACCGGCTACCTGTTCCAGCGCATCGTCGATTCCGTTGCCTCCGAAGGACCCTGACCACTCCCCGGACGTTGCGCCGAGGATCAAAGCCCGCCGATCAAAAGCGGTTCGGCGCCTGGTGATTTGGTACCGGCGCAATGCTGCCGTGACCAGTCTGGTGGACACGGCCACAACCTCGGCAAGCGCCGCAGGCAACGTTGCCGGTTCCGTGACCTCCATGGCCGGCACGGTTGTGAACAGTGCTGGGAATATGGCGGGATCCGTGCTGCAGCCAGTAATGGATCCCTTGCGACGTTTGCAAGGCGGGGTTCCTGGCTTCGAGGAGCCCATTAACGACGACGACCGCGTTTGGGTGGCCGTCGATGGCATGGGCGGCGACCATGCTCCAGGACCGATTCTGGAGGGATGCCTACAGGCGATTGAACGCCTGGCGGTGAAGATCCGTTTTGTGGGCGAGACCGATCGGGTGCTCGAAGCAGCTGCGGCAACGGGCTTATCGCAAGCACTCAACACCGTCATTGATGCCGGTCATCTTGAGCTGATCACCAGCGGGCCATCTGTCCAGATGCATGAGGAGGCCACGGTGGTGCGCCGCAAACGCGACGCGAGCATCAACGTGGCTATGGACCTCGTCAAACGCGGCGAAGCCCAGGCGGTGTATTCGGCTGGAAACTCCGGTGCCGTGATGGCCTCAGCGATCTTCCGTCTCGGTCGTCTGGCCGGGATTGACCGGCCGGCCATTGGAGCCCTCTTCCCCACCAAGGATCCTGGACAGCCGGTGCTGGTGCTCGATGTAGGCGCCAACATGGATTGCAAACCCTCCTATCTGCACCAATTCGCTCTGCTGGGAAACATCTACAGCCGTGATGTGTTGCAGGTCAGCCAGCCCCGAATCGGCCTTCTCAACATTGGAGAAGAGGAATGCAAAGGCAATGATCTTGCTGTTCGCACCCATGCGCTCCTCCGCGACGAATCACGCTTCCACTTCGCGGGAAATTGTGAAGGCAGGGATGTGCTGTCGGGCGAGTTCGACGTGGTGGTTTGCGATGGTTTCACGGGCAACGTCCTGCTCAAATTTCTGGAATCAGTCGGCAGTGTCTTGCTGGGGGTCTTGAGGGCCGAATTGCCGCGTGGACGCCGAGGCAAGGTGGGTTCCGCGTTTCTGCGTAGCAACCTGAAGCGCATCAAGAAACGATTGGACCACGCCGAACATGGCGGTGCACTTCTGCTTGGCGTCAATGGCATCTGCGTGATCGGCCACGGCAGCAGCAAAGCCCTCTCGGTGGTGAGCGCTCTACGCCTGGCCCACTCCGCTGCCAGTCACGGCGTCATGGACGATCTCGCTCAGCTGGGAGCGCAAGTGGTCTCGAAGGCCTGAGCGTCGCCACCAATCCAAAGATTGCGCTGCAGGACTGTGATTGACTGACGCCACCGCTTGGATCTTCTCTTGGCTGGAGCATCACCGCACTCCCGTGGCGTCGCCCTAATCGGCTGCGGTAGCGCTCAGGCTGAACAGGTGATCAGCAACGACCAGCTGGGTCTGCGTGTGGAGACCAGTGATGAATGGATCCGGACCCGAACAGGAATCGGCAGTCGGCGGGTCAGCAGCCCACAGGAAAGCCTCACCGACTTGGCGACCAAGGCGGGGAATTCGGCCCTGGAGATGGCCGGCTGGTCGGCAGACACCCTTGACCTGGTGCTGCTCGCCACCTCCACCCCCGACGATCTCTTCGGCTCTGCACCTCGCGTCCAAGCCGCCCTCGGTGCCAGCCATGCCGTCGCTTTTGATCTGACAGCGGCCTGCAGTGGCTTTCTGTTCGCACTGGTCACTGCGTCCCAGTACCTGCGCACCGGTGCCATGCGCAGGGTTCTGGTGATTGGAGCCGACCAGTTGAGTCGATTTGTCGACTGGGACGACCGGCGCAGCTGTGTACTGTTCGGCGATGGTGCAGGGGCCCTGGCCCTAGAAGCCAGCGACGGCGATGGGCTCCATGGCTTCCTGCTGCACAGCGATGGCACCCGTGGAGGCGTGCTCAATCTCCCCGCTCTTGACACTGCGGCTCCGCTGGCTGGCCAAGCGAAGCACCGCCAGGGTGGCTATCGGCCGATTGCAATGAACGGCCAAGAGGTCTACAAATTCGCTGTTCGCGAAGTCCCCGCCATCCTGCAGTCGCTACTGGACCAATGCGATATCGGCCCTAACGAGATCGACTGGCTGCTGCTGCACCAGGCCAACCAACGCATTCTGGATGCCGTGGCCGATCGCTTCTCGATTCCCCACGAGAAGGTGCTCAGCAACCTGGCCCATTACGGCAACACATCGGCAGCCACGATTCCTTTAGTGCTCGATGAAGCTGTGCGCGACGGACGCATCCGCCGGGGCCACCTGCTGGCCAGCAGTGGATTCGGCGCAGGGTTGAGTTGGGGAGCAGCGCTGTTGCGGTGGCAGGGTCCCGCGTAGGCTCCCGGAACCATTGCGGCGGAGTGCATGTCGATAGCCTGGGTGTTTCCTGGTCAGGGGTCTCAGAAAATCGGCATGGCCGATTCGATCCTGAGCCTTCCCGGGGCCGAAGAGCGCTTCGATCTGGCATCCCAGCGTCTGGGAAGGGATCTCCTCGCCATCTGCAAAGGAGAAGCCGGTGAGAGCGTTACACCTGCGGATCTAAACGACACCCGCAACACCCAGCCAGCGTTGTTTGTCGTCGAATCCCTGATCGTCGATGAGCTACTGCGCCAGGGCCGTGAGCCCTCTTTGGTGGCAGGTCACAGTTTGG
Organism: Synechococcus sp. A15-60; assembly: GCF_014280095.1. Classification (NCBI taxonomy): domain Bacteria; kingdom Bacillati; phylum Cyanobacteriota; class Cyanophyceae; order Synechococcales; family Synechococcaceae; genus Synechococcus; species Synechococcus sp. A15-60. Next base: position 2,183,561 of record NZ_CP047933.1, read on the forward strand.
GCGAACTGGTGGCGCTGTATGCCGCGGGCGTTTTCGATGCCGCCACGGGCTTAGAGCTGATGCAGCGCCGCTCCGAACTCATGTCCACTGCAGGTGGAGGTGCCATGACGGCGGTCATCGGATTTGACCGCGATCAACTGAATGCGCTTGTAGCCGACACAGCGGATGTGGTGATTGCCAACGACAACAGCGAAGCCCAGGTGGTTCTATCCGGCAGTCCTGAGGCTGTCGGCAGTGTCAGCGAGGCACTCACCTGCAAACGGGCCATCCCCCTTGCGGTGTCAGGCGCCTTCCACTCACCCTTCATGGCTGATGCGGCTGAGGCCTTCTCAGCGCATCTCGACACGCTCACGTTTGCCGATGCGCGCATGCCGGTGCTGAGCAACACCGACCCCACGCCCAGCAGCGATGGCAGCGAACTCAAACAACGACTGCGCCAGCAGATGACCACCGGTGTGCGCTGGAGAGAAACGATGGAAGCCCTTGCAGCCGCAGGTGTCGACACCCTGGTGGAGATTGGCCCAGGCAACGTGCTCAGTGGCCTCGCAAAGCGTTCAATGCGCGGCGTCACCAGCCATCAGCTGGCCAATGCCGGCGATCTCGGCCTTTGAGCGTGCGCACTTCCAAGATCACGACCGCCAACACGGCTGCCCTCGAGGGGCTGCCAGCGCCGTCTCCAAGTGTTGTCTACCGGCTGGTGAGCGCCTTGCTGGTGTTTCCCCTCTTCCGTTTGGTGTTCCGGGGAAGGACCACTGGCAACACGCGCGTGCCAATGCACGGTCCGCTCGTGGTGGTGGCGAACCATGGCTCCCACCTAGACCCACCCTTGCTGGGTCATGGCCTCGGACGACCAGTGGCCTTCATGGCCAAGGCCGAACTGTTTCGGATTCCATTATTGGGTCGACTGATCCGGGCCTGTGGTGCTTACCCCGTCAACCGAGGGGCAAGCGATCGCGAGGCGATCCGCACCGCGACCGCCAAGCTGCAGGAAGACTGGGCGATTGGCGTGTTTCTTGACGGCACACGTCAGCCCGATGGCCGGGTCAACAACCCCATGCCAGGCGCGGCTCTGCTGGCGGCGCGGTCCGGCGCACCTCTCCTGCCCGTTGCCATCTTGAACAGCCATCGTGCCCTCGGTAGCGGGCAAACCCTTCCTCGGCTGGTGCCGCTGTTTCTGCGCATCGGGGAACCCGTGCCGCCTCCTGCGAGCCGACGTAAACCCGACCTCGAAGCCACCACACGCGAACTGCAGCGTCGCATCAACGCGATGCTCGATCAGGGTTCCGTAAACACCTGAGGCCAGTGAAGGCGCGCCCAAGGTTTGAGATCTTTGCCAGTTGCGACCCAAGCCACCGCTCGTAAACCATCGCCAACGCGCTTGCCCAGGCCTTCTTCGCGACAGTGGTCCGCACAGCTCACAGGGATCCCGGTCAAACGGATCCCACGGCTCCCGGCGACGATGCCACCGACGGTCATGGCACGAGGCAGGTGATCTGCACTGGTCACCAGCAGCAGATGACGGACACCCTCACGGTGAAGTTCGTCGACGAGCGACGTGAAATTGCCGAGGGTGTCCTGCGCGCGGTAATCGAGACGAACACGGTCTGGCTCAAGTCCAGCATCCTGCATCAACCACTGGGCGTACTCGGGATTGGTCCCACCGCTCACCACCAGTGGGAGGTTCATGCGGCGGGCAAGATTCAAGCCAACGCGCTCTCGATCGGCATCACCTCCTAACACCAGGATGCGCTGGGGCTCATGGTTGGTTAGCGCAGCCTCCAGGAAAGGGCGCAACGGACCTGCCACGCCTGCAGCCAGTAGAAAAGCCGAGCACAACAACAACGAGCGGCCGCCCAGAGCCATCAAACCGTGCCCACTGGGGACGTGGGATAGATCGGGAGCACTGGATCCCAGGGACCGGCACGCTGCGCGTCATGGAAAAAACGGCAACAGCGCAGTAGCTGCAACACATCAGCCGGTACATCCACCGTCATGGATACAGCAGGAGAAGGCTGCTCATCAGGACCGAGCAATCGCGGCACCTCAAGTTCATCTGCCATCCCATCAACGATGCGATAGCGGCCTGCCACCTGCCCCCGCCGGGGCAACGTCTGAATGATAGAGAATGGACTGCTTCGCTCAGACTCTGGCAGCACTCGGCACAGTCGCGGGGCCATCAACGCAAAGCTGCTGATGCCATGCAGTGGAACATTGAGTTGCTGGGCCAAGGTCCGCGCCAGCACCACGGTCAGACGGGTGCCTGTGAAACCTCCGGGTCCGGTAGCGACAGCCAATCTGGTGATTTGCGACCACTGATGCGTTGGCAGCAGGTCCTGAACAGAGCACACCAGTTCATTGGTGAGGGCGCGCCCCAAGGAGCGGCATTGCACCTGGGCATGATCGATGGACAAACGCGCATCCACAAGAGCCATCCCGAGAGTTTCCGTGGAGCTGTGCAGGGCTAGCAACCACTCGCTCATCGCGGCAACTCCTGTCCTGGCCTGAGCCGAAGCCAGCGGCCGGCATCACGCTCAAACGAGCCACAGGCGCGCACATCCCACTCAACGCCGACCTGTGCATCAGGGAGATCCATCACACTGATGTGAATCCTGGGATCAACGGGTTTCAGATCCGGGGTCTCCGCCAGGTGAGGGGCACCATGCTGCCTCTCCACCGCGTGATAGGCCTGGCATCGGTCCACCCAGCGGCAGTCCACGCAAATGCACATGCCTCCCCGTTCCGGATCGGCACCCATTCTGACGGGGGACCTCACCCAGATGGCTTCTCAGCTCTGGAGCAGTCTCCAACCAGAACGCTGGCCGCTGGGTATCGACCAGCTTCCAACCGGCGCTGTACTGGTGGGAGGCGCGGTGCGCGACGGGCTGCTCGGCAGGCTGCCCGACACTCCAGATCTTGATTTCATCGTTCCCGAAAAGGCTCTCGCCAGTGCGCGCCGGTTGGCTGAGGAGCATGGAGGAGCCTGCATCGTGCTGGATGCCGGACGAGACATGGCTCGCGTCGCCCTGAAGGGATGGACCATCGACCTGGCCAGACAAGACGGTGCAACGCTGAACGAGGATCTGAACCGACGCGATTTCCGCCTCAACGCCATCGGTCTCAAGCTGGACGACGCGATCCCTCGTCTGCAAGATCCCACGGGAGGACTGAAGGATCTGCGGGAGGGCAGGATCGTCGCCGTTCAGGAGAAAAACCTTCAAGACGACCCCCTGAGACTGCTCAGAGGGATTCGGCTGATGGCGGAACTCGACATGACGATGGACTCACGGACGCTGGAAATGATTCAGCGCAACCGAGAGTTGCTCAAAGATGCAGCCCCCGAAAGGATTCAGGCCGAAGTGCTCCGACTGGTCGCGGCACCCGCCGCAGATTGCGCGATTCGAACCGCAAGGGAGATAGACCTCTTGCACCCCTGGAGCACAAGGGACGCCATGGCGTTCTCCCAGGGTTCAGAAGCGGTCAGCGCTGGCTCTGCACTGCTGACAGCCAACGAACGCGATCAAGCACTTCCCTTGGCTCGACTCACGGCCCTGCTAACAGACGCTGGACTTAAGCAGCTCCGCTGCAGCCGTCAACAAATGCATCGATGTGAGCGGCTTCGCCATTGGTGGGCGCAGACGCTGGGACAAGAGCCCTGCGTCCATCCCGATCAGCTGTCGGAACAGGATCGACTCAAGCTTCATCAAGATCTTGAAAACGATCTCCCAGCCTTCATTCTCACCCTGCCGGGACCTGAGCAACAGCACTGGCTAAGGCGTTGGAGAAATCCTGAGGACCCGCTATTCCATCCACGACCACCGATCGATGGCAACAGCCTCCAGCAAGACCTTAAAGTGACTCCAGGGCCGATCTTGGGCGCGCTGATCAGACACCTGACCCTAGAGCGCGCGTATGGTCGTCTCACTAACCGCGAGCAGGCGCTCAGCGCAGCGCGATCCTGGCTTTCCCATCACTCGGTTTCAACCGCTACGAATGGGTCCTGTGATTAACTGCCCTTGCAGCGACGACAACGATCGGCCTGACACGCAGTTTTTCTTTCCCCTTCCCCGTTTCATGAGCGTGCGTCTTTACATCGGCAATCTGCCGCAGAATTTTGAGAGCAAAGAGCTTGAAGCTCAGCTCGCCAACGTCGGGGAGGGGATTCGCTTCAAGGCCGTTCTCGACCGCGAAACCGGCGCTTGTCGCGGGTTTGGTTTCGCGAACATCGACGACGAGAAGGTCGCTGATGCCGTGATTGAACAGTTCAACGGCAAGGAGTTCGGAGGCAATGCTCTTCGCGTCGAGCGTTCTGAGCGGCGCGACAACAACGCTGGCGGCGGTCGCCGGGGTCAGAACAACGGCCACGCACCGGGCTCCGCGCGCAAAGCCGTGAACAAGGTTGTTCACAGTGATGCCAAAGCTGAGGAAGCCCCTGACCCACGCTGGGCTGGCGAACTTTCAAAGCTCAAAGATCTTCTGGCCAATCAGAAAACCGCTGTCTGACGAGCGAGACGAGTGAACCGCTCCATCAAAAAGCAGGTCATCACTGACCTGCTTTTTTTATGGGATTTTTTGGGGAGCTCAAGGAAGCAAGGCGGCGATTCCGATCACACCAACAAAAATCCCAAGAAACAGAAAACCCATTTTGGTCATCTTGGATTCATGGTCATCGACACCTTCCTCGACTGCCTCTTGCAGGTCGGCGCGAAACTCATCAATGGCTTTCGACTTTTCGGCATCGCTGGGGATCTGACGAGGCATCGTTTCGCTGACAAGGGACAAATGGTGAGCCGACTAGGCGCGATGGAAGAACCAGTAAGACGCGCCAGCTAAGAGCACCAGCAGAATAATCGGCACGGCGATGGCAGCCATACCGTTGTGGCTTTTCACCACGCGAGATTCGTGGGCCACGACGGCATCACGAATGCTGACGTGCATCTCCTCGCGAAGACGTTCGAGGTCAGAATCGAGAGAGGCATCGTCATACAGCGCCTTGAGGTGCTCGAACGTTGATTTCCCAAGCATCAAGCTTTTCTCTGGCTTGACGTAGAGAATTTCCATGAGCTCCTCTCTGGGAATCTCGATGAGCTGACAGGCTTTAGCAGCGCGGGCGCTGGCGATTCGAGGACGGCTATCAATAATTTCAACTTCTCCGAACACATGCCCGGGGCCATGGGTTGAATCGACACCTTCGCCCGTCTCGGGGTATTGCGTCGTCATCTCAATCATGCCCGCTTTCACGAGATAGATGGCACTGCTGGCATCTTCCGAGTGGTAGATGTAGTCGCCTTTATCGACAGCGAACTTGCGCATTTTCGAGGACCAAAGCGGCGCCCATCTTATCCAGACATAGCTTAAAGTGCTGCGCCGAACCTGACGTAGGACCGACGATGGCGAGCCAGCCCAACAATCGCCACGCACTCCGAAAAGGTCTCATCATTGCTGGGGTTGTCGCTGCTGGTGCCATCGGCTGGAGCGTTCTCAAGCCAAAGCCCAGCCCTCCTCCGGTTGTCAGCCAACCCAAAGAAGTCACAGCGCTCGGCCGTCTGACACCTGAGGGAAGCCTTGTTCCTCTTTCCATTCCGGCAGGAACCGCTGGTGGGAATGAGATCGTTAAGCGTTGGTTTGTCGGCGAGGGCGACACGATCACCAAGGGGCAAGTGCTCGTCAGACTCAGCAGTTACGACGAATTGCAATCGGCACTGGCACAAGCTGAATCCAAATTGAAGTCGACAGGTGCGCTGTTGCCCTTTTTGAAGGTCAGCCAAAACCGCGGCAAAGAACTTTTCCAGGACGGTGCCATTTCTGAGGAAGAACTGGCCAAAACCACCGCCAGCATCCTGGAACGGCAAGCTGACGTCGCTGCCGCTAAGGCGTCCGTCGAGCAGGCCCGTAGCCAATTGGCGTCAGCGGAGGTTCGCTCTCCGCTCGACGGTCAGCTGATCAGGATCTACAGCTGGCCAGGAATGAAGCAGACCGATGAAGGATTAGCAGTCATCGGCCGCACCGATTCGATGCAAGTTTGGGCGCAGGTTTTTCAGACCGACGTCAATCGATTGCGCATTGGCCAATTAGCAACCGTCAAAGCCGAAACCGGAGGTTTTGAAGGTGAAGTGCAGGCCACGCTGAAATCGATTATCGGCAAAGTATCCCAGAGAGACTTATTTGCAGTAGCAGCCAACAACGATGTCAATGCTCGCGTCATTCTTGTGAAACTTGACATCGCCCCTGAATTCCAACAGCAGCTGTCCAATCTGAGCGGCTTGAACGTCATCGTTCGCTTCAAGCCATGAGCCAAATCACATCTTGGTTTCAGAGGTTAAATCTCAACGACCTACCTCTAGCTTGGCTGCAACTCAAACGACAACCAGTGCGCTACTTGGTTGCCGTCACGGGAATCGGATTTGCCGCTTTGTTGATGTACATGCAGCTTGGCTTTCAATCCGGCCTTCTGAAAAGCGCCACCAAGTTCTACAACGCACTTGAAACAGATCTCGTGCTGATTAGCCCTGCGACAGTGAATAGCGGCAGTTTTCAGCAGTTTCCTCAATCACAGCTTTTTCAAGCACTGGGCATCGAAGGCATTCGCGAAACCATTCCACTTTATATCGCCAACATCAATGCACAACAACTCGACGGGATCAAGCCAACATCCCTTCGGATGATTGGATACGACCCTGATCTCCAGGTTCTGAATGTTCAAGCCATTAATGACCAAAGCGGCAAACTGAAGACTCCTGGTTTTGTTCTGTTCGACACCCTTGGATCACGAATTAAGACAGGTCCAGTTGGGAAAACTTTTGAAGCTGACGGGCCTCTCGACATGATCTCATCAGACTTTGAAAAGACGTTCAGAATCAAAGGCTTATTCTCACTTGGCTCAACCTTCGTCGCCGACAGCAATCTGATTGGCAGCGAAGCAACAGCGCTACAGCTTGCATCAAGACAAATCAATCTTGGCGAAATTTCCCTAGGTCTGATTCGAGTCGACAAACCCACTGATGTTCCGAGAGTTCAGGCCGATCTTCGCGCGCTCTACGGCGATGAAATCCAAGTTTTGACGAAGCCGCAGCTCATTAAGCAAGAAAGAGACTACTGGAACAATGTTTCATCTTTCGGCGTCATCTTTGGTTTCGGAACTATTATGGGTTTACTGGTAGGTGGTGTCGTTGTTTACCAGGTTCTCTACACCGATGTCAGCGACCACCTCAAGGAATACGCAACCTTGAAGGCGATGGGCTTTTCAAGCCAATTCATCCTCATCGTGGTGATTCAAGAAGCCATTCTCTTGGGCGTGTCAGCATTCATCCCTGCGACCATTGTGAGTGCAGCTCTTTACGCAGGCTTGAGTGCTGTGTCAGGCATTGAACTGCAAATGACGCCTGACAAATCTCTACTGGTTGGCGCTTTAACCATAAGCACCTGCGCCATTGCCTCTGCAATCGCGATCCGCAAGCTCAGTGATGCCGACCCCGCATCCGTCTTCTAACGCCACATGCACGACGACATCACGATGAAACCCGTCATCAGCACTCAAAATCTCTGCCACAGCTATGGGAAAGGCGAGCTGAGAACAGAAATTCTGCACAACTTAAATTTTGATGTTTACAGCGGTGAAATCACACTGCTTGTGGGGCCCTCAGGCAGTGGGAAGAGCACGCTTTTGACGCTGCTTGGAGCCTTGCGATCCGTCGAAGAAGGGTCCATTCAAGTTCTCAACCAAGAATTGAACGGAGCCAGTGAAGACGTGCTAATGCAGACGCGACGTCGCATTGGTTTTATTTTTCAAAGCCACAACCTCGTCTCGTCACTGACGGTTCTGCAGAATGTGCAAATTCTGCTTCAGCTCACTGAAGCTAATCCGCAGAAACGTCGTGATAAAGCTTGTGAATTACTCGAAGCCGTCGGACTCAGCCATCGACTCAATCACTACCCAGAAGAGCTCTCCGGTGGTCAGCGTCAACGCGTTGCGATTGCACGGGCTTTAGCACCAGAGCCTGATCTCATCTTGGCTGATGAGCCAACAGCATCCTTGGACAGTCAGTCTGGTCAGGACGTGGTTGAACTGCTCGGCAAGCTTGCACGCGATCGAGGCAGTGCTGTGCTTCTCGTCACCCACGATCTGCGTCTACTGAAAGATGCTGATCGTATCTGGGCCATCGAAGACGGCCGCATCAATCCTTGGGATGAATCCAAAAACAGCTCAGCCCACTAACACAAGATCTCATGCCAGCTCAGGACACAACATCCCATTCAGCAGCATCCATTTATCCTCAAGAGTGGCTGGATGAGTGGAACTGGGGCGATCACAGGATCAGCTTCGTCAGAACGTCAAACACCACCAATGCCCAAACCGCTGTGCTGATCCATGGCTTTGGGGCTTGCAAGGAGCACTGGCGCCACAACGTCTCAGCACTGACAGAGCAGTTCAATGTGGCAGCGGTCGATCTTCTGGGATTTGGGTCAAGCGATAAGCCACAATCCCGACTTGCATCCGAGCCGGAAGTTGACGGCAGCACGCTCTATTGCATCGATTTATGGGCGCAGCAGGTGGTGAGCTTTCTCGACGCTTACAAACTTCAAAACGTGCAGCTTGTCGGCAACTCCATCGGTGGCGTCGTCGCACTGCGTGCAGCTGAAATGCTTGAGACCCAATCCACACCCGCAGAAGGTGTCGTTCTGATCGACTGCGCTCAACGCGCCATTGACGACAAACGTGTGGCAGAACAACCGCCATTCCGTGCACTGGGCAGACCGTTGCTCAAACAACTGGTGAGACAACGCTGGATCACCGGTCCCTTGTTTCGCAGCCTCGCGCGACCATCCATTATCCGCAAAGTTTTGGAACTGGCTTATCCCACCGGAGCAGGCGTCGATGACCAACTGGTGTCCGTTCTCCATCGGGCAACCACAGATTCGGGAGCGCTGGAATCATTCCGAGGCTTTATCAACTTGTTCCAGGATCACCTTGCACCTGAGCTTCTTGAGAGGCTCACAACGCCTGTGCGTGTGATCTGGGGAGAAGCTGATCCCTGGGAGCCGGTGGAACAGGCCCAACGATGGACGGCTTTTGAGAGTGTCTATGAACTGAAAACAGTCCCATGCCTGGGCCACTGCCCCCATGACGAAGCCCCTGACCAGATCAACCCGATCCTGATCAATATGCTCTGCACCGCAATCAGCAACACCACAGGAGAACCCGAATGAACAAGCGCGTCTTGATCATTCTCTGCTTGGTGGTGGCCGTCGACTCCGCCAGCTTTGGCCTGCTTCTCCCTGTTGTTCCGTTCTTTGTGGATCAGCTGACGGGATCCTTCAATGCAATCGCCGTCACCAGTGTGACAGCAACCTATTCCGGGCTTCAGTTCCTAGGGGCCCCCGTGATCGGCCGGCTCTCAGATCGCTGGGGTCGTCGTGGAATCCTCACCATCGCAGTCGGCATTAGTGCCCTTGCACTGATTGGCCAGGGGCTCTCCACTTCACTCACGATGTTGCTGCTGTTTTCAGCTCTGAACGGTGCTTCATCAGGCGTCTTTGCGGTTTCACAAGCAATGGTGGCCGACGCCGTTGAAGACCGAGACCAACGAACGGTGGGGTTCGGAGCCATCGGGGCTGCACTTGGGCTGGGATTCATCATTGGACCAGGGCTGGGAGGTGCTCTCGGGGCATTGAATCCGCGCTATCCGTTTGTGGTGGCGGCAACGTTCTGCATCATCAACGTGATCCTGATCCGCCTCCAACTTCCAGAATCACGTCAACGCAAATCTCCAACGGAGCTTGATCAACAGCGCCAACCCAACCCTCTGCTGACGAGCGGATCGGGCCGCCTGCGCAAACTGATCTCCATCTATTTCCTCTTCTATCTCGGCTTCAGCGCATTCTCGGGAATTTTCGTGCTCGCAGCAAAGGATCGCTTCAACTGGGGACCCCAACCCACGTCCCTGGTTTTGGTGTATGTCGGAGTCGTGGCTGTGATCGTTCAGGGAGCGCTGCTCCCTCGTCTGCTGAAGCGATTGCGACCTGATCGTCTGTCCATGATCGGCCTCACGCTGGTTGCCATCGCGATGTTTGGCGTTTCAGTGATCAAACAAGGCAGCAGTCTTTACATCACACAACTCCTGTTTGCTGGTGGTGTCGGTCTCAGCACACCTGGGCTTCGCTCGTCGATGTCACTGTGCGTTTCAGAAGATCAACAGGGTGTGCTTGGTGGGCTCTCCCAATCTGTGGTCAGCCTGACATCCCTCGTCGGACCTCTGCTCGCCGGACAGTTGTTCGAACGTGCTGGCTACAGCGCGACGTTTCAAGTTCAGGCTTACCTGGTGATTGGAGCCATTGCACTACTCATCTCGATGCCGAGGATCCCTTCACAAACTCACCCTCAAGAGGTGAAAACACCCTCGGCATAGCCAATCAATTCAATTTGATGCCCATCGGGATCTGAAATAAACAGGGCGCGACAACGAGGTCCATAATCAAACCCCGTCACTGCAAGACCTCGCTCTTCCAGTGATTGTTGAACCTTGGCCATCGATTCATAAGTCACGCGAAAGGCGACATGGCGCATGGCGACAGTGCTGTGATCCGGAACAGACTTCATCGGAACGGAATCAGAGGGAAACAAGTTCAAATAATTCCCTTCTGCCACACGAAGGAGGTAAGGAGGGCCTTGCTTAAGACCTTCCATCGATGCGGGCTTGAAACCAAGAATGTCCTGGTACCACTGCATCGAACGATCAGGATCACTGACCGTAAGCGCAACATGGTCGAGAGCTTCAATTGGAAGACGTTTGGTCATTGATTCGTGTTCGTTGATAGATCAGAAACCTGCAGAATTAAAATCAGATCAGCAGACCATCGTTACGCTTTTGGCGAAGCATGCGACGAAGAGCCAAGGTCGATACATCACTGGCCACCAAAAGATCCCCATGACCATCAAGATCAGGCATGGCTGGAGTCAGCGTTTCAACAGTGCGTTGATCTTCAGCCATGAACCGATCCACACGTCCTCGAGCATTGCCATCGGCAAGTGGGCTGCGGAGGAAAGAACGGAAGTGACGCCATAAATTTCGCGTGGTGCCATCACCCATGGGCACATGGGCGGTCATCAACGAAATCTGAAAATCACCAAAGACCACCCGAACCAAGGACACATTGGCCAACCAGAGCTGGATGTGCTGTTCACCAGCATCATCGGACTCCTGATCAACGCCCTTCTCATCCGCCTGGTTGAACCAGGCACGCAGACCACGCCCTTGGTCGGCACGGTAGTGACGATCGCGAGGTGCAATCACACGCTCGTAGACGCTGTCATCGCGACACCATTGATCCACTGGCATCAACTGATCAGGGGCCATCGCCCCGAAACTGCCGCTGTGAACAAATGGTGCATGGGTTAGATCCATGAATGCTTCCAGCACCCGCAACCAATGGGCTTGCCAGACCACGGTTCCTTCTAGAGAGCGCCAGCCACTGTCATCTGATTCTGGAATGGGGCCAACACCAGGCAAAGCTGGCAAGTCATCAGCCGCAGATTGCCCTGTGGGATCCCACCAGATCCAGATGTATCCATACCGCTCACGACAGGGCAACCCACCTAGTGTTGCGCGACGCGGAATTGGATTGTCATCGCCCTGAGCGGGAATTTTGGCGCAAGCCCCATCTGACTGGAAGCACCAACCGTGATAAGGGCATGACAGACCCTGTTCACCGACATTGCCCGCACTCAGGCTGGCTCCCTTGTGGGGACAGCGATCTGGAACAATCGAGACTTTGCCATCGAGGGATCTCCAGATCGCAAAAACCTCGCCATGGAAATGGAGTTTCTGGACGCTGCCTTCGGAGACTGCCGAAGAGAGCTCAACGGCATACCAAGCACGGATCAGCTGCATGAAAACGTTGATGGATCAGGGACCGAGATGCGTCTTCCAGAGGTCTGCGTCCTGAGACTGCATAAACCAACGACGCTCACGCAAGGCGCAGAGAAGTTCGGAAGCAGATTCGCTCTCTAGGTCGAAGCCCCAATCACTGTCAAGGCAAGTACGCAACCCATCGGTGCTGAGGCCCCGACGAAGACCTTTCTTCAGCAGGCGTCGGAGCGGAGCAGGCTCGAGCTCCACCATCAGCGCCATGGTGAGAGGCGTCCGTGGAAGGGCATCGTAATCAAGTTGATCCACAGTGATCAATCGCCGGGAGACTCGAGTAGAACGGTCGCCAGGTCACGGACAGCATCAGTCCAGGCGTGGTTGGGAAACTCAAGAACAGCCAAACCGCCACTTGCCAACGTCAGAAGATCCTCACTGAGAGGAAGAATTGACCCGATGGAAACCTCATAACTTTCCTGCATCCGCAGACGCACCTCATCACGACTGAATTGACTGGGGAGTTTATTCATCACAAGTTGAATATTCATCACATCAAGACGCTGAGCCACCTCAATCGCAACCGCGGTTCCCAAATAATCCTGACTGTCTGGACGCATCACCATGATCAAATGATCAGCAATAGCTGCAGAAAGCAGAGTCTCTTCATTAATCCCTGGGTGAGTATCAACAAGGACAAAATCAAGCTTTAAGTCATCAGCAATAGAGAACATTGCGTCATTCAGCTTTTCAACCTGATAGCCCTCGCGCAGAAGACGAGCAATTCGATCACTGTCAAGAGAAGCAGGCAAAAGGAAGATGCGACCCCTTGCTGACTTCACAGGGTCAGGTGTCACCTCATGCACACAATCACGGATTTGCACATCTTCCTGCAGGTAATCGTTCAGACATCGATCACCCTCAGAGAGAGAAAAATCAAACAGAACATGAATCCCTGGGGATGCCAGATCAGTATCTAAGATGGCAACGCGCTTGCCTTGAAGGGCCAACGCAGTTGAAAGGTTGGCCGTCAGGTTTGATTTACCAGTACCGCCTCGGAACGAATGAATTGCAATGATCTGCGTCATGATCAATCCGCCCTGAGGACGAAATGGGGTGTGAGTCGGACTTCAGATTACCTCGATATCAGCCCAGGAACCGTTTTGAACCTGGGTCTTAAAATTAGATTCAGTCGTCAGAGTCAGACTGGGCCCTCTGCAGCACGGAACTCAAACCAACTGCAGCGAGTGGATCACCAACCTGGGCGAGCAAGTCTGGGTCGTTTTGGTAGGACAAGCCACTAGCACGGGCCAGATTGACCAAGGCAAGGTTGTAATCAGCCAATTGCTCGATGTAGGAACTCACAGCTTCCGTGAGATCTTGCTGAGATTGAACAACATCTGTAATCGTGCCGTAACCAGCATTGAACCTCTGGGACTGCAACTTGAGAGCCGATGAAGCGGCTTGCACTCGCCCTGAGGCGACAAGAACGGCCTCGCGACCATCCGTGGACTGCGCAAAGTATTCGCGGACTTCCTCAATCACGGAATTGATCGACTGACGAGCCGCTAACTGTGCAGCAGCAGCCCGCTTTCTCGCCGCCGCTGCATCCATCCGAGCACGGCCACCATCAAAGCCAGTCAATGTAATCTGCAACACAGATTCTGAGTTCCAAAGATCACTACGGCCTGTATCAACGATGTATGGTTCACCGCTATTTGGATAGCCAAGATTCTTCGTCCAATACAAGGAATTCACAAGCTCAATCGTTGGCCTGTAAATTGCAAGATCAATCTCCGCTTGCAACTCATTCTGCTTCACACGAGAGAGATTTTTGACAATGACCTGCCGATATTCGAGTGCAGAGTCAATGGTTTCTTGCAATGAGGAAGCCCACGATCCCAAAGGACTCAACGCTTCACTGGGCTGAATCTCCATGGAACGTGGATCATTCAGAAGTTGAGCCAACTCCGCTTGCGCAACTAACGAATCACGCTTTGCGTTGACAAGGTTGACCTCGTCTGTGCGGAGCACAGTGATCTGTTTGGCGACATCAAGCTGTGAAGCAACACCAAGACGCTTTCTCGAATCTGCTAACTGCAGAAGCAGTCGATCATTGTCGACCAACTGACGACCCGTCACGATTGAAGCCAACGTGCGCTGCAGCTTCACGTACGCCTGGCGCGTCATCAAGGAATAATCTCGGCGCGAGATGATGTAATCACTACCCGCTTCCTTGACCAAGTATTTACCCTTCCAAATCTGAGGACCTCGAGCAGGATCGTAAAGCTTCCAATTAACGTCGAGCGTTTGAACACCTTGTAAATAGCTACTCGTGTAATCGCGAGCAAACAAATAGGAAGGCAAGTCACTCAATGACGTACTTCCGCCTGTGTAGTCGCTGTATATGGATGTATCGATACCACTGTTGGCACCAGCATAATTGTAATAAGAATTCTGGTTATAGTTGCCGAAGTTGAAATCAAAGCTGATTGTGGGCCACCATGTCGCAAAATCTGAACCAAGTTCATCTTGGCTCGCACGAAACGATTGATATTTTTCCTGGATGATTGGGTTACGTTCCTGAGCCAGCTGTACAGCGGTATCCATATCCAGGCGCTGCAGCGTCGCTGGCGGAATGGGTGGCACTAGAGGAGCATCTCCCACAGGCCATGTCGAAGAAACTGCCTCAATCTGCATCGCATCAGGCAGATCTGATTCTTCAGCAACGGCTGAAAGTGGAGCCAAAATTGCGAACGCTGAAATGAGCGAAAGTGCAAAAGCAGAGCGAGAGCAGTTCACAAAAAACAAAGCACTATTGAGATTGAGACAACAGGAAAGAAAATGGCAAGTCGATCAACTTCCTGTACTTCGGTACATAAGCACGATGGTTGAAGACGTCGTATTGATTTTGCTCAATCCTGGACAAAATACCGCGGTACAAGCGTAGAGACGTCCAGACAGGCCAGCGTGCGTCGGGAGCCAAGAAACGCACTCCCTCTTCAGATTGACGGAACCATTGTCGAGCCCGATCAATTTGAAACGCCATCAATTTTTTCCAAGAATCATTGACAACACCATTAAACAAGTCGTCTTCCGTATAACCGAATTGTTGAAGATCCTCTAATGGAAGATAAATACGACCGCGATGACGATCTTCACCAACATCCCTGAGGATATTGGTGAGCTGATTCGCGATACCCAAGGCAACAGCGGCTCCTGACGTATTGGCTCCTGTGCTCCATGGTGCAGAGGTATAGCCAGGATCAACACCCATCACACGTTCAGACATCAGACCAACCGTGCCTGCCACGCGATAGCAATACAACTTGAGCTCTTCAAATGTGGAATAACGCGTCCACTTGAGGTCCATTCGCATCCCTTCAATCATGTCGAGATAGGGCTGCAAAGGCTGATCAAAACGCTGGATCGTATCGACCATGACTTGATCGAGCCAATTCACTGCTTGACCATCAAAAACAGACCGCGTATGACGTTCCCACTGGTCCAGAAGACTGAGCAGTTCATCCCGAGGCTTGCTCATCGCTTCAGGACTATCCATGATTTCATCCGTTCGACGACACCAGACGTAAATTGCCCAAATAGCCCGCCGCTTGTCAGGTGGCATGAGCATGGTCCCGAGGTAAAAGGTCTTCGCCCATTCCTCGGTTTCGCAACGACAACGCTCGTAAGCCTCATCCAACGGGATAAGACCGTTTTCGGCCACCACCATTGAAACGGATGAAGCCGAGACCATGGTCAAGCTCCCCTCTGATGGCGACGCTGACGCATCAAGCGTGCTCGCTCTGAAAGCGTCTTAAAAGCAGGATCGTTAGTGATGGCTTTGACCTGTGTCGCAACGGATTGGCGGCTGATTTTAACCTCTAACTTCTTGATTGTCTCATGCAATGCAGAATCTTTCTCCAAAAGGAGCGAAGACATGGACGCGAAATGCTGACGGAGCCTTTCCAGTGTGACCTCATTATCATCAGAAGTCGACAGCTCTGAAGCAAGCTTCTGAGCTGCAATCAACTGCGCGCGAATAGTCGCTTGAGTGGCCTTTAAATGCTCATAAAGAGCAAGATCTTCGTCATATCTAAATTTTTTATCAAGCGAAGTTCCAACTCGGGCACGCAAAAGTGTGAGGTTACAAGGTTTCGGCAGGTAGTCTTCTGCACCATATTCAACACACTCCACAACAACATCAATATCTTCCAAACCAGAAATCATGATAACTGGAATCTGAGCAGTGGCAGAAGCTCCTTTAAGCAAACGCAGCACTTCACTACCGTCAATACCTGGCATTTGAATATCCAATAGCACCAGATCAAAAGGTTGATCTGTGGCTTTGTCGAGTGCAACTTCTCCACATTCTGCAGTCGACACGATGTGGCCATCTCTTGAGAGGGTTTGAACAAGCAAGTCGCGATTGTATGGGTCATCATCAACAACAAGAATTCGACCTTTTCGCAATTGATGGGTAGGCTTCCGTTCATCATGTTGACGACGCGATGATTCAGTTTTCAACTGAATGACTGATGTCGAAGAATCACGCTTGGCTTCATGACGCTCACTTTGCAATTCAGATTCCGTTAATCGACTACGAATCATCTCAAGCAAGACACGTGCAGATGTTCCGATCTTGGCCAGATCATCAGGATCGATCGATTCTCCTGCCTCGAGCTCCTCAGTCAACAGCTCGCTGTAGCCAACAATTTGATTAATCGGGTTATAGAGATCGTGACGAAGAAGCTTATATTCGACGTTCTCCTTAGCACTTGGATCAGCAGCCATCAGACATTACCTCCGAGAAGCGATTGGATTTTTTCAAGAAGTCGCGACAAATCAATCGGCTTCGTATCAAAATCATCACAGCCAGCATCAAGACATCGCTTCCGATCTTCTGCCATTGCATGGGCAGTTAAAGCAATCACAGGAATTGACTTGGTCGCATCGTCAGACTTGATCGCCCGCGTCGCATCATATCCATCAATCACGGGCAGGCCAATATCCATCAACACCAGATCAGGCATGAGCGCTTTGGCTTTGTCAACAGCTTCCTGACCATCCAATGCGAATTGCACTTCGAAGCCCTTCCGAGTGAGCCGCCGCGACAACATGTCGCGATTCAGTTCATTGTCCTCAACAAGAAGAATGGTCGTCATTGATCCTAGTCGTCCTCCAAAGAGAGTGCCATCAATTCTTCAATTGAGGAAAGCATTACATCAACGTTCGATCCACTGACAGTCAGCCAACGTGATCCAACTGCCTCAAGCCGCTGCAAGGTATCAGAGTCAAGAGGATTATCCGAGATTGCCACAAGAGGAAGGGCCTTGGGGTCAAATTTGACACGAATCGATTCAATGGCCTGCATCGACTTCGTTGCGTCACCAGAGAGGTCAACAATCAGTAAATGAGGGGTGTCGTCTGAGATTTCAGACAGCAAACGATCCTCGTGAGAATAAGAGCGAAGATTCCAATGATGCTCCTTCAACAATGCTTCAACCAATACTTTGAGACGGGGCGATCCATCCAGCAGAGCAACATCTGTCTGCATGTTGTGATCGCAACCTGAACGAATCCTTTCAAGGATGTGGGTTAGGCGGGACCAATCAATGGGATGCTGTAGCGCTCCGGCTGCACCGAGCATCACCGAAAGCTCTTTGGCATCATCGCGGCTCACAACAATAACCGGCAATGTCTTCAGTTTTTCATCAGCGCGAATCTTGGCCAGCATGTCCCAACCGCTGAGCTGAGAAGCATGAATATCAACAATCAAAATATCCGGGTCGCATGACCTTGCTTGTTCAAGACCGGCCTCACTATTAGGAGCGCTCAAAACATCAAATGAAGCTTTAAGAAGAAAATGCTTGATCATCTCCAAGGATTGATCATCATCATCGACCACTAAGACTCGCCCACGGCGATCCACGACTTGCATATCCACCCCCTCATTGTCAGGGTCATCTAGTTCAAGCTGCGCCGGTGATTCGGCCGCTGGGTAACGGGGGATTGTCATCGTGAACGTGCTCCCCTTGCCCAGAGCACTTTCAACCGTGATGTCTCCACCCATCAAACGACTCAACCTGCGGCTGAGCGACAGACCAAGACCAGTACCCCCGTAACGACGCGTTGTACTGGCATCAGCTTGACTAAAGTCTTTAAAAAGCTTTTCAAGTTGTTCTTCGGACATTCCGATCCCGGTATCAGAAACCCGGAAATGGACCCAAGGCACATCGTGCTGGTCACGCTCAACCTGAGCAGAGAGCCTGACAGTTCCATTCTCCGTAAACTTACAGGCATTGCCGATCAAGTTAATCAAAGCCTGCCTAATTTTTGTCGTATCTGACCGAACAAGATCATCTGAATAGGACGGAGCTTCGCAAATAAATTGATTATTATTTTTTTGCGCTAGTGGCGCAGCTGTAGCGCTCACCTCCTCGAAAAGGTCTCTGAGCGAAACATTTTCAATGTAGAGGGTCATTTTCCCAGCCTCAATCTTGGAAAGATCAAGCACACCATTAATCAAACCAAGCAAATGCTTGCCGGAAGAAAGAATCTTCTCAAGATCAACGACAAAATCTTCCGGCTCTAGATCCTCAGAATCTTCAATCAACATCTCGCTGTATCCAATAATGGCATTCATCGGAGTTCGGAGTTCATGACTCATATTGGCGAGAAATTCGCTTTTCGCCTGGCTGGCAAGGAAAGCAGCCTTTTTTGCTTTGTGAGCGCGTTCACTTTGTTCTTCTGCTGACATCCGAAGCTTTTCGGCGTCGAGCAATGCGCTTTTCAACAAGCGCTCCAACGAAATCGTTAGAACCATGACCGAGAGCAAAACAAGCACAATCGGCAGCATTGATTCAGTGACCACGCGAGCGGTTAGGGTATTGATCTCAGAAACGCTGGAGGCGACGTAGATTTTATATTTCCAGGGTTTAAAAAGAAAGGAACTAACTCTATAATCATCAACTTTAACGTCTTGAATAATCGACTGTCCTGAGGAAGCAAACGTGTCGATGATCCTTTGGGATTTCTCAATCGATCGCCCCTCTGTTACATAGAGAATTTTCCCTTTGCTATCAGCAAGCGCAAGAAATCCGAAATTACCAATCTTCGAAGATTGGATGATCCTACCAACTTCACTCAATTGGCGAACAGGATAACCAACTGAAATTGCACCAACAATTTGCCCATCAAACTTCTTAACCGGAACCGCTTTGGCGATGTAAAGCTCACCAAGAAAATCCCCAGCACCAAAAAATTGTTCCCCTTCAAGTAGTTTCTTGGAGACTTCACCTTGAGGATCAAGCAATGATCCTTCCATGGAACCACCCGAATCCGTTTGCAATGTCGTTGCGACACGAACAAAGCCTGATTCATCCAACGCAAAGAGCGTAGCTTCGGCGCCCATATCTTTCTTCAGAATATCCAGAAAGACATCGATTTTTTTACGGCTATTGACGTCAAGCTCGCCAAAAAACCGGAGCATCGATTTTTTCTCTTCAACGCTTAATCGGCTCGATGAAGCTGTATCTCCAGAAATAGCCAGAAAAGCAAGATTCAAATCAGCAGACGTTTGCCTTTGATAGTCACTATCGATCAAATCCAGTTGAGCATCGATGGCACTGACCAACTGCTCAGTACGCTCATCGAAATATTCAGCGATACGAGCTCTTAATCGCACAAATGTGAAAGCAACTGATCCTGCAATTAGTGACGACACCACCAACAACCACGCCCGCGAGAGGCGGCGAACACGATCCGAACGAGATTCAGCCGGGCCAAGCAAACGTTGTTGAAGTTGCCTCAGCATCAACTCAGGCCGTGACAGCTTGAGGCCGATCAGCCTTGGCACTGCTTTCAGCCAGCGGTGATGTTTCAACAGCCTTGGCGCAGAGCTTGCCGCTCAGAACAGCGCCCTCCATTGAAGCGAGATAGCGCTGCATCGTGTAATCGCCTGCCAGGAAGAAGTTCTTAATCGGAGTGGCTTGATCCGGGCGCAGCTCTTGGCAGCCAGGAGTTGTCTTGTAGACAGACAACGGCGTCTTCACAACCTTGTATTTGCGCAGGGTGGCAGGGTTGTCGCCACTGAAGTGCATTGGGAACAATTTCTTGAGCTCACCCATGGTGGCCTCGATGATTTCTTCATCGGGACGACCGATCCAGTCTTTGGCAGGAGCAAAGACCAACTCGAGCATTGACTTGTCGGGGTCTTCGTACTCCTTGCAGGTGATGCTCATGTCGGCGTAGACGCTCAGCAGGGGCGACCGGCTGAACAACAGATGGTCGATGTCGGTGAGCTTGCGATCAAACCAAAGGTGCAGGTTGATCACAGGCACACCCCGAAGCCCGTCCAACTTTTGGAAGACCTCCATCTGCTTCCAGGGCTCAGGCAGCAACAGCTTGAAAGGATCCACCGGCAAGGCACTGACGTAGGCGTCAGCGGTGAGATCGAAGCTGTCTTTGCCCTTCACACCACCGATGTGGAAGGCCGACACCGAACCGTCGGCATTGAGCTTGATCTCACGGAGGGGGCTGTTGAGGTGCACTTCACCACCCAGTGACTCGATGTGCTCAACCACCGGCTGGCAGAGGCGCTCCGGTGGAGCACCGTCGAGGAAGGCCATCTGCGAGCCGTTCTTCTCCTGGAGGAAACGATTCAAGGCTGTGAGCACCACGGTGGCGGAGATCTCATCGGGATCGATGAAATTCAGCGCCTTGCTCATGGCGATGAACACCTCGTCGTTGACGCGCTCCGGAATGTTGTGAATCTGCAGCCACTCCGTCCAGGAGTATTTGTCGCACTCTTCGACATAGCCCTGGCCCCGGAGCATGGCGGGGACCAGTCCCAGGCCGAAACTGATCTTCTCCGGCCAGGTGAGCATGTCGTTATTACCCAGGATCGCCGCCACACCATTGACTGGTGCAGGCAGATCGGGGAAATCGAAACGGCTGTAGGTGCCGGGCTCCTCAGGCTGATTGAAAATCATCGAGTGGCTCTTCCACTGCAGCCGGTCTTCGATGTTCAGCTCCTTGAACAGCTGCAGCATGTTCGGGTAAGCCCCGAAGAAGATGTGCAAGCCGGTTTCATACCAGTCACCGTCTTCGTCTTTCCAAGCCGCCACCTTCCCGCCGAGTACATCACGGGCTTCCACCACGATGGGGGTGTGACCAGCATCAGCCAGGTACTTGGCGCAGGACAGACCTGCCAGACCGGCTCCCGCGATGGCGACGCGCATGCTTCTGATTACAAGTTGAAAACAACCTTAAAAGGAGGACTCTCCTCTTCGCTTCCTAAAGTCGCTACCAACCCGCCTGCGCGGTGCCATCACCGCTCCATTTGATCCATGGCCGAGACCCTGCTGAAAAGCACAACCCGACACGTGCGTTTGTTCACAGCTCGCGTTGAAGCCGGAGATCTGGTGGCCGATCCCAGCCAGTTGACCCTTGACCTGGATCCGGACAACGAGTTCCTGTGGCCCGACAGCAGTGTCGAAAGCGTGCAACAGCGCTTTCGGGATCTTGTGAAGAGCTACGACGGTCAGCCCCTCAGTGACTACAACCTCCGACGGATCGGAACAGAACTCGAAGGATTCATCCGCGAACTGCTTCAGGCTGGGCAGCTCAGTTACAACCCTGATAGTCGGGTTCTCAACTACTCCATGGGTTTACCCCGCACCCCCGAACTGCTGTGAGCCGATCCCCCTACGACCGACCTCGTCCCGGTTACGACCGACGCATGGATGACCGTCGTCGCGACCGCGACGAATCGCGTCGTAATGAACGCCGAGATCGAGGTGGTTACGGGGGCCCACCACCGCCGAAAAACGGCGGACTCAGCCTTAACACCGGCACCATCGCGGTTCTAGCGGGGGTGTTGATCGTTGGGATTGGCATCGGCAGCGCAGTCACTAGCACCACTCAGGGCGATCAGGGCAACATCGCCAGCGCCCAGCAGCTGGACATGGCCGTGCCGGATCCAGAGTTTTGCCAGCAGTGGGGAGCGAGTGCCTTTGTGATGGACATCGAGATGTACACCACGCTGAATCCTTCCACCAGCTTCGTCACCCAACCAACTCTGCAACCAGGCTGTGTGATCCGCCGCGAGAACTGGGCGGTGCTTCGTAAGGAAGGGGCCATCACCTCCGCACAGGAGCGTGATTGCAAACAACGGATGAACACCTTTGCCTACATCGGTTCCGTGCGCGACAAACCTGTAGTGCGCTGCGTTTATCAGACCGATATCAGTCAGAACAAGTTCCTCACCCGCGGCGTTGCCGATGACACGGTGGGCATCACACCGGAAGCCGATCAGTTCTGATTCTGGATCAATTCCTCCTCAGGCTCCTCCTGAGGCGCGATGGCCGAGCGGCCTTGTCGAATCGGGCTGTCAGCACTGGCAAAAACGGGGAGCACATCCCTTCGGAAGGCTTCGGCAGCACGGGAGCAGTATCGAGAAGGATTGGTGATCAGCTTGAGCTGACGGCGCACCTGCAGATCCACCACATTGGGACGATGCAGTGTGCCGGCGGTGAGCTCGCGCTCGATGGACACCACAGGCAAAAAGGCTGCGCCCAGACCAGCCTGGACAGCATTCTTGATCGCCTCAAAGGAATTGAGCTCCATCTCGACGCGAAGACGCTGGACATCGAGACCGGATCGCCCGAGCAACTGGTCGACCATCTTTCGGGTTGTGGATTGAGCATCCAGACTCACAAACCCCAGTCGATAGAGGTCGTCCTTGCTGAGCTCCACCAGACGGGCGAGAGGATGTTTGATGGGGAGCACGAGTGCCAGCTCATCGCTGGCATAGGGCAAGACCTGGAGCAGTTCGTTGAGCTCAGCCGGCAACTCACCGCCGATAATCGCCAAATCAATTTGTCCGTTGGCCACGCTCCAGCCGGTACGACGTGTGCTGTGCACGTGCAGTTGCACCGCCACATCTGGATATTTCTGTCGGAAAAGGCCGATCATCCGCGGCATGAGATACGTGCCCGTGGTCTGACTGGCGCCGACCAGAAGGGAACCGCCTTTGAGGTCGTGAAGATCATCCAACGCCCGACAGGCTTCATGGCACTGGCTGAGGATGCGATCGCAGTAACTCAGAAGCAGATGACCGGCTTCAGTGAGCTGAGCTTTGCGTCCACCCCGGTCGAAAAGCGCCACCTCAAGCTGCTTCTCGAGGTTTTGAATCTGCAAACTCACCGCCGGCTGAGTGACGTAAAGGCTGTCAGCAGCTTTCTTGAAACTGCCCTCACTGACAATGGCCCTGAGGATGCGCAGCTGATCCAGAGTGAAAGGCAGATCGGCCATGGAGAGCTGCCTGGCAAAGAGCAGATGATCAAAAACTGTAAGGGGCACCCCGCCCGTCAAACGCCAGAATCACGGCTCCCGCAGCATCTCGTTGGCTGACGCAACGGCAGGTCTTCACCACAGCAGCCTGGTGATGTTCACGCTTCTGCTGATCTTTGCTGTGATTCACAGCGGAGGTGCTGCGCTACGCAGTCGCGCGGAGGCGCGCATCGGCGCCAGGGCATGGCGACTGGTGTTTGCAGCGCTCAGCATTCCCTCCGCGGTTGTGGTGATTGGGTATTTCCTGGCCCACCGCTACGACGGTATCCGCCTCTGGAACCTTCAGGGCCTCCCCGGCATGGTGCCGTTGGTTTGGATCGTGACAGCCATCAGCTTCCTGTTTTTGTACCCAGCCACTTACAACCTGCTGGAGATTCCGGCGGTGCTCAAGCCTCAGGTGCGCCTTTATGCCACTGGGATCATCCGAATCAGTCGTCACCCACAGGCCGTCGGGCAGATCCTGTGGTGCCTGAGCCATGCCCTATGGATCGGCAGCAGTTTCATGCTGGTGACCTGCGCTGGCCTGATCGGTCATCATCTTTTTGCTGTGTGGCATGGCGATCGCAGGCTGAAGCAGCGTTTCGGCGATGCCTTCGACAAACTCAGGGACGAAACTTCTGTAGTCCCTCTCGCTGCCGTCATTGAGGGTCGACAGACGATCATCTGGACCGAGCTGGTGCGCCCGGCCCAATTGGGCATCGCTATCGCTGTGGGGGTGTTCTGGTGGGCCCACCGCTACATCCCCATCGGTGGAATGGCGTTTCTTCACTCCAGGCTCGGAGAGCTGTTGAGCTGAGCTGCCTACACTCGACACAACCTGATTTGTCTGGATGCCCTCGGCCGCCGACTCCGCCTGGTTGATTCCAGTTCTGCCTTTGTTCGGAGCCTTGATCTCTGGCCTAGGCCTGATCAGCTTCAACCGAACCATCAACCGATTGCGCAAACCGGTTGCGCTGCTGCTGATCAGCTGCGTGGGGGCCGCTGCAGTGATTAGTTACGCCGTTCTGTTGGAACAGCTGGGAGGGGCACCTCCCGTTGAGCACTTATTCGTGTGGGCCAGTGCTGGAGACTTCACCCTGCCGATGGGGTATGTGGTCGACCCCCTTGCCGCCGTCATGCTGGCTCTGGTCACCACCGTGGCGCTGTTGGTGATGATCTACTCCCACGGCTACATGGCGCACGACAAGAGCTACGTGCGCTTTTTCACCTATCTGGCCATTTTCAGCAGCTCGATGCTCGGACTCGTGGTGAGTCCGAACCTGCTCGAGATCTATGTGTTCTGGGAGCTGGTCGGCATGTCGTCGTACCTGCTCGTGGGCTTCTGGTACGACCGGGACGGAGCGGCCCATGCCGCCCAGAAAGCCTTCGTGGTGAACCGTGTGGGCGATTTCGGTTTGCTTTTGGGAATCCTGGGTCTGTTTTGGGCGACCGGCAGTTTCGGATTCCAGGGCATCGCCGACGGTCTTTCGGCCGCTGTGAGCAGCGGTGTGGTGCCGGGTTGGGCAGCGCTGGCGCTCTGCCTGTTCGTGTTCATGGGCCCGATGGCGAAGTCCGCGCAGTTCCCGCTGCACGTGTGGCTGCCGGACGCGATGGAAGGTCCCACACCAATTTCAGCCCTGATCCATGCGGCCACCATGGTGGCCGCCGGTGTCTTCCTCGTCGCTCGCCTGGAACCCCTCTACAGCCAGTTCCCCAGTGTTGGCGTGTTCATTGCCGTCACCGGGACGATCACCTGCTTTTTAGGGGCCTCCATCGCCCTCACCCAGATGGATCTCAAAAAGGGGCTGGCTTACAGCACCGTCTCTCAGCTGGGCTACATGATGTTGGCCATGGGCTGCGGAGCTCCGGTCGCTGGCATGTTCCACCTGGTGACCCATGCCTTCTTCAAGGCCATGCTCTTCCTTGGATCGGGTTCCGTGATCCATGCCATGGAGGATGTGGTGGGTCATGAACCTGTGCTGGCGCAGGACATGCGCCTGATGGGCGGTTTACGCAAGAAAATGCCGATCACCGCGATCACATTTCTGATCGGTTGCATTGCCATCAGTGGGATCCCTCCCCTAGCTGGCTTCTGGAGCAAGGATGAAATTCTCGGGCAAGCCTTCGAAACATTCCCACTGCTCTGGGTTGTTGGCTTCCTGACGGCCGGCATGACGGCCTTCTACATGTTTCGGCTGTATTTCCTCACCTTCGAGGGCGACTTCCGTGGCAACGATGAGGCCATGCAAGCCAAGCTGATGGCCGCCGCCGGCAAGACTGTTGATCAAGAGCATTCGCACCATGCCGGAAGCCTGCACGAATCGCCTTGGTCGATGACGCTGCCTCTGGTGGTGCTAGCTGTTCCATCGGTTCTGATCGGCCTTCTGGGAACACCCTGGAACAGCCGTTTTGCCGGGTTGCTCAACCCCGAGGAAGCCATGGAAATGGCGGAACACTTCAGCTGGGGTGAATTTCTGCCTCTGGCCGGTGCCTCCGTCGCCATTTCGGCAGCTGGGATCTCCGTGGCCGTGCTGGCCTATGCCGTCCATCGCATCGACTTGGGCGAGTTGGTGGCTGCCCGGTTCCCCAGCATGAATGCCTTCTTGGCGAACAAGTGGTATCTCGATTCCATCAACGAGAAGTTGTTTGTTCGCGGCAGCCGCAAGATTGCTCGCGAAGTGCTGGAAGTGGATGCCAAGGTCGTGGATGGCGTGGTCAATCTCACCGGCCTGCTCACCCTTGGTAGTGGTGAAGGACTCAAGTATTTCGAAACCGGTCGCGCGCAGTTCTACGCCCTGATCGTGTTCGGCGGTGTGATCGGTTTGGTGGTGCTGTTTGGTGTCTTGGGCGGTCCGATCAATTAGATCGGACTGGTTTTGGCTGTCGCTGTGTGTGTCAACGCCTATCGACTGGATGTCACCACAGCCAAGATTTCTACACTCAAGCCAGTGGTGAAAGGCCTCATCTTTGCTGGAATTCGCTGTCAGCGCACCCTTTGATCCAGCCGTTGATATTGCGGCTGGCATTATTCCGGCCCAGTTTCCCTGGCTGAGCTTGTCCATTCTCTTCCCCATCGTGGGGGCATTGATGGTGCCGTTCATTCCCGATGAGGGTGAGGGCCGTCAGGTTCGCTGGTTCGCGCTTGGTATTGCGCTGACCACCTTTCTGATCACAGCCGGTGCGTATCTGACTGGTTACGACCCCAGCTTCAGTGGCCTGCAACTCTCCGAACGGGTGAGCTGGCTTCCCAATCTCGGCTTGACATGGGCCGTTGGAGCCGACGGCCTGTCCATGCCATTGATCCTGCTGACGAGCTTCATCACAGCCCTCGCCGTGCTCGCGGCCTGGCCTGTGACGTTCAAACCCAAGCTGTTTTTCTTTCTAATTCTGGCCATGGATGGTGGCCAGATCGCTGTGTTCGCCGTCCAGGACATGTTGCTGTTCTTCCTGGCCTGGGAGCTGGAACTGTTACCCGTCTATCTGCTGCTGGCGATCTGGGGTGGAAAGAAACGCCAGTACGCCGCAACCAAATTCATCCTTTACACCGCAGGCAGCTCACTGTTCATCCTGCTTGCGGCCCTCGCCATGGGCTTCATGGGAGGCGGCACCCCCAACTTTGAATACACCGTTCTGGCCCAAAAAGGCTTCAGCACAGGGTTCCAGTTGCTCTGTTACGCCGGACTGCTGATCGCATTCGGCGTCAAACTCCCCATTGTTCCGCTGCACACGTGGCTGCCGGATGCCCATGGTGAAGCCACCGCCCCGGTGCACATGCTGCTCGCCGGGATCCTTCTCAAGATGGGGGGATATGCCTTGATGCGTTTCAACGCTGAAATGCTGCCAGAGGCCCACGCACAGTTCGCGCCGCTGCTGGTGGTGCTTGGTGTCGTGAACATCATTTATGCCGCACTCACCTCGTTTGCTCAGCGCAATCTCAAACGCAAGATCGCGTACAGCTCGATCAGCCACATGGGCTTTGTGTTGATCGGGATTGGCAGTTTCAGCGCCTTGGGCACCAGTGGAGCGATGCTCCAGATGATTAGCCATGGCTTGATCGGAGCCAGCCTGTTTTTCCTTGTCGGTGCCACCTACGACCGCACCCACACGCTTCAACTCGATGAAATGGGCGGCGTCGGTCAAAAGATGCGCGTGATGTTCGCGCTCTGGACCGTGTGTTCGCTCGCGTCTCTTGCCCTGCCGGGGATGAGTGGATTTGTCAGCGAACTGATGGTCTTCACGGGCTTCGCGACCGATGAGGCTTACACCCTGAGCTTCCGGATCGTGATCGACGGACTGGCCGCAATCGGTGTGATCCTCACACCGATCTATCTCCTCTCCATGCTGCGGGAGATTTTCTTCGGAAAAGAGAACGCCCAGCTCACCACCAACACCAACCTGGTGGACGCCGAACCTCGTGAGGTTTACATCATCGGCTGCCTGCTCGTTCCCATCATCGGCATCGGCCTTTATCCACGCCTGATGACCGACAGCTATCGATCGGCGATCGAAGCCCTGGTGGATCGCAACCTGGCCGCCATGGAAGTGATCAGTCGCCCGACGGCACCTTTAATCCGCAGTGGCAGCCTGGCGCCAGCCATGTTGCGGGCACCCAGTTTGCCCAACAGCACTAACGGAGCGTAACGATCTTCGTCCTTTCCCATCTCTGTCCAGACGCTGCTGCAGGAACTCCGTACGTTTGATTCACTGCTCCTGCATCGCCTGCGGACATGCGCCAGATCAATTTCAGCCTGATTTTCTTCTTCGGACTGAGCACCGTGTTCTTCACCCTGGAGAACACGGAAGCCACAACGGTGAGGGTGCTGCCAGGGCTGCAATACACCCTCCCCCTGGCGGCCCTTCTGCTGGTGGCGTCTGGCGTGGGTGCAGCCGCTGCTTGGTTATTTGCCACCTGGAGCGGCATGCTGAACAACGTGGAACGCTTCAGCAACGCCTCGGAATTTGAGGCCCAGCAAGTGCGCATTCAAGAACTGGAAGTTGATCTCAACCGCTATAGGGCCACAGTCCAGACGCAGCTTGGACTGCTGCCATCAGCCGAAACCGCAGACAGCAGCCTCGACAGCCCATCGATCGAGGTGAGCTGAAGGGGCTGGCCGGAAGCGTTCAGGACCGGTACTTTTGCTGAAGATGGTCGGTTGCGGTGCCGGAAGCCGGGCTGAATCAAGGCGCTGATGCGGGTGCCAGGCTTGCGATCCGTTTGCTCCAAGATGCCGCGCAACGGGGCGATCTGGATCCCTGGGATGTGGACGTCATCGCCGTCGTGGACGGATTTCTCGATCAGCTCAAACAACGCATCGAAGTGCCGCGGAAGGTGGCAGAAGCGCTTCAACAGCGAGGTGGAAGTTACGAACGTGACTTGGCAGACAGCAGTGAAGCGTTTCTTGCCGCATCGGTGCTTGTGGGACTGAAGGCGGAAGTGCTCGAAGCCAGCACCTTCCCTCCAGAACCCGAGCTCGAGGAAGCGTTTGATGCCGATTACGGCGATCAAGGCTGGCTGGATCCCAGTTTTGATCTGCCCCGACATCCAGAACGCCATCTTCAACGTCGCCCGGTGGCTCCTCCTCCCTTGCGACGCCCCGTCACCTTGGGGGAACTGATTGAGCAACTGGAGTCGATCGCCGAACAGCTGGAGTCCGACGAGCTCGAGATGCGGAGGCGGCAGAGGCAAAAGCGCTACTCCAACAAAGAAGCGATCGCGCAGGTGGCTGCTCTTGCCCACCGAGAAAAGCTACCGGAGACCACCGCAGCCATGGGCGTGTTCCTCAATGGCTGGGAAACCGCACTGCAGTGGGTGGATTTCGAGAGTTTGGTGCTGCGCTGGAGTGCGGAGGCTGCCAAGGATCTCGACACCGACAGGGTCGGCGTGTTCTGGGCCCTCTTGTTTCTCTCCTCTCAAGGTCAGGTGGAACTCGAGCAAATGGGGTCACTGCACGGTCCGATCCGACTGCGGCGGCTTCTTGCTCCTGGATCCATGGCGCAGATGCCTCTGGCCAAACTGGACGTGCCAGATGCAGCGCCGGCCGTGGGGGCAATGGCTGCCTGAACACCCATTTATGTTGGCTTATTCGAAGTAAGCCTGTAACGCCGATGAAGGCGATGATCCTGGCCGCGGGCAAGGGGACAAGAGTTCAACCGATCACGCACGTGATCCCAAAACCCATGATTCCCATCCTGCAAAAACCAGTGATGGAGTTTTTGCTTGAGCTGCTCAAAGAGCACGGCTTCGCCGAGGTGATGGTGAATGTGTCGCACTTGGCGGAGGAAATCGAGAACTACTTCCGTGATGGCCAGCGATTCGGGGTTGAGATTGCCTACAGCTTCGAGGGACGCATCGAAGACGGAGAACTGATTGGTGACGCCCTCGGTTCAGCCGGTGGACTGAAAAAAATCCAAGACTTCCAGAATTTCTTCGACGACACCTTCGTGGTGCTCTGCGGGGATGCCTTGATTGATCTAGATCTCACCGAAGCCGTGAAGCGTCATCGCGAGAAGGGAGCACTCGCAAGCCTGGTCACCAAACGGGTCCCTAAGGATCAAGTCAGCAGCTACGGAGTTGTCGTCAGCGACGACGAAGGTCGCATCCAAGCGTTCCAAGAGAAGCCGACCGTCGATGAGGCGCTGAGCGACACCATCAACACAGGCATCTATTTGTTCGAGCCTGAGATCTTCGAGCACATTCCCTCCGGTGAGTCCTTTGACATCGGATCCGACCTCTTCCCCAAACTGGTGGAGCTCGGAGCCCCCTTTTATGCCCTTCCCATGGAATTTGAATGGGTGGACATCGGCAAGGTTCCCGATTACTGGCAGGCCATCCGCAGCGTGCTGCAGGGCGATGTTCGCCAGGTCGGCATCCCGGGCAAGGAAGTGCGTCCAGGGGTCTATGCCGGGTTGAATGTGGCCGCCAACTGGGATCGCATCGATGTGCAGGGTCCTGTTTATGTCGGCGGCATGACCAAAATCGAAGATGGCGCCACGCTGGTCGGACCCACCATGATCGGACCGAGCTGCCACATCTGCGAAGGCGCCACGATCGATAACTCAATCATTTTTGACTACTCCCGCATCGGTGCCGGAGTTCAGCTCGTTGAGAAGCTGGTGTTTGGCCGCTACTGCGTCGACAAGAACGGAGACCACTTCGACCTCCAAGAAGCAGCCCTCGACTGGCTGATCACGGATGCGCGACGGGCCGACCTGATCGAGCCTTCCCCACAGCAAAAAGCCATGGCTGAACTGTTAGGAACAGATCTCACAGCGGCTGCGAGCTGAGGCCGGCCTTTTTTAGAACCTCCGGAATCCGTTCCTCAGCCCTGACCGCCATCACGTGCACACCCTGAGCAATTCCCAGGTATCGGTGCACCTGCTCGGCAGCAATGGCGATGCCTTCCGAAGCAGGATCATCTGCTGCCGCTAAGCGGGCAATCAGGTCGTCTGGAATGCAGGCTCCAGGAACCATCCGGTTGATAAACGCTGCATTTTTTGCTGACTTGAGCAGGAACACCCCTGCCAGAACCGGTAGCTCCATTGGCGTGGCAAGCTCCCGGCAGAAGCGCTCGAGCACTCGCGGATCCATCACCATTTGGGTTTGCAGAAAGCGGGCTCCCGCCTCACGCTTGCGCTCCAGGCGACGGGTCAGACCTGACCAACTGGGGCAGTGCGGATCCGCCGCTGCACCCGCGAAGAGATCGGTGGGACCATCAGGCAGGTTGTTCTTAACCGGGTCCTCACCCCGATTAAAAGCGCTGACTTGCTTTAACAGACGGATGGATTCCAACTCGTGCACAGGCCGGGCATGGGGCTGATCTCCTGCCTGGACAGGATCACCGGTGAGGCAAAGGAGATTGCGAATACCGAGCGCATGGGCACCGAGCAGATCCGCTTGCAGCGCGATGCGATTGCGATCCCGCCCAGCCATCTGCAGCACCGGCTCGAGTCCTGCATCCAGGAGAAGCCGGCAGACCGCCACACTGTTCATCCGCATCACCGCACGGCTTCCATCGGTGACGTTGATGGCCTGCACCCAACCACGCATGCCCTCAGCCATGGCAAGCGCATGGCTGGGATCACCACCCCGTGGCGGCATCACTTCGGCAGTGACCGTGACGGAACCAGCCTCAAGACTGCGCTGCAGCGCGGAACCCAAACCCTTCAAACGCTTCTTCCAGTCACTATGGGAGATCGCCTGTCAGATACGAGTGCTTAGGATGATTGAATGAACAGTGGTCGGTAGTCCGCATGGCCAGTGGCGATGGACCTGATGCCTCGAACGTTTCGCTCTCCACGCGGGAGATCGAGATCATCGAGCTGGTGGCTGAAGGCCTCACCAACCAGGAAATTGCCGAACGACTCACCATCAGTAAACGCACTGTCGACAATCACGTCAGCAATGTCTTCACCAAGACAGGCTCCAAGAATCGCGTTGCGCTGCTGAATTGGGCCATGGACCACGGCAAGATCTGCCGTGATGGATTCAACTGTTGCTTGCTTCCGGGAGCACCCGACGACGCGGCCTGACGGACAAGGGGAGCGGCACCGGCAAGTCCATCAACGAACAACGCGCCAGGGACAGGTCGAACAGTTCGGCATAGGCAACACAAGCCTCACGATCGAGACCAATGAATCTCAGGATGCCGTCATCGTCGTAAAGCCCGTGCACGCGTCATTTGAATGATCCCAAACAAAATCTAAAGGAAAGTGGAAGACTCTTGCAAGCGTGAAAATGCGGGTCAGCTCATGCCGGATCCCATCCATACCGCGAGCGTGTGGCCGGTGCCCACCGACTGATCGGATTGCAAGCCAAGGCCGCATTGCTCCAGCGGCCGTCACCGGTGACCTCTTCAGCACACCAGTCAGGCAGAACCAGTGGAGCCGCAGCATCGGGCAACTCCACCTCCGCCAACACCAGGGGGGCATTCTCACCCTCAAAACAATCCAAAACCCAGTCGCCTCCAGGAAGAGCCAAGGCGTAGCGGGTTTTGGCCAAGCGATGGGGCGCCAGAGCCCACAAGGCCTCAGCATCAGCAGACGGAAGGTCGTACTCAAATTCATGGCGAGCGATCCCATCGGCCGGAGCTTTTAGCGTGAGCCATGCCCGGCCGTCAGCGCGCAGGCGCATGCGCACGGTGAAGCCTTGTTCACTCGATGCCAGATAGCCCTGACGTAGCGGCTGAGGCTCAGCGGCGTGCACACGCCAGCCGGAACCACTGACCAGAAAACGACGTTCAATCTCAAGAGGCATCGCAGTGTCTTCAGTTGGGTGAAGGCATGCTGTCCACGAGGCTGCCGGCCCAGTGCAGTTTGCGCGCCAGGGTTCGGTAGTACGAGGGGGCTTGCTCCAACTGAACCATCAGCGCGTGATGGGGAGCCCGCTGAATGACACAGCATTCACCAGGCGATAAGACAGGACCGCTAGCTCCATCCTTCCAAAGCTTCACCTCGCGATACCCGTCTCCAAGAGGCCAGATCACCAGGCGAGCCCGCGGGGGAAGCACCACAGGCCTGCTGGACAGGCTCATTGGACAGATCGGACTGACGATGATGGCATCGATGCCTGGGTGGAGAATCGGCCCACCGGCGGCAACGGCATATCCCGTGGAGCCCGTTGGCGTGGCCAGGATTAGACCGTCACCGCGGACTTGATCCACCACTTCACCATCAATTTCCAGCTCAAGCGTGCAGGTGGGCGCGAGATCCTCCTGATAAGGCCTCAGATAGAAGTCATTCAGGGCCCAGTGCCGCTCCGGCCCACCCTCGGCATGGTCAGGCAGTCCAGAAACCGGGCAGTGCAAATCATCACCACGATGCACAACCGCCTGAAGCATCATGCGGCGCTCCATGGCGAAGTGGTCATCCAACAGACGTTGCCAGAGCCCTTCGCGACGCAGCTGACCCGGCTCATGGGTCAGGAAGCCGAGATGCCCGCCAACGTTGAAACAGAGGATGGGCACGTCATGCACGGCCAGATGGCGAGCTGCACCGAGCACGGTGCCGTCACCACCCAAGACGACTGCCAGGTCTGGCAACTCAGGCTCTGATGCCAGCAGACCCGGGTAGGGGTCGGCAGTGAGACCACTCATGGCGACGGCGACCGTCACGCCGAGCTGTTCAAGCGCCGCAGCACAGGAGCGCGCTTCCTTTTGTGCCAAAGGACTTTCAGCCCTGTAGATCAGCCAGACCCGTTGCAGACGCATGGCAGGGGCGCCGGCCCTACCAGCGCAGAAGGTTGAAGCGTTCCATGTCCACTGTGACGCGGTTGCGGTAGAGCGACAAAAGAATGGCCAAACCAACAGCGGCCTCGGCCGCAGCCACTGTGATCACAAACACCGAAAACACCTGGCCTCGGATCAGCTGGCCATCCACATAGGAGGAGAACGCCATCAGATTGATGTTGACGGCATTGAGCATTAGTTCAATGCTCATCAACACTCTCACGGCATTCCTGCTGTTGATCAAGCCCCAGACACCTGTGCAGAACAGCACGGCTGCCACCAGAAGGTAGGCCTCAAGAGGAACAGAACCGGACAGCAGCTCAGAGAGCATGAGAAGGAGGAGGAATAAAGGATCAGGAAGGGGGTTGGTCCACCAGGAGTGGCGTCCGGGCTTTCTCGATCAGACCCTGATCAACCGTTTCACCGGTGCCGGGATCAACCGATTGCACGTCACGACGGGCCAGAACGATCGCACCGATCATGGCCATGAGCAACAGCACGGACGCCACCTCGAACGGGAGCAAGTAATCGGTAAACAGGTGCTCACCGATGCGGATGGTGGCGCCTTCTCCAATGGGCTCCGGCCCTTGGGTCCAAGGCGTCGTAACCACAACGCGGGTTAAGAGAGCGAACAGACCTGCGCACACACCACCAGACAGCAGGCGCCGGGTCGATAAGCCGGGAATCGGTGCCAGGTCTTCGCGTTTGTTCACCAGCATGATGGCGAACAAAATTAGGACGTTGACAGCGCCCACATAAACCAAGACCTGCGCGGCTGCGACGAAGCTGGCGTTAAGGAGCAGATAGAGCCCTGCAACAGCCAGGAATACACCCCCCAGCAGGAAAGCTGAGTAAACAATGTTGCTGAGCAGGACCACACCTAAGGCGCCCAGCACGACCACAGCACTGAGGACCAAAAAACAGATCAGCTGCGTTGAGGCTGCGATCGTCATTCGGCACTCTCCTTGCGAGCGGTGGATGCTGCAGAGGATTCTCCATCCGCGGCAGAGCCGGTGGTGGACTTCAACGAAGCCAGAACCTGATCAGGTCGCTGACCGGCACGAGGACGCTCGGGATCCACACCATGAGGGTCCATTTCCCCCGCCGGAAGGTAAGCAAGTTCCCGCAATGGTTGCACGGAAGGATCTGTGGTGACGCTCGTAGGAAGGCGGCCGAGGGCGACGTTGTCGTAGTTGAGGCTATGACGATCAAAGGCCGCCAATTCGTATTCCTCGGTCATCGACAGACAGTTGGTGGGGCAGTACTCCACACAATTCCCACAGAAAATGCAGACCCCGAAATCGATGGAGTAGTTGCGAAGCTCCTTCTTCTTGGTGGCCTTGTTCATCACCCAGTCAACAACCGGCAGGTTGATGGGACACACCCGCACGCACACCTCACAGGCGATGCACTTGTCAAATTCGTAGTGGATCCGGCCTCGATAGCGCTCGGATGGGATGAGCTTTTCGTAGGGGTATTGCACCGTCACTGGACGACGCTTCATGTGATCGAAGGTGACCGCAAGACCCTGGGTGAGATTGCGCGCCGCATCGACCGCATCTCGGGTGTAGTCACCGACCTGTTTGAGGAAACCGAACATGGCCTGAGGGAGAGAAAACGGAGATGCCCTGGGGCACTGAGCCTAAGTACTAAAACCTAACCGCCGAACGCAACGGGGAAGGCCAGCTTGAGAGCGGCTGTGACGAGCAGATTGACCAGCGCCAGAGGGAGTAGAAATTTCCAACCGAGATCCAAGAGCTGGTCGATGCGGACCCGAGGAGTGCTCCAACGCAGGAGAATCGCCACGAACACCAGCAGGTAGGCCTTCAGCACGGTCATCACGATCCCGGTGGTGCCGGTAATCACCTGCACCAATGGAGCATCAACAGACTGCCCCAGCCATCCGGCCAGCCATTCGACCGGAACGGGGAAGCCCCAACCGCCCAGGTACAGCACCGAAACCAAGAGCGCTGAGAGCACCAAATTGATGTAGCTGCCCAAGTAGAAGAGGGCAAACTTCATGCCGGCATATTCGGTCTGGTAACCAGCCACCAATTCCTCCTCCGCCTCGGGGAGGTCAAAGGGAAGACGTTCACATTCCGCCAACGCACAGATCCAAAAGATCAGGAAGCCGACTGGCTGACGCCAGATGTTCCAACTGAGGATGCCAGCGCCAGTCTGCTGTCCAACGATATCGACCGTGCTGAGGGAATTGCTCATCATCACCACGGCCAGCACAGCCAAGGCAAGAGGAATTTCATAGCTGATGGATTGCGCTGCAGCTCTGAGTCCACCAAGCAAGGAATATTTGTTGTTAGAGGCATAACCGCTCATCAGCAGGCCAATGGGTTGCACGCTGCTGAGCGAGATCCAAAGGAAAATGCCCACCCCAACGTTGCTGATCAGCAGGTTTTGGCCAAAAGGAACGATCAGCCACGACAGGATCACCGGGATGACCACGAGCACGGGGCCAAGGGTGAATAACAAGCTGTCGGCACGGGCCGGGATGATGTCTTCTTTGACCAGAAGCTTGAGGCCATCAGCAAGGGGCTGAAGCACGCCGAGGGCACCGGCATATTCAGGCCCAATGCGCTGCTGAACGGCCGCAGAGATCTTGCGCTCCAACCAGACCGTGACAAGCACGCCGACGACTGCCGCCACGAGCACAAGCAGCATGGGAAGGGGCAGCCAGATCAGGCGAGCCGCCTGTTCAGAGAGCCCAAAGCCTTCGAGGGCCTGGCTAAAGCTCCGTTCAAGATCGAGGCCTGGACTGACCAGTGCCGGTGCGCTGGTGGCGAAGAAGGTCACCATGTGCAGAGATTTGATGGGTGTAACTTAAGGGCTGGTGGTTGAAACGCGGTCGTCTGGAGGCGTCCATCGACGCAATTGGCTCCCCGTGTAGATCTGCGAAGGCCTGAAGATTCGATTAGCTCCGAGTTGTTCCCGCCAGTGCGCCAGCCAGCCGGCCACCCTGGCAATGGCGAAGACCGGAGTAAATAAATCCCTTGGGATTCCCAGCTTCCGGTACACAAGTCCGGAATAGAAATCCACATTGGGATAGATCCCCTTCGGACCAAGACGTGTCTCCGCGGCTGCCTCCAGCGCCCGGGCGACGTCGTACATCTCATCGTGGCCAAAGCGCTCAAACATCTCCTCAGCCAGAGACTGAAGAATGACGGCCCTGGGATCCTTCACGCGGTATTCGCGATGACCGAATCCCATCACCTTGCGCTTGCTCGTCCTGGCCTCATCGAGGTATTCGGCAGCGCGATCGGGAGTGCCGATCTCTTCAAGCATGACGAGTACATCTTCATTCGCCCCGCCATGGAGGGGACCCGCCAGGGTTCCCACGGCGGAAGCCACCACGGCATAGGGATCCGTGAGCGTGCTGGCCGTGACGCGGGCACTAAATGTGCTGGCATTGAGACTGTGCTCAGCGTGCAGGATCAAGCACTGATCGAAGATCTTCGACGCCAGAGGATCCGGCTCACGCTCCATGAGCATGTAGAGGAAATTCGCTGAATAGGCCAGATCATCCCGAGGCTGAATCGGGTCTTGACCTTTGCGGATCAGCTGAAACGCCGCCACCATCGTTGGGATTTTGGCGATGAGGCGCACCACAGCGTCGTAGATGTACTGGGGGTCGTCGATGGCACGACGGGAATAGAAGAGCCCCAGGGATGCTGCACTGGATTGCAACGCATCCATCGGATGCCCATACGACGGAAAGCACTTCATCATGTCGCGCACACGGAAGCTCACCCGTCGGTGCATCTGCACTTCATGCTCGAAATCGCGCAGTTGCTGTGGTGTCGGCAGCTGCCCCCAAATCAGGAGATAGGTGGTTTCCAGAAAACTGCAGTGGGCTGCCAAGTCATCGACGGGATAACCGCGATAGGACAAACACCCTTTTTGGCCATCGATGTCACAGATCGAGGACTGGGTTGCAGGAACCCCCTCCAGTCCAGGACGAAACACAAGACCCGTGCGCTCATGGCGGATTTCGGCACCAGCGTTTTGATTCACCAACCCCCGCTTCTGCTGAAAAGCAACTTAGACGGAGCGGGGAAACAGAAACCGTGGCCTGAGCAACACCTCCAGATCCGCCATCCCGCGCGGATCGTTGAGATCAGCGCGCCAACACAGATGACAGAACCCCGCTTTGCGCAAGCGCACCCCCCCTGGCCGAGCGCCGATCAGCGCTGACGCGAGGTCACCCAGGTCGGGCTCATGACCGACCAGCAGACAGCTGCCTTTCAACCCCCGCAGAACCGGCCACGGATCACCACCTGGCGCCAAGGGCTCGGCGATCTGAAACGAAGGCGCTAACCCAGCCCGGACAGCCTCCTCGGCCGTTTCCAGAGCTCGCCGGTAGGGACTGCTGAGCAGCACATCTGCCTCAATCCCCAGCTGTCGCAACTGACGCACCACGATGCGTGTGCGCAGGCGACCTCGATCAGTCAACGCACGATCGGGGTGATCAAGTCCGTTGACACGCCGTTCTGCGATGCCATGACGCAGAAGTAGAAGATCAACCGAGTTGGAGTCGGGCACGCAGTCGCAGGCTGCTCACCTTTTCATCCTGGACAGGCTGATCCTCCTGGTCAGCTCCCCCCGCAATCGCCAACCCCTGGACAGCGGGAAGGAGAGACCGACCGGCCACCCCTTGCACCAACTCCCAGGGCCGCCACTCACTCAGATGGTCTCGACTGGGAGCAGCGGCCATTGCCAGCTGCTGCTCCCAGGGAGCCTGAGCGCCGCCTTGAAGTTGTTGCAACTGAAGAATCCGCTGGTTGAGGGTGCCCCCATCAGCGCGATGACGCAGGCCATCAAGCGTCTCTCCCCACCACGACACACCAGATTGACGTTCCAGCGCCACGGCCAGTTCTGCCTGGAGGGTCTCTTCACCATGACGACGCTGTCGGGCCAGACGGGTCCAGACCTGCAAAGGTTGTCCGTCACTAGCCAGGGTCGACGCTGAAAGTCCAAGCTCCTGAAGGCGTTCATCCACCCGATTGGGCTCAGGACGATTGGGGCGCGTGCCGAGGATCCAGCCCTCATCCCCCTGTTGCCACAGAAGCGGACCGTCATCCAGACCGATCACTGCAGCAGCGGCACCGCTGTCAGAGGAGGCCAGCGATTGCTGGATGATCGGAGCGATCCACTGCGCTATCGGATCCTCGCTTCCTGCAGCGATCACGGCAGCTGGATCCGCCAGCATGGCCAAGGCATCGGCATCGCCGCCGGCAGAACGCAGCAAGGCATCGGCCTCAGATCCTTTGGCTGCACGAGGAATCACCGATTGGCGGAATCGCACCACGGCATCCAGACCCAGATCAGAGCTTTGAGGAGACAGCACAGCCACCATTCCCTCCAGATCCGGCCGGGAGGTGATGGAGCTCGGCACGCCGAGCCATCGATCCATGGCAGCAGGCTTGGCGGTGAGGATCGCTGCCCCTCGCCCGAAGCGTTGCAGATCTGACGCAAGTTCGGGATCACCAAGCTGGTGCTGACTGTCCAGCTGGGAGACATCCAGCGCCTGTTCAAGCGCACCGCGTCCAGACGCCAATAACAACAGATCGTCGTCGATCAAAGCCGTGGCGATCGGCTGTGGCTCACGGCCAAGCAGGGCACCACGACCACTGATCAGGCCCATGCCGCGATAGCGGGAAATCTGGAGATCGGTGCCAGCAAGGCTGCGGGTTTGCCAGAAGCGCTGAAGAAACCGTTTGGCCCCGTCTTCATCACGGCTCGACAGCGCCAACACCCAACCATCGGTGGGGGGAGCACCGGGTTGAGGAGAGGGTGCCTGCAACACGGACAAGCTGACCTCAGGGCCAATCCAACCGGACAATTCGCTGCTGAAATCAAGCCCCGCCAGAGCAAACGCTCCATCGCGCAGCTGACGCGTGCTCTCATTCACCAAACGGCGTTGTTGCACGGGAGCGACGGCCTGGGCGTAGGCCGGGACCTGCCGCGAATCCACAAGCCAGTGAAGCGTCAGCGCAGCGTCCCGAGGCATGAAGCGTGCGGCCCGCGGCAACGCAAGGGGTTGGTCAACGATGCGAAGCGGGCTTTGACGCGCCATGGCCCACCACACCCCAAGCGCAAGGGTGAGCAGCACCATCGCCGTAGCGGCCAGGGCCAGCAGGAACGAGCGTCCCTTCATGAACGGGCGGCGATGCAGATGAGTTCATCTTCTTCCATCCGCGGGGGACCGCCAGTCCAAGGCCAAACTGATCCCATGCAAGGACCCACCCCCAAGCCTCTGAAAGCGACTGATTTGGACGCCTGGCTGAACAACAGCCCTGAACTGACGCTGGTCGACGTGCGCGAAGACCAAGAACTGGCCATCGCGCCGTTTCCCCACACCGTGACGCACCTGCCCCTAAGCCAAGCGGAGGACTGGATGGGCGACGTCAACAGCAAGCTGTCTGGGGATGGGCCCGTTGTGGTGATTTGCCACGCGGGAGTGCGCAGCTGGAATTTCGGCTGCTGGCTGCTTCAGCAGCAGCCCTCAAGGGAGGTTTGGAATCTGGAGGGCGGAATTGACGCCTGGAGCGTGATGATCGATCCGTCCGTGCCCAGGTATTGAGGCCCGTGCGAAGGTTTTGAAGACCACATCTTGGTCATTGAAGGAGCCTTAACCAGGAAATCCTCCGTACGATCACCGCCAACTAAGTGACTGCTGTGGAGCTGCTGCCCCGTCGTCAACAGGAGGTTTTGCAGGCCACGGTGCACCATTACGTTGACACCGGCGAGCCGGTGGGGAGCCGCACGCTCGTGCAGCGTTTCGGCATCAACGCCAGTTCGGCCACCGTGCGCTCCGCCATGGGCGCTCTGGAACAACGAGGCCTGCTCACCCAGCCCCACACCTCAGCCGGACGCGTTCCTAGTCCCCAGGGTTATCGGCACTATGTCGACTGCTTATTACCGGAGCCTGGTGCTGGGGCCCAGCACCTCGAGCGGGAACTCACACAGATCAGCCTGCGCTGGGCGGCCCTTGACGATCTGCTGCTGCAACTGGCCAGGCGCCTCAGCGACTTCACAGGCCTGATGAGCCTGATCACGCCACCGCAACGCTCCGAAAGCCAACTCCGAGCCATCCGTCTGGTGCCCAGTGAAGACCGTCTGCTGGTGATGGTGGTGGCGGACTGCAGCCAGGCCCATCACCTCAATCTGCGACTGCCCCACGGCAGTGCCCATCAGGTGGAAGCCCTGGAGCGATGGACTGACGCCCAATTGAAGGGAGGTGGCCAGCTCGACTGGAACTGCCTGCCTCAGCAGCTGCAATCCTGCGGCCAGGCCCTCCACGATGCGCTTCAGAGCCGGGATCCCTTGCTCAGCACCGGCGATCAAGGGGCCCTGGTGCATGGCGTGTCGCGCTTAGTGGCCGAACCGGAATTCAGTGACAGCGACCGGGTCAGACCACTCCTGGAGTTGATGGATAGCAACCCCGCGGCCTTCGCTCCCAGCGATCAAGGCTTGGGCGGCCGTGTCTGGATTGGGGGAGAGCACCCCCAAACGGCCTTACAGCACTGCTCGGTGGTGCAGGCGAGTTACAGAAGCGGCGACGGCAGCACCGGCCAGGTGGCTCTGATCGGGCCGATGCGCATGGCTTATGCAACGGCTCGTGCGGCTGTCCAATGTGTCGCGAGAACTCTCAACCACCTACTGAGCTAGTTGCCGCGTTTCTCAATGCCGCGCCCTGAGCGATGCAAGATTCTCAGAGAGGCAACACCACGACGATTGATTGATGTCGTGACCACTGACCCGAGGCGTGAAACACCTGAACCGCTGGGGCCAACGGCACAAGATTCACACCATCAAGGCATTCGATCGATTTTTGTGAAGTGAGTGGCCATCGTGCATCCCTCCAGACTTCAGATTTCAAAGAGCATCGCCGAGACGCTCTGCAACGGCATTGACATCCTTATCGCCGCGTCCGGAGCAATTGATCACAAGTTCTGTGCCCTCGGCCAGGGTGGGACAGAGGGTGTCCAGCCAAGCAAAAGCGTGAGCAGTCTCTAACGCTGGAATGATCCCCTCCAGACGACTGACCAGCTGCAGGGCCTCCAACGCTTGCGTATCGGTGACGGCGCCATATTCAGCCCGACCGATCTCGCGCAGGTAACTGTGTTCGGGGCCGACCCCCGGATAGTCCAGTCCGGCACTGATCGAATGGGCTTCCTGAACCTGACCATCCTCATCCTGGAGCAGCAGACTCATGGCGCCGTGGAGAACGCCGACGCGGCCTTCGGTCATGGTGGCGGCATGACGCCCTGTGGCCACGCCATCTCCAGCCGCTTCGACGCCGATCAGACGCACATCACGGCATTCAACGAATGGGTGAAAAAGACCCATGGCGTTCGAACCACCACCGACACAGGCCATTAGCACATCAGGCAGGCGGCCGAAAGCTTCACGGCATTGCGTCCGGGTTTCTTCGCCGATCACGGCATGAAAATCGCGAACCAACATTGGATAGGGGTGTGGCCCAGCCACAGAACCCAGGATGTAATGGGTGGTTTCCACATTGGTCACCCAATCGCGGATGGCCTCGCTGGTGGCATCCTTCAAGGTTGCGGTCCCTGCCGTCACCGGCTGAACCGTGGCACCGAGAAGACGCATGCGGAACACGTTGAGCGCCTGACGGCGCATGTCTTCAGCACCCATGTAGACGACGCACTCCAGCCCGAAACGAGCACAAACCGTGGCGGTGGCCACACCATGCTGCCCAGCACCGGTTTCGGCGATGATCCGCTTCTTGCCCATCCGCAACGCCAGTAACGCTTGACCCAATGCGTTGTTGATCTTGTGCGCACCGGTGTGATTCAGGTCCTCACGCTTCAGCCAGATGCGTGGGCCGCCATCCGCTCTGCGGTAGTGGGCCGTCAGACGCTCCGCTTCGTAGAGCGGGGTGGCACGACCCACGTAGGTCTTGAGCAGCCTGTTCAGTTCCGTGGTGAATGCCGGATCCCTCCAGGCCTCTGCCGCGGCCATTTCCAGCTCGGCAAGCGCTGGCATCAGCGTTTCGGGCACATACTGTCCACCGAAGCGACCGAAGCGACCGGAGGGCGCTGGCCGGGAAGTCACGGCCAAATCCTGGGCAGTGGGCTGAGGAGGCAGAGTGCTGGTCACGGGTGCAGCTGACCGCGTTAACGGCCGATGAAGCGTACGGTCAGCGTAAGCAGGCGATCACGCGATGCCGCGGATCACAGGCGCTGATCTGCAGATCGTGAAAGCCAGCCGCCTTCAGTGCCGCTTCCATATCCAGGTTGAAGTACTGCTCGATGTAAGGCTCAGTGCTCTTCAAAAGCGTGGCCACGGCGGCGGGTAGACGCTGCAGCACGGACGACGCAGGGTCCTGATCAACCATCACCAACGCACCACCCGGACGCAACAGACGTGCGGCCTCAGCCAAGACCGCATGGGTGGCCTCCTGCGGCAGTTCATGGCAGACGAACTGCAGGCTGATCAGATCCAAACAGTCCGTAGGCAGACCTGTGTCCTCCGCTGCCGCATGCAACCAGCCATCGACGACACCCTGCGGATCCCGCACGCGGGCGACGGCCAGCATGTCTGGTGACAGGTCCAGTCCCTGAACGCGCGGACGGGGCTCCTGGCGCTCGTCCGCTCTTTGGTGCAGCCAGCTCGCCAGGTGCTGCGTGCTTACTCCAACGGAACAGCCCAAATCCAGCACCTGCGCAATGGATCCACCAAGCAGGGGAGCTACGGCCCTATGAATCGCACCCCGCAAGCGCGTTTGCGCCAAATCAGGCGAGAGCGCCTCGTCGGGCCAGATGCGCAACGCCATTGCGTCCGTGGCCTGCTCGGCTTCGGCAGCAGCCTGCCAACAGAGGTTCCCCTGCTCATAGGCATGGAAGCGAGCCAAGTAGTAAGGAGGCGGTAAGAGCCCCGGTGTCACGATGCGGGAGCGCCATGACGCAGCCGCCTCATGCAGCTCACGGCGACGGGCGCGCCAGGGAATGCCATTGCGTTCCGCCGTCCGGATGATCAGCTGACGGGCCTGAAAGAAGAGCGGACGCCTTAACAAGGCAATGCTGATCAGGCGTTCGATCCAGCGACCGAGACCCCGACTGGAATCAGCCCATTGGGGAGAAGGTGCGGAGTCGGTCATCACAGGGACGGCAGGATGGAGGACGGATGGATCAAAGCGATGCCTAAAGGAGGCTGGCAGGAATTCAGCAGCGCCGACAGTCTGAAGCGACCGACCAACCCAGCGGCCAACTCCATACCGAAGGCGCAGCAGACGGTGCGCGTTCAGCCCACGCGAGGCGGCAAGGGCGGTAAAACCGTCACCGTGATCCGGGGACTGGAATTGGATGCAGCCGGCTTCAAGAGCCTGCTCAAAAGGCTGAAAACACGAATCGGCAGCGGTGGTACGGCCAAGGATGGCGTGATCGAACTGCAGGGCGATCAGGTAGACCTCGCCATTGAACTGCTCACCAATGAGGGTTACCGACCGAAGCGCGCCGGTGGTTGATGGACAATGGCGGATCGAGATGGCGGACCGAAACCGCCGCAACCCATGACCGCTTCCTCCAGTTACGGCAAGCTCACCAACCAGGGCGCGTCAACCAACATCGCATGGCACCAAGCCTCCGTTGACCGGCTGGCCCGTGCTGGCCAGCGGGGACACCGCAGCGCGATTCTCTGGTTCACCGGTCTGAGCGGTGCCGGCAAAAGCACCCTGGCCAATGCGGTCAACCAGGCGCTGTTCGAGCGAGGGCTGGCGACCTACGTGCTCGATGGCGACAACATCCGCCACGGACTGTGCAAAGACCTGGGCTTTTCCGATGCGGATCGAGAAGAGAACATCCGCCGCATTGGCGAGGTTTCGAAGCTGTTTCTGGATGCCGGAACGATTGTTCTGACCGCCTTTGTGTCGCCATTCCGGGCTGACCGCGACAAGGCCAGGGCCCTGGTAGCTGATGGAGATTTCATTGAAATCTTTTGTTCAGCCGACCTGAGCGTCTGCGAAGAACGCGACACCAAGGGGCTCTACGCCAAAGCCCGCGCCGGTGAAATCAAGGAATTCACCGGGATCTCCAGCCCTTATGAGGCGCCCGAAACACCGGAACTCTCAGTCGACACCGGTGCCGCGGATCTGAAGGACTGTGTAGAGCAGGTGGTGAACGCTCTGATCTCCAGGGGCATCATTCCGACCCAGAGCTGAACTCCCCTGACGCCAGGGGAATCCCCTGGCGCGCGGCCCAGGCATCCACAAGCGTCTTGAAGCTGCTGGCGACAGGCACC
This sequence comes from Synechococcus sp. A15-60, assembly GCF_014280095.1. NCBI lineage: Bacteria > Bacillati > Cyanobacteriota > Cyanophyceae > Synechococcales > Synechococcaceae > Synechococcus > Synechococcus sp. A15-60. Next base: position 2,228,253 of record NZ_CP047933.1, read on the forward strand.
GCCAGCAGCAAGCCAAGCAAATCGCCGAATCCATAGAGATCTCCAGCCTTGGCGCCCAAAGGCAGCGCAATCAGCAGCCAAGCCGGCTGCAACCCCACGATGCTTCCCATCAATCGGGGCTGGATCACCTGATCGACAACCTGACCCACCAGGATGGCGGCCACCAGAATTTCAAGTCCTGTGCCCAGGTCTTGGAAGGCCAGCAGACCGCTGACCGCAACGATGGTGAAGGCGCTGGCATAGGGGATCAGCGTCGTGAAGCCGATCAGCACCGCAAACAGAACGCCGTAGGGAATCTGCAGAGCGGTGAAGACGACGATCTGACCCAGGGCCAGGATCACGGCCAACAACACCTGACCGGCGAAATAACCACGGAACGTGCGCACCATGGTGCGCACCACCAACTCACGCCATTCCTGCGGCAACCAGCGGGCAAGACCTGCCGTGATTGCCTCACCACCGAGTAGAAAAAACACCGCCAGCACCAGAACGATCACGGTGTTGATCGTGGTTCCGAGGGTGGCCCCGAGAATGCCCAGCAACCTCTGGCTCAACTGACTGGCCAGACTGCTCAGGCGGGTGAGCAGGTCACTGCTGAGATCACCGAATTCACTGGGCAAACCACGCTCGGCGGCCCAATCCTGCAAACGATTGACAAGAGCCTCCGACGACGCCAAAAACCCGGGTAAGGCATTGATCAGCTGGCCGAGCTGATCGATCAGCAGCGGCACGAGCGTGACACCGGCGAGGGCCAACGCACCGATGGTGAACAAGGTCACCATCACGATCGCGAGCCAGCGGGGCAGCCCTCGCCCCGTGAGCCAGCGGCAGGGGATGTCGAGCAGGAAGGCGATCAGTGCCGCAGTGAGGAACAAACCCGGGAACGGCGCCAGCGGCACCAGCAGCTGACGAAGCACATAGAGGTTGAGGGTGAGCAACGGCAGAGCCAGCCCCCACCGCATCCAGGCCGGCCAGGTGGTCATTGCTGCACTGCGGCGACGTTCAAGAGGGGCTGAGCTTGGAAGAGGCGTTCACGTAATGGCACCAGAAAGCGAGCCAGGCTGCAATGCCCAGAAATTTCGCCCCCTCCTCGAACAGCTGAACCGTTTCGTAGGACGCCGGAAACACCCCCTGGAACGCATCAATCAGCACTGAGGAACCCAGCAGGATCACTGCGAGAACAAATGAATCGCCTCCAAACCGTCGCAAGGCTCCGCGAAAGCGAACCAGCAACAAAACGCTGAACACCGCATAGGTGACATAGAGGAATGACTCGCCCAGATAACGGTCATGGACCAGGAACATGTCATCGAGGCAGAGCCAGAGCGAGAAGCCACCGCCACAGAATGCGAACTGTCGATTCACCAGAGGCCCCTTGATCTGACCGGTAAACGCAGCGAACAGGGCGATCGCCGCTGCGGCCATCCAAAGCAGGTAGCCGACGCTTGAGAGAAATCCCTGGCCAAGAGGCGCACCGCAATCCTGAGCCAGATCACGCAGCACCTTGGTGGAACTGATGCCTTCCGCCGCGCTCCAGCTGAGTGCCACCACGTAGATCACAGCCGCTGGCAGGAGTGCCTTCAGCAGCGAGGGTCGCAAAGTGGATGCTTGCGACGTCGCATCAGCTCATCTGGTCGAGATAGTCCTGACTGCCCAACTGCATAAGGCGTGAGTCCTTGGTTACCACCATGTCGTGAAGCGACTGGCGATAGGTCTCCAGCCGATCAGCCAACGCCCCACCCTCCACCGCAAGAATCTGGGCAGCCAGCAATCCTGCATTCAACCCGCCGCCGATCGCCACCGTCGCTACAGGGATGCCCCCCGGCATCTGCACGATGGAGTGAAGGGAATCAACGCCAGAGAGCGCACGGCTTTGCACTGGCACGCCGATCACCGGCAAGGTGGTCAGAGAGGCAACCATCCCAGGCAGATGGGCGGCGCCTCCAGCACCGGCCACGATCACCTTGAAACCACGCTCTCGGGCCTGCTGCGCGAAGGCCACCATTTCCAAGGGTGTGCGGTGGGCCGAGAGAACCCGCACCTCGACGGTAATCCCGAGCTGCTGCAGGATCTCAACCGCTGGATGCAGGCTAGGCAGATCGGAATCACTGCCCATGATCACGGCGACCTGTGGCGTGACTTCTGAATCGGAGGAGACGGAGGACGACACGGGAACGAGCAAGAACCGGGTGGACAGCAAGACTGCCATCGTCCCGCACCGGCATCAGCCGGCCCACCTGCATGCGTCGGATCACTGATGTGCGGCTGCCGCAACGTCCGGGACACCGTGACGACACTGGCCTGCACTGGCTCAGCGTCGATGACCAAGAACACATCGCAGCCACGGGTCCCATGCCGTCCGGTCGCGCGATGGCAGGCGAAAGCTGGGCAGGAGATCGCCTCAGTCCCCGGGGCATCGACCTGCAGATCAACGGGGGACTCGGACTGGCATTCCCCGAACTAAACGAACGCGATGTGCCAAAGCTGGAACAGCTCTTGGAGCTGCTGTGGCGCGATGGCGTGGAGGCGATTGCGCCCACGCTGGTGACCTGTGCTGTGGAGCCTCTGCGCCATGCCTTGATGGTGCTGCGTCAAGTACGCGACAGGCACCAACCCGGACGATGCCGTCTACTGGGGGCACATCTGGAAGGCCCTTTTCTGGCGCATGCACGGCGTGGAGCTCACCCCGCCGAACACATCGCGGCCCCAAGCCTGCAGGCCTTGGAGGAACGCATTGGTGGTTTCGAAACAGACATCGCCCTGATCACCTTGGCGCCGGAACAAACCGGCAGTCAGCAGCTGGTGCAACGCCTCGGCGCCCTGGGAATTATCACGGCACTGGGGCACAGCACGGCCGATGCCGACCAGGCTGCGCAGGCCTTTGATCAAGGCGTGCGCATGCTCACCCACAGTCTCAACGCCATGCCGGGGCTGCACCACAGAGCTCCAGGGCCGGTAGGAGAAGCCTGCAGGCGAGGCGATGTTGCCCTGGGCCTGATCGCAGATGGCGTGCATGTTCACCCCACCATGGCGGTGCTGCTGCAACGACTTGCAGCGGATCAACTGGTGCTGGTGAGCGATGCGCTGGCGCCCTATGGACTCGATGATGGCGTCCACCGCTGGGATGAACGGGTGCTGCTGGTGCGCAACGGCACCTGCCGGCTCGAGGACGGCACGCTTGCGGGCGTGACGCTTCCGCTGTTGGAAGGGAGCTGCCGTTTAGCCCAATGGAGCGGTGATGCGGATGGGGCGATCTGGGCCGCCACCATGGCGCCACGATTCGTTCTTGATCCAACAGCCGCTGAACCAAAGCTCATCGGCACAGCCTTGAACAACCTGCTCCGCTGGCATTGGAACGAGCAGGACCAACAACTGAGCTGGCAGGAGGCTGCTTAGGGCAGGAGGCTGTTCAAAGCAGAACGCGGCTGAGAAACGACAAGCTGCGTAGGATCCCGCCGACGCAAACCCTTCCGCTATGGCCCCCGATCAACTGCTGGAGCAGAAACAGGCCGAGAAGCGAGAGGTGAAGGGCTACTTCGAAACCACGGGTTTCGATCGCTGGAACCGCATTTACAGCGACAGCGATGACGTGAACAAGGTGCAGCGCAACATCCGCATCGGTCACCAAAAAACCGTGGATGAAGTGCTGGCCTGGATTAAGGAAAGCGGTGAACTCAACGACGTGAGTTTCTGTGATGCTGGCTGCGGCGTTGGCAGCCTCAGCCTGCCGCTGGCATCCATGGGTGCCGGCTCGATTAACGCCAGTGACATTTCCGAAGCCATGGCCCAGGAAGCGGAGCGCCGAGCCCGCGAAGCTGGCCTGGACATGGCCAAGCTCAACTTCTTCGCTAGCGACCTCGAAAGCCTGAGTGGCTCCTTTCACACGGTCTGCTGCCTGGATGTGTTCATTCATTACCCCCAAGAGCCCGCGGAGGAGATGGTGAAGCATCTCTGCGGCCTCACGGAGCAGCGGCTGATCGTGAGCTTTGCGCCTTACACGCCCCTGCTGGCACTGCTGAAGGGGATCGGCCAGCTGTTCCCAGGCCCCAGCAAAACCACCCGCGCCTACACCCTCAAGGAAGACGGCATCGTCAAAGCCGCGGAAGCCTGTGGCTTCAAGTTGGTGCGCCGAAGCCTGAACAAAGCCCCCTTTTACTTCTCCCGCCTGATCGAGTTCCGCAAGGCTTGAGGTCTCGCTCGAGGGCGCAGTTCATCCAAAGGACTCTCCAGGTTCGCAGCACAAAGCCAAACCACCCAGAGACAAGCGCCAGGCATGGAGCCGGTAACCACCGTCTCCCGGCGTGGCCTGCCCGTTGACTTGTTGGTTTTTGAGATAAAGCGGATCGCCGAGAAGAGGTGATCCCAGTTGCGCAAGGTGGATCCGAATCTGATGCGGACGTCCTGTGGTGATGGCCACTTGGAGGCGATCACCGTCGGAACTCCGCTCCAGAAGGCTGACTTCGCTATGAGCTGGAAGACGACGGCGAACGGTCACGTCGGCTGGAGGCTCCGGCCCCCACACCCAGCCGAGGAGCGGGTGAGGCCTTTCAATCACATCGGTATCCACACGCAACGCCGCCCCAGGTTCCAAGTCCTTCACCCGGTGCGCCCAGGCCTGATACAGCTTGCAGCTGCCACCATCCGGCCGCAACGCACGCGACAGCTTGGCGCGGGTCTCGCCACGACGGGCGCACACCTGAAGACCAGAGGTGAAGCGTCCCAGCCGATGCACAGGTTTGGGCACCTGCTCCTCACCAGCATCACGGCAGCGCTGAGCCAGCAACCGCTCCAAGGTGTGGTTCAGAAAGCCACCCCCTGGTATCACCGGCAAACCGGAGGGCTTGTGGATCACCAGCACATCACCGTCATCGTGAATCACAGTCCAGGCGTCGGGGATGGCCGGCTCCACCCATGGGGGTCGTGACCAGAGCAACTCAGCCGCAGCGGGCAGTGGCTGGTCACAGACCAGAAGTGCGCCATTGAGGCGAAGTTCACCGCGTTGAATCCTCAGTTTCCAGTCTTCAGCCGACGAATGACGATGACGGTGCGCTAGCAGGGCAGAGACCATGCGTCCCTGGTCGCGCTGACCGGTGCGGTCGCTGTAGGTCCAGCCCTGATTGAGCGCCGCTGGACGCCATCCCGCAGCGGACGCGACCTGCGAGGAGATCACTCCACGAGCCGATGCTGCAACGCGTAGCGCACCAGCTCAGTACGACTGGAGGTGCCGGTCTTGATGAAGAGCCGACTCACGTATTTCTCCACGTTGCGAATCGATGTTTCCAACTGACGCGCAATCTCTTTGTTCATGAGGCCTTCAGCCACAAGTTGGAGAACACTCGCCTCTCTGGGCGTGAAATTGTGCTGCACAGGTTCAGTGGAAGGCAGCGCTTCCGCCTGCGCCAGCAACGATCGAATCTCGGTGATCTGTTTGGCCATCTGCCCCATATCAGCGTCGGCAAAACGCGCAGCCTCCTGAAGCAAGCGTTGCTGCCGTTGGGCCACGTTGCTGACGCGAGCCACCAACTCATCCGGGTCGAAGGGCTTGGGGATGTAGTCATCCACGCCGGCGAGATAGCCCTGAGTGCGATCCGCGGTCATGCCCTTGGCGGTCAGAAAGATCACCGGGGTGCCGCCGAGACGTTCATCAGCCCTCAGCTTGTTGAGCAGTCCGTAGCCATCCAGCCGCGGCATCATCACATCACTGATCACCACATCCGGAAGCATTTGCTGAGCTTTGGTGAACCCGTCTTCTCCATCGACGGCCGTGGTGACATCAAAGCCCTCGTCTTCGAGGTAGGCCTGCACAGCAGAACGCAGACCTGGTTCATCATCCACCAGCAACAGTCGCACCGAAGGCTGCTCGGACTGGGATGTGGTCATGGCCAGACCTCGTCTTGGCGGAATCTAAGGGCGTCAGGGTGCTGGCAACCGCAACACTTCCTCAGATTCAATCAGCTGGGTGGAATAACCCAGTCCTCTGGCCTGCTCTCCCAGGGTTTCTGGTTCCTTGCCGGCCAAGGTGGGGTGGCAGGCCGCCCACCACACCAGATGATCCTCACGGGTTGAAAGGCGCAGCGGCCCACCGGGATTGAGTTTCCTGATGTAGATCGCGTCGTTGTCACGGGTCATCCGCAACGGCTCCTCGCGACTGCAGCTCACCGATTCGGAAGGAACCACCAGATCATCGGCGTATTCCTGCCACAACTTGAATCGCCTGAGCTCCGGATCCGTCGGATCCTTGCTGATGGCAAAGATTCCAAGGGTGTACGCATTGGCACCATCACGTTGATCCAGCACCACGAGGTCCACAGGACGCATGGCCTTCATCTGCTCCAGCAACGACTCACGATCAACCGGAACAGCCTGAACGGCAGCAGAACCCATCAGCAGGCTCAGACTGGAGATCCAATAAACGGCACGCATCACGACAGTCAGTGAGTCATCCCATGCTGCCAACCCCTGCCGAAGGATCGCTCAACACCGGTGTGATCAACCTCGACCACCAAGCCACCACCCCCTGCCATCCTGCCGTGATCGAGGCGATGGAGCCCTGGTGGCGAGAGCAATGGGGCAATGCCTCAAGCCGCCAGCATCGCCTTGGGCTGACGGCAGCCGCAGCCGTCAGCTCCGCCAGGAAAGTCCTGGCCGACAGCCTCGGAGTCGAAAGCGACGAGGTGATCTTCACCAGTGGCGCCACCGAAGCCAACAACCTGGCACTGCTCGGCCATGCCCGGTTTCGCGCCCGTGCCGAAGGAGGCCCTGGGCACTTGATCAGCGTGGCCAGCGAGCATCATGCGGTGCTCGATCCTCTGCAGCAACTCAGGCAGGAAGGCTTCGAACTGACGCTGCTCACGCCCAGGCCCAATGGCCTAATTGAGCCGACGCAGCTGGAACAGGCGATCCAAGCGAATACGCAGCTGGTGAGCGTGATGGTGGCCAACAACGAAATCGGTGTGATCCAACCCGTGCAGGAGCTGAGCACGATCTGCCACAACCATGGGATCACCATGCACACGGATGCGGCGCAGGCCTACGGACACCTGGCGCTGAACATGCAACGCCTGGGTTGCTCGCTGCTCAGTGTCAGCGCCCACAAATTCAACGGTCCCAAGGGGATCGGGGCTCTAGTGGCGCGGAAAGGGACCGGTCTTGACCCCCTGCTCTGGGGCGGTGGTCAAGAGCAGGGGCTACGGCCAGGGACCCTGCCGGTGCCGTTGATCATGGGACTGGCTGCCGCCGCAACCCTGGCCACGGCTGATCGGGCGGCGCGGCAGACGCGGCTCGGCGTGCTGCGTGATCAGTTGTGGCATGACCTGAAACAGCGCAACCCTGATCTCCTGCTGAACGGGGCGCTGCACCCACGCCTAGCCCACAACCTCAACATCACTGTGCCCGGGATCTCAGGGAGCCGCCTGCAGCGCGCGCTGAAATCCAAATTGGCCTGCAGCAGTGGCTCAGCCTGCAGCCGCGGGGCGCCCTCCCATGTCCTGCGTGCGATCGGGCGCAATCGCAGCGAAGCGGAAGCCTCGCTGCGCCTGAGCCTTGGCCGCGACACCACAGCCACTGACATCGAAAGCGCTGTGACCATGGTCACAGAGGCGATTCAGGCGGGTGCGATGGGCTGACCTTGAAGCCACCTTCGATCCAAAGTCGGAAAAGCTGCCAAAGCGGCGACGTTCCGCTCAGGATCGAGCGTTCCCCAGGACCGAGACCCTGGCTGGCAAACGACTTGATGTGCTGAAAGCTGTGGAGGATGGCTGGACCGCCTTCTGACAGTCAGCTTGGCCTTTCGTGCTGTTCGCGCTGCTGTACGGAGTGTTGGCAACGCTGTTCCAGCAACTGCCCGAGTTTCTGCTCAAACGCACGAGCAATCCCTCACCCAGCGCTGCGGTGGTCAGCCTGATTGTCTCCATGGTGGGCAGCATCCTGATCAGCCTTTGGGGGGCCATGGGTTTGATCCGAGACGCCTGGAAAGCGCTGGACGGCCAAAAGCCTGCCTTTTCAGACATGACGCGTTGGGACGGCGATGCCGCAGGACGCCTCTTCATCAATCAGATCGTTCCGATCATCCTGGGCCTGATCATCGGCGGGATCTGCACCGCCTTGATGGTGGGCTTATCGCAGGAGAATGGGGTTGTCGGCTTGATCCCTTTCATCAGGCAGCCGTGGTGTCCATCTACCTCATGGTGAACCAAACCTTCCTGCCGATCCTCGTCCTGCTCCCGGATGAATCACCCATGAACAACCTCGGACGAGGCAGGGAGTTGGTGAATCCGTCCAAGGGGTTGGTGCTGCTGTTGCTGATCGTGGAGATGGCGATTCTGTTGCTCGGCGCGGTGTTGTGCGGTGTGGGCCCGCTCGCTGCGTTCCCGGTGACGCTGTGCGTGTCCACGACGGCTTACAGGCAACTCTTTGGCGACACCGACAACACCGCCTTCCTGGGCTAGCAACCGCCTGCTTCAGTCTGGGTGTCGACGCCTGGCCAGTCGCAGCTTGGCGCTGCGACTGCGGGCATTCCGCTCTTGTTCAGCGTCGTTGGCGATCAGGGGCTTGCGTGTGATGCGCTGCAGGCGTTCATCGGAAAGAAAGGCCGTCTTGACGCGCCTGTCTTCCAAGGAATGAAAGCTGATGATCGCCATCAGCCCTCCCGGCTGAAGCCAGCCAGGAGCCTTCTCAAGCAGCTGATCGAGGACCCCGAGCTCATCGTTAACGGCGATGCGCAGGGCTTGGAAGGTCCGAGTCGCCGGATGAATGCGCCCGCGGCGCGCCTTGGGTGGGTAGCAACCCGCGACGGCGTAGGCCAAAGCGGCTGTGCCGGAATAGGCGCCACGATCGTTCAGATCCGCCTTGATGCGACGGGCAATCCGCCTGGACAGTCGCTCTTCGCCGTAGCGATAGATCAGATCAGCCAGGTCTGATTCCTCCAATCGTGAGATCAGATCAGCCGCCGTTTCGCCACCACCTCCAGGGTTCATGCGCATGTCAAGGGGGCCATCCAGGCGGAAACTGAATCCCCGTTCCGCTACATCCAGCTGCGGACTGCTGACCCCAAGATCCGCCAGCAACAGTGCGACCGGTTCGGAAGGGGCGTAATCCGCGAAATTGGTGGCCACGATTGTGACCCGATCGGCAAAGGACTCCAGACGTTGGGCTGCTGCGGCCCTGGCCGTGGCGTCCTGGTCGAGCCCCACCAAATGCAGCGCTGGATAACGATCCAGCAGCAATTGGCTGTGCCCCCCACCGCCGAGCGTGGCATCCACAAACAAACCGCTCTGCCAGTGATCACTAGGGTCTTGAGCCAGCGCTTGGAGAAGCGGTTCCGCCAGAACTGGCACATGGGTGAAGGTCTGATCGGACCTGGAAGGCAGATCGGGCATGGGTCCTTCCTAAGATCTCGTCAACAACGTTGTTCCTCGGCCCCATGACGCAGCTGGAAACGCGCACGGAGCCGATGGTGGTCAACTTCGGCCCGCACCATCCGTCCATGCATGGGGTGCTGAGGCTGGTGGTGACGCTCGACGGCGAAGACGTGGTGGATTGCGAGCCGGTGATCGGCTACCTACACCGCGGCATGGAGAAGATTGCCGAGAACCGCACCAACGTGATGTTCGTGCCCTACGTGAGCCGCATGGACTATGCGGCGGGCATGTTCTACGAAGCGGTCGTGGTGAACGCGCCCGAGAAATTGGCCGACATTCCCGTTCCCAAGCGCGCCAGCTACATCCGCGTGTTGATGCTGGAACTGAACCGCATTGCCAATCACTTGCTTTGGCTTGGCCCCTTCCTCGCCGACGTCGGTGCTCAGACACCCTTCTTCTACATCTTCCGGGAGCGGGAGATGATCTACGACCTCTGGGAAGCCGCCACCGGTCAACGCCTGATCAACAACAACTACTTCCGGATTGGTGGTGTGGCCGCCGATCTCCCCTGGGGGTGGCTTGAGAAATGCCGCGATTTCTGTGATTGGTTTGGCCCGAAGATTGACGAATACGAAAAACTGATCACCAACAATCCGATCTTCCGACGGCGAATTGAAGGCCTGGGCGTCATCGGCAAAGAGGATGCAATCAACTGGAGCTTGTCGGGGCCGATGCTGCGGGCTTCCGGGGTGCCGTGGGACCTGCGCAGGGTGGATCATTACGAGTGCTACGACGATTTCGACTGGGACGTGGCCTGGGAGAAGGAGGGTGACTGTTTCGCGCGCTATCGGGTGCGGATCGAAGAGATGCGCCAATCCCTCAAGATCCTCCGCCAGGCCTGCGAGATGATTCCGGGCGGCCCGACCGAAAACCTGGAAGCCAAGCGCATGGCGGAAGGCAAGGACAGCGAATTCGCTGGCTTTGACTATCAGTACGTAGCCAAAAAAGTGGCTCCCACCTTCAAGATCCCCAACGGCGAGCTCTACACCCGTCTGGAATCAGGCAAAGGCGAGATCGGCATATTCCTGCAGGGGAATAATGACGTCACACCCTGGCGCTTCAAGATCCGTGCTGCTGACTCCAACAACCTGCAGATCCTTCCTCACATCCTCAAGGGACACAAGGTGGCAGACATCATGGCGATTTTGGGGTCGATCGATGTGATCATGGGATCGGTGGATCGCTGATTTGCTGACCCAGTCATCGTTGCCGCTCTCGACCAGTCCCTGCCGTGAGCCAACGAACCCTGGCCAAATCGTCTCGCCCAGAACATCGGGGTTCAGCCGAGAGACAGGGAAAAAAGAAGCAAAAAATAAGGCGGAATTGGCCAATACCGCTTCGACAAGAATGCCGGTATTCGCCTGATCCAAACCATTCACTATGAAGTGCTCAATGTGCCCTTCGGTGTGGCAACTACAACGGACGGGGTTGGCCTGGCGGACCCCGTCGTGACGCCACTCATTGGTCCCGTGGACCTTCTGTTTTGAGCGTTCCTGATCAGGTCAGGCGAGATCAGATCAGCCGCCGGCGCTCATGCCGGCTGAGCCACAACAGCACCACCACCAGCACCGGCGTCTACACCCCTGGGTCTTGCAGCAAAAAGCGCACCAGCCCTGCCATTCGCTTTGTGAAGCACTAATGCCAAGGTGACAGTGCGCTGCCGTAAGAACAACAGCCGTGATGACGTCACCCGCCTGGTTACGACTGCGCCGTGTGGTGCGCTTCGGAGACACCGACGCGGCCGGCGTGATGCATTTCCATCAACTGCTGCGCTGGTGCCATGAAGCCTGGGAAGAAAGCCTTGAGGCCCAGGGCATTGCCACCGAATCGGTGTTCCCCGGCTGCCGCGGCCAGGAACGCAGGCCTGACGTGGCGTTGCCGGTGGTGCACTGCCAAGCGGACTTTCTCAGACCCGTGCATGGCGGTGATCAACTCAGCGTGCACCTGAGCCCACAACGGCTGGATCCCAGCAGCTTTGAGGTGCAGTATCGATTTCTGCTGAGGGATCAGGATGTGGCCCGGGGATGCATCCGCCACGTGGCCATCAGCACCGAGACCCGCCGGCGTTGCGCTCTGCCCGACACGGTTGAACGCTGGCTAGAAGCGGCCCAGATCGGACGGATCAGCGAACTTTGAGGCGTTGATCGCCAGCCCCTCGACGAGACGAGCGGCCCAAAGCCCACACCAGAGAGGTGATCTGCACGGGCAACATGGCCAGCGCCAGCATCAGAGGATGGAAGCCGGTGTGACCCAGCTGCGACCACAGCGCGCCACTGACGCCCGCCGCCACAACGAGCCACTGGGTTGGAAGTGCAGGGGACAAGCGCTTCGTTGGCATGGTCAGCTCAGAACCATTCCTGCTGGTGATCGAGGTAGATCTCCCGAAATTCGTCGGGAGTTTTGGTGAGGTAGATGACCCCCTCAATCAATCCGATCAGCGACATCAGACCGGCGGCAATTCCGCAGGTGATGGCACCACCGGCCACCCCAACGATCAGCATGATGATGCCGGCGTTGTTGTAACCCAGCACAAACTTGTGCACGCCCAGTGCACCGAAAAAGATGGCCAAAAGTCCTGCAGCAAGCTTCTTGTTGCTGACTTCAGTGTCAGACAACGTCGTCATCCTGTCCCTGCTGCTGATCTGATTGTTGCGAGACCAACCAGGTCTGCCAACGCTGACGATCCCACTTCCCTGCCCGCGAAGGCTCCAGGTCCGGACATGACACCCAGCGCCGCGGTCGTTCCGCTGCAGGCCAGTCAGACACCAATGCCCTGAGCGCATCCATCCGGGCTGGATCTCGATCCGACGTCGACCAGCGCACCAGGGCCACCAATCGCGCCCCCCACTCCGGATCGGGCAGCCCAAGGATCAGCACGGCTGAGAGGGGCAGTTCAACCTGATCCACCAGGCCCAGCAGGCGATCCTCCAACTGCTCAGGAAAGACCGTGACTCCACCGGACTGCAAGGCACCATCGCGGCGACCCACAATCTGCAAGTCAGGAACGACCTGAGCGTCGCCCAGTGTCGCCAGATCACCGCTACGCCACCACCCCTCCTTATCCACGAGAGGCTGGAGTCCACCCGATGGATCAAGCCTGGCCGCAGCTAGACGGTCACAGTGCACGGCCAGTGCTCCATCGGGATCCAGCCGCAGACGCACACCCTCGAGAGGTTGGCCGCAGCTGCGATGGCCGGCCAGGAAAGCCTGGGGCGTCTGAACCGTCACCATCGCCGCGGTTTCCGTGGCGCCATAACAAGGGGCCAAGCGCAAGCCTGCCTGGCGAGAGAGCGCCGCGAGGTCCAACGGCAAAGCGGCTCCTCCCACCCAAATGACGTCCATGGCCTGAAGCCAGTTGCAGCCATCGGGGTGGGCCAGCAAGCGCCGCAATTGCGTGGGCACCAGCGACAGCAGCATCGGGCGCTGCCGCCAGCCGGGGTGCTGACGGCACTGCGCCAGCAAAACCGAGGGCTGCTTCATCAATTCAGACGCCAACCATCCATGGCGCGACCCCCACTGACGCGCGCGCCACCAGGGCATCAGTCCGCTCACATGCTGAAAGGGCAGAGGATTCCAGACGAGACACGCCTCGGGATCCAGCCCGAGCCGTTGCAGCCATCGGCCACACACTTCAGCCGAGCGTTCGAAGTTGGCGAGCGGGTGCAGACAAAGCGACCGGCCACCGCTGCTGCCACCGGTTGACAGCACCAGACCGGGTCCTTCAGGCCAAAGCGCCGACGGCTGCTGAAGCCCGAGCACATCCGCCCCCTCTTGAGGCCCCACCAACCGCACCCAGCTCCGGCTCTGCAACAGCTTCAGCAACGCGGTGGCCGTGCTCTCCGGTGCCGCAGGATCGCAGGGCAAGGCCACCAAGTCGTGCATCAACACGCTCCTCCAGCGGCCGCCCAGACCTGAACAGGATCCGCACTGAAGAGGGGACCTTCAGGACACCAGCCTGGTGCCAGTCCAGGCGCTGCGGGTGTTGGCCCCTGCCATTGAAGGCGCGACAGCAGGGCCAGCCAACGAAAACCGATGCCCGTCTCAAAGGCAGTGCTCACCATCAGCCGAGGCCGACCCTGCTGCAACTGCCGCAACAGGGGTCGGGGATCCCCTTCCAGCAGGGGGCGTCGCACTTGCCATCCCTGCCACTGCTCACGCCATACAGGGTGGGCCTGCAAAGACTCATCCAGTGCCACGGGAAGGCGTTCAGCCAGCCTGGTTAGACCATCCAGATCATCCACTGCGAGGGGCTGCTCCAACCATTCCAAGCGCGGATCAGCGGCCAGCACCTCCACCCAGCGGTTCGCCTCCGCCCGGTCCCAGCCGGCATTGGCATCCAGGCGAAGACGCGCCGTTGCAGGAAGACGTTCCAGCAGCTGGTAGAGCAGCAACCATTCGAGCTCTGGATCCGCCGCAGCCACTTTCCATTTGACAGTGATCCCCGGTGACGTCACCGCTGAGGCCAGGACGCGTTCGAGCTCCGGCAGCATCAACGATCCAGCGGGCAACAGATGCGCCGCAGGAGGGGCCGGATGCCATGGGCCCAGATCAGCTTCTAGTTCGGCCAAGGCAGCACCGACCGCAAACGCTACGGCTGGCGGCAGCTGCGGCAGCACTACCTCCAACTGATCGCGGCTGACGACAACCTCGGCTGTCGTCAGCCAATCAGCCAGGGCTTGCTCACAAGCCTGGCGCTCCTGTGGCTGCAATGGAGCCACCTCTCCCCAGCCCTCACGGCCTGTGTTTGGACAGACGATGCGCAGCAGCCAGCCGTCTCGCTGTTGCCAAGAGCCACTGGCGGTCGTCAGCGGACGAGACAGAGCAAAGCCATAAGGACGCAGCGCCAAAGAGAGCCTCATGCGCTCAGACGCTCCCGGCCATGGAGGCACCAAACCAGGGCCCCATCGCCAAACCGACACTCAAGCCAAGTCCATTGAGGCCCTGAAAACGCAAGGCGAGAAACTTGCTGCCCTGAATGCGTTCTGGCTCAGCGTGATGGCTGCGCAGCAAACGAATCAGCGCTGCCGCCGCAGGCAAGCCCAAGGCTCCGAGCAACGCAGTCGGAGGCCAATCGCCATGGAAAACGGGTGTCCACTCCAGCGCCAGGGTTCCTGCGACAAACCAGGGGACTAGGGCCGACGCCCGTGCGGTGCCCAGACGCACCACAGGGGACTGCTTGCCGTGGGCCGCATCCTCATCGACCTGATGGAAGTGCGAACAGAACAGCACCAGGGACGTGGCCAGAGCGGGACCTGACCCCAGCAGAAAAGCCACATCCCATGGCACCACTGCCCAAGCACCGGCCTTTGCTGCAGGAGCCACCACCAACAGCGCAGCTGCTGTGGCGAAGGGACCAAAGGCCAGCCAGCAAAGCGGTTCGCCCAAACCGAGATAGCCAAGGCGGAACGGCGGGCCTTGGTAGAGATAGCCAATGCCGCAGCTCACCAGCACCAGCGCCAGCACCGAAACACTGCTCTGAAGAGCCATCAGCGACATCAGCAGCAATCCAGCCAAGAGCACCAGGGTTGACAGACGACGGACCGGACGGCGACGACCAATCAGGGCCACCACGGAATGAGGCTTCGCTGTGCTGTCGATCCCGGTGTCGGCATCAAACAGGTCGTTGCTGAGGTTCTCCCAGAGCAGCAACAGAACTGCTGCCAGCAGAAATCCAAGCGCCTGGCCCCACCGCACCGGAAGCCCCGCCCCGACGCGCCAGCCAATCGCAAGAAGCAATGGCATCACCGCGACGGAGTACATCGGCCACTTGATTGCGGCTTTCCAAAGACGCCGCCGCTCAGTGCGCGGTGAGTGAAGGGTTGCAACAGCCTGGCGATCTTGCATGGACTGGGCGCACTCAGCCCGCTTCAAGACCCATACATTTGAGCAGTCCCCCGCCTGATCTGCTGTCCGGATGTCGGTCGCACCCCACGACAGCTGCTCTGCGGTGTCCTTCAGCGACTTGCTGGAGCGAGCGCAACACGCCTGGGCTCAGCGATCCCTCGAGGATGGAGTGCTGAGCCTGGCGCTGCCAGTGCAAGGCCTCGACCCCCTGCACCAGCTCGTGGATCTGGAAGCTCACGACCCCTTCCGTTTTCTTTGGGACAGCGCACCGGGCCTTTGCTTAGCGGCAGCAGGACGCTGCCATCACCTGGAACTGTCCAGTGCCAAACGCTTCGAACTGGCGCAGCGATTCAGTGACGTGACCCTGGGACGGATCCTGGATGGCACGCCGGACGCACCAGCTCAGGCACGCTCTCGCATTCTTCTCGCATTTTCCTTCTTTGAACAGACCAGCGAGCAGCAACCCCAAGGAGGCATGCCCTCGGTGCAAGCGGTTCTTCCTCGCTGGCAGCTCAGTCGGCATGGGCGCCAGGGGTGGCTGCGCGTGCATGGAGTGGTGCAACAGGCCAGCGATGTCCGCACGCTCACGGAATCGCTGTGGGTGATGGCAGAACAGTTGCGCTCCCGGCAGCACGCCTGGAGTCCATCCATGGACACCGTGAGCGGCAGCATCACCCCTGGAGCCTGGGAGCAGAACTACACACCTGCCCTGGAACGCGGCCTGGAATTGGTCAACAGCGGTGAACTGCACAAACTGGTCCTGGCGGTGCGCCAGACGGTGAGCCTCACGGAACCCCTCGATCCGCAACCGCTGTTGCAACGGCTCCGTCATCAGCAAGCCGGCAGCTGCCGCTTCCTGTGGCAAAAAGACGCTCAAGACAGTTTCTTCGGCGCCTCGCCAGAGCGACTGCTAAGCCTTCGCAACGGACAACTGCGCTGCGATGCGCTCGCTGGCACCGCAGGCCAGAACGACCAGGCGGCCTCGTTGCTTAGTTCAGACAAAGATCGTCGGGAGCACGAACTGGTGGTGCAAGCGATCACCGACCACCTCATCGATCGCGGGCTGCAGCCACGACGCCCACGGCGCCCGCAACTGGCTCGCCATGGGCAACTGGTGCATTTGCATACGCCCATCACCACCTCAGCCCCGGGACAATCCCCGCTCCCCCTGGCCGGCGTGCTGCACCCGACGCCGGCGGTTGCAGGTCTGCCACGGCGTGACGCCATGCGTTGGTTGCGCAGCCTCGAACCATTCGACCGGCAGGGCTACGCCGCACCGATCGGCTGGATCGATAGTGCGGGGGATGCGGAATTACGCGTTGCGATCCGCTGCGGACATGCCCATGGCACACAACTCGATCTCACCGCAGGTGCCGGGCTGGTGCGCGGCTCCGTGGCTGACCGTGAACTTCAAGAGGTGGGACTGAAACTCACGGTGCTGGCAGGTCAACTGGATCTGATGTCAGGGAATCGGCAGGGAGCGCAATCGCCATTGCATCGATGACTGGTTCAGGGTCGTTCCAAACGGTTCAGCCCTGCCACCGAGATGTTCACTGAGGAAGGCCTCTTGGAGCGCTGTCATCGCCAGCGCATTGCGCGGGTTAGCGAATCCGTGACCTTCATCGGGAAACACCACGAAATCAATCGGCAGATTCCGTTTCGCCATTGCGGCCGCGATTGCCTCACTCTCACTGAGCTTGACCCTGGGGTCATTGGCGCCATGCCCCAGCAGCAGCGGTCGCTGAATCCGTTCCACATGCTGAAGCGGCGAAATGGCATCCAGATCCACCGTCCCCACCCCGATCATCCGCTCGAAATTGATCCGGAGAGATTCCCAGTAAGGAGGGATCGAATCAATCAGGGTGCGCAGATTGGACGGACCCACCTCAGCGATGGCGGCGGCGAACAGCTCAGGATCGCGGGTGAGACCAGCCAGCGCGGCATAGCCCCCGTAGGACGCGCCCATGATCGCGATGCGATCAGGGTCGGCGATCCCCTCATCGATCGCCCAGCGGACGGCATCCACCAGATCGTCCTGCATCGCGGCGTACCACTCGCCTTCGCCTGCCAGGAGATGCTCCTTCCCGAAGCCGGTGGAGCCGCGGTAATTCACGCTAAGGGCGTGATACCCACGATTCGCCAGCAACTGATGGGTGGAGCTGAAACCCCAGAAATCCCGGGCCTGAGGCCCCCCATGCACGAGCAATACCAAGGGCTGGGGCTCCGTTCCTGAAGCCAGCGGTGTGCGGGTCAGATAAGCCGGCAGCCGCCGACCATCTCTGGCCAGCAGGTCCAGGCTTTCCATTGGGGCCAGCACGTAGTCATCGAGCTTGGGCTGAACGGAGAACAACTTGCGGATCTCATCCTGCTCTCGTTCCCAGAGCCAGTACTGAGGCCCCTGACGATCGGAGCCAATGGCCACCAACCAACGACGGCCCTCCAGGTCTTGATCGACCACCGCAAAGTCGTTGGCCCCTGCCAACTGCCTCAGCCGGGCCAGGTCCGTTTCAACGGAGGGATCTAACACCACCAGGCGAGAGCGAAGATCCACTTCCTTCAGGGCGGTGGGAACTCCCGTATCGAGATCACTGAGCGCCACGCCCAGGGCACCGGCTGATGAACGATGCACCACTTCGGGGGTGCAATCGCTGCCGCAGGTCTCCAGCTGCTCGCGGCTCCAGCGCACCAGGCGCGGCAGATCATCACCGGTGCTGAGAACGCCGTAAAGCCATTGGCCATCACGGCTGAACCCTCCAGGGCCCGAGCCGGTGATCGTGTCCTCGAAGTTGAACTGCAGAAAAGAGCGCCACTCCGACTCACCGGGCAAGCGCAACTCATGGGCACTACCACCATCGGGCAGCAGCTGCGAGCGAATGACGGGGTTCCAGGCGCCATCGATCCACAGGATCGAAACGTCGCGACCATCGTCGGTGGATTGGTAGAGGAGGCGACGCTCGCCAGTCTCCACATCAATCACATAGGTGTCGTGATAGCGGGGATCACGATCGTTCAAGGCCACGAGCAGCTCGTTGGGGGCTTCCCGATCGGCCCCAATCCAAACGGCCTTCACCCCCTGGGGTGGCGTGAGGTCCTTGCTCTCACCGGTGCGAGGGTCGATCCGCACCAGAACGGTGTTCTCATCTCCATCGCCATCCCGCGATGAAATCAGGAAGCGGCCGTCGGCCGTCCAGTACCCCGGCATCTGAGGACGATCACGCTGCTGGGTGAGCACGCGAGCTGGGGCTTGGCCATCCAGATCGCGGACCCAGAGATTCAGCACGCCCTGATCCGGGGCCAGATACGCGATCCAGCTCCCATCAGGACTGAGATTGACGCTCATGATTTCCGGGTTGCCAAACAGCACCTCCCGGGGAATGAGCGGTGGCAACGCACGGGAGCGGACTGCAGAGCCAGCGCTCCAAGCGTTTCCAGCGAAGCCGACCAGAAACGCCGCACCCCAGCACAGTCCTCGTTTCAGCACAGCGTCTTTGTCCGGTCAGCCCTTCATTGTGATCACTCAGATCAGATCACGCAGACGCTCGAGCACCTGATCTGCCAAGGGCTGATTCATCAACCGCTCCACCTCGCGAATACCCGTCGGACTGGTGACATTGATCTCGCTCAGCATCCCGCCGATCACATCAATTCCAACGAAGAACAGGCCTTCGGCACGAAGTGCAGGAGCCAGTGCAGCACAGATCTGATGCTCTCGTGCCGTCAGTTCCGTGGCTTCGGCCTGTCCACCCACGGCCAGGTTGCTGCGGAATTCACCGGCGGCCGGCCGGCGGTTGATCGCACCCAGCGGCTCTCCATCCACCAGCAGGATGCGCTTGTCTCCCTCGCTGACGGACGGGAGGAAGCACTGCGCCATCACCGGAAGGCGCTCCTGCTCGGTGACCAATTCCAGGAGAGCTTTTAGCCCCGGGGCCTGCGCCGACACGCGGATCACACCCAGTCCGGCACGACCGCCCAGGGGCTTCAGCACGATTTCGTTGTGCGTTTCAGCAAAGGCACTGAGCTCTTGGACGCGACCCGAAACCAACGTGGGAGCCATCCAGCGGCTGAAGCGAAGGGCGCCGAGCTTTTCGTTCCAACTGCGCAAGGAATCGGGGCGATTGAGAACACGCACCCCGGCACGCTCAGCCACATCCAGCAGATGGGTGGCGTAGAGATATGCCTCATCCACGGGCGGGTCTTTGCGCATCCAGATCACCTGGAAGGTGGCCAGGGGAAGACGCTCGCGCTCACCAATGCTGATCCATGGGTCCGGTTGAACCGGTGACGCCATGGCCAGCGGTTCATCACCCAGAGCAATCAAATCCGCTGGCGTGCAGGCCCAAACCTCCAGAGCGGCACGACTCGCGGCCTGCATCAGGGCAGCCGTGGAGTCCTTGAGCGGATTGATGCGATCCAAGGGATCCAGCACGAACAGGTGACGCATGAGCAACGGTCGTTCAGTGGGATCGAAGAGGGAACTCAGGAGAGAAGCGGATCGAGCTCACCGGCTCGCTCCAGGGCATGCAGATCATCACAACCACCGATGTGGCGGTCATCGATGAAGATCTGCGGAACACTGCGACGGCCATCGCCCCGGGCAGCCATGGCATCACGACCTGGCTCATCACCATCCACGGAATGCTCGGTGTAGGCAACACCTTTGCGATCCAGCAGCTGTTTGGCGCGCACGCAGAAGGGGCAGGTGCGCCATGTGTAGATCTCGACGCTCGGCATAGGGCCTTCAACGGGGGACCTGAATCCTATGCAGCACCGGTGGTCAACTCGGAACGCTGCATTCCGCACTGATAACGTCGCGAGATCCGTCCAACGCACTCCGTTGCTCGACCTCACCGACTTCAAGCGCGACCTCTCCGAGCTCACTGACCGCCTGGGCAACGCCCAGGACTGTCTTTGACGTTCCTGCACTGAACGCACGCCAACAGGACCTCGAACAGCTCGCCGCACAACCGGATTTCTGGGACGACCAGCAGAACGCCCAGAAGCAAATGCGTCGCCTCGATGAGGTGAAGGCTCAACTTCAACAGCTCACGTCCTGGCAGGGCGCTGTCGGCGATGCCCAGGCCACGCTCGAGCTTTACGACCTGGAGCCTGACGACGACATGCTCGCCGAAGCCCAGGGCGGTTTAGATCAGCTGCGCAGGGAGCTGGATCGCTGGGAGCTGGAACGACTGCTCAGCGGCGACTATGACAAAGAGGGAGCCGTGCTCTCGATTAACGCCGGAGCCGGTGGCACAGATGCTCAGGACTGGGCTCAGATGCTGCTGCGCATGTACACACGCTGGGCTGAGGACCAGGGCATGAAAGTGTCCGTGGACGAACTCAGCGAGGGGGAGGAAGCGGGAATCAAGAGCGCCACGATTGAAATCGAGGGTCGCTACGCCTATGGCTATCTGCGAAATGAGAAAGGCACCCATCGTCTGGTGCGCATCTCTCCGTTCAACGCCAACGACAAGCGTCAAACCAGCTTCGCTGGCGTTGAAGTGATGCCCAAGTTGGAAGAGGAAGTCGACATCGACATCCCCGAGAAGGATCTGGAAGTCACCACCAGCCGCTCCGGTGGTGCTGGAGGTCAGAACGTAAACAAGGTGGAAACCGCCGTTCGCATCCTGCACATCCCCACAGGACTTGCGGTGCGCTGCACCCAAGAACGCTCTCAACTGCAGAACAAAGAGAAGGCGATGGCCTTGCTGAAAGCCAAGCTGTTGGTGATCGCCCAGGAACAGCGGGCGGCTGAAATCGCCGACATCCGCGGCGACATTGTGGAAGCGGCCTGGGGCAACCAGATCCGCAATTACGTGTTCCACCCGTATCAGATGGTCAAGGATCTGCGCACCCAGGAAGAGACCAACGATGTGCAGGCCGTGATGAATGGTGAGCTGGATCCCTTCATCCAGGCGCTGCTGCGCCAGGGTGTGGACAGTCCAGGACACGACGACGAGAGCTGACCATGAGCGACAAGCCTGAAGCGATCGCCACCCCGCCCGATGCCCCAGCGGCCACCACGCCCCCGCCCAGCTTCGTCAAGCAGGCGATGCGCAACATGGTGCGCAAGGGCAGCAAGAGCCTGTTTCACTTCGGACTAACCGCAGCCGGGTTCATCGGCTTCATCCTGGTGGTGGCCTGGCTTGGCAGGCCCACCCTGCCCCAGTGACATCAGCCTTGACATCAGCACCGCTGCCATCAGCCGATGCCCCCAGATTTGCTCTGGATCTGGCCTTCACACCAGCCGACGCAAGCCTGGTGAAGACGACCGGTGGCAGCGCCGCCCATCAACGACTCTGCTGTCGCGAGGTTTGGGACTCCACCCTGCAATTGTGGCTGGGCCACCTTGCCGAGACCGGTGGCCACTCCGTTCCCAAGCCACTGCTGGACTGCGAAGAGGTGTGCCTTGGCCTGCAGTTCGTCAATGACGAACAGATCGCCGAACTAAATCAACGCTGGCGCAACAAAGCCAGTGCCACCGATGTTCTCTCTTTTTCGGCGCTGGAAGCCGAGATGCCCCTGGAGGCCGATCTCAGCGTGGAACTCGGGGACATCATCGTGTCGGTGCCCACTGCGGAACGTCAGGCACTCGAGCAGAACCACAGCCTGGAGCGAGAGCTCTGCTGGCTGGTGAGCCATGGGCTGCTGCATCTGCTGGGATGGGACCACCCCGACGACGCCTCATTGATGACCATGCTGCAGTGCCAGGAGCAGCTGCTTGCCATGGCCGGTATGGTTCTTTCCCATGGTGAGATCGACTGTGAATCAGCAGATGAAATCACTGCTGGACCCTGAAGACGAAACATCGGTGACTGAGGAGATCACCCAACGCGGCACCCGTCGTGCCCATCACGCCGCCCATCGCGGAGCCTGGAAGATCGCCGGTGACCTGCCCTCCAGCTTCCGCTACGCCGCCCAGGGCCTGGTCTATGGCTTCGTCAGCCAACGCAACTTCCGTATCCATGTCTGCATCGGCAGCGTGGTGTTTGGACTGGCGCTTTGGCTAGGGCTGCCCTCCATTCAACTGGCGGTGCTGGTGCTCACGGTGGCCGCCGTGCTGGTGCTCGAACTGCTGAACACCGCCATCGAGTCAGTGGTGGATCTGGCCATCGGCCGACGGTTCCACCCCCTGGCGAGAATCGCCAAAGATTGTGCCGCCGGCGCGGTTCTGGTGGCCGCGATCAGCTCCCTGGTGATCGCGCTGCTGCTGCTGCTCCCTCCCCTGCTCACCCGTCTCGGCCTCTAAGCGATGCTCCTGGTCATCGACAACTACGACAGCTTCACCTTCAACTTGGTGCAGTACTTCGGTGAGCTGGCGGCGCAGCATCCCCTGGCTGCAGAACTGCGGGTGGAGCGCAACGATGCCCTCTCGGTGGCTGAGATTCGAGACCTGAAGCCAGACGCCATCCTGCTTTCACCAGGCCCCGGCGATCCCGATCAAGCCGGCATCTGCCTGCAGGTGCTGAAGGAACTCTCTCCAGAGATCCCCACCCTGGGCGTTTGCCTGGGCCATCAGGCCCTCGCCCAGGCCTACGGCGGTCGGGTGGTGCGCGCAACCGAGTTGATGCATGGCAAAACCTCACCGGTGATGCACGGAGGCGAAGGCGTGTTCGCCGGATTGCCGCAACCACTCACGGCCACCCGCTACCACAGTCTGATCGCCGAACGGGAGACCCTCCCGGCCTGCCTGGAAGTCACCGCATGGCTTGAGGACAACACGGTGATGGGACTGCGCCACCGGCAGTACCCCCATCTGCAGGGGGTGCAATTCCATCCCGAAAGCGTGCTCACTGAAGCGGGGCACAAGCTGCTGGCCAACTTCTTGCGTCAGGCCGAAGCCCGAGTTCAACACTGCTAACTTCCTGGGCCAACGGCCTCTCCTCCATGACTCTCCTTCCGCAGCGCCAGGGGCATGGACGCACCGCAAGCGCTCTCGCCGCCGGATTGGCACTGGGCGCACTGGTGGGAGTCCCCAGTCACGCCGCTGGGGTGTCCATCACCAGCTACGGCCACAGCGCCCTGTTGATTCGTGGAGGCGGCCAGTCGGTGCTGGTCAATCCCTTCCGGGCTGTGGGTTGCGCCAAAGGCCTGGCCGAGCCGCGCGTCAGTGCCTCGGTCACGCTGGTCAGTTCAGAACTACCCGATGAGGGAGCCCGCCTCGGAGGTGGCATTTACTTGTCACAGCCAGGCTCCTATCGCGTGGGCGGCCTGGATCTGGAAGGTTTCGCCGCTCCCCATGATCGCGTGGGCGGACGCCGCTTCGGAGATGCCACCATCTGGCGCTGGCAACAAGGCGGCCTGAACTTCGCCCACCTAGGCGGAACAGCAGCTCCCTTGAGTGGAGAAGACAAGGTGCTGATCGGCCGGCCGGATGTGTTGATCCTCGGCGTGGGAGGCGGCGGCAAGGTTTACAACGGCGAAGAGGCCGCTGAGGTGGTGCGTCAACTCAACCCCCGGCGAGTGATTCCTGTTCAGTACGTCAGCGGCGACGCCCCAGCGGGATGCGACCAGGGTGGCGTTCAGCCGTTTCTGGATGCAGTGCGTGGCGCCGAAGTCCGCCGCGTAGGACCGAGCCTGACCCTTCCTGGCACTCTGGGAGACGGCACGATCATTGACGTAATGCGCTGAGCGTCACTCAACCCTCGAGCTGCGCGTAGATCGCCCAGAAACGCTGCATCTGCTCGAGGGTGCCGATGCTCACTCGCAACGCACCATCAATCTGCGGCTTGCCGGCCATGGAACGCACCAGGATTCCGGCACTGCGCAGCTGCTGCTCCACCTCTTCGGCCGATCGCCGCGGCCAGACCAGCAAGTAGTTACCACCATCGCAATGGAAGACGGCACCAAATTGCGTTAGTTGCGTTACGAGATAATCACGTGCTCGTACCACTTCGGCCACATAGTGGTCGGTGTAGACCTGATCGCCCAGAGCCGCGAACGCCGCCGTCACCGCCAGGCTGTTCACGTCATAGGGACCGGTGACACGGCTGATCCGATCGATCACCTCCGCGGAACCGATAGCAAATCCCATGCGCAGGCCTGCCAGCCCGGCGGTCTTAGCCAAGGAGCGCAGCACCAGCAGATTGGCGTGGACGGTGAAGTCCACATGGGGCAGCACACTGTCACCCGTGAACGCCTCATAGAGCTCATCCACCACCACCAAGGTTCCTGGCGCCGCCGTGGCCAACTCCAGCACCTGTTCCGCTGGAATACGCGTGCCCGTGGGGTTGTTGGGGTTGCAGAGCATCAAGATCTTTGGCCTGCGCTGTAAAGCTGATCGCATCGCCTCCAGCGGAAAACGGAACCCCGGAAGTTCATGGGGCAGGGCCTCGATGGCCATCCCCTGCATGCCCGCACACGGGGCGTAGTACCCAAACGTGGGACTGGTGGTAAGCAGGGTGTCACCCGCCGCTCCATAGGCATGGATCACTGCATGAATCGCAGCATCCACACCGTTGAAGAGCCCCACCTGGTCGATGACCAGAGGATGAGCGAGGCCGGCCGGAGAGGCCTGCAGGTTGGCAATCAAGGCCTCACGCAATCCGTCGTATTCCGGATAGACCGCAACCTGATCAGCTGGGTAAGAGCGAATCGCCTCGGTGACCGCCGGACTGGGACCAATGGTGTTCTCGTTGAAGTCGAGTCGCAGCAGACCCCGCCGCCCCTCCAGAGGGGCGCTGTAACCCCGAAGCCGTTCCACATCGGGACGGGCCTCGGGCGCGGGGATCGGGTCAGGCATGGCCATCAGCGATGAATCGGATCTCCTGGAGGGTGGGACTGAGGCAAGGAGGTGGGATGATCCATCCCAAGCTATTCACAGCCGCCCAACTGGGCGCCGCATCGGCCTCTACCCACCGATGATGCAAACACTGCAGCCAATGGCCGGATGACCGCCAGCTCCAGCGCATCGACGCCAGCCACCACCTCCAGCTTCGCTGACTTCGCCCAGCAGGTCGATTACTCGCTGATGCAGCACCTTCGGCCCGATCCGGAATCCACACCCGATGGACAGGATCACCGCGCAAGGCAAGTGCGTTCTGGCCACTACGTGCCAGTGACGCCGACGCCGCTTCCCAATCCCGAGTACGTCGCCCACAGCCCAGAACTGTTCGCTGCGCTGGGCCTGGACGAAGCACTGGTTCACGATGGTGACTTCCGCAGCGTCTTCTCTGGCGACCTCAGCAACGTGAGCGAGCCAATGCGTCCCCATGGCTGGGCCACCGGCTACGCCTTGTCGATCTACGGCACGGAATACAACCAGCAATGTCCGTTCGGCAATGGCAACGGCTACGGCGATGGGCGAGCCATCTCCGTGGTTGAAGGGGTGTTTGAAGGTCAGCGCTGGGAGATGCAGCTGAAGGGCGGTGGACCGACGCCCTATTGCCGTGGTGCTGATGGTCGAGCCGTGCTGCGGTCCAGCGTGCGCGAATTCCTGGCCCAGGAGTTCATGCATGCCCTGGGCATTCCCACATCCCGCTCCCTAACGCTGTACGTCTCCCACGACGAGACCGTGCGTCGCCCCTGGTATTCGGGCGCCTCGCCCTCCATGGATCCCGACATCCTGGTCGACAACTCAGCGGCGATCACCACACGTGTGGCGCCATCCTTTCTTCGGGTAGGCCAACTGGAGCTGTTCGCACGACGCGCCCGTCGCGAAGCGCATCCTGAGGCCCAGCAGGAGTTGCAAATGATCGTGCAGCATCTGATCGAGCGGAACTACCGGGAAGACATTGATCACTCCTTGCCGTTCCCGGCGCAGGTGGTGCAGCTGGCGCGGTTGTTCCGGGAACGCCTCATCAGCCTGGTGTGCCACTGGATGCGCGTGGGCTATTGCCAGGGCAACTTCAATAGCGACAACTGCGCCGCCGGCGGTTTCACCCTTGATTACGGACCCTTCGGCTTCTGCGAACTTTTCGACCCCCGCTTTCAGCCCTGGACCGGCGGCGGCATTCATTTCTCCTTTTTCAACCAACCGAAAGCGGCTGAAACCAACTATCGGATGTTCTGGTCAGCGCTCAAAACGCTGTTAAGGGATCACCCCGCCAAAACAGCCGAACTCGACGCGCTGCATGCAACCTTCAGCGAAGCCATGAAGGCCGGACTGGATGCCATGTGGGCTCGCAAGGTGGGACTGGCCAACGTAGCTCCGGAGCTGATCGGCGATCTGCTGCAGCTGATGGTGGCTTCGAAGGCGGACTACACGATTGTTTTCCGTGACTTGGCATCACTGCCAAACGAGGTCACGCCGCTGAAACGGGGCTTCTATGTGCCCAGCGATGCAGAGCTCGAGGCGCAATGGAATGCCTGGCTGGCGCGCTGGCACCAGCAGCTCAGCGGCTGTGGAGAGCCTGAAGAGATCACCGCTTCGATGCAACGCACCAATCCCGCCATCACCTGGCGCGAATGGCTGATCGCCCCGGCCTATGAGCAGGCGGCTCGCGGTGACTACAGCCTGGTGCACGAACTGCAAACGGTGTTCCGCAACCCCTACGCACCGCTCTCAGCCAAACTCGCTGGTCGCTACGACCAACTGCGACCACGGGAGTTCTTCGGCGCCGGAGGCATCTCCCACTACAGCTGCTCGTCGTAAGCCAAGACGACGCAGATGGACATCAAAAGCCGAAAGCTAATGCCGTGGCAGCTGCCATGAACCTCCACGCAATGATCTAAACGAAGATGCAGACCTTGCTTGCAGCATCCCCTGGAGATCAACCACAAGCAGTCTCAAAGAGCAATTCCCGAAAACACAATTCCAATAAAGTTAAGCAAGGTTGCTATTGCAAAGCAATTCGACGACAATTCAACAAACAGACCGAACCTCAATGCCTTTATCAACCAACCCAAAAGTATCCAAAACGTTAATGCAGCTCACATGGATTGTTGGCGGCATTGGATTCTGGAATGCTTTCAACTCCATTGGCTCCGGAGATGTTGAGTCTGCCACGCAATGGATATCCGCTTGGGCTGTGGGCGGCGTAGGGCTATTGTCTTTTGTTCGCCATGCAGTTTTTCATCGAAGCGATGCGAAGCGCATGGGTTGGGACTATGGAGCACGAAACGACTTTCAGCTCGAAGTTGGCTTCGCCAATCTTGCATGGGGCGCTGTAGCCATCGCTGGCATTTACCAAGGATGGGATACGCAAACACTTGGGTGCTTAGTATTAGTTGTCGGTATCTATATGTTGCAAGCGGCAGTTTTACACCTTCTAGAACTCAAGGAGGCCAAAAACCCTCGATATGGCAGCAAAATTGCAAGTACAGCCTATGCAGTTTGCCTCTTTTGGTTTGGCATCAAAGCCTTCTCCGGATGAATCCCATCAATTCGCTGACAATTTCAATCTGACCAATTCAAAGCAAGAGTCTGCTGGCAACACGAAGCCGCGTGGGCGCTTGTGAAAGCAAAACCCGACTCGTGCACAACGAGCACACCGTCGGCAGACTGCCTGAAATTCCGATGTGGCATGCAGCGCTCCATCAACTTGTCGCTTTCGCTTGGTGGTGCCGCTGCACTGGTTCTCTCCAATGCCCCTCTCTTACAGGCTGCTGCTCAAGACGCAGACACCGCTGAGGATCTCGGTGGTGTGATGAGCATCAGCCTTAAAGATGTGGTCAAACCCAACATCGGCTTTCAAGGTGCTCTGCAAGGGGCTGGCACTCCCAACCAGGCCGGTATCGGCGGGTTCCTGCCACTCTCGGTTGGCGAGAACAGCGTCTGGTTCCTTGATGCCCTGGTCAACGTCAATTTCGCTGATCGCGATGGTGAAAGCAGCATCATTAACACCGATGTGGATGGTGGCTTCTCCACCTCCACACGCCTGGGGTACCGCTGGCTGAACGGTGATCGCTCTTGGATGTACGGGCTGAATGCTGGCTACGACACCCGCACCATCAAATCGGGCGACGCCGATACCAACATCCCGGTCTTTGATAAGCAAACGATCTTTTTCAACCAGGTCGCCGTTAACGCAGAAGCGGTCTCCAACAGCTGGACCTTCAATGGCTATGGGCTGATCCCCTTCGGGGATGTTGAGCAGAGACTCAACAGCGTTTATGACGCTGGTGCACTCAACACCTATGGCCTGGATGTTGGTTATTTCATGACCCCACAACTTCATGCCTCCGCTGGTTACTACTACCAACACCGTGATCAAGAAGATGTGGATGGTTCAGGTGTGCGCGGTCGCCTCGCTTATGACATCACTCAAGGCTTAACCACAGGCATCAACATCTCCTATGACGAGGCCTATGAAACCCGTGTTTCGGCTGATCTCAGCGTTCGTTTTGGCGGCCCAAGCACAACAGCAGCCAAGAAGAAAAAGTGGGAAAATCCAACAATTCAGGCCCTAACCGCATCACCCAAAAACAGGGATGTGCGAGTACACGATAGAAATTGGTGTACGACAGGCACCACCCCACGGGGTGGAGCGTCGATGAGTATAGAAACTGATGGCCCAAGCCGCCTCCACTTCAAGGGCGTTAATGAGGGTGAAGTAGAACATTGTCCGCCTCACACCGCCAAGGCAGTTATTTATGAACCGCCTCCTCCTTAGAGGGGTAGGGTCAACCTAGCCACCCAAAGCCCCTACAAGTGCAGAGGTTTTTTATTTCTTCATTGACGCCAACAAGCCTGCTAATCAGCCGCTAATACCTGGCACCTTTGCCATCAACGCAGCCTGGCAACAGACCCAACGAGGCACTAAGTGCACAACCGAAAAAGACCAGGACACACCAAATCAATACTCAATATTTCTCTCCTTACTTCTACTCATATTTCCTCAAAATAATTGCCAGATACTCCGCTCCCTATCGCCATCACGGATGCCATTGGCTCTTCTAAATCTCACTGCCACTTGATGCCACTCTTCAGGGATTTGGTTGAGCCGAACATCCAATGCTAATGGGAGTTGCTGCTGTCCTGGTGATATTCGATTTCTCTTACTTCTGCTGCTCCTATTGCTCTGAACCAATCGCTTCAGCATCCTTGAGCCCCAATGGCACTTAGCTCCTCCCTTGGCATGATGGCGATACTTCTGGCAAAACCGCTCATATCGCCTGGAGCATCCCTTCAGGCTTGATGCCAGTTGCAGAAAGCTGGGGTGCCATTCGCTGATGCCATCACCCTCCAACCTGCCGTAGTGCCCGTCGTTGGAATAGGGGTCATAAAACCCCTGTCGCACTCCAGCCGCTTTCGGGTTGGCGTGGATGTAGCGCAAGGTATTCAGCACTCGTCTGTGGTCTTTCGGTGCGATGGCAGTGGCGTAATACCGTGCCTCCCAGAAGTGCCCGCAACGTCCACTCAGGCGGTTGAGTGCCATCGCTGAAAACCAGCCAAACCAATGCATCAGCTTTGGCAATTCACTTGCATCATCCGGACGCAGAAGCAAATGAAGGTGATTGGCCATAAAACACACCGCATACAACCGATGCGGCACCTTGGCTTGTGCCTTAGCAAGCACCGCCAGCAGCACATCTCGCCTCAATCCCTTGGCAATCAAAAACTGACGGCTGTTACACCGCAGCGTGATGTGAAAGGAATAGCCTGATGGCAAAGAACGTGGTTGACGTGCCATATCCTTACCAAGGTTCTATGCCATTATTAACAAGACACTATTGATGCGTTTAAAATTCTAGATGTTAAGCAGAGCCAGTCGCTTCAAGCAGCACTATCAAGCTGTCTGCACCGAACTCGATGGCGAAGTCGCTTTATTTCAAAGCGACACCTGCGACTATCTAGTTCTCAACGAAACAGGCTCGGCCATTTGGAATGCACTCAAGACTCAGCCATCACTGGCTGAAATCTGCTCTCATCTACAAGAGGAATACGATGTTGATCCAGACGAGTGCCAGGCCTCTGTGGAAGCTTGGCTGGAAGCTGCCTTGGAGAAGAAAGTCGTTTCTACAATCAACCGTTAGATCATTAGAAACAAAAGCGCGTCTCAAGTTTTTTGCTCCACACCTCACCCCCGAGCCGGTTGCCGCCGAGCATCTGAAAGCCGAGACGAGAAAAATAACGCCTCATCGATGCTATCTGCAGGCCAGGATTAATATTTTCAGCGAGCAAGACTTTGGCTCGATGATCACGCTGCTCTACTGCACGATCAAACCCTTGAAGGAACACCCTAAAAAGCTTGTTCGTCAAAGCGAAATGCCTGGACTCTTGGTCTATGTACATGCGTTGAAAATAAGCATGGCTTCCTAGTTCTAGTGAAGCCTCTAGCTCTCTTAATACAACAAATACTATGCCATTAATCGCGCCTAATTGATCACGTGAAATTGCGGCCGGCTGACGCAATATGGGCTTTTTAAGCAGATCCATTTGCTCGACTACGCCATGGCCATTACTTGATGCACTTCTGAAAGACCTGAGTTCCTCTTGATATGCCTTTCCATGCTGCTTCCAGAAAACCTTCAATTCGCCCTTGAGCTGGTCATTCACCTGACCAAACACGAATTCGATGTGCGATTCAGTCAAGTTCCGGGCCATCATACTGAAAGCGTTTCATCACCTCAGACAATCCCTTAGCGAGTCGTTGTCGCTGCTCAATCGTCAGTTGTTCTGCACCCTCACCTGTGCGCCCTGAGCGAAAGAACCGCTCACAACCGGCAGGTTTTTCTACAAATCCATCCACATCCTCCTCCAGCTTTTTAAGTCGATCGATGGAGGTGTTGTCTAAAGCCTGTTGAATGAGCTCAGCCTCACCAGGAAGCCCCAAGAAGCTGACTAATTTTGTAAAGGTCTCCAATCCGTTTGCCAACATGTCTTCATAGCGCATGATCAAGACTGGCAGTTGAGTTTGATCAGCCCAGGAGCGCACATGCTGATCCCAGCGGCCCATGTGTTGCCGCACCTGATGCCCGCCAAAACATTCCCCTGGCACCAGTGCTGCATTGGGATCAAGTAAGTGATCCACACAACGCTCCAATGGCCATGAAAAGAAATGACTGAGTGATGCGGCCACATCTTCTGGGTGGCGGAGGATATAAACAACACCGGAGCAACCAGCAGTGCTCACCACCGGACGACCACGGGAATCAGGCGACTGGAATGCATCATGCACTTTGTGAAAACGCTCGCCTTCTGCAAAAAGCCATGCACTGGCACCAGCACGACCGCGCAAGGGATCAAGCTCACTAAAACTCAGATCACAACTGTTCACCCCCAATTGGTCGTCCAACCAAAGCCTGGATGAGGCAATCGCACCCGTTTCAATATCTTGGTTGAGGTTGAGTTCTTCCCCAGGATTATCTCCCGCTAATCTCATCAATTCAGTAATAAAAACCCGGCACCAGGTGTTGCCTGATTTGGGATATGAGGCCAGATACCAATAGCTGTGGTCATCAGTCATTAATGGCATCCTCAGCTGTATTCTCTCTGCGCTGTTGCATCGATTCGGGCTGCATCAGGTCCAGCTCTTTGAGGCTTTCGGCCATTACCTTGATTCCATTGGGAACCACTAAGGCATGCAACGGAACCGTTCGAGCCAGTGCAGCTGCCTGCATAAACAGTTGCGCTTCTGCATCCATACCTCGATACATCCTGGCCTGAAAGGCCTGGTTACGCAGGCGCATTAAGGCATTTGTTTGTGAGACATTAGGTGAAGCCCTGATAGATACTTTTTCCACTTCAACGCCCTCTTCAGGGTCATCTTCCTTACCTGATTCCTCTTTGGCGCGATTCAACGCATAAATCAGCCGCAATGGTGTTGGCTGGCTCATGCAATCCAAATCGTGCGCGAGTAGTGCATAGCGCTTCAATCCCTTCCGTACTGGTGGCAACTGCGCCCAATTCAGATCCAAAGCCATAGCGGCGTCATGCCAAAGCTTGAGTTGATGCATCCCTGGCTGAACCAACCCATCAGGGCTCAGGGCAACGAGCTCACTGCTGAGCAGGCGCCAACCGTCTTGCAGCAAACACCAGGCCAGGGTGGACTTTCCAGCCGCTGGATGGCCCAACAGAAGGATGGCCTCACCATCGCGCTCCAGCGCTGTGCCATGCAATACCAGTGCACCACGCTGGATCGCCAACGCCCCGAGCCCACTGGTGACTGCAAACGTGCGGATATCGCGGTCGCTGACGCTGTCGTCCCAGCGCTGCCATTCCAAACGCTCACCACCAATGGCACGGAACCAGCCAATGCCTTCCAGTTCCAGACGCCATTGCTGCGGCGCCAACTGCAACGTTGGCGTGCTGTGGGGGCTGGCCTGCAGTTCTGGCCACTGCTGGTGATCAGCTTCCACCAGCTGCACCAACGGTTCACTACCGGTGAGGGGAACTGCATCGGCTGGCATCAACTCCGGCAATGCCAACGATGACGACAGCAGCATGCCGAAAGCCTGATAAGTGCCAGGAGACACTGCAGACATCAGCTCACGTGGTCGAGTTGAGAGATCCATGCTCCCAGCTCTGCGCGATCGAATCCTGCAATCGACGCCAACAACAACAACACCCGCGCTTTCTGGGGATTGAGGCTGCCTGCCGGCAACAGCCCAAGCCGTTCATCCTCGGGATGGTGGTGCACCGGTCCAGACCCGCAGCGGTTGGCCCGCAGCATCAAGGGTCGTGGGCCAGCCCACGCCTCCAACACACGGCATTCGCCAGCCGACAGTTGTCCAGCGCCTGTTCCCGTGAAAACCAATCCGACAACACCGGCGTTCAGACAGGCGCTGAGCAGGAGCGGATCGGGCTCCACACAGCCATAGAGGATCGGCACCTGGGGCCATTGTTCCGGTAGCGCGAGTCCAGCGAAGCGCACCTGCCGAGATCCGCTCGCCGTCGGCAGATGAACGCCAACGTCGTCCACCCATCCCAAGAATCCGCTACCAGGACTGGCAAAGGCCCCCACCCCCTGGGTGGCCACCTTGGTGACAGCGCGGGCGCCATGGATCTGGCCATCCATCACCACCAGCACGCCGTGGCCGCGTGCCTCCGGGCTGACTGCGACCTGCACAGCCTGGAACAGATTCAATGGCCCATCGGCACTGAGGGCCGTGGCCGGCCGCATCGCTCCCACCAGCACCACCGGCCGGGGATCGTCGATCAACAACTGCAGCAACCAGGCGGTTTCCTCCAGGGTGTTAGTGCCATGGGTGATCACCACCCCGGCTAGCTCCGGGTCCGTCGCGAAGGCAGCGCGAATGCGCCCCACCAAGGCATGCCAGTGCGCAAACAGCAGGTCGGCGCTGTCGACATTGGCGATCTGCTCCACCTCAATCTCAGCGAGCTGCTGCAGCTGGGGAACGGTCTGCAACAACTCCCCTGCACCAATGGCACCCGCTAAGTAGTGGTTCAACTGAGTGGACGCAGGCGCAGTCCCAGCGATGGTGCCACCGGTGCCGATCAATAGGATCCGAGGACAATGCATGGCCTGATCAATCAGGTCGAGATGGGAACACAGGAGGGCGACTGAGCAAGGTATTTGGGGAAGGCTCGCCGTTGAGGAGTGGAGCATCCAGCAACGCGCATTGGGCGTAGGGGGATCGCGGGAACCACTGATCGTCGCGCTGCACCGGCACACGGTCCTCGGCACCCCTGCGATAACCAGCAAGATCGGAAAAAAAAGACTCCAGCAGCAGCCGTCTGGCGGTCACGGGTCTGAACTGCGCCGAAGGACCCAGGAGCAACACCATCGCCAATGCCGATCCGGCCATCAACACAGTGCAATGGGTCACGCGTTGCTCGCTGAGCGTAAGAGCTGCCGAGACCTCTGGGATGAGGCGTTCGAGAGTCTGCGCCATGCAGAGCAACAGGAACGGCAGCAGAACCATTCCGGCGTACACATGGAACACAAACAGATTTTTCATCACCACCACCCAGAGGGCGGCAGTCCCACCGGTACTCCAGAGCATCTGGCGCCGGTATTTCAGAGCCTGATCCGGCACAGCAGCGGTGATCGAGCCAACCGCTGAGGAGGAACGTCTTCGCCGGATGATGAGGCGCGTCAGCACAAACACCGCCGCGACCAGCAGCAGCGGCAGCATGAACTCCGTGATGTAGTCGATCAGTTTGGGCAGCGCCCCCCCCAACCAACGGGTGCGCTCCAGATTCCGCTCACTAAAACCATCTCCACTGAGGCCAAGTCTGCGCATGGCTGACTGCACCACCGAGGTGTTGGTCCAGGCGACGGCATTGAGGTGGGCTTCCCAGGCGATGTTGTAGCTGGTGGCCAGCCCTACGGTACCGAAAGCGATCGGCACACCCAGCCACAAGCGCCCGCGAGGACCATCCAGACCTCGTTGCAACGGCAAGACCAAGGAAAAGATCAGCACCACCGAGGAACGACCACTCAAGGCAGCCAGGCACAAAGCCCACCAGTACCAGCGCAGGTCAGGCTGCGCTGGGAGAAGCTTGCGTACGACAACAAGCAGCAACAGCGTGTAGGCCAGCAACGCAGGCTGATCGAAGTGGAACATGTTGCGGTACTGCAGCACCACCGGCGCTGAGAGCGTGAACAACACGGAGGCCATCGCCACCAGCCGAGAGAAACGCAGCGCGCGAAGCCACCACCAGAGCGCCAGGGCTGTGGCGACGAAAATCACATTCATCCATTGCCGAGCGGCATAAAGCCAGGCCACCCCATCACCGGCCCAGGGTGAAAGCAGCCAACGACTCACAACCGCGAAGACGATCGGATAGCGATTGAAATATTCAAGGTGGGTAGCTCCATCTGGATGAAGCCACTCACAGGAATAACCGACGCCTCCGTTGGCAAGGCTGCTGTGACGAGCGATGGCCAAGGAGTGAAGCGACACCCAGTTGAAATGGCCTTTCTGAAAAAAATCGACGATTGCCGGCTCTAAGACAAAGAGCATCACCACCAGCAGAACAGCAAGGGCTGTCGGCCAGTACCGGGTTCGGAGGCTATTCAGCCATTGATCCATTACATCCGCTCCAGGGTGGCGATGCCGAGCAGACCAAGACCGGCCTTGAGGGTGTCGGCGGTCAGACGGCACAAGGCCAGGCGTGAAGGCAGCGCATCCGCGTCGGCCTTGAGCACCGGCACCTGGTCGTAGAAGCGGTTGAACACCTGGCTGAGCTCGAACAGATAGCTGCAGAGCCGGTTGGGCAACAACTCCTCCTCCACCTCCGCGATCACGGCATCGAACTTGAGCAGCTCCCGCACCAGGGCCCACTCCTGGGGTTCGCTGAATTGCAGCTGGTCGGCCGCCACATCCAGATCACCACCCTTGCGAGCGATCCCGGCAATGCGCACCACCGCATACAGCAGATAAGGGGCCGTGTTGCCCTGCAGGGCCAGCATGCGATCGAAGGAGAACTGGTAATTCGTGATTCGGTTCTGGCTGAGGTCGGCGTATTTCACCGCCGCCAGACCCACGGTGCCGGCCACGTGGTTGATGAACGCCTCCGGCTCACTGCGTTCCTCCTCCTTGAGGCGCGAGCGCAGATCCGCCTTCGCACGTTCCACGGCCTCATCGAGCAAATCCCGCAGACGCACCGTGTCGCCGGCCCGGGTCTTGAGCTTTTTGCCGTCTTCTCCTTGCACCAACCCAAAGGGCACGTGCTCCAGGCGAGCACCGTCAGGAATCCAGCCGGCCCGTGCGGCCACCTGGAACACCCCCGCAAAATGATTGGCCTGGCCGGAATCGGTCACGTAAATCACCCGACGGGCCGCATCGCCATCAGGGGCCTCGGCGAACCGGTAGCGAATCGCAGCCAGATCGGTGGTGGCGTAATTGAAGCCGCCATCGCTCTTTTGCACGATCACCGGCAGGGGTTTGCCGTCCTTGCCGCTGACCCCCTCCAGGAAAACGCACTCTGCTCCGTCGTCGGTGACCAGCAGACCCGTCTGCTTCAGCCCATCGACCACCGCCGGCAGGAAGGGGTTGTAGAACGACTCGCCGCGTTCACTGAGACGGATGTCGAGCCGGTCGTAGATCTTCTGGAACTCACGCCGCGATTGGTCGCAGAGCAGACCCCAGGCCTTCAACGACAGCGGATCACCGCCCTGCAGCTTCACCACCTCTTCGCGGGATGTGGTCTGGAACGACTCGTCATCATCGAAGCGCTTCTTCGCTTCGCGATAGAAAGCCACCAGATCACCAAGGTCGATGGCATCCGCGGTGTCGAGCGCTTTGGGAGCGACCTGCTTGAGATGGGTGATCAGCATCCCGAACTGGGTGCCCCAGTCGCCCACATGGTTCAGCCGCAGGACCGGATGACCGCGGAACTCCAGCACCCGCGCCAGGGAGTCGCCAATGATCGTGGAGCGCAAATGCCCCACATGCATCTCCTTGGCGATGTTGGGACTGGAGAAGTCCACCACCACCGGCGCCGCGTTGCTGACCGCCGGCACGCCGAGCCGCTCGTCCCCCAGCCGTGCCAACACCTCCGCCGCCAGCCGCTCCGGACGGATCGTGAGGTTGATGAAACCAGGCCCGGCGATCTGGGGCTCCAAGCACAGATCGGTGAAGGCCGCATCCGCTTGCAGTTGCTCCACGATGGCCGTGGCGATCTGACGCGGGGCCTGCTTCAACGGCTTGGCCAGGGGCAGTGCACCATTGGCCTGGAAATCGCCGAATTCCGGCTTGCTCGCTGGCGCCAACTGGGGATCCAAACCAGCCTCCACCGCCTCAGCCCAAGCCTCGGGAAACGCCCGTTGCAAGGCATCGCGCAACTGGGTTTCGAGGGCGTCGGCGATGCGCAGCATGGACAGCAGCGAGAAATGCAATCCGCCTGATCATCCCCCGGCACGGGACCACCACTCAGCACT
Organism: Synechococcus sp. A15-60; assembly: GCF_014280095.1. Classification (NCBI taxonomy): domain Bacteria; kingdom Bacillati; phylum Cyanobacteriota; class Cyanophyceae; order Synechococcales; family Synechococcaceae; genus Synechococcus; species Synechococcus sp. A15-60. The sequence goes on from NZ_CP047933.1 coordinate 2,265,244, forward strand.
GACGAAAAGCCTTCAACCCAGCCGGAAGGCGATGCAACAGTCGCTGAGCGACGCGGAACCGGCTGCAAGAGAAAGACTGACCTTGCTCAGTGAATCGTTGCTCACCACCTTTGCGATCGAAAGCAACACAGGGAGGAAGGAATCAACCAGATGATTCAGGTGATCACCAACACGGACCATGACGGGAAATATTTTGATCACCGTGATCTCTGTGTGGATCCCGTGTGGGTTGGTGAGTTACTTCATTGCTCGATCTAAACGCCAACAAGGCTGGATATGGCTGATCGCGGGGTTGTTGTTCGGCCCCATTGGCCTAGCTGGCGCCGCACTGTCCAAAGACAAGCAGACCACAGGAGCCACAGCGCAGACCAGCACGTCATGACCAGAAACAGTTCGTTCAACCAACCCAACCCACGCCTTGATCGTTGGTGGAAAGAGCGAGTTAGCTTGCTAACCCATCAAAACTTGGCATTAGAGGCAAGAGCTCTTTACCTCGAATTTCAAGACGACGAGGACATTAGAAGCCTGCGATAAATCAATTATCAAAGAAAAGGCCGATTTGAACAACGAGCTCACCAAAAGCAAGAAGAGCCGTAGCAGCTGCGTGTCGACGTCGTATCAAATTTTCCAAGGAGAGACCAATCGAACTGAATGATGCTCAAAACTCGACGCATTATGGCCCTCACAAACTTTGAAATTGCCATTGGAGGCATCTCCTCCATTCCAACAACCGCAGGGCTCGTGTTCCTTGCCTATAAAACGTGGGGTGAAAAACGGCTCGACACCTCAAAGCTCAAACCGAAGAAACCAGCATCCAACAGCAGCAAGACAACCACGGCGAAAAGCGAGCCGGCAACAAAGTCTGCAGCCCAAAACAGCCAAGACAAACCTTCGGAAAACCAGCAGAAGCAAGCAAAAAATCCAACGAGAACTCCTGAGCAAGCTCGCGATGGCGCGAACTCAAAAGGCACCGCCCAAAAGCCCGCAAGCTCCTCGTAGCCAATGCGGAACTTATCGCTTGATCCAACAAGACAAAAGTTTCGGCCACGATATAAATATGTCACCCTCATCACGAACATTCCAAACCCGGCAGGAAGCAGATTGAGAGCACCCATCAAAAGCAACATGCACGTGTCAAATAAGACAGATCCGCAAAAAGCTGTGTAAACGCCCGAAAAAGAATCGACAGCGCCATTCGTACGGTTTCCACGTCGATTCTTTTTTGACAATGCAGTCTTATGGCAATCCATCAGTCAGCTATGACTGGTGGGCCGGCAATGCAGGCGTTGCAAAACGCTCAGGCTCATTCATCGCAGCACATGCTGCCCACGCCGGTTTAATCATGTTCTGGGCCGGTGCATTCACCCTTTTTGAATTAGCCCGATACAACAGCTCCATCCCCATGGGTGAGCAGGGCTTAATTGTGCTTCCCCACCTTGCCGGCCTCGGCCTCGGGGTAAGCGATGGCGGCGTGATCACAAACACAGAGCCCTACATCGCAATCGCCGCATTCCATCTGGTCTCATCCGCCGTGCTGGGAGCAGCCGGGATCTGGCACACACTTCGAGCGCCCAAAGACCTTTCCGAAGCCGAAGGTCGAGCCAAGAATTTTGATTTCCAATGGAATGACCCCAAGAAGCTGACATTCATCCTTGGCCACCATTTGATTTTTCTAGGCCTCGGCGTGATCGCCTTTGTGGAGTGGGCAAAGCACCACGGGATCTATGACACAGCCATCGGCGCGGTGCGCACCGTTGAACCCAATATTGATTTCGGCATGGTCTGGGGCTATCAGACCAGCTTCCTGAACATCAGCAGCCTTGAAGACGTGATGGGCGGACACGCCGTACTGGCGTTCATCTTGACCATTGGCGGTGTCTGGCACATCATCAGCAGCCCCTTTGGCCCGTTCAAAAAAGTACTCATTTACAACGGAGAATCCATCCTCTCCTACTCACTGGCAGGGGTGGCACTGATGGGCTTCGTGACCAGCATCTGGTGCGCTCAGAACACCACGATCTATCCCACAGAGCTGTATGGCGAAGCCTTGAAATTGAACTTCGCATTTTCACCCTATTTTAGCGATACCGTCGCCCTGAGTGATAGCAGCTATTCATCGAGAGCCTGGCTGGCAAACACTCACTTTTACCTGGCTTTCTTCTTTCTCCAAGGCCATCTCTGGCATGCCCTGCGCGGAATGGGGTTCAACTTTAAGAGTGTAAGCAAAGCATTTGAATCGATGGATACTGCAAAGATCAGCTAGGCCGAACCTGAATCGAGCCCCATTCTTCATTCAAGAAGAAACCGCCCCTCCCATAATGGAGGGGCTTTTTATGGTTACTCGGCTGAATGTTCAGCCAAATCAAAACCAGCGAAACATGCTGACGAAGACGTTCCTAGCTCTCCCAGATCAGACAATTTCAGCGAAGAAAGACTCTTCAATCCATCAAACCAGTCATCCCATGTGCTGAGTTCATCGCAAAACACCAATTCCATAACAAGAGATAAAAATTTAATCCGACACTTCATCTCCAAGCAACAGATTACACGAGGCACCAAAACCCGTTCAATTTGTCGCCAAACAAATCACAAGGCATGCACTGCAGGCGCATCATTAGGCACACACAAGGCTCAAAATGAAGCTGACCTCAGGCACTTATCAGAGTCATGGAGTAACAGATCGATCTCCCAGAGAACACATTCATCACCTACGAGTCCCAGCAGAGAATGCAACATCAATGGGTCGCTCTTGGACGGGGTCGACAGGTCACCAATATGCCCATCTCCCGCATTGAGCCCGTGGGAGGTGGGCCTGACCTCAACTGAAGCGCATGCTCAGATCAAGCCAAGCGCTTCGCGTGACAGGAGCACTGGTGGAAATCAGATCGATACCGGTGGCCGCATAAGCCTGCAACTCAGAAGGCTGAACGCCCGAGGCCTCGAGTACCACCGCACCCCCCTGAGACCGCTGCATTGCGAGCTGACGCAAGCGGGGAACCAGGTCGCTCAGCGCCTCTGGACGGAACTCATCGAGCAACACACCATTGGCGCCTGCGGCCACCGCCGCGATCGCATCCGCCTCTGTTTCCGCCTCAACAATCACCTGAGCCGGCCAGGGGGATGCAGCACGCACCGCCTTGATCGCCGCCTCCACACCCCCGGACCAAGCGAGGTGGTTTTCCTTGAGCATCGCCGCATCGTCAAGCCCCAGACGGTGATTCACCCCACCGCCACAGCGCACGGCGTACTTCTCCAGCACCCGCAAGCCTGGGGTGGTCTTCCGGGTGTCGGCCAGTTGGACCCCACTCCCCTCCAGGTCAGCCACCAGCCGGGCCGTTGCCGAGGCGATTCCAGATAGACGCATCACCAGATTCAGAGCCGTGCGCTCTGCAGCCACCAATGCCGCGGCCTCCGCCTCCAGGTTCAACAGGCGTTGCCCAGGGCTCACCTGCTCACCATCGGCGACCAACAGCTGCACGCTGGCGGCAGGATCGAGCACACGAAACAGAAAATCCAGCAACGACCCGCCACAAAACACCCCTGACGCCTTGCTGATCCAGTGCGCCCGGCAGCGACCGGGGGGCAGGGCAGGAGCACTGAGATCACCGCGACCGAGATCTTCTTGCAGCCAGTCACGCAGTTGGTGCTGAAGAGCTGGCGTCAAGGGCAGCGATGCGTCGCTCATTCTGAATTCAGCGTGATGGACCCATCAGCAGCTTGGCCCAGCTCATTGCGGTCATTGGTGCTCCAAGCCGCGAGGGCCCACGTTGAAGCGTTCACACACCTGCCTGACCAACTTCGAGGGAGACATCATCGAAAGCGACATCAGAGGCACCAACTTCAACGCCACATCGGGGCGAATCCAGTGATCGCGACTCCTCATGTGCGATCGCCCGCAGCACTGCCAATCCAACGTTCGCGATGGCCTGGCGCTGCTCAGTGGCATTCCATGCTGAGCGGTGCAAGTGGCCCTGTCAGCCCTACTTGCCGATGCAAAAGCGGGAAAAGATCCGATCGAGCACCGATTCAGTGAGCTCCTCGCCCGTGATTTCACCAAGGCTCTGGATCGCCTGGCGCAGGTCAATCGTCCAGAAATCCCAGGGCAAACCATCGGCCGCCACCTGCTGACTGCGCTGCAATGCGTCGGCAGCCGCGGCCGCCAGATCACCCTGGCGCTGATTGAGCGCCAACAGCAACGCGCCATCCGTGAGGGCACCGCAGCGTTCCAACAGGCCCTGCACCAGCTCTGCCTCGCCAACACCGGTGGCAGCACTGAAGCGCACATCGGCCTCCAGTTCGTCCGCGGTCGCTGCGGCAGCAGCACCCGTCCCCTCCACTAGATCAGCCTTGTTACCAACCCGCAACCAGGGGACCCCTTCAGGAATCAACTGGCGCAAGCTTTCATCGTCAGCCGTCCATCCATCACTCAGATCGAAGAGCAGCACCACCAGATCGGCGCTGACCAAGGCATCGTGGCTGCGAGCAATGCCGATCTGCTCCACCGCATCCTGCGTGGCACGGATACCAGCGGTGTCGAGCAACGTGATCGGCACGCCCTCCAACACGATCTCGCTTTCCAGCAAATCGCGAGTCGTGCCGGGGAGATCCGTCACGATCGCCCGTTCACGCCGACTGAGGCGATTGAGCAAGGAACTCTTGCCCACATTGGGGCGACCAACCAGTGCGACCCGCAACCCCTGGCGCAAAGCGGCACTGCGTTGTCCGTCTTCCACGAGCTGCAGTAACGCGCGGCGCACATCCAGTAGCTCCTCCAACAACGCCTCACCATCGAGAGGCGGGAGGTCTTCCTCGAAATCCACCCTGGCCTCCAGTTCACTGAGCTGGTCGAGCAGCCGTTGGCGCAGCATTTCGATCCGTTGCTGCACACCACCATCCACACCCGCCATCGCCAGCTGAGCGGCGCGCTGACTGCGCGCGGCCACCAGATCGCTGATGGCCTCGGCGCGGGTGAGATCGAGGCGGCCATTCAGCACCGCCCTCTGGCTGAACTCTCCGGGCTGAGCGCGACGAACACCGGGCTGGGCCAACACCCGTTCCAGCACGCGCTGAACGGCCATCACACCGCCATGGCAGTGGATCTCCACCACGTCTTCACCGGTGAAGCTGCGCGGCGCCAGCATCAACACCACCAGCACCTCATCGATCCGCTCAACCCCGCCCTTGGCGAGCACATGGCCGTACAGCACCCGATGGCTCGCCCAGGGCTGATCCCCAGGAATGCAGGTCACCGCGCGAACCGCATCCTGGGCCTGAGGACCCGACAGACGAATGACCGCAATGCCGCCCTGACCAGGCGCCACAGCCGTTGCCACGGCGGCAATCGTCAGGTGCTCCCCATTGATCTCCTGCATTGCAGCGGCGCAGCGACCCCGTCTCCCTCCTTCCTACGATCACATCCCATTTCTCGAGGCCAAGACCACTGAGCACTCCTTGGGGCCGGATGCTGCGTCGAACGCAGAAGCGCTTGCAACAAGGGCTGCAGTGGCTTTGGGAGCAGGAAGGCACACCAGGCCAGAGAGCCCGGGGGCTTGCGGCCGGAATCTTCTGTGGCTGCTTTCCGATCTTTGGTCTGCAAACCCTTGCTGGCATCACACTGGCCAGCGTGGTGCGCGGCAATCACCTCCTGGCTGCAGCCGGCACCTGGATTAGCAATCCGTTCACTTATGTGCCGCTGTATTGGTTCAACTACCGAATCGGAGCCCTAGTCCTAGGCCCTGGTAGTCAATGGACGGGCCTGGACAGCCTGCGCCAGGAGGGCTTCGGTGCAACGGGATGGAGCGTGCTCAGCCGATTGCTGCTGGGATCCAGCATCACTGGGGCCATCTGCGCAGCTCTGGGCTGGTGGCTGAGCCTGCGATGGCTGCGTCAACAACGACGCAGCTCTTGATCGACAACGCTGTGGCGATCAGTTGCCACAGTTGCGCGCGATCTCAATCACATCAGCCATCGAACGGATCTGATGCATCGTGCGCTGCAGTTGATCGGCACTGGCGAGCTCGAGGCGGAGATCAATGCGAGCCGGCCGGCCATAACTGGTCTTCACCCGAGCATCACTGACGTTGATGCGGCCATCAGACAACCGCATCAAGATGTCTTTGAGAATTCCCACCCTGTCGATCACTTCGATGCGGAGCTGTGCTGGAAAGCGCTGCCCTTGAGAGGCGACATCGGGATTCCAGCGCACAGGTAATCGCCGTTCGGTCGGAATCACCTCCACGTTGGAGCAATCCTGGCGGTGCACGGTGATGCCGTGGTTGCCCAGAGCGACGGTGCCGACGATTGCCTCGCCCGGCAAAGGGCTGCAACAGCCGCCAAGGCGGTAGTCAAGGCCTTCCACACCGAGGATCGGTTCTTCCTGTTCGGCGCTGGATCGGGGAGTGCCAGTCTCGGCCTGCTCAACCAGTTGACGGGCTACATCTTCGTTGGATAACGGCTCCTGATCAGCAGCCGTTTGCAGACGAATCTCCTCGCGCAAACGGTTGAGCACTTGATGGAGCGTCACGGCACCGAAACCGAGCGCTGCAAGCAGGTCCTCCGTGCACTGCAGGTTGCAACGTTCAGCGACACGCGTCATCGCCTCACTGTTCAGCAGAGAATCGAACCCACTGCGTCCTAGCTCCCGCTCCAGCAGATCCTTGCCCCGCTGAATCGTTTCATCCCGATGGCTGCGCTTGTACCACTGACGAATGCGATTGCGCGCCGTGGGGGTGCCCACAAAGTTGAGCCAATCGAGGCTGGGATGTGCCGTTTTGCTGGTGAGGATGTTGACGAAGTCGCCGTTCTGCAGGGGGGTTGAAAGGGGCGACAGGCGATCGTTAATTCGCACGCCATGGCAGTGATTGCCCACTTCTGAGTGAATCCGGTAGGCAAAGTCCACTGCCGTTGACCCCTTTCGCAGACCAACCACTTCCCCTTTGGGGGTGAATACAAACACCTCCTCGTCGAAGAGGTCTTCCTTGATGGAGGCCAGGTAGTCGTTGTGATCGTCAGCACCACCTTCCTGTTGCCAATCCACCAGCTGGCGGAGCCAGTTGAACCGCTCGGTGTCTCCCCCCGCAGCCGGTGAACCGCCTTCTTTGTATTTCCAGTGGGCTGCAATGCCGAATTCCGCCACGCGGTGCATATCGAGCGTGCGGATCTGCACTTCGATCGGGCGATGACGGCCAATCACGGCTGTGTGTAATGACTGATATCCATTGGGCTTCGGCAGACCGATGTAGTCCTTGAAACGCCCAGGGATGGGACGGAAGGTGTCATGCACCACCGCAAGAGCCCGATAACAGGCCTCGACGCTTGGCGTCAGGATGCGCAGAGCGGCCACGTCGTAGATCTCGTGGAACGCCTTCTGCTGACGCTCCATTTTGGTCCAGATGCCGTACAGGTGCTTCGGCCGGCCACTGACCTCGCAGTTCTCCAAACCGACGGCTGAGAGGCGATCACTGAGCAGCTGCACGGTGACGCCCAGGCGCTGCTCCCGCTCACTGCGTTTGGTCGCCACCTCTTGCTGAATCTCGCGGAACGCCTCCGGCTCGAGCAGTTTGAAAGAAAGATCTTCGAGTTCCCACTTGAAACGACCGATGCCGAGACGGTTGGCAAGGGGGGCATAGATCTCACGGGTTTCGCGCGCGATGCGCTGACGTTTTTCCTCCTGCAGCGCTCCCAGCGTTCGCATGTTGTGCAGCCGATCGGCGAGTTTGACCAACACCACGCGGATGTCACTGGCCATCGCCAGGAACATCTTGCGCAAGTTCTCCGCCTGGGCCTCCGTACGGGTGGTGAAGTGAATTCCACCGAGCTTGGTCACCCCCTCCACGAGCTCACGCACCTCAGGGCCGAAGTGGCTCTCCAGCTGCTCCGGCGTGACATCGGTGTCCTCCACCACATCGTGAAGGAAGCCCGCTGCAATCACACTGGCGCTGGCTCCGATATCGCGCAGCAAGTCGGCCACCGCCACCGGGTGGACGATGTAGGGATCACCGCTGGCGCGGAACTGCCCCTCATGCAGCTGGAACGCGAAATCAAAAGCCGCCGCCAACAGCGACTCTGCATCCGTGGGGCAACTATGACCAATTCCAGGGGGAACATGGTCGATGCACTCCCGCAACCAGGGAGGCAGCTCAATGCCGTAATCATCTGCGGACCGGATCGGACGGTCCCTCAACGCCACTAGACCGCAGGCGGGGGGGGCGGATCCCTCCGGAATCTGCGATGCAGCCGTCGCGGAGGTGGCGTTCAGCATCCAGCCAGGCAAGTGAATCCATGGTATGTAGCCGTGAGCCCCTGTGCTTCTCCTGCGATGAGTCCCGCACCAGACGTCGTGCTGGAGATGAACCACGTCCGCCTGCGTTACCCGGGCAGCCAGAGCTGGACGCTGGATGGCCTCGACCTGCGCCTGCAGGCTGGAGAACGCTTGGCACTGGTCGGACCCTCAGGCTGCGGCAAGAGCACCATCGCCCGTGCTGCCCTTCAGCTGCTGCCTTCTGGCAGCCACTGTTCAGGAGGCCTAAGCCTGATGGGACGCGATCCACGCAAACTCGCACTGCCGGCGCTTCGATCCCTGCGAGGCGAGTCCGTTGGCCTGGTGTTCCAGGACCCGATGACACGACTCAATCCGCTGATGACGGTGGGGGACCACCTCTTGGACACCCTGCAGGCGCACCGGCCGGACATGGATCCATCGGAACGTCGCCATCGTGCGCAAACACTGCTGGAACAGGTGGGCATCGGCGCCGGCCGCTTCCGCGCTTATCCCCATGAGTTCAGTGGTGGCATGCGCCAACGTCTGGCCATTGCGCTGGCCATTGCCCTGCGCCCTCCGCTGGTGATTGCGGATGAACCCACCACGAGTCTCGATGTGGCCGTGGCCGGCCAGGTGATGGCCGTGCTGCGTGACCTCTGCGATGACCTGGGCAGTGCGCTGCTACTGATCAGTCATGACCTGGCCATGGCGAACCGCTGGTGTGAACGGATGGCGGTGATGGACGGCGGCAAAGTCGCCGAGATCAACCGCAGCGATGTGGTTCTCACCTACCCCTGCTCCAGGGTTGGCCAACGTCTGCTCTCGGCCGCACGCGCACGAGAAGGCAGCAACACACCCTCGGCCCCTGAAGCCGACATGGTGCTGGATGTGCAGGAACTGCGCTGCTGGCACAACCTGGGGGGTCTGCCCTGGAGGCCCAACTGGCTCAGAGCCGTCGACGGCATCAGCTTTCAGCTTCAGGCGGGCGAAACCCTTGGTGTTGTAGGGGGCTCCGGTTGCGGCAAGAGCACCCTCTGCCGAGCGCTCATGGGGCTGACACCCATCCGTGGCGGTCAGGTCAACCTGCTGGGGCAACCGCTGCTGCGCCTCCAAGGAACCGCAGCACGGCAGGCACGACGAACCATCCAGATGGTGTTTCAAGACCCACTGGCCTGCCTCAACCCTGCGATGACCGTGGCAGAAGCGATTGTTGATCCGCTGCTGATTCATGGGCTGGCCTCGCCAGCCGAAGCACGCCGTCAGGCTCGGGATCTGCTGGATCGCGTGGGGCTAACGCCAGCAGAGCGGTTCCAAAACCGATTGCCACGGCAGCTGTCAGGAGGGCAGCAGCAGCGCGTGGCAATTGCTCGAGCCCTTGCCCTGGGACCGAAGGTGCTGATCTGCGATGAGAGCGTGAGCATGCTGGACGCCGAAATCCAGACCGAAGTGTTGGCACTATTGCGCCAACTGCAACAGGAGCTCGGGTTGGCCATGATCTTCGTGACCCATGACCTTTCCGTCGCCAGCGGTTTCTGTCACCGACTGCTGGTGCTGGATCAGGGGCATGTGGTGGAGGAAGGACCGGGAGACCGTTTGCTACATCAGCCGCAGGCACCCATCACCCAGACCCTGGTCGAAGCCTGTCCGCGTTTGCCCGAAGCCTGACAGTCACCCTCGGTCACATCACCCACCACAGGGAGTCACGCGTGAGTCATAAGCCTCGGTTGAACTGAAGGCTGACTGGATTTCTGTGACATGGACAACGTCCACCACGAGCACGCGTCGGCCGGCCATCCACACGACGGCACCGCCGACTCCGGTTTTATCGACATCACTGACTGGGGAAGCTTTCACGGCTCGAATCACAACTCCGAACACAACGAATTGGTCGGCGGCCGGACACCCATCACCACGGAAGCGCTCGTGGCGTACAACGGCCTGCGCGCCTTTGCGGGTCTCGAGGCGGTCGCTCTAGAGGATGTCGGCCGATGGGCCTTTGCCGAAGGACTCACGAACAATTCGCAGGCCTGGGGGAACGATTTACTCGGCGTCGGACTCTGGTACGCCATGCAGGGCGCCAAGGTCGGCTGGATCGCAGACAGCACCTATCAACCCCAGCTGCTTGCCGATCTGCAACGCACCGCACGCCTCGGCAGCAGCGAGGCGGTGATGACCATGGTGCGGGAGGTCAGCCACGACGGTTTCGCCGATTTTCTGATCAGCCAAGGCCTGCAGGAAGCCTTCATCAACACGCTCAAGATGGAGCCCCACTACGGCGGATGGATGCATGGCCGCACCCACGGCTTCCTCCCGATCGAAAGCGGTGCCATCGCCCATGACATCAATCACCTGACCGTTCTCGGCTGGGATCAAAACCAGCCATTCATGAACGACACCTTCGATTGGCCGCAGTGGCCGGCACTGGAAGTGAGCGACAACACGGTGATCAATTACTTCCAGAGCATGGTTGCCCTGGGAGCCCCGCTCGAAAGCAACCTCGATGATCTGGGCACCGGCGCACCTACACCACCAACCCAACCTGAACCTGACAGCCCCCCACCAATCGAGGACAGCGACAGCGAGGTCAGCGAGGACGAGCCCTGGGAGGACAGCAATCCTGAATCCACAACCAATCCAGACCCAGTCACTGGGGTGGATGTGCAAGTGGGAGGTCAACTGTGGTGGGGAGGACTGACCGCATCCCTGGTCGTGACCAACACCAGCGATCAAACCGTGGAGAATTGGGGGGTGCAGTTCAACAGTGACCATCGCTTCAGTGGCGAAGCCTGGGGTGTGAGCGTGGACACTCAAGCCTTGGACGGTGGCGGATACCGCTACGAAATCTCAGGCCTTGACTGGGGACAGACCCTGGCGGCTGGCCAGACGATTCATGTGGGATTCAACGCGCTGACGGGGATCACCGACAACGTCAACATCCCCCTCACCGAAGCCCTGTTGGTCGCCGACGGCAGTGCCGTGATGTTGGTCTGAGGTCTTCACAGTCGTCCGTTGCATGCCGGGAACTGGACTGAGTGACCAGCCGGGGATCCAGCATGCAACCGCTGACCCCGTGGATGCAATCTGATTTGCCAACCCGCCCGACGCCTTGAATCGCAAAGGCGTTCAGTCAGCACCTGAGAGTCAGCCTCACGCAGCGCGACGCCTGAGCACTGAGAGGAGTTTCTCCATCACCGGCGGGACTGGAGCTTCGAACAGCATCCGTTCGCGCGTGATCGGGTGATCCAGCCCCAGCTGAAACGCATGGAGGGCCTGCCCAGGCAGCTCGATGGGCAATTTGCGGCAACGGCTGTAGGTGGGATCCCCCACCACCGGATGGTTCATGTGCGCGCAATGCACGCGGATCTGATGGGTGCGGCCGGTGTCGAGCTTGAAACGCAGCAGGGAGTAATCGCCGAGTCGCTCCTGCAACCTCCAATGCGTGCAGGCATGACGCCCGTTCTCACCACTGACGACCGCATATTTTTTGCGATCAGCAGGGTGGCGACCGATCGCACCCACGATCGTGCCGCTGTCTCCTGCGGGCACCCCATGCACCACCGCCAGATAGTCACGGGAAGCGATGCGCTTCTGAATCTGCACCTGCAGCCTCACCAGCGCTTCCTGAGACTTCGCGATCACGATGCAGCCCGTGGTGTCTTTATCCAGACGGTGCACAATCCCCGGCCGGAGCTTGCCGCTGATCCCGGGTAGGTCCGGGCAGTGATGCAACAGACCGTTCACCAGGGTGCCGTCCTTGTTGCCAGGCGCTGGATGCACCGTGAGACCTGCCGGCTTGTTGATCACGATGAGGTGCTCATCCTCAAAGAGCACATCCAGCTCCATCGGCTCTGGTTTCAGATAAGGCAGCGGCTCCGGTGGAGGCATCCACAGCTGCACTTCATCACCGGTGCGCAGTGGCGTCTTGGCCTTGCCGGTCTTGCCGTTCACCCGCACGTAACCGGCATCGATGAATTTCTGGATCCGAGCACGACTCTGCTCCGAGCGCTGACTGACAAGCCATCGGTCCAATCGCATCGGCAGGGGCTTGGGGTACGTGAGGCTCACAAGCTCGCCGTCTCCCTCCCCGAATCCATCGGTGAATGATTCCTCAGGCAGAGGCGGCCGTCGCCAGGCCGGGCTCATGCCGGCAACTCCAGGGCAATGCTGCCCAGAGCCGATTTGCGGAAGTCATCCAGCAGCCGCTGCGCCATCCGCGCCGTATCGGAAGAGGTGTGGCGCTCCGCCACAGCCTCGAGCCAGAGGGCCGGATCATCTGTCGCTCCGGCCAGAGCTGTGCCGTAGCGGCTTTCGAGCACCGAGAGGGCCACTCCAGATGCACCCGCCGGCTCCAGCGCTCTGAGTTGACGCAGAAAAGCCTGCGCCACCAGCTCACCGTCATAGGCCGCCTGACCGATGTCATCGCACAGGGCGAGATGAAGTGCCGCCTGCTGATCATCCAGACGCGGAGGCAACACACCCGGTGCATCCAGCAGGTCGAGATCTTGGCCAAGACGCACCCAGCGCAGCGTGCGCGTCACCCCGGCGCGTCGAGCACTAGCCACCACCTTCTGCTTCACCAACCGATTGATCAAGGCCGACTTGCCCACATTGGGAAATCCCAGGGTGAGCGCCCGCACCGGCCTAGGGCGCATGCCGCGGTTGCGCCGCCGTTCGTTGAGTTGGTCACCGGCGCGGATCGCGGCTTGCTGCACCTGCTTGACTCCCGTTCCGGCTTTGGCATCGCACCACACCGTGCGTTGCCCCTTGGCCTTGAACCAGGCCTCCCAAGCCAGGCGAGCATCAGCGGTCACCATGTCACGACGGTTAATCACCAGCAGGTGCTGCTTGCCCTTGATCCAACGACTGAGGTGGGGGTGTCCGGTGGCCAGAGGGATGCGCGCATCCCTCACCTCGATCACCAAATCCACCTTGTCGAGATTGCGGCGCAACTGCTGTTCCGCCTTGGCGATGTGGCCCGGATACCACTGAATCGGCGGAGAACTCACGGCACCACCAACACGGGGCAGGGCGCAAGCTGAATCACCCGCGCTGCAGTGCTGCCGGCTTCGGCTTCAAGCTTCACGCCACGCGTCCCCATCACGATCACATCCACATTCAACTCATCGGCCACATCGCAGATCACAAAGGCTGGCTTGCCCTCACGCTCCACCTCGTCGCAAGCCACTCCTGCCTGTTCAAAACGCTCTCGCGTCTGCGACAACAACGCCGCCACTGCCTCGTGGTCGTGCATCTCAGGACGTTCGGGCTGCACCACCGAAAGCAGCACCAGCCGGCTGCTGTGACTGCGAGCCAGCTCCAACGCCTTGCCTGCTGTCTCCAGAGCCTGACGGCTCTGGTCAATGGGAAACAAAACAGTCTCGAACATGTGCAAGTCCTACGGCCAACGCCCCTGCTGTCAGTCCTAGCTCCGGGACTGCAGAACTCGTATTAATCTCTCCCCGTTTTCTTACCGCACGACACAACCCTATGGCGAAGCGTTCCCTGGCCAGCCTCTCCGGCGCCGACCTCAGCGGAAAGCGTGTTCTCGTGCGGGTTGACTTCAACGTGCCCCTGAATGACGCCGGTGCGATCACGGACGACACTCGTATCCGTGCCGCCCTTCCCACCATCAATGACCTGATTGGCAAGGGTGCCAAGGTGATCCTCTCAGCCCACTTCGGCCGCCCCAAGGGCCAGGTGAACGACGCCATGCGCCTCACCCCCGTGGCCGCTCGTCTGAGCGAACTGCTGGGCAAGCCCGTAGCCAAAACCGAGAGCTGCATCGGCCCCGACGCCGAAGCCAAGGTCGGCGCCATGGCCAACGGCGACGTGGTGCTGCTGGAGAACGTGCGCTTTTTCGCCGAAGAGGAGAAGAACGAAGCCGGTTTCGCTGAAAAATTGGCAGGCCTTGCTGAGGTGTATGTGAACGACGCCTTCGGCGCCGCCCACCGCGCCCACGCCTCCACAGAGGGGGTGACCAAGTTTCTCAAGCCCTCCGTCGGCGGTTTCCTGATGGAGAAAGAGCTTCAGTATCTACAGGGAGCCATCGACGCTCCCAAGCGCCCTCTGGCCGCCATCGTGGGCGGCTCCAAGGTGAGCTCCAAGATCGGCGTGCTCGAAGCGCTGATGGACAAGTGCGACAAGATCCTTGTCGGCGGCGGCATGATCTTCACCTTCTACAAGGCCCGCGGCCTGGCGGTCGGCAAGAGTCTGGTGGAAGAGGACAAGCTGGAGCTGGCCAAGGAGCTGGAGGCCAAGGCCAAAGCCAAAGGTGTGGAACTGCTGCTGCCCACCGATGTGGTGCTCGCCGATAACTTCGCGCCCGATGCCAATAGCCAGACTGCGCCTGTGACGGCCATTCCCGACGGCTGGATGGGACTCGACATCGGCCCCGATTCGATCAAGGTGTTCCAGGACGCCCTGGCCGACTGTCAGACCGTGATCTGGAACGGCCCCATGGGTGTGTTCGAATTCGACAAATTCGCCGCCGGCACCAACGCCATCGCCACCACCCTGGCCGATCTGGGCGCGAAGGGCTGCTGCACAATCATCGGTGGTGGTGACTCCGTCGCAGCTGTCGAGAAGGCTGGCCTAGCCGAGAAGATGTCGCACATCTCCACTGGCGGTGGCGCCAGTCTCGAGCTGCTGGAAGGCAAGGTGCTGCCCGGTGTGGCCGCCCTCGACGCCGCCTGATCCCAAGCCAAAACGCGGTTTTAAACCGCCCGCATCCTGCACCAATTCAGCCGCTCCTTTCGGGGCGGCTTTTTGTTGAGCGATCTCGCGTTGGTCAAGCCTTGAACAACAGGCCGAAAACACCTCCCGCAGCTCACAGCGGAGTCACCCAACGACCGTTGAACTGGCCAGCTGATCGCCCCCGAGCGATCCCTGAGAACGGCGTGATCGACGTTCCGGCAACAACGGCAGACCCAGACGACGGCGTTCAGCATTCACCACCTGCTGTCCCTCTTGGAACAGGCGGCGCAAGGCTTGCCGTTGCTCCTGCTTGCAAGCCCGGAAGGCATCTGTCGAACGCGCACGCTCCGTGCAATCCCGTCCCGTATTGAGCAAAGCCAAGCGTCGGTCATAGCTGTCAAGCTCCCACCGTCGACGGGCCTCAAACAACTGCTGCTTCTGCGCGTCGGTGATCGTCTCTTCGCGTTGCCCGGCCACCGAATCGGCAGGCCCCATGCCCTGATGCAGCGTGGCCGCCGCGAACGCCACACAAGGAATCAGCAGCGCCTTACGCCAGCGATGGGTGAGCACCATGAAAAGCCCATGACAAGAACACCCTCAGATTGCTGCTGTCAACCAGCTCAGATCTGACTGATCCGCACGCGAGATGTGACGGAATCCGACCCACAGACCGCCAGGATCAATCGCAGATGGCCTTGACCCATGCCCGCCTCTGACCTGACGCCACCGGCCTCCCTGGCCTGCATCGGCCTGGGGGCGCTGGGACTGCCCATAACGGCAAACCTGCAGGCCGCCGGCTACACCCTGCGCGTTCACACCCGCAGCCGTACTGCCGAAACTGATTCATCCCTGGTTGGCGCCACACGTGCCTGCACCCCCGCTGCAGCCGTGCTCGGCTGCAAAGCGCTGTTGCTCTGCGTCAGTGACGACGCCGCAGTTGAGTCGGTGCTGTGGGGTGAACAGGGCGCGGGGCCGGCACTAACGCCCGGGAGCCTCGTGATCGACTGCTCGACCATCAGCCCTGCCACCGCCCGAGCGATGGCTGATCGACTCGCCAAGCAGGGTGTTCAGTTCATCGATGCCCCGGTGACCGGCGGAACCGAAGGAGCGCATGCTGGCCAGCTCACCGTTCTGTGCGGCGGCGACGTCAGCGATCTGGAGCGCGCCCGGCCGGTGCTGGAGGTGATCGGGGGGTCTATCCACCATTTCGGAGCGGTGGGCAGCGGACAGCAGGTGAAGGCCATCAACCAAGTGCTGGTGGCTGGCAGCTATGCGGCTGTGGCGGAAGCGATCGCTTTGGGGCAGCACCTGCAACTGCCAATGCCCGCCGTCGTTGAGGCCCTCCGCCATGGGGCCGCAGGCTCCTGGGCCCTTGAGCATCGCTCGAGCGCGATGCTCAACGACCACTACCCGCTGGGCTTCAAGTTGGCACTGCACCACAAGGATCTGAGCATTGCCCTGGAGGAGGCAGAGCAAGCCGGGCTGCATTTACCGATCACCCAAGCCGTGCAAGAACAGGAGCAAGCGTTGATGCAGGCCGGTTTCAAAGAGGCGGATGTGTCGGTGCTGCGCCGCAGCCTGCCTGAGGTGTGAGCCAACGCGCCAACGGCTGCACTTCAACGAGCCATCACAGAACGCGTGGGTTACTGGCGATCGTCGACCACTTGAACCTGTTTGCTCACGGTGATCACGCCATCGGGATGCACGAGCAGGGCAGCCCAGGTTTGAACGCCAGGTTGAAACGGAGCCTGCACCGACTTGAACAGGCCACCACCACCCAAGGGAGCCAACTGGATGATCGGGCTCTTCTGCGCGAGCACCTGCTCCGGACTCACCGCCGTGAGGCCCCCAGCCAGGAGAGCCTTGCCGAGGGGCTGATCAAGCACCACATCGACGTCGTAACGCGAGCCGGTCAGCACCGTGTCGGGAATCATCAACGAGATCGGCAGCGGCTTCTCGGCGCTGGTCAGCACCGATTGGTCACTCAACACCTCCTGCCCCGTGATCAGCCCGGCAGCGGTGGAGAACGCCAGGCGCTGATGGGCGCTGAAGGAGTAGCTGAGTCCATCCTGTTGACGCGTGCCCGTGACCGCCAGCTTCACGGTGGGTCTTCCATCCGCCGTGGCATCCCCTGGCCTGACCCGCCATCGGGTGACCGGGAACCGGCTGCTGAAACGCTGGAAGCTGTCGAGCAGCGTCGCCGCCTGCTCCGGATCCATCAATACCGACAACGCTTCGACGTTGTCATCGGCATTAAGAGCCTGCTGCAGTTGCGTGCTGAGCGCTGCCGCATCGGAAGTTGCCGACCGGGCGGGCTGGCCGAGCAGCAGGGATGCACCGGCCAGCACCGCAGCCCTCGAAATCCAGGACGCCAGTGAGGCTCGCGAACGCGGAACCATGGAACAGCCTCTGCAGTCGAACTAAGTTAGGCGGCGCTTCCAAGGTCCGCCGCCATGCCCCGGCTTCTGATCGCCGCCAGTGGCACCGGCGGACACCTGTTTCCCGCCCTGTCCGTGGCCGAAGCCCTACCCAGCCCATGGAGCGTGCGCTGGCTGGGTGTTCCGGATCGGCTGGAAACAGAACTCGTGCCTGATCGCTACGACCTGGTGACCGTGAAAGCCGGCGGGCTCCAGGGTCGGGGCTTGCGCAAGTTGCTTCAACTGATTCGGCTGCTGGCAGCTAGCCGCGATGTGCGTCGCTTGATTCGCCGCGAACACATTGATGTGGTGTTCACCACTGGGGGTTACATCGCCGCGCCCGCGATCCTCGGGGCGCGCTGGTGCGGTGTGCCCGTGGTGCTGCATGAATCCAATGCCATTCCGGGCCGAGTGACCCGCTTGCTGGGACGCCACAGCACCCGAGTCGCCGTCGGGCTCGAGGGGGCCGTTCAACGAATCCCAGGCTGCACAGCCGTGGTCACGGGCACTCCGGTGCGGGAGAGTTTTCTGCATCCCCAGCCCTTGCCGGACTGGGTGCCAAAGGGAGACGGGCCCCTGTTGGTGGTGATGGGCGGCAGCCAAGGGGCTCTCGGCCTCAATCGCATGGTGCGGGTGCTGCTGCCGGAGCTGCTCAGCCAGGGCTGCCGAGTGGTGCATCTCACGGGCAGCAACGACCCGGATGTGAACAGCATCGAGCATCCCGGCCTGGCAGAACACCCCTTCAGCGATGCGATCCCGGCATTGCTGCAACACGCGGATCTTGCCATCAGTCGTGCCGGTGCCGGCAGCCTGAGCGAACTGGCAGTGAGCGGAACCCCCACAATTTTGGTGCCCTTCCCCCAGGCCGCCGATCGCCATCAGGATGCCAACGCCGCCTGCGCGGCTGCACTCGGCGCAGCTGTGATCGTGCACCAACACGACCCCGACCACCCCGCGCTGCGCGCAACCTTGCGACGCCTCCTCCGCTCAAGGTTGCGTGACGCTGCAGCCGTTGCGGATCCAGCACCAACCATGGACCCCCTCCCGGCCATGGCCTCCGCCATGCGGGCCTTGGCGGTGAAGGATGCCGATCACCAACTGGCGGATCTGCTGCAAACCCTGGCGGCCTGAAACCAGGCCTCAACTGAGCTCCGCCGCCAAAGCCCGAAGAATGCGCCGGTTGCCGCGGCGATTTTGCAGACCAATACGCAGCCATCGCTCCCCGAGTCCTTCAAAGGATCGGCAGTCGCGCAAGAGCACTCCACGACGGGCAACACGCTCCCGCAGCTTCACCAATGAGGCATCACTACGGATCAAGAAAAAGTTGGTGCTGGAGGGCATCGGGGTGATTTCTGACAACTGCATCAGTTGCTGCTGCAACCAAGCGCCTTCGTCCGCAACCCAGGTTTCCACACGCCGCGTCCAGCGACTCAGCCCCACCCGATCGGCGATGACGGCCTGCCCAGCAGCCAACGCCAGGCCATTCACTGGCCATGGATCGCGCCAGCGCTGCCAGCGCTGCACACGATCCGCAGCAGCCACGGCATAACCGAGCCGCAAGCCAGCCACGGCCAACAACTTCGTGAGACTTCGGATCACCACCAGATTGGGATGAGTGGCCACCAAGGGCAGCAGCGATTGCCGCTCGCCACCAGGGACCAGAGGGAGGAAGGCTTCATCGCAGATCACCAGCGGATAGCGATCCAGCAAGCACTCCAACGACGACCGGCTCCAGAGCTGCCCCGTGGGGTTGTGAGGATTGGTGAGCCAGAGCGTGCCCACACGGCTTTCAAGATCCAACGGGGTAGGGAAGGCCTCGGGTCCAGAGCCCGCCCAGTCGAGAGGGAGGGGCAAGGAGCAAACCCCTGCGTCCCAGCAGGACAGAGCACGGCGGTAATCGGCAAATCCCGGTTGGGGGAGACCGCTGAGCCCATGCGCCGCTGCATCCCTTGCGGCCCACGTGAACAGCTCCGCTGCTCCATTGCCCGGCAACACGCACGCGTCATCCACGCCATGCCAATCAGCGATGGCCTGACGCAACGCAATCTGACTGCGGTCGGGGTAGTCACGCAATGCAGTGCCGGCGATCGCGCGCCGCAATGCCGCGCGCATCACACGAGGCGGCTGAAAAGGCACTAACGATGCACTGGCATCCAGCAGCTGATCCGATCGAATGCCCAGGCGTTTGGCCTCCTGAGTGAGGTTGCCCCCATGCGGTGGAAAGCCGCTGCCCAAGATCAATCCAGCCGACAGGTCTCCATCCTGCCCAGCGACGCTCGACGCAAGCCGCAGGGACCGTTACAACCCAAGGGATCACTGAGCTGCTGTTGATGCCAGCCCAGCACGAGACGCCGCTCCGGATCAAAACCATCCGGGTCAAGACTTTCCGGATCAAGACCATGGGGGCATCGCTGTTGCTTGGCGGACTGCTCGGTTTTGGAGCAGGGGCCGCTCATGCCAATGAAGCGCTGCTTCAACTCCTGCAGGAACGACGCTGTCAGGGATGCCGGCTCGCCGATGTGGACCTCGTTCACGCCGACTTGCGCGATGCCGATCTGGGCGAAGCCCGGCTGATGCGCGCCAACCTCAGCCAGGCCCAGCTGGACGGCGCTGATCTCAATGGCGCTGACCTCAGCTTCACCAGCCTGCGCGGTGCATCACTGCGCGGAGCGGATTTGAGAGGGAGCAAGCTCTTCGGCACGGATCTGAGAGACGCCGATCTCAGCGGTGCCCAGCTCGACCCGGACGCCCTGGAGCAGGCGCATTGGCAAGGAGCCCAGGGGATTGCAGCAGGAAGCCGCAGCCATGCGGCGTTGCACAACGCAGGCGTGGAAGCGTTTTTAACCGGAAACTGGTCATCGGCAGAAACGTTGTTCAGCGATGCCATCCGCAGCCAACCGCAAGAACCTTTGAGCTGGGTGGCCCGTGGCATCAGCCGCAGCGAACAGGCCAAAGACGACCTGGCCGCCGCCGATTTCAACTACGCCGCTGCGCTGTATCAACAACAGGGAAGCGCAGCCTGGGCTGATCAGCTCAAGGCGGCAGCTGATGCCATCAGCGAGCGCCGATACGAGAACAACGCAACGGAGGAAGGAAGCGGCGTCGGCAGTCAACTGCTGGGAGGCGCTATCTCAGGGCTTCGCATGATCGCGCCGCTTGCCGCCAAAGCCTTCATGCCATTCGGATTAGGGCTTTAACCGACAGAACCGGTCAGTAGCCACTCATTACCTGGCGAGTCGCTGGAAGCGTTGGTCTGTAGCCATAGCCATAGGTTCCACCCTGGGTGTCGTCGATGATGCGTGGTGTCACCAGAATCACCAACTCCCGCTTGGCTCGGCTTCCCTGGGAAGAACGGAAAAATTGGCCGATGAAAGGGAGATCTCCGAGGATGGGCCATTTGGTCACAGCCTGCACATCTGCGTCCGAAATTACACCCGTTAAAATTAACGTTTGCCCATCGCGTACACGTATTTTTCCGGTGTCAAGAGAGCGACTGCTAATTATATTGATATTTCCACATCGCTCAACAAAATCCACATCAATAGCAGCCGATATCTGTGGCGACAGAGAGAAAGTCACGAAGCCATTATCATCAATTTTATCAACTCTGGCACCAAAAGTGAGGCCTGCGTTCGTTAATTCAGGCTCGCAAAAAATACTGCCATTTTCGCCCTCTCTGACATTATATGATGTCACAAGACGCTCTCCGACAGAGACCAACGCTTCATTCACCCGTTCTCGGCCAACCAATCCATCCGAGCCAATTGCCGTTCCATCAGAGCCGCGCATATCACCTTCACCTTCTTGAATGATCAATGTGGGGCTTGCGAGAATTTTGGTCGAGCTCGACTCAATCTGTGCACTCAAAAAGTCAAAGAACTGATTAACAGGGTATTGGAAGCGCGAAGGAGCCTGATAGGTAACCCTTCCCTCTTCGTCAATTTCAGTGATTCCCGGCTGCAAGGGATTGTCGTACGTTCCAAAATCAGGCCGAGCTCCCTCAGACCCCGGCAGTGGATAGGCAGAACTGGGGCTATCAAGAAACACACCACTGCCATCGGTCACGCCCGTCCCTGGAATAGGAGTCGTACCCTCCTGCGCGGAATACCTGCCAGGGAGTCCACCCTCCGAGCTACCTGGAGGCTTGTAGGCACCAAAATTAGCGAGCAGACTTCCATTATCACTGACGATGAATGCATTGCCTGAGCGGAAGGCAAAGCTATTGCTTATTTGAGAGTCATTATCCAGTAGAACATCAAGAACGCGTACACTCAAGGCCACCTGACGTTGACGCAGATCAATCTGCTTGAGGTAACTCTCAGCAACAGCCACCAACTGCGAATCACCCACGATCGTGAGTGTTTGCAGACGTGAATCTGTTGTCACCACAAGCCCACGAAGAGGGCCCGTAGAAGCTCCAAAACTCTCGCTGTAAGGGGTCTGTGACGATTGCTGCGATGTGGCATCACTGAGCTGTGTGGTGCCGATGGACGCCGCCTCACCTGTTGTGGTGGTGATGGTATTCGTCAGGTTGAAAGTAGCCCCAAGATTGCCGAGGTATTCAGCGGCCGCTCTCGCAGTCACTTGATTCAACCGAATCACCTTCGACATCTGAGGCCCAAACGTTTTGGAGGCTGCAGCAGGGCCCACCAGCAACGTGCGTCCATCGAGCTTGCCCTGCAGACCCGAGGCCAAAAGCACACCATTTAGCGCGCGAGCGTAGCTTTCATCCTGAAATGCCATCGACACCAAAGCGCCCTGATCGCTTTGACCTGAACCCGCTGAACTCTGGGTGGGATCCGCCACAAATACAAAGCCATACCCCCCCAAACGCGCCAAGGCCATCAAGGCGTCCTTGGCCGGAGCATTATTCAGTGTGAGGGTCACAGGGGGACCACTGACATTCACAAAGCTGCGGTTCTGCAACACCATCGAACCGACGGCCATATCACCCAGGGGCGGCGCGACAGCCCTGGGTTGGAGCGGTGGGGCATAGCTGCTCTGAGGAACGGTGCCCGGCGCCGACAAGTCGAGTCTTCCGGTCTGCAGCAACGCGGGCGCTGCTAAGCCAGAAAACTGCAACACCAAAGCGCGACCGTCAGCGCTCACCACAGGCTCCCTGAGGCTTTGACCAGCGGCAGGCACTACTTCGATGCGATACAAGCTGCCGGAACCACTGATGGCAACGCGTTGCAGACCCGACGCAGGATCCGACAGCTGCTGACGACCATTGGGCAATCCAGGAGTTCCCTGAAGTTGCAATTGCCCTTCCCAAACCTGGCCGTTGAGACGCTGCTGCAGCACCGGCTGCGCACCGACACCATCGATGACCACCTCAACGGCCTCCTGCGTGCGACGAATCCGCAAGGCCAGCGTCCCCTGAGCCAACGCGACGGCGGAGCCACCACCGATCAGGGAGTGCAGCAAGCCCACATCACCAACACCGAGGCCAGCCACCAGCATCAATGCGCTCAGCCGGGAAAGGTTGCAAGACATACCCGGGGCTGAACGCCATGCTGCTTGGCGGATGGTATCGATCGCCATCGTGGAGAGCCAGCCCTGACGGAAGAGCTGACATCCAGCCGTCAGAAAGGATCCTCTGCTTGAGCCGCTGCATTGGCTCCTGATGGAGGCTGATCAGCATCAACAACCCCGTCAGCAACAACAGCCTTGTCGAAGAAGTTCAGAGTGAGCTTCAAGCGGGTGCGCGGAGGGGTGATGGGCGCAGCCTGCTCATCACTGGCTCGCTCCTGTTGTTCCAACGCCACGAGCTCCAGATCACCGGGCTGCACCAAGAGCTCTAGTTGTTCCATACGCCTCAGAAACTGGAGCAGGCCCACATAGGGCCCATCCACCTGCAGCAACACCGAACTTTTGTCATAGCCACGCGCCTGCAATGGTCCCGCAGATCCACCGGAGGCTGACTCATCCTGCGCATCTGGACCCGACGGAGACTGGGTGCCTGAGCCTTGGGACTCAGCCATCGACACAGGCACCGGTTCATAGAGCTTGATCAGCACATCCGTGGCGGCGGCTTCACGGCTGAGTTGCGCCAGGAAGGTCTCGATGGAGCCGCGACCAGCGACCAGATCCACCAGCAGGGCCTGCTGTTGTTTGAGCTCGGCAAGGTTCGCTTGGGTGGACTTGAGCTGCCCCTGGAGCGAGGGCAGCGAGTTCCCCTTGCTCTCAAGATCCACAAGGCGCTGCTTCTGCACCTGAATCCGGCCCAACATCGGTAGGCCGATCAACAGGATGACCCCGCCCGCGAGTGCACAACCGATCAAGGCTGGAACCAGCAGCAGCACGCGCTCCCGGGTGATCTGGGCTCGCCAGGCTGGCCGATCAGGACTGAGGTTGGTCATGGCGCCACTCCCTGCCGTTCCAGCAAGCGATAGCGCTGAACCAAGCCCGAAGCCCCCAACTGCTGCAGTTGCTGGATTGAAGGTCTGCGTTGAGCATCCAGAGCCCAGTCGAGACTGAAGCTGACCGACGGCTGCTCATCATCCCGGGTTACTTTCACCACCTCTACCCCGCCGGGTTGAGAGATCGGCAAGGCTTCCAGATTGAGCACCAGAGCATTGATCCGCTCCAGCGGTCCCGGGGCGCCGCCGGCGACCGCCGTTCCTGAAACCTGGATGCGATCACCCAGCACGGAGACGTCCTTGAGCTGGACGCCCACCGGTGTGACTCGGCGCAGTTGCTCCAACAGAGGCGACCCAGACGGGACAGCGACCAAGGTCTCGGCAATCTTGAGATTGTCCTTGCGAAGCGAATCCGCGCGACGTCGGTCTGCGCTGAGACGTGCCTCTAACGCTTGCAGCTGCTGCTCCACTGGCTCCAACGCCCGCAGCTGCCGCAACTGGCTTGATTCAGACCAATGAAGCAGCACTAGCGACACCAGTGCGATCAGCAGTCCCCCCGCTCCGATCAGCGAACCACGCAGTAAGAGGAAACGGCTGGAACGCCATGGCGGAACCTCAGCCGGCAGACCCAGCTCCTGGCGACGCTCCCGCAACAGATTTGGCAACGACTGCTGTTCAGGCTTGGCACTCATGCCGCTACCTCTTGAGGGGCCGTCAACGCCAGATCCAGGAGCGACATCTCGGCATCCGAGTGCAGTCGTCCTAGCTGAGGGTCGTGCTCAGGCGCCCACCGCCCCTGCCATTGCGGGGACGCGGTCACCCACCAGCCCACCCGCTCCTGTGGCTCACACCAGGCCTGGACCAGCGCCTGGACCTCCTTTCGCAGTGCTGACAGTTCGACGGCTTCAAGCGCGAGATCCACATCCGGACAGCCACCGTGCAGCAATAGCAGCCGCCAGCGACTGCCTTGCTCCACCAGCCAGACCAGTCGCTCCTCGCGATTCCCCCAGGCCGTGGACAGACCACGGAATGCAGCTGACAGCAACCATTCAGCACGACGCACGGAGAGATCAGCATTTGCCAAGGTCTCAATCCATGACTGCAGCAACAGGCGATCGGTGCCCATGACGAGCGTTCGGTCGGCGCGGGGCAGGGGTAGTAGGTCGAGATAGCTCTCTTGAAGGGAGAGCGACCAGCCGAGATCAGGCTGCAACGCCCTCAGAGCGTCGACATCCAGAGCTTGGCCAGGTTCGGCACCCTGAACCACCCGCCACTGACAGCTGGAGAGCGGCAAGAGCAAGTCCACGCTGACCCTGGCAGGAATCAGCCCCCGTTCCAGCAGCAGATCTGCAATCGTTTCCCCTAGCGCCAGATGGTCGAGAGGCTGTCCCATGCGACAGAGGTCCGGAGGCAAGGCCAGCGAAGCGATCTGCCGCTCCCCCTGTGAGCACAAGGCGAGATGCAAGCAGTCATCCTCCGGAGCCAGCACAACACGGCTTGGCTCCAGGAGCCCCTGAAACTGCACCAACCAGCCGTCAAGGGCGGGGAAACGATCACGCAGGTCAGCCAGCACCACCATGCAACTCCGAGCCGGTGAATCCATGACTTGGTCGCAGAGTATCGATTACTGCCAGGGCGCGCCGCTTCCGACCGCCTCACGAATGTTGCGGAAGCTGTGACGGTCCAGCTGATCCAGCAGTCCCTCCAACACCCGCGGCACCAAATCCGGACCTTCAAAGATCCATCCGGTGTAGAGCTGCACCAAGGACGCTCCAGCGGCGATCCGCTCCCAGGCGGCCTCAGGTGTGCTGATGCCTCCAACACCGACCAGGGGCAAGGCAGGCCCAGCGGTGGCACGCAGACGCCGCAACACCTCAAGGGCTCGTGTCCTGAGTGGATCACCGCTGAGACCACCTGCCTCCTCTTGCAGGGTTCGCCCGGTCTGGCTGATCACCCGACGCTCTAGTCCAAGGCGGTCAAGGCTGGTGTTGACGGCGATCACGCCGGCCAGGCCTTCCTCGTAGGCCAGGCGCGCGATGCCATCGATCGCGTCATCCTCGAGATCCGGTGCAATTTTCACCAGTAAAGGAGGACACCCCGGCAGCCGGCGCAACCGTTCCACCAAGCGGCGCAGCTGCGTCGCGTCCTGCAGATCCCGAAGCCCCGGTGTGTTCGGTGAACTGACATTGATGACCGCATAGTCGGCCAGAGGAGCCAGCAGCTCCAGCGACGAGGCGTAATCATCGGGCGCCAACTCCAGGGGCGTGACCTTGGATTTGCCCAAATTGATGCCAAGCACAGCTGGCCGCTGGCCACGAGGCGGCAGCACCTGTCGCTCCAGCGTGCGACGCATCCCTTCTGCACCATTGTTGTTGAAGCCCATCCGGTTGAGCGCCGCCCGCTCGTCAGCCAGACGGAACAGCCGCGGCCGCGGATTACCGGGCTGGGCATGCCAGGTGACGGTGCCCACCTCAGCAAAACCGAATCCGAAACGATCCCAGACCCCCGCAGCAATACCGTTCTTGTCAAAACCAGCAGCCAGACCGACGGGATTGCTGAAGCGGCAGCCGAACAGCACCTGCTCAAGACGCAGATCACGACGCTGGAGCTCCGCGCCTACACCGTCCAAAACACCCGACAGTCCAGGCCACTGCCTGCGAAGACTGAGCTGACCGAGTGCCTGCAACGCTGCGCGGCTGAGCTGCTCGGCATCCACGCCTTCATCCTTGGCCAGCACAGGACCAAGCCAGCGCCGATAAAAACCTGCGGTGCTCATCACCGCGGAGGCTGACGGCTCAGCCATCGGGATTCCTCGACTGTCTTGATCCTGCCTCGGCGCGGCGCAACCGCCAGCGATCCCCATCCGTTGGCTCCACCAGCCAATCGCGCCAGCGCCAGCTGTCCTGACGCTCTGCCAGACGCGTGAGTGGTTGCTCCACCAGCTGAGCCAACTCCACAGTCGACAGAGCAAAACCTCCCTCCGCGAGACGGTCTGCCAATTCCAAGCGCGTCAGCAACTGCTGCAACGCTGCTGGTGCCGGCGCATTGGCAGAAGTCGGGTCGTCAGCAGTCGGATCAACAGCTTTTACTGGCGTGGATTGACTCCCCCGCTTGAGGCGCGGCGCAGTTCCCTTGGAGTAGGCCACAGCGATCTGATCCACACGATCGTTATCGGGATCACCGCTGTGGCCTTTCACGTAACGCAGCGGCACGTCAGCCAGGCGCGCCTGATCAAGAGCCTGCCAGAGATCCTGGTTGAGCACCGGTTTTCCAGCGGCCGTTTTCCATCCCTTGCGCTTCCACCCGGGCATCCAAGAGCTGAGGCCATCAATCAGATATTTGCTGTCGGTGCGCAGCACCAAATCGGGGTGACGCGGAAGCTCCGCCAACCGCTCCAGCATCTCCAGTGCCGCCTGAAGCTCCATACGGTTGTTGGTGGTAGCCGGATCGGCACCGCCGAACTCCTCCACACTGCCGTCTTCGAAGCGAATCAAGGCTCCCCAACCCCCGGGACCGGGATTGCCGCTGCAGGCTCCATCGGTGGCTGCAGCCACGACACGACCTCTGCCATCGGCCTTAGCCATTGATCACGCCACCCCTTCTCGGTACAACTCGGTTCTTCGACACCCAGGAGGTCTGGGCCATGGGCCGAACCTACTTCCGCAGAGCTGCGCTGGGTGCTGCAGCGCTGGGATTGGCGGTGGCGGCCGGCAGTTTTCCCGGCTGGACCCGTGCCCTCTTCGATAGCCGTCCTCTTGAGGAAGAACGCTTCGCGATCCTGGCTCAACCCGTCGGACAGGACCGCTGGAAGCTCTTGGTGCTGGAGCAGATCAAGGCGCGACCTCTCTGCTGGGAGGAGCGCCGCGACGGCTTGATGAATCCTTCTTTGAATTCCTTTGATTTCACCGGGGTCTGCAGCCGCTATCTCGATAGCAATGGCTACTCCCTGCGCACCTCAGGAACAGACGTTGATCGACGCTTCCGCCTGCGCTTAAACCAGAGCCGCGATGGGCTGATCCTCCAGGCCACCAATCCCGACCGAGGCAGCGCTTTCACCGTGGCTCGAGCTAACAACGTGCGTCGCGACAAAAATGCGTTCGTCAAGCTGACACTGGAGCCTGGCTGGTCGCTCGAGCGTCGGGTGTACCAGGGACGCACCCTCAGTCACGTCTACTTCGCCAATGCCCAGCCGCTCACAACGTTGATCGCCGCGAATCAGACCTCAGAACGCAGAGCGAGAGCCTTCACCGCTGGCCTTCCTCCCATGCCGTCGCAGCCCATGCAATCCAATCAAGGACTGCAACGGGGACCCATTCGCCTGGAAGTCATCCCCTACCGCCCCTGACCAGGGACAGTTGATAATTCGCCCAGCTCCAGACACAACTCGGTAGGTCTTTTTTTATTTTGTGAATGTGTGAGGAGTGATGAGCGCCTCACCAGGGTCGAAACAAGGACAGACTCCTGAAATGCGCTTCACCTCAGAGCTCTGCCTTCGGCGGAGCTTTTTTAATGCGCCAATAAAAAAGCCGACCCGAAGGTCGGCAGAGTCAATGGACAGTGGACAACAGACGGTGCTGCTGTCCTGAGGTGATCACTTGAGGGTGACCTTGCCGCCTGCCTCTTCGATTGACTTCTTGAGGGCCTCGGCATCGTCCTTGGACGCGCCTTCCTTGATGGTTTTGGGAGCAGCCTCGACCATGGCCTTGGCATCGCCCAGGCCCAGACCGGTGGCTTCGCGCACGGCTTTGAGGACCTTGATCTTGGAGGAAGCTTCGAAGCTCTCCAACACAACATCAAATTCGGTCTTCTCTTCAGCGGCTTCACCACCACCGGCACCAGCAGCGCCGGGAGCAGCCATCACCACACCAGCGGAAGCGGCAGCAGACACACCGAAAGCTTCTTCGATCTGCTTAACAAGCTCGGAAGCTTCAAGCAGAGAAAGAGACTTCAGCGATTCGAGAATTTCGTCGGTTTTTGCAGACATGGTTGGGAATCAGCAACAGATCAGATAGACAGTCAGGTCGAAGGCGTTCAGCTTTCGCCGGATTCGGCGTGCTGCTTGAGCGCTCGAGCAAGACCGGAGGGAACCTCGTTGATGCCCACAGCCACCTTGGTGGCGACGGCATTGATGGAACCAGCGATTTGGGCCATGAGCACTTCCTTGGTGGGAAGGTCGCCGATGGCTTTGATCTCATCCTGAGACAGGAGCTTGCCTTCAAAGAGGCCGCCCTTGGTTTCGGACTTTTTGGTTTCCTTCTGGAAGGCCTGAACAGCCTTCACGGCGCCGCCGACATCGCCCTTAACCAGAACGAAGGCGTTGGTTCCGCTGAGAAGAGAATCGAGGTTGGACCAAGCACTGTCACCATCGATGGCACGACGCATCAAGGTGTTTTTGGTCACCTTGCAAACGCCGCTGCTGGCCTGCAGACGAGTCCGCAGATCAGACATTTCCTTGATGGAAAGACCCTGGTAATCCAGGACCAGTGCCATTTCGGCCTCACCGAGGAGCTGCTTGAGCTCTTCGACGATCTGTTGCTTGCTCTCCAGAGTGCGGCCCATAGGAATTGGATCGGATCGGGGGAACAAGCTGGACACACGGCCGATCAGTGCTCCCGAAAGAGACGAGGCCGCGTGTCGATCCAATCCCATAAGGGAAAACATCGTCGCGTCTGCCTCGGCAGGATTTATGACTTGAATCAACTCAAGGAATTGATTAAGACAACCCGCTGTCTTAGGCCGGGCGCGTGCCCGTTGTCTGGCTTTCGCCAGCTCTTAAACATACAACAGAGCCATCACTTGAGTGAGGGCTCTGAAGTGTGATGCACAGTTGAATCATCCACGGTGGTCGTGAATCAACCGTCCTGATTGATGTCCTGCAGAGCAGCGAAATCAACTTCAACCGAAGGGCCCATGGTGGATGTCACATACAGGCTCTTCCAGTAACGACCTTTGGCACCGCTGGGCTTGTTGCGATCGATCGTTTCCTGAAGGGTCTTCAGATTGTCGAGCAGCTTGGCCGCGTCAAAGCTGGCTTTGCCGAAACGCACGTGGACAATGCCGGTGCGATCAGCACGGAATTCAAGCTTGCCGGCTTTGAATTCATTAATGGCGGAAGCCAAATCGGTGGTAACGGTGCCGGCCTTGGGGTTCGGCATCAGACCACGAGGACCGAGTACGCGTCCCAGCTTGGCCACCTTGGGCATCATGTCCGGGGTTGCGATCAGCAGGTCGAAATCCATTTCGCCTTTGCTGATGGCCTCAACCAGATCTTCATCACCGGCGAGCTCGGCACCCGCGGCTTTGGCTTCAGCCACCTTTTCACCGCGGGTGACCACAGCGATACGAACGGTCTGACCGGTGCCATGGGGCAGCGCAACGGTGGTGCGCAGCTGCTGGTCGGTGTATTTGGGGTCGATCCCCAGGCGCACGTGCGCCTCCATGGTTTCGTCGAACTTGGCGTTGGCGTTGTCCTTCACCAGCTGAATGGCTTCGAGCGGCTCGTAGGCGCGCTCTTCAACCTTGGTGACGAGGCTGGCCAGGCGTTTTGAGAGTTTGGGCATGGCTTGGATGGGGTTCAGACGACCGCGAGGTCTCCCCCGAAAAGGAATCAGAGTTGAATGAGAACTGGCGCACGTGGCGTCAGTCGCTGACGGCAACGCCCATGTTGCGAGCGGTGCCTTCGATGATGCGCATGGCCGACTCAACGCTGGTGCAGTTGAGATCGGGGAGCTTGGTCTTGGCGATCTCCTCGAGTTGGGAGCGGTTGATGGAGCCAACACTTCCCTTGGCGGACTCACCGGAACCCTTAGCGATTCCGGCAGCCTTGGTGATCAGCACCGACGCGGGAGGCGTCTTGGTGATGAAGGTGAAGCTGCGGTCTTCGAAGACCGAGATCTCCACCGGGATCACGAACCCAGCCTTGTCCTGGGTGCGAGCGTTGTACTCCTTGCAGAACGCCATGATGTTGACACCGTGCTGACCGAGGGCAGGGCCCACGGGCGGTGCAGGGTTGGCTTTGCCGGCCTGAAGGGCCAGCTTGATCACAGCTACGACTTTCTTGGCCATCGGCGGACGGAGTTGAACATCTGCGGATCACCTGACCCTCGGGGCAGGTGCGGCGGGATGGTGAACCATCCCATAGGCCGCCCTCCGCAGGGAGACGGCCGCCGCCAGCATTAGTTCTGCTTGCTCACTTGAGAAAACTCGAGTTCCACAGGCGTCTCGCGGCCGAAGATCGACAGCAGTGCCTTGAGCTTGCTGCGCTCACCGGATACCTCGATCACTTCGCCCTGGAAATCCTTGAAGGGTCCAGCCGTCACAAGGATCTGATCACCTTCGGTGAGATCCACCTTGACGACGGTCTTCTTCTCAGCAGCACGCTTAAAGATGCGATCCACTTCCTGGCGGCTGAGCGGACGGGGTTTGATGTGACCGCGCGCTTTACCCGTGGCGCGGCGATCCTCAGCACCCACGAAGTTGATGACGTTTGGCGTGCTGCGCACCGCCATCATCGTGTCTTCGTCCAGCACCATGCGCACCAGCACATAGCCAGGGAAGACCTTTTCTTCAGTGGATTGGCGGCTGCCGTCCTTCTTGACCTTCACGGCGGGGGTCTCTGGGATCTCGATCTCCAGGATGCGATTGCTCACACCCAGGGTCACCGCCCGTTGCTCCAACGTGGCTTTCACCTTTTTTTCACAGCTGGATGCCACTTGAATGGCATACCAACGGGCGACACCGGTGCGGACTGCAGGCGTCTCCAGCGTGCCGTCCTCGCCGTCGTTCGGCGCAGGCAGATCCAGCACCTCGCTGGTATCCGGCTGGCTTTGATCGAGATCAGACACAGGTCAGGACAAAAAAGGACGAACGAAGCAGGTCACGGCGTCGGCAGGCGAAAACGCTGTCAACGGAAGACCTGAGATGCAGCCCAGCCGTAGAAACGGCTCAGGGCAGCGATGGCAGCAGCAGAGAGGCTGACCATCAGGATCACCGCGATCGATTCACTGAACAGCTGCTGCCGGCTGGGCCAAACGACAAGCTTCAATTCCTCGAAAGTGGCCTGCAGAAATCCGCCCTTTTTCCCAGGCTGTTCAGGGCCGGATGAAGGCGGCGGCGTTACTGCTGCGGTGTCCTCGGAAGTGGGGCTGGTCACGGATGACGGATCACAAACTCGTCTGGGCCGGTGCTGACGCCGGCTCAGATGGCACGTGACAGCAAACGACAATCGTACCGGACGCCTTCAGAGGGTTATTCCGGCTCGAAGCGGAACGGCTCAGACGGATCGCTTCCGGCCAGGACCCGCACCGCTTGCGCACCGCTGAAGCGTTCCTCCAGCAGCTCGGTGGCCAGCGGGTTTTCCAAACGACGACGCAGCACCCGGCGTAGTGGCCTGGCGCCGAACTCCGGTTCATGCCCCTGGGAAACCAGCGCCTCAATCACACTGTCTTCAACGCGCAGTTCTAAGCCCTGCTCGCAAAGCAGCTTGGAGAGATCGGCCAACTGCAGACGCACGATCCGGCCCAAGTCCTGAAGACCCAGCGGCTTGAAGCGGATCACTTCGTCGATCCGATTGAGGAATTCCGGTCGGAAATGACGCCCCAAGGCCTCATCCACGGCAGCCTCGAGGGCTGTGTCGTCGGCCGAAGCCTCGCCCGCCTGTGCCCGACGGGCTGAATCAAGAATGGCGCGGCTGGCCAGATTGCTCGTCATGACCACGACGGTGTGACGGAAATCAACGGTGCGCCCTTGTGAGTCGCTGAGCCGCCCGTCATCGAGCACTTGCAACAACACATTGAACACATCGGGGTGGGCTTTCTCCACCTCATCCAGAAGCAGCAAGGCGTAAGGCCGGCGACGCACCGCTTCAGTGAGCTGACCGCCTTCCTCGTATCCCACATACCCCGGAGGCGCTCCGAGCAGGCGCGCCACCGCGTTGCGCTCCATGAACTCGCTCATGTCGAGGCGCACCATCGCCTCGTCTTCATCGAACAACTGATCGGCAAGAGCTTTGGCCAGCTCCGTTTTGCCAACGCCAGTGGGGCCAAGAAACAAGAACGAACCCACAGGCCGACGGGGGTCCTTCATGCCGGCGCGGGCACGCCGGATGGCCGCTGCCACCGCCTGCACCGCATCCGGTTGACCGATCACACGCTCACCGAGCCGTTGATCCAGTTCCAGCAGTTTCTGACGTTCTCCGGCGAGCAGTCGCTGGATCGGGATTCCGGTCCAGCGGGCGACCACATCGGCGATGTCTTCCGCTTCCACCTGCTCACGCAGGAGGGAGGTGCCATTGGCCTGATCCTGCGCTAGGGCCGCCTCGAGATCACTGCGCCGCTGCTGAAGACGATGCAGCTGGTCGTACTGCAGACGGGCCGCCTCTTCCAGATCGCCCTGGCGCTCCGCCTCGGCAATGGCGTGGCGCAGATCTTCGTCCTCCTGGAGAAGCTGGCGTAACTCCTGAAGCTGTTCCCGCTCAGCCTGCCAGCGCTCACGCAGCTGAGTGAGCTGGGCCGAGGCTTCGAGTCGCTGCCGCTGCAGCTGCACGCGTTCGGCTTCCGGGGCCTGCTCAGCAGCCAGGACCGCCAGCTCCACCCGCCGCAGATCCATCTCAGCGTCCTCCACCACCTGCGGTTTGGAGGTCACGTCCATCTTGAGCTGCGCCGCCGCCTCATCAATCAAATCGATGGCCTTGTCAGGCAGGCAGCGGTCGCTGATGTAGCGATCAGCCAGGCGGGCCGCAGCCGTCACCGCAGCATCCGTGATCGTTACGCCGTGATGGAGCTCGTAGCGCTCCTTGACGCCGCGCAAGATCTCCACGCTGAGATCGATGGATGGCTCTGTGATCGGCACCTGCTGAAAGCGTCGGTTGAGGGCGGGGTCCTTCTCAACGGTGCGGCGGTAGTCCTCAGGGGTGGTGGCTGCAATGCAACGCAGGTCACCTTGAGCCAACGCAGGCTTCAACAGACTGCCGGCATCGGCACTGGAGCGGTCGCTGTTGACCACGGTGTGCAACTCATCGATGAACAACACCACACCCGCTTCGGGATCGCTCACCTCTTGCAACACTTCGCGAAGGCGTTCCTCGAACTGACCACGGAACTTGGCGCCAGCGATCAACGCGCCTGCATCCAGAGCCACCAAACGCAGACCCTGGAGTGATTCCGGCACTTCACCAGCAACGATCCGATGGGCCAACAGTTCTGCGATCGCGGTTTTGCCCACCCCCGGAGCACCGATCAGCACTGGATTGTTTTTGCCCCGACGCGACAAGACCTTGATCAAGCGACGGATCTCGGCATCGCGGCCGATCACCGGATCGAGCCGTCCCGCTGCCGCAGCGGCGGTGAGATCACGGCCATAACGATCCAAGGCCGTGGGTTCAGGCGCAGGAGCAGGCTCAAGCCCCACCTCATCGGCTGCTGTCAATCGCTCGCTCCCCCCTGGAGTCGCATCCAAAGAAGCGGAGATGGAAGGCGTCTCGACAGCTGGGGGGGCGGCCATCGAGGGGATAACCGAGGACGGCGCCGCGGCACGAGCCACAGGCTCAGGCTCAGGAACACGGGGGGGAGCGCTCGGCGTGGGGCGACGCAGTTCAGCCTCGAGACGATCGGCGGGCAAGCCATAACGCGCGAGCAGATCCGCACCAATGCGCGGATCACGTCCGATGGCAATCAGCAGATGCGACAACTCGATCAAGCGCGATCCCCAAAGACCGCGGACCCGGTCCGCCGCTTCCAGCAGTGTTTCGAGGTCTTCACCGACGAACAGCTCATCGGCTCGGGCCATGGGTTGTTCAGCCAGAAAGCCCTCGAGTTGATCGAGCAGTTGATCGCGTGGCAACGCCAGAGAATCCACCTCCACCTGAAAGCGTGGATCGGTAAACAGCGCCTGGATGAGGTGCTCCACGTCTAGATCGCCGTGACGCCAACGACGCGCAGAGTCCTGAGCGCAGAGCAGGAGTTCCCAGGCGTCATCGCTGAAGCGATCGGGCTCCACCGTGAGACTGGCAGGAGGCTGTGGCATCACGCCAAAGTCAGACGTCATCGCAGTCGGCCTCACTTAGGCGGAAGCAGAACGGGACGACTGCTCGATCAACTCGACCTTGTATCCATCCGGGTCTTCCACAAACGCGATCACCGTGCTGCCGTGCTTCATCGGCCCGGGCTCCCTCACCACCCGGCCCCCCTTGCCGGCGATTCCAGCGCAGGTGGCATAGATGTCTTGCACGCCAAGCGCAATGTGGCCATACCCATCACCGAGCTCATAACTCTGCGTGTCCCAGTTGTGGGTGAGCTCGAGAACGGTGTTGTCCTTTTCATCTCCGTAGCCGACGAACGCCAGGGTGAAACGACCTGATGGGAAGTCCTTGCGGCGCAACAACTGCATGCCCAGCACTTCTGTGTAGAAGGTCAACGAGCGCTCCAGATCACCCACCCGGAGCATGGTGTGGAGCATGCGCATGATCTGGACGTATCGCTGTTACCAGCATGGTGCATCCAGCCTGCTCATGCTCAACCAAAAGGGGACGGTTGGCATTGGTGCAGACCGACACAGTGCCAGGCGGCAGGGCGACTCATAGGATCGCCAGGTCTTCGATCCGCATCACGTGTTCGATTCCCTCGATCTCGTCATCGATACCATCGTGGCCCGTGAGGTGCTCGACTCCCGCGGCAATCCCACGGTGGAAGCTGAAGTGCTGCTCGAGGGTGGTGCCAGCGGACGCGCCATCGTCCCCAGTGGTGCCAGCACCGGAGCCCATGAGGCCCACGAGCTGCGAGACGGCGGTGATCGCTATTTGGGCAAAGGTGTGACCCAGGCGGTGAATCACATTGAAGAGCGCATCGCTCCGGCCCTGTGCGGCCTCTCCGCTCTGGATCAAGCCGCCGTGGATGCCGCCATGCTTGAACTGGATGGCAGCGACAACAAGTCCAACCTCGGAGCCAACGCCATCCTCGCGGTGAGCATGGCCAATGCACGCGCCGCCGCCAACGGCCTTGGCATTCCTCTCTACCGCTACTTGGGAGGACCGATGGCATCGCTGCTGCCGGTGCCACTGATGAATGTGATCAACGGTGGCGCCCATGCCGCCAACAGCCTGGACTTCCAGGAATTCATGCTGGTGCCTCACGGTGCGCCCAGCTTCCGCGAAGCCCTACGCATGGGGACCGAGGTGTTCCACACGCTGAAGAAACTGCTCAGCGACAAGGGCATGAGCACCGCGGTGGGTGACGAAGGGGGATTCGCCCCTGACCTTGGCAATGTGGAAGCCGGCGAAATTCTGGTGGAAGCGATCACGAAGGCGGGTTACAAGCCTGGCGAACAGATCTCTTTGGCCCTTGATGTCGCTAGCACTGAATTCTTCGAGAACGGCCGCTATGCCTTTGATGGCGGCAGCTACGACAGCGCCGAGATGGTCGGGCAGCTGGAGCAGCTGGTGGAGAAGTTTCCGATCGTGTCCATCGAAGATGGCCTCGCAGAGGACGACTGGGAGGGTTGGAAACTGCTGACCGAGCGCCTGGGCAGCAAGGTGCAACTGGTGGGTGATGATCTGTTCGTCACCAACACCAAACGCCTGCAGCAGGGAATCGACAGCGCCACCGCCAACTCAATCCTGATCAAGGTGAACCAGATCGGTTCGCTTACCGAAACCCTGGAGGCCATCGATCTGGCCGGCCGCTCCGGCTACACCAGCGTGATCAGCCACCGCAGTGGCGAAACGGAAGACACCACCATTGCTGACCTGTCGGTTGCCACCCGTGCCGGGCAGATCAAGACCGGCTCCCTGAGCCGCAGCGAGCGGGTTGCCAAATACAACCAGCTGCTGCGCATCGAGGACGAGCTGGGCAGCCAGGCGGTGTACGCCGGTGCTGTCGGTCAAGGCCCCCGCGGCAAGGCCTGAGCGGGCTCGCTTTCCATACCGTTCAATCCATCCACCCAGGCCTCAGCAACCACTGGGACATGGGTGGATTTTTGATTGCTGCAACTTCTACTGCCGTCAGCGTTGTTGGGATGACAGCGATTCCAGCCGAGAGTCCTTGCGAAGCTTGACCTGCAACTTCAGCCATCCCATGCCCACCGGGACCGCCGCACCTAAAGGCAGCAAAGCCCAGAGGGGTCGGGCACTGGCTCCCATCAAGGCTGCCGCCACAGCCAGTCCACCAAGCAACACGGACTGACCGATGGAGTGCTGCGCGGTGACCATCCGACGGAACTGACGATCGGATTCACCCATGCGGATCTGCAGTTGCAAATCGCCTTGCTCAAGACGTTCAAGACTTTCATCCAAACGGCGCGGGATCCCCACCGCCCGGGAACTCAAAGCACCGACCTGACGACCGAGTTCATTGAAAAGATCACTGGAGCCGGATCCACTGGACGTCATGAGAGGCAGCAGATAGGGCTTGGCGATCCCGACCAGCGTAAATCCAGGATCAAGGCTGCGACCGACGCCTTCAAAGGTGGAGAGGGCTCGCATCACAAAAATCAGCTCCACTGGCAAGCGGAAAGGCTGGCCATAAACGAGCTCATACAAATCGGCCGAGAGCTTGTCGATGACTGAGGCACTGAAGGGAGGCGTCAGCGCATCTCTGAGCATCAAGCGCACCAGCCGACGCACCGGGCCGGGGTCAACATCCCCAGCAATCACCCCGGCAGCCTGCATCTCCTCCACCAGCAGGGATGCATCGCGCGCGGCAGCTGCGCTCACCATGGAGCCAAGGCGGCGACGCAGGCGCTCGGATAACTGACCCATCATTCCGAAGTCGTAGTAAATGAGAGCACCATCGCTGGCCACCGCGAGATTGCCGGGGTGCGGGTCGGCGTGGAAAAAGCCATAGCGGACCAATTGCTGCAGATAACTGGCAGCACCGATCTCGGCCACTTCGGAGGGATCAATTCCCGCCTCCAGCAGCGCCGGGCGGTCGTTGATCTTGATCCCGGGCATGTAGTCGAGACACAACACACGACGGGTGCTGAGCTCCCAGATCACCCCGGGCACCCGGATGCGGGACTCATCCAGAAACTGCTGACGGAAGCGGGCGGCATGCTGCGCCTCAAGACGGAAATCAAGCTCGCGCAGCAACACCCGCCGACACTCCTGGGCAATAGCCACCCAGTCACGCCCTCGCCCCCACTGGGGATGGCGTTGCAGCACTGCCGCCACTTGTTGCATCACCTCCAGATCAAGGCGGAACAGACCCTCGAGCCCCGGGCGCTGGATTTTGAGCACCACCTGGCGTCCGCTGCGAAGGCTGGCGCGATGCACCTGCGCGAGTGAAGCCGCGCCGAGTGGTTGCTCGTCCAGATCGATGATTTCGGCGCAGCGGGCACCGAGCTCTTCTTCCAGCAAGGCCTGGGCCTGATCAAACGGGAAGGCGGGAACTTTGTCCTGCAGCTCAGCCAGTTCAGCGACCCAGCCAGCAGGCAGAACATCGGGCCGAGCGGACAACAGCTGCCCAAGCTTGATAAAAGCAGAACCCAGTTGCAGAAGCTCTGCCGTCAGCCAGCGAGCCCTGTGCTGCTGGCGGGTCTGACGCCGCTCCGGCGTCATGCCACCGGGATAGCTCCAGCTGCGACTGTCCCACCACAACAACACCAAAAGGATCAGCACGGAGCGCCAGATCCGTAACGCCCTCAGGCCCCTGCGCCAGGGGAGAGAGCGACCCCGCCAGCGGTTCAAGGTCGCTCCTCCAGCCGCATGCTGAGTTCAGCGACCTGCGCACGCAAGCGATCGATGCGTTGCTGAAGGGGCTCAGGAGACTCCGGATCGCTGGCCTGCGCTGAAGTGGACCCCGAAGCGGTTGTTTGTTGGAGGCGTTCTGCTTCAGCCTTGACTTCTTCCTGAAACAGATCCCATTCCTGACGGATGCGATCGGGAGCATCCTGAACTGCCACAGCAACACCTGCTGCCGCGTCGGCCACGCCCTCGCCGACGCGGGCAATGAGGCGATTCATGGCCGCTCTGATCAGGGCGTCCGGGGGAGTCATGGCCATTGATTCAGTGAAGAAACTGTGGCAGATCCCAGGGCGCTCACGCGACGGGCATCAAGGATTTGGTGGCGCCATCGGCGGCGTGAGGACGTTTTGCGGATCAAACGTGGGTTGCGGTGTGCGGAGGGGTTCTGACACGGGCAACACTTCCGGCGGCCCTGAGTCCGCTTGAACCGGGGCCTCCTGCGCAGGACCAGCCGGGAAGCCAGCATCTGGCTCCTGCACTCCAGGTTCGAGCGTTGGAGAGAGTGGGAGGCCTGGGTCGGGCGCGTTCGTTTCCTCCGCCGCTGGCAGCACAGGAGCCGGTTGGGGACTCAGATCACCCGCTGGCAAAGACGACGGCGGCTCACGCAGAGCCGCCTGCTGCTCTTCGCGTTGTTCAGCTTCAGCGGCAATCGCCTCGGCTTCATCAAGCATCTGGCGTTTCTCAGCATCACGAGCTTCCTTGGCCGTCACATCGCCCATCAAGGGCTGGTCAGCCCCATAAAAACTTCGCAGGGAATCGAGGGACTGACCGGGAAAACTGCTTTGTTGAAACGATGCCTGCTGCGGGTCTTGCTGACCTTGGCGCAGCATCACGACGCGCTGCGTGATGCCATAACCCAGAGCGAAACACGCACCAGCCACCAGAGGCCCCACCCAGAACCGAGGGCGCTTCGGCCGCTTCTTTTCAGAAGTGGTGGTGGTGGTCATCTCAGGACTCCGCTGAATCGACGCCGAACAATCGGTGGTGGCATCCTCGCGCCTGATCGCAGATGACGCACGAATCAGCGCACGGTTCAAGTGGTGTAATCGGCATTGATGCGCACGTATTGATCCGAAAGATCACAGCCCCAGCCGGATCCAGAGCCTGGCCCCGTGCCGACGTGCAGACGGATGAGGACGACGTCATCGTTCAGATAGCTCCCACAGGCCCGATCGCTCAGGTAGATGGAGGCCGCCGAGCGATCGAAGGCGAGGGGCTGGCCATCGGCCATTAGTTGGTGATCGCCGATCCAGAGGGCCACAGCATCAGGATCAAATGCCACACCGGAACGCCCCGCAGCCGCAACGATCCGCCCCCAGTTGGGGTCTCTGCCATGCACGGCGGTCTTGACCAGCGATGACCCGCAAATTGTGCGAGCCATACGCACAGCGTCCTGCTCGCACGGGGCGCCCTGCACCTGCACCTCGATCAGACAAGTGGCTCCCTCCCCATCGCGGGCAATGGCGCGCGCCAGATGTTGCGCCACCTGGGTCAGCCCCTCCTCTAACGCTGCATAAGCTGTGCCTGGAAGGGGCTCACCAGCGGCAAAGGCCAGCACCGTGTCGTTGGTGCTGGTGTCACCATCCACCGTGATGGCATTGAACGAGCGCTGAACAACACGCTGCACCATGGCCTGCCACACATCGGCCGGGACCCCCGCATCGCAGGTGAGATACCCGAGCATGGTGGCCATGTCGGGATGGATCATCCCCGATCCTTTGGCCATCCCCCCGAGCCGGACCCGGCGCCCAGCCAGGGTGGCTTCCAAGGCAATCTGCTTCTCCACCAGATCGGTGGTGAGGATGGCTCCAGCAGCAGCAGCTCCACCCTCGGCATCCAAGGCTTCCACGAGAGGGTTCAGGCCACCAAGCAACACCTCCATCGGAATCGGCACACCGATCACACCTGTGGAGCAGATCAGCACCTGATCAGCGTCCACACCCAAACGATCCGCCAGGGCCTGCGTGGCCCGCTGACTGTCGATCAAGCCACGATCGCCCGTGCAGGCATTGGCCTGACCCGAATTGATCAGCACTGCTCGGGCCTGGCCGCCATTGGAGACCAACCGTTCAGCGCAAAGATCCACGCAGGCGGCACGCACCACTGAGGTGGTGAACGTGCCGGCACAGGCGGCACCCTCCGGCGCCAGAACAAGCGCCAGATCCGGCTTGCCCGATGCCTTCAACCCTGCCGTGATTCCGGCAGCAAGAAAACCGGCAGGAGCAGTAACGCCTCCCTCCACCACAGTCCACTGAGAGGCAGCCCAGCTGTTGTCGGCAACCACGGATCCGCGCGAGACACTGGTGTCATCCTGCCGCCGCGCCATGCCTCGCCAACGCCGCATCGGCCTGACCGGTGGCATCGCCTCCGGCAAAAGCAGTGTGGGCCGCTGGCTGGCCCAGCAACATGTGCCTGTCTTGGACGCCGACCAGTACGCCCATGACGCCCTCGCCCCGGGGGAACCCGCCTGGCAGGCCGTGATCGATCGCTATGGCAGCGCAGTGTTGAAGCAAGGGTCTAACCCAACACAACCTGCGTTAAGCCGAGAGGCGCTCGGCAGCATCGTGTTTGCAGAGGCACCGGAACGGCGGTGGCTGGAACAGCAGGTGCACCCGCTGGTGCGCGCGCGTTTCCAAACCGAGCTGCAACGCCTCAACAGCGAGCCGATCACGGTGCTGATGATTCCACTTCTCTATGAAGCTGGGCTGGAAAGTCTTTGCACAGAAGTGTGGGTTGTGCACTGCACAGCCGCGCAGCAACGCGAACGGCTAATCGCCCGCAACACACTCAGTGCCGCAGCTGCTGAGCAGCGCATCCAGGCCCAATGGCCCTTGGAGCGGAAATGCCAACTGGCCGATCAAGTGATTGACAACAGCGGAGCTGCGAATGCCTGGAAGGACCAGGTCCGTGCACTCCTCATGGCTCGCACTTAATCGGCCACACCCAGCCAAAGCCAGGGAGAAGAGCTTTTTATTGACATCATTGCCGAAATCAACCTGTGACCAAGATCACAGCAACAGGCGATTCAGATCATCGACTGACAGCAAAGCCGCAGGGAACATTCATTCACAGGCCAAAACAATCCTTCGACCTGATTGCACGACTCACCACACAATCATCATGCAATTCGCCAAAGCTTCCCTTGCTCTAAGCCTGGTAGCCGCGAGCGGCTTGAGCGGCCTCAGCGCCATGAGCCCTGCGACGAGCGAAGCCTCCACCCGATGCACAGCTGGTACATATCTCGGCCGCTACACCCTCAAGTCAAACCTCACCAATCAATACATCCGCGCAGGAATCGGCTCAGGCGCCTACTTGGGCGCCAAATCAGACCGCGTCGGTGGGAACACCAGTTGGGAAACTTTTGACGTCTATGACCTGGGCAACCACAATGGCCTCAACGGTGGCACCTATGCCCTGCGCAGCACGCAGGACCCCAACCGCTGGGTCGGCGTCAACAACCAGAAAGCCCTGCAACTCCAGAGGGGTTGCACCACCAACAGCCGCAGCCGCCTGTTCCGCGCCAACAAGATCGGCCGAGTGCTGCAGCTGCAGTCACTGGCCAACGGCCAATGGGTGATTCAACGCTCCAACGGCATGCTCCATGCCAATGCCAATACCACCGGCGGCAATGTGCCGAAGGCACTGCAATTCCGCATGGGCCGGGTCAGCTCGCCCAGCCCAACACCAGCTCCGGAACCCAGCGCTAACAACCTCACTGGCACGTGGAGAGGGAACAACGCCGGCAGCTACACGATCCGGCAAACGGGTTCGATCGTCTCCTGGAACGGACGGGGCCGCAACTTCCGCAATGTGTTCATCGGCCAGCGCCAGGGCAACACCGTGAGCGGATACTGGCAAGACACAGCTGGCAGTCAGACCCAAAACGCAGGTCGACTCACCTTCAAGATCGTGAATGGCTCCGAACTCGTGCGCGTCAGCCACACGGGCGCTCTCGGCAACAGCAGCTGGAGCCGCTGACTTGTCCAACACAGCCCAACCTTCACGGATCAGACAACACTCCACACTTCAACTTGGAACTGAAGGTTGTTGAACCAGCCCAAGCCCGCACAGGCAAGGCAAGAACTAACCCTTCAACTTTTGGCTGAGGATCTGATTGGCCAACTTGGGATCAGCCTTACCGCCGGTCTTCTTCATGAGCTGACCGACAAAGAAGCCCTGGAGCTTGTTCTTCCCGCCGCGGAAGGCTTCCACCTCAGCGGGATGAGCAGCGAGCAACTCCTCAACGATCGCGGTGATCGCCGCAGGATCACTGATCATGCCGAGGCCTCGCTCATCCACGATCGCCTTCGGTGAACCTCCTTTCTCCAGCAGTTCCGGAAGAATGTCCTTGGCGATCTTGCCGCTGATCTTGCCGCCATCAATCAACTGCACCATCTCGGCCAATTGCTCAGGACGGAAGGGCAACTCGCCATAGGTCAGGCGATTGCTGTTCACATAGGCAGCGATGTCACCCGTGATCCAGTTGGATGCGAGCTTGGCGTCAGCCCCTGCAGCCACGGCGGCCTCGAAGTAATCCGCCATCGGGCGTTCATCGGTGAGCACCCGAGCGTCGTACTGGGACAGCCCCAAGTCATCGGCGTAGCGATGGCGCTTGGCCGCCGGCAGTTCCGGTAATTCCGAACGCCAACCCTCGCGCTGGTCGACACTCACCTCGATCGGTCCCAGATCTGGGTCGGGGAAATAGCGGTAATCGCTGGCGCCTTCCTTGCTGCGCATGCTCTTGGTGAGCTGCTTGCCCTCGTCCCAAAGACGGGTTTCCTGCACGATCGGCTCACCAGTTTCGTAAGCCTTGATCTGACGTTGGATCTCGTATTCACAGGCCTTCTGAATGGCCGAAAACGAGTTCATGTTCTTGATCTCTACCTTGGTGCCGAACGGGGCATCCGGTCCACGGCGGACGGAGATGTTGACGTCACAGCGCAGTGAACCCTCCTGCATGTTTCCGTCACTGACGCCGAGATAGCGCATGATGCGACGAATTTCCGAGGCATATTCCGCCGCCTCACGGCCCGTGCGCAGATCTGGCTTGCTGACAATCTCTGCCAGGGCAACCCCGGCGCGGTTGTAGTCCACCAAGGAGTGGGTGGAGCCGGCCAGGCGATCACTGCCGGCGTGCACGAGTTTCCCCGCGTCTTCTTCCATGTGAAGGCGCTCAATGCCGATTTTCTTTAAGTAAGTGTCTTTGCCCTTCTCGGCGACCTCCACTTCGATCCAACCGTCTTCGGCGATCGGTTCGTCGTATTGAGAGATCTGATAGTTCTTTGGCAGATCGGGATAGAAGTACTGCTTGCGGTCGAACTTGCTGTGTTCGGCAATGTTGAGATTCAAGGCCATCGCCGCCTTGACGGCGTACTCGAGCACCTTCTGGTTCAGCACCGGCAAGGTTCCCGGCAAGCCGCAGACCACCGGATCAATGTGGGTGTTGGGGTCATCCCCAAAGGTGGTTGAAGCCGCTGTGAAGATTTTGCTATCCGTGCCCAGCTGCACATGGGTCTCTAGACCGATCACGGCTTCCCAGGCGCTTTCCGCAGCCATCTCACTTCTCCATGCGTGGGCTGATCCTATGGAAGCGACGCACAATGCAGCTTCACCGGCCATCAGTCATGGGCAGTCTTCGCTGGCGACGGCTTCTGAGGAACATCCTGCTAGCGACCT
This sequence comes from Synechococcus sp. A15-60, assembly GCF_014280095.1. NCBI lineage: Bacteria > Bacillati > Cyanobacteriota > Cyanophyceae > Synechococcales > Synechococcaceae > Synechococcus > Synechococcus sp. A15-60. The sequence goes on from NZ_CP047933.1 coordinate 2,309,386, forward strand.
TGATGGCCATCGCTCTGATCGCACATCCGGCCACATCCAGCCCGCAAGGCAATCTCGAAGCACTCCGCGTCCAATTGCGCTGGCTGCCGCAGGCGCAGTTCGCAGGGTTTTACGTGGCTCAGGACCACGAGCTGTTTCAAAAAAAAAGCCTCGACGTGACGCTCGAGCCTGGTGGACCCACCGTCAACGGTCTGCAGCGACTGCTTGATGGCGAGGTGGATGTGGCCGTCGCCTGGTCATCGGATGCGCTGGATCTGCGTCGCCGAGAGGGTGATGTGGTGAACATTGCCCAACTGCTGCAACGGCCTGGAACGATGCTGGTCTGCAATGCCGACTCCGGTGTCACCAGGGCCGATGATCTCGCTGGCAAGCGGGTGGGCACATGGAAAATCGGAGATCAGTTCGATGTTGGGTACTGGCTCAGACGACATGGACTTGACCTACAGGCCGTTGAACTGATCCAGCAACGTCCCGCCGCCCAAGACCTGCTCAATGGCAACGTCGATTGCGCCACCGCCATGAGCTACAACGAGTTTCAGACCATCCTCAACGAGGGAAAACTCAAAACAGATCTGTTCACTGTGCGTTTTGGGCAGGAAGGCAGCGGTTTTCTCGAAGACGGCCTGTACGTACGTGCCGAGGATCTGAACGATGCCCGCAAACGCGATCAGCTCGTGAGGTTGTTGCAGTGCCTGGCCGAGGGATGGCGATACGCCGCTCGCCATCCGGATGAAGCGGTGGCCATCACCGAGCGCTACATGGATGGCAGCGACACGGAACATCAACGGGCAATGCTCAAGGAGATCCTCCAATTAATGGATCTCGACCGGGGCTTTGGGTTGCTGGATCCAAGGACCTTCGCCCGCAGTGCGGAGATCGTCGGCGAAGGCAGCGGTCAGCCCGCGGCCATCACCCATGCAGCCAAGGACGCCTGGAGCCTCAGCATTTGGAGAGCTTCAGAACTCGGCGGCCCACAGCGAGGACCTCTCGGACCCGCAGGACGACAGACCTTCGCCACATTGGTGGCCTCTCCCTGGTTCTATGGCCTTGATCTGATTGGGACCGCAGCCTTTGCGCTCTCAGGCTTCATCCGAGCGCTGCAACGTCGCTATGACCTTTGGGGTTGTTTCATCCTCACGTTGCTTCCCGCTGTTGGGGGCGGCACGCTTCGCGACCTGTTGATCGGCGGGATGCGCTCGCCGCCGTTCATCTTGAAAGACAACAGCTACCTGCTCATGGTTGCAGTGGTCGTGGTGGCAGGGTCACTCGTGGCCAGCGTCTTGAGCTCAGGCGCCGCCGACAGCAAGGGGTTCAACCAGGTGCTGGGGTTGTGCGACAGCGTTGGTTTGGCCACGTTCACCATTATTGGAGCGCAAGTCGCCTTGGAAGCAGACTTGAACTGGTGGTGGATGGCCATCTGTGCTGCACTAACTTGCGCAGGTGGCGGCATGCTGCTGGATGTCGTGACAGGCCGCGAACCACGCACGTTTCAAGGCGAGCCTTATGAGGAAATTGCAGTGTTCGGCGCCTTGGTGCTGAGCCTGGGGCTTTTGATCGCAGATCGGTTCGAGACGCTGCAATGGCCAGTCCTCGCCGCCATGGTCGTGTGTTGGGGCACGGTCTTCTGCTGCCGTCAATTAGTGGTCCGCCACAATCTGCGCTCATGGCGTCCAGGCCTATGACGACCCCCCAACAACCGCGCGCAAACCTGCACCAATCGGCTCCGATCCTGATTCTCGGTGGAGGGCTGATGGGCCTGGCGATCGCTCATCAACTGGCGCGCCGCGGAGAAGCCGTCACCGTGATCAGCCGGCGACGCAGCGAAGCGGCAGGGTTTGTCGCCGCAGGCATGCTGGCCCCCCATGCCGAAGGCCTGAGCGGCGCCCTGCTGCAGCTCGGACAGCTCAGCCTGGGCCGGGTTCCCAGCTGGGTCGCCCAGATCGAAGCCGACAGCGGTCTGCCCTGTGGTCTGCGCTCCACTGGCATCGTGGTGCCCTTCCGGAGCTCTACGGAACGCGATCAGTACCCAACAGCCGCCTTTGGCGAGTCGCTGGATCGCGGACAACTGCATCAGGAAATCCCAGGCCTGGCCCCGGACTGGGCCGCGGGTTTGCTCTTCAGCCAAGACGGCCAAATTGACAACCGTCGCCAGTTGATGCGGGCTCTGGAAAGCGCCTGTGTGGATCGAGGCGTGCACTTCCAGGAGGGGGTGGAAGTGCTGGAGCTGCTGACCGAGAACCATCAACTCCAAGGGGTTCGCACTCGCAACTCCGAGGGAATGCTCAACACCTTGCGCTGTCGCAAGGCAGTGCTGTGCAGCGGAGCCTGGAGTGCCCAGTTGCTGCCGGAGCTGCCGGTGTTCCCCGTCAAGGGGCAAATGCTCTCCCTGCAGACTCCGCGGGGTGCCTTGAGACGAGTGGTGTTTGGCCCCGGCACCTACCTCGTGCCTCGCGAGGACGGGCTCGTCGTGGTCGGAGCCACCTCCGAACGCGATGCCGGATTCAGTGAAGGACTGACCCCCCAGGGACAGACCACCTTGAAAGACGGCATTTCCGGGCTGCTTCCCCAAGCCATTGATTGGCCTCCGATGGAGCGTTGGTGGGGCTTCCGTCCCTGCACACCGGACGAGGGCCCTCTGCTGGGCGACAGTTCGGTCTCGGGTCTTTTTCTGGCCTGCGGACACCATCGCAACGGTGTTCTGATGGCCAGTGCCACAGCCGAACTGATGGCGGATCTTTGTTCTGGCACGCCCATACGAGACGACTTGGCCGCTCTCTTACCGCACTTCCGCTGGAATCGATTCAAGCCAACAAAAACCCCCCAAGACCGTCTGGTCTCAGGGGTTGAGTGCTCATAAGCCTGAAGGAACGATCAGCCTTCGACGCGCCAGCCTTGATCGGAAGGCGTCCACTCGCTCAGCTCGGAGGACTGGAACCACAAACCAATCTCGAACTGGGCTGTTTCAGGAGCATCCGATCCATGGATCACATTGCGGCCGATGTTGACGGCCAGATCACCGCGGATCGTGCCGGGCTCAGCCTCGAGAGGTTTGGTCGCACCTATCAGCTTGCGGGCGCTGGCGATCACACCGTCGCCTTCCCACACCATGGCCACCACAGGGCCGGAGGTAATGAAGTCAACAAGACCAGCAAAGAACGGACGCTCCCGATGCACGCCGTAGTGCTGCTCAGCCAGCTCTCGGCTGGGGGTCAGTTGCTTGAGGCCAACCAACTTGAAACCCTTGCGCTCGAAACGCCCCAGGATCTCGCCCACAAGTCCACGCTGAACACCATCGGGCTTGATGGCGATAAAGGTGCGTTCGGCAGCCATAACATTGGATAAAACCGCCGCTATCGTCCGTGGCCGACGCCCCGATTGGCAAGCCACTTGGTGTCTGTGCACTGTTCGGAACGACAACCCTGCCTAGATTCCTGCTGCGAATGCTCCTGGAGCGCTGAGTGACGCTGATGGCCCGCTCCGGTACAGCCGACACCTGGACCATCCAGGACGGAGCAGATCTCTACGGTCTCGATCGATGGGGTGACACTTACTTCGCGGCCAATTCCCGCGGCCATGTGACGGTGCAGCCCCGCGGGGACCGCGGCGGCAGCATCGATCTGATCGAATTGGTGGAGGGCCTGCAGGCCAGGGATCTCGGCTTACCGCTGTTGATCCGCTTTGACGACATCCTGGAAGATCGTCTCGAGCGGCTGCATGCGGCCTTTGACCGGGCGATCGCGCACTACGGCTATGGCGGCCGATACCAGGGCGTGTTCCCGGTGAAATGCAACCAGCAGCGCCATGTGGTGGAACGACTGGTGGATGCTGGTCAACGCTGGCATTTCGGCCTTGAGGCCGGCAGCAAAGCTGAATTGCTAATTGCCCTGTCGTTGTTGAACGATCCAGAGGCCCTACTGATCTGCAATGGCTACAAGGATCAGCGCTACATCGAGACCGCCATCCTGGCGCGAAGACTCGGTCGACAGCCGGTGGTGGTAATCGAACAACCCGATGAAGTGGAGCGGATCATCGCCGCCAGCCAAGAACTGGGCGCCGCACCGATGATCGGAATCCGGGCTCGGCTCTCGACCCGCAGCACAGGCCGCTGGAGCAGCTCTGTAGGCGACCGGGCCAAATTCGGGCTCTCCATTCCGGAACTGCTCGAAACCACCGAACGGCTGAGCCGTGCCGGACTGCTTAACGATCTGAAGCTGCTGCACTTCCACATCGGCAGCCAGATCAACGACATCGCCGTTCTGAAGGATGCCCTGCAGGAAGCCGGGCAGATCTACGGAGAACTGCACCGCCTTGGTGCGCCGATGGGATACCTCGACGTTGGTGGCGGTCTTGGCATCGACTACGACGGCAGCCGCAGCGCGACCGCAGCCTCCACCAACTACTCCTTGCAGAACTACGCCAACGACGTCGTCGCGACGGTCAAGGAGTGCTGTGAACCCTGTGGCGTGCCGTTGCCCACCCTTGTGAGCGAAAGCGGACGGGCCCTCGCCAGTCACTTCAGTGTGCTGGTGTTCGACATCCTGGGTCTCGGTGGTGCCCCCGACGAGCGTCCGCAACGCAGAGACGACGACCCCCTGATCGTGCGCAATCTGCATGACACCCTCGACGGCATCACCGAAGCCAACTTGCAGGAGGCCTGGAATGACGCCATCAAGTTCAAGGAGGATGCACTGAGTGCCTTCCGACTCGGTTACCTAAGCCTCCCCGAGCGGGCACGGGCAGAGCAGCTGGCCTGGGCCTGCGCGCGGCGCATCGTCGAGCTGCTTCCCGCAGATGACAACAGCCCTGACGAGTTACGCCGTCTGCGCGCCAGCCTGGCCAGCACTTACTACGGCAACTTTTCCGTGTTTCGGTCCGCACCGGACACCTGGGCCATTGATCAACTGTTCCCAGTGATGCCCATTCATCGCTTGCATGAACAGCCAGAGCAACTGGGCAGCATTGCTGATCTCACCTGCGATTCCGATGGCAAATTGGCTCGCTTCATTCAAGGCGGGCAAAGCAAATCACTGCTGGAACTGCACACCCCAACTCCGGGACAGCCCTACCTCGTCGGCCTATTCCTGGCCGGCGCCTATCAAGAGGTGATGGGCAACCTCCACAACCTGTTCGGCAGCACCAATGCGGTGCACATCCGCTTAGCACCCGGTGGTGGTTACCAACTCGATCACGTGGTGCGGGGTGACACCAACGCCGATGTTCTCAAGGCCATGGAGCACGACCCCGACCAGATGCTGGAACGGCTGAGGCTTGCGAGCGAAGCGGCGATCCGAGACGGACGGTTGGCCGTGAGCGATGCACGACGGCTGATCAATCATGTGACCAGCAGCCTGCAGCAGATCACTTATCTGCAGGCCTGACGCCTCTAACCCGGCAACAGTCCGCGTTTGATCAGCGGCTGCAAATCAGCAATCCGGAGCTGTCCATTGGTTTCCAAAACAGTGCCGCGGTTGCGCAGCTTGCTGAGGGTGCGAGACGCTGTTTCCCTCGCCAGTCCAGCCAGCAAGGCAATCTCCCGTTGGGCCAGCAGCGGGATCTCCGCCTCAGGATTCTGATCGCGGGAACTTTTGCGGGCGAGATACGCCAAAGCGTCCAACAGGCGCGTGGTGGCATCAGCGCTCTGCAATGCGAAGCGTTGATTGAGATCACGCAGACGAGATGACATTAAGCGCGCCAGGGAAAGAGCAAACGCCGCCTCTTGGCCAAGCAGAGCAGCAAACGGCGTCGAGCGCATCTTGATGAGGTGCAATGGCGTAAGCGCCACCACATCGGCGGAACGTGACGCACCATCAAGAGCAGCCATCTCACCGAACACATCGCCCTGGCCGAGCAAGGACATGATCACTTCATCACCATCGGCGGTGTAAGTGCGCACCTTGGCCACCCCATCGCGGATGAGGAACAGCGACTCACCCCAGTCCTGCTCCATCACGATCACCTGGTCAACCTGGTGGCTTGTCTCTCGATGACGATCCAGCAGCAGGATGAGCTGTTGTTCCGCCAGCTCCGCGAACAGAGGCATAGCCCCGAGATCCTCAGGCGTGAGCGCAGACATGATTCAGATCAGAACGACCACAGTGGCCGAGACCAGCTTGCCTAAAAAATGCAGAACTGGGTCTATGTCGAGCTCACAACGAAGGCATGACTTCGACCAGTTGATGATGGCGTACAGAACAAACTCGGCCAGTTCCTGCAGGAACATGCCAATAAAAAAAGGCATCACATCAGCAATCAGATTCAGAACATGACGCTGCTGCAGGAGGCGATGCCTGATCCGGCAGAAGCGGCCAGCATGCATGCAGCGGCAATCCGCCACGCATGGAGGAGAACGAGAACCAACGACCCAACCAGATTCGCGATCGCATGCGAATGCTGCTCAGCACGCATCTCTCCACAGTGCGTCATCAAACGCAGATTGCCCCTCTCGGCAAGGTACTGATCCAACAGGACGCTCCTGCCGAACGGGTGCTGCTGGTGCAAACCGGTGAGTTGAAGGTCGAACGCTGCGAAGCGGGTGGCACCCCGCAGGTGATCGCACGGATTGGTCCCAATGAGTTGGTGGGAGAAATGGCCTTGATAGGCGATCAACACCACAGCGCGACCGTCACGGTGAGTCGCGGTCCAGCCGAAGTCCTGGTGATTGAAGCCAACGATCTGCTGCAGACTGCGATCTATGACAGTGATCTGGTGATGGAACTATTGGCTCTGAGCAGCCGTCGCTGCCGTCAAACCAATCGTCACCTAACCCTGATCCTGGAAGCCCTTGAGGCATTCGAGCAAGGACATCACCCCGCCCTAGAGCGGTGCTGCAACGCATTGGAACGCGGATCGGATCCAACCCTCTCCACCGCAGCCCGGCGGTTGAGGGGGCTGATGCAAGCATCGGAAACACCATGAAAGAGCGAACCGCGCTCCGCTGGATTCGCCGTCATGGCGCGATCCTGCTGCTGAGTGGTGCGGTTGCTGCTGCTGGCGGAATCGGTCGGGATTGGTTAGGGCGTATCGACCTGCGCTTTGCCGGTTGGGTCCAGGAGACGCGGGGCTCCAGGACGCCGCCTAATGATGTTGTGATTGTGGCCATCGACGACTTCAGCCTCCAGCAAGCGGCCAATGCAGACCTAAGCGACGACCCCTTGCTCCAAAGTCTGAGCCAATGGCCCTGGCCAAGACGCGTTCACCAGAGGGTGCTGAATCGTCTAATCGAAGCGGGCGCATCCACCGTTGGATTTGATCTGCTGTTCGAAGCCCCCAGTAGCTACGGGCCCGACGACGACATGGCCTTTGCAAGTGCCTTGAAACGCCATCACGACCAAGTGGCACTGGGGGTGCAAGTGCTAAACGGCCGCGGGCCGGTGGCCAGCATGGCGCTGCTGGATCTGACAGCCACGCTGCAGTCATCCAACAAACCGTTGAACCGCGGCCTCCTGAATGGCTCCCCCGATGAAGACGGCGTCATCCGTCAGCGTCCTGGTGACAGCGCCGTAGAGATTCGCCAACAGTTGAACTCCGCCGTACCCGATGGGTTGGCGGTGACCCTGCTCAAGCTTGGGAATGCCGACGCCGACCTCAGTACACGGTCATCCAATCTTTTGGACCCCTATGGACCCCCTGGAACGATTGCCACTCTCTCGATCTGGGAAATTCTCGACACCAGAGCCTTCACCTCCATCAAAAGCAGTGGTCTGCTCAGCAACGCCACCGTGCTCGTTGGGCCAACAGCGGCCGTGTTTCAAGACCTACATCCAGCGGTCTTCTCCGGTGCCCAGGGCATGCCAGGCGTTGAATTGCTTGCCACCGAATTGGCCAATCGCCTGGAAGATCGATCCCTGCACTGGGTGCCTGCTCCTGAAAGCTGGAATTTCCTGATGGCAGGGCTTGTTCTCGTCGCAGGCATCACGGCATCGAAGCAAGAGCGCCCATTGCCTCGTCTCAATGTGCTCCTCGCCTCCTCAGCAGTTCTCGTCGCGGCAGAAGCCGGACTGGTTGTGTGGGGAGGCCTCTTGGTCCCTCTACTTGGCCCAGCCGCCAGCTTGGCGCTGACAGGAATTGTCTCCAGCGCTGACGCCACGATTCGGCTGCAATGGCAACGACGACGACTACGCCGAACCCTGGGTCGCTACCTCTCCCCAGCAGTCGCCGCAGAGATCGCTGATCAACCCGAGGAAGCCGATGAATTGCTGGGTGGAAAAACGATGGACGTGGTGATCTTGATGAGCGATATCCGTGGCTTCACAGCGTTTACCCAGACCATGACCGAACAGGGCAGGGTGAAAGAACTGGTGGATCGCCTCAACGCCTACTTCAGTGAAGTGGTGGATGCGGTGCATGCCGAAGAAGGCACAGTCGACAAATTCATCGGCGATGCCGCCCTCGCCGTGTTTGGAGCCCCAATCGAAAAATCGAGCAGCACGAACGCGCTCGCTGCGGCGAGAACTGCAATCGAGCTGCAGCGACGCCTTGACGATCTCAATCACGCCTGGGCTGCTGAAGGGCATTCACCCTGGAAACAAGTGGTGATTCTTAGCTATGGCTCGGTGGTGAGCGGAAACATCGGTAGCACCAGTCGCATGGACTACACCGTGATTGGTGATGCGGTGAACATGGCCAGCCGCTTAGAGACAATTGCCAAGCAGTGCGATCAAGGAATTGTGATGAGCGCTGCGGTGGCAGAACATCTTCCTGGTGACTGGCCCCTGCTGGACTTGGGAACATTTCCGATCCGCGGCCAGGGTGAGCAACGAGTGTTCGCACTACAAACTGACACCAACAAGGACACCCACCCCGCCATAGATCAGTAACAACCGTCTGTGTCCGACGGTTGATGGCTGTGTTCAAGAAGCTGCTAGCCATCGCTTGTGCGGCAAGTCTGGTGCCTTCGGCAGCAACAGCAGCTCCGTTCAATAGCGCCACGATTCGACGAATCATCGATGGCCGCGAAGTGTTCATCGACCAGCAAGAGGCGTCGGTCGATGACACGGCGGATCGAGGACAAGAACTCAGAACCGGCAGCAGCCGCGCCGAAGTGCTCTTTGATCGGCGAGCACTCGGATTTCTTGGCAACAACAGCGTAATCCGCCTCGGAGAAGACTGTTTTCGCCTAGATCGCGGCCAGGTCTTGGTCAACGGTCCCCAAAACAGCTGCCTGGGCACCAAGGTGCTGGGGATCCGCGGCACCACGTATGTGTTGAGTGTGCGAGATGACGGGAACTACGAACTCGCCGTTCTAAGCGGTCAAGCCAGCGTAGGGAGTGGCGTTGAAGCGACCGATGACGAGAACAGCCCAGACATCCTCTCGATGTACCCCACGCTGAATCCGGTGATCGGCTTCGGATCAAGTGCCTGGGGCAGCAACAGTTCAGGCACAACCCTTGGCGAAGCCGCCGGACTGATCCTGGGCGATGCCTCCTTTTTCGTGCCTCTCAGCCAAAGCCTCGGCAGCAACCTTCTCTACAGCTACACAACCGCTAGCAGCAATTTCGATGGCGCCTGGGGAGCCAGCACCGAGCTGGGATACAAGTGGTTCAACCCCGATGACCGCAGCATCAGCTCCCTGTTAGTGGGCTACGACGGTTGGGACGGAACAGGCTGTTTCCACTCGCAACTCGCGGTAGGTGGCCTTTGGCAGAAAGAACGCTGGCAATTCGGCATCACCGGAGGCATTCCACTCGATCAATGTGATAACAACCTGGGATTTGCCATCGGTCAGGTGGGCATACCCGTGGCTGATGTGGGGGATCAATCCATCACCTTGTCACTCGCTCCCTACGTTCTCCACGGAATCGGAAATTCCTACGGCGGTGGCCGCGTTGGCCTGAATGTGCCCATCGGCGATCAGGTGACGGTCGCTGCCTATGGCCAATACGACGAACTGCTCGACACCGTCGTGGGGGGACAAATCAGTTACCGCTTCTCCACCAATGGCGGCTTTGTCAACGACCCGAATCTCCGGCCGAAGTCGCCTGGATCACCAATGCCATGGCAATCCGGCGAATTCAACACCGGAAGACCCATGCAGTTTGCCCTGAATCAGGGCAAGACATCTGAGCCTGCTCAACCAGCTCTGAAAGAAGCAAGTGTCGCCAGCACAACCGTGCATCAACTAGTCAGCGATGCAGACAGTGTTGTTCGCCTAAAGGCTGGGGAAGAAGCCACCTTCAGCCCAGACGGCGTGCTGTTGAGCCGCCAATTGATCAGCAAGGAACGTTTCTCACAACTGATCATCGAGACGATGAGTGGGCAGAACCTTCTGCCTGAAAGCCATGTGATCAATTTGATTTACCAGGAGCTGTATGGACTTCCCGACCGCACGTTGCTCTCCATCCTGGGCTCTGACTGGCTGATTGCAGCACGAACGCCCTATCCACGGCTGCGGGGCGCGAACAATCTGGTGGTGCCCGACAACAAACTTCCGAAGGAGGACGAAGAAGAAGACGACTTAGAACCAGAGAAAGAAGAAGAAGAGGAAGAAGAGGAAGAAGAGGAAAAAGAAGAAAAAGAAGACGACAACAACGACGCCGAAACAGAGCCTGAACCAGAGCCTGAACCAGAGCCTGAACCTGAACCTGAACCAGAGCCTGAACCTGAACCTGAACCAGAGCCATTGCCAGAGCCCATCGTCTTGACTTACGTCTGCCGCGCCTTAGGAGGTAACCCTGATTTCCCTTATTACACCGGTGGAATGATCGGAGGGCCCCTGAGTCAAGCGGTTCGCTTCCAAACAACCTCACGATCCGAAGCGTCTTGCAGCGGTAAAGGTGCTGGATCCAGCGGGATGGAACCGACCACTCCCCAGTTCCTTTGATGGATCCAGAGCGAATCACACCATCAGATTGAAGTCCTCCGCTCAAAGACCGTGCAGCTCAAACTTCAAGAACGCCTCCAAAGCCTGAGGTTGCTCGCCAGCCTCGCCACATTTTTGAAGAATCCGGGCTCGCTTGACAGCGTGTTTGCTGTCGCCAACAGCGTGAAGGACAGCCCTCTGGCTGAGCAGATGAAGCGGCACCTGCTCATACACCCCCAGTTCAGTGCACTGGTAAAAGAGGGTTGGCGACCAAAGGCAATCGACCTGACCGAGTTGCAAAAACTTCCAGACGGCACTCTCGGACGCTGCTACGCCGATCAACTGATCAGCCAAGGCATCACGCCGGACGCGCTGATCGACCCCTCACCAGTCAGCAATGACGCGGAATACATCACCCACAGGCTTCGGGAAACACACGACATCATCCATGTGCTCACGGGCTTCGGAATCGACGGCGATAGCGAGCTTGGCTTGCAAGGCTTCAACCTCGCTCAGACACGCTCCCCTTTAGCCGTCATGTTGATCTTTGGTGGGATGTTGGCGGCTCTTCAGGACGATGAGCCACTGGCTCCGATGCTGCGCGCAATGGCACGTGGATTTCAGTTGGGCCTCGATGCCGATCTGGTGATCGCGCACAAGCTTGAGGAAGGGTGGGACAGGCCCCTGCAGGACTGGCGTCAGGAGCTGAGACTTGCGGTGATTAGTGGCACGTAAACAAAACTTGGGGAAGTCAGCGACCCCACACCGGGAGGCTCACGGGACAACAACACTCGACCAATGTGGGCCGGTCAACCACAGTTGCAGGCACTGCGCAAACGTGCATCAGGGAAAGAAAGTACACACCCTTTCCGTGATGGGGGAGGGGTGAAAAAACTGCTGACCATCCCCGGAACAGAGCTGGTGCAACACATGCTGTTCGAGACGAATTCTGTAGCCGTGATGTTGGTGTTGATGAGTGAGCGGTGACGCCGGAGCAACCGTGCGATAAGCCTGCTGCCATGTGGCATTAGTGCCACCCATCATGACAAGGGGGAACGGCAGCATTACGGAAGCGAACAACTGAGCAGTCGGCACAGTTGCTAAACAGAAGCAAGTCGCCAGCAAAAGCGACTTCACCAGCAACAACGAATTCGATAAAAAAGAGACAACAGCGACTGCAGTCAAAACACAGCCCGATCCTCGCAATGCCCTTAATGTTTAGGAGAGCGCGGAGTGTCGATGGACCGGAACGATCTGATCACAACGCTTCAGAATGAAGCAAACCTGAAGCATTGCTTCAACAAGGAAGACATTGCCATCCTGGCGCAACACATGTCGGTCAAAACCTTTGACGATAATGCAATCTTGATGCGCAAAGACGAACCCGCCGACTGCATGGCTTTCTTAGTCAGTGGAAGGGTGCAAATCATCGAAGATGAAAGACAGATTGCACTCCTGACAACCGGTGACTGCTTCGGAGAAAGCATGTTTTCAGAAGAAGCCACGCGGGTAGCAAGCGTTCAAGCCCTTGAGACCACCAAAGTCGGCTGGTTCACCATCCACGACTTCCATGACTTGCTGGAAACCAAGCAAAGACTGGCACTGCAATTCAGAGAAGTCTTCAAGGCTGTCGGACGAGCACGCACTGAGCAGCACGCCGCTGAAACCTACACCGACAAGCGCAAATACTTAGCCCTCATTGCCCACAACAATATGAAAGAAAGCCTGATGGAATTCTGCAGAATTCACACCCACAAGCTGGAACAATTCCCTTTGATTGCAACAGGAACAACCGGCAGCATGTTATTCAAAAAAACAGGTATGTGCCTTAGCCGAAAAGTCGCTTCTGGACCACTGGGTGGAGACCAAGCTGTTGGCACCCTGATTTCGACACAGAACATCATCGGCGTCATCTTTTTCCGAGATCCACTCTCCTCACACCCTCATCACGCCGACATCGAAGCTCTTGGACGACTCTGCGACGTCTACCAAATCCCCTTAGCAACGAACCCTCAGAGCGGAGAGGCCATTCTTGATTATCTGCTCTCCGGAAAAGCTGATCATCAGCCCCTCCCGAATCGCGTATTGGAGTCCTACGTGAAAGGGCAAAAGAAGGTGGTCGAAGCAAGCTGAAAGTCGGACACAATCAGGTCTGTTGTCGTAGCTCAATCGTGCCAATGGAAAATTCAGCGCAGGCTGATCCTAGACACAATAGTCAATCTCCCAACAAGATTATTCCGATCAGCATCAAATACTTAGACCCCAGCTACCGCATTCGAAGCGTCGCAAAAAAGACCGCTGACGCAGTTTTATGCAATCTCCTAGCAGAATACGCCGTGCATGCAGGAATGAGCGGCAAAACCAACCACGTTGTTGGATACTGGATCAATCTCTTTAAAAATGTGTCAATCATACTTGCAACAGATGATAGAAGAATGGTCGACCTGGAGGGCGCGCTATGGAGAAGAATGATGAGCGCTACACGTCAAGACAACTGAGCAAAGCAGACGTCTGACAAAGATGATCGTTCGACAATTTGAAGACTTGAAAAACCGATAACACACACCAGAAACCAAAACCCATCTTCGGACGTCGGAAGCAATCGCGGATGGTAAAAGTCCAGAAATTGAATACAACTTTTTGCGCTAGAGAACTCAGATCACGAACGACGAGATAACGTCAGGCAATGAAGTCGCTAAGCAGCCCTTGTTGAGGTAACAAAAAGCTTTGCTATTCTTGGCCAGGCCGGTCACACAAGACCGAAGACAATCTGCAACGCCAGAAAGCAAGTAAATCCTCGTGTTTCCTCTCTTCGCCCAGCTGGTAGCTCCTCCAATCCAACCAGGGCCAGCAAGACTCCCTGAGAGGCAGAGCCCTGCGGCAAACGACGACGCGGTACAACTCGAGCTAGAGAATGAGGCAGGTGAACAAAATGAAGGTGAGTTCAATCTGCAAATAAATAGACAATCCATTGAGATCGAAGGTTCATCCCCGTACAACAGGAAAAGAACACAAGAAATCCTTCGAAACTGCGAATTATCAGTCGACTCGAGTCGCAAAAATAGCTGCGTCAATCAACTCAATGCTCAGCTACAAAAAGACGGATATATCAATACACGCGTCGTTGCCGAAGAACTGAATGGCCAAACCAAGTTAATTATCATCCCCGGCAGGTTGGTTGAGATCAATGTCACCTCAAAAAATAAGGGGCTCACCTCAGAGATCGAAAATGAATTAGCGCCGTTGCTTGATCAAACCTTTAACATTATCCAAATCAAAAATGCACTGCTGGACCTTGAACGGCAAGGAATCGCCAGCCGCATTTCAGGAAGTATTGGAAAGCTAGGAAGCAATCCAACCAAAGCGACACTCAACATCACAGCAGAAGTGATCCCCAAACCATGGAGAGGGTTAACATCTCTTCGAAATGATGGCAATGCGGGAAGCGGGGAATGGAGAGGAATTGCAATCCTACAAAAACCCGATTTGCTGACTCGAGGGGATCAATTTCAGTTATATGGGGAACTGAATGTTGATAACGATCCTGAACTTGGAGCAGGAATCGGGTCGATCAGTTACACCTACCCACTGACACGCACATGGAGTGTGACAGGATCGCTTGGAGCAAGCAGACGCTATTTGGTGGAATATCCAAAACCATTTCGTGATTTAAGTTTTAGGCAGTATCAAGGGCTAATCCAAACTGACTGGACATTTCTGCAGACAACGTCCACAAACACATATGCATTTTTTGGAGTCAGTTCCAACCACAATAATAGCTACTATAAGAATGAGCCTTTTCCCGTGATCGCTGGTGGTGGCATCGATGGAGACTTAACAAGCGGATATGCTCGATTCGGAATTGGACATCTTGGAGCAAAAAATTCTCTGTCATGGTCAGGTCAGATTTACGGACTACAAGGCATCAATTCCTTCAGTAGCCCTGATGAACTGAAAAACCTCAACGCGCTGGGAATCCATCCAAATAACGCAATGGCTATCGGCGTCTACACAACTGGGCTCTGGGCAATTAACAACACGTTGATCGCAAAAGCTGTGGCTGGCGGACAATATGCTTTCAATCCTTTAACAAGCAGCATGGGGTTTGGTGTTGGAAGCGACAATGGATTGAGAGGATTACCAGGGACATTAATTAGTGGTGATAACGGATGGCTTGGCAATTTAGAATTGGAGTGGTCGTTTCTCAAATTAAAGAACAACCAGTTCAAGCTTGTACCTTTCGGAGGCGCAGGTGGGATTACAACAACACGACTGGGCAGCACTTTCAACGACACCGTTGGGTCCTATGGGGTATTGATGAGATGGCAACATAGAAATCAACTAATCATAGATTTAGGCTGGACGAATCAATTCAATACAGACGACAATACAGGATTATGGAATGATTGGATTATTGGAAATGGTATTTATTCAAAAGTGACATTCCAATTTTAAGCAGTATTCTCATTACCAAGGAGTGCCAAGCAAAACAAAACCAGACCAAAAGAAAGGATGGCGAAAATCTTGTGGATAATTATATCTTTGTGCTGCAGAGAGTCCTGATAGCAAAACCTCACCGGATCCTAAGACAACATCAGAGCCTTGGATTTTGATCTTGCCGGAAGAAAAATCTCGCTGCGTTTGGGCCAAAGCCGTCGATTTGGCAACACCATCACTGAGATAGCGATAAAACTGAGAGAAAAATGCTGATGTAGCCACATCATCAACGTACCAGAGGGAACCAATGGCACTTTTAGAGCCAGCCTGAAGTGCTAAACCAGCAAGGCCCATTTCGCTATCACTATCTCCCAAAGCACTACGACAGGCGCTGAGAACAAACAAATTCATAGGATTCAATTCTCGATTACGCCGAATTGACTTGAACGATTCAAAAGAGATAGAGCCATCACTGGTGTAAATCATAGATTCATCAGGCCTACCACCCTTGAAGTCGGCATGAGTTGCCAAGTGGATGAGAGATTCATTCGAAGTGCGTAAGTCAGAGACGACGCGAGACGATGTAAATTGATCACCAATGATGGACTGACCACCATAATATTGAGCAATATTCTCAACTTCTTGATTCACGTATGGAAGTGGAGCCAGTCCTGAAAATTGGGTCGATCCCATAATTAAGATTTGATCAGTCTGAGGACTTGCAAGTGGTATCGACAAATCAGTCAGGGATAGCGAGGGCGTAAAAGAAAATGAAAGACTGTCCACAGCAAATTGACCTAGGCGAGCCAAGGCAGAGAACGGGATCGCTTGCAAACCACGATCTGCAGAAATCAACACAGTGGTTACTTCTTCAGTAGCCAATACATCCTGTATGGGCTCCAAAAAGAGTGAATACAACTTCGACGCCTCAGACGATGGAAGCGCTGGGTCCAAAGATCGCTGGCTTGTGATTTTGCCGTAAAAGCCACGGAGGAGGTCTGCAAATTCCGAAAGAGAAAGCTCAGTGCGACGTCCAATCACTGTGCCATCGGAGGTGATCAGGGTAAGATCAATAAAACCTTCAGACGAATCACCAACACCAAGATCAGAATTTTTAGTGAATGAAATATTGAGAAACGCTGGATTAAAAGAGAGATCGCTAAGTTTTGAATCAGTAAGTGAAACATCACTAGAGGGATCACTGGCAACGGTAGCGACTGAGTGATTCAGAGAAGACAAACTAAGTGACTGATATACCTGTCGCGCGTCATTCAAACTCTGCGAAATTCCTGCAGGAGTCAACTCGCTAGCAGGGGTAGGGGTGAGGTCGTCGAGGCCGAGAACAGAAAGAACCTCAGCAGTATTGGTATCGATTGAATCCCGTAAGTTCGACGTAACAACACCAGCGTCGAGCGTTGAAATCTGAAAGGAAGGGGTTGCTGCATCACCGGATTCGCTGGACGCCGTTGGTCCGGATTGTGAAACAGAAGTGTCATCATTGGAAGCAGTCGAGGAGGCGCTATCATTGCCACCCTCTTCTGAAGAAGTTTGAGACTCGGAAGCTGATTCTGAATCTGAATCTGATTCCGAGCTCGATTCTGATGTTGATTCTAAACTTGCAGAACTATCACCGCTAGATTCACCGTCTGAATCAGCAGAAGCATCGTTCACCACTGAAGTTGTCTCTTGACTCGTGCCTTGAGTCTCAGAGGAACCGGATGTCTGGGTTTGCTCAGAAGAATTTTGACCATTATTATTGACTGAATCAACAACCGAATTACTTTCAGACTCGGTGGTGGTATTGGATGCAATGGATAATCCGTTCCTGGCATCCATCGAAACATCATCGTTATCACTCATCGAGGATGCCTCAATCAACACTTCATTGCCCGCATCAACAACAAATGTATCCGTACCACTAATTGTTGAAGATTCGATCGAAGCATCACCACCTGCATCAACAACGAAAGTATCAGTTCCTCTAATTGTCGAAGAATCGATCAAAGCATCACCACCTGCATCAACAACGAAAGTATCAGTTCCTCTAATTGTCGTGGAATCAAAGAAAGCATCGCTACCAACATCAACCACAACAAACTCATTACCAGCCAAAGAAGAATCAGCAATCGAGACATCAAAATCTGAAACGAAAGCGACATCTTGATTGTTGAAAAACTCAGAATTCAAAACGTCAATATTGCCAGTCAGTGCTGCGGCTTCGAACACACTTTTGTCAACATTCGATCCAAAAACAACAACATCACCTTTAGCAGACACAGCGAAAACGTCACTATCAAACAGTTCCGAGTCAGCAATCGCTGCATCACCAGTGTCCGATGCAACATCAACCGTAGAATTCACAGCTGTTGAATCCACAATCACCGAATCACCATCTTTGGAGACGACAACAACATCCGTGTCGACAAGATCAGAATCAACAATGCCCGCATCACCCGACTCGGAGTCAACATCTAAAACATTGTTGTCCAAATCGGAGTCAATAATGACGGAGTCACCATCAACAGATGTGGCAACAATGACGTTATCGTTCAGACCTGAACTGGAAATCACTGCGTTCCCCTGCTCAGCACCAATCACAAGATCGTTGCCAACCACTGACGTGTCGAAAACATAGGCACTACCCATGGCATATGCATCGATGAACGCATTCCGTGAAAGTAATGAACTGGCAATCGTAATATCACCTGTGAGAGACTCCAAATAGGGATAAAGATTATCGAGAAAATCAGAATTGGTAATCAGAACATCAGACGTCGATGAAACCATCGTAAAGGGACCATTGAAATCAATGCTGGAGTCATCAATATCGATCTTGCCTGCGGCATCAATGGTGAAATAAGGCAGCGCACTAACAGTGTCAAAGTCTGATTGATACTGCGCAGATGTATAGGGCAAATTACGAAGAAGCTCGGAACTGAAAAAGACAAAGTCTTGACCAGCGTCAATAGTTATCATCTCATTATCATTAAGACTTGAGCGAAAATAACTAAAGTCACCAATGGTGGTAATTAACAGTGAAGTGTTTTGGTTAATCGAGACACCTGAGCTTGAGAGACCAGAAATACTATCTACGTTTAAAGCTCCACCGACCGTTATTGTGAGTGCAGTATTGCTATCAAGATTAGCGTTAGCAGCATTTAGGTTACCAACAGTATCGATCGTTACAGCAGTATTCTCGCTGATTGAAACACCCGTATCAGACGAATTGCTTGGATCTGAAATCCTAAGTATATTTCCTGCATCAATATCAACGGATGAATTACCATCAATCGTTGAATCGTAGATGGACAGGTTTCCTTCCGAGTACAACGAGACAGTAGAGTTATTATTAATGGTGGAATTCGACACTGTGAGGTCAGCACCGACATCAAGTGAAGTTGGCGCACTAATTGTGGAATTAGAAACACTAAGATTCGAATTTGCATGCACATACAACGCGCCGTCGACAGACAGTGTCACTCCGCTGATCGTGATTGGAGAGGCAGACGAAGAAAGACTGGTCGATGAACGATTGAGGAACGGGGTTCCGGTTAACAATTGAACTTCACTCAGGCTGGAATTAACTGAAAACTGCCCTGCACCAACCGGCAGTGTGGAGAGATTCGTTAAGGTAAGATCCGTAACATTGGAAAAAGAAGCACCCGTCGACAACGAGATACCATCCGGTGAGACGATGAATAAGTTACCCGATGAATCAAGGCTCAGCGGTACACTGAGGTTAAAACCATTGGATGATGAAGCGACACCAAGAATCACATTACTCTGAGCATCCGTTTCGATCGTCACTCCAGTAATCGAGGATTCAGCGGTCCGATTCGCATCAAACAAAGTAAAGCGATGAAATTTATTACTACCTGCATCCGTTCCACCGCTAATAGCACAAACACCTGATACGCAAGACTGCGTGCCTGAGCCACCATTAATGGATGTGCCCAGGCGGCCTGAAGTTTCAATCTGCGACCTTGCTGGCTGGACGGTGGAAGCGACAACAACACAAGGAAGTCCCAAAGACAGAATAATCTGCTTAACAGAAGAAACAGACATTTGTTTTCGAGCGAATGAGGGAACACCCTGAGAGGGCTATTGAGGGTAATTATACACCAATTGAACTAATTGATCATCAAGCGATCATCGATCGAAGTAATCACCCCAGAAAATAAACATCGGATCGTGAAATACTGAGAAAAAGTCACTCGGCAAAAAGATTCAACGGGAAGACCATCGATCAGCATCAGCTCAATCAATGATCTCAATACAAACAAACCAAAAAAATTGAAAAGGCATTGATCAATGATTCGAGGTAAAAAAATTATAAATAAAAATGCCTTTTATATAAACCATTCGATGGAAATTTTATAATCCTCAAGGATAAAATCGTCAACAGAGAGAAGGGGACAGACGATTGAGCAAGAAAAACCATCTTCATTCGTTGTCAAAAAGGTGGATGTGACTACAATTAAGACGGCAATAGAACCCGATCAAACGGTGTTTGACTTTACAAAAGAGGCAAGCGAGGATCTTCAGTTATGGGTTCGCACCAACGGAAGGATTGAGATCAAACAGAGCGGAACACAATTGATTGAAGAAGGCATCGTTAGCAACGATGTTGTGATACTGATGAAAGGTACAGTCGCTGTCAATACAACTGATCACAACGGAGATTCTCAACGTCTCGCCATTCTCAGCCAAGGAACGATCGTCGGTGAGATGAGTTGGCTAGAGAGACGCCCAGCAGTCGCAGAAATTGTGACAGAAACTGAAAGCAAAGTTCTGTTCCTAAGCATTGAACAACTGGATAAAATGCGAAGTGATGAACCTAAGCTGGCTGCTGAATGGCAGCAACTGATTGCTCGAAAACTAGCGTCTCAAATTAAAAATCAAAATGCCTGGATCCATCGCTATGAAGGTTCTGGTGCTGAAATAGAACCGTTGAGGAAAGTTCTGGTGATGTTTGCAGAACTCAACGACATTGATCTCGATCAGATCGCAACTATGGGATCACTACGTCGAGTTCCACCTGGTGGAATCCTGCTCAAGCAAGAAGAAGAAGTAGCATCCATCTTTTTGGTCCTTGCAGGGGAAGCTGAAATTCTGATCAATGTCGACGGGAGCACCAAAAAAGTTGGTACATCCCGACGCGGTGAATTACTTGGAGAACTCACCCTCTTAACATCAGAGTCTCAAGGGGCGAGTGCCACAGTGAAAAGCACTAATGGAATGGAACTGCTCGAGCTTGATAAGGTCAAGCTAAAAGAAGCGCTCAGCGACACACCCGAATTTGCAGATCGGTTTTTCCGCAGTCTGAACTGTATGTTGTCGCAGAGAAGCCGCGACCAGTTGCTGGCACGGCAACTTGCTGCTCGAAGTCGAACTGCAGAAGCTGAGGATGATGAAGACGCGCTTGATTTGACGCAACTCGGAAACATTAATCGAGCGGGCCAACGATTTCATGCCCTATGCCAAAAATTTCAAAATGGGGGAGTCGCAAGGCTGTGAAACTTAAGGCGGGAGAGCGGATCACATGGCCGATCACCAACTTCTTAACCACGCAGGATCACTTACTAGGGGCGATGCAGGGAATACCATTCATTCGCATTAAGGCAAATCTTGCCTTACCAGGTCTTCCAATTGAATGCATTCAAAAACTAAAACTTGAGTTAATTGCAACACAAGACAATGACTTTATTGAGCACGTCAATTCAACCACTCCCGATGGAATCCATTGGTTAAATAATGAGATACTTGTTCAATTGGGTCAAGTTATTAATTCACCAGTTGGTTCATCAATAGATGACATCTGTGCACTCCTGGAAGAGCTCTTCAATCACGAACAGTCAAAAAACCAGCAGAGGATCAAGACCCATCAATCGCTAGGATATCAAGGTGAAGTTGCACTCTTTAACGCAATTGAGGGCAACACGCAAATCGGCGCAGAGACACAAAGGCAAAACAATAATAGTGAACTCGCTGGCTTAATAGCGATGATCAAAGACATTGATGTCGAAGAAATTATCGATATCAAAATACAGCAATCAAATACGAGAGATCATCTTCAACAATTGCTTGAAAACAACGAATTAATTGGCCGAGAGGTACTTATTAGTGAAGAAAACCTAAGAAGTGATTGCGGAGATTTAATCGCATTCGCTGAAGAAGGAAGTCATTCACCCATCCTGCTAAAAAACACATCACGTGGATATGTGATGCTGGACCCGAAAAAAGGGAGTTCAGTCAAGGATATCAATCAATACCCTGAGGCTCTGAAAAATATTAGCCCGCGAATGATATCAGTAAACCGATCGCTAAGCAAAAAAGACTTAAGCACATTAGGCCTACTGCGATTTGCATTCGGTGAATCAAAAGATTCTACTCAATACGTAATCTCCGGATTGCTCATCGGATTGGCTGTCGGTTTTCTGCTGTCCATTGGACGAGATATTGGTGCTTCACGTTGGATATTCACACTTAGCGCCAGTGGGGTTGTTTTAGGTACTGCTTTGGGATTCGTCAGTCAAGGCTTTCGAAGTGGTATTGCCCTGATGTCGGTCGCGACAGGACTCGCCATGCTGACGCCGACATTCAACACGATCATTACTAACAACGCGCTTCCAGATCAGGATTTAGGGCTCTTACTTCAAATCAGCCTTGTAATGGTCGCAGCTGGCGTGACACGCGTAGCCTTGGAGTGGCTCCAAAGCCGAGATGTACTCCTCACCCAACACCAAGGCGCAGCAAAAGTGCAGCTCGCTGGGATGTACCGGCTTTTAAGCCTTCCAACGGAGTTTTTCCGAGTACGCAGTATTGGTGATTTACAACTGCGTTTTGGAGCTTTTGAAGATATCAGGCTTGAAATTCAAAGCCTGATAGAAGGGGGACTTATACGCCTACTTCTTATCAGCACATATGTGCTATTCATGCTCAAGATAAGCGTAAAACTTACGCTACTTGCCATCATTTTATCAGCATTCATTGCACTTCCAACGATTCTAATCGCCACTCAGTCAAGGAAACTAAAACGCCATCAGGAGGTCACCGAGTCAGAAGCACAGAGTCGTAATCTTGAGATAATCAATTCTGTTAGTAAACTACGAATCGCTGGAGCTGAAGCACAAGCAGCACGTTGGTGGGCAGAGCCATACAAGCAAGTAATTAGCTTAGAAAATAAAATTGATGCAAAAGAAGCAGCTGCGGAGCTTATTAAGAGCGTCATGCCCAATCTTGGGACTTTGATGATTTACATCATGATCACAAAATTAATCGCTGAAGCGACTTCATCGACCATAGTCAATGCTCCCAACATTGGCCAACAATTGGGATTCTTTGCTGCATTCAACACCTATATCGGGGGTATCGCGGGATTAGCCGGTCTCTTGACTGGAGCCTTTGATCTGCCGGTGTTGTACGAGCGAGCAAGACCAATCCTGGATGAAGCACCTGAAGCCAAAGACAACACCAAAGAATTCGGTGTCCTGCAAGGCGGTTTCCAATTGGATCGCGTGAGCTACCGCTACAAGCCTGAGATGCCCCTAGTTCTGGATGGAGTCAGCTTTGCAGCCAAGGCTGGTGAGTATGTAGCCATTGTTGGACCATCTGGATCCGGTAAATCAACGCTAGTGCGCCTTCTCTTGGGTTTTGCCCAACCAGAAAACGGAACGATCCTTCTCGATGGCAATCCACTATCAGGGCTTGATCCAAAAAGCGTGAGACGCCAAATTGGAACTGTCCTTCAAAGCAATTCTCTTTTCAGCTCCTCGATCATGGAAGCCATTGCTGGAGGAGCCGTGATCCAGGAAGATGAAGCTTGGCATGCTGCAGAGCTCGCCGGACTCGCCGACGACATCCATGCCATGCCCATGGGGATGCACACGATGATTCCTGACGGCGGAGGAACACTCTCAGGTGGTCAGAAACAACGAGTCGCCATTGCTCGAGCCCTGGTACGCAAACCACGATTGCTGATTTTTGATGAGGCCACCAGTGCTCTCGATAATCACAGCCAGGCTGTAGTGGCGCAGAGCTTAGACAAACTGTCCGTGACACGGATTGTGATCGCCCATCGGTTAAGCACGATCCGCCATGCAAACCAAATTATTGTGATGGAACGTGGGCAAGTGAAAGAGAAGGGAACATACGAGACACTCATGGACAAGGGAGGTCTCTTCAAACGATTAATGGAGCGGCAGGTTCAATGAGTCTTTTCAGAAAAACTGCTCTTGATGCACTCTCTACACCAGAACAGCTCAATCAGCCTCTCCAATTGCTGCGACCGTCCCAGTGGCTGCTTCTGATCTCGCTCGGGAGCTTTAGCCTAACGATCCTGCTGTGGTCAATCCTGGGAAAAATTCCAGTCAGAATCAGCGGTAAGGGCGTGCTTATTCGACCAAATAGTCTGTCTGTAGTGCAGAGCGAGACCAGCGGCCAAGTGCTTGACGTGCCAACACAAGTTGGCGATTGTCTGGAAGAAGGCGAGCAAATGGCACGAATTGATCCGGTGAGTCAAGATATCGAAATTAAGGCGGCAAAGACTCGGCTCTATCAAATGATCAGCCAAGACAGTGCTCAAGATGCCCTTGGAGAAAAACAATTGCAATTATTACAATCTGATGTTGAAAGGATCAGACATTTATCGGACATTGGAGCGATTTCAACTGACGAAATTAATCAACGCAATCGCAGACTGACCCAATTGCGATATGACATCAAAGCAGCTAACAATAGACGGGAACAGAACATCCAAGAGCAAAGAAATCAGATCAACTCCCGGCAAGAGGAAATTGAACGCCTAAGCATCATTCGTGCTCCAATCAGCGGATGTGTTGTCGATCGTGGGATCCACATTGGCGAGGTGGTGCAATCCGGAAGCACACTGTTCACCATTCAGAACCAAACTGACTCAAAAACTCTCGAGAGTCTGGTTTTTTTTCCAGCACGAGATGCCAAACGTCTACAGATCGGGCAACGCGTCAGGGTCAGCCCGACGACGACCAAGCAACAACGGCATGGCGGCATCGAAGGCGAGATCACAAGCATCAACGTTTTACCCATTCGTGATGATGCTGTGATCAAACGCTTGGGAGTGAGATCCCTACTGGAGTCCGTTCGGGGCCCACAAGCAGCTCCATTGATTGAAGTGGGCACAAGCCTTCAGCGCGACCCCAACACTGTCAGTGGATATGACTGGGGAGGCGGTGAAGGTCCAAACATTCAAATCACAACAGGAACAACAACCAATGTTCGCGTTCTGGTGGAAGAAAGGCGACCGATCAGTTATGTGATCCCAATCCTGCGCGATTTAACCGGAATTTATTAAAAACTTCCACCATGCTAATCACGACGCTCAAAACCATTCGAAACAGCCATGACGCCAAAACCCAGGGACGTTGGGTTCAGACACCAACGCGGCTGCAAATGGAAAGCACCGAATGTGGAGCCGCTGCCTTGGGTATCATCCTCCAGCATTACGGTCGCTACGTTCCCCTAACGCAACTCAGAGAGCGTTGTGGCGTCTCCAGGGATGGAAGCGATGCTGCAAATTTGATCTTGGCAGCTGAAAGCTACGGACTCAAAGGAAAGGGTTTTAAAAAAGGAATTAAAGCACTTCGAAAAATCAAACCACCTGCCATTGTCTTCTGGGAATTCAATCACTTTCTTGTTTTCGAAGGGTTTATTGGCGACAACATCGCTCTCAATGATCCCGCCCTTGGCCCAAGAATGGTCAGCTTTGAAGAGTTTGAAACCAGTTACACGGGGATTGTTCTCACTCTGGCCCCTAACGAAAGCTTTGTGCGCGAAGGCCAAGTGCCCACAGTGTGGCCGATTGTTTGGCGACGACTGCTGTCAGAACCTGGTGGAGCAACCTTCATCTTGATCTGTGGCTTGCTACTGATCCTGCCGCAATTAGTCATGCCGGTGTATGCACAGATCTACATCGATGAAGTGATTAACAATGGCATGCAGAGCTGGCTGAAACCGATGCTCTGGGCCATGGCCATCACCATCGGTCTGCAAACCGCGCTTCAGTATTTACAACTCCTGGGAACACGCACCTTGGAACGACGCCTGACACGTCGCTTCAGCGTGCGTTTTGAGCATCAGATGCTGTCTCTACCAGAGCGTTTCTACAGCCAACGCTATGCATCCGACATTGCCAGCCGTATGGATGCCAACGCGAGCATTGCTGCATTCATCGGCAGTCGCATGATTCCAATGGCAACGTCAGTGGTGTTGCTGATGTTTTACCTAATTCTCACCATTCTCTACAGCCCCTGGCTCGGTCTTTTGGTGATGACGACAACAGTAGTGAATGCAGCCGTTGTGAAAGCCAATCTTAGAATTCAAAAAGATTCCAATCTCACCTTACAAAAAGATAGCGCCAAAGCAATGGCAACCACAATTGCTGCCATCAGCAGCATTGAAACAGTCAAGGCTTCAGCACTTGAGAACGATATTTTTCGCCGTTACTCGGGCTATCAAAGCCGGCTATTGAACACCTTTCAGCGTTTGCAATTACGCAATGCTCAAATCCGAGTCATCCCCAATGCACTCACAACACTGAACGAGGTTGCAATTTTCATCCTTGGTTTCTTTCTG
Source organism: Synechococcus sp. A15-60 (assembly GCF_014280095.1). Lineage (NCBI taxonomy): Bacteria > Bacillati > Cyanobacteriota > Cyanophyceae > Synechococcales > Synechococcaceae > Synechococcus > Synechococcus sp. A15-60. The sequence continues at coordinate 2,335,232 of NZ_CP047933.1, forward strand.
GTCATTCAAGGAGAACTCACACTTGGCATGCTGCTTGCTGCTCAAACCATCGCCCTGTCGCTAAAGACACAAATCGACAGTGTCATGACCTTCGTTCAGCAACTACCAACCTTTGAAGCCGAAGTACTGCGCTTAGAAGATGTACTTGAGCAGCCCCATGACCCACTGATCAGCCAAGAGCAAAGCCGCGAGTGGAACCAAAGCAGCAACCGATTGAGCGGAGAGATTGTTCTCAACAATGTGAGCTTCGGCTTTACCGCAATCAAAGAGCCCCTCATCCAAAATTTCAGTCTCACCATTCATCCAGGGCAACGCATTGCTTTGATTGGTGGTAGCGGAAGCGGGAAAAGCACATTAGCCAAGTTAATTGTTGGCCTTCATCAACCCTCAGACGGTGAAATTCTGTTTGACGGCGCATCACTCGTCAATATCCCGAGGGCCATCAGCACCACATCACTTGCGATGGTTCAACAAGACGTTCAACTGTATGGATGTTCGGTCCAGGACAATTTATCCCTTTGGAATCCTTCCATCAGTCGATCGGACCTCCAGAGGGCCTGTGAAGATGCAGAAATCGCTGAGGTGATTCAATCGCTGCCTGAAGGTCTCAATTCCGTGCTGAGTGAAGGAGGAAGCAACCTGTCAGGCGGGCAAAAGCAGCGACTTGAACTCGCCCGTGCCTTAGCTCAAGATCCGAGTGTTTTGGTACTGGATGAGGCCACATCGGCACTCGATGCTGAAACCGAGCACCACGTGATTGAAAATCTGAGGCGTCGTGGCTGCACCCAGATCATCGTGGCGCACCGGCTCAGCACGATCCGCGATGCCGATTTGATTCTCGTTTTAGATCGAGGTCAGGTGGTCCAACAAGGACAACACCACACCATGATTCAGGAACCTGACAGTCCCTATGCACGCCTTCTGCAGGAGAGCGCATGAATCGTCACGATGGAGAGATCAGGCTTCCAACGTTTCAGGTCAACGTCAGGGGGCCGTTCTGCAACACACATCAAACCAATCTGGGGCCCGTCAGGCTCATCCAGAGGTGAAACGGCGATGAAACACGTCCGCCATCTGATGCAATCCACCGGGCCCTACCTAGCGGCCTTAGGAATCCTGGTACTGCTGCGCAGCACCGGCCTTGCACAAACTCTTGATCTGGTGGTCTACGACCTGATCACCAGTCAACGATCCGAGGGATCTGGGCAAGACCAACCGATCACCCTGGTGGGCATTGATGAAAGCGACATCCAGCGCTTTGGATGGCCCATTGATGACGGCATCTTTTGTGATGCCTTCGATGAACTCAACGCCAAAGGCGTGACCGCTATTGGCTTCGACATCTATAGAGACCAAGGCGTAGGAGCCGAGCAGCAATGCCTGCGTGATCGCTTCCGTGGTCAGCCCACCTTGGTGTCCATTTTCAATGTGGCTGCAGGAATTGCAGCAGTACCGGGCACACCCATCGAACGTCAGTCGTACAACGACCTCAGCCTGGATGCTGATGGAGTTGTGCGTCGTGACCTGGTGCATGTCACCGGACAAGACGAAGCCACAGTGGCATTCCCCTTGCGCGTACTGGAAGTCGCCACCGGTGATCGATCCTTACGGGACGCCCTGGATGCGGGCACGAATCCAGGTCCATGGTTATCGGCGGATGGTGGGGGCTACCACAACGAAATCGATGCAGGACTCGGGCTGCAGCGGTTGCTGCGCTTTCGCGAACCGCGCAGTTACGCGACCTACACCCTCGCTGAAGTGGTCGATGGTGCCGTGCCCGAAGACGTCCTTCGAGATCGTGTCGTGTTGATCGGCAGCACAGCACCCTCCCTACGCGATCTTTTCGAGGTGCCTCACACGCGATTCGATCGTGGTGAAAGCCTGTTCACCATTTCGGGGGTGGAGGTGCATGCCAATCGGCTTGCCAGCCTGATGGATGAACGCAGCGGAAGCTTTCAACCAGGTTGGCTGATGCCTGGCTGGGGCAATCTGCTGATGGTGATTGGCTTCGCCGGCACAGGACTGCTATTCGGGGAGCGCATCCCCAAACAACGAATCAGCATCCTTGTTGTAGGCCTTGTGGCCACTGGAGCTGCTGCAGGGCTCGGAGCGCTGCTCTGGAACCACATCTGGATCGGTATGGCCATGCCGCTGACAGGGCTATTGAGTTTCAGCGGTGCGGCTTGGCTGCGCCGTGGGATGGAAAGCCAACAACACACCCAACAGATTCAACAACTACTCGGCCAGACCACCTCGCCAGCGGTGGCGCAACAACTGTGGGAACAACGCGACTCTTTACTCAGTGATGGGCGTTTCCAAGGGCAACAACTCCCGATTACCACGCTATTCACAGACACGGCCTCATTCACCAGCGTGTCGGAAGGCATGAGTCCACGGGAATTGATGAACTGGCTAAACCGCGGCATGGAGATCTGTGTGCCCGCAGTCACTGAACGAAATGGCATGGTGAACAAGTTCACCGGCGACGGAATGCTGGCCGTATTCGGTGTTCCATTGCTAGGAGATCCATCCGCAGAAGCCCAGGCAGCAGTTGAAGCTGCATTCCAAATCAAAGAGGGACTGGTGACACTCAACGAACAGCTCAAAATTGAAAGTAAACCCATCATGCGCGTGCGCATGGGCATTCACTCCGGCGAAGCACTGGTGGGTTCGATGGGCAGTGCAGAGCGGATTGAATATGCCGTGATCGGCGATGCTGTGAACTGCGCATCGCGCCTAGAGAGTTATGACAAGAATCGCCATGAAGGAGTGCTGAGAGTTCTGCTCTCAAGTACCACATTGAAACTCCTGCCAACAGAGTTCCGCGAATCGTTGAACTTGAACCACTGGGGACCGGTCCACGTGAAAGGTCGCGAAGAGCCACTGGATGTCAGTGAGTTGAAGTTTGACACCAAACAAAATGAAGGCATTTAAAAAGTGAGGATTGGCAAACCTTCAAACGTAGAATATGGCACTGAAGAATCCTGTAATCCTGGAGAAACTTGAGTAAAGACGGCAAAGCCAAAGTCATTAGATATCGATACTCGCCGGCAACATGAATAACATTCCCATTAATACAAGAGCCTCCGATGATTCTACACCGTTGAGTCCTCTGGCTGCTCTCAAGCGATGGCTGAACTCCAAAAGAAAAAAGGGGCGATAGGGATACTTCAATCAAGACTCAAGAGATTCGAAGAAGCTCAATTATCACACCTCAAAAATCATTATCCCTGACAAATCTAGAAGAGAACAAAAGCATAACTGAAGTTTTACAGCATAACGCTAAGCGAAGAGAGGACAATGCAATGATTCATACAATATTGACAAATAAGGTTTCACAACTTAGAGGCCAATATTACGGCGAATTAAATAAAGATGTTTCAACGTTCACGAGTCACAACGAATCGGTAGCGTCTTGGGCCAAGCCTCCGTGACCAAATCTGCAAATCCAAATTGAGCCATGGTCTCTGCAGTTGGCACATTGGATCCACACTTGGCGAGCAGGCCTCTTAACAGTGCTTGCAATGACTGATCGGTGGGCTCAGCATCCGACACCAACAAACTCAATGCCGGAGGGGAGGATGATTGGACAAAGGCCATGGGATCGGGACTATCTCCCTCGTCTCCAGACTCGCAATTGAAACTCGTTTCCCAAACAACAGGACGCGTCCCTTCCACATCAAACAGCACGACGCTTGCCGGACCTGCAGCAAGGGTGCGGGTGCTTTCGGCAGTGCCGTCCTCAGGCTTCAGGATGACCTGCAGGCTCACTGGACGATCAGATGGACCCTGCAGAATGCCCACAAGGCCCGACGCATCGGGTGCGTAGACACTGGTCTCAGGAACCAGATGAATCAGGGAACGAGCGCTGCACTCGCCACGGGTTCCTCCGCCCACACGCCGGCCAGGGAAGGTGCTGCGCGGATCGGGTTGAGCTTCCACCATCACTGCAAAGCCGCTACTGATCACCAAACCAGCAACAGCTGAGAGCAACATTGATTGGGCTGAAAAGCGGCCCATATGCCGAGGGGTGTCCACTATCTCTCCAGCCTGGCAACAATCCTGTCAACTGTCCAAAACGAAATCTGAAACACCAACGAAATTGATGTTGTGTCAGCTTGCTGAGAACAGTCGAGCAAAGGTCTTGCGCATGCGCTCAATCAAATCAAGCTCAAAGGTCTGGGTCTGGTCTAGCGAGAATTCGCGGCGGCGTGATTCACGATTCGCCATGACAGCTGCGAAAGCTTCCATGGCATCACCGTTTTTCAAAAACTGATCATTGATTGTGCGCTGACTAATTTTCTGAACCATCACATGCCCCTTAGCCAATACTGATGCCTTGCGAGGCTCATCAGTGAGAGCAGCCATTTCACCAAAAACAGCTCCCTGACACAATTCGGCTAGCTGTATCTGCCCCTGTTGGGCACCACTCGCCTTCACATGTACAGAACATGTCCCCTCGAGGACGACGTACATCGAACCACCCACATCGCCTTCACGAACAATCGTCTCAGCATCACCAAACGACAGAACTGGATCGTGTACGACAATGTCCCTGATTTGAGCATCGTTAAGCGACTCAAACAGCAGCTCACTCCGCAGAACAGCAAAACTCTCATCTTGCAATTGCTGTTCAAGCTCTCCCTCTCTCCGTTCGGTATCAGCAAACGTTCTGGTATCCTCAACCGGATATGGAAATGAGTAACCCGCACGATGCACAGCATACCAAGCGTCAGCAAAAAGACTTGACTTAATAACAGCCCTTTGCATGTAGTCTTCAATGAAAAACCATAATCGATAGTTAATCGATGAATCACTAAATTCTTCGACCAAAATGTACGAATCTTGCGCATCGACAACACTAGGGTGTTGATCTAAAACAGCCGATAAAATTGCAATAATCTTCCCAGGCGGCGCCTCATAGGGAAGGCCCATAACGATGTCTAGTTGATAACGACGTGCAGTGGGCCTGGAAAAATTAATCACTTTTCCAGTGTCAATCACAGAGTTCGGAAGAATGATCATCCGATCTCGCGCGTTGTCATAGAGGTAGGCACTGTTCCATGACACAGTCTCAACACGGCCAACACAACCATCAATCTCCACCCAATCGCCAACTGAAAATTGCCGTTCCACCTGAAATGTGAGAGCAGAAGAAATATTGCTGATCTGCGAGGCGGTGCCGGGACCCACAACAAAAGCCAGGCCTCCCAAAACTGCTGCTGAACCAAGGGTTGTCAACAATCCTTGGCTTTGAAGCTGAGCTGCTACCACCACCATTACCGCCCCAACAAGAAGCAGATCCTTCAAAATCCTTGGAGGCGCAACTTTGCGCCGACTGAATCTGGCGAGTACGATCCAACAAAAATCAAGGACAACCTCAACGAGGGCGACATAGAGCGCACCGATCTCAACCAATCGGAGCCAGATCAGTGCCTCACCCTGCTGCTCGAACAACAGCACCAAACGACTCAAGATTGCAGCCGTCAATGACACCCGAAAAAACAACATCCCGGGGATCCAACGTCCATACCGAAACGAATGCGATCGACGAGCACGACCCAACACAAAGGTCAGCAGCCATAGCAACACCAACAAAAACAAGGGCATCACAGCACTTCAGGCATCATCAACGTCTTACAGCCACTCTGTCAGAACCATGACCCAAAGCACCTTGCAGGCCCCATGCATCAGCTGATCAGCAGCAAGGGTGTATCGGAAACGACACTTGCCATAATCAATAACGGCATGGAAGAACATTTCCGCTAAGCCAAGAATCGGAACACCCGTCAGCAAAGCGACCACAAAACCGTGGGTTCCCGCGTGGGCAGACAACCACCAACGCCAATCCAAAACAACATCTTTCCCTGGACACTTTTCAACTGCCATCCGATCCCCTTGGAGGGGAAAGTCAGCAACAAAATGCCCAAGAATGAGCAAGATCAGCAGTTGAAAGGGTTGATCCGCAGGAAAGGCTATCTCAAGCATCTGCGGAAAGCGACCATCACCCTTTTATCGTGACTCATCCGCAAAAGATTTCAACAGAACAACGTGAGCCGTTACGTGCAAGAAGGAAAGGGCTGGCCTGGGGCAATCTGCAATCAACACGTCACAGCCATACTCTTGTGCAACAACGCCGTGCGATGGATTCCATTGCTCTCCAGCTGAACGAGCGCAAAAGCAAAGGGCCTGAAAACTCCGTCATCAACCCTGCAACGACGCTTCCTCTTAGACCTCAGGCGCCAGGTTCGGCCGACAACCACCATCCCACCGTTAACAAGCAGCTCAAAGTCGCCCAACGCAGAAGAAACCGACATCAGCAATGAACGATCCAACAGCACAGCGAAGCGCCTGATGAATGACCTCGAAGGCAGTCAGCGGCAGACCACCTACCTCGAAGACCAACGCCGCTGCTTAAAACGACCCACTCATCGGTGTTTCGTCTGATCGCTTCAGACGCTTGGCCAGTTGACGCAGCAAGCCGTGCGTGAAATGGCTCGAGCGCTGCATCAACTCATCAAAGGCGTGAACAGGAAACACAAAAACGGTAAGGCCATCGGAGCAAGCCTGAAGCTGGCTCATGGATGGCTCTCCGGTAATCACCTCCATTGCACCGATGACGGAGCCAACGCCATGCTGCAGGAGTTGGCCACCATCGGTTATTTCGGTTGCACCACCACGAAGAATCAACAGGATTAAATTCTTGAGGTTCACAGCATCACTGGCTGACCACGATTTCAACCAACCATTCTCAGCAACCCATAGCAATCCAGACGGCAACAAATCACCGAACAAGCTTGAATTTGCTAAGCAAGGAAATTCATCGAGATCACGATGCTTTTGCCCCTTGATCTGACTCTCCAAAAACATTGATGTCCCAAGCTCAAGTCGACCGGACTGCAATCTCAATGCAACAACCTCAGGCCGAATGAGTCGCTCGACCATCAAGACCCAACCAGCTGTATCGGGGTCAGGATCCATCCATAGCGTCTCAAGCGCTTGATCCAAAGAAGCGCTCTGGTCTGGTTGTTGCTGCAACTCCTTTTCCAACACATCAGGAGGAAAAACCTCGGCAATTCCATTCAAACGCTGCTCCATCGCTAACGCCAAAGGATGCAGCAACACCTGATCGGTTGCATGCTCTTGCAAAACCAACAAGTAGGCGCGCTCTTGCTTGAATTGCTGCAGGCGTGTCTGCATCCTCAACCGTGCCAAATCACCCGTGCTACTGAATCGGCCAAGCACGCGCTCAGCATCAGCATCCTCCAAACCTGAATCCAACTTCAACCGTTCCAGGCGAGACTGCAATTGCGCAGGGAGAGCAGCGACTTCAAGAGTCTGCAAGCTTGATATGACCAGAAAATCCTCAATGACTTCAGCAAAAGCTTCTTCACGTAATTGCTGAAGCTGCAGAGTTCGCTCATCCAGCTGCAACAACGACGGTTCCTCGACCGCTAAAACGCGGATGGCGGCATGGTGATCCTCTTCGGAAAGCTTCAAACTTTGACGCAACTCTTCTAAGTCCGCTAACGCAACGGCTCGATCAAGAGAGCCCTTACCAATCAAATCACGAATGACTCCTTGATAAATCTCACGGGCCTGTCCACGAACAGCAACAGGAAGTGCCTTGGCCAAAGTAAAAATCTCTTGGGCCGACAAGTCCTGCAATCTTCGTCCATCCAATGCGATATCGAGATCAGGAAGTTGCTTCAGTTGTCTTCTCAAACTATCGCTTGTGCTCTCACGACGATACGTGGATTGGTCACGCGACCAAGAACGGAATAAAACAATCGCCGAGACCGCTAATACCAACGAGCGCATCCATTGACCCCCATGGGGACCAAACGTGCCCTGACTGGGATCAACGAACCAGAAAAAAAAGTTAACTGAAAAAAAAGTGGCTAGTAAACGCGTCCGACTAACCGCTAACTCTGCAGCGGTAGGCAACCCTAGTTTTTCGTATCGATGCAAAAAGATGCGCTCCATGCCTTGAAAGACAGCAAAAGAGGCCCAGCCAGCTAAGGCCAAAAGCAGGGGGATTACCACAATCCTTGGAAACGGAAGCCATCCACCCAAAGGATCAAAAGCTCGCGTAGGTAATGTTGCATCAAAAGCCCAGTGGCCTTCGCGCAAATAAGTGAGTTCTGAATCTTTGGGTGCCACATGAGCCTCAATAGCCATCATCAACTCAAAGAACATCAGAATCAGACCTGGATAGGAATACCAGGCCCAAGCCAATCCACGCTTACCCCAGAGAGACTTCCAATAATGGCGTTCAGAATCAATATCAATGCAAGAGACTTGGCAAGCCACACAGGCACTTTTCTCCTGACCTGAATCAGCAATGGAGCGACACATCGACTGAGTGATCTTGGTTGTACTGCCGATATGAGCAGCTCCCCCAAGAGCACCGCGCTGACCCGTCAAAATCGTTTGAACTGGACCCATTGGACAGATATATTGACACCAGGCTTTTCCGGCATAGAACCAACCAGCGAATGCTGCTGCTGCCAGAGTAAAAATTATTAGCGATGCCAGGCCTATTGGACTGGAATTAACAACCAACAGACGAAGACAAAGTCCAGCAATCAGAAGCGTCCACTGCAATTGCACGTGATGACGCGCGAGCCATGAGTCTGGATTGACCTTAACGGGCTCAAGACGACCTCTTTTATTCTCAACTTTGCGCTGAATCCCAAGTGAGCGAGCAGCCTGAGAGACAAATGCCAATGGACAAATTCGGCGCCAAAATTCGTGGCTTCCAACAACCAAAATCAACAAACCAGATGGAACAACGACTCCCCAAAACAAACGATTCCCTGGCTGGCGATGCATCACGCACTCAATAGCGTTGGGTTCACAACCTGGAGCCAATGACGGTGGCAATGCCAACACTGGAATAAGCAGTGAGAGGATCAATAAACACCAACCAGTCAATAAAATCCAGCGCACTACCCGTGCCTGATGTTCTGGCCATTGGCTGAACCAACGCATGCTGAATCGCGCTCAAACATCACCTTAACCTGGCCAAAATGACCTTTGAACGTCAATCAGAAGGTTGCATCCCAGCGCCCAAGCCAAAGATGAAAAGCATCAGGGCCATGTGGGTCGAACACCACAACTGGAAGCCTTGCGCTAGTGGCTGAAAGTGCTGCTAGCGGCTCAAAAGCAAGATCTGAGCTCGCAGGAGATCACCGATGAAGCAGGCACGATGGTGTTCCGCCGACGGGAGCATCGCAAACCTTGAAGGTGCTGAAAACAGTGCTAAAGCCATCAATCTCCCCCAAGAGCCAGGATGCACACACTCGCCGAGATTGAGTCGGTGGCATCCAAATCCAAGTCTGCTTGGGAGAACCAATGACCAGCCCGTGGACGGCTGATTACCCCTGCAGCTCTTGCCGCAACGTGGTTATGGCCTGCTCCAAGGCACCATCCAGAGCAGCCCCATCACGCCCTCCAGCCTGAGCCAGGTTGGGCCGGCCACCGCCACCACCGCCACAGAGCTTGGCGATGCCAGCGATGAATTGGCCAGCCTGAAGCTTGGCAGCAATCACCGACGTGCCGAAGGCCGCCACCAGGATCACTTTGCCCTGATCGGCTGGGTCCGGCAGTCCACCGATCACGACCGCAGCACCATCCCCCAGCTGATCAGCCAGGTTCTGCGCGGCCCCCTGCAGACCCGCGCCATCCACGCCATCGAGTCGTTCCACCAGCAGCTGGAAGTCGCCCACCGCAACAGCCTTCAAGGCCAGCGCTGCTGACTTGGCCACCGCCAGTTCAGCCTGCGCCGCGGCCAGCGCCTTGCCAGTGGCTTTCAGCTCGTCTTGCAGGGCAATGACCCGGTCGACGATCTCCGCAGGCTGCGCCTTGAAGCGCTCACCCAGCCGCTTCACCACCGCATCCCGTTCATTGAGATAGGGCAGCACTGCTGCACCCGCGACGGCTTCGATGCGGCGAATGCCAGCAGCAACACCGCTCTCACTCACGATCTTGAACAGCCCGATTTCCGCCGTGTTGCCCACATGGGTGCCACCGCAGAGCTCCATCGATACGCCTGGCACATCCACCACACGCACCACATCGGCATATTTCTCACCGAACATCGCCACCGCTCCAGCGGCCTTGGCCTGCTCGATCGCCATCTCCTGCACCTCGAGCGCATGAGCATCGGCAATCCAACCATTGATCAAGCTCTCAATACGTTCCAGTTCCTCTGCGGTGACCGCCCGCGGGCAGTGGAAATCGAAACGCAGGCGATCAAAACTCACCAAGGAGCCGGCCTGACCGATACCGGAATCCACCACCTGTTTAAGCGCTGCTTGCAACAGGTGGGTAGCGGTGTGATTGGCCTGCGCACGACGACGGCAAGCACGATCCACCCGGCCGTACACCACATCACCCACCGACAGACCACCGCGCTCCACACGACCGCTGTGCACGAACACACTGCGATTGCGACTCACGGACTCGACGATCACGATCAGGCCATCACCGGCCTGGCCATCCGCCACCAGCGTGCCCCGATCACCGATCTGGCCGCCCCCTTCGCCATAGAACGGCGTGACATCCAGCACCACCTGAATGGCATCTCCAGCGACAGCGGTCTTCGCCGGCTCACCGTTCACCACCAGGGCCTGGATGCTGCTGCTTTGTTCCAGCTGCTCATAACCCCGAAACTCAGTGTCTTGCAGTCCTGCAGCCACCTGGTCGATCGCGTCTTGCAGCGTGAGGTCAATGCTCACTGCAGCTGCTTTCGCCCGCTGGCGCTGCTGCTCCATCGCCGTCTCAAAGCCGTCGACATCCACAGCAAGGCCGTGCTCCTCAGCGATCTCCTGGGTGAGCTCCAAGGGGAATCCATAGGTGTCATAGAGCTCAAAGGCCTGCTCACCATTGATCTGCGACGGCTTGGCCGCGAGCACATCAGCGAGCAACTTCTCGCCGCGTTCCAAGGTCTCCAGGAAGCGAGCTTCTTCCCGTTGCAGTTCCGCAAGGATCACCTCCCGCCGCTCTAGCAACTGCGGATGCACTGATTGCATCAGGGCGATGGAGGCCTCACCCATGGCCTGGAGAAACGGCTGATCGATGCCGAGAAGACGGCCATGGCGCACCACCCGGCGCAGCAGGCGCCGCAGGATGTAGCCGCGGCCGAGGTTGCTAGCGGTGACGCCATCGCTGATCAGCTGGGTGATCGCACGGCTGTGATCACCGATCACCTTGAGCGACGTTTGGCCCTTGTCATCGAGCTGGTGGTAGTCCACACCAGCCTGCTCAGCCGCCGCCTGAATCAGCGGAAAGATCAGATCGGTCTCGTAATTGTTGGGAACCTTCTGCAGAATCTGCGCCATTCGCTCCAGACCCATGCCGGTGTCAATGTTGCGGTTCGCGAGCGGCGTGAGCATTCCCTCCGCGTCGCGGTTCGACTGCATGAACACCAGGTTGTAGAACTCGATGAAGCGGTCGTCGTCGTCCAGATCGATGCCGTCATCGCCCAGTTCAGGCTTGAAGTCGTAGTAGATCTCCGAACAGGGCCCACACGGCCCAGTGGGACCAGAGGCCCAGAAGTTGTCGGCCTCATCCATACGGATGATCCGCTTGGGGTTCACCCCCACCACCTCACGCCAAATCTGCTCCGCTTCGTCGTCGTCACGGAAGACACTCACCACCAAATTTTTGGGATCCAGACCGAACACCTGCGTGCTTAGCTCCCAGGCCCACTCGATCGCCTGCCGCTTGAAGTAGTCCCCAAACGAAAAGTTGCCGAGCATCTCGAAAAATGTGTGGTGCCTAGCAGTCCGGCCCACGTTCTCAATGTCGTTGGTGCGGATGCACTTCTGGGAACTGGTGGCACAGGGGGCTGGACGCTCCTGCTGTCCAAGGAAAATCGGCTTGAACGGCAGCATCCCAGCAATGGTGAGCAACACCGTGGGGTCGTCAGGCACCAGGGAAGCGCTGGCCATGCGTTTGTGGCCGCGCTCCTCGAAAAAAGCCAGAAACGCTTCTCGGATCTCCGCACCCGTGCGGGGACGCGCTGCATCGGTTCGCGACGATCGTGCAACAGCCATGGCGAGTTCGAGCTCGAAAAGCGGGTCCAGCAGCCATGATCGCCTTTGAGCCGCCACCGACGTTGGCTGACAGCACTGCCGAGCCGAGCCGCGCGTCCCTCAGGCTGCGCTCCCTGAGCTGGGCCCTGATTGCCGGGGTCACTGCAGGGCTGATCAGCCTGCCCTTCGGGATCGACCAGGCTGTGAGATCCACCGGCTGCGGATTGTTTTACGGCCTGCTGGCATTCCATTTGGAACGCGTCGATCCTGAGGATTCCCATCTCCAAGCAGGACTGGTGGGGGCCATCTGCGGCGTACGCACTTTGGGAATGTCCCTGGCCTCCCCTTGGGATGGAGCAGACGCCCTGGCATCATTAGTGAAGGATTTCGTCATGGGGTGGCTGCCGTTGATCGGCAGTTCGCTCTTACTCCACGGGTTCCAACGCATGTTGTCTGCGTCGCGGCCATGAGCCTGCTGCACGCCACCTGGCTTCCGGCCATCCGTACTCCCAGCAGCTCCGGGCGAGCTGCATTGCTCGTGTGGGCTGACACCTGGAGGGTGGCCGAGCCCATGGGACCAGGCACGACACCAGCCATTCATCCATTCACGCTCAAGGCTGAAGACCTGCGCGCTCTGCTGAGCGAACGGGATCTACTCCCCAACGGCATCATTGACGCCACGGCCTGTCTCACCCTGCCGAGCCGCAGCGTGAAGCCGACGCGAAAGGCCAAGGCCGCTCAAGAGACTTCCAGCGACGACGCACCGCCCTGGTGCGGCCTGCCGCTGCAGGCGGGCGAGCCGATTCCCAGAACCACGGAATGGTGGCCCTGGCAGGTGCAGGGTCTTGCGATCGAACCGATGGCGGCCACCGAGTGGTTGGCGCGGCTGCCCCTATCCGGGCGTCATCCGGATCTGGCCGACGAGCTGCGCTGGTGGAGCCACATGCAGCGCTGGGCCCTCAGCTTGGTGGCGAGGGGTCGCTGGTTACCGCAGGTGGAACTGAGCAAGGGCGAGGGCTATCCGCATCGAGCCCGCTGGGTGCCGCTGCTCAACCGGGAAGAAGACCGCCGCCGCCTGGAGGACATGGCAGCACGGCTGCCCTTGGTAGCGACCTGTGCACTGCCCTGGCGTGAACCGACCGGCAAACGCAGCAATCGGATGACCCGACTGCGACCTGAAGCGATGCGGGCCGCCAATCCCGTGGCCTGCTGCCGACCCCGCAGCGGCCGCCTGCGGGTGGCCACTTTGCTGGAAGACCTGGTGGATGCCCAGCTGCGCAAAGGCTTCACACCGGATCAGGAAGGCCTAGACCCCTTGCTCTGCGCCTGGGAGGACGCGCTCAGCTCTGAAACCGGCGTGATCAACCTCAAGGATGAGGACGCTGAACGTCTGGCAACTGCCAGTCACCATTGGCGTGAGGGTGTGGCCGGCAATGTGGCCGCTGCGCGTGCCTGCCTGGAGCTTGAAACCCCAGCGGAAGGGGAGGACCTCTGGCCCCTGCGTTTCTTCTTACAAGCGGAAGCGGATCCCACCTTGAAACTGCCAGCCGGTGCAGCTTGGGCCGCCGGTCCAGACGGGTTGCAACTCGGAGAAATCCCTGTGGAGCGTCCCAGCGAAGTGCTGCTCGAAGGCATGGGCCGAGCAATCACCGTGTTTTCCCCCATCGAGCGCGGACTGGAGAGCGCAACACCAGAAGCGATGCAACTGACCCCGGCTGAAGCCTTCGTGCTGGTGCGCACTGCAGCGCGCCAGTTGCGAGATGTGGGGGTGGGCGTCGATCTGCCCCAAAGCCTCTCTGGCGGACTGGCCAGCCGACTGGGCCTGGCCATCAAGGCCGAACTTCCCCAACGATCGCGCGGCTTCACCTTGGGGGAAAGCCTGGATTGGAGCTGGGAGCTGATGATCGGTGGTGTCACTCTGACGCTGCGGGAGCTGGAGCGCCTCAGCGGCAAACGCAGTCCCCTGGTGCGCCACAAGGGCGCCTGGATCGAATTGCGGCCCAATGATCTCAAGAACGCTGAACGGTTTTGCAGCGCCAACCCGGAACTGAGCCTCGACGACGCGCTGCGCCTGACAGCCACAGAAGGCGACACGATGATGCGGTTGCCGGTGCATGCCTTCGATGCGGGGCCCCGGCTGCAAGCCGTTCTGGAGCAGTATCACCAGCAGAAATCACCGGATCCACTGCCGGCACCAGAGGGGTTCTGCGGACAGCTGCGGCCTTACCAAGAACGTGGACTGGGGTGGCTGGCCTTCCTGCATCGGTTTGATCAGGGTGCCTGCCTGGCCGATGACATGGGCCTCGGCAAAACAATCCAGCTGCTGGCGTTTCTCCAGCACCTGAAGATGGAGAAGGAGCTGAAACGACCCGTGCTGCTGGTGGCGCCCACTTCGGTGCTGACCAACTGGAAGCGGGAGGCCGCAGCGTTCACCCCTGAACTCAAGGTCCGAGAGCACTATGGGCCTAGACGCCCAACCACCCCAGCAGCCTTGAAAAAGGCCCTGAAGGATGTGGACCTGGTGCTCACCAGCTACGGGCTGTTGCAACGGGACAGCGAACTGCTGGAAAGCTTCGACTGGCAAGGCACGGTGATTGATGAAGCGCAAGCCATCAAGAACCCCTCGGCCAAACAGAGTCAGGCCGCCCGTGACCTGGCCCGAACACGCAAAGGCACCCGATTCCGCATCGCTCTCACTGGCACACCGGTCGAGAACCGCGTGAGTGAACTATGGGCGCTGATGGATTTCCTCAACCCCCGCGTGTTGGGGGAAGAGGAGTTCTTCCACCAGCGCTATCGGATGCCGATCGAACGCTATGGCGATATGTCATCGCTGCGGGATCTCAAATCCCGCGTGGGTCCCTTCATCCTGCGCCGGTTGAAAACCGACAAAGCGATCATCTCGGATCTGCCGGAGAAGGTAGAGCTGAGCGAGTGGGTGGGGTTGAGCAAAGAACAGAAATCGCTCTACGCCAAGACCGTCGAAGACACGCTCGATGCCATTGCCCAGGCCCCCCGCGGCAAACGGCACGGCCAGGTTCTGGCATTGCTCACCCGCTTGAAACAGATCTGCAATCACCCCGCCCTTGCCCTCAAGGAAGAGTCAGCGAGCAACGACTTCCTGAAACGCTCTGTGAAGCTGCAACGGCTCGAAGAGATTCTCGAAGAGGTAATCGAAGCCGGCGATCGGGCGCTGCTGTTCACGCAGTTCGCGGAGTGGGGCAATCTGCTGCAGGGCTATCTGCAACGCCGTTGGCGCAGCGAGGTGCCCTTCCTCAGCGGCAGCACCAGGAAAAGCGAACGCCAGGCGATGGTGGATCGCTTCCAGGAAGACCCGCGCGGGCCGCAGCTGTTCTTGCTGTCACTCAAAGCTGGCGGTGTGGGCCTCAATCTCACGCGCGCCAGTCATGTGTTCCACATCGACCGCTGGTGGAACCCCGCCGTTGAAAACCAGGCCACCGACCGCGCTTATCGCATCGGTCAGACCAACCGAGTGATGGTGCACAAATTCATCACCAGCGGATCGGTGGAAGAAAAGATTGACCGAATGATCCGGGAGAAGTCCAGACTGGCGGAAGACATCGTCGGTTCCGGCGAAGAATGGCTCGGAGGCCTCGACATGGGCCAGCTCAAGGAGCTGGTGAGCCTCGAGGACACCCCGTCTTGAAACCATGAGCATTACTCCCAACGGCATCAACACCTCCCTCGGCGATGAAGGGCTCGGCCAGCAGCCGTGGTGGGTGGAGCAGTGGATGGAATTGATCAACTCCTACCGCTTCAAGAAACGCCTGGAGCGCGCCTGGACCTACGCCCGAGAAGGGCACGTCACCTCGATCCGTTTTGAAGGCCGCCGCGTCCACGCCCGGGTGCAAGGCACCGGTGAAGACCCCTACAAGGTGAAACTCTGGCTGGATGTGCTGAATGACGAAGACTGGGGCTACGTGCTGGAGGCCCTCACCCAGAAAGCCCGCTGGTCAGCTCAGCTGCTGGCCGGAATCATGCCAGCCGACATCGAGCGGGCCTTCGCTGCTAGTGGCCGTCGCCTTTTTCCCTTCAAGCTCCAGGAGGTGCGCAGCGAATGCAGCTGCCCTGACAAAGCGAATCCTTGCAAGCACATCAGTGCGGTCTATTTCCTGATGGGGGAACGCTTCAGCGAAGATCCCTTCGTGCTGTTCCAGCTCAGAGGCCGCACCCGAGCCAAGCTGCTGGAAGACCTCGCCGAACACCGGCTCAAAGCCCTTCAGGCCAGGGTCGCCAAACAATCCGCCGCCACCGATGACTCTGCGGCGTCGGACGCTGGCGCTGAACCAGACATCCCTGGACCAGTGACGCCTCCCCATCCGGCGGTGCTGGACCCAACGCTGTGGTGGCGTTACGACGCCAGCCTGGACGGTGATCTGGTGGTTATCACACCCGCCATGGACGGAGACACGGGCCTGGACTCCGCAGGTGAACTGCCCCTGGCCGAGGAACCACGCTTTCCAGAAGCCAAGCCACGCTTCATTCAGCATCTACGCGATCAGGGACAGGCTCTGGCGCAGCGGGCCATGCTGGAAGCAATGGCCACCGGTGGCTGAGACAGCACCCTGGCTGACGCAGGAGAGTCAGGGGCTCACCTCCATTCTGCTGCGCTCGCATCAACGGGCCTTCGGAAGAGCGCTGCTCGCATGCGACCGTCCTGGCACCTCAAGACGACTGACCAACCAAGAGCTGTTCAGCAGCGCCGTTGCTGTTCTCGCCCACGACAACAGCAACGATCCGCGCTTGATCTATGCCAACGCCATGGCTTTGCGGCTCTGGCAACGCTCCTGGCCAGAGATGATCGGCATGCCATCGCGCTACACCGCTGAGGAAGGGGCACGACGGGAGCGCGCCTCTGCCCTTCAGCAGGCACAGCGCCAAGACGCGTTCGAGGGCTACCGAGGCATTCGCATCAGCGGAAATGGACGCCGATTCATGATCAACAACGCCAGGATTTGGACTCTTTGGGATGAAGAAAACCGCAGCTGTGGACAGGCAGCTGCTTTCTCCAACTGGTATTGGATTGAGCCCTGAGAGACAACGGTACGGCTCCCACGGCAATGCTGTCGCAACAACCGAACTAGGTGGTCTTGACCGAACCAAATCGGGCGGTTCTCCACCTCTTCAGATTCAATCAAACGGCGCAGATTGTTCTCGTGGGTGATGCCAACACCCCATCAACATCACTCCTGAGGAGTTCATCATGATCACCCTTCGCCAATCCCCTTTCGACCTGTTCGAGCGCCTCGACCAGCAGTTGTCCCAAGCAGAGCGCGTTCCTGCAGCCGAGATTTACGAAACCGCCGACCACTACACCGTGCGCCTGGAACTCCCGGGTGTCGCCCGTGACTCAATCGACGTGAAAGCCACCGACCGCAGCTTGAGCGTCACCGCCGAGCGGCAATCTCTGCAGCCTGAACCAACGAACGAAGCCGCTGACTCCGCCGAGACCGCCCTGCTGAGCGAATTCCGCTACGGCACCTGGAGCCGCAGCTTCCGCTTTGGCCAAGGCCTGAACCGAGAGGCCATCACCGCCAACTACCGAGACGGCGTGCTGGAAATCACGGCAGGGAAAACCCAGAGTCACACCAGCGTCACGGTGGCTGTGGACGCCTGAGCGTCAGCCTCCCCGTAACCATGACCCACAGTGAAGAGAACGCAATCTGGCCCTCGCCTCCCAGCGAGGGCTTTTTCATAGGGAGCGGCCCTCTGCGCATCAACGCGTCAGCGACCAGCCGATGAACAAGAGACTGACGCCCACCAAAAACACCAGACCGAACCAACTGAGCGCCCGCATGGCCAGGCCATCGCGATGCTGAGGCTCCACCAAGGGACTGTTCATGGTGTCCATCGCCATCCAGGCGAACACCGGCGCCGTCAGAAAACTGCCCGTCATGGCACCAAACACGAAATCCTTCACGGTGACGCCACCGCTGTAGGCCCAGAGCAGTGCCACCAGCGCCGCCAAAAGATGCAGCAGAATCCACAGCCCCAGTCGCCGCCGCTGGGGACCGGGCGCCGAGTCGCCGCGATCCACACCCTGGAGCAAACCCTGAATAGCGGAGATGCTGCGCGGATAAGCATCGAGGCAGGTCAGCGTGGTGCTGAACATGGCAGCAAAGGCCGCTGGAACGATGATCCAGGCCGCCCAGGTGCCCATCGCATCGGTGTAGATGCGGATGAGGTTCTGGGCAAAGGCGACGCCAGAGCCCTGCATCATCCCGTCGCCGGTGCCGTACATCGTGTAAGCACCAAGGATCACGAAGAACAGGGCGGTGACCACCGTGACGCCGTAACCGAGATTGAAATCGGTCTCGGCCTCCTTGAGCGATGCCGTGTGATCACTGTCGCGGGCACGGGAGAACATCCAAAGCGATGGCCACACGCACATCCCCACGGGCCCCGGCATCCAGCCCATCAACGGAATCAGAAAGCCAAGGTCGGCCAGCTGCCAGGGAGAGGGATCGGCCGCAAGCCACGTGGAGGCCACATCTCCGGCGGGACCACGAATCAGCAAGGACGCCGCAGCCACCCCGGTGAGCAAGGTGAGCAATGCCACCAGCAGCTTCGACAACCGATCCAGGGCTCGGTAGTGACCGAACAGAAGAATCAGACCACAGGCCGCCAGAACAGCGATCGACAGGCCAAAACGGTTGGTCTCAGCCAACAAAGGAATGTTCGTGAGCAACAGCCCAGCGACGAAGCTGACCGCCGCGATCGTGAACGTCCCGGTGAACAAACTGACCAGCAGGTAAAGAGGCAGATAGGTCTTGCTGCGCTTCTGAAAACCCTCCAGCAAGGACAGTCCTGTGGCGGCCGTGAAGCGGCTGCCCACTCGCAGAAAGGGGTATTTCACCAAGTTGGTGAGCAAGATCAGGCCCACCAGGGCAAACCCGAAACGGGCACCGGCCGTGGTGGACGACATCAGGTGGGAGCCACCGATGCAGGCACCGGCCAACAGGATGCCCGGCCCGAGGCTGCGTCGCACTCCTGAGATCGCCTTAACGGCGCTGGATGACATAACAGCTGATCGCACTGCAAGCCATCTTCCAACCCACTCTTCTTAAAGTTGATTTCCGTCGCATTTCCCGACATGGTCGTCGCCGCCCCGACCGTCACCGGACGTCTGAGTCTTCAGTGCGAGGCGATTGCGTCCGACAGCTGCACCATCCGTTCCCTCGACTGGGAGCGCAGCCGCTTCGACATTGAATTCGGACTGCGCAACGGAACCACCTACAACAGCTTTTTGGTGCGCGGGGAACGCACCGCTCTGATTGACACCAGCCACGCCAAGTTCCGTGACACTTGGATCCCGCTGCTGCAGGAGCAGATCGATCCACAAACGATCGATCTTCTGATCGTCAGTCACACCGAACCCGATCACTCCGGCCTGATCGGCGACCTCCTGGATCTGAATCCTGAGATCGAGATCGTGGGATCCAAGGTTGCGATTCAGTTCCTGGAGAACCAGGTGCATAGGCCGTTCAAATCTCGGGCGGTGAAAAGTGGCGACGAACTGGATCTCGGCACGAATCGCGACAGCGGCGTGAGCCATCGCTTTGAGTTCCTCAGCGCTCCCAACCTGCACTGGCCGGACACAATCTTTTCCTTCGATCACGGCACGGGCGTTCTCTACACCTGTGATGCCTTCGGATTGCACTACTGCTCCGACGACGTCTTCGATTGCGACCCGGGAGCGATCGCTCCCGATTTCCGCTTTTACTACGACTGCCTCATGGGCCCGAACGCCCGCAGCGTTCTGCAGGCGCTCAAACGCATGGATGCGCTGCCTGAGATCAACACCATTGCCGTGGGCCATGGACCCTTACTGCGTGAGCATCTGCAGCATTGGATCGATGATTACCGCACATGGAGCGGTCAGCGCAGCAAAGGCGAAAGCTACGCCGCTGTTTGCTATTTGAGCCAATACGGGTTTTCCGATCGCATCAGTCAGGCGATTGCCCATGGCATCGGCAAAGCGGAAGCCCAGGTGCAACTTGTGGACCTGCGCGCCACCGATCCGCAGGAACTGACGGCACTGATTGGCGATGCCAAGGCCGTGGTGGTGCCCACCTGGCCCGCGGAACCCGATAGCGATCTGCAGGCCGCCATTGGCACCCTTCTGGCCGCCCTCGGACCCAAACAAACAGTCGGGGTCTACGACGCCTTCGGCGGCAACGACGAACCCATCGATGCTGTCGCCAGCCAGTTGCGCAGCCAAGGACAGAAGGAAGCCTTCGCGCCGCTGCGCATCCGTCAGCTCCCCTCCGGTGCCGACTACCAGCGTTGCGAAGAAGCCGGAACGGACCTCGGTCAGCTGTTGACACGTGCCAAAACCATCGCCGCCATGAAGAGCCTCGATGGTGACCTCGACAAAGCACTCGGACGACTCAGCGGTGGCCTGTACGTGGTGACCGCCAGCCAGGGCGAAGGCGAAGCGCAACGGCGCAGTGCCATGGTGGCCAGCTGGGTCAGCCAGGCCAGCTTTGCCCCCCCGGGTCTCACGGTGGCCGTCGCCAAGGACCGCGCGATCGAAACACTGATGCAGGTGGGAGACCGGTTTGTGCTCAACGTGCTGCGAAACGACAACCATCAAGAGTTGATGCGTCACTTCCTCAAGCGCTTTCGTCCCGGTGCCGATCGCTTTGAAGGTGTGAACGTTCTAGAGGGCGTTGCTGACGGCGGTCCCGTGCTCGGAGATGCTCTGGCCTACCTCGGCTGCCGGGTGGAGCAGCGGATGGAAGGGCCTGATCACTGGATCATCTATGCCGTTGTGGAACAGGGCAACGTGGCCGATACCGAAGCCATGACCGCCGTGCATCACCGCAAAGTGGGGAATCACTACTAATGACTGTGACGTCACCCCCGACCGCACCCGCCAGCCAACGGGACGTGATCACACTGCCCATCAGCCCGGGGCTGGTGTGCCTGCGTGGCCTCAGCCCGCAGCGACTCCGCTTCGAGCTGGAATACGCACTGGAGCGCGGCAGCACCGCCAACAGTTTCCTGTTCGAGGCTGGCCTTGCGGTCGATGGCCTGCCCTGCCCAGCCCTGCTTGTGCACCCCCCCGGAGCGGCCTATGCAGAGGTGTTCTTGCCCGCCCTCGCGGCGGCTCTTCCCCACGGCTGTGATGAGCTGCTGGTGGTGGTGGGTCATGTGAATCCCAACCGGGTGGCTCTGTTGCGCTCCTTGGCGGAGATCTACCCCAAGATCACGCTGATCTGCTCCAACCCTGGGGCCAAATTGCTGCAGGAGCTCTGGATGCAGCGCAAGCCCTTGCCACCCGGAGAACCGGACAATCGACCGCCGCTGCCCTCCCTGCCAGAGCTGATGGTGATCCGCCAGGAGCAGAGCTTGCCCCTCAGCCATGGCCACACCCTGGAGCTTCTGCCGGCACCCACCCCGCGCTGGCCCGGCGGCCTGCTGGCGTTTGAAGACAGCGAAGGGCTGTTGATGAGTGACAAGCTCTTCTCTGCCCATGTCTGCACCCCTGACTGGGCCGAAAGCAACCGCACCGCCACCGAAGAGGAACGACGGCACTTCTACGACTCACTGATGGCGCCGATGGCCAGTCAAGTGGATGCCGTCGTTGGACGGCTCGAAGAACTCGACATCCGCACGATCGCGCCGGGTCATGGTCCCGCCATTGAAGCCAGCTGGCGCAGCCTGCTCAATGACTACCGGCGCTGGGGCGAAAGCCATCAAAACGCCACGCTGAATGTGGCCTTGCTGTTCGCCAGCGCCTACGGCAACACCGCCGCCATCGCTGATGCCTTGGCCCGCGGCGTTAGCCGCACGGGGGTCGCCGTGTGCAGCCTCAATTGCGAATTCACCCCCAGCGATGAACTGCTGAAAACGATCCGCGCCTCCGACGCCATCTTGATGGGCTCGCCAACGTTGGGTGGCCACGCGCCCACACCGATCGTTTCGGCTCTGGGAACCGTGCTGGCGGAAGGCGACCGCAGCAAACCCGTGGGGGTGTTCGGCAGCTTTGGCTGGAGCGGAGAAGCGGTGGATCTGCTGGAAAACAAGCTGCGGGATGGCGGCTTCAGCTTCGGCTTTGACCCGATCCGCATCAAGTTCAGCCCAGACCGCACCAAAGTGAAGGAACTGGAGGAAACCGGCACCCGCTTCGCCAGGCAACTGCTGCGCACGGAGCAGCGAGCGCAGAGACGTAGTGCCGGTAGCATGAGCGAAAGCCGCAGCGATCCCGCGGTGCTCGCACTGGGACGCGTGGTGGGATCCCTGTGCGTTCTCACCACGCGCAAGGCCGAGCTCAGTGGAGCGATGGTGGCCAGTTGGGTCAGCCAGGCCAGCTTTTCTCCTCCAGGGCTCACCATTGCCGTGGCCAAAGATCGCGCCGTGGAAGCGCTGCTGCATAAGGGCGATCGCTTTGCGCTCAACGTGCTGGCCGAAGGACGTGAAACCGCCCCGATGAAACAGTTTCTGCAACCCTTTGAGCCAGGGGCGGACCGCTTCGAGGGACTCGCGCTGGAGACCAGTCCTTCCGAGCAACCGCTGCTACCGGAGGCTCTGGCCTGGATGGAGTGCGAAGTGAAGCAGCGGATGGAATGCGGAGACCACTGGCTGATCTATGCCGAGGTGCTGCACGGTGGCCTCTTTGACACGGAGGGCAGCACAGCCGTGCATCAGCGCCGCAGCGGAGCGAACTATTAACAACCACTCCCCAATAGAGGAGCGCATCCAACCGACAACACGTCCACGCAACTCATAGTCGCTATGAGTTAGGGCTAATCTGGATGTCATTTGATACCGAGACATGGATCTCTCCAAACCCAATACACAAGCCAATCTCGAGGCCGCTTTTGGTGGTGAGAGCATGGCCAACCGCAAATATCTGTTCTTCGCTGATGTAGCCAAAGCACTGGGCCACAAAGAGCTCGCCAAGTTGTTCCGCGACACGGCTGCCCAGGAAACGGAACATGCCTTTGCCCATTTCCGCCTGCTGCATCCCGAGCTGGTGGTCGACGATCCAGCAACTCTGAGCGATGAGCAGAAACAGACCATGCTCACCCGTTGCCTCGAGCTCGCCATCGAGGGCGAGACCTACGAGTACACCACCATGTATCCGGAATTCACGGCCCAGGCACAGACAGACCGAGACGGCGGCGCAGCGGCGGAATTCGCCGAGCAAACCGAAGAATCAGCCACCCATGCCAACTGCTTCCGCACCGCAGCCAAGAACTTCGGACTGCTGACGCCGATTGAAAAGCATCACGCCGAAACCTATGGCGTCGCCCTTGAGGCACTGAAAGGCAAGGGAACGGCAGGTCAGGCAGAGCAACCCATCACGGGCCAATGGATCTGCAAGCAGTGCTCGATGATCTACGACCCAGTGGCCGGAGATCCGGATTCCGGCATTGCCCCAGGCACTCCGTTTGAAGCGATTCCGGACGACTGGGAATGCCCAATCTGCGGCGCCCACAAAGCCAGCTTCGTGCCCTACAGGGAAGCGGAATTGAAAGCAGCCTGAAGCGAGGAGCCATCACAATGAAGTGTCTGCCGTGGAAGGTGCGCCCATGAGCTCACCCATCAGTCCTGATGTGCTCGTCATCGCCGCAAGCAATGGCCAGAACCTGACCCTGGCGCAGCGGTTTGTGGACCAGGTGCGCAGCCTGGGCCAGCGCGCTGAGCTGCTGGATCTCACCAGCCTCGACCTGCCTTTGTTCACACCACAGGTGAAAGAGCAGGGCATGCCTGCTGGCGTGGGACCACTGCACAAACAACTGATGGCGGCTCCCCGCTGGGTGATCTGTGCACCGGAATACAACGGCTCCATCCCACCAGTGCTTACCAGTGCCATCGCCTGGCTATCGGTGCAGGGGGATGACTTCCGCGGGCTGTTCAACGGCCGACCTGTGGCGATGGCCACCGTCTCCGGAGGAGCTGGCATCGAACTGCTGACGGTGCTGCGCATCCAGTTGACCCATCTCGGCGCGCAGGTGGTGGGACGCACGCTGGCTGGGAATCAGGCACGGCCAGCCAAAGACAGCTCCATCCAAGAGCTGCTCAAGCGTCTGCTGCAGATGTCACCCCTAAGCCTTTGAGCCACCCCAGCGAGCCAATGCCTGACCTCTCCGCAGACGCCCACCAGCAGGAAGCTGTCATCCTGCGGCGCCCAGGCCCCGAGCGCTTTCACACCCAAACCGAGTGGCTTGACTCATTTCATAGCTTCTCCTTCGCAGGCCACTACTCCCCCGACTGGATGGGCTTCGGGCCCTTGCGAGTGATCAATGACGACGTCATTGCCGCAGGTCGCGGATTCGGGATGCACTCCCACCGCGACATGGAAATCATCACCGTGATGGTGGAAGGTGAACTCACCCATCGCGACTCGCTCGGGAACAGCGGCTTGCTGCAGGCCGGAGAAGTGCAGCGCATGAGCGCTGGCACAGGCATCGTGCACAGCGAGATGAATGAGGCAAACGAGCGCTGCAGGCTCTTGCAGATCTGGATTGAACCCAGCGAGGACGGTCTCACTCCCAGCTATGAACAGCGGGCGGTGCACCTCTACGCCAACACCTGGACACCGGTGCTTAATCCCATAGACCCCCATGCCATGGCCATCCAGCGCCCCGTTCACCTGTGGCGAGCCAACGTGGCCAAGGGGAAGACTCTGGACCTGCCGAGCATTGAGGCATCGCACCGCTGGCTTCAGGTCATTGATGGAGAAATCGAACTGAGCGGCCTTAGCGGCAGCAACACACTCCGGCGAGGCGATGGCCTGGGATTCCGCGGTCGTCCGACTGACTTAGAGACCCTCAAAAGCCATTGCGATCACAGCGATCTGCTCCTGTTCGCCTTGAACTAAACCGCAACCAGTGCGGAGTCACCCACATCAATCCCGAAGAGTTTCGGGATTTGCGCCACACACCACATCTGGCGCCCTGAAATGACAGTGTCACCACACAGCACCATTCAACGAATGGGTATCAATCCAGATCCTCAGTACGCGGTTCGCTATCGCGGTTTTGTTTTGCTGCAACAAAACAATCACAGCTGGCTGGTCAGGCCAGAGCGCAGTCCAATGACCTTGCTGCCGTTTCGCACGCCCACCTGCTCGCTGGCAGACGTGAAAGCATTAGTGGATTGGCGACTGGAACAGGAGCAAACTCTGCTGTCTGCCGCCAAGAGCCTGGCTCAGGCTGCTTGAGGAGGAGGAGTGGGTGATCCCTGGGACTGAATGGGGATCACCAGCGTGGCCCAGCGCTCAGGGCGCTCAGGGCGCTGGCGTCGGGCCTGGCGGACGCCAAAAGGAACACGAAGCACGTTGGTGCCTTCAATCGGCAAGGTGTGGCCACGGCCTAGAGCGGCTTGAAGACACTCAGGAATCTCAGGCAATTGCAGCGAATCGGCGCTCTGGGCCTTGGATTCGGAGGGGTGGTTCATGTCGCGACTCATTGATTCCCTCTTTGCGACTGGTGAATGCTGTGCAGTGTGGAGAACAAATTGTTCTCACGATGAAAAATCGAAGCTTAATTTTCGATTCTCGTGAAATTTATCGCACAGGTTGAACAGAAGCCAGCTCTTCCACACTCGGACAAGTGCAGACGAGGTTGCGGTCACCATGCGCGTTATCGATGCGCGCCACTGCCGGCCAAAACTTGCTGAATCGCTGATCCGGGAGGGGGAAGGCCGCCTGCTCACGGCTGTAGGGACGATCCCATCGATCTGCTGTCACCGCCGCCAAGGTGTGCGGCGCCCGGCGCAGCGGGTTGTTGTCAGGGTCACTGGCGCCTGCCTCGATCGCAGCCGCTTCAGCGCGGATCGCGATCATGGCGTCGCAGAAACGATCCAGCTCCTCAAGACTTTCACTCTCCGTGGGTTCCACCATCACCGTGCCCGCCACTGGCCAGCTCACCGTCGGAGCATGGAACCCGTAGTCCATCAATCGCTTGGCCAAGTCATCCACCTCAAGGCCAGCGCTGCGGCGGAGCCCGCGCAAATCAAGAATGCATTCATGGGCCACCAGGCCGCCTTCCCCCTTGAACAACACCGGGTAGTGGGGATCCAAACGCTGAGCCAGGTAGTTGGCCGACAGCAGTGCAACCGCCGTTGCCTGACGCAATCCCGCAGCCCCCATCAAGCGCAAGTACATCCAACTGATCGGAAGAATGCCGGCGCTTCCCAGGGGCGCCGCGGACACTGCGGAGATTGCTTGCGCACCGCTGCAGGCCATCAGGGGATGACCCGGCAGAAAAGGCAGTAGATGCTCGGCCACGCCGATGGGACCAACACCCGGGCCACCCCCGCCGTGGGGGATGCAGAACGTTTTGTGCAGATTGAGGTGACAAACGTCGGCGCCGAACGCGCCCGGGCGGCACAAGCCCACCTGGGCGTTGAGGTTGGCCCCATCGAGATACACCTGGCCGCCGTGGTCGTGGACCAGGTTGCAAATCTCCCGGATACGGGTCTCAAAGACCCCATGGGTTGAGGGGTAGGTGACCATCAGAGCCGCCAGGGACTCGGCGTGATCCTTGAGCTTTAGGCGCAGGTCATCCACATCCACATTGCCCTGTGCATCGCAAGCCACCGCCACCACGCGCATGCCGGCCATCACGGCACTGGCGGGGTTGGTGCCATGGGCACTGGTGGGGATCAAACACACATCGCGGTGTCCCTGGCCGCGGGCTTGATGCCAGGCACGGATCACCAACAGACCTGCAAACTCCCCTTGAGAACCTGCGTTTGGCTGCAGGGACACCCCTGCAAATCCAGTCAGTGACGCCAACCAGCGCTCCAAATCCCGCGCCATTCGCTCATTGCCCTGCAGCTGATCCGCTGGAGCGAACGGATGGATGGCGCCAAATTCCCGCCAACTGACCGGCGCCAGCTCTGCCGCAGCATTGAGCTTCATGGTGCAACTGCCCAGCGGGATCATGCCGTGCACCAGCGAGAGGTCTTTGCTGACCAGCCGTTGGATGTAGCGCAGCAGCTCTGTTTCGCTGCGATAGCGGTGAAACACCGGTTGCTGCAGCCAGGGAGCCGATCGCAACGGCACGCCAGACAACATTTGATCGGCAGCCCCAAGACCTACCTGTGCAGGCAGGTCAGCCTCCAGCGCCGCCGCCACGACCGTCAGCAGCCGCCGCACCTCGGCTTCATCGCTGTGCTCATCGAGACTGATGCCGAACCCTTCAGATGCCTCGATCGCAGCGCCATCGGGCAGACAGCGCAGGTTGAAGCCCTCCTGCAAGGCCAGGCGGTGAATCTCCGGAGCCTGAGGACAGACCACATCAACACTGTCGAAGCGGCAGCCATCGGGCAGGCTCAACCCCAACGCCTTCAGACCTTGCTCAAGCTGCGAACGCAGCGTCACCACACGACGCGCGATCCTGGCCAGTCCTTCGGGGCCGTGATGAATGGCGTAGAAGGACGCCATCACCGCCAACAGCACCTGCGCCGTACAGATGTTGCTGGTGGCCTTGTCGCGGCGAATGTGTTGCTCACGCGTCTGCAGCGCCAGCCTTAAAGCAGGACGCCCTTCAGCATCGCGGGACTGGCCGACGATGCGGCCTGGCAGCTGGCGCCGATAGGTCTCACGGGTTGCGAAAAAGGCAGCATGGGGACCTCCGCCGCCCATCGGCACACCGAAACGCTGGGAGCTGCCCACCGCGATGTCAGCCCCGAGGCTGCCCACAGGTTCCACCAGCACCTGAGCCAAGGGATCAATGGCCACGGTGACCAACGCACCCTGTTCATGGGCCTGCGCGATGCAAGCGCGCGGATCCCAGAGGATTCCGCTGCGCCCAGGCAGCTGCAGCAGCACTCCAAACACATCCGATCCCCACTGGAACCGCTCGGGGTCAGCCACATCAAGCTCAACCCCGAGGGGCTGAGCCCTGGTGCGCAGCACCGCCAGAGTTTGGGGCAACACCGCTGCATCCACCAGAAAACGCTGGGCGTCGGATCGCTTACAGACTCCAAAGCTCATGGACATCGCTTCCGCGGCGGCGGTGGCTTCATCCAAGAGCGAGGCATTGGCGATAGGCAGCCCGGTGAGCTCACTGATCAGCGTCTGGAAATTGAGCAAGGCCTCCAGCCGGCCCTGGGCAATCTCCGCCTGATACGGGGTGTAGGCGGTGTACCAAGCGGGGTTTTCCAGCACCTGACGCTGGATGAGAGCGGGCGTCACCGTGCCGTAGTAACCCAGGCCGATCAGGGAGCGCATCACGCGGTTGGACTGCGCTAGCTGCTGCAGTTCCACTAGTGCCTGGGCTTCGTCGGCGCCGGCGGGCAGCACCCCCCGCGGGGGCTCAGCATCCAGGATGTCCCGGGGCACGACAGCCCGTACGAAAGCCTCGAGGTCAGCAAAGCCAAGCTTGGCGAGCATGACCTGGATTGCCGTGTCGCTGGGTCCGATGTGGCGCTGAACAAACGGTGAACGACTGTCGTCGGAACCCGTCTCCACCATGCGCTGGTCCAGCAGGGTCATGGTGCGCGAGCGTTCTTAAAGATCGTAGGCAACCCGACGGAGCAGTCGCAGCAGGGTTATGCCGCTGCAACCTTGGTGGCATAGGTGGCCGCATCCATGAGCTGCTCGAATTGATCCGGATCGCTGGGCCGGATCACCAACAACCAGCCCTGGCCATGGGGATCGTTCTGGAGCTGCTCAGGGTCATCCAGAACCGCTTCATTCCGAGTGAGCACCTCACCGCTGAGAGGGGCATACATCTCCTCAACTGCTTTGACGGATTCCACAGTTCCGAACCCACCACCACGGTTGAGCTCCGTACCCACATCTGGAAGATCAACGAACACGATGTCGCCGAGCTGATCAACGGCATAGGCACTCAAGCCAATCCGCACTGACCCATCGTCCTGCCAGGCGTATTCATGGCTGTCGGCGTAGCGGTAGTTGGCAGGAAAGTCGAAAGCCATTGAGCCGGAGGTCGGCGGAGTTCACCCAGTCTGGGCCAGATCCAAGTGTCCTGCTGCTGCCAAGGCCGCCAGCGCCTTGATCAGCGCCAACTCCACATGGGCACGATGGGTTCCTCCCTGTACGTAGAGATTGAACGGCTCTCGCAACGGCGCATCGGCGGAGAACTCACTGGTGCTGCCATCAATGAAAGTGCCACCGGCCATGACCAGATCACTGGCATACCCCGGCATGGCGGCGGGCACCGGATCCAAATAAGAACCCACCGGTGAACAGGCCTGGAACGCTCTGCAGATCAACTTGAGAGGCTCAGGACGACCCAGCTGCACCGCCTGAATCAGATCACCACGCTGGGCACCGGCGACGGGCTGCACGGCATAGCCCAGTTCCGCGAACACACCGGCCACCAAATCCGCACCGATCAAGGCTTCCGTCACCATCTGTGGCGCTAGAAACAGCCCCTGCAGCAGCAAGCGGTGCAGGTCGAAGCCCGTGCCACCCTCACTGCCGATCCCCGGCGCGGTCAGCCGGCAGCAGGCCTGTTCCACCAGATCAGCCCGGCCGGCCACATAACCGCCGGCGGGCGCAATCGTGCCGCCGAGGTTCTTGATCAACGAACCGGCCACCAAATCCGCCCCAACATCACAAGGTTCCTGCGGCTCCACCAACTCGCCATAGCAGTTGTCCACGAAACACACACAGTCGGGCTGACGCGCATGAATGCGTGCACAGAGCTGCCCGATTACCTCCACGGTC
Source organism: Synechococcus sp. A15-60 (assembly GCF_014280095.1). Classification (NCBI taxonomy): domain Bacteria; kingdom Bacillati; phylum Cyanobacteriota; class Cyanophyceae; order Synechococcales; family Synechococcaceae; genus Synechococcus; species Synechococcus sp. A15-60. The sequence goes on from NZ_CP047933.1 coordinate 2,364,950, forward strand.
AGAGAAGGACGCCAGCTGTAGCCACAGCTGCGTTGGATCAGGATCAGACGGCGCGGTTGCTCCAGAGCCTGATCGAGTGCCTGGAGATCCACGGCACCATCTTCGGTGAGCAGCAGTTCGTCGTAAGCGACGCCGAACTCCTTCAACGACCCCTGTCCCTCGCCGCGCAAACCGATCACTTCCTCCAGCGTGTCGTAGGGACGCCCGGTGATCGACAACATCCGATCACCGGGCCGCAGCACGCCAAACAATGCAGCGGCAATGGCATGGGTGCCACTGACGAATTGCAGCCGCACCGCTGCCGCTTCAGCCCCCAGGACGCGAGCGAACACACGGTCGATCACCTCACGCCCCTGGTCGCCGTGGCCATAACCACTCACGGAAGCAAAGTGCTGCGTGCCCACTCGCTCGGCAGCCAACGCATCCAGAATCTTCTGCAGACGCAGCGTCACCTCCGCCGTGCGCTCACGGGCCAGGGGCTCCAAACGGTCTCGTACCGCCAGCACATGACGCTGGGCAAATGCCTCTGCCTCGCTGGGATCCATCCGCATGGCAGCGGTGTTGACGCCCTGCCCTCCAGAAACCTGTGCCATCAAAAAGCCGCGATTTACCTGCTGCGTTCTCTTACATTCACATTTCCAACCGATTTGCCAAAGTCCCGGCTGTCGCCGTTCCGACCGCAGCAAAACCGGTTCAAGGAGAAACTTCTTGGTTATCAGCACTCCGGCAGACACAAGCTCCACCCGCGAATTGCGCATGCGCGCTGCGGTGATGGCGCCCCGTGAACGCCTTCCCCGCCGACAGCGCAAGTTCAAGGTCGGCACCACCTCCTTCATGGTGGTGATGCACGTGCTCGCAACCGTGGCTCTGCTGCCGCGCTTCTGGAGCTGGCAAGGGGTGATCGCCTTCGGCGTTCTTTACTGGGCGACCGTGCTGGGCGTCACCCTCGGCCTGCATCGCCTGGTGGCACACCGCAGTTTTGAGGTTCCCCGCTGGTTGGAACGCGTGCTGGTGGTGATGGGCACACTCGCCTGTCAGAGCGGACCGATCGATTGGGTGGCGCTGCATCGCCATCACCACAAATATTCAGATCAACCCAACGACCACCACGATGCTGGACGCGGTCTGTGGTGGAGCCACAGCGAATGGATGCTTCACGACATTCCCGCGTTGGAGCACAAGGAACGCTTTGGCGGCGATCTGATCAACGATCGCTTCTACGTGTGGCTGGATCGCTGGTTCTTGCTGTTGCAGATTCCCATCGGCCTGGCGCTCTATTGGTACGGCAATGCTGCGGGCGTTCACGGCGGTGGCCTCGGCCTGGTGCTTTGGGCCATCCCCCTGCGCCTGGTGGTCGTGTATCACGTCACCTGGTTGGTGAATTCCGCCACACACGCTTTCGGCTATCGCAATTTCGATTGCCCCGACCTGTCACGCAACTGCTGGTGGGTGGCGGTGCTGTCGTTTGGAGAGGGTTGGCACAACAACCATCACGCCTTCCCCGCCAGCGCACGTCACGGCCTGCGCCCGTTTGAGATCGACATCACCTGGTTGCACATCCGCCTGCTGCAGAAACTTGGCCTCACCCGTCGGGTGCGTCAGGCGCGCTACCCCGGCTGAGCCGCAGCCCGCAACTCTCCTAAAAATGCTTCGGCGGTCTGGCCCTTGTTCCCCTCCAGGGCCAGGTGCGTGGCATAGAGATCGAGGAATTCACCGTCGAGTTCTTCAGCGCTGTATTCCCTGAGGCCGGCCATCACCTCCGCAAAACGCTCGCGACGCTGGGGCTTGGTGACGGGATAGGCCTCCATCACCGCATCACGACACTGCCGCCAGGCCTGCCCGCGGCAAAGACTGTCGGCCATCGCAGCACTCAGTTGAGCCGCTTCACCAGCGTCGATGCGCCAGTCGAAACCGGGGGGCAGGGGTCCGAGGCCCACAAAGATTTCCAAAAAATCACCGGCACCCAGAGGCTCCCCATCGACCCCTAGCAAGGGAACTGCGCTGTCACTGAGCACCCGCAGCAGATCGGGATGGACTTCAGCCAGGTGGGCGTGGATCGGCTCAACCCCTTGATGTAGCACTGCATTGGCCTGCCCCAGAGCCAGGAAGAGTTCAGGGCCTGGAGATGAAAGCTTGCCGTTGCGCAGGTTGGAGATCTGGGAGTTATGCACCCGACCCAGGTCCAGCGCATCGGCTAAGGCTGGCAAAACCTTATGGGACCAACCATTGCGCTCGTGCCACACATGGATCAAGTGGGCCATGGCCTGACGCCCTTCCTCGAGGCGCTGCCGGTAACCCTTGGTCACATGATCAGAACCACTCACACTGCTCATTGCTTGATACGGATCCGTATCGGATGTAATGTTTGGGCATCTAACGGATCAGACCATGGTTTCCAGCGTGATTGACACGCCGTCACCGCCCAGTCGCCCTGCAGCCTCGCACCGTGCTCTGCAGCTGGCAACCCTGTTGCACCAACCACGCAAGGGCGAACAGCCCGTGCCCGCAGAGCGTGGCAAAAACTGGCTCACAATCGGATTCATGATCGTGATTCACGCCCTGAGCCTGTTGGCCCTGGCTCCCACCTTTTGGAGCTGGCAAGCCGTGGCCAGCCTGCTGATTCTCTACTGGGTGACCGCCTGCCTCGGCGTCACCATCGGCTATCACCGTCTGCTGTCCCACCGCTCCTTCCAGTTGCCGCAATGGCTGGAACGCTTCTTCGCCACCTGCGGTGCCCTGAGCTGCCAGCACGGCCCGATCGACTGGGTGGGGCTGCATCGCCATCACCACAAGTTCTCCGATACGGATGCGGATCACCACAACAGCCATCGCGGCTTCTGGTGGAGCCACATGGGCTGGATGTTCGAGGCGATCCCGGCCATGCAGGCCGTGCCCCGCATGACCGGTGACCTGGCCAAGGACCCGTACTACCGCTGGCTGAACAACTGGTTCCTGGCGCTTCAACTGCCCCTGGCTGGGCTGCTGTTCTGGATCGGCAGCACCACCGGCGCCGGCGGCTGGGGGCTGGTGCTCTGGGGCATCCCCCTACGCCTGGTGCTCGTTTATCACGTCACTTGGCTCGTAAACTCCGCCACCCACTGCTGGGGCACCGTGGCCCATGACAGCGGCGACGCCTCTCGCAATAACAAGTGGGTGGCAGCGCTGACCTTTGGCGAGGGCTGGCACAACAACCATCACGCCTTCCCCCACTCCGCACGTCACGGTCTTCAGCCGGGCCAAATCGACCTCACTTGGGAGCACATCCGTCTGATGCGCGCCCTTGGCCTGGCCAAGAAAGTACGCCTGCCGGCGGCGTCGTAAAGTTACCGACTGCTCATTCGACGTCGTCAGGATCGTTCTCCATGGCCAAGCGCGTACAAGTCGTCCTGAACGAGGACGTTCTCAGCCTCGGCCGTGACGGCGATCTGGTGGACGTTGCTCCCGGCTACGCCCGCAACTTCCTGCTGCCCTTCGGCAAAGCCGTTCCTGTCACTCCCGCAGTGATGAAGCAGGTGGAACACCGCCGCGCCAAGGAAGCCGAGCGTCAGGCCGCCTTGAAGCAGGAAGCGGTTGCCTTCCGCACCGCTCTCGACACCATCGGCCGCTTCACCGTCAAGAAGCAGACCGGTGATGACGACGTGCTGTTCGGCACCGTCACCAACGGCGATGTGGCCGAAGTGATCGAGGAGGCCACCAAGAAAGAAGTGGATCGTCGCGACATCACCGTTCCCGACATTCATCGCACCGGCAACTACAAGGTGCAAGTAAAGCTTCACAGCGAAGTGACCGCTGAGATCAACCTGGAAGTGGTCAGCTACTGATCGCGACCGCGCACACACTCTGACGTGACCGGTGAAGGTGCGTCAGAGTGTTGATCATCTTCGAGCAGCTGCCACCATGGTGAGCGTTCCCATGCCTGGTCCTGGCGGCGAGTCCGCCGAGGGGGGACGCCGCGGTTTCGGCAAGGGTCGCCAACGAGACGAGCCCAGCTTTGAAGCCCTGCCTGACTCGATTCCTCCCCAGAATCTGGAAGCCGAGGAAGCCGTTCTTGGCGGAATCCTGCTCGACCCCGATGCCATCGGCCGTGTGGCGGATGTGCTGCAGCCGGAAGCGTTCTATCTCAATGCCCACCGGGAGATTTTCCGCACGGCGGTGATGCTCCACAGCCAGGGCAAACCCACCGACCTCACGGCGATGACGGCCTGGCTGGCCGATACAGGTGCGCTCGAGAAAGTTGGCGGCAGCAGCCGGCTGGTGGAGCTGGTCGAACGCGTGGCCTCCACCGCGTCGATCGAGCAGGTGGCCCGACTGGTGATGGACAAGTTCCTGCGCCGCCAGCTGATCCGCTCCGGCAACGAGGTGATTCAACTGGGCTTTGATCAAAGCCTGCCGATGGAGCAGGTGCTCGACAAAGCCGAGCAGACGATCTTTGCCATCAGCCAGGAAAAACCATCGAAAGGTCTCACCCCCACGGCGGAGATTCTCACCAGCACCTTCAACGAAATCGAAAGCCGCTCCCTGGGCACCTCCGTGGCGGGCATCCCGGTGAACTTCTACGACCTGGATGCCATGACCCAGGGCCTGCAACGCAGTGACCTGATCATCGTGGCCGGACGTCCCGCCATGGGAAAAACCTCGATCGTGCTCAACCTGGCCAAGAACGTGGCGCAGCTGCATGACCTGCCGGTTTGCGTGTTCTCCCTGGAAATGAGCAAGGAGCAGCTCACTTACAGGCTGCTGTCGATGGAGGTGGGCATCGAAGCCGGTCGGCTGCGCACCGGTCGGCTGCAACAGGACGAGTGGCCGCTCCTGGGGCAAGGCATCAACACACTCGGCCAGCTGCCGATCTACATCGACGACAAACCGAATTCAGGCGTGCTGGAAATGCGCTCGCTCTGCCGCAGGCTGATGGCAGAACAGGGCAAGGAGCTAGGCCTGGTGGTGATCGACTACTTGCAGCTGATGGAAGGATCGAGCCCTGACAACCGCGTGCAGGAAATTTCGCGGATCACCCGTGCCCTCAAACAGATGGCCCGGGAGCTGAACGTGCCGGTGATCGCGCTCTCCCAGCTGAGCCGTGGCGTGGAGTCACGCACCAACAAACGACCGATGCTCAGCGACCTGAGGGAATCCGGCTCGATCGAGCAGGACGCCGACCTGGTGCTGATGATCTACCGCGACGAGTACTACAACCCGGAAACACCCGACCGCGGCATCACCGAAGTGATCGTGACCAAGCACCGCAACGGTCCGGTGGGCACCGTGAAGCTGTTGTTCGAGCCCCAGTTCACCCGCTTCCGCAACCTGGCGGCTTGAACCAAGAACCCGCGCATGTGGATCGGTCGGATTCTGCTCCTGGGTGTTGGCTCGTCCTACCTCGCGCGCTGGGTTCTCAGTCCACAGCGCCATCGCGACTATGTGGCCGGATGGTTGAAGGCCTTGCGCAACACCACCCGCTGGCTGCCGCGGGGGCGCCACAGGGTTCGCCGCTTCGGTCGACGCACCTTTATCGCGACCCTCAGTCGCTCGAACCGGCGCTGATGCGGCTCAGTTGGGAAAGAGGATCTGCCACTGGGTGCGGATCGTCCAGTCACCCAGCAACTCCTCACCCAACACCTGAGGCTTCACCGCGTTGTAGTAGCCCTCCACCGACACCTGCATGGGCTGACCGGCCAGCCGGAACGAGCGACCCACACCGCCGCCAACCGGCACGACCCAGCCTTTGCCATCCGGCTGGGTCCAATCGGCGGCAATGATCGGAGAGGAAATCAGATACCAGTCGGGATTCAATTGGTAGCGCAACAGTCCACGCACCACCATGCGGTTGACGTCGTCGCGATCGGACTGGCCACCCACCGACCACACATTGCGCATGCGCGCCCCCACGACCCAGGAGCCGCGATGAAAAAAGGCCAGAAGTGCAGGACCGACGGACAACTTGCCGCTGTCTATCGCGCCATCACCGACAGGCACCACCAGCGATGAGCCCAGGCCGATGGTTAAGTCAGGGCCGAGATCCGGAACCAGAAAGGCGGTGGGACTGATGTCGGCCAGGCCGGCCTGACTGCGCTGATCCCAGCCCAGCAGTGCGGGCCCACCTGCTGGCGACAGCCCTATCAGGGGATCCGCCGTGGGCAAGGAGATGAAGCGAAAGATCGTGCGCGTCAGCACGGTCCAGTCGTCGTTCAGTCGGAAAGGAACGACGGGCTGAAATTTGAAGATCTGGATCGAGCGATCGGGCTGCGCCGATGGATCGACAGCCTTGGGAGCCCATTGCGTGTTCGGGACCACATCCCACTCACCCCACAGTCGCGTGAAGGACGTGATCGGATTGCGCTGGGCGGCAACCGGCTCGGCAATCAACAAGCTCGCCGCAAGGCCAGCGAGCAGAGAACGAACCACCACTGACAACAACCAGCGCGCGAAAAACGACACCAGTGTCCGACCAAACCGTCAACAGCAGCCTCGACCACGCAGCCGCCATCCAGGAATGAACACAATCGCGTACGCATCGGCTCACCATCGCGAACGATCGGGCGCACGAACAGCAACAGTTCCAGTACGACTTCGGCCCGTCGGTGATTCAGTTCGACAGCACATTTTCCAGCTGCCAAGGCCTGCAGGAGCTCTTCAGTCCACTCTCACCTGATCTTGTAGCGCTGCAGATGAGCCGCGGGCCGCTCCAGGGCCGACTGCGCATCTTTCACCTCGGCGCGATTCGCTTCAATCTGCTGGAAACCAATCAAAGCCTTTTTCTCAGCGGAACCCGGCGGCCGAAACCATGCACTGTGGCCATCCCTCTGGAGGAGTCCAAGGCGTCATCGCCCTATCGGGCGCAAGGCATTCCCGTGGCATGGCCAGCCTTGATGGGATACAACCGTCACCTCACCGACTTCGACCTGAGGATCCCAGCTGGTGCCCGGCTGGCCACCATCGTGATTGGCAAAGAAATCCTGGTGGAGCAGCTGGACCGACGGGGAGGCAGCGAGCGCACCCTGGAACGCTGGGAGAGCACCAATCAACTGGAACTACAGCCTGAACTTCAGCAGACCTTGCGGGATCAGCTCAACAACCGAATTGCACGGGGTGAGCAGCGGTGGACCCCCGAAGAACCCGACCAGCTGCTGGACACCGTGATTCGCTGTTTTGAACAGCCCAAGGCACGCACCTCACTGGTGGCCAAGCGTGAAGCACGCCATGAAGCCGCCATCGACCTGCTGCATTGGTGCGCCAGGCGCCCGATGGCAATCGTCACCGCCGACGAACTCAGCGCCGAGCTGTTCCAATCGCGTACGTCGTTGTTCCGGGGATCCAGGGAACATTTCGAACGCACACCCCTGGAACTGCAACGCTCGATCCGCATGGATCGCGTCAGGCAACTGCTGCTAGACCCGGCCCGCCGAGCGAGCCAAGGCCTGACCGGTGTTGGCGACAGCGCAGCATCGATGGGCTTCACCAGCCGCAGCCACTTCGCCCGTCACTATCAAGAGCAGTACGGGGAGCAACCGCAGGAGACGCTCACCAACGGACTGCAAGCCACAAGCTGATCAGCCGACAACAAGCGCGTACGAACAGGCTCAGACCCCCCTTGGAGAAAAGTTCACCCTTCCCAAAAATTGGATGAGAGTTTCTTAAGATGTGTCGCGCATGCGCGTGATCACCAATCACTGGGTGACCCATCAAGGCGGATCGTTTCGCCTGGCTTGAGGCAGGGCGCGATGTCTGAGCTCAGTGAACAAGCAAGCAACGCACCTGCAGCAAGCTTCAGCGCACAGACAGCTGCTGCCGCTGAAGCAACACCGATTGAAGCAGCAGGCGCTTCGGTGTCCACGTCGGTGTCAGAACAGAGCAGCGCCATCAGCACCAGCGCACCTGAGACCGGCAGTGAACCAACCAGCCTGACCAGCGACGCCAGCAACGAGAGAACCGAGAGCACGTCTCCAGCATCGAGCGACGCAACGGAGCTCAACCCGCTCAATTCGAACGCAGCAGAGCCCAGCCCCACGCCAGCTGAACCGCCGATCACCCCAGAGTCATTGCAGCAGCTTTGGCATCCGCAGCTGCAGGAATGGGCGTCAGAGGGCGAGCTTCTGACGGCAGCCAGCACGGCGCTACATCTCGACTCCAACCACCCCCCAGAACAGCTCAAAACCCTAATTGCCAATCTGGCAGCGGGCGAAACCAGCGATATTCCCCCGATTGAGCTACTTCAGCAAGCCGCCATGTCGGGCGCCGCTGGCGCCTACGCCGAGAGTACTGGCACGATCTATCTCAATAAAAGCTGGCTCAGCAGAGCAACAAACAAGCAAACAATCAGCGTCCTAACAGAAGAGTTTGGCCACCACTTAGATCACATCATTAACAAGAGAGATACACCAGGCGACGAGGGCCTGACCTTCTCAAACCATCTCACCCAACAAACCGCAGAGATTGATACAAACGATCGACACATTTCGACGGGTCTAATTTTTGTCGACGGAACGTGGATTAAAGCGGAATTCAGCTTCACAGGGTTCACCGAGTTTGGCGGCAACCTCATACAGCCAAACCAAATCCAACTCACTGAAGACGCACTGATTCAATACAACACCCTGCTGTCGCAGGGTCAGGAGTTGACGTATAGCTACGGGGGGATTCCGCCCACGATTGGCATTCTCAGTGCTGAGGGCCAGTCAATTCTTGACAACTTAGGGACCAACTCGCTCGGCACAGCGGGTTACAACTTCGCCGAGACCTCCCCTTGGGACCTCCGCTACGTCAGCTTCGGCGGATGGATTGGTGGCACTGGCACCAAGCATGCCCTGGTTGGTTGGACGGACAACAGCAGCCAAACCGGCGCTGAGGGGACCCTTAAGGGTGGTGAGTTCCGGCTTAGCTACGGCACCGACGGCTACATCCGCCTCTATTACCAAGATGTGCTGAAGCTGACTTCGGCCTCGACGTTCACGGGCGATCAGACCCTCACTCTGGTGGGGTTCGACGACCAGCAGCAAACCAACGTCTACATCCCCAGCAACTGGACCCTTGCTCCCATCATCGCCCTGACAGCCGATGTCGCCTCCCTCAACGCTGGCGAAACCGCTTCCCTCTCCTTCTCACTCTCAGAAGCCTCCTCCGACTTCACTGTTGACGATGTCACCGTTTCTGGTGGCACCCTCTCCAACTTCTCCGGGTCCGGCACCTCCTATTCCGCAACATTCACGCCAACAGCAGACAGCACAACAGACGGTGTCATTTCTGTTGGATCTGGAGTCTTCTCCAATTCAAGCGGCGCCAACAATGCTGATGGCTCGGATGCCAACAATTCCGTCACCCTCTCCGTCGACACCGTCAGGCCAACCATTGCCGTCAGCTCTGATGTCTCGTCGCTAAGCGCTGGAGAAACGGCCACCCTCACCTTCACCCTCTCGGAATCATCCACGGATTTCGTTGAGGCCGATGTCTCCATAACCGGTGGCAACCTCTCCAACTTCTCCGGTTCCGGCAGCTCCTATTCCGCCACCTTCACACCAGACACCAGCAGCGACACCAATGAGGTGATCTCCATTGCCTCCGGCGTCTTCGCTGATGCAGCTGGCAACACCAACGCCGATGGCGGCGATAGCAATAACTCCGTCACCCTCACCGTCGACACGGTCTCAGCGCCACCATTCACCCGGCTCGGCAACGACATTGATGGAGAAGCCGCTGGTGATGAGAGCGGCTCCGTTGCTCTCTCCAGTGATGGAACCATTCTGGCCATCGGTGCGCACTACAACGACGGCGGTGGCAACAGGCGAGGCCGCACGCGCATCTATGCGTGGAATTCAGGCACCAGTCGCTGGGATCAACGCGGCGACAACATCAATGGAGAGTGGAATACGGACTACTCAGGCAGTGCCGTCTCCATTTCTGACGATGGATCCGTCGTTGCGATCGGGGCGATTAGCAACAATGGCGATGGCAATGGCAATGAATCAGGCCATACCCGCATCTACGCCTGGGATGGCAGCGCCTGGGTGCAGCGCGGCGGCGACATCAACGGCGAAGCATCGAATGACAACAGCGGTGGTGCTGTCTCCCTGTCGAGCGATGGCAGCGTTGTTGCCATCGGTGCCAAATACAACGACAACGCCTCCGGCGACAACGCCGGCCACACCCGCGTCTATGCCTGGAATGGCACAGCTTGGGTGCAACGCGGCACTGACATCGATGGAGAGACCGCTCAAGACCTCAGTGGCTGCGCAGTCACGCTCTCAGGCGATGGCAACACACTGGCGATTGGCGCGCAACAAAACAGCGGTGGCGGCAACAAGTCGGGCCACACCCGCATCTACACCTGGAATGGCACGGCTTGGGTCAAGCGCGGTGACGACATCGATGGCGAAAGCGGGGGCGATCAGAGCGGCCTCTCCGTTTCCCTCTCCACCGACGGCAACGTTGTCGCCATCGGCGGTAAATACAACGACGGCAACGGCAGCGACTCAGGCCACACCCGCATCTACGACTGGGATGGCACGGCTTGGGTCAAGCGCGGTGAGGACATCGATGGAGAGAGCGCTGGCGACCGCAGTGGCGCCATGGTTTCCCTTTCCGGTGATGGCAACGTCGTCGCCATCGGGGCACCGCAAAACGCTGCCAACGGCACGAATTCTGGCCACACCCGCATCTACCAGTGGGATGGCACGGCCTGGAATCACATCGGCAGCGACATCGATGGAGAAGCGGCCGATGACTACAGCGGAGGCCAGATCTCCCTATCGCGCGATGGCAGCACCGTTGCCATCGGCTCCATTTTTAACGACGACAACGGATCGAGTGCTGGGCATGTGCGCGTCTTCCGGCTGACGGACCTCACGGCGCCCACCATTGCCGTCACCGATGACGATGCTGATAACTCCCTGAGTTCTGGTGATACATCAACACTCACCTTCACCCTCTCAGAAGCTGCCACAGATTTCGTCGAATCCGATGTCGCCGTTTCCGGTGGATCCCTCTCCAATTGGACTGCTGTTTCCAGCACCGTTTACACCGCAACCTTTACACCCACATCTGACAGCACCACCGATGGTGTGATCTCAGTTGCCAGTTCGAAATTTTCTGATGCCGCCGGCAACACCAACAACGATGGGGCCGATGCCGACAACTCCGTCAACTTCTCAATCGATACGCGCAATCAATCATCAGGATCTTCAGCCGCTTTTGCCTCTTCACCACAAGAAAGTGAAAGTGTCGATCTCCCATCAAGACCGCCTCTTTCCGGCAGCCAACTCATCGTCGCGTCTAATAGGAAACAACTTCAAGTCACTGAAGGAGAAGGTCTTTGGATTCAACTCGAAGCGACAGGAGCAGTAACAGAACACCATAACGTGCTTGAAGTCACTGATAACAGAGGCAACACTCTAGGAAGCGTTGGAGCTACAAAGTGGTCGACCAATCTTGGCTGGCATGAGTTTTACGCCAGGGGAGGAACCACTTTTTCATTCCATAGCCACCAGAACCAAAACACCTTTTCTGAATTCCCGGAGATTAATTTTTTTCAGGAAAGCGACTCAATCAGTGCAAGACTAAATGACAATCCAAGCATCGACGAGGACAGTGACGACCTGCAATTACGCATTACCAGCTCCCAGGAAGCTTCAAGACCCGTAGCGGCATTACTGGCATCTCAACAAAAGAATGTCGAAGACACTATCTTAAACTTTACAGAGATTAAAGACAATTCGCAGATCAAACTTTCCATCAACAGCGAATGCGATGACACCAACCAATTCGCACTGATCAAAATAGACGATTTCAACGACAACGAAATCATCGTGAATGGCATTTCAAGCCAATCAAAAGAGGCCTTTCGAACCGCGATTGAAGACGAACTTATTCACCCAGACCAAGGCAAGCTTGTAACAAGCGGGTCAGGAACACAAACAGCGAGCTTGACACTTAACCAAAGCGATCAAGGCTTTTACGCACCCGTTTTCATCAACCAAACCACCAATCAACTGTTCACAGCAGGGTTTTCAAGCGCTTCGGAAAGCTGGACACAAGTTAGAACGCTGGGCAGAAACTTCTTCGGCTACGAGGACACCCACGACTCCAATCAGAGCGACTGGGACTTCAACGACATGACCGTGAATGTGGAGTTAATCACTTGAATGTAGCTTTTTTGCTCGCCACTGTTCAGAACAAGGCTGGGAACCACTGCTAAACACCCTCTCCAACAGAGCCCGAACCTGAAGCTGATCAAGCAGCGGCGGTCGCGTACTAACAGGCTCAGACCCTTGTTGCCACACGTTTTCTTTTCTCTAAGAATAGAATGAGAAATGTCTGAGTTGACCCGTGAATGCACGTGATCAGCAATGACTGGATCACACACCAAGTCAGGTCGTTTCGCCTGAGTTGAAGCAAGACGTGATGTCAGAACCTGGCGAACAGGCGACCCATGCAGCCGCTGAAAGCATCAGCGCACTGATAGCCCCTGCAGCAAAATCCACACCCATCGAAGCTGTAGACGCGTCGGTGTCGGATTCGGTCACCCAACAAAACAACAGGCGCACGGCCAGCGACATCAACAACGACAGCACGTCTCCAACACCAAGCACTTCGACAAACCTCAACTCACTCGATTCCAACGAAGCACAGCCCACTGACTGTTCAGCAGAAGAGCTCGATCATGCGACAGCAGAACCGCGGATCACCACAGAATCACTGCAGCAGCTTTGGCATCCCCAGCTGCAGGAGTGGGCGTCAGAGGGTGAGCTTCTGACGGCAGCCAACACAGCGCTGCACCTCGACTCCAACAACCCCCCAGAACTTCTTACCGGAATCGTGGAGCGCCTGAGCCAAGGTCTCTCCAGCGACATTCCCCCGATTGAATTCCTTCAGCAAGCCTCCATGGTGGGTGCCGCTGGAGCTTATGCAGCATCAGAGCAAACCATCTACCTCAACCATGACTGGGTCAAGGCCGCCAGCGAAACTGACACTATCAAGGTTCTCACCGAAGAGTATGGCCACCACCTTGATGCACTGATTCACACCACAGACACGCCTGGAGATGAGGGTCTATATTTTGCAGATTTACTGACTGAAAGCGGCAACATCGAGGATCCAAACCATTACCTTGAACTCAAGGATCTTGGGCACATTACCGTTAACAACGAACAAATTGACGCAGAGTTTTCACAACAAAATAACTCACTCGAATGGATACAAGTTGGCAATGAGATTAATGGCTCCTCAATTTCTGCAAAAGCCGGGTACGCAGTCAGTCTTTCACAAGATGGAACAATCCTTGCGGTTGGAGCACCTTTTGACGACGTCAACAGCAGCTTTACGCAAACAAACGAAGGCAGTGTCACCGTCTATCAAGACGTAAATGGCAGCTGGCAACAATTAGGCAGCGAAATCGAGGGTGCTAGCGCCGAAGAACAATTCGGATACTCGGTCAGCCTTTCAAATGATGGAACAAAGCTTGCTGTTGCTGCATTGTTTGCCAACACAGCGAATGGAACAAAGACCGGGAGAGTCAATGTTTACAGCTTTACTAATGGAGATTGGAGTGAGCTACAAACCGGCGGCATCGCGGGGCCTGTCGAGAAAGGACGCATCGAAAATGTTGCTCTCTCTGGAGATGGAAACTACGTCATTTTGGGCTCATCCAAAATGCAGACAGGCAGAGCCCAGATCTACCAATTTAGCAATAACCAATGGGCGCAAATTGGCACAACGCTCTCTGGAACAAAAAACAATGACCGATATGGATACGCGGTTGATATATCCGATGATGGCAGCATCATCGCAGTGGGCTCATTTGGAGCTGACGCAACCAACGCCAGCAATTCAGGCGCCGTTAATGTATACGAATTAATCGACAACCAATGGAATGAGATAACAGAAATCAAAGGTGAAAAACGTACTGACAACCTCGGCTATTCGGTTGCGCTCTCATCAGACGGTACTTATCTTGCCGTAGGAGCAAGAAATCACGATACCGGGGGCAACACATCATCCAACGAAGGCTACGCTCAGGTCTATAAAAGAAATGGCTCTTCTTACGCACAAATTGGACAGACACTAGTTGGCAATCAAGCCGGGGAAAAAGCAGGAACAAAGGTCAGCATTTCTGATGACGGATCTCGGTTAGCGATAGGATCGGGATTTTATAACTCTGATAAAAATAATGTTGGCCAAGCCAGACTTTATGAGCTTCAATCAGACACTTGGATCCAGATTGGATCAGACATTAATGGGCAAAACACAAACGACCTTGCCGCAAGATGGCACGGATTAAGTCTGAATGGAGGTGGAACAAGAGTCGCTGTTGGGGCCCATAACAATGACAACAACGCAAGAAATTCCGGCCAAGTTCGGATCTTTGACAGTTCTGGAATCACCATTGCTCAGACCAGCACTCCCCTGGTCACTACAGAAGGAGGCACGTCCGCCTCTTTCACCGTCGTCCTCGACGCCCAGCCCACAGACACCGTCACCGTCGCCATTTCCGGCGACGACAGCACAGAGCATGAGCTCAGCGCCTCATCGCTCACCTTCACCACCGCCAACTGGGACACACCCCAGACCATCACCGTCACCGGCGTTGACGACAGCCTCGTCGATGGCGATATCACCACCACAATCACCGCCACCGCTTCCAACACCGGCAGTTACGCAGGCACTGAAACGGCCACAGCAACGCTCCAAACCACCGACGACGACACCGACGATGGCAGCAACGGCGTCACCATCACCCAAGGCGCCAACAAAGAAGGCGCTGATCTGCTCACTTCAGAGGCCGGCATCACATCCACATTCACAGTCGTTCTCGATGCTCAGCCCACAGACACCGTCACCGTCTCCATCACAGGCATCGACGCCACTGAAAACTCACTGAGCGGCTCCACCCTCAGCATTTCAAACACTCTCACCTTCACAACCGCCAACTGGGACACAGCCCAGACCATCACGGTCACCGGTGTCGACGACAGTTTCGTCGATGGCGATATCACAACCACAATTACCGCCACCGCTTCCAACACCGGCGGTTACGCAGGCACTGAATCCGCCTCCACCACCATCAAGAACTCTGACGACGAGGTTGCCGGCATCACCATTGCCCAGGCCAGCACTCCCCTCGTCACCACAGAAGCCGGCTCCACCGCCACATTCACCGTCGTCCTCGATGCCCAGCCCACAGACACTGTCACCGTCGCCATTACAGGCAACGACACCAGTGAAAACTCACTGAGCGGCTCCACCCTCAGCTCTTCAAACACTCTCACCTTCACAACCTCCGATTGGAATACACCTCAAACCGTCACCATCGCCGGTGTCGACGATGGGCTCATTGACGGCGATATCACCACCACTCTCACTGCGACGGCATCCAATACCGGTGGGTACGCAGGAACCGAATCCGCAACAACAACAGTCAAAAACGACGACAACGACAATCCTCCTGCACTCTCAAATCAAAACATCTACGTCCTTGAGACCGTTGCCGATGGCAGTGAACTCATCGATCTAGCCGATAGCAATACAAGTAATGACACTGATCAGGATGATGATCCCATCAGATATTCCATTCTCGATGGAAACGACACAAAGCTCTTTACCATTGATTCAGAAACGGGAAAAATTTATCTCGCAACAAATAAAACACTGAATTACACAACAAGCGATCGTCATGAGTTGCAAATCAAAGCATCTTCAACAGGTGGAACATCAACAGCGACAATCACTATCTACGTACAAAATGTGAACAGTACCCCGGTCGCAGAGGACGACAGCGGTTCGCTCAACGAAAACGAAGCACTAAGCAAGACAGAGGTCGAAGGCCTGATCGCAAACGACTCTGATGAAGATGTGAATGACACTCTTTCGATTAGCAATTTTCACGCTGGTTTAAGTGATACAGATTCACCAAGAATCGGCCAGTTTAATACTGCACTCGATGGCATCTATGGCCAGCTCACACTCCAAACCAATGGATCTTATACATATACAGCCAACAAGACCAGCGCAGATGCACTCAACGCTGGTGAAACAGGGACAGACACGTTCAGCTACACACTGAGTGACAGCGAAGATACAGATCAAGCCGAACTTACAATTACAATCGCAGGCATTAATGACATTCCATTTCTTGTTGATGCAATCAAAACTAAGAAGTATATTGAGGGTCAAGGCAATGTCATTGTCATTGACGGAAGCCTTGATATCCGCGATGTCGACGACGAGAATATTGAAAGCGCAACAGTCTCAATCAGCAATGGCACATACGTCAGCACGGAAGATCAGCTGGCATTCAGCGATGCCTATGGAATCACGGGCAACTGGAATTCCAGCACAGGAGTATTAACTCTCAGCGGCACAACAACCAAGACTAATTACATAAGCGCACTACAAACTGTCACTTATACAAACACCAACAACGCCAATCCAGTCATCGGAACAAGAACCATTGATTGGCTAGTTAATGATGGAGATAGCAATTCAACAAGCATTCAATCAAGCATCATTGTGGGTGGGCGCAATGATGCACCTTTAGCAGTCAACGATTCAGCCAGTGTGGATGGGGGATCAACAGTCTCGACCAGCACAGCAGACAACCTTTTGGTCAATGATACGGACCCAGAAAGTCACTCGCTATCGATCAAATCTTTTCGCATAGGCAGTGAACAATCATCAAACCCTGAATTTCTTGCTGGGAATACCCTGACTGGGTCCTACGGTCAGATGACCATCGCTTCGGATGGGACATACAGTTATACAGCACAAGAAACTGCTAGTTATAAACTCCTGGAGGGAGAAACAGCAACCGAAACTTTTACGTACACAATCACAGACAATCAAACAACTGACGAAGGATTCGACACCGGTGAGATAACGATCACAATTAGTGGTGTTAACGACGCCCCAAACGCAATTGACGACTCAGTCGATGTCGACGAAGACAGCTCCAAACAATTTGCTGACTTTCTAGGCATCTTAAAAAACGATACTGATATTGATGGTGATCAGCTTTTCGTCAAAGGGGTCATCGCAGGAGCTTCAACAAGCAATTTTCAAGCAAGACGCCTGGAATCGAGCAGTCTCAGCACAGAGTTACAGGGAACTTACGGCGTCTTGATTGTCAATTCCAATGGATCTTTTCGCTACACAGCAAGCTTGGCTGATGCTCTTGATGCAGGCGACAAAGAAATGGATCGCTTTACCTATACCCTGACTGACCTCACGAATGATGACAGCGGAGTCATCGCAATCGAAGTCACCGGGATTAATGATACGCCTTTATTGTCAAGCATCACAACCGGAACAATTAGCGACCAAACCAATTCTTCCTCCCTGCAGACAAGCAACATTTCCGGTCAACTGTCAGCAACTGATGCTGATGCTTCCGCTGTGCTGACCTATGGCATCAGTGGAGCGAGCGGGTCCACAGCGTCAGGAACTTATGGCACTTTGGCACTAAACAGCACAACTGGGGCTTATCAGTACTCACCGAATAGCTCGGTCATTGAGGCACTTAATGCAGGAGAAAGCGTTTCTGATTCTTTTGAGATCTACGTCAGTGATGGCAGTCAGTCAACGGCCAAGACCTTTCAGATCAACATCACCGGTGCAAATGACGCCAGCACTACAGGATCAAACACCAGCAATAAGTCCACTGAAAGTCAAACCTACGGTCTAACCATTGTTGCCAGTGGAATCATCAATCGTGCTGGCCAACTCATCACAACCGAAGAAGGAACCTCTTCCTCCTTCAGCGTTGTCCTCAATCGACAACCCAGTGCTGATGTTGATGTGCTGATCTCTGGGCTGGATTCAACGGAAGGACGTCTCAACAAAAACATACTCAGATTCACACCCTCTAACTGGAACGTGCCACAGACCGTCACCGTGACGGGCATCAACGACAGGTTCACAGATGGCGATACCACCTACAACCTCACTGCAACTGCCAATGAGGCAGGCGGTTATTCCGGCAACGAAGCAGCGACCATCACAATCAAGAATGTTGATCATTCCAATCCGCAACCAAGTCAATTAGTGATGAACAGTGATGACGAAGGTTTGCGGACAACTGGCGACACTGGACTTTGGGTTCAACTTGAAGTTCTGCAGGCCAATGCTGATTTACACAACAGCCTACAAATCATTAACGATCAAGAAGAAGCCATCGGATCCATCGGGGCCACTCGCAACTCCACAAACATGGGAAAACAAGAATTCTTTCTTAGTGGTGGAAGAGAGTTGTTCTTTCATCAGTTGAGTCATGACTCGAAACTTGATAAATCACCAAGTCTTCGAATTAACTCATCAATTAATGATTTTATTCTTAACCTTGATGACAGCAAAGAAGGAGACAATGACCACGATGATCTATCAATCAAAATCACCACCTCTCAAAGCGCAAAAAATCCAACTGCTGCAATACTCGCTTCAGAACAAAAAAATATTTACGACTCAATCCTGAACCTTTCTGAGATCAACACTCCAACAGCAAAACTAAGGATCACCATTCAAAGTAATTGCGCTGATGTCAACAAGGTAGGCCTCGTGAAAATCATAAGCAATGAAAACAATGAATTTTCAGTCAATGGAGTTGCCTCGACAGCCGGGGAATCTTTTGATCAAGCGATTCGCGACAACCTGGTCAACCCCGACGGATCTGAGCTCTTGATCAATGGTCTAAGCACACGCCAAGTCGAATGGAACATCAATCAAGGTGAGGAAGGATTTTATGCACCTGTTTTTATTAATCAAAACACTAACGATCTCTTCACCTTTGGGGCCACAAGCGCAGCCGACAATCAAATCCACGTTAAAAACTTAGGCAGTAATTTCTTTGGCTATGAAGATACTCTTTCATCTCAAAATTCAGACTGGGACTTCAATGACATCACCATGTTGGTGGAAATGATCTGAGAGCTTTCGACAAACAAACCTGTGGCATTGGAGAATGAAGGCATGACCGCCTCCACAGCCCCCACGGAAGTTTTCGACGTGATCGTCGTCGGTGGCGGCCACGCGGGCTGTGAAGCCGCCATCACCAGTGCTCGCCTGGGGATGAACACCGCACTGTTCACACTCAACCTGGATCGCATCGCCTGGCAGCCCTGCAATCCAGCTGTGGGCGGCCCCGCCAAAAGCCAACTGGTGCATGAGGTCGATGCCCTTGGCGGCGTGATCGGGCGCCTCGCCGACGCCACCGCCATCCAGAAACGAATCCTCAATGCCAGCCGCGGCCCTGCGGTCTGGGCCCTGCGTGCACAGACCGATAAGCGGCAGTATTCACGCCAGATGTTGCAGCTGCTGCAGCACACCCCCAACCTGGCCCTGCGCGAGGCGATGGTCACAGGGCTGGAGATCGAAGGGGATCCCAGTGGCGGTGGAACCTCCTGGGACCCAAGCCAAGGTCCAGCCGCAAGCATCACCGGCGTGCGCACCTATTTCGGCAGCCTTTACGGAGCCAAAGCCGTCGTGCTCACCGCCGGCACCTTCCTCGGTGGGCGCATCTGGGTGGGCCACCAGTCGATGGCGGCAGGACGGGCCGGCGAGCAGGCCGCCGAAGGGCTTACGGAAGCCCTGCAACAGCTCGGGTTCCACACCGACCGACTGAAAACCGGCACCCCAGCGCGGGTGGATCGGCGCAGCATCACCCTCGATCAATTGGAGGAGCAACCCAGCGACGCGGCAGACCGGTTCTTCTCGTTTGACCCCGCCGCCTGGAGCAGCGGCGAACAGATGAGCTGCCACATCACCCGCACCACAGCAGCAACCCATCAACTGATCAAAGACAACCTGCATCTCACCGCGATCTATGGCGGCGTGATTGACAGCAAGGGGCCGCGCTACTGCCCCTCGATCGAAGACAAGATCGTGCGCTTTGCCGACAAGGACAGCCACCAAATCTTCCTGGAGCCCGAAGGGCGCGACACGCCGGAGATCTACGTGCAGGGCTTCTCCACCGGCCTGCCCGAACCGATCCAGTTGCAACTGCTGCGCAGCCTGCCTGGCCTGGAACAAGCTGTGATGCTGCGGCCGGCCTACTCCGTGGATTACGACTATCTGCCGGCCACACAACTGCTGCCATCGCTGGAAACCAAACGCGTGCAAGGGCTATTCAGCGCTGGTCAGCTGAACGGCACCACGGGCTACGAGGAAGCCGCGGCCCAGGGATTGGTTGCTGGACTGAATGCCGCAAGGCGCATCCGCGCTGAAGAGGCGGTGCACTTCCCTCGAGAAGGCAGCTACATCGGCACCATGATCGACGACCTGGTGAGCAAAGATCTGCGCGAGCCCTATCGGGTGCTCACCAGTCGTAGTGAATACCGGCTCGTGCTGCGCGGCGACAACGCTGACCGTCGCCTCACCCCCCTGGGCCGGGAACTCGGACTGATTGATGACCGTCGCTGGCAATTGTTTGAGCAGAAGCTCAAGGCCATGGACCAGGAAAAACAGCGGCTGGAACAGCAGCGACTGAAGGTGAGCGATCCCGCCGCCCCCGCTGTGGAGGAGGAGACCGGGGCCCCCATCAAAGGCTCCATCACCCTGGCCGACCTCTTGCGCAGACCAGGCATGCACGCCGCCGACCTGGTACGCCATGGCTTGGCTGATGGGGACCTGCCGCTACCGGTGCGCGAAGGCGCTGAAATCGACATCAAATACAGCGGTTATCTGGCCCGCCAACAGCAACAGATCGACCAGGTGAAACGTCAAGGTCAGCGCAAGCTGCCTGCGGAGATTGCCTACGCAAGCATTGGCACCCTCTCGCGGGAAGCCAGGGAAAAGCTGGCGGCCGTCCGCCCACTCACTCTTGGCCAAGCCAGCCAGATCCCTGGTGTCAGCCAGGCGGACCTCACTGCTCTGCTGATGTGGCTGGAGTTGCAGCAACGGCACGATCCTTCCGCAGCGGCCCTCGCTTCCAACGCCAGCGCTCGATAGCGTTGGGCGACTGCACAGGCTCTGGTGCCACCTCGCCTCTCCACTTCAAACGCCTACTGGAACCTGCGTGCGGAACAGGTGATGGATCGCGTCTTCACCGATGAGGACCTAACGCTCGAAGCCGTGCAAGTGCAGGTGGAGCCAACGGCTTCAGCACCAACAGCCCGCACCCCAACGAGCCAGATCAGATCCTTGACATGGCCGCAGGTGTGCTTATCAGCGGTTGGCGTAGTGGCCGTGCTGGGAAGCGCAAGCCTCACGCTGAACTGGCGACACAGCCAACAGGTTCTGGAACGCGACCGCAACCTTGCTCTGATCGAGCGATTGCAACAGCCGCCATCCACAACAACAGACGCCAGCACCATCGCTAGCCAGCCAAGCGTCGGGAAGCTCCCTGACGCTTCGAGCAGCGACGCTGACGTCGATCCTGAACACGCCCAGAGCAGCCTCACCATCACTCCCCTGCCCGGTACGCCACGGGCTCAGTTGGAGCCCATTACGCTCCCCATTCCAGTGGCTGCACTCGCGCCATCGACAACCGAGCCAGCGCCCATAGCCACAGAACCACTACTCGTCGGCGTCGTCCACAGTGGCAATGGCGGCGGATCAGCCATTTTTCAACTTGGAGACCTCTCGGTCTCGTCCTTCCCCGGCGAACCCATTGGCAACAGTGGCTGGACCCTGCGCAGCGTTAATGCCAATGGCGTTGTGATGGAACGCGAGGGATCCCAACGTTCCCTGAGTATTGGAGGTGCCTTCTGAGCCGTTCGAGCACGCTGACGCCATCACCAACCATCCTCTGGGAAGCACCCACGGCCTCGGTGCTGGCAGGAGAAGAACCGGGATGGCTGCCGGGACCGTGGCGATTGATGCTGCTCGGGGATGGCAGCCCGACCCGTCACCTGCGCCTGCTCACCGGGCACAGCGTGCAGGTGCGCCTCGTGGCCATGGCTGCAGACAACACAAGCGACGCAACGATCGGTGGCGCACGACCCATGGAAGTGCAGGAACTGAACCCGCCGCTGCTGCGCCGTCAGGTCTGGTTGGACTGCGGCGGCACCACCCTGGCCTGGGCCGAAAGCTGGTGGAATCAAGCCGAAGCCGAACAGAATCTGCGCAACAAAGAACAGCCCATCTGGCTGAGCCTCACCCAGGGCCGCTCAGAACTGTTTCGAGAAGTGGATGGATTAGCGCTTGTGAACGATCCCTGGCTGGAGGAAGGCTTCGGGGAACGCGGACCGTTCTGGAGCCGCCACTACCGCTTTTTCCGCCAAGGCCGCGAACTCACCGTGATCCGCGAGGTGTTCAGTCCGGCGCTAGAGCGCTGGCTGGGGGAAGCGCCGAGACGGCCGCTTCATGCAGCGTCATGAAGAAAACCAGCATTTGATGCGGATTCGCACTTGACAGCTTGCGGGGTGTTGTGCTCTGGCAATCATGATCGCATCGGCAACGGTTCTATGGCGAACTCCACCTGGGTGACCCTCCACGATTTGGGCCGCCGTTTCGGCATCTCTTCAATCCAATGCGGACGCACTCTCGAGCAGGAAGGCTGGAGAGACCGGCACGGCCAACCGACACCCGCAGCCCTTTTGGCCGGCGCGGTCGAACAGCGCACACCCCACAGCTACGGGCGCAGCTTCCTCTGGAATGCCGACGTCTGCGCACTAGCACTAGAGAGGCGTGGCTATCAGCCTGTGCCTCGCGCCGAGCACGTGGGGCAGTGGGTCGACTTGTTGGAGGCGATGGACCATGGGTCTCCGTCCATCACTACGACCGCTGATCAGATGGCGGAGGAGCTGCCACAGGAGCTGGTGGAGGACGTCAACCGTCAACTGAGCCGCCGCGGTTGCCGCTACCAGGTGAACCGGCCGCTCAGCGGCAGGCACTGAGAGGGATCAGCACAAGCACTATCAGCCCAATCACAGGTCTTCTGCCTGCTTGCGCACCCGCTTTAGCTGCTGTTTGAGCGTCTCTTCATCCCGATGACTGAGCTTCATCTGGATCAGCCGGGGGTGGGGTGCGTGAGGGCGCACCTCCTGGGCCTCTTCCACCGTGGGGGATCCCCCCACCAACCTGTAGTGGGGGGTGTTGCAGACAGCCGAGTTGAGCCAACAGCCGATCAGTCGCGGCGACGGCTGGAGCGCGGCAACGGTCGCCGGGCAGTGGTGCGTGGCGAAGCCGGAGACGCAGGGTCAGCCGACGCTGGACCCGATGGTCCGCGCCCCGAGCGCTTCCAGCGATCCACGCGGAAACTGTCATCGTCCGGCCAGGCATCATCCGCCTCGACCGCGACTGGATCAACGGGATCGGGCTCCATCCTTGGTGCAGGCTCCACTGCTGGCGGTGGTGGGAGCACAGGCTGCCGTCGCGAAAGGGCCTCGAGAGGACGCTTGCGGCCATCAGCCACGGGCCGCTCCATTCGACTGGAAGACGCCGACCTGGCCGACACAGATGGGCGCGATGGCGGCCGTGGGCTGTCCCAGCGCGAGGAAGGTTCGGGCGGTTCCCGCCAGTCGTCGTCTTCGTCCAACAACCAATCGATGCGGTCACCCACCCAGCGACCCACCGCATCCAATCGAGAGGCTCCATCAAAACGATCGACACTGCGTCGTCCAGGGCGAGCCCCAGACACGCCATCAACAAGCTGGCGGCCCGTGTCCAGCCATCGATCCAAGCGTCGATCGAAGGGATCAGGACTGCGCTGTGAGCGTGGTCGACGTGAATCCATGGACCGACGTTACCGACGCCTGTGCTGCAGCCAACGCTCCCGTTGCAGGCCGATCAAAACGATCGAGACTCCACTCAACTCCAGCACCCAGAAAAAAACCTCCATCGGGCTCAGCTCTGCTCCGGTGCCGGCTCGTAGCGAAGCAGACAACTGGCATGCCATCGACCCCCATGGTGCTGATTGCAACAGGTGCGGCATGCCGCCTGTCGCATCCGGCGGCGATAGGGCGTCCGCTTGCCGCATGAGGGGCAGACAGCCACCCAACGCGGGGGGCTCTGCGGCACTGGAAAGCGGTGGCGCACGCTCACTTCAAAACGCGACTGCGATGCGTTGATCGCTGCCATCCGCTCTCTGAAATGAGGACCATGCCCCTCGTCACGTTGGAGCACCAGATCCACCCAGGCATGAATCATTTCGTGGCACAGCGTGCTTTCTGTGGCTTCCCGGGGCAATGGATCCAGCAATGGCTTCGAGAGAACAATCTCCCTGCCAAAGGGTGGGGCGATCGCGGGCCCTCGGCGATAGAAACCCGCTGTCCTCCGTAGGCGTCCATCACTCCAGCGCACAGCCAACAAAGGCTGATGTCCGCTGGTGAGCGACCCCTCAAAATGCTCTCGGTTCAGGCGATGGAACAAAGGCAGCAGGGGCTCAAGCGGCATGGCTGGCTCAGGCCTTGCACAAAAACGTCGGCCCAGTCTGCCTCCATCCCGCAGTCCGTCAGTCAGACTCAGCACTCACTTGGAAGCGGCTGATGGATCTGGGTCTGGTACGAGAGATTGGAAGCAAGGCACTGCTGGCCGGTGGTGGCGCCCTGCTCCTGTATTGGACGATCACGGCCGTGAAGCTGGTGCTCAGCGCTCGCGGCATCAATCCGCTGATCAAACAGTTCTTCACGCAGGTGGCGGCAGGCCGCGTTGACGCTGCCTACCTGCTCACCACCAAAAACTACCGGCAGCATGTGAATCGCCAGCAGTTCATCCGCTATCTGGCTGGCCTGAAGCTCAACCGCTTCAGCAACCTCAAATCCGGACGTCCTCGCCTCCAGGAAGGCAGCATGATCCTCACCGTGAAGCTGATCGCGGAAAACAAAGAGGAAATGCCTCTCGACTTCACCTTCACCAAGGTCGAAGACAACTGGAAGATCGAGCGAATCGCCACTGTCCAGAGCTGAAACTGCTGACTTGTGAACGCATCAGCTCCGCCACCTGCCTCGCCCGACGATGACCAACGCGCCGCCGAGCTCAGGCGTTTGCTGACCAACGCAGCCCACGCGTATTACGTGCTGGATGCACCGGAGATGGAAGACGCGGTCTATGACCGCCTCTACCGCGAGCTGCTGGAGCTGGAGACAGCCCACCCTGAGCTGATCCTTGCCGAGAGTCCGACCCAGCGCGTGGGTGCGGCTCCGGCAGAGGGATTCAGCAGCATCGCCCATCGCATTCCCCTCTTCAGCCTCGATAACGCCTTCAGCACCGACGAGCTGCGCCATTGGTACGGGCGTCTTCTCAAAGTGCTCGATCGCGAGCCCGCAGCAGGCATGACGCCAGCGGCCCTGGCGATGGTCGGTGAACTGAAAATCGACGGCAACGCCTTAGCCCTGAGCTACGAAAACGGCGTCCTCGTCAGAGGAACCACGCGAGGCGATGGCGAACAGGGGGAAGACATCACCTCCAACGTGCGCACGATCACGTCGATTCCGCTCAAGCTGCACCTTGACGAACCGCCGGCCTGGGTGGAAGTGCGCGGCGAGGCCTTGATCCCGGACAGCACCTTTGCAGCCATCAACGCAGAGCGAGCTGCCAGGGATGAGGCGTTGTTCGCCAATCCACGCAACGCCTGTGCGGGAACCCTGCGACAACTCGACCCCAAAGTAGTCGCCGCGCGACGCCTCGATTTCTTCGCCTACACCTTGCATCTCCCCGATGACTGGCAGGGGGAACGACCGAAGGGTCAGTGGGAGTGCCTCATCTGGCTTCGCGACGCTGGCTTCCGCGTCAATCCCAACGCAGCGCTCCTGCCGGATCTCCAGGCGGTGGAAACCTTCTTCACCGATTGGGACAACCGCCGCCATAACCTCAATTACGCCACCGATGGCGTGGTGGTGAAACTGAACGACCTGCGCCTGCAGGATGCGGCCGGCTTCACCCAGAAAGCACCCCGCTGGGCCATCGCTCTCAAATACCCAGCCGAGGAAGCACCCAGCAAATTGCTACGACTCACCTGTCAGGTGGGACGCACGGGCGTGATTACACCCGTGGCCGAATTTGAACCGGTAGCGCTAGCCGGCACCAGCGTCAGTCGTGCCACGTTGCACAACGCCGACCGACTGGCGGAACTGGATCTGCACAGCGGCGACACCATCGTGGTGCGCAAGGCGGGGGAAATCATTCCCGAAGTGCTGCGGGTGCTGCCTGAACTCCGGCCTGCCGACGCGCAGAGACTGGAACTGCCACACCAATGCCCCAGCTGCGGCTCAGAACTGGTGCGCGAGCGCGGGGAGGCCGCCACTCGCTGCATCAATAGCAGCTGCCCGGCAATCCTCCGCGGAGCCTTACGCCATTGGGTGAGCAAAGGCGCCCTGGATGTGGATGGACTGGGGGGGAAGTTGATCGAACAATTGGTCGATCGCGGCTTGGTGCAATCGATTGCCGACCTCTACCGACTCGACGCGGCGCTGCTCAGCAGCCTCGAACGCATGGGTGAAAAGAGCGCAGAAAATCTGATCGTCGCCCTGGAGGCCTCCCGTCAACAGGGCTGGGCCCGTCAGCTCTACGGACTCGGAATTCATCACATCGGTGAGGTGAATGCCAAGGCTCTGGCCACCAGCTTTCCGGATGCGAGTGCTCTGCAAACCGCTGCCTGCAACGCGCCGGAGTCCATCACCGAGGTGTTCGGCATCGGCGCTGAAATTGCGCAAAGCCTTCAGCAATGGTTTGCCAACCCCTCCAACCTCCACTTGCTGGACGGTTTGCGCGACTGCGGCTTCAGCCTGGCCCTCAACGATGAAGAACTCAACCTTGTGGAAGCCAAGACCAGCGATCGACCGTTGAGCGGCAGCACCTTCGTGCTCACAGGGACCTTGCCGAACCTCACCCGCTCTCAGGCCAAGCAGCTGATCGAAGCCGCAGGTGGCAAGGTCAGTGGATCCGTGAGCAAAAAAACCAGCTACGTCGTTGCTGGTGATGAAGCCGGGAGCAAGCTGGCCAAAGCGGAGAGCCTGGGAGTGACAATTCTGGATGAAGCGGCGCTGCAGAATTTGGTGAACGCGCCACAATCGCGATAGCCAGATTCACCTCATGAGCGCCCTGCTCAGGCGTGCCCTCAACAACGTCACCGGCGAGTGGAAGCTAAACCTGGACAACCGGGTCCCACCAAAAGAGCTCTACGCAGCACGGATCGCCTCCTCGAAGCCTTCCCTTGGCTTTTTTGTGTTGCTGATCTGCTCAGCGGAAATCGCCACCCTTGGACTGATCTCTAACAGCACCGCAGTAGTGATCGGCGCCATGATCGTGGCCCCTCTGATGGACCCGATCCTTAGCCTCGCCTTTGGACTTTCGATTGCCGATAACCGCTTGGTGAAGCGATCGGCCATCACGGTTGTCATCGGCGTCGCCACCGTGGTGTTCACGTCATGGCTGTTGGCGATGGTGCTCGGCGCCAGCGAAGTGAACCGTGAGATGACGGCTCGGACGGCACCCAACCTGATCGATCTCATGATTGCGGTGGCGGCCGCCATCGCCGGTTCCTTCACGATCACTCGAGACAAGTTGTCGAACTCGATCGCTGGAGTTGCGATCGCAGTGGCTTTAGTGCCACCCCTCTGCGTGAGTGGCATCGGTCTCAGCCTCGGCCCCGAACTCGTCGCCGTGTTCGGAAGGGGCACAGTCGCTGGACTCACCAATCAGGTGGCAGAGGGTTCCTTTCTGCTCTTCCTGGCCAATCTGATCGGCATCACTGTTGCCAGCTTGGTGGTGTTCATGGTGCAGCGCTACGGCAGCATTCAAAAGGCCTGGCGCCATCTCCTCGTGTGGTTAGGTCTGCTGGGGTTGCTCTGCATTCCGTTGTCTTCAGCGCTGCACGATTTCAGCGTGCGTCAGCAGATCAACAGCAGATTCACCAATTTCAAAGCCGGCCTCATTCAGGAAAGCCGTTATTCAGGTCTCAATCTGAACAGCTTGCGACGGATTCGCATGCTCTACAGCAATGTGCGCGTGGTCAATAACCGCGCCACCATCGAAGTCGTGCTGAACGTTCCCACCAAGCTTGTTGGGAAAATTGAACTGACCGAATTTCAAAGGGAATTCCGCCGCGATGCCATCAAGGACTATGGCCTCGATGAGGTGGAAATCAATATCAGCGTGATTCCCACCCAGATCCTTCGCTACGACCCTGCAGCTAGCACCATCCCATGACTCAACAGCCCATCCACTCCTGGATCAAAACGGAATGCGGCCGTGCCAAATATCAAGAGCTTTCAGCCAAGCCCGGCGCGATCGCCAAGCTTCGCCTGCTTTGGTTTGTGTTGATCGCTGCTCTCCGCGACGCCCCCTTACCCAATCCCGATCAGCACTCAAGCTGATTCGATTCAGCCTCCAAGGCCCGCCGGGCCGCCCGGCCGACAAGCCACACCACAGCCACAGTGGCCAGAATCCCCACGACCCGCAAGGCCCATCCAGCGGGGCTCGTCTCGCCACTCAGCACGTCGCCGAAACGGGCCACATCCCCTGCCAAGGCACCAAGGGCACAAAACAGAATCGTTCCGGGGATGATGCCAATCAAACCCAGGTTGTAATCGCGCAAGCTCACCTCGCTCAGGCCATAGGCGAGGTTGAGTAGTGAGAAAGGAAACGCCGGTGACAGGCGCGTCAGCAGCACAAGTTTGAAACCTTCACGGCTGACCGCCCGTTCGATCGCCAACAATCTGGGAAACCCAACGAGACGGCGCCGGGACCAGTCTCTGATCCCGTATCGCCCAAGCAGAAAGGCTGCTTCAGCACCAAGACTCGCCCCAACAAACACGATCAGGCTTCCCCACCAGGTGCCGTACAAGACTCCAGCCAGCATGGAGGCCCAGATTCCCGGCAGCAGCAGAGTGACCCAGATCGCATATAGCGGCACGAACAGAACGGCCCCCAGAGGAGATGCCAACCAGACGATGAGCTCACTGGATCCCAGCCAATCCAACACGGTTCCGTTTCGGCTTGGGATCGTTTCTACTTCGGATGGTTGACCACCGAGTGCGCAGTCACCAGCTATCTGCTGCCTCTGCAGAAACCCACAAGCCAACCCTGGCGATCCTCAGAGTGCGGGTCTAAGCCGAGTTGGTTGCACTTCACGGCCAGTGCCCTAGACAACGGCAACGCTTTGCTCAGTGCCTGAGCATCCTCACGACTGGTCCATGCGTTGTCGAAGCCGTGATTCGAAATCTTCTCGGGCCTTGCGACGGATCGGACTCCTTGCCCTCGGCGTTCTTCTGACGGCATGCAGCAACAGAAACCGTCAGCAACCGACCTCGCTGCTGCGGGTGGCGCGGACATTGCCAAGCAGCAAAACCGTAACAACGGCCGACAGCGAACGGGATCGCACACTCCTGCGCCAATTCCAGACCAGTGTGCGCGAAGTGGTGCCAGGGCTACAGCTTCAGCCATCGCTCTACACCGAATCATCAATCGAAGCAGAACTACGTCGTCAGACCAACAGTGGACTCGGTCCCGATCTGGTCATCAGCGATGCACGCACGATTCACGCGCTATTCGAAGCCCGGTTGCTTGACCCCGTTCCTCTCACCAAGGACCAGCGGCAGGCCGTCGCTCCAACACTGCTCAAACGACTCACCAACGACCAAGGCCAGATCACAGGTCTGCCCGTGTCCCAATCGCTGCAACTGGCCTGCTACGACAAAAGCAAACTGAAAACTCCACCGGCTTCACTGTCAGAGCTCGCCAAAGCCAGCAGCGGTGAGTCCGTGTTCGGCATCGCGCAGAACTTCGAAGATCTCTACTGGAGCATGGGCAGCTTCGAGGCGGGGCCAGCCCTCGTGACGTCCTTGCGCGGACACACACCAACAGCTCCAGAAACGCATCAATTAGTGCGCTGGCTTGGCTGGCTGCAGGACACCAGCTTTCAGCAGAACGTGATCTTTCTACGCGATCAACCCACGCTAAGACGCCAACTGATCCAAGGCCGACTCAACTGGATCAGCTGCTGGAGCACGCAGCTGCCGCAGCTCAGAGAGGCCATGAAAGAGAAACTCGGGGTGAGTGTGTTGCCGGCTGGGCCTGTCGGTCAAGCCACTCCCGTCAGCAAACTGCAGGTGTGGGGCTTGGGTCGCAACTCCAGCCAGCGCCAACGCGCCAGCAGCGAAGAACTGATGCAATTCATCGTTCAACCCTGGGCTCAGAAAACCTGGTCACTGCGCTACCGAACCAGCTACCCGGTCAACCCCGTGGCAGCGGCGATCGTGAACAGTCAAATCCCGGGAACCGATGATCTTTATCTGATGAAATCCAGGGAAGGCATCCTGATTGGCGATGAAATCATGGCCAGCCTGGATGCCAATCCGGAACTGAACGAAGGCCTGCAAGACATCATCAATGACGTGATCTTCGGGACGGAATCGCCCGCACAAGCAGCCGGAAAGATCCACCAACTGCTGAAGCAAGCCTCATGAATTTCGTTCGTCCCACACACTTTGGAACCGTCTCTCCTGACGAGATTCTGGTGGAAATCCTGAGCTGGATGGCCTTCCTGCAGCGCTGGACCGTGCTGATCCAATTGCTGGTGGTCTTGGTGGTGATCGTGATCGCAAGAACCCGCAGCATGCAACTTGCGATCAGTCGCTATCGCTTTCATCAGCTGGTCCCTGAAGCGCTGCGCGTGCTGATTGGACCGGTCCTCATCTTGATCACAGCAGGTGGTTTCGCCCTGGCAAACGTCCCTTTTGGCCTGTTGCGTTATTTCGGACTTCTGTGGCTGGGATGGAACCTATTCACACCTCTCAAGCTGCTCGTGGAGCGGGTGAGCCCCCGCTTTCCAATTGGGGAAGTGGAGACCACGCTGTTCAAGCCGATTTATGTGTTCAGTGCCACCTTGTCTTTGCTGAGCCTGCTGGGAAGTAGGGAGAACCTCGCCAGAATTGGAGTCGCCAATTTATTTGGTGTAGAGATCACTCTGGGCAAGATTTATACCGCCATTGTTGCGATCTATCTGATCGTGACCGTTGCTTCAAGACCGGCGGCTCTGATGGCTTGGCTCAGCGGTGTGGTGTTCGGCGTCAAGCAACGGAACCAGCGCGGCCTCGAGTTGCTGTTCCGGTACAGCGTGATCGGCATCGGTGTGATCAGCGTCGCCTACTACATCGGGATCAATGGCAACGCTTTTATCGCCATCGCCGGTGGTTTGTCAGTGGGCATCGGCTTCGGGATCAAAGAAATCATCTCCAACTTCATCAGCAGCATCTGGCTGCTATTTGAAGGATCCGTGCGACCAGGAGAAATCCTGATGATCAACGGCGATCCTTGCACCGTGCGCAAACTCGGACTGCGCGCCACACAACTGCGTCGTGGGCGCGACGGCGCCGAGCTGTTGATTCCCAACCAAAACTTTTTCACCCAGGAGGCGGCGTCCTACACGGCAACTGAAACTTCACGCCGCGACAGCGTTGAGGTCGGTGCTGCCTATGACCACGACCCCGATCGCGTAATTGATGTACTGCTTCAAGTCGCAGCAGAACATTCAAAGGTGAAGACTTATCCACCGGCATCGGCCTTTGTCACCGAATTTGCCGACTCCTCGATCAACTACAAAATGCTGTTCTGGGTTGCCGATCCCCTCGATGCCTTTGCTGTTGGTAGCGATCTTCGTCGCGCCATCTGGAAACGCTTTGAGAAGGAGAGCATCACCATTCCTTTCCCACAGCGTCAGGTGTATCCCATGGAATGGCCGCCGAGCAATCAGCAGAGCTTGCGTCCCCAGCTACAGGCAGAGCTGAACATTGATGGAGATCTGGCAGACGACATGAGCTAGGTTCAAAAGGTCGGCAAGTGAGTCTCATACCTGGTCCTCATTCCGCCAACGGCTTCAACCTGGAGTTCCTGCAAACAAACATCGGTTTGCTGATGGGAACCCTGGCGCTTTTGGGTGCCTGGCTGTTGCTGCAACTGTTGAGCCGCCATGGGCGCAACATGGGCAGCCAACTTGCAGCGGCACTCAGGCGGCCTGTGCTGATTGGATTCGGCGTGTCGCTATACGCCAGCTGGATCATCCATCAGCTCAACAAAGACCTCCGACTCGGTCTGCTCGT
Source organism: Synechococcus sp. A15-60 (assembly GCF_014280095.1). Lineage (NCBI taxonomy): Bacteria > Bacillati > Cyanobacteriota > Cyanophyceae > Synechococcales > Synechococcaceae > Synechococcus > Synechococcus sp. A15-60. Next base: position 2,396,902 of record NZ_CP047933.1, read on the forward strand.
GCAGGCGGAAGTCAACCGGATCTCCACCACTTTGGTTATCGCCAGCATCACCTGGGCCGTGATGAATGTCGGCCAGACGGTGTTGATGTCTGCATCCATGAAGCGATGGATTCAGATCAAGGATCAGCAGGATGAATCCATGCTGATTAATGTGTTGAGCAGGCTATACACCATCTCTGTACTGCTCATTGCGACAGCAGCACTGATGGTGAACTTTGGCGTTCCCTCCGGCGCCATTGCCACGATGCTTGGGGGCGCCGGAATTGGCTTCTCATTCGCAACACAGCAGATCAGCCAAAATTTTCTTTCCGGCTTCATGTTGTTTTTCAACCGCCCCTTCAGGGAAGGCGACTGGATCAACGCAAACAACTTGGAGGGGACTGTGGAAAAAATTGGCTGGTATTACACTCGAATTCGCACCTTTGATCGACGACCTCTCTACATTCCTAATTCAGTTTTTGCAATCAATCCGATTGAAAACCCTGGGGAAATGTACAACCGAAGAATCTTTGCCAATATCGGTCTTCGTTATGAAGATTTAAGCAAGATTGGCAATATCACGCAAGAAGTGCGCACCTATCTTGAGCAGCATCCAGACATCGACCAAAATCAAAGCATTGTTGTCAGTTTTAATGAATGGGATTCTTCATCAATCAACATGATGGTTTACTGCTTTACAAAAACAACTATCTGGAAAGATTGGCTCGAGATACAACAAGCTATCTTTCTTGAGATCGCTGGAATTGTTCAGCGCAGCGGTGCTGATTTTGCCTTTAATTGCACCACTCTCTATCCAGCACCTAATGCCAACGCAGACACACTCATCAAGTCACTCAATCAAGGTAAGCCTGCGTCTTAATAGACAAAGAATCTCACTACATTTTGGTTGTTTTCAAAACACACGGCAAAGTCATTCGAAGTACAAGTCATACCGGACGCCATAGCAGTTCAACTGGACGCGGATGTGTAAAAGCGCAGGGCAAACAACCAGAAAGTACGGGCAATCGCAAAGAACATCAGCGCCAGAGCCAAACCCGCCAGCAACATCGGCACCGCCGCCTCACCCAGCAACACCTGAGCGGGAACCGTCGTGAGAAAGGCCACCGGCAGCACGAAGGTGAACAACAGGCGCAGGGTCGGCGGATAGGCACTGAGCGGATAACGACCGGAGGCCAGCAGCGCCCGCAACACCTCAGTGGCATTCCAGGTTTTGACGAACCAAATACTGGTGGCAGCGATCAGAAACCAGAGCGAATAGAGGATCAGGCCACCGGCTATCAACATCACCAACACGGCGAAAAGGGCAGGCAAGCTGACCACCACACCGGCCTGATGACTGCCCCAGGCCAAAAGCCCCAGTCCCAGACCGATCTCCGGCAGCCCCGCTGGCGACAACGTGCGCAACGACAACCAGAACTGGCTGTCGATCGGTTTGAGCAGGACGAAATCCAAGGTGCCCTCGCGCACATGGGTGACGATCGCCCCGAGGTTGGGACGGAGCCAGGTGGTGGCCATGCCGTCGAACACCGTGTAGAGGCCCTGCACCATCAGCGCCTGAGCCCAGCTCCAGCCCCCCAACGTCTGATCGGGGCCATAAAACAGCGAGAGCAGCAGCAGGCTGCCACTGAGGCTCATCGCCACCGCCAGCAGCTCGATCAACACATTGGCTTGATATTCCAGTTGCACGGCCACGGCCGTGCCCCAGAAGCGTCGCAGGGTTCGCCAGTACCGTCCCATCAGGCCCCCATGGCGCTGTAACGCCGCACGCCAGCCCGCCAGAGCAGCAGCACCAGCGGCAACAACAAGGCGATCCAGGCCAATTGGGCCCCAAAGCCCGCCAACAGATCCACCGGTTGGCCCGCCAGCACCCTGGCCGGGAAATCGATCAGATAGGGGAACGGCGTCCACTCGGCGACGGCCCGAACCGCAGGCGGAAAGGCCGTGAGCGGCGCCAGCAGCCCAGACAGGAACAGAAAGGGAATGAACTGGAGACGCTCCAGGGCACTGGCCTTCTCACTCCAGAAACAGAGGGCTGCAATCAGGCTCTGAAACAGGAAGGCGATGGCAAAGGCCATCCAGGTGGCCAACCAGGCCATCAGGAACCCCCCGAACGACGGCAACCAGAAGGCCTGGGGCTGCACCGCAAAAAACACGGCCGCGATCAGGGCCGCGAAGGGCAGACGCGTGAGCTGCTCGCCGAGGTGGGCCGCCACATAACGCCAGAGCGGATGCAGTGGCTGCAGCAGATAGGGCGAGAGCCGGCCGAGCAGTGCGTCTTCCTCGAAGGCGTAGACAACCCACACCACCGAAAATTGGCGCACCAGAAAGGCACTGAGGAAATAGCGATCCAGGGCCACACCATCGAGACCAAGACCCGAGCGCGCATCGCTGCCGCTCCAGACGCTGAGCATGATGAACGGCAGCACTCCAGAGAGGGCCCAGAGGGCGATCTCAGCGCGGTACTCGAGCATGTGGGCGTACTGGGAGCCCAACAGCACCCGGATAATCCGCCGGTTCAAGCCGAAGATCCGCATCAGACACGCCCCTGGCGGAACAGACCACCGATCAGTTCTTCGATCGGAGGATCGGTCACGTCCAGATCGCGCACCGCAAAACGATCCAGCAGCTGCGCCACCACGGCAGTGAGCTGATCGCGGGGCACCAACAGCCGCACGTCACACCCCTCCACCAGCTCCAACCGCCCCAGACCGGCCAAAGCTTCCGGCGCCACAGGCGACTCCAACTCCAGCCGCACCTCTCGCTCCGGCGCCAGCTGATCCGCCAGAGCCTCGAGCGGACCGTCATGAAACAACCGACCCTGGTGGATCAGCAGCACTCGGGGGCACAAGGCCGTGATGTCGGCCATGTAATGGCTGGTGAGCAACACCGTTGCCCCCGTCCTGCGGTTGTATTCCGCCAGGAACTGGCGCACCCGTGCCTGAGCATTCACGTCCAACCCCAGAGTCGGTTCATCCAGGAACAACACATCCGGCTCGTGCAGTAGCGCCGCCAAAAGTTCGGCTTTCATCCGCTGGCCCAGGGAAAGCTTGCGCACCGGCCGGGTGAGCTCCTCCCCCAGCTCCAGCAGATCAGCCAGCTCCTTGATCCGCCTCCGGGCCACACCATCGGAGATGCCATACACCGCCGCGTTCACCCGCAGCGAATCCATGGGCGGCAGGTCCCAGAGCAGCTGCTGTTTCTGGCCCATCACCAAAGTGATCCGGCGCAGGAACTCCGCCTGACGCCGCTGGGGCCGGTGCCCCGCCACCTGCACCTCGCCAGCGCTGGGGTGGATCAAGCCGCAGAGCATCTTCAAGGTGGTGGTCTTGCCGGCGCCATTAGCGCCAAGAAAGCCCACCATCTCCCCCGGCTCAATCGCAAACGACACATCCTGCACCGCCGTCACATCCCGAGTGCGCCGGCGAATGAAATGGCGCAATGTGCCGGCCAGCCCAGGCTGCTTCTCGGCAACCCGGTAGGTCTTGCTCAGCCCCTCAACCTGTATCACTGCTTCAGCTCAGATCCACCAGGCGCTTGCGCGCCAGATCCGCCTGAGCCTGCTTCTCTGCCAGGTTGGCCTTGCATTCCGCCACCACCTCCGGGGGTGCCTTGTCGGCGAAGTTGGGATTGCCCAGCCGGCCCGCCAGGCCCTTGATTTCCTTCTCGGCCTTGGCAATGTCTTTTTCCAGGCGGCCCTTGAGCGCATCGAGATCGACGAGGCCTTCGATCGGCAGCAGCACCTGCAGCTCACCGCTCACCCCCGCCAGGGCCTTGGCCACCGGAGCCGCATCAGCTTCCGCCGGCGCCATCACCGCCACCGACTCCGCCCGAGTCAAGGCCGTGATGTCGGCCGTGGCCTGGTTGAGCACAGCTGCCAGCTCGCCGCGGCCGGTGACAAAGCGCACTGGCACCGATTGCGAGGGCTTCAGGCCCGCCACCGCGCGCAGGTTGCGCACCACACGGATGGCACCGATCAGCTCAGTAAAGGAGGCTTCCAACGCATCATCCAGAGCGCTCTCATCCAGTGCCGGCCAGGGCTGCAGGGCGAGGAAAGTGGTCTCCCGCTCGTTAGTGACGCTGTGCCAGAGCTCTTCGGTGAGGTGGGGCATCAACGGGTGCAGCATCAGATGCATCTGGCTAATCACCTTGGCCAGCACCTGCTTGGCCACCCGCTGATCAGCCAGGGCCTCCGCTGAAGGGTTCTCACCGGGATTAAGCCGGCGCTTGCTCAACTCCAAATACCAATCGCAAACGTCGTTCCAGGCGAACTCGTAAAGCCCCTTGGCCGCCTCACCCAGGCCATAGTTGCTGTAGCGCTCGGCCGTTTCCCGGTTCACCCGGGCCAGGCGGGAGAGGATCCAGCGGTCCGCCAGCTGCAGGGCAGCGGGATCGGTGTCACCGAGTTGGTCCGGCGTTTCACCGCCCAGGTTCATCAGGGCGAAACGGGTGGCGTTCCAGAGCTTGTTGGCGAAGTTGCGCGAGGCCTCCACCGTGGCGGAAGTGTCCTTCTTGCGGTCGTAGTCCAGGCGGATGTCCTGACCCGCACCGGCCACCTCCCGCACCAACGCAAAACGCAGGGCATCGGTGCCGTAACGGTCGATCAGCAGCAGCGGATCGATGCCGTTGCCGGCGCTCTTGCTCATCTTGCGGTTCTGCTCATCCCGCACCAGGCCGTGGATGTAGACGTCCTGGAAGGGCATCTCGCCGGTGAAGGCGCCGGCCATCATCGTCATCCGGGCCACCCAGAAAAAGATGATGTCGAAGCCCGTCACCAGGGTGCTGGTGGGGTACCAGCGCTGCAAGTCAGCGCTATCTGCATCCGGCCAACCCAGGGTGGAGAAGGGCCAGAGGCCGCTGGAGAACCAGGTGTCGAGCACGTCTTCGTCCTGCTCGATCTCCGCCGCCGCGCCGTACTCCGCCTTGGCCTTCTCCAGGGCTTCGGCTTCGTTGCGGGCCACCACATAGGGCGTGGTGTCGGTGTACTTGCCGCCGGTCTCGCTGATCACGAACCAGGCGGGGATGCGATGGCCCCACCAGAGCTGACGGCTGATGCACCAGTCGCGGATGTCGGTGAGCCAATCGCGGTAGACCTTTTCCCAGCGCTCCGGGATGAAGCGGGGATCCTTCTTCTCCAGAGCCTCGCGGCAGCGAGCCGCCAAAGGCTCGGTTTTGACAAACCACTGGGTGGAGAGCAGCGGCTCCACCGGCACCTTGCCGCGGTCGGAATAGGGAACGCTGTGGCGGTAGTCCTCCACCTTCACCAGCAGCCCCAGCTCCTCCAGGCCTGCCACCACGGCCTTGCGGGCCTCGAAGCGATCCAGCCCCTCGAACTGACCGGCCTCATTATTCATTGTGCCGTTCTTGCGCATCACCGTGATCTGGGGCAGACCGTGGCGCTGGCCGATGGCAAAGTCGTTGGGGTCGTGGGCCGGCGTCACCTTGACGCAGCCGGTGCCGAAGTCCTTCTCCACGTGGTCGTCGGCCACGATCGGAATCTCCCGCCCCACGAACGGCAGCGTGAGGGTCTGGCCCACCAGGTGGGCGTAGCGCTCGTCGGTGGGATTCACCGCCACCGCCGTATCGCCCAGCATCGTTTCGGGCCGGGTGGTGGCCACCTCCAGGTGACCGTCGCCGCTGCTGAGCGGATAGCGGAAATGCCAGAGGTGGCCATCCACCTCCTTCATCTCCACCTCCAGATCGCTGACCGCCGAACCGGAGGCGGGGCACCAGTTCACCAGGTATTCCCCGCGGTAGATCAGCCCCTGCTCATGCAGACGCACGAAGGCTTCCTTCACCGCCTCACTCAGGCCCTCATCGAGGGTGAAGCGCTGTCGCTTCCAATCCACGGAATAACCCAGGCGCCGCAGCTGGCCCACGATCCGGCCCCCGCTTTCGGCCTTCCACTGCCAGGCCCGCTCCAGGAAGGCTTCGCGGCCAAGGTCGTAGCGGGTCTTGCCCTCCTGCTTGAGCTGCTTCTCGAGAATCGTCTGCACCGCGATCGAAGCGTGGTCGGTGCCGGGCAGACAGAGCACGTTCTTTCCCGCTAAGCGCTGGTAGCGCACGATCGTGTCGATCAGGGCCGTATTGAAGGCATGGCCCATGTGCAGGCTGCCGGTCACGTTCGGCGGCGGGATCACCACCGAGAACGGTTCACCGGGGGCCTTCGGGTCGGGATGGAACGCTCCCAGGTCCTCCCAGGCCTGCTGCCAGCGGGCCTCCGTGCCAACCGGGTCGTAGGTCTTGGCCAGTTCGGGCACGGGAGGCATGCGCACACAGCCGCCCATGCTCGCAAAGGGGCGGAAGAGCGCATAACAACGAGGCACCAACCTCAATCCCCACAATCAACGCACTCACAAACACCGACTGGTGATTGATGGCATCGGCGTTGGTCGTCTGCTGAAGCGCCTGCTTCGTGACTGCAGTTTTCGGAAGTCGCGATGACCGGTGCTGCTGTGTTCCGCAAGATGCATTAGCGACAGCACATCCCGCCAACACAACGCCGAACTGGACAGTGGATTTGTTGCATCGATCAACTCACACCAAGAAAAAGAAATCACAATGTCTGCAAAGACGATCTCTGTCGCTTGATCCGAAAGCTCGCTGTCAGCCTGCTGATCACGTCGTGGCTTCTCACAAGCTGCGGGCGCATTGGCAGCGAGATGCCGGTGTTGCTTTATCTAGCCATCGCAATCGACAAGGACGCCAACATCGAGACCAGCACGCAGGCTGACTTCCGCAGAAGAGTCGAGCTCATTGCTGACGACTACCGCAAGATTCATCCGCATGTTCAATTGCAATTTGAGCTGTACGAGCACAGCAAGCTCCTCAGAGAGCTCAAACGTCGCGATGCCTCAGACCTGGGACCGGATCTGATCATCACCGACACACTGCAAGCCCATCAACTGTTCGCAGCTGGGCTCACAGATGCCGTTCCGTTGTCTGAAGCCAAACGTCTCGACACCGAAACCTCACTCTGGGAACGGGTGATGCTCAGCAATGGAGAGATCGTGGCGCAACCGATCGTGATTTTTCCCCAAATCGCCTGCTTCAACAAAACCGCCATCAACACTGCACCCGCCACGTTGAGCGCTTTGCAGCAATTAGGAACGGCCGGTGCGCGCGTCGGGCTGCCGGTGACCTTCACCGAATTGCTTTGGACCGCAGGCAGCCTTGGTGCCTTATCAAGCCTGGCGCGTGCCGGAGACGGAGACACCCTTTCCACGCAAAACATCCAATCGATCCAGAACTGGATCCAATGGCTGGAAAATGCCAGTGCGCAAAACAACATCACCTTCTTCAAAGATCAGGGCCAACTGGAAAAGCTGCTGAAAGAAGAGGAGCTGGACTGGGTGACCTGCAATGCCAACAGCCTCCCCCGACTTCGAGAAGTTTTAGGCGACAAGCTCGCCGTGTCTGCACTACCCGAGGGGCCAAGCGGTGCAGCAAGCCCGGTGAACGATGTGAGGGTGCTCGCACTGGGCTCCAACTCAAGCCCCCGGCAACGTGCCGTTGCCATCAACCTGACTTACTACATCACCAACGCCATGATCCAGCGCAATCTCTCTCTGCGCTCCTTGGCATTTCTTCCCGTCAATCCAAACGTCGACGTCACCGACTCAACCTCCACCACCCTGACAACACTCGCGGCTTCTAAAAAAGCAGCCACGCAGCATGAAGAGGATCTTGCCGGCCTCGTCCACCAAGTCGATCTGTCCAGCCAGATCAATCCAACCCTGATCCCCTTGATCTTCGGCGACTCCACGCCGCAATCGAGCGCCGATGCCCTGATTCAGAGCCTGCAACGCCGACCATGAACGAACTGCTCTGGGAAATCGTCGGGTGGTTCGGCTATTTGCAGCGAGGTGCTGTGATCAGCCAAGTCCTGCTCATCGCAGGCATCAGCGTGGCCTGGCGCCTTACCGCGCATCAACGATGGCGAGTCAAAGCACATCGCTCACTTCGCTTGATGGTGGGTCCGGTGGCCGTCTTGCTCACGGCATGGCTGATTGGAGCAGGTGGCGGCAAAACCGGATTGATCAGCTATGCCGGTTTCTGCTGGCTGGGCTGGAATCTACTGAGCCTGCTCAGAAAGGGATTGCAGCGATTTATCCCTACCGAACAAGTGCGTTCGCTGGAAAGCCGTTTACTCAGGCCTCTTTATCTTGTCGTCGCTGGCCTCAATCTGATCAGTCAATTCGATAACCCTGCCGATCTCGGCGTCATCAAACTTGGCAACTTATTCGGCGTTGCAATCAACTTAAACACGTTTGTCCTTTCTTTGTTGGTGACTTACTTGCTCTTAGTTGCCAACAAACCGCCCGCTGCTGGCCTGGCCTGGTTGCTCAAACAACTACTCGGTTATACAGAAAATAGCCGCAAAGCCGTCGAACTTATCATCCGCTACATGCTTGTGGGCATCGGCGCTTTAGCCGTGAGTTTTCAAATCGGATTGAACAGCACGGCTCTACTCACGATCGCCGGAGGGTTGTCCGTAGGCCTTGGCTTTGGCGTGAAAGAAGTATTCTCGAACTTCATCAGCGGAATCTGGCTGCTGTTCGAAGGATCCGTACGACCTGGAGAGATTCTTGTAGTCGATGGAGACCTTTGCGAGGTCCGCAAATTGGGCTTGCGCGCCACCTTGCTTTGGCGGGGAAAAGACAATGCCGAACTGCTGATTCCCAATCAGCAGTTCTTCACCGATCAAGCCACCAGTTACACCGCCACCGACCGCATGCGGCGGAGCCAAATCAGAGTGGGCGCGGCTTACCACCACGACCCTGAAAAGGTGATCGCCATCTTGGAACAATCGGCTCTTGGCATCACAAAGCTGCTGGACTACCCAAAACCCATGGCACGCCTCGTGAACTACGGGGAGTCCGCCATCGAATACTCCCTGAGCTTCTGGATGGAAGACCCCATGAGCAATGCGGGGATCAAAAGCGATCTCAATCGTGCGATCTGGGCAGCATTCCAACGCGAACAGATTGAGATCCCACTCCCGCAGCGCGTGGACTACATCCGAGAATGGCCACCTGGAGATCCTGCTGATCAACAGATGGACGATCAGCACGCGAGCTAAACGAACGCAAAACAGAATTCAGGTGTGCGAGAGCCGCTGAAGGTATCCCTCACGCGTGCCAGCATTGATCCAGCCCGTCGCGATGGTTTTGCTGAATTGGTGGTTCACACGACCACGATGAATATGGCTAGGTCCGGCGGGGAAAATCACTAATTTCCCGCGCTCAGCCTCTTCATGGTGCTGCTGCCAGTGAAACTCGGTACCGGCTTCTTCTACGGAGTTGCAATACAAAATCCAAGCCAGCACGCGATGCACAGGCTCCGTTGCTTCATCACTGATGGTCCAATCGCAATGCCATTGGCGAAAGCCCTCCCCGGGGGCGTAACGCTGGAGGTTGAAGATCGGCAGCACAAATAAGTCCCGGTCGGGACACACCTCGCGAAACAAAGGGCGCTCCTGCAGATAACGCTCCAGCCCAGCCGAGATGCCACGCATGATCACTTCAGAAAGAGCACAGGCTTCCGGATCACTACGGTCGATCGCTACGAGACTGATATCCGTGCTGACTTTGGCGGGCTCCTGGTCGTCGGCAGAGCCAAAGGCAATACCAGGACGCTGGAGATCCTGGCGACGATCAAAAAACGCCATCACGCCATCGGCCACGGAGACATAACCAGCATTGCTGTAGCGCCCGATCAAATTGGAACCATCCATCTCAGACATCGGTTTCAGGCTTCAGTCGAACTCCAGGGAATCGCGATCACCCCCTCCAGCTGTTGCCAGCGAGTGCGCTCCACCACGCGTCCACTCAAGCCCACCCGCTCCAGTGCCTTGGCCACCTGATCAGAGCTGAGCACGGAAGCATCCTGGGGCGCCTGCGACAGCACCAACACCTGCTGCTCAGCAGGATCCGCCAGCACCTGAAGCTCGAGATCTCCGAATTCGCGCTCAAAGAACACGCGCCTCAAGCGAGACCTCAGGGGGTCACCCAGCGCCTTGGCAAACCTCTCCAGGCTGTCGCGTTCGCCAGACAAACCGCAATTGAGCGCCAGCCAGATCAGCAATTTCGCCCAGCTATCGACCGTCCAAAGCGGTTGGAAACTCTCCCGATGCTGACGGATCAGCTCCATGAGAGCGAAATCAACCAACGTGCCCTGCAGCTGATCGGGATCGGGATGGCTCATGCTGATCCTTGCTTGAAGACATCCTCACCCCTGGGGGGCAGACTGTTGCTGCGCTTGTTCGCCTGACCATGACCCTGGATCTCAATGATCCCGAACTCGAGTTCTCCGATCTGGTGTACGCCTATCAGAGCTGGGTGATGGCGATCATCAACGACGAGAAGCTCGAGGGCGAGGACATTCTTCTCACCGATGAGATCGCTGAAGACGCTCTCAATGCAATGCGCTTCCTTCCCGGGGAGGTCACCAGCGCCATCGAAACCTCACTCGCACGCGTTTACGACGTGGATGCTGATGAGCTGGCTGCTTTGCTCTTCCCCGAAGACTGAGCTCACGCGCGAAACTGCACACGAGCTGCCATCGCCGCATGGGCTGGACCATCGACGACATGCCTGACCAACGGGGGCGAATCGCCCTTGTGACAGGAGCCAACAGCGGACTGGGCCTGGAGACAACCCGGGCCCTGCTCAAAGCTGGTGCCACGGTGTTGATGGCCTGCCGAAGCCGCCGGAAAGGGGAAGCAGCCCGCTCTCAATTGCTGGAACTGGGCTCCTCTGGCATTGACCTACTCCATCTGGATCTTGCAGACCTGTCCAACGTGGACGCCTGCAGCGACGAGGTGAAATCGCGTTACGGTCGGCTGGATTTGCTGATCAACAACGCGGGGGTCATGGCACCACCGCGCTTGCTGAGCCAACAGGGGCATGAGATGCAATGGGCTGTCAATCACCTCGGACACTTCGCGCTCACCAACGCCCTGTTGCCCCTGATGGAAGGCCGAGAGCAAGCGAGGGTGGTGACAGTCACGTCTGGGGCGCAGTATTTCGGCACGATTGGCTGGGATGACCTCAACGGTGAACGCCGCTACGACCGCTGGAAGGCTTACTGCCAGAGCAAACTTGCCAATGTGATGTTCGCGATCCAGCTGAACGAACGCCTGGAACAACGCGGGAGCTGCGTTCGCTCTCTGGCTGCCCATCCAGGACTCGCCAGAACAAATCTGCAACCCATGTCGGTGGCGGCGTCAGGTGCTTGGCAGGAAGCGATGGCCTATCGCCTCATGGATCCGTTGTTCCAGAGCGCTGCACAAGGTGCCTTACCTCAGTTGCATGCAGCGACAAGCCCCTCGGCGAAGGGAGGCGAGCACTACGGACCCGGACAGTTCGGCGGCATGCGTGGCGCTCCCAAACAACAACCCATCGCACCCAGCGCACGCAAGGCACAGGATCGCGAACGCCTTTGGCAAATCAGCGAAACGCTGATTGGAACCCGCAGCACTGCGGCCTGAGATGACCATGGAGCAGCAAGGATCCACAGCCACCCAGCGTCAGCAGCTGCTGCTGAACGAGCTGCGGCGCAGTGACAATGAGATGAGCGGGCAACAACTGCATCGGCAGCTGGAAGGCCGCCCCGGAGCGATGGGCCTGGCAACCGTTTACCGAAACCTGCGCAAGCTTCAACAATGCGGGAAGGTGAGGTGTCGACATTTGCCAAACGGCGAAGCGTTGTATGCGCCGGTGGATCGCGACGAGCACCATCTCACCTGTGTGAACTGCGGATCCACGCAAACACTTGAGCACTGCCCCATCCATGGCATTCGCGTGAACGCGCCGGAAACGAGCAATTTTCAACTGCTCTTTCACACCCTTGAATTTTTTGGACTGTGCGATGCCTGCCGCCAGGATCGCTAAAGCACACACCCACCGGGGAAGCCAGAACACACAACCGAGAAGCAGAACGAGACAAAACCGAGAAGCGTGAGATTAGATACGACATGGATTGCGCTTGATGGGCCATGACTAGGGGAACTTCCACCTCTCCCCGATGGCTTCTCAACCTGAACTGATCGCGCTGACACCACGAGGCTCCTCCATCCACAAACTTGAAAGCGGCGGATACAAAGCCTGCGATCAAGAGCACCACTGCCATTTCACCAACAGCCTTTACCGAGCCGAAGAAGTGGTTCGCGAGATGGAACAGGGTTACGACTACCCCTACGCAACGAGCTTTCATGAAATCGCGCACTGAAGACGCTGCTGCGAATTGATTTCTGCAGACAACCGTGCCCGCACGCTGGCTTCAAAGTGACTGCGGGCAACCGATATTGGCCGAGCGGCAGAGCGTTTTTGCCATGAAGGCAAGATTCAGCAGAGATTGGCAGGCAAGCCATTCATGAACGACTGTTGCATTTACGCAACAAGCCACTGGTTAAAGAAGGCATTCGCAGCCAACGGCGGCTGGCTACTGCGAAACAGAGAAGCCATGCATTGACCCGAATCTTGCCAGTGATGTAACTGAAGCTATTTGGCGAATAAAAGCTGCATCCAACCATCCGGTCGATGAAGAGCTAACAATGAAGAACTCCGCCTCAGCAGCTTTGCTGCAGAAGAGCCCGACGCCTCACTCGGTCGGCTCGCCCCGCCGCCAGAACAAGCAACAACCAAATCACCAACAAACCGAAAACGATGAGCGTTTTCATGTTCAGAAACAAGAGGCCTAAACCTTAAACATTCATCTGAAAAGGCAGGTTGAGATCATTTCAACATCTGACTAAGACCGGGTAATCACAGCGACCACGCCAGCCCACAAGTCGGTAGTCCAGAAGACCAAACCAGTGGTCATGCGCAGATAAAATAAGTTCACATGAGCACAAAACAATGTCCAAGGCTTCCAAGCTCATTAAAGCAATCGATGAGGCGTTGAACCGGTTTGACACCTTTGGCGACGACCCAGATGCTTTTGTGATCAACCTCATTCTTGAGCTTGAAGTGGAGATTGAAGAGGTTTTAAATAATGGAAAACCCAAACAGTTTCAAGCCATCTATGTTGAGCGTGACCGCGCAAGTATCAAAGAAAAAATTCTGAACCACGTGATGGCGCAAAACCATCCATCGAGCTAGTCATCTCTTAGGCCACCATATTTACCTGAACGAGAAGTGAGCTGGGTGCACGAGCCTCGACTCAACGTCAAATCAAAGTTCTCTAAAAAGTAGGCAAGGGAGGTTGACTGAGCATCCTTCTCATCGCCAGCGAGCATGACTTAAGCCAACGACGAACCCTCATTTAGGAGGCGAGACAGTTGGCACGTGGCCATAGAGCTTAACCCTGTGTTGACGTTGGTTTTCGAGGACCCTGCATCCCCGAAAGAGACCCAAATCAGGAACAAGAGGGCACATGTTGGAAAGCAGTTGTCCGCATCAACTCAGCCACCGTTGCAGGCAGCAGCTCCAGATTCGAAGGATCATGCGGGCAAGCGAGCTGCACCGATGTCAGGGCTCGAACCAACCATGGTGGTCTGCACCTGCCTGATCAAGCCAATTAAATCTAGATTGCAAACAACAGCTTCAATGCGTTGCGGCATCGCTTAGCAAGCCGCTGGGTGGCAGGTGAGGTTCGGCCAAGAAGTCTTGTCGTGACAGATAGGTGATCCTGGGATCGAACCAGTGACAATCTCCTTGTAAGTGAGGTGTCTGCTCTAGTTAGGGACTGAGTTCTCAGCGATTTCGAAGGGTGCTGTGCGCAAATGTGTGCGCAAATGTGACCCATGGCCATCTCTTTGCGTGCGCACAGTCCAGATCTCGACCAGCAGATCCCGCTGCAGGTGGAAAAGGCATCGCCCCATCGCGGTGGTGGCCTGCCCCAGGTCGTGCTCTCCGATCAGGGCTACGCATCGGGCCAGGTCGAGATGATCAGCCCAATGGTTCGGCATGCCGTAGCAGCTGCAGCGCTCAGTCTGATCAGGGTGCTCGCCAGAATTGTGGCATGCCCAACAAGGACCGCCCCCTCGTTGATCGTCATCCGCCCAAGCCTGGCGGAGAGGGCTGGCTGGTGAACGCTCAGGAGCAGCTTGTGGTGCAGTTCAAACCCGACAACCCATCGCCTCATGCGGAGTGGGTGTCAGTGCGCTAATTGATATTTAATGCAGGCAATGGTGCCAGGTATTGACTGCTGATTGATGGGGTTAGTCAGACGATTGAAGCAATAAATAGCTCATGTCAACACAGGGGAAGAGGCTTTATTGAGGGCGTAGGCTTAATACACACCGCCCCAGTATTCACAATCACTGGTCCTCTATGGTCAAAACACCGACCGTAACCGCCAGCTGCACTTTCCAGCTCCTCGTCTGACAATTCTGCCGTTGCCGATTGCTTTGATTGAATATCTTCTGCGGTAATTGCAAAGCCTGCGTCTTTAGCGATATCAAGAGCAGCTTCATTGGAGCGTGCTGCATTGAGCTTTACCTGAAGGCTGGTGTCACCTTGGACCTTCTCTAGAAAGGCTTTGAGTTGCTCTTCTGACATTGGAGTGACTGGAGCTACAGCCTGGTCATAGCAATGGTCGGCAGCAGTATTCAGTCCTAGTGCGTCAATGCTCAGGCAGGAATTAGCTGATCTCCAAAACAAGGTGAAGAGCCGATATTCATGCTGCCGTCCGGGCAGGTTGTTCGGAACCAAAACGCCCCGTTCACATTCCGTGCCGAATCCAAATTGATTGCTCCTGTCAGGTCCGCACGCAACAGGTCCGCACGCTGCAGGTCCGCACGCAACAGGTCCGCACCCCTCAGGTCCGCGTCCCTCAGGTCCGCACGCCTCAGGACCGCATCCCTCAGGACCGCATCCCTCAGGTCCGCACGCAACAAGACCGCATCCCTCAGGTCCGCACGCAACAGGTCCGTATCCCTCAGGTCCGCATCCCTCAGGTATGCATCAACGAGATTTCTCCCTCTGCCATCAGGAAACCATTCAGGGCGCCATCTCACACCCCATCCTTGAGGAGTTCTCGGAAGGCTTTCGGCGCCAATGATCTCGTCGTCTTGTGCCTCTTTGCCAAAGAAGCTTTCGAGAGACCCGATCAGAGAGTCGGTGAGGGTCCCTGGCTTATCGCAATCACAATCTTCTGGTTTCTCTATTGGCGTCTCCCAAGGGGACAAAAGGAGGTAGTCGTACCAGTTGGCATTTGCCATAACAGGCAACAGGCAATCAATAGCGATTTGATAGCAGTGTTGGATGACTGCTGAAGCCGATTGTCAGCTAACGGGCTTGGGTCTGGCTGGCAGCGGCATCGACTGCTCAAACGCTCTGGGGTGAGCCACCAAACAGCCACTTGCGCATGGGTCGCATGCCAGGTGCATGCAGTATCAATGATTGAACCAAGGTCTGGAAAGGTAGAGAGTGGCTTTACTGTTGTACCAACACTTGCTTTTGAATGCGAAAAGGGATATGCGAAAAGCCTCTGCGATGAGAGCGAGCAAGACCAAAAAATTTATGGACAACGCACTTCTTTATTGCCTGAATGAATTACGCTCTTGAAATGGAATAAAATGAACAAGTGAAACTACCCCTTTTTCTTATTGCTCTGACTCTCTCGTCAACACCAGCCGTTTCCGCAAATTCACTTAATTGGCATAAAATATATTTACCAAAGACGGCGCCAAGCCTGGCTCAAGAATATTCCAGCGAAATTGTATTCGTTCTTTTATACAATCCTGGGACTAATCAAGAAGGTATTCACAGCTTGGAGTATGACAGCGCAAGAACTGTAATTCTTTTATTTGAGAGTGAGAAGGACGCCTTGATTTATGCCAGCAGGCTTGAAAACCAGAACTTTCCTTCCCCAACCGTTGTGCAATTTTCAAGGCTTGATATTGAACAATTTATTATTGCAAATAACTATTTACGTCTCTTTGTTGAGTCGGGAAGTGGGATTGATGCGCCAATAGGGGCAGGAAGTCGCCTGCCCTCAAACCACATTTATTGATCGTAAAATCTCCATATCAGTTGACGTATTGAGGCCGCAAACTCCGCCTTGCGATGTGGCGAGCATCTTGTCGAAGTGATCAACTCTGAGCGACAGGCTGCCGACCGAATAACCACTTGCGCATTGGACGCATGCCAGGGCAACGACCCCATGGCTCGTCATGCGCTTCCTCTTGGCAGCAGTTGGCACGACGATGTTGTCCCCCAGCAACAGCCGCCAAAGCGACCAAATCCAGCTCAATATCGTCAAACTCACTCTCCTCATCCATCTGCTTGAGGAAGCCCTTCACCTCATCCACTGTGAGGGTGACGTCTTTCTCAGCAGCGAGTTCCACCATCCGCTGAAATGACGCTTCAGGGTCTGAGGTGAACAGTGAATACAGCTCGGTTTGCGTCTCAGCAGGCACTGAGGCGCGCAGCTGTTTGAAGTCGTTAAGGGTTGTCATCAGCAAGCAGCTGCGCCTGACCTACCACCAGCAATGGCAGCGAGAGCCACGGCATCCAGCTCGATGTCATCAAATTCGCTGTCCTCATTCATCTGCGTGAGGAACGTACGAACTTGATCAACGGTGAGCGTCACACCCTTTTCCGCTGCCAACTCGACCATCTTTTGACGGGCGGCGTCAGGGTCTGAGGAGAAGAGCGAATACAGCTCTTTCTGCACCTCAGCAGGAACTGAAGCGCGAAGAGCTTTGAACTCGTTGAGGGTTGTCATGGCTCAGCAACCCTTGAACCTGTCATAACCACCAGCAATGGCAGCGAGGGCAACCGCATCCAGCTCGAAATCATCGAATTCATCGTCGTCATCCATCTGACGCAGAAAGCCACGAACCTCTTCTGAGGTCACCGTCATCCCTTTCTCTGCTGCGATCTCCACCATGCGCTGGATCGAGGCATCAGGGTCTGAAGTCATCAGCTTGAACAGCTCCCCTTGCACCGCAGCGGGCACCGCATCACGCATTGCCTTGAACTCTTCCAGCGTTGCCATCAGGGGAATTGCAGCGTGACTCCGTTGTAGCCCTGATGCAACAACAGTTCAGCCAGCCGGTTCAACGCACTTGCACCTGAAGACCTTCCTCGATGCGGTTTAGAGATGTTTGCTCGGAGTGAGTCGCGAGCATGCCAATGACGGTGAAGGCGATAACAAGAGCGCAAGCCATGAGCTGAGAAGTGTGTGGTTTGGGGTCTCCCCCGTGTGTCCTCACCTTCTCGGCAATCCAAGCCTCTGCTGATGACCAGCATCAGTTCGACCTGTGATTTTGGTCACTGTTCAATCAGTGCTCTGACCCTCTGCCAGAAGCTTCGACCCTTTCTCGCGTTCCAAACGTGATGGGTTGAACAATGCGCAAACGAGCGAGCTAAGCCTTCTTTCCACAGGGAAGGGAGGCCTTCCTCTTGTGCAGTCATTGATCTCTCCAGAGCACGACAATTAGCCAAACCCACACTGCTACAGCCTCGGAATACCCCTCATCCGTTGTGATCGAGCAATCTTGTTAGCTGTGCTTGAAGCTTCAAAGCACCCACAGCATTGCTGTGTTGCTGCTTTCGATGCTGGCCTGAATGATCTTGTCGAGCAGGGCCAGGCGTGAGCCGAGGAAGTCAGATCGTTCGACTGGGTAGTCAGCCTTGATGATCTCTCGGGCACGTTTCATGTATCGCTCTGCTGTTGCCTGACTCACCCCCATTCATCCTGCGCGTAACTGCAGACGTAACTAGATGTCTTCGCAGACGACAACAGTTTCACGACGGTGTGAACCCGACGATCAATCTCTGCTTTGTCGCTCTTTCCCATATTCATATCTTAGGTGCTGCTAATCAATGAGCCTCTCCCCACGTCTCAGCGACGTTGCAATCCGCTTCGAGGGGAATGTCCCCCAGATATTGCTTTTGCAGCCTGTGCGAGGTCATGCAGGCCAATGCAATCTCTCTGACTTGATCCACTAAATCCCTGGGAACCTCGAGGAGGATCTCGTCATGGATCAGGCCAACGATGTGAACACCGGGGAACGGATCTAAGGCAGGCCAGAGGTCACCAAAAGCAGCAGCGCCAGAGCCGGCGCTTTGCGGACGAACTCCAGCAGCTGGGTGGACTTCACCGGTGCCCTCCATGGCCAAGCGCCTCAGTAGTCGGGAGGAAACCTTGAGAACGGAGTACCAGCGCCTCAGAGTGCTCATGGTGATGGAGTGGGTTTAAGCGTCGAGCTGCCCACTGGTTAGGGGATCGAGGACCATCTGGACTCTCCCCTGCAACCTCGGGGGATTGAGGGCCATCTGGACTCTCCCCCAAGGCTTTGAAAAGTGACCGACTGCTCTGCAAGCGACTGGTCTTCAGGGAAAGAAGCTGCTTGATCACAGGGCTTCCTCCTCCGCTGTGGAAGCTCACTTGCAGATTCACTTGCAATCGGGCTGATTTCGGCATCGATCACCGATGCCACCGACAGAACGTGGCTTTGCTGATTCCCAGCTTTGTGATGACCTCGCCCTTGCGATAACCCGCCACTAGGAGGTCAACGGCTACTCGCTGCTTCCTCGTCAGCGGCCGGAGCTTCAGATCGGGCTGGATCCTGGCCAAGCGGAGAATTATTGCGACTTGTTCGCATTAATTCTGGTTCTGCTTTTTGTTCGTGGCGGGTAGCTACAAACAGATCGATGAGGCGGCTCGATGAAAGTTTCCAGTAAATCTTTAGCGCTCTCGGTCTTTGCGTCGCTGTCCGCTTTCCTGGTGCCCCAGGCTCAAGCTGGTTGTGGTCCTGCGGAAGGATTAATGCAGGTCTGTTATCGGGACCGATGTGAGGTTCAGAAGCTTGTTAGGCAATGCTCCAGCGTTGTCGCAGGTAATCACTACGAATCAGATCTAGGCTGGTTTTACGGATACTCGGAATACATCGATGGCTATGCGACTCAAATGATCGTCAGATTTCAACCTCACAATAAAATCTTGTATCAGGGCCATCCTGAAGACTCCCCCTACACATTCGATATTTGTGGAGGCCGCATGACAGGTGGGCCCTGTTCAGAGAAGCCTTGGGCTAAGTGAATCCTGATCTAGTGAGCGTCACCCCAGTTGTCCGCCACCGAGGCATCCGCATTAAGAGGAACATCACCCATGTAGGTGTCCCGCAGCCGCTGTGACGTCATGGCCTCAAGCGCCACGGGCAGTTCTTATCAGGAACTTTCAAAAGCCTTTCCACAACTGCAGAAATGAGCTGTGGGCCGGAATGGGCGATACTGGGATCGAACCAGTGACAATCTCCTTGTAAGGGAGGTGCTCTACCGCTGAGCTAATCGCCCGTCGGGCTAATTCTGCCTGATCGCGGCAATCTGGATCTGTTGTTGATCGCTGCGTCAGTGGCCTGCGGCCGTGACCATGACCGCGCCACTGCGGCTTTCTGCATTCCCATCGGGATGATCATCAGCTGGTGGCTGGGCTGGAGGACTGGGAGCATCACTGCTGTCTCATTTCTGGTGGGCGGCCTCTGGCTGTCGCCGGATCTTGACGTTCAATCCCGTGCCTTGAAGCGCTGGGGCCTGCTGGCCTGGATCTGGTGGCCCTACCGGCGGCTAGTCCCGCATCGCTCCTTGTGGTCGCATGGTCCGTTGATCGGCATGACGGTGCGCCTGGCCTGGGTCCTGCTGCTGCTGGGGCTGGCATGGACTGGACTGGCTTGGTTCCTGCAACCCACCATCCCGACACCCCTGCAGGCATGGCCAGAACTTCTTGATGCCGCACGGCAACACCCGCGCGCACTGTGGGGAACCTTGCTGGGACTAGAGGCCAGCGTGTGGCTGCACTTGCTGCTCGATGGCGACCCTTTGCCCCCTGAATGGCCCAAACGATGGCGCCGGCGTCGCCAACGGTGAGAGGGTGGCGGCAACCTTTGGCTTCACCATGGCCCACGACGTGCCAGTCCCCGAACCCACGGATCCTCTACGCCGCCTTGAAGCCGTGGTGGCTCGCCTGCGCGATCCCAATGGTGGCTGCCCGTGGGACCTGGAACAGACCCATGCATCGTTGACGCCCTACGTGCTGGAGGAAGCCCACGAGGTAGCCGACGCCATCCGCCATGGCGATGACCAGCAGCTGCGGGAAGAACTGGGGGACCTGTTGCTGCAAGTGGTGCTGCATGCCCAGATCGCCACGGAACGCCAGGCCTTCAACCTGGATGCCGTCGCCGACGCCATCAGCGAGAAACTGATCCGTCGCCATCCCCATGTGTTTGCGGATGAAACAGCAGAAGACAGCGCAGCGGTTCGCGCCAGCTGGGAAGCGATCAAAGCGCAGGAGCGGGCCCAGAGCTCGGGGGTTACCAAGTCTGCAAGCCCACTGAGCGATCAACTCGGCAGCAAAGTTCGTGGTCAGCCCGCGTTGGCCGGCGCCATGACCATTTCCAAAAAAGCAGCCAAAGCCGGCTTCGAATGGGACGACATGGCCGGAGTGTGGGAGAAGGTGCACGAGGAGCTCGATGAACTCAAGGAGGCAGTCGCATCGGGAGACCGATCCCACGCCCAGGAGGAACTGGGGGATGTGTTGTTCACGCTTGTGAATGTGGCCCGGTGGTGCGAGATCGACCCTGAAGACGGATTGGCCGGCACCAACCACCGCTTTCTTGATCGCTTTTCCAGAGTGGAAGCCGCCCTGGGTGGAGACATTCAGGGCAAAAGCATTCGCGAGCTGGAAGCCCTCTGGCAACAGGCCAAAGCGGCAATCCGCGCAGAGTCCTGAACGCAAGCATCAAATCAGCGCAGATGCGGAGAGCACCGTGATCAGGAGATCACGCCAATCGCAGCATCACTCGTGGGAGACGATCGTGCCCTCAGTGGTGCCCCACAGGTGGCGCTTGACCTGATCGGCCTGACGGATGAATGCCCGCGCCTGCTCTCGCGATGTGCAACGACGAGCACCTTCCTCCAGACGCATCAGAGCAACAAGCTCTTCAGTTGGCGAATGCCAAGGCCTTGACGGGTTTTGCTTCATCACTCCACCTCCATGACACACTTGAATTAAACCTACCTTAACCAAAACTTCCACCCTTCTTAGTAATGGCTAATCGTCCAAAGAGGGGCGGCCCTGTCGACGTCGCTTGAGCTCGCTACGGCGACCTTTGGCATCCAGCCGTCGTTTCACAGCACCGCGTCCAGGACGGGTGGGTTTGCGTTTGGGCGGCGGTGATTTCAAGCCCTCCCTCAGCAGATCAGCCAGACGCGCCAAGGCCCGCTGGCGGTTCTGCCACTGCGAGCGTTCCTCCGCCGCGACCACCCGCAGACAGCCGCTCTGCAGACGCGTTGCCAGTTGTTCCCGCAACAGCCGTTGCCGAAACGGGCCAAGCGCCTTGGACTGCTCCAGATCGAAAAGCAGCTCAACGCGGGAGTCAGTGGTATTCACCCCCTGCCCGCCTGGACCAGAAGCCCGTGAGAACCGCCACTGCAGCTCAGCCGCAGGAATCACCAGCCGGTCATTGATGTGGAGATCTTGAACCATGACAACGCTCCGGCCGTTCTCCTAGCGGAAGAGATTCATGCCCAGCAGCTGCTGCTTGGCGTTGGGCGTCTGCAGATGCTCAGGAAGCCGCAGATCAATGGCATCCCAGATCGGCACCTCCAGATACGCAGCCAGGGTTCGGGCATCGTCACGAATGGCATGAAGCGAGCCGTGGTCCGTCACATTCAGCCGCCGGCCATCGCGACACACCAAATTGAGTTCAAAGCTGTCGTAAGAGCTTTTGTGGCCACGCACAAACTCCCGCAGCAACTGCAGGGCATGCACCTCCCGCAACGGCGTCGCGCGATCCCGCTGCACAAACACTCCCTTGGATTGATCGAAGCAAACCTGCTGACGACGGAGGTGCCAAAAGAACAATCCCCCCATCCCTGAAAACACCAGTGGCGCCAACGCCATCAGCGGAGCCTGAGCGACTGAGGGCGTGAACAACAGATGGCTGACGCTAACGACAACACCGAACAGCACGAGTGCGCCACATCCAAACGTCACCAGCGGCGTGACCACAAAAGTCAGCGTCGAAGCCATCAAGCCCTTACGCAGCTGCGCACGATGGGTGCAGACATTGGTGCCGCCGCGCACCAGCGGTGTCCAATCGACCTGCAAGGCCAAGGGATCGTCAAAGCAGGCAGGATCCAGCAGCTCCCGCTTGTCTGCGAACACCGACAAGGCCGATTGGATCCAGCCCATAGAAGCTCTGCAGGGATGGGTCCAGTCTGCTCCGAACAACAAACGCCGAACAGCAGCCGCCGATCAACAGAGCAGGTGAACCGACGCTGGTCTTAGCTGGAGGAGAACCCAAGCGTCCAGCCATGACCCAACCATCTCCAGCCGCGACAGGCTGGATTGATGAACCCCACCAGGGGGTGCGCTACGGCCTCGAGGGTCGCGTGCTGGTGGAAGAGCAGAGCGACTTCCAGCGCATCACCGTGATCGAAAGCACGCGCTACGGCAAAGGGCTGCTGCTCGACGGCTGCTGGATGACGGCTGAACGACAGGAACGCCACTACCACGAATCCCTGGTGCACCCGGCCCTCTGTGGTGCGGAAGGCATCGCCAAAGTGCTGGTGATCGGAGGTGGCGATGGCGGCACCGCACGCGAATGCCTGCGACACCCCGGTGTGCAACACCTCGACATGGTGGAGATCGACGGGCGAGTTGTGGCGCTCAGTCAGGAACATCTGAGCTCAATCGGCGGCGGCTGCTGGAACGACCCCCGCTTTCACCTCACCGTGGGCGACGGGATCGCCTGGGCAGCAGCCGCACCAGATGCCAGCTACGACGTGGTGATCGTGGACGGCTCTGACCCAACAGGCCCCGCCGAAGGCCTCTTCAACCGCACCTTCTTCCAGCACTGCCAACGCATTCTTAGACCGGGTGGTGTGTTTGCCACGCAGAGCGAATCACCGGAGGCCTTTCGGCACGTGCATATCGACCTGGTGCGACTGCTGCGGGAGGTGTTTGACCATGCCGATCCTCTCTATGGATGGGTTCCGATGTATCCCAGCGGTTGGTGGAGCTGGACCTTCGCTGCTCAGGGACAACCCCGCTACCGGCAAGCTGATCCCGCCCGTGTCGCAGCCATTGCAGCGGACTGCAAGATCTGGAGCCCCCGGTGGCAGTCGGGCGCCTTTGAAGCCATGCCCGTGTTCATGGAGCGGGAGCTGACGCCATGACGGACGAGCACAACAGCCTGTTTGACAAGGAGGGCGCCATCTTTATGGGAGCGCGGCGCGAACCAAAGAACTGCCAGGTCGGACTTTTTGGGGTGCCCTATGACGGCACCACATCATTCCGTCCTGGCACCCGCTTCGGGCCTGCCGCCGTGCGGGAGGTGAGCACAGGACTCGAGACCTATTGCCCGCAACTGGACCGTGACCTCGAAGCCATGGCCTACGCGGACCTGGGCGCTGTGGAGATTCCCTTTGGAGCACCGGAGCCAGTCGTGGACGCCGTGAGAAGGGCCACCGCCTTCATCCTCAGCCAGGGCCTCAAACCACTGATGCTGGGAGGGGAACACTCAATCACGTCCGGAGCCGTCGCTGCCGTTGCAACCCATCACGCCGATCTGGTGATGGTGCAGCTGGATGCCCATGCCGATCTGCGCGATGAATGGCTGGGGGCCCAGCACAGCCATGCCTGCGCCATGCGCCGCTGCCTGGAGGTGCTGCCCAGCCAAACGCTGCTGCAAATCGCCATTCGCAGTGGCACCAAGCAGGAGTTTTCAGAACTGACCTCCAGTGGGCGGTTCACCCCCTTCGAGCAGATCGCGCAACGACTCCATCCCCTCCGCGGCCAACCCCTCTATCTCACCGTGGATCTCGACTGGTTTGATCCAGCGGTGATGCCTGGAACGGGGACGCCCGAACCAGGGGGCTATCTCTGGCAGCACTTTGCGGAACTGGTCGATGAACTAAAACACCACAAGCTCGTTGGAGCGGATGTGGTGGAGCTGGCGCCTCAGCTCGACCCCAGCGGCATCAGCAGTGTGTTGGCGGCCAAGGTGACGCGAACCTTGCTGCTCCTGCTTGGTCAATAGAAATGTGTTGCATCCAGACGCTGCTCACGAAGACGACGGTGCTGAGTACTCAACAACGTCAGAACAAGCGTGGGATGCGAGTGGATCAGCTCAAGAAAACTCTTGCGGTCCAAACGCAACGCATGCACCGGTGTGATGGCCTTGGCAGTGCGGCTGTGACGCGCATTGTCCGCCACCAGATCCTCATAGAAAAACACCTCTCCGTCTTGATAGCGGAGGCGATCACGGCCATCAGAAGTCAACTCCACCAGGCCGCGCTGAATGGCGTACAGCGCATTCGCCGTCTCGCCGCGAGCAAACAGGATGCTTCCTGTGGGCAGCAACAGCTGATCCACGTTGCGATGTTCAGCGATCAGCTGGACAGCGGTCGGCATGGACGTCTGGGCCGGCAACGCGAGAAACCAAAGAACAACCTCATTGTTGCCAACGCGTCAACGCTCTGATGTGTTCAGAACAACGAGGTCAGGGGTTACAACAACCGGGCGGGTTCAGCCTGGGAATGAACAGATTCCACTGGATCGCCGAGATCCAACTGCCGGTCACCGCCAAGTAAGGCCTGATCGGTCGCTACCAGCGGAGGTAGCGCCGGTGAGCGGGGCATCCAGTGATGGCAAAAGAGAGCCCGTGCGAGCTCAGGGTGCACCTGCAAACGCCGCAGGCGACACCATCCGCCCGCCATCGCTGATGACGAGGCTACGCAGTGAAGGCAAGAGTGGCAGGAAGCCTGGGACAGAACTCTGATTTTGAGAGACTCTCAAGCTAAGAACGCCTGCCAACGCGGTCGAGACCAAAATCGCAATCTGCGGCTTTGCTTCCACTTCCAACAAAAAACTGAGAGACATTCATAGGATCCCGATCCAAGCAGACGTTCCGCCATGGGCAAACGAAAAACACCACTCCATGGCCGCTGCCTAGAAGCAGGCGCAAAAATGGTTGAGTTTGCTGGATGGGAAATGCCCATTCAGTTTGATGGGGTGCTACAAGAACACAAAGCAGTCCGACAGTCCTGCGGACTGTTTGACATCTCCCATATGGGTGTCATTACTTTGCGCGGTGAGCAAGCAAAAGAAGCCCTCCAAAATTTAGTCCCGTCAGACCTCTTCAGAATTGGGGCTGGCCAAGCCTGCTACACAGTACTAACCAATGAAAAGGGTGGAATCATCGACGATTTAATCGTTTACGACAACGGTTTCAACCAAGAGAACGTTCAAGAACTCCATCTTGTGATCAACGCAGCAACGGCCCAAAAAGATATTGAATGGATTACAGATCATTCAAGGAAATACAAAGCAGACGTAGTTGACAAGAAAGGAAATGGGGTTTTACTTGCACTTCAAGGCCCTGGGAGCGAACTAAAATTAGAAGCGGTCATAAAAAAGAACCTTAAAGAACTACCGTCATTTGGACATCAGACATTCATCACTGATCACTGTGGCGAGGTGATGATCAGCAGAACTGGATACACAGGTGAGGATGGATTTGAGTTGCTCATGGGAGAAGAAGAAGGAAAACATTTCTGGGATCTATGCCAGGCATCAGAAGTCCAACTTTGTGGACTAGCCGCTCGAGACATCCTGAGGCTAGAAGCAGGGATGCATCTTTATGGCAACGACATAACAGAAGAAACAACACCGTTCGAAGCAGGGTTAGGGTGGCTTGTTCACCTAGAAATGCCAAAAGACTTTATCGGTAGAAAATGCTTAGAAGAACAAGCAGAGGGGACGATCCAACAAAAACTTATCTGTATCAAAATGGACGAAAGGGCCATACCCCGCAGGGGCCATAACATCCAAGACAGTAACGGAAACGTGGTCGGGGAAGTCACAAGCGGAGGCTGGTCACCAACATTAGAAGCTGGAATCGCGTTTGCGTTCGTGAACCAACGAGAGAGCAAATGTGGAACCAGGTTGAGCGTAGACATTAGAGGTCAACAGATCCCCTGCAAGATTGTTAAACGACCATTTGTCAGAGGCCACAGGCTTTAAGAAAAGACAACCGCAAACCTTACGGACCAAGCCATTTCCAGACCATCACAGTAAGATCATCGAACTGCTCTTGTAGACCTTTGTATTGATCAACCGCACTGAGAATCGTACTCATAAGTGTGGATGCACTTTCGTCAGAGAAACGAATCAGTAATTGCTGAAGACGTTCACAACCCCAACCCTCCTCTGATGTTCCACGAGCATCAACAAGACCATCACTATAAATCACCAATGAGTCGCGGGGCTGAAGCTGTAAGGTGGACACAGAATATTGAGCAGAATCAAATAAACCAATCGCAGGACCACCCATTGAATCTAATTTAGACAGCTCAGATGTGCCAATTATCAGGGGTGGCTCATGACCTGCACTAATATATGAAACATATCCACTTGAAGTATTAATTGCCGCAATAAAGACTGTCGCAAACATCATTGATGAATTCTGGTTTAAAGCCATATATTGATTCGTTTGTTCAATCGCTAAACGAATACATTCAGAAGCAATCTGGTCAGCTTGAGGATCAGGAATACTGTTTAAAGTCTCATGATCGTCAAGACGAGATGAAAGATCAATCAACTTCGAACGAATTAAGCTTCGAAAAACAGACATGTACAAAGCCGAAGGGACTCCTTTATCACAAACATCAGCAACAACAATAAAAACATATTGACCAACTTTAACCATATCGTACCAATCAGCACCAATGGTTAATGCAGGACGTGAATACGCCTCGACTTCGTAAAGGGATGAATTGGGTAGATCAGTAAGCAAAAAGTCAGCCTGAATCGCCTTTGCCGTCTCAAGCTGCTTTTCTGTTACAGCAAAGGACGTCGCTTGCGCAAGAAAACGTTTCAGACGATTCGCCGCACTTTGAATATCATGAACAAGCCCTCCCATCTCATCATTACCTCCATCTGGCAACTCTAAATCAAAATCACCATCACTAATACGATGCAGAGCATTAGCAGCTAGCGATATGGGGGATGAAATTGCACATGCCATTGATCGTACAATAAAAACAGCCAACAAAATACTAATAACTCCTATTAACACGAACAGAAACCCCAGCTGACGTATAGTAGTCAAGGGACGATTTTCATTCAAAAGAAGAACAATTGACCAAGCAGAATCGACTTTATTCGTGAGCACAAAATATCGATCATCCGCGATATCAATCCTTCGATAAGATTTTGCACCTTCCATGGCACTGGAGATAACAGGATAAAGACTGGCATATTTTGAAAATTTTATATCGTCTATATTGGGAATTGAGTAAGAACTTGCTTTGTCACCAGGAAAAAGAAGTTGGCCGGTATTACTAACTAAAAACAATGCACTCTCCACACCGGAGGGATCATTGAGAAAATCATTCTGCTGAGTCTGGCCTGCCAACAACTCAAAACGTTGATCTGAAAACAATTCATCAAGACCAGTATCTTCAGCAAGTTTGTCAAGTGGAATACACATGACAAGAATACCTGCCAGATCAGTCCTGACAGGAACAGACAGAACAGATGTATGGTCAATAAGATCCTGGGCAGATGTAATGACAACTGAATTTTTTTGAACTGTGCCATACTTAAACACAGGCTTGGAAACGTTTAGGCATCCCTGATCTGTGGTTCGTGACAAAACACTCTGGTAAGTGGGATAGCCACGCAATGCAGCTTGAAAATAATAACGATTCAACTGATTCGCTTCAGCAGCAAGCTTTTGCTTTGATCTGATCGAAGCTGTATGAGCGAGCAATTCAGGTGCTTCTGAGCTTGCAGACCAGAAACGCCAAAACCGACCAGGCTCAGAAACGTTTAAACGATTAAAAATTTTCTGGATTTCATCGATATTGCCTTGACGAAGTGCAGGAGCCTGAGAAAGATAATTCAGCGAATAAGAAACGCCAATCCCCCATTCACGCAAACCATAAGAAATCAACTCTGCTTCAGCCTGGAGTCGACGCTCAACTGATTTATAAACTCTGGAAAAAACAACCTGGTTTAAAACAACAAAGCCAATTCCTAACGTGGGAACAAGAGCAATCGCAATTCCTAAAGTCAGCTGATCACGAACGGACAAAACGTGAAGCCGAGCAAAGAGACGATCAAGGAATCGAATAGATTTTTCTGACTGGGACTTTGTCATCCTCAGATTTTAAGAGGTGAACAAAAAGCACGCAATAGTTCCGTGTCATTATCACAGCATGAAAACAGAATGAAACGGCTCATCATTAACGATTCGACCAAAGTGCATCAAACTTCTGTCGACCTGATTCTGCAAGCAAAAAGCGCCTTGGAAGAATGCCCTCATATCTAGGCTGTGAGTATTCACTGATCACGACAAATTTAAATTGAATTTGCCGACCAACACTCTCATCAAATGCAACTTCACAGATCCAAGTATTTAGATTGACATATTCCATCCCATAAGCCTGATTAAGATCCCAATTGCCAAGTTCAAAACAATCGCCCAACAAAACGACAGATTGACCGGGTGACGTCTCCAGTCCATTAAGTTGAAATGTGACGACAAGGGTGCCAGCCACCCGTTCACCAGTCGAACTTAAAAGAAAAGCACCAGAACTAGGCACATTGAGATGAAGCTGCCCATCCACATCAAAGAATTCTTGATTAGTTAATGCACAACACAAAGACTTGGTGTGAAGAGATCCTGGCAAATCCAACGTTAGTGAGGTTTGGGGACCATTGTTCAAGACGCAGATCGCAAAAGAGTCTCGATAGGAGCGGAGAAAAGCGTAAATATTTTCTGAGACATAAAGCTGACGGTGTGACCCAAAAGTAAGGGCTTGGTTACCTCGTCGTGTCGTAATAAGTTTTTCAAGCAACGTGAAGCATGAACACGTCAGGTCCCAGGTTTCCATCATTGGTCTGTTGTATGGATCACCACCACCATCGGTTTGATTCACAAGATATTGCTCTGTGCCATAAAAAACGCAAGGAACACCTCGAAGGCAAAAAAGCAGTATCAATGCCTGATCCAATGCTTGTTGAGAATCACAGATAGATAGAAATCGCGGCATATCATGGTTATCGATAAAGGTCACAAGCTCATTCGCCCTGTGATAAACATGGTCATACGCCAAAACAGATTCAACTAAGTGGAAACCACCCGGCTCTTGTCCAGAAAACGCAAATCGAATTGCATCGCATAGACCAAAATCGAGAATAGACATCCCCGATTGGTTTGCATAATCAACAGTTCGCTGCTCCCAGGGCTTACCGAACCCGTATTCACCAAACATGAACAATTCTGGCTTATGAGCTTTCATATCAGCTGTAAATTCCTGCCAGAACCAAATTGGCATGTGTTTGATTGTGTCAATCCGCAAAGCATCAACTCCAACATCCAACCAATCAATAATTGCTGATTTTATATATTTCCGATAGCCAGGATTGCGCTCATTAAAAGTTGCAAGACCACACATTTCACCGTTAATTAATTGAAACTCATCCTCCCAATCGGTTATCTCAGCATTGTGATGGTAAAAGCCATGAACATCATCGTTAAAATCACACAGAAGTTTGCCATCATCAAACACCACTCCTTTTGATCCGTTCAAATCAGGAGAGCTATGATTGCAAACAACATCTAAAATGAGCTTGATATCATTAGCATGGAGTGAATCAACGAGTTGGCGCAATGTAGGGGAAGAATTAAGGCTATTAGGCTCATTGGTCGGCAAGAATCTTGGGTTAATACGCTTAAAGTCTTTTGTCCAGTAACCGTGCATTGGTGCACGATCATATTGCATATCATCAACCTGTTCAAACAAAGGGGAAAGCCACACTGCCGTAATGCCAAGCTGTTTAAGATACGGTATTTTTTCAATGATTCCCTGCAGATTACCACCCCAATACTTACCCCATTGGGTCCAAGTTTTGTCGTATAAACCTTGCTTAGAACCCCGATCCCAAACTCCTTGTCTCTCTTCTTCATCGCTCAATGCATCATAAAATCGATCAACAATGAGAAAGTAAATTACTTCCTCGCGAAATTCACGCTCTGTGATTGACCAACCGCGGGTCAACGGATCAGACTCAAGTGTTAAAAGATTAGGATTCATATCTACCGAGAATCAGTCGTGCAGTGGACAAAAATAAAAAGAAATCACAGATACAGGGCGATTCAAATCATGATGATGATGATGAAGGCCAAATTCATAGGTACAACGCCAAAGGAGATGAGAAGCAGGAAATCATCAGGACTAGTCAGACATCGGATGTGGGATGACAAACGAAAAAAGCGTAGCCCCCATAAAATTGCAGATGGTTTGATAGCTGCATAGTTACCAAAGCCATAGACATAAAACCAAAGACGGATGGATCTTGCTCTACTTTTTTTTAGATTCAAACAATCGAAACAACAACTTTGTATCGAAAAGAACACAGAAAGCAAGCACGATCATATCTATTAATTTTTCTTGCAATCAAGCGCGCGGGTAATGCCGTGGCTATGTTGACTCAGGATTGGTCATGCGGAGTATCAAATTGACCCAAAAGATTTTGGTGCTAATTGAAGAGCATTATGATGAAACTGAATACAATGTCTTCAATGACTTTTTCCCAAGCAACGGCATAGACGTTGAATATGCATCCTACCTATGGGGCAATGATTGCTTAACCTTCGAAGGGAACGACAAAACGAGCAAGGTTACGGTCAGCAAGTGCGTTAGTCAAACAAATTTGAACGATTACCAAGGCTTGATACTCATTGGCGGATACGCCATGGATCGACTCCGTTATGAAGAAACTTGCAGTGAAGTGAGTCAAGCGCCGGCTGTCGTTCTACTGCGCAAGGCTGTCGCTTTGATGGATCAAGGGTCCATCGCGATTGGAACAATTTGCCATTCACTATGGCTGTTTTGTGCTGATCCAAACCTGATCCAAGGAAGAGAGGTGACATGCGCACACAACATTATTTGCGATGTTGAAAATGCAGGTGCAAAAGTCATCAAGCAGTCTGGTGTCAACGTTGAACTTCATCAACAAGGTTTGCTCGTTACTGGAAAACATCCTGGATGCGTTGATGTCTTTGTTAGCGCATTTAAAAATGCACTCAACAAACTTTAATTTTAGTCAAGACGTCCAAACCTACTATCAACCAAAACCATGAACAACCTTACTTTCACATTCTCAGATCTAATCTCTGGATACGTAACCTCATACAACGAGGCCGAAAAGCTTATTGGTATCAAAACTTCTGACGGGAGAGAATTTGAAGCAAAACTAACAGGCAATACGTATGCCAAACTGAGCCAAAATCTTGGAGAAGACTGGCCAGACCGATCAGGTGAACTTCATAAGCTCTTAGTTCCAGGGCAGATGATCTTCGTCTATGGAACGTTTTTCCCGGAAAACAAAGTCAAGTTTGAAGTCAATTACATTGTATTCGCTGGTGATGGAAAAGATCAATACCGCTACGCTGATGAACCAGGCTGGTGGATCAAACAAATTGACCAAATTGCTTCGTCTTATTGTGAGTGGCAATTCAATGCTCCAACACAAGATATTGACTACAACAATTACCGAACAATCATTAACCTGACAGGGGGGAAAGAGCAGGAAGACTATCTCCAAGAAACTGACACAATTTCTAGGATGGTCTATGGAATGGCATGCGCGTACATGCTAACGGGTAAGGATTTATATCTAGATGCTGCTGAAAAGGGAACCGAATATTTACGGGATAAAATGCGATTCACAGATACTGATACAGGCTTGATTTACTGGTACCACGGTCAAAAAGTTGGCAGTGGTGGAGAAGAGCAAAAGCTATTAGTGTCAGAGTTCGGCGATGATTATGATTGCATTCCCGCCTATGAACAAATTTATGCATTAGCTGGCCCTGTTCAAACCTATCGAATCACAGGAGATCCTCAAATTCTCCATGACGCTGAAAAAACGGTGGATTTGTTCGACGAATGTTTTAAAGATAACGAAAAAGGGGGATATTACTCACATATTCATGCTGTGACCCTTAACGCGCATGAAGCAAGCCTTGGACGTAACCAAGCGAAAAAGAACTGGAATTCCGTAGGAGATCACGCTCCAGCCTACCTCATTAATCTTTGGCTCGCGACAGGAGAAGAACGATATAGGACAATGTTGGAGGACACATTCGATACAATTACAAGCCACTTTCCAGATTATGAGGAAAGCCCCTTTGTACAAGAAAAATTCTTTGACGATTGGAGTAAAGATCAAACTTGGGGGTGGCAACAAAATCGAGCCGTCGTGGGACACAATCTCAAAATCGCCTGGAATTTGATGAGATTTTATGCTGAGATGGGAAAAGACAAATACATCGATATCGCAAAAAAAATTGCTTCACTAATGCCTAAAGTGGGATACGACAGCCAAAGATTTGGATGGTATGACGTTGTCGAACGGGTGCTTGGAAAAGACGAAAAATATCATCGATATGCATGGCATGACCGGAAAGCATGGTGGCAGCAAGAACAGGGAATCCTTGCTTACTTGATTCTTCAAGGACATATGCCAGACAATCAGGAATACAAAAAATATGCAGAAGAGTCAGCGGCTTTCTACAACGCCTTTTTCTTGGACAATAACGATGGTGGCGTCTATTTTAATGTTCTTGCGAATGGTGTGCCCTATCTAGTTGGCACAGAAAGATACAAAGGTAGCCATTCAATGAGTGCTTATCACTCCACTGAGCTTTGCTTCCTTTCAACAATATATATCGATCTCATGATTAAGAAACGACCTCTTAATCTCTATTTCAAGCCAATGCCTAATGGGTTCAAAGACAGACTACTTAGAGTCGCACCTGACATTCTTCCCAAAGACTCTCTCTATATCAGCAAATGCGAAATTGATGGTAAAGAGCATTCTGATTACGATTCAAAAACAATGACCGTTCGGCTTCCAGAAGCTGATCAGCGACTGAAGGTCAAAGTCACAATTGAGACAAAGTAAGGAGCCTGCAAACATGGACGTTCAAAGCAGCACATTTAAAAACTGGCAAGTGATCAAAGTCAGTGGTCAGATCGATTCAAAGACTGTGATCAAGCTTCGAGATTTTATCGATTCAGAGCTAAAGCCAGATCAACCTGTGGCTCTCGAGCTCACAGATGTTCCATTCATGTCGAGTGCCGGCTTACGCACGCTGTTAACACTGCAAAGGAAAACGAAGGAACTGAACATCTCACTGGCCCTCATCGGACTTGGAGATGGAATAGCAGACACAATGAAAGTGACGGGCTTCTATCAGTTTTTCACGATCTATGAGTCACTTGAGGCGATCCCGGGGGTCTGACAGAAATGAATTATGAAAGAATTGACAATTTACCAACAGACACGCTGGAGGGATATCGGACAAGACCAGGCAAACCATTGCCATTCGGCGTTTCCCATGTTCCCGGTGGTCTAAATTTCTCGATCTATACCTCTGCGGGAACAGCCTGTTCACTAGTACTTTTTAGTCGAGAAAACAACACATGTCTAGCTGAAATTAAAATCCCCGATCACTATCGAATAGGAGATGTTTATGCCATCGTAGTCTATGGTCTTGATGATGAAGACATCGAATACGGATTTAAAGTAGATGGACCAAATGCGCCAGAACTTGGCTATCGATTTAATTCAAAAAATATCCTGATGGATCCATATGCAAAAGTTGTTTCGGGCAGGGATGTGTGGGGAGAAGAGCCAGATTGGAGCAATCCATACCAATATCGATCGCGAGTTGCATTTGATGATTTTGATTGGGAAGGTGATCATCCACTTGAGATAGATGATGCAGATCTTGTGATCTACGAACTGCACGTACGATCCTTCACGAAGAGTGAAACTTCAAATAATAAATTTAAGGGTACTTATGCAGGCATTGTGGAAAAGATTCCCTATCTCAAATCACTTGGGATCAATGCTGTTGAATTAATGCCCGTTTTTGAGTTTGACGAATTTGAAAACTCAAGAATTCATCCAGATACTGGTGAAAGACTCTACAACTATTGGGGCTATAGCACAGTAGGATTCTTTGCTCCTAAAGCAGGACTGGCAGAGTCAGGACGCTTTGGAATGCAGGTTGATGAATTCAAACAACTAGTGAAACAACTACATCAAGCGGGTATTGAAGTCATTCTTGACGTAGTTTTTAACCATACAGCTGAGGGTAACGAACGCGGGCCAACAATTTCGTTTAAAGGGTTAGACAACAAAATATACTATATGCTAACTCCTGAAGGATATTACTTTAATTTCAGCGGAACTGGAAATACCCTAAACTGCAATAACCCAGTAGTTAGAAATTTAGTTCTTGATTGCCTAAGGTATTGGACATCTGAATACCACATTGACGGATTTAGGTTTGACTTGGCAAGTATTTTGGGTCGTGATCCGTGGGGTGCACCCTTAAGTAACCCGCCACTCCTAGAATCACTTGCCTTTGATCCGATTCTGTCATCGTGCAAATTAATTGCTGAAGCCTGGGATGCTGGTGGCTTATATCAAGTCGGAACATTCCCTGCTTTTGGCCGCTGGTCTGAGTGGAATGGAAAATACAGAGACACCTTGAGACGATATCTAAAAGGAGATGACGGCCAACTTGGTGAAATGGCACAAAGAGTTCAAGGATCTCCTGATCTCTATCAATGGAATGGTCGATCACCAGCAACATCCATTAATTTTATTACCTGCCATGATGGATTTACATTGGCAGACTTGGTTTCATTCAATGGAAAACATAACGAAGCGAACGGCGAAAATAATCAAGATGGAGGCAATGACAACTACAGCTGGAACTGTGGTGTAGAAGGTTGGAGTGACGACAGCAATATCATCTCGCTACGCAGAAAACAATGCATGAATGCTCTTAGCATGCTGATGACAAGTAGAGGAACACCTATGTTGCTCATGGGTGATGAATTTGGACGATCTCAACAAGGAAACAACAATGCTTACTGTATTGATTCGCCACTCACATGGGTTGACTGGAATTTACTTGAAAGCAATAGCATGCTCTTTGAATTTACTCAACATTTAATTCGTTTTAGACATAATCATCCATGCTTACGCATCAACGACTTTGCACATCAGGGAAGCAAGTATTTCCCGAGCTGCAGCTTCCATGGCACATCGCCTTGGCAGGTCAATTGGTCAAATGAAACAAAACAACTTGCATGGCTTATGAGCTGTGAGCAATCCGAGAATGGTGACATTGATACCGTTTATGTTGCCACTAACACTGCTCACTATGCAACATGGTTTGATTTGCCATCATTGCCCAACGACTATGAATGGCAGCTCAATTTCAATACAGGTGATAGTCAGACTCCCGTTACTCAGGGATCTTCATCATTCACAGATCAAGGTATTTTAGTGGGTGAAAGGTCTGTCGTTATCTTTTCTGCGTCTCGCTCCGAGACGTAATCACCAACCAACTCATCCAACACGTTCAGGTTGATCCAACATGACACTTGCAATTGGCGTCACAAAAGCAGAGGATTGCGTCACCATGACACTGAGTGGTGAAGTGGACACAAAAACAGCCCCAGATCTTTTACAAGAACTTACCGGACTTGATTTAAATGCTCTCAGCCAATTACGCCTTAAGCTTGCGGAGGTTGGCTTCATGAGCAGTGCAGGACTCAGAGCTCTTGTTTTTGCAAAACAAAAAATGCCTCATAGTTCTAGCCTATATATCATTGGAGCCTCAGAAGTCATTCAAGATACCATCACAAAAACTGGGCTGGCCCAAGCAGTCGTCATGGTAGACAACGAGGGTGAAATTGAATGATATGAGCAATACGATAAGAGAGCAAAGTCTCGAAAAATATGAAGCGCCAGCCTCAATGGAATTCTGGGACAACTTTACCAATTTTGCAAGTGAACAAATTAATGATTTACTTGTGGATGAATCCCGTGCGTATAAGTTGAGGCTTGCCTATGAAGAATTAATCTCCAATATCATTCGATATGCAAATGATGGCAAGCAACAGAACAGTGAGGGCACCAAACTAGAGGTATCACTTGTTCTAAAAACTATTGATGCAGAGCGATGGCTTATTTTACAAACAAAAGATACGGGCACTCAATTCAATCCACACTTCTATCACCGATCGCCCGTTGATACAGATCAGCCAGTTGCTGAGAGACAAATTGGCGGTCTTGGACTGTTCCTGATTGAACAATCAGTCGACAAAGCAACATACGACTGGATCGACAACAAGAATATTTACCAACTAAAAATGTGCTGCTCCGCACATTAAAATAACAAAGCAGTAACGGTTAAGATGCCGACAAAACGATGGGCGTTCTTAATTAAAGGAAGAATCTTAAATCTTTCACAAGGCGTGTTAAAAGCCAGTGATCTATATAAACGCTTGCGAATTCAATATAGATCCCGAATGGTGATTATCTTCAAAAATAAATACTGACCTCCACAAAACCGTTTCAGACCATCTTGCAAAAGGTCCTAGATCGAAACGATGACGATTTTTGTGTGAGCAAACTAATATTTCAGCAACAAGTCAAACAAGCCTGAAGAGCAGTTTGTTACTAAGATGAAAATAAAGCCACGGGAAATGCTCTTTAAATCTGCCCCGTCCGTGCGCCAAAAGTATTGGCTTGTCATTGTGGCAGCCTGTCTAGGTGCACTTGCCAATTTGCATCCCTATGAGCTCTACGTCAATACGAGTTTGACGCTTGGCATGAGCATCGCTCTCTTCACGCTCTTCGTAGCAAGAGGCTGGTGGGGATTTGCTGTTGCAATCCCTGCAGGTTTCATGAACATGGATTATCTGGGTCGCTATTACTCATTTATAATTTACATGATTGAAATGCTATCTCTTACCTATTTCATTAACAGTCGTTCTGGAAATCGTCTTTTAGAAAAAGGGCACATTATTATTGTTGGGTTCCTATTTTGGTTATTGATCGGTGCACCACTCCATTACCTTGCGCATTACTTTCTAGTCGGCCTGACTCATATTGAAGCTTTTACGCTAGCAGAAAAGACCCTATTGAATGGAGTTGTCAACATATTGATCGCATTCATTGCTTATTCAGCTCTCGCCTTATTGCAGAATAAACGAGAGATGGAACGAGCGGCTGTCTCAATTCAAGCCTTAACGCTATCGACTGTTTACAGCCTGATTGTCTTTATTTCACTGTTTACGGCTTCTACGCTTTTCAAAAATGTAAACACAATGCAAGCTAAGAATCTTTCAGTATTTTTTCGCGATCAAGCTGCATACATTTTTGATACTTTAAGTCTAAGCAGCTCAGAGGAAGAGCAAAAGAAAATTATTGACTATATGGAGTCACAAAATGTGTTTTTCAGATGGGAGAATCTAAAATCTCCTAGTGAGGTTGTATCAACAGATAATCAAGATATCAATAAGGTCATCGAATCCTATCAACCGTCATCAGCTCGAACACCACTCTCACGTCTAGCTGCTGAACTGGCGGAGCCCCCGAACAGGATCAGATTATTAATGCCTCCGAGCATCGATAAAAAACGTTTGCTGAAAAAAATTGAGATGAGTTATTGGAGAGTACGACTCTTTAACGATGAAGAATCCGTAACTATCATTCAACGCGCTCTACCAAGTTTTAACGCTCTGATCGGCTTTTACCGAAGCATGTTAAATACTTTGATCATATGCCTGATGATCGGAATCATCATCAGTGTCCTCATATCATTAATAATCCACAAAGAATTCGTTTCTGTTTTAAAAACTAAACGGACAATTGCTGATTCCAAAGCCCAAAAAGACGACATTGATGAAGACGAAGACATCTACTTACAGTTATCCCCAATATGTGAAGTTCGAGAACTTGCAGATAAGGTCAATGAAAGAACATCGATCATCGAAGCTAGTAAAAAGAAGATTGAAGAGCTAAACAATATTGCACAACAGCAATTAAGCACGGCAGGCGAAATCCAACAATGCTTTCTTGGCAAGCGAGACGAGTTTTCTGAAAAACCAGATGTCAGTCTATTCATGCGCCCTGCATACAATGCAGGCGGAGATTGGTATGATATTTTTGAGGTGAATTCTAAAACCTATCTTGTTGTCGCAGATGTTTGCGACAAAGGTGTAGGTGCAGCATTATTTATGTCTGTGTTTCGGAGCCTCATTCGATATTCTGCAGAATCACTCTGCGCACAGAATCCTGAAACAAATGAACCCCTCGATGAAGTCATTGAAAGTGTCAATAATTACATGAGTACGAAACATGCAGATACAACTATGTTTGCCACTGTCTTTTTAGCATGCATAAATAGAGATCTTCAACAACTAGATTATATCCTGGCAGGGCACGAACATCCGATTCTACT
Organism: Synechococcus sp. A15-60; assembly: GCF_014280095.1. NCBI lineage: Bacteria > Bacillati > Cyanobacteriota > Cyanophyceae > Synechococcales > Synechococcaceae > Synechococcus > Synechococcus sp. A15-60. The sequence goes on from NZ_CP047933.1 coordinate 2,435,201, forward strand.
TAGTTCGAAAGGAGAGAGCACCGAGTTTGAATTTTCAGGGCCGGCAATTGGCTTGTTCCCTGATGCAACGTATTCCATTGGAAGCATCAAATATGATCGTGGTTCAATCTTGGTGGGCTACTCCGACGGGGTTGTCGATGCTCGGAATACTAATAATGTTTCCTACGGTCATGAACGGCTGATGGAACTTATTTTAGACCTCAAAAAGAATGACCCTGATCTAAAAGCCAAAACCATTACAGATACCCTGATCAAAGAACTGGATGAGCATATTGGAGAAGCAGAACAATTTGACGACATTACTGTTGTAGCAGCAATCCTCTAAGCCTGTTGGTGAATGAATGGTCGTTAGCCACGTCTTCACCATGATGCGAAAAGAGTAGAGACTGACGGGAAATGTCATTCTTTTCCTTGATACAAACTACGATTAACCTTCACTTATATTAAAGTAATTCCAGTGACTAGAAAAAGAGCCAAACCTGAAATCCTGCAACGACGGCAGGCGAAACACCAGGATCGCCACCTGGATTAACAATAAACTGAATGTTAGGCATCAGTTTAAGACTTTGATTGAGATTAAAGCTATAATTTAGTTCAGTTGCCCATTCAGTTCCAGGAGCATATGTCTCTGGAACTAAGCCAGGCAAGAAATAATCACTGTTAAATGAAGCATAGCTAGTTCCAATGCTAAATGTATCAAAAGGTCGTTTAGGTAACAAACCCTCTATCACCAACCCAGCCTGTCCGCCTGAGTAAAACTTTTGCACATCAGGATTGAAACCCAAACCACCACTCAGAAAAATTCGATGATCCAAACCCAAAGAAAACCCTGGGATCCTCAAACTAAAGATCCCATAGGCACCGTTATTTGTAGAGTCGGCAGACTCTGAGTCTCCCACAGTTTGAAATGATCCGGACCCAAGCCATCCACCTAAAGTGATCGTCCCAGGAGGCAAGTTAGATTGGTAGATTGCATTCGCCTGGTCCCAAGAAGAAGCTTTTGAAATATGATTTTGCTGACTAACTTGTACAGGTATTTGCGCCTTGGTCAAAATCGGGACGCGCAGCTCTGCGAAATGCGCCACTCCGTTTCCCTGATTAAATCTAAAATCCAGACCATGATATTTAGGTGCGAATGTATCCGGTGCGATCTGGTAGATGCCATATCTTAAGTTAACATTGTTTGAATCGCCAAAAGCCACAACCGCGCCATAGCTATTAAAAGGATTGCCAGGTATATCAATCATTGAAGGAACCCCTTCTGCCCAACCACAAAGACCAAAATTAGAAAAATAACATTGAATCGGATTAACAGTAAAATCTTGGGCCTGCATTAATTTTCCTAATTTCACCATCGAAATTAACTCACCTTCGGATTTATATTCTAAATTTAAATAATTGAGGCGCGCTATTGGACCATTCCCGAAATTCCACTGCGTATTCAGTTGATTTGGTATCGATGAGGAAAGAATCTGTCCAGCGCGCTGCGTAAAAAGGGCATTGATAGCAATCTTCGATTGAAATGATTGATGAGCTTGCTGTTCAGGCGACGTTGAGTCCCGCTGCCAAGAAAAACCATTTCTCACCGCCTCTAGAGGCATCAAACGAAAGCCCAAATTAAAAAGATTTGACGAAGTCGGTTGAACCGGTGGGGAAGAAAACGACGCATTATTTTGGCTCAAAATCGAAGCATTAAGTTCAAACCACTCCGGCATTGATAATGCTTGATTTAAATTCCATCCCTCCTGCAATGAAATGGTCGGAAGTGCTTCAGCCGTATTGAGGTTATTTCTCTGTTGAGCGACATATTCAAGACGGAGATCACTGGCCTTCTTTTTAAGGCTTTTATGAGTATTGCTTTTTTCCGCTTGGAATTCTCTTGCAACCTGAACAGGTGGCTCGCGACCAGCATGGTCTTGTTGATCCCTCGTTTCAACAATTTCAGAACGAGCAGACTGCACTGTTGAAACAGTTCCCGCTGCCCCCAACACAACAAGACAAGCCACCAACCGACCTCGAAAATTGCTGGAAAGCTTCGTATCCTGTAAGCCGAAGGGAAACAAATCATTCTCCGGAGATTGCAGCAATTTTAAGCCGTTTATTGATCAAAAGGAAGGCTCAATTAAGCAAGTTCAAACTCTCTAATAGGAACGTTATTGATGTTTCAGGGTCGATCCCGGATCGGTCTCGGCACGTCCTTCTCCATGGGGCACCCAAATAAAGGGAAACCGTCCTGAGATGAACCACTCGACTGCTCAGCGACCAGCGCACTCCATCAAGCAGCCAGCAAGGTGGGACAATCGCCAACTAACTTCATCTGTTTTCACCATGCGCAGCAACGGTTGCGGCGACCTGCGAGAGCAGACCATCGACAAGCAGGTGCAACTGTGCGGCTGGGTGGATCGACGCCGCGATCACGGTGGGGTGATCTTCATTGACCTCAGAGACCGCAGCGGCACGGTGCAGATCACCGTTGACCCGGATCTGGGAGCCGAAGCGTTCGCTGTCGCCGAACATCTCCGCAGCGAAACCGTGTTGCAGGTTGAGGGAATAGTTCGAGCCCGCCCCGCTGAATCCCTCAACGACAAGCTCGCGACAGGCGCTGTGGAGGTGCTGGCCAGTGGCATCACTGTGCTGAACAGCGTCAAGGGCAACCTGCCGTTCCCCGTGTCGGTGCACGACGAGGAAAACACCCGCGAAGAGCTGCGTCTGCGTCACCGCTATCTGGATCTGCGCCGCAAGCGCATGAACGACAACCTGCGCCTGCGGGCCCAGACCATCCAGGCCGCTAGACGCTTTCTTGAGGACGAAGGTTTCATCGAGGTGGAGACGCCGGTGCTGACCCGCTCCACTCCTGAGGGCGCCCGTGACTACGTGCTGCCCAGCCGGGTCTGCGGCGGCGACTGGTTTGCTCTGCCCCAGTCCCCCCAGTTGTTCAAGCAGCTGCTGATGGTGGGCGGCATCGAGCGCTACTACCAGGTGGCCCGCTGTTTCCGCGACGAAGACCTGCGCGCCGACCGACAGCCGGAATTCACCCAGCTGGACATCGAGATGAGCTTTATGGATCAGGAGCAGATCCTGGAGCTGAACGAATCGCTGATCTGCGCGATCTGGAAAGCCGTGAAGGGCATCGAACTGCCGCGGCCCTTCCCCCGCATGACCTGGCATGACGCCATGGATCGCTACGGCACCGACAGACCCGACACCCGCTACGGCATGGAGCTCACCAACGTGAGTGACATCGTCAAAGACATGGGCTTCAAGGTGTTCAGCGGCGCCGTGAAATCCGGCGGCGCCGTGAAATGCATTGCGGTGCCCGGCGGCAACGATGCCCTCTCCAATGTGCGCATCAAACCCGGCGGCGATGTTTTCAGCGAAGCCCAGAAAGCCGGTGCCGGTGGCCTGGCTTTCATTCGCGTGCGTGACGGTGGCGAAATCGACACGATCGGCGCCATCAAGGACAATCTCAGCGATGAGCAGAAGCAGGAGCTGCTCAGCCGCACTGGCGCAGAACCCGGCACCCTGCTGCTCTTCGGCGCCGGCGACACCGACACGGTGAACAAGGCCCTCGATCGCATACGCCAGTACTTGGCCAAGGAGCTGGGCATGGTCAAAGCCGACCAAGACAACGATCAGTGGAATTTCCTCTGGGTGGTGGACTTCCCGATGTTCGAGTTCAACAACGACGAGAACCGTTATGAGGCCCTGCACCACCCCTTCTGTGCCCCCAACGACGAGGATCTCGGCAACGATGCATCGCAATGGGCCGACACCCTGCCCGGGGCTCGGGCCCTGGCTTACGACCTGGTGCTGAATGGCCTTGAGCTCGGCGGTGGCTCCCTGCGCATCCATGACTCCGCCCTACAGCGTCAGGTTTTGCAGACCGTTGGTCTGCCCCTCGAGGAGGCCCAAGAACAGTTCGGCTTCCTGATGGACGCATTGGATGTAGGCGCACCTCCCCACGGCGGCTTGGCCTTCGGTGTGGACCGCATGGTGATGCTGCTGGCGGGAGAGGAATCAATCCGCGACACCATTGCCTTCCCCAAGACCCAACAGGCGCGCTGCTTGATGACCAATGCCCCGGGGGGCGTGGCCGACAAGCAGCTGGAAGAGCTGCATGTGGCCAGCACCTGGGTGGATCCAAGCGAAGAAAAGCAGGACTAGATCCCGAACAGAAACAGGCGTTTCTGTGCACTGAAGCTCGGAAGGATCAACCCTGGAAGAGCAGTCAGCCTTCCAGGGTTTTTTGTCCGACAAACCACGATCGACGGGACATGCCCCGATCCGCTGGAGCGGCGGCAATGACCTGCTCCGCCTGTATCTGCAGGACATCGGTCGCGTGGACCTGCTCACCAGCGAGGAGGAGGTGACCCTCTCGCGCCTGGTGCAGCAGCGGGAGAAGCTGCTGGTGCAGGAACGTGATCTGAGCAATCGCCACGCGGCGATCCGGGTGCTCCTAGATCTGGAGGAACTGCAGCTGCGTGAAGCCAACCAGGTCAGCCACTGGCCCACCCGACAGGAATGGGCACGGGCTGCTGCACTGCCGCTGGAGGAACTGAACCAGCAACTGAACGAGGGCTACACCCTTTGGGCAGAGGAAGTGGGACTCGAGGCCAAAGAGCTGCAGCGGCGACTGCGGGATGGTCGCCGAGCCAGGGATCGCATGATCCAGGCCAATTTGCGCCTGGTGGTGGCTGTCGCCAAGAAGTATCAGCAACGGGGCATGGAGCTCCTTGACCTTGTGCAGGAAGGCACTCTCGGCCTCGAGCGGGCGGTGGAAAAATTCGATCCCACCCGCGGCTTCCGCTTCAGCACTTACGCCTATTGGTGGATCCGCCAAGGCATCACCCGAGCCATTGCCACCCAGAGCCGCACCATCCGCCTGCCGGTTCATGTCACGGAAAAGCTGAACCGAATCAAGCGGGCGCAGCAGGAAATCGCAGCTGAGAAAGGGCGCCTGGCCTCCGTGAGCGATCTGGCCAAGGAGCTGGGACTGAGCGAAGACACAGTGCGTCAGACCCTCGCGCGCGTTCCTCGGTCCATCTCACTCGAGACCCGCGTCGGCAAAGACCAGGACACCCAGCTGGGGGATCTGCTGGAAGACGGCAACGCCACACCAGAGCAAACCCTCACCCGTGATGCCCTCCACGACGATCTCGAGCTGCTGCTGGATGAACTCTCACCGCGGGAAGCGGAAGTAATCCGCAGTCGCTTCGGCCTGGAGGACGACCATCCCCGCACCCTGGCGCAGATTGGCGAAGCGATGGAACTGTCACGGGAACGGGTGCGTCAGATCGAGACACGCGCCCTCCTCAAGCTGCGGCAACCGCAGCGACGCTCCAAGGTGCGGGACTACATCCAGGGCCTTGATTCCTGAGCCCAATCCTCTCCCTTATCAGCTATCAGCACAGCCCACCACCATGTCCAGCGCACCCCAGATCGACATCGGCATCAACCAGACCGAACGTGAGCAGATCACGGCTGGGCTGAGCCGACTGCTCGCTGACACGTACGTGCTCTACGGCAACACCCACGGGTTCCATTGGAACGTCACCGGTCCGATGTTCAACACCCTGCATCTGATGTTCATGGACCAGTACACCGAACTCTGGAACGCGTTGGACGTGATTGCTGAACGGATTCGGTCCCTCGGCATGGTGGCGCCTCATGGTGGCTCCACACTGGCGGGCTTGGCCTCGATCAAGGAAGCTCCTCAGCAACCGGCCGCCCTCGACATGGTCCGTGAACTAGTGGCTGGCCATGAAGCCGTGGCTCGCACGGCCCGCGGGGTGTTTCCCCTGGCGGAGGCGGCCAGTGACGAACCGACGGCCGACCTGCTCACCCAACGGTTGCAGGTCCATGAGAAAACGGCCTGGATGCTGCGCAGCCTGCTGGAGAGCTGAAGCCTGGGCTCAACAAATCTCAAGTCAGATGCGATCGCCGTCTGGAGACTTTGAGCACCTCAAAGCAACTGAAGCCTCGGTAGATTGAACAGTCGCCCGGGGGTTCATGGCCAAGTTCGTCTTCGTCACCGGTGGAGTGGTCTCCAGCATCGGGAAGGGCATCGTGGCCGCAAGCCTGGGACGGCTGCTGAAGTCACGTGGATACAGCGTGTCCATCCTGAAACTGGATCCGTATCTCAACGTGGACCCGGGCACGATGAGTCCGTTCCAGCACGGCGAGGTGTTCGTCACTGAAGACGGCGCCGAGACCGATCTCGACCTAGGGCATTACGAACGTTTCACCGACACGGCGATGTCACGCCTGAACAGCGTGACCACGGGCTCGATCTATCAATCGGTGATTAATAAGGAACGCCGAGGCGATTACAACGGCGGCACCGTTCAGGTGATTCCGCACATCACAGGTGAGATCCGCGATCGCATTCACCGCGTAGCAGCCAACAGCAATGCCGACGTGGTGATTACCGAGATCGGCGGCACAGTCGGCGACATTGAATCGCTGCCATTTCTGGAAGCCATTCGTGAATTCCGGGGTGATGTCGGCCGCCATGACCTGGCCTACATCCACGTCACCCTGCTGCCTTACATCGGCACCTCCGGAGAACTGAAGACCAAGCCCACCCAGCACTCGGTGAAAGAGCTCCGTTCAATTGGCATCCAACCCGATGTTCTGGTGTGCCGCAGCGACCGAGAAATCAACGACGAGCTCAAGCGCAAGATCGGGGGCTTCTGCGGAGTGCCGGAGCGGGCTGTGATCCCGTCGCTCGATGCCGACAGCATCTATGCCGTACCACTCACCCTGGAAGACCAAGGGCTCTGCCGTGAAGTTCTGGATGTGCTCCAGCTACAGGATCACGACAGCGACATGACACGCTGGGCGCAGCTGGTGCACAAACTTCGCAACCCCGGCCCCACCGTCAAAGTGGCCCTGGTGGGCAAATATGTGCAGCTCAATGATGCCTACTTGTCGGTGGTGGAAGCGTTGCGGCATGCCTGCATCGCCCAGGACGCCTCCCTGGATCTGCACTGGATCTGTGCCGAGCAGATCGAAGCTGATGGAGCCGACACACTGCTAAAGGGCATGGATGCAGTGGTGGTGCCCGGAGGCTTCGGCAACCGCGGCGTCGATGGCAAGGTGGCGGCGATCCGCTGGGCCCGAGAGCAGCGGGTGCCCTTCCTTGGCCTCTGCCTGGGCATGCAGACAGCCGTCATCGAATGGGCCCGAAACCAGGCCGGCCTCACTGGTGCCTCCAGCGCAGAACTCGATCCCGACACGGCCCACCCGGTGATTCACCTGCTGCCAGAACAGCAGGATGTGGTCGACCTTGGCGGCACGATGCGCCTAGGGGTTTACCCCTGCAGGATCGCCGAGGGTTCCATGGCCGAACGGCTTTACGGCGATGAAGTGGTGTATGAGCGCCATCGTCATCGCTACGAGTTCAACAACGCGTACCGCAATCTGTTCCTGGAGTCGGGGTACCGCATCAGCGGCACCTCCCCTGACGGACGCCTGGTGGAACTGATTGAACTACCAGGCCATCCCTTCTTCACTGCCTGTCAGTACCACCCTGAATTCCTTTCAAGGCCCGGACAACCCCACCCACTGTTCCGGGGTCTGATCGAAGCGGCGCAGCAGCGCCTGCCCTCCAGCCCCAGCGAAGCGTTGCGGCAGCAAAGCAATTCCAGCGTTGTGAGCGGCTCCCCTCAAGGCAGCCTTAACTCTTGAGTGTTGAGCGATCCATGACCAGCTTGCCTGTGGTGGAGACCTTTCACTCGCTGCAGGGAGAAGGTTTGCATGCAGGCCGCAGTGCTTTTTTTATTCGACTCGGTGGCTGCCATGTGGGCTGCAGTTGGTGCGACACCAAACACTCTTGGCCGATGGAATCCCATCCCAAGCAAAGCGTCGACAGCCTCGCCACGAAAGCTGCGCAAGCTGAGCAGGCCGGTGCTGCCTTCGTGGTGATCACAGGTGGAGAGCCGCTGCATCACAACCTCAATGCCCTCACGGATGAAATTCGCCGCAGCTGCCATCTTCCTGTGCACATCGAGACCAGTGGCGTCGACCCACTCAGCGGAACGATCGACTGGGTCACACTCTCTCCGAAACGCCATCACCCACCACTCCCTGAGCTGCTGAGCGGCTGCCATGAGTTGAAGGTGGTGATCCATGAACCTGAGGATCTGCTGTTCGCTGACGTCGTCTCTGCTCAGGCCCCACAGGCGCAGTGGCTTCTACAACCGGGCTGGGACAGCCAGGAAGGTCAGCAACTGGCTGTCACCAAGGCACAAGGCGATGGCCGCTGGCGCTTGAGTTTGCAAAGCCATAAGTGGCTCGGCGTGCGCTGAATCGATACAACAGACGCGAGTCAGAGTCGTCGTCATGCAGGGCATCCACTGGCCGCTGTTCCCTGCTCTGGCGCTGACCATGGCCGTCGCAATCAGCCCTGCCATCGGAGGGCTAAACGCGCGACCGCTCCCACCGGAACGCATCCCAGAGCGCACGGGAGTCTCAAATCTGGCCTTGCTCAGCAGTTCCCGTGCCCGGCGGCTGCCGCCATCACACCAACCCGTCCGTCCCGGAGAGACCCTTCAACTGGTCTATCCACTGCCGATCCCAGCCGAGGAGGTGCAGCCCTACGGCTGGCGCTATTCCAACCATCGCCAACGCTGGCGCATGCATGTCGGACATGACCTGATCGCACCCGCCGGAACGCCAGTGTTAGCGATGCTCTCGGGACGCGCGCAGTTGGTGCAATCCATTGATGGCTATGGACTGACTGTGTTGCTAGAGCATGGTCGCGGCTGGCAAACGGTGTATGCCCATCTGCAATCCGCTGAGATCCGACCCGGTGCGCTGGTGAAGGCGGGCGAACCGATCGGACGCGTCGGACGCAGCGGCTCCGCCAGCACCAACCACTTGCACGTGGAGCTGCGCAGGCTGGATGGTCAGCAGGCCTACGCGTTGGACCTTGCACCGCTACTGCCCCTTGCATGGGATCCACAAGAGATCCCTCACAACACTCGCTAACTTCGGGCGATGGACGACTTCCGGCCCGCCGTACAGGCATCGCTTTCCGCTTTGGGTTCCGAAACCCTGGATTTGCTGCGACGCAGCGATCTGCTTCACAACCTGGTGCGTCGCCAGCTGATGGAGACAGCAACCGCCACGTTGACGCCTCCCCAGGAACTGATGCAGCAAGCCCTGACGAACCACTGTCGTCAGGAACAACTCAAGGACGAAGCTGCACTGAACAGCTGGCTAGAGGAACGCTGGCTCAGCCGTAAGGAGCTGCTCCACCAACTGAGCTTGCCTTTGAAACTCACCAAGTTCGCTCTCGATAGCTTCGGGATGCAAGCCGAAGCACGGTTCCTGCAACGCAAGGAAGCGCTCGACCAAGTGACCTACAGCCTGCTGCGGGTGAAGGATTCCGGCATGGCCCATGAGCTGTATTTGCAGCTTGAGGCGGGTGAAGCCGACTTTGAGAGCCTGGCCACTGATCACAGCGAGGGACCTGAGAAACAGAGCAGTGGCAAAGTTGGACCAGGCAGCTTGATGCGGGCTCACCCGCAGCTGCGCCAGCGCCTGCGCACGGCGACGCCAGGGCTAGTGATGGAGCCCTTGTTGATCGAGCAGTGGTGGGTGGTCACCCGCCTTGAAGAGCGCCATGAAGCCACATTTGACGCAGCTATGCGTCAACGAATGGCCACAGAACTACTCCAGAACTGGTTACAGATCGAGACGAAATCCGTGATGAAATTTCTTCTAAGCGAGCAAAAATAGGAGAACCGACGGCCGATCAATCCTGGAATCCGCAACGTCCAAAGGGCTGGAAGCCTTGCGCACCAGATTCCGCGAAAGTGGTGAAGCCCAGCGCTACGAACTGGGCCAACCACTCTGCGAGAGCCGTTTCATTCCGGGGCGCATCCTGCTGATCGACAGCGGAAGCGCCCGCCTTCTCGGCGAACAGGAGGGTCGATTGAGCACCCTCATCCGGCTGGAAGCCGGCAGCTTTGTGGGTGTCGCCTCTCTACTGCGCTGCGCCCCTTGTGAAGAAGTCCGCGCGGCATCAGAACTAGTGGCCTACAGCCTCAGTGACGATCAGTTGCTGGAACTGATCAACACCGACCCGACGATCGCGGAAGCTTGTCGCAACCACCTATGGGAGGCGGAACTGGCAGCACTGCTGAACAGTCGGCTCGAGAGGTCCCCACAGCAATCACGGCCCCTCAGCAGCTGGCTGAGCGAAATGCTCCCGAAAGCCCAAATGTTGGCGGCCTCAAACCAAGCCGCTATTCACAACGCCCTCAACAACGGCCAACGTCTGTTCCTGGCCAGCCAACCCACGGATCCCAGCACAGGATCGCCAGGGGACGAGGTCGCGAACGCTGACGCAATCGCCGCCCTTCCTCTCGACATGCATGGGATGACGATGCGCCTGATCGCACTCCCAACAGAGGCGATCCTCGCGCTCGAACCCGTCGATCAAGCGAAGTTGGTGGAGCCGGAGGTCGTGAACTCTGGTTCCGACAGCGCCCTGACACGCAGCGAGATCCCGCAGGCCCCACTCAGGCCGCCTGTGAGCCGCTACAACCAGCAAGGCGAGCAGAACCGCGACTTCTTTGTTGCAGCGGAAGGAGTGCTTGAGGAAACCCTGGCCTGCTTCCAGATGCTCACCAAGCTGATGAAGCTGCCCTTCCGGCGCGACGCGATCGAACGGGTCCTCCGTGATCAGCTCCGGCGCGGACAGACCCCGACCCTGCGTCTTTGCGGACAAATCGCAGCAGGCCTCGGTTTGCATGTGTCCGGAGCGAAAGTCGCAGCGCGAATGGGAATGCGACTGCAGACCCCCACACTGGTGCCCTGGGGGGAAGCCTTTGCCCTGGTCGTGCGCAGCGATCAACGCGGCCTGGTCCTGGCCTCCCCCAGCCAAGGGTTTGTGGAACTCGATGCCCAGCAGCTGGACACCGCTTTCCCTGAAGGCATCGATCTGCTCTTGATGGATCGCACCAGCACCACACCGGAGCAGACCTTCGGACCGTCATGGTTCTGGCCCGCCCTGAAGCGCTACAGGGGGGTACTGATTCAGGTACTACTGGCCAGTTTCGTGGTGCAACTGTTCACCCTGGCCAATCCCCTGCTGATCCAGGTGATTATCGACAAGGTGATTAACCAAAGGAGCCTCGACACGCTGCAAGTGCTTGGCTTTGCCCTCGTAGCCGTCACACTGCTGGAAGGGGTGCTGGGCAGTCTCAAGACCTACCTGTTCTCAGAGACCACCAACCGCATCGACCAACGCCTTGGCGCCGAGGTGATCGATCACCTGTTGCGTTTGCCGCTGGGCTACTTCGACCGGCGCCCAGTGGGTGAATTGGGCTCCAGGATCAGCGAATTGGAAAAGATCCGCAACTTCCTCACCGGTCAGGCCCTCACCACGGTTCTCGATGCGGCGTTCTCCGTCATCTACATCGTGGTGATGCTGTTCTACAGCTGGCTGCTGACCCTGATCGCCCTGGCCGTGCTGCCGATCCAGGTCGGCTTGACCCTGCTGGGTGCGCCGCTGTTCCGGCGCCAATACCGCAAGTCAGCTGAGGCCAATGCTTCCACCCAGAGTCACCTAGTGGAAGTGCTGACGGGCATTCAAACCGTGAAAAGCCAGAACGTGGAAATGATCAGCCGCTGGACCTGGCAAGAGCGCTACGGGAAATACATCAGCCGCAGTTTCGAAAAGACCATCACCGGCACGGCACTGAGCCAGACCTCCCAGGTTCTGCAAAAGATCTCCCAGCTTCTGGTGCTCTGGGTGGGCGCATCTCTGGTGCTCTCCGGTGACCTCACCCTTGGCCAGCTGATCGCCTTCCGGATCATCTCCGGCTATGTGACACAGCCTCTCCTGCGGTTGTCATCGATCTGGCAGACAATCCAGGAGCTGCGCGTCAGTTTCGAACGTCTGGCCGATGTCATCGACACGCCCCAGGAATCGGACGAACAAGACAAAGCCAAGGTGCCACTGCCACCGATCGAGGGAGCAGTGAGCTTCGACAATCTCACCTTTGGGTTCACTCCCGGCAGTGCACCCGTGCTGAACGATGTGTCACTGGCGGTGAAAGCCGGCACCTTCGTCGGGATCGTGGGGCAGAGCGGCAGTGGCAAAAGCACCCTGATGAAGCTGCTGCCTCGTCTCTACTCACCCGGCCAAGGACGCATCCTGATCGATGGCTATGACATCGACAAGGTGGAGCTGTATTCACTGCGCCGCCAAATCGGCATCGTGCCCCAGGACCCGCTGCTCTTCTCAGGCAACGTCAACGAGAACATCGCTCTGACCCAACCGGATGCCTCTAGCGAAGAGATCGTGATGGCCGCCAAGGTGGCGTGCGCCCACGACTTCATCATGGAACTGCCAGCGGGATACAGCACCCCAGTCGGCGAGCGGGGAACATCCCTCAGCGGTGGGCAGCGACAACGCATCGCCATTGCCCGAACGCTGCTAGCCAACCCCAAGCTGTTGGTGATGGATGAAGCCACCAGCGCGCTCGACTACGAAACAGAACGCAGGGTCTGCGACAACCTGATCCAGGCTCTGCATGACTGCACGGTCTTCTTCATCACCCACCGACTGTCCACCGTGCGCCGAGCCGATCTGATTGTGGTAATGCATCAGGGTGCCGTGGTGGAGCAGGGCACCCACGACGAACTCATGAGCCGACGCGGCCGTTATTACGCCCTATACCGCCAGCAGGAGGCCAGCTGAGATGACCATGGATCCGAACGTCAACAAGTCCCCGCAGGGCCCAGGTGGTCAGAACGCCAACCAGGAGCAGGTCAGTGCTGCCGGCAAGCTGGTGAAGCAGGCGCGCTCCGCACTGGAGAGCCGCATCACGACCATCTCCGAAGAGGAGAATGTGCTGCAGCAGAGCCGCTTCTGGATGAAAGCGGTCACCTGGAGCCTGATCGGCACCACCTTTTTGGGCATCGGCTGGCTAGCGGTGGCGCGCACCGAAGAAGTGGTGGTCGCCACCGGCAAGCTCGAACCTGTCGGCAACGTGAAAGACGTGCGCATTCCACCCGGCGGCGTGGTGGAGGAGATCTTGGTGAAGAACGGCCAGCGGGTCTCCAAAGGCGACCCGCTGATTCGCTTGGATCAGGAAAGCACCGCTGAACAGCTCAAGTCACTCACCCAGGGGTTGCAGGAAAAAGACACGCAGATTGCACAGAAGGAACAGCAGCTGCAGCTGAAGAAGCTGGAAAGGGAGAGGACGTTGGATCTCAACCGCGAACAGGTTGCCACCACCCGTGCCAACCTCAGCCTCGAGCAGGAGATCCTCACCCGCCTCGCCAGCCTCGCTCAGGAAGGCGGCATCCAAGACATTCAATATCTTCAGCAACGCAACAGGGTGCAGGAGCTCAAGGGCGAGCTCACCAAACTGGATCTTGAAGGACGTCGTCAGATCAACCAGATCGACCAGCAGATCGAACAACTGAGCGCCGAGCTCGCCGGCTTACGCAGCGAACGTGCGCAACTGAACGCCAACTTCACCGAAGTCAAAGTCACCAACAAGAACCAAACCCTGCGCGCGCCCGTGGATGGGATCGTGTTCGATCTGAAACTGAACAACCCCGGCTTCATCTCCCAGGCCTTGTCATCCGAAGTGGCCCTGAAGGTGGTGCCCTTCAGCACCCTGGAAGCCGATGTGGAGATCCCAAGCAACAAAATCGGTTTCGTGCGACCGGGGCAGCCGGCTGACATCAGCATCGACTCGTTCCCGGCTAGTGATTTCGGCGTTCTGGAGGGCACGGTGGCATCGGTGGGATCAGACGCGCTCCCCCCCGATCAGCAGCAGTTGCGTCAGGAATACAAATTCCCTGCCGTGATCAAGCTGAACAGCCAGCAACTGCAACTGAGCAGTGGAACAACTCTGCCTTTGCAAGTGGGCATGTCGCTAACCGCCAACATCAAGCTGCGAAGCGTCAGTTACCTGCAACTGCTGCTCAACACCTTCCAAAGCAAGACCGACTCCCTCAGAGAACTCTGATCGGCATCCTTCAGCGCTTCACCCGCTCCTAAAGCTCAACTGCCTCCTGTTGGCGCGTCTCCGCTCTCCAAAGACGCCAGCGCAACTGAGCACCCTTGGGCAGATCCACCACGATCGGCCAGGAGGCGTTGTACGGAACCAGATAGGGCTGCTTGCCCAAGGACAGGAAGGAACGCTTTGTGGGTTCGTCCGCCGGACAAGCCTCGCGCGTGCTGATCAGCGCCATCGGTCCCCGCACCTCAAAAAGCGCCTTGCCGGAGGCCTCTGGAAGCATGCGCATGGTCATTCCAGAGCCTGATAAGCGCTGCACGTTGCAATCCAGGTCAACCTCCTGGCCAACGATCAGCTGGATGCGCCAGTCAATCGGCCGAGCGGAAATGATCGGATCAGAACTGTTGGGCAGCAGACCCGAGGGCTGAATCACCCAACGCTGCAGACCCGGTGCGGGCGCGGGATAGCCGCTCAGATCGAGACGAGGAACCGCTGCGGCAACCGTCGGCATCATCAACAGCAGCGCCAGGCCAGATCCCACGGCGGTCATCGGCGTCAACGGAACACGCACGGACTTCGTCATCCCCTTTTGGGCAACAGAATGCACAGCATGACCGATTTCTCTGCGATCGCCCTGCTCTCCGGCGGGCTTGACTCCGCCACAGCAGCGGCTTTAGCGCAAGAAGCCGGAGGACGGGTGATCGGCTTGTCATTTGACTACGGCCAGCGACACCGGCGCGAATTGCAGTCGGCCGCGGCAATCGCTGAAGCCCTCAACCTGGTGGAACACCACACGGTCAGCGTCAACCTGGCCAGCTGGGGAGGGTCCTCACTCACCGACAACGCGCAAGCTTTGCCAGTTGATGGCGTGCAAGACGGGGTGATCCCCAGCACTTATGTCCCCGGGCGCAATACGGTATTCATCAGTATCGGGCTGAGCCTGGCCGAAGCCCGCGGCGCCGATCGCCTTGTGCTGGGCGTCAATGCCGTGGACTACTCCGGTTACCCCGACTGCCGACCGGACTACTTGGACGCTTTTCAGACCCTGGCGGATCTCAGCAGTAAGGTGGGCCGTGAAGGGCGTGGCCCACGGCTGTGGGCACCACTGGTAGAGTGGAGCAAGCTAAAAATCGTGGAAGAAGCGCTACGCCTAGGGGTCCCGATCGAACGCACCTGGAGCTGTTACAGCGGCGGTGATGACCCTTGCGGCGTGTGTGACAGCTGCCGAATCCGCGATGCCGCGCTGCGGGAAGCCGGTCGGCCTGATCTTTGCAGCATCGCCAGGCGATGAGAGTGCTGCGCAGGCGATTGCCATGGCGTGAACCCGCTGAGGTCGCGGCTGTTCTGGCCCATCTGCATGGAGAGCAGGGCCTCATCTGGCTGGACGGCGATGGCGGCGAACTGGGAGGGCGCATCACCCTGGCAGCGGATCCTTTGGAACAGCACTGCTGCCGCGGCCTACCTGGCGATCCTGATGCCACCAACCCCTTTTCCAGACTGCGGCAGCTGAGCCCAGGTCACTGGACCGGCTGGCTGAGTTACGACGCCGCGGCCTGGACAGAACCGACGAACCCCTGGCGTGCCGATGCCATGGCCAGCCTTTGGATTGCGCGTCACGATCCAGTGCTGCGCTTTGACCTGCAGGCCAAAGAACTTCACCTGGAAGGCATCGACCCCACCCGCCATGCTGCGGTAGGGCATCAGCTGGAAACCCATCTGATTGAGGCCATCGCGCCCGAAGTCACCGCGACGCAGCGGCTCAGTTGCCAATGGCACCGCCACAGCAACCGCGACGCGTTCATGGCTGGGGTAACGCGCATCCGTGAACTGATCGCCAGCGGAGATCTCTTTCAGGCGAACCTCACCGCCTGTGCGAGCGCAACGCTTCCGCACCACACAAGCAACCTGGCGCTCTATCAACGCCTGCGCCAACGATGCCCCGCCCCCTTCAGCGGTTTGCTAGTCGGCGGCGGCACCGCCGCAGGCGAAGCCGTGCTGTCTACCTCACCGGAGCGGTTCCTTGAAGTCATGCCAGGTGGAGCCGTGCAGACCCGACCGATCAAAGGCACCCGTCCACGCCATCCCGATCCGCGCATCGACGATGACCTGGCGGCCGAACTGGTGTGCAGCGCCAAAGACCGAGCCGAGAACGTGATGATCGTAGACCTGTTGCGCAATGACCTCGGCCGCGTTTGTGTTCCAGGCTCAGTGCAGGTGCCGGATCTGGTGCGCCTGGAAAGTTATGCACGCGTGCATCACCTCACCTCGGTGGTTACCGGCCAGCTGAAAGCGGGCACCACCTGGGTGGATCTGCTGGAAGCGAGCTGGCCGGGCGGCTCCATCACAGGAGCCCCCAAGCTGAGGGCATGCCAACGCCTGCAGGAGCTGGAACCGCTGGGACGTGGTCCCTATTGCGGATCGATCTTGCACATCGACTGGGATGGCCGCTTCGACAGCAACATCCTGATTCGCACCCTGCTGCGCAAAGACGCTGCTCTGCGCTTGCATGCCGGCTGCGGCATTGTCGCCGACTCGGATCCCGCCGCTGAGGCCGACGAATTGGACTGGAAACTGCTGCCGCTGCTGGAGGCGCTCGCATGACCTCGTCTGGGCTGGCGTGGCATGACGGCCAATGGGGAGACAGCCACAGCCTCCATCTACCGCTCTCCGATCGCGGCCTGCAGCTGGCGGATGGGCTGTTCGAAACCGTGCTGATCCTCAACGGCAAAGCCCAGCTGCTCGAGGCCCACCTGCAGCGCTGGCATCAGAGCGCACTGCTGCTGGGCATGGCCACGCCGCCAGATCGAGCCGCGCTGGACCACTTGATCGACGAAGCCATCGCGCGAGTCAACCTGAATCACAGCGGCAGCGCAGGCGCTTTGAGACTGAACTGGAGCCGTGGCCGCGTCGCCGGTCGAGGCATCGGAGTTCCCCATGAGACGCCGGATGCCACGCAGCATCGCTTCTGGTTCACCCTGCAGCCCCATCCGCTCTGCTTCGAGCCGACCAAAACCTGGATCTGCACGCAGGAGCAGCGCAACGATTGCAGCTTGCTCAGCCGTTGCAAGACCTTGGCCTACGGCCAATCGATCCAAGCCCGCCGGGAAGCGCAGCGCCATGGAGCCGAGCTAGCACTGCTGCGCAATACCCGTGGAAACCTCTGTTGCGGCGACAGTGCCAACCTGCTGGTGCTCCGTCAGGGCGAATGGATCACGCCACCGCTCAGCAGTGGCTGCCTGCCTGGTGTGATGCGCGCGCAACTGCTCCAGCGGGGGCTGGCCCGGGAAGCCACGCTGGGCGCTGAGCTGCAATCCGGCGATCAGGCGCTGCTCATCAACAGCCTCGGCTGCAGAGCACTGAAGGCAACGAATGACCAGCCGTTGCGCAGTGAACTCCAAGCGGAAACGCTGTGGCGCCAACTGCTCAGCTCCTGAACTCAAAGGGTTGCCCCCCTTGTCTGACCTCCACCTCGATCCAT
The DNA here is from genome assembly GCF_014280095.1 of Synechococcus sp. A15-60. Lineage (NCBI taxonomy): Bacteria > Bacillati > Cyanobacteriota > Cyanophyceae > Synechococcales > Synechococcaceae > Synechococcus > Synechococcus sp. A15-60. The sequence continues at coordinate 2,452,667 of NZ_CP047933.1, forward strand.
GATCTAGCGAAGGGACCCGTGAGCGGGCTGGAGGGTCAGCCTCCCCCCGTGCTCTCACAGACCTGACGCAGCGGCTTGATCCAGATCGAGGCCCGGTGCCACCCGTTCCAGCTGCTGGCGGCTGAGGCGGGGCATCACCAGCAACTTCAGGGGATCACGCCCCGCCGCCACCAACGGATCAGTCGGAGTCGGCAGCAACGAGGGCATCACCGGCTGCAAGCGCAGGAGTTGGTCAAAGAAACCGCGTGCCATCCCCTTGAGCTGCCTGCGAGCAAGCGGAAGATCGGGGCCAAGAACCTTAGGCGGAAGATCGGAAGTGCCCTCCAAGAACGACAGATGCGTGCCGTTGCGCTGGAGCACCAGAAGCGAGCCCGGCTGCTGAATCCAGCTGAAGGGGATCAACTGCTGGGAGATGGAGGGAGCAAAGATGTCGTTGCTGCCCGACACCATCAGGATCGGAACGGCCAGTGCCTGTATCGAAGTGGCACTGAAAATCGGATTGATCACAGGGTTAACGGCAACGGCAACCTTCACGCGCGGATCACGAAAGCTCTTGCGTTGCGACACCTGGTCATGCCCGGAACACTGCCAGACCATGGCGGGATTGAGCACCACGACCTTTGGATCCGACAGCTGGAGGCACTGACGGTCGAGGGCCGCCCAGTCGAGCTCAGCCCCCGCCAACGCCGTGACGGTGTATCCCCCCAGAGACTGGCCCAGCACGCCCACCCGTTGGGTGTCCACGCGAGCACCCCAACGCTGCTCCACCTGATCAATTAAGGCACTCACATCCAAGGGCTGAGCGAACCAGGCATTCACCGGTGGAATCAAGGCAGTGCCCTGAATCACAGCTTGAACAGCATCGGCGCTGGTGAATGGAAAATTCAGCGACGCCACCGCATAGCCATGGCTAGCTAAGTGACGCCCCACATACAGAAGCGCATTCATGTTGGAGTTGAGACCAGGGGCAATCGCTACCAGTGGAGCTGGGCTAGCGGCAGTCGACGACTCCGGTAAGTAGGCGATAGCGCTGATGCGCTCACCATCACGCCCCTGGAATTGAAAAGGGATCTGACGGAATGGGATCGAGCCCTCGACCGAAAGGGCGGTGAGCTCGGATCCTGCGACAGGAACCGTCTTGCCGCTGGTCAGGATGTCGAACATCGCCTCCTGTTGAGCCATGCCCAACGTCAGTGACTGCTCCAGGGACAGCACCGCAGCGACGTTCACAGGAAGCCGTTGCGTGGGATAAGCCTCCAACACGTTGATCAAACGCAGACCTCCGGGCTTGGCTGCGCCAAGCACCAGAGCAGACGACAAGGCCGGTTCCGCCACCGAAGCCGGTTGATCCAGCACCTTCACCAGCTGCTGAAGTGAACGGCGGCCTAATGGGGTGCTGAGCAGATTGGAGACAGAAACCTCATCCACCGGCAACGGCTGGCTGAGCACTCTGCGTAGTGCAAGTTGCTCCGCAGGTTTCAACCGCTGCAGGATCGGTTGCAACTCTGGAGCCACGGCTCCGGTCTCACTGAATTGGCGCAGCTCCGGCACAGAGACATCTCTGGCGAGCTCCCCGAAACGAAACACAATCCGTTCAGCCGCGACGGTCACTGACCCAGAACTGACAACCAGGCCGGTGATCAGAGAACCGAGCCAAAAACGCAGCCTTCCCATCGTGATGCCATCAATACCTGCATGATCGCCCGCATCCACGTGCGTGCCCCAGCAGTGAAGGATGAAGCGCCTAGAGCCCAGGGATGAGACGCAGCACAGCGGCCGACCAGCCGACCCCGTGAGGGGCTGGTGCCAACTGATAGAGGCCCGCGTCAAGTCCTGGTTTCAACGCAGGGTGCGGTCCATTGGCACCTGGAACCACCACCGCACAATCGCTGGCGTCCAGCAACGGCAGATCATTCGGGGAATCGCCGAGTCCAAGCACCTTCACATCCGGACATCCCAAGTGCTGCTTCAGCCGCTGCAATGCCTTGCCTTTGCTGACATCCAGACCCAACAGGTGCCCGAGACGATTGCCCTGCACCACAGACAGTCGCCGTTGGGCAGCAAGACTCAGAAGCTTGTCGCGTGACGCAGGATCCGTCGGCGACACAAAGGGAACACTGCATTGACGTCGCTGCGCCTGGCGTAACGCGTCTCCCTGGAGCCCTAATAAGCGGTGAGCATCATCGGCATTCAGATCATCCAGGGCTTGCAGCGGTTGCCCCAAGTCCTGCGCAAGCTGATCCAGCTGCGGTCGCAACTCTTGCCAGCTGGGACCCAAGGCCAGATGCCAGGGTTTGCCATCGGATGATTCACCGTGAATCGCCCCACCGTTTTCAACAATGAACGGGTCATGCAATCCGATCTGCTCCCGAAAACGCGACACCTCTTCGGCGGTCTTGCTGGTGCAAGGAATCACAGGCACACCACAACGCTGCAGTCGCTGAATGGCTGCTTTGGCAGGGGACCAGTCGTAGTGATGGTCCATCAAGGTGCCGTCCAGATCCGTAACGACCCACCAGAGGGATTGCGGAGTCTTGGTCATTACTGAACCAACCACAGCACTGCATAAGGCTCCAGGGCATGCAGCCTGCGTGGGTGGAGCACCTGACCGCTCAAACAATCGGTCCAATCCATTTCCGGATCACCGCCGAGCCGTGCTGGGTCCAAGGTCAGACGGGATGCAGTCATGTTGTGCACGGCCACAAGACTCTGACCATCGAGGGTGCGGCGCAACACCACGCGATCCACGCGGTCGGGACTGAGCAGCTCCATGTCGGCATCGGGATGGAGCGCTGGCAACTCCGCCCGTCGTGCTAGTGCCTGATTCATCACCGTCAGCACAGCCGTCGCATCACTTTCAGGATCCGCAAGACGGCGTTCCAGCGTCGAGGACTTGAACTGAGGCCGATTCAGATCACGGCGATGGCCACTAATGCGAAAGCGGGCCAGATCGTTGGGTGTGGCCAGGATGGCGGGAAGATAAAAAGCCGGCACTCCGGGCAGCACCAGCATCAGCAGATGGGTCAGCAGAAACCGTTCCCGCTGAAGGTAAGCGGGGTCGATCCCTCCATCAGCCATCGCACTCCACCAACTGATGTTGATCTCATAAGGAACCTCCTCTCCAGAGGCCAGGCGACGATGACTCACCAGACCACCACGCTGTTCACAATCGATCAACAGATTCAACAGTCGCTGCTGAGGCATCAATCCCTCCAAGGGTCTCAATCCCACCCCGTCGTGGCAGGCGGTGAAATTGAGCAATGAAGTGGAGTCCGGCAGCTCCGGCCAACGGGCCAACCAGCTGTTGAGTAGATCAGCAGAGCCGCTGATCGTTGCTTCAAGCAGCAGGGGTGGCAAGGGAAAGTTGTACGCCAGATGGGCCTCTCGACCACTGCGCAAATACGACAGATTCTCCTGTTCAGGAACGTTGGTCTCGGTCACGACGACACCACCGTCGCCACAGACATGAGACATCAAGTAGCGCAGCACTTCCACCAGCTGATGGGCCTCAGGGCGGTGGATGCAGTCGGTATGCGGCTCTTTCCAGACAAAACCCACGGCATCGAGACGAATCCAACGCACGCCATGGGACAACTTCTGTTTCAGCAAGCGGACGAATCCCAGCAGCACTTCTGGATGCCGCCAGTTCACATCCACCTGATCCGGGCCAAACGTGGTCCACACCTGACGATGACCGGATGGGCCTTGCAAGCGCGTGAACAACGCAGAACTGCGGGGACGCACAACTGAATCCCAACAGGGATGCGGCTCAGCCTCCAGCACACAGAACCGGCCGGGCGCCTCGTCGCGAAGGAACTGACGCACCCACGGGTGAGACGCCGACACATGGTTCAGCACCAGATCCGCCATCAAACGCCGCCCTTCAGCCAAGGCTGCGAGATCACTCCACTCGCCATGACGGGACTCAAGGCGCTCATGGCTGGCTACAGCAAACCCACCGTCACTCGTGGATTCCAGGAACGGAAGCACGTGGATCACCGGAGCAAAGAGCCGCAAATGGCGGTTCACAAACCTGCTTAACCCTTGCAGTCCAGGCTTTTGCTCATCGAGGACAGCATCGGCATAGGTGATTAGCACCACGTCATTGCCAAACCACGGCTCAACATCGAGGGATGGATCGGCATGAACAGCAGCGTGACCGAGAATTTGCAGCAATTGCGACGACAACTCTTCGAGATCACCGGAAGAATTGTCCGGGTAGAGATTTCTCAGCAGAGCTCGCAGCGTTTCATCACGCGGAGACTGCATCACGTTCCAGCTGAACACGTGTCAGGTATGGAGCAGGTCTCTCTCCTCTGTTGTCGCATTGGACACCGCATGGATTTTCAGCAGAGTCTGATCACCACGGTTCATGACTACAGCCTTGGCAACCTCGATGCCATTGCCTTCAACAAGGAACTCAAGCAGCGACCGACGGCCCTCTTGATTCCTTGCCTGATGGAGGAATTCAGCCGTCCGGCTCTGACGCTCATCCGCGACACCCTGGCATCACTCACCGAACTGACATCCCTCGTGATCGCACTCTCGGCAGAGAGCGCTGAGGATGTCGCAGAAGCGGAGCGCTTCTTCGCCGACATGCCATTCCCTGTGCGCGTGCATTGGACCAATGGCCCCGCCGTCGGAGAAGTGCTTTCGTCCATGGCAAGTCTTGGGCTGGAATTGACCGGGCCTCCCGGCAAGGGTTGGGCTGTGTGGCAAGGCCTGGGAGTTGCCTGCCAAGACGCGGAGGTGATCGGACTGTTCGACGCTGACATTCGCACCTTCGGTTCGGGCTATCCAGAACGGATGCTGCGGCCTTTGTTGGACCCCTCCCACGGCATGGCCTACGTCAAGGCCTTCTACAGCCGCCTCTCTCTGGAAACACAGGCACTTCAGGGTCGTGCCACACGCTTGTTTGTTGGACCGCTCCTAGCCAGTCTCGAGCAGATCTTTGGGCCCCTCCCTTACCTGCGCTATTTGCAAACCTTCCGTTATCCCCTTGCAGGTGAGTTCGCGTTTACGCGCGATCTGGCCATGAACCTACGCATCCCCTCCGACTGGGGGCTGGAAATGGGTCTCCTGTCTGAGGTCTACCGCCATGTGGCACCCAGCCGCATCACTCAAGTGGACCTGGGCCTGTTCGATCACAAACACAAAGACCTCGGACAGAAGCCCAATGAAGGTCTTCAACGCATGGCTAGCGAAATCTTCTGCACGGTTCTGCGTAGCCTGATGGAACATGAAGGTTGCGTGGTCTCCATGGATCAGCTCCCAACTCTCGAAGTGCTCTACCGACGAGTCGGAGAAGATCGCGTGCGCCAGTTTGGTCTCGACTCCGCCATTAATCGACTCCCCTATGACCGCCACGGAGAAGAGTTGGCCGTCCACCGATTCGCCGATCTGCTGCGGCCTGGTCTTGCCTCATTGATGGAATCCCCCATCGCCCATCAGCTGCCGAGTTGGTCGCGCCTGAACAGCTGCAATCCTTCCTTTGCAGATGACCTTGCGCAGGCAGGACAGGCTGGTCGTTCCTCGACTTACAGCTCCGCCATGATGCGCCGGCCTCGCCGACCGAACTGCGAAACCGTGAATCCTCGGCTGACCCGCCCCAGCCGACCGTCCACACCCACAGCTGCCTGAATCACTCCCTTCTGCGTTGCCGATGGATGCAGTCATCGCTACATAAATCGAGCGTTTGGTATCACCACAGAAAATTGGTTCTGAGTCAGTGCTGATTCGGTGACCAATCAGACATTGACCTTGTCGCCGGCTAGCGACATTGGGGACCTTGTCTTTACTTCCAATGCTTGAGTGCGTTTATCGCAACGACACCAACCGGATGGTGATCGTGAAGCTGATCGGCGATCAACAGTTTTATCGAGAAAAGGTCGTCATGCCCATGGAGGTGTTCTGGTTCGAAGCTCCGGAGCAAACGCGACTCGAGATCTGGCAGATGTCACCCCAGGGTCAGATGTTGCATGTGCGTGCTGATATCACCGACTATGTGTATGTGGAAGAGGCGGCGGCAGCGAAGAGTGCCTGAGCCTTCCAAGAACTACCTTGGCTGCTTCAGGAGCTTTGCCTAGACCGTGCAAACCCTTTGGTGCAACTCGGCCTTGAACACAGCACGAACCCAAGCTCAGACGCTGAGAAACTCATCCACCACCGATTGGCTGAGCTCACTGGTGGGACCGCTGGCAACGATTCCACCCCGCTGCATCGCGTAATAACGATCCGCTTGTCGCACGAAATTCAGGTGTTGCTCAACCAGCAGAACACCGATCCCCGTTTCAGCGATAATCCGCCGCACCGCCGACTCGATGTCCTGCACGATGTTGGGCTGAATGCCCTCCGTGGGTTCATCCAGTAACAGCAGCTTTGGCTTGCCGAGCAGGGCTCTGGCGATGGCGAGTTGCTGCTGTTGTCCGCCGCTCAAATCACCTCCCTTTCGCGGGAGGAACTCCTGCAGCACAGGAAAGAGCTCATAAACGATGGGATCGATCCGACGGCGGCTACTCAGCCCACCGGGCAAAGCTTCCATCCCGAGCAGCAGGTTTTCCTCAACCGTGAGCTGAGGAATGATTTCACGGCCCTGGGGGACATACCCCAACCCAGCCCGTGCCCGTTGATGTGGAGCCGCGCGGTCGAGTCCCTTGCCATCGAAGCTGATCTGACCGCTGCGCGGACGCAACAGACCGATCAAGGACTTCAGCAGGGTGGTCTTGCCGACACCATTGCGCCCAATCAGGCAAACCATCTCTCCAGCCTTCACCGTGAGATCCACATCCCGAAGGATGTGACTCTCGCCGTAGAAGGTATTGAGACCTCGAATCTCTAACAGCGTCGTCATGCGTTCTCCTCCTCAGTGCTGCCGAGATACACATCAATCACGCGTTGATCGACCTGAACTTGATCCATGGTTCCCTCACAGAGCACATGGCCCTGATGCAGAACCGTGACCGGACTCTCGAGGCGGCGGATGAACTCCATGTCGTGTTCGATCACCAGCACCGTGTGATCACCGGCCAGGGATTTGAGTAGATCCGCGGTGAGGTCAGTCTCCTCATCCGTTAGCCCTGCAACCGGCTCATCGACCAGCAACAAATCAGGGTCCTGACCGACGAGCATTGCAATCTCTAACCACTGCTTCTGTCCGTGGGACAGGGAACCTGCCTTCCAGTCGGAACGGTGCTGCAAATTGACGATGCCCATCAAGTGATGCACCCGGTCACGCTGCTCAGCACTTAGGCCTCCGAACAACAACGGCCAGGGTTGCTTGGGTCGACTCACCGCCAGGGCGAGATTTTCCTTCACCGTGAGCTTTTCAAACACCCGCGGGCTCTGGAACTTGCGACCGATCCCCAAGCGTGCGATGAGGTGCTCGCTGGTTCCGATCAGCGAACGACCCTTGAACACCACATCCCCTTCTGTGGGGGGCGTTTTACCAGTGATCACATCCAGGAAAGTGGTCTTCCCGGCTCCATTGGGTCCGATCACAGCCCGCAACTCACCAGGCTGCAAGGAAAGATTGAGATCACGAAGGGCCAGAAACCCATCGAAGCTGACGGTGATCTGACTCAGTTCCAACAAGGAATGGCTCATGGCTGCACCTCCTCCTGACCTTCAAATTCGAGCTGCGGATACGTCCCACTACGACGCACAATCCCCAGGTTGTTGAGTAACTGACCACATCGAACCAGCCAGATGCCGAGACGGTTCATCGCTGTTGAATCAACACTTTTGTCGATCAGCACATCGCCCCAGGCAATCGCTTGATTGCCCACTTGGTTGAGCAAGGAACCCAATCGGTTGAACCCGTTGCCAGGGCCTTCGCCACGGAACCAGCCGATCACACCCTCCGGCAGAACCGTCACCACCAGGATGAACAATCCGCCCTGAATGAACAGCCAGGTCTCCGGAAACACCTCACTCACCAGACTCTGGGCGTAGTTGATCACCACAGCGCCGAGAATCGCTCCCACCAAGGTGCCGCGTCCCCCGACCGCCACCCAGATCACCATGTCAATCGACATCGGCACCTCCATGAATTGCGGCGAGGCACTACCGGATTGGACGGTGTAGAGAGCTCCACCGATGCCCGCAAGGGCACCGGCCAAACCGAACACGATGGTCTTAAACAATGTGGGGTTGTATCCGGCAAAACGAAGACGCGGTTCGTCATCACGAATGGCGATCAACACATCACCAAAGCGACCGCGCACCACCCAACGCAAGAACGCCCAAACCACAATCACCACAACAGCGGTCACCCAGAAAAACCACCGCTGCATCAATTCAGAACCGACGAACTGACCAAACAATTTCGTCGCCGGCGTCTGCAATCCGTTGGTGCCGTTGATCAGTTTCTGCTGGCCATTGAAGAAGTTGTAGAAGACGAGCAGGGCAGCCTGAGTCAGGATCGAGAAATAGACCCCTTTGATCCGGTTGCGGAACACCAGACCACCCAAAACGGCTGCCAAAAGACCGGGAACCAACCAGATCGCGACCAAAGTGAACCATGGAGATGCAAAGGGATGCCAAAAAAACGGCAGCTCACTGACGCCATAAAGGCTGAAAAATTCGGGAATTCCATTGAGGAGATCGCCAGCACTGCTGAGTTGCAGATACATGGCAGCGGCATAACCACCCAACGCGAAGAAAATTCCCTGGCCAAGACTGAGGAGACCGGTGAAGCCCCAGATCAAATCGATGCCGAGAGCCACAATCGCCAAGGCCAGAAAACGACCCAACAGATTGAGCCTGAACTCAGACAGCACCGCAGGGGCCGCGACGATGGCGGCAAGAATCACCACCCAGAGAAGAAGCTGACGCCAACGAGGCTGTTGAAGGAGCTGCAACATCAGATCAAGCCTCCACCATGCGTCCCTTCTGGGGGAACATTCCCGCAGGGCGGAACTGCAAGAACACCACGATCAGAGCGAAGATCATCACTTGGGCCATGCTGGTGGTGGCAAAGAAGGTCACAGCACCAGCCAACGGGGCAGGCATGTCGGGCCAGAGCGTGAGTAATCGGCCGGCTCCGATCAGATCTGTCAACCAACCGATCGTGAAGGAGGCCAGCACCGTGCCAAACAAATTGCCAACGCCGCCCAGCACCACGACCATGAAACAGCCCACGATGTAAGAGTTGCCGACATTCGGGCCCACGGAACCCAGCAGGGAGACGGCCACACCGGCCACACCGGCCAAGCCTGAGCCAATGCCAAACGTCAGAACATCAACCGTGTCGGTCGCGATGCCCAAACAGTCACTCATGGATCGGTTCTGGGTCACGGCACGGATACGCATTCCCCAGACACTGCGGTTCAGGAACCAGGTGACCCCAAGCACCGCCACCACGGTGACCACGATGATCACCAAACGCGGCACCGGAACGGTCAAGCCAAGCAAGTCGATCCCGCCGCGCATCCATTGCGGAGCCGTGACATCCACATTTCGGGCATCCGCCTGAGCCAGTCGACTGATCTGAGACCCCAGGCCATTCGCCAGAACAACGCCCATGAGGGCTGCGACGCCCCAGCTCCCCGCGCGAACCAGCCGTGAGCGAGAACCATCCAGCCAACGATCTGGGAGAAACAACGGCAAACCGAAACCCACCACAAGCGCAAGAATCAAGCCCGACGCATTGGCCATCGGGACACTGCGCACGAACTGCTGGAGGATCAGACTGACTCCCCAGGTCGCCAACAACGTCTCCAAGGGATTGCCGTAAAGACGGCGAATCACCGTGCGTTCCAACAACACACCAACCACGCCGCTGACGAGAAACGCGATTGGAATCGAAACCAGGACGTAAAGGTCGTAGACGGGGGCCAACGCCGGCAACTTAAAAATCAACTGCACCACGAAAGTGGTGTACGCCCCCAGCATGATCAGCTCACCATGGGCGAGGTTGATCACCCCCATCAGGCCAAAAACAATCGCCAATCCAAGGGCGGCCATGAGCAGCACTGAGCCGATAGCCACGCCGTTGAACAGGCTTTCAAAAAGCAGTTGCACGACTGTCTGAAACGAAACGTTCAGGAAAACGACGAAAAAAGGAGCCCGAAAACGAGCTCCTCTGCAAGGAAAGATCGAGCTTGAATCAGCCGATCAGAGCTTGTACTTGCCGCCCTTGGAGGCATCGGTCCAGTCGCAGGCAAAGCCGGTGGAATCAGGGTGGATCTGGTTCCAGGCCTGGGGAGCGATCGGGCCATCGGTCTCCTCGAGGATGGCGAACTGTCCATCCTTGGTGATCTGACCGATGCGCACGGTTTGGGACAGGTGATGATTCGGCATCACAGTGACCTTGCCCTGAGGCGCATCAAATTCGATGCCGACGAGAGCTTCACGCACCTTGTCGTTCTCGAAGCTGTTGGCCTTCTCAACGGCAGCTTTCCAGAGATAAACCATGTTGTAGGCAGACTCCTGAGGGTCAGCCACCTGACGGTCTTCGCCGTACTTCGCCTTGAAGTCAGCCGCGAACTTCTTGGAAGCAGGCGTGTCGATTGACATCATGTAGTTCCAAGCGCCGTAGTGGCCCTCAAGGAACTCAGGTCCAATCGTGCTGATCTCCTCTTCCGCGATGGAGTAGCTCATCACGTAGTAACCGTTGGCGGGGGTGAGGCCAGCATCCTGAATCTGCTTGAAGAAGGCGACGTTTTGGTCACCATTCAGGGTGTTGATGATCACACCGCCGTCAGGCAGGGCCTCCTTGATCTTGGCGATGATCGGGGCGACTTCCGTGTTACCCAAGGGCAGGTAGTCCTCGCCGACCACCGTGCCGCCCAGCTGCTCCACCTGGGATTTGGTGATGGTGTTGGAGGTGCGGGGGAAGACGTAGTCCGAACCCACGAGGAAGAAGGGCTTGCCAGCGGCAGGCGACTTCTCATACATGAACTTGGTCGCAGGCTCAGACTGCTGGTTCGGAGTCGCACCGGTGTAGAAGATGTTGTTGGAGCACTCCTGACCCTCGTACTGGATCGGGTAGTAGAGGAAAGCGTCCTTGGACTCGTAAACCGGGAGCATTTCCTTGCGGCTGGCGGAGGTCCAACCACCAAAGACCACAGGCACATTGTCCTGGTCGATCAGCTTTTTGGACTTCTCAGCGAAGGTGGGCCAAGAAGAAGCACCGTCTTCAACGATGGTTTCGATCATGTATTTCTTGCCATCCACTTCAACGCCGCCGGCGGCGTTGATCTCTTCGATCGCCAACTCTTCGGTATCGACAAGCGTCTTCTCGGAGATCGCCATCGTGCCGGTTAAGGAGTGAAGGATGCCGACGGTGACAGTGCAGTTTTCGCCATTGGCGTCGCACTTGGCGTTGGTGGCGGCCTTCTCACCACCGCCGCAGGCGGTCACAGCCAGACCCAACGACGTTGCGGCCAGGCCGGCAAACAAACGCTTTGAGAGAGAGGAGCTCATGAAATGTGCAATACGGTGATGGACGGACGTCTGACGACGACCGAACCCTGACCATGGCCCTCACACTCACTACAAGAACGTATCAAGAGGAACATTTTTGCCCCCCAAGCGGGCGGCAATCAAAGATTAGGTAGCTGTCGATACACAAACTCAATGATGCGTTCGAGCCCCTCTCCGCTGTGGAGATTGGTGAAGCACCAAGGACGCTCCCCGCGCATCGCGAGCGTGTCGCGCTCCATCACCGCCAGATCGGCTCCAACCAATGGGGCCAGATCAATCTTGTTGATCACCAGCAGATCCGACCGCGTAATACCGGGCCCGCCTTTGCGCGGAATCTTGTCGCCAGCCGCCACATCGATGACATAAATGCAAAGGTCAACCAGCTCTGGACTGAAGCTGGCCGCGAGATTGTCACCACCGCTTTCCACCAGCACCAGATCCAGACCAGGGAACTGGCCCTCCAACTCAGCAACAGCCGCCCGATTAATCGAGCAGTCCTCACGAATCGCCGTGTGGGGGCAGCCACCGGTCTCCACTCCACGAATCCGCTCCGGCTCCAGAGCTCCAACACGCGTCAGGAATTGGGCATCCTCATGCGTATAAATATCGTTGGTTACCACAGCCAGCTGCAGTTGATCACGGAGGCGACGACAGAGCGCTTCCACCAGGGCCGTTTTCCCTGAACCCACCGGACCAGCCACCCCAAGACGCAGCTTGCTGCTCATCAGCTTCGAAACAGGCGGGAATACAACTCAGCATGGGCGAGCTGTGCCATCCCCGCACCCACGCCACCATTCCAGAGCGTTCGAGACCCACAGGCCAGCAATTGTTCCGCTTCACGCCTAATCAAGGGCTGCAAGCGGTGCTGCAGCACCTGAGCACGCGTCGGCCCCAGCGGCAGCAGCCGAACGGCAGCACTGAGCTGATTGGCAACCCAGCCGTAGAGATAACCCTCCACCATCTCCTCCTTGGAAACCTCTAACGCCGATGCCGCAGCGGCCCAGGCGCTTGGCCAGCTCAATGGCACCGCGTCGGGGAGCGGCCGGCCCATGTCAGCCAACAACTGAACCAAAGACAATCCCATCTGACGCAGTTGCGCACGGACCTCAGAAGCTTCACGGGTGGCCAGAAGCCATCCATCCAAATCGATCAAGCGCTGCTTTGCCGCAGCATCACCCCCGCACCAGGCCGCAACCTCCCGCGCTAATGAGGGAAGCGCGGAAGCCTCCAAGCGCAAGGCACCACGGCACAGCTCAGCCTCCAACCAACCCTGCAACTGAAAGTCATCCGCAATCGCCCCCGACTGAATCAGCACTTCCAGCCCCTCGGAATAACTGAAAGCGCCCACCGGAAGGGCAGGACTCACCAGCTGGAGCAAAGACAGCGACGTCATCCGTGGGAATGCTCCGCATAGGCCCCACGTTCAGGAGCGAAGGGCTGACAGCAGCGGCTCACCCGCAGCCCCAGGGTCTGCAACATGTCAGCCAGCACAGGATCGTCTGGCAATAGCAGCTGTTGCTCATGCAGCTCAAGAGCCACATGGCGATTACCCAGGTGATAAGCCGCTTTGAGCAATGCCAGAGCAGACCCCGCTTGCACTCGCAGCAAGGCTTCCGGTGCAGCGGTGACCTCCACCCGCACGGAACAGGCTTGATCCGTGAGGCAATCCCCGGGCTTCAAAGCACCATGCCTCGGCAGTTGGAGCAAAACCTGGCAACCGCAAGCCGTCTGACGCCTTCCTCGCAGCACAGTGCGCTCAGTCGCGGTCAGCGGCAGCTGCAAACCGACCATCGCACCGTCTGGCTCACAACGCTTCTCCAACACGATCACCGTGTCACTCACTAGCAACCCTCTTGCTGCTTGAAGACTGCCCAGCAACGTCCCCAAATTTGGTGTGCACTGCTACAAAACAATCGGTCCTTGCCATCCGAGCCTTCTCGAATGAGAGGTCTTGAGCCCTGGCACGGCCGTTGCCAGCTGCAATTCCACATGGATCAGCACGGCCGCACACGCCATCAAGGGGGCTGCAGTGCGCCCTTCAAACTGATGCGAGGCGAAATCGGCGGCGATGGCCGCTGCGATATCCCCCTTCTGCACACAGCGGGAGGGCTGGTGGGGGGTGACCGCCTCAGCATCGATCTGAACCTTTTAGATCACAGTCGCAGCCTGGTAACCAGTGTGGCCGCGCAGAAGGTGTATGGATCGATCGGCCTTAGCCGCATCCAGCCCCAAGGCTCTTGGGCACAGCAAACCGTGAAGGCACATCTCAGTGACCATGGGGATCTGGAGTGGCTCCCCCAGGAACTGGTGCTGTATGCCAACGCGCTCTATGAGCAGAACCTGAACGTGACCCTGCCTGACAACGCGTCGTTCCTCAGTGCCGAGATTGTGCGACTAGGACGGACCGCTGCGGGCGAACAGCTCGATCAGGGTCGATGGCGCTCCAGCTTGGAGATTCAACGTTGTGGCCCTGAAGGACGTCGCTGGGAACTCGTGGACCGAATCGAACTGGGGGGCGACAGCCTGAGTGACAACCACGGCATGGGCGGAGCCCCGGTGTTTGGATCCCTCGCATGGGCCGCCCCTCGCAAGCTGCAACCATCGGAAATCCAAGAGCTGCTGGACGGAGCACGGGCGGATCGTGAAGGCCTGGAGGGCACGATGCGCTGCAGTGCGCTGGCGCAAGGACTGGTGGCTCGCTATCTGGGCCACTCCAGCCGCGACGCTCGCTTCTGGTTCAGCCGTATCTGGGCCCGCACCCGCCATTTGAGGAACCTCAGTCAGCCCGAGATCCCACGGGTTTGGCCCTTACAGGAACAGCCCTTACAGCGATCAAAGTCCACGCTGAACACTGCGCCGGCGCCGGCAGAGACACACTGAACAAGACCGAGCTTCGCCATGCATCTCAGTCCCCAGGAAAAGGACAAGCTCCTAATCGTGACCGCAGCACTGCTGGCTGAGCGGCGCTTGAACCGTGGTCTGAAACTCAACCACCCCGAAGCGGTGGCCTGGCTCAGTTTTCTGGTGCTGGAAGGCGCCCGCGACGGCAAGAGCGTGGCGGAGCTGATGCAGGACGGCACCACCTGGCTGCGTCAAGACCAGGTGATGGAGGGCGTGCCCGAGCTCGTCCATGAGGTGCAGATCGAAGCGGTCTTTCCCGATGGCACCAAGCTCGTCACCCTGCACGACCCGATTCGCTGAGGCAGAACCCATGGCACCTCTCATACCAGGCGAACTGCTACCCGAACCGGGAGAACTCGAGCTGAATGCAGGCCGCCCCGTCACCACGCTGAGCGTCTCCAACAGCGGCGACCGGCCGGTGCAGGTGGGCTCCCATTTCCATTTCGCCGAAGCCAACGCCGCCCTGCAGTTCGACCGTGCCGCGGCCCGCGGTCAACGGCTCGACATCCCCGCTGGCACCGCCATCCGCTTCGAACCCGGCGACAGCCGCGACGTGCACCTGATTCCCTTCGCCGGTGCGCGACGCGTCATCGGCTTCAACGGCCAGATCAACGGACCCCTCGACGCCTGACCCATGCCCTACCGCATCTCCCGCCAGGCCTACGCCGAAACCTACGGACCCACCACCGGCGACCGGGTTCGCCTGGCCGACACCGATCTGATTCTGGAAGTCGAGAAGGACTACACCGTCTACGGCGATGAGGTGAAGTTCGGCGGCGGCAAGGTGATCCGCGACGGCATGGGCCAGTCCCAGACCCCGCGTGCCGAAGGCGCCGTCGATACGGTGATCACCAATGCCCTGATCCTCGACTGGTGGGGCATCGTGAAAGCGGATGTCGGCCTCAAGGACGGCCGCATCGTCGGCATCGGCAAAGCCGGTAACCCCGACACCCAGGAAGGGGTGACGATCGTGGTGGGCCCCGGCACGGAAGCCATCGCCGGCGAAGGACACATCCTCACGGCCGGTGGCATCGACACCCACATCCACTTCATCTGCCCCCAGCAGATCGAAACCGCCCTGGCCAGCGGGGTCACCACCCTGATGGGCGGTGGCACCGGACCGGCCACCGGCACCAATGCCACCACCTGCACGCCCGGCGCCTTCCACATCGGCCGGATGCTCCAAGCCGCCGAAGGCTTGCCAGTGAACCTGGGCTTCTTCGGCAAAGGCAACGCCAGCACCCCAGAAGCCCTGGAAGAGCAGGTGCGCGCAGGCGCCTGCGGCCTGAAGCTGCATGAAGACTGGGGCACTACCCCCGCCACGATCGATGCCTGCCTGTCGGTGGCCGACCGGATGGATGTACAAGTGTGCATCCACACCGACACCTTGAATGAAGCCGGCTTCGTGGAAGACACGATCGCCGCCATCAAAGGACGCACCATTCACACCTTCCACACCGAAGGTGCCGGCGGCGGCCATGCCCCCGACATCATCAAGATCTGCGGCGAGGCCAACGTGCTTCCGAGCAGCACCAACCCAACCCGGCCCTACACCCGCAACACGCTCGAGGAACACCTCGACATGCTGATGGTGTGCCACCACCTCGACCCGAAGATCCCCGAGGACGTGGCCTTCGCCGAATCAAGGATCCGGCGCGAAACGATCGCCGCCGAAGACATCCTTCACGACCTGGGCGCCTTCTCGATCATCGCCAGCGACTCCCAAGCCATGGGCCGCGTGGGCGAGGTGATCACACGCACCTTCCAGACCGCCCACAAGATGAAGGTGCAGCGCGGTGCCCTGCCGGAAGACTCCGCTCGCAACGACAACCACCGGCTGAAGCGCTACATCGCCAAGGTGACGATCAACCCGGCGTTGGCCCACGGCATCAGCAGCGAGGTGGGGTCGATCGAAACCGGCAAGCTCGCCGATCTCGTACTTTGGAAGCCGGGCTTCTTCGGCATTCGCCCGGAACTGGTGGTGAAGGGCGGTTCGATCGTCTGGGCCCAGATGGGCGATGCCAACGCCTCGATTCCCACCCCCGGCCCGGTGCACGGCCGACCGATGTTCGGTGCCTTCGGCAAGGCCCTCGCCCCCAGTTGTCTCACCTTCGTGAGCGCAGCGGCGATGGATGCCGACATTCAACGCCAGCTGGGGCTGGAACGCACCTGCAGGGCGGTAATGGAAACGCGCAGCGTGGGTAAGAGCGGACTCAAGCTGAATTCAGCGCTGCCGGAGGTGAGCGTGGACCCGCAGACCTATGAGGTATTCGCCGACGGTGAATTGCTCACCTGCGAGCCCGCTGAAGTGCTGCCCCTGGCCCAGCGCTATCTGCTGCTTTGAGCCCCACGCTGTTGGTGGTCCAACACGTGGACCACGAAGGGCCTGATTTGATCGGCCGTTTGGCAACCCAACAAGACCTCACCATCCGAATCCTGCGTCCCGACCTGGGTGATGCGCTACCCGCTCCGGGCGACTGCCCTAACTGCCTGGCTTTGGTGCTGGGGGGACCGATGGGCGTGAACGATCGACACAGCCCAGGACTGAACTGGCTCCAAGCAGAACTCGATTGGCTAACTGCCTGGCACCAGGCTGAAAAGCCGGTCATCGGCATCTGCCTGGGGGCACAGCTTCTGGCTGTTGCCGCAGGCGGTTCAGTGGAACCACTGCATGTAGGGGAACCACCTCAGCCCCTAAAAGAAGTCGGGCTTGGGGCGATTCACTGGCTGATCGGAGCCGACACCGAACCGTTGCTGAAGAACCTGGGCACAAGCACCACGGTGCTGCATTGGCACGGCGACCGGATTCATCTCCCAAAGCAGGCGACGCTGCTGGGCTCCTCACTGCACTGTGCAGAACAGGTGTTTCGAGTCGGTCGCCACGCTCTTGGCCTGCAATGCCACCTCGAAGTGAGCACGGCATCACTCCAGCAATGGATCGTGCAAGACGAGGCCTATGTGGTGAGCGCCATGGGCGCGGAAGGCCCTGCGCAGATCATGCGGATGTGGCATCGCGTGGGAGACGACTTGCAAACCCAAGGCTCACGTTTCTTCGAAGCCGCCCTGCGGCAGTTGCTGCCGCTCACGACCGGAAGCAGCGCAGGCAAATAAGGTTTCGCCAAGCAAAAATCAAACGCAAAAGTTTTCTAAAACTGTATCCATCTGAACAACCAAAGAAGAAATCCACAGCGGACAATTATTTAGTAGCAACTGCTACCAAGCGTTCACCACGCAAGACGCGTGGCGCAGTACGACTCAGGCCATGGAACGGGGACCTGAGCTTGCTTCGTTGAACAACCATGACCACACTCCTCTATCGCGGAAACACCTACAGCCCCAACCACGGCGCCGCACAAAAGCCCGTGATTCAGCTGACGTACCGCCGCAATGTGTACCAGTCCCGCCAGACCACTCCTCAAAGGGTCCCCGTGGAGTTGATTTATCGCGGCGTTCAGTACACACGCTGAGGAATTCGCAACTCGGTATCAAGAAAAACAACTGAGGCCAGGGCCTTGAGGAGTTAATGGACCCAGCGATGCATTGGGTGCGTGGATCTGATTGCACAACCTCACGACTCCGACCTGGTGCTGCTTCAACCAGCGAGCATCCACGGAGTGTTCTGGCTCCAATGCCACTTTCCCGAAAGTGAGTGGGATGCTCTGCTGTCCGGGCAGGCCGTGTTCGAAGTGAATTGCATGAAGCAACTTGCTCAAGATGCTCGCCAAGCCGGCGTCAGCCTGGATTGGGCAACATCAGTGGCCTCCTGAGAGTCAGCCCGCTATCAGACGGTTTAAGCGTGGCAATTCGGCAAACGAATCGCGCCACTCTTGAGCCCAGAGCTCCTGACTGCGTTCATAAACACGCATCAACTCTTCAACGGCAGAATCACGAAAGTCGACGCGCAAATCCAAAAGTGGAAAAGCGGCTTCCCCACTCACTTGAAGCGCAGCCGATGTTGATGTGTCAGAGCGTTGGTCTCCGCCTGCTGCTTCACCTGCCTGAAGAGCCAACATCAATCGACGGCCTAATTTCCACGTCGGGTCGCTGCAGAGGAAAGATTCTTCGATTGCTGCAAGTACTGCATTACTAGCCAAATAATTTCCCGCCACTGAAAGATTTGCGTGATGGCGGTGGCCTGCCCAGCCTCCACAAGACTGGCCAGTCCAACAGGCTGTACGACCAGTGGAATCAATGAGATGAAACTGGCGTTGATCACGGTGAGGGTCATCGGCGAGCAGGCTGCTCAAGACCTCATCGGCATCCGCACTTTGTTCAAGCCGTTCCAGCCCACAGATGCCGAGATAAGGATTGGTGTGTGCTTGCGTAGCCACAGCACCAACCCCCGCACGAATGTGAGGGACGGTGGATCCCACCGCCAAATGGCAAGTTGCCACTGCGACCCCAAACCGGCCGTTGCTTGGATCTCGCGCAACGATCGAAAAGGTCATGTGAGGGCACTGTCAAGCCGCTGAATGGTTTCCAGCAAAACAGCAGTGCCATCCACACACTGGCGGTCAGTGGTGAATTCGGCCGCTGAATGGCTGAGACCATCGCGGCTGGGAACAAAAATCATGCCCATCGGCCAGCGACGGCCAATCTCTTGGGCATCGTGACTGGCACGACTCGGCAGCCCACTCCAGCGGAGGCCGAGATCCGTGGCCACTGACGCGATGGTCGACATCACCATGGCATCAGCTGGGGTCGGCTCCACCTGAAACTGAGGCTCCAAACGAATGGGGCATCCCGTCGCAGTGGAAATCCGCTCGAGCTCCATCTCCAGGTTGGAGACCAATTGATCCAAGACAGCGGGGCTGAGATCCCGAATATCCACCGTCATCGAAACGGAGCCGGGCACCACGTTGGCGGCATTGGGCCAAACCTCCAGCCGACCCACCGTCGCCACAGGATCCCCTGGGTGAAGTTGGGCGATGGACTCGACCGCGAGCACCACTCTGGAGGCTGCAGCCAACGCGTCCTTGCGCAACGTCATCGGCGTCGTACCGGCATGGTTGGGCTGACCCTCCACCTGAATGGAAAAACGACGCTGGCCAACGATGCCTTCAACAACACCGATGGCATCACCGCGATGCTCCAGCACAGCACCCTGCTCAACGTGCAATTCCAGAAATGCTGCAATCGCCTGATCAGCACGACGGGCAGACGCCAAGGACGGCCAGTGCCCCCCGATGCGCTTCAGGTTGACGTCAATCGGCTCACCGTTGCTGGTGGCATAAGCCGTTGGCTCAGCAGAGGCAGTCCCAGCCATGCCCTTGCAACCGACCATCGTTGACTCTTCGTCAGCGAAGGCCACCACTTCAAAGGAATGACGCAATTCAAGGCCTGCATCCATAAGGGCACGAGCTGCCTCAAGGCCGGCCAACACGCCGAGAACGCCATCAAAACGGCCGCCGGTTGGCACCGTATCTAAGTGAGAGCCCGTCATCAGCACGGGCAAAGTGGGATCCTGCCCTTCCAAGCGGCCAATCAGATTGCCAGCCGTATCGACACGAACTTTCAAGCCGGACGCTTTCATCCAGGCCGCCAGCTGATCACGACCCTGCACATCAGTCGCACTGAAGCCGCGCCGACACACACTGCCATCGGCCTGCAGACCGATGGAGGCCATCTGATCAAGCGATTGAATGAGGCGAGCACGGTTGGGGGTTACCGCTGTTTTCCGAACCGTTGCCTCCACTGGAGTGGCTTGTGGACGATTGGAAAGCAGTTGTGGCAATGGTCGTGACCCTTAGTTCAAACCAACGGTCACTCTCGCCTGGGTTTTCGAAACTTCCTGTCGTCAATGCAACTGTTTAACCCTGATCAAAGAATTCAAACGGGCATCAAGACACGCCATCCCAACCGCTCCGCCTCCTCTCGTGCCAAAGCGGGAACATCAGCAGCCACGAACATGCGGTGCAACATCTGCACTCCCAGCAGGTGGTTGATCACAGCGTCCATCTGAACACGCTCGGAATCCGTGGTCTGCGGGTGGTCATGGCGATCAAAGAGAGCCCGTACGCCGTCTTTGCTCAACAGTCCAGCGGCATCAATCGCTTCATCACTGAGATAGTCATCCGCCAACTGTTTCATCTGCGCCCACTTCTCCGGCTCCGTGTGGGCAGGGGGCGCCATGAAGGCAAACTTCTCACGCTTGTAGAGCACCTCGGGTAGCAGCCCAGCCATCGCTTCCCGCAACACGTATTTCTCTGTTTTGCCTTTGATTCGCAACTCTGGCGGAACCCGCACCGCGGCGGCGGCGAGGTGGTGGTCCAAAAAAGCCGGACGGGCTTCCATCGAATTCGCCATATCGACACGATCACCACCCCAGGTCAAGATCTGACCCTCAAGCATGGTTTTGATCCAGACGTACTGGGCCTTGTCCAAGGCATGGCGACCCTCAAGTTGATCGGGATCGAGCTGATCGGCGATCGCCTGGCCAGGCGAGTACCCCTCGACCGCCTGGCGATGAGAGTCCGCCAGCAATGCCGGCACGAGAGGGGCACAGGCAAGCCAGGGTTGCAGGCAACTCGGTGTGAAACCCACCACATCCTCCAAAGCAGGATCATCCACTTGATCGGCGGCCAACATCGCCCCCTGAACCAGAGCATTCGACTGCTGCAAAAGCGACTCCCAGCTGCTGCGTTCCTCCTCCGGCAGATCATCAAGACCGTGCAGGAACATGTCGCGGCGGAACGCGGGGTAGCCACCGAACAACTCGTCGGAGCCTTCACCCGTCATCACCACCTTGTAGTCAACGTTGTTGACGTGGCGACTCATCAGATATTTGGCCACCGCCAGGGTGTTGTAAATCGTGCGCTCCGCATGCCAAAGGGTGCGCTCCATGAATCCATAGAGCTCACGTCCTGACAGGCGCATCACATCCTGCTCCGCTCCCGTGGCTTCCGCCATTTCCTGAGCGATCGGTGATTCGTCATATCGGGCATCATCAAAGCCGATGGTGAAGGCCCGCACTGGGGACTGACTCACTGCAGAAGCCAGACCAAGAATCGAACAACTGTCGATCCCGCCGGAGAGGTAACAACCGACCGGCACATCAGCAACCATGCGCAGTTCGACGGCCTCCAGCAGCGCTGCGCGCACGGCCGCAACATGATCAGCCTCGCTCAGGCTTTGATCGCGCTCATCCTTGCGCGGAAAGTTCAGATCCCAATACGACCACTCGGACACCTCGAGCTGACCCTGGGCACGCTGCACCTTCAGCACGTGC
Organism: Synechococcus sp. A15-60; assembly: GCF_014280095.1. Classification (NCBI taxonomy): domain Bacteria; kingdom Bacillati; phylum Cyanobacteriota; class Cyanophyceae; order Synechococcales; family Synechococcaceae; genus Synechococcus; species Synechococcus sp. A15-60. Next base: position 2,474,220 of record NZ_CP047933.1, read on the forward strand.
CCAGGCTTCACCTGGTGAACCCCTGCAAAGGCAGTGGTGCCCGGCACCATCGTTTGCATCAGCTGATGGAACAAGCCTTCCGAGGTGAAACGTCGCTCCACCGCAGGATGGGCGAACAACACCTTGAGCTCCGACCCGAACACCAATCCCTCGGATGTCATGGCCCAGTACTGGGGTTTGATCCCAAAACGATCCCGCACTAGATAGAGGCAATCCTCCTCGCGATCAAACAGAGCGAAAGCGAATTCCCCTCGTAGCAAGGGCAAGGTCGCGTTCAAGCCCTGGCGCTGATAAAGCCGCAGCAGAATCTCGGAATCGCTCTTGCTGCTGAAACGAACTCCCTGAGCGGTGAGATCGGCGCGAATGCGCTGAAAGTCATAGAACTCGCCGTTGTGGGCCATCAACACCTCACCGTCATCGGTAAGAAACGGCTGCCGCGCTCTTGACTCATTGAGATCAATGATCGACAGCCGGGCATGGCAGAAACCAACCCCTGCCTGATCGAGACACTCCACCCCGAAGCCATCCGGCCCGCGATGGGCTTGGATCGCTGCCATGTTGACCAGCAACTGCCGATCGACCGTCTGGTCACGATCAGCGTTAAACACACCTCCGATACCGCACATAACCCTGATTCAGACGACGTCCATGACCCGGTCAGCCCGGTTCACCATGCAGGTGAGGAGAGCCATACGCAGAAACACCGCACCTCGGGCCTGGCTGAAATACCAGTTGTGAGGTGTCTCATCCACGCAGGTGCTCAGTTCGGCTCCCCGAGCCAGCGGATGCAAAACAATGGAGCCGTCTTTGTAGGGGAGATCCTTGGTCAACCGGAACTGCGATCCATGCACCTCAAAACTGTCGCCCACCCAGGCGATGGCATTGATGTAGGTGACATCCAAATGTGGCAATTCCGTGAGTAAGTCTGTGCTGCAACGCAAGTTGAGACCAGCCTCCTGGAGCTCCTCACACTGACCGGCATCAAACAACGTGTCTTCAGGATCCGCCTCAGCGTGATGAATCACCACGACCTCCTCAACGATCTGAGGGAACTTGGCCAGAATCCTGAGTAGCGAACGCACCGTGCGCATCCTGGACGGCACACCGATCACGCCGATCCTGATTCTCTGGTCCGCTGAAACGATGGGCTGGGCCAGGCTCGGACGCCACTTGAAAATCGTGAAGAGATCCGCCATCGCCTGCGTCGGGTGCTCATCCAGGCCATTCCCGGCATTGATGATTGGAATGCGCAGGGTTTGCGACATGGCGTAAACCGCTCCGGGATCGCTGTCCCGCAACACCACGCAGTCGCCGTAGTTGTTGAACATGTGCGCCACATCCTCAAGCGATTCGCCTTTAGCAATCCCCGTGGTGGAGCGATCCGTGATGTTGATGGAGCTGCCACCGAGCCGATGCCAAGCACTGTCGAACGACAACCGAGTGCGCGTGCTGGGCTCATAGAAGGCGTTGATCAAGATCTTGCCCTGCAGCGGCATGTTGTGCGTGATGTAGCGCTCGGGATTGCTCTCGTACTTCGCCGCCAATCGAAACAACTGCAGCAGCGTTTGCGGACGAAACGACTGGATCGAGACCACGTGCTGATCCACGAGGTCGAGCAGGGGTTCCGCCTCCTCCTCAATGCAGGTCAGCAGCGACTGGGGGTGCGTACGGCCGTAGACGTCTGGGCCAAGGGGCGCGAATCGCATGGGCGCCTCCTCAACCTCCAGGGCAACTTGCTTGGTATTCAACATCGAGGCTCCTAGGCGCAATCCCGATGAAACGGAACTTGAGCAGCGCCATCCATGTGATTCAAATCACCCTCTAGCAACAGGGGACGCCGAAGCCAGTAAATCTGGGAGATCTTTGGAACTGATTCAGAATTCAGTCTTAATAACTACCAAACTCGTCCGTTTCGATACTCAAGCCACCAGATCAGCAGCAAGACCACCACTGACAGCACCAGCGCCAGCTGGCTACCCAGTAACACCAACTCAAACCCCTTCAGGCCAAGCACCACCGAAAACAAGGAAGTGATCATGGGTCCTCCTTCAAGAGTGCGAAATCAAACCGTTCCGGCCAAAGGTGGCTGCCCACCAGCATCACGAGAGCAGAAATGGCAGCTGAGAACACCGCAGCGCAGTAGGGCTCAATCAACACATAAGCGGCCAGGCCCACCAGGCTTCCGCTGAGCATCGCCAAGATGGCAGCGCCACGGCTAGCAGAGCGCCAGTACAAACCACAGGCCACAGGCCAGACGGTGGACGCCACCAAGGACCCCGTGAACAACAACACGGAGGCCAATGAATCGAGCTGAGGCCAAGACAAGGCCAGGGTCACCACAGCCAGTCCCACCACCATCATCCGTGCCGCTTGTTTGAGCTGTGCATCACTGGCCTGGGGCTGCAGCAGGCGGAAATAGACATCTTCTGCCAAAAGATCAGCTGTGGAGGCGAGCAGCGAATCCAAGGTGGAGGTGAGCGAGGCAAACACGACCACAAACACCAGCGCTGCACCACCGGCACCCAGAAGATCAGCGGCCATCACAGGAAACACCATGTTCACCTGCTGCAGAGGCAGATCACGGGCTAGGGCCACAAGGCCAATGGAACCGGTCACCAAGGGAACGCTCATCCAGGCGAGGCCCCCCAGAACGAACGACGTCATCACCACGCCTCGGCGACTGGCAAACACCCGAGACCACCAGATGTTGTTATGAAACACCTCCCCCATCGAGAACAAAGCTGAATTCCAGGCGAGCAGCAGGCCCGCAGGCAGCAGCAGATCCAGACGATCTGGGTGCTGGTTCACCAGAGCTGCATGCACCTCCGGCATCGGCGACTGGCGAAACGCCAGCACAGCCACCACCGCCAACAACACCATGATCAGCAACGACTGAATGAAGTCCGTGCCGATCACCGCACGCATGCCGCCATAGAGGGTGTAAAGGGTCGCGACGCCAATCACAACCACCATGCCGACGTGGTAGTCAAACCCTGAAAGCGCCTGCAACAACAGACCAGCACCCATCGCCTGGGTCATCAGAAAACCCAGGGTGTAGATGGCCGTGATCACCATGAACACCCACCAGGCCAACCGGCCATAGCGCAAGCGAATGAAGTCTCCACTGGTGCGGCCGTGGGGCATGAGCTGCTTGATCCGCAGCGCCAATGGCGCAAACAAAATCAATCCCAATCCGGCCAAGCCGTAGCTGAACATGCCCCAGAGGCCCGTTCTGTAGCCAAATTCCGGGGCTAGAAGGGTGGTGTTGCCGGTCACCCAGGAGGCCATCAACGTGGCCGTGCTCAAGGCCAGACCGATGTTGCGGCCGGCCAGCATGTAATCGTCAGCATCACCCTTGCCACGTCGCCCCCAGGCCACACCCAGGGCGACCCAGAGCACAGAAAACAGAACCACCAAAGCCCAGGCGATTCCAGGGGCCAAGAACGGAGTGGTACCAGCCATCAGTCAGCCCCCCGATCACGCCAATCCAGGTGGCCGCGCACGATCATCACCACAGTTGAACCTGTGACCAGTGCGCCAAGGGCGAAGATCAAGCGCGCCCAGAGCAGTTCATCCAAGACGAGAGATGGTGTTGGCTTCGCCCATCAGATAAGCAAACACCGCACGCGAGACCTAGGACTTCAAGCGATTCCGGTGCTCGGGACTACGCAAAACACCAAGCCCCCACGCATTCCCGAGTCAAATTGCGGAATGTGTAGCAACCACAACCAGACAGGTGACAGGCCGAGGTTTTGGATGCCATTACACCATGGTTTCGGGATGTTCACCGACTACAAACCCTCAGTCGGCTACGACGAATATTTTTGCAGCATTACGGAATCGCCTAGGGACGACCTCGCCCCTCTGCTCACATCTCTCGGCCAGATGGGATTGCAGGAACTGAACCGCAACCATGCCTCTGCGAGCAACCTTCTGCGTCGACTGGGAGCCACCTTCCGGCTGAATGATTCCGGACTCAACGGCAGTGAACGCATCCTTCCCTTCGATCCACTGCCACGATTGATCAGCCGCGGCCAGTGGCAGCGCCTGGAGCAAGGGCTGCTGCAGCGGCTGGAAGCGATTGATTGCTTTCTGGCCGACATCTATGGCCCCCAGACCATCCTCAACGACAAGGTGATTCCCAGGGAAGACGTGGAAAGCTCCTCGGGATGGAGACCACAAATGCAAGGAATCAACCTGCCGCTGAATCGTTGGTGCCATATCTCCGGACTGGATTTAATCCGTGATGGGCAGGGCACCTGGCGCGTTTTGGAAGACAACCTGCGTTGTCCCTCCGGCGTGGCCTACTTCTTGGAGAACCGGCGGGTGATGAAACGGTTGTTCCCCAGTTTGTTTGCGGGACGCACCGTCCAACCGATCGATGATTATCCCTCCCATCTGCTGCGCACGCTGCAGGATCTGGCGCCATGGAGTGATGCACCACGGGTCGTGATCCTGACGCCAGGGGTGTTCAACAGCGCTTATTTCGAACACAGCTACTTGGCGCAACAGATGGGCATTCCCCTGGTGGAAGGCCGGGATCTGATCTGTGTGGACGGCCGCACCTGGATGCAAAGCACCAATGGACGCACTCCTGTGGATGTGATCTACCGGCGCATCGACGATGACTTCCTCGACCCGACCGTGTTTCGCAGCGACTCGATGCTCGGCGTTCCTGGCCTCATCGATGTGCTTCGTCGGGGACGCGTCGCCATTGCCAATGCTCCTGGAACCGGCATCGCGGACGACAAATTGATCTACGCCCACGTGCCGACGATGATCCGCTACTACCTCAGTGAAGAACCGATCATCGAGAACGTTCCCACCTACCTCTGTGCTCGGCCCGACGACCGCGCCTATGTGCTGGAGAACCTTGAACAGCTGGTGGTGAAGTCAGTTGCTGAAGCAGGAGGCTACGGAATGCTGATCGGACCTCAGGCCAGCCGCACGGAGATCGCCGACTTCGACTCCAGGATTCGTGCCAATCCGCGCAACTTCATCGCCCAGCCGACCCTTCAGCTTTCCACTGTTCCTGCCCTCAGTGACGGGGAGCTTTACCCCTGCCATGTGGACCTGAGGCCCTACGTACTCCGAGGCAAAAGCAGCTGGGTTAGCCCCGGCGGCCTGACCAGGGTCGCTCTCAAACGCGGCTCACTCGTGGTGAACTCCTCTCAAGGTGGTGGCTGCAAAGACACCTGGATTGTCGATGAACAACAGGTGAGCGCAACGCATCCGATGGAGGCCGTGCCGTGCTGAGCCGGGTCGCCGACTCCCTCTACTGGATCAACCGCTATCTCGAACGTGCCGAAAATATTTCCCGCTTCCTGGAGGTGAGTGAGGCGATGGCCTTGGATTGCCCGCCGGGGAGCGCTGAGCCCTGGCTACCACTCGTGGATGCGACTGGTGACCGCCACAGCTTCGATCAAAACTATCCGGCTGGACAACCGCGCGATGTGAGCCGCTTCCTGCTCCTGGATCGCGAGAACCCCAACAGCATCGTGAGCTGCATCAGCATGGCTCGCGAAAACGCTCGGCAGATCCGGGACGTGATCACAACAGAGATGTGGGAACAGATCAATGATCTGCACTGGAGCCTTCAAGACGGGGAAGCGATCTGGCAGGAACCCACACAGGAGCGACTGCGCATCATCCGACGTGAATGTCAAATCTTTTACGGCATTACTGACACCACACTCAGCCGTGATCTGAGCTGGCTGTTCAGCCAACTGGGCCGCCTGATCGAACGGGCGGACAAAACCTCACGAATCCTGGATGTGAAGTACTACCTGCTGCTTCCAGCACCGGAAGAGGTGGGCGGGGTGCTCGATGAACTGCAGTGGATCGCTTTGTTGCGAACAGCCGGTGCTTACCAGATGTATCGGCAGAGCATGCAGCAGGCCATCAATCCCGTCTCCGTTGCAGGATTTCTCTTGCTCGATCCCATCTTTCCACGCTCTGTGCGTTACTGCCTGCAGGGGATCAATGACACCCTGAAGCAGATCCAGACCCAGCCCGTTCAGGCAGCACCCGATGACCTCGACTGCCTGCGCGGTCAGCTACTGGCGCGATGGAGCTACGTGCGCATCGACAGCTTGATTGAGGGCGGTCTTCATGAAGCGATCGATGGACTGCAACAAGATCTCAATCGTTTGCACAACCTGATTCAGAGCCGCTATTTCACCAGCACTGAGCTGCATTCCACCCCAACCGAAGTTCTATGCGCGCCCGAATCCTTCACCGCCTGACCTATCAATACGCGGCAGCGGTGAGCCTTGGGGAACACCGCCTCTGCCTCAAACCACGGGCCCAGGGCTTTCAGACCCTGATCGAGCATCAGCTCAGCGTGACACCAGAGCCCCATCAACGGCGAGAACTGCTGGCCGCTAGTGGTGATGAAATTCAGCGACTGATCTTTCTCGGTTGCACCGATCAGCTCTGCTTTGAAGCTTGCAGCCTGGTGGAAACGCGCCCTGCACCAGCTCTGGAAACCTGCTTTAACGGGCTGGAAGTTCCCTTGCCTTACCCGCGCGGCCAACTGAATGTTGACCTTCAAGGAGCACTGGAAAGCTGGCTGCCGAATGGACAACACGAACCTTCGGTGATCGATCTCACCCAAGAAGCACTCATGGGGAGCAACCAACACACGCTGGCATTTCTCAAGCAGCTCATGGCCTTGATTCAGGAGCGGGTCAAATACACCCAACGCCATGTGGGGCCGGCCTGGCCAGCGGGCCGCACCCTGCGAGAACGGATCGGATCCTGCCGTGACCTGGCCATGCTGATGGTGGCTAGTTGTCGCGTGGTGGGCTTGCCGGCCCGATTCGTCAGCGGGTATCAGCTACTGGAACCAGCACCCGATCAGTACGACCTGCACGCCTGGGCCGAGGTCTACCTCCCTGGCGCCGGCTGGCGAGGCTTTGATCCCAGCGCGGGCGGAGAAGTGACACAGCGCTACGTGGTTCTGGCCACATCATCCAAACCCGAACTCACTGCAGCAGTGAGCGGCAGTTTCAGTGGCCCACCTGATACACCCAGTGAACTCAGTTGGTCGATCACTGTCGAGGAAAACGAGCTCAGCGATTGTGCACCAGCCGTCGTTCATGCCGCTTGAAGCAATGGTTCAACACCATGGAGCCGCGGCTTCATCGCCGTGCTGACCGTGGCGGCCATCAGAGCAGGAATGCGAGCGCTGTTGTACACGCGGAATTCACGCAACAAAGACACTCCTGATTCGCGCACGGCTTGATTCAGAACCACTGATCCATCGGGATCAGAAATCGAACGATGGAACGTGCCCGGTGGAATGCGGAGGATGTCTCCACCGCTTTCCAGCCGCACGATATGGAAAGGCTGTTCCCAAGCCAGGTTGACCAAATAAAAGGTGCGGCCACCGCTAGCGGCGAGGAGATTGTCTTCTTGATGGGGATGCAAGTAAAACTGCCACGCACCGGAATCAGGATCGTTCGGAGGACTCACGGCCGGGCCGGAGTGAATGACCAGATCACGAGCGTTCGATGTACCAACCGTCACATCGAAAAACCGAACTGATGGCGTGTCGCGAAAGCGCTCGTATGACAACAGTTCGAACATCACCAATGGGCCGAAGGACGGCCCGAACTCTCAGACGTTTGTACCGAGCTTTTCGCTTAGAAACGGTGATATCGACGACGGTTCAACCACCCAGATAGGCCATTTCTGCTCGAGGGAGAGAATCAGCCGTGCAATGGCGCTCCTCGCTGTAGCGATCAGATCGTTTCTGCCAGAGAGAACGAATGGCATGCTCCAACTCCTGATCGGACCCCATGGCAGGGGTCAAATCAGTTCCTTGGGCAGCGAACAAACAAGTAAAAGCCTGACCATCGGCCGTAATGCGTAGACGGTTGCAATCACCGCAGAACGGCTCACTGATGGAAGCAACCACACCAACGTCACTCACTTCATCGTGATAACGCCAACGCCGAGCAGTGCCTCCAGGGTTCCGACCCAGTGATCTGAGGGGCCAATGCTCAGCAATGCGCTGCACCATCACCTCAGCCGGCAGCACCTGATCCATTCGCCAGCCATTGCGATTGCCCACATCCATGTATTCGATCAGGCGCAATTCCATCCTCTGACTGCGCGCCAGCTCCGCCAGGGGGATCAACTGATCGTCGTTCACACCCCGTTGAATCACCGCATTGAGCTTGAGGTCACCTGCAGCTGGATCGAACCCAGCAGCTCGTGCAGCGACCAGACCAGCCAGCACTTGCTGCACCAATCCATGTTCAAACCGATCTGCAAACGCTGAAACGCAACTCGAAGCCGCCAAACACGTGACAACCAGTTGTGAGGCAGTAAATTTAAACCAGATTTATTCTCCCGATGCTTACATCACAACAGCAACTGTTGGAAAGTGCTTATGCAAACCAGACACAAAGCGTTCGTGAAATCTATCCATTGACATACAGTCCAAAAATATTCTCCTTAAGCTTCCAAAACAAGATCCCACCAGTACAACGCTCCCTAATTCCCAACCACACAAGAGACAATGATGTAACGCTCCAATCGATAGCTCAAGACGTAACATTCACTTATACGCCCGAAGAATTTTTTCCAGGTTTCCCAAGGCCAGGTACCATGGAATTTGGGGAAGCCATTGTAAGCCTCGGATTAGACGAAAGCGGTAAAGTACTTTCATTCATCTGCCCTCAAGCCGAGCAAAATTTTACTCAGAATCTTGCTATTGGCTTAGTAGAACTTTCTGGAAAAGTAGAGGCTGAAATAGGCATGATTGGTGGAAGTGTCGATCCCATAACTGGTATTGGGACCGTCTATCTCGATGATGTGCAATTGTTGTTTTGGGGTGATATCACAATCGATCCACTGTTGGGTCGGACTATCAGTTTTTATCTCGACAAAGACGAAGCCGCATTCATCCCGCTCACCAATCTGCAGGGAGGCAGTGAACTGGTAGTGGACAGCTCAGGTGCTCCCAATGACAATACCTTCGCAAGACTCGAAATTTCGGCATTACAAGGCGTCAATCAAGGAGTTCAAGACGGCTTTTTACAGGAACTAATTATTGAAGGCATTAACCTTGAATTGCCAGGATTCGCAATCAAGGGGACCAGCCTTGAATGGACCGTCAATCTGCAAGATCCCCAGCCTATCTCTGGTGAGGCCTACGCGGAACAAGCTAACGACTTACACATGGGACATTGATTCAATTAATTCAACCGCCCAGATAGGCCATTTCTGCTCGAGGGAGAGAATCAGCCGTGCAATGGCGCTCCTCGCTGTAGCGATCAGATCGTTTCTGCCAGAGAGAACGAATGGCATGCTCCAACTCCTGATCGGACCCCATGGCAGGGGTCAAATCAGTTCCTTGGGCAGCGAACAAACAAGTAAAAGCCTGACCATCGGCCGTAATGCGTAGACGGTTGCAATCACCGCAGAACGGCTCACTGATGGAAGCAACCACACCAACGTCACTCACTTCATCGTGATAACGCCAACGCCGAGCAGTGCCTCCAGGGTTCCGACCCAGTGATCTGAGGGGCCAATGCTCAGCAATGCGCTGCACCATCACCTCAGCCGGCAGCACCTGATCCATTCGCCAGCCATTGCGATTGCCCACATCCATGTATTCGATCAGGCGCAATTCCATCCTCTGACTGCGCGCCAGCTCCGCCAGGGGGATCAACTGATCGTCGTTCACACCCCGTTGAATCACCGCATTGAGCTTGAGGTCACCTGCAGCTGGATCGAACCCAGCAGCTCGTGCAGCGACCAGACCAGCCAGCACTTGCTGCACCAATCTATGTTCAAACCGATCTGCAAACGCTGAAACGCAACTCGAAGCCGCCAAGCGTCTTTACGTCGGCAACCGATTCCCACCAGCCAGTGGTCGTCTGCACCAATCCATCACCGGCACTCCGTCCGCCACGCAGTCCGGCCATCGTTGCTGCCACGGCGCCGTCAACAGCATCCAAACTCACGGTGATGCGATCCAGGCCTGTGTTCTTCAAAGCCCTGGCGCGCCCCTCGGACAGCAACACCCCATTGGTGGTGAGCGCCACGTCACGCAAACCAACCAGAGGATCGCCAGGGGTGCATCTGCCGTCGGCAACCCCGGCCAACAATGGCATCAACCGATCACTAAGCAGGGGTTCACCACCGGTGAGGCGAAGGGTGCGCACACCGAGGCGAGCCGCAACGCGGATCAAACGCAACTGCTGATCCAGCGTCAACGTTCCCGGAGGATCGGCGGAATCCGGACAGCAATAGGGACACGCCAAATTGCAACGGGCGGTCAGTGAGAGCCTCAGCACCCCCAGCGGCCTGGTCCATTGATCAAGCGTCGACACTGGAGATGCGCAAGTCATCCAACCAACGCTGCCAGATCGGTTGGATCATTCACATTGCTGAGCTGCTGCGCAGGCAGTTGCAGGCTGTCGTAATCAATCCGCTGCAGCCAGCCAAGCCATCGCGCCTGTCCATCACACAATTCAGCATCCAGCGCCGCGCGATTGATGGCACTACACGGGTAGATGCCCAGCAAAGGCTGAAGACGTTGACCATCGTCGGCCACCAGCGCTCGCGATTCATTCCGACGCCAAGCGTCCAAAAGCGCTTGCAACGCCTCAATCTGCAACGCAGGCATGTCCACCGGCGAGGTCAGCAGAGCCTGGGTCTCATCGGCATTCAGCAGGCAACTGAGCGCACGAAGAGGCCCTGCGGGGCTCCATGGTTCGGCATGCACCGTGACCCCGAGCCAACCGGACAGACAGCGTCGATGGTTGGCATGAGCACTCATGACACACACCTCAAGCCCGAGGGAACGCAACAGCCGCACCTGCCGCTCCAACCAGGTGGATCCGTCCGCAGTGGTGATCAATGCTTTGTCGGTTCCCATCCGACGACTAGCACCGCCGGCAAACACCACTGCTCTGAGCGATCGCGAGCTCACAGGACCCTCAGAACGCCAGTTAATTAAAGACCGGCCAATACACGTAACAACCGCTACCAATCAATGCGTAGCAATGCTGAACTTTCAGCCGCCAGACCCCCGAGTGGGGGATTTCGGTAGCCAATGCAACGAATCACGTGCCCACCGAATGGTGCAATTATCCGGCGGTCTGCATGAGCGCCGCATTTTGAAATCCTGGGCGCCTTCGTTTCGACGCCGGGGTTTGACTCTCCATCCCAAACAAACCCCATGCTTGGCGAACTCTGGTCGTTCCAGGGGAGATACCGAACTCTTCATCTCACCTGGATCGCCTTTTTCCTGACCTTCGTGGTCTGGTTCAATCTGGCTCCTCTGGCCACCACCGTGAAAGCAGACCTTGACCTGACGGTGGGTCAAATCCGCACGGTGGCCATCTGCAACGTGGCTCTCACCATTCCCGCACGCGTGCTGATCGGCATGCTGCTCGACAAATTTGGGCCAAGAATTACGTATTCCTCGATTCTGGTCTTCTCAGCCATTCCCTGTTTGCTGTTTGCCGCAGCCCAGGATTTCAATTCCCTGGTGGTGGCTCGTCTGCTCCTCTCCATCGTTGGTGCGGGCTTCGTGATCGGCATCCGCATGGTGGCTGAGTGGTTCCCGCCCAAGGAAATCGGCCTGGCTGAAGGCATCTACGGCGGCTGGGGCAACTTCGGCTCTGCCTTCTCTGCCCTCACCATGGTGGCCATCGCTGGCTTCCTGTCCTTCTCCGGCGGTTTCGAACTGCCCACCGGCGCGATTCTCAATTGGCGTGGTGCCATCGCCCTGAGCGGCATTATTTCCGCCATTTACGGAGTCTTTTACTTCTTCAGCGTCACCGACACTCCTCCTGGAAAGGTGTACCAGCGCCCCGAGAGGACAGCAGTCCCCAGAAGTCACTTCCATGCGTGACTTCTGGGGACTGCTGGGAATGAACGTTCCTTTCGCAGCCATCCTGGCCGTGCTCTGCTGGCGCCTGCAAAAGGTTGGTTTCCTGACTGCCAGCACCTACCCATTGGCTCTCGGAGCTGTTGCCCTTTGGTTCATCTTCCAAACCTGGGGAATCATCCGCACCAACCGAGAATTGATCCTCGGCAACAAGGTGTACCCCAAGGAAGATCGCTATGAATTCCGCCAGGTGGCCATTCTTGAGCTCACCTACATCGTGAACTTCGGCTCCGAGCTTGCTGTGGTGTCGATGCTTCCCACCTTCTTCGAAACCACCTTCGATTTACCGAAGGCAACCGCGGGCATCCTCGCTTCCTGTTTCGCGTTCGTGAATCTGGTGGCTCGTCCCGCCGGCGGATTGATCTCCGACAAGGTCGGCAGCCGCAAAAACACCATGGCCTTCCTCACCGCTGGCCTTGGAATCGGCTATCTGGTGATGAGCATGATCAAACCCGGCACGTTCTCCGGCACATCTGGAATCTTCGTGGCTGTGGTGATCACCATGCTCGCCTCTTTCTTCGTGCAATCCGGCGAGGGTGCAACCTTCGCTTTGGTGCCTCTGGTGAAGCGCCGCGTCACCGGACAGGTGGCAGGTCTCGTCGGTGCCTACGGCAACGTTGGTGCCGTGACTTACCTCACCATCTTCAGCCTCCTGCCCATGTGGATGGGTGGTGGTGCCGAGCCCGATCCGACGGTGATCGCCAACTCCAACAGCCGCTTCTTCCAGATTCTTGGAATCGCTGGCCTGATCGTTGCTTTCTTCTGCTACTTCTTCCTCAAGGAACCCAAAGGTTCCTTTGCGGATCTGCATGAAGGCGAAACGGCAGAAGCGGTCGCCTAAGGATCAAAATCCACTTCTGATCGGAGTTTGCAGTTCGACTGCCATCCGAATGCCCGGGGGACTTCCCCCGGGTTTTTGAATTTCTGCCTCTCCGGATGTGACTGATTCCAGAGCTAACCCCACAAGCCAATGTCCTTACTGCGGCGTGGGCTGCGGCCTGGAACTGCTGCCTCCGGGCGAGGCAGGCAAATCCGTGAAGCGCGATGCTGAAGGCAATCCCATGTGGGCCGCACGCGGCGACCGCCAACACCCTTCCAGTCTCGGACAGGTCTGCATCAAAGGCGCCACGGTGGGTGAAACCCTGGCCCGCGGACGTTTAAATCGACCGCTGTACCGCCCCACACTCAACGACGACTTTCAACCGATTAGCTGGGACAGCGCTTTTGATCTACTGACCGGACGCATCCGCAGCACTCTGGCCAGCAAAGGACCCAACGCCATCGCCATGTATGGGTCAGGCCAGTTTCATACCGAGGATTACTACCTGGCTCAGAAACTCCTGAAAGGAGCGCTGGGAACCAACAATTTCGATGCCAACTCGCGGCTGTGTATGAGCTCCGCGGTGGCTGGATACACACGAAGCCTGGGATCGGATGGTCCTCCCTGTTGCTACGAAGATCTGGACCATTGCTCGGTGGCCTTCCTCATCGGCACCAACACGGCCGAGTGCCACCCTGTGTTGTTCCAGCGACTGCTGAAGCGGAAAAAACGTGACCCAAAAGGGCTCACCATCGTGGTGGTGGACCCGCGCAAGACCGACACCACCAAAATTGCTGACCACCATCTAGCGATCGCTCCAGGCACAGACCTCGCGCTCCTTCACGGCCTGGCACGACTGGTCATCCAAGACAACGGCTTTGATAGCGATTTCATCGATGCAGCCACCGAAGGCTTCGCGTCGTACACCCAGACCATCAATGCCTGGACCCCCGGCAAAACCGCCAAGTTCTGCGGAATCACTGAACAGGATCTGCGCGCCGTCGGCCGACTATGGAGTCGCAAAGAAGGTGTGCTTAGTCTCTGGTCGATGGGGGTCAACCAGCGCCGAGAAGGAACGGCAGTGGTCAGTGGACTGATCAATCTGCACCTGCTCACCGGAGAAATCGGCAAGCCAGGCGCCGGGCCCTTCTCGCTCACCGGTCAACCCAATGCCATGGGCGGCCGTGAAGCCGGAGGACTGGCACATCTGCTACCTGGATACAGGGTGGTGACCAACCCGGACCACAGGGCAGAGGTGGAGCAAGCCTGGGGGTTCGCCAAAGACTCCATTGCGGCAGCCCCAGGACTGAACGCCTGGCAGCAGGTGGAGGCCATGGAGCAGGGCGAGCTCGATCTGTGGTGGGTGGCAGCCACCAATCCATTGGTGAGCATGCCCGACCTGGAGAGAGTGAAAAGCGCCATGCAGCGTTGTCCGCTCGTGGTTGTCAGTGAGGCTTACGCCGACACGGAAACCTCCCACTACGCCCATCTGCTGCTGCCCGCATCGCAGTGGAGCGAAAAATCGGGAGCGATGACCAATTCAGAACGACGTGTCACCTACTGCCCGTCATTTCGACCACGCCACGGCGAAAGCCGTCCTGATTGGGAGGTGTTCGCTGAACTTGGACGTCGGCTGGGATTCGCCGAGCAGTTCACGTATGCGTCCTCAGCGGAGGTTTATGCAGAATTCGCAACTCTCACCGAAGGCCGCGTCTGTGATGTCTCCGGCCTCAGCCATGGCCTGCTTCACTCCCACGGGTCGCAGCAATGGCCCTTCCCCAAAGGACATGAGCCAACCCGCACCTCCAAGCGTCTTTACGTCGGCAAACGATTCCCAACAGCCAGTGGTCGTGCCCGGTTCCAATCAGAGGCTCCGCTCGGCCTAGCCGAACCACCCTGTGATGTTTACCCACTGGTACTCACCGTGGGCCGTTACCTCGGCCAATGGCACACCATGACCCGCACAGGCATGGTGCAACGACTCAACGACATGCATCCGCAACCACGCCTGGAAATGCATCCCGAGGATGCCAAGGTCTACGGCGTCGAAGACAACGGACTGGCCGCGATCACATCCCGTCGCGGAACCCTGACCTCCCGCGTCACGCTGACGGATCGAATTCGCCGCGGCTCTGTGTTTCTGCCAATGCACTGGGGCTTTACACAGGCCGAAGCCTGTGAAGCCAACACCCTGATGCATGAGGAATCCTGCCCGATCTCAAAACAGCCGGAACTCAAAGCCTCCGCCGTCGTGGTCGCCCCCGCGGTGTCGGTGAGGAAACCCACTGAACAGCAAACCGGACGGCTGGAAAGCCTGCGCCGACTGCTTATCCCAGCACTTCGGTAAAAGCCGCCTCAAGATTGTGATGATCGTGGCCAGGTCTGGCCAGCTTGCACAGGGCGAAGCGATCGAGCTCCCGCATCGCCTGCCAGGCCTGCAGTGTGAGCTGCACACCACGCGCCCGCGCTGCGTCTGAAAGATGATCCGGCAGATGATTCGGTTGCTGCCAGGGCTCATCCACCGCGTGGGGCAACTCTTTCACCACGCCATCCGCCATGGTCGCGGTCTTGACACGCAAATGCTCGCGCATCTGGTTGAGGTGTTCGGGTGAATCTCCCCAATCCACTAGCTGCTGACGCTGCTCCTGGGTCATCGCCAGCCAATGACTCAACTTCAGCTTGACACCAGCCAAATCCAACTTGCGGCGAACGCAGAGAGGAATGCATCGCCAAGATCCGATGAAGTCCTGCTCAAAGGCAAAACAATGTCGCGCCTGATCCAGCTGCGAATTCATTGGTAGCCAAAGCGACGATTTTTTTATCTCTAGCTGGAAACGGTGACAACAACGACCATCAGTTGCACCACGAACAAAGAGGCTCGTAGCAACTTTGGACGCGTTCATGCGCTTTGCTCTGACCTTGGGGTTGCTATTGGGATCCGCTCACGGATGGTTGGCATCCGAAGGATTAGCAACGGGTCTACTCGTTCTCAATCACCAGAGCAGCGTGTCAAATCTGCAGCATTTCAGTGCTTTTGGTAGCAATGAGTACATTTCATATCCATAGTGAGTGTCGTCAGACATTCGTTCAATGACCTTCAGCACCACCACAAGCCAGGTCCAGCGCAGCCCCCTGACCGTCGCCGCTGGCTTCGTTGGCGCCTTTATTGTGGCCTCCCTCGCCGTGCAGATGGTGTTGAGCCAAAAGGCAGCCAACACGTCATCCACCGCAGCAACGGCAACCCAGCAAGTGGAACCAGTGGTGACCTCTCAAGCGGCGATGTGGTCCGTGCTCGGCCAGCGCTGATCAACACTGGAGCGGTCAACAACCCGTTCACGCATGGCTGAAGAGCTCTCGCACCTCACCGGTCAAGGTGAGGTGCACATGGTGGAGGTTGGCGATCGCGCGATCACCAAACGTGAAGCAACGGCTGCCGGAATGCTGGTGATGCAGCCGTCCACGCTCAACATTGTGCTGAGTGGAGACACACCCAAAGGTGACCTGCTGGCCGTCGCGCGAATCGCTGCCATCCAAGCGGCGAAGCGCACATCCGAACTGATTCCCCTCTGTCACCCGCTGCCGATCAGCGGGATGGACATCAGCATCGAGCCCGATCCCTCTCTGCCAGGACTCAAGGTGCAGGCAAGCTGCCGCACCACAGGTCAAACCGGAGTCGAAATGGAAGCGATCACGGCGGTCTCTATCGGCCTGGTCACGCTCTACGACATGTTGAAATCCATAGAGCCCGGCATGACCATCAACGGCATCCAGCTGCTGCACAAGGACGGAGGTCGCCATGGCAGCTGGAGCTGCTGAGCCCTATGGCCGCGAGGGTCTCCCGCTCGATGAAGCGCGACGACGTGTTTTGTCAGCCATCACGCCGCTCAATCAGAGCGTCACCGTGCCCCTCAACGAGGCCTTGGGTCGTGTGAGTGCCGAAGCCGTGTTGGCCACAGATCCAGTCCCTGGGTTCCGCGCCTCGATCATGGACGGTTACGCGCTGGGGCAAACCCATCCACCGACCATGGGCGATCGGTGGATGCTGAAGGGACGCGCTTCCGCAGGTCGGCCGTTCAACGACAAGCTCTCAGCCGGTGAGTGCATTCGAATTCTGACGGGGGCACCGCTTCCAGAGGGCGCTGGTTGGGTCCTTCCTCAGGAACTCATCTCCGTTAACAACAACCAGATCCAACTCAACCAGGAGGCCTCTGACCGGCCCTGGATCCGCGCGGCAGATGAGGAATGTCAGCCTGGTGATCCACTGATGGTCACCGGACAGCGGCTGGGTCCCGCAGACCTGGCCCGGCTCGCCAGCTGTGGCGTGGCCCAGCTGACCGTGCGGAGAAGGCCGCGGATTGGCCTTTTGATCAGTGGCGATGAACTGGTGCCACCTGGGGCGCCGAGGCCGCCCGGCACCATCTGGGAAAGCAACGGCACATTGCTGGAGACGATGCTTCAGACCCTTGGACAAGAGGTCCATGAGCGCCGTGTGGTGGCCGATCAACCTGAGGCTTTACGCGTGACCCTTGGTGACCTCGCCGACTGCTGCGATGTGGTGGTCAGCACCGGGGGCGTCTCGGCGGGCGACAGCGACTGGATTCGTCCGCTCATGGCTGAACTGGGCTCGGTGGACTTCTGGAAACTGTTCCTACGGCCAGGGCGCCCCTTCGCCTTTGGTGCTCTCCGCGATGGCGTGCCCTTCTTCGGCTTACCGGGGAATCCTGTGGCAGCCGCAGTGACAGGATTGCAACTGCTTTGGCCAGCACTTCAAGTGCTAGAAGGCCAAAGCGAACCGGAACAATTCCCTCGGATTCAGGTCGAACTTGCCGATCCGTTAGCTCGACGGCCAGGGCGACCGGAACTGGCTCGCGCACGATTAGAAACCAGCCGTGACGGTGCCCTGGCAGCCCGCGTGGATGGCTCCCAGGCGTCATCACGCATCGGCTCCCTGCAAGGAGCCGATTTGCTCTTGGAACTGCCGGCGGATGCAGGCGATCTCAAGCCCGGCGAACGTGTTTGGGCCCAACTCATCCGCGGACGCCTGTTTTGAGCCGCCCCCTCAACTGACAGAAGCTGGTTGAAAGCTTGAACGGTCCCATCGCAGAAGCCGTCCATCGGCATCAAAACGGATGCTGACGTGCTGAAACCGATCAGCACCAAGCCGTGCACCAATCTCCAACGTGAAGGCTGCGTCGGGTAGACATTCAGGCACTGAAAACGCCAAACCGTCTGGCATCACTGCACTGCAGTCATGGCGAAGCAGCTGGTCTGGTTCAAACACCACAGACTGCGGATCACTGGCTCGTGCCATCACGCCCGGCTGTGGCCGAAGTGATTCGGCATAGCCCGACCAGCCCCGCAAGGGTTCCAGCAACGCCTCGGGTGTCCCGCACGTGGGACGCTCAGGTTCGAGATCTGCAGCATCGCGACAGCGAAAGGCCACCGCTCCCACAGCCTGCAAACGCCAAGCGTCGTCATGCGGCTCCCAGAGCAGCACCAACATCGAACGGGAGCGGCCTCTGAAGAGATTGATCTCGTGCCCGAAGCGACCGCGAGCCAAATCAAGCCGCAGGCTGGATTGACCGCCGGCGCCCTCAAACTGCCAGCATCCGCCGCCAGCGTTGTAACAGCTCCGGCTGATGTCATAGGTGGCTTGCCCACCCGGAGCGAAGGCCAGGCCAGAACCGTCCCAAACGCCATGATCAGCGTCACTGAATCGAATGACGTAGGTCGTGGGATCAATGACCCGTTGAGGCGAGGTCAAATCCAACCGATCCGAGCCATCACGCCCAAACCAAATGCCAGGTCCCTGCCAACAACCGGCGAAATTGCTTCGATTCAACATCCACTGATCCGTCATCGAAGTCACCGTGAAAACAAGCGAAGGTCTTTAAGGTCGAGCCATTGCTCACACCAGTGATGGGACTGACAATCATTGGTTGTGGCTATGTGGGTGAGACCCTGGCGCGGCGGCTGCAGCCACGCCGACCGTCGCTGGACTTGACCCTGACCACCACACGGCAAGAGCGGCAGGTCGCGCTGAGTCATCTGGCTGATGAGGTGATGATCTGCGATGCCACCGATCCTGAGCAATTGCTGAAGAGCCTGCAAAAGACGCACACCGCTGTGTTCTGCCTTGGTCCAAAAGGGAATCAACAGGTGGATGAAGAGGGCTACCGGCACACCTTCGTCGACAGCTTCCGCTGCCTGAGGTCGCTGTTGCCACAACTGCCGCAACTGCGTCAGATCCTCTACACAGGCAGCTGCTCGGTGTATGGCGATGCCAACGGCAATTGGGTGGATGAGACCACACCCGCATGCCCGGGCCCTGGGCATGGCTCCGTGCTCCTCGAGAGTGAACAGCTGCTGGGCGCCATCAACGACAGGACGGTCTGCATCCTGCGCTTGGGAGCCCTACATGGACCTGGACGTGATCTCGACAAGCGTCTCAAAAATTTGGCGGGCCAAGAACGACAAGGTGAAGGCAACACCTTCACCAACTGGGTGCATGTGGACGATGCCGCCGGTGCACTGGAGGCTGCTGTCGATGGGCAGTGGAGTGGTGTGGTGAATGTGGTCAATGACAAGCCCATCCGAGTACGGGAGCTCGTGGAACAGAGCCTGGCGCGTCAGGGGCTTTCACCCGTGCAATGGACAGGAGGGCTTGAACCGCAATCCAGTGGACGGCGCATCCGCAACCACCGGTTAAAGCAGCTGGGCTATCGATTGCTCCACCCCAACGTCCATCAGAGCGGCGTGTTCTCCACCAACCAGGTGCCCTGATCACTGCACCACTCCCGCTTCCAGAACGGCGCGTGATGTTTGAGCTCCTCCAAAAGCTCCGCAGAACAGCGCTGGGCTGCCCCCCGACGATCCGCCTCAACGGCCACCAACACGATGGGCTCACCCGGATGCAACAGCCCCACCCGATGCAGGACCAGCATCGCGCCTGCCTTGTGACGCTGCTGCAGCCGCTCTGCCATGGCGGTGAGCCGGCGCTCGCACAAACCGGGGTAGTGCTCCAACTCCAACGCTTGAAGAACCTGGCCATGAAGTGCGATCGGGCGCACGCGGCCGACAAATACCGCCACCGCTGCAGGATCGCCGCCCCATCGCATCAGCTCCTGCCAAGGATCAAAAGATGTCGAACGAATTTCAACCTGAATGCCATTCATCCCTCAACCTCCAGTGAACGGAGGCAGAAATGCCAACTCATCACCGGACTTCAGAGGCTGATCCAGCTCGACCAACTCCTGGTTAACGGCAACAGTGATGCCCTGCAGTGAGCCGAGATCCAACTGGTGCCAGACCTCACGGGCAGTGGTCACCTCTGACGACAGCGGGAGTGAGCGCTCAGCCCAACCGGCGCGTTCGCGCAGGGAAGCGAAAAGCAACACGTGCAGCACCACGGCCGTTGCAGCTGAAGAGGTTCTAGCGTCCGAGGTCACCGCCGCTGTTCCGTGGGCCTCGCGATTGCCTTGCTCACCATTTCCGACACACGCACTCTCGACGAGGACAGCAGCGGCGATCAGCTGCAACGCAGCATCGCAGACGCTGGCCATCAACTCCATGAGCGTGCACTCTGTGCGGACGATCGCTATCAAATCAGGGCGGAACTCAGCCGATGGATCGCTGACCCAACCGTTGACGTGGTGATCACCAGCGGCGGGACAGGCCTGACCGGTCGAGATGGGACACCAGAAGCCATTGAACCTCTGCTGGACAAAATCATCGACGGATTTGGTGAGCTGTTCCGTGTGATCTCCTTTGACAGCATCGGCACCAGCACCTTGCAAAGCCGTTGTCTGGCAGGCGTGGCCAATGGCACTTTTATCTTTGTGCTGCCGGGGTCCCTGGATGCCGTCACCACAGCTTGGCAACGGTTGATCCGAGCACAGCTTGATCCTGAAACTCGACCCTGCAACCTGGCGCAGCTACGGGCACGACTCAAGGAGTAAGGCTGCGATCAAAATGAAATCGGCATGGTGACCGCAGCAGGCGATGGCTTGCAGGCTTCAACCTGATGATCGATCACGTCACCGACGACAACGATGGACGGTGACTTGAACTCCTGAGCTCTGGTCTGATCAGCAACATCCGCAAGGGTGGCTTTCAGACAACGCTGGCCCGCCACCGTTCCCTGCTGAATCACAGCAACGGGGGTCTCCGGAACGAGCCCACCCGCCATCAGCTCTTCCGCAATGCGCGGCAGATTGTGCAGACCCATGTAGATCACCAGTCCATCGCTAGCAGCAGCGAGGGAGCGCCAGTTCACAGAAGGGCGCCGCTTGTCGATTTCCTCGTGACCGGTCACGAAGGTGACGGAGGAACCAGCACGACGGTGGGTGACCGGGATGCCGGCATAGGCCGGTGCAGCAATTCCTGCGGTCACTCCAGGAACCACCTGCACAGGGATCTGCCGTTGCGCCAAATAAGCCGCTTCCTCGCCACCTCGACCGAACAGAAAAGGATCCCCACCCTTAAGCCGAACCACGGTTTCATGCTTCTCGGCCATCTCCACCAACACCGCATTGGTGCTGGGCTGGGGAACGGAATGATGACCCCGACGTTTCCCCACAAACCGGCGCTCACAGGTTTCCGGCACCAGGTCCAGCACCTCTTCGGGCACGAGTGAGTCGTAAACAAGCGCATCACAACTGCGCAACAGGCGATGCGCCTTCACCGTGAGCAGTTCAGGATCACCCGGCCCAGCTCCCACCAGATAAACAGTTCCAGGTTGTTGAACAGTGGTCACGGCAGAGCGATCAGCAAATCAATCAGGCCCTGACGAATCAGGGAATGGTGCAGAAGCGGTTGCAAACCTCCAGTCTCGCTAAGCGTCTCCGTCATGCGATTGGGAGCAAGAGCGAGGGGGAGTGCCTGGGCTTGAGGGTGATGGAGGCGGTACTCCGCCCACCGGTCAGACGCGACCAAAGGAACGGAAAGACGCCGGCTCAATTGATGGAGAAAACGGTCAGCAACTCCAGGTCGGAGGGGATGGTGAAGGAGCACGACTTCACCTGTCAGCAAGGGATCGAGAGCCTCTACCACCAACGACCACCACCAAGACCAGGCCCCTAGAAACGGAAGGAGTGTGACATCAGCACCTTCTGAACGCATGCGCCGCCGAATGGCAGGCACATCATCACGAGCATGGGCTCCTGGCCATAACAGCAACGGCACCAACCAGCTCGGCGCGTCAGGGCAAGGTGGAGGAGAATCGGCCGTGAGCACCTCGAGCTGAACCGGAGCCGAACGATGCTGCTGGAGCTCCTGCCTCAGAGCCATCAGCGCCTTGGGCACCTCACCCCCCGAGCGACCATGCACCACCAAACGGATGGCCCGCTCGGACCGCAAGTTTCGATTCCGTAGCAATGGCCACGGATCGATGGCCGAACCGACTGCTGACATCACCTCATTCTGAAGGTTTTTCGTTTCATGTCCCGACGTCAATACTCCGAACGCGCGGCTTTGGAGGGACGATCCCGCAGAGAAGTCACCGATCAACGCTACCGGTCGAGACGTTTTGACGACCGCGGAAGATACGCCAGCAGAGAACCGAGACGTGCCGACAGCACTCGGTTCCAGAGCGAGCTTGAACGGGATTTCGCGGCGATGCAGCGCGTTTGGCAAATGCTCCGTCATGGAGCCGTACGCATGCTTGGCGAAGTTGGACGCCAATACTGAAGCCGCGGAAGGCAGCCTTCTACGGCTCAGCCAGGCACAACAGATGTAGCCACGGCGACAGTTTGCTCCATTCGACAGCCGTGAAGGATCAACAGACAAAACGGTTTGAACCACTACCGACAGGCGCACAACCGACCTGTTGACATACTCATCAAGCGCTCCCTTCATTCTGAAGCGCTGGTTTTAAAAAACCCCTTTTGATTGATCCTCGCTGGTTTTGAACGATCAATCCGTTCTATCCGTATCAAGATCATGACTCTCAGCTCTCCCTCCAGGCCTTATCTGGATGGCAAGAAGCTCAACAAGATCGAGCAAAACAAAGCAGACAAAGACGGTCTGCTTGTGGGCAGCGAGATTGAAAAATTTGCAGAAATGGGCTGGGAGCAGGTCGACGAAACGGACCTCCAGCTTCGCCTGAAGTGGTACGGCATGTTTTGGCGCCCGAAAACTCCGGGCAAATTCATGCTGCGTTTGAGAGTTCCAAATGGTGTGCTGTCCGCCGATCAACTCCGCGTGGTCGCCTCGATTGTTGAGCGATACGGCGAAGAAGGAAGTTGCGACATCACAACCCGCCAGAACCTGCAGTTACGAGGCGTGCTGCTTGGAGATTTGCCTGAAATCCTCCGTCGGCTTGAGGAGGCCGGTCTGAGCACCATCCAATCCGGCTTCGACAACCCTCGAAACGTCACCGGCAACCCCATTGCTGGCATCGATCCCCAAGAGATCGTCGACACCCGTCCTTACACGACAGAACTCCAGAACTTCCTGACCAACAACTGCAAGGGAAATCCTGAATATTCCAACCTGCCCAGAAAATGGAACACTGCTGTTGCAGGAGCCAAAGACAATTTCTTACTGCACAACGACATCGTCTTCCACCCTGTGGAAAACAACGGTGTGATGGGATTCGGCGTCTGGATCGGCGGGGTGCTCTCCTCACAAATGAATGCCTATGCCATCCCGCTGAATGCCTGGGTGAAGCCGGATGAAATCTGCAAGATGACCGATGCCGTGATCCGGCTCTGGCGCGACAACGGAGAACGGGACAAGCGTCCAAAGGGACGCTTCCGCCTCTACCTGGATCAGGTGGGCTTCGACACGTTCCGCGCTCAGGTTGAAGAGCTGTTCGGACCGCTCACTCCTGATCCCGGGTCTGTTTTCGATACAACCCCTCGCTCTCACTATGGTATCCATCCGCAAAAGCAAAACGGATTGTCGTACGCGGGACTTCATGTGCCTGTCGGACGGCTTAAAGCGCAAGATCTCCAAGATTTAGCCACCGCAAGCCTCAATTACGGCGCCGGCGAAGTGCGTTTGACAGAAGATCAGAATGTGATTCTGGTTGGACTCCCAGCGGACAAATTGGAAGCGTTCAAAGCCGATGAGCTGCTTGGACGGTTTCCTCTCGAACCCGGCCACATCGCCGCGGGAACCGTCTCCTGCACAGGGAACACCTACTGCGGATTTGCACTCACCAATACCAAGGATCAAGCGCTCCAAGCCGCGCAGGAACTGGATCAAGAATTAACGCTCCCAGATGAGCTGAAAATCCACTGGACCGGATGTCCAAACACCTGTGGTCAGGCCTACATGGGTGCCATTGGACTGACCGGAACGAAAGCGAAAAACAGTGAAGGCGTGATGGGTGAGGGCTACACCATGACCCTTGGAGGCTCACAGGGCCCGAACCCCACGCTTGGTGAAGTGCATCGCAAAGCTATCCCGGCGGATGAAATCAAATCCGCCTTACGCGAAGTGCTGATCGAACGTTTTGGCGCCACACCTCGCGCCTAAATGTTTGACATGAGGTTCAAATCAACTCAGAGCTGGTGCACACCTTTTGAGACCAATTCTGATTACTCGACGACACTTCTCCTACCACCCTCCTCCATGGCTAACAGCAACGACTATTTTTCCCGTCTGGTCAACTGGATCACCTCAGTTGGCCAAGACAAACAACCCATCAGCCGCAATTCAGATCAACAAGATCTGTTTTCCAAGCTGATGAACAAAATCAGCGGTTGAATCGCGTCGAATTCAACCCTCACCAACCTTTCATCCCACCACGAAAACCATGAGTGCGTCGGCTTCACAAATGGACTACGTCCTACCCAACGAACTTGTCGACGGCATGATTGCCGCAGGCGGCAAAAAGGCAACCGTCAGCGTCAAAAACCTACTTTTGCGTGGTTTTTACTCCGGCGCGATTCTCGGCCTCGCTGTCATCCTGGCTTTGACCATCGGACTCAAGAGCGGTCAACCCTGGTTGGGCTCGTTGTTGTTCCCGTTTGGCTTCGCCAGCATCGTGCTCTTTGGCATGGAGTTGGTCACTGGCAACTTCGCCCTGCTGCCCATGGCAACTTGGGCGGGCAAAAGCTCCTGGAAGGCAACCTTCCGCAACTGGGCTTGGGTTTGGTTCGGTAACTGGATCGGAACAGCTGTTGTCGCCGTTCTGATGGCCATCAGCCTCACCAGTGGCGGCACCGTGGATCCTGCCTCTGCTGCCGATGGCGGTGGCATGTGGCAACAAGTTGCAGCCAAGATCATTGCCCTTAATAAGACCAATGTGGTCACTAAGTATGAGAACCTCGAGACCCTTGGGTTTTTCCTGGCCATCCTGCGCGGTCTGATTGCCAACTGGCTGGTGTGCCTCGGCGTGACGATGGCTTTGGTAAGCAAAAGTGTTCCCGGCAAGATCCTGGCGTGCTGGCTCCCAATTACCGCGTTCCAATCGATGGGCATGGAGCACATCGTGGTGAACCAGTTCCTGCACACCGCAGGCCCCATCCTGGGATCCGGCGTCAACTTCGGTCAGGTGATCTTCTGGAACTGGCTGCCAGTCACCATCGGCAACATCATCGGTGGCATGGTCTTCATCGGCATGCTCTTCTACAGCACCCACCGCACCAAGGTTGAGAATGTCTTGCCCTCCGAGCATGACGACAAACTGGAGCGTGAACTGGCCGCTGAACTCGGCGCCCGCTGATCAACTCCTGTGTCACATCCTGTGAATGAAGCCGCTCTTTGGGAGCGGCTTTCCCAATCACGACGGGCTCCACTGGAGCCCCATTGGCTGGGGGAGGTCTACTCTCCCAGCCTTTCTATTGATCTCCGTCGAGCCCTCAGCGAAAAGCTCGGCATGCTGGCCGATCGGGGTTGGCCAGAGATTAAGAGCCTGATCAATCAGCACGGAGCGCTTCCTGATCTCGTACTGGCAGCAGGCCTCTGCCATCAGAAAGACGCCAGAAACTGGTTGCTGGATCAACTCACCAGCCGTTCAAAACTGGATGACATCAACCTCAGCATTGTTCAGGCCCTCTCCTGCTGGGGTGCGGATGTGCCCGAGACCGTCATGACTGAAAGCCTGCGCCATCCAGGTCAGCAGCATCGCCTCGCGGGCTTGCAGTTGCTGAGTTTTCGGGCTCACACCCTGAGTGATGAAGAGCTGCTGAGGTATTGCTCAGGACTGCTCCATGACTTCAGAGACCCTGTCGTCATCGCAGCAATCCGTGTTCTACAGCGACGGGATGGATCCATCATCAGCAACAGGCTGGCGCAGCTCTGCATCGATGGATCTGATGAGGTCGCTGCGGCAGCGTTGCGAGCCCTTGGATGCATCGCCACTCCCAGCAGCCAGAGCTCTTTATTGGAACTCAGTAAAACTCTGAGCGATGCCTCCCGGCAACAACTCGCCCAACAACAACTGGAACAACAATTTCGTTCCTAACCATCAAAAAGCCCGGCATTCGCCGGGCACTTGTGTACTGATTCTCGAATTCGAATCAGGGATGCAAGAGGATCCCTAATCGCTCACCACTTTTTGTAAGGAAGGAACTTGCCACACATCGTGATCTTCACACGATCACCCTTGGGATCCTCAACTTTGTCGACATCGAGAGTGAAATCAATGGCGCTCATGATTCCATCGCCGAATTTCTCTTGGATCACATCCTTCAGAGGCATGCCATACACCTGCATGATCTCGTAGAAACGGTAGATCAGAGGATCAGTGGGGATAACAGGCTCAAGGCTGCCCTTGGTGGGAAACTCCTGAATGGCAGCAGTGATAGCAGGATCCAAAGACAGAAGCGAAGCCAGCTTTTCTGCCTCTTCGCTTGACGCTGTGGCCTGGCCATAAAACAGAGAAGCGATCCACACTTCATCCAAGCCAAGAGCCGCTTCAAGATCAGCAAAACTCATTCCTTTGGCTTTCTTCGCAGCCATCAGGGATGCGGTCACAGTGCTCTGTGATGGTGCTGACAGCGAAGGAGATGAGGTGGAGGTCAAAGTCATGGCGTTTATTGCCGATTGCCCATAAAGACTCTCGCTCTTACCACCCAAGAAAAGCAGCAATCAACACAAAACCGAAAACCCATTTCAGACGCATTGATCACAACACAACACCTCCAAAGCTGCTCTACTAATCGCATTAGACGTTGCGATTATGAGCAACCTGTTCCGATCTCTCACATCTTTGCTGAGTAGTCAGCAGCTCGAGTCCAGTGGAACCACCAGCCTTGTGCTTGAGCGCCTCTATTACGCGGATGGACGGCAAAATCCAAGCCATCCCCGCCACGGCAGCTTTGAAGGTCTGTCTCTGCTCGACTGAACAACTCTGTATCAAGCGCTACCAACAAAGGTAGCCTTGCTACAGAAAACTACTGGTAGCGACGACATGATGCGTGGCGAGCTCTGTTCTCAGCGGTCGTGAACGCTTCAAGCAGCACCTGCGAAAAGTTGGTAGTGGAGAGCACACCAGCAAGGGGATGAGTCGGGAAGAGGCGGCGGACGCCATGGCTCTCATGCTCGATCAGGAGGCGACCCCAGCTCAGATCGGCGCTTTTATGATCGCCCATCGCATCCGCCGTCCGGAACCGCAGGAGCTGACCGGAATGCTGGACACCTACCGATCCAGAGGGCCGGTAGTGCAGAGCTCGGCAGGTCAACGGGCACCTCTCTGTTTCGGTATGCCTTTCGACGGGCGTACACGCACCGCACCCATCTATCCACTAACGACGCTGGTTCTCCTAGCCAGCGAGCAACCGGTGGTGCTGCAGGGCGGCGAACGCATGCCGATCAAGTACGGCATCACAGCGATGGACCTTTTCCGTCTGCTGGACCTTGATTTGACAGGTCTTTGCCTCAGTCAAGTGCAGGCAGGCTTTGAAACCCATGGTTTTGCACTGATTCACCAACCGGATCATTTCTCAATTGCAGACTCGCTGATCGAATACCGCGAAGACCTCGGCAAACGCCCACCGGTAGCCAGCCTGGAACTTCTCTGGACAGCCCATGCAGGTGCGCATCTGTTGGTCAGCGGCTTCGTGCACCCTCCCACCGAAAGCAGGGCCTGGGAAGCACTCAGGCTCGCCGGCGAGACCGATGTGCTCACCGTGAAAGGGCTTGAGGGAGGAACCGATCTGCCGATCGGTCGGGCCTGCATCACAGCCCGTGTCCGCCATGGCGAGGCCGAAAGGCAGATCCTGCATCCCAGGGACCATGGCTGCCATGACGCCGACGTGGAGTGGTCCAAGGACCAGGACTGGAAGGATCAAGCCCTTCAAGCCCTGTCGAATCGAGGCCCTCTCAGTGACGCCCTTCGCTGGAATGCGGGGGCTTATCTGTGGTTTGCCGGTCTCACCGACACTCTTGAAGCTGGGATCCAAAACGCTGTAGCCGTGCTGGAAAGCGGCAAAGCCTTGGCGCAACTGGATCAACTGCGCGTGTGGCGCAACAGCCTCTCCATCCGATAACGCTCAAACATCACTCCAGCGATAGCAATCGTTTCGGGGGCCACCACAGACCAACCACGTCTCTCCAGCAGCGAGCGGCTGCACTGACTGGCCTCTGTGCGCAGACAGGTCACACCCTCATCGGCTGCGTCCGCTTCAATTCTGTCCAGCAGAGCTCCAGCATGACCCTGTCGTGCCGAGCGTCCTCGGCAGTACAGCAAGGCAAGCCGGTCCCGTGGATCACGGATCGCAAACGCAGCATCGCCTCCACTGATCCAGCCGCACCCGGTGCGAAGGGTCCGATCCAGAACACCAGGCAGCCAGGCTAAAGCCGACCATGCCCTCACCTGCTCGTCTGTATAAAGCGCCGGGGCCTGGGTTTCGATGGCATCGGCATAGATCTCCCGCAAAAGACCCTCATCAGTTGGAACGATCGGTCGAAGCGCCATGGCGAGTGCCCCTTATGGGAGTGTGAGTCTTCTGTGCACGCAGGCGGCTTTGCAGCGTCCTCGCATTCCCACTCTGCTCAGCGCCTTTCTGACGCTGCTCAATGACCGCCTTAGCGAGAGCATTTTTCTGCCCCTGCTGCCCTTCCTACTGGAAGACTTCAGCAGCAACGGCAGCACGGTAGGTCTGCTCTCAGGCACGTACGCCCTCTCCCAGTTCGCAGTGGCGCCACTTATTGGCGCACTGAGTGACCGCTTTGGACGAAAACCCATCATCAGCCTCTGCGTTTTTGGCTCTGTGATTGGCATGGGTCTCTTTGCCACCACCTTGACCGTGCCATGGCAACCAATCTGGCCAGAGGCCGCAGCAGCAGGTCTGCCCCTCGCCCTGTTGTTTCTGGCGCGAGTCATCGATGGGGCAAGCGGGGGCACTGCCGCCACAGCCACAGCTGTCTTAGCCGACATCACCACACCAGAAAACAGGGCCAAAGCCTTCGGCCTAATTGGCGTGGCCTTTGGCCTGGGGTTTGTCCTTGGTCCTGGTCTTGGTGGACTGCTGGGTGATGTCAACCGCATTCTTCCTGCCTGGGCTGCAACAGCCTTCGCCGTAGCGAACTTAATCGTGGTACTTGGACTCCTCCCAGAAACGCATCCCATCAATGCCAGAAAGCAACTGCCGCGAAGGCGCGAGCTCAATCCAGTCACGCTCTTGGCACGCGTGTTTGCCAAACCAGAGGTGCGTCGCCTCTCGATCGCCTTTTTTGGCTTCTTTATGGCCTTCAACGGTTTCACCACCGTTTTAGTGCTGTACCTACGCAACAGTTTCAACTGGACTGAAGGCATGGCTGGAGCCGCTTTCGCCCTGGTTGGAGTCATCGCAATGGTGGTCCAGGGAGGCTTAATCGGACCGCTGGTGAAGCGTTTCGGTGAACTCCGTTTGACCCTCGTTGGTCTTGGTCTTCTGACCTCCGGATGCCTGTTGGTGCCCATGGCGACACCGAATAACTCCATTCCAGTGGTGTACACCGCCGTGTCTTTGCTGGCACTCGGCACGGGTCTTGTGACCCCCTGCTTGCGTGCTCTGGTCTCGCGTCGTCTTGGCAGCGATGGCCAAGGATCAGCACTGGGCGGTCTGCAGGGTCTGCAAAGCCTCGGCACATTTCTTGGCGCCTCCGCCGCTGGCTTCAGCTACGACCGGATTGGCGTCACCAGTCCGTT
The DNA here is from genome assembly GCF_014280095.1 of Synechococcus sp. A15-60. Lineage (NCBI taxonomy): Bacteria > Bacillati > Cyanobacteriota > Cyanophyceae > Synechococcales > Synechococcaceae > Synechococcus > Synechococcus sp. A15-60. The sequence continues at coordinate 2,504,034 of NZ_CP047933.1, forward strand.
CTGGTTCGGAAGCATGATGCTGATCGGAGTTGCCCTCTTGGTGGCTGGCAGCATCCGGAATCGGCCAGAAACCATCCAGGACTGACAAGTCTCCTGGACCACTTGCCGTCAAAACTCGATTGCTAGCTTTCGACCAAGAGCCTTTGCACCCGATTTTCTTCCGTGATGGCAAAGCAAGCCCTCGATCCTGATCTCTACATCAATCGGGAGCTCAGCTGGATTGCCTTCAATGAAAGGGTTCTGATCCAGGCACTGGACGAACGCACCCCACTCCTAGAGCAAGCGAAATTCAGCGCCATTTTCAGCAACAACCTCGATGAGTTCTTCATGGTGCGGGTCGCATCACTGAAGGCCCAGGTTGAAGCGGGGATCAACAAACGCAGCGAAGACGGACTCACACCCATCGAACAGCTGCAGGCCATTCGTGAGAATCTCGCACCACTGCTGCGTCGTCAGCAGGATCACTACCGCACACGACTCAAGCAACAACTGCACGACCAGGGTGCTCATCTACTCGACTATGCGCAGCTCAATCAACGTCAACAACTCTGGATCGACAACTACTTCCAAACGGCGATCTTTCCTGTACTCACACCCTTGGCGGTGGATCCAGCACACCCATTTCCCTTCGTCAGCAACCTGAGCCTGAATGTGGCGGCACTGATTCGAGATCCGGAAACCGGACAGAGCCTGCTGGCCAGGGTGAAAGTGCCCCAAACAATCCTTCCCCGGTTCGTTGCCATCCCAACGGATCTGGCCGATTCCAAGGACAGGCCAGTCCACACCGCTGTGCCGTTGGAACAGGTTGTGGCCTTCAACCTGGAGCTGCTGTTCCCCGGCATGAGCATCGAGGGGCATTACTTCTTCCGAGTCACCAGGGATGCCGACTTGGAACTGCGTGATCTTGAGGCCGACGACTTGATGATCGCGATTGAACAAGGTCTGCGGAAGCGACGCATGGGCGGTGAAGTCGTGCGCTTAGAAGTCGCTGATGAAATGCCGCAAGACATGGTCGAAATGCTTCTGGATGGAATGTCAGTGGAAGAAAACGATCTCTACCGCGTTGACGGACCCCTTGGGCTCGACGATCTCTTTGGGCTGATGGCAATTCCCCTGGCCAAACTCAAGGACGAATCGCACTCAGGAATGACACCGGCTGTTCTTGGCCGAGCCCAACGGAGCATGCTCGAAGACGGCTCCATCAAGGAAGAGGAGTTCGAGAGCATCTTCTCCGTGGTGCGTCGGCGTGACGTGCTTCTACATCACCCCTACGACCTGTTTTCGACCTCCGTTGAGGAGTTCATCAACCAGGCTGCGGACGATCCTCTGGTCATGGGGATCAAGATGACCCTCTACCGCACCTCGAAGGATTCTCCGATCATCGCCGCCTTGATCCGCGCCGCTGAGAATGGCAAACAGGTGATGGCACTCGTGGAACTGAAGGCACGCTTCGACGAAGACAACAACATTCAGTGGGCGAAGCAGCTGGAAAGCTCAGGTGTGCACGTTGTCTATGGCGTTCTTGGCCTGAAGACACACACCAAGATCGTGCTAGTCGTCCGCAAAGAGAAAGAACGGCTGCGCAGTTACGTGCACATCGGAACCGGAAATTACAACTCAAAAACCTCTCGCCTCTACACCGACCTCGGGCTGCTCTCCGCTCGTCCAGAGCTTGGTCAAGATCTGGTGGAACTGTTCAACTACCTCACAGGCTTCTCCAAGCAGCAGGAATTCCGAAAACTACTGGTTGCTCCAGTGTCACTGCGCAAGGGCATGGAAAATCTCATCCGACGCGAAATCAAACATGCCCGGGAGGGGGGGGGCGGCCACATCAAGGCCAAGATGAATTCTTTGGTGGATCCTGAGATCATTGCTCTTCTCTACGAGGCATCACAGGCTGGCGTCATCATCGAACTGATCATTCGTGGCATGTGTTGTCTTTACCCGGGGCGTGAAGGTGTCAGCGACAACATCAGCGTGATCAGCATCATTGGACGGTTCCTCGAACATTCCCGCGTCTTTTGGTTTGCCAATGGAGGCGAACCGGAGGTGTACATCGGCAGCGCTGATTGGATGCCACGCAACCTCGATCGGCGGGTGGAAGCCGTCACATCGATCGACGAACCAGCGCTCAGGCAACAATTAGAACGCTTGTTGCAACTTTACTTAGACGACAACCGCGGCTCCTTCGACATGCAGGAAGACGGCAGCTTTCGCCAACGCCATCCCGAAGATGTTGTCTGCAATTCTCAATTGCATTTGATTGAACACTGGAAAAAAGGGCTACAAACCCACGCATAAAAACTGCAGCTGTGTATTGATGGATACAGCCATCGGGCTCGTTTCAACCTCTTCATTTCACATTTGACTCATACGACTTAACGACAATTTGCAGATTCGGAAAAACTTTCGATTCTTTCAGGTCAGATTTAGGGACGGATGCTAAATTTTGCCCAAATCTAATTTCAGGAGGCCAGGGTGATGGGGATCCCTCTGGAATCTGAAGAACTGACTCAAAAAGTCTCTTCTTCTGACCCTGTATTGCCGACCACAGGTCGACGAAACAGTGCTGCGCGTTCAAGAACTAGCTCCAGCCGCTCCTCAAAGCAGAGTGGTCGATTAGCCACCGATTCGATCGGCTACTACCTGAGCAGCATCGGACGCGTACCACTGCTAACGGCAGCCGAAGAGATCGAGCTGGCGCATCACGTGCAGGCCATGAAGGAACTTCTCGAGATACCCGAAGATGAGCGCACTCCGCGGCAGTGTCACCGCATCCGCATGGGCAAGCGTGCACGCGATCGAATGATGGCCGCCAATCTCCGCTTGGTCGTCAGTGTGGCAAAGAAATATCAGAACCAAGGCCTCGAACTGCTGGATCTGGTGCAAGAAGGTGCCATTGGTCTTGAGCGTGCGGTCGACAAATTCGACCCCGCCATGGGCTACAAGTTTTCCACCTACGCCTATTGGTGGATTCGCCAAGGGATGACCAGGGCCATCGACAACAGCGCCCGCACCATTCGTCTCCCGATTCACATCAGTGAAAAACTGTCGAAGATGCGGCGCATCACCCGTGAGCTGTCGCATCGATTCGGTCGGCAACCCAATCGCTTGGAGTTGGCGAGCGCCATGGGGATCGAGCCCCGCGACCTTGAGGATCTGATTGCCCAGAGTGCGCCCTGCGCCTCACTTGATGCCCACGCGCGTGGCGAAGAAGATCGCAGCACCCTTGGCGAATTGATTCCAGACCCCAACGGGGCGGAACCGATGGAAGGGATGGATCGGAGCATCCAGAAAGAACACCTGGGAGGCTGGCTTTCGCAACTCAACGAGCGAGAGCAAAAAATCCTCAAACTGCGTTTCGGCCTGGATGGTGCTGAGCCTTTGACCTTGGCCGAAATCGGTCGTCAAATCAATGTGTCGCGTGAGAGGGTCCGTCAGCTCGAGGCCAAGGCCATTCTGAAGCTGCGTGTGATGACCAATCACCAGAAGGCAGCCTGAGACCTTGCTTCTATCTCTGCTGATCATCAGCACCTGGATGCTCCTGGTGCTGTCAACAGCAGTGATCTGCAAACGACAGTGGCCTCAGCGCCGAGAACTCAGCCGCAAGATTGTCCACATCGGCACAGGTCCGGTGATCGCTTTGGCCTGGTGGCTTGAGATTCCTCAATCGATCGCGTTGACCGTGGCGGTAGCAGTCACCTTGATCACTGCAATCAACCACCGCTGGAAACTGCTCCCCGCCGTTGAGGATGTTGATCGCCAGAGCTACGGAACTGTGGCGTATGGGCTTGCAATAACGCTTCTGCTGGCCTTGTTTTGGCCTGATCAAGCGATTGCCGCCTGTGCCGGTGTGCTTGTGATGGCCTTCGCCGATGGCTTAGCAGGCTTGGTGGGTCGTGGGATCGAGTCAGCGAGCTGGACGTTTTGGCAACAACACAAGTCCGTTGCTGGCACATTGACGATGGCTGTGGTCACTGCCTTGGTGTTGACAGGACTGGCACTGGTGAGCCAAAGCCCTTTGCATCCCCTACGACTGTCTGCGGTCTGTGCCATGGCAGTGGGCCTAGAGCAACTAAGCCGCTGGGGAATCGACAACCTCAGCGTGCCATTGGCCGTGGGTTTGTGCTGGTCCTGGATGGTGATCTAAGCGCGAAGCAGACGCTCCATGTGCCGACACCAGTCACCCCTGCTACCCAAAGCTGCCACAAGCGTCTGATCATCGGGCAGGTCATGCAATCGCATCTGCCAGAGCTGAATCTGTGCAGCCTGACCCACCCAGAAATGCATCACCTGCTGGTGCAGGGCATCAACATCCCAATGCTGCTGATGGGCTACGCCCTGTGACCAACCCAGCAGATCGTCCAACTGAAGCGGTCGAAATCCTCGCACCCACAATCCACTGTCGCGATCCAGTTCATACAAACGAAGTGGATCGCCAAAACCAAAGATATGCAACCCGATCATTGAGCCAACCTCCAAGAGGATTGAGCCCAAAATAAACACATCAAATTTAAGCAAAGTTCAATTTGAACAGATGACTTAAAAGGCCAAAAACGTCCGACTGAGTTTCAAGAAACTGGCACTCCTATCGAGCGAGTGCCAACTTTTTTCACCGCATTGGCCAGTTCGTCCAGCAAATCAGCCGTTGTTTCAAGGCTGATGCAAGCATCGGTGACGCTTTGGCCGTAAGTCAGAGCGGAGCGATCAGAACTGATCTTCTGATTCCCTTCCACGAGATGACTTTCCAGCATCACGCCCATGACGTGGGTTGAACCCTGCTCGACCTGAGACGCCACCGCCCTAAGAACGTCACCTTGACGGCGGTAATCCTTGTTCGAATTGCCATGACTGCAATCCACCATCAACCGATCGGGCAGACCTGCAGCATCCAGTTCAGCCGCCGCGTCCTGAATCGCTTCAAGGTGATAGTTGGTGCCTCGATTGCCGCCCCGGAGCACTAAGTGACCATCCGGATTGCCGGTGGTGCTCACGATGGAGGCGTGACCCTCACGATTGATTCCCAGAAAATGATGCGGCTTTGAAGCTGCCTGCATCGCATTGATCGCAATGGCGGCACTTCCATCGGTGCTGTTTTTGTAGCCGATCGGCATCGACAATCCTGAGGCCATCTCACGGTGGGTCTGACTTTCAGTGGTTCGGGCACCAATGGCCGTCCAACCAATGAGATCAGCAATGTATTGAGGCACCACAGGGTCGAGCAGTTCCGTGGCTGCGGGCATGCCATCTCTGGCCAGATCCAGCAGCAAGGCACGGGCCATGCGCAAGCCGGTGTTGATGTCGTAGGAACCGTCGAGATGAGGGTCGTTAATCAGCCCCTTCCAACCGACTGTGGTCCGAGGTTTCTCGAAATAAACCCGCATCACCACTTCCAGTTCCGCAGCGTGGCGTTCCCTTAAGGACGCCAATCTCCGTGCGTAATCGCGGGCGGCACCGACGTCGTGTACGGAGCACGGTCCAACGATCACAAGCAGACGATGATCCAAACCACGAAGGATGGCCTGAATGCGACCTCGTGCAGTAGCCACTGTTTCCGTCGCCTTGGCATCGATGGGTAAATCGCGATGCAGCAATGCCGGAGGCACCAATGGCCGAGTGTCCACCACATGCAGATCGTGAGTGGTGGTCATGCTCCAAACCAGGAATTCACTCAGACTACGCAAGGTGCATGCATCTGCTTAACAGCGGTTCGGAACGGTGACGCAGGACAATGGAATCGCTTTGACGTTCCTGCACCGAATCCGATGCTGAGCACTTACCGCGAGAACGCCGCCCAACGCCTGTCCCAAGGCATCCCGGCACTGCCTCTGAATGCCTCCCAGACCCAGGCGCTCACGGAGCTGCTGCAGAACCCTCCCGCTGGAGAAGAGGACGAACTGCTGCATCTGCTCAGCGAACGAATTCCGCCTGGAGTGGATGAAGCGGCCTACGTCAAAGCCACTTGGCTCAGCGCCGTGGCCCAGGGTGAAGCCGAGAGCCCACTGGTCTCTGCCTTGGACGCCACCCGACTGCTGGGAACCATGGTTGGTGGTTACAACGTTGCAGCACTGATTGAACTGCTCAAGCACGACGAGGAAGCTCTGGCCTTGTGCGCTGCGGAAGGTCTCAGTCGCACCCTGCTGGTGTACGACGCCTACAACGAAGTAATGGAGCTGGCGTCCACCAACCGCTTTGCCAAACAAGTGGTCGACAGTTGGGCTGCAGGGGAATGGTTCACATGCAAACCAGAATTGGCCAGCGAAATCACTGTCACCGTGTTCAAGGTTGACGGGGAAACCAACACGGATGACCTGTCACCAGCCACCCATGCCACCACCCGGCCGGACATCCCGCTCCATGCCCTAGCCATGCTGGAAACCCGAGATCCTGATGGCCTGAACACCATCAAGACGCTCAAGCAAAAAGGCCATCCCGTGGCCTACGTGGGTGATGTGGTGGGCACCGGCAGCTCCCGCAAGAGCGCCATCAATTCGGTGCTGTGGCACACGGGGAACGCCATTCCTTATGTGCCGAACAAAAAAGCCGGCGGCGTGATTCTCGGGGGCAAGATTGCGCCGATCTTTTTCAACACAGCGGAAGACTCCGGCGCGCTGCCGATTGAATGTGACGTCACCACCCTCAAAAGCGGTGATGTGATCACCATCCGGCCCCATGCCGGAACGATCGAGCGAGCTGCCGGTGAAACCAATGCCGGTGAAATCATTGCCCGCTTCGAGCTCAAGCCGAGCACCATCAGCGATGAGGTGCGCGCTGGCGGCCGCATCCCTCTGATGATCGGCCGTGCCCTCACCGACAAGGTGCGCAACCAGCTAGGTCTTCCCTCCTCCGACCTGTTCATCCGTCCTTCGGCCCCAGCGGACACCGGCAAGGGCTTCACGCTGGCCCAGAAGATGGTGGGCAAAGCCTGTGGACTCCCGGGTGTACGCCCGGGAACCAGCTGCGAACCACTGATGACGACCGTCGGGTCCCAGGACACCACCGGTCCGATGACCCGGGACGAGATGAAGGAACTGGCCTGCCTGGGCTTCTCCTCGGATCTGGTGATGCAGAGCTTCTGCCACACCGCCGCCTATCCCAAGCCCGTCGACCTGCAAACCCAGAAAGAACTGCCGGATTTCTTCGCCCAGCGAGGCGGTGTCGCCCTGCGACCAGGCGACGGCATCATCCACAGCTGGCTGAACCGCATGCTCCTACCCGACACCGTGGGCACGGGCGGTGACAGCCACACCCGCTTCCCACTGGGGATCTCCTTCCCGGGTGGCTCAGGGGTGGTGGCCTTCGCAGCCGCGATCGGTGCCATGCCGCTCGACATGCCCGAGTCAGTGCTGGTGCGCTTCCGTGGCTCGCTACAACCAGGCGTCACCCTGCGCGATGTGGTGAATGCCATTCCCTGGGTGGCGATTCAGAGAGGCCTGCTCACCGTTGAAAAAGCCAACAAGAAGAACCTGTTCAATGGCCGGATCATGGAGATTGAAGGTCTCCCTGACCTGAAGCTGGAACAGGCTTTCGAACTCACCGACGCCAGCGCCGAGCGCTCCTGCGCCGGCTGCACCATCAAGCTTTCCGAAGCCACGGTGAGCGAGTACCTGCGCAGCAATGTGGCGCTCCTCAAAAACATGATTGCCCGGGGCTACAGCGATGCCCGGACCCTGGCGCGGCGCATCAAGGCCATGGAGACCTGGCTGGAGAACCCCCAGCTGATGAGTGCTGACACAGACGCAGAGTACGCAGAGGTGCTGGAGATCAACCTCGACGAGCTCACGGAACCGGTGGTGGCCTGCCCCAACGACCCCGACAACGTGAAGCTGCTCAGCGAGGTGGCTGGTGATCCCGTGCAGGAGGTGTTCATCGGCTCCTGCATGACCAACATCGGCCACTACCGTGCCGCGGCCAAGGTGCTTGAAGGCGCCGGCCAAAACTCGGCACGCCTCTGGGTCTGCCCGCCCACCCGCATGGATGAGGAGACGCTGAAGGCCGAGGGCTACTACGCCACCTTTGAGGCGGCCGGCTCCAGGATGGAGATGCCCGGCTGCTCCCTGTGCATGGGCAACCAGGCCCGCGTCGAAGACGACACCACGGTCTTCTCCACGAGCACCCGCAACTTCAACAACCGCCTGGGCAAAGGGGCCCAGGTGTATCTCGGCAGCGCCGAACTGGCGGCGGTCTGCGCACAGCTAGGTCGGATCCCCACCCCCGATGAGTACCGAAGCATCGCAGCGGAGAAAATCGATCCCCTCTCCGATGAGTTGTACCGCTATCTGAACTTCGATCAGATCTCAGGTTTCGAAGACGAAGGTCGGATTGTGAGTGTTGATGAGGAGGCTCAGATGCTGGCTGGGGCCTGAACCCAGACCAGCAACGACATGGCAGTTCTGAGTGACCTGAAACAACGCCGGCATCAGCGCGGATCCAGCCGCAGCATCCGCCGCCTGCTGGAACGCCGTTGGTGGGTGGTGGTGCTGGCGTTGATGCTCACTGGCTTGGGTGCAGCCCTCACAGGCGTGCTGTTCAAGGCCGGTCTCAAACTGCTAGGTGGTTGGCGACTGGAGCTGCTGGCCGAGTACCCCGCCTGGATGGTGCTGCCCTGTCTGGGGGGCTTGGGCGGTCTGGTTTCCGGCCTGCTGGTGTCACGGCTGGCACCGGCGGCCGGTGGTTCAGGCATCACCCACATCATGGGATTTTTAAAACACCGGGCTGTGCCCATGGGCCTTCAGGTGGGCCTGGTGAAACTGGTGGGTGGCATCGTGGCCATTGGCAGTGGTTTCCCGCTCGGTCCTGAAGGCCCTGCCGTGCAGATGGGTGGTTCCGTGGCCTGGCAGATGGCCCGCTGGCTGAAGGCACCGGTGGCCTTTCGCCGTGTGATCGTTGCTGCAGGGGGCGGCGCCGGCATCGCAGCGGTGTTCAGCGCGCCGATCGGAGGATTTGTCTATGCCGTGGAGGAACTACTCCACTCCGCCAGGCCAGTAGTCCTGCTGCTAGTGATCGTCACCACCTTCTGGGCCGATGCCTGGGCCGATGTGCTGGGACTGCTAGGCATTAGTCCTGCCACCGGTGGCCTGGATGCCACCCAAGGGTTCCTCCTGGAACGGGAATACACACCCATGGTGAGCTTTTTGCCCATCGATCTGGGCTATCTGATCGGACTTGGCGTGGTGGTGGGCGTGCTGGCAGAGATCTACTGCCGCTACGTGCTGGCCATGCAACGCAAGGGAAATGCCTGGTTCGGTGATCGTCTGGTGCTGCGAATGGTGATCAGCGGATGTGTGCTTGGCAGCGTGTATGCATTCCTGCCCGAAGCCTTCCGGGATCTGGAAGGACTTCAGCATCTGATCGGCGCTGGCGAAGCCGACATCCCGATGGCTCTAGGCACGTTCACTGTGCTCTTCTTCAGCACCGGTCTTGCGGCGGCGTCCGGCGCCCCAGGCGGTCTGTTCTTTCCGATGCTCACCCTGGGAGGCGCCATCGGCCTGGCCTGCGGCATCTGGGTTGAAGCGCTCACCGGTCACGTCCCCAGCACCTATGTGTTCGCGGGCATGGGTGCCTTCGTGGCCGGCTGCTCACGCACACCGATCACGGCCATGTTTCTGGCCTTCGCCCTTACCAAGGATCTGCTGATTCTCAAACCGATCTTGGTGGCCTGTCTTGCCAGCTTCTTGGTGGCACGTCTCTTTGATGACCGCTCCATCTATGAACGCCAGCTGGGCAGGGAACTGCTGGAAGAGGATCACCTGGAAGCACGCCGTGAGCGACGTGGCGGCATTCACCACGCCTGGGAGGGATCAATCCGCAGGCGCGCCTTCACCGCCCCGCCTCCACCGACCCCTCCCGACCCACCGAACGAGTCCTGAACAAGGAAACCCTGCTGTTTGATCCGGCTGTGCCGGAACCGGGCGCCCTGCGCACGGTGCTGGCTTTTCCCAGCACCTACACCGTCGGCATCACCAGCCTCGGCTATCAGATCGTGTGGGCCACCCTGGCCATGCGGTCTGACCTAGACGTGCGTCGCCTGTTCACCGACCAGGGCGATCCACAACACCGCCGCTGTGAGCTGTTCGGTCTCTCCTTGAGCTGGGAGCTCGATGGGCCCGTGCTGCTGGATCTTCTGGAACAGCAAAGGATTCCTATCTGGAGTGATCAACGATCGGATGATGACCCAATCGTGTTCGGAGGTGGGCCTGTGCTCACCGCCAATCCCGAACCACTCGCCCCCTTTTTTGATGTGGTGCTGCTGGGAGACGGCGAAGACCTGCTGCCAGCCTTCATCGATGCCTTGCAGGAGGTCCGAGGCGAACCGCGTGCTGCGCGTCTGCGTCATCTGGCTCAAGTCCCCGGCATTTACGTGCCCTCGCTCTATGCACCCCGCTACGACAGCGATGGAGAGCTGCTGAGCATTGATCCGATCGAGACCGGACTGCCGGCCACCATCAGCAAACAAACCTGGCGAGGCAACAGCCTCAGTCATTCCACGGTGATCACGCCGGAATCGGCCTGGCCCGACATTCACATGGTCGAAGTGGTGCGCAGCTGCCCAGAACTGTGCCGGTTCTGTCTGGCGAGTTATCTAACGCTGCCCTTCCGCACGCCGTCGCTCGACGATGGGCTAATCCCAGCGGTGGAAACAGGACTTTCAGCAACCCGCAGATTGGGCTTACTCGGCGCATCCGTCACCCAGCATCCCCAGTTCACTGACCTGCTCTCTTGGCTCGGGCAGGACCGCTTTGACGATGTGCGCGTCAGTGTCAGCTCCGTCCGAGCGGCAACCGTGACTCCAGAGCTGGCCAGCGGGCTGGCCAACCGAGGCAGCAAATCTCTAACGATCGCGATCGAAAGCGGCAGCGAACGGATGCGCGAGGTGGTGAACAAGAAGCTCAGCAATGAAGAGATTCATGCGGCTGCACGCCATGCCAAGCAAGGAGGACTGAAGGCCCTGAAGCTCTATGGCATGGTCGGGCTGCCCAGCGAACAGGACGACGACGTTGAATCCACAGCGGATCTGCTGCTTCAGCTCAAACAAACAACTCCTGGCCTTCGCTTGACCTTGGGGGTCAGCACCTTTGTTCCCAAGGCCCAGACCCCGTTTCAATGGCAGGGCGTTAGACCGGAAGCGGAGAAACGCCTCAAACGATTGGCCAAGCGGCTGAAGCCCAAGGGGATCGATCTGAGGCCAGAAAGCTACGGCTGGAGTGTGATCCAGGCGCTGATCTCACGCAGCGACCGACGCCTGGCATCGGTGATCGTTGCCGTGCGCGGATCACAGGAAAGCCTGGGTGGCTGGAAAAAGGCCTACCGCAGCGCGCGGTCCGGAGACCTACCGGCGGCCGTCAGCGCCGGGGTTGAGATGCCGCTGCCTCCCCCCTGGGACGAGGTGATTCATCAACGCTGGAACGACTCCACCGTGCTGCCCTGGGATCACCTCAATGGCCCGCTGGGCCGCACAACGCTCCTCAAACATCAGGAGCAAGCGTTGTCGTTGACTGATCCGGGCGGTCTGGACTGAACGAGGCACGCAAACCCGCGAGCAAGATCCAGCCAGCGATGTTCAATCGGCTGTCAAAAAACGGCAGATCCGTGCCGTGCAAAACCAGCAAGATCAGCAGTGCTGCCCACCAGGCACGATCGAACAAGCCTGAAAGGCCACGGCGCAGGCTCACCACCATCAACACCAGCACCAGGCCAATCACCAGGCTGGCTGCGGGCAGACCATGGCTGGTGGCGAGTTCGAGCGGCAGGTTATGAGCATGGCCATGCCACTGTCCGGTGCGCAGGGGATAAATGATCGAAAACGCCGCAGCTCCCCAACCGAGCCAGGGGCGTTCAGAGATCAACTGAAGCGCCACGGTCCACTGGCTGATGCGCGTAGAGGCCAGAACCCGCTCACCGGCGTACTGGCTGTCGTTCAAGCGGGCCCAGAGAGCATCCGGCACCACCTGCCGAGCTGGGTCCTGAAGAAAGGCCGGCATGCCTGGGAGCACGGAAACCACAACCGGCAGGAGCGCCAAAGCCAAAAGCGGGACCAACCAGGGCCAACTGGGCGGGCCCAGCACCACCGGGACAGCCAGCACAAGCGCACCCCAGCCATTCCGTGATTCGGTAAGCACCAGACCCACCACTAAGGCGATGGCCAGAACGAGCACGACAAGACGCTGTCGCTGCTTCAGACCTGGCTGAACCAGAGCCGCCAGGGCCAGAGGCCAGACCATCGCCAACCAGGCTGAAGCGATGTTGGCGTAATCGAAGAGACCCGAGAGTCGTCCTTCCGGCTTCCCACCGGGTTCCACAAACCAAACGATGAGGCCACCCAGCAATTCCCAGGGGCCTGCCCAGCCCCACCAAAGCTGACCCAAGCCAGTGGTCAACACCGGAACGGTGCCGGCCACAAGCCAGAGACTGCAACGACGCCGGGCAGTTGTGCTGATCACGTAGGGCTGAAACCCCCAAAACCCCCAGAAGAAGGGAAGCCAATTGGCCAACCCAGCCCAGGCAAGGCCCTGAGCTTCGGCCAGAAAGCAACCGAACGCCATCAGAACTCCCGCCACGATTAACGGGAAATTCCAGGGATCTCGCCAGAAAGCACGCTCCCGGCCGACACTGCCGAACAGCAGGGCGGGGAACAGAAACAGGGCTCCCAGCAGAGCCGTGGATGGCAGCAGAAACAACCCCAGCTGGAAGCAGCGCCATCCCAGTGGAGATGCGGTCATGGGACGACCACGATCAAGCCAGCTCATCATGCGAACACAGCCGTGCGACCGCGGTAAACCATCACCTGGCGTCGCAGGTGAAGGCGGAGGGCACGGGCGAGAGCAAGACGTTCCGTGTCTCGACCCTTGCGAATCAGATCACCCACCTCATCACGATGGCTGACATGAGCAATGGTCTGCTCAATGATCGGACCGTCATCGAGTTCTTCGGTGACGTAATGGGCTGTGGCACCGATCAGCTTGACCCCGCGTTCCCAGGCCCGGTGATAAGGCTGAGCTCCCTTGAATGCCGGCAAGAAGGAATGGTGGATGTTGATCACACCCGGAAAACGCTCCAGGAAGTTGCCACTCAACACCTGCATGTATTTGGCGAGCACAGCCAGCTCCACACGATGCTCAGCTAACAACTTGAGAATGGTGGCTTCGGATTGTGCCTTGGTCTCGCGGGTGACCGGCACGTATTGAAAGGGAACCCCGAAGTCGTTGCAGCAGCTTTCCAGATCGGGATGATTGGCGATGACCAGCGGAACCTGCATCGGGAGCTCACCGCTGCGTGCCCTCCAAAGCAGATCCAGCAAGCAATGGTTCTGTTTGCTCACCAGGATGGCCACCCGCGGATGGTCATCGGAGAAGTGAAGCTGCGCTTCTCCCCCCAGGCGTTCTGCCAGGGACTGGACTGCAGGCCCAATGGCCTCCCGCGGCAGACCGAACCCCTCCAAACCCCATTCAATCCGGCTGAGAAACAAACCAGCGCCAGCATCCGTGTGATGGTCGGCGTGATGAATGTTGCCCCCATTGGCAGCCACCCAACCAGCGAGCTCACTGACGAGTGCCGGACGATCAGGGCAGATCAGCTGCAGGATGACCGAAACGGAGGACAAGGTCGGACAGGAATACAGCCTTAATTGTGCGCCTGGACGAACCCCAGCCTGGTCGTCAGGTCATGGCCGATGCAGGATTGGATCACCGCGCATGGCCGCTCGCGTTTGCACCGCGATGGGGGATGTCGGGACCCCAATCGTCCGCACCCTGACGTCAGCCATGGAAACCTGACCACTGAGCGCCAACGTCCACTGGATCCCATCCACGGACGTCACGGTTAAAGTCGCGACGCTTCTTGTGATTTCCAATGCTGAGCGCCCTGCGTCGCCTAGCCGCCTTCTGCCTCTGTCTGGCTTTGTGCTTCGGCCTGGCCTCCTGTGACGGCAGCGCCAAGGCCAAGACAGCCACGATTAGCCCTGATGACATGGCTGTGATCCGCCGTCAGGCCGAGGGATTCACCGAAGCCAAGGATCGTCTTCCCGAATTGGCGAAGCTGGTAAATCAGCGGGATTGGACCTTCACCCGCAATCTGATTCACGGCCCGATGCAGGAAGTGGGACGGGAAATGCTTTATATCAACCAGCGCCTGCTTCCCCAGGATCGCGCTGCCGCTAACGACCTGGCCTCATCTCTGAAAGAGGCCCTGGCTGATCTTGATGAAGCGGCACGTCTTCAGGACGGTGCAAGGCTGCAAAAGGCCTATGTGGCTGTAGCCACCGGCTTCTCCAATTACGAACAAGTGATCCCAGCGCAGGCCCTGAGCTGACTGCAACCGTTGCCGTCATCGGCGCCGGTGTTGTCGGCACTGGCAGCGCTTGGCACCTCGCTGAACGAGGGCATCAAGTCGTCATTGCAGATCCCTCGCTGGCCAATCCAATCCCCGAGTCGACCAGTGGCCGGGATCTGAACGGGACGACAGCCTCCTTGGGCGTGTTGATGGGCCATGCCTTCCGCCGATCCGGCGGCCGGGCCTGGAGACTCCGCCAACGCAGCATGGCCCTGTGGCCGAGCTGGTGCGAACGCCTCAATCACCCCGAAACACCGCTGGAGCTGCAGACACCGCTTATCCAACTGGCAAGTCATGCAGACGAAGCCGCTCGCTTGCGACAACTCGCGGCATCCCGTCCAGAGTCGGGGCTCCAGTTTGTGGAGAACGACCGTCTGCCCCAGGCCAAACCCGACTGGCCTCAGCCGGGATATGGAGCAATGCGCTCCGAGCACGACGGGCGTGTGGATCCCCTGCCGCTGCTGAAGGCCCTCAGGCGTCGACTCGCTATCGCAGGGGTCGACCAGCTGACCACCTGCGTCGAGAGCCTTGAGCGCCTCAGCAGCGGCAGACATGGCTGGCAAATCCACAGCCAGGATGGCCACAGCCGCAAGGTTGACTTTGTTGTGATCTGCTCGGCACTGGGCAGCCAAGGGCTGCTGCAACCCCTCGGTCACGACCGTCCAATGGATGCCGTCCTCGGTCAGGTGCTCGACCTAGCCATCGACCGCACCCCCAACGCCTGGGCCTCATGGCCTGCGGTGCTCACCTGCGCTGGCATCAACCTGATTCGGCACAGCGGCAATCGCCTGTGGCTGGGGGCAACGCTGGAACCTGGAGACACTCTTGATCCATCAGCGGTTGAACTGATGCGCAGCCTGGAGGGCCTGGCACCGGAGTGGCTTCAAGAGGCGAAACTGATCGGTCAGTGGCACGGTTTGCGAGCACGTCCCAGAGATCGGCCGGCACCACTGCTGGAGACTCTGGAACCTGGCCTTTTGCTGGCTTCGGGGCATTACCGCAACGGTGTTTTACTCACACCTGCGACAGCAGAATGGATTGAAGAACAGATCGATAATTCAACGATAACCAGCCCTTAAATCTCAAGTGAAAGCCGCTGAAATAACGTTCGAGAGGAGCACAAATCCCGCTCCAAGGACTTCATACACGAGATCATGCCTCGCTCCTTCAACGCCCGGGCACTGTCTGCAGCCGCTTGTCTGACGGCTGGCCTGACCCTGGCGGCCTGCTCATCCGGAAGTGATAGCGGCGATCAGGTTAAGGGCAACCTGTCGGCAGCAGGTGCTTCCTTCCCTGCAGCCATCTACCAGCGCTGGTTCCAGGATTTGTCATCCAAAGGAGTCAACGTGAACTATCAATCGGTGGGTTCCGGCGCAGGTGTGCGTCAGTTCACGGCTGGCACTGTGGATTTCGGCGCTTCCGACAAACCGATGAAGCCTGAGGCCATCGCCAAAGTGAGCCGCGGTGTGGTGCAGATTCCGATGACCGCTGGTGCCATCGCTGTGGCCTACAACAACCCTTCTTGCAAGCTCGAGCTCACCCAAGATCAACTGGCTGCCATCTTCCTGGGCAAGATCACCAACTACAGCGAACTCGGCTGCGACGACAAGAAGATCAACGTGGTGCACCGCTCCGACGGCTCCGGCACCACCTTCAACTTCACCAATCACCTTTCGGCGATCAGCCCCGAGTGGAAAGCAAACGTGGGTGCTGACAAGTCGGTGAAATGGCCCACCGGCGTCGGTGCCAAGGGCAATGAAGGTGTCTCTGCTCAGCTCAACCAGATTGACGGCGGAATTGGCTACGTGGAGCTGGCCTACGTGAAAGGCGACCTCCAAGCAGCAGCTCTGCAAAACGCATCCGGTGCCAAGGTGATGCCCACCAATGCCACCGCTAGCGAAGCACTGGGCTCAATCGATCTCGGTCCCAACCTGATCGGCAGCAACCCCAATCCCGAAGGTGGATACCCGATCGTCACCTTCACCTGGGTGCTTGCCTACGAAACCGGCAACGACAACAACACCCCGGTTCTGAAGAAGACGTTCGAGTACATGCTCTCGGACGAGGCACAGTCGAAAGCTCCTGAACTGGGCTACGTCTCACTTCCGCCTGAAGTGGTCACCCAGGCCAAGGCTGCTGCTAACTCGATTAACTGAGGTCCCTCGGCTCCTACACCACGCAGCAATCAAGGGGGGGCTCATGCCCCCCTTTTTTTTTGGCCATCACGGATCCATCGTTGAAAGGATCAACAACAAAAATCCCCGCCTAACGAACAGGCGGGGAAGCGAATCATGAATGGGACACCCTCGAGAGGTGTCAACCCTTGATCACTTGGATTCGGTGAATTCGGCGTCGATCACATCATCACCGGCAGAACCACCAGCAGCCCCAGCTGCGGCATCGGCACCCGGAGCCGCAGCAGCCTCAGCTCCGGCCTGCTGATACACCGAGGCACCAACGGTGTAGAGCTCCTGCTGCAGTTCTTCCAGCAGGGTCTTCATGGCGTCGTAGTCCTCCTTCTCGGTGGCTTCTTTGAGCTTGGTGCGCTTCTCATCAACCTTGGCCTTCGCGTCGGCCTCCACCTTGTCGCCGAGCTCATCCATCTGCTTTTCAGCCTGATAAACAAGGGTCTCAGCCTGGTTCTTGAGGTCAATTTTTTCGCGCTTCTCCTTATCAGCGCTGGCGTTGGCCTCGGCGTCCTTGACCATGGACTCCACTTCGGAATCACTGAGCGTGGAGGCACCAGTGATCGAGATGGACTGTTCCTTGCCGCTGCCCTTGTCCTTAGCGGTCACGCTGAGAATTCCGTTGGCATCGATGTCGAAGGTCACCTCGATCTGAGGCACACCCCGAGGAGCAGCAGGGATGCCATCCAGGCGGAAGGTTCCAAGGCTCTTGTTGTCGGATGCCATCTCGCGCTCACCCTGAAGCACGTGGATCTCCACGTTGGTCTGGCCATCCACAGCCGTGGAATAGGTCTCGGATTTCTTGGTGGGAACCGTGGTGTTCCGAGTGATCATCTTGGTCATCACGCCGCCGAGGGTTTCCACACCCAGAGAAAGCGGAGTGACGTCAAGCAGAAGGATGTCCTTCACTTCACCGGCCAATACACCGCCCTGAATGGCAGCACCCACTGCCACCACCTCGTCAGGATTGACAGTTTGGTTGGGATCCTTACCGGTGGTGCGCTTCACCAGCTCGAGCACTGCCGGGATGCGGGTGGAACCACCCACCATCACGATCTCGTCGAGCTCGCTGGAGGACAGCTTGGCGTCCTTGAGCGCCTGCTCCACCGGGATACGGCAGCGATCAATCAAGTTGGAGGCAAGCTCCTCGAATTTGGCCCGGGTGAGGGTGAGATCCAGGTGCTTGGGACCTTCCGGCGTAGCCGTAATGAACGGCAGGTTGATCTCGCTTTGAGTGGCGTTGGAGAGCTCGATCTTGGCTTTTTCAGCCGCTTCAGTGAGTCGCTGCAGAGCTTGCTTGTCCTGGCGCAGGTCAATGCCTTCATTGGACTTGAAGCTGTCAGCGAGGTGGTCAACGATCACCTTGTCGAAATCGTCACCACCCAGATGGGTATCACCGGAGGTGGACAGCACCTCAAACACACCATCGCCCACCTCCAAAACGGAGACGTCGAAGGTGCCGCCGCCCAGGTCAAAAACAAGGATGCGCTCGTTGCTCTTCTTGTCGAGGCCGTAAGCCAGAGCCGCAGCAGTGGGCTCGTTGATGATGCGCAGCACTTCTAGGCCGGCGATCTTGCCAGCGTCCTTGGTGGCCTGACGCTGGGAGTCGTTGAAATAGGCGGGAACCGTGATCACCGCCTGCGTGACGGATTCGCCCAGATACTTACCGGCATCTTCCGCCAGCTTGCGCAGAACCTGCGCAGACACCTCCTCGGGAGCGAACTGCTTCTCAAGAACAGGACACTTGACCTTCACGTTGGAGCCAGCCTTCTCGACCGTGTAGCTCACCTCTTTCGACTCTTCATTCACCTCGTCGACACGACGACCAATGAAGCGTTTGACGGAATAGAAGGTGTTGTCAGGGTTCATGACCGCCTGACGCTTGGCGATCTGACCCACCAGCTGATCCTGGTTCTTGGTGTAAGCCACCACCGAGGGCGTGGTGCGGAAGCCCTCGGCATTGGCGATCACGGTGGGCTTACCGCCCTCCATCACCGACACACAGCTGTTGGTGGTTCCGAGATCGATGCCGACAACCTTGCCCATCGGTGCCTCCTGACTCCGCGAATTGACTGATTAGATCCTTTGCATGATCGGTAGTCGGCTGGCTTTCAGGCGAGGTGTGGTTCCCGAACAGTCCGGCGACACAGCAGGCTGGAAGGCAGGTTCACAGGCAACGCAATGATCAGCGGAACCACAGGACTGGTCGGTCTGCTGGGACAGCCGGTGAGTCACTCCCTTTCACCGGTGATGCACAACGCGGCCCTAGAGGCCATGGCAATGGATTGGCGCTATTTGGCTCTGCCATGCCATGGCGCTGACCTGGGACGCGTGCTCGACGGACTTCAAGCCGTGGGCTGCCACGGGCTGAATGTGACCATCCCCCACAAACAAGCCGTGGCATCGCACTGCCAGGAGCTCAGCCCATTGGCAGCGCGCCTAGGAGCGGTCAACACACTGACCCCCCTGAGCGGCAATGGCTGGCATGGTCACAACACAGATGCCGAGGGATTTCTTGCCCCACTGCTCGACCAAGCCGACGCCTGGACAGGCTGCGACGCGATCGTGATGGGCTGTGGTGGCAGCGCTCGGGCCGTCGTGGCCGGTCTTCAACAACTGCCGCTAGCGACCATCTATGTGGCGGGCCGTCGACCCGACGCCTTGGAACAGTTCCTGGAGGATCTGGAAGAAGGAAGCAACGGCAGCGTGTCCCTCCATGGCATCCCCCTCGAAACCCAACGCCTGGCCGCACAGCTGAGCGGGTCGAAGCTGGTGGTGAACACCACGCCGGTGGGCATGCAGGGACACGGCGACAGCAATGCCATGCCTGTGGATGCTGATCTCTGGAACAAATTGGAACCGACCACGACCCTTTACGACCTGATCTACACACCGCGACCGACCCCATGGCTGCAGAGGGGACAGCAACGTGGATGTCAGACCATCGATGGCTTGGAAATGCTGGTGCAGCAGGGTGCGGCATCACTGCGCCGATGGTCGGGACGAAATGACGTCCCGACGTCGGTGATGCGCAAGGCTGCACTCGAACGCCTTAAAGCAAATCCCGCCGGCTGACAGCACCGACTGGATCCACAAGCCCTACGCTCGGGCCAAGCGCGACCCTGCAATGGCCATACCTGTCTGGCAACGGTTTCTGGGGCTGCTGGTGTATCTGCTGCCCTGGAGCGATGCGATCCCATTCGGCAGCCATCTGATGCTGCAATTCCCATGGCTGCAATGGATGACTCTTCCAGCACTGCCCCTGGTTCTGTTGGAACGGGGAATCCCGTTCGGCAACTTGCTGGTGTTCTTTCTGTTGTTCCTAGCAGTGGTGCGCAATCCAAACGTGCCCTACTTCCTGCGCTTCAACACGCTCCAAGCCCTGCTGGTGGACATCATCGTGGTGATCCTGGGCTATGCCTTCGCGATTTTGATCCAGCCGTTAGGCGGTGGACTGATGCTCCGCACCTTCTCCAGCACAGTAGTTGTGGCTGTTCTGGCGGTGCTGGTCTTCGCCTGGATCGAATGCATCCGTGGCCGAGAGCCTGATCTGCCCGGCCTGAGTCAGGCCGTACGGATGCAGCTCTACTGAGGTCTTCAACCCCAAAGAGATAGGCTGTTGGATCCGTCGCTCACCTGGGTGAGCCTTCAGTCCCTGTCGGATCTGTCTCCATGACCCAACAGCCTTATTATGAGACCATGTACATCCTCCGTCCGGACATTCCGGAGGAAGAGGTCGAGTCTCATCTCACCAAATACCGCGACATCCTTGTGGAAGCAGGCGCGGACGTGCTGGACAACCAGATGCGCGGCAAGCGTCGTTTGGCGTACCCGATCGCCAAGCACAAGGAAGGCATTTACGTGCAGCTGAGCCACAACGGCGATGGCCAGCAGGTGGCCGTTCTGGAAAAGGCCATGCGCCTGAGTGAGGACGTGATCCGGTATCTCACCGTCAAGCAAGACGGTCCTCTTCCGGCTCCCCGAGTGGTCCCTGGAAGTGAAGCTGCAGCGCAGCCTCAAACGGCTGAAGCGTCTGCCTGATCCAGACATTGTTGAACTGCTGACCGGGCGATACCGTCCGGTTATGCAGTTCCAGAGTTCAGGCCATCAGGCACCGGAGCCCCGCTGGAATGCTCCGGAAGCTGTTTCATCACCTGATCGCGAATTCGATCCAGAGGTTGATGCGTTGCGCGCGCGCATCGATGAACTCGAAACGATCGTGCATGACTACGAGGTTTTGCTTGAAGCGCTGCCGGACTTGTTCGAACGCAAATTTCAACAGCGCTTGGAACCGCTGATGGAGCGTTACCGACTGCTGGCCCGGGCGCAGCAACTGCTGGGTGAAGCAAACCTTCCCCTCATCGAGCAGCGGGAACCCCAGAGAAGCGATCACCATCTGCCCCTGCTTGAACGTTGGAGACAGGCACGCAGCCGCCGTCAAGGACGTTCCGAAAGAAACGCCGCTTGATCCGACAAAAATTGCATCCTCGGAATGTGAGCCTTCAACGGCGCCGGGCTGCCGACCAAAGGCGAATGGGCAATCCCCAGACGTAGATGAATCCTTCGGCAGCACGATGATCGAACTGATCGTCACTGCCGTAGGAAGCCATCTCAGGCACGTAGAGACTGCTGTCACTGGAGGCGCGGCCTGTGACGATCACGTTGCCCTTATGCAGTCGCAGCCTCACAACACCATGGACGTGGGCCTGGGTGCGATCCATGAAACCGTCCAGCGCTTCTTTCAGAGGTCCGAACCAGAGGCCCTGATACACGAGATCAGCCCACTGCATCTCCAATTGGCGCTTCGTGCGCAGCACGTCGGCCGCCAGGGTGAGGCTCTCCAGCTCCTGATGGGCCTGAATCAGCATCAACAGGCCAGGTGTTTCGTAAATCTCCCGACTCTTGATGCCAACCACACGGTTCTCGATCATGTCGAGGCGACCGATGCCATGCATCCCCGCCAAGCGGTTGGCCTCACGGATCAAGTCGACCGGTGTCATCCGCACGCCGTCGATGCTGACGGGGTTGCCGCCCTCAAAGCCAATCTCGATGTCCTGAGCCTCCGATGGCGCTGCATCCACGGAAACGCTCATGGCGAAAACCTCCTCTGGAGGGGCCACCATCGGGTCTTCCAGCGGGCCGGCCTCCACACTGCGGCCTAGCAGGTTGAGATCGATCGAATAGGGCGACTTCTTGCTCACCGGTGCGGGAATGCCACATCGTTCGCCATAGGCGATGGTCTCCTCACGGCTCATGCCCCATTCACGGGCCGGCGTGAGCACCTTTAAGTCTGGAGCCAGGGCTGCAATGGCCACATCAAAACGCACCTGATCGTTGCCTTTGCCGGTGCAGCCATGGGCGACGGCATCAGCGCCTACTTCACGGGCCACTTCCACCAGTCGTTGCGCAATCAGAGGCCGCGCCAGCGCCGTCGACAGGGGGTAGCGGCCCTCGTACAACGCATTGGCGCGAATCGCTGGAAACGCAAAGTCTTCGATGAAGGGCTGAATCAGATCTCCCACCATCGACTGGCTGGCACCGGCCTCCAATGCCTTGAGACGAATCGGCTCAAGTTCATCACCCTGGCCGAGGTCCGCCGCAAAGGTGATCACCTCTTCAACACCCCATTCCTGTTTGAGATAGGGGATGCAGACACTGGTATCCACACCACCGGAATACGCGAGCACAACCTTCTTGGCGCGTCCCATCAAGCGGACTCCTGATCTGTATCGGAACTACTCCGATTCTCCACTCCCGCGGGACGCCATCAGCAACCAACCGCCCATCAGCGCTGCAGGCATCAACAACAGCAGCAAAACAGGCGTTGCACTGATCTCGAGGGGCAGGGGATGCTGAACACCCCACAACCGAACCAATGCACTGATCACCAGCGCGAAACCCCACACGCAAGCGAGAAGAACCGCTTTCTTCACAGGGGTCGACAACACTGTCTCGTATATTGGTGGATTGGCTCCAGAGATCTTGTCCTCAGCCCTTACGGACTTGAGCGCCCTCGACGGCGTCAATCCCGCCTTGACCCGTTACGGACGCAAGGATCCTGCGCCGGTTCTGCCATTGCGCGAAGAGCCTGATCTGCTGAGCTGGCTCGAAACCAGCGGACGTTTGGTGGAAGATGAAGAATCCAGTTCACCCGAAGTGAGCACGGTGGAAGAGGAAGAGCTCTCCGCGCTGATGGGCGAGAAAGAGGACTACAAGGCCGACGAAGAGACCGAAGAAAACTGGGAAGACTGATCTATGGTCCCAGCGATTTGCCGCTGGGACTTGAACGATTCTGCGGAGCGATTGATCCGTCTTGATGGCCGCCTCACCGCTGCTGCCCTGATCGCAGCAGTGGGGGCCGCGGCTTTTTTATGTGACGCCAGTGTTCCCAATAGCCTGTTGAGCTTGCCCTGGCTGGTGGCAATGCTGATCTCCTCGATCATCACGTGGTGGGGCGTACCGCAATTACGGGCGCTGAAAATGGGTCAGGTGATCCGGACGGAAGGTCCTGAAGGTCACAAGAGCAAATCGGGTACACCCACCATGGGCGGGCTACTGGTGGTGCCCGTTGGTGTCATCACGGGGTGTCTGATCAGCAGCGAGGGCCGCAGCGCTAACCAGTTACTGGCGATCGGTCTGGTCACCCTGGCCTACATGGTGATTGGCGGTGTTGATGACTGGAGCAGCCTCACCAAGAACACCAACACCGGCCTCTCTCCCAAGGGAAAACTGCTGCTTCAAGCAACGGCAGCACTGCTTTTTCTTGGCTGGTCAGCGCAGCAGGGATGGATTCAAGGCACAGTGAGCCTTCCCTACGGCATCGCAATCCCCTTTGGCTGGCTGATCTGGCCACTGGGTCTGTTCGTGTTTCTGGCAGAAAGCAATGCCACGAACCTCACCGATGGGCTGGATGGTCTAGCCAGCGGATGTGGTGCCTTGGTCTTCACCGGTCTTGGGTTGCAGCTGATGCTGCGCGGCAATCAGGGTGATCCCGCCATCGCCGGGTTTTGCTTAGCCATGGCGGGATGCTGGCTGGGCTTTCTCATCCACAACCGCAACCCCGCCAGAGTGTTCATGGGCGACACCGGCTCCCTGGCGATGGGGGCATCGCTCACGGCGGTGGCCCTATTAACGAACAGCCTCTGGCCACTACTCCTGATGGGAGGCGTGTTCTTGGCGGAATCCCTGTCGGTGATCATCCAGGTGTGGGTGTTCAAAGCCACGAAAGGCACTGATGGGGTGGGGAGACGCGTGTTCCGAATGGCTCCTCTCCATCACCACTACGAACTGGGTGGAACATCCGAACAAGTGGTGGTGCCGATGTTTTGGCTGGTGACCGCTGGACTGGTCATGCTGGGCTTGGCGCTACGCCCCAACTGATCCGAACTCCCATGAGCTACTTCACCTGGAAGGAAGCTGGTCTGACCGCCGACTGCACCAGCCTGGAGGCAATGGCTGCTCGCTTTGAGGAAGCAGCCAGCCTGATGCGTCGCATGGCCGAGCGAGGTTTCGTGTTGCAGCAGAACAACGGAGATCAGCGCATCACCCATGACGACGCCGAGGTGTTCCAGTCCTGGGGGTTTGTGAACGAAGAGCCTGCTGAACGGCAGCTGACCCTGATCCACAACCTGGATCACTGAGGAATACTGCGATGGATCGCACGCTCCGCGACTGCCTCAACCTTCTGAAAAGTGACTACGTCAGCGGCTGGTCGTTGCTGCTGCTGCCGGCATTGCTGAGCTTGGCCGTCGTTCCGTCGAGCACGACCACGACCATGGCACTGCTGCTGCGCTTCCTGGGGCTTGGCGTCGCGCTGATTCCCCTGGCCAGGGTGATTTCACGGCTGGTGGATCACCTCAGTGATCACCTCGGTGATCGCTACAGCGGTGTCGTGAGCGTGGGACTCGGCAACCTTGTGGAGCTGGTGGTGAGCATCATGGCGCTCAGGAGTGGCCTTTACAAGCTGGTGGTGATCTCCGTCGCTGGCGCCGTGATCACCAACTGTCTGCTGATGCTGGGGATCAGCACCGTGCTGGCAGGACAGCGGGAACAGCTCGTAACGATCCAGGCCAGCAGCACAGAGCTTCAAGCCCGGCAGCTGATGCTCAGCCTGCTGTTGCTGGCGATCCCCACAATTATCAGCCTCGGAACAGGAACCACACTCCTGGAAGGCAACGACCAGCGAGACAGCTTCGCTCTCTATTCGCTGGCTGTAGCCGTCATGATCCTGATCTACTACGTGCTGTCCTTCGTGCTGCAGCTGGGAACCCACCGTTCCTTCTTCAGCGGCAATCCGATCAAGCCCGCAGATCCGAGCACGAGCCGGCCATCCACGGAAACGGAACACGAGCACGAGATCGCAGCCATCCTGATCGCCATGGGCGTGGTGAGCCTCGCCGTTGTGGCGATTTCAGAGCCCCTTGTGCAGACCCTGGAAGTGCTGGTGGCACACACACATCTCAGCGAACTGTTCATCGGTCTGATCCTGCTGCCGCTGTTCGGATCCACCGCCGAAGGTGTGATCGCCGTCGGTGCCGCCCGCCGCGGTCGCATGGACCTGGCCATCACCAGCACGATGGAATCGAGCGGTCAGCTGATGTTGTTCGTGCTGCCTGTGCTGGTGCTGATCGGCTGGCCTCTGGGACGTTTTCTGCACCTGAGCGTGCCACTCAACGCATTGGGCTGCACAGGGATCGCCGTGTTGGCAGTGCACTGGATCACCGAAAACAACCAGCTGGACTGGTACGAGGGCATGCAGCTGATCACGCTGTATGGCGTAATCCTGCTTGGCTGCCTGCTGCTTTGACTCAGCCTTTCGTGCGCAACGCACCGACAAGCCACACCAGCACGAATGCCAGCGAAGAGACACCGAGGTAGATCAACACCCACTTCTGAATCGTGGCGATCTCCCAGCCAAACAACAGACCATCAGCCGCATCCCCCGCCGTTGTGAAGGCAAAGGTGATGAGGCTCTGGAGAGCGGCCATCAGGCGAAACGCGAAGATCAGACCATGCTGCCGCGAAACAAGCGATGACGACCTTTCCCGCCACGGTGATGCTGCTGGGCAGTGGTGAACTCGGCAAGGAAGTTGCAATTGCCGCCCAACGCCTGGGCTGCAGGGTGATCGCCTGTGATCGCTACGACAACGCCCCAGCGATGCAGGTGGCGGACGTGGCGGAAGTGCTGCCGATGACAGAACCGGAGGCTCTCCTGGAGGTGGTGCGCCGCCACCGTCCAACGGTGGTGATTCCCGAGATCGAAGCACTAGCAGTGAATGCACTGACAGAGCTCGAAGACGACGGCATCACCGTGATCCCAACAGCCCGGGCCACAGCCGTGACAATGAACAGGGATCGCATTCGCAATCTTGCCGCCGAAGAACTCGGCCTGCGCACAGCGCGATTTGCCTACGCCGCTAGCGCGGAAGAGCTCCATCAAGCGGCAGAACCTCTGGGCTGGCCGGTGGTGGTGAAGCCTGTCATGAGCTCCTCCGGAAAAGGCCAGAGTGTGGTGGAGCGGGCTGAGGACCTCGACCAAGCGTGGGAAGCAGCCATGGCAAATGCCCGTGGCACGTCGGCCCAAGTGATCGTTGAAGAATTTCTGCGCTTCGACCTGGAAATCACCCTGCTGACCATCCGACAGCGGGATGGATCCACCTTGTTCTGCCCGCCCATCGGTCATGAGCAGACCAACGGGGATTATCAGTGCAGCTGGCAACCCGCTGCCCTGAGTGCAGAGCAGTTGGAACAAGCCCAGGCCATGGCCCGCACTGTCACGGACAACCTTGGTGGTGCCGGACTGTTCGGCGTCGAATTCTTCCTCTGCGGAGATGAGGTGATTTTTTCGGAGCTCTCACCCCGTCCTCATGACACCGGACTGGTCACCTTGATCAGCCAGAACCTCAGTGAATTCGAGTTGCATCTAAGGGCCGTTCTGGGTCTGCCAATCCCCGCAATCCACTGCACGGAGTCGGCAGCGAGCCGTGTGATCCTCGCTGACCAGCATGGCAAACGCGTCAGCTTTAGGGGTCTGGAAGAGGCGTTGAGCCAACCCGACACCAATGTTCTGCTGTTCGGCAAAGCCCAGCCAAGACCTGGACGACGCATGGGCGTCGCCCTCGCCCGCGGGAAGGATCGAATCGAAGCTCAGGCCAAAGCGGACGGCAGTGCTGCAGCGGTCACGCTTCAGATCGAAGACTGATCGAGGCGCGACCGGGCGCTGAGGAATCGGTAGTGCTGGAGTCCTTCCAGCACGCCGGGCAATCGTGAGCGATTGGCGAAATAGACCCGCTTCTGCTGCCGGCAGCCATCCAGGCACGGGTCATGGTCAGCCGGAACGACGGCTGCCGGGAGACCCTGCACCAGTTCCACATCCCCCTGCTGACTGGCCACCACCAAGATCTGCTCGAGCGGCAGCTTCCAGCGCAGTGACAGAAAACGGATCGCCTCGCTGCGAGATGCACGCAGCGGCAACACATCCAGAAACCAATGACAGCGCAGGTGCGGACGGGCAGGCTGACCGTGCTGCCGCAGACGCTGGCGAATCAGGGGAAGCACAGATGGGCCGGACTGACGCAGGAGATAACTGACCTTGAATTGCCCCTGATGCTCGGGTTTCTGAAGGTCCATGTGATCGTCCAGGTCAGCGAGGGTCCGCTCAACCGCCATCCGCGACCAATCGACGCCGATCTGGGCTTGCCAGAAACGATCCGCCACCTGGTCCTGACCGTAATGAATCTGTGTTCCCGCCTGGGTGATCCAGACCTGAGGATCAGGGAGGTGCAGTTCAGCGAAGCGTTGGCGGGCGACGGACAAGGAACGACCGGTGATGATTCCCAGGCCGGTGCGAACCGCCTGAGCAGCGGGAGCGATCAACTGTTTCCGCAAAATTTGCAGATCCTCTGCCGCCGGGTGTTCCAGGCTGCTGTCGAGATCCAGCAGCAGCAAGCGGGATCCAAGAGGACTGAGCGATGAATCCTGCTGAATCAATTGAGATGTGGCTGGCACGGCGTTGGAACGTTTGAGCCGCTCCTGCATGAGGGCCATGTAACTGCAGACATGGGCATCCCAGCTGTAGTGACGACTCACCGCCTCAACACCGTTATCGCTCCAGCGTCTCCAGCGATGGCGATCCGCTCCCGCTCGCTCGAGACCGTCCTGAACCGATTCGAGATCAGTCACATCCACCAGCAGGCCGTTGTCACAGCGGCGCAGGATTTCGCGTGGACCACCGTCATCGGTCGCCACCATCGGCAAACCGGAGGCGGCCGCCTCCAGGAGCGTGAGACCAAAGGGTTCGGTCAGCGCAGGATTGACGAACAGACCCTGGCGAGCCGCAGCCCAGCGGTAGATCAACGGCACCTGATCACGACGGTGCTGTTTGGGATACGCCACCAATCCATAGAGGTCGTATCGATCAACCAGTTCGAAGATCTGCTGAAACACCTCCCGTTGCTGACGATCCATCTGACGGGAGTCCTCTCGCGTGCCCAGCACCAACACCAGGTTGTGCCGCTGACGCAGCACAGCGGAGCGACCGAAGGCCTCGACCAGCGCGGGAATGTTCTTGCGGCGATCGGCTCTGCAGATTGCCAGCAGAGGAGGTCGATCGGGATCACGCAAAAAGGAGCTCAGCAACTCCGAGACCTGGACAGACTCATCAACACTGCCCAAAGGGTGGAAACGTCTTGAATCCACACCCGGAGGAACCACCTGGGCACACTCCGACTTGAAACGTCCATAGCGGCAATACTGTTCATCGCGTTCCTGTCGCGTGCTGGTGATCACAAGATCGGCATGGGCCAAGGCCAGTTCCTCAGCATCGATCCGCCTGCTGATCGAGTACGACTGTTCGATCTGCTCATGATCGCCACCGGCCGCCAGCAATCGGCGCAGTTTCTCTCGACCGAGGGAATGCCCAGTGAACACAAGAGGAATTCCAAGCCGTCGACTGACTAATGCGCCCACATACCCTGCATCGGCGTAGTGGGCGTGGATCCAGTCAGGACGATTGTCCGAAACCTGAAGGTGACGAACCAGCTGATCAGCCAACTCATCGAGATAAGGCCAAAGCTGTTCCTTGCGCAGATAGCGCCGAGGCCCAAAGCTGAATCGACGGATCGATGCCCCAGGTGCGATCGATTCATGCGGTTGGGCGTAATCCAGGGACATCCGACGGTCCTGAATCAAACGCGTCACCACCTCGACATGATCCACCTCAGCGCGGTTGGCGAGGCTGCGCACAAGCTCAAGCACGTAAAGGGTCTGACCACCGGTATCCGCGTCGCGGCCAAGTTCCAGATCATGGGATCGAAACAAGCCATGGAGATGCAGATGCAGCAGCTTCAGTCCCAAAATGTCTCCAACACGAGCAGGAACAAGTCCTGGTGTCCGGTTCAAGGGTGAGGGGATCTAGAGATTGGAAACGTAAAAAAAATCTGAGAAGTTTCGTTGAAGCGTTGTTGAACCAGGCCAAACAACTTGCAAGAACTGAACTCTGAGGGAGTAAAACACTGGAAAAATCAGCTGATTGAATGTTGAGAATTAGACACAAAATGCTTGATTGATCCAAGAATTGTCGTAACGAATCTCATAACTTTGGAGTGATATCAAGAAGAGGTACCCGTTCATTCCCCCAGCCACCCCTGCTGAAACGGAATGAATCAGTCACCTCCAACTGTTCGTTGATCCAGGCCAAGATGAGTGGGGCGAGAACCGGCGGCTCTTCGGCATCAATCGGAGCCCAGAGATTGAAGTGATCGCCACCGGAGGCCAACACGATCCGATGACCGTTCGCCATTGGCTGACCATTGCGCAGAGGAACAACCGCCTCCGGATCCGAAGGCACCACCCAGTCGCGGGTGCCACTCACCAGCAGCACCTTGGCGTGCATTGCAGGACCACTCGACTCATCAAAGAGCAATCGCAGAGGCGGGCTCACGACCACAGCGGTCCGAACCCTGGGATCGGCCAAGGATCCCTGGTCAGCTCCATCCAGCCAGCTGCACTGCAACAACCAGCTGAGGTTGCGATCGGGATCATTGGGATCCAGGCAACGGACAGCGAGCTTTCTGCTGGTGGTTTGCAACCCACTTAACTGAAGAGCGCTTGTGGCACCCCAGGAGTGGCCAACGACCGCGACAGCATCGGTATCAAGTCTGAACTCCGACAACAGTTGACCGGCAGCGACGGCATCGATCAGCGCGGTGACATCCATCGGACGCAGTCGCAGCTCTTCTGACGATGGTGGGGGTTGTTCACCCTGAAGAAGCGCTCGCTGCTGCTCCGCATCGCTGCCGGGATGGCGGGGTAACAACACGGCGAAGCCATGGGCTGCCAAAAGATGCGCCCAGCCCTCAAAACTGGCCGGTTCATCCCAGAGACCATGGGATATCACCACCAGACGACCATTGGAGGATCGCTTAGGAGCGATCACCGTCACCTCCAGAGGCCGGACGCGATGGGCCACAGCAACGGATCGATGATCGCGGCTCCAACCGGAATCAAGACCCGCCATCACCTCGGCAGAAACCGGTGTGGCGGCCGTGGTCTGCTGCACCAGTGCCCTGGCATCATCCTGATTGCGCCGCAGACGATTGGCGTAGAAGGCCAGCACCTCGAGATTCAACGTGATCTCCTCACCAGGCACATGGCGAAGCAAGCCCAGAAGATGAGGCTCATCGTCGCGGTAGGCCGCGGCCAGAGCATCCGCGAGCATGCGACCACTGGTATCAACGGGAATACCGGTGACTTGCACCAGTTCAGACGCAGCGATCAAAGCCTGCTCGAACAAGGGATGACCAAGCGACTGATTGACGATGTCCCCTGTGGTTTGAGGAAGAGGTGCGGTGAGCAAAGCCTCCATCAGTCGCTGAACTGCACCACTGCCCGCACGATCAAGTTCCTGCAGATCCGGATTGGAATCAATCAACTCCTGGGCCGTATATGCCCTGGTGAGGTCGAGACTGAATTGTTCCTCAAACAGCGGCAGCGTAAACGTGAGCCGATCAGCCGCAGCGGACGGTTGAGCCAGCAACAACGACCCCAAAGCAGCGGTGAGTGCAGGGATCCGAAAGCGCTGGACAAGCCTCATGCCGCGAGGGGGAGGTTCTCCGGTGGATGCTGCTTCAACACTTTGGCGAGGTAACGCCCTGTGTGGCTGGTTGGGTGTTGAGCAACCTCCTCTGGCGTTCCACAGGCCACGATCTGACCACCGCGATCACCTCCCTCCGGTCCCAGATCAATCAACCAATCAGAGCAGCGAATCACATCAAGATTGTGCTCAATGCAGATGATCGAATTGCCCTTGTCCACCAACCTCTGCATCACATCCATCAATTTGTGCACGTCATAGAAACTGAGACCGGTGGTGGGTTCGTCGATCAGATAGAGCGTCTTGCCGGTGGCTCGCCTCGACAACTCCGTGGCCAACTTCACCCGCTGAGCTTCGCCTCCGGACAGGGTTGGTGCCGGCTGACCGAGCTTCACGTATCCGAGGCCAACATCCACGAGGGTGCGCAAGCGATCAGCCGCCTGGGGAATCGCCGAGAACACATCGGCCGCCTGTTCCACGGTCATCTGCAGAACATCAGCAATCGTGTAGCCCTTGTAGGTGACTTGAAGGGTCTCGCGGTTGAACCTTGCTCCCTTGCAGACATCACACTGCACGTAGACGTCTGGCAGGAAATTCATCTCGATCACGTTCACACCCTGCCCCTTGCAGGCCTCACAGCGACCGCCTTTGACGTTGAAGCTGAACTGACCCACCTGATAGCCACGGGCCTTGGCTTCAACAGTGGCAGCAAAGACCTGACGGATCGGATCGAACGCGCCGGTGTAGGTCGCAGGGTTGGAGCGAGGCGTCCGGCCGATCGGTGATTGGTCGATCACAATCACCTTGTCGATTGACTTCAGTCCGCGCAGCTCACCCAGACCGCTAGGGAAGGGAACTTTGTGGCCAAGACCGTGCTCGAGTGCGGGATGAAGCAGCTCATTCACCAGGGTGCTCTTGCCGCTGCCACTCACACCGGTGACGGACACCAACCGACCCAGTGGAAACTCCACACTCACATTTTTGAGATTGTTGCGGGAGCACTCCTGAAGCTTGAGGCTGCGCGTCCCTGCCAAACGACGCTCAGGAGGGGTGGGGATGCTGCGCTCACCACTGAGGTAGGCCCCTGTGAGGGACTCCTCCGCATTCAGAAGATCCTGCAACGATCCCTCGGCCACGATGTGGCCGCCATGCACACCGGCACCCGGACCGATGTCCACCAGGTGGTCAGCGGCGCGAATCGTGTCTTCATCGTGTTCCACCACCACGAGGGTGTTACCCAGGTCTCGCAGCCGCTCGAGGGTGGCCAGCAAACGGTCGTTATCCCGCTGATGCAAGCCGATGCTCGGTTCGTCGAGCACATAGAGCACCCCGGTTAGACCGGCGCCGATCTGCGTGGCCAGGCGGATGCGTTGCGCTTCGCCGCCTGAAAGGGTCATCGCCGGCCGATCAAGACTCAGGTAATCCAATCCGACATCCAGGAGAAAACGCAGGCGCATGCGGATTTCACGCAGCACGAGATCACCGATCTGCATTTGGCGATCGGTCAGCAGCGGTTGCTCGCCCTCGAATGCGCCGACACCCATCAACTGCTCAATCCGTTCCAGGGTCTGGCCCACGCTCACAGCGGTGAGATCGGTAATCCGATAAGGCCCGATCCGAACGGCCAGAGCCTCAGGACGCAGACGTTTTCCAGCGCAGCTGGAACAAGGCACCAGTTCCAAATACTTCTCCAACTTTTGACGCTGGGACTCACCACTGGCGTCACGGAGCTGTCGCTCCAGAATCGGCAGGATGCCCTCAAATGGACGGTGATAGCCCGTCTGACCCTTGCGATAACGGCTGTCTGCCTGGATCAAGATGGGATCTCGGCTGCCGTTGAGCAGCACGTCTTGCTGCTCTTCCGTCAGCTCCTGCCAAGGGGTCTTGATCTCGAAACCGAACGCCTCACCGACGGAGTAGAGCAAGGAGAAGTAATAGGAATTGTCTTTCTCGGCCCAGGGGGCCACAGCGGCGTACACCGGCAGGGAAGGATCCGGGATCACCCGCTCACGGGTGAACTTGCGCAAGTGGCCGATGCCGTGACAAGCCTCACAGGCACCGTATGGACTGTTGAAAGAGAACAACCGTGGAGACAACTCCTCGATCACTGAGCCGTGTTCAGGACAAGCGAAGTTCTCTGAATAGAGGCGCTCTCTTTCGAGCCCTTGAGGGAGTTCCTCGTCTTTCTTGGGAACCACCTCAACGATGGCCAAACCATCGCCGCGCTTGAGCGAAGTGCGCAATGAATCTGTCAGTCGTTCCTGGATGCCCTCCCGGGCAACGAGGCGATCCACCACCACTTCAATGTTGTGATTGTGGTTCTTGTCGAGCTCGATGTTGTCAGCAAGTTCGCGCACCTCTCCGTTGATGCGAACTCTGGCGAAACCCTCAGCAGCTAAACCACTGATCAACTTGGTGTGGGTCCCTTTCTTGCCGCGCACCACCGGTGCCAGCAGCTGATAGCGAGTTCCCTCCGGCAGAGTCAGAATCTGATCGACCATCTCATCGATGGTCTGAGGGCGAATCGGCCGATCACACTTCGGGCAGTGAGGTTCGCCGGCGCGACCGAACAGCAAACGAAGGTAGTCCTGAATCTCCGTGACAGTGCCAACTGTTGATCGGGGATTGTGACTGGTGGATTTCTGATCGATGGAAATAGCCGGTGAAAGCCCTTCGATGGCATCCACATCAGGCTTGTCCACCTGTCCCAGAAACTGGCGGGCATAGGCAGAAAGACTCTCGACGTAACGGCGCTGACCCTCCGCAAAGATCGTGTCGAAAGCGAGTGAGCTCTTACCACTTCCGCTCACGCCGGTGAACACCACCAACTTATTGCGGGGGATGGTGACATCAACGTTCTTGAGGTTGTGCTGGCGGGCCCCCCGCACGCGGATCACGTCCTCATCGGATCCAGCACTCAGGCTGACCGGCTTCGCCGGCGATGAGGCCTTCGAGTTGGGAGCGGTGCGCCCCATACGGCTGGATCTCGGGAACTGAGGATTCTACGAAGATCGGAGGGTGGTCAGGCAGCCTTCTGATCCAGCAGGCTGGCCGCATAGGCCTTGGCCTCCTGAAGATCGCCACCCGCTAGTTCCGCCAATTCCTGTTGACGCGCCTGAGTGTCCTGCAGTTGGGACACCTGAGAGCGAGTCACACCATCGCTGATGGCTTTGCTGACGCGGAAATGATGATCCGCCGCGGCCGCCACCAGCGGTTGATGGGTCACGCAAAACACCTGACGGTGACGCGACAACCTGCGCAGGAGATCCGCCATGGCACCACTGACGCGTCCACTCACGCCAGTGTCGATCTCATCAAAAAGGAGTGTGCTGGATCCGTCCACATCCGCCAGACAGGTCTTCAGCGCCAGCAGAAAACGGGACATCTCCCCGCCTGAAGCGACATCAGCGAGCGGCGCCAGCGGCTGTCCGGGATTGGCGGAAAACAGAAACTGCACTGCGTCGGCCCCGCTCTCGCTCGGATCGGCGGGCTCCACAGCCACTACAAAACGAACATTGGCCAAACCCATTGGCCGGAGATGCCCCATGAGCTGCTCCTGCAACCGCGCGGCCACAGCAAGCCGCCGGACGCGAAGCGCAGCATTGCCTCGATCACGAACAGCACAGGCGGCGCGCTCTTGGTCACGCAATCGCTCCAAAAGCCCATCAGCACCTCCAGACTGTTGCCGATCACGCAGCTCGTCGCGTTGCTGGATCAAGGTCTCCAGTTCCTGTCCATGACGTCGTTCAAGACGCTTGAGTTGAGCCAACCTGTCTTGAAGGAAGGCCAGGCGTTCGGGATCACTCTCCAGGGATGCGCCATACGCCTCGAGGCCACGAATCAGATCCTGCACACCGGCCTCTAGATCAAGACATTGCTCCTTCAGGGATTGAAGCGAGGCATCCAGTGCCTGCATCTGCTGCAGTTCATGGGTGCATGCCACCAGATGATCCAACGCAGACGGTGCCTGCTCTGCCCCGTCCTGCAGACGCCCGATTAGCAGAGCGAGACCCTCCTGGAGACGCACACCGTGCACCAACCGATCCTGCTCAGCCTCCAGCTGGGCGATCTCAGCAGGGTCATCGAGTTCGGCACTCTCCAGTTCCACCAGCAAGGCATCCAGCTCCTCCCGCTGCTGATCCAACTGCAGACGATCCCTCTCCGCCTGCTCCAACGCAGACCTGCAGTGCAGCCAGTCCTGCCAGTGACGGCGCACCTCAGACAACTCCTGTTCCAGGGGAGCTCCACCAAGATGATCCAGCCAGCGTTTCTGCTGACCAGGACGAGCCAGTTGCTGGGTCTGCCCTTGCACAGTGAGATCAATCAGCAGAGGGCGGAGAGCCAGCAGCTGCTGACGATTCACCATCACCCCATTCAACCTGGAACGACTGGTCAGCCGATCCTCCTGACGTCGCCATTCACGGCTGACCACGAGCTCCTCCTCTCCCTCAGCCAGCTGCTGTTCCTCCAGCCAGCGCAGGGCGGCCCTGCCAGGACGAAACGTCGCTTCAATCACTGCTCGCTCACAGCCGGAACGCAACAACCGCACAGCCGCACTGGCCTGAACACCTCCCAGGGCCGCATCCAAGGCGTCAAGAAGAATTGATTTGCCCGCTCCCGTTTCACCGGTCAGCACAGAAAAACCTCGGTCAAACGCCAGCTCCAGGCTGTCGATCAGGGCAATGTTTTCAAGTCGCAAACCGGTGAGCACAGCAGAACCCGGTGGTGATGCCGACCGTAGCGGCGGCTCAGCTCGTTTAGAAGGGGGGAGATAAGGCATTCAGGCCTGTGGCCCCACAAGAACTCGGAGATTTCATCGAAGCCGCCGGTCTGCTCACGTATGACCCGGCCGAAATCACGCGCATCTACGCAGGACACCCCCAGCGACTGCTGCGGCGCCTCTGGCAAACCCTGGTACCGATTGGCCTGCTGCTGATCGGCATTGGCTTCGACTGGTTTTTTGGGCTGCTGAAGGATCAGCAGCGCGCCAGAAGCCGAGCGCGCGAATGCGCCGAGTTGCTGGTGGATCTTGGTCCCGCCTTCATCAAAGCTGGACAGGCTCTGTCGACCCGACCCGACATCGTTCCGCCCGTTCTGCTGGAGGAACTGGCGCAACTGCAGGATCAACTCCCTGGATTCGACAGTGATCTGGCCATGGCCTGCATCGAGGAAGACCTCGGTGGTCCCGTTGACAGCATCTATGCCGAACTGGAGCGTGAGCCGATCTCAGCGGCCTCGCTCGGACAAGTCCACAAAGGGGTTTTGAAGGATGGCCAACGCGTGGCCGTGAAAGTTCAACGCCCGGGACTGCGTGAACAGATCACTCTGGATCTGTACATCGTGCGCAATATCGCTGCCTGGCTCAACAGCAACATCGGTCTGATCCGCAGTGATCTGGTTGCCCTGATCGATGAATTGGGTCGGCGGGTGTTCGAGGAGATGGACTACCTCAACGAAGCGGGCAACGCGGAAAAATTCTGTGAGCTCCACCGACACAACCCCCGCATCGCGGTTCCCCGGATTTACCGAGAAGCCACGAGCCGAAGGGTGCTGACGATGGAATGGATCGACGGCGTCAAACTCACCAATCTCGAAGCAGTGCGCGAGCTCGGGATCGATCCCGACGACATGGTGGAAGTGGGTGTGAACTGCAGCCTGCAGCAACTTCTTGAGCATGGCTTTTTCCATGCTGATCCCCACCCTGGCAATCTCCTAGCCCTGTCCGACGGGCGACTTTGTTATCTCGATTTCGGGATGATGAGTGAGGTGACGCGAGAATCCCGCACTGGCTTGATTCAGGCCGTTGTTCACCTGGTGAACCGCAACTTCGGCAAACTCTCCAAGGATTTCGTCAGCCTCGGCTTCCTCGCTGAAGACGTAAACCTCGAACCGATTGTTCCGGCCTTCGAGACTGTGTTCAGTCAGGCACTGGAAGCGGGCGTCAGCCGGATGGACTTCAAAGCAGTGACCGACGACCTCTCCGGGGTCATGTACAAGTTCCCATTCCGAGTTCCCCCGTACTACGCCCTGATCATCCGATCGCTGGTAACGCTGGAAGGCATCGCATTAAGCGTGGATCCCGACTTCAAAATTCTCGGAGCGGCTTACCCCTATTTCGCGCGCCGCCTGATGGAAGATCCAGATCCTCAACTGAGGCAAAGCCTCAAGGAGATGCTGTTCGACGGCGACATTTTCCGCTGGACACGCCTAGAAAATCTGATGGCCAGTGCAGCCAGCCAGGACCAATTGGATCTAGAGATCCTGCTGGATCAAGTTCTTGATTTCCTGTTGTCAGCCAATGGAGGGATGTTGCGACATCAGCTTGTGGAAGCTGCAGCCGACCAGCTCGATTCGCTGGGATGGATGACCCTTCAACGCCTGGGCCGTCGCCTGCCACGGCCCCTACAACCGCCCTTGCTGATGCAGGCGAACTCGGAGTTCAATCAGAACGTTTACCTCGACCTTGAGCCGATACGGCAACTCGTGCATGTGCTGCAGCAACTTCCTGGCTTCACCCCTGATCTGCTGTTCAGCCGCTTGCCAAGACTGATGCGAGAACCTGATGCACGACGCATGGGCGTCGAGCTCGCTCAAGGATTGGCCGAACGTGGAGTTGTCCGGTTGGTTAAAGCGGCAGCAGGAGTCTCCCCCTAGATTCCGAGCGCTTCGATCTGGCCATGTCTGCACGATCACGCCTTCGGCGGCAAGCCCTTGCAACAGGTTCAGCACTCGCCATTAGTGTTCTGAGCTGCTTCCAACCTGCCCATGCCGCCAAGGATGTGGCCCTCGTCAGTGGTGCATTCATCCGTTCGCTCAGCGTGGCCGATTTGTCCTACCTGGCTGAAACTGGAGAAGCCCGAGGACTCCTTGCCAATCTTCTGAAATTGAGCCGGCAGGATCCAGCAGAAGTCGCAAACCTTCTGAATCAGGAGATCGACTTACCACTGGTGTTGACCAGCCGACTGATGTCAACACGGATCGGCGATGTGATCCTGACACGCGTTGCCAGAATCATTTACCCCCTGAAAGTGCCGGCCCCGTCAGTAAGCGTGCCGGCCATCCGCGCCGGAGTGATTAACGGCATGCAGATCGGAGAGGGAGGCCTAACCGCCATCAAATTTCTCGAGGCCTACCCTGCCGAGGTGATGGAGATCAACATTCCAGCGCTGATGGCTGTAATCGAAAAAGCTGAATCCATTGCCGGATTGGTGCAGTTCTTCTCTGACTCTCCGCTGGATGGTCTGAAGGACGGCGGCAACTAAAGGACGGCAGCT
Organism: Synechococcus sp. A15-60; assembly: GCF_014280095.1. NCBI lineage: Bacteria > Bacillati > Cyanobacteriota > Cyanophyceae > Synechococcales > Synechococcaceae > Synechococcus > Synechococcus sp. A15-60. The sequence goes on from NZ_CP047933.1 coordinate 2,541,914, forward strand.
GGACCAGGGAGCAGGGCCTGCAACATAGATTCCTGAAGAAGATTGCCCGCCGCAGGTGTCACTGCTCAACAGCCTCCGTCGCCGTTTCTCCCCGGCTCCTGTCATGCAGGACTGGCCAGGGCTGATTGAGGCCTACCGATCCTGGTTGCCTGTGAGTGACTCCACGCCTGTGGTGACCTTGCGCGAAGGCGCAACTCCGTTGATCCCGGTCCCTTCCATTGCCGAGCGGATCGGCAATGGCGTGAAGGTCTACGTGAAGTACGACGGACTGAATCCCACGGGTTCTTTTAAAGATCGGGGCATGACAATGGCCATCAGCAAGGCCAAGGAGGCCGGCTGTGAAGCGGTGATCTGTGCCAGCACGGGCAATACATCCGCAGCAGCGGCCGCCTACGCCCGCCGTGCCGGCATGCGTGCCTTCGTGCTGATTCCGGATGGCTATGTCGCCCAAGGCAAGCTGGCGCAGGCACTGGTCTACGGCGCTGAAGTGCTGGCGATTCGCGGAAACTTCGACCGTGCACTGGACATCGTGCGTGAAGTCTCCGACCAATACCCGGTCACCCTTGTGAATTCGGTGAATCCCTACCGATTGCAGGGACAAAAAACAGCAGCCTTTGAGTTGATCGATGCCCTCGGTGACGCTCCGGACTGGTTGTGCATCCCGATGGGCAACGCCGGAAACATCACGGCTTACTGGATGGGTTTCCAGGAGTATCACCAAGCCGGTCGAAGCCGCACCCTGCCTCGAATGATGGGTTTTCAGGCCAGTGGGTCAGCCCCCTTGGTGAACGAAACCACCGTCGCAGATCCTGAAACCATCGCCACAGCCATTCGCATCGGCAATCCCGTCAATCGCGAGAAAGCGATCGCCGCTCGAGCCGCCAGCAATGGCGCTTTCCTAGATGTGACCGATGACGAAATCATCGAGGCCTACAAATTGCTCGGTGGGCAGGAAGGCGTGTTCTGTGAACCGGCCAGCGCCGCTTCCGTAGCCGGTCTTCTGAAGCGCAAAGATGAGGTTCCGGCCGGAGCGACGGTGGTCTGTGTACTGACTGGTAATGGACTGAAAGATCCTGACTGCGCGATCAACAACAACGATGCGGCCTTCCATACGGATCTCACCCCAGACCTGAGCACCGTGGCCAAGGTGATGGGTTTCTGATCAACACCATCTGTTGAAACAAGGATCACACGGTTTGATCAACACAGGCTGATCAAGCTGAGCTCCCTTCTTCAAGGGGGCTTTTTTTATGACAGATCACACCAGACACCCTGCCAATGCGCCGTACCAGCTCACAAACCGCCTGCGGAAGACGGCGAAAAACGTTGTCCTCAACCCGTGGAAAACCGAGGCAAACCAACCTTCGTGAGACCAAGCGACCTTTCCCCACCCTGTTAATTCTGTGAAGAACCGGGTTTTCTCCGCAATCCTGATTCGTGATTCCTCAGGACTGTGCAAGACCAACCATTGCTCCTGCAGTGGGTTTTG